>WGML01000008.1 GCA_016125045.1 bacterium
AGGTCCCAAGGGTATGGCTGTTCGCCATTTAAAGTGGTACGTGAGCTGGGTTCAGAACGTCGTGAGACAGTTTGGTCCCTATCTGCCGTGGGTGTTGGAAACTTGAGAGGATCTGTCCCTAGTACGAGAGGACCGGGATGGACGTACCTCTGGTGCACCAGTCGTTCCGCCAGGAGCGCAGCTGGGTAGCTATGTACGGTCGGGATAACCGCTGAAAGCATCTAAGCGGGAAACCCACCTCAAAACCAGGTTTCCCTGAGAGCCGTGATAGACCATCACGTCGATAGGCCGGGTGTGGAAGCGTCGCGAGGCGTGAAGCTAACCGGTACTAATTGCTCGATAGGCTTGATCGAGCGCAGACCCATGCGTGGCGACGAACGCGTCGCCGCCCATTTGCGCACTCCGATGCGCGTGTTCAGACGAATTGGTTGCAGTCTCACAGCGTGCGCAGGTCTCCTGCTCTCGCGGTGGTCTCCGGTTTTGCCGACCTGGTGGTTTTGGCGGGGGTTCCCCACCCGATCCCATCCCGAACTCGGCCGTTAAGTCCCCCAGCGCCGATGGTACTATGTCTTAAGACATGGGAGAGTAGGTCGCCGCCAGGTCTGCAAAGCCGGAAACACATTATGCGGTGGTCCTTCGCGGGAGCGGGGACGCGCCGGGCCTCCTTCAGTGACCGTGTTGTCCCGGCCGGGACGTGCGCTATAGTCTGGTCACGTCCATATTGCGGCCTGGTCCCTCTGTAGCGCCCAAGCGCCGTGGACGGGGCCGGGGCCATCAAGTTTGACGCGGGATGGAGCAGTCCGGTAGCTCGTCAGGCTCATAACCTGAAGGTCACAGGTTCAAATCCTGTTCCCGCACCCAAGGAAGCCGCTGAAAACATGTCGTTTTCGGCGGCTTTTTTTGTTTAAAGCCGAGCGCCACGCCACATCGCGATCGACAGGGTGTCCCGGAATCCGCGAAAGTGGAAACGGGGCTCGACCGGTCCGCGGGACGCGCGCATGAAAACCTTGCTCTTGCACGAAAAAACGCACGCCCGGATCGCGGCGGCGCTGGCGCCCTGGGAACACCGCGTCCGGTGTGTGGCGACCACGCTCGACGGCCGCCTCGTCGATGCGCTGACCCGGGAAGAAGCGGCGAAGGTCGACCCGCATCTCGCCTTCGGGAGCGCAGACGTCTGGTTCCTGCCAAAGGCGCAGGTGTTCATGCAAACCGTTCTGGGCGCCACGAGACTCGAATGGTTCCAGTCCGCCGCCGCAGGAGTGGAACACCCCGTTCTGTCTGCGATCGGCCGGCGCGCGGCGATCTACACCACCTGCCATGTCCAGGCTGAAGCGATGGCGGAGTGGGCCCTTTGGGCGGCGCTCGACCATTTCAGGCGCGGCCCGGAGCATCGCGCGCTGCAGGCTGACGCGGAATGGAAGCGCCTCCAGTCGCGCGAGATTGCAGGCTCCGAATGGCTGGTGATCGGCTTTGGGTCGATCGGCGCCGCCATCGGTTGCCGGGTGCGGGCGCTCGGGGGGCGGGTGACGGGCGTGCGCAGGTCATCCGGCGCGTCGCCGGATGCGGATGCGATGATCGGCTCGGTGACGCCTGACCATCTGGCGTCGGCGGACGTGGTGGTCCTCTGCGTTCCGCATACGCCGCAGACCGAAGCGATGGCGGATGCGGCTTTCTTCTCCGCGATGAAGGCGGATGCGGTGTTCATGAATCTCGGGCGCGGGGCGCTGGTGAACGAGGACCACCTGATCGCGGCGCTCGACGCCGGACGGCCCGGCCATGCCGCCCTCGACGTGACCCGGGAGGAACCGCTGCCCAAGACGCATTCTTTGTGGTCGCACCCGCGCGTGACCATCACGCCTCACGATTCGGCGGCGACCGATGCGACTTATGCGCGGGCGGATGCGCTGTTCATCGACAATCTCGGCCGATGGCTGGAGGGACGACCGATGCGCCATGTCGCCGACCGGTCGATATTCGGGGACGGTTGAGGCGTTCAGGGGCCGCCGGCGATCGCCGCGCCCGACGATGGAACCTCTGAAACGAGGGCCTGGCGCTCGTCTTCCACAAGGGGTTCGATCACGGCGTCCGGGACTTCGGCGATGGTGATGTGCGCAGGACCGCGACCGACCTTGACGCGCGCCCATTCGACAAACCCGCCGATAGTGATGAAGGAGACATCATCGCTCAGCGCATTGGCGAGCATGCAGGTCGTCTGATCGGGCGTGATCACCGCCGCGGCCGGAGCGTCGCCCACCTGCACCCGGGTGATGTGGTCGAGGCCGGTTGTGGCGAGGAAGACAGCGGTGGCCGAAGCACGGTCAGCGAGGCAGAGGAGGGCGCCGTTGTCCGTGATGGCGATCCCACTGGGGCCGGACGCCGAAGCGGAGCCAGAAATCGGCCCCGACGGTCGCTGGATCGGTGCGCCGGGAGCGCGTCGCCCGATGACGCGGCGGGTCGCAAGATCGTAGGCGAGGAGATCGGCGGAGCCCTCGACCTTCGCGAACAGGATGCGCCCCTCCGGCGACAGCGCGAACTGCTGAAGGCCGGCGCCGAATTCGTGCGTCTCGATAAGCTGAAGGGTCGCCGCGTCGGCGATGGCGAGCGCGGTGAGGGATGTGGGCGCTGCGCCGCGCCGCCCCGGATCGCCGGTCACGGCCGCGTAGACGCGCCGCCCGTCCGCGCTGATCTTCAGGTCGCCGGGCAGCTCTCCCGTGACGAAAAACCCGGCCTTGCGGCCGGTCGACGTGTCGATCGCTTCGACGACGCCCCTGAACACCGCCGAGACAAAGAGCCGCGACCCATCCGGCGCCAGCGCCATCTGGCCCGCCTTGAAGCCGCGCACCGGCGCGCGCCACAACAGTGCGCCGCTGGCGATGTCGAAGGCGGCGACGTCCGCGAGGTGGCCGCGCGAGACATAGAGCACGGAGCCATCCGGAGAGACCTCGACATCCTCCGCATAGTTGCGACCGCCCGCCGCCTCGACGCTCATCTGGCCGATGAGGCCCTGCATCGGGTCACGCCATGGACGGACGCGGCGCCCGTCCGGAATGGTGTTGATCGTGGCGAGGACCTCTGCGTCCTCGGCGCCAATGAGGGTGACGGAGCCGTCGAGGGCGTTCGCAACGAAGGCGACCGTCCGTGTCGGGCCGTCCGGCTCCGGCGCCGCGGCGCGGGGCGCGGGGGGGATGGCGGTCTCGTTCAGGACGAGGAAGGCGAGATAGCTCGCGGCGATCGCGACCGTGGACAGCGCGAGGATCCGGGGGTTCATCCCGCCTCCTCGAGAAAGCGGGCGGCGTCGGCGCGGGATTCGAAGATGTGGGCGGCGACGTCGCGACGAAGGATGCGGCCGAGCTTGAGACGCATGAAGGCGCTCGTGGAATAGCGGGAGACGCGTTCGTAATAGGCGGTTTCGATGAGATCGACGAAGCGCACGAACGCCTCCGCGGCGTCCTCCTCGATGCGGAAGGAGTCGTAGTTGACGATGGCGCGGACCTTCCGGCCGATCGACTGACAGCGCTGATCGAGCAGGCGATAGAGGCTGAACACCTCCTTGCGCGAGCGGATATGCAGCCCCTCGAAATTGACGAACAGCGTATTGCGGGCGGCGTCGTAGACGATGCGGTCCTCAAGGGTGAGGTCGAGAAGCGCCTCGCGAAGCCCCATCGGCTCGTCGCGGAAGATGCGGGCGTCCATCTGCACGGGCGTATCGATGATGGGGCGGAAGTCCATGTGCGCGAGGATGTCCCGGTCGATGTCGACGCCGGGAGCCGTCTCGATGAGTTCAACGCCCGCGGGCGCGAGGCGGAAGACGCAGCGCTCGGTGACATAGAGCACCGGCTGGCCGAGGTCTCGCGCGCGGCGACCGGAGAAGGTGATCTGCTCGACGGCGGAGCGGAATTTTCGCGCGGCGCCTTCGGTGATGATGGAGAGACGCCCCTCCGCCACCCGGACATCGAGCCCGCCAGCGGTGAAGACCCCGGCGAACACGAGCTTGCGGGCGTTCTGGCTGATGTTGATGAAGCCGCCGGCGCCGGCGATCCGGCCGTTGAACCGCGAGACGTTGACATTGCCGTCCGCGTCGCACTCGGCCATGCCGAGACAGGCGAGATCGAGCCCGCCGCCGTCGTAGAAGTCGAATTGCTGGTTCTGGGCGATGACGGCGTCGGTGTTGACCGCGGCGCCGAAGTCGAGACCGCCGGCGGGCTTGCCGCCGATCACGCCGGGTTCTGCGGTGAGGGTGACATGGTCGAGCAGGCGTTCCTCCCCGGCAACCGCCGCGACCCCCTCGGGCATGCCGATGCCGAGATTGACGACGCCGTTCATCGGCAGTTCGAGGGCGCAGCGCCGGGCGATCACCTTCCGTACATCAAGTGCGGCGGGCTTGGCGGTCTCCGGCGGCGCCCGAAGCTCCGCCGAATAGTAGGGGGAGTATTGGGTGGCGTAGGTCTGCGGGTGCTGGTCGGGACCGGCGAGAACGACGCAGTCGACAAGCGCGCCCGGGACAATGACCTGGCGCGGGTGCAGGGAACCACGCGCCGCGACACGCTCGACCTGCGCGATCACCACACCGCCGGAATTGCGCGCCGCCATCGCCATGGCGAGATTGTCGAGGGTGAGCGCCTCGCGCTCCATCGTGATGTTGCCGGCGGGGTCCGCCGTGGTGCCGCGAATGAAGACGACGTTGATCGGTCGGGGTTTGTAGCGAAGCCAGTCCTCGCCGTCGATTTCGATCACCTCGACGATGTCTTCGGTGGTCGCGGAATTGATCTTGCCGCCCTCAAGTCTCGGATCGACGAATGTGCCGACGCCGACGCGGGTGATCACGCCGGGCTTGCCCGCCGCGATCTCGCGATAGAGGTGGGAGATGCAGCCCTGGGGGAGATTGTAGGCCTCGATCATCCCGGCGGTCGCGAGCTTTCCAAGCTTCGGGACGAGGCCCCAGTGCCCGCCGATCACACGTTTCAGCAAGCCCTCGTGTCCAAGCCGGTTGAGGCCGCGGTCCTTGCCGTCGCCCTGACCGGCCGCGAACATCAGGCAGAGATCGCGCGGTGCGCCGGTCTTGAGGAAGCGGCGCTCCAGCGCATCGAGCAGGGTTTCGGGCGTGCCGATCCCGACAAAGCCGGAGGTCGCGAGCGTATCGCCGCTCTCGATGATCTCCACCGCCTCGTCGGCGCTGACGAACTTGTCCTTCATGGCGCGCCTTTCGTTTCGCAGGGCCGGGCTTGCCCGTCCGCGGGCGGGAGCGTGCGACTGCGTCGACGGTTAGCGCGATTCACGGTCGCCGCCGATGCGGGGACGTCGCGGTTTGCGGACAGCCGCCGGCGAGGTTCGAGACGCAAGTTCGGACCATCGTCTGTGTTGGTGAACCGCGCAGCTCCGCGCCGCCGTAAACCTGATCCAAACCAGAGTGTGCGAGGCATCGCGCAGACGGGGTTTGCGACCGCACGCCGGCGACGGGACATTCAACTGCGCGAGAAATAGACCTTGCCAACCGTTGACTTATCGAATATCGATAAGTGACATGATTACAGGGGTGTTGTCCCCCTGCGAAGCCGGAGTCGGGTCGATGAGTCTCGCGCTTTCAACGCTGATGTATGAATGGAGGCGCTATCTCGCAGCGGTCATCGCGCTCGCCATGGCGGGCGTGCTGATGCTCGCGCTGACCGGCATGTTCGTGGGATTGCTGCAGTCCTTCACCGCATCGATCGACCGAGCGCGCGGCCAGCTCTTGGTGATGCCTGCGGCGGCGTCGTCGATGCAAGGCCAGTCGTCGCCGCTCCCGGCGCGGGTGATCCCGCTGATCTATCGTCATAGCGGAGTGGCGGAGGTTCGTGACCTGCCGGGGGATTTCGGCCCGTTCTATGGCCCTGGCGCGACCAAACCCTCCATGGTGGTGGTGAACGGGGTCGACACCGAGCCGGATGCGATCACGCTTCCGCAGGATTTCACCGAGGAACAGCGCATGGCCCTTTCCGCGCCGTTCAATGTCGCGGTGGACCGGACCGCGCTCAATCAGTTGAAGGTGAAACTCGGCGATGAGGCCTCGCTCTACGGCCGCACCGTGCGGGTCGCCGCGATCCTGGACAACTACCCGAGCGTCGAAGCTCCCATGCTTTTCACCTCGCGGGCGACGTTGCGGGCGATGGGGCGGATCGACGATTCGTCGGTTGGCGCGTTGTTCGTGCGGGTGAAGGACCCGAGCCAGGCGCTAATCGTGCGCGACGAGCTGAACGCCATCGCCGACGGGCAGTATCGGGTCTGGGACCGCAAGGAGCTGTCGGCCGCGACGATCCGTGACGTGATGCAGCAGGGGATCATCGTGATCCTGATGAGCTTCATGAGCTCGATCGGGTTCATCATCGGGGTGGTGATCACCTGGCAGACGCTGCGCGGGGCGATCCTCGCCAATATCAAGGAGTTCGCGAGCCTGCGGGCGCTCGGCGTGTCGATCGGATCGCTGCGCTGGGTGGTGATGGAGCTGTCCTTCTGGGTCGGGATCGCCGGGGTGCTGGTGTCCGGCCTGTGCCTGATGGCGATCTCCTTCGCCGGCCGCGCCAACAACATCCCGATGGCCTATCCAATTCCGTCCGTCGCCCAGACGATCGTCCTGCTGCTGCTGATCGCGGTTGGTTCGGGAATGCTGACACTCGGAGCCCTGAAGAAGGGAGAACCGGCGGATCTGCTGAAATGAACACGCTCGCTCTGAAGACGGCCCATTCGTCTCACGCCGCCGCCCGGCATGAGGAAGGCGCGGACCGCACAGCCGCCGCCGTTGGCGCAGCCACGCTCGCGCTCGATGCGCGGGGGGTCGAGAAGTCGTTCGGCAAGGGCGCCATCCGCACGCATGTGCTGAAAGGCGTCGACCTGACCGTAGAACAGGGAGAGATCGCGCTGGTGATGGGGCCGTCCGGCTCCGGCAAGTCGACGCTTCTTGCGGCGGTGTCCGGTCTAATGCGGCCCGATGAGGGCGAGGTGATCGCGCTTGGCGAGTCGCTGTGGGAGATGCGCCAGAAGGCGCTGGACCGGTTCCGTTTGAAGAATTGCGGGTTCATCTTCCAGGGGTTCAACCTGTTCGCGGCGCTGACGGCGCGCCAGCAGGTCGAGGTGGTGCTGAAATACGGCGGCCAGTCGCCGGCGAAGCGACGTGAGGCGGCGGAGAAGGCGCTGTCCGACGTCGGCCTGTCGCACCGGCTGGACAACCGGCCGGATCGGCTCTCGGGCGGAGAGAAGCAGCGGGTTGCGATCGCTCGCGCGCTCGCCAAGCGGCCGCGGCTCATCTTCGCGGACGAGCCGACATCGGCGCTCGACGGCGAGAACGGACAGATCGTGATGCAGTTGCTGCGCAACAGCGCAAAGGAGCAGGGCGCGACGGTGCTCTGCGTCACCCACGATGCGCGGCTCGCGGCCTTCGCGGACCGGATCATCACCATCGAGGATGGCCGCATCACCTCGACCAACGCCGATCCCGCCCAGTTCGCACAACACTAGTCAGAACGGACAAGCGAAATGCCTACCTCCCGGTACTCAGTCCCCGCCGCGATCCTGATCGCCGCCGCCGCGCTCGCCGGTTGCGGCGCGAAGGGAAGCAACAGCGAGGAGGCCGCCGCGACGGCGGCGAGCGCAGCGGCCGCCGCCGCCAGCTACTCGACGATCGCGGCCGGCAAGGTGGATATCGAGGGCGGGCTGGTCGACATCGCCGCGCGCGCGCCGGGCATCATCGAGGAAGTGATGGTGCAGGAGGGCGATCTGGTGAAGGCCGGAGACATTCTCGCGCGGCAGGACGACCGGGAGGCGCGGTTGCGCCGGGACCGCGCGCGGGCCGAGCTGCAGCAAGCGGAGGCGCAGCTGCCGGTGCTGGATGTGCAGCTCAAGGCGGCCGAGCGCGAGGCGGGTCGGCTGGAGCGGCTTCTCGCCGAGACCGCCGTGTCGAGCCAGGCCTACGAGCAGGCGGTTGATCTCGTCCGTCAGCTCACCGCGCAGATGACGGCGCAGCGGGCGGTGGTGAATCTGTCGCGCGCGGCGGTGAATGAGGCGGAGTTCCAGGTCGAACTTTATCTCGTGCGGGCGCCGACCGACGGACGCATCGTGCGCCGCTACGCCAATCCGGGATCGGGCGCATCGACCCTGCAGGTGACGCCGCTGTTCCAGCTTCAACCCGATGCGCAGCGCATCGTGCGGGCGGAAGTGGAGGAAAGGTCGCTGACGGCGGTGTCGGTCGGACAAGCGGTGGAAATCGTTCCGGAGGCCGATCAGCTGAGTTCCTATCCGGGGACCGTGATCCGCATCGCCGGCGTGATGGGCTCGCGCAAGCTGCGCTCGGACGACCCGTCCGAACGGGTGGATGAGCGGGTCGTGGAGGTGGTGGTGGACGCTGAACAGGCGCCGGTGCTCGTCGGGCAGCGCGTGTTCGTCAAGTTCATCGGTGAGCCCGCGAGCGGATCCGGCCTCTGAGGGGTCAGTTGCCGGCTTCGAGGCGAAACACCTCGCCTGTCAGATCAACGATGTAGAGATTGCCCGCGACATCCTCGCCGAAGGCGGCGATCGCGTCGATTGCGCCCTGATCGGGCGCGAAGTCGGCTGTGCGCAGGGTGAACTGGCTGGAGGGGACGACGCCGCCCGCGGTCAGTCTCGCCACCGGAACGGACCAGATGTTGCGAGAGATGAAGTCGGCGAAGACGTACTCTCCCTGCAGCGCTTCAACCGGGCCGCGGTGGACGACGCCGCCCGTCACCGAGCGGCCTTCGCGGGGCCCGACGCCATGGAAGTATTCGGCGACGGGGAGGGTGAAGGCCGGGCTGTCCGCCCCGCCCGCGAAGGGCTGCGATCCCTCGCGCTGGTTCCAGCCATAGTTGACGAGCCCGGTGGTGGTGGCGGCGAGCCGGTCGATCTCCTCGACGGCGCCCTGTCCGACATCGCCGATGTAGAGGTCGCCCGTCGCGCGGTCGATGCTGGCGCGGAAGGGGTTGCGAAGGCCCATGGCGAGGACTTCGGGCGCCCCGCCGCCGGCGGCGAACGGGTTGGCGGACGGGATCGCGTAGTCGCGCAAGGGGTCGCTCGGAAACGCGTCCGAGCGCGGGTCGATGCGCAGGATTTTCCCGAGCAGGGACGTGCGGTCTTGCGCCGAGCCCAGCGGATCGCCGCCGCCGCCGCCATCGCCCAGCGAAATCAGCAACCGTCCGCTGAGGTCAAAGCCGAGCCAGCCGCCCTTGTGGTTGGTGAAGGCCGCCGGCTGATCCACCTGAAGGATGACGTCGCCGCTCGCCGGATCGCCCTGGGCGGGATTGGAGGAGAGGGTGCGATACCGGCGGACCTCGGTGTCGCCGGAGAGATTGTTCATGTGGACGTAGAAACTGCGGTCGGCGACGAAGTCCGGTGAGAAGGCGATCGACAGCAGTCCCTCCTCTCCATTCACGCGCACCTGCGGGATGATGTTCAGGAAGTCGGTCGGTGAGATCGCGCCGGTCGCCGGGTCGACGATCCGGATGCGCCCGGCGCGCTCAACCACGACGATGCGGCCTGAGCCGTCGGGCAGTCCGGCGACAAAGATCGGCGAGGCGAGGCCCTGTGCAACTCGCCTCACCCGGAAGCTGGAAGCGGTGTCCGTCACCTGAACCTGGAGCGTCAGGGTCGCGGACAGCCGGCCGTCGCTCGCGGTGAACTGCGCCTCGTAGATGTTGTTGCGGTCGGCGTCGGAGGGGGCTTCGAAATCGAGAGGGGAGCTGAACCGCAGCTCGCCGGTCGCGCCATTGAAGGCGAACCGGTCCCGATCGGCGCCGCCCGAGAGCGACAAGGAGACGGGATCGCCGTCCGGGTCCGACGCGGTGACGGTGTAGAAGGGAGTGGTGGTGGTCTCGGGGACCGACACCGACTGGGCGGAGGTGAAGGCGGGCGGACGATTGGCCGCCGGGGGCGGCGCGCCGCCCCCTCCGCCGCCGCAGCTTGCAACGAGGAGAGCCCCGAGGCCGAAAAGAGGCGTTTGCGTTCGCATGGCGGCTCTCCCGCAGATTGCCGTGTACGCCCCTCGTCCAATCGAAAGTCTTAGCCCGCTCGGGCCGAATGCGGAAGCTGCCGCGGAGCGGAGCGGGGGCCATCGCGGCGAACATGAAAACGTGATCAGCTCGCGCGCATTCTTGCGATTGTCGCATTGCAAGTGAGAACGGTTCGCAATAAAAGCGATCGATGGATACCGTCTCCCCCCTCGCGCTCGACATGCTCCAGAAGGGCATGAATTTCCGTGTGACCGGCTTCGACGAAGCCGCCGATCCGGGAATGGTCCAGCGCTTGCGCGCGATCGGATTTGCCGAGGGTGACGAGGTGGAGCTTCTGGCGCGCGGACCGATCGGCGGCGCGCCGCTGTCGGTGCGGCTGAACCGGACCGTCGTGGCGCTGCGGCGCTATGAGGCGTCGTTGATCCGGGTGGAGCGGGCCCGGTGAGCGCTGCCTCGGCGCGCGTCGCGCTGGTCGGCGCGCCGAACAGCGGAAAAACGACGCTCTTCAACGGCCTGACGGGCGGACTGGCGAAGACCGCCAATTATGCCGGCGTCACGGTCGAGTCCCGCGTCGGGCGGTTCGAGACCCCGGGCGGCGCGACGGTCGATCTCGTTGATCTTCCCGGCGTCTACGGCCTTGATGCGCGCTCGGCCGATGAACGCGTGACGCTGGAAGCCATACAGGGGCGGATCGAGGGACAGCCCGCGCCCGACGCACTCATCGTCGTCGCCGACGCCGCCAATCTTCGCACCCACCTACATACGATCCTGCAGCTCAAATCGCTGGGCAAGCCGGCGATCATCGCGATCAATATGATCGATCTTGCAGACCGCGACGGGGTGAAGCTCGATCTGCACAAGCTTGAGGACCTGCTCGGGGTTCCGGTGGCGGCGACACGGGCGACGCGCAAGTCGGGGCGCGACGCGCTGCTTGCGAAGATCGATGCGCTGCTGACCGCCCCGGCCGCCGCGACCCCGGCGGCGGAGGCCGCAGATGAGCCGTCATCGCTGAAATCGCTGCAGCAGCGCGCCCGCGACATCGCCCGGGAGGTGATCGTGTTCGAGCCGGCGATGAACCGGTTCACGCGTCAGGCCGACGCGGTGTTTCTGCACCCGCTGGTCGGGCCGGCGATCCTCGCGGGCCTTCTCTTCTTCATGTTCCAGGCGGTCTATGCATGGGCGACGCCGCTGATGGACGGCGTTGAGTGGCTGTTCGGGGCCGTCCAGGGGCTGGTTGAACCGAGAATCGGCAATGAGGTGCTGCGAAGCTTTGTCGTCGACGGAGTGATCAACGGCGTCGGCTCGGTCGTCGTCTTCCTGCCGCAGATCGTGATCCTTTTCGCGTTCATCCTGTCGCTGGAGGCCTCGGGCTATATGGCGCGCGCGGCCTTCCTGATGGACGAGCTGATGGTGCGGGTGGGGCTCAACGGACGGGCGTTCATTCCGCTGTTGTCGTCGTTCGCGTGCGCGATCCCGGGCATCATGGCGACGCGCACGATCGAGGACGAGCGCGACCGCATCACGACGATCATGGTTGCGCCGCTGATGACCTGTTCGGCGCGGCTTCCCGTCTACACACTTTTGATCGGTGTTTTCATTCCGCAGACGCTGGTTGGCCCGTTCAACCTGCAGGGACTGGTGTTGTTCGCTCTCTATGTGGTCGGGATCCTGAGCGCGATCCTCGTCGCCTTCATCCTGAAACGGACCGCGACGCGGGGCCCCTCGCAGCCGCTGATCATGGAGCTGCCGACCTACAAGCTGCCGGAGCCGCGGGACTTCTTCCTGGGGCTGGTCGAGAAGGCGTGGGCGTTCCTCAAGCGCGCCGGGACGATCATCTTCGCGACCACGGTGCTGTTGTGGGTGCTTGCGACCTTCCCCAATCCGGGCGGGCCGCTCGATGAAAGTTTCGCGGGAATGATCGGCAACGCCCTGCTGCCGGTGTTCAGGCCGATCGGTTTCAACCTCGAAATGGTGGTGGCTCTGGTGCCGGGGATGGCGGCGCGCGAGGCGGCGGTGTCGTCGCTCGGGCTGATCTATTCGCTGGGCGAGGTGGACGAGAGTTCAACGGCGTTGCAGGGGGCGCTCGCCTCGGCGTGGACGCTGCCGATGGCGCTCGCCTTCATCGCCTGGTACGTCTACGCGCCGCAGTGTTTTGCGACGCTCGCGACGGTGCGCCGGGAGACAAACTCCTGGCGCTGGACGGGGTTCATGTTTTTCTACCTGATCGGGTTGGCCTATGGGGCGGCGGCCGCAACCTACTGGATCGCGGTGGCGTTCGGGCTGTAGGCTTGTGGCGCTGATGGGCGCTGGCTGTGGGATCGTCGGCGCAGAACCGACGTCAGCAGCCCGGCGGATAAGAACAGATAGATCGGCTCGATCGTGTAGCGCATCCGGGCCTGCTCGCCGCCATTTAGGGCGTGCGATGTGAGCGTGAAGTAGGCCATGAAGGCGAGCAGGAAAACATAGAGCGTCTCCCCCGCCTGCGCCCGGCGGAGGGCGAACATCCAAAGCCCGAGATAAAGCAGGATCATGAACGACCGGCCCACCGCTCCCGACGCGTGGAGGGCGCGTTCGGCGGGGCCCATCAGGGTGGTCCATCCGACCGGATCGACGTCATAGTCGAACGAATTGAGCTGGTGCGATCCGAAGAGCGCAGCGATCCGCTGGCCGGCCCATCCGGCGGGATCAGCGAGGATGGCGCCGCGGGCGAGCCCGAGGCAGACCTTGCTGCGCTCCACGAGGCCGATGTGGTTGAAATTCGGGTGGCCGGACGATTTCTGCATCTGGCTGAGCACTGGGTGGAGGTTCGCGGCGTCGGGCGGCGGTGTCGCGGCGGCGTCGCGTTGCGCGGTGACAAAGTCGCAGCCGGCGAGCGCTCCCACCTGGCCGCCCGGAGCGGTCTGGGCGAGGTTGAGGCCGATCCAGCCCGATGCCGAGGGCAGGCCGATCAGCATGGCGTTCTTGATCGTGGGAATGGCGGCGAGCAGGGCGGCGGCAGCGGCGAACGCGAGCAGCGACCGGCCCACGGGCGTCCACCCGCGCGCCCAGAGCACGAGCGCCCCTGCGTACACGGCGACGAAAACGGGATGAAAGATCGCCCACGTCCAGGTGATCGACACCAGCACGCCGAGCGATCCGGCGACCGGCCAGAGCGGACCGTTCCGCGAGACGCGGGTGAGGAGCCAGAGCAGCAGGGCGACATGGAAGAAGGTCAGATGCGCGTAGAAGGCGATGGCCTCGAAATAGACGACGTTTGGCGAGCATGACGCGGCGAGGGCGAATGCTGTCGCGAGCCAGGGGCCGAGGCCGATGCGGGCGAGCGCCGACGCCAGAAAAAGGCCCGCGGCGGCGGTGAGGGCGAAGTTGAAGGCTGTGACGACGGCCGTGACCGCAGCGGCGTCGGGTCCGGCGATCTGCGCGGCGACGGCGAGCAGGGCGTTCCAGAGCGGTGGCTGCGCCTGGAGGTTCCACAGCGACCCCAACGGGTCTGAAGCGAGGAGCGAGAGGTCTAGGTTTTGCCAGTGCTCCGCCACGACCACGGGGTCTGGTGCGACGCCCATGGCGGAGAGGGCGACGCGGGACAGGCTCAAGAGCGCAAGAAATGCCGCGGCCGGCGCGAAGCGAGACGTCAACATGAACCCTACCCGCCCGGCAAACCCGACACCTGCGGAGCGTGACACGCGAATGCGTATTTTCCTTTAATCGCGGGCGCTGGAACCAGGATCAGACGGGAAGCAGCGGGCGGTGGGGCGGCTGCGGAAGCTCCACCACGATTGCGTCGCCCGGCCGGACCACGCCGCCCGAGACGACAATCGACATGACGCCGGATTTCCGGACGACCGTCCCGTCGGCGGTCTTGTCCAGGACGGCGCGCAGGAGACCCGGCTTGAACGCCTCGATCTGGGAGCAGGGGTTTCGCAGGCCCGTCAGTTCGACGACGGCCTCCTCGCCGAGCCGCAGACGTGCACCGAGCGGGAGGCTTAGAATGTCGAGGCCGGCGGTTGTGATGTTCTCGCCGAGGGCTCCGGGGGCGACCTCATGGCCGAGCGCGCGCAGCTCGTCGAACAGTTCGCGGTGCAGGAGGTGGACCTGACGGAGGTTGGGCTGGGACGGGTCGCGGGCGACGCGGGAGCGGTGCTTCACCGTCGGCCCGGAATGCGCATCACCCTCAATCCCCAGACCCGCCACGAGAGTGACGGATCGCGCGGCCGCCTTGGAGAAGCCGTGTTCAGGGTTCAGCGACACGGCGTGGACGCGCGGCGACATGGGTGGCGCTCCTGGGAGACAAGCCGCTATTCGGCGGCTTTGAGGGCCTCGGCTGAAGGCGTCCAGCGCAGCACCGGGTTGCGGGCGGCGCGCGTCTCGTCGAGACGGCGGGCCGGTGCATGGTGCGGGGCGGTCTTGAGCGTCTGGTCCTTGGCGCGCGCACGGTTCGCGACCGAGGCGAGGGCGTCGGCGAACCGGTCGAGCTCCGCCTTGGACTCGGTCTCGGTGGGTTCGATGAGCATGGCCCCGTGGACGACGAGCGGGAAATACATGGTCATCGGGTGGTAGCCCTCGTCGATCAGGCCCTTGGCGATGTCGAGCGTCTCGATCCCGGTGTCCTTCAGGAAGGCGTCGGAGAACAGCGCCTCGTGCATGCAGTAGCCCGGGAAGGCGGGGGACATGACGGCGCTGAGGCGCGCCTGAAGGTAGTTGGCGTTGAGGACCGCATCCTCGGCGACCTGCTTCAGCCCGTCCGCGCCATGGCTGAGCATGTAGGTGAGCGCGCGGACATACATGCCCATCTGGCCGTGGAAGGCGCACAGGCGGCCGAAGCTCTGGCGCGCCTCATCCTCGCCGACATGCTCGACGAGACGCAGGCCCTCAGCGGTGGAGATGACGAACGGCACCGGCGCGAAGGGCGCGAGCGCGTCCGACAGCACGGTTGGGCCGGACCCCGGTCCGCCGCCGCCATGCGGGGTGGAGAAGGTCTTGTGGAGGTTGATGTGCATCGCGTCGACGCCGAGATCGCCCGGCCGCACGCGCCCGACGATGGCGTTGAAGTTCGCGCCGTCGCAGTAGAAATAGCCGCCCGCGTCGTGGATCAGGTCCGCGATGATGCGGATGTCGCGCTCGAAGAGGCCGCATGTGTTGGGGTTGGTTAGCATGACGCCCGCGACGTCATCCGAGCGCGAGAGCTTGGCCTTGAGGTCTTCAAGGTCGACGCGGCCGTCGGCGGCGGCCTCGATCTCGTCGACGATGAATCCGCACTGAGCGGCGGTCGCCGGGTTGGTGCCGTGGGCGGATTTCGGCACGAGCACGCGCCGCCGGGTCTCGCCTTCGCCCTTGGCGTAAAGTGCGGCGCGTATCGCGAGCATTCCGCAGAGTTCGCCGTGCGCGCCGGCTTTCGGCGACAAGGCGACGGCGGGCATGTTGGTGAGCTTCATCAGCCAGTCGGCAAGCTCGGTCATGAGTTCGAGCGCGCCCTGGACGGTTGATTGCGGCTGCAGCGGGTGGACATCGGCGAAACCGGGCAGGCGCGCCATCCGCTCGTTCAGGCGGGGATTGTGCTTCATGGTGCAGGAGCCGAGCGGGAAGAGGCCGAGGTCGATCGCGTAGTTGCGCTGCGACAGGCGCACATAGTGGCGGATCGCTTCAGGCTCGGATAGGCCGGGCAGGGCGGGAGGCGCGGAGCGCGCAACGCCGCCAAGACGGTCCTTGCTTCCCGCAGGGGCGGGAAGGTCGACGCCGGTCTTGTCGAGCGATCCGATCTCGAAGAGCAGGCCCTCCGCCTGCAACAGGCCGCGCGAGCCCGAGACGGAGCTTGCAGCGTCCGGCGCCGCGTCATGCGGCCGCGTCGCGCGATCATTCTTGAACGTGTTCATCGTGCTTCAGTCGCCTCCAGCAGGCTCTTTCGGTTCAGTTCCGCCGGGCAAGCCCGGTCAGTGAGAGCGGGGCTCATCAAAGCACCTCGCCGAGGGCCTTCGCGTAGGCCGCGATGTCGGCGGGCGTCGTGTACTCGGTGGCGCAGGCGATGATGACCGTCTCGAACGCCGCGTCGCCTGGATAGAAGCGGGAGGCGCGCACGCCGCCGATGACGCCCCGGTGGTCAAGCTCGGCGAGTACGGCGTCCGCGGGCTTCGGCGTGCGGAAGGCGAACTCGTTGAAGAAGCGCGGGGTGAGGATCTCGACGCCCTTGACCTCGGAGAGGGCGTCCGCGAGCGCGCAGGCCGCCTCGTGGTTGAGGCGGGCGAGCCGGGACAGGCCCTTCTGGCCGAGCAGGGTCATGTGCGCTGTGAAGGCCAGGGCGCACAGGCCGGAATTGGTGCAGATGTTGGATGTCGCCTTGTCGCGGCGGATATGCTGCTCGCGCGTGGAGAGGGTGAGCACGAAGCCGCGGTCACCGGCGGCGTCCACGGTTTCGCCCGCAAGACGGCCCGGCATCTGGCGAACGAGTTTCTGACGGGCGGCGAACAGGCCGACATACGGGCCGCCGAAATTGAGAGCGTTGCCGATCGACTGGCCTTCGCCGACGGCGATATCGGCGCCCATCTCGCCGGGCGGCTTGATGAGGCCAAGGGAGACCGCCTCGGTGAAGACGCTGACCATCAGCGCGCCCTTGTCGTGCGCGGCGTCGGACAGGGGCGTGAGATCGGTGATCGAGCCAAAGACGTTGGGCGACTGCGCGATCACGCAGGCGGAGTCGGCGTCAAGATGGTCGATCAGGTCGAGTTCGCCGTCGATGGTCGGCGGCAGCTGGACGACGTTGATCCCGGCGGCCTCGCAAAGCGTTCTGGTGGCGTCGGCGTAGTGGGGGTGGAGGCCGCCCGAGAGGAGGACTTTGTTGCGGCGCGTGACGCGGCAGGCCATGAGCGCGGCCTCGGCGCAGGCGGTCGAGCCGTCATACATGGAGGCGTTGGCGACATCCATTGCCGTGAGTTCGGCGACCTGGGTCTGGAACTCGAACAGGGTCTGAAGCGTTCCTTGCGCGATTTCCGGCTGGTAGGGCGTGTAGGTGGTGAGGAATTCCGACCGCTGGATGATGTGATCGACGCTCGCCGGGACGTGGTGTTTGTAGGCCCCGCACCCGACGAAGAACGGGCCGGAGCTCGCCGGGCGGTTCTTTCCCGCGAGCCGCGACATGTGGCGTTCGACCGCGAGCTCGCCCTGGTGCATCGGCAGGTCCGGCACCGGCCCCCGCAGGCGGGCGGACGCGGGCACGTCCTCATAGAAGGCGTCCACAGACGCCGCGCCGATGGTCTCGAGCATGGCGGCGCGGTCTTCGGGGGTGAGGGGGAGGTAACGCATGGTGGTGCGGCCTTTTGCTCTGGGTCAACGATCGATTCTGGTGGGGCTCTAGAGGCTTTCGCAGAAGGCTGTGTAGGCCGCCTTGTCCATCAGGCCGGACAGCTCGCCTGGGGATGTGAGGCGGATTTTGCAGAACCAGCCGGCGCCCTCAGGGTCCGCGTTCACCGTCTCGGGCGCTTCGACCAGCGCGGCGTTCGCCTCCACGACCTCGCCGCTGACCGGAGCGTAGACATCGGAGGCGGCCTTGACGCTTTCGACGACCGCCATTTCGGCGTTCTGGGCGAGCTTCCGGCCGGTTTCGGGCAGTTCCACGAACACGACATCGCCGAGCTTTTCGGCGGCGTAGGCGGTGATACCCACCGTGCCGATTGCGCCGTCCACGGCGATCCATTCGTGTTCGCGAGTATAGTAGGTGGTCATAATGGTGTGCTCCCCTCAGCGCTTGTAGTTGTGTGGAGTGAACGGCAGGGCGGCGATCTCCGCCTCGAAAGGCTTGCCGCGAACAATCACCTGAACCGGCGTTCCGGGCTTGGCGTGGCTGGAGGCGACATGCCCCATCGCCACCGGCCCGTTGACGGTCGGGCCGAAGCCGCCGGAGGTGACGCGGCCGATGGCGTCGCCCTCGCGGGTCTGGATCTCCGCCCCTTCCCGCGCGGGCGCCCGGCCGAGCGGGCGAACGCCGACGCGCCGTGCGGCGGGACCCGCCTTCAACTCGCCAAGAATCCGCTCGGCCCCCGGGAAATCGCCGCGTTCGCGCCGGGATTTCGAGATCATCCAGGACAGGCCGGCCTCCACCGGAGAGGTGTCCGCGTCAATGTCATGGCCGTAGAGGCACAGTCCCGCTTCAAGGCGCAGGCTATCGCGGGCGCCGAGGCCGATCGGCTTGACGCGGGCGTCGGCGAGCACGCGTTCGGTGAATGCGACGGCGTGATCGGGGAGCACCAGCACCTCAAAGCCGTCCTCGCCGGTGTAGCCGCATCGCGTGACCAGCATGCGGCCGAACTGCGAATGGTCGAAACGGGCGAAAGTCATGAAGGAGAGGCTGCTCACCCCGGGGACGATGTCCTCCAGCACCGATTCCGCTTTCGGGCCCTGGATCGCGATGAGTCCGCGGTCGTCGGCGCGACGAAGCTGCGCCTCGCCGTCAGCCGCGGCGGAGAGCAGCGCGAAATCCTGGTCTTTGGTGCCGGCGTTTACGACGATGTAAAGCATGCCCTGGCGATCGTCGCGGGCCGGACGACCGATCATCAGGTCGTCGAGAATTCCGCCAGACTCATTGAGCAGCACGGTGAGCTGCATCTTGCCCGGCGGAAGGTTCGCGATGTCGGAGGGAACGAGCTTCTCAACGAGCGCGGCGACCCTGCGGTGGGCGGCGTCTCCTCCGCCGAGTTCGGGCAGGGCGAGGAAGCAGGGTCCCATGTGGCTGACATCGAAGAGACCACACTGGCTGCGCGTCCAGAGATGCTCCGACAGAATGCCGTCCGGATACTGGATTGGCATGTCATAGCCGCCGAACGCGCCAAAGCGGGCGCCGAGCCGCTGGTGCAGGGCGTGGAGCGGGGTCGTCTTGAGCGTCGTATGGTCAGGGTCCGACAAGAAAGTCTCCGAAAGCTGTGCGCGTTCGCGACGGTCGCGACCGCACCCCCGCTGTCGGATGGCCTGAGAGATTCGCCGCAACCGTTCGGACGGTCGAGACTTACTCCGTCGGCGGCGGCGCCTCGGTGAAGAGACTGAACCCGCGCTTTCCAGCGTTCACGTCGACCTGCAGTCCTTCAGCCTGAGCGTTTCCGGGGTGGTTGCGCCTTCGGCGGCGGCGCATGGACAGGGGCTGGAGCCCCGATCCCGCCGCGCTCTTCTGCAGGGGTCGTTCGTGTCACCGCGCGGATGAGGCTCCCGCCTGACTCGCGCGTCGAGGGTGTTGTGGCGGCTCGCCCGATCAAGGTCAATGGCCAGGCGGATGAAACGCGCGCTCAGAGACCCGATAGCCAGTCCAGAAGCAGTCGGTTGACCTCCTGCGGGCGTTCCTGCTGCGTCCAGTGGCCACATCCATCGAGCATGTGGACACCGCGCAGGTCGCGGTATTGCAGCTTCATTCGGGAGTCCCAGTCCGGCCCGCCCATGCGCGTGCCCATGTCGCGGGTTCCGGAGATGAACAGCGCGGGCTGCTCGATCTGGCGGTCCTTGAACGGTTCGGACCAGGCGAAATCCCGTTCAAAATTGCGGTAGCGGTTGAACGGGCCGCGAAAGCCGGAGCGCTCGAACTCGCCGACGAAGTAGTCGAGGTCCGCCGGGGTCATCCAGCCGGGGAAGGGATCCGGATCGACCAGCCCCAGAAGAAGCGGGTCGCCGTGTTTCTTGTTCATCGGCCATGACCCGTCCGGCGCGTCGCCCGAGATCGAATAGTAAATCCTGCGCAGCGCGCCGCGGACGTCCGCCTCGCACTCGGCTTCGGCCGGCCCCTCGTCCTGGAAGTAGGCCATGTAGAAGAACCTGCCCTGGTCGGTGAACAGCTTCTTTGCAAGCGAGATGAAGGGTTCCTTGCCGCGGCCCATGTGCGGGATGGAGAGACCCGCGACGGCGGTGAAGCGCCGGGGGTCGACAAGCGCGGAATTCCAGACGATCGGCGCGCCCCAGTCATGACCGATGAGGATCGCCCGCCCCCCGCCGAGCTGGTCCGCGACCGCCTGCAGATCGCCGACCATGTGCGCCATCGCATAGGCTTCGACCGGGTGGGGGCGGTCCGATCCGCCATAGCCGCGAACGTCGATGGCGGCAGCGGTGTAGCCCGCGCGCGCGATCGGCTCCATCTGGTGTCGCCAGGAATACCAGCTCTCCGGCCAGCCATGGACCATCAGCACGAGCGGTCCATCCCCCTGCACCGCGACCCGAAGCGCGCAATCGCCGGAGCGGACGACTTCAAAGTGGTGAGCGGCCATGGATGTCTCCCGGAAGGGCTGAGCGGCTGTCGGCTTGGCGCGGAGCCCGCTCGACGCTATATCGCGGCCGCCCGGCTGGCCAGAGCGTCAGACGGGGTGGACGCTCGGTGGATCCGGGGTCTTTACGTAGAGGAAACGGGTTCTTACTTACAGTGCCGAAACCGGACCTGTTGATTCCGGCTTGGACGGAGTGGAGGGGTCTGGATGTTGCTGACGCTCATGAAGAGCAAGCTGCATCGTGCGGCGGTCACCCAGTGTGACCTGCACTATGAGGGGTCGGTCTCCATCGACATGGATCTGATGGAGGCGGCGAACATCCTGCCGCATGAGCGCGTCGACATCTGGAACATCACCAACGGCGCACGCATCTCGACCTATGCGATCGAGGCGCCCCGGGGATCGCGGACGATTGGCGTGAATGGCGCAGCCGCGCGTTTCTTTCAGGTCGCCGACCGGATCATCATCGCCACCTTCGGGCAGATGGACGAGACGTCCGCCCGCCAGCACGCCCCGACCGTGGTTCGGCTTAACGACGCCAACGAGGTGGTGAGCGGGATCGTCTGAGCGCACGCACCTGCGGCGATGCTTCGCGCGGTGTGTTCCGGTTGCTTGACAGCCCATGAGCCCGAGGGGACAAGCATTTCCAGGGGTCGCACCCGCACACGGCGATCGGGAGATGGAGGGTTTGCCCATGAAAATGAATCGTTTGGCGAGACTTGGCGCGGTCGGACTGGCGCTGGCGGCGTTTTCCTCGGCGGCGGTCGCCCAGCGAGGCGGTCAGGGCGGGACGCAAATCCAGGGAGCCGCCGGCGGCGCAAACGCTCAAGGGGCGGGAGAAGTCGAATATTGCGAACAGACGCTCGGAACCCTCGCGATCGACGATGGCCGCGAGAAGACCTGGTATTACGAGTGGTCGACCCGCACTCAGGTGACGTCGGTTGAACCGATGATCCGCCTCATCGCGCAGCAGTCGAACTGCTTCATCGTGACGTCCGTTGGAAACGAGCGGCTCGACAGCCGGATCTCGGGCATCACCCAGCAACAGCGCAATTCGGGGGAGTTCCGGGAGGGATCGAATCAGCAAGCCGGCCAGCGCGTTGCGGCGGACTATTATCTTGAGCCGACCATCATGTTCTCGCAGGCGGGAACCGGCGCGCTCGGCGGCGCGATCGGATCGCGGATCGGCGGCGTGCTCGGCGGCGTGGTGGGCGGCATGAAGACGTCCAGTACGCAGGTGAACCTGTCGCTGTTCGACATCCGGTCGGGCATCCAGCTTTCCGCCTCGGAAGGCAGCTCCAGCTCCCGCGACATCGGACTCGGCGGCCTGCTCGGCGGCGGCGGAACGGGCGGCGCGCTCGGCGGCTACACGAAGACGCCGGAGGGCCGGGCCACGGTCGCGGCGTTCGTGGACGCGTACAATTCGATGGTTGTGGCGCTCAAGAACTACAAGGCGCAGTCGGTCGAGGGCGGATCGGGAACGGGCGGCGTGCTTCAGGTGAACTGAGGCCGCGACGCGTTCGGCTCCGAAACCGCGGCGAAGAAACGAAACGCCCCCGGCCTCCCGGTCGGGGCGTTTCTGCATCCGCTATCTGTCCAGTTCGAACAGGACGTTGACCGACACATTGGTGGTGACAGCGCCGCCGGCCACGGGCGTCGGGGCGGATTCCGCCATCGCGGCGACGGATCGGGCCATCATCGGCTGGGGCTCGAAATAGGTGTTCTCGCTGACGGTCACGATCCGCTTGACCTTGTAGCCCACGGATTTCGCATAGAGTTCGGCCTTCGCCGCGGCGTTCTTGATCGCCATCACGCGGGCTTCGTTCATCGCGTCTTCCTGTTTGGCGAGCCCGAATGACACGCCGTTGATCGTGTTGCCGCCCGACTTGACGATCGCGTCGAGCGCGGCCCCGAGCTTGCTGAGATCCCGAACCGTGACACGCATTTCGTTGGAGGCGTTGTATCCGGTCAGCCGCGGCCGGCCGTCCCGCTGATTGTAGTCGTAGGCGGGGTTCAGGGTGAGGTTGCTCGTCTGCATGTCGCGATCGGCGATGGCGTTCGCCTTGAGGGCGGAGACAACGCCGTTCATCAATTCGGCCTGACGCGTCATCGCCTCGGCGGCGGTCGTCCCGTCGATCGACACCCCGACCGACACGGTGGCGAGGTCTGGCGCGCGGTCGACGCTGCCGACGCCATTAAGCGAGATCGTTGTCTCCGGCTGAATGCCTGGGGCGTGCATCATTGCTCCTTGCGCTGACGCCTGGAGCGGAGCGGTCGCGCACGCTGACAGCAGCGCCGCGGCGGTGACCGCCATTGCCAAACGCATCATGTTCCTAGCCTTTTCAATCACCTTGAGGTTCAACATGATAGGACCGAAAGCCAAGCGACGGCAATGTGGAGGGGCAGAACACAGCGCTCCTAAGCAGGATGTGTACACCGCCGGGTCCCGTTCGGACCGCATTCGAGGGGCGCCGCCCTTGCCCCTTTTCCCGCGCCCGCGCATTGGGGTAGAGGGAGCGCTCGCTTCGGCGAAGACGCGATGTTCGGGTCTCCGGGCGGGCCTGTAGCTCAATGGTTAGAGCGGACCGCTCATAACGGTCTGGTTGGGGGTTCGAGTCCCTCCGGGCCCACCATCTCGTAGTTTTGACCGCAAATCCCGCCTAAGACCCTGAAAGGCAAGGCCAGATTTGCGGTTCTAAGTCCCTCATTCCGCACATAGGCAAGACGCTCGACAAAGGCGAGTTTCAGCACCGCGCGCTTGTCCTCGATGCGGGGAGAAGACCAAAGAATCCAAGGATTTGAGAGGAAGTCGAGCGCGGTTCTATATGTGTCCTCGAAACTTCTAATCGGACGCCTGCAATTGGCGATGCGCTCTGTCAGCGTGATCTTCTCGTCTTCGAGCTTGCGGATGCGTGCTTCGTAAGCCGCAATCACGCTCGGCGCGTTGGCTTCAACGATGCGATCCAGAAACTGCTCGCATTGCCGCTCGGCTTCGGCGAGCCGCTTTTTGAGCGAAGTCGCCCGCACTTCGGCAACCGCGAACAAGTGACTCCACCATGTCTCGAACATGCGGCGCGCCGTGCGAAAGAGCAGCGGTGTTGGTTCGAGCGAACGCACCAGCGCATCGAACTCGCCTTCCAGCACCTCGCGCCGGATCGACTTGCCGTAGCTCACACAGCTTCGCGTTTGACAGAGATAATACGGATAGACGGCGTGGCGGCCCTTCGACCAGCACGCGGTGAGCGGCGCGTCGCAATCCCCGCAGACGATGAATCCTCGCAGCGGAAAATCCGCGCTCGTATCTCTTCGTGCTGGCATCTTCGCCTTGCCCGCGAGCCTGTCCTGGATGCGCTGGTAGGTTTCATAGCTGATCAGCGCTTCGTGCTTTCCGGGACGAAGCGGAACGTCCCAGTTCGGCGCTTCGACCATCCCGGCATAGACGGGCCGGGTGAGAATCTCTTTGACCTGCTGCTGACGCACGCGGCCTTCGCCGTTCTTCGGGAAGTCTGCTTGCGCTTCCAGAAAGCGCATCACTTCCGCCTGAATGTCGAAGCGACCAGTAGCGTAGCCTTCGAGGGCTTCGCGCACGATAGGGGCGAGCGTTTCATCAGGGACGAGGATTTTTCCTTCCGCCTTGGAGTGCTGGTAGCGATAGCCAACCGGCGCGGCGAACACCCAGTACCCGCGTTCAAGACGGGCTTTCATTTTCTGGATCACCTGGCGGCGGTTCTGCAAGCGCTCCAATTCGCCTTGCGCGGCGATCACCGTCTCGACGAACTTGCCTTCGGGCGTGTCCTCGAACTTGAAGTTGAGGCATTCAACGCTGGCATTATAGGCGGCCATCGCCTCCCGGAGCTTGAGGTGAAAGACCGTGTCGCGCGCAAAGCGTTTCAGATCATCGAAGATGACGACATAACCCTTCGCGGAATTCTTCTTGAGGTGTTCGAGCACGGCGACCATGCCGGGGCGCTTCATGAAATCCCCGCCGCCGCTCACATCATCGGTGAAGACCGCGTCCACGTCGTAGCCGTTCGCGGCGGCATACTGGCGGCAACGTAGCTCCTGTGAATCCAGGCCCGTGCCCTCAACGCCCTGCTTCTTGCTCGAAACGCGGCAATAGATAATCGCGGATTCTCTTCCCCCGGCGCTCATGACGCGCCTTCCTTTCCTGCGGATTTGTCCGCATGCAAATCATTGTTTGAATGCTCCATTTCACCATCATTTTGCGCGCGGTGCAAATCCTCATCGCGAAGCTCAGGAAGCGCGAAGTGGATGGAATCAACGCCCCATCCAAGCTCCACGAACGCGCGCATGATATCCCAGAGCGTTCTTAGAAACTCGGCGGCCTGTTCGTCGGGAATACCAAGCTCAGCGATGTCCTCGCGGTAGTCCTCGACGTTGAACACGGGCGCGGGCGCGAACGATCCCGCCATGCCGAGTTTTGCATCCTTGCCCGATGGATGATCGTCCACGCCCATCACCTCCTTTCTTCTTCACCGTCCCGCTATCGCGGCTCACGGCGAAAGCGGCGCGTGCGCTCAGCGCCGTTCTCACGCTCGAACGCTTCGCCAGCCGGTGAGCGCGTGTCGGCTTCCCGCGCGGGCTCGACTTTCAGTTCACGGCGCAGTTCGTTCGAGCGGCGATAGGCATCGCGCGCGAGTTCGGCCACACGCAGTGAGCAGCCCCCGATAGCGCGTCCAGGTGCATTGTTAGTTCATCGCGACCTCCAGTTCTAGTTTTCCGATGATCCGCGCCGGCCAGGCTGGCAGCACGATGTTCTCTGGCGCTGGCGGCTTCCAGCCCAGC
>WGML01000006.1 GCA_016125045.1 bacterium
AGCTATGGATCGTCGCCTTGGTGGGCTTTTACCCCACCAACTAGCTAATCCAACGCGGGCCGATCCTCTGGCGATAAATCTTTCCCCCGGAGGGGTCATACGGTATTACTCTCAGTTTCCCGAGGCTATTCCGTACCAAAGGGCACGTTCCCACGCGTTACTCACCCGTCTGCCACTCCCCTTGCGGGGCGTTCGACTTGCATGTGTTAAGCCTGCCGCCAGCGTTCGTTCTGAGCCAGAATCAAACTCTCAGGTTGAGTTGATCCCGACGTTCCCCCGCACGAGATGCGCGGGGTCGCTGCAAAGCATTTGCGTTTAGTCTAGACGGAAGCCCGTTCATTCAGGACCAGGGGCGCGAACGCCGCCCGATCCTCAAGAACTGGCTTTCCAGAAAAACGCAAACCGTCGGGTCGTTCGCGCCCCCGTGGGGACGCTGCAAGCAACACCGCCGCCTGCGTTTCTCTTCCATTCACAATGTCAAACAGCGGCGGGAAACGCCCGAAGGCCACAACCCGCATCACCCCGCTCAGATCCGTCTTCAGACGTCCCCGGTCGCGGCGAGGGGGGCGATATAAGCCGCACCCCTGATCTCGTCAACAGACTTTTTGCGACCCTCCGCTCTTTCCTCCACAGGAGAATGGAGCAGTCCTTCAGGCGCAAAACAGCTCCCCCTCGGACCCAGACTTATGAGTCCGCGAATCGGCCGCTGCTGTCGGCAAGAAAGCTCTTTATACCGGGAGGGCCGGCTCGACGCAAGCGGCAAATGGGGCGCTCCACTCAATTTGCGTGAAATTCTTGGCCTTTGCTAACGCGCGAGGCGAAGGCCAGAGGCTAGCCGGCCGAAACCCGTGCCGCGCGACGCTCCATGCGCCCCCCCTCGTTCGCACGGCAAGCGGCTCGCGCGAAGCCCCTCATGACGTCTGGCGCTTCCGTTTCAGGCGCGCCACGTCTCGGCCCGTCGCTTTCAGGGCTGGATGTAGGACCGGATCGCGTCGACTTCCGCGCTCGCCTCCTCGATCCGGCGTTTCACGAGGTCGCCGATCGAAACGACGCCGAGAAGCCGTCCGCGCTCCACCACGGGCAGGTGGCGGATCCGGCGATCCGTCATCTTGTTCAGCGCTGCCTCCACCGTATCGGTCGGCAGCGCGGTCACCACCTCGCGGGTCATCAGGTCCGCGACGCTCTCACTCAGGGCCGGAGCGCCCCGGCGCGCCAGCGCGCGCACGATGTCGCGTTCGGATATCACGCCGATCACGGCGCCGGCTTCGTTGAGGATGACCATCGCGCCGACCCGGCGCTGGTCCAGCAGGACGGCGGCCTCCCTCAAGGTCGCCCCTTCCGCGACCGAGAAAACCTCGCGGCCCTTCTCCCGCAGGATGTGGTCCAGGATCATGACATTTGCTCCCTTGCGGCGCTCTTGTGTGACGCCAATGCCACACTGTGCGACCGACTGCCGCAGTTTACAAGGCCCATTCCGGGCCAGGGAACGACCGCCAGCGCCGTGTCGGTCCCATGCGGGTCGCAAGCTTGTGCCGAACCCGTCCGGCACGAGACCCGGCGCGACCGACGCCCGCGACCCCGCAAACCGCCTGATTCCCCCGAAGGGCGAGCGAACCCCGGCGAATTCGCATCACCTGGCACGGCGGTTGCACCCAGTCTCCCGTCGACGCATCGGCGCATGTCGCCCGGCGCTGGCAACAGGAATTTGACCGGAGACGCAACCAGCCATGTCCCCCACCGTGCGGATGATACTCTCAGGATCGATCGGCGTCGCCGCCGGGCTCGGACTGATCGCGGGCGCTGTCGCCTTGCTCGCGTCCCCCTCCTACGCGCAGGCCGCTCGGGCGTCTGGCGAGTTCGAGCGCCCCTATGGTTTCGGCTTCGGCGAGGAGAGCCAGCCCTATGACGCCAACACCCGGGACGCCTACGGCAACCGCGTCGTGGTCGACGGCGTGATCCAGACCGGCGCCGACCAGTCCACCCTCTCCTTCGGCCTCGCCGGGGCGAGCCAGGCGCTTTCGGGCTCCGCCTACAGCGGACAAGCGATCGGCAACCAGGTGAACGTCATCACCCAGGGCTCCTTCAACACCGTCGTCGTCACCGCAAACCAGACCAACACCGGCGACCAGACATCCATCCTCAACGGCAGGCTGAACCTCCAATGACCTCCCCCATGCCCCGCACCATCCGCCCCCTCATCGCGAGCGCCGCGGCCCTGTTCAGCGTCGCCTGCGTGTCGCCCGTCGCCGGCCCGTCCGGCCTCTACGCCCAGCCGATCGGCGGCGCGCCCGTGGTCGCAAACCCGACGCCCTACTCCGCGGGCCTCGTCTGCCTCGGCGAGGCGGTGAAGCGCTCCGGCGCGCCCGGCCCGCGCATCGCCGTCGGCCGCGTGCTCGACTACACCGGCAAGGAGGATTTCGAGGGCGGCCGCAAGGTCACCCAAGGCGCCTCCCTCATGGCGATCTCCGCCTTCGCCAAGGCCGGCGCCCAGCTCGTCGAGCGGTTCGACACCTCCGTGTCCGAACTCGAACTGCGCTACGCCAACAACCGCCTGATCGGCGATGACGCCGCCGCGGCCGCACAGGGCGACTTCCGCAAGATCGTCGCCGGCTCCATCCCGGGATCGGACTACTACCTCGTCGGCGGCATCACCGAACTCAACTCCAACATCCGCTCGCTTGGCGCGGACGCCTTCATCGGCGACCTCGACGCCGAAGACCCGAAGGGCCGCGCCGGCGCCAAGCTGTTCGTCATCAATGTCGGCATCGACCTTCGTCTCGTCCGTACACAGACGCTCGAAGTCGTCGACGTGATCTCCTACCAGAAGCAGATCATCGGCCGCGAACTCTCCGCCGGCATTTTCGACTTCGCCAACAACAACGTCTTCGACGTCGGCGCCGGCGAACGGGCGATCGAACCGATCCAGCTCGCCGTGCGCTCCGTCATCGAACGGGCGGTGCTGGAGATGACCTCGAACCTCTACGGCGTCGCCTCCTCCGATGTCTGCTCGGACCTCACCGTCGACCGCGCCTCCACCCTCTCCGTGGTCGGCAATTTCGAGCGCCCCGCCGCGGTCCAGGCCGCCATCGCAGCCGCGACCCCGGACGCTCCGGTCCCCGTGGCGAGCGGCCTCGTCCGCGCCCATCCGTCGCCCTGGCACGCCAAGCGCGACCCCGACGTCAAAGCCACCCTGCGCGGGCGCACCAGCGCCAATTGAAGCCGCGCCCGCCCCACACCCTGTCCGGAGAGACGTCCGTAATGAACCGCCGCATCCTCGCCACGACGCTTGCCGCAACCCTCGCCCCGATCCTGCTGGGCGCCGGGCCAGCCTTCGCTGACCCGCCGGCGTCCTCGCGGCCCTCGGTCATCCTCAACGACCAGCTCAACTGGGGCGACGTGTTCGCCAACATGACCGTCACCAGCCCCAATCCGGTGACGGACGGCCTCGCCGCCTCCGCCGCCAGCGCGGGTGTCACCGCCCTCGCCTCGCGCAGCGGCGGCGATCTCGACATGACCTCGCGCCAGTCCTCCTCCGGAACCATCCGTGCCCGGACGACCATCAACGCGGGCGACGCCTGCTGCTCTGCGGTCGGCGCGTCAACCGCCCACGCCACCGCCCTTGAGGCATCGACGGTCGACGGCGCCCTTGCGCTCGACGCCCAGCAAACCGCGGTTGGCGGCGAGATTGAATCCGTGACCCGCATCAATGTCCGCCAGACCTCGCTCCTCGCCGGGGCGTCCGCCGCATCGGCCAACACCATGCTGCTGTCGGCCGAGAACGGTCCCGCGACCGTCACCGCCGCCCAGTCCTCGACAACCTCGGCGCGCGCGATCACCGATGTCGACGCCTGCTGCTCGGGCCTCACCACCGCGGTCAGCGCCGCCTCCGCCAACAGCTTCGCGCTGCGCGGCCGCACCTCGACCATCGACGCCCGCCTGGCGCAGTCCTCGACCGGACCGACCGTCACCGCGTCGACCGATGTCTTCCAGATGCGCGGCCATGATGTCGTCGCCGCTTCGAACGCCACCGCCAACTCGGCGGTCATCGACAGCGCCTGGGGCTATGCTTCGGTCGCCGGCGAACAGACGAACGCGTCCTATGTCCGCGGTGAAACGGTCGTCACCTTGCGTGACTGGGAGGGCGTCGCCGCCGTCAGCGGCGCAGGCGTCGGCAATTCGGCGATGATCACCAATGTCGGATCCGATGCGCGGGCCGACCTGTCGCAGACCAATCTCGGCGGCGTCGACGGGGTTGCGTCCTTCACCGGCGGCGCCGGCGCGAATGATGGCGGCGCGGTCGTCCTCAACGCCGCCGCGGTCGGCAACTCCTTCACCGGCTGGGTTTGCTCGGCCTGCGGCGACGCGCGTCTTCAGGGCGCCGTCAGCCAGACGAATGGCGGCTCGATCACCGCGACCGGAACCATCACCTCACCTGGCGTCGGCGGCGCGATCGGGTCCGCGACCGCGGTCGGGAATTCGGCGACCTACATCACCGCGCGCCGGGGCGACTGATCCCTTTTCAGGGCGCGCTCGCTTTCATCACCGGAAGCACCAGCGCCGACGGGCGGGCGGCGTCCATGAACACGGTGTTGGAGGCGATCCGCGTCTCCTTGGCGTCGAGCGGGTGGTCCCCGGTGTTCGGGTTGACGTCGAAGCGCGGCGCACTCGACGACGCGACATGCAGCGCGATCCTGTGTCCTTCCTCGAAGGTCAGCGCGACATCGGCGAGTTCGATCTCGATGCGTTCGGCGCGGCCGGGCGTGAGCGGCGCGACATCCTTGGCCTCCCGGCCGTTCCGGTAGCGCAGCCGCAGAGCGCCATCGAGCACGATCGCCTCATACCCATCCGGATACACATCGACGAGCTTGACCACGATGTCCGTATCGGGGGCGTCGCTCGCCACCCACAGCTCCACACGCACGGGCCCCGCCGTCACGACATCGCCTGAAAGCGGCGGGGTGGAAAACCTCAGATAATCGTCCCGGTCCGGTATCGCGCGCTGATCCATCGGGCCGCGGTCGAAGGTCAGGTTGGCGCCGCCAACCGTCGGGATGGGGCGGCCTGGATCGGCGAAGAAGGTCACCGGCGGTGCGCCCGGCTCGGGCGCCGCCAGGGCGAGCCCGCCATCCCCTTTCAGATGATATCGGACGGGATCGAAGGGCGGCGGCCAGTCGTCGAGGTCCAGCCAGCGGTTGGCGGGGGACAACTCGCCCTTTCGGGCGCCCGCCATCATCCACACCCGCACCGGCGAGCGTTTCTCCGCCTCCGGTTCGCCCTTGAGCCAGCGGTCAAACCACCGCACGGCCTCCGCGCCGAGATCGACTTCCGCCGACGGATAGGCGAGATCCCCCGACAGGTCCCCGTGACCGGTGGGCGTCATCAGCAGGCGCTGGCGGCCGCGCGCGCCCTCGGCTCCCTCGTGCTGGAGATAGTCGAAATTGTTCACCGCGCCCTCGGCGAAGATGTCGTACCAGCCGCCGACGAAATAGATCGGGATGTTGATATGGTTCCGGTAGGCGTCGAGCGCGGTGCGCTCCCAGTGGGCGCTCTTCATGTAGCCCCGGGCGGCCTGGTCGAGATAGCGGTCGGTCAGCTCGACGCCAGCACCCCACTCCCTGTAGTCCCGGTCCTTGAACACGCCGCCGACATAGGCGTCGGTCAGCCGCGACGACGGAGCGTTGACGACGAACGCCGCCTTCAGCGAGGGCGGGCTTGCGATCGCGGCGAACAGGGCCGCGATGCCGCGCGCGGACGATCCGGCCATCGCCACCGACCCGTTGCACCACGGCTGAACAGCCACCCACTCCACCGCGTCATAACCATCTTCGACGTCGTCGACATACGGCCGGTAGATCCCCTGCGACCGTCCACGCCCGCGCGCCTCCTGCACCACGAACGCATAGCCCGCATCGACGAAGTGCCGCCCGAACTCGTCAAAGCGCGCAACGTCGCCGGGATAGGGCGTGCGGTGAAGCACGCAGGGCCAAGGCCCCTCCCCTTCGGGGACCACGACATAGCTTGCAAGCTTCGCCCCGTCGCGCATTTCGGCGAAGGCGATCTGCGCCGCCACCCCGTCGGCCACGCTGATCGATGTCGCCGCCGCCGACTTCACGGCGGTCTGCCAGGCGGCGGCGAGCCCGACCCCGACGACCAGCAAGGCGAACAGGCCGCCCAGCCACACGGCATTGATCCGCACGACATCCTCCCCGCAGCAACGGGACCACCCTTGACGCAGCGACCCATCGCGCGTCACGACGCCCGTCTTCACGTGATCCGCGGGCGGCGGCGCCCCCGAGAGGGGGGTGACGGATCCCGACGGACGAGCAGACCTTAGCCGATCCACGTGTCCGGTCGGATATCGTCGGAGGCATCCCCGCAATCGTGACCGCGAATCTCGGCCAGAAGGTCGAAATTCGGGTCAAAACGCAATAACGGAAACGCGTTCCGACCTTCGCCGGAACGCGTTCCAAACATCACTTCAACCTTCGTCGTCGGGCGTCACCAGACGCCTTGGCCGACCCCGCAGTCGACCGCCAGATTGCCCACTTTCGGTGCCGCCTCAGCCTTGATCGTCTTCTCCACCTACGTGATCGGCATCCGCCCCGCCCCGCCGCCACCGCACATTCAGGCCGGCCGGTCCACCCGCTCATCGCCGCCGAGATGGCGGTTCATCCAGTCGGCGGCATAGGCGACAAAGTCCGGCGCGCTCAGCACTTCCGCCCGGCAGTTTCCAACGGCCCCCAGCACCACGCGGCCGGCCGAGACATAGTCCACCAGTATCTGCGGAAAATAGTCGCCGCCCGCCCACTCCGCTATGCCTTCATTGTCATCGAGGCTGTCGATCCATTGCTCGCCAATGTCGGCCCTGACATAGCGGCGGCGAACGCGTCGCTTGTCCGGAATGTCCGCAAGGTACTCGGCATAGTGCGTCAGCGTTACTGTATCGACGTCAGCCCCGAGGCGCAGAACGAGCCCGTCAGCCTGCACCAGTCGCTCCAGCACGGAGCCCGGTCCGTGATAGTCATGCAGCGGGCTCGGCTCCAGAATGCGCTCCGCGTCGGGTCCAAGCGCTGCAAACCGGTCGGCGGCGTGGTCATTCACGCGCACTCCAGGATAGGTCCGGAAGACCTCGGCCAGCACGCCCATGTCCTCCACATCAACCGGCGAGCTCGCTGCGTCGAACGGTTCATCCGCATCGGCGCTCAAAACCATCAGCAGCGTCCCCTTCGGGCCTATGGCGTCGGCCAGCGCCGCAATCAACGTCTCGGCGCCTCCCTCGAAGGGGCCGGCCTTGCGCAGGCTCGCGTGGACCATCACCACCCTGCCGGGCAGCGCGCCAATGGACTTCAGGTCACGGCGGATCTGATCGCTCGATACAATCTGGCTGGACCTCGACATCAGGCCCCCTCGCACGCTGCGGATTGGTGCAGATCAGCATACGGCGCGTGCTTCGCGTGTCAAATGCGCGCGGCGGACCTGTGATCAGACCCGACTCTAGCCGAGGTTGCGGCCAGTCGGATCGTTTGGCGCCAATCCTGCGGACAAGTTGTGCATTTGCAGGCGGAACGGGCGTCCGCGTCGGCCACAGAGCGATTGTTTCTCTCGTTCCGCGCCAAACCGGGGCGAAACCCGTCTCCAACCCGTCCCCAACCCGGACTCAACCTGTCCTCAACCTTTCGGGGCGGGCCTCACCAGACGCTCTGGCCGACCCCGCCGTCGAGCGCCAGATTGCCCACCGTCGGCGCCGCCTCGACCATAATCGTCTTCTCAACTCTGGTCATCCGGGTCCGCGTCGCGGGCTCGCAGATGGTCTTGGTTCCGCGCACCTCGACCAGCTTCACGCCCGGTCCGAACTTGCGCAGCAGCGACCGCTCATTGCAGTTCCGCTCGGCCATTTGCGGCGCGCAAGCGAGCTTGCCGCCCGCCCCGTGCACCAGCGCCTCGCCCTTGCCGCACGAAAAGGTTTCGCCCGCGGCGAAGCTCGCCCTGCCCTCTTCCATGCGCCCCAGCGTCACCTGCATCGACGTGCCCGCGACGCAGCGGAACACCTCGCCGCGATAGCCCGTCGCGACCGAAAGATCGCCGTCGACGCGCGACGCCGGGTGCGGCGCACCTGCGTCGTCGATGCAGACGGCCTGGACGGGGCGGGTCATGCGCTCCTCTACGACCTTGTCTTCACAATAAGATTCTTCAACCGGCGTGTCCTCGACCACTGTCCGGATCTCGGTTCCACCGGCGACGTTGAGACCGTTTATCATGGCTGGCGCCGGGGCGGATGCTCCTGCGAAGGACCCGCCGCCGCCGATCACGACGATGGACGATGCGCTCGCGCTTGCGCCCGCGATCACGATCCCCGACGACAGCGTCGTGTTGACCGAACCGAGGTGGATGTTCGACGTGGTCGGACCGACAGTGATGTTCGGCCCGGCGACATTGACTCCCGGCACGGAGACGATCGGCTGCGAGGGACGCGTGCAGCAGCCCATCGACGGCGCCGGCGGATGCGGCGGCGGCGCGACCCTCGCGGGCGGCGCGCAGCATGCGCCTGGCGGCTGGCCGACGGCGGCGGCTCCGCCTCCAAGAATCGCCACTGCGCCGATCGCGATGTGTCGCCATGAAACGTGCATGCTCGATCTCCCATGCTTTTCGCTCAGTGCAATGCAAGGCGCACGCCGATTCTCGCGATCGAGGCGAAGTTCGGTGCGAAACGGTGCGCTATTCGCCTGTGCGAGGGCTTGGCCCGGCGATTGCGATCTCGGGCTGGCGCTCGGCTTTCGGGCGCTCACACGTTCGATCGATGGACTCAAGGCATGGCGCAACAACCCGCACACCCGAACACCCACGCCGTCCTGGATGCGTGGCGCAGGCTGGTCTACGGCGAGGACACCGGCGCCGGCCCCGCGATGATGGACTACCCGGACGTGCTCGGGCGACTCTTCGTCCTCAACCGTGTGACCGTCGCGGACTATTCCTTCCGCCGCGTGGGGGCGACGCTCGAGCGCCTGTTCGGCAGGGCGCTGACGGACCACAACTTCCTGTCGCTGTTCGACCCGGCGGATCGCGCGCTCGTCGCAGCCACGATCCTGAACGCCTGCGAGGACGGCCGCCCGGCCATTCTCTCGGCGCGAGGCGAAACCCTCAACGGCGCCATGGTGGACCTTGAATTCCCGCTCGCGCCGATCGTCAGGCCAGGCTCTGTCCGTATTCTGGGCCTGTGCCAGTCGACGACGCCCGACCAAATCCTCAAGGGTCGCCCGATAAGAAGACTTCGCACCACGGCCATCTATCCGCCGGGGGCCGCGCCGCTGGAACCGATCATCCGCCTCGTCAGCTCCCGCTGATCGCTCCTTCGACCGTCAACACGCCCTAAACGGTTCGGCAAGTTTTTAAGATGAAGTTTAACCCTGCCACGACGGTCATCCGTCAGTCAGGGTGCGCCATGTCACAGACCGAACCGACGCTCGACACCGCGGCTTCCCGCAAGCGTCTCATCACGCGCCGCGCATTGACCGGGCGTGACCGCAGGCTGCACCGAAGGGTCGCTTGGCGCGTTCATGTGCGCGGTATCACGGATGCCGGCGAAGAGTTCGCCGGAGAGACGCTCGACGTCGGCGCGGGCGGCATCCGCCTTGTCCCGAACGCCGCCGCGCACGAGACCTTTCCCCCAGGGTCGGCGCTCGTGATCTATCTTGATGATATCGGCCGCGTCGAGGGCCTTGTGCGACGCATCACGACAGAAGGCGCGATCGCCATCAAGATCTCCGCGCCGGGGCGCAAGCGCGACAAGATCGCGGATCAGTTGACCTGGCTCATCAACCGGGATCGCCTCGGCCTCAAGGACGAACGCGGGTCGGAGCGGCGCGCCAGCGACGGCGAGGTGATGGTGAGTTTCGGATCCGCCCCGGGCAAGACGATCGCCTGCCGGGTCACCGATGTCTCCCTCTTTGGCGCGGCCCTCTCAACCTCCGGGCCGCGCCCGCTCATCGGGGAAGCCGTGCGAGTCAACGACCGCACGGGGGTCTGCGCGCGCTACACCGAGGCGGGATTCGCGATTGACTTCCGCCGCCGCGATCTCGACTGACCGACGTCTGAGCGCCCCGCGCTCTACCACCGATCGGCGCTATTCCATCCGCCATTCAGGTTTGCGCTTTTCGGCGAACGCCCTCGGGCCTTCCTTGTGATCGTTGCTCGAAAGCAGGTTCTGGATGCCCTGGAACCGGGTCTCGAAGGCGGTCTTGTAGTCGGGAATATCGAGCCCCTTCACCGCCGCCTCCTTCGTCGCCCGGATCGCCATCGGGCTGCATTCGAGGATTTGCGCGGCCCACTTCTTCGCTTCGTTCAGCGCCTCTCCTTCAGGAACAACCGCCGTAACGAACCCGATCTCATGACCTTCCTTGGCTCCGACATGGCGGCCAGTCAGCATCATGCCCATCGCCTTCTTCATCGGAACCTGGCGCGGCAGACGGTGCAGCCCGCCGGCGAGCGCGGCGAACCCGACACGGGGCTCGGGGAGCGCGAAACGGGCGTTCTCCGCGGCGATGATGATGTCGCAGGCAAGCGCGATCTCGAACCCGCCTCCCATCGCAACACCGTTAACCGCCGCGATCACCGGCTTCATGAGATCGTAGCGCGATGTGAGGCCGCCAAACCCCGATGCGGGCATGGACGCGCGAACGCCGGACGCCGCGAATTTCAGATCGTTTCCCGCCGAGAAAGCCTTTGGACCTTCGCCAGTAACGATCGCAACCCAAAGTTCCGGATTGGCCGCAAATTCATCGAACGCGTTCGCCATCTCTGTATTCGCCATCGGATGCAGCGAATTCATGACGTCCGGCCGGTTCATCCGGACAATAAACAAACGCCCATCGGTTTCAGTCTTGATGAATTCATACGCGCTCATGGTTTCCTCCGTTTACGATTCTAAAAGGCTGCCGGCGATAATTGGCGCGGAAGCGAACTTCCAGATTCGAATCATGGTCGCTCAATGAAAGACACTTTGGAATTGTCCATGGAGCTCAAGGGGCAAACGACCGCGCCGCCTGGCCGCGCTCCCCCGACCTATCCACAAGCCAAGTGGCGAATCAAGGTTGGCGATGAGGTCTATGGGCCCTATTCGCGCTCGCGGCTGATCGAATTCCTCAAGGAAGGGCGGGTGCTGCCGACGACCCTCGTGGCGATCGGCGAAGACAATGAATTCGTCCGCGCGGACCGCCACGCCAACCTGCGCTGGAATTTTGAGGGGGCCCGCAAGCGGAAGTTCGGCGAGCCGAAACTTGATCCCGGTGAAACCGAAATCCCGGTGTGCAACTATTTCATCGCCGCGCGTCTGGTAGGCGACAACGGCGCCGTCGAAGCCGTGTTGAAGGAGTGTGGCAAGTATTCCCGCATCGCCGGCGACATGTGGGTCGCGCGGTCCCGCCTGACGATCCAGCAGTTGCGCGCTCGAATCTCGGCGATTCTCCGGTCTCAGGAGCAGATCGTGATCGTCAACGCCACAAAGGACCGCCTTGCCTGGTTCAACCTCGGCATGGAGGGCGACCTTGGTGTCCGCAGCGTCTGGGACTCTGACGAGTAAGCAAGCCGCACCAAACTCGCCTGCTTGAACGGACCTCATTGAACGGTGCCGCCCTTCGCGCACGCCTCGTGGATGCAATGCGGCCCGTCTGACCGCCGTTGACCGACGCCTCCTCTCCGTCGCAAGTCTGCCTGCCAGCGCGTCGATCGGCGGCGTCCTGTCAGTGGGGAGAGCCGCATGGACGGTGTTCTGTTCCAGGCCCTTGTCTATCTCACAGCCGGCGTCGTCGCCGCGCCGATCGCCAAGCGGCTCGGCCTCGGGTCTGTGCTTGGATATCTCGCCGCCGGCGTGATCATCGGGCCGGTCCTCCAGATCGTCGGGGAGGAAACCAGCGGCGTTCAGACCTTCGCTGAATACGGCGTGGTGATGATGCTGTTTCTCATTGGCCTGGAACTGCAGCCGCAAAAGCTGTGGGACATGCGCGACCGCCTGATCGGGCTGGGCGGCCTTCAAGTCGCCCTCACAAGCGCAGCCTTCTTTGCGGCCGGGCTCACGCTCGGGCTCGACTGGAAGCCGTCGTTGGCGGTCGGAATGATCCTGTCCCTCTCATCGACCGCGATCGTCCTCCAGACCCTGAACGAAAAAGGCTGGATGAAAACCGACGGCGGGCGGTCGAGCTTTTCAGTGCTTCTCTTTCAGGACATCGCCGTCATCCCGATCCTTGCAGTGCTCCCGCTTCTTGGTTCCCTCCCCGACAATGGGAGCGATCATGCGCCCTCAGCCGGGGGCCATGGCGGCGCGTCGGCCCTCGCCTCGCTGCCGGAGTGGGCCCAGGGGCTCGCCATCGTCGCGGCCATCGGCCTCGTAATCCTCGGTGGCCGTTATCTGATGCGACCTGCTTTTAGGTTCATTGCTCGCTCCGGCCTCTCGGAGATCTTCACGGCCGCCGCCCTCCTGCTCGTGGTTGCGATCGCATGGCTCATGACCCTTGTCGGACTCTCACCCGCCCTCGGCGCGTTCATAGGTGGCGTCGTGCTTGCCGACAGCGAGTTCCGCCACGAGCTGGAATCGGACATCGAACCCTTCAAGGCGCTGCTTCTCGGACTCTTCTTCATCACGGTTGGAGCCGGCATCAATTTCGGCCTGTTGATGGCGTCCCCCGGCCCGGTCTTCGCGCTGGCGCTGGGCTTGATGGTGGTGAAACTGCTGATCCTCGCCCTGCTCGCACGGTTGTTCCGGATGAGCACGCGCGACGGGCTGATCATAGCGCTCGGGCTCGCGCAGGCGGGTGAATTCGCGTTCGTGCTGATCTCCTTTGCATCCGCAGCACACGTTCTGGATGCTGAACTGGCGGGGTCGGCGGCGCTGATCGTGGCAATCTCGATGCTGCTCACACCGCTCCTGTTCCTTCTCCTCGACAAACTGACTCTGCCGCGGCTCGAACTCAAGTCGCCCGCACGGGATGATGACGAGATCGACCAGTCCCACCCGGTGATCATCGCGGGCGTTGGACGCTTCGGCCAGATCGTGAACCGGCTTCTCGTCAGTCGCGGGTGCGAGGCGGTGGTCCTTGATCACGATCAGGACGCCGTCGAAGCAATGGCGCGCTTCGAACAACAGGTATTCTTCGGCGACGCCTCCCGCCCCGCCCTCCTGCGGGCTGCCGGGCTCGCGACTGCCGAGGTGTTCGTCTGCGCCATAGACGACAAGGCCCGCGCCGTGGAGATCGTTGAATTCGTTCGTCGAGAGCGGTCCGACATCCGCATCGTCGCGCGAGCGTTTGACCGGTTGCACTACTACGAGTTAAAGCGCGCCGGTGCGGACGTGATCGTCCGCGAAATGTTCGAAGGATCCCTCAAAGCCGGCGTCGCCACATTGCTTTCAATCGGCGTTCCGGAGGAGGAAGCGCTGAAAGCCGCGGCGATCTTCAGGGAGCATGACAACGCTTCGGTCGACCACCTGTATACGATGTGGGATGCGGATGTGGCCGTGACCGACAACCCCACCTACATCGAACAAGCCCGGCAGCGTCGTGACATGCTGATTGAAGCGATGCGCAATGACCGAAAGTCCGCCGCGCAAAACGAACCGACCTGACCCTGTTCAGTCAAAGAGTTTCAGCCCTGCGACATAGCGCTTCCAGTTCTCGACATAGTGAAGCGCGGAGGCCGTGAACATCTGCGCCTGTTCCGGCGTGATCTCCCGCACCACTTTTCCGGGCGCTCCCATGACGAGCGAATTGTCCGGAATCTCCTTGCCTTCCGGGATCAGCGCGTGCGCCCCGATAAGGCAATTGCGGCCGATCCGCGCTCCGTTGAGGATCGTCGATCCAATGCCGATCAGCGAATTGTCCCCGATCGTACAGCCATGAAGCATCACCATGTGCCCGACCGTGCAGTCGCGCCCGACCGTCACCGGCCAGCCGATGTCGGTATGGACCACCGATCCGTCCTGGATGTTCGAGTTCTCGCCGATGATGATCGGGTCATTGTCTCCCCGAAGCGTCGCTCCAAACCAGACGCTCGCATTTCGCTTCAGTTCGACCCGACCGAGAACGACCGCATTCGGGGCGACCCATGCCTCCCGATCGAGCACCGGGCGGACATTGTCGAGGTCATACACAGCCATTCATCGCTCCATCTTCGATCTCGTCTTTAATCGGTCATTAAGCGCCCGCTAGTCTACTGATGTTGAGGTGATTCCGGCGCGGGACTTCGCGCCGCCAGTCAGCGGGGACAGGATTTGCGACAAACGCAACTCGTCCAACGACAAGGCGCTTCTGGCGCAATCGGTGGGAGTCCACCACCTCACAATCCGCCCTTTCGGTACGAGTCAGCGCCGCGGCCCATTCAGGTCCGCGGCGATTTTGTTTTCGCGCAAGAAGGAGAGTTTCCATGGCCAAACGTTCCGCCGTCCGCCGTCGCGCAGACATCGAGGCGCAGTCCTCCATCGAGAGCGGCCGGGGGCCGCGGCTGAACGTGATCCAGGGCGGCTGGGATCCATCGGACGACAGTAACTCTGCGGTCAAGAAGCGTCGCCGAATGAGTGAGCAGGCTCCCCCCGAACCGCAGCGTGAGCAGGCCTATGTCAAAAACGTCCAGCCCAGGTCCGAGGGCCAGGCGCGACTCATGGAGGCGATCGATCGGGCCCCGCTTGTGGTCGCCCTTGGGCCCGCTGGAACCGGCAAGACCTACCTCGCCATCGCAAAGGCGGTCGAGGCGCTCCGATCAGGTCGCGTGGGCAGGATTGTCCTCTGCCGACCGGCGGTCGATGCGGGTGAAAACATCGGTTTCCTGCCGGGCGACATGGAAGAGAAGCTCGCCCCATACCTGCGCCCGCTCTATGACGCGTTGTCGGATCGGCTTGCTCCGAGGCAGCTGAAGGCGATGATCGCCGAAGGCCAGATCGAGATCGCACCCGTCGGCTTCATGCGCGGCCGCACACTCAATAACGCCTATGTGGTGATCGACGAAGCGCAAAACTGTACCTACACCCAGCTGAAAATGCTGCTCACGCGCCTCGGCTGGAATTCTTCGATGGTGGTGACCGGCGACCCGGCGCAATCGGACCTGCTACCGGAAATATCCGGTCTCGCCTCAGTCGCCGATCGTCTTTCGAAGATGGACAATGTCGCCGTCATTCGCCTCGCAGCAGAGGACGTGGTGCGCCATCCGCTTGTCGCCAAGATGCTGGACGTCCTCTGACACATTACGGATACGGGCGCCTCGGGCCGAGGCTCGCGGCGCCCTCCTTCGAACGTCCTTTTAGAACCCGCCCCCGGTCTTAAACCCGCCGCCGCGTCGGCCCCCGCCACGTGACCCGCCCCCCGAGCGCCCGCTGGAGCGACTGCCTGAACGGCCGCTGGAACCTCCCCCAGATCCCCCGCCGGAGCCTCCCCATGGCCCGCCGCCACTCCAGCCGCTGCGGCGCGTCCCATGGCGCACCGCCTCCCGGACGACTTCCTCCAGAATGACCTCCGCCACCGCTGGGATACTGATCGAGCCACGCCGGGCAGAGCCTCCGAAATACCGGTCGTCCTCCTGGGGCGCACGCCGGATGGTCGCCGAGATCGCCCTCCAGAGGCGCGGCCCATCGGGCTCCTGCACTCCATAGACCGACAACGCTGCTTCGAAGGCCGGCCCCGAGAAGGCGACATAGGGGCTGTCGAGCCCAGCCTTCTTGAACCGCCTTCTCACATCCTCAAGCTCTCCCACGATGTCCTTGCGCATTTCAGGCAGGCTGTGCAGCGAGGCGGCTCCGACCTCCATCGACAGTTGCTCGGTGCGAAGTTTGATAAGGGTTTCGACGAGTCGGTCGTCTTCGAGCCCCACCGTCTGCGACGCCAGCACCCGGAGGTCCGGGAACGGCGCTTGCTCAAGTCCATCCTCAATCAGTTCTACAGCCCGGCGAGCCGGACCCGCAGCGCCGGCGTCGGCGCTGGTGAGTCGTTCACGAACCTCAACGAGCTTGCTCTCGGCGTTCGCCATTTCCTCATCGATCGAAGCCAGGCCTTCGCGAAGCTCTTCCACTTTATGGCGAAGCGCATCGGCGCCGTCGGCGGAGAGAGCCGCTGCCTCGGCGGCCTCGAGCGAGGCCTGCGCGTTGGCGCGGTCCTTTTCGAGCCGCTCGACATGTTCAGCGAGCCGTTCCGGGAGTTCCGTCAGCCGGCCATAATTGAGCCATGAAGCGTCGTAGCCACATACCTTGGCGACCCAGCCATCGAGCATCCTGGTGAGCCCCGAGGCGCGGTAGTCCGGAGTGCGGAAACGACGTTTCCACAGATAGCTGAACAGCGGGTCGGCCTCATAGGGCCTGCCTTTGATCTTGCGATCTGCGCGCGCGATGTCGAGTTTCTGTCGAGCGCGTTCGCAAACCGCACCAAGATCAACAAAAGCAACCTTCAGCGCGTTGTAGGCATCGTCGGACTGCAGGCGCGCCTCGGTGGCTGCGACCTGCTTTTCATAGGCGTGGATCGCTGCGTCCAGCGCCTGCTCCTGCTCCCGTCGCCGCCCTTCGATCGCCTCCGCGGCGACGTGCAGTGTTTCGGCTTCAGCGGTAAGCTGCCTCAAAAAACCCTCATGCTCATCGAGAAGCTTGCGAGCTGACACCTCGACGCCGCTCAGGAGTTCCGGCGCACCCGTCTTGAGCGCATCGACACGCAGCTCGGCCAGCTTTCGGTAGGTTTCCGCCATCATCCGCGCGACCTCTGCCCGGCGTGCGGTCTGTCTTTCCACGGCGGCCGTCGCCCGGCCATAACCCTCCCGCGCTCGGGCAACCGCGTCGTCGAGAAAGTGGAGCGCCTCGCGCCCGGAAATCATATCCGCGCTCACCATGCGAGGATCGCCCCGCCCGGAGAGGCGCCGGCATAATCAGGCTCGAGAACGCCCCGCGCCTTGTAGCCCAGAACGTCATTCTGCACGATCTGGTCGTCGCCCTTGTCGGCGGCCACACGGTTGTAGGCTTCTTCGGTGACGCGCTGCCCCCATTTGGAGACCCGGCGCGTCTCCTGCGTCTCTTCGCTGGTGATCGGCACATCCACCAGCACGCCGCCCGGCGCGACCGCCTCAACGATCAGATAGTAGTTGCGGGCGTTCGGCACGTCGTCTGGAATGCGGAACACGCCGGTCGATTCACCCGGCCTCGACACGATGCGAACGTCGTATTCCTCGGCAAGCAAGGAAATCAGACCCTGCATCTGTTGGAGCTGGAAACGGGCGGAGGTCCGGTCGCCCGCCTCGGTCGCCCGCACGCCCTCCGAATAAAGCGTGTTGAAGCGTTCGTCGACGCTCTCTTCCTGTGCGAGGTCAACGCCCTGCGCGCGCGCCGCAGCGAGGTCCGAAGGCATCCGCGCCCATTCAGCGTTCCGCGGACCGGCCCATAGGAATTGATACGCCGCAGCCGACGCCGCCAGCGCTCCCACTGTCCAGCCGACCGCTCCGAGCCACTGGTCGCGCGAGACATAGAGCCGGGCGAGGCGAACAGAGAGTGTGTTCGGCGGGGGTCGATAGACGAAGCGCTCTTCCTCAAGCGCCGCCACGCCGTCTCTCAGAATACGGTCCGGCACGTCGATGCCTTGAGCGCTGTAGATTTCCCTGAGGCGGCGGATCAGGGACTCTTCGCGCTCCTCGGCGTTGAGTTCACGATCAACCATCTGTTCGCGGTGTCGAAGCGTGTCGACGACATCCATGGCGAGGAGCACGTCGTCGAGCTTGCGGGGAGTCGCTGGGGCCGGTGACGCGGCGGCGTCAACAGGTCCGCCGGCGGACGCAGCTTCGCTCATCCGACCAACGCGGCCGCCGCGCCTTCAGCGACCAGCGAGGCAAGACGCCGCTTGCCGTCCTCCACCGCTTCGCGGATTTCCTTCGAGTTTTGCGTCGCGAGTTTGCGCATCTCCGCGATGATAAGCTGGTTGCGCTCCTGGTAGCTGACAACGCTGTCGACGAGTTTCTTGACCGCCGCGGCGGAGATCGTGGGGCCGTAGCCCGCCCGGGTCGCCGCTTCCTGAACCTTGCCGCCGATTTCACCGAGCGTTTCGAGGCTCTGATCAACGCCCTTCTTCATGGCCTCGAGCGTCTGTGTCGATTCATGAAGACCATGGAGCCCGGTGAAGGACGCGGTCAGCGCCGTAAGAACGACCTCATTAGTGCCGAAGAACGACACCGACTGGGCGTAAACCCGCTCCTTCGCATTGGTGGTCTGGACGAGGCGCGCCATGATCACTTCAGACGTGTTGTAGCCGATCGTGATGTTGTCTGAGAGATCCTTGGAGATCTGGAACCGCTTCTCTTCTGACTGGAGCTCGCGCAAACGCTCATCGCGCTTCAGTTCGAGATCGGCGCGGACGGCGGCGTCGTCTCCAAGGTGTCCTGCGACGGCGGCGACCGCCTCATTCATCCTCGCCTTTGCGGCCTCGAGTTTCTCGGTGGCCGTCTTCATCACTTCGAGCGCGAGCACCTCCGACTGCTTCATCGCCCCGCGAAAATCCATATAGGCCTCAAGGATCAGCCGCTCCTTGTCGATCTGAAGGGACGTTTCCGCCTGCACCTCGAGATAAAGTTCCTTGATCTTGCGGAAGCGGGCGGCGATGTCGCCGCGGCTCATCTTCATCCAGACGTTGGAGAGGCGCTCCATCGTCGAGATCTTTCCATCCGCATACTGATCTACCAAACTCTTGGCGTCGTCACGGATCGAATTGAACGCCTCAGTGATGCCCTGATAGCGCTCGCCAACGGTGATGGCGGCTACGTGTTCGCGGACAACGTCGTTGAAATGGGACATCTGGTCGAGAGTGCGGGCGATCGCCGCCACACGGTCGGTGTCGAGGTCCGATATCTGGTTCAGCAGGGCGACGATCGGGGCCGGGTCGCCCTTCTTCGGCGGCGCTATCCCGAGTTCACGCAAAGACCCCATGGCCTTGTCGAGATATTGAAGGGCTGTGGGGCTGCGGGCCATCTTGCGCTCCTCGGCGACGGGGTGTCGGACGCGCCAATTGGTGCTGCAAAAGCCATCGCGTTACAAGTGGTTGCCTGACCGCCGGAGCACCCGCACCAGCGATCGCGGGCGATCGATCCAGGGCCGCCCTCCCCCGACCATTTCGTTGCGGGCCACTGGCCAGATGGCGGCCGGTCATGCCTCCCCTTGACTAAACTGATGGCGTCGGCGCCCAGGCGGCGTGACGCAGGTCGACCGTTCGACAGCCAAATTCATAAGCGCCTCATTGACTTCCGCGTATTGGACGTGAGACTTGTACTTGCGACTTAGTTGCATTCGCATATATCTCAGGCGTATGCCTGCGTAAACAGGATCGGGCATCACTTGAAGCGCGTCCCTTACCGCTCCGCACTCGTTTTTTGGCATCGCTGGTTTGGTGTTCTGGCGGCGCTCTTCTTGTTCGTGATAGGTTTCACCGGCTCGATCATCGTGTTCTACGAAGAGCTCGACCACGTCCTGAACCGCGACCTCCTTGCGGTGCAGCCTGGCGAAACGCATCGCCCCCTCGACGAAATCGCCGCGGCGGGGGTCCGCACGGAACCCGATCACTATGTGAGCTACTTAGACGTCGCGAACGATGACACCGGAAGCGTTCGGTTGTTCATGCCGCGACGGGTGGACCGGCCACCCGCGCCGGACGGAGACCCGGTCCCTCGACCAAGCGTGTTCGTCGACCCCTATTCCGCAACCGTCCTCGGATCTCGCGACCTTTCCCAGATCGATCTCTCACGTCGCGGGATCATGAGCTTTATATACAGACTGCACTATGAACTTGCCCTCGGACCCACGATGTATTGGGTCTTTGGTCTCATCGCGCTGCTGTGGCTGGTCGACCACGCGATTTCGGCAGGACTGTCCTTTCCGCGTGGCAAGAGCTGGGTTTCGAGCTTTCGCATCCGTGAAGGCGCCTCCGGACACAAACTGAATTTCGATCTGCATCGGGCCGCTGGGCTGTGGATTTTCCCGATCACGCTAACGCTCGCGTTCACCGGCCTCTACTTCAACTGGAACAATGAAGTGCGCGGTGCGATCAACGCGTTGTCGCCCATCACGAAGCGATATCCAGAAACGGCGGAACTATTGCCCACTCCCCTCTATGATCCTCCAAAGGGCTTTTCTGTCGTCGCGTCGATCGCTCAAGAACACGCCAAGGCCCAGGTGGACGCAATTATCTACAATGCGCAAAAGGGCCTGTATGTCGTCTATGTCTTTGATCCAGCAGATATCTACACCGCAGGGCAACGCGCGATCGTCATCGACGCAACGTCTGCCGCCGTGAAGGAGGACTACCATACAACGAAAGGCTCCATCGGTGACGCCGTCGTCGCGTGGCAATTTCCGCTGCACTCAGGAAAAGCGTTCGGTTGGCCGGGGCGGATCGCGATATTCGTGGCCGGCATCGGTTTGTGCGGGTTGATCATCACAGGCCTGTTGATTTGGCGACGCAAGTCCTCAAGCCGCGTCCTTGCGCGGCGACGGACCCTTACGGGTTCACCGACCCCTGCTGAGTAGCGGCGCCCATACTGTTTGGGGGAGGTGCACCGCTTTCTGCTCTCAACGGATAGTTCAAGACTTGTGTTCGTATGCCCTCTTGACCCCGCGCGGCGAGCGAGCGTTCTTGCATCCATGCTCGCGTTGCACCGATCGCGGCGCATCCGACAAACAAAGGGAAATCCGCTGATGAAGACCCTCCAAGGTCGCTCCGCCATCGTCACAGGCTCCACCAGCGGCATCGGCGAGGGGATCGCCCGAGCGCTCGCTGCGGCCGGCGCTAATGTGATGCTAAACGGCTTCGGCGACGCCAAAGCGATCGAGGCGTTGCGCTCAGGCCTTCAGAAGGAGCATGGCGTGAAGGTTGGTCACTCGGGGGCGGACCTCACCAAGCCTGACGAGATCGAGAAGCTGGTCGCGGACACCAAGCTCGCCTTCGGCACGGTTGACATCGTCGTCAACAACGCCGGCGTGCAGCACGTCTCTCCGGTGGAGGAGTTCCCCGTTGCGAAGTGGGACCTGATCATCCAGCTCAATCTCACTGCGGCCTTCCACATGACGCGGCTGACCATCGGCGATATGAAGACGCGAAAATGGGGCCGCTACATCAACATCGCGTCCGCGCATGGACTGGTCGCCTCGCCGTTCAAGTCGGCCTATGTGGCGGCCAAGCACGGCATACTCGGCTTTACCAAGACAATCGCGCTCGAAGGCGCGGAGCACGGCGTTCGCACGAATGCGATCTGCCCGGGCTATGTGCGCACGCCGCTGGTCGAGGGACAGATCGCCGACACCGCTAAGGCGCGCGGCATGAGCGAGGAGGACGTTGTGCGCAACGTGCTGCTCGCCGCCCAACCCACGAAGGAGTTCGTGACGGTCGGGGAAGTCGCCGAACTCGCGCTGTTTCTATGTTCACCTTCCGCGAACCAGATCAATGGGGCGGCGCTTTCGGTCGACGGCGGCTGGGTGGTGCAATAGTGCTTTCCGCTCGTGCGGATCAGTCCCGCCGCTGCGACGGGACCGTGATCTTCGCGCCGACGAGATCGAGCACCGGCATCGGATAGCCGAAATTCATCGCGCGGGCGTTGGCGATCGCGTCCTCCAGCGTATAGCCGCGGTGCCGGACGAGATAAGCCGCCCACATATGGCTGGCCCGCCAGCCGACCGTGCAGTGCAGCAGCACCTTGCCGTCGGCGGTGCCGAGCGCGGCCGCGAATGCATCCACCTGCTCCGGTGTGTAGGGCGATTCAGGCCCGCCCAGCCCCAGAGGAATGTTGACATAGGTCATGCCGAGCGACTTGGCCTTCGCCGCCTCGTCGAAAGGCACCATCCGACGATTGTCCATTTCCTGGGGCGTGCGCAGTGAGATCACCTTGGTGACGCCTTCGGCTTTCAGCTTTTCCAGTGCGGCTTCTGAAGGCTGGCCGGCGACGTAGGCCGGCCCCACATCGGCGAGCAGCTCCTGGAAACCCTCGGCCGCAACCTTCTCAGGGAATTTGATCGGCTGTTGGGCGTCGGCCTGCGCGAGGTGGAAGGGCGCGATCAGCGCCGCGGAAGCGATCGCTGCGGAGACGAGAGCGGCGGTTATCCAGCGCATGGCGGTTCCTTGTCATGGAGCATTCCGGTTGGTGTTCCACCTTGCCGACACCCGAGCCGGCGCGCAAGTTCGCCCCGATTTGGCAAGGTCACGATTTGGAGTTGTGGGGGGCTCGATTCGGCTTCTTGCCGTTGAAGACGCGCAGAGGGTATTGCCACGCGCGCGTGCCAGTTTCCGCTCCTAAGTGCACTCAGTTCCGCCTCCGCGGAATAGACCACTATCGCGCTGCACTTGGAGAATGACCAAACAGGCGTCGAAAAGCTGAAGCGAATGCAGACGGACTTTGGTAGCCTGACAATTGTGACGCGGTTTCAATGGTTCCGCCTCCGGCGATGCACCCAAACCCATCATAGAGTAGGGACACTCGGCGCCACGCGGCAGGAGTCATTCCCGTCTCCTTCAGAAATATACGCTCCGCGGTTCGCCGGGTCAGCCCCACTCGGAAAACGAGATCATCCAAGCTCTGGTGACTCTGATCGGACTCCGAGAACATCCGACACAGACGCAAAGCCCGTGAATCAGCAGGTAGTTTGAGCGGAGGATCGACCGTCCTCGCAGCGTTCAGTTCATGAGCCACCATTCCGGCGAGTTTCCGATCGAATTCGCAGCGAGTATCGAGAGCCCCGATCTCGCAGGTTCGGATAATCGTTTCGTGAAGCAACGCACTTACATTCAGCGTTTTGGGGGACTTCCCGAAGTCAACCGCGTCCACCTGGATGTAGATCGTCCTAAGGTGTGTGTTGCTTGACGTGCGAAAGCTATGCGTCGTCCCCGCAGGAACCCATACGCCCCAACGTGGCGGGACAAGCCAGGACCGGCCCACCATCTCGGCGCGGATGGCGCCGCGTTCGGCGTACAAAAGCTGCGGCCACGGATGCGCGTGGGAGTGTTCGGTCGCGCCGACGCTGTAGTCGATGGCGAGCGACCGCACGAAGAGGAACGGCTCGTCGGACGGGGTCAAAATCTGTCGCATACTCAACGAAAGATGTCGCAAACCCGCATATGCGGCAACCGCTCTCCGGTCTATCAAGCCGTAGGAGGAAGACTCGAATGCCGAACAAGCTTGCACACTTTGCGATCGAGGCGGACGATGTTGATCGCGCTAGGGCATTCTACGAGCAGGTGTTCGGGTGGACCTTTCAACCTTGGGGGCCGCCTGGATTCTATCTCATCCGCGGCGCCGGCGTTCACGCCGCTCTGCAGAAGCGTATGGCTCCGGCGCCCACCGGGTGGAAGGGCTTCGAGTGCTCTTTCGCAGTGCACGACCTGGACGCTGCTACGAAGTCCATAGGGGCTGCCGGAGGGCGCATTCTTGGATCGTCGCACGCGATCCCAACGGTCGGTCGGCTTGTGCAATTTGAAGACACCGAAAGCAATCAAGCGATCATCATCCAGTATGAAACTGAGCGATTGAAGGAGATGGGGCTCGGCTAGATCGCGAGCTCTTGGCAAAGTCTTTCGGATACCGTTCACACGGCCCAGGTCTATCAGCCCGAGGCGCCCAGAATTTGGGCGCCCGACCGGAGGCGCGCATCGCCGCACCGCGGCGCCCTCGCGCTCCGAAGCGAAAATGATAGGGTGTGTCCCTCGTCTGTCGTCTGCCGGAGCATCATGTTCAAGGTTCATGTCAGTCTCTCCCGCGCCGACGCCGAGCGCGTCGCGAACCTGTTGAGCGATCTCGACCCGTCTCCCGCGTCCGCCGTGTCGACGGAAGAAACTGGCCGCACGATCTGGAGCCTCGATGCGTTCTGCGCGACCCTCGCCGAAGCCGAGGGCGCAGCGGCAATTATTGAGCTTGAGGCGCCCGGAACCTCCGCCCTTATTCAGGAAATCGAGGACAAGGACTGGGTCGCCGAAAGTCTTAAGGGTCTGCCGGCGGTCGAGGCCGGCCCGTTCGTCGTCGCTGGCGCGCACGAACTTGCGCGGCTGCACGGCGGGCGTAAGCGCGTATGGATCGAGGCGGGACCGGCCTTCGGCACCGGTCATCACGGGACAACAAAGGGCTGCCTTGAGGCGCTGGCCCGCATCACTCGCAGGCGGCGACTTGGCCGCGTCCTCGACGTCGGCGCGGGGTCCGGCGTCCTCTCGATCGCTGCGCTGAAGGCCGGAGCGCAATCCGCCGTCGGCACCGATATCGATGGAGAATCCGTTCGCGTCGCACGGATCAATGGCGCGAACAATCGCGTCGGCCGACGGCTTCAGATCTCCCACGCAGTTGGCCTGCGCTCGCCCTCGGTGCTGAACCGGACACCCTATGATCTTGTTTTGGCGAACATTCTGGCGCGCCCGCTGATCGGGCTTGCTGGCGACCTCCGACGCGCGGTCCGACCAGGCGGCGATATCGTGTTGTCGGGCCTGTTGACGCATCAGGAGCCGCAGGTGCGCGCAGCCTATCGCGGACAAGGGCTGCAGCTGGTCGACCGGACGCGCCTCAACGGCTGGTCGACACTCGTCTTCAGGCGCTCTCCACGTGCGGTCGAGGCTAACCGACCCAAGCTGCGGCGACGCGGGCCACGCGAACGCACTTGATCTTTGCACGCGAATTGGATCGGATGCGCGGTCGCTGATGCGCGCACGGAAGCCGGCTCGCCCCGGGTCCCGCCTTTGCAATCGCCAAGACAAGAGACGCGCTTCGTGCCGCAGACAGACGAGAGCTAAAGGTGGCCGCCCGTTCGAGCGGACAGTTCAGGTGCGGAGGCGCGTGCGCGTCATGAGACAGACGTTTGACGTCATCGGCGGCCCGGATCTCGGGCGCTCCAACCTCCCTCGCTTGCGCGCGATCCTGCGGGAAGACGGGCTGGACGGCGTGTTCATCCCGCACGAAGACGAATACCAGAACGAATATCTTCCCGCCCGCAATGAACGGCTGGCCTGGGCGACGGGTTTCACCGGGTCGGCGGGGTCCGCGTTCGTTTTTGCGGCCCGGGCGGTGCTGTTCGTCGACGGCCGCTACACTCTGCAGGCGCGCTCGCAGGTTGCAGGCGATCTGTTCGAGATCGTCGACATGCCGGACCCCGGGCCAGACGGCTGGCTCGCCACCCAGGTCTTTACCGATTTGAAGATCGGATACGACCCTCACCTCATGAGCCCCGACGCCCTCGCGCGTCTTGAATCCGCCGCAGCGAAGAGCGGAGCGAAGCTTGTTCCGACGGCCCGCAACCCCGTGGACGCGGCATGGACCGATCGTCCAGGCGAACCGACGCCGCCGGTCGTTCCGCATCTGATCGAACACGCCGGCGAGGCAAGTTCCTCAAAACGCACGCGGCTCGGCAAGTCGTTGTCAGAGGACGGGGTTGACGCGACCGTTATCACCTCGCCCGCGTCGATCGCGTGGCTCTTCAATGTGCGCGGCGGAGATGTTTCGCGCACTCCTCTGCCGCTTGGCCGAGCGATCCTCCACGCTGATGGACAAGCGGAACTCTTCCTGCGGCCCGAAAAGGTCACGCCGGAACTCGGTTCGCATCTCGGCAATGAAGTTCAGATCAGGCCGATTCGGGAATTGGAGCATCGGCTGCACAAGCTTGCAGGCAAGCGGGTGGCGCTTGACCCGTCGGCGGCGTCCGCCTGGTTCTTTGAAACCCTCAACGGACTCGGAGCGGAGGTGAAACGGGCGCAAGATCCATGCGTGCTTCCTCGCGCCCGCAAGAACGCCATAGAAATCGAGGGCGCAAGGCGAGCCCACCGAAGGGACGGAGCCGCGCTCGCGCGCTTCCTGCACTGGATCGATGAGAAGGCGGGCGATGGCAGCGTCACCGAGATCGAGGCGACGCTCATGCTGGAGAGCTTCCGGGAGGAGACGGGCGAGCTCAAGGACCTGTCATTCGACTCGATCTCCGGCGCCGGGCCCAACGGCGCCATCGTCCACTATCGCGCGAGCCAGGCCACCAGCCGGCGGCTTGAGCCCGGATCGCTTTTCCTGATCGATTCCGGCGGTCAGTATCTCGACGGCACAACCGACGTGACGAGGACGATCGCGATCGGCGAGCCGACGGCCGAGATGCGCGAGCGCTACACCCGTGTTCTCAAAGGACACATCGCACTCGCGCGCATCCGCTTTCCTAAGGGCGTCACCGGATCGCAGCTCGACGCGCTCGCCCGCCAGCCGCTCTGGGAGGCGGGGCTCGACTACGACCACGGCACGGGGCATGGCGTCGGCAGCTATCTTGGCGTCCACGAAGGCCCTCACGGCATCTCAAAGAAGGTGAACACCGTGGCCCTCGAGCCCGGAATGGTGGTCTCGAATGAGCCTGGCTACTACAAGACCGGCGCTTACGGCATCCGCATCGAGAACCTTCAGGTGGTGACCGAAGCAAAGCCCATTGCGGGCGGCGAACGACCAATGATGGGATTCGAGACCCTCACCCTCGCCCCGCTTGACAGAAGGTTGATCGAGACCGGGCTGCTGAGCGAACAGGAATGGACCTGGGTCAATCGCTACCATGGCCGGGTGCTGGCGGAGATCGGCCCGCTAGTGCCAGGCGATCCCGAACGCGGCTGGCTTGCTCAGATGTGTGCCGAACTCTGATCGCGGCGCGGGGGGTCAGCCGCCGCCGGCGGAAGGCGGCAGCGGGTTGTTGCCGCTGCGATTGAGAAAGTTATTCATCTCTTTGCGCGCGTCATCGCCAGCCTCGCGATAGCGCGGTGTATCGCACACGCGTTGCTGACGAACGCGCGACCCCATCACTGGCTCCATCCGGCATTTCGGCTTCGCCTTCTCCTCGGTCACCTCGACGGTGGCGGGCGAGGCTTCTCCAGCCACCTCGGTCGCAGGGGTTGTTGGCGGATCAGCCGGCGCTGCATCAGCGACGAGGGCCAGCGCCAACAGGATATCGATCATTACGGGGACTCCGAAAGGACTGGCCAATCTAGCGATGATCCACAACGGAACTCAAGTCGCCCTCGCCTCAGCTCAGCGTTTCATGATCCCGCGTGGTTTGCTTTCCTCCTGACAACCTCGCAAACTTCTCGGTATCGAGTGGGAGAGTCGCGATATGAGACAACCGGTGAAGGTCATGCTGACGGTCATGGCGGCGACCTCGGCGGTGGCGGCCTGCGCGGTCAGCACCGTCGGCGCAGGAGATGGGCCCGGACGCTCGGCGGTCGCCGCGAGTTGCCCTTCGGAAGCCGAAGCCGGTATGCTCGCCCTTGACGCGTTCATGACCGGCTGGAACTCCAAGAATGAAGCGACCTGGGAGGCCAGTCTCCATTTTCCGCATGTCCGGCTCGCAGGCGGCCGCACGACCGTGCTGCCGGCGCCCGGCGGACAGCGCGGCGTCTTCGAGCGTATGTCCGCGCAAGGTTGGGATCACAGCGCATGGCTGAGCCGGGAGCTTGTGCAATGCGGGCCGAACAAGGCGCACTTCGCTACGGTTTTCGCGCGCTATCGGGCGGACGGCGGTGAGATTTCGCGTTTCGCATCGCTCTACATCGTTGAAAAAAGGAATGGAAAATGGGCCGTGAGCGCTCGTTCAAGCTTCGCGGAATGACGAATGGTCGTGCAGCGATTGTTACGGCGTCATGTTTGTTCGTCGCCGGTTGCGTTACGCCCACCGACGCGCTTACGGCGTCGTCATGCCCCGGCGCTGCACCATCAATCGCGCTGATGGACACGCTGCTTGACCGGTTCAACGCCCGTGACGTTCCGGGATGGGACGCTACCTTTCATTATCCGCACGTCCTCGTGTCAGGCTCCACGATCCGCACCTTCACCGATCCTGCACAGCAGGCGGACACGATCAAGAACCTTGTCGCTCAGGGCTGGGCGCGGAGCGCGTGGGGCGACCTCCGGATCGTGCAGTGCACACCCTCACGGACACATGTCGCGGCGACCTTCGTGAGGTTCCGGGCCGATGGATCGGAGTTGTCTCGGACCGCCGCCATCTACACCATTGACGAGCGAGACGGGCGCTGGGGAGTCACTCTGCGGTCGCTGCTTCCCTCTGAAACCTGAGATCGCCCCGCGGCGCCCGCGAGCGTGGTGACCACCGAGGTGCGACCGTCCGTCTTCATGACACTCGCACCTGCCCGAAACAACGGTTCGATCGCGCCTACCCCCGCTACCCAGACGCCGCCACTCCTGTTAAGCATCTGGATGTGACATTGCGATGAGCGACGCCGCGTTTCGGGCCGACCGCCTGAACCACGCCGACGCCTTCTCCTCCTGCGTCAGCCGAAAGGGTCGCCGGCGATCGCGATCCGGATGTCGCGTGAGGGAGCTGTCCCCTTTGAAAAACTGGATGTTCTTCGCCCTTGTGGGCGGGTTGGTGCTTGGCGTCGTCGTCGGCGCGGTGATCAACATGACGTCGAGCCCCGAGCTCGCAAAGGAGATCGCCAGTTATATCACTCTGATCTCCACAATCTTCCTGCGGCTGATCAAGATGATCGTCGCCCCGCTCGTGCTGACGACACTGACAGTGGGCATCGCGCACCTCGGCGGCGGGGGCGCCCTCGGGCGGATCGGCGCCAGAACCATGGGCTGGTTCATCGCGGCGTCGCTGATCTCGATTTCGCTCGGACTGGTGATGGTCAACATCCTGAAGCCCGGGGTCGGATTCGACGTCCCGGCCGATGTCTCCTCGGCGGTCCCGACCGCAGCCGAGTTTTCCCTGAAGGAGTTCGTGACGCATGTGTTCCCCGTGTCGATCGCCGATTCCATGGCGAGAAACGAAGTGCTCCAGATCGTCGTCATTTCGCTCTTCCTCGGTCTCGCGCTCCAGTCGCTCGGATCGAAGACCCAACGCGTGACGGACTTCCTCGAGGAAGGTGCTTTCGTGATGCTGAAGGTGACCGGCTATGTCATGGCGCTTGCGCCCGCGGCAGTGTTCGCTGCGATCGCCAACGTCGTGGCCGTGCAGGGCCTCGGCGTCCTGGCGGACTATGGCCGGCTTGTCGGGAGTTTCTTCATCGCGCTGGCGATCCTCTGGGTGCTGCTGATCGCGGCCGGTTTCGTGGTCCTCGGCCCGCGCGTATTCCGGCTGTTGCTTGATGTCCGCATGCCGTTCCTGCTCGCGTTCTCCACCGCGTCGTCGGAGGCCGCCTACCCGCGCCTGCTGGAACAACTCGAGCGACACGGAGTGGCGAACCGGGTCGTCTCCTTCGTCCTGCCGCTCGGCTACTCGTTCAATCTCGATGGCTCGATGATGTATTGCTCGTTCGCCGCACTGTTCATCGCCCAGGCGCTTGGGATCGAGATCTCGATCGGCCAGCAGATCCTTTTGCTGTTGCTCTTGATGGTTACGTCGAAGGGCATCGCCGGAGTGCCTCGCGCCTCGCTTGTGGTGATCATGGCCGCACTTCCCTCGATCGGTGTGCAGCCCGAGGCGATCGCGCTCGTTCTCGCGGTCGACGCCTTTATGGACATGGGCCGCACCGGCACCAATGTGATCGGCAATTCGATCGCCTGCGCGGTGGTCGCCAAGTGGGAGGGCCTGCTCGCGGACCGTGCGGACGACACGGTCGTCGAAACTGTGCTCGATGGAACCGGCAGCCTGTCCGATACAATGGGCGTTCCCGTCGAAGCGCGCGTCTGAATCTTCACGAAGGCGGACGATGCAACGTCCCGACGCCTGACTGTCGGGTCAATCTCGTGCTAGGCTTCAGAACGCCAGGAGAACCCCATGCCTGATGTGTTTCTGTCCTATTCCAGCAACGATCGGGCCGCCGCCGATCTGGTGCAGTCGCATCTCTCTGCGCATGGCGTGGACGTGTTCTGGGATCAGGAAGTGCCCCCCGGCGTCGATTGGGACACCTGGATCCGGTCGAAACTGACCGAGGCGAAAGTCGCTGTCGTGCTCTGGTCGAGAACGAGCGTCGCGAGTTCCAACGTCCGCCACGAGGCGATGATCGGAAAGAACGCGAACAAGCTCGTACCCGTGATGATCGACGCGCTGACGCCGGAGGATTTCCCGATGGGACTCTTTCTCATTCAGGCGATCAAGCTCGATGACTGGCGCAGCAGGTCCCCGGCCGGACTCGGTCGACTGCTGGCCGAGGTGAACGCGCGCCTCAACCGCCCCGCGGCCCCTCCGCCGCCCCAAAGAGCTGCCCCCTCTGACGCAAAGAAAAAGGCCGGTAGCCCAGTCCCGGCGGTGATCGGTGCTCTCGCGTTGGTGACCGCCGCTGCGGTCGGCGGGTGGTACGTTCTGCGCGGCGACGCATCGGGCCCGGCGCTTGAGGCCGAATTTCCGCCGTCTGCAGAGATCGCGTCAGCCCCCGCTGAAGGCTTGGCGCCGGGGACGCTATTGTCGGACGGAATTATTGGTCGGTGGACCTGGTCAGACCAACCATGCGAGGCAGGGCCCCAAGTGACAAGCGAGGCGGGTCGCCTCGTCTTCACGACTCCGGCCTCCCGCTATGTACATGTCATCGAGGAAGAAGACACCGAGTCGGTGCGCACACGTGTGATCGAGCCTGAATTCGTGCTCGGCGAACAATACCGCCTGGCGCTTGAGTATGTTGCATCCGAAGCAGATAAGCCGTTCAATCTCATCGTCGAGAACATGACGGCTGGGACCCGAGATTTATGGAAGCCTTGCGACATCGAGTGATGGGCGTGTTCGCCGGATCGGCGATCCTCGCGCTCACCGGGACGGGCGCGATGCACGCGCAAGACGCGGAATCGGTTGTGTACGGCGCCGCCAAATCCTGCGCCGGCCTGCGCGCCTACCTGCGAAGCTATCCTGAAGGACGCTTCAGGGACGACGCCTCTGCGCGGATCGCCAGCGAGTGCGAGGCTCCAAAGCCCGCTCGAGCGCAACCCATGGTACAGCCCGCGAAGCCTGCCGACCCTTGCATTCAGGCGCGCGCCGACTGGAACGAGATCCGCACGTCCTCCACCACTTCGGTGCTGCGCGCCTTCATCGAAGCCACCCCCAGCGCCTGCGCCGTCCAGCGCGCGCAGGCGGAGGCCCGGATCGCTGAAGTCGAGGACGCAAGACGCACTGCGGCGGCGACGCAGGCGAACGCCGCCGCGAACCAGAAGCGGGCGCAATGGAACGGAGTCCCCGAGTTCGACGGCAGATGGGTCAAGGCCTCAGGCAGCGGATGCGGCGCGTTCCCGTGGTCGTTTCAGCCAGCGGGCAAGGGGCTTACCCTGAACTATGCAGGCGGGACATCCGATTATGAGGTCGTCTCGACGACCCCTCCGAAGATACGCAAGGAGAATGGATTCGCCGTCACCGTGGACGGCGACGGTCTGCGCGCCGAGAAGGCCGACGGATCGTTCGCCTGCTCGATACGCCGCGAGACCTCGGCCGACGTCCAGGCTCGCAACGCAGCGAGCGCCAAATCGCAGGCGACGGACAAGAAGCGACAGGACTGGAGCGGCGTCCCCGAATTTGAAGGAACCTGGGTGTTTGACTCAGGGTCGGAAAGCCTGTGCCCATCGATGCCGAGAACGTTCTCCCTCAACGGATCGACCATTCGGCGCACGAACTCCGATGGAAACACGATCGACTACGAGGTGGAACGGACCAATCCGCCGACGCTGAAGGACTCGAACGGGAATCGCATGATCTTCGAGAACGGCCGCATCAAGTCGGAAAAGCCCGATGGCGGTCTCTTCTGCTACATGAAACGCGGTTAGTCGCGGCGAGCGGACCCAATGGCCTCCATCAAGACATCGGCCGGGGCGACAAGCTTCGGCGCCGACGCCGCAGCCTATGCGATTGGGCGGCCGCCCTACCCCGAAGACCTGTTCGCGTGGCTCAAGGCGTGCTGCAACCTCGGTGACTCTTCGCGCGGCCTTGAGATCGGCGCCGGAACCGGGCTGGCGACTCTGCCCATCCTCGCCCTGCCGGTGGCGGAGATTGTTGCGGTGGAGCCCGATCCCGCCCTGGTCGTCGCCCTCCTCTCCGCCGCCAGGGGCGACCGGCGGCTGACCGTCGCCCCAGAGCGTTTCGAGGCCTATTCATCTCCCCCCGCCGCGTTCGATTTTGCGTTCGCAGCTGCGTCGTTCCATTGGCTCAGGCGAATGAAAGCCGCGGTCCGCATTCGTGACATGTTGAAACCCGGCGGCTGGCTGGCGCTCTGGTGGCCGGTGTTCGAACAGTCCTCCAGGCCGGACGCATTCGCGACGGCGGTGGCCCACCTCTTCGAGGGACTGGAGGAGGGGCCGCGCAGGTCTCCTGTTACCGCGCCGGGCCCACGCACACCCTTTGCTCTCGATGCGGCGTCACGCCTCGGTGAGCTTCGCCGCGCGGGATTCATCGATTGCGCGCACCGGGTGTTCACCCGCCGGGTTGTCTTCTCCACGGAAGCGATCGTCGCGCTTCATGCGAGCTACTCCCGTGTCGCGGGCGCACCGCCAGTGGTCCGTGAGCGCCTGCTCGAAGGCGTTCATTCGATCGCCCGGGAGCAGTTTCGCGGCGCCGTCGAGCGAGAGGTGACCACAAGCGCCTTTATCGCCCGCAAGCCGACTGTCTGAAACGGCTCAGACCGGCGTTTACAGGCCGAGCCTCCTGATCAGTTGCGACAGCTGCACTCGATGCAATTGCCGTCCGGGTCGATGACGCGGATGCGACGGCGATCGGTTCCCGAAACCCCGGCATAACCACCGGCTTGGATCGCGGCGAACAACACCGCCCGCGCCGAGGCCCGATCCGGCGCTTCAACTCCTATAAGAGCTGGGCGGGTTTCGGGATTGCCGGTGTCGTCGTCAAGGCCCCAACGGCCTTCGGTCACGCGAATCACCGGCGCGTCGTCTCCGGCCAGGGCGAAGCCATCGCCTGCGTCGACCACACTGAGACCAAGCGGACGGAAGGCGGCGGCGTAGAAGGCGCGCGAGCGGTGAATGTCGCGGGCGATGATCTGGCTCGTGGGCGTCATGATCGGCCTCCGGTCTTCGGGCGCGGGGTTGAGGTGATTCGCGCTCCGATGCTTTCCAGATGCCAGCGCGCCGCGACCCGGCCGCGACCGGATCGTGGCGGCCCGGTCATGTTTGGTTAACCTGTTGGGCGAATTCGGCGCAGGTGTTTACTTCGCAAGGCCGCCTGCGGGCGCAACGCCGCAGCCGCGGGACCATACGCCCTCTCGCGCGGGCGAGGACGCTCTGCTAAAGCGCGCCTCATGACGCCACGTGACAAGATACGAAATTTCTCGATCATCGCCCATATCGACCACGGCAAGTCGACGCTCGCCGATCGGCTCATCCAGATGACGGGCGGTCTCACCGCGCGTGAGATGAAGGAGCAGGTGCTCGACTCGATGGATATCGAGCGCGAGCGCGGCATCACGATCAAGGCGCAGACCGTTCGGCTGGACTATGTCGCCCGTGACGGCCAGCCTTATGTGCTGAACCTCATGGATACGCCGGGCCATGTCGACTTCGCTTACGAGGTGTCTCGCTGTCTCGCCGCATGTGAAGGATCGCTGCTGGTCGTGGATTCGAGCCAGGGGGTCGAGGCGCAAACCCTAGCCAATGTCTACAAGGCGATCGACGTCGATCATGAAATCGTGCCGGTGCTCAACAAGATCGACCTGCCCGCCGCCGATGTCGAACGGGTGCGGCAGCAGATCGAGGATGTGATCGGACTGGACGCCTCCGACGCGGTGCAGATATCAGCCAAGACCGGGCTCGGCGTTGAGGAGGTCCTCGAAGCCATCGTCACGCGACTGCCGCCGCCCAAGACCGGCGACCCCGCCGCGCCGCTTCAGGCGCTTCTCGTTGACGCCTACTACGACCTCTATCTTGGCGTCGTGGTCATCGTGCGGATCGTCGACGGCGTGTTGAAGAAGCGCCAGAAGATCAAGATGATGCGCACCGGCGCTGCCTATGAACTCGACCGGGTTGGAGTATTCCGGCCGGGCAAGCTTGCCGATGTGGACCAGCTTGGCCCTGGGGAAGTCGGCTTCTTCACCGCCTCGATCAAGGCCGTCGCGGATTGCTCGGTGGGCGACACCATCACCGAAGAGCGCAGGCCGACGGCAGCCGCCTTGCCCGGTTTCCGCGAGGTTCAGCCGGTGGTGTTCTGCGGCCTATTCCCGTCTGACGCCGCCGAGTTCGAGGACCTGCGCGCCGCGATGGGCAAGCTTCGGCTCAACGACGCGAGCTTCACCTGGGAAATGGAGACCTCAGCAGCGCTGGGCTTCGGCTTCCGCTGCGGGTTTCTCGGCCTTTTGCATCTAGAAATCATCCAGGAACGTCTCAGCCGCGAGTTCGACCTCGATCTCATCGCGACCGCGCCCTCGGTGGTCTATGAACTGCGTCTCACGGACGGATCGTCTTTGGAGCTCCACAACCCGGCCGACATGCCCGACCCCGTGAAGATCTCAGAGATTCACGAACCCTGGATCGAGGCGACGATTTTCACACCGGACGAATATCTCGGCGGCATCCTCAAACTCTGCCAGGACCGCCGCGGCGTGCAGAAGGAACTTTCCTATGTCGGCGCGCGCGCGATGGTGAAGTATGAGCTGCCGCTCAACGAGGTGGTGTTCGACTTCTACGACCGACTGAAGTCCATCTCGAAGGGCTATGCGTCGTTCGATTATCACCTCATCGGCCGCCGGCTCGGTGACCTCGTAAAGATGCAACTCCTGGTCAATGACGAACCGATCGATGCGCTTTCGATGATGGTGCATAGGGCGCGGGCCGAACAGCGCGGGCGCGTGATGTGCGAGAAACTCAAGGAACTGATCCCCCGCCACCAGTTCAAGATCCCGATCCAGGCCGCGATCGGCGGGCGGATCATCGCGCGTGAAACGCTCTCCGCGCTTCGCAAGGATGTGACGGCCAAATGCTATGGCGGCGACGCAAGCCGCAAGCGTAAGCTCCTTGACAAGCAGAAGGAGGGCAAGAAGCGCATGCGCCAGTTCGGTAGGGTGGAGATCCCGCAGGAAGCCTTCGTCGCGGCCCTCAAGATGGACGAGGATTGACCTTACTAATCGCCGATAATCCCCTCGAAGCGATCATGGTCGGGCTGTATCGAGCGCCAGAGCCCGGCCTTTGGGGGCGGTCGGATGATCAAATGCTCGCTCGCGCTTCGTCGTGAATATCTTTTCAGGATTGTTCCAGGCGGCTGGCGTATTGCTGGCGTTTCTGGCGTCGTCTTGGGCCTTTGAACGGTGGGACGCCGAGATCGCGGCGCTCACTTGGCTGGGCGTCGTTGTTGCGACGGTCGCGCTGGCGGTCGTCCTTTTCGCCTTGCCGGCTCTGCTCCTTGAAATTCACGGCAAGCTTGAATCGATCGACAGGCGACTGAAGTACGTGAATCCGAACACGCGCACGCCGCTCGACCGGTGAACCGACACGCCGTCAAAGGGGACACGGGCCACCGGCTCAGCCGCTGAGGACCCAAAATCAAACGTCGACCGCAGCGCAGCTCGGTTGCCGAAACTCGCTCGGCTCGGCCATTTCGCATGGTCAATCATCAGGCTTCCGGTCCAGACGCGCTCCGTCTCCGTTGACTCTTCTTCGCGCCTCAGGGGAGAATAGATCTTGCGCTTCGTGTGAAACGGGAGTTGGGGGCAAGCGCAATTCTCTGTCTTTGACCCTTGGTGCGGACGCCTGCGCGCGGCCCGTCTGCAGACAGAGAGCGCACGGCGCGCCCCTGAGGTTGGGAATGGAAAGGGCGCCAATGAGCGAGCCTCGGCTGAGCGAAACGGACCGGCAATGGATCCGGTGGGGCGAGCAGAATCCCTATTATGGCGTGCTGATCGGCTATGAATCGTCGCATATTGAGGGCAATCAGAAAGCAAAATTCTTTGAGACCGGCGAGGGTTATATCGCCGAAGTTATCTCGATCGCGACCACGCTGTATCCCGAGTTGGAACCACGCCGCGGGGCGGCAATAGATTTCGGATCAGGCGTCGGCCGATTGCTTCGTCCGCTCGCAGCGCGGTTTGCGGCTGCTTACGGGGTCGATATCTCACCCGCGATGCACAAGATCGCGGAAGAGAACCTAAAGGAAGTAGGCCAGGTAAGGCTCGTGATGTCGCCGGACGAAATCCCGCCCGCGAGTTGCGCCTTCGCGAATTCGTTCATTGTCCTCCAGCACATTCGCCGCCGCGAAGGAATGGCGCTGATCCGGTCGCTGCTTGAACGATTGGAGGTTGGAGGCGTGTTTGCGCTTCAGTTCCTGGTGCGCGACGAAAATCCCATTCGTCCGGCGCTGAACGCTCTTCGCTACCGCTTTCCCCCGTTGCAATGGGCCTACAATCTCGTCCGAGGTCGGCCCGTGCACGAGCCGGTGACCGAAATGAACGTGTATGATCAATCCGCAGTCGAGGACTTGGCGCGTTCGCTGGGATTTGCGAGTCTGAACGCCCTGCTTCCAACCAATCACGGTGGCCACCATGGCGTCACGCTCTTCGGACAACGGGTCGAAATACCAGCTGCACTGGGGACTCCTGCTTATCGCGGTGGGGTTGGCGGCGTGCGGCCCCACACGGGAGGAGACGTCGGCCCGAGCTGACGGCGGATCGAACCAGCCCGCCGAATCGACCGCCACCAGCGAACCCGCGGCGACCTCCGATGCGGCCGCAACGCCGGACATCGACGCGGTCCAGCCCCCTGCGCCCGGAGAAACTGAGGATTTCGTCCGGGTCGTGTCCGTGTCCGACGCGGGCTATCCGATGTTCATTGTTTCGGTCCGCTTCCCCGACGGGCGCGACGACCGCACCTTCCTCCTCAACAATGAGGCCGCGGACCTTGGCGGCGTCCCGCCCGGCGACTACGAGGGAAGCCTCGCCGAACTGCGCTACACCAGCGCGGTGGAGCCTTCGCTCATCGACATCCAGGTGGACGGCCGCTCAGCCCTCGACATCGACCGACCCGTCTCAACCTCCCCCGACGACCTCTCCGTCACCGGCGTCCTGTCCGGCGCAGAAGAAGTGACGCAAAGCGACCTGCCGGATCAGATCACCGTGACCCCGGCCACGGGAGGGCCGGTGACGTTCGACTATTTCATTCCGCCGGAACTCGTGGAGCTCAACGGCAAGACTGTCACCGCCATTTATGCCGAGGAAACCGTCGACCGCATAACCTGGATGCGCGGCGGAAACGGACATCCACCGCGCTGACCCGTTTATCTGAACGGGACCACGCGGTTCTCTGCGTCATGACCGATGTCCGCTCGACCAAGAAAGGTGACCCCGGCGCGCGCGCACCAATCCTCTGCGATGGCCACCTCGTCACGGCCGAAGGGGCGGTCATTCTCGGGAATCGCGGAACAGCGTCCGAGCCGAAGCCCCGCAAGCCGACGCGCAATCGCTTGCTGCATCAGGTGGGCGAAACTCCGGTCGATGCGGTAGAGATATTCCCCCACCTCCTCCAGCATCAGCACGCGTCCGTCGAGCAGAGGCTCGATCGGCGTGCCCATGATCTGGCTGAGAACGACGAGATTGAACGCGACCGCCGGCCTCCCGTCCGATAGCGACGGATCGAGCGCATCCGGGCTGCCGTCCGCGAGCCAGTCGAGCGCGCGACGGATCGCCGCTTCGCCGCCTTCTCGCGTGATATCGACGGGCATCGGCCCGTGCGCGGGCCGTCCGACGCCTTCCCGCTGCAGCGCCGCAAGCATGCACCCGGCGTCGCTATAGCCGAGATAGGCCTTGTCGCCGGCGCGCGAGTCGAGCCGCGCCACCGCCCCCACCGCGATCCGCACCGCGCCATAGCCCCCCCGCGCAAACCAGACCGCATCGATCGTGGGATCATTTGCGAGGTCAACGAACGCATCGGCGCGCACAGCGTCCGGTCCGGCGAAATGTCCCTCGACGGCAAAGCACTGGGGATGAAACACGAGTTCGATCCCGCCGCCCCTCGCAAGGGCCGCGGCGCGCACCGCCGTCGCAGAAGCGGGCGAGAGCGGCCCACCTGGCGCGCAAACGCCGATCCTCATCGCGCCCCCTCCCCTTGACCTTGTCCGCGCCTTCTCATGATTGGTCCTCCATGAGCGATTCGAACCCTCTGCACGAGCCGCCGGCGCAGGCCGGTTCCCCTGGCGAGGCTCGGCCAGCCTATTTCCTTTGCGGCATCGGCGGCAGCGGAATGTTGCCGCTCGCCATGATCCTCAAGGAGAGCGGCGCATCGGTCGAAGGGTCGGACCGGTCGCTCGATCAGGGTCGCCTCGCGGCAAAATTCGCCTCCCTGGAGAAGCAGGGTGTGGTGCTTCACCCCCAGGATGGCTCAGGCGTCAGGCGTTCCGACCAGATCGTGGTCGCGTCTGCAGCCGTTGAGGAAACCGTACCCGACATCGCCCGCGCCAATGCGCTCGGCTGCATGCGGCTTACTCGCGCCGAACTGCTTGCGCAGCTGGTCAACGCCGCTCCCCGCTCGATCGGTGTGGCCGGCACGTCGGGCAAATCCACCACCACCGGCATGATCGCCTGGATTCTTCACTCCCTGGGCTTCCACCCCACCGTCATGAACGGTGCGGTGATGACGAATTTCCTAACACCGGACGCGCCGTTCGCGAGCGCGCTCGTGGGATCAGGCGGAATCTTCGTCAGCGAAGTTGACGAGAGCGATGGCTCCATCGCTCGCTACAGCCCGACCATCGCAGTGCTCAACAATATCTCCCTCGACCACAAGTCGATGGAGGAACTGCGCGCGCTGTTCGGCGGCTTCATCGCCCGCGCGCAAACAGCCGTGATCAATCTCGATAATGACGAGGCGCGCCGGATTGCGGAGGCGAACCCGGCCGCCCGCACCTTCAGCCTCCACAATCCGGCGGCGGACCTGTCGGTTCGCGACGTGACCGCGACGATGGACGGGGTGAGCTGCACTGTGGTGGAGCGCGCAACCGGCGCGCAGGAGCGGCTGAGCCTTGGGGCGCCGGGCCGCTACAACGTCTCCAACGCACTAGGGGCGTTGCTTGCGGCGATGGCCGTTGGCGCACCCTTCGCTGAAGCCGTCACCGCGCTCTCAACCTATCGGGGGGTGCGCAGGCGGCTGGAGCGTGTCGGCGACGCTGCGGGGGTGACCGTCTTCGACGATTTCGCCCACAACCCGGACAAGATCAGCGCCAGCCTCGCCGCGTTGACCGAGTTTCGCGGCCGGCTCATCGTGATGTTCCAGCCCCACGGCTTCGGCCCGCTGCGCCTGATGAAGCAGGAGCTGACGGATGCATTCGTGAACGGTTTGCGCGCAGAGGATCTGCTGTTGATGCCGGAGCCTGTCTATTTCGGCGGCACGGTCGATCGCTCGGTCGGATCATCCGCGATTGTCGACGGGGTGACTGCCGGCGGCCGCAACGCTCGCGCGCTCGCATCCCGTGAGGCGTGCGCGGACGCTATCTTGCTCGACGTGCGCCCGGGCGACCGTGTTGTTGTGATGGGCGCGCGCGACGACACGCTGACCGAGTTCGCAACCAATCTCCTCACCCGCATCGGGGCCGCGCTCAGCGGGACTTGAGCCGCATTTCCAGTTCGTCGAGCCGGGCGCGCATGGCGTCGAGCTCATCCGCATCGGATTGCGCCGCCGCTGCAGCGGATTTCGTGGTCGCGGCGTGCTCTCGCGCGTCGTCGCCTTGGGTGCGAGGCTTCACCGCGCCTCCGCCACCCCACATCTGAACGAGGCGCTCCTGATAGGCGCGCTGCATCTGCGCGAGTTGCGCCGGGTCGAACACCGCCCACGGGTTCGGCAGCGAAGTCGAGACCTGGCTGGCGACCGATTCCTGCTGCTGCCGGATGAACGACACCGTCTGTTCGAAGAGCGCCGTCATCATTTCCGACGCCCGGTTCTGATTGAGCCGGATCATGTCCGCGAGCACGTCAGCGGAGAGTATCGCCCGATCGGACTGCGTTTCCTGGTCCATGATGATCTGCAGCAGGACCTGACGCGTGACGTCTTCGTGCGTCTCCGTATCCTCGACTCGTATGTTTCCGCCCTTGCGCACGATGTCGGCCACATCCTGCAACCGGATGTAGCTCGAAGTGGATGGGTTATAGAGCTTCCGGCTGGGATAGCGTCGAAGCTCGATCGTGTCTGCGTCACTCATACTGCACCTTGCGGACGGACGTTTCGGGATCGGCCTGCACCCCGACTGCAATCAGCCGGCGCGTGCAGCACCCACCCTAGCACTTAATGCGTTCACCAGCGCCCCGCCAATGCCGCCCGCAGATTCGACGCCTCCCGCGACCGCGCCCGCTCTTCGCGTTCTGCGCCCTCCAGCCGGCCGTCGATGCGGGCGCGCTCGTCCCTCAGGCGGATTAGTTCGGCCCGGTGCCGGTCACGCTCGGCGTCGGACTGGGACTGGATCAAGCCAGTTTCATTCTGGCTGATTTTGCGCTCGCACTCATCGCGCTCCGACCGAAGAGACGAAATCTCGCTTCGGAGCGAAGACAGGGCTGATTCAACTTTATAAACCCTGAGACCGTCCTCGAATGCGGCCCGATAAGGCGGATCGAGTTCCGCGGGGCACACGCCTGCATACGACCCTCCATCCACGCCGCGGCGAAAGCCCTGGCGCGGGTCGCAATAGGCGAACAATCCCTCTTCCCGGCCAATCCGGTAGAGTTCCGCATCCGCGCGATAGCCCGCATTGAGGCAGATCTGGTCGCGTTCGCCAAACCTTGCGGTGCTGTAGCCATTGGCGCCGTCCTGATAGCCGATCGCGCGCCAGTCAGCGGCCGCGCATTCATTGACGCTCATCGCCGGCGGCGAGGAGCATGACGCGAGCAACACGGCCGCCGCACCCATGCCGAAGGAAATCACCCCAAAATGCAAGTCCCGCCTCCCCTGCCGAACGAACGCCCCGAGAATTTCGACCTGCACGATAGTCGGACCCACCGCCGCGCACCAGTGTCCATTCCCGCCTAGCGCTTCAGCCACTCGGCGACAGACGCGTAGAACGGTCCCGGCTGGTCGAACATCACATAGTGGCGGGCGTTGTCGATGCGGAGCCGCCGGTGATCAGCAAGCCCGGAATAGGCGGACGCGTAGGTCTGATCGAGCCCCGCCCGCGACATCGGCAACCCGCGGTCCCACGCATACACCACGTCCACAGGGCTTTGGATGGATGGCAGGTCCGCACGCAGATCCGTCGTCATGACTTCCGCCATCACGTCCGCCGTGGTCTCCCGGTCGGAGGTCAGCCCCCAGTGGACAACTCTCTCGCGTGCGATGTCCGAGACGACGAGGGTCTGGACCGTGCGGCGGAGTGTGTCCTCGAACGCGGCGTGGTCGTTTTCGATGTAGCGGCGGCGGGCGAGATCCGCAAAACCGGTGAGATAGCTGCCGGTGGTCGCGAACGGGTTTATCAGGACGGAGAAAAACGCCGGTACATCCACCACCATGACCCGGTCGACGACATCCGGGTGATCGCGCGCCACGATCAGCGCGACGAGTCCCCCCATCGAATGGCCGCAGAGCGCCGCCCGCCCGCGAGTGTGGGATCGGACATAGGCGGCGACTTCATCGGCGAGCGGCTTCAGGAAGTTTCCCGGCATACGCTTGGGAAACGGCTTCTCGCCAGCAAATCCGCGGATATGGAGCGTGTGGCTGCGCACGGTCGGCAGCCGGGTCGGTACGTCTTCCCAGCAGGCGGGCGAGGCCGCCAGACCGTGAATGAACACAACGTCGCGCCCGCGCCCCTCGGAATGAACGATGAACCTGCCGCCCAGGTGCGTGCGCGGGTCGCGTTTCAGCAATCGCACAAGCGATGTGGCCAGCTGCATGTCTGCGAACGCGCCCTTATTGGTCGTGTGCAGCCGCAGCAAATGCTCGGCTATGTCCTCGCTTTAGCCGGTTCGAAGCGATTCATGAAGCCGAGAATGGTCGGCGCGACGGACGAGCGCCATTTGGAGCCCGAAAAGATCGCGTAATGCCCGGCCTCCGCCTCGAGGTGGCGCAGTTTGAGTTTCTTCGGCAGCCGGGTGGTGAGATCGAGCGCCGCTGCGCACTGGCCGGGGGCGGCGATATCGTCGCGTCCGCCCTCCACAACGAGAAGCGGCGTACCGCGCAGCTCCTCGAGCGACACATGCCGGCCGGCGTAGACGAAGGAGTTCGCCGCCACTTCGCGTCGCTGGAAAATCCGTTCCACCGTCGTGAGATAGAATTCCGCGGTCATGTCCATGACGGCGAGATACTCGTCATAGAAGGCGTTGTGACGATCGACCTGCGCGTGATTGCCGGAGGCGAGATCTAGCCACTGCTGCTGGAAGGCTCGCGAATGGCGGTCGAGATTCATCGACATGAAGGCGGCGAGCTGCACCGCCCCCGGATAGACGAGCCGTCCGCGCCCCGGATAGGCGTGCGGAACCCGATGGATCGAGCTGCGGCGCAGCGCATCGATCGAAATGCTGTCGGCGAACTTCGTCACCTCGGTCGGGGCGGCGGCGGGATCAACCGGACCGCCCATCAGCACAAGCGACCCAAGCGGCGCCCGGCCTGTGCGCTCCTGCTCGACCGCCGCGATCAGGGCGAGCGGCGCCGGTTGGCAAACGCCGACGACATGAAGGTCAGGCCCAAGCAGATCGAACCACCGCAGGAGGTAGGCGACATAGCCCTCCACATCGAAGGACCCCTCGATCACGGGCACGTCCCTGGCGTTGCGCCAGTCGGTGACATAAACGTCCGCTTCCGGCAGCAGGCGGGTGACGGTGTCTCGCAAGAGCGTCGCAAAATGGCCGGACTTCGGCGCGACAACGAGCACTTTCGGCTCACGCCTTGGCGGATTGAGCTTCCTGAAATGGATGAGATCGCCGAAGGGCAAAGCGTTTGCGATCTCGAGTTCGACCGGCGACACCCCATCGCCGACAACCGTCTCGGTGATTCGCCAGTCCGGCTTGCTCTGCGCGGCCACGATCGACCGCTGCGTCAGCAGCGCCGCCGCCTCGAACGCCGCCGACATCGGCCCCGACAAAGACCGGATGACCGGCTGCGACCAGAAACGATGAGTGATTTCGGCTGTTCGCGCCAGTCCTCCGATGGACATGTGTGCAAGTTCGTAGGTCAGCAAATTCGCCCCCGGCATCGAACTCTACTCCTTAATCTCTCGTTGTCAGTTCCCCCCTAGCCATATACTCAACTGGTTAGGGAATTGGCTTCGGCTTCATGGATTGATCGAGCTTCGACATGGCTACTCAGGATGGATTGAGCCCCGCCAGCGCCCTCGAGTTGGTACAGAATTTCCAGCGCCTCAATTTTCTTCTGCAACGTTTGTTCCTCGCCCTGGTGAAGCGGGAGGTTCGCAATCCAGGCGTCGAGGGTCCCGGCCAGCCCTTCTTCATGCGGGCGGCCATGGGCCACGCCGCAGGGCTCTGGTCCAACCCGATGAAGGCGTTCAACACGCAGGCCCAGTTCTGGCAAAACACCACCGCACTCTATGCCGAGCTTACGCAGGCCATGTTGACAGGGGGGGCTAATCCGCTTCCCACAGACGAGCCAGACGCGCGTTTCAGCGACGCCGAATGGAGCAAACACCCGTTTTTCTATTTCCTCAAGCGCCAATACCAGATCATGAGCTCTTATTGGGAGAGCGTGGCCGAATCCGTCGATGTGTCGGACCAGAAGCACTTTGAACAAATACAGTTCTTCACGCGACAACTTGTCGACTTCTTTTCCCCTTCAAACTTCTTCGCATCGAACCCCGTCGCGATCCGGCGCGCCATCGACACCAACGGGCGTTCGCTCGTCGAGGGGCTGGGCAATTTCGTCCGCGATCTTGAACGTTCGGACGGCGACCTGCTCGTAACGCTGGCCGACCCGGACGCCTTCGTGGTCGGGGACTCGCTCGCCTCGACCAAGGGCGCGGTGGTGCACGAGACCGACCTCTTCCAACTCCTGCGCTATGAGCCGACCACGGAGAAGGTGCACGCGAGGCCGTTGCTGCTCGTGCCGCCATGGATCAACAAGTTCTACATTCTCGACCTTCAGCCAAAAAGCTCGCTCGTGCGCTGGCTCACTGACCAGGGCTTCGCCGTCTACGTCGTCTCATGGCGCAATCCGCGCGAAGACATGCGCGAAGCGGGGCTCGACACCTATGTCTTCGACGGCGTGCTCGCCGCAGCCGAAGCCGTCAACGAGCTTTCGGGGTCGGACTCGTGCAATGTCGTCGGCTATTGCATTGGCGGAACCGCGCTCGCCATGTCGCTCGCATGGATCTCCAAATCGGGTGCGCCTTCGCCCTTCCGCAGCGCGACCTTCTTCACTGCGCTCACCGATTTTGAGGATCCGGGCCCCCTGAAGGCCTTCATCGACGAGAGCTTCGTCTCCGGCATCATGCTTGAGGCTCAGCAGAAGGGCTATCTCGACCATCGCATCATGGCGCGCACCTTCTCGTTCCTGCGGCCGAATGATCTCGTCTACGGGCCCGCGGTGAAGGCCTATCTCCTTGGTGAGCCGCTGCCGCGTTTCGACCTGCTATTCTGGAATCAGGATTCGACCCGGCTGCCCGAGCGCATGACGGCGGAATACCTCACCCTGCTCTATCGCGACAACGCGTTCGCAACAGGGGAGTTCCAGCTTGGCGAGGTGAAGGTGTCGCCCTCCGACATCAAGATCCCGCACTATGTCGTCGCCTGCGAGAAGGACCACATCGCTCCCTGGCGCGCCTCCTTCAAGGGGCTCGCCCGCGCGCGCGGCGACGGTCGGTTCGTGCTCGCCCAGAGCGGCCACATTGCAGGGGTCATCAACCCGCCCGATAAGAAAAAATACGGCTATTGGGTCAGCGACGAAACGCCCGAGGATCTGGACGCGTGGCGCACCCGCACCGAAGCGCATGAAGGCTCCTGGTGGCCGGACTGGGCGAAATGGCTGGCGAAGCGCTCCGGCCGCAAGGTCGCCGCCGAAGCCGCCTATCCGGACGAACTGCCCAAGCTTCAGCCCGCTCCCGGAAGCTATGTGCTCGAATAGGCGGGCGGATCGCGAGAGGCTTCGGGCCTTCCCTTCCTCGTGAATTGACGCGCCGCAGAAACTTTTTTCGCACCTGCGGCAAAATTAACCTTGCGTTTGCCGCGGCGCGGCATTATTCAAGCATCACGATCACCAAGGAGATCCCAGATGAACCCGATGACCGACTATTTCGACATGAACAAGAACCTCGAAGCCTTCACCAAGATGTACCCGGATTTCACCAACGCCGCCCCGCTCAAGGCCGCGACCGATTTCGCTGCGAAGTACCGCGAAGTCACCGTCGCCGCGCTCAACAGCCATGTTGAGCTGACGACCGCCTGGATGCGCGACGCCGCGAAGGACGCAACGACCCTGATGACGGCTGAAACCCAGCCGGACCAGTATGTGAAGAAGGCCGGCGAAGTCGCCACGGCCGCCTTCCAGGACCTGCCCTCGCGCCTCTTCGCCTACGCCGAAGTCGCGAAGAAGGCCCAATTCGACCTGATGGACACGATGATGTCCGCCGCGCCGAAGGTTGCTGAAGAAGCCGCCGAGCGCACCAAGTCGGTCGTCGAAAAGACCAAGACCGCCGCCAAGCGCGCCGCCTGATCGATCAGGCGTCCGCTCGCTGGCTCCGGAAGTCAGTGGCGTACCGCGTAGCGTAAGTGAGGAAGGGGCGTCCGTCGGACGCCCTTTCTTTTTGTGTATTGTGGGAGCGTGATCGCGTCGTGCGTCCAGCGCGACACCTCCCGGAACGCGCCTACCGCCGCCGCCAAACCGGAAACGACGCGTTGTCGGTGGACCCCATCGCCTCGATCATCTTCTCGTAGTCGAAACCGGGAAGCTCCATCAGATAGTCGAGCATGGCGTCCTCCCCCGAGGCGCCCTTGGGAAAGGTCATCGCCGGCTGACCGTCCGGCCCCGCAAGCACCCACCAGACATCGGCGCCCCAGGGGCCGGAATCATTGGTCTCGATGATCACGCCGCTGAGGTCGGCTTTCGCGAGGTGCTGCTGGTTGCGCTGATCATCCATCACCCACAGCATGTCGCCCTCGCAGGTCACGAACCATCTCGCCTCAGGGGACGGCGGGTTCACCTTCCGTGGTTTCCGCGCAAACCAGCCGAACATGCGACCTCCCAGGAGCGGCTCTTGCGGACGCCCCTCTGCAGAGGAGGCGCGCCGATCGTCGGGGCTTCGCCCCAAACCGTCAGTCGAGCTTGACGGCCGTGCCATAGGCGAGGATTTCCGCCGAGCCCGCCATCACCATCGACGTCGCGAACCGCATGGTAATCACCGCGTCGGCCTGCATGTCTTGCGCATGCGCCACCATCCGGTCGAACGCCTGTTCACGCGCCTCCGCGAGCAGTTTTGTATACTCGGTCACCTCTCCGCCGACGATCTGGCGCAAGCCCGCGACGATGTCGTTCCCGAAGAAGCGCGCCCTCACCACATTGCCGCGCGCGACGCCGATCACGCTCGTGATCGTTCGGCCCGGCAGATCGTCAGCCATCGTGATGATCATGGGCGCGGTCCTCTAGCGATCGACGGTCTTTGAGTAGTGATCGTCCTCGGCATTGCCGAGCCGGTCAACAATCACCTTGGCGACCAGGATCAGCAGGCCAAGCACTCCAAGTCCCGGAATGACCAGCAGCAAACCGATCGGGGCGCCGCCGACCTCGTCCGCCGCCTGGCCGACCGCGAAGGACAGTCCGAGCACCATCCCGATCGCATAGATCGCGCCCGCCGCGATGATCAGGCCGACGCCGACAACGCCCCACCCCTTGGTCCGCTCCTTCATCGCTTGCCTCCCGCGACCGTCGATTGATCAGAATCCGCGGAACGCCAGGTCCCGCTCTTGCCGCCTGTTTTCTCGATCAGGCGAATCCCCTCGATCCGCATGCCCTTGTCCGCCGATTTCAGCATATCGTAGATGGTGAGGCACGCGACCGACACCGCCGTCAGGGCCTCCATCTCCACGCCGGTCACACCCGAAACGCCAACCTCGGCGCGCACATCGAGCGCCGTCGCGCCGGCGGCTTCCTCCACCCGCACCTTGACGCTCGACAGCATCAGCGGATGGCACATCGGGATCAGGTCTGCCGTCCGCTTCGCCGCCATCACCCCGGCAATCTCCGCAGCGGCCCTGACATCGCCCTTGCCGCCGCGCGAACGGGCGAGGCCCAGCGCCTCGGCGCTCATCATCACGCGCCCGATCGCGACAGCGCGCCGCTCCGTCACCGCCTTGGCGGACACATCCACCATCCGCGCCCGGCCGTCCGCGTCGATATGGGTGAGCTTCTCTGGCATTCCACACACGATCCCGTCTTGGGGGGCATTGAGACAGGGGGCATGATGCACCCCGCGCAGGATGAAAGCGAGAGGGAGGGCGTCGCCCGGCCCTTGCAGCAAAGGAACTCCCTTCATGGCCTCAAACGCCGCCCCAACATCACCCAAAACCGCTTCTGACTTGGTGTCAGTGGACGATGCACTCCGCATGATCGCCGAAGCATCCGGCGGTTTGTGGCTCGGCGCAGAAACAATTCCTCTCACGCCGGCCGCCGTGGGCAGGGTGCTAGCCGAGCCCGTGATCGCCCGTCACTCTGCTCCTCCAGCGGACGTGTCCGCCATGGATGGTTACGCTGTGCGCCGTGTGGACTCGGAGGTCGGCGCCCGTCTCCGCGTCCTCGGAGAATCCCGCGCGGGCGGGCCTTTTTCGGGGTCGCTCGCCGCTGGCGAGGCTGTCCGCATCTTCACCGGAGCCCATGTTCCTTCGGGGGCCGATCACATCCTGATCCAGGAAGATGCGACGCGCGACGGCGACGTTGTGATCGTTGCGGCGGTTCAGTCCGGCGGCTCAGCCATCCGCAACGCCGGGCGGGATTTCCGCACCGGGGATAAGCTCGTTTCTGCGGGCGTCCGCCTCACCCCCTTCGCCCTCGCCCTCGCCGCCGCTGGAAACAATTCGGGGTTGGACGTTCGAAAACGCCCGGTGATCGGCGTGCTCGCGAACGGAGACGAACTCGCGACTCCCGGGGTCGATATCAGCACCGGCCAGATCGTGAACGCGGTCACTCCCACGCTGCTCGCCCTGATCGAGCGCTGGGGCGCTCGCGCGGTGGACCTCGGCACAGCGCGGGACACGACAGCCGATGTGATGACCCGCTTGCAGGCAGAAGCCGCCGCCGAGTGCACTGTCATCGTGCCGATCGGGGGTGCTTCTGTGGGCGACCACGACGTCGCTCGGGCGGCGTTTCGGGACGTCGGCTATGCTGAAATATTCGCGAAAATCGCCGTAAAACCGGGCAAACCAACCTGGTTCGCCCGGCGGGACACGCAACTCGTGCTCGGACTCCCGGGCAATCCCTCCTCGGCGCTTGTATGCGCACACCTGTTCCTCAGACCGATGATCTCCGCTCTCGTCGGCGACACGTCACCGTCTCGAAGGATCACCCGCGCCGTCACGATGCGTGCGCTTCCTGCGAACGGGAAACGTGAGGAGTATCTGCGCGCCAGTTTGACATTCGGCGATGACAGTCACGCGGGTGTCACCCCAGCTGACGACCAGGACAGCTCGCTCCTCTCTCCCTGGCTTGAGGCGGGCGCGCTGGTCCGGCGCAAACCCTCAGCGCCTCCTGCGGCCGCGGGAGACACAGTGGACATCGTCCCGCTGGACTAGGCGGGAGCGAAGGGCTTCGCTCACACGCCAAAGGCGTCGTCACACGTTTGTGATACAAGCGGGCGATAGAGGTGAACGTGACCCCGTTCATGCAAGCGGGTCGCAGGCACGGGAGAGAAATCAATGAAATTGCCGCTTGTAGCGCTCGCCCTCTTGATCACCGCACCGGCGTTCGCCCACGAGCCGGATGTCGCCAAGGCGCGCCGAATTGATTTCCCAGCCTTGCCGGACGGTCGACACGTGCTCGCGGTCGACCTGCATACCCATAGCGTGTTTTCCGACGGGATGGTCTGGCCGTCGATCCGCGTCCAGGAGGCGCAGAAGGACGGTTTGTATGCGATGGCGGTGACCGAGCATCTGGAGTACCAGCCGAAAATCACCGACATCCCACATCCGGACCGCAACCGATCCTACGCCCTGGCGACCGAGGCCGCGCGCCCCCGCCCCTTGCGTGCGCGAGACCCGGAAAAAGACCTGCTCGTGATCAATGGGGCAGAGGTTACCCGCGGCATGCCGCCGGGACACATCAACGCGGTGTTCATCACCGATGCGAACGCTCTCATCACACCCGACGCGACCGATGCGCTACGCCGGGCTAATGACCAGGGCGCCTTTGTGTTCTGGAACCATCCCTACTGGACCGCCCAGACCCCGGACGGGGTGGCGAAGCTCACACCAATGCATCAGACTCTGATCAAGGACGGACTGCTCCATGGCGTCGAGGTCGCCAACGGTGCAGACCTCTCGCCTGAAGCTTTCAAGATCGCGATCGACAACAATCTCACCATTCTGGGCACATCCGACATCCATGGCCTGATCGACTGGGAGTACGACCTCGCCAATGGCGGCCACCGGACGGCGACTCTGGTCCTGACCCCGGACCTGACGGCTGACGGATTGAAGTCCGCACTCAAGGCCGGCGACACGGTCGCGATCTACAATGACAATCTCGTCGGATTGAAGCGCAATGTGGAAGCCGTCGTGAAGGGCGTCCTGACCGCTGAAGTCGGACAGCCCGTCAACAACACGCAGGTGACGCCCGTACGGTTCACCAATTCAAGCCCGGTCGACATGATCCTCGAAAACGTGGGCGCGACGGGGTTCTACGACGAAGGCCGGGTGTTCACCGTGAAGGCGCACTCCTCTTTCGATCTGCTGGCGCGCAACAGCCCGAATCCGGCTGCGATCACACTGAAGCTACGGGTGATGAATGCGCAGATCGGGCCCAGCGAATTGCTCGAACTGACTTACGGCCCGGCCCTTCCCTTGCTGCCGCAGACCTCTGCGGCGAACTGATCGGTCCCCACTACGTCCCGCCTCGAAGGCGAAAGCGGGATCACGTCGCAGGGCGTCAGGTGGTGCGGGCGGCCGGGATCGAACCGGCACGTCCTTGCGAACCCAAGATTTTAAGTCTTGTGCGTCTACCAATTTCGCCACGCCCGCACACCGACCTTCGGCCGGTTCGCACTGTAGAGCGTTGTTGCGGCCGGGATTGCAAGCCATGCGGCGAACCTGAACGTCGAGACCGTCGCCCGGGCCTTCGAGGCTCGCAGACACCGCGGTCGGCCTTTGCACCGGCCTTCGGGCAGATATAGAAGCATGCCATGAGGTTCGCCGGCCCCCTTTTCCGCGTCAACGCGCTCGGCGCCGCGCTCGCCGCAATGCTTGCCGCGGCCGTTGTCTCGCCGCCGCGGGCCGCCGCGCAGGAACCCGAAGTCCAACGCATGGCGCAACTGGTTGAACTCGCCTCGACGCTCGGCGAGGCGCACGCCATCCGGGTTCTGTGCAATGGCGACGACGATCAGTATTGGCGACGCTTCATGATGGACATGCTCGACATCGAGGCCACCGATTCAGGGCTGCGCGGCACGTTCGTATCAGCCTTCAATCGCGGCTACCGTTCGCAGGCCTCCCGTGATCGATGCACACCGGCGCTCGTCGGCGTCGAAGCGGAAATCGCGACGCGGGGCAAGGCGCTCGCGGATGCGATCGCCCGCTCCTACATGGAGTAGCCGGGACCGAAGTGCTCACCCTGGCATGACGGCGGCGATCAGCCTCGGGCCGCGGTGCGAAAGGGCGCGCATGAGCGCGTCGTCGAAGGCTTCCGCGGTCGACACTGCTTGCGCCTCCACGCCCATGCCCTCGGCAAGCTTCACCCAATCGATCTCAGGGTCGGCGAGACTGAGCATGCCGCTGGCGGCGGGTCCGGGGTTTCCCGCTCCCGTTCGCTGCAGTTCGATCTTCAGAATCCTGTAGCTGTTGTTCACGAAAACGATCGTGACGACATCCAGCTTTTCCCGCGCCATGGTCCAGAGCGCCTGCACGGTGTACATGCCCGCGCCGTCGCCGGTCAGACAGATCGTCTTTGACGCGGGACGCGCAATCGACGCGCCTACCGCGAGCGGCATTCCCTGCCCGATCGCGCCCCCGGTGAGGCCGAGCCAGTCATGCGGCGCGGCGTTCACCGTCGCTGACATGCACGGAAGACCTGCGGTCACGCCATCATCCGAAATGATCGCGCCTTCCGGCATGTGTCGCGCGAGTGACGCCCCGACGGACGAAGGGGTCAATCGTCCGGTTGGACGCTCCGCCACCCGGATATCCGAGACGTGCGGTGAATTTCGGGCGTCGAGCAGAGCACCCATCCGGTGCAACGTGTCCGCGCTGTCGCTTTCCGATCCGCCCAGCATGAACACGCGGCATCCCGGAGGCGAGAGCAGGCTTGGCGCACCTGGATAGGCAAAGAAGGCGACAGGCGGCCGCGACCCCGCGACCAGCATGAGATCGACGCCAGTCATTTCCTCGATCGCGGCTTCCGCGAAATACGGCATCCGGGCGGGCGCAAACCGGCCAGCTCCCCTGGCCTGCCGCCCGACAAATGTATCGCAATAGACCTTTACGCCGGTCGCATCGAGGCGGGCCGCCGCCTCCAGCCCGCGCGGCGTCAGCGCGGAGCCGTTGATCAGCAGAACTGGTTTGCGGGCGGACCTCACTGCGCGAGCCGCCTCCTCGATCAGGCCTTGATCCACGAGACGCAGCGACGGCCGCTCCTCCAGCCGGAACATCTGTCCGCCGCGCGACCAAGCCGAATCCGCGGGCAGAATGAGCGACACAGGACCGGGCGGCGGACCCAGCGAAGCGAGAAACGCCTCGACCGCCCGTCTCCCCGCATCCTGCGATTTTTCGGCCGATCGAACCCAGCGGGAATTCGGGCCCGCGATCCCTGCGATATCCGAAGCGAGCGGCGCATCGACCCCGCGATGCGACACCGCATGATCCCCGATCACGTTGACCATCGGGGAGTGGGCCCGCCGCGCGTTGTGGATGTTCGCGCCGCCATTCATGAAACCTGGACCGAGATGAAGGAGCGTCATCGCCGGTGAACCGGTCATCCGCGCAAAACCGTCTGCTGCGCCGGTCGCCACGCCCTCAAACAGGCAAAGCACCGACCGGATGCGAGGCTCCCGGTCCAGCGCCGTTACAAGATGCATTTCGCTTGTACCGGGATTGGCGAAGCACGCCGTCACGCCACACTCAGCGAGCGTACCGACAACGGCCTCCGCGCCCGTGATCACCGCGTCAGCCTCATGCGGACGCGCACCCTGGACATCCTCTTCGGCCATGACCGTGAACAACTCCGCCCGCTATCTGCGACTGCAGCCAATGCTCGAGCTGACAGACGTCAGCGCTCGCCGCCCCATTTGCGCGCACTCTCACGCGACGACAAGGCAGATGCAAGCGGACGCACGACCGTAGTGCGTGGACACCCCGGAAAGAACGATAGTGCTCTGAATTATTTGGAGTGAAGGGGAAGGACTTGGCGAAGAAACGGGCGGCTCAGCTGGAGCCGCCCGCCCATCACCCCGCGCCCTTGCTTCGAGGACCGGTTATCGCCGCACCCCTTTGGAAACCCGCGCCGGTTGGCATCACCCATCCAGCTCATCTGAATACACATCGCCCATGATGCTCACGTTTGACAGCGCCACATGAGTGAGGAATACGCCGACCGCGCCGCCGAGAACCATCCATTGCAGCGCGGGGCTCCGCGCCGCCTCCACCATCATGTCCCACATGCTCGTTTCTCGTGTTCGTGTTTGATCCTGCATAGCGCGACACTTTTAAAAAACCCCTCACCCGGCGACACTCAAGCGAGTGTTTTTGGCGGACGGCGCCCGTGAGGTGATCGCGGACCGCACCGCGACACGGCGCGTGTCGCCTTCCCCTAGCCGGCAGAGAGCGAGCAGACTAACACGCATGCGAATGAAGGACCGGAAGAAATGGTGAGCAGTCGCGCAGTGCGCGAGCGTCGAGCGCCGCAGGCTCCCCGCGCCTGGCAGCGAATGCTGTCCGGAAAGCGGCTCGACCTGCTAGATCCGTCGCCGCTGGACATCGAGATCGAGGACATCGCTCACGGCCTCGCGCGCGTCGCACGCTGGAACGGCCAAACGAAAGGGCCCCACGCGTTTTCGGTGGCGCAACACTCGCTCGTGGTAGAGTGGCTGGTGCGGCATATCGCGCCGGAGTCGGGCCCGGCGGACCTGCTCGGAGCCCTGCTGCACGACGCACCGGAATACGTCATCGGTGACATGATTTCTCCCTTCAAGGCGGCGCTCGGCATCGACTATCGCAAGTTTGAAGACCGCCTCGAGGCTGCGATCCGGCTGCGGTATGGATTGACCCCTGCTCCGAGCGCGGCGCAGAAACGGCTGATCAAGACCGCTGACCGCGCATCCGCATGGTTTGAAGCGACCCAGCTTGCGGGCTTCGACCCGGAGGAGGCGGTCAGGCTGTTCGGGCGCCCACCGCGCGGCGTCGATCCCGAGATGAGACCCTTGTCGCCGACGTCCGCGCAGACGGCCTTTCTTGATCGATTCAACAGCTTGCTGGCCGCCCTGGACAGGCTCGCAAAAACGGAGACCGGTCGATGACAATCTGGATCACATCGCTGCGTCACGCACCGGAAGTCGCGACCCGGATCCGGCCCGCGCGGATTGTCAGCCTGCTCAGCCCTTATGATGTGTTTCCAACCTTCGAGGATCATCCGGACGAGCATCACCTTTGTATGCCAGTGCATGACATCCTGCAGGATCGCGACGGCGCCACGGCCCCGACGCTCAAGGATGTCGAGCGGATCGTGGAGTTCCTGGAGCCCTGGTCCGGACCGGAGCCGCTGCTGATCCATTGCTGGGCCGGCGTCAGCCGCTCCACCGCGACCGCCTTCATTGCCGCCTGTCTGCACAACCCTGACGCAGATGAGCTCACCATTGCGCAGGCGCTGCGATCGGCGTCGACCAGCGCGACGCCGAACCGGACCATCGTCGCCCACGCCGACGCGGTTCTTTCGCGCAAAGGCCGCATGAGCGCCGCTGTGGCGGCCATCGGATATGGCGAAATCCCTGACGAGGTGGCGACTCCCTTCATGTTGGAGTCACGCTTCGCTCCAGCCAGGCGACCCCCGGGATGACGTCAGCGCCGATCGTCGTCGGCTTGAGCGCTGTGATCGTCGCCGTCGACGAAAAAGCGCCCTACGCCCTCACCACTCAGCAAGACTCAACCGCGGTCGGTTTGCCCCATGGTCGCTTCGATCCGACAGGCCACAGGACATTTGAACTCGGCTTGAGGGATTGGGTGCGGGCCCAGACGGGGTTTGAGCTCGGCTATGTGGAGCAGCTCTACACCTTTGGCGACCGCGGCCGTGAACTCCCGCAGGCGGATCTGGAGGACGCTCCCGGCGACGCGCGGCTGATCTCGGTCGGCTATCTCGGGCTCACACCCGAGCGGACGGATATTTCGGGTTTCGACGCCGTTTGGCGCGACTGGTATCGCTTCTTTCCTTGGGAGGATCACCGCGAGGGGCGCCCAAAGGAACTCGACGTGGTGATGACTCCCGCCCTTATGCGTTGGGCCGCAACGGATCCCTCCCGGCAGAACGAACGCGAAGGGCGCATCCGTCTCGCCCTCGGGATCGACGGAGCGCCATGGGTCGAGGAACGATCGCTCGAACGGTTCGAACTTCTCTATGAGGCGGGCCTCGCCGCAGAGGCAGGACGACTGGACGCCGCAGGCAACGCACCCGCTCCAGGCCTTGCCGGCGAGCCAATGATCTCGGACCACCGCAGGATTCTCGCAACCGCCATCGGTCGGTTGCGGGGGAAGATCAAATACCGCCCGGTCGTCTTCGAACTCACTCCGGAACGCTTCACTCTTTTCCAGCTTCAGCGCATTGTCGAGTCGATCCTCGGTCAGCGCCTGCACAAGCAGAATTTCAGACGGGCGCTCGACCGGTCCGGACTTGTCGTCGGTCTTGGGTCTCAGGTGACGTCTACCGGTGGGCGGCCGGCGGAATTGCATCGCTTCCGCCGCGAAGCGAAGCTCGAAATCGCAATGACCGGCGTCCAGACCCCACGCGCCTGAGGCGCACCCGACGTCCGCCGCCGGTCTGTTGCGGGTGAGACTATCGCCCCTGAACCGGCCGACGCGCCCCTGCGCAAGGGTAGACCCCGGTCGCCCGCTTCAGGAGTTGGGCCTGGCGAACAGAGTGTCCAGGAACTCAAACACCCGTTCACTCTGGTCTGTCAGATAGTGCCGGCCGTTCTCGTCGAAATTGATCCGCGCGTGAGGAACGTGCGCGGACAGCCGGTGCCGCGTCTCAGATGAATCGAGCAGCACATCGCGCCCTGCGAGGATCGCCAGAATCGGAACGCGCAAGGACTTCAGCTGCTCATCTGTCAAACGCGGCATCGTCACCACGCGAGGCTTCACGACCCGCCCGATCATGTCCATCAGCGGCGAGATCGCCGCTAGGGAGTGCGGAAGGACCGCCGGGCGCGGTCCGAAGACCATCTCCCTTGCCTTGCGCTCGCCCCATCGCCCCAGAAGCATCAACGGCAAGGCTGTCAGGAGAAAGTTCTTCTGCCGACCGATCCCGCCCGGAACAATAAGAACGAGCGCGTTGACCGCAGTCGGGCGCCGCGTTGCGTAGTCGAGCGCAAGCCACCCGCCGAACGACGTTCCGACGATCGCCGCGCTGGAAACTTCCAGACCGCTGAAGACGTCATCCAACCACAAGGCGTGATCTTCCGTGTTCAGCGGCAGTCGGACGCGCGCGCTGAGCCCCGGCTCTCCCGGCAGGTCAACCGCCAACAGCCGAAAACGGCGCGACCACAAGGCTATGTCCGGGAACCACGCCGCAGAATTGGCTTGCGCGCCGTGCAGCAGCACGACGGGCGGCGCCGACGCCGGGCCCGACGACACGACGAAAGTCGAACCGAACCGGGTTTCGATCTCGTGCTCCTTGCGCGCGACCGGCCAACGATCGAGAACCCTCCGGTACGCTTCCTCAACGTCTGACGCCGCTTGTTCTGAACGGTAGACGACATCGGCCATTAGCCGCTCCGCATCTGAATAGTCAGCATATCCAGCAGGCGTGCGACGTCCTCAGGGGCGCCGATCAGGATGACCTTCATCGAACGCTCTTCCGGATCGAAAGCGGTCTGCAGATGTAGCTGCGGCGTCGCGGCGTCGCCGGTCGCGGCGGCGGCGTGAAGCAGGCGCGCGAGGCGGGAGGCGGCCTCCGGCGACATCGCGGGGAGATCAACGATGCAGGTCGCCCGGACGGGCCCGACCGCCAGCGCCCCGGCTGAACCAGCGGTCGCTCCCGCAAACGCGTCAAGCCTCGACTCCGGGATGCGATAGGATCGGCCGATCCGAGCCGCCTGCAGCCGCCCCGCCCTGATATGGCGCAACACCGTCTTGGGATGCAGTTTCAGGCGGTCAGCCGCCTGTTCCACCGTGAGCAGCACTTCCGACACGATTTTGCTCTCTTTTGTTCCCTATAATATTTTTTGTGGTACGTTTATGACTCATAATAGACTAAAAGGGAACACCATGAGTGACGCCGGCGGACGGATGAAGGATCAGCTGCGGCAGGACCTCCGATCAGCGCATGAACAGGGAAACGATTTCGAGATCGGGGTGCTGCGGACGTTGATCGCGGCGCTTGACAACGCCGAAGCGCCGCCGCTGGACGAAGAAGCTGCGCGACGCCACTCTACTCACCGGGACCAACCCTCCGAGACGGTTCGCCTGCGTCTGGAGGAGGCCGACGTCACAAGAGTGCTGCTTCTTGATGTGCAGGAACGGGAGGCGGCCGCCGAAGTGCTAGAGAGCGCCGGCCGGGCCGAGCATGCAGAAGTCCTGCGCCGTCAGTCGAACCTGGTGAAGCGTTACCTGTAGGCGGCGCATTCGCACCGAGCCGCCAGCGCCGCCCACGCGCGTGATGCGCCGATCGGGCGAAATATTCCCCTCGACTGCGGGACTGATTCGTGACATTCTTGTTATGCTCAAAGTGAGCGTTTCTGGTCGCGCTCACCCTCACCAACCGGGCGGAGCTGGGCCTGAACCCGCGCCACGAAGGTGCCGTTTCTGAAGCAAGCGCCACAGGACACACACCGCCAACAGCTGGCATCAGGAAACAGGAAGAATCTCCGGCGATCAGAATCCAAAGGATTGAATTGCGATTGTGCTCGCCTAAGTAATACTCACGATGAGCATAAGTGGCGTCCGGCCATCTGCTCGCTAGCGAAGGGGGGTCACATGGCCCGCGTCATTGAGTTCGGTTCCAACTGCGAAGTTCCAAGAACGCTTCGCCCGTCCGCCGCGGCGGCGCGCGGCCTCGCCTACACCGAAGAGGTCCGCCGCGCGGTTGATCACCTGTATGACGAGGTGAAGGACTTCGTCACACCGATGGAGTGGCCCGAGTTCGCGCCGCTGGTCCATGGGATCTGCAAGCTGAAGGCCGAACGCAACGCTGTTGTGCTCGCGCACAATTACATGACGCCGGACATCTTCCGCCTGATCGGCGACTTCCGGGGCGACAGCCTGCAACTCGCCCGCGAAGCGGCGTCCGTCGAGGCGGACGTGATCGTTCAGGCGGGCGTTCACTTCATGGCGGAGACGTCAAAGATCCTGTCGCCGAACAAGACCGTTCTCATCCCTGACACGCGCGCCGGCTGTTCGCTCGCCGCGTCGATCACCGGCGAGGACGTGAAGCTGATCAAGGCCAAGTATCCCGGCCTGCCCGTTGTGACCTATGTGAACACGACCGCGGACGTTAAAGCGGAATCGGACATCACCTGCACCTCGTCGAACGCGGTTCAGGTGGTCGAGCACGTCGCCAAGGCGTGGAATGTCGACAAGGTGATCCTGATCCCCGACGAGTATCTCGCCAGAAACGTTGCGGCCAACACGAAGATCAAGATCGTCACCTGGCACGGCCGCTGCGAAGTGCACGAGCAGTTCTCGGCGGCGGACGTCGCCGCAATCCGGGACGCCCACCCGGGCGTCATCGTTCTCGCCCACCCGGAGTGCCCGCCGGATGTGCTGCAGTCTGCTGATTTCGCAGGCTCCACCTCTGCGCTTGCACACTATGTCAAGGAGCGCTCTCCGAATAAGGTGGTGCTGCTTACGGAATGCTCCATGAGCGACAACGTCGCCGCGGAAAATCCAGGCGTGGAGTTCGTCAAGCCATGCAACCTTTGCCCGCACATGAAGCGGATCAGCCTCGAGACTATCTACGATGCGCTGCTCGAGATGAAGCATGTGGTGGAAGTCGACGAAGCCACGCGTGTGCGCGCCAAACGAGCGATCGACGCAATGCTCGCCTTGCCGAAGACCAAGCAGCCGCTCGATTTTGCGATCGACCGGGAGCTGGCAGTGCTGGAAGTCGTGTGAGAGCCGCGGCCGTGTTCATGGCCGCCACGGCCCTTCTGGTCCACCCGGCGGGCGCGCAGAACATCGCCGGCCAATGGGGATTCAAGACCGGGGAGTATGGCGACGGTTGCAGCCAGACCGGACAAATGACCCTGATTCAGCAGGCGGACCGGTCCGCGCAAGGCGGGGCCGCTGGCGGCGAGGTTCTGTATTCCTGCACCTTCGTCACCGAAGAACGCTGCACGATGAGCGGCTATTACGCACGCGTGCTCCAGACCTGCTCCGCCAGGCGCAATGGCGCGCAACTTCTCATCACCTCGCAGGTGAAGGAGATAGCGAAGCAGGAACCTGAGGCGTACGGTTATGAGGCCGACAACTGGGCGCTCGCCATCGCCAGCAGCGACCTGATGACCGGCTCGCTGCTGAGCGCGTTCCGGTCTTGGGCCCGATTCGAACGCCGAGAGGTTCCGATCTCATGACACACGCCGTCCGTTCCGCTCTGTGCGCCCTCGCTCTCGCCGCCGCGCCGGCCGCATTCGCCGACGACCTCTCCGGCGACTGGCTCTTCGAGACCGGAGTCTTCGACGGCAACTGCAAGATCTCAGGCACGTTCCGCTTCATGAGCACCCGCGTGCCGGACACCTACACCTGCGTCTTCACATCCGAACAGGTGTGCGAAGGATCGACCGCCTATGTGAAGGTGAAGCAGTCCTGCACGGCCCAACGCATCGGCTCTCGCGTCGCAATCAAGAGCAAGGTCGCCGAGATAATCGAGGAACGACCCTTTGCCGATGGTCTCTACTTCGCAGACAACTTCATCGTGTCGGTAACGAAGAAAGGCGCCGAACTCGTCGGCGGCCACTATGACGAGATACGAACCGCGACCGCCCGCTTCTGGCGCGATCTGGAGCTGCTGTCGTGACGCGCTTGGCCCACACCGTCGCCGCGATGGCGATCGGTTGTGTGACGCTCGCCGCGCCGCACGCCGGCGCTGAAGCGCAACGGGGCGGTTGGCTCGCCGGAAGCTGGAAGTTCGAGACGGCGCCGATCAATGACCGGTGCACGCTTTCCGGCCGCATGACTTTCATCCCGACCGACCGGTCCAACGTCTATGATTGCCGGTTTGAGTCCCGCCAGCTTTGCGCGGGCGCCGATCCGGTCGATATCCGGATGCGCCAGACCTGCATCGCCACGGTGTCCGATCCGCAGATCACGATCACAAGCATCGTGGAGGAGCCGATCAGCGTGGCCCCCGACACCCTCGAGCCGTTCATCATGGAGCGGTACGCGCCCGACAATTTCCAGGTTTCGCGGACCCCCGGCTCGTCCGAACTGCGCGGCATGTTTCACTCGCTGAGCCGTGCATATGTGCGCTTCTGGCGCGACGAAGACCTTCTCTCCTGATCGGCGATCCTTCAGCGTGACACGACATCGCGACATCGTCATCGTCGGCGCGGGGCTGGCCGGCCTCTTCCTCGCCCTGAAGCTCTCGCCGCGCCCTTGTACCGTGCTGACGCCCGCCCCGCTCGGAGAGCTTGCCGCCTCGGCATGGGCGCAGGGCGGGCTTGCCGCGGCGCTCGACCCGGCCGACTCGGCGGAGCTCCACGCAGCCGACACCATCGCCGCGGGCGCTGGACTCGTCGACCCTGTGGTCGCCCAAATGATCGCGGAAGACGGCCCCGCGCGTGTCCGTGACCTGCTTGAACTCGGCGTGCCGTTCGATCGCACGGCGGAGGGCGCGCTCGCCCTCTCCCTGGAGGCGGCGCACTCCAGGGCGCGCGTGGCGAGGGTGTCCGGAGATCTCGCTGGCAAGGCCATCATGCAGGCGCTTTGCTATGCGGTGCAAACGTCGGCCGGGATCGAGGTCCTGGAAGGTGTGCGCGCCATCGCCCTGCTGCAGGACCCTGAAGGACGCGTCACCGGGGTGCGCGCGCGCCGGAGCGACGGAGCGTCGTTTGATCTCCCGGCGTCGGAGACGGTGCTTTCGGCTGGCGGATCGGGGGGGCTCTACGCCATCACCACCAATCCGCATACCGCGCTCGGCGACGCGGTTGCGATGGCGTACCAGGCTGGCGCAATGATCGCCGACCCCGAATTCACCCAGTTTCATCCGACCGCGATCGATGTCGGGCGAGACCCGGCTCCGCTCGCGACCGAAGCGCTGCGCGGCGAAGGCGCCCGCCTCATCGACCGGTCAGGTCGCGCCTTCATGCTGGACTATCATCCGATGGGTGAACTTGCGCCGCGAGACGAGGTCGCCCGCGCGATCCACGCCGAACGCAAAGCGGGGCGAGGCGCCTTGCTTGACGCGCGCGAGGCGGTCGGCCGACATTTTCCGGTGCGGTTCCCAACCGTGTTCGCCGCCTGCATGTCCGCGCAGATCGACCCTCGCGAGCAACCGATTCCGGTCGCACCAGCGATGCACTATCACATGGGCGGCGTCGCTAGCGATCTTTGGGGGCGCAGCACTCTGGAAGGCCTCTCCGTATGCGGAGAAAGCGCGTCAACCGGCGCCCATGGCGCCAACAGGCTTGCGTCGAACTCGCTGCTCGAAGCCGTTGTATTCGCGGAGCGTATCGCCCGCAGACTGGAGTCAGCCGAGGGGACACGATCCTCCGGACCGGGATTGTCGCACGAACTTGGCGACCTCGCCGACCCTGACTTGAAGGGGTTGCGTCAGGTGATGCATCGTGACGTGGGCGTGAGCCGCGACGCGCAAACACTCTCCGCCGCCCTGTCCTGGATCGACGCCGCCTCGGCGCGGGCGCCGCTCGCCCGCCCCCTCATCGCCGCCCGGCTGATTTCCGCGGCTGCGCTCAGTCGCAGAGAAAGTCGCGGCGGGCACTTCCGCTCCGACCACCCTTCCGCCGCGACGCCGGCTCAGCGTACGTTGATCCATAAAGGCGGAGACGGCGTCCCGGTCATCCATCTTTCGTCCCCCTCCCCCGAAGGAGCGCAGGCATGACATCAACCTCGCTGCACATTCCTTTGCTTCCCGATGTCACAATCGAGCCCATCGTTCGCCTCGCGCTGGAAGAAGACCTTGGACGAGCGGGCGACATCACCAGCGACGCGGTGATCGCACCAGACGCCGTAATGGCAACGCTCGTGCGAACGCGTCAGGCGGGGGTGCCCGCGGGATACGATGCGGCCCGCCTGACGCTTCGGCTCGTCGACCCAGATCTGGTCTGGGAGACGTTAGCTCCGGAAGGGAGAATCGTCGCGGCTGGAACGTCTCTTGCCCGTATCTCGGGCCCAGCCCGTTCGATGCTCACCGCCGAGCGTGTCGTGCTCAATTTCCTCGGCCCATTGTCCGGTGTCGCGTCCATGACGCGTCGTTTCGTCGATCTCGTCGGCGATCGGAAAGCGCGTATCGTCTGTACACGGAAGACGAGTCCCGGCCAGCGGGCCCTGCAGAAGCGCGCCGTGCGCCTGGGCGGCGGGGTCAACCACCGCTTCGGGCTCGATGATGCGATTCTCATCAAGGACAACCACATCGCGGCCGCGGGCGGCGTATCGAACGCGCTTCGACGCGCCAACGCCGCAGTCGGGCATCTGCGCGCAATCGAGATCGAGGTGGACACGCTCGATCAGCTGAAGGAGGCGCTGCCGTTTGCGCCACATGCCATCCTGCTGGACAATATGTCGACCGACATGCTCCGCGAGGCTGTGCGGATCACAGACGGCAGGTGCAGGCTCGAAGCATCCGGCGGTGTGACTGAGTCAACGGTCCGCGGGATCGCCGAAACCGGGGTCGACTACATCTCGGTCGGCGCGCTCACGCATTCCGCGCCAGCACTAGATCTCGGGCTCGACGAAGACTGAAACTGGGTCAGAGAGCGGTCGACGTCGCCTCTGTCGGCGGCGCACGGAACACGTCCACATCCGAGCCGCCCGGCGCGATCACGATGTCGCCCGGCTGAAGCTCCTCACCGGACGCATAAACGAGCACCTCGTCACGGGCGCGCCGCTCCGCCAGCGCAACCTGCGCGTAACGCCACTCTTTGGCGGTCTTCGGAAAGCGATAGAAAACATGCATTCCGATGTGCGCGGTCTGAACCATCCCGGGCGACCAGTACGGATCGACATAGGTGGCGTGATAGTGAGTCGCCGAATTGGTCACCGGCGCCCCGAAGCCGAGTTTCACGTGCAGGGCTACCGCTTTCGCCCGCTCCCAAAGCGGCCCGCGGGGGCGGTATCGCAACGAGCCGTCACACGTGAATGTGAACTGGCATCCCGTCACCCGATGCGCCCCCTGATACACGACGCCACAAATCGTGTTCGGAAAATTCGGGTCTGCGACCCGATTCAGCACAACTTCCGCGACGGCGATCTGCCCCTTCACGCCTTCGGAGCGCGCCTCATAATAGACCGCCTCCGCGAGGCATTTCATATCGGCCTCGGACCCCTCAAACCCCTCGAAATGGCGGGCGTCGAACGAGGTCAGACGCGCAATCGAGTGATTGTCGCGCACGCGGGCGGTCGAAATATCCAGAATTCCGCGGCTTGCGTCGGCGAGCGCATACGACGCGGGCTGAAGCCAGCCGCGCGCCCGATCGCTCACGTCCGGCTGAATGACTGAATTGGTGTCGAGCTTGCCAGCGAGCGTCACTGCTTCAGCGATGTAGGCTTCGTCGACCTTCTGGACGTCTACACGATATCCGATGAGCGGGCCGCCTACGGCCGCCGCGGCGGCGCATGCAGCGATGCTGACGGCGCGCTGCTGAGCGAGGCGTCTTTCCGCTTCCGACATCGCTCTCCACCACGCCGCGGGTCCAACGAGGACGCCAGCCAGACGCGGAACAGTGAACGAGAATGCTTTCAACGTGCTTAACACCCGAGCTCTGCCTTGTTCCTGCACAAGCTCACGCCGCTGCTTCCGGCGCGCTTTCACCCAACTCAACTCACGACGTATGCGTTGGTTCACCAACGTCTATCTGGGAGCTTACCTTGCGGGCCAACCGGCCCACCGGGATATTCGAGGTTCACCCCTTGGATGCTGCAAACCGCAGGCCAAAACATCCCTCGACGGTCGATACACCGATCGAAAACGAACTCTCTACTCCTGCTCTGGCGGGATGAAGCTTCCCCTCTCCGCCCCGCGGAGGTGAGATCACCGGCAATTGGGGCGATGAAAGGGCGGCATTATGGCGAGATTGCCACAATTGTTAACGCTGATGTGATCGAGCACGAGCGTCTGATGGGGTGATTCAGCGCTTGGTTCGAAGGGCGGCATGCGCCGCCGCGAGCCTCGCGACCGGAACTCTGAAGGGCGAGCACGATACATAGTCAAGCCCGGCCGATTCGAAGAACGCGATCGACGCGGGGTCGCCGCCATGCTCCCCACAGACGCCGAGCTTGAGCGCAGGGCGCGCGGCTCTGCCGCGCGTGCAGCCCATCCTCACAAGCTCGCCGACACCATCCTGATCGATCGTGACGAAGGGGTCACGCTCATAAACGCCCCGCTCCTCATAGGTCTTGAGGAAACGCGCGCTGTCGTCGCGACTGACGCCCAGCGCGGTCTGCGTCAGGTCATTCGTGCCGAAGGAAAAGAAGTCGGCCTCGAGCGCGATCTCCCCCGCCACCAGGGCAGCGCGCGGCAGTTCGATCATCGTCCCGACGAGGTAGTCGAGCTGTGCTCGGCGTTCCCTGAAGACGCGCTCAGCCATCGAAACCACCCTGTTTCGCGTGAGCTCCAGTTCGCGGCGCGTCGCCACCAGAGGGATCATGATCTCGGGGATCGGGGCCTTGCCGGTCGCCGCAGCCACTTCGAGCGCGGCCTCGAAGATGGCCCGAGCCTGCATGTCGTAGATTTCCGGATAGGTGATTCCAAGGCGGCATCCACGATGCCCCAACATCGGATTGCTCTCGGCGAGTTCTTTTGATCTCGCAGAGAGCGACGCGGGTGAGAGCCCCGTCGCACGGGCGACCGCTGCGATGTCTTCATCCGTGTGTGGCAGAAACTCGTGCAGGGGCGGATCAAGCAGCCGGATCGTGACCGGAAGATCCTCCATGATCTTGAACAGCTCGACGAAATCGCCGCGCTGCATCGGCAGGAGTTTTTCCAGGGCTGCGATCCGGCCACGTTCGTTGACGGCAAGAATCATCTCTCGCACGACCGCGATCCGGTCGGCGTCGAAGAACATGTGTTCCGTGCGGCACAGCCCGATGCCTTCCGCGCCGAAGCGCCGCGCGGTTCGCGCGTCATGCGGCGTGTCAGCGTTTGTGCGGACCTTCATGCGACGAAGCTTGTCCGCCCAGGCCATCAGGCTCGCGAACTCGCCGGCCATCGATGGCTCGATCATCTTCACCTCGCCGACGAGCATCTGCCCCATCGCGCCGTCGACCGTCACCAGGTCGCCGCGTTTGAGCTCGCGGCCGAGCGACCGCACCACTCCCTGCGCCGCATCAATCTTGAGGCCGCCAGCTCCACAGACGCACGGACGGCCCATGCCGCGGGCGACCACCGCTGCGTGGCTGGTCATGCCGCCGCGCGCCGTGACAATGGCCTTGGCGGCATGCATGCCATGGATGTCTTCAGGGCTCGTTTCCTCCCGCACGAGGATCACCGACTGGCCAGAGGCCGCCAGCTGGGCCGCCTCATCGCTGTCGAACACGATCCTTCCGACCGCCGCCCCCGGACTCGCCGGCAGACCCTTCACGAACACATCGCGCACGGCGTCTTCTGCGATTGTCGGATGCAAGAGCTGGTCAAGCTGCGCCGGGTCCAGGCGCAACACCGCCTCCTCCTGCGAGATCAGCCCCTCGCCGCACATGTCCACCGCGAGCTTGAGCGCCGCCTGCGCCGTGCGCTTTCCGGAGCGCGTCTGGAGCAGGTAGAGCTTGCCCCGCTCGATCGTGAACTCAATGTCCTGCATGTCCCGATAATGCTGCTCGAGGCGGCCCGCGACCTCCAGCAGTTCGCGATAGAGGCCCGGCATCGTCTCCTCGAGCGAGGGTTCGTCCGCCTTCAACTCGATCCGTCGGCCCTTCGAGATCGTCGATGGCGTGCGGATGCCGGCGACCACATCCTCGCCCTGAGCGTTGACGAGATACTCGCCATAGAAGCGCTTTTCGCCGGTCGAGGGATCGCGCGTGAACGCGACGCCGGTGGCGGACGTCTCGCCCATATTGCCAAACACCATGGCCTGCACATTCACCGCGGTGCCCCAGCTTTCGGGAATCGAGTGAAGACGTCGATAGGTGATCGCCCGCTCATTCATCCAGGAACTGAACACGGCGCCGATCGCACCCCACAGCTGGTCGCGCGGGTCGCTCGGAAATGGCGCACCGAGCTCGCGACTGACCGCCGCCTTGTAGAGACCGATCACGTCCAACCAACCGTCGGCGCCGATATCGGTATCGAATATCAGATCGCGGCTTTCCTTGTACTCGTCGATGATCTCCTCGAATACGTCCTGGGAGACCCCGAGCACGACATCGGAGTACATCTGAATAAAGCGCCGATAGCTGTCATAGGCGAAGCGACGGTCGCCGGAGAGAACCGCGAGTCCTTCGGCCGTTTCATCGTTGAGGCCAAGATTGAGCACCGTGTCCATCATGCCGGGCATGGAGGCCCGCCCCCCTGACCGCACCGAGACCAGCAGAGGGTTTGCGGCGTCGCCGAACGCCTTGCCGGTTCTGGCTTCCAGCGCCTTCAACGCGGCGTTGACTTCAGCCTCGAGTCCGTCCGGATAGGTCTTCCGCAATTCATAGAATAGGGTGCAGACTTCGGTCGTGATCGTGAATCCGGGCGGCACAGGCAGGCCGAGGCTCGCCATTTCGGCGAGGTTTGCACCCTTTCCGCCAAGAAGATTCTTCATCGAGGCGTCGCCGTCGCTCTTCGCGCCGCCGAACTCGTAGACCCACTTCGTCTCGCGTCTGGTCGCCATCACTCTCACCGTCCATCTGCGGGCGCGGCAACCGCGCTATCGCCGTCCCCTTGCGCCCGCTCCTTTACTCACATTGTCCCGCCACGCACGTCGTCCGCGGTCCTAACCCTCGATCCTTGAGAAATCAGCCACCTGATGCAGCATGCGGCGCACCTCGGCGAGCAGTTTCAGCCGGTTCACCCGCACCGCCGGGTCATCGGCGTTCACTGTCACCTTGTCGAAAAAGGCGTCAACCGGCGCACGGAGACCCGACAGGGCCTGCATCGCCGCCCCGAAGTCTTCGCGTTTCAGAGCGCTCGCGGCGTATTCACCCGCGGCGAGGAGCGCCTTGTGAAGGGCGGTTTCCTCGGCTTGCGCGAACAAGGCGGCGTCCGGCGCGCCTGCGGCGACTTCGGCCCCGTCCTTTTTTTCTTCAGCCTTAAGAATGTTCGCCGCCCGCTTGTAGCCGGCGAGAAGGTTTGCTCCGTCCTCCGTCGCAAGGAAGACGCCGAGCGCCTCCACCCGCCGTACGATCATGACGAGATCATCTTCCCCGAGCGCGAACACGGCGTCGATCAGGTCGTGGCGCTTGCCCTCCCCCCGCAAGTGGACCTTCAAACGATCGGCGAAGAAGGCGAGGAGATCATCCAGCAGATCGTCGACATCACCCACCCGCGTCTGCGGTGAATCGACAATTCCTCGTTCCAAATCGCTATACTTGCTGTCGGGCTTGACCCCCCAAACCCAGCGCCCCGATACCTCGTCGGAAGCGATTAGGTCCAGCGCCTGACGTGAAACATCTCGAAGTTTCAGGCGCACTTCCGATTGTCGGCTCGACATCGAGCCTAGAACGATCCGGATCACGCCGAGCGCGGCCCGGCGCAACGCATAAGGATCCCCCGAGCCGGTCGGCTTCTCGCGGATGGCCCAGAACCCGACCAGCGTGTCCAACTTGTCAGCGAGCGCGACCGCGACACCCACCGGATTTGACGGCAATTCGTCGGACGGCCCCTTCGGCCGGTAGTGGTCGCGGATCGCGTCCGCGACGAGCGGGTCCTCGCCCTGCTCCAGCGCACAATACCTTCCCATCACGCCTTCGAGTTCCGGGAATTCGCCCACCATCTCCGAGACGAGGTCGCATTTCGCAAGCCGCGCCGCGCGCGCCGCAAGCTCCGGCTCGGCCCTGACCACCGGCGCAAGCGCCCGCGCCAGCGCCTCGACCCGCCTCACCTTGTAGCCGACAGAACCGAGCTTTTCGTGGAACACTACGCCATCAAGGCGCTTGAGGTTGTCTTCCAGCTTCGTCTTGCGGTCCTTGTCCCAGAAGAAGCGCGCATCGTTGAGCCGCGCCGACAAAACGCGCGCATTGCCCGCCGCTATTTTCTCGCCGCCATCGCTCGCCTCGAGATTTGCGACCACGATGAAGCGCGGCGCGAGGCCGCCTGACTTCGGGTCTTGAACCGCGAAATATTTCTGGTGCGTGCGCATGGACAGGCGGATCACCTCCGGCGGCAGGTCAAGGAAAGCCGGGTCCATCTTCCCCATCAGCACGACGGGCCACTCGGCGAGCCCCGCCACCTCCTCCAGCAAGCCCTGATCCTCGATCAGCTCCAGCCCCTGGGCCCGGGCAAGCGTCCGGGCATCCGTCAGAATGATCTCCTTGCGCTCATCGCGGTCGAGCACCACACGGCCTTCGGCCTTGAGCACGGCCGCATAGTCATCATAGCGGCGCACTTTGAACGGCCCGCGGCCCATCACCCTGTGCCCCTCGGTGAGCGCGCCGGATGTCACTCCGCCGACTTCGAAGTCCGCCACCTCGCCGTCAAACGTGCACAGAATGCGGTTGAGCGGCCGCACCCAGCGCAAATCACCGGTTGAGGACCCGTTCGGCCCCCAGCGCATCGATTTTGGCCAGTGAAATCCCTTGATGATCGCCGGAACCATGTCAGCGATCAGGTCCCGCGTGTTGCGTCCCGGACGTTCGATCCGTGCGACATAGAATTCTCCCTTCTTCGGGTCGGTCACAATCTCGGCCTCGTCGATCGAACGAAGACCCGCGCCGCGAAGAAATCCGTCGATCGCCGCTTGCGGCGCCCCGACACGCGGCCCCTTGCGCTCCTCGCTCACAGCCGCCGACGAGACAGGCAGCCCCTCGACGACGCCTACGAGCCGCCGCGGACCGGAAAACGTCTTGACGCCCTCGGGAACCAGTCCGGCCTCGGTGAACCGGTCCATGAGCGCGCGCGCGAGGTCCGCTTCCGCCTTCACCTGCATCCGGGCGGGAATCTCTTCGGTCAGGAGTTCGAGAAGGAGTTGCGGCATCTGACGCCTTTTGGGGGAGTTTTGTTCCCGTTCGAGTGGCGCGGAACGTCGCGAAGAGCAAGTCCGGCCTTGTCGATCGTGAAGGCTTCGTGCCCCCTTCGCCACGGACTATGTTCGTTCCGCTGGCCGACGAAGCCTGCGGCGTTCGTGGAGGAAGTTCGCGATGACTCTCGTTTTCGATTTCTATTTTTCCTTCCGAAGCCCCTATTCTTACCTCGCCACACCGCAGATCGAGACCCTTCTCGCCAAGCACGACGCGATATGTCGGGTGAAGATCGTCCGCCCGATTGCTGTGCGCATTCCTGGATTTTTCCAGAAGGTGAATCCGCTTTGGCCGCCCTATCTGGCGCGGGACACCTATCGCATCGCCCAGATGATGGACATTCCTTACCGTTGGCCGCGCCCCGACCCGATCGTGCAGAATCCCTCAACCCGCGAGGTCGCTGCCGATCAGCCGTACATCATGCCGGTGAGCCGGATGGGCGCGGCGGCGGAGGAGGCCGGCAAGGGGTTTGCGTTCGTTCGAAGGGCCGCGCACGCGATCTGGTCCGGTGAGGTCGACGACTGGCACCTGGGTGATCATCTCAAACTGGCCGCGGACGCCTCCGGGCTGGACGGCGCGGCCATAACCGCCACTGCGTCAACCGAAGCCGAGCGGCTCGACGCCGTCATTCTGGCCAATGAGGACGCTCAGCCAAAGGCTGGCCACTGGGGCGTACCTCTGTTCGTATTTGAGGATGAGCCCTTCTTCGGTCAGGACCGAATCGATCACCTTATCTGGGCGATGAAGCAGCGCGGCCTTCAACCACGACAGGGTTGACCGCGCCCGCTGGTGGACAGAATCAAACGGGCGCCGGTCTGCACCGGCGCCCACGTGAGGCATCAAGACTTCCCGTCGACCTTAGCGCGGTCCCGGAGGGGCGTGCTGCGGAAGCGCGGGAAGGTTCCCGATCATTCCGTCGGGCCGGGCCTTGGCGAGCATGCGCTGATAGGCCGGGCGCGCCTCAATCTTCTTGCGCCACGCCGCGACGTTCGGGAACTGGTTGACGTCAACGATGTTCAGCGCCGTTGCGAAATTGAGCGGAAAGAACATCATGATGTCCGACGTGGAGAACTCCGCGCCGCCGAACCAGGGGTGTTTGCCAAGATAGTCCTCGGCGTATTGCACCACCGCTTCGCTGTCGACGAGCGGCGAGCGGGCGGTCGGCGGGCGGATCTGCCAGACCCGATAGTCCGCAATCACGCGCGAGGCGAGCGATCCTTCCGCGTAATGCATCCATTTGAGGTTATCGGCGTAGTCGGCCGACGCGATCGGGGGCGTGAGCTTGCCCGGCGCATAACGGTTGACGATCGTTTCGATGATCGCGCCCGACTCCACCAGAACCTGATCGCCGATCTTCACGGTGGGGGCGACAGGCATGCCGGGATTGATCGCGCGAATTGCGGCCATCGAGCCGGCGAGGTCGCCGCGCTTGAACTCAAGTGTGTAGGGAAGCCCAAGCTCCTCCATCAGCCAAACGATCCGCTCCGACCGCCGGCCTTCAAGGTGAAAGATCGTGATCTCCGGCATCGCGAGCGCCTGCGCCGTCGGCGCAGCGGCGATTTCAGTCGTCTCTTCCCGAACGGATACGCAGCCTGCAAGCGCGAACGAGGCCAACGCCACGGTAAGTCGTCGGAACATTCAGTCCTCCCCTACGGCGCTCCGCTTTCGGGCGCGTTCGCTTCATTAGGCCGATTGCGCCTGATGTGCAAAGCCTTCGCAGGTATGCGCCGCCGCCGCGACACTGGACAAATCCGCCGCCCATCACGCACCCTGCCACGCCGACATCCCGACAGGAGCGCCCAGAGATGACGACCTTTCGCGACCATTTGCTTGCCGGAAAGACCGCCTTTGTCGCGGGCGCATCGAGCGGCATCAATCTTCAGATCGCCACGCGCCTCGCCCTCGCCGGAGCATCCGTCACGATCCTGTCTCGCTCCCCAGACAAGATCGAAGCGGCAGCGGCCGGGATCCGCGCCAAGGGCGCAGCGTGCATCGGCATCGCCCAGGACGTCCGGGATCATGACGGCGTAGGCCTCGCCTTCCAGCGCGCCGCGGCGGAATTCGGCCCGATCGACATTATCGTCTCCGGCGCGGCCGGAAACTTCGTCGCCCCCTTCAACTCCATCTCCTATAACGGCTTCCGTGCGGTCATCGATATCGACCTTGTGGGCACCTACAATGTGCTCCGTCAGGGCTTTCCCCATCTGCGCACGCCCGGCGCGTCCGTGATCAACATCTCAGCGCCGCAATCCTTCCACCCCTACCCAATGCAGGCGCATGTGAACGCCGCGAAGGCGGGCGTCGACATGCTGACGCGCACCCTCGCCATCGAGTGGGGATCGTCAGGCGTGCGGGTCAATTCGATCATTCCGGGCCCGATCGCCGACACCGAAGGGATGGCCCGCCTCGCCCCCACACCCGAAGCCGAGGCGGCGAGCGCCCGCAGCGTGCCCTTGCAACGGCTCGGCACCAAGGACGAAGTGGCCGATCTCGCCGTGTTTCTGGTGTCGGACGCCGCCCGCTACATCACCGGCGCGGTGATGCCGGTCGACGGCGGCTTGTCGCTGATGGGCGTCGGCCGCGTCGGCTGAAGTCCGCCCCATCGACGCACACAGGAGTTCAGCCGCTGGACCTCATGGAAACACTCAACGCGCTCGCCTCCGATCCCCTGCTGGTGAAGGTCGGGATCGTCATCGTCGTCATCATCGTCACGGGCGTTCTGGTTCGCGCAATTCAGTACGCCGTCAGCCAAAGGGTCACGGATCTGACGTCCCGGTTCCGGATTCGCAGGGCGATCGGCTTCGTCGGGTATGTGGTGGGCGGGCTGGCGATCATTGCGGCGATCGGAAACAGCTGGGGCCAGCTGACCGTCCTGTTCGGGGTCGCCGGGGCCGGCATCGCATTCGCCCTTCAGGAAGTGATCGTCAGCGTCGCAGGCTGGGCCGCCGTGGCGTTCGGCTCGTTCTACCGCGTCGGCGACCGGGTCAAGCTCGGCGGGATCACGGGTGATGTCATCGATATCGGAGTTCTCCGCACCACACTCATGGAAACGGGCGATTGGGTGTCGGGCGACCTCTACAACGGGCGCGTTGTCCGGGTGGCGAACTCCTTCGTTTTCAAAGAACCGGTGTTCAATTATTCGGCGGACTTCCGTTCCTTTGGGATGAGTTGAAACTTCCCGTCCGATACGATTGCGACTGGGAATCGGCGCGCACCATCTTCGAAACGGCGGCGCGCACGGTCACTTCAGAACTCGTTGGGCAGTCAGAGGATGGGTGGAAGCATTTCGTACAGAAATTCCAGGTGGAGAAAGCACGCGTCGATCCGCTCGTGACGATGGTGGTCACGGGCGACTGGATCGAGTTCACGATCCGCTACATCACTCACTTCCGCAGCCGGCGGATCACAAAGGATGCCATATCCACCCTGATCCTTAAGGAACTCGTCGCCCACGCCGACACGATCCAGCTGGGCGCCGCCACGCTGGAACTCGTGGGCCCCGTGAAACCTCCGTCCAGGTGACGGTACGCCCGCCGCCGACCGGGCCTCGGGCGGATGAGCCTCACGTCAGGTTGTTATGGCTGCCGTCGCACAGCGGTGACTTGCCCGTCGCCTTGCACGTGCAGAAAAACACACGCCCGGATTTCTCAGGCTTGAACTCCATCGGTTCAAACGCGGTCCCCTTGTGCGATCCATCGCAAAACGGCTGCGACTTCGAGCGGCCGCAGGCGCACCACCAATAGCTCTGGCCCGCTTCGACCTCGACCGGAACCGGCTGGCGACCGCCGATCTCGCGCTTGTCCGATAGGCTCATCCCTCAGCCTCCCTGGGAGCTTCCGTAAGGCCCTCACGATCAGCGATCCTGACGGGCGCGTAAACCCCCGCCGTCCTCACCGCCTCCTCAGGGCGTCACGCCGGTGAGCACGTCCCGCAATTCTCCGAAACAATCTCCAGTGAGCGCGGTCCAGTCAGACGGGAATCCTTCATTGACGAAGGTCAGCTGCATGCGGCCCCAGGTCCTGCTTCGCGTTCCGTCCGGTGCGATGAGTTCCGCCTCGCAGGTCTGCTGGTCGTCCGTGCTGATCCAGTAGCCGGTGTAGGTGGATCGTCCGCCCATCGTGTCCGAGACCAGCCCTGGCAAATAGAAGCGCATGATCTTGTCGGCCGCGTTCGGGGCCACCGCCTTGAAGATCGCCGTATCCCCCGCCTCAGTCTCCCACTCGATCAACCCGATCCGGGAATTCCAGACCTCATCCGCCGAGGCGGACGCCAGCGCGGTCACGACCGAGAGCGCGGCCGCGACACACGCCATTGCGAATTTCATGATGTTCATCCCGGAAGTCATTGCGCCATCTGACGCTACTGTGTCGTCAGCGCAGCCTAGCGCCGATTGGCCCGCGAGGTCGATGCATTATCCGCAGGTCATCCGCCGCGCATGGCTCGCTCGACCCGCTGGCGGGCGAACACCGACTCCCGCGGTTCGATGTGCAACATCTTCACGACTCGGCGGATGAATTCGCTTTCCTCGTCCGCCTTGTTGTCATCTGACAACGCGATGCTCCATAGCGCTTCGATCACCGTGATCCGGTCCGCTTCAGAGAGATCGTTTCGGATGAGCGCCGTGAACCGATAGGCGTCAACCGACGCCTCATCCGCCGCCTCTCCGTCGATCCGCAACTTTCCGGCGGCGTCGTCATCGAGGGAAAAACGATGCGCCAGGATCGCCTCGATCAGCCGGCGTTCCTCATCGCTGTAGTCATCGTCCGCCCGGGCCGCCCGCACCAGCAGAGCCGCGACCGCCACACGCGCATCGCTCTCATGGATCGGCGTGCTGGAGGGGCCACCGTTCAGACGGGCGAGGAACGAGTTCAGCATCTCGACAATTTAGCGAGCGTCATCGCGGTTGACCACCGTCCGCGATGCCGCCTTGTCTGCTCCTCGCCGCAGACCACCCGGATCACGATGAGTCCATGCCGGTAGGCGCGCGGCGGCGCGATGTTTCGCCGGGCCGACCGGCGAGGCGGCGCTTCAGCCCTTGCCTGCGGGTTTGGAGAATGGAGATGCGGCAGGCGCCGCCTTTGGCTTCTCTTTCTTGGGTTTGCGGATCTCCTTGTTCGATTTCTTCTGGCTCTTGGCCATGCTTGGGATCCCTGTTCACGAGTGCGATGTGCGCTTCTACACGCCTTGTCGCGGGGCGTTCGCACTTTCGGGCGGGACTTGCGATCCCTCAGATGACGCCGATCGCGAGGCTCACCGCCCGGTCAGGCTGCCAGTCGCGAGAGTTCACATCGATAAAGGTCGACGGCTTCCAATCCCTTCGGCGTGATCGCATACACGCCCGTCCGCACGCGCCGGAACCAGCCATAATGGTCGTCCGCCATGATGCGTCGGGCTGTCGTCACCAGCGTTTCCTTTGCGACAATCGACGCCTTCGTCGGGCCGTGCGCGTGCAGATGGTTGAGACAGCGGAGCGCGTCCTGCCGGTAGGTGGTGATCAGGCCCTTGCGGGTCGCCCCGCCGCTGTTGGGATCGCCGACGCGCCGCGCGAACTCAAGCAGCAAGCGGTTTGTCTTCACGGCGGATTTTCGCGGCCGATAGGAGCCGGGATCGGCCAGAGCCGTCGCGATCCAGCGCCTGCAGTCCACCGTGATCAGCCCGAGGCCCAGCCTGCGACAGAGGATCAGGTTGTCGGCGACCGAAGCGGCGAACCGGCCGCCCGGAGCCTGTGGAACGGCGATATAGACAGCGTCGGAGATGCGGAGGCGCTCCACCGCCTGATGGAAGAGGGACAGAGAGAACCCTGTCTTGAGTTCGACGATGACCGGCGGCTCGTCACCGCGAAGGGCGACGACATCCGCCGCCCCGATCTCCCCTTTCACCTCATAGCCTTGCTGTTCAAGCAGCCGCTTTACGGGTGTATAGAGGTCGGTTTCGGAAACCTTTGGTGCGGGCAAGGCGCGGTCCGTTTCGTCGTTTCGGCTGTCGTCGCGGGCGATCACACGGAGTTTCGATCTCATTCGTGAAGGCCCGGTTAGTCAGGCTCGCGGACCGACCTTAGGACGCAGACTGTTTCGCCCAGGCTTCGGCGGATCCCTTAGCGAGATCGCGCACCCGGGCGATGAAGCTCTGGCGCTCGGTGGGGGAAATTACGCCGCGCGCATCCAGCAGGTTGAAGATGTGGCTGGCTTTCAGCGCCTGTTCATACGCCGGCAGCGGAAGCGGCGGCTGCAACGCCAGCAAGCGCCGCCCCGTCGCCTCGCAGTCCTGGAACCAACGCTGCAAGGCATCGGTGTCGGCGTGTTCGAAATTGTAGGCGGACTGCTGCTTCTCATTCTCGAGGAACACATCGCCATAGGTCAGCGGGTACTGGCTTTTCGGATCGTTGAACGGCAGATCGTAGACATTCTCGACACCGAAAACATACATCGCGAGCCGCTCCAGCCCGTAGGTGAGCTCCCCGGACACGGGATCGACATCTAGGCCGCCCACCTGCTGGAAATAGGTGAACTGGCTCACCTCCATGCCGTCGCACCAGACTTCCCATCCAAGGCCCCAGGCGCCGACCGTGGGGTTCTCCCAGTCGTCCTCCACAAACCGGATGTCGTGAACCATGCGGTCGACGCCGATGCGCTCGAGACTTTGGAGATACAGGTCCTGAAGGTCGGGCGGGTTCGGCTTCAGGATGACCTGATATTGGTAGTAGTGCTGCAGGCGGTTGGGATTTTCGCCATAACGCCCGTCCTTCGGTCGGCGCGACGGCTGCGGATAGGCCGCATACCAGGGCTTCGGTCCGAGCGCGCGCAGCGTCGTCGCAGGATGGAGCGTCCCCGCGCCGACTTCCATGTCGTAGGGCTGGAGGATCGCACAGCCCTGCTCGGCCCAGAACCGCGACAGGGTGAGGATGATGTCCTGAAAGCAAGTCGGCGCGGCGACGACCCGCGTCTCTGCGCCTTGCGCCTTCTTTCCCCTCGCGGCCCTCATCGAATTTTCCCCTGATGTCCCACGTCAACTCTGCGTGCACCTCGGCGCAGAACCCTAGGCCTTCGACAAACAGGGCTTTGAGCGGTCATGCAAGCCCGCCTGGACATCCCTTGGGGGTTCAGTCCTTACGGTCGTTCCCGTCAGGCGTCTCCGAGCGCCGGCGGCGGTGATCGTCCAGACGCCGCACCACGGCTTCCTCCGCCGCGCGCTCGACCGAATCCCGGCGTTCTTCTCCGCGCCTACGCATGGCGGGTGAAACGAGAATCACGCCCGCGAGAATGACAAGCCCGATGAAAATGATCAAACCCACGGCCGATCCTGCCTCCAGTCCAGTTCACCGCCCTCAAGCGCCGCGCGCGCCCTCTGCGTCAGCGGGCCACCTTCGGCTTCATGAAGCACCAGTCCCGTATATAGGGTGAGCGCGCCCTTTCGCAGCCCCTTTCGAGCGCGCACGAGGACGCGTTTCGCCGCTGCGCCCGGGCTCGGATGGATCGGAAGCACCTCGATCTCGCCCGTGCGCGGGTTCAGCAGCTCCAGAAGATCGCCGAGCGCCTGAGCCCGATGGATCAGCGTGACCCTCCCTCCCGGCTTCACCGCATGCAGCAGGAACAGCACCCAGCTCTTCAGCGAAACGCCCGCCACATACGCCGCAGCCTTCCCCTCTCCCGGCGGGCTCGTCGCCCCGGGCTGGAAGTAGGGCGGGTTGGCGAAGGCCTGATCCGCGGCATTCTCCGCGACGGCCCCGCGATCGGCGACATCGCCGGTTCGCACCTCGACCCGTCCGTCGAACCCGTTGAGCGCGATCCCCTCCTGCGCCAGACCAGCGAGGTCCGCGTCCTGTTCGATCCCGATCAGACGCGCATGGGCAAGCCGCGCCGCGGCGCACAGAAGCGCCGCGCCCGCTCCGCAACCGGCCTCGACCAGCACCTCCCCTTCGGCTGCGTGAAGCGACGCCGCCAGCATCACGGAATCCATGCCGGCGCGAAACCCCTTCGCCGGCTGGATGACCTGCACCCGCCCGGCCAGAAAGGCGTCAGTCGTCCGGGTCATCATCAGCGACGTGATCAGCAGCCGCCGGCGCATCGAGCGCCAAGAGCGTCACCCTGGCGCGCGGCGCCATCTCATCCGGGACGAGCACGCGGCGTGGGAAGGCCGAAATCGATCCCTCCACCGCCGCCACGAACCGGTCGGCGACGAAGGGCTCGCACCCTGCGTCCTCCAGCAGCGCCAGGGCATAACTCAGGCGCACCGGGTCATTTGTTCTGAGAACCTCGATCATTGTCGCGACATCGTGACGCCGGGGCGGCGTGTGTTGCAAGGGCTATTTCTTGACCATGGTCTTTACGGCGGAATAACGTGGCGGGAAGACGCCTAATGAGCGAAGACATATTTCTTCGCGAGCAGAAACCTTGATGTTCCTGGACGCTGGCGATCCCGCGGTCACACGCCGGGCGTCCACGCGACAAGGGGAGTAACGTGTCACTCCAGGCCGAAGTGCAGCACCTCCCGACCGCGGGTCAGACGCCGCTCCACCGGCTGTCGGACCTTCTGCGCGTTGAACTCCGCCAGGTTGAAACGCTGTTGAACGAGCGCGCCGCAAGCCCGGTTGCGACAATCCCTGATCTGTCATCCTACCTGATCGCCGCCGGCGGCAAGCGGCTGCGACCGATCCTCACGCTCGCCTGCGCACGGGCGGTGGGCGGCCGGGCGGGCGCCGCCACCGCTAATCTCGCCGCGGCGGTCGAGTTTATCCACACCGCCACCCTGCTCCACGACGATGTCGTCGACGACAGTGAGCTGCGACGAGGCAAGGCCGCCGCCAAGAATCTCTGGGGCGCTTCCGCCAGCATTCTTGTGGGGGACTTCCTGTTCGCCCGCGCGTTCACGCTGATGGTCGAGACGCGCGACCTGCGTATTCTGGACATCCTGTCGCGCGCATCATGCGTCATCGCCGAGGGCGAGGTGCGCCAGCTCGCCGCGATCGGGCAGCCCGATCTCTCGCTTGAAGACTACATGGCCATCGTTGAAGCGAAGACAGCGGCGCTCTTCGAGGCCGCCACCCGAGCCGGTGCGCTGTCGGGCGGGTCGTCGGACGCCGCCGCCGACGCCATGGGCGAATATGGGCGCCGGCTCGGACGAGCGTTCCAGCTGGTCGACGACCTTCTCGACTATGGCGGGCTCACATCCGTCATCGGCAAATCGGTCGGCGATGACTTTCGCGAGGGCAAGGTCACCCTGCCCGTACTCATCGCGCGCGAGCGCGCGGACGCGGCCGGCCGCGTGTTCTGGGACCGCGCCATCACCGAACGCGGCCAGCGCGACGGAGATTTGTCACAGGCGATCCACCTCATCCGCGCAACCGGGGCCGGAGAGGCGACGCTCGAAGCCGCCCGAAGCGAGGCGGACGCCGCCAAAGCCGCTCTGGCGAAAGCCGCGGGCGGGGTGTTCGCGGCCGAACTCGCGGACCTCGCCGATTACTGCGTCGAGCGAATCCACTGATCCGTCAGAGCGCGTAGCCCCGCGCCTCGGCCGATTTGCGGACCCGAAGATTCACATAGACCCCGACGGCCGTGACACCGAGGAAGGCGAGCAGCGGGACCCATCCGCCCGCGAGCGTTGCCACGATCGCGATCGCCGCAGCGTTCAGCGCGCCGATCCAGTGAACGCTCGCGACGCCAGTGTGGCTGAGGCCGGCGCGCATCGCGATCTGGTAGACATGGTCCCGGTGCGCGGACATCACGTTTCGCCCCCGCCTCGCGCGCCAGACGACGGTCAGGATCACATCGACGAGAAAAGGCGCCGCAAGCGTCGGTGGAATCCAGAGCAGATCCGGACGCGCCTTCACGAGCGCGAGAGAGAGGGACGCAAACAACGCCCCGACGAACAGTGCACCGGCGTCGCCCGCGTAGAGCCGGCCAGGCACGTTCCAGAAGAGAAATCCACATAGCGCTCCGGCCGCAGCGGTCGACAGCAGCGCAATGTCCGGCAATCCGACGCTCAGTGCGACCACACCAAGCCCACCGCATGCGATCGCCGCCGTACCCATCGCCAGCCCGTTCGCGCCATCCATGAAATTCACGGCGTTCACGACGACCAGCAGCCACAGCACCGAGCCCATCGCTCCGACGACGACCGGCAACACCCAAACGATATCGGGCGCGGGGTGCATCTCGGCGACCACCAACCCTCCTCCCGCCGCCAAAAGCGCAATCCCGCCGAGCAGCGCGAGTTTCACGCCGGAAGCGATGTCCCGCGCGTCATCGAAGGCTCCCACCAGCATGGCGCAGAACGCGGCGACCGCGCTCACGACCACCCCCTCCGACGCTCGCCAATCGACAAAACCCGAACCGACAAGCGCCACCAGCACCGTCGCCGCGGCGAATCCGATCCCGCCGGAGGTCGGGACCGGCGCTTCCTGCACCTTGCGCACCCCGTCCGGCGCGTCGCGCACGCCGAGTTCGATCACAGCCCGACACAGCGCCGCCGACAGCAGCACTGACGCCAGAACGCCAGGAATGAGGACAGCGACGGTTGACATGTCGCCCGCCTACACCGTCGCCGTTCCGGGACCAAGAGGTGTGCGCCGCGCCCGGCCAAACATCACGATTCAGCCAGGGGAGCCGAGGGCCGGTGCATCCCCACCCCGCAAGATTGTCTGTTGAACCCAGAGCTTGCGCCGGCCGATCGTCAGTTTCGAGAGCGCCGTCGCCGCAGCTTCCGCCGTAGCGGCGGAGCCATAAAGCCCGAAACAGGTCGGGCCGCTTCCAGACATTCGGGCGAGCAGCGTGCCCTTTTGCGCGCGCAGCGCTTCGAGCACCTTGCCGACGTCCGGACAGAGCGAGATCGACGCCGCCTCCAGATCGTTGCGAAACCCCTTGAGCGCCTTGATGAAGTCTATGTCTGTGTCTCCGGTTGGAGCGGGCGTCTCGACGAATTTCGCCTTCGTCTGCATCGCGTCGAAGCGCGCGAAGACACGCGGGGTTTCGAGCATGACGCCGGGGTTCACCAACACCGCGTGCAGATCCGGCGCAGCCGTGGTTTCGAGGCGCTCGCCGGTCCCCCGCATCAGGAGCGGTCGCCCGCGGACACACGCCGGAACGTCCGAGCCCAGCTGAGCCCCCAGCCGCTCGAGCGCCGCAACCCCGAACCCGAGCGACCACATTTCGTTCAGCACATGCAGCGCAGCCGCCGCATCGGCGGAGCCGCCGCCGACCCCGCCGGCGACAGGGAGAACCTTGTGAAGCGTCAGCGCCGCCCCGCGCGCCGTCTGTCCGCTCGCCTCGCGCAGCGCCGATGCAGCCGCCATCACCAGATTGTGCGGCGCGTTCTTCAGCGATTTTGCTCTGGGTCCCTCGATGCTGAGGCTCAGCTGGGGATGGGCCCGCGCCGAAACCCGGTCGGCCGCTCGGGTGTCGGCGAACATGACAAGGCTGTCGACCGGATGAAGCCCGCCTGCCCCCGGCGTGCCCACATGGATGTAGAGATTGACCTTCGCTGGCGCCCAGGCCGTCTTGAGGCTTGCCGATAATGTCTGGGTCATGGAGCGGGCTCCCTCTCTCGCGCCGCGTGATAGGCTGCAGCCGGCTCATCCGGAAGGCCGTCGCTGAGCTTGATCCGCACGGCGGCGTCGAGTTCCGGATCGGGCGACAGCGTCAGCACCCGCGACCAGGTGAACACCGCCTCTCGGCCCCTGCCGGCGCGCCAGTACGCATCCCCGAGGTGGTCGGCGATGACCGGGTGCGCGGGCTCAAGCTCGGCCGCCCGCTCCAGTTCCCTGACCGCCTCTTCATACCGTCCCAACCGGTAATAGGCCCAGCCTAGGCTGTCGATGATGTAACCGCGGGTCGGAACCGCCTTGATCGCCCTGCGAATGAGATCGAGCCCCTCTTCGACACGAACGCCCCGGTCGACCCAGGCATAGCCCAGCGAATTGAGCACGTCCGGCTCATCCGGAGCGAGCTGCAGCGCCTTCTGAAGATCCTGCTCAGCCTCGGGCCAGCGATCGAGCGCCATCCGCTCGTTCGCACGCATGAAGAACACGCGCCAGTCGGAGGAGCCGTCCGCAGCGTCAATCGCCGCGACGCGCGAGAGCGCCGCCTCCGCCTCGGCGTTGCGCCCGAGCAAGCGAAGCAGGTCCGCCGAGCGCAGCACCATCGACCGCGCGCCTTGCGTCCGCTCGACCGCCTGTTCCGCCGCGGTGACGGCGTCCTCCTCACGGCCCATGCGGCGCAGAACGCCCGCCGCATCCATGAGCGCCATCGCGCCGAGCGGCCTTGCCGGATCGATCCGTTCCAACATCTCAAGCGCCTCGCTGAGGCGGTTCTGGTCGGCGAGCGCCTTGGCGAGCGTAAGCCGCGCCCGGTCGAACTCCGGGTCAAGCGCGAGTACCAGCGCAGAATAGAGCGCGGAGGTTTCCGGCCGCGTGGCGACGATACTCCGTGACGTCACAGCGTGGAGCGCGGCGGCGGCAAGGCTCCGCCTCGATGCGCGGGGATAGTCGAATGCGTCTCCCCCTTTCAGCGCCCGGGACACGCCAAAAAGCTCAGCGTCGTAGGCGACGAGTTGCGGGTTTGCCTCGAGGACCCGCATGGCTTCCTCGCGCTCGCCAAGGCTTCCAAGAACCTGAACCTGCGCCAGGATCGCGCCCGGGGTGCGCTGGCCTTGAGAAAGACTCGACTGAAACACGTCCGCAGCCTCCTCCAACCGCCCCGCTGACGCGAGAAAGAGACCCTTCACAACCTCGAAATCCGCACCCACCCGCCCCTGAGGTTCGTAGTCGTCGATGAGTTGCAGCGCCGCGTCCACATTCCCATCCGACGCAAGGAGCGCCGCCCGCAACGCGGTCGCGACGTCTTCGTTCAGGGCGCCGAGATCACCGCGCTCCAGCAAAGCCTCGGCGTCGGAAACTCGCCCGGAAACAATGGCCTCGATCGCTGCGGCGAGCCTTGCGAAAGGCGACTGCGCAAGAACCTCGGGAGAGGCGTCCGCCGCAATCAACAGCGCCCGTTCCGGCCCGCCGGCGACGAGCGCGCTCAACACCGCGCTTTCCAACAGCACGGGATCATGGGGCCGTCGCTGGTAGGATCTTTCGTAGAACTGCGCCGCCGCCGCCTGATCACGCGTCAACCCGGCATACCTAGCCGAAAGCACGTCCGCGTAGTCAGCCGCGGTCGCCGCCCGCTCCGAAGCACCGGGCGCGGGCCAGCGCCCCCCAGCCGAACCGGAACAGGCGACCGCCAACACGGCCAAAGCGAAACTGGCGACCACTCGACCGGACGACCCCATGGCGACGATGTTGCCCCAGCCGCTCACGCGCTTCAACCTGATCGTCAACGGAGGGAGAGAATGTAGCTCGCCACATCGTCGAGTTCGGTTTCGTTGAGCAGGAATTGCGGCATTGGTGCGTGCGCCGCGGCCATCCATTCCCTGAGGCTCGCCATGTCCGTCCCCGGCCGATCGGCGACTTCCGCGAACGACGGCGCTTCAACCTCCGGGTCGAGATCAGACGCGGGCGGCGCACCGATGCCGATGTCATGGCATGCGACGCAGACATGCCGCGCGAGCGCGGCTCCCCGATGCACTTCTGGTGCCTGAGCCTCCTGCACCTGCGCCGTGGGCGATTGTGGGCCCGCCCCCGCGTCCGGCGCCGCAACAGCGATCTCCGCGTTGCGACCGTCAGGCGCACAGGCCGCAAGAAATCCCGCGACGGAGACGCAGAACACCGTTTTGGCGCACCGTTTCAACATCGGGCCTCCCGTCGCTCCAACTGGCCGCGAGCGCTCACGTCCGGATGGGCGCCGCCGTGGTCAGATCTCGGTCGCTTTCTCGGACTGCGACAGTGGCACTTCAGGGGTCGCGCGCAGCGCAGGCGCTGGGGTGGTCAACCCGCTTCGCAGCTTGGCTTCGATGCCTTCCCTGCGATGCTTCGGCGGCCGGGCGCTCAGCGATTCCCGCCAGCTTTCACGCGCCGCCTCGGTCTCACCGAGCCGCCACTGAACGTCGCCCATATGATCATGCAGCTCCCAATGGCTGAACGGCGCAAAGGCCTCGATGGCGCGCTCGAGATAGCGGCGGGCCTCCCGGAAGTCTCCGTAGAGATAGTAAGCCCAGCCGATGCTATCGAGCAGGTTCGGCTCATAGGGCGCGAGGCGGCTCGCCTCCTTGAGCAGCTTGAATCCCTCCTCAAGCTCGGTCTCGCTCGCATGGTCGTCGATCAGCGAATAACCGAGATTGTTCATGAGGCCTGTATTGGTCGGCGTCTTCGCGAGCATCTGCCGCATGATGTTCAGCCCTTCCTCCCGGTCGGGCGTTTTGACCAGCATCGAGGCGAGGTATTGCTGCGTGTTCTCGCTGTCGTCGATCGCAACCGCGTCGCGCGCATACTTCACCGCCTGCGGGACATTGCCCGCCTGGAAGTGAGCGTCGCTCTTGGAGATCACCGCAAACACCCGTTCACGGTCGGAGAGCTTCGCCTTCAGCGCCTCGTCAATAAGGTCGATCGCCCGGTCCGTATTTCCCGCCGAGGCGAGCGCTTCGGCAGCGGACAGTTTCGAAAGCGCTCCGGAATCATAACTCAACGCGGCGGCGACCAGTCCCTCGACCGCATCCATCGAACCGAGCTCAAGCGCCGACTTCGAGGCGGCGATGAGCAGTTCCGCTGCAAAGTCCCTCGGCGGGTCGCCGATCTGGGCGAGCCTGAGCGCCGACGAAAACTTGCCCTGCGCGTGGAGGTTGTTGACCTCCGTCAGGCGCACCGGTCCATTGTTCGGGTCGAGGACGAGCGCCGACTGGCGCAGCGCGCTCACAAGGTGATTGAAGGGGGGCTTCGTGCCCCGCGCCATCACCGCGCCAAGCAGGCCCTGTCTCTCGTCGATTGAGTCCGCCTGATCACCGAGCGCCACTGCCAGCGCGGCATTCAGCGAGCGGACGGGGGTTCGCTCGGCGCCCTCCTTCGCGTTGCGCAACTGGAGCGCGATGTAGCCATCATCAGGGTCGGCCGCCGCGAGGCGATCCAGGACCGCGATCGCGTCCCTGTCCCGCTTGATCGACCGAAGGAATTCGGCATGCCGCAGCGCCGCCTTGCGTTCGAACGAGTAGTTCAGCAGCCTGATCAGGTAATCGGGCCGTGCGGCGTCCTCCGGGCCGGGGGGCTCAAGGACGTCCGGCCCGTCCTCATAGGCCGCAAGCGCGGCGTTCAGGTCGCCCATGCCCTCTAGCAGCAGCGCCAGCTGGCTGCGCAGCATGACCGGCGGCATCGTGTTGCGCAGGCTGTTCATCGCCGCGATCGCGCGTTCGGGTTCACCGCCGGCGGCAAGCACCCAGGGCTTCAGGAAGTCAGCGCCGAGGGTTTCAGGTTGGCGGCGTTGTTCGGCCATTCCGTCAAACACCGTCCGGGCGTACCCCACATCACCGGCGGCGAGGCCGTCGATCACGGCGAAGCCCCAAGCGCCGGCGTTGGCGTCCGCGGCGTGGTCGGAGCGGATGCGGGCCATGAAGGTCGAAAGGTCGCCAGCCTCGATCATCTGATCGGGGCCCGCGTCAGCTGGCAGAGGGTCATGCGGCGCCGTCGCCTGCGCATTGGCCGACACGTTCGCGGCAACGTCCGCGGCCCCAGCGGCCCCGGCGACCAGCGTGTCGCGCGGCAGGTCGGCGCAAGATGAAACCGGCTGCACACCGCCGTCGCCGCGGAAGACATAAATCGTCTTGCAACCGGACGCGCCGAAGACCGATGGCCCGACGCCCGCGCAGGCCGATAGCGCCATCAGCGACGCGCCGAGGAGCCATGCAACCGGTCTTGAGTTCATCTGTTTCGCCTTTCTGGTCCGGGCGGATGCGCCCGATGTCACGCCAGCCCGACTGTTCAGGGCCGGCGCAGCTTACATGTTCGGATAGTTCGGCCCGCCACCCCCTTCGGGCGTTGTCCAGGTGATGTTCTGGTTCGGGTCCTTGATGTCGCAGGTCTTGCAGTGGACGCAGTTCTGCGAGTTGATCTGGAAACGCTGCCCCCCCGCCCCGTCGTCGAGCCATTCATATACGCCCGCCGGGCAGTATCGGTTAGACGGTCCGCCATAGACGCCGAGTTCGCTGGCCTTCTGCAGATCAAGGTCCTTCACCTTCAGGTGGATGGGCTGGTCCTCGCCATGATTGGTGAATGAAAATGCGACGTTGGTGAGGCGGTCGAACGACAACACGCCGTCAGGCCTCGGATAATCGATCCGTTTGTGCTTCTTCGCGGGCTCCAGGGACGCTGCGTCGGACTTGCCATGCTTCAGCGTCCCGAAGGGGGACCAGCCGCCGAACAGGGTGGTGCACCAGTGATCGACCCCGATGAAGCCGAAGCCGAGGATCGTGCCGTATTGCGACCAGAACGGCTTCGCGTTCCTGACCTTCTTGAGTTCCGTAGCGACCCAGCTTGAAGCGAAGCCCGTCTCATAGCTCGCAAGCATATCGCCCTCGCGACCGGCGCCGAGCGCCTCGAACGCGGCCTCGGCGGCCAGCATCCCAGTTTTCATGGCGTTGTGGCTGCCCTTGATGCGCGGCAGGTTCACGAAGCCGGCGGAGCAGCCGATCAGGGCTCCGCCGGGGAAGACGAGCTTCGGAATCGACTGCCAGCCGCCTTCGGTGATGGCCCGTGACCCATAGGAAATCCGCTGCCCGCCTTCGAGATATTTCGCGATCTCAGGGTGATGCTTGAAACGCTGGAACTCCTGATAGGGCGACAGCCAGGGGTTCTTGTAATTCAGGTGCACCACGAAGCCGAGCGACACATAGTTGTCGCCGAAATGGTACATGAACGACCCGCCGCCGGTGCGGTTGTCCAGCGGCCAACCGAATGTGTGCTGCACATAGCCCTTGCGGAACTTCTCCGGCCGGATCTGCCACAGCTCCTTGAGACCGATGCCATATTTCTGCGGCTGTCGCCCCTCATCCAGCTTGAAGTGCGCGATCAGGCGTTTCGACAACGAGCCGCGCACACCCTCTGCGATCAGCACATATTTTCCGTTGAGTTCCATTCCGGGCTGATAACCGGGACCGGGCTCGCCGGACTTCTCAAGTCCCATCACGCCGGCGACCACGCCCTTCACCGATCCATCTTCGCGGAAGGTCAGGTCTGAACACGAAAATCCCGGATAGATGTCGACGCCCATCGCCTCGGCCTGCTGCGCCAGCCAGCGACACACATTTCCGAGCGATGCGATGTGCATCCCGTGATTCTTGAGCATCGGCGGAAGCAGAAACCCCGGCACACCGATCGAGCCTTCTGGACCGAGCAGAAGAAACTTGTCCACCTCGACCGGCGTTTCCAGCGGCGCCCCCATCTCCGCCCAGTCCGGAAACAGCTCATTCATCGCCTTTGGGTCGATCACCGCCCCCGACAGGATATGGGCCCCGACTTCAGACCCCTTCTCGAGAACGACAACGGAAATCTCCCGGCCGCTGGCGGCGGCAAGCTGCTTCAGCCGGATCGCCGCCGACAGGCCGGCTGGGCCCGCGCCCACGATCACGACATCAAAATCCATAGCGTCGCGCTGGACGGCGGTGTCAGGCATTCGGTCTCTCGCTTTATCGATCGCCCCCGGGTGACCCCCGGAGGCGGCATGCTCTTTCAGGTGATCCTTAGCGAACGTGGGAGGCGTGTCTAGGCGATGCGGGCGCGCACCCCGACTTCCGGGCGGCCGTCGTGCGAGCCTCATGCTATGCTGGCGCCAGAAGAACCGGAGCAGCGTCGCTTACCGGTTGCAGGTTGCCGCCGCGCCGCGGCTGCGCCATCCTGTCCGGTGAACTGCGATCCCCTATCGGACAAGCCAGATGGCGACGCTCCCCCCAATCGGCGACCTCGCCCGCGCCCGGCGCGCCTATGCCGAGTTCATTGTGGATGTCGGCGCCGCTTCCGCGCACGATCCCGCAATCGTCGCGATGCTGCGTCCGGCGCGGCCTTCCGCCCCCGCCCGAAACGCGCCCACCACCCGCCCCACCTCGCCGAAGCCGCTCCGCCGCGCGCTCGATCCGGTCGCGGAAGCCCGGACGCTCGCCGCCGGCGCCGCAACGCTCGACGACCTCAAGACCGTGATCGAGCGGTTCGAACACTGTCCCCTGAAGCATGCGGCGCGAACAACCGTCGTCTGCGACGGCGTCTATGACGCGCAGGTCATGGCGGTCGGTGAGGCCCCGGGCCAGGAAGAGGATGCGCAGGGCGTTCCCTTTGTCGGCCGCTCGGGGCGCCTTCTTGATGCGATGTTCGCCGCGATCGGGCTCTCCCGCTCGGCGAACCTCTACGTCACCAATCTCATCTTCTGGCGGCCGCCGAACAACCGCGACCCCACGCCGGAAGAGATCACCCTCTGCGCCCCCTTCGTCCAGCGGCAGATCGCGCTGAAACGGCCAAGGCTGATCATCACCATCGGCAAGCCGGCGACCCAGTCGCTCTTGAACGTCAATGACGGCATCATGCGTCTGCGCGGGCGACGCATGCCCTACACGCAGGAAGGCTGGCCCGGCCCAACGCCCGCCGTCCCAATTCTCCATCCGTCCTATCTGCTTCGTCGCCCGCAGGACAAGGCGCGCGCCTGGGCCGACCTGCGCACGATCGCAACGCTGATGGACGAGCTCGGCATTCCCCGCATCGACCCAATGTGATCTCACGCCCTCCTTGATGTTCTTGTTTTGTACGGATTCCTGAGATAGGACATTTGTCCTCTGCTCAAGGAGTCGTACATGCCCGAAGCCAAGAACTGGCGCACGCGCGCCGGCGACGCTGACTGGTCCCGCGAGGTCGCACGCGCCCGCGGCAGGGGCGCGCGGTCCAACGTCTCGGGGCGGTTCGAACAACGGTCCACAACGCCCTTTCATGACGGCTGGAGCAACACATCAAACCCCGACTGGGATCATGGCTGGGAGGGGGCGGACGTCCCCGCGCGCCTGCAAACCGAAGCCATTCCCGAGCGGGCGAAATCCATCATCACCTACAACACTTCGCCGGACATTTCATTTGATCGGACGATAAATCCCTACAAGGGCTGCGAGCACGGCTGCATCTATTGCTACGCCCGTCCCAATCACGCCTACGCCGGCCTCTCGGCGGGGCTCGATTTCGAGACGCGAATCTTCGTCAAGCCGGGAGCGGCGGCCCTCCTGGAACGGGAGCTGTCGCGCCGTTCCTACAAGCCGGCGGTGATCGTCCTTGGCGGCGACACGGACATCTACCAGCCTTTCGAGCGCGAACTGAGGATCACCCGATCGATCCTCGAAGTGCTTTCGCGCGCCCGCCACCCGGTGAGCCTGATCACCAAATCCTCGCTCATCCTGCGCGACCTCGATCTCATCGCTCCCATGGCGGAGGCCGGCGTCGCGCGCGTCGCGATCTCGCTTACCTCGCTCGACAACCGCCTGTCGCGCGCAATGGAACCGCGCGCCGCCGCCCCGCACCGCCGGCTCGAAGCCATCCGGCAGCTCAGCTCCGCGGGCGTCCCGGTGACGGTGATGACGGCGCCACTGATCCCCGCCCTGAACGACATGGAGCTGGAGCGCCTGCTCGAAGCCGCAGCGGGCGCCGGCGCACGGCGTGCGGGCTATGTGCTGATCCGCCTCCCAAGAGAGGTGTCGGCGCTGTTCATCGAATGGCTGGAGAGCGCGTATCCGGACCGGGCGCGCCGCGTGATGACGCTCATCCGCCAGATGCGAGGCGGCATGGACTATGTGTCGGACTGGGGCGCCCGCCAGAAGGGAACCGGTCCCTACGCCCAGCTCATCGCCAACCGTTTCTCGATCGCTGCAAAGCGTCTTGGCCTTGATCGGCCGATCGCAGACCTGCGCACCGACCTCTTTCGCCCGCCTGAACGCGTGTTGGCCGACGGGCAGATGTCGCTGTTTGGCCCGGAGGAGGACGGACCACCGCCTTAACTTCCCTTTATACCGAACCACAGATCACAGGGACGAAGCCGAATCACTCCCAGCGCAAGCGGCATCGCATGCGCTGGGCTCAAATATCTGGGATAGTCCGCCTTATGGGCCAGTCGTCACGTCCATCGACAGAAAGGCTGCCGGTCGACCGCGTGCTCGTCGGCGACAGCGTCGATGTGATGAACAGCTTGCCCGAGGGATCGGTCGACCTCGTCTTCGCGGACCCTCCGTACAACCTGCAACTGGGCGGCGACCTTCTGCGTCCCGATCATTCGCGTGTCGACGCCGTCAATGACGACTGGGACAAGTTCGACAGCTTCGGCGCCTATGACCGTTTCACCCGCGACTGGCTCGCCGCCGCAAGGCGATGCCTGAAAGATGACGGCGCGATCTGGGTGATCGGCAGCTACCACAACATCTTTCGGGTCGGCGCGGCGCTCCAGGACCAGGGCTTCTGGATCCTGAACGACGTCGTATGGGCCAAGTCGAACCCGATGCCGAACTTTCGCGGCTCTCGCCTCACCAACGCGCACGAAACCCTCATCTGGGCCGCGAAGTCGCGCGACCAGAAACGCTACACGTTCAACTACGACGCCCTGAAGGCCGGCAATGACGATGTTCAGATGCGCTCGGACTGGTGGACGCTCCCCATCTGTTCAGGCGGCGAGCGGCTAAAAGACGGGTCGGGCCGCAAGGCGCACCCGACCCAGAAGCCGGAAGCCCTGCTTCATCGCATCCTGATCGCCACCACAAATCCGGGCGACGTCGTCCTCGACCCGTTCTTCGGCACCGGCACGACCGGCGCTGTTGCCCGCCTGCTCGGGCGGCGGTTCATCGGCATTGACCGGGACGGCGACTACGCCGCGCTCGCACTGCACCGGATCAACCTCATCCAGCCGGCCGATGGCGACGCGTTGAAGGTTGTCGGAAGCCGCCGGGCCGAACCCCGCATTCCCTTCGGCGTGATCGTGGAGCACGGCCTTCTGCGTCCCGGCGACAGCCTTTACTGCGCCCAGAACCGCCATTCGGCCCGCGTCCGGGCGGACGGCAGCCTGGCGCAGGGCGACATGTCAGGGTCCATCCACCGCATGGGCGCCTACGTCCAGAATCTGCCCGCCTGCAATGGCTGGACATTCTGGCACTACAAGTCCGAACAAGGCCTTGCGCCGATCGATCTCCTCCGCAGGCGCTTCAGGACAGAGATGGGACTATAGGCGCCGTCTCGCGCCGCGCGCGCCGATGGGCTAAACACCGGTCCGTCCGGGCGAGCCGGGCCAGGATCGACCCTCCCCTGCGCGACCATCGGACCAGATGACCCTTCCCGATCACACCCGACACGCCCGCGAGGCCGCTCGCGCAATCGGCGCCGATTTCCACGATCTCGACGCAGGTGAGGGCTCGCTCTTCCGCATTTCCCGCGGCGGACGCGCCATTGTCCTTGGCGCGGGCAGCGTCTCCGCTTTTCCCCTCAACACCGCGGCGTCGTTCAGCATCGCGCGAGACAAGGCCTACACCAAGGCGGCGCTGCAGAGCATTGGCCTGCCGGTGATCGAGGGCCGGCTGTTCTTTGCCACAGCCCGCCGCGCCGCCCTGCGCCGCCCGGGACGCGAGGCGTCGGACGCCGCCCCCTATGCAGCCCGACTTGGCTGGCCGGTCTTCGCAAAGCCAAACACCGGTTCGCGCGGCGACTTCGCCGAGATCATCTCATCGGCTGCGGACCTCGCGGACTACATCGAGCGTATCGCCCCCGCTTATGAAGCCTTCCTGATCGAGCGCCTCGTGGCGGGCGACGAATACCGCGTGCTTGTGAAGGACGGGGTCGCCCTCTTCGCCGCGCGCAAGGCGGCCCCCTGTCTCATCGGTGATGGAACCGCCTCGATCGCCGCCCTGTTCGAAGGTGACAACGCCCGCCTCGGGGCGCGGGCCCTGTCGACCCACCGCCCGTCCGCGCTTGCGCTCTCCGGGGAGACCGCCCCCCACCGCATCCCGGCGAACGGTGAGCGCATTCCGCTCGCCGGCCGGCGCAATCTCTCGTCAGCAGGCGACATTGACGATTTCACACTCACCCCGGCGCCGCCGCTCGCGAGGCTGGCGATCGCATCCGTTCAGGCGATCGGGCTCCGATTTGGCGGTGTCGACATCTTCGACTCCTCCCCGAGGCAGGATCTGTCTCAGCTGGTCGTGATCGAGGTGAACGGCAATCCCGGCCTCAAGACGCTCGAGCTCCAGGGGCGGGCTGATCTGGTTCTCGATCTCTGGAGAGGTATGTTGGAGGAGGCCCTCTCCGTGGCCGCGCCCGTCTGATGTTCGGCTTTCCCCGCCATGGCGACGGACTATGCCTCTCCCGCATCTCCGCTTTCATGGATGAGGTGCGCATCGACCGCGAATGGCTTTCCAGCCGTTCGCTCGTGATCGTCGGCTCGAACGGAAAGGGTTCGACCGCCCGGATGAGCGCCGCCGCACTGACGGCGTGCGGTCTGCGGACAGGGTGTTTCACATCCCCCCATATGTTCGATGTAACCGAGCGGATGACCATCGGGGAGGAGCGAATCCCCATCGCTTCGCTCGAAACACGCCTCGAACATGTGCGAAACATGTGTCTGACGCGTCCCGAACTCGGCCAGATTGGAGGATTTGAGGCGCTGTTTCTGGCCGCGCTCACCTGGTTTCGGGACGAGGCCGTCGACGCCATCGTCTGGGAGGCGGGCATGGGCGGCCGCTACGATCCGGTGCGGCTTGTCCGCAGCAATGTCGTGGCCTTCACCGCGCTTGAACTGGAGCACACCGAGATTCTGGGGCCGACCGAAGAGCTGATCGCGTGCGACAAAATCGATGCGCTGAGGCCGGGCGGGACGCTGATCGTGTCATCAGCAATCGATCCGCGTTGGCGGCGGCTCATCTCCGACTGGTGCGCGCTCACCGAGCGCAGACCGCGATTCGTGGGCGACGAGTTCAGCATCATCAGCGCGCAAAATTCTCCTTCCGGCCTCGATGTCACGGTCAAGGAAGTGGGACCGCGAGACGGCGCCGAACATCGGATCCAATTGTCCCTGCTTGGTCGCCATCAGGCCCACAACGCGCTGACCGCGATCATGGCCTGCGAGCATTTCCTCTTCTCGCTCGGCCGGGGGCCTCAGCCGGAGTTTTTGTTGAACGCCGTCTCCAACGCACGTTGGCCGGGCCGCCTTGAGCGCGTCGCAACCGACCCTGACCTGTGGATAGATGTGGGCCACACCCCCCGCGCCGTCGATCTTTCTTCGGAGGCTCTGCTCGAAATCTTTCCCGCTGATCGCATTCTTCTGGTTTTTGGAGGCTCGGCGGTCAAGGACATCGCCGGAATGGCGGCGATCGCCGGGTCGCGTTTCCCCAACGCCATTCTCACGCGGCCCATCCATGGCGGCGCGTCGCCCGAGACCTTCGCAAGCCATTTCAGTTCAGGCCGAGTTGAGATTGCACCGGACACCCGCGCCGCCGCGCTCCGCGCCCGCGAACGCGCCACAGAGGAGAAACGCATCGTCGCGGCGTTCGGCGGCCTGTTTCTCGCCGCTGAGGTGCAGGCCGCATGGAGGGGAGACGACCCCGCGACCCTTGAGTTCTTCTGACGTCAGTCCCGCTCCAGCGCCCGGAGTATGTAGTCCTTCAGCCGTTCGGCGGGCGCGGACAGGCTGGGTGTGGTGATCAGAGCGATTTCTGTGTCGTCCAATGCAGGCAAGCCGCTTGCTTCGTCATTCAATCGGACGAGATCAGGGGGCGCCATTTCCTTCGGCAGAACCGCAACTCCGAGCCCTGCCCGAACCGCCGCCAGCAGGCCCGCGAGCGATCCGCAGGTATAGGCCACCCGCCAGTCCCACCCCGCGGCGTCGAGGGAGGAGATCGCCCGTTGACGGTATACGCACGGACGAGGCGAGACCACGAGCGGCAGCGCTCCGGCACGTTGAACGATCCCCCTCCCCGACCCGACCCAGACCAGCGGCTCGCGCCACACCTGCATCCCCTCCCGTGCAACTGACGGTTCGCGCTTGACCAGCGCAAGATCGAGCCCGCCCGCGTTGAACCGGTCAAGCAGTTCCAGCGTGAGTTCGCAGGTCATTTCAAGCGCCACCCGGGGATAGGCGCGGGCAAATCGCGACAACACATCCGGCAAGTGGCTGGTCGCAAAGTCTTCCGGCGCGCCGAGCCGCACAAGCCCCGTCAATTCCGGTTCCCGCAAGCGCCCCATCAACTCGTCATTCAGCGCGAGAATGCGGCGCGCATGATCGAGAATCATTTCGCCCTCGGTTGTCAGCGCGACATGCCGCGGGCCGCGATCAAGCAGCCGGAAACCGACTCGCGCCTCCAGTCGCTTGATCTGCAGCGACACCGCAGACTGCCCACGAAGCAGTCTCTCGGCCGCCTGCGAAAAGCCGCCGCTGTCCACGACCGCGACGAAGGCGCGAAGCAGTTCCGTATCGAGGGGAGCAGAACTGGTCATATTTCAATATTGCACTATGTAATATCTAGATCAATTTCAATCAATTTGCGCAATCATATTTCTCTTTCTATTTCCTGGGCGGGAACAGTCAGAGAAAAGGCGCGACACGATGACCATCCAACCCAGCATGAGCGAACTCGACAGCTGGAGGGCCAAGCCGCGGAGCAGTTCCGCAGCGCCGATCACGGTTGCGTTCGGTGACGGCATCGGCCCCGAAATCATGATGGCGAGCTTGAAGGTGCTGCTCGCGGGAGGCGCGGACCTCGACATCGAACCGATCAGCATAGGCGAGCATGTATATCTCGCCGGCAATACGGCGGGCATTGCGCCAGAGGCCTGGGACAGCCTTCGCCGGACGCGCGTCTTCTACAAGGCACCGATCACCACCCCGCAGGGCGGCGGCTACAAGAGCCTCAATGTCACCGTCAGAAAGACGCTCGGCATGTTCTCCAACGTGCGCCCGAGCGTCGCCTACGCGCCTTTCGTCGCGACGAAACACCCCGGAATGAATGTCGTCATCGTTCGCGAGAACGAGGAGGATCTCTACGCTGGCATCGAGCACCGCCAGACGGATGATGTCTACCAGTGCCTGAAACTGATCTCGCGGCCGGGCTGTGAGAAAATCGTGCGCTACGCGTTCGAATACGCGCGGACAAACGGGCGCAAGAAAGTGACCTGCTTCACCAAGGACAACATCATGAAACTGACCGACGGTCTGTTTCACCAGGTGTTCGACGAAATCGCCGCCGAGTATCCGCAGATCGAGAATGAACACTGGATCATCGACATCGGCGCGGCGAAGCTGGCCGACACACCCGAAGCGTTCGACGTCATCGTCATGCCGAACCTCTATGGAGACGTTTTGAGCGACGTCGCCGCCCAGATCGCAGGGTCGGTTGGCCTCGCCCCGTCCGCCAATATCGGCGCCCACTGCGCGATGTTTGAAGCGATCCACGGCTCGGCCCCGAGGCGGGCTGGACAGGATCTCGCCAATCCATCCGGACTGTTGCTCGCCGGAGTGATGATGCTCGTCCATATCGGCCAGGGGGACGCCGCCGAACGGATCCACAACGCATGGCTCAAGACCATGGAGGACGGCGTGCACACCTACGACATCTTCAAGGAAGGAGTGTCGCGCCAGAAAGTCGGAACCAAGGCGTTCGCCGACGCCATCATCGCCCGGCTCGGCCAGACCCCGAAGACGCTTCCTTCCGTCGCCTATGCCGGATCGGTTCCGCTCAAGGTGCCGGAGGCTGTCCCCAGAAAGATTGCGCGCAAAGACCTGGTCGGCATCGACGTGTTCGTCCACAGCACCACCGCGATCGACGACATCGCCGCGACGATGAAGGCCGCTGGGAACGACATGTATCAGCTCGCCATGATCACCAACCGCGGCGTGAAGGTTTGGCCAAACGGCGCGCCGGAGACCTTCTGCACCGATCACTGGCGCTGCCGCTACCTTGCTGCGCCGGGCAAGCAGTTCAACCGAACGATGGTTGTGGAACTGCTTCGCACGCTCGCGCAGTCGGGGGTCGACTTCATCAAGACCGAGCATCTGTTCAACTTCGACGGGACGCCCGGCTACTCTCTCGGCCAGGGCCAGTAGCGCTCGTCGAAAGACTGCTTCGGAAAGATCGGGGGCTGGGCGCGATACGCCGCTCAGCCCTTCTTTTCCGCTGAACCTCGCAAGCGCGCGATGTTTGGCGCGGCCGACGTCCGGGACTCAAGCTGCACCGGCTGAGCTTCCGGCCTGAAGGACAATACGGTCTGCGGGAACGGAATGGACACCCCCGCCATGTCGAGCGCGCGTTTCACCGCGAATGCGACCTCATCAAAGGAGGCGCGCTGCCCCTTTGGCTGGCTGTCGGCCCACCACAAGAGCTGGAAGTCGATGCTCGATGCACCGAATGCGACGCATTTCACTTCGGTTTCATGGTCCTTCGCCACGCTCGAGCAGTTGCCAATGGCTTCGACGAGCGCGTCCCGAGCCCGCTCAAGATCCGTCGCATAGTCGACCCCAACCACAAGTTCGACCCGCTTCAGGACATCATCGGTCTGAATTTTCAACGGATTCTTGAACAGATAGGCGTTGGGCACGATCACAAGTTCGCCGTCCGTTTCGCGAACGTGTGTTTCGCGGATGAGGATGTTCTCGATTCGCCCCTCAACTTCCTCGCACTCGATCACGTCGCCGATCCGCATCTTGTCGCGCGCAAGAATGATCACGCCGGCGAGGAAGTTCTCGAAAATGTCCTTGAACGCGAAACCGATCGCCACGGAGGTGAGCCCGAGTCCCGCGATCAGGTTGGCGGGGGTGACTGAGGGAATGACGATGGTCAGCGCGATCGCCACAGCGGCGATCCAGGTGGCGATGCCGATAAGATTCACGATCAGGCGGATCAGCGCGTCGCGCACCTTCGCCGCCCGCAGTCCGCGCTGGATGATCGTGCGCAGCATCCGGGAGGCGACAAACGCGATCAGCAGCACCCCGATCGCCATCAAGAAATAGGGAGATCGCGCAAAGAAACCGTCGATCATCGACTGGATCGTGCCGATGATGAGATCGAGCGGGGCGTTCATGGCTGCACCCTTTGCATCAGCCGATTGTAGTGAGACGACGGTGGCCGCCGCCGAGTAAGGTCGCCTCGCGACAGGAGAAGCGAACAAAGACGGCTGAGCAATATCTGCGTAAACCTGCGCGAGGGCAAATCGAGTACCCTGCCCGATGCGCGCCGCCCCAACCCGTCAACGCGGCGCGATACCCGTTAGTCGGACCTGCGTCGCCGCTTGGCCGCCGCGCCTTGAGGAGCCGTCTTGCCGGCGGGTCCGACAGCCCTGGTCTTCGCAGGCGCTCTCTTGGCCGCTGGCTTAGCCTGCGCCGCGGACGCCTTTGCTGTGCGTTTGTCGGAATGCCGAGCAGCCGCGCGCTTTGAATTGCTCGCGGGCGACGATGCCTTTGCGCGATCTGGTTTCGCGGTCGCCGTGGTGGCGGGCGGGACCGTGGAGGCCGGATGGGTCGGGCGAGCGGCCTTCGGCGTGATCCGGCCGCCGTCGAGCGCATCGTCCTCGCCCTGGAACATCTTGCGGATATTCACGGTCGACCGCACGCCGAGTTGCCTTGCTTCCTTGCTCAGCCACGCCGACGCGGCGGCTCGGCCTTTCTGGAAGAGCATTTCGATGAAGTCGGGCTCGGTGTTGAGCTTGGAGGATGCTCCGAGCGCGGAAAGCGATGCCTCATCCTCGATCATGTGAATCAGCACGCGCCGATAGTCCGTGCCGTCCAGTCGCCCGTCCTCCATCAGTCGCGCGACGAAATCGACCGCGCGCAGGTCCCGCAACAACGACGCGTTGAATGTGATCTCATTGATACGATTGACGATTTCACGAGCCGTGCGCGGAGCACCCGGGCGATGGATCGGGTTGATCTGGACGAGCACGACATCATCGGACTCGCAATGCTCGAAGAGGGGCCACAGCGCCGGGTTTCCGGTGAACCCGCCGTCCCAGTAGGGCACCCCGTCGATCTCGACAGCCCGGAACAGGAGCGGCAGACACGCCGACGCCATGACGTGATCGGCGTTCAGTTCCGCCTTGTTGAAGATCACCGCTCGCCCGGTCTCGACATTGGTGGCCGAAATGAAAAGCTTCAAATGCGATCGACGAACGCTGTCGAAATCCACCAGCTCGACCAGAAGGTCTCGCAGCGGATTGAGATTCAATGGGTTGAAATCATAGGGACTTGCGATCCTTGTGATGAGATCGAAAAGGACATAGGCGGGCGACGCGTCGAGATTCCAGCCGCTCAGAACGTGCTCGAACGGCATTCGCTTCAGCGGGCTTGCTTCCGCCTCGCGCAGCACCCCCATCCAGAACGCCCGCAGCGCCTCACGCGCTTCGTCGCGGTCTCCGTTGACATAGCCAGCAGCGAGCGCGACCGCATTCATGGCCCCTGCGGACGCGCCGGTGATCGCCTCGATCTCGATCGTCTCGTCTTCAAGAAGCCGGTCGAGCACTCCCCAGCTGAACGCGCCGTGCGACCCCCCGCCCTGGAGAGCAAGATTTATAGAACGGGGAGCCATCGCTTCGAACGCCTTTGCGCCTGGATCGTCAACAGCCTCGATCCTAGACCCAAATCGTGAAGTTCGGGAGACAATTCCCCCACGCAGGCCGCAAGTGGCGGGTTATCGACGTTCGTCAGGCGTCGCCGCTTTCGTCCGCCCGTTCAATGAGCGGGCGGTACAGGTCTGGACGTCGGTCCCGGAAGAAGCCCCACGCGGCCCGGTTGCGGGCGACGGCGTCAAGATCGATCCCGGCGATGGCAATCCCTTCTTCCGTTCGGTCAAGATCCGCCAGGATGTCACCCGCCTGATCGCAAATGAATGATGTGCCGTAGAAGCTCTGGTCAGCCTCTACGCCCACACGGTTCGCCGCTGCGACTGGTATGACATTGGAGACGGCATGTCCCTGCATCGCTCGGCGCCATCTCGCCGCCGTGTCGAGCGAAGGGTCGTGCGGTTCGGCGCCGATCGCGGTCGGATAGAGGAGCACTTCGGCTCCCTGCAACGTCATGATCCGCGCCGCTTCCGGAAACCACTGGTCCCAACAGACGCCGACCCCGATCCGTCCCTTGCGCGTCGTCCAGACGCGAAACCCGGTGTCACCCGGTCGAAAATAGAATTTCTCCTGATACCCCGGGCCATCAGGAATATGGGATTTGCGATAGATCCCGAGCGCGGCGCCGTCGGCGTCCAGCGTCACGAGCGAATTGTAGTAGTGCGGCCCGGCTTTTTCGAAGATCGAGACGGGGATCACCACGCCCAGCTCCGCGGCGAGCTCCGCCATCGCCCGGACGCAGGCATGCTCACGCCACGGGGCGGCGCGCTCAAATCTCCGTTCATCCTGAACGACGCAGAAGTACCACCCCTCGAACAGCTCTGACGGGAGCACGACGTCCGCCCCCGCCGCGGCCGCCTCCCGCACCAGATCCGAGACTCGAGCAATGTTCGCCGCCGGGTCGTCCGTCAACGCGCATTGCAGCACAGCGAGTGTCAGTGTGCGCGTCATGTCACCTGCCCCCCTCGGCCGGCTGTTGCTGGGTGATGCAGTGGAACGCGCCGCCGCCCGACAGTAAATGACGAGCTGAACATCCGACTACCCGTCGCCCGAGAAACAGCGGACGCAACGCCTCAACAGCCGCCTCTCCGGTCGGCGTTCCATAGGTCGGAACGATCACCGCTGCATTGCCGATGATAAAGTTCGCATGGCTTGCGGGGGCTGCGCGCCCATCCTCCGCCTCCACAAACCCCGGCCCGGGAATCGCGACGACCGTCAGTCGCTTTCCGCGTGCGTCGACTGATGTCCTCAACGTCTCGGCGATCTCGCCCATCACGTCGGAATTCGGGTCGTCGCTGTCCGCCGGCGAGAGACACACCACGGTTCCAGGCGCGACGAACCTCGCGATGTTATCCACATGTCCGTCGGTATGATCATTCGCAAGACCCCGCTCGATCCAGATCACCCGTTCGAGCCCGAGCGTATCCGCGAGACCTGTCTCGACCGCCGAACGGTCGAATCCCGGATTCCGGTTTGGGTTGAGCAGACACTCGCGCGTTGTCAGGCAGGTTCCCGCGCCGTCCCAATCGATCGCTCCCCCTTCGAGCACGAAGTCGTTCTCTGTCAGCTCGGCTCCGGCGAGCGCGGCGATCCTCGCACCGACGGAGTCGTCGTGGTCCAGTTCATACTTGCCGCCCCAGCCATTGAACCTGAACCGCTGGCAGGACCGTCGCGATGTGAAGATCGGCCCGGTGTCCCGCAGCCAGATATCGCCATAGGGCGCGGCGATCACTTCAGCCACATCACCCACGGCCTGTTCCGCCGAGAGCACCGCCAGCGGACCTGACGCCAGGACGCGCACGCGGTCGCCGGGGCGTCCATCCGGCCCGGGACTGGCGAGCGCCCGGATCATCGCCGCAACCTCCGCCTGAGCCGAGGCGAGATTGTCCATCCACAGCTCGGCGTCCGCTGGCCAGGCGGTCCAGAGCGCCGCGTGGGCGGCCCATTCAGGAGGCGGGGTCAGCGTCATGAGCGGGCCTCTACCATGTCCGCGCCGGCGAGCAAGAGCAGATCCATTTGGCCGGAACCGAGCGATCCGTCCGCAAACTGAAAGAGGCGGCCCGACACGGACCGCCTCCTCCCACTCCTACCAACGCTACAAGTCTAGAACTTCACCCGCGCGCCAACCGTGACGTTCCAGAAGGACACGTTTCCGTCGCGGCTTTCCGGAGCCCGATCGAAGAACCGATTGTACTGGAAGCGGTTGTTGACGATCGAAGCGTCGAGCACCGGCGTGCGTTGCGGGAACGACGCCTGATAGAGGATGCCCCAGTCGTCATTGATCAGATTGCCGATGTTCTCGATGACGATGAAGCCCGCGCCGCTGAGCCCGCCGAAAATCGGGAATTCCTGCTCGAGCTTAAGGTCGAACTTGTTGCTCCACTGCCCTTCATTCGCGTTCCGGCCGGTCGTTGTCCCGCGCGACAGGCCATAACGGTTGATGAACGCGCTGAACGCGGCGAGGTCGAAGCTCGGGCCGTAGGTCACGCGCGGATCATCCGTAGCACCCGGGCCGCTCGGCACGTAGATGAGGTGGATGCCTTCATTGCCGTCGCCGAACAGATCGGGGCTCACCGAGTCGTACACGAAGGAGAACGGGCGGCCCTGGAAGGCCTGGCCGAACAGCGTCGCGGTCGTGTCGTAGTCACCGAAAAAGGCGCGCTTGAATTGCAGGCGACCGGTGAAGCGGTGCGGGATCTCGTAGTTCGAGGTCGCGAGCTCCCGATTGTTGATGTCCGTCACCGCCGCCGATGTCCAGTTCGAGAAAGCGACCGACGACGTCATCGAGTTGCGGTCCTTGGAGTCGACGAACGCATAGGCAAGAGACCAGTTCAGGCCCCAATCATAGTCCTTGTCGATCGAGGCCGACCACACATTCTGAAAGCCTCCGTCGGAATTGGTCAGGATCAGATCGTTGTTGAATCCCCGACCGGAGCAGGCGGTCGACGCCGGAGCAGCCAGGCAGTCGGGATCGGAGAAGTCCACACGGCGGTAGATCGGGCTGCCGTCGGGCGCGCTTCCCACCTGGGCGAGCGAGATGTCGACGATGTCGGCCGCGTCCTTCGACTGCGACCGGAGATAGTCAACGTTCACCCGGTAGCCTTGGCCAAAGATACCCGGGAGGTCGAGATCATAGGTGGCGCCGATGTTGAATTTCCACTCCGAGGGTGGGCGGAAGTCGGGGTCGATCGCGTTCACGCCGCCATTGGCGGTCGCGTTCGCCACGGTGTCGAACATTCGGGTCGGAACGCCCCAGAGCGCGCCACGCGGGTTGACGGTCTGGTTGGCGCCCCGCTCGTCCCCTGTGTGGAACTCGCCCGTCAGCAGGTTGCCGATCAGCGGATTGTTGGAGGTGCCGGGATTGCGCCAGTCGAGCTGGATGTTGGTGATGCCGTCGTTGGAGTAGGAATTCGACACCCACACATTCGGATTGCCGCCGGCAAAAAGGCCTGCACCCGCGCGCACCTTGAGATCGCGCGTGGCGTCCCAGGTGATCCCGAAGCGAGGCTGGATGATGCCTTCGCCGTCAAGCGTCAGATTGTTTCCGAAGCCATAGCGATTGAAGAAATTCTGGTTGAAGTTCGGCCGGTCGTCCGACGTGTACCAGTCATAACGGACGCCCAGGGTCACATCGACCGTGTCACCGACCGGGAACTCATCCTGAATGTACGCGGAGTTGATCCGGTACTTGAAGGACGCGGCGGCGTCGTTCGGATTGTTGGTCCCGCGCGCATTTCCGTAGAACACCTGCGACGCGAGGCCGTTCTGGAAGTTGTCGATGGCCGCGGTCGCCGACGAGCCGGAGAAGATGAACTCCCCTTCGGTGTGCTGAACGAACAGGTTGAAGATGTCGAACTCGAGCATCTCTCCACCGAACGTGATCGCGTGATCGCCGACGCGATAGGTGCCGGCGGCCTTCACATTGAGCGTCGAATAGTCGAGATCGTTCGAGTGACGACTGTCGTCGCACCCCAGATAAACGGTCGCGCCGCCAAGCCGGATCTGGACTTCGCCAACATTGCCGCCGTCGACGCACGCTTGCGTGAAATCAACGTCGTTGAACGCGACCCTCAGCTCGGTCGAGAAATTGTCGGTCCAGTCGGAAAAGAGCTGGCCGGAATAGGCCTTCAGTTCCGCTCCGCGATTGTACAGGTGCTTGGAAAACTCGAACTGCGTCGCCTGGTTTGAGTCCGACTCGGTGAGGTTCAGACCCTTGGAGTAGTTGTAGGTGACGGCTGCGCGATGGCGGTCGTTGATGTTCCAGTCGAAGCGAAGCAGATACTTTTCGTCGGTGGTCGGTGCGCTGGCGGGCACATCTCCGGGGTCATACCCGTACACGGTCTGCGCGATGTTGCGGATGCGGTCGAAGTTAGCCTGGCTGAGGCCGGCGATCTCGTTCGTGGCGCCCGACCCCGCAGGGCCCCGGAAGAAGAGGTTCGAGCCCTCGTACTTCTCGTAAGCGGCGAAGAAGAACAGCCTGTCCGGAATGATCGGTCCGCCGAGGGTGCCGCCATAGCGCTTGTCTTCGAAGGACGGAACGAACACCGTCTGGCCTTCAAGCGAGTCGCCCCGCAGGCTGTCGTCAGTGTAGTCGTAGAAGGCCGAGCCGGAGAACCGGTTCGTTCCCGACTTGGTGACCGCGTTGATGTTGCAGGCGGTGAAGCCGCCATACTGCACGTCGAACGGCGCAAGCTCCACCGACACGTTGTTGATCGCGCCGATCGGGAACGGCATACGCTCGGTCGGGTAGCCGTTGCCATTGAGCCCGAAGCCGTCGTTCAGGCCGATGCCGTCCACCGTGAGACTGTTGAAGCGCGGATGCGCGCCCGCGCACTGGATCGCGTCGTTGAAGCTTTCGTCCAGGTACACCCGCGGATCGAGCCGAATGATGTCCTTGATGTCGTTGTTGATGGCGGGCGAATCTTCGATCGCCGAGAGATTGAAGGAGGTGGAGGGCCCGATCGCGACCTCGGCGGTGTTCTCCCGCGAGGCCGTCACCAGGATCACCGCTCCGGTCGATGCGCCGGAAAACGACAGGTTCACATCGGTGACGTTGCCGAGCGTAAGGCCGACATTTTCAAGGGTCGTCGGTTGCTGGTTGGGGGCCGAGACAGCGACGGTGTAAGGGCCGCCCGGGTTGAGATTGCGAACATCGAACGCACCCGTCTCCGTCGTGGAGACCGTGCGCGAGAAACCGGTGCGGGTGTCGGTGACCACAACTGTGGCGCCGGTCGCCGGCGCACCGTCGGACAGGGTCACATATCCACGAAGGCTGGACGTCGTTTCCTGGGCAATTGCTGGCTGGATCGACGCAATTGACATCGCGGACAGTGCAACCCCGCCGGCGAGATGCTTGATACTGATCATGACATTGGCCCCTCTGGGCCCGACGACGCACGCCGGGCGATAACGCGGGGCGATTAGCTTGGCGTCAGCGAAAATCCGATGACGCTTTTATGAAGGTTTCATGACGCGGCACTTTTTGGCGTTCATCCCGGCCCGAGCGGCGAGATCGAAAGCATCGGCCCAGAGGACCATTCGCGACGAAATGGCTGTAGACTCAGAGAACTGCAGCCGTCTGTGTCCGCCGCAACACAGCGGGCAGCCAAGTCGTCGCCCGAGCGCCGCGCTGCCCCCCCTTCAAGCCGACGACCAGGCGGGCTATGCAGACGTTAGACATGAAGCACTCTTGTTCAGGTGAGCCCGATGGCAGTCGCCCCCCGACCCGAGGCCCGCCAGGGAACTGATCCAGAGCGCGTCTCAGGCGCCCCCGCTTCTGGCGACGACGCCCATTCGTCATCGCTGCATCGGTTCGTTCTCCTGGGCGTCGGCGCCGTCGTGCTCGTCCGACTCATCGTCACAGCTCTGACCCCGCTGGAATTGGCGGCCGACGAGGCTCAGTACTGGAGGTGGGCGCAGACGCCGGACTGGGGTTATTTTTCCAAACCTCCCTTTATCGCGTGGGTCATCGCCGCCTCGACCAGCCTCTTCGGGGACGCAGAGTGGGCGATCCGGGCGCCGGCCGCCCTCCTGCACGGCGGGGCGGCGATCGCCATCTACACGCTCGGCCAGCGCGCCTTTGATCAACGCGTGGGGGCGTGGGCGGCGGCGGTGTATCTTCTGATGCCGGGGGTCGCCGTGTCGTCGGCTGTCATGTCGACCGACGCTGTGCTCCTTCCCCTCTGGACTCTGGCCCTGCTCTGCCTCTGGCGCCTTCGCGATCGACCCGGCGTCGCTGGGGGAACAACCCTCGGGCTGGTGATCGGTCTCGCCATGCTCGCGAAGTATGCAGCGCTTTATCTGCTGGTGGGGGCGATCCTCGCCGCGATTGTGGACCGGGCGACACGGCGCGCCTTGCTCTCGCCCGCGGGCGCCGCCGCGGCGGCGGCCCTCCTGCTCACCCTCACTCCCAACCTGCTCTGGAACGCCGCCAACGATTTTGCGACCGTCAGCCACACCACCGAGAACGCAAACTGGGGCGACGCGGGGTTCAAGCCTGAACATCTTCTGAAGTTCATCGGCGATCAGATGGCGGTGTTCGGACCCATGAGTTTCGGCCTGCTCGTAGCCGCCTTCGCCCTTCGGTTAAAGCCGCCGAAGACCGCCGAAGACAGCGCCCGGCTTTGGCTTGCCTGTTTTGTCCTGCCACCGCTTCTCGTTATCGCCGGACAAGCGATGATTTCCAGGGCTCACGCTAACTGGGCCGCGACGGCATATCCAGCAGCATCCGTTCTGATCGCATCTTTTGTCGCCCAGGCGCGCTGGGGCGCGACACTGAAGGCAGGCGTCGCGCTCAATCTTCTCGCCTGCGTGTTTGTGGTCGTCGTGGCCCTGGCGCCGGCGCTCGCGGACCGGATGGGTCTTGAGAATGCGCTGAAACGCACCCGGGGCTGGTCTGAAACAGCAACGGAACTCGCGGCCCGGGCGCGCAGCGTCGGCGCGACGGCGATTCTCATCGACGAGCGCGAGGTGTGGCACGAGATCGATTACTACGGACGGGAACTGGATCTTCCGCCGCACCGGCTATGGCGCCGGCATGATGAGCCGCGCAGCTTCGCCGAAGCCCATGCACCGCTTGTGGGGAACGGTAGTGAAGACCAGCTTGTGCTGGTCGTGAGCCATGTCCCTGAATATAGGCCGCGCATGCGCGCTGACTTCCAAAGCTTTGACTCCGCTGGGAATATCGAGATTCGACTGAGCCCGAATCGGTATCGGATTCTGAAGCTCTACACGGCGTCCGGTTTCAAGCCGTTGGCTCGCGATGCAGCCTATGAAGCGCGGTTCAAGGACCAGTCAGAGGACTAGCGGCGCATGGTTGCGCCCCGCTCGCCCCGGCGTCCTCAGCCTCCCTCACCAGCGATCACGGGCGTCGCACGAAGCCCAAGGGTGATGTTGCCCTGCCCTTCAGCCACGAGCAGCGCCTCACTTGGCAGACCGGTGACCCAGACGCTTTCCGCTGATCCGCCCACCACGTCGGCGGGCGCAAAACTGATAATGCCGCCAACGTCGATGTAGCGCACGCCGATGCGACCCGCTGCGTCGGTTGTCAGCATGTCAGGGGCAATCCGGTGCGCATCGCCTTCGCCGATCTCGATCCGCACGTCGGCGGATCGACCGACCGACACGGCGCCTTCGGGATTGGCCATCTCGACCTCGATCCGGAACTCCCCGGACGCAGGGTTCGCGGTGGTGGCGACGAAGCGCACGCGGCCGCGAATCTCGGCTCCGTCGGTCAGCCGGAGACGGGCGTCCGCTCCCGGTTTCAGCATGGATGCAAACCGGTCCGGGGCCTCGCCCACCACCACGATCGGATCCAGTTCAACCACCACGCCGCACGGCGCGCCCGGCGAGAGAAAGTCGCCAACCTCGGCCAGTCTCTGCTCGAAAACGCCTTTGAAAGGCGCGCGGACGCGGGTCTTCGCCACTTCCGAGCGGGCGATCTGGACCGCCGCCTTGGCGGCGTCGAAAGCCGCCTTCGTGGAGGCAACTCGGGCCGGCGAGGTCCACCCTTTCTCGGCGAGCGTTGAGGCGGACGTGAAATCCAGCTCCTTGGCCTGCAGTTCGGCCTCTGCCTCCTTCAGCCGGGCGTCCCGGTCGTCGAGGTCGAGACCGCATAGCATGTCGCCGGTGTTGACGACCGTCCCTGGCTTGACCGGCGCGGCTGTCACGGCGCCGGTCGTCTCGGCCTTCACCGTCACGGTGCGGGCCGCTTCCGTGCGGCCGCTCAGCGTCACATAGATGGGCCTTACCTCGGCTGTTGATCGATGAACAGCGACGCGCATGCCGTCGCGGCCGCCGCGAGGATCGGCGAGCGGCTTGTCCAGCACGGGAACGGCGTGCGCCTCCACCGAAGCGATCGGGGTTCGGCTCGAATCATCCGACATCAGCGAGCGCAGGCCCGCATACGCCCCGAACAGCGCCGCGATCCCCGCAAGCACGGTGATCCATCGTGTCACGCGATGAGATCCTTTCCACATATCCTGCTGTTCGCGCCGGATAGTCCGGCGACGAATCAGCGAGCGCCGACTCACTCCAATATAGAGCGAACGACCGGGACGCGGTACTGACAACGCCGCAACACTGGCGCGACGCGCAGCGGACGGCGCGCGCGGACGATCGCGGGAGGGATGGATGGTCGGCTCTGGCGGGCGGGATTTCGGCCCGATCTATCCCTTCATCGCGCTGGTGATCGCGATCCTCGCCGCCGCGGCGGCCTATGGGTCCGCGACCCCGCCTTCGCCCCGGGCCGGGATGACGGGCGACGGGCAGTTTTCCGCCGATCGGGCGATGGAGACCCTCCGGATACTGCTCGATGACGAGACGCCCCATCCCGCAGGTTCGCCGGCGAATTTCGCCGTTCGCGAGAGGTTGAAGTCGGGTTTCGAAGATGTCGGCGTGACGCTGGAGGAGCGTTCGGACGTGGCGTGCAGAGCCTCGATTCGGGCCTCTCAGGTGTCCTGCGCGCCGGTTTTCAACCTCTTCGGCCAGATCACAAAGGGGGACGGGCCAGCGGTTATCCTCATGGCTCACCACGACTCGGTCGGCGCGGGCCCCGGCGCCGCGGACGACATGCATGCGGCCGCGATCATCATCGAGATCGCGGCGATCCTGAGATCGGAGTCGCCGCGAGCAAACCCAGTCTACGCGCTGGTCACGGACGCGGAGGAGGACGGGCTGTTCGGCGCCCGCGCTTTCTTCTCCAAACTCGACGCGGCGCCGGAGATCGGGGCGGTGATCAATATGGAGGCTCGCGGCAATTCTGGAATGAGCCTTCTGTTCGAGACCGGCGAGGGAAGCGACCGCCTGATACGCGCCTACGCCGCCACGGCTCGGCGGCCCGCCGCGAACTCGGTGATGCAGGTGATCTACAAGACCCTTCCGAACGACACCGACTTCTCTGAAACGCTCGCGGCGGGGGTGACCGGGGTGAATTTCGCCTTCATCGGCAATGTCGCTCACTATCACACGCCGCTCGACTCCCTCGCCAATCTGGACAGGCGCAGCGTCCAGCATCAGGGCGACAACGCGCTCGGAATGACCCGGGCGCTGGCCGCGGCCGACTTCAGCGCGCCGCCCGGCGGCGAAGGCGTCTACGCGGATCTCTGGTCAAGGGTGCTGGTCAACGCGCCCGCCTCCTGGGCGGCGCCGCTCGCGCTCCTAGGGACCACCCTTCTCGCCGGAGCAGGAGCCCTCTGGGCGCGCGGCCGACGGCGGCGCATCGTCGCTGCGGGCGCCTCGGTGGTGCTGCTTCCGATGATCCTGGTCGCCGCCTGTCTCTGCGCCAGGGCGGCGGCCGGACTTGCAGGACTGTTCGGCTCGCCGGCGCCGGGTTTCGCCCATCCCGAACCCCTGCGCATCGCGATCTGGCTGGCGGCGGGGCTCGCCATCGTCAGGCCCGGCGTCCTTCTCGCCCGCTGGCTCGGCCCGCACCTGACGTTGTTTTCGATCTGGGGCTGGATCGCTGCGCTCGCGGTTCTCTCTGCGATTCTCGCGCCCGGCGCCTCGATCAATTTCCTGATCCCGCTCCTGCCGGCGGCGTTAGTGTTGCTGATCGCGGCGGTGGTCGACGCTCGCAGCGGCGAGCGATCGACAGGTTCGCGGGCCTTCCGGATCGCTGCATTCATCGCCGCGGTCTGGAACCTCGCCTGGTGGATCCCCCTCATCCGCCTGTTCGAGGACTCGCTCGGCCTCGACCCGCCCTACCTGCAGGCGGTGTTTGTCGCGACAGCGCTCGCGGGCTTTGCTCCCTTGCTCGCCTTCCGGAGCGGCGAAGACAGGATCGGCGCGGCCGCAGCGTCCACGCCTGCGTCGGGCTGGAGACGGCACCTCCCACCTCTGCTGCTTCCAGCCGCGGTGTTCGCGGGCATGGTCGTCGCATCGATCGCCGCAGGCCTCGCACCAGCCTTTTCCCCCTTCCGGCCCCAACCGGTGAATGTTCTCCACGTAACCGACGCCCTGACAAACGAAGCGCAATGGCGCGTGGCGGCGCGACCGCTCACCCTGCCTGCGGAGCTTCGCGCCGCCGCGGAATTCAGCATGATGCCTGAACCGAGACAGCCCGGCCTGCTTCCCGCAGGCTTTGTCGCCCCCGCGACAGCGGCCTCGCTCGGCGCAACAGGACCGGCGGTGGAAACGCTGCTGGATGAGCGCGAAGGCGCGGAGCGTACCCTGCGTCTCGCCTTCCCCGGCCTCGCCGATGCGGGCTCCTTCCGGTTGCTTATCCCGGAGGACGCACGACCGCTCTCCATCACCATCGCCGGCGAGACGTTGGCGTTCGATTCCGAGCGCGCTGTAGGCGGCGTCCATATGCTCCAGTGCTTCGGGCGGGTGTGCGACGGCGTGGACATCCGGTTGAACGCCGCGCCGTCTGATCCGACTGACGAAGGGCCACCACTCGGGGCCCCGGAGGAGGCCCAAGCGCCCAGCCCGTGGCTGATCGCGGCCTCGCGGCGGGGCCTGCCTCCCGGAGGCGACGTGCTGGTTCGAGCGAGGCCCGCCACCGCGACCCGCTACCAGAATGGCGATGAGTCGATCGTGATCCACGCCTACACGCCCCCGCCCTGAGGCTTGGACCCGCGCCTAAACACTCGAATGAGTTGCAATCGTCCGCCGCCCCCCCTAGCTCCGGCTGGTTCACGCTCTCCCGCCCGAAAGCCCCCGCCCATGCAAACCGCAGAACGGCCGCCGCGCTCACCCAACGCGCCCACCGAGGAGACCGTGATCTCGGTCAAGCACTACACCGACCGGATGTTCGCCTTCCGCATCACCCGTCCGGCGAGCTTTCGCTTCCGCTCCGGCGAATTCGTGATGATCGGGCTCGAACCGCCGGGAGAAAAGCCGATCCTCAGGGCGTATTCGATCGCGAGCCCCTCCTGGGATGAGGAACTCGAATTCTTCTCAATCAAGGTCCAGGACGGGCCGCTGACCTCCAAACTCCAGGCGATCCGGCCGGGCGACACGGTGGTGCTCGGCCGCAAGTCCGTCGGCACGCTGGTGCATGATGCGCTGACGCCGGGCGAACGGCTGTATCTGTTCTCGACCGGAACGGGCTTTGCGCCATTCGCCAGCATCATCCGCGACCCCGAAACCTATGAGCGGTTCAGGCAGGTGATCGTCACCCACACCTGCCGCGAGGTCGGCGAACTCGCCTACGGGTTCGACACGGTCGAAGCGGCGCGGAACGACCCTCTCGTCGGCGAACAGGCGACGGCGCAGCTCGTTCACTACACGTCCGTCACGCGCGAGCCCTGGAAACAGCAGAAGCGGATCACGACGCTGATCGAGACCGGCGAATTGTTCCGTGATCTCGGCGTTCCGCCGCTCGATCCCGCGACGGACCGGGTGATGATCTGCGGCTCGCTGGACATGCTGAACGACACGCGCGCGCTTGCCGAGGCCGCCGGCCTCACCGAGGGATCGAACGCCAAGCCCGCCGAATTCGTGGTCGAGAAGGCGTTCGTCGGCTGATTTCGGGCGGGCGCCGGCGGGATCTGGGCTGATCCGGGGCGTTCCAGCGATGAACCGCTCCCAGTCCGGGGGAATTCGGCACGCGTCGTGATTGATCCGCCCTTCAACTCGCTTGCGAAATGCGTCATGGAGTCGGGTCAGCGCAATTCTGCCGATCCGTCCGACCCGCACACGAGGGAGGCCCGCCGCCATGACGAACGAGACCCACATCTATCATCCGCCCGCCGAGTTCGCGGCGCGCGCGCTGATCGACCGGGCCGGGTATGATTTCATGTATCGCGCTTCCGTCGAACACCCCGACGTGTTCTGGGCCGATCACGGACGCCGCATCGACTGGATGCGCCCCTACACCCAGGTGAAGGACGTCAACTGGACGCTGTCGCCAGACAATGATCCCGCGTCGCTGCACATCCGCTGGTACGCCGACGGAATGCTCAACGTGTGTCACAACTGCGTCGACCGCCACCTGCCGGAAAAGGCCGATACGCCCGCCATCGTTTTCGAAGGCGACGACCCCGATGTGTCGAAGACGATCACCTACGCCGAGCTGAAGAGCGAAGTGTCCCGCTTCGCAAACGTGCTGAAGTCCCGCGGCGTGAACAAGGGCGACCGGGTCACCATCTACATGCCGATGATCCCGGAGGCGGCCTATGCCATGCTTGCCTGCGCCCGGATCGGTGCGATCCATTCGGTCGTGTTCGGGGGTTTTTCGCCCGATGCGCTCGCTGGCCGTATCCTCGACTGCGCCTCGACCTGCGTCATCACGGCCGACGAAGGCGTGCGCGGCGGACGGGCGACGCCGCTGAAGAAGAATGTTGACGCGGCGCTCGACGGCGGCAAGGCGGGCGACACGGTCACCTCCGTCATCGTCGTCCAGCGCACCGGCGCCGAAATGTCCATGAAACCAGGCCGCGACCACTGGTATGACGACCTCGCCGCCGAAGCGTCAGATCACTGCCCGTGCGAGATGATGTCGGCGGAGGATCCGCTGTTCATCCTCTATACGTCGGGGTCCACGGGCAAGCCGAAGGGCGTGCTCCACACATCGGGCGGCTATATCGTCTGGGCGTCGATGACGCATGAATACATTTTCGACTACAAGCCCGGCGAAGTGTTCTGGTGCTCCGCCGACGTCGGCTGGGTGACCGGCCACTCCTACATCGTCTACGGGCCGCTCGCGAACGGCGCCACCACGGTGATGTTCGAGGGTATCCCGACCTGGCCGGACGCGTCCCGTTTCTGGAAGACGGTGGACAAGCACAAGGTCAACATCTTCTACACCGCGCCGACCGCGATCCGAACGCTGATGGGCGCGGGCGACGAGTTCGTCACCTCATCCTCGCGCAAGTCGATCCGCCTCCTCGGATCGGTCGGAGAACCGATCAACCCGGAGGCGTGGGAATGGTATCACCGCGTCGTTGGCGAGGGGCGGTGTCCGATCGTCGACACCTGGTGGCAGACCGAGACCGGCGCCGCGATGATCGCCCCCCTGCCCGGCGCGTTTCCGCTCAAGCCCGGCTCCGCAACTCTGCCCTTCTTCGGCGTGCGGCCGCAACTTCTCGATGCGGAGGGCCACGAACTCACCGGGGCGACCAGCGGTAATCTCGTGATCCTCGACAGCTGGCCGGGGCAGGCCCGCACGGTCTATGGCGACCATGCGCGGTTTGTCGAAACCTATTTCCGCACCTATCCGGGGAAGTATTTCACCGGCGATGGCTGCCGCCGCGATGAGGATGGGTATTACTGGATCACGGGCCGGGTGGACGATGTGATCAACGTCTCCGGCCACCGGCTAGGCACGGCCGAACTTGAAAGCGCGCTGGTGGCGCACCCGAGCGTCGCGGAGGCGGCGGTCGTCGGCTTTCCTCACGCCACCAAGGGTCAGGGCATCTACGCCTATGTTTCGCTGATGGCGGGCGAGGTGGCCACGGACGACCTTCGCAAGGAGCTGGTGGGCTGGGTGCGAAAGGAGATCGGCCCGATCGCCTCGCCGGATCGTATCCAGTTTGCGCCGGGCCTGCCGAAGACCCGCTCCGGCAAGATCATGCGTCGCATCCTTCGCAAGATCGCAGAGAATGATTTCGGCTCGCTGGGTGACACCTCGACGCTGGCGGATCCGGCGGTCGTCGACGATCTTATCGCGAACCGTCAGTCTTAGCGGACCCATCACCGACCCACTGGAACACCTGGTCCAGCGGTCGGCCGAACACGTTTGCAATACGGTAGGCCGCCTCGAGCGAGGGTGAATACTTGCCGGCCTCGATCGCGGCGACGGTCTGCCGCGTCATGCCGATGCGCTGCGCGAGATCTGCCTGCGTCATCTCACCGTGTTCAAATCTCAATCTGCGGATCGAATTCGCGATCGGTAGCGAGAATGCCTGATCGGTCACGCCTCACCCTCCTCGCCGGAAGAGGACGATCTGAGTCAGCGCCACAACCAGCGTTGCAAGGACCACGTCGAGCAGGACAAAGTTCAACATGGCCGGCGTGGAGTGGCCAAGATGTCCCGGAACGCCAAGCAACAGAACCAGCACCATGAGTGTGTAGAAGCCGACCGTGTGGGACCGGGCGATGATCTTCTCCTCGCGTTCATCACGGTGCGCGCGGTCGGCTGATCCGCTTGTCCGCACCGCCACAAGGTGGAGCGCTCCCTGGACCAGCACGAGCGCCACCGCGCAGATCGTGAGCAGCCGAAGCGAGTCGGCCCCGCGCCCGTTGATGTAGCCAAGCGCGATCGCGCCGAAATACGCGCCGAAACAACCGAACACCGAAATGACAGTGATCCAAGCTGACTTTTCACGAAACGACATGGCGCCTTCTATGTATGCTCTTCTTTACATCTGGTACGATATTATTTACATCATGTCAGAGATCTCTACCACACCCTGCCACTAGTCCAAAGCGCCTCCCCGGCGCGCAACAATGAAAGCGACCGAGATGGTTCGTCTGAACGTCACCCTGTTCGTCGCTGCGGCGACCGTCGCTGCCGCTGGATGCGATCACGTCGCCGGCCACCCGCACCAAGCGTTGCACGCCCAACAACGGGACGAGGCGGTCTCCGCGAACCTGCAGGGCGACCAGATGCAGGTGTGGATGGAGAACCCGCATATTCGCAAATTCTACGAGGCGACTCGCGAAGCGTTCGCCAACGGCCCGGACGCGGTCGACGCGGAGGCGTACCGGATCCGCTCGACGGCGATCTTCCGCGACATGGCCGTCGGCATGAAACTCGACCCGAACGCGATGCAGGACCACCTCAAAGCGATTCCGGACCAGATGATCGCCATCGCGAACGAGGACCCGTCGGTCCTTGCCTCCTTCGACGCGTTTCGGACGGCCCTGTTTGGTCCGTTGTAGATGCGCGCGGTCCCTCAGAGCGGCGCGGGGAGATATTCGGCGAGCACCACGCGACCGTCGCCGTTCTTGTCCAGCCTCGCAAAAGCCGACGCGACCGCTTCTTCTGAGATGGCCGGAAGCTGGTCGGCGATCTCCCGTTCGATCTCCAGCTTCATCTTGTCTCCAGCGAGGATCGACAGCCGGTCGAAGGCCGGCGCCCCGGTGACCACGCGGTACTCCGCGAGCGTGAGCGCGCCGTCCGCATCCTTGTCCATCCGATCAAAACCGCGCTTGAGCATGTCGCGATGGCGGGCGTCGAACTCGGCGTAAGTGACAGCTCCGTCGCCGTTCGCATCGAACACGTTGAATTCGCGCCCCTGAAGATCGTCCGTTGAGACTCGGGCGGCGGCGCCACCGCCTTGCGCACTGGCGCGAATGATGACTTGACGGGTCTGGCGCACATCGAGACCGAGGCCGGCAGCTTCGCCCGGAAACTGACGCGGCGTCCAGTAGGCGACGGCGTCTTCCGAGATATCTGTGGTCTCGGCGGAACGGTTCGCGTCATTTCCTCCGACGGCATCCATGGTCGACGATTCAACGGCGTGTTTCTGGATGACGACCCGCTTGCCTTTGCTCTCGGACACGGACGAAAATTCCTCCAAGCTGAGCACGCCGTCGCCGTTCGCGTCGAGAGTGTCGAACAGTCGTCGGAAATCGGTGTCAGCTGCGCTTGGCAGGGCGAAAACGACGGCGATTGCGGCGGCGCCGAACGCGCCCGCAGCATAACGGCGTTTTCTGACGGGTTTGGGAATCATCTCGATCAGTCCTTTCACGTGCGGGGGCGACCGCTCCCGCTCCGCATGGCCGAGATAGGCGTCGATGCCCTCACGAACGACTTCGCTTGCCGTTGTACCGCGATCCCGACACACTTCGAGAAAGGCCGCCTTGGTTTCATACGGCAGCCGGACTTCAAGCGTCTCGGATTTCTTAGCGCGGAGCGGGCGCGTGTCAGTCATGTCGCGAGCTGAGTCCCTTATCACGGTCCTGCGTTCCGGAGACCATTCCCCGGCGCGGGTCACCTAAAGGCTCATCCGAGCGGACCCACGCCGTCGAGCACTTCCCGGACCGGACACGGCGACGATTGCGTCCCTACAGAATTGACACAAGCCTTACGGATCAGTTGGCCGCCGAGAAATCGTGTCCGGACACGACGAAATCGTGCCCTGTCGGGACTAGACGGCGATGGGGAGCTCCGGAAGGTCGTCGAGGTCGAACACCTGGCCAGCCGCTCCTTCCCGCACCAGCGCGTGACGCGCCATTGACGTCACAAGCGTCGCACGGTCGATCGGCTTGCCCACGAGATCATCGGCCCCGGCGGCGAGCGCCCTGCGCGTGTGCTCAGGCCCTGAGTTCGCTGAAACGACGATGATCGGCGTGCGGCGCTGACCACTTGTTCGCTCGTGCTCGCGAATTCGTCCGATCGCGTCCAGTCCGCTCAGCACCGGCATCTGCACATCCATGATCACGAGCTCGAAATCCCCGCCCATGCAGGCGTCAACGGCGTGTTCGCCATTGGTGACGAAGGTGAGATCAACCCCCAGCGATCCGATCAGCAGCTCGATCACCCGCCGACTGGTCTGATTGTCGTCCGCGATGAGGATCCGCGCGCCGACGAGTTGCGACTGTCCAGGCTCATCGGGCGCGGCCAGAGCCTGCCTTGGCGAAAGGTTGGAGATGCGGTCGATCCGCAGCGGCAGGTCGACCGAGAACGCCGACCCTGCGCCTTCTTCCGATCGCACATCGAGGCGCCCGCCCATTTCCTCGACCAGGCGCTTGACGATCGACAGACCAAGGCCGAGTCCGCCCGAGGGTCTGGTTTTGGGGCTCTCCTCGACCCCGTTCTGGAGTTCGGCCGCCTCCTCCCGCAGGCCGGCGCCGCTACGTCCGGTGACGAAGGCTTCGAACAGCCGTGCGGAATCGTTGGCGGCGAGTCCCACGCCGGTGTGCGCCACGACGATGCTCAGGATTGACCGTTGCTCGCCGTCCGGCGACGGGGCCGCGTCCCGAAGCCCGAGCGACAGGGTTACGGAGCCGCTCTCGGTGAACTTGACCGCATTCCCCAACAGGTGAGCCACCACCTGCCGCAGACGATCCGAATCGCCGATGAACACGCCCTCAAGGCTCGTGGACTTCAGGACATCGAAAGCGAGCGACTTGGCGTCCGCCCGCTGGCGCGCGCTGTCGATCGCCGGACGCAGGGCCTGTTCGATCGTGAAGGGACGCTCGTCCCGCGTTCTCGTCGCCCCCCCGGCGAACGAGTATTCGAGCACGTCGTTAAACATTTCCAGGAGGGTTCGACCGGACGTCTGGACGAGTTTCACCATATCGCGCTGGCTCTCGTCGAGCCGGGTCCGTTCGAGGACGTCCGCGACGCTGATCACTCCGTTGAGCGGCGAGCGCAACTCATGCGTCATGCTTGCAAGAAAGTGGGACCGGGCTTCGGCCGCGGTGGCCGCCCGCAGTTCCGCCTCCTGGGCGGCGTGTTCGGCCTGCTTGCGCTGGGTGATGTCCTGCACGGTCGCCACCACCCGCATGGGATCGCCCGCATCGTCGCGGATCACCGCAAAACAGATGCTCTGCCAGACCTCACGGTCGCCGGGCATCGCGACGCGGTGTTCGACAGGCTCGGAGGGGGCGCCACGGAGTTGGGCGCGCCAGGCGGACGCGACCATCTCGCGGTCGGCGGGATGCACCCACCTGCCGGCGGACGCAAGCAGGTCATAGGTCGGGACTTCCGGCAGAAAGCGCCGCCAATCGCCCTCCACCCGGCAGTCGCGCGAGTTGAAATCGATCTCCCAGATGAGCATCCCCGCCATCGCGGCGCCGATCTGAAGCCTTCGGCGGGACGCGTCGACATCACGCTGGGACTCGACATGGTCGGTCACGTCCTGGTGCATGATGATGACGCCGCCGATCTCGCCCGTATCAGTGCGCCAGGGCCCGCATGACCACCGGACGTAGCGCTTCCCGCGACCCGGAATCTCGAACTGGTCGGCTTCCTCGCTCATCCGCTCGCCGCGCATCGCCCGCGTCAGCGCCTGGAGCCATTTTCTGGGGGTCCAAGGCAGGATGTCACTGTAGGACCGGCCGAGCGTATCGGCCTCGGAGCGCTCAAGATTTAGGAAGTACTCCTCGCTCGCCATCAGGAGGCGCATGTCGCGGTCGAACATCGCCGCGGCGATCGGCGCGGAGTGAAGAAACCTGCGGGAGACGCTCTCCGATCGCATGGCGCTGCTGAAGGCGGCGTGGGCGTCCGTCTTGTCGATCACCACCCCGTGGAGCGCGTCGATCTCGCCGCCTGAGCCGGTGGTCGGCGAACCGACCACCTGTACGACACGTTCGATTCCGTCTGGTCGCCTCACACGGAAAGTGGTGTTCAGCGGCGCTTTTGAACGCTGCATCTCCTTGGCGGCGGCGATCGCCCCCGGCCGGTCTTCCTGCTTGATGATGTCGAGGATGTCCGTCACCTCGATCGCCGGTCCCTTGGGGTCGAGGCCGAAGATGCGCGCCGCCGATGGCGAGAGCCGCAGTTTGAAGTCCCGCCCTGCGCGCCAGTAGCCAATGCCGCCTGCCTGTTCGAGCGCGCCGCGCTCGGCGGCGGATTCCGCGCGCTCGCGCTCAAGAACGTCTTTCTCCGTGACGTCGCGGCCGACAAAAGCGAACGCGCCGATCTCCTGCGACCAGGTGAGCTGAACCTCGACGAGCCGCACGCCGCGCCCGATGCGGAACGGCAGCGTCACCCGCCGGCTCGCCCGGCGATAGGCGAGCGCTGACAGGACAGCTCGGGCCTCCTGTCGCGGTTCGGGGTCGAGAAAGGAGAGGAATGATGCGTCATGCGCACCGGCGGCGGGCCCGGTGAGCCGGCGATAGGCGAGATTGGCGCGGATGATGCGGCCTTCCAGATCGACAATGGCGCACGCCTCGTCGACCGAGTTCAGGAAATGCTCGACGACGGGCAGGAAGGGCGACGCCGCGTCGTCTCCGACAGAGGTCGCCCGATCCGTTGAATCAGCGCTGTGCGGCATGTTGCAAAAGGAACCAAGTGTTACCGCACCGTGCTGTCTGAAGACGGTTAACGAAAAGTCACTCTTGATCCCGTCCACGCCACGTCCACGGACGAGCGCGCCATGTTGCAGTCTTGGACAATGCTTTCGGCACAAGTCGACGACTCGGCCTGCATTTGAGTTCAGCGCGAACAGCATTGAGCCTGCATTGGCGCTGCACTCGCCAAGAGTTCATGAGGAATTCTAGACACGTCCTCGCGAAATGAACGGGTCGCCAGTCAGAAGGAACGCCTTGGGAGGGTCTCCGCCTCGTGCGGCGCGTCGCGGGCGTCGCGTTCCGCACTGATTCGCTGCAGGATTGTCTCGAACTTCGACCAGTCGTCGCGCGCGGCGATGGGCTCCCAGATCGCCTCCACGGTCTCGAGATAGAGGTCGACCGGCGATGTTTCCTGAAACACCGGGTGCGACGCGCGGTCCGGACGGACGGGCGTTCGCGCGGTAAGGGCGGACCTGACCTCCGTGAAATCGGGGGCGAGGTAGAGTGCGCCGAGCGGCCCGGCCATCGCCCGTCGTTCGCTCGCGGCGCCGCAGAACCAGTCATGAAACACCTGACGCCAGGGCGCGCGGGTCGCCGTCATCCAGCCGAACAGTCGCTTGAGCAGATCGAGATCGGCTTCAGCGTCCCCTGGCGCGAGCCCGAGGATCGAGAAGCAGCGTCGCTGGAACGCCCGCTGATAGTGCACTGTATAGGCCCGCAGCGACGCCTCGAGCGGGGCCGCGTCCGTCACCAGGGATATCGCGGCTGCAAGCTGGGTAAGGTTCCACGCAGCGGTGGTCGGCTGGCGACCGAAGCGGTAGAGCCCGGTCTCATCGAAATAGGCGGCGATGAAATTCGGGTCGGCATAGGGGAGAAATCGCCAGGGACCATAGTCGAAGCTCTCGCCTGTGACGACCATGTTGTCGGTGTTGAGGACGCCATGGACGAAACCCGCCGCCATCCAGGACGCGGCGAGGTCAGCGGTGGCGGCGGTCACCGTTTCGAACACGGCGGCGGCGGATGAGGCGGGCGACTGGGTCGGCGCATCGGCGGTTCCGGTCTCGATGAGGCGCCTGCCGCAATAGGAAGCGAGGAGCGCCACACCCTCCGCGTCCTCGATATGGGCGAGGCGCTGGAACGAACCGAACCGCACATGGCTGTGCGAGAGGCGCACCAGAACGGAAGACCGGGTCGGGCTCGGCTCATCATTGCGGTGGAGCGCCTCGCCGGTCTCAAACAGCGAAAAAGCCTTGGACGTGTAGACGCCGAGCGCTTCCAGCAGCTGCGCCGCCAGCACCTCGCGCACCCCGCCCTTCAGCGTCAGACGCCCGTCGCCGGATCGCGACCAGGGGGTCTGTCCAGAACCCTTCGTGCCTAGATCGAGCAGCCGGCCGGCGCCGTCGCGAAGCTGGCCGAAGAGAAACCCTCGCCCGTCGCCGAGCTGGGGATTGTAAACGCCGAACTGATGGCCGTGATAGGCCAGCGCGAGGGGCCGGTCGAGGCTTCCATCCAGCGGTTCGAACCGACCGAAATGGCTGGTCCAGGCGTCGTCGTCGAGTGCGCCGAGGCCGACGCGCTCCGCCCATCGCTGGTTGCGCCAGCGCAGCTTGTGCTCCGAAAACGACGCCGGCTCCACGACCGCGTGGAAGCGGGAGTCGAGGTCGAGGATCGCGCGCTCGGGACGAAACGGGACGTGCTGCATGCGGCCGACCCTCGCCGAGAAATGCTCGCGAGGCAAACGCCGCGACTTGCGCCGCGCGGGGGCGAAGCGGAAGATCACCACGCTTAATCATGAGGAGTCCGCCCGTGACCCTGCGCCGACCCGCCGCCTTTGCCGCCGCCATCTTCGCCATCGTCCTGTCGTCAGGGTGCGCCTTGACAGCAGAGCCCCAGACGCCGCCCCACACGCCGGCGCAGCTTTCCACCGGCGCAGTCGCGCCCGCAATCGCCTCCGGCCCGGTGCGCAATCTCGCCGCTCAGCCGGGAGAGGAAGTGGTCACCCTGCGCTACTGGAAGATCCGAAAAGGGACTTTCGATCAGTTCCTCGCCGCCAGCCAGAACGGAGTCTGGCCCTATTTCGAGAAGATCGGGTCGCGCGTCGTCGGCATGTGGAAGATCATTCCCACACCTGGTTCGCCGGAAGCGTCCGCGGACTATGACGAGGTCTATCTCATGACCCGTTATGCGAGCGTCGAGCACTGGGCCGCGACCCGCCGCGCGGAGGAGCTGGGCGGCGATGGCCCGGACGCCGATGCGTTGCGGGACGCTCTCGCCGTCCGCCAGAACCTGTCGCTGGAGACGCGCCTGACTTTCCTGCAGGGCTTCACCGGTCCGAACGGCCCGTATTTCATGCCCGGTACAGGAGAGAGGTTTGAAAAAGTTGAGTAGCCGGTTGGTTGGCGCGGCCATACGGGTCGCGCGCGCCGACGACGCTGACGATTTCGCCGCGATTTACAGACCGATCGTCGAGAACACCTTCATTTCGTTCGAAGAGACCGCGCCGTCGGCGGCGGACATGATGCAGCGGATCGTCACGACGCTGGAAACTCATCCGTGGCTGGTCGCTGAAGAAGCTGGCGCTGTGATCGCATACGCGTACGCGACGCCGCATCGAGCGCGCGCCGCATACCGATGGTCGTGCGATGTCAGCGTGTATGTCGCCGCGCACGCCCGGCGACGCGGGCTGGCAAGCGATCTCTATCGGCGGTTATTGGCGACTTTGGTCAATCAGGGGTTCGCCAACGCATTCGCCGGGATCGCCTTGCCGAATGATGCGAGCGTGGGAGTCCACGAGCGCATGGGTTTTCGCGCGATCGGCGTTTATCCCCGGGTCGGCCTGAAAAAAGGCGCTTGGAGAGATGTGGGCTGGTGGGGGCTCCCGCTGCAGGATTTGTCCGAAGCACCTCCGCCGCCCCTGACGTTTGGTTCCAACCCCGGGTGTTTCGAAATCCGATAGGCGTTCACCGCCTCGTCAGTCCAGATCCCGCGCACCGGGTGGAAACACTATTCTTGCAGCAACCGGAGCTAGTTGTCCGCCCAGCAGGCTTCCGGCTTTATCTCCACGCGGATGAAGCGAACGGGCCGGTCTCCAAGATTGGCGATCGCGTGCGGGCCCTCCGGCGGCGACCAGACGGCGCGATAACCCTCCGTCGGGGTCACCTCATTGCGAGAGGTCTCGCGAAAGCCGTCCGCTGTGGCTTCATAGGTGATGTAGGCGAAGCGGGCGCCGACCTCCGCGCCGGAATATCCCTCGATGACGCTCGGCAGCGCGTGCACATGGATCGCCTCAACCGAGCGCGGCGCCAGAATGATCTCGAGCACCCGGGTGTGCTGGTCCTCATACATCACGCGGTGCGAGGAGGGCGCGGCCCGGACAGCGTCGAGCGCGTGGCTCGACGGATCGCAGAAGGTCGGGTCGGCGGGCAAGCGCTGCGCGACCGCAGGCGCCGACAGGGCAGCCGCGAGCACCATCACCGAGACGCGCAATCCAGCCATTGATGTTCCTTCCCAGCGGCTCACGAGGTGATTAGGCTCGACAAACGCCGGGCAATCAATCCACAGCCGCTCACATGTTGCTCAAGTACCGCTTCGCGACGTCGCATGACGGGGATGCGTTGATCGAACTGATCGAAAGGGCCTATCGGGCGCCCGGACTGCCGAAGCGGTCAATCCCATCGGAAGCTGACCTGTTTGACGGGCCGCGCACCAGCCTGGGCGAAGTCCTCGACCTGATCGCCGAGGATGAGAGCCGGTTCCTCGTCGCGGAGGGGACTTCCGGGCTCATCGCGTGTGCGCTCATCCGCGCGCCGGGGGCCTCGCGCGGCGACGCCGCCTATTTCGGCATGTTCGCCATCGCCCCGGAGCATCAGGCGGCTGGCGTGGGCGGCGCGGTTCTGGCCGAGGCTGAACGGCAAGCCCGCAAGATTTGGGGCGCGGCGGGCATGGTCATGACCGTCATCTCGCTGCGCACTGAACTCATTGGCTGGTATGCAAGGCGGGGCTACCTCCCGACCGGGCGCCGCCTGCCCTTCCCGTTCGACGAGCATACGAATGCGAGGCGGACCGACTTCGACCTCGTGGAACTGGCGAAGGTGTTCTAGCGTGCGGCGCGGGCCGATCGAGCCGATCCGCCGTTGGCCGCGCGTCGTACCTCCATATGGATCCAAGCTTCTCGGCCCCATCAGAACCAACGAGACATCACCTCATTAGCACGGTCACCATCTGGCACAATCCGGGCTGCGGCTCGTCCAAGAACGCGCTCGACTATCTGAAGGAGAAGGGCGTCGAACCCACCGTCTATCTCTACCTCAAGGAGAAGCCGGACACCGCCGCCCTCAAGGCGGTGCTGAAACAACTCAAGCTGAAGCCGTCGGGCCTGCTGCGCCCGAAGGAAGCCGCCGCGGAGGAGATGGGGCTCTACGCGCCGGGCGCCGACGAAGACGCGATCCTGGCGGCGATGGCCACCAACTCGAAACTCGTCCAGCGACCGGTCGTCATCGGCCCGAAGGGCGCGGTGATCGCACGGCCGAAAACGAGGATCGACGACGTACTCTAGATCGCCCACCCCTCGCGATATTCTCGATCGAGATGGCGGTTCGCACTCTCGACATTGGTGATCCGGCCCGCCGCGCCGTCATAAAGGATCGGCTCCTCGGCGAGCATCGCAACGACGCCGAGCACCATGGTCTCGTTGAGCGGGGCGGACGCCTCGAACGGGTTGGAGATCGGCTCCTGGCCGCGAATGGCGCGGATCCAGTTCATCTCATGGCCGCGCATGCCGCCCGCGATGCGCGGCAGGGATTGCGGGATCGCTGCGGCTTTTGCATCGAGTCCCTCGCCGACCAGGACCGGCTTCTCGCCATAGGTTTCGTGGAGCAGAAGCCCACCCTCTCCGACAAACATCACGCCGCCGCCGGGCTCCATCTTCAGGCCGGGCGGGAGTTGCGGCGGCGTCGGCGGCATGAGACCGCCATCATACCAGGTGATGGAGAGCGGCCCGCCGGGCGCATTGCCGAACTCGTAGTGCGTGACCGCCGCAAGCGGATAGCTGGTGAGCTGTTCGGGACGCTTTGAATCCCAAGGGTCGGTGTCGCCGCCCCAGAGCGTATGACGCGTCTCGATGCGGGTCGGCAGGCCCGGCTGAAGCGCCCACACCGGAAAATCGAGCAGGTGCGCGCCCATATCGCCGAGCGCGCCCGTGCCGAACGGGGTCCAGCCTCTCCAGTTGAAGTGGCAGTAGTCAGGATGATAGCCCCAGTCGACCGTCGCCGGCCCGCGCCAGACATCCCAGTCGAGCGTGGCGGGAACCGGTCTCGGCTCGGGCAATGGCACGCCCTGCGGCCAGACAGGCCGGTTGGTCCAGACGTGGACCTCCTTCACCTTGCCGATCACGCCGCCGCGGATCAGCTCCACCACCCGGCGACCGTCATCGCCCGAATGGCCCTGATTGCCCATTTGGGTCACGAGCTTCGGGTTGGCCTTCGCCATCGCCTGCAGCATCCGGCTTTCGCGGACCGTGTAGGTGAGCGGCTTCTGCACGAAGACATGCAGCCCGCGCTCCATCGCCATCTTCGCCGCGAGCGCATGGTGGTGATCGGGCGTCGCGATCACCACGGCCTCGATGTCCTTGCGGGCGTCGAACATGCGGCGGTAGTCCGTGTGCCGTTCGGTCGCGTCATACGCCGCCTTGAGCGCCTCGCGCTCGGGCCGGATGGCGCCGTCGCGGTCCCGCAGCGAACGATCGACCCGGCCATAGTCGGCGTCGCAGATGGCGACGATGTTCTGGGAGGTGAGGGCCGACATGTTGCTCGATCCCTGACCGCCCGCCCCGATCGCCGCGACATTCACGCGGTCGCTGGGGCTGGGCCGACGACCCTGCGCCGACGCGCAGCCTGGCACGAGGCCGAGGCCCGCCGCCGCGATCCCGCCCTGCAGCACCGCCCGTCTTGAACGCCGAATATCCACGATCCGCCCTCCCGTCGCCCGCCGCACCGTCCGACCCTAACGCCGGTGTGCGACTGTTTTTCGGCGCGACCTTGCCTCATTGCAAGACGCAATGGAATGTCTGCGTGTCGTCTCGCATGGCGAGGCCGGAGACGTCACTGGAAGACGGCTGATGCGTTTTTCGGTACGGCGCGCCGCTCCTTGTGCCAGCGGCTGGCGAAGTAGAGCCCGCGGGCGATCGCGACGCCGAGCGCTGTCGTCCAGAATACCGAGCCGATCGAAAGCTGACCCGACTGCGCGAACGCGAAAGCCGTGCCGGCAAGGCTCAGCGCCGCAAAGGCAAGACCGATCGCCATCGCGATCCGCGATCGAAACTTCCAGGCGAAGAAGGCCAGCAGCCCCAGCACGGCGGCCTGCAATCCGGCCAGCATCGCCGATGTCGTCATCGCGTCCGCCGCCTCCGATTCAGAGAATCCGGCGTCTATCAGCGCCGTGGGTCCAAAGACAAAGACGAACAGCCCGGCGCTGACGAGAGTGAAACCTCGCCACACCGCGAGCGCGATCCCGCCGGCGCGAGACTTCTCGAACGCCTCGGCCTTGGTTGCGGCGCTTCTCGTATAGCTGACCATGAACACCCCCATCCCTGCCCACGCAACTCTGCCAACACAGGGTCGACGTGTCATCCCATCATCGCGCGGACTCTCGATGCGGCGACGGTCAGACGCTCGCCCGATCGCCCGGCGGGGCGCCCCTACCCGATCGGCGCGCCGACCTCGTACACCACGCTGACCTCTGCGGTGTAGAGCTGCGGCTCGGGCGCGATCGGCGGCGGGGCGATCGCGTCGGGCGCGGCAAGGCGGCTCGCGGCTACAGCAATCATCTCGAACCGGTTGCCGGACTGAGCGATCATGTTCGAACCGCCCTCCTCGACAAGCAGCAGCCGGCCGAGCTTGTAGCCCGCCCCTTCGACATAGACCCTCGCCTTGTCGACCGCGTCCCCGATCGCGGCCTTGCGCGCCTTGCTGCGCGCGGCGGCGGTGTCCGCAATCGAGAAATCAACGTCCCCGAAACTGTCCGGCTGAGCGTTCACGGCGACCTCCACCACGCGGGAGAGAAGCGCGAGATCAGTCACGAGCATGGTCACACTGGCGTTCGCCTCATAGCCCCGAATGCTGTCAGGACGACGGCTGCCGCCTTCCTTCATCACCGGCGAAACCGAAACGTCAGTCCGGTCGAGCGTCACCGCCCTGCCGACCGCGCGCGCGACGTCGGCGAAGGCGCGGGCGCGGTCTGAAACCGCCTTCGACGCTTCGGCCGCCGTCTTGCCGGGACCGTAGAACTGGAGCGACACGCGCGCCTGATCTGGCGGCAGGAACAGTTCAGACCGCCCCGCCACCCTGACCACCGCCGGATCATAGGGTTTCGCCGCAATCGCCTGCGCCGCCGCGGGCTTCGCCGTGACAGCCGTCGCCAGAACCGTCATCGACGCTGCGACCAGCGCCCCCATCGCCCACCGGCCAACGGAATTCCCACGCATACCTCACCTCCCTGTTGCGAGATCATCACCTCGAACCCCGCATGCGGCGGATTTGCGGCGTCAGGCGCCATTGCGCGCCTTCCTTGTCCCTCGGGGCTTCCGGGTCTAGCGTTCGACCCAACCTGGAGGCGAAGGCGCATGGGAATTCTTGACGATCTGCTCCGGCTCTTCATGAAGTCACGGCCGAGAGAGGGGGCGCCGCCAACCAAGCCGGTGGGCACACGCCCGTCCACGTCTCCGATCCGCACGCCGCCCCCGGCGCCGTCGACGACCGGTACGGCCAATCGCGGCCCCACCGCGCCGCCCTTCGCCCCGCCGCGAAAGCCTGCCGCGACCAAGCCCACGTCGGGAACCACCCCGACCCCTCCACCAGCCGCACCGCCGCCGCCACCCGCCGCGCCCCCGCCGAATGTCCAGATCCGGACCGCGCCCGCAGGGTATCTCCTGTCGCTCGGCTGCCATGACGCATCCGTCGGGACGGACCTGTGCGTCGCCTACCGCAAGGAGGTTGAGGCGGTGACCCGTGTGCCGCTTTCACAGGTGCAGCCCGGGCTCGACAGGATCGAGATCAGGGCGATGCCGCCGACCCCTGGCGGCGCCATGAGCGTCAAGGAGGTGCAGGCGGCGCTGCAGGCCCTCGGCCTGTTCATCGGCGGCCGGATCGACGGCATTTATGGCTATCGCACGCAATCTGCGATCCGGCTGTTCCAGGAATACGTGCGAACTATGGAGAAGCTTGATTGCCTTCCTGACGGCAGGTTCGGCCCGCAGACACAGGGCCATCTGCAACGCTGGATGGCGTCCGGGGCCAAACCCGACTGGCGGCCCATCGAGGGCGAACACGCGGCCTGGCTGTCACTGCTTGAGGACGTGAAACGCAAGCGCATCGCCGAGCCGGGGCGAGTCCTTGAAAAGGTGAACGCCTTCTCCGCCGCGACCGACACGCTCAAGGTCGCGGACTGGAGGTTTGATCCCGATGAGGTTCATCTCATCGGCGTTCGCCGGAACGAGATGAGCGGCAAGTTCGATGACGTGTTCATCCTTCTGATCAACGGCATGGTGTTCAAATTCCAGGGCTCAACCGAGCCTGGCGGCAGCTCCAACGCTCTCGGGCCGCCGCATCTGACGCCCGGACAGCACCGTTATCATTTCGGCTGGCACCAGCGGACCTATCTCGCGCTGCGACCGCTCGGAAAGGGCGTGCTGATCATCCGCGCCGGCGCCGACCGAAAGCTCGACGACGGCGACCTCGATCGCGGCCTGGAGGCGAATGCGACCATCAACATCCACTGGGGCGGACGCGGCATGGCGCGGGACGTCAACAACTGGTCCGAGGGCTGTCAGGTGATCAACGGCGAGATCTACATCAACGCCGCCGGCCAGCTCATCAAGTGCGACGCCTTCGCCGCGACGTCGCCGAGCGAAGCCAAGACCGTGACCAGCAAGACGCGCGGCGCCTACAATGTCCTCCTGGATCTTGTCACCGCGCTTTCCGGCGACCTGTCGCGCGGCACGGTGAACTACACCCTGCTCACCGAGGCGGATGTCGCGATTTCGCCGCGTATCGCAAAGGAGCTCGCCGACGCCCGGGAGCGCGTGATGAAGCTGGTTTGAGGCAATTAGGACCGCTTCAGCATGGCGTCGAGGCGCTGGTAGCCCATCTCCATGCCCTGGAACATGCCGGACGCCGCAGCGCCTTCGCGCGACCCGGGCGCCGCATATTCGATTGTCATGGTCATCAGCGTTCCACCCCCGCGTGACTCGAACGCGGTCGTGATCAGCGTCTCGCCGCCGGTCCAGTCCTCGTCGAACGTCTCCCGGTGAACGATCCTGTTCGGCGGATCGATCTCAACGAAGACCGCATCGAGGCCCATGTCACGTCCGTCAGCGTTGCGCCAGACATAGCGCGACTTGCCGCCTGGTCGCAGGTCGATCTCGCAGACGGGCATGGTCCAGCCCGGAGGACCGAGCATCCAGCGCGCCACAAGGTCAGGCTTCGTGAACGCCTCGAAGACGCGCGTGGGGGGAGCATCGAAATACCGGCTGACGAGCAGTTCACGGTCGCCCACCGTCTCGGCGAGCAGCGCGCCGGCGATCGAGGTGCGCGCAAGCATCTCGTCGAGCGTGTCGAAGCTCTGGCCCCAGCCACCCTCGAATGTCGGGAAGGCGTCGCGATAGGCTGCGACTTCCGGCGGAGTGGGATCCACCGGCGAGAAGTGAAAGTGCATCCGCGTCGCTCCGCCTTCCGGCGTCAGTCTCACATCGCTCAGCATGACCAGCGGAAAGTCCGGCGCCATGGGGTGACGACCGAGCCCGCCCTGTCCGTCCCCGAAGCTGTGTCGCCAGACGAGCCGGGATTTCGGTTCGATCGTGACGAACTCGAAATGGCTGTACATCTTTGAGCCGTCGGCCATGGTCATTTCGCCGCGCCAAAGCCCTCCGGGCCGGAGATCATGCTCAAGAAGTCGACCACCCTCCCCACGCGGCCCGAACCAGCGGCCAAGCAGCAAAGGGTCGGTCCACGCGCGCCAAACGAGGTCGATCGGCGCTTTGAACACGCGCTCGGACGTATAGGCCTGAAGTTCACTCACGGGATTGTCCCCTTGCTCTCGGCGTCCGCCTGTCTCAGTTCATCCAGCAGCGCATCAAGACGGTCGAAGCTCGCCTCCCAGAACGCGCGATACCGCTCCATCCACGCCGCGGCTTCACCCAGCGGCCCAGGCTCGAGGCGCGACAGCCGAGCCTGCCCTCGCCGCTCTCGGCGGATGAGCCCCGCTCCTTCCAGCACTTTCAGATGTTTTGACACGGCAGGTTGGCTGATCACGAAAGGCTCGGCGAGTTCCATCACGCCGGCATCGCCTTGTGACAGCCGCGCCAGGATCGCACGCCGGGTGGGATCCGCGAGCGCCGAAAATACCGCGTCCAGCTGATCGGAGCCCATCGGCGACGGATCATCGAATCTCGAAGGCGCGGACGCCTGATGCATAACCGAATGGTTATATAAAGCGCGAACCTCGTCAAGACCTTTCCTCTTCCGACGCCGCGTCCTAAAGTGCCGCCACATCCGAGGGGCGCGGCCGCAGCCGCTGAGATCGCGTTGTGTCACGCGGGGACCCTTTGAACCTGTCCGGTTTGCACCGGCGTAGGGACGGAACCAGGCGTGATCGGAACCCAGTCGGACATTTGGAACCTGATCGAGGACGCGCTTTCATCCGGCGGCGAGATCGTCCGGGACAAGGCAGACTTTGCGCCGGACGTCTGGAACCTGCGCAGTGGCCTCCTCGGCGAACTCGCCCAGAAGCTCGTGAACTATCGACTGTCGTTAACCCTGACGGGCGACTTCTCGAGTGAGACGGAAGCATCTCGCGCCCTCCGGGATTATGTGCGCGAGCTTGTCGGAGCGGGCGGGCCGATCCGGTTCGCTACTCCGCCAAACCTATCCACGAAGACCGGCGACTGATCGCCATGTCAGGACACACCCGATGAACAAGCCGATCGATCCGAGGGCGCTCGACCCCTTCCGCGTCACCACTGGCGCGCTCCCAGCCAGCCGCAAGCAATACGGCCAGGCGCCCGGCTTCCCTGATGCGCTGGCGCCCTGGCGCGAGATTGACCTTCACCCCACCGCGAACGAACCGCCGGTCCGTGTCTATGACGCATCCGGACCGTATTCAGATCCGGCGGTCGCGATCGATGTCCACGCGGGCCTCGCCCCGGTGCGCGCCGCCTGGATCGAGGCGCGCGGCGACGCAGAACCCTATCCTGGCCGGCGGGTGAAACCGGAAGACAACGGCCATGTCACGGGGGACCGGCTCGTCCCCGAATTCCCGAACAAGCGCCAGCCGCTGCGCGCCGCCGGCAAGCCGCTCACGCAGTACCAGTACGCGAAAGCCGGGATCATCACCGCCGAGATGGCCTATGTCGCCCACCGCGAAAACCTCGGCCGCGCCGCTCCGCTGGACGGGGCGGCGACGCGTCTCGCCGATGGTGAGGACGTGTTTGCGCGAACCTTCCCGCAGGCCTTGCCGGAGTTCATCACGCCGGAGTTCGTGCAGTCGGAAATCGCGCGCGGCCGGGCGATCATTCCCGCCAACATCAACCACCCGGAACTCGAGCCGATGATCATCGGCCGCAACTTCCTCGTGAAGATCAACGCCAATATCGGCAACTCCGCCGTCACCTCGTCGGTCGAGGAGGAGATCGAGAAAATGGTCTGGGCGATCCGCTGGGGCGCGGACACCGTGATGGACCTCTCGACAGGACGGAACATTCACAACATCCGCGAGTGGATCGTGCGCAACAGCCCCGTGCCGATCGGCACCGTGCCGATCTATCAGGCGCTTGAGAAGGTCGGCGGCGACCCCGACAAGCTCGACTGGGAGGTCTACAAGGACACGCTCATCGAGCAGTGCGAACAGGGCGTGGACTATTTCACCATCCACGCAGGCGTGCGGCTCGCCTACATCCACCTCACGGCCAAGCGCGTCACCGGCATCGTCAGCCGCGGCGGATCGATCATGGCGCGCTGGATGCTTTCGCGCCACAAGGAGAGCTTCCTCTACGAGCGCTTCGACGAGATCTGCGACATCATGGCGGCCTACGACGTCTCCTTCTCGCTGGGGGACGGGCTGCGCCCCGGCTCGATCGCGGACGCCAACGACGCGGCGCAGTTCGCCGAGCTGGAAACCCTGGGCGAGCTCACCCGCATCGCCTGGGACAAGGGCTGCCAGGTGATGATCGAAGGCCCTGGCCATGTGCCGATGCACAAGATCCAGGAGAACATGCGCAAGCAGCTCAGCACGTGCGGCGAGGCGCCGTTCTACACGCTCGGGCCGCTGACCACCGACATCGCGCCGGGATACGACCACATCACCTCAGGCATCGGCGCGGCGATGATCGGCTGGTTCGGCTGCGCGATGCTTTGCTACGTCACACCGAAGGAGCATCTCGGCCTGCCGGACCGCGATGATGTGAAGACCGGGGTCATCACCTACAAGATCGCGGCGCATGCGGCCGATCTCGCCAAGGGCCACCCGGCCGCGAAGCTGCGCGACGATGCGCTCTCACGCGCTAGGTTCGAGTTCCGCTGGGAGGATCAGTTCAACCTCGCGCTCGACCCGGAGACGGCGCGCGATTTCCACGACCAGACCCTGCCCAAGGAGGCGATGAAGACCGCGCACTTCTGCTCGATGTGCGGCCCGAAATTCTGCTCGATGAAGATCAGCCAGGATGTCCGCGACGCGGCGGCGAAGCTCAACGACCCGGCGCTCGTCCTCCACCGCGAAGCGGCGGAGGAGTCGGCGCAGCCGACGGAGGGGGGCCTCACCCCGGCAGACCCGCAAGCCGGCATGGCCGAGATGTCCCGCCGCTTCCGCGAAACCGGCGGCGAGCTCTACGTCAGCGAGAGCGGGCAGAAGCGCGAGGGGATCGATTAAGAAGCTAACTCGACAGTTAACGAGCGGGAACCTTTGTCTGGCAAAGCAGCGCGGCACGAGGATTGCTTTCCTTGGCGGTTGAGTGCTCGTTGCTGCAAAGTTCGCGGTTGGGAATATGGCGCAGGAAGACAGCTCCAAGCAGGACAAGCGGCCGCGCAAGACGCGTACAACGCGCCCCTATCCTTCTGCTCCATTTGACGACGTCATCCCGCTCGCGGCCACTGCGTTCAAGACTGGCTCTGGCCTACCAGTTCGACGTCTGACGCTGTTTGACGAACTTAAGAAATCTCCGGATAGCAGTGCCAGCCGCGATCTTGTGACTAACTCAGGCAAGTATGGCCTCACGAAAGGTAGTTACACAGCTGAGCAGATTGAACTGACCGAAATTGGTCGCAAGATTGTTGACCCCGACAGCTCGAAACGCGAACAGGCGCGCGCAAAAATCGAAGCCGCCATTCTGAACATTGAAATATTCAAGAAGCTCTACGAGACTTTTGTCGACAAGAAGCTACCCAGTCGCAATTTCCTGGTGGATGACTGCAAGGAAAAATGGAATTCCCGAGAGCCACATTGAGGAAGCTGTCGACACCTTCATTCTGAATCTTCGATCCGTCGGCCTACTGAAGACCTTGGCGGGGGCGGAGCGCGTAGTGTCCATTGATATGGCGCTAGATGAACTTCCTGCCAGTCAAGCAAGCGTCGCCCAACCGGCTCGTGCCATAGACGCTATGCCAGCAAATCCTGGAAATGCCGCAAGCATCGATTCCTCGTTGGCTAATATTTGCTTCATGATCATTCCCATCGGAGCTCCAGAATCGAGTGAACGATCCCATTCAGACTTGATTATCGGATCGTTCGTCGAGCCAGCGTTAGAAGAGTTCAATCTAAACGTCATTAGAGCAGACAAGATCGATCAGCCTGGGGTAATAACGAAGCAGATCATCGACTATCTGATGCGCGCGCGATTGGTCATTGCTGATCTCTCGTTCAGCAATCCCAATGTATTTTATGAACTTGCGATCCGCCATGCGATCCGTAAGCCAATTGTGCAGATAATCCGACAAGGCGATCGCATCCCCTTCGACGTCAACCAGATGCGGACCATCTCAATAGATCTTAGCAATGTTTACTCGGCTATTCCAAAAATCGAGCTTGTTAGGACGGAAATTCGGAATCAGGTCAGACGAGCGCTGGAAAATCCTGACGACATCGACACACCGATCTCGCTTTTTTATCCGGGCTTGCAGGTCAAATTCGACTGACAAAGCTCGCCGAGAGGGCGGGGCCTTGCGCGCGTAGGATGCATCGAGCGGAGCGAAAAGCGCCTTTTTTGCGTGTGGCGCAGTGCATTTCGGCCTTGCCTGACTGCACCCTACGCCGCTCTAGCCTCCCGCGTAACCCCATGCGGACTTCGGGTGGGGGTCAGTTTCCGGCTGCGTCAGACCCCCACCTGACGGCTGCGCCGTCTTCCTCCCCCTGCAGGGGGAAGAGTTACCCCCGCCGCCGCTTCCCAGGGCCGGCGGCCGCACCGCGCTCTGGCCCCGCGCCGGGGAAGTACATCCGCAGCATCCGGGAGTACGACCCCGACCTTGTCGCGGCTTCCATACTGCAAAGGTTGATCGCTGCATTCCCGGATCGTAGGCATCATCCTGCAGTTTTCTGGAGGGTCACATGAAGTTGCTCGTTGTCGCCGCCATCGCCGCGGGGCTGCTCTCGGCGTCGCCGGCTTTCGCGCAGTCGAAGATCGCGGTCGTCGACGCCAACCGGCTGGTCACGGAGTCCGTGCCGGGAGTGACCGCCCGGACGGCGATGGAGAAGGATTTCGCCGTCATGACGGCGAACCTCCAGAAGGAGACTGCGGCGCTCAGCGAGGCGGAACAGGGCATCATCACCCGCGAGGCCGCGGCCTCGCAGGCCCTCGCAGCCAAGCCCAACCCCACCGCGGCGGAACAGGCCGCAAGGGACAAGGCCGCGACGCAGCTGGCGACCGACAAGGCGGCCCTGGAAACGCGCCGGGCCAGGGTGGCCAACCTGACCAGGGACTATCAGCGCACCCAGTCCGAACGCGTGCTGAGGGAACGCACCAAACTGCTCGCCTCCGCGCAGACCGCGGCCGAGACCGTCCGGGCGCAGAAGGGCTATGACATCGTGCTCGAAAAGAGCACCGTGTTCACCTTCACGCCCGCCATCGACATAACGGCGGACGTCATGGCCGTCATGAACAAGAAATAGGCCGCCTGTCTGGAACAGCTGTCTGGAACAGCTGTCTGGAACAGCTGTCAGGGACAGCTGTCTGGAACAGCTGTCAGGGACAGCTGTCAGGGACAGCTGTCAGGGACAGCGCACATGGTCCTCGGCCGAGCCGCCCTCGGTGATCCAGCGCAGCATGCCAGGCGCAGGCGTTGAGAAGCTGAAGTCGCGCTCATAGTCCTCGCCGCCCTCGCCGCTCTGGCATTGCACCACCAGGTGCAAGCCATCGCCCTCGGGCCCCACGCGCGTGACCGTGCACGCATCCAGCCCCATGGCGACCGTCGTGGCGGTGATTTCGATCACGCCATCCCTCGCCGCATTGTCGGGGCTGCAGGCGTCAGCCGTGACGCCCCAGCGACCAGCCAGGCTGGCTGGAACGTCCGCAGCGTCGGCCGCTGCAGGGCCGGCGGCTGCGGCCGGGGCGTCCGTCGAGGCGGCAGGGCCACTTTCCTCCTGCGCGGCCGGCATGCAGCCGGCAAGGCCCAGCGCGAGGGCGGCCAGCAGTGGTTTCATCATGTGGGATCCCCAATGGAGCGATATCTCCAGCCTAAGGAATGCCGGCGAGCGGTCAACCGTCCCGCCTTCTGGCAACCATCCGCCCACGCCGTTCGCTTGTCCGCCAGCACGCGAGCGCCTAGACCAGACCGAACACTCATGAGCTGCAGACCGGAGCCGTAAGGCATGTCCAGAAACCGCTTCCTTGCGCTCGCCGGGGCCCTCGCCCTTGGCGCCTGCGCGGGCCATGGCGCGCGCCCCCACGATACGGTCTGGACCGAGGGCGTCGCCTTCGCGGCGATGGGCGGCGCAGAAAAGGCCGAGGCGGCCTACCTCATCGGCTCGGGAAGCGCGAGCGCGCTCTACGCCATCCGCGTCCGCATCGCCGCCGGCGGCTCCATCGCGCCGCACACCCATCCCGATGCGCGCATCCTCACCGTGGTGTCGGGCGAGGTGCATTACGGCTTCGGCGAGGTGGTCGATACCCGCGGCGCAAGGCTCTATCGCCCGGGCGACACATTCCTCGTGCCCGCCGGCGCGCCGCACTACGCTCGCGCGAAAACCAGCGTGATCTATCAGGAGGCCGGCATGGCCCCTACCGCCACCACGCCGGTGCCCGCCGGCGCCGGTCCCGGATGACGGGCCGCTTCTTCCGCCGCGAGATCCCGTGGGCGGAGTACACCGCCGCCACCGGCCTCGTGCCGCCGGCGGGGGTCGGCCCGCCCGAAGCGCAGTGGAACATCGCCCCCACGCAGGCGGCGCCCGTCTTCCGCCGGTCCTGGCCCGGCGTCTACACCGGCGAATATGCTCCGAGCGGCGCGCTTTCAGTCACGCCCGCCTTCTGGGGCCTCGTGCCGACCTGGTGGACCAAACCGCTGAAGGAGAAGACGTTCACAAGCTTCACCGCGCGCGCCGAGACCGCCGCCACATCCACCGCCTTCTCCGGCGCCTACCGGCATGGCAGGTGTCTCGTCCCCGCCTCCGGCTATTATGTTTGGGCCGGCGCCAAGGGCCGCGCGACGCCGTTCGCGGTAACCCTGCGCGAGCGCGACTGGTTCTGCTTTGCGGGCCTGTGGGCGCGCCCGATGATCGAGGGCTCCGAACTCGACACTTTCGCCATCGTCACGACCGAAGCCAATGACATGCTGGCCGGCCTCGCGACCTCGATGCCCGTGATCCTCGATGAAGCGGGCGTGCGGCGCTGGCTCGACGGTTCGGAGGCCCAGGTCGCGGCGGTGTTGAAGCCCTATCCGGAAGACGAGATGCAGATGCGGCCGGCGCACCCGTCCGTCGGCGATGTGCGCAATCACGGCCCGGAGCTGACCGGCGGGAGCTGATGGGGGAATGACGCCGCACCCGCCCATTCTCCAGTCCCGCCTCGGCGTCGCCCCCTGGCGCGACCCGCTTTCGGCCCGGCTTCCGGGTCTTGCGCCGCTTGCTCCCAAAGACTGGCTGATCCGCGACGACGCCTTCGCCGCGCAGATGGCCGAGCGCGACCGCCTGTTCGCGAGCCGACCCGCAGCGACCTTCGCCCAGACAGAGGGATCAGAGCCCGCCGGCGCCGAAGCGCTCGCCGCCATCCGCGCCCACATCTCCGCCGACCCCGGCTACCGGGCGGACGACGATTGCATCACGAGGCCCGACGGCGTGGTGGTCGATACGAGCGCCCATCCGCCGCTGCTTGCGGCCGCTCGTCTCGTGCAGGCCGACCTTGTGATCCTGGAGGCGCGCTCAGGCGTGCATGTGCTCACCGCGGCCGCCCTCGCCTTCCCGGCAAGCTGGCGGCTCGCCGACAAGATCGGCCGGCCGATGGCGCGGATCCACCAGCCGATCAACCGGATCGACGCCGCCATGGACGCCCGCATCGAACGGACATTCGCGCGCCTCCCGCCCGGCCTGCCGCTGATGCGATCGAACGCGCTCGGCTACAACGATCCTGCCCTCCACCAGCCGCGGGCGGAAGGCGAGCCGAAACCGTTCGATCCCGCGCTGCCGGTCTTTGTGCGGGTGGAGCGCCAGTGCCTCCTGAAGCTCGCAGAGAGCGGCGCGATCGTGTTCTCGATCCACACCGTCCAGGTCCCGCTTGAGGCGCTGGACACGGCGGACCGGACGGGCTTCGCCGCCCATCTGGCACAGCTCTATCGCGCGCACTGACAAACGATCGGGCGGGCGCGGCTCGCCAAAGGGGGCCGCGTCGGTTACAAGCCCGCCCGGGGTGACCATCGAGAGGGGATGCCGCATGCGCCGCCTTGCCGTTCTAGCCGCCGTGCTCGCCGCGGGGCTCGCACTCGCCGGATGCAATCGCAACGCCGGTTCGTCGGCGGCCTACACGCCGTCGACCATCGATCTTGCGAAATTCGAGCAGCAGGTTGAAGCGCTGGACGGGTCTAAGCCCTTCAAGTTCCGATCGCGCAAGACCACCGACATTCCGGCCCTCCTCGCCGCGCTCCCACCGGCGCTGAAGGCGAGCTACGCCAGCGTCACGTCGGATCAGGCGTCCGGCGCGACCGTGCTTGGCGATGTCACGCTTTCGCTCGCCGCCAACGAGGCGGTGGGCGTCAGGATCAGCGAGCTCAAAGTGTGGGACCTCGACACCGACTTTGCGATCGCGCGGCTCTCCGGCCAGCGCCTCGATGAAACCGCGCCGCTCGCCCGCCGGGTCGAGGCGACGGGCGTGTCGTTGATCGGGCTCGAAACACTCATCCAGCCGATGTTTGATTCCATGAGCGAGCGGGTCTCCGAGGCGGTCGACGGAGTGGTCGCCTCGAGCGAGGGAACGCTCGACGACGCGGACGCGTTGCAGATCGACGCCGCCCTCGACATGGGACTGGAGAGGTACAACTTCTCGTTCCGCCGGCTCGTGATCGACGATCTTGTGCTGCGCCCGTTCGTGCTCGCTCCCCGCCAACTCGAGGCGGACAGCGACTGGGCTGAAATCCTGCCGCTTGCGCAGAGCTATGCGGCCTTTGGTCGGGCGTTCGCCGCGGACTCCTACGCCGCATTCGACGCCAAGGCTGAGCTTTCCTACCAGCAGGCCGGGCGGCCCTTCGCCTTCAGTTTCACGATTGGCGACGCCGCCGCCAAGGGCGTGCGCGGCGGCGACCTTGATCTCGCCTATGCGTCGAAAATGGCGTTCACGGGCGATTTTCCCGAAGGCGTCGCCCCCGAGGCGGCGACCGACGGGTCATCCGCGGCGCCCCTCCCGCTCAAGATTTCCGGCGCCTTCGATCGCTACTCGCTGAAGGGCGTCCGCGCCGACAAGCTGTACGATCACCTCGCCCGCGGCGTCATGCCGGCGAAGACCGAGACCGACCTCATGAGTCTCGGCGAGTTCGTGATGACCGGGCAGTCGATCTCCCTCAACGGCAATGAGGTTTACTCCGTGGCGGAGTCCCGCGTCGACCTGCGCGGCTGGACCTGGCTCATCCCTTCAAACCTCAGCGTCGAAACAAAAGATGCACGCTACAATCTGCGCGCCTTCATGGACTTCGCGGCAAGCGCCGCCGCGGCGACCGGCGAGGCCCCCGACCTCTCCATGGCGAACACGATCATCGACCGGCTCGCCGCCTACGGTCTCGACCGACCGAGCTTCGATCTCAATCTCGGCTGGCGCTGGAATCCGTCTGACGGGGCGGCCCGGATCGACGCCCTGTTCGGAGTCGATGATTTCATGCGGATGACCTTCGGGCTCGACGGCGCGCTGCCGGACTATCAGCGGGCTTTGGCGCTGATCGCCGACGACATCTCAAGCGTCGATACAGCCGGACTGTCCGCGCTTTTTGAGGAAACCTCCGCGTTCAGCGGGCTCGACTTCCGCCTCGTCGATGAGGGAGGGCTTCAAAAGTCGTTCGCGCTTGCGATCGATATCGCCAAGGTGATGCCCGCGGATGATCCCTCCGCCGCGATGCTGGCCAACCAGACGCCGGACAATCTCCGTCAGATGGCGTCCGCGATGGTGATGATGGTCGGCGGCGCCGGCAGCACGGAATTCCCGCCCGCGGCCGAGATCATGTCCGCGCTCGGGACATTCATCGCAACCGGCGGCGAGTTGTCGATCGGCATGAAGCCGGCCGAACCGTTGCGGTTCGCGGATGCACCGGCTGCGGCGGCGGACCTGTCGACCTTCGGCGAACGGATGGGCCTGACAGTGAAGCACACGCCGCCGCCCGCCCAGCCTTGAGGGTCTTCAGCCGGCGTGCTTGCCCGGCGTCCAACCCCGCCCGCCGACATACTGGTCACCCGCGCGCGCGGCGTCCGCCTCGATCGATGTGCCCATGCCGTCATTCCAGCGGTTGAGGAAGCCGAACAGCGAGATGACCCCCATCAGCTCGACGATGTCGCCCTCGTCCCAATGGACGCGGAGGCGCGATTTCAGCTCTCCGTCGATTGCGGAGGGCTGCGCCGATCCCGCGATCGCGAGATCGAACGCCGCCTTTTCGGCGTCGGTGAAATGTGGGCTTGTCTCATAGGTCCACACATCCGCGAGACGTTCGGGCGTCGACCCGAAGCGCTCGGCCGCGAGGGCGGTGTGCGCCTGACAGTAACGGCATCCCGCCGCGGTGGACGAAAGCAGCGCGACGAGCCGCTTGAGCTCGCTGGTGAGGTTTCCGTGATTGGTCATCACCGCACGGTTGAGGCCGATAAAGGCGCGCGCGATCTCCGGTCGGCGCTGCATCGTGAGCACACTGTTGGGAGGAAAGCCGAGCGTGGTGTTGAAGAAGGCGGCGAGCGCCGCCACCTCCGGATCATGACCGAGCGGCAAGGGATCGACGAGCGGCATGGGCGCCTCCTGTTTGAGGCGTGCACCCTATCGACGCCGTTGCATCCGGGGCAAGGTCGCCGCCGGTGACGCCCCGGCCCGCATCAACTCACCTCGTACCGGATCTCCTCGGCCCCGGCCTGTCGCTGGTTTTTGTCGGTACGGCGCCCAGTGCGCGGTCAGCGGCCGAAGCCAGCTACTACGCCCATCCCGGAAACCGCTTCTGGCGCGCGCTGCACGAGGCCGGGTTCACCCCGCGCTGCTATCATCCGAGCGAGTATCGCCTCCTCCTGCGCCACGGGATCGGCCTCACCGACCTTTGCAAGACGCGGGCGGGAACCGACGCCGAGCTGGCGCCCTCCGATTTTGACCCCGTCGGACTGAAGCGCCGGCTAAAGGCTTTGAAACCGGCCGCCATCGCGTTCACGTCGAAGACAGCCGCCAGCGTCTGGCTCGGCCGTCCGACCGGCCGACTGACAACAGGTCGACAGCCTTCCCGGCCGCCCGATGAGCCGACCCTGTTCATCCTGCCATCGCCCTCGGGCCAAGCTGTGCGATACTGGGATATCGCTCCATGGATCGAGGCGCGGCGACATGTCGACAGCCTTCCAGCACCATCCGACCCCCGCCGCATCCAGGCGACCAACTCCCTGCGAACCCTGTCCAAGGGGGTCCGGTCGGATGGATAAGCGGAGGTGGATCGATCGGTTGAGCAGAATCGGCACATCGCCCGTGGGCGTCGCCGCACTCCTGGTCTGCCTTCCCGCAGGGGTATCCTCACCGGTCGCAGCCGCCCAGGTCTTCACGCCTCCGCCGTTCGAGGCCCTCGACACCCAGCGAGCCTTCACCGCGAGCCGCAGGCTCGAGGAACTCGACGCCCGCGCCCGCGCAGCCCATCCGACCGCACAGGTCCGCCCGCCAGGGGCGCTTCTCCCCGATACGGGCGACGCGTCGGACCTTGAAAGTCGCGAAATCCTGCGAGAGGCGCGCGCGCTCGACCTGGACCTTCGCCTGAGCGCCAGCCGCGAGTCTCGCTCGCAAGCGGTAGATGAGGCAGGGCTGCCCAATCGCCGCATCGCCCGTTTCAGTCCGTTGGTGATCGCCGATCCCTACGCGCGCGGCCTGCCTTCGCCGCCTCCCGGCCGCTACTACGCCAAGCTTGCAGGACGCGTGGTCGAAGTCGACGCCGCATCTGAAATCGTGGTTCGGGTCCTGCCCGAAACCGTCGCGAGGCCGGCGGACCAGGCGCACTCGGGCGCCGCGCCGCCGGATGACGCCTACAGATCGGGCGTTCGCCGGCTGGAAGGGCGCGGCGAACATTAAATTCCCAGATCACCCTTGCATCCGCCGCCGCTTGAGACCAATCTCCCTGACAGTGTCAACTAACAGAAAGGAGGTGATCGAATGTCAGTCACGAGAAACGGGGGCGTCAGCGCTCATTCGACCGGTGCGACATTCGGAGCAACCTCCGGAGTCCGCCGCCGATAGGGTCTGACCGAAAAGAGGGCGAACGCCCCACTCTCGTAACGGAACGGGCCGCCGGGTCGATGACCGGGCGGCCCTTTCTGTTTGAGAGGGCAGTTGAACGTGGCGGCGCATCAGTTAGCTTGCGCCGCATCCGTCGCCGGAGTTGATCCCATGCCCCGCAGTCCGAGTTTCGCTCTTGCGCGCCGACTGGTTGCGGCCGCCCGGTTGCGAACCGGTGGAGCCCCCGTGGCGCGCGCGCTCTCGCGGCGCGGCGCACTCGCACTGATCGCGGCGGGCATGACAAGTGGAATGACCGCCTGCGCGCCGCCCGCCGCAATGCGTCGGCCACGCAGTTCACGCCCGGTCGTCATCGTCGGTGGGGGCGCGGCGGGGCTCACCGCCGCCTATCGCCTCGCCCAGTCAGGCCGACGGGCCGACCTCTATGAGTCAAGTGGCCGCACGGGCGGGCGCATGTTCACCTTGCGCGACTTCACCAGCGAGGGGCAGTTTTGCGAACTTGGCGGCGAATTCGTCGACACCCATCACACCGCGCTGATGTCGCTCGCCGCCGAACTCGGCGTCGGGATCGAGCGGCTGCGACCGGAAGGCGGCTCATGGTCGGACGCCTTTCTGTTCGGCGGCGAAATCCGGTCCTCGCGCGACCTTGTTGACCCGGAGGCCGGCGTCGGGGGGTTTCTGCCGATCGCGAGCCGCATCGCAATCGATCAGGCTGATTTGCTTGACGCGAATGATGAGTGGACTCCCAGAGCCATCGAAATCGATCGCACGCCGCTCAGCGACTATCTGGGCGCCCTGAGGGGTGAAGCCCCGGACTGGGTGCTCGACTTCCTCGCGATCGCCTATACCTGCGAGTTCGGCCTGCCGCCGGAGCAGCAGTCCGCCCTCAACCTGGTTGACTTCATATCCGCTGACCCGGCCAGCGAATTTGCACCGTATGGCGAGAGCGATCAGGCGTGGCGGATCGCGGGCGGCTCCTCGTCGCTGACCGAAGCGCTCGACGCCCGGCTGAGGAGCGAGTTTGCATCCAGCGCCGCAATCCATTCGCGACACGAGCTGACCGCGATCGAGCGCAGTTCAAGCGGCTTTGCACTCACCTTCCGGTCGCCGGACGGGGTCGTGACGGTCGGCGCCGATGAGGTGGTGCTGGCCCTCCCGTTCACCCGCCTGAAGAGCGTCGAGAATTTGGGGGGCATCGGGCTCAGCGCGCCCAAGATGCGGGCCATCAACGAACTCGGGTATGGCGCGAACGCCAAGCTGATGGTCGCGACAACGTCCCGGCCCTGGACCGATGGGTCGCTGTTCGGCCGGAACACCGGCTTCAGCGGCTCTTTTTATTCCGACCTGCCCTTCCAGTCCGGCTGGGAGACAAGCCTCGGTCAGCCGGGGCGCGGCGGCGTGCTCACCAATTTCCTCGCCGCCGATCCAGCCCGGGGAGAAGAAGCCGCCGCGCTCGACCATTTCGCCGGCGGGCTGCGCGAGCTCTCTCCAGCGATGGCTGACAGCCTCGACCTGGAGCGCAAGGCGAGCTTCTTCTGGCCCCGTCATCCCCACACGCTTGCGAGCTATTCGGCGGCCAAGGTCGGCCAGTACACCTCCCTCCTTGAGATCGCGGCGGCGCCGGAATTCTCCGGCATGCTGCACTTCGCAGGTGAGCATACGAGCGTCGACTTCCAGGGCTATATGAACGGCGCCGTCGAAAGCGGCGAGCGCGTCGCGGCGGCTTTGCTCGCAGGCTAGCGACGCCTGCTCGATGATCGGGAGATCGCGCTTCCAAGAAACGAAGACGGCGCTCCCGGCTTCCCGAAAGCGCCGCCCGTCCATGCGACAACCGATCCTGACCTCAGGCGAGATCGAACCGGTCGGCGTTCATCACCTTGACCCAAGCCGCCACAAAGTCCGTGACGAAGGACGAGGTTGCATCCTGCGCCGCGTAGACTTCGGCCAGCGCGCGGAGCTGCGAGTTCGAACCGAAGACGAGGTCGACGCGCGACGCGGTCCACTTCACGGCGCCGGAGGCCCGATCTACCCCCTCAAACATGGTCGCGCCGTCGCCAACCGGCCGCCACATCGTGCCCATATCGAGCAGATTGACGAAGAAGTCATTGGTGAGCACGCCGGGGCGCCCCGTGAGCACGCCGAGCTGTGACCCGCCCGCGTTCGCGCCAAGAGCGCGCAGGCCGCCGACGAGAACGGTCATCTCCGGCGCCGACAACGACAGGAGTTGCGCCTTGTCGACAAGGGCGACTTCCGCAGGAAGCCCCGAGCCTTCGCGCAGATAGTTGCGGAAGCCGTCGGCGGCGGGCTCGAGCACAGCGAAGGACTCAACGTCCGTCTGCTCTTGCGATGCGTCCGTCCGGCCGGGAGCGAACGGAACGGTCACGGTGTGACCCGCCGCCTTCGCCGCCTGCTCGATGGCGGCGCCGCCGGCAAGCACGATCAGGTCCGCAAGCGAGATTTTCTTGCCGCCCGACAGGGTCGCGTTGAACGCGGCCCGGATCGCCTCGAGCGAAGCGAGCACCCGGGCGAGTTCGGTCGGGTCGTTGGCCTGCCAGTCCTTTTGAGGCGCGAGCCGGATACGGGCGCCATTGGCCCCGCCGCGCTTGTCCGACCCGCGGAAGGTGGACGCCGACGCCCAGGCGGTGCGCACGAGATCCGACACCGACAGACCCGAGGCGAGAATCTTCGCCTTGAGCGCGGCGATGTCCGCATCGCCGACCAGAGGATGATCGACCGCCGGAACCGGATCCTGCCAGATCAACTCTTCCTTGGGGACGAGCTTGCCGAGATAGCGCGAGGTCGGGCCCATGTCGCGATGGGTGAGCTTGTACCAGGCGCGGGCGAACGCATCAGCGAACGCCGCGGGGTTCTGGTGGAAGCGCCGGGAGATCTTCTCGTAGGCGGGGTCCATCCGCATGGCCATGTCGGCCGTCGTCATCATGAGCGGAACCTTGCCGTTCCCGTCGACCTGCGGTGCGTGGTCTTCGGGCTTCAGGCCCTTGGGCTGCCACTGCCAGGCGCCGGCGGGACTCTTGGTCACTTCCCACTCATAGCCAAACAGGACATCGAAATAGCCATTGTCCCATTTCGTCGGATTGGCCGTCCAAGGTCCCTCGATGCCGGAGGTGATCGTGTCAGCGCCTTTGCCGGACTTGTAGGACGACATCCAGCCGAGCCCCTGCAGCTCGATCGCCGCGCCTTCCGGTTCAGCGCCCACATGGCTCTCCGGACCTGCGCCATGCGCCTTGCCGAAGGTATGGCCGCCGGCGACCAGAGCGACGGTTTCCTCGTCATTCATGGCCATGCGCGCGAAGGTCACCCTGATGTCGTGGGCCGATCCGAGCGGATCGGGGACCGCGTCAGGCCCCTGCGGGTTGACGTAGATCAGCCCCATCATCACCGCGCCAAGAGGATTATCCAGCTTGTTCGCGTCGGCGTCGGACGACTTCACATCGCGGACGGATCGGGCATAGCGGCTGTTGGGATTGCTGGATGTCACCAGCCACTCTGCTTCGGGACCCCAATAGATGTCGGCCTCGGGTTCCCAGACGTCGGCTCGCCCGCCGGCGAAGCCGAACGTCTTGAAGCCCATCGACTCGAGCGCGACGTTGCCGGCGAGCACCATCAGGTCGGCCCAGGAGAGCTTGCGCCCGTACTTTTGCTTGATCGGCCACAGGAGGCGGCGCGCCTTGTCGAGGTTTCCGTTGTCTGGCCAGCTGTTTAGCGGAGCGAAACGCTGCGTTCCGGCTCCGGCGCCGCCGCGCCCGTCCGCGATGCGGTAGGTGCCGGCGCTGTGCCACGCCATGCGGATGAAGAACGGGCCGTAGTGTCCGTAATCCGCCGGCCACCACGCCTGGGAGTTGGTCATAAGGGCGTGGAGATCCTTCACGACAGCGTCGAGATCCAGCGTCTTGAACGCTTCGGCATAGTTGAAGCCGTCCCCCATCGGGTCAGCCTGAGGCGGATTCTGATGCAGGATCCGCAGGTTCAGCTGGTTTGGCCACCACTCATGCTGAACCGCGCCGAAGCTCGCGGCTGACTTGGTGACGCCATGCATGACGGGGCACTGTCCTGCGGATGATCCATCGCTCATTGATTGCCTCTCTGGTTGGGGGGATACGCGATCTTGAAATTAGAATGATTCTAACATGTGGCCGGAGTGCTGTCTACCGACCCGAACCGATTCCGTTGACCTGGTTGGCGCTTCGTCGCGTCGCACACGGCGGAGATTCGGTGACGGTTCGTTGATCTGCCGCGGGAAACGCATTCACTGGTGCGGGCGGTCGGGGTCGAACCGACACTCTGTCACCAGAACCGGATTTTGAGTCCGGCGCGTCTGCCAATTCCGCCACGCCCGCGTGTGGGAGGGAGGCCTATATTATCGAAACATGTTCGCAAAGGGGGGTGGGGACGCCGAGATGCGCCCACGGCCAGACCTCAAGCCGCGGGGATCATCCGCGACGCGATCTCGGTGATGAGCACAACGCCGATCAGCACATACCAGGCGTACTCCGCAACCGTGCTGCGGCGATCGCGCGCGAGAGGGGAAAAGAGACGCATGGGATGACAGCTCGTTGCAGACCGACGAACGGCCAATCTCGGTCCGTCCATGCGACAGAGTCCGCCAACATCACCAACATATCGTTGACGGTGATCGGAAATCTTACGGCTCTCGTGGACCTCAGTGGAGAAAGCGCACAGCGAGGATCGCGGCGACCAGTACGATCGCGACGCCCAGCATGACGACGCCGATGCGCTTTTCGATCACCGGCGCGATCGACGGGCCATAGGTGCGAAACAACCACGCGACCAGAAAGAAACGCGCGCCTCGCGTGATCAGGCAGGCCACGACGAATACCGGCAGGCTGAAATGCATCGCACCGGAAATGATCGTGACCAGCTTGAACGGAATGGGCGTAAGCCCCTTGATGAAGATCGCCAGCGCCCCGTACTGGTCGTAGAAGGCGCGAAGCTCCTGCTCCCGCCCGCCATAGCCGAACACCGAAATGATCCACGAGCCGACGCTCTGGAACAATGCGTAGCCGATCGCATAGCCCAACAGTCCCCCGAGCACCGAAGCGAGCGTGCACACCAGCGCATAGCGCCAGGCGCGCTCAGGCCGGGCCGAACACATCGGCCCGAGCATCACGTCAGGCGGCAAAGGAAAGAACGAACTCTCCGCGAAAGAGACCGCGAACAGCATGGGCTCCGCGCGGGGACTTGCCGCCGCCGACAGGATTGACCGATACGCATTGATCGCCATGGGAATCGCTCTAGCACGCAATGGGCCATGTCCGTCAGACGTCCCATGCATGGGGTGGCCCGTGCGTGACATTGCGCCGCGCACCCCGTTTTGACCGGAGACCTCATGTCGTCCGAAACCGCTCCCGACGGGCCCGCCGCGCCGACCGCGCGCACCTTCCTTCAGTCCTTGGAAGCCATGGCGGCGGAGGCGCCGGCGGAAGGGTTGACGCTGCGGGCGATCCTCGACCGGCTGGACGAGCGGGCGTTTGGCGCCGCGCTGTTCGTGCTCGCCCTGCCGTGCTGCATCCCGTTTCTCTACGGCGTGCCGCAGATCGTTTCGCTGCCGATGATGGCGCTTGCAACTCAGATGGCCCTCGGCCGGGAGGAGCCCTGGCTGCCGGATCGTTTCGCGCGCCGTGTCATCCAGAAACAGAGCCTCGCGCGCACTGCATCGTGGGGCCGCAAATGGTTCGGATGGATGGAGATCTTCGCCCGCCCGAGGCTCGTCGGCATGTTGTCGCAGCGAGGCGAGCAGGCGATCGGCTGCCTGCTCGTTCTGTTCTGCATGTCCATCCTCACGCCGCTGCCCGCAACCAACACGGTGCCGGGCATCGCCGTTGCGATCGTCGCATTCGGCCTGATGGCGCGCGACGGCCTGCTGGTGATCGGCGGAAGCATCGTCGGGCTGGCATGGATCGTCGGACTCATCACGCTGGTTCTGCTGGGCGTGCGCACCCTCACCGGGGCTTGAAGGCGCGGACGACCATCGGCCGCATTGCCGCCCGATTGGCGCGCTCTAGACTTGTCTGATGACGTGGCTGCCTCTTGACCGCGCGCGATGGCCGCTCGCCGCCCTGCTCGCATCGCTTGCGATGCTTGGGGCCGCGCACGGCTTTGAGCGGTTCGCCCATCTCGCGCCCTGCCCGCTTTGCTACACCCAGCGCCAGGTCTACTGGGGCGCGGCGGCGATTGCGGTGATCGGCGCGCTGCTCCAGCGGCGTGGAGCGAGCTCGCGGATGATGTTTGCGGTCGACTCCCTCCTCGGCGTCGTCTTCCTCGCCGGCGCCGGGGTCGCCGCTTACCACTCTGGAGTGGAGCTCGGGATATTCCCCGCGCCGGACACCTGCGCGGTCGGCGCGGCTGATCAGACGCTCTCGGGCGATCTGTGGTCGCAACTCAACGCTCCGCTCGCCGTGCCCGCGTGCGCCGAGCCAAAATGGTGGTTCCTCGGCCTGACGATGGCCTCCTGGAACGCGATCATCTCGCTCAGCCTCGCAGCGCTCAGCCTCGTCTGTGCATGGCGCGGCGACCGCCAGGCCGACATGGCCGGGATGGCGGTTCGATGATCCCCCGCGCGCGCCCGGGAAGCCGCGCCCGCCGCGAGGAAATGCTCCGCGTGGACCATGCCGGGGAGTATGGCGCGGTCGCGATCTATCGCGGGCAGCTCGCTGTGTTTGAACGCCGCCAGGGACATGAGCGCATTGTTGGCCAGCTTCGCGAGATGGCCGCGCAGGAACAGACCCACCTCGACACGTTCGACGATCTGCTCACGCGCGAAGACGTGCGCCCCACCCTCGCGTCGCCGGTCTGGAATCTGGCGGGTTTCGCCCTCGGCGTCGCCACCGCCCTGCTCGGCGAAAAGGCGGCCCACGCCTGTACCGAGGCGATCGAGACGGTGATCGGCGACCATTACACTGATCAGATCGACGAGCTGGAACGCGCGGGCGAGACGGCGCTCGCCGCCACTTTCACCAGCTTCCGGGATGAAGAGCTCGCCCACCGCGACCTCGCGCTTGATGAAGGCGCAAGGGAAGCCCCGGGCTACCCTGTGCTCGCCTCGCTCATCCGCTTCGGGTGTTCGGCGGCGATCCGCATCAGCGAAAAGCTCTGATCTGGCGGGACCGGGGTCTCGTTCAGATGAACAGCGGAATCAGCGACAGCACGCTCGCGCCGGAGATGGCAAGCGCGATGGTGCGCATGATCCGGAACCAGAGCGCGAGCGGCCCCGTCGGCTGGATCAGTGACAGCGCGATGCAAACGCCCGCAGCGGCGCAGGGCGCCCAGCCCATGTGGATGAGCAGCCCCCATCCTCCGGCGGCCACCGCGCAAAGTCCCGGAAACAGCGCGGCGAGAAAGGACACCGCACCCCCGAGTGGAGACGCGTGGCCACCGTTGTCGTGCACTGCCTTGTCCGCCTCGGCCGAGGCCCACGCCGCGATCCCGAAGACGACGCAGTAGATCGCGACGCACGCAAACATCGCGGCGGTGAAGCCCTGCACGGCGAGAAAGGCTGCGGATTCCAGATCGGCCCGACGCGTCAGGACGTCATGATTGATCCACACGGATGCGGCGATCCCGACCGGGACCGCGGCCGCTCCCATGATCAGCAGAAAAGCGGGGACGATCGCCAGCCCCCGAACGAAACGCGGGACCGAAGCGGCCTCCGTTTGCCGGGGGGCCTCGGCCACGCTTGGCGACTCCACGCGTCAGATCTCCAGTTCAACGTCCCAGTATAGATAATCGAGCCAGGTCTCATGCAAATAGTTGGGCGGAAACTTTCGTCCCATGTCCTGCAGCTGGTGCGCTGTCGGGCGCGCCGGACGGAAGCGCGGCTGCATTCTCGCGTCATGCGGAAGGCGTCCACCCTTGCGCAGATTGCACGGGCTGCATGCGGCGACGATGTTGTCCCAACTCGTACGCCCGCCACGGGAACGGGGGATCACGTGGTCGAACGTCAGATCCTCGGTCGACTCGCAATACACGCAACGGAACCCGTCGCGCAGGAACACATTGAACCGCGTGAACGCCGGAGGCCGGTCCTGATGCACGAATTCGCGCAAGGCGATCACGCTCGGCACCCGCATCTCGAACGAGGGCGAGCGAACCACCTGCGCGTACTCGGCGATCACGTCGACACGTTCGAGAAATACCGCCTTCACGACCTCCTGCCAGGGCCAGAGCGACAGCGGATAATAGGACAACGGGCGGTAGTCGGCATTGAGAACCAACGCCGGCCATCCGGACGGGGCGTGTGAAACGACAGCCGACATCGACATATCCGTTCACCAGGTGACGACCCCTTGCGACGCCGCCTTCCGCTTGCGCCGGCCCCCTCCTTTGCGGGGAACAGCCCGAACGGTAAGCGCGCCCGAAGACTCGCCGTTTGAGAAAACCCTAAGCGATTCTAGGCGACAGGATCATGACCGTCGGCCACTGTTCCCGTCCGCCCGACAGGTTGACGCGCGTCCCGATTTTGCGTCAGGCCCCGCCTCGCTCGGTCTCCCTTGCGGCGTTTATATAGCCCCACAGCAGCGCCGCCGCCACTGCGCGATAAGGCCGCCAGAGGTCCGCGTGCAGTTGGAACGCCTTCGCCGGCAGGCGCTCCTCTGCGTCGCTGAGCTGCCGGAAGGCTTCAATCAGGCCGAGATCGCCGAGCGGAAAAACGTCCAACCGCCCCAGACAGAACATGAGATAGACATCCGCCGTCCAGGGACCGATCCCTTTCACAGCAACCAGCTCCGCCCGCGCCGTCTCGTCGTCCGAGACCGCGACCCGGTCGAGATCGAGCCGCCCAGTCCGAACCGCCTCTGTGATCGATTTGAGGTGTGCGACCTTCGGTCGGGACAGCCCGCATGCGCGCAGATCGTCTTCACCCGCTTGTTCCAGAGCGAGAGGCGTCACCTCGCCGAGCCGCGCCTCCACCCGGCCCCAGATGGTCGCCGCAGCCTTGGTGGAGAGCTGTTGATAGGCGATGATCCGCGTGAGTCCGGCAAAACCCGCCGGACGGGTCCGCCAGGGCACATGGCCGAGCATGCCGTGCGCCCTCGCCATCGCAGGGCACACGGCCGCTAGCGCCGTTGCGGCCTCACGGAGTCGGGCAGGAGCGGGCGTTGTCATGTCGGAGACTTTCCTGCGCACCTGATCGCGTGACAAGACCAATAGATGAGCACGGCCTTCACCACGCGCTTCGCCCCGAGCCCTACGGGTCGGCTTCATCTTGGCCACGCCTTCTCGGCGGTGCTGGCCCACGATGCGGCGCGGGCCGCGGGCGGACGGTTTCTGCTTCGCATCGAGGACATCGACGCGGGCCGCTGCCGTCCCGCCTTCACTCAAGCGATCCTCGACGATCTGGCCTGGCTTGGCCTCACCTGGGACGCGGACGTCCGCCGGCAAAGCGATCACATCGCCGACTATCAGCGGGCGATCGACCAACTGCGTCAGGCAGGTCTCGTCTATCGCTGCTTCCGCACCCGCAGCGAGCTTGCAGAGGCGAGCCTCAGCGCGCCGCACGGGCGGGCGCCCGTCGCCCCATCGCCCGGTCCTCACGATCCTTCGGACGAAGCCGCGAGGCTCGAAGCCGGAGCCCCCTACGCCTGGCGGTTGTCACTCGGCGCGGCGCTCGCCCACATCTCCCGTGGCGCCGAAGACATCGCGTTCACCGAAGAAACCCTGGACGCCGGATCAGGACCGCGCGTCGTCCGCCTTGACCCCTCCCTCATCGGCGACGTCGTGCTTGCGCGAAAGGACACGCCGACCAGCTACCACCTCGCGGTGACGGTCGACGACGCGCTGCAGGGCGTTACCCACATCATCCGGGGCGAGGATCTTTTCGAGGCGACCCATGTCCATGTTCTGCTTCAACGCCTGCTTGGCCTTCCGACCCCGCGGTATCGCCATCATCGACTCTTGGCGGGACCGGACGGAAAGCGATATGCGAAGCGGGACGCGTCCGTGACGCTCGACGCGCTCAGGTCCGGCGGCGCAACTCCAGATGACATCCGGCGCATGATTGGACTGCCCGCTTGACGACCGCCGACGCCCGCAGCCCTGTCTGGACCGGCCCGGCCCTGCTCATCGCGGGAGGTCTCGCCATTGGCTTCGCCCCCATCGGCATGCGGCTGTCTGAATTCGGGCCGCAGGCGACCGCGCTATGGAGATATGTGTTCGCGCTGCCCCTGATCTGGGCGATTGGACGGGCGATGGGCGTCCGGATCACGCGCCCGTCTCCGTGGGCGCTGGCGGCCGGTGTGTTCTTCGGTCTCGACATGGCGTTGTGGCATCAGGCGCTGACCATGACGTCGGTCGCCAACGCCACCTTCCTCGTCAATCTGGGCAACGCGCTCGTCGGCCTCCTCGCGTGGTGGCTGCTCAAGGAGAAGCCCTCTCGCCTCTGGCCGATGGCGGCTGGCATCGCGCTCCTGGGCGCATTTCTCATGTCGCGCGGCGCCCCCGACGAGACACAGGCCGAGATCACAGGCGATCTGCTCGCGGTCGGCGCGGCGCTGATGGTGTCGGTCTACATGGTGGCGTCAAAGGTGGCCCGGCGTCAGGACACCGCCGTCAACGTCATCTTCTGGGCTACGGTCGCCGAGGTCGTGGTCGGCGGCGGGGCCGTCGCTGCGACCGGCGAGCGCTTCCTGCCGCCCTCGCTGGACTGGTTCCTGATGCCGTTTCTTCTCGCCGTGATCGCGCACGCCGTCGGCCAGACGCTGATCGTGTCGGGCGTCGGGCGAACGCCTGCCGCCATTGCGGGCCTGCTCGTGCTGGTGCAGCCGGTCGCCGCGGCGCTCATCGCGTGGCCGCTCTTCGAGGAGACGCTCGCGCCGGTGCAGATCGCGGGCGGCGGCGCGATCCTCCTCGGCGTCTGGCTGGCGGGTCGGAAGTAGCCGCGAGCGAACCGGGTCACCCCGATCAGATGTCGCCGCCAATCTCGACCAGTGGCTCACCAGAGGCGATCAATGACATCGCTATTGGCAGCCTCATCTCCAGCACCTCTTTGACGCGCGCGGTCGACGTGTTGCCAAGGGTCAACAGAATGATCGCCGGGAGCGGCCCGATACGATCGACCAGTTCTGCGAAATCACGATCCTTGGTCATCAGCACGCGCGCCTGACTGGCCGCTGCGGTGAAAATCGCCAAGTCGGACGCACGCGCCATCCCGAGGTCCCGCACCTGCAGGCAGGGCTCAGCCAACACTTCGGTTATCCAGCGTGCGATCGCAGGCGAAAGATGATTATCCAGCCAGATCACGCTTGATCAGGCAGTGATAACGGGATGGTCCACCCGGCGGGACGCATAAACGAGCGCGGCCTTCACATCGTCTGGCTCCAGATCCGGAAGCTCTTCGATGATCTCGGCGTGGCTCAAGCCCGCTGCGAGCAGATCAAGTACATCGACCACGCGAATGCGAAGCCCTCGGATACAGGGACGGCCGTTGAACTTGTCTGGCTCAGAGGTGATGCGATCGAGCAGAGCGGACATTGAACAATGATATCACGCGAGCGCTTGACCGCCAATCAATGCGCCCTAACCCAGCGTTTCCTCGACCACCTTCACCACATCGCCCATGATGTCCGTGATCTTGTAGTCTTTGGGTGTATAGACCCGCTTCACGCCCATCTGCTTCAGCGCGAGGCCGTCGCTCTCGGGGATGATCCCGCCCACAACAAGTGGAATCGCAAGCCCCTGCTTGCGCATTTCGCCCAGCGTATCGCGCACCAGATCGAGATGGCTGCCGGAAAGGATCGACAGCCCGACCACATGCGCCTCCGCCGCCACCGCCTGCGCGACAATCTCCTCCGGTGTGAACCGGATGCCTTCATAAACCACCTTCATGCCCACGGCGCGGGCGCGAGCCGCGATCTGCTCCGATCCGTTCGAATGCCCGTCGAGGCCCGGCTTGCCGATCACATAGGTCAGCCGCCGCCCGAGCTTTTCCGACACGCGATCGACATCGGCGCGAACCGCGTCGAGATCCTCGTCCGCACCGCTCTCAATCACGAGCGCGACCCCTGTCGGGCCGCGATACTCGCCGAACACGTCCCGCAGCGCCCCGCCCCATTCGCCAGTTGTTACCCCCGCCTTCGCCGCGGCGATCGACGGTGGCATGATGTTCCCGCCCTGCGACGCCGCCGCCTTGAGGTCAGCGAGCGCCGCATCGACGGCGGCCTGATCCCGCTTGGACCGCCATGCCTTCAGCTTCTCGATCTCCTCGCGTTCGACCATCGGGTCGACCGTGAGGATGGACCCGTCGCCCGACGACAGCGGGCTCGCCTCGGTGGTCTCGTAGCGATTGACCCCGACTACGACCTGATCGCCCGCCTCGATGCCGCGAAGGCGCGCAGACTGGGACGCAACGAGTTCGCGCTTCATGAATTCGACCGCGTCGATCGCCCCGCCCATCGCGTCGATCTCGGCGAGCTTCGCCCGCGCGCCCGCCTTCAGTTCCTCGGTCTTGGCCGTCACCACATGGCTGCCGTCAAACAGGTCCTCATATTCGAGGAGGTCCGTCTCCAGCGCCAGGATCTGCTGCAACCGCAACGACCACTGTTGATCCCATGGGCGCGGTAGACCCATCGCTTCGTTCCACGCCGGAAGCTGCAACGCCCGGCAGCGCGCCCGCTTGGACAGGGTGACCGCGAGGGCTTCGATCAGAATGCGATAGACGTTGTTCTCGGGCTGGCTCTCGGTGAGGCCGAGCGAATTGACCTGCACGCCGTAGCGGAACAACAGCGACTTCGGGTCGGTGACGCCGTAGCGCTCGCGGCCGATCTCCTCCCAAAGGTCGACAAATGCGCGCATCTTGCACATCTCGGTGACGAACCGGACGCCGGCATTCACAAAAAAGGAGATGCGTCCGAACACCGTCGGGAAGTCCGCCGCCGGCACCTGTCCCCCGTCTCGCGTGGCGTCGAGCACGGCGCATGCGGTCGCAAGCGCATAGGCGAGTTCCTGCTCCGGCGTCGCCCCGGCTTCCTGCAGGTGATAGCTGCACACATTGAGCGGATTGAATTTCGGCGTCTCGACATAGCACCACGCCACCATGTCCGAGATAAGCCGCAGCGAGGGACGCGGCGGAAATACATACGTCCCCCGCGACAGATACTCCTTCACGATGTCGTTCTGGGTCGTTCCCTGCAGCACGTCGCGCCCCGCGCCCTGCTCATCGGCGAGGGCGACATAGAGCGCGAGCAACCACGCCGCGGGCGCGTTGATCGTCATCGAGGTGTTCATCTCGGCAAGCGGGATCCCGTCGAACAGGGTGCGCATGTCCCCGAGATGCGCGACCGGGACACCGACCTTGCCCACCTCCCCGCGCGACAGGATATGATCAGGGTCGAGCGCCGTCTGCGTCGGCAGGTCGAAGGCGATCGACAACCCGGTCTGCCCTTTTGCGAGATTCTTGCGGTAGAGCGCGTTTGATTGTTTCGCCGTGGAATGCCCGGCATAGGTGCGGAAGATCCAGGGCCGATCGGCCACATGCTGAAATGACTTGGTCGAACCCGTATCCGGCATCGTCTGAAATCCCCTGGCAGGGTCGTGTTGCAGGTGCGAAGTAACATGACTGCAATCCTCGCGCCGGGGCAAGACGACAGCGCCGACATCATCGTCGGGAACGTGCCCCCAACATGCGCCAAACTGCACTCAAACCCGCCTCTGACCTGCCCAGTCGGACTGGAACGCAGCTTCTCGCGGTGTGAAAAAGACGGGAGTGATGTTAGGATAAAGCAAGGATCGCGGGGCGGCTTCGGGGGCGGCTCTGTTCGCGGAGGTGGCGGATATGTCGCCCGGACGCTCACGTTTCGCACTGCCCGCCATCCGCCGCCGCCTCGGCTGGCTTGCGCCGGCGGCGCTCGTCGCCGCGTCCGCGTGCGTCCCCTCCCGGGAAGCTGTGGCGGCGTCGTGCCCTCCTGCTGGCCCCGCTGCAGAGGAGATCACCGTCCAGACGCTGGCGGAGCGCGCACGCCGGGAGGGAACGGTGCGGGTGATCGCCCGTCTTCGCCTCTCTGACAACGCCTCCCCGGCCATGGCGGAGGCGCAGGACTCCGCGATGGCGTTATTCACCGCGGCGGGGGTCCGCGAAGCCGCGCTCGTCCGCGATCGCCTGCCCCTCATCGTCGCCGAGATGAACGCCGAGGCACTCGAATCGATGGCGTCGAATCCGCTGATTGAATCCTGGTCGGAAGATCGCATCGCCGTCACCACGCTGTCGGAGAGTGCGCCGCTGATTGGCGCACCGGACGTCTGGCGGATCGGCGGCCGCGGGGCCGGGCAAGCGGTCGCCATTCTCGACACCGGCGTCGACTCCTTTCATCCATTTCTGGCGGGTCGGATCGTTGCAGAGGCCTGTTTCTCAACAACTTCTTCGGCCAGTGGGTCGACGAGCGTGTGCCCGAACGGCGCTTCATCCGACCTTTCCGTTGGCTCCGGCCGGCCCTGTGACGTCTCCGGCTGCGAGCACGGCACACATGTCGCCGGGATTGCCGCCGGACGCGGGTCGGACGTCTCGGGCGTCGCTCCGGATGCGGACATCATCGCGGTGCAGGTGTTCAGCCGGTTTTCAGGCGCAACCTGCGGCGGGCGCTCTCCCTGCATTGCATCCTTTACGTCAGACCAGATACGGGCCCTTGATTTCGTTGCGGAATTGGCTGAACGACGCCCCATTGCCGCGGTCAATATGAGTCTCGGCGGCGGGCGCTCCTCCGGCTTCTGCGATTCAGATCTCACCAAGCCCTCAATCGACGCGCTACGCGCCGCCGGGGTCGCAACAGCAATCGCGTCAGGAAACGACGGGTTCCGCGACGCGGTGAGCTTTCCAGCATGCATCTCTTCCGCGGTCACGGTCGGCGCGACAAGCAAGCAGGACCAGCTCGCCCGGTTCTCGAACTGCTCGCCGGCCGTGGATCTCCATGCTCCCGGCGTTTCGATCACGTCGTCCGTGCCGAACGGTCAGTTCGTCCCGTTCAGCGGCACTTCGATGGCGACGCCCCACGTTGCTGGAGCGTTCGCGGCGCTGAGGTCGTTGAATCCGGACGCGTCGCTCGACGCAATCGAGGCGGCGCTCAAATCGGCCGGCGTCACAGTCGGCGGTAAACCAAGGATCAGACTGCCTGAAACCAACGCGCTCCTCCAAAGGAGCCTCGATCGGGAGACTCGCATCATTGCACAGGAAAACACAGGACGGACGGATGCGCCCGCGATCCCCGAAGCCCTGCGCGGATTGCCCGGCGGCAAGCCGGTCCGGCTGATCCTGCGCGTCCTGCCGCAGGGGCAGGCGGCGCCGAAATCCTCAGCGGACGCGATGTCCAAGGCCGAGGCCGCGATCCGCGCCGCCGGCGTCGACACGATGGAGCGGATCGGCCGGCAGCCACTGATGGTGGTCGAAGCAACGCCCGAACAGGCGGCGCGCATCATGGCGTCAGGGATGATCCATTCCCTTGCCGTCGACTCCGTTTCGACGACTCAAGGCGCGCCGGACTAGCCCGTCCGGCCAAGCTGCAACGCCCATGGCGCGGCCGCCGCAACATCGACCCCGATCGCCGCAAAATAGCGCCGCTGAAAGCCGCGCACGATCGGTCCGGGGCGGCCATCTCCGATCTTCGCTCCGTCAAGCTCAACCACCGGCACGATCAAGCCCCCGGCGCCTGAGATCCAGGCCTCCGCAGCGTTCTTCGCCTCTTCCACGGAAAAGCTCTGCTCCAGCACCACCGCCCCTTCAGCGGTCGCTTCGTCCATCATCGTATTGCGGGTGACGCCGGCGAGGATATCGTTCGACAGCGCACGGGTGACGACCTCGCCATTGCGTCGCGCGATCCACGCGTTGGAGGACGCGCCCTCCGTCACCAGACCGTCGGGCCCCACCATCCAGGCGTCGGCCGCCCCACGCGACCGCGCCTCCGTCTTCGCTAGGACGGACGCAAGCAACTGCGTCGTCTTGATGTCCCTCCGCCCCCAGCGGATGTCGTCGACCGTGACCACTGCGACGCCATCCCGAGCGGCGGCGGTGTCGATGATCGGCTTTGCCTCCGCGAACGCGAACATCGTCGGGCGAAGCGCCGCTCCCCCCGGGGCCACGAAGTCCCGCCGCCCGTAGGCGCCGCGTGTGATCTGCAGGTAGATGAGCCCCTCGGCGAGCTGGTTGCGCGCGATCAGTTCCGCGTGCACGTCCTTGATCGCCGCCGGGTCCGGCTGATGCGAGAAGCCGAGTTCCTTAAGCGATCGATCGAGGCGGGCGAGGTGCCGCTCCATGTCGATTGGGCGGCCGTCATACACTGCTGTGACTTCATAGACGCTGTCGGCAAAGAGGAAGCCCCGGTCAAACGGCGATATTCTGGCCTGGTCGGCGGCGAGAAATACACCATCAAGCCAGGCCCAGTTTGACATGTTCAGCTCCGTTTGTGGTCGCGGCGCCCGGTATTTCACGTCCGCACGCGCCGCGCGATATTGCGCTGCAACAATCTCGTCTTGCATTGTGTCGCCGGTTTGAACACACTCCCGCTCGCGATCCGGGAACGGATGGTGAGCCTTCGGGCGAGGGGCTGCGGGAGAGGGGACGTCCACCGCGCGGGAAGCCGCCGGGAACTGGTCTGAGTGAATGCTGTCGGCGCTTGGCGCTCGTCTTGCGAGCGGCGGGGCTCAAACTCGGCCGCTGAACCAGGACGGAACAGCTGACGGCTAGCGTAACGATTGAGAGGACAAGGGCATGGCGGACGGGGCCAACAAGACGGGGATTAAGGATCTCTACGCCATGGGAGAAATCCCTCCCGATTTCCACGTGCCCGCGAAAATGCACGCGTGGGCGATCCGCCGCGAACGCCATGGACGTCCCAAAAAGGCAATGCAACTTGAGGTGGTCGACACGCCGTCGATCGCGTCAGACGAAGTGCTCGTTCTCGTGATGGCCGCTGGCGTCAACTACAACGGCGTGTGGGCAGCTCTCGGCGAACCCATCTCCCCGTTCGATGGGCACAAACAACCATTTCATATCGCCGGCTCCGATGCGTCGGGCATCGTCTGGGCGGTCGGTTCGCGGGTGACGCGCTGGAAGCCCGGCGATGAGGTTGTGATCCACTGCAACCAGGACGATGGCGACGATGAGGAGTGCAATGGCGGAGACCCGATGTTCTCTCCGTCGCAGCGCATCTGGGGCTATGAAACGCCGGATGGGTCATTCGCCCAGTTCTGTCGCGTGCAGTCCCGCCAGCTCATGACAAGGCCCAAGCATCTGACCTGGGAGGAGGCGGCGTGCTACACGCTGACGCTCGCGACCGCCTACCGCATGCTGTTTGGCCACCGTCCGCATATCCTGCGCCCGGGACAGAATGTTCTGGTCTGGGGCGCCTCGGGAGGTCTTGGGTCTTACGCTGTTCAGCTCTGCGCAGTCGCCGGCGCGAACGCCATCGGCGTGGTGTCGGAGAACGACAAGTTCGATTTCGTGATGTCGATGGGCGCCAAGGGCGTCATCAACCGCAAGGACTTCAACTGCTGGGGCCAACTGCCCAAGGTGAACTCGCCCGAATTCAACGACTACATGAAAGAGGCGCGCAAGTTCGGAAAGGCCATCTGGCAGCAAACGGGCGGCAAGGACGTGGACATCGTCTTCGAGCACCCCGGCGAGGCGACGATGCCGGTGTCGGTCTTTGTGGTGAAGCGCGGCGGGATGGTTGTGATCTGCGCGGGGACCACCGGCTTCAACCTCACCATGGACGCGCGCTTCCTCTGGATGCGCCAGAAGCGCGTCCAGGGCAGCCATTTTGCGAATCTCCTGCAGGCGAGCCAGGCCAATCAGTTGATGGTCGAGCGCCGGCTGGACCCCTGCATGTCGGAAGTCTTTCCGTGGTCGGACATTCCCGAGGCGCACGAGAAGATGCTCGACAACAAGCACCTTCCCGGAAACATGGCAGTTCTGGTCTCGAGCCCCAAGCCGGGTCTGCGCACGGTTGAGGACGTGCTTGAGGCGGGGCCGACCCCGGTCTGACGCCAAAGACTCGCCGCCAGGATAAGCGCCGGTCATCCGGCCCAGCGTTTCTCGCGCTAGACGCACTCGGGGCGCGGGCGTGGTTTGAGAGGCTGGGGTCAGCGACGATGTCGCATTTGGCGGTGGGTTCAAGTGGGCGGTCGAGAGCAGCACAAAGAAGGGCTGGAACCGGTTCGTCGAGCATTCCTTCTCCGCCGTCTGAGACGTTCGTCACTCCTTGATGCAGAACAAAACCTGCTCGCCGTTTTCGTGGTGGGCTCGACGTTGTTCGCAGATACGAAGGAGATTTCCCGTGGGACTATCGAGAATCACCCTTCGCCTCGCCCGAAATCCGGGCACGGCGTTTCCGGATGGCGACGACCACCGCGGCTATTCCCTCGTCGCGCCGCTCGACTCGTCCGGGTTCATCGATGAGGCGGGCTGGAGAGACAACAAGGAGGCGTGCACGGTCCGTCACTTCTCCCCCGACCTACCCTCCCCCCGCGTCGGACGCCTGAGCCGCCGCGGTGACAACTGGTTCTTTGATTATGACAGCTCCAGCACCGAAGACGACGAACCCGTCTTCAAACTGGGCTTGCATCGCTTCGCTCCCGGTGAGTACGTCACAATCCGGGATGAAGACGATGTCGCGATGACCTATCAGGTGCGCGAAGTGGTTCATGCCTGATTGCGGCGAAGTGGCCGCCGCCCAGACCGGTGACGCGCGATGCAAGGCAAAGAACCCCGAGCGAGACGCCGCACTTTCCTCTGGGTGGGGACGGCTCTGGCGCTCGCGCTGGCGGCGACCGCCGGATGGATGGTGCTTCGGGCGCAATCGCTTGGCGGCTCCGCCGCCGCGACGCCATTTGAATCACTCCCCGAGCCGCCTCCCTATGACCTCGGCCTCGCCGTCGACCACCTTTCCCGCGCGGTCGCCATCCAGACCGTGACAACGGTCGCGGGCGACCCACAGCCTAGCGCGGAGGGTCCCTGGCTGGAATTTCATGCACTTATCGACCAGACCTACTCGGCGATCTCCGCAAGGGCGAGTTTCGAGACGATCGCCGGGCTCACGCGCCTCTACACATGGCAGGGGACCGACGAGACGTTGGCGCCCGTGATCCTGATGGCCCATCAGGACGTAGTGCCCGTCAACCCAGGGACCGAGAAGGACTGGAGCTTCCCGCCCTTCAGCGGCGCCGTCGCCCCCCCGCCCGGGGGCGGCGACGATCATGTCTGGGGTCGCGGCGCGATGGATGACAAAGGGTCGCTCATCGCCATTCTCGAAGCCGCCGATGCGCTCGCCCGCGCCGGGTGGGCCCCGAACCGGACAATCATGTTCCTGTTCGGACATGACGAGGAAGTGTCGGGCGCAGGCGCACAGGCAGCGTTCCGTCTACTCGCTGAGAGAGAGGTGAAGCCCTACCTCGTGCTCGACGAAGGCTTCGCCGTGCTCTCGAACTTTCCTCTGACGGGAAAGCCGGCGGCGCTGATCGGCGTAGCCGAAAAGGGCTACCTGTCGGTCGAAATCACCGCGACGACAGAGGGCGGACACTCGTCGCGTCCACCGCGGGAGTCCGGAGCGGTGCGCATCGCGCGGGCGATCTCCGCCCTGGACGAGAACCAGTTGCCGGCGGATCTCACGGCGCCTCCCTTCACGGAGATGATCGACGCGGTGGCGCAGGACCTGCCCTTCGCCACCAGACTTGCCTTCGCCAACCGTTGGGCGTTTTCAGGTCTCATCGAGGGGCAGCTCACCGATCCATCAGCCAATGCGATCGTGCGCACGACGACCGCTCCGACCATGCTTGAGGGGTCGGTCAAGGACAATGTGCTGCCGCAGCGCGCCCGGGCGGTGGTGAACTTCCGCATCCACCCCAGGGACACGATTGAATCGGTGCTGCAGCATGTTCGCGACGTCACCGCGCACATCGACGGGCTCACCATCGCACCTTACCGAGACGGCATCGGTTCGGAAGCCTCCCCAGTGTCATCCACCACCGGCGACGCCTGGTCCAAGCTTCGGTCTGTGGCGCATGCGGCGGGCGGAGGAGGCGACCTCCCGGTCGCGCCGGGGCTCATGATCGCGGCGACCGATGCCCGATATGCGTCCGCCATCTCGACAGACGCCGTCTATCGCTTCATCCCCGCCATTTATGACGACGCTGACCTCAACGGGTTCCATGGGACGAATGAGCGCTTGTCCGTTGCGAATCTTCGGCGGATGATTGATGCATATGCGCAATTGATGATGGTGACGGCGGGTGGTTAGTTCGCCGACAGGCACGAGAGGAGTGCTCTGCGCGCTGGACCAGATGACCAAGGGCGCGCGGTCGCCACGTTCGGTGAAACTCTGACGGGACAAGACAGGGAGCGAAGAAATGAAACAGATTCAAGGTGTCGTGGCAGCAGCCGCGCTCGGTTTGTCGCTGACGCTCGCCGCGTGCGGCGGAGAAAGCGCTCCAAGCTTTGCGGTCGTGGACGACCATGACGCAGCGTCCAGCGCGGCCATGGCGGAAATGGACCAAAGCGAACACGCTGACGCCGGCGGCGATCATGGACCGGCGCATGGTGGCGGCGAGAGCATGTGGACGCCGACCGATCCGGGCGGTCTCACACCAGCAGATTTCATGTTCCATACGATCCCGGGCAATCGGCACATCGTTCGCCTGCCGGCGCCGGGATCGGACACCTGGAAGGTGTCGGCGGATGTGACCGGAGCGCCTTCGGTGAAACTCATCGAAACGCGTGGCGAGACCTTGGCCGGCGCACCGGTGCTGGTCGCGGAATTCGAGATGGTCGAGGCGGGAACCGTACCCGTGAAATTCGAGCGTCACGAAGGCGGGAGTGCTGACGTTGAAGGCGAGCTGACCGTCAACTTCATGGTCCACTAGGGACGCGAGACCTGCAGGAAAGCGGCGCATGGCGGACGGCGGCGTCGTCAAACCGAGAGGTGTCACCGACGAGGGCTGGCTGACGGACAGCTGGTACTTTGCGTGCGCCTCGGCAGCGCTCAAACCGGGGCGGCAGTTCCGACAGATGATTCTCGGCGAGCCGGTTGTGCTCGCCCGGACGCCTGCGGGTGAAGCCTTCGCTCTGAGAGACGTTTGCCCTCACCGGCTGGTGCCGTTGTCCACTGGCCGTCAGGTCGAGACGGACGGCGAACCCACGATCGAATGCCCCTATCATGGCTGGCGTTTCGGACGGGACGGCGTCTGCCGGCTCATGCCCTCGCTGGTCGACGCGGGCGCCTATGAGACCTCGCGGGTCAGGGTGCGACGCTTTCCGGTCCACGAGACGTCGGGAATGGTGTTCGTCTATCTGTCGCATGATCCAAAGGAAACGGACGCGACTCCGCCGCCCGAGTTTGACCTGCGAGGCGCAGCGCCAAAATTCATTGTCGAGGAAATCTTCAACACACACATGGATGATGCGGTGGTGGGGCTGATGGACCCGGCGCACGTTCCATTTGTTCACAATCAGTGGTGGTGGCGCCCCCCATCGACCGGCCTGCGCCTCAAGGAAAAACCCTTCGAACCTCGTGACCGCGGTTGGGCGATCGCCCGACACGCGCCCTCCGGCAACTCCCTCGCCTACAAGATGCTCCTTGGCGGCGCGGTGACGACCGAGATTCAGTTTCAGATTCCTGGCTTCCGCTGGGAAGTGGTGGAGAACGGGAAGGTCCGGATATTCACTCTCACCTGCCTCACACCGATCGCCGAGAAGCAAACCCGCATCACCCAGGTGACCTACTGGACCGGAGGGCTGTTGCTCGACCTGATGACGCCGCTGCTCATTCCCGCCGCGCGCAAATTCCTGCGCCAGGACGGTCGCATGGTCGACTTGCAGAACACGGGGATGGCCCACCAGAAGGCCATGCTCTGGATCGACGACATCGATGTTCAGGCAAAATGGTACCGCATCCTCAAGAAGGAATGGGCAGCCAGCCGCTCAGAGGGCCGCGCCTTCGTGAACCCGATCGAGCCCCGGGTCTTGCGCTGGAGGAGTTAGCGTTTTGCGTCCGGTTGCCCTAGGCGGAAGGCGAGGAGCGCGTTTCCGGCCGGCTGTCCGAACTGGCCATACCCTGAACCGATGAAGAGCGCACCGTCACCAGCGAAGATCGAATGGCTATCGATCGATCCGCCCTTGGCGGAAATCGTATTACGACTATTATAATCGCGAAGCGTGTCATGGCTCCACACCTCGGCGCCGCTCCTCGCGTCAAATGCATAGACGCGCCCGTCGGCGAGGGCCGCGACCACCGCGCCATCGACCACCAAGGGCGCGGCGGACACACCGTATCGCGCGGCGCATCCCGGGAAGCGCGCCTGCCGCCCGTCGGCGCACGCCGGCTCGGCGATCCAGCTCCAGACCGTTTCTCCGGTTGTTATGTCGAGCGCGAACAAGCCGGGTTCGGGCTTGCGCTCGAGCCGTTCAGACCCTGTAAACACCGGATCATTGAGCCCCACGAATACGCGGGTTCCATCCGACGCCAGCCCCCAGTGGACGCCGCCGAGCGCCGATCCGGACCCGAGCGTGCGACGCCAGATGACCTTTCCGCCATTGTCCGGATCGAGCGCGAAGACGTCGCCGGATTTCTGCCCGGCGAGCAGTATCTCCTTGCCCGCCCTGGTCTTGGCGATGAGCACGCCCGCCCCGAAATCATAGTCCAGCCGCACGCTGTCCTCGGGATCCGGACAGTTCGCCCCGGGGGTGCGTCCACCGCAGGCGATCGTCCAGACGTCGCGAGCAAGCGCCTGGAAAATCCATTTCGGCTTTCCGGTTGCAAGATCGAGCGCAATGACAGCATCGGAGGTTTCGGTGGCGGGAAGCGAATTGTTCTCCCCGGTCGTGACATAAACGACGCCGCGCTTCTCATCGACCGTGGGCGTTGACCACACCGGAACCCCGGACGGACCCCACATGGGCGTGCCGGCGCGATTGTTGCGGCCGAGCGGCTTGGCGTCCTCGGTCGCGTGCCAAGTCCACAGCCGGGCCCCGGTCCGGGCGTCAAGCGCCGCGACGGCGCCGTGCGCCTTGCAGCATTCAAACTTGTCATCCGCCGCAGATCCGGCGTCGCCGGCGGAGATCGGGACGATCACGCGGTCCCCAGAGACAACGGGCGCTCCGGTCACAAGCACGCCGGGATCGTGGCGAGCGTCCACGAGGTAGTGAACGTCGCCGTTGGCGGGATCCAGCGCGAGCAGGCGCCCGCGCGCATCGACGGTGAACAGCGCAAGCGGCCCGCCGCGACCGAGCGGCGCGAGCGTGATCGATGTGCGCAGACCCGTGTCGTGGTCATACACCCATTTGGCGCAGCCGCTGCGGGTATCGATGGCCAGCAGCTTGCGGGTCGTTGGGGACGTATAGAACATCGTGCGGCCCACGATGACCGGCGACGACCTGAGATTCGTCGTCTGCGGGAACCCGATCGCCCAATCAACATCGAGCGTTGCAAAGTCCCTGGTCCGCAGGCCGGCGTCCCGAGCCCTCAGTCGCCGGGAGGAGGCCGCATCGACTCCATAAGACGTGAAGTGGCGTCGGGCGGACAACCGGACGCCACGTTCAGACGGAGGGCACATCATCGCTTCGGCCCACCCTTCCGCGGCCGGCGGCGCTGCAAGATAAGCCACCACGTCGGTGAATTCCGCCGGCGTCAGCGTCGCCCCTTGCGTCTTCATGATCCCCTCGGTGAGCACGAAGCGGATCGTATCCGCCGCGAGCCCCTGAAGCGCGCCGATCGCGGGTGCGCGGGTGATCTCGGGCACGTTATGGCACGCCGCGCACTTCTGTTCGTACACTGTGCGCCCCGGGTGTTTCTGAGGGGTCTCAGGCGTCTGCGCCGATGCGGCGAGCGACATCACGACGGCCGCCATTGCGACCGCCGCAGTCCGGCCCGACCGAACGAACATGCTGGCAACCAGGTTCATTGCTTCCTCCCGCCCGACGCTCCGGGATCTATCTGGACGGCTTCAGCGCGATCAGCACATTGCCGGCCGTCTGGTCGAACGCGCCATAACCCGACCCGATGAACAGCATGCCGCCGCCCGCCGATACGGCGTGGCTGTCGATCGCACCGCCCTTGCCGGGCACGCCATTGATCGTATCGATCGGCCCAACCGTTTCGATCTCCTTCAACACCGCGCCGGTGGCCGCGTTGAAGATTGTGACCCGCCCTGTGAGCTGGGCTGCGACAAGCGCGCCGTCGATCAGCAATGGCGCCGCGGAGAAGCCATACTGAACCTCGCAATTGGAGATCAGCTTGCCGCGCTCGCTCGTGCAATCCTTCGTTGCTGGATGAGACCAGATGGGCGCGCCCGTCTTCACATCGAACGCATAGACGCCGGGCTTCGCCTCCAGGCCAGCCGGAGAGAGCAACCGTTCGGTGTCGTTGATCGGCGCGAACACGCGCTTCCCATCCGACGCGATGCCCCAGTGCACGCCGCCGAGCGCCGTGCCGACGCCGATCTTCTGGTTCCACAAGACCTCGCCCGTTGCGGCGTCGAGCGCCCAGACGTCGCCGGACTTCTGACCCGCGAGGATCATGTCCCGCCCATCAATGTCGGGGACAAGCACGGCGCCCGCGCCAAAATCAAAGTCGCGACCGGCGCCCTTCGAGAGATACGGACAGTTGGGTCCGTCCTTGCGGTTCGCCGCGGCGACGCCGCCCTGAGCCTCCGACGGGGTGACCGGGTCACAGGCCATGTTCCAAACGTCGTCGCTCATCGCCTGGAAATTCCAAACCCGGCGGCCGGTGTCGAGGTCGATCGCGATAACCGCGTCGGATGTGTCGGTCGCCGGGTGCGATGTGTTCTCACCGGTCGTGACAATAACCCGGTTGCGCTTGGCGTCGATCAGCGGAACCGACCAGATCGGCGCCCCGGAGGGCCCCTTCAGCTTCGTGCCGGCCGAGTTCACCTCGCCATTGTACTCGGCGTCCTTCATCGTGTGGTATTCCCAAACACGGGAACCGTCCCTGGTCGACAGCGCGACGACGGCGCCATGTCCCTCGCAGCACTCGTATTTCGGGTTTTGTCCGGCCGCGACGCCAGATGCAGAGATGGGAACAATAACCTTGTCGCCGTGGATCACCACGCCGCCCCTGACCGAACCGACGCCATTCTTCGGCTTTCCGTCGGCTTTCCAGATGAGCGCCCCGGAAGCGGCGTCGAGCATATGGACTTCCCCGCGAACGGTCGCGAAAGCGAGCACCCGCCGGCCGTTCACATCGGCGACCGCGGGCGTGTTCCGCGACATGCCGCCGGAGTACACCCACCGGGCGCAGCCTTTCTGGACGTCGAGCGCCAGAAGCGATCCGCCCGCATTTATGAAACCCGTGTCGCCAATGACCGCGACCCCCGTCCCCATCGAGGGCGTCTGCGGCACGCCGATCGCCCACGCGACTTCAAGCGACGCCATGTCGGGGGTCTTCAGTCCGGCTTGTGCGGCGGTGAGCGCCCGCGCCGAATTCGCGCCCGCGCCGAACCCGTTCATCGCGACAGGGGCCGCCGCGTTCACTTTTCGATTGTCGGCGGCGCACATGAGCGCCTCCGTCCAGTGGGCCGCGGATTGCTTCTGATCTGCGGTGAGCCAAGCAATGAGCTGGGTCATGTCCGCCGCCGACAGCGACGCCGCCATGGGTTTCATGACCCCTTCGGTCATCACCGACCGAAGCTGCGCCGGCGATGTCGCGCGGAGCGCCGCCAGCCCGGCCGCCCGGGTTGTTCCAGGATTGTCATGGCAGCTTGCGCAAGCGCGATCATAGACGGATTTTCCAGCCGCGATATCGGACGTTCGCGGCTCCTGAGCGAAGGCAGGAGCGGCGAACATGAGGGACCCGGCGATGCATGCCGCCTGAAGAATCGACCACTGTTTCGGCCGCAACGTCATGCCTGGCTCGCCCATCCGACTCCCTCCCGTCTTGTTCTGTCCAACGCATCCGCGCGCGCCGGTTGTCGCGAGCATCGGACGATGCGCCGCGCAGCGCAAGCGGATCACGCCGCCGCAGCCAGCAGGCGGGCGGCCACGCGGCTCGTCACAATCCCTCGAACAGCGCCGTGGACAGGTACCGCTCGGCGAAGGACGCGATGATGACGACAATTTTCTTGCCCGCCATCTCGGGACGGCGGCCAACTTGCACCCCCGCCCAAATCGCGGCGCCGGAGGATATCCCGACGGGGACGCCCTCAACCCTCGCAATTCTTCGCGCGTAATCGAGCGACTTGTCGGAGGGGACCTGAACAATCTCGTCGACGAAGGACATGTCCATGTTCACCGGTATGAACCCCGCGCCGATCCCCTGAATGGGATGGGGCGACGGCTGCCCGCCGGACAGAACGGGGCTCGCCGCAGGCTCGACCGCAATCATGCGCAAACCCGGGCGGCGAGGCTTCAGCGTGCGCGCGCAGCCGGTGAAGGTGCCGCCGGTGCCGACGCCCGAGATGATCGCATCGACTTCCCCGCTCGTGTCGCGCCATATCTCCTCGGCGGTGGTGCGATCGTGGATCGCGGGGTTTGACGGGTTGTCGAACTGGCTGGGGATGACCGCATCGGGCAGGCTCGCCACGATATCCGCCGCCCGCGCGATCGCGCCCTTCATCCCCTTTTCCTTGGGCGTCAGCTCAAGCTCGGCCCCGAGAAGAGCGAGCATCTTGCGACGCTCGATCGACATGGATTCCGGCATGGCGAGGATCAGCCTGTAGCCGCGGGAGGCCGCGACAAGAGCGAGGCCGATGCCGGTGTTGCCCGAAGTCGGTTCGACGAGCGTGGTGGCGCCAGGTCTGATCCGGCCGGCGGCCTCAAGGTCGAGCACCATGCCGAGCGCGATACGATCCTTCACGCTCGCCAGAGGATTGAAGAATTCCAGTTTCAGAAGGAGGTCCGCGACAACCCCCTCCTCCGCGGCGAACCGCCGGACGCGAACAAGCGGCGTGTTTCCGATCGTGTCCAGGATGCTTTCATATATCCGGTCGCGGCCCGGAGGGTCGAGTTCGACAGGCGGCGGGGGGCGATCTGACATGGCGTCGTCTCCGGGATTTCAGGTCTTCCGCGACACCCCGCGGGCAGCGGAAATCGTGGCGGCGCGAGCGCGACCTTCACTCTATCACGGCGGCAAGCGATGGCGAGGCCTGAGCAGTTTCGGAGGGCGCGCAAGTGGAGGTCACGCGCCGAGAGCGAGGCGAAGCGCCTTGGCGCCCACCGACGGCGTCTGGCCTGGCGCCGATGCGGCGGCGAGCCACAGCGCGCCAGCTGGATCATCCGCCGCGCCCCAGTCGCGCGCGACCGCCGCCGCGTCGACCCCTGGCTCGATATCCAGCCGCCAGACCCCGAGCGTGAGACGAAAGTGCGTGAAGACGTGAGTGACTTCGCCGACCAACCGCCCCTCCAGCGGTCGCTCGTCGCTTTTTTCAGTCCAGTTGGTGGACGGCGGCATGAGCATTCCGCCCAGCAGACCGCGCGGCGGGCGTCGCACAAGGAAGACTTCGCCGCCTCGGACGAGGACCAGCGCATCGCCGCGCCGGCTGGGTCGCTCTGTCTTGATGGGCTTCATCGGATACTGATCCGGGACGCCCTCCCCTGCGGCGGCGCAGTGCGCGGCCACCGGACATTCGGCGCAGCGCGGCGATCGAGGGGCGCAAAGCGTCGCCCCGAGGTCCATCAGCGCCTGAGCAAGGTCACCGGACCGGGCGTTCGCCTCCGGCGGTAGTCGCGCCAGCGCCGAGGCGAGCGCGCCAGCCTGGTCTGCGATCCTGCGCTTTGCGTCGCGCCACCCGGCGGCGGTGCGATCGCTTCCGATGACGAAAATCCTGGAAATGACGCGCTCGATATTGCCGTCCACGGGCAGCACCGGATGGTCAAAGGCAATCGCTGCGATCGCCGCCGACGTGTAGGGCCCGACCCCAGGCAGGCGCTGAAGGGCGCTCGGTTCCTGTGGATAGACTCCCGCGGCCGCGACCAGCTTGGCGCACGCGTGCAGATTGCGGGCGCGCGAATAATAGCCAAGCCCCGCCCAGGCGGCCGACACATCGTCCCAGTTGGCGGCGGCCAGTGCGTCGACCGTCTCCCAGCGGGCGGTGAACGCCAGGAAATACCTGATCACATGCGGAATCGTCGTCTGCTGAAGCATGACTTCGGAGAGCCAGACCCGATAGGGGTCGGGACGGACGCCGGTGTCACGATCCGCCGGCCCGATCCGCCAGGGAAGTCGTCGCGCGGAGCCGCGATACCAGCCGAGCACCCCTGTCAATAACTCGTTAAGGTTGTGAGCGTTCATGATTCGACGGGTTCTCGCGAAACGGGACTCAGCTCAAGAGCGCGGACATGGATCAGGTTCAGTCCCTCCTGGAAAAGCTGGAAGAGCGCGAAAGCATTGCGCGGCTCTCATGGCAAAGGGCGCGGCCGCCGGCGCGAGCCGGATCGCAGCTGCGAACGGCGGTGGCGGTGGCTCTTGCGCCGGTGCTCAAGCAGGCGGGTCCCTCTGTAGAGCTTCTTCGCTCCCGCTGGGCGGAGATTGTCGGCGAACGGCTCGCAAAGGCGACCGAACCTTCGGAGGTGATTTCCGGCAAGGGCGGCGCCACCCTGGTGATACGCGCGCCTTCAGCGGCGGCGGGCATGATCCAGCACGCCCATGATCACATCATCCAGCGGGTCAATCTGGCGGTCGGCTCGCCGGTGACCAAGCTGCGGATCGACCAGACCACAGCGCGCCCCCGACCCGCCTCGGCCAGCCCGCAACCGCCGCGCCGCCTGTCGGCGGCCGAACGCGCAGAAGTGGCGGAAGCGCTCGCAACCATGCCCGACAACCCGGTTCGCGCGGCGCTGGCGCGGCTCGGCGAAGCCATCGTCGCCCGTTATCCATCCTCGCCCCCGGAGCGGCGATAAGCACCTCGTAATTGACGGAGCGGCGCCGAGCCGCCAAAACGAGCGATTATCGGCTCCGGTCAGACTGGGCCGCAGGGCTTTCGAGGAGATGGATCGTGATGCGTCCGCTTGATTTGATCCGAACCGGCGTCGCAGCGGCCTTCGTTGCGCTGGCGGCGTGTTCGCCCCAGGGGGCTGCGCCGGCAGGCGGAAACGCGGCAGCGATCAATCCCTTCCTCGAGGACGTGGTGATGGGCGACCGCAACGCCCCCGTCGCAATCGTTGAGTATGCATCGACGACCTGCTCCCACTGCCGGGATTTCTGGAAGCAGGTGTTTCCGGTGATCAAGGAGCGCTATATCGACACCGGCAAGGCGAGTTTCGTGCTCAAGGATTTTCCGACCGCGCCGGCGCCCGTGGCCGCGGCCGGGGTGGCGATCGCGAGATGCGCGGGCGAAGCCAAATACTACGACGTCATGGATGATCTGTTCGCCAACCAGTACGAAATCCTCGTCGCGACCCAGTCGCAGGGGGGCGCGATCGGCGAACTGCTGAAGATCGGGGCCAAGCACGATCTGTCTGCAGACCAGGTGAGAACTTGCATCAACAGCGAGGAGATTCTCGACTTCATCGCCAAATCGCAACAGGAAGCCGCCGGCAAGGTGACGGGTACGCCAACCCTGTTCATCGACGGAGAGCTTATCGCCGACCACTCCATCGACGCGCTGTCGAAAGCGATCGACGCCCGGCTCGGCGGCGCGAGCGGGACGCCGGCGGCTCCCACTCCCTGACGGGACGCCCTGCGCTCTCGAACGATAGGAGCTGAGGAATCCTGTTGCGGTCATAGACTCGCGATATAGAAAAAGCGGCGCGCATGGGTCGAGCATGCGCTGATCACGCGGTCTGACCGGTTCGAGGCAGGGACGATCTCTGGCGGACCGCGGCATGATCCAAGCCTGTAGCGTAAGCAGTAGAGTTCAGTGGACGTGCGGACGCGCTGTCAGCGATGAGGGTGTGAGCGATGCTTCGCCAGGCCGTGATCGGGATCGGAACGCTCATGTTCCCTGTGCTCGCCTGCGGAGAGGCCGACGCTCAGGTCGACGCTGCGAAGCGGGACAGCGCGGTGCAACCGGCAAGCGGGACCGCGTCGCAACAACCCGCTTCGCCAACATTCAAGCCGGCCCTCAAGCCCGCTCTCAAGGATGTCGTGCTCGGCATGCCCGATGCGCCCGTCCGTATCGTCGAGTACGCCTCGACCACCTGCCCGGTCTGCCAGCATTTTCACGCTCAGGTGCTGCCGAAACTAAAGGCGCGCTACATCTTCATGGGCGAGGCGAGCTTTGTGTTGCGCAGCTTTCCGACGGCGCCCAGGCCCCTGGCCCTCGCGGGAGCGGCGCTCGCCCGCTGTGCTGGCGAGGACAAATACTACGACGTGATAGACGACCTGTTCCTGACGCAAGCCGAAACGCTGGAGGCGGCCCGGATCGGCGCGGGCCAGCGCGCGATCGCCAATATCGGCGCTCGCCACGGCATGTCGGCGGAAATGGTAGAGGCGTGCGTCAACGATCCCGAGATCGCGGCCTATCTTGATCGGGAGATCAGGGACGCCGCCGGCGTGGATCGGACGCCCGTGGTGTTTGTCAACGGCGTCAAGGCTGCGGCTCCGACGTTTGAGGCGATCGCGACGCTGGTGGAAGAGCAGCTCGCGATCCATCGCGCCGCCCTCGAAGCCGAGGGCGCCCCCCCGGATGGCGTCACAGTCCCGATCGATCCGCCCGTTCAGCGTTGACCAAGCCCGCGACTCTGACGCCTGATCCCTGCTTTGTGCATGCCTGACGCACCTTGCCCGGAGAGACCGTTTGCACGTCGTCGGACTTAAGATCGCGGGGTTCAAGTCGTTTGTCGATCCGGTCGAGATCGCCATCGATCACGGCCTGACCGGGGTGGTCGGCCCGAACGGATGCGGCAAATCGAACGTGCTTGAAGCCCTGCGCTGGGCGATGGGAGCGGCGTCGGCGCGCGCCATGCGCGGAGAGGAGATGGACGACCTGATCTTTGCGGGGTCCGCTGAACGCCCCGCACGTGAGATCGCTGAAGTCACGCTCATTCTCGACAATACCGATCGCGCCGCGCCGGCCGAGTACAATGATGACGATCGCATCGAAATCCGCCGGACTCTGAGGCGCGGTTCGGGGTCGAGCTTTCGCATCAACGGCCGTTCCGTGCGCGCCAAGGACGTGCAGCTCCTGTTCGCTGATGCATCCACGGGCGCGAACTCGCCGGCGCTCGTCCGCCAGGGACAGATTTCCGAACTGATCGGCGCTCGTCCGCAGAACCGCAGAAAAATCCTCGAAGAAGCCGCCGGCATAGGCGGTCTCGCGGCCCGCCGACACGAAGCGGAATTGAAGCTTCAGGCGGCGGATGCGAACCTGACGCGGCTGACCGAAGTGATGGATGAGATCGATCGGCAGATCGGCCAACTGAAGCGACAGGCGCAACGGGCGCGTCGCCATAAAACACTTAGCGAGGAGATACTCGCGCTTGAAGCGGCGCTCATGGCGACCAGATGGCGCGGAGCGCTGCACGACACTGTCGCCGCGCGCACGCAGCTCGCCGAGGTTCGCCAAAGCGAACAAGAAGCGGCCTCGGTCGCAGCCCGCAGCAGCACCGACGAGATCAGCCGCCGATCGAGCGTCGACCCGTTGCGGGCGGCGGAAGGCGAAGCAGCCGGCCGGCTCGGTGCGCTGAACGTCCAGCTCACCCGCCTTGAAGGAGAGCGCGCGGCCGCTGAAGCGGCGCTCTCACGCCTGGCGGCGGAACAGTCCCGACTTGATGAGGACGCTGACCGCGAACGCCGCGCCCATGAGGAGGCGCTCGCCCGGGTCGATCGCATCCGGGAGGAGCGGGCGACCTTGCCGGCGGAAGACCCAGCCGCGGCCGCGGCCGCCGAAGCGGACGCGCAACACAAGCTGAAAGTCGCGCGCTCCCGGCTCGAGACCGCTGAATCCGCGTGGGATTCCCACCGCGCGGACATGGCCCGGGCAGAAATCGCAGCGGCGGCGGCGGCGCTCGATCAAGCGGACGCGGAGTCGCGCCTGCGCCGACTGGCGACGGAAGCCTTGCGCGCAGAGGAAGAACGGGCGGCGCTCGGAACGCAGGCCGCGGACGCAGCCTGGAAGGCGGCGCGCGCCGCCAGCGAGAAAGCGACCCGGAGTGAGGAGGAGGCCGAAGGCGCGCTCCGGTCCGCCGCCACCGCGCATGAGCAGGCTCGCATCAAGGATCAAGAAGCCGCGGCGGAAGTGGAACCGGTGGACCGCCGGATTCGTGAACTCGAAACGGAGATCGCGGGGCTTGATCGCCTGCTGCGGCGCATCGAGAGCGGCGACCATCCATCGGTCATGGCGCGCGTGAAGGCGCCTGGACTGGAACGCGCACTCGCCGCCGCACTTGATTCCGATCTCGACGCGCCGGAAGCCGAAACCGCGCCCATTCACTGGTCGCGGCGAGCCGGAGACACCAGCAACGCCTTGCCCGAGGGCGCCCGTCCGTTGGTCGAGCTCGTCTCTGCTCCTCAAGTTCTCGGCCCGCGCCTGCGACAGTGTGGGCTTGTGGAACGAGCAGTCGGCGCGACCCTGCAGGCTTCGCTTCGGCCGGGCCAGAGGCTCGTCTCGCTCGACGGCGACCTGTGGCGTTGGGATGGGTTTGTCCGGCTCGCGGATGCGCCGTCGGCGGCGGCGGAAACCCTTTCGCAGATGACGCGTCGCGAACAGGCGGCTGCAGAACTGAGCGCCGCCGTGGAGGACCGCGCGCGGCTCGGGGTCGCATTCGCCGAGGCAAGGCGGCGCCTTTCCGAAGCCGAATCGGCGCTCGCGGAGGCCAGACAGAACGCGCCAGCGCGAGCAAAAGACGCGGCGGCGGCGCGAGAAGCCCTGCTCCGGGCCGAACAGGAGGCGGCGCGGATCGCAGCGAGATCCGCGACCCTGCAGGAGACGATGAACCGGATCGCGACGGAACGCGCCGTCGCAGAGGGCATGCTCGCCAAAGCCCTGGCGGCGCTGGCGGGAGCGCCGGATGACGCCACCGTCGCTCGGGGCGAAACGCTCAAGGCCGAGCTTGGGGCCGCCCGCGACGCGGAACGCCTGGCGGCGGCGACGCTCGCCGATCTGCTCCGTGCGCGGGAATCGGCCGAACGGGTCCGGTCTACGCTCGATCGGGAAGAGACCGAATGGCTTGGTCGCGCTGAAGCCGCGTCAGTGGCGCTGGCGGACATCGCGCGGCGCGCCGAAGCCAAGCGCGCGGAGATCGACCTCGCGAGAGACGCCCCAGGGCGGATTGCAATGGAGACAGAGCGCGTCGCCGCCGCAGCGGCCGAAGCAGACGCCGCGCGCCGCCACGCCGCCGATGCACTGGCCGAAGCCGAAGCTGCGCTGCGCGATGCGGATCTGACAGCCCGAACCGCCCGGGAAGTCGCCGCGTCCGCCCGTGAAGCGGTCGCCAGGGCCGAGGCGCGGCTTGAAGCCGCGGTGCGTCGCGAGGTCGAGACGGCGGAGGCCGCGAGAGCCGCGTTTGGTCGTGAACTTGACGATCTCGAAGCGCTCGTCGCCGAGGCGGTCGACGGCGGGGCCGCGTCCTCGGATGCGCCGGATGAAGGCCGTCTTGCACACCTCAAGCGGGAACGCGACGCGCTGGGCGCGGTCAATCTCGAGGCGGAGGAACAGCTTGCGGAACTCTCTGAGCGCGTCGGCCTGCAGACCCGGGAAAGGGATGATCTTGTCGCAGCGATCGGAAAGCTGCGCGAGGGGATCGAAGCGCTGAACGGTGAAGGCCGGCAGCGGCTGGTCGATGCGTTCGAACAGGTGAACGAGCACTTCAAGTCGCTGTTCGTGACCCTGTTCAATGGCGGGGAAGCCGAACTCCGGCTGACCGAATCAACAGATCCCCTCGACGCGGGACTCGAAATCTATGCGTGTCCGCCGGGCAAACGCATGGCGACCCTGTCCCTCATGTCGGGGGGCGAACAGGCGCTCACCGCAACGGCTCTGATCTTCGCGGTGTTTCTGTCGCGCCCGGCGCCCATATGTGTGCTCGACGAGGTGGACGCCCCGCTCGATGACGCGAATGTGGACAGGTATTGTCGCCTGCTTGACGAGATGCGTCGCCGGACCGAAACGCGCTTCATCGTGATCACGCACAATGCGGTTTCAATGTCGCGGATGGACCGGCTCTTCGGGGTGACGATGCAGGAACGCGGGGTCTCACGCATCGTTTCGGTTGACCTGCTCGCCGCGGAAAGACTGGCTGCGGCGTAATCGCGCAGCGTTCGACCAGTAAATTCAAGGCGCTGTCAGGCTCGATCGCCGCTTGACTTGGCGACCTCCCCCGCTAGAACTCGCGGCGAGTTTTCACCCTCTCGCCCGATTGAGTCTGTCACAATGGGCGATGATCTTTCAAAGCGGATCGGGGACGCGGTCGCAAAGCAGCGGGCGCGCTCGGCTCCGCGCGAAGGATCAACCGCGAGGGGGGCGAGCGTCGGCCTGCGCATGGCGAGCGATTTCGCCGCCGCGATCATCGTGGGCGCCGGACTTGGATGGGGAATCGACGCCCTGTTCAATGTGTCGCCCTGGGGACTGATTTCGGGCCTGCTGCTGGGGTTTGGCACGGGCGTTCGTAATGTGGTGGCGACCGCCAGCGCGTACAGCGCCGGTGGGACGGACGAAGCGACGTCTGCCGAGGCCCGCGAGGGGCGTCCTGGGCCGGCGGAAGGGAGCGAAGGCGACGGCGAATGAACATTGCCACCGACCCGATGCACCAGTTCCTGGTCACCCGTCTTTTTGATTTCCGTATCGGCGGATTTGACCTGTCCTTCACGAACTCCGCAGCTTTCATGCTCGCGGGCGTGCTTGGCGTGACCGGGTTCTTCCTTTGGGCGTTTTCGTCCCCGCGCACCGTTCCGAACCGCGCTCAATCGATCGGGGAGATGTGGTACGGCTTTGTGCGCGGGATCATCCGGGATGTGAACGGAGACGCCGGCATGGCGTTCTTTCCGCTCGTGTTCACCCTGTTCTCGTTCATTCTCGCGGCGAACATGATCGGCATGATCCCGTGGTTCTTCACTTCGACCAGCCATATCGCGGTGACGGGCGCGCTCGCACTGTTCACGATCGGGCTCGTCGTGGTCGTCGGCCTGATCCGCAACGGTTTCGGGTTTTTCAGGATTTTCGTGCCGTCCGGCGTTCCGGCGGTCTTGCTTCTGATCGTCGTGCCGATCGAGATCCTGTCCTTCCTGTCGCGGCCGATCAGCCTTGGCATGCGTCTGTTCGCGAACATGCTGGGCGGCCACGTCGCGCTGAAGGTGTTCGCTGGCTTCGTGCCGCAGCTCGCTGCGGGCCTTGGCGCGACAGGCATGGTGATGGGTGGTGTGCTGGTGATGCCGCTGATCATCGGCGTGACCGCGCTCGAATTCCTTGTCGCCTTTCTGCAGGCCTATGTGTTCGCGATGCTCACCTGCGTCTATCTCAACGACGCGCTGCACGCGGGCCACCATTGAGCAAACCACGTCGTCCGACTTGACGGGCGACCCGAAATCCGATTGACGACCCCGAAATCCGAACAAACGGAGAGAGAAAATGGAAGAGTTGAAATACGTCGGCGCGGGCCTCGCCTGTCTCGCCATGCTGGGCGCCGCGATCGGCGTGGGCAACATCTTCGCCAGTTATCTGGACGGCGCGATGCGCAATCCGTCGGCCGCGCCTCAACAGTTCGGCAACCTGATCTTCGGCTTCGCGGTGACGGAAGCGCTCGGCATCTTCGGCTTCGCGATCGCGCTCATTCTCATCTTCGCGGTCTGACGCATAAATCTCTCTCACGGCCCCGCTCTACGCGCTCCGCTCATCCGCGGAACGCGCACAGAGCGGGACTTGGCGGCTGAAGGAGACCCCGCACGTGGCGGTTGAAGACGGGCATTCTGCAGGCGGCGACCATGCGGCGGGGAGCGGTTTTCCGCCCTTCGACCAGGTCGACACCTTCCTGTCGCAACTGTTCTGGCTCGCGCTCACGTTCGGTTTTCTCTATTTCATGCTGGCGCGCGTCATCCTGCCCAAGATCGCCGCGACGCTGGCGGAACGAGACGCGGCGGTGGCGACGAGCCTGGCCGCTGCGGCGGCGGCGAACGAGGCCGCGGAGACCGCGGTGAAGGCGTTCGATACGCGCCTTCTCGAAGCCCGCGCTGCGGCGCGTGAGACCGCTGCGGCCGGTAAAGCCGATGTCGACGGGTTCGTCGCGGCGGAAATGGCGCGCGTGGAGGGCGAGATGGCGAAGCGCCTCGATGCGGCTGAAGCGCGGATCCAGCGAGCCCGGGCGGAGGCCATGGCTGGGGTGGCCGGGGTCGCCGAGGGCGCAACAACCGCGATCGTCGAGAAGCTCGTCGGCGTCAAGGTGACCGCAGCAGCATCCCGGGATGCGGTTCGCGCAGTTCTCTCCGGCGGAGCGTGATGAGCCATGGTTGAAACCGCACAGCTTACGGCCGCTCCCGAAGGCGCTACGGGCGTCGGCGCGTTTTTCGCGGATCCAACCACGTGGGCCGGCGTCGGACTGATCCTGTTCATCGCGGTGGTCCTGTGGCGGCGCGTCCCCGGTCAAATCGCGAAGTCGCTCGACGATCGCAGCGAGCGGATCGCCGACGAGCTTCAGAACGCTGAATCGCTCCGGGTCGAAGCAGAAAAGAAGCTCGTTGAAGCCGAGCAGCGACGTGCGGCGGCGGACGCCGAAGCGCGAGCGATCATTGAAGAAGCCCGGCGGGAGGCCGCCGAATTGGCGGTCCGGGCGCGCGAACAGCTCGCCGAAACGATTTCCCGACGGGAGCGGATGGCCGAGGAACGGATCGCCCGTGCGGAGCTCGATGCGACGCGGGACGTGCGCATGGCCGCGGTCGACGCCGCGTCCAAAGCGGCAGCCGCCCTGATCACCGACAAGATGACCGGCGCCGCGCTCGAGACGCAGTTCGATGCGAGCTTGGACGCCGTCCGCAAGGCGCTGACGCGCTGATCAACTGACCAGCTCCGACGACCTCATGCACGGTGACTTCTGTCCGCGTGGCGTCTCGTGCTTGCGTGGATAAGCGTTGGGACGCCAAGGCGGGCGTGGAGCGCGTGGAACGAGGCGGCGGTCGCCCGCCGGCCCAGTCCCCTGTTCCTACGCTGACTGGATTAACGACACCGCATTGAACTGGCCGAAGGCTCCGCCAGCTTCAGGGTGGGGCTCCGCGCGATCAATTGTCGCCGGTGCGAAGCTCCAGCCACTCGTCGATCGTCTCATTGACGAGTTCGGCTTCATCGTGCTGCACGAAATGCCCGGCATCGGGGAGCATCATGATCGTGGAGTCCTTGCCGAGATACTCCCAAGATCCTGAATGACCCGCCGCGAGGAGCGCCGTGTCCTTCATGCCGTGGATGATCAGAACGGGCACGTTGATCTTCGGGAAGGTCGGCGGCGGCGCATTGGCTGGCGGTGCATTCGTTCCATCAGGGTAGTTCGCCCGGTAGTAGTTCATCATTCCAGCGAAACTCGATCGCTTGAACGCCTCGATATAGCCGGCCTTGGCGGCCGGATCGCGAACCCAGCCGGCGAGGCCCTCCGCGGTCAGGGCGTTTTCAGACCCCGGCTTCTGGAAGTTCCGGGCGTACTGGCTGTTGGTGCGCTGCGTCTCGTTCGTCGCGAGTTCGCGCGCGAATGTTGCGGGATGCGGCACCGACATGATCACGAGGTTTTCGAGCAGTTCGGGATAGGTGAACGCGAAATTCCATGAAATCGCGGCGCCCCAGTCATGGCCGATGACCGTCGCCTTTTCCCGACCCTCGGCCTTGATGATGGCCGCGATGTCGGCAACCAGATTTGGCATCGCGTAGGCTTCGACGCCATCCGGCTTGTCGGACAGGTTGTAGCCCCGCGTATCCATGGCGGCGACGCGGAAGTCGTCTCCGAGCTCCTGCATGAGGTCGGACCAGCTCGCCCAATAGTCCGGAAAACCATGCACCATCACGACGAGCGGGCCTTCGCCGCCCGCCATGTAGTGAATCTTCACGCCGCCATTGTTGGCGAACTTCGATTCCAGGATCACGGTTTCCTCCGCCTCCTCCTCGTCGACGTCTGACACAGCGGCGGCGCCGGCCGATGCGAGTGGCGCGGCCGGGGGCGAGGAGGCGCAGCCCATCGTGATCAGCGAGGCTGCTGCAGCGAGGGCGATGTTGACGTGAAGTTTCATGCTCCGGTGTCCCTTGTTTCGCTCTGGTCGAAGCCGAACGATGCGGACTAGTCGAGGTCCTCAGCCAGAATGCTCATCTGAAGCTGATACGATGTCTCGCCCTCATCGTCGATCCGATAGCAGACCGCGATGAATTCCTCACCGACATAGACTTCGGCGCTGTCGCCGGCGCGCGCCCGCACTTTCAGTTCGATGCCGGGGTTCAGGACAGACCGCAGGTAACCCTGCACGCGCTTGGCTTCTTCGGGCGTCAACGGGGCGGCTCCTTCGCGGCATCGGCTTCTGCGACAAGGCTTAGGCCATCATTGGCGCCTCGCCAAGGCGATGAACAAGGAAACGCCGCACGGCGATCCCCAGCAGGTCGGATCAGTCGATCACCTGGTCCATATTGCTCGCCGCCTCGCAGCACGGTCCGCCGACGGGACGCGCCGGCACTCCAGCAACCGTGCATTGCGGGGGAACATCGTTCAGCACCACCGAGCCGGCGGCCACGCGAGCCGCATCCCCGACGGTGATCGCGCCAAGCACCTTCGCGCCGGCGCCGAGGAGCACACCACGACCAATTTTCGGGTGACGATCGGCATTGCTCTTTCCCGTGCCGCCGAGCGTGACGCTGTGGAGGAAGGAGCAGTCGTCACCCACAGACGCGGTCTCGCCGATGACGATGCCGGTCGCATGGTCGAACATGATGCCGGCCCCCATCGGCGCGGCGGGATGAATGTCGACGCCATAGAGCTCCGACGTGCGGCTCTGGAAGAAGAAGGCGAGCGTTTCGCGGCCCTGGCCCCACAACCAGTGCGCGACGCGGTGGGTCTGCAGCGCGAGGAAGCCCTTGAAAAACAGGAAGGGCTGGATGGTCGACCGAGCCGCCGGGTCGCGGTCAAGCACGGCCTGGAGATCACGTTCACCAGCGGCGGCGATCGCTGGGTCCGACGCATGGGCCTGCTCGCAGATCTCGCGGATCAGGAGCGCATTCATGTCAGGTCCGCCCATCTTCTGCGCGAGCTGATAGCAGAGCGCGTCGGAGAAAGCTTCATGGTTGAGAACGGTCGCGTTGAGATAGCTTGCAAGCGCTGGCTCATTCTCGGCGGCCTGTTTCGCCTCCACCCGCAGGCGCGGCCACACCGGCGTGGACACGACGCCGCCGACGAGGGTGAGAGCTGAGGATCGGCTGTCCGGCATCGGAAAACCTCCTTCCGGATCAGGGGCTGCACGGGTTCGGTGTCGTCTCGTTCTTCCCGACGCCTTAGAGCCGCATTAGCGCTGGCCTGCTCTCAGACAAGCGGCAAGACCTTGAGGCAACTTGTCGGTTCTTAACAGATGGTCGGCCTGCAGCAAGATCACAAGACTGAACGCATCCGTGATCGCGCCTGAGGCCGCCATGTCGACCGCCTCATCAAATGGAACGCGCTTCAAGCTGAGCGCTTCGGAAGCGTCCGGCCCTTGAGAGTCATCTGGTTCCAGATCCCACGCGATGAAACCAAATCCGCGCTCGTCGCACACAGAGTTGGAAAGATGGATGTTTCCCAGGATCTGCAGCCAGTTCCGGGCGGAAAGCCGCGCCTCCTCCGCGAGTTCGCGTCTCGCAGAATCGATGGGCGCGACGTCAGGCGATCCGCCGCCCGTCGGGATCTCCCAAGAGTACCGGCCAAACGCGAAACGGTCCTGCCCGACGAGGACAGTGCAGCCTTCGCGATCGACCGGGATGACCCCGATCGCGAGATTCTTGAACTGGATGAGACCGTAAGAAGCGTCGGCGCCAGTGGGCGCGACGGCGTCGTAGGACCGGACGCGGATCCATTTCGTCTCGAACACCGTCCGGGCCGATCTGATCCCCCATTTGCGCGTATCCTGCCCCATACCGGGCCTGCTAGCCCCGGGCGTAGATGCGTGCAAGCCTGACGGACCGTTGTTGAGCAGCACCGCCAGATGAGGGAGCAACAATGCCGATCCGAGCCGACCGCCCGACACCTGCGGCGGGAACCGCCCTCCCCGCGGCAATGCCCAACGAACATGCGCTCGACCTGATCGCGAGACGCAAATCGACGCCCGCGAAGATGCTGACAGATCCCGGCCCCAGCCGCGAAGAGATCACGGCGCTTCTGCGTCTGGCGATGCGTGCGCCGGACCATCGAAAGCTCGAACCGTGGCGTTTCATCGTCGTCTTGGGAGACGGTCGACACAGGCTCGGCGAGGTCTTCGCCGCGGTGAGGACCCGCCGCGAGCCAGCCGCGTCACCGCAATCGATCGAGGAAGACCGTCAACGACCCATGAGGGCGCCGGTCATGGTCGCGGTCGTGTCATCGCCCGTGGAGGACCCGAGGGGCACGCCGCAATGGGAGCAGGAGCTTTCGGCGGGGGCTGTGTGCCAGAACCTGATGCTCGCATGCTTTGCGGCGGGCTGGGCGGCGTCATGGATCACGGAGTGGCCCGCCTACGACCGAGACGTCGCGACCGCGATCGGATTGTCGCCAAGCGAGCGGATCTCCGGATTCATACTGATCGGAACGGCGCGTGAGGATCCGGTCGAACGCGATCGGCCGGACCCGGCCGCGAAAATCACGTGGTGGGAGGACTGAACGTCCCGGCGGTCAGCCTCGCCCGCGGTAAGGCTGCACGCCCGGATCGGGAACCCAGAGCCCGGTTGGCGGTTCGCAGGTCTGCCAGAACACATCGATCGGCATGCCTCCGCGCGGATACCAGTAGCCGGCGATCCGGAGCCAACGTGGAGAAAGCGTCGCAACGAGGCGCTTCGCGATCATCAACGTGCAGTCCTCGTGAAACGCGCCATGATTGCGAAACGCGCCGAGAAAAAGTTTCAGGCTCTTCGATTCAACGATCCACTGGTCAGGCGCATAGTCGATGACGAGATGAGCGAAGTCCGGCTGTCCGGTGACGGGGCAGAGCGAAGTGAATTCGGGCTGAGTGAAACGCGCCAGATAGAGCGCGTCGGAATGGGGATTGGCGATCCGCTCAAGCTGCGCCGTTTCCGGCGAAGACGGCGTGGGCGACATCCGGCCAAGCTGGGTCAGCGACTGAGCGTCCGATGCGCTGCGATCAGATGGGGGTGATGGCGGGTGGGTCATGCCCCGTAGTCGCGCCGCGGGGCGATTGTTGCAAGCCCCTCCAACGATGCGGCGAGCAATGAATCAGCAGGCAGCGGACGCCTCAGAAACAGACACTTTCCATGGCGCGCTGGATCAGCAATCAGGCGCCACCCACCGCAGGCGCCCAACAATTAGGCGTTTTGTTGCGGCGCCGAAGACGCTTGTCATCGTCACGCTTGGTAAATCATTCGCCCGAATACATCCCGTCAATCGAAGCTGTCCGCGCGTGGCGGTCAGCACGGGGGTATTGAGGGAAACAGAATGTACAGATCGCTCATCGTCAGCGCGGCCGCCTTGTTCGCTTCCGCACCGGCTTTTGCCCAGGTTGAGTATTCGGTGAATTTCGGCGTCACGACGGATTACGTGTTTCGCGGCGCATCGCAGTCCAACGAAGATCTTTCAATCAACGGCGGCTTCGATCTAACGGCGGGAACGTTCTACGCAGGGACCTGGCTTGCATCGATCGATTTCGGCGACGGTTCGGACGCCAACGTCGAATGGGACACCTACGCCGGCCTCACCGACACGTTCGCCAATGGGGTGACCTGGGATGTGGGCGGCATCTACTACGCCTATCCCGACGTCAATTCGTCCGCGAACTTCGACTTCTTCGAGGTGTACGGCGCATTGTCCTATGATTTCGCCAGCGGTTTGGGGCTCTCGGGATCGCTCTACGTTTCCCCCGACTATTTCGGCGGATCGGGCACCAGCACTTACACAGACCTGTCGGCGTCGTTCGCGGTCAATGAGGTATTCTCGCTGTCGGGCGGGTTCGGGTACCAGACCATCGACGACGCGGCGGCGTTCGGCACCAGCGACTATGCGGTCTGGAATCTCGGCGGCACGTTCAGCTTGAACGGGTTCGACTTCGACGCGCGCTACTACGACACTGACGAGGACAATTTCGGCAACCTCACGGACGAGCGGATCGTGTTCTCCGTCAGCCGAGCGGGCTGAGCCTCCGCTACGATCCATCGCCAGCGGTCTTGAACCCGCCGGCGGCATGATCCAGCCTTGCGGCGAGCATTCGCAAGGAGATTACGGTCGGGGCTGGCGCGTCTCTCGCCAGCCCCTTTCATTTGGTGTGCCACCTCGCGAAGAAGGACGTGGTGTCGCCAGGCGTGCTCGCCGCAGTGAAAGGGACATTCGTCGGGCGCGGCCTTGTGAAAGCGTCATATCGCCTCAATCATAGGCGCGGCCCACTTCCAGCCGATCGGGGGCTCGACCCAGCCAACCTGCCAGCCAACCTGCCAGCCAACCTGGACGCCAAAGGACAGCATGACCGCAGCCGACGCGCTCCAGCCCGCAATCATCTATCTCGGCGCCGGCCTCGCCGCCGCGGTCGCGTCGCGCGCGGCGCGAATGAGCCCGATTGTCGGTTACCTGCTGGTTGGCCTCGTGATCGGGCCGTCCGGTATGTCGTTGGTGGAAGACAATGATGCGACGCATTTCCTTGCAGAACTCGGCGTCGCGTTTCTGCTGTTCGATATCGGCCTGCACTTCTCTGTGAAGGACTTTTCGACACGGCGGGATGACATCCTGCGTCTCGCGCCGTTGCAGATGGGCCTCTGCGCGCTCGGGTTCGCGGCGATCGGGTTCGCGTTCGGGCTCGATCCGATGCTCGTTCTCGTGATCTCGATCGCGCTCGCGCTTTCATCGACGGCGGTCGTGGGACGCATCCTATCGGATCGGAACACCCCCGGCTGCCCGATTGGCCGTTCCGCGATGGCGGTGCTGGTGGCGCAGGACATCGTCGCCATTTTCCTGCTGGTGCTGGCGGCCTCCATTGGCGGCGACCCCGACAGTCTCGGACTGGGACTCACCGTCGCTTTCGCAAAAGCAGCGCTGGCGCTGATCATCGCTTTGCTCGCGGGTCATTATCTGGTGCGGCCGCTGTTCGGCGCGCTTGCAACCACCAACAATCAGGAAGCGTTCACGGTCGTCGCCCTGTTCATCGTGCTTGCAGGTTCCGCCGCGACGGCGGGCTTCGGGCTGTCGCTCACGCTCGGCGCGTTCCTCGCGGGCATGGCGATCTCCGAGACGCCTTATCGCCACACGATCCAGACCGAGGTGAAGCCATTCGGCGGACTATTGCTCGGATTGTTCTTCATGAGTGTCGGCATGAGCGTGAACGTGCCGGCGCTCTACACCTTATGGCCGGCGGTGATCCTCGCCGCGATCGTCATCATGGCGCTGAAGACGGGGCTGACCCTCCTTGCGGTGAGCCTCGCCCGGCGCACGACGCCGAGCGCGATTCAACTGTCGTCGTTGTTGTCGCAAGGGTCCGAGTTCGCACTTGTCGTGTTGGCGGTCCCTGCCGTCGCCGGAGGGCTGCCCGACGCGTTCGTAGGGGTGCTGGTGGCCGCGGTGGCGACGACGCTCGCCGCTGCGCCGATCTGGACAGGACTTGGCGTTCAGGCCGCAAGGTGGGCTGCGAACCGGTCGAAGTCCGCCCCCGCGCCGGCGCCTTCTTCTAACGAAGCGACGACGGTTCTCGTGTTCGGGATGACGGAAGAGGGTCGCTTCGCCGTCGATGCGCTGCGCGACCACCAGATCTCATACATCGCCATCGACAATGATCCTGAACGCTTCGTCGCGGCGACTTCGGATGGCTATGACGTCGTCTATGGCGATGTCGCTGATTACCGGTTGATGGAAACGCTGAACGCCGCGCACGCCCGCGCGATCGTGCTCGGGCGTCCGGCGACAGGTAACGCCGCCGGCGCCCTGAACGCTGAACGCTATCCGGAAGCTGTGCATTATGTTGCAGCGACATCCATGCCAGAGCGGTTCGCACTCGCGGCGAGCGGCCTGCGGGCGCATGTGGCGCTTGCGGAACCGAGGGGGGTGGAACTCGCGACCGATCTGTTGACAGGTCTCGGTGTCGATCAGTCCGTCGTTGCATCCTGGATCGAGGAACAGGCGGCCCTGCGTGGAGTGTCGCGGAGCACGCAGGAGGACGACATCACCGAACCGACCCCCGCCTGAAAGGGTCACGGGAGGACTGGCGCACTCCCGGCCATGCCGGGTAGACAGGAAGAGCGCCGCTACTGGAGCCCACACCATGAAAGTCAACCGCTTTCTGATCATCGCCGCCGTGCTGGTCGGCGGCTTCGCCGTCTCGCTCACGGCCTGTGCGACGCGTGAAATCCCGTATCCAGCGCTTGAAGCAAAATACGGCCTGCCGTCCTCGAACTATATGGAGCTGGAGGACGGGGTTCGGGTGCACTACACGGACGAAGGGCCAAAGTCGGCGCCGACGGTGGTTCTGGTCCATGGGTTCGCGGCGTCGGTTCACGCCTGGCGGCCATGGATCGATCGGCTCTCGGGCGACTATCGCATGGTCGCGATGGATCTTCCGGGGCATGGACTGACGAGCGCGCCCACCGGCTATCGCGGGTCGGGCGACAAGCAACTTGCGATCGTGGATGAGCTTGTCGAACGCCTGGGGATCGAGCGGTTCGTGATCGCGGGCAACTCGATGGGCGGCGGCGTCGCCTGGACTTACACGCTGTCACATCCTGAAAAAGTCGCCGGTCTGGTGCTCGTCAACGCGGCGGGGTGGCCCGGCGAACGCAGCGAGGAGGATGGCGGGCCGCCTTTCGTGTTCATGCTGCTCGGAAACCCGGTGGGCCGCGCGGTCCTGAAGAGTTTCAACCCGAGGATGTTCGCCGAAGGAGGGCTGAAGTCCGCCTACCTCGATGAGTCCCTGGTCACTGACGAGCTGATGGACCGGTATGCCGAACTTGCGCTGGCGCCCGGTCATCGCGACGTACTCTTGACCTCCGAGCGGGGAAGCCGGCGCTACACGCGGGAGGATTTCGCGCGCATCACCGCGCCGACACTGGCGCTCGTTGGCGAGCAGGACAAGGTGATCCCGTCCAAGATGACAAAGGAGATGGCGCAAGCCATCCCTGGCGCGACGCTGGTGGTCTATGAAGACGGCGGTCATGTGCCGATGGAGCAGTTGCCCGACCGATCGGCGGCGGACCTGAAGGCGTTCTTGTTGCGCGTCTTTCCGCCGGCTTCAGCGGCTCCCACTTCGCCCGACGCGTCGCCAGCCCCGGTCGCAGGCGGCAACTGACGCACTGGCGGGGGCACGCGACGTTTCGGGGGTCAGGGGCGTCGCCATGCGCAGGCCGATGGCTTGATCAACTTACGCAAGTCTCTGGCGCAAACCCGCGAAATGCTGGCATAAGCGGCCAACAATTTCGAAGGAGACGGGCATGAAAATCGGGGTTCCGAAGGAAATCAAGGTTCAGGAATACCGTGTCGGCCTGACGCCGGAGAGCGCCGCAGAGCTTGTGCGCGCCGGCCATACCGTGCTCGTCGAGACGGGCGCCGGCGTTGGATCGGGCGCCAAAGACGAGGCGTACACGCGGGTTGGCGCCACGATTGTCTCTGACGCTGCCTCGGTGTTCGAGGCGGCCGACATGATCGTGAAGGTGAAGGAGCCGCAGCCAGTCGAATGCGCAATGCTGCGCCCGCATCACACGCTGTTCACCTATTTGCATCTCGCCGCCGACAAGCCGCAGGCCGAGGCGCTGATGGCGTCCGGCGCCATCTGCATCGCCTATGAAACAGTCACCAATCGTGCGGGGCGGCTGCCGCTGCTGCAGCCTATGAGCCAGGTGGCGGGGCGAATGTCGATCAATGTCGGGGCTTACGCCCTGATGCGGACGCGTCGCGGGCGCGGCCTGCTGCTTGGCGGCGTGCCGGGCGTGCCGCCAGCGAAGGTGGTGATCCTCGGCGGAGGTGTCGCAGGCGGGCACGCCGCCGAGATGGCGCATGGCGCTCGCGCCGACGTGACGGTGTTCGACCGGTCGATGCCTCGGCTTGAAGAAATCGACGTGCAGTTCGCCGGGGCCGTTCATACCGTTTACGCAACGCAAGCCGCGATCGACGCCGCGGTGATCGAGGCCGATCTTGTGATCGGGGCCGTGCTGATCCCCGGCGCATCCGCGCCCCGCCTCGTCACGCGAGCGATGCTGAAAGAAATGAAGCCAGGCTCGGTGCTGGTCGATATCTCGATCGATCAGGGCGGGTGTTTTGAAACCTCACGACCAACGACGCATGACGACCCGATCTATGAGGTCGACGGCGTCCTGCACTACTGCGTCGCGAACATGCCGGGCGCCGTGCCGCGCACATCCGCCTATGCGCTGAACAATGTCACCCTGCCCTTCGCGCTGGACATCGCAAACAAGGGAACGCGCGAGGCGCTCAACGCCGATCCGCACCTGGCGGCCGGGCTCAATGTCGCCGACGGCATGATCACCCACGCGGCGGTCGCGCGCGATCTCGACCTGCCTTACGGCCGCCCGGACTGGCTGACCGCCTGATCCGCAGCCCCGACGGCGGGAACTCACTGGCGCCGCATCCCTTCGGCAGTTAGAACCGCGAAAGTCGAGGGGCGCATGGCGGACATCTTTCTGAGCTACAAGAAGGAAGACCGAGCGCGGATCGACGCGCTCGCCGCCGCCCTGCAGGCGGAAGGCTTCGCGGTCTGGTTCGATTACGAGATCGAGACCGGCGGCGACTGGTTCGACCAGATTCTTGTTCAGTTGCGAGCCGCGCCTTGCGTTCTCGGGTGTTGGTCGAACCAGAGCGTGAAGGACGGGTCTTTCGCCAAGAGCACCAATTCGCAGCTTTCCTATGTGCTGGTGGAACATCGGGAGGCCGGGGCGAAGCTGCTCCCGGTGCTGCTGGACGCAGGCGCGGTTCCGGTGGAATTCGGGCCGCTTCAGGCGGAAAACCTGACCCAGTGGGCGGGCGACCCGTCCGACCCCAACTGGCGGAAGCTTATACAACGCATCGAAGCACTGGTTGCGCCGACCGCGCCCGGCTGGGTGCGTCGACGCATGGCCTCGCACGATGCGACGCTTGTCGCCGAACGCGCGCGGCGCGAGGCTGCCGAAATGCGAGCCCAGGCGCTGGACGATCAGCTGAAACAGGAGGCGAGCCGCTTCTCCACCGCCGATCGCGACCTCGCGGTGGAGAAGGCGCGCGGATCGGAGCTTGCAAAGCGTGTGGAGGAAAGCAAGGCCGCGCTCGACCAGATCAGTTCAGAACGGGCTGCATTGTCACAGAAGCTTGCCGATGCGGAAAAGCGTGCGAGCGAGGCTCAGGTCAACCTCAAGTCAATGGAGATGCAGTACGCGGCGGCGAAGGAGCGGGCGGCGAGGGCCGGCTCGCCTCCTGCTTCAGCTGATCGTCCAGTGCCTGCGCCCGCGAGTCGTATTGAGTGGCACTCGGGGCCGGTCGACGACCCGCTCACGATGGGAGGGATGACCACCCTGTTCGGCCGTGTGCCCGCGCTGACCATCGCTGCGGCGCTGCTGGCGGTCGCGCTGCTGGTGATCGGCGCGCCGGTGCTGGCTGTCCAGTTCGGAACGATCCTTGGAATTCTCACCGCCATTCCGGTTGCGGCGCTTCTCGGCGCGGTGTTCGCGCGCGGCTGCCTGCACTTCCGCATGGGCGAGAGCAGCACCTCCGGACTGCCCAGTTTTCGGCTATCCTATCCGGGCCGCGCCAGCAATGATTTCGCCTGGGCCTCGGTGTTCACCGGGCTCGGGGCCGGCGGCGCGACGCTGGTGGCTCATAACCTGATGCAGCTCTTCATGGGGGCGTCAACGGGCCCGATCGAACTCGTGCTCGCGTCGAGCGCTGCAGCGTTCATCGCAGCCGCCTTCGCGCATGACCGCTGGGAGGCGCACGAGGTCGGGCGCTTCGTGATCATCGCGTTGCTGGTCGGCTGCCTGAACATCGGCCTGGTTCCGACCTGGGTCGTATTCGGAGGCAATGACCTGTTCCCGATCGACCTTGTCCTCGTTGCGACGCTGGCGATCGCCTGCTTCCTGTCGGTGGAACTGGGAATCTATTATCTGAATTTCGGCGGGCGGCGCGTACTGGCGTACGCCTTCGCGCTGCCGGTCGGCGGGGGCGCCGGGCTGATCGCGGGACTGGCCGCGCATTCGTTTTTCCATTTCGTGGTGACCGTCTTCTACGGCGCGGACGAGGCCACCATGCGCAGGCTCCAAAACGAGGGCGGGCTTGCGAGCACGGTCGCGGTGATCGCGGCGGTCGTGGTCTCGCTGATCTTCGGGGAAATCGCGGCGCGGGACGCCATGAGCTCCAGCAGGCGGCTTGAAAAACTGAGGCAAGTTCAGCTTCAGGCGCGACAGAACCCGACAAGCGGCGGTCGCCGCAAGCGGTGACCGCGGCGGACTAGCGCAGGAACGGCCGCCATGCGTCCGCAAACGAGCAGTTCTCGGGCGCAGGGCGAAACAGGGGCGCGATGTCCTGGTCTCGAAATCCGGCGAGGCCGCACCCGACACGGGTGACGAAGTATCGCCTATCAGGCGTCGCAGCCGCGTGATCGAGAAACCGGGCCACGCCCTCCGCGACCCGTTCCAGAGGCAGGGTGCGGATCATCTGGTCCTTTGTGGGTATGGCGTAAGCCCGGCCCGTCGGCCCTTCCGCTACGCCCGTCACCGCGCCGAAGCGGTCAACCGCCGCGCGCGCCGCTCCGCCCGCATGAAAGCCAGCGAGGTTGCTGCCGAACACGTATATCCAGTCAGGCCCAGTCGGCAACGTCCCGTCCGTGTGCCAGACGGGCATCGGCTACACACCTTTGTCGAGCGGAGGCTCGAACCGCACGGCCGACGTCGTCACATCCAACACGACCCGGGTGTCGCCCCCGATGGACTCCGCGAGTCGCTCAAGCGGGGTCATCACCGCCTTCAACAGGTCATAGTCGCGACTGTCTCCGATGCGCCCGCCAGCGGAGTCGAATGATGTCAGCCGGTAGGATCGGGAACCGCCGTCCGTCGATCGACGCGCTTCGAACATCACGCTTGATGCTCCCGCCTGTCCGGCCCGGACAAGCGCCCGCCGCCATGCGCCAAGATCGGTCATGATCAGAGTTTAGGCCCAATGATGCGGGGAGCAACTCACAACCTCGCGCATGAGGCGCCGTTCGCGCTTGCCCTCAACCGTAACCGGGTATCTAGTCTGCCTGTGGGGTTATCCTGAAGAGGAGAATGGGTCGATGGCGGGCGAGACGGTCAAATCCGTGGCTGAACGGCTGGTGAAGTATTGCAAGGAAGGCAAGGAGGCGCAGGGGCTGAAGGAGCTCTACGCACCGGACGCCGTATCCGTTGAAGCGATGGCGCCGCCCGGCGGCAAGGCGCGGACCGAGGGGCTCGCCGGCATCAAGGGCAAGCATGATTGGTGGAACGGCGCTCACACCATTCACTCGACCACCGTGGAAGGGCCCTTCATGCACGGCCGCAACCGTTTCGGGGTGATCTTCTCAATGGACGTGACGAACAAGCAGTCCAAGGAGCGGATCCAGATGAAGGAGCTTGCGATCTACACCGTGCGCCAGGGCAAGATCAGCAAGGAAGAATTCTTCTACGGCTGACGCTTCAGAGCGGCGGTGATGTCTCTTCCTGCCTCGCGACGGGCAAAGGCGCCGCAAAACTGTCACCGAGTTCACGATTGATGACGCCGCCGCGGCGCGGATTGACCATTGGCGAGGCGCCGTGCCGTAATTCGCTCGTGCTGGTGCTTGGGGTGCGTGATGCGTTTCTTGAGATTGGCGATCGCCGCAGTTTTGGCGGCGGTCGGCGCTTTGGGGTTTGGCCGCGACGCGGTTGCGCAGGATTTTCCCCCCACAGCGGCGACGACCTGCGTGATCACGCCCGGCGGAGCGGTCTCCAGCGCCATCGAAACATCTGGCGATGTTGACTGGTGTCGGTTCACGCTGGAGGCGGGACGGAATCATTCCTTCCAGGTGCAGGTGGCGGGTCAGCCCGGGCAGACGCTCACGCTCCCCAGCGCCGAAGCGCAGATCTTCACCGCGGACGGAGACAAGCTCGCACCGCCCGGAAACTTTCCGAACGCGTTCGTCGACTACACTGCGCCCGTCGACGGCACAGCTTATGTCGACATTCGAGGCGCCGGCCTGAACAGCGGAACCTACAGGCTTGTCATGCGTGCACGCGATCTGGTTCGCGCAGACATCCAGACGAGCGCGATTGTCGCCCCCGGAACGCCGGTGAACGGCGAACTCGAAGGAACAGGAGACTCCGACTGGTATCGCGTGCAGCTGCGTGAAGGCTTGTCCTATGCGTTCCGCGCCCTCGGGCAGGAGGACGATTCGGCCCTGTCGGCTCCAAGGGGCGCCATGGACGTCGAGCTGCGCAACGCGAGTGGCGCGCTCTTGCTGTCGAAGTGCTGCCAGACGCCCGAGATCGGCTTCGTCGCAACTCAAACTGGCGACCATTTCATTGCGGTCAGATCGGCGTCCGCCCGAGGCTCCTATCGCCTGATCAGCGGCCCTCTGGACGACGCAGGAGAAACGGTGACCTCCGCCATCCAGACCGCGCCCGGCCGGACACTCGCGGGGTCGACCGAGGTGATCGGAGATCGCGACGCGTTCCGCTTCTCCGCGCGTTCCGGTGAACGCTACCGGATCGTCATCCTTGGCGCCGGGGTCGACAATCTCACCAATACGCATGTCTGTATCGAACTGTTCAGGCCCTCCGGCACGGAATTCACGTTTCAGTGCAGCGGCGGAGCATCGAGCGCCGCGATCGAGTTCACGACCGACGCCGCGGGCGACTGGATCGCGCGAACCTTCACGCGCTTCGACGCCACCGGAACCTATCGCGTGCTGTTTTCGGGCAGGGATGATTTTGGTCAGGATCTGACGACTATCGGCCGGATTGATCCCGGGTTTTTTGCGAACGGAACGACGGAGGCGCCAGGGGACAATGACTGGTTCAAGGTCAACCTGACGGCTGGCGTGAGCACGCGCGTTCGTATTCGGCAGGCCCAGTCGGGTGTGGGATCGCTCGGCAACTCGCGGCTCTACATTCTCGATCCCAGCGGCCAGGAAGTCGCCTCCGACATCGGCGGCGGAAATGAACCCGACATCACATTCACGCCGGCGCAGTCTGGCGAGTATGTCATCCGCGCGAACGGCTTCTGTCTCCTGACGGGCGTTATGTGCTTCATTGGCACCTATCGGGTGGAGGTGACGCAAGGTTCATCACCTTCGACCACGACGACGATCGCCGCGGCCACCCTTCCTCAGGCGCGCTCGGTGCGGATCGGTGACGCCGCGACCTTCTTCGGCACCATTCTGAACACCGGCAACCAGACCGCTACGAAATGCGGCGTTCAACCTTCGACCACCACCCCCGCGCGGTTCACCTTCACGCAGACCAACAGCGCCAACCAGGTCATCGGCCAGCCCAACACCCGGTTCGACATTCCAGCCGGACAAGCGGGTGGGTTTGTCCTCTCCTTCGACCCCGGAGAGGCGTTCGCGGGAACGCCGCTCAACTTCGTGTTCGACTGCGCAAACACCGATCCCGCGCCCATTTTCGCCGCGGTAAACGGCTTCACGCTCTCGGCGTCGAATGAGCCGGTTCCGGATGTGATCATGGTCGCCGCCACGCCCTCGAACGACGGGATCGCCAATATACCGGGACCGAACGGAACAGGCTTCTTCTCGACAGCGGCGGTGAATATCGGAGCCCCTGCCTCGATCACGTTCCAGCCCCAGGCGACGACGGCTGCGGGGCTCAACCCGCTCGTATGCGAGACGAACGCCACCACCGGGCAGTGCCTTGGCGCCCTCACCGCTTCGGTGACCCGCACGCTCGCGACTGGGGAAACGGCGTTCTTCTCGGTCTTTTTCGGAGGAGGCGGGCAGACCGTGCCGTTCGACCCGGCGAACCGGCGCGTCAACTTCTTCGCGCAGGACCCTGGCGGGGCCCAGATTCTCCGCGGGTCCACGAGCGTCGCGGTCCGAACGCAGTAGGCGTCCGCGAGGGCGAAGACTGTCACATGACCGCAACGCCCCGTCGCTAATGTAAAGGGATCAAGACTAAACCGGCGAAGGTGGGACATGACCGTGGACACACGCTCGAACACGATGGTGCATCGCCGCGCCTTTCTGAAGTCCGCTACCGGAGTGGCCCTCGGCCTGCAGGGCCTCTACGCCTGCGCGGCGCGGTCCGCTGGCGATCAGCCGGTCGCCGCACGCTCTGGCGCGGCGGCCCGGTCTAGCCTTGCATTGCAGCCCGATCCCGCAGGAATTCTCGACCTTCCGGAAGGGTTTTCGTATCGCGTGCTCAGCCGGGCCGGCGACCGCATGTCGGACGGTCTGTTTGAACCGGACTCGCACGACGGGATGGCGGCCTTCGCGGTCGATGGAGATCCAGATCGCTGCCTGATCGTCCGAAATCACGAGATCGGCGCAAGCCGGACCTCCGGAGGCGCGTTTGGACGGGACCACGCGCTCGCGAACGGCCTGGACTCCGCGCTCATCTTTGACCGTGCGGCGGACGGGCGGCCGCTGCTGGGGGGCACAACGACGCTCCTTGTGAACACGCGGACAGGGACGGTGGAACGCTCGCATCTTTCGCTCGCGGGCACGGCGACCAACTGCGCGGGAGGGCCGACACCCTGGGGGTCCTGGCTGACGTGCGAAGAGACGCAGGAGCGGCCGGGCGCAAATGCGCAGAAGATGCATGGCTTCGTGTTCGAGGTTCCGGCCTCCGCGCCGGGCCTTGTCGCGCCCGTTGCGCTGACCGCCATGGGCCGCTTTCGCCATGAAGCCACGGCGATCGACCCGGCGACAGGGATTGTCTACCTGACCGAGGACGAGGGCGACGGCCTGTTCTACCGCTTCCTCCCCAATTCGCCGGGCGAACTCGCGCGCGGGGGACGCCTTCAAGCGTTGGTCGTGCGGGATCGCCCCGGGGCCGACACGCGGAACTGGAGCTCCAACGATTTCGCGCTGCAGACCCCCTACGCGGTCGACTGGGTTGATCTTAAGGATGTCGATGCACCGGACGGCGACTTGCGCCTGCGGGGCCGCAAGGCGGGGGCCGCCCTGTTCACCCGCGGCGAGGGATGCGCGACCGCGATCGAGAACGGACGGGCCGTGATCTATTTCGTGACATCCGATGGTGGTCCGGCGAAAATCGGTCAGGTCTGGCGGCACGTCCCCTCCGAGGAAGCGGCTGGCGGGGGCGTTCTGTCGCTGTTCGTCGAGGGCCGGTCGTCGGCGGAATTCGAGATGATCGACAACATCGCCGCTTCACCCTTTGGTCATCTGGTGCTGTGCGAGGACGGACCAGGCGACAACTTCCTGCGAGCGGTGACGCCGTCGGGACGAGTGATCCCCCTCGCCCGCAACGCCATGCCGGAAAAGAGCGAACTCGCAGGGGCGTGTTTCGCGCCCGACGGGCGGACCATGTTCGTCAACATCCAACGGCCCGGAATCACGCTCGCGATCACCGGGGACTGGACCCGACTCACGGCGGCCTGATGGGTTTCAAACGCCGGCGAGCACCTCCCGAAGGAAGGCCGCGACCCGTGCCGGACGGTCCGTGCGTGGGGTGTCGCTCGGGAAGCCCGCAAAGGCTGCGAGATCCATCCCGAACAGCAGGTGCGGCCGTCGAAAGCGCCTCGCCAGCATGAGCTCTCCCAAAGTCCCCTCCCCGCCGGGAAGCAGGATCACCGCATCGGAGGACAGGACATTGATGGGGTTCCGGCCCCGCGGGCCGGCGCCCGCCGCCCCCCGTTCCGGCAGATGCGTCCGAATGACGAGTTCGACATGCGGGTTCGGGTAGCCGTCGGGTGCGCTCGCCCAGTCAGCTTCCGAGCGGGCGGGCAGGACGGCGATGAGGCGGCCTCGGCGCCCGGGCTCTGCGGCGTAGGCAGCGCAGATCGAGGCCATCGCCCCGCCTCCGCCGCCTGTCAGCACGTCAGCGTCAAAGGCGGCGAGCACGGTCGCCAGCGCGCGCGCGTTCGCGATCTCGGGACGACTTCCCGACCCCATCACGCCGATGATGCGCCGCCTCATGGTGATTCTCGTCCTCGCCAGCGGAGTGCGGATTTCCGATCCGAGGTGACAAGGCTGTCATGTCGCGGCAATGCGGACAATGTCCATCAAGTGGAAGCTGACTCGCCCTCCGGCCGGTCAAACGGCCGGTCGACCCTGCGGAGTCCGCCGTAGGTCAGGTATCGAGGAAGCTACGGAGCTTGCGGCTGCGGCTCGGGTGTTTGAGCTTGCGCAGCGCCTTGGCTTCGATCTGGCGGATACGCTCGCGTGTCACCGAGAACTGCTGGCCCACTTCCTCCAGCGTGTGATCGGTATTCATGCCGATGCCGAACCGCATGCGAAGAACGCGTTCCTCGCGCGGCGTGAGCGATGCAAGCACGCGCGTGGTGGTCTCGCGGAGGTTCGACTGGATCGCGGCGTCGACCGGCAGCAGAGCCGACTTGTCCTCGATAAAGTCGCCTAGGTTTGAATCCACATCGTCGCCGATCGGCGTTTCGAGCGATATCGGCTCCTTGGCGATCTTCAGCACCTTGCGGATCTTTTCGAGCGGCAGGCCGAGCTTTTCGGCCAATTCCTCCGGGGTCGGCTCACGGCCGATCTCGTGGAGCATCTGACGCTGGGTGCGGACGATCTTGTTGATCGTCTCGATCATGTGGACGGGGATGCGGATCGTGCGCGCCTGGTCGGCGATCGAGCGGGTGATCGCCTGGCGGATCCACCACGTCGCATAGGTGGAAAACTTGTAGCCGCGACGGTACTCGAACTTATCGACCGCCTTCATGAGGCCGATATTGCCTTCCTGGATGAGATCGAGGAATTGCAGGCCGCGATTGGTGTATTTCTTGGCGATCGAGATGACGAGGCGGAGGTTGGCTTCCACCATCTCCTTTTTCGCCTGCCGGGCTTCCCGCTCACCCTTCTGAACGGTTTGCACGATGCGGCGGTAATCGTCGATCGGCACACCCATGGTCTTGGCGAGGGTGGCGACCTCCTCGCGCAGACGATTGATCTGCACCGCTTCGGCGGTGACGAACTTCTTCCAGCGACTGGAAAGCGCGGAGACCTTCTCCGCCCATTCGGGATCGAGCTCCCGGCCGAAATAATTGTCGAGGAAATCCTGACGCGACACGCCGTGCGCATCGGCAAGACGCATCAGGCGGCCCTCATGTTGCAGAAGCTGTTTGTTGATCTCGTAGAGCTGCTCGACCAGGGTGTCGATCCGGGCGTTGTTCAGGTGCAACGTCTTCAGGTTTTCGATGATCGAGTTCTGGATCTCCTCGTATTCCTTGAGGTCCTTCGGGGTGAGCCCCTTGCCCTCGATACGTTTGCTGAGAAGCCGCTCCTGAAGCTTGCGGTAACGCTGGAAGTTCGCTGCGATCGCGTCGAGCGTGGTCGTCACACCTTCACGAAGCTCGGCTTCCATGGCGGACATGCTCATCGCGCCGCCGTCGTCGAACTCGTCCTCGTTCGCCTCTTCTTCGGCCTGGGCCGCACGCTGGCGCTCCAGCTCCACTTCGTCGACGTCGTCATCGTTCGAGCGTGACCGCTTGGGCGCCGCCTGCGCCGCCGCCTGAGCGGCCTCGGCCTTGCGGGCGACGATCGGCGCCGTCGAGGGCGGCGGAGCGCCGCCGTTCAGCACATGCTGGGAGTTGTCGACGATGCCGCCGTTCTCGGCGGCGTAGGTGGCCTCAAGATCGATGATATCCCGCAGCAGAACCCGCTCCTCGGCGAGTTCCTGACGCCAGACCATGATCGCCTCGAAGGTGAGCGGGCTCTCACAGAGCCCGCGGATCATGGTGTCGCGTCCAGCCTCAATGCGCTTCGCGATGGCGATCTCGCCCTCGCGGGACAACAGTTCCACGGAGCCCATCTCGCGCAGATACATGCGCACCGGGTCGTCCGTTCGGTCGTAACGATCAGATTTCGTCGTTCCCGCGACAGCGGTCGATCCCGCCCGCGCCACCGCGCGGCCGTCGCCCTCGCCATCGGAATCCTCTTCGGCGGCCTCGTCCGAGGACTGGGCTTCCTCGGCCTCTTCTTCGCTTTCGACGACATTGATGCCGAGCTCGTTGAGCTGGGCCATCGTGTCCTCGATCTGTTCGGAGGTGAATTCCTCAGACGGGAGAACCTTGTTCAGCTCCTCGTGCGTGACATAGCCACGCGTTTTCGCGGCCTTGATGAAGCGTTTCACGCTCGCATTGTTCATGTCGAGCAATGGGCCGTCGCTCGCCTCGCCGGCCGGCTTTCGCTTCGTCTCGGTCTTGCTCATCCACCGCTTCTCCCTGCGAAACGCTCTCCAGGGAGCGCCGCTCGACCATCATGCTTCATCGCCCGGCCGACGGTTGGACGTCCACCGGGGATCGCTCCGCACCAAACTCCGTCACCGATCCCGTGACTTGGCGTCCACCGTTGCTCCGAGTGCATCGAGGTGCCGCAGCATCGCCTCTTTACCCTCGGTCGGCCCTTCGGCGACGGATTCACTTGCGCCTTGTTTCAAGCGCCTGCGATCCGCAACCAACGCCTTTCGACGTTCAAAATCCTCCGCAGTCATCCCCATGTCAGACCCATCGTCCGTTCCCATCCGGGCTGGTCCCGCCCCATCCGCCATAGGGTCCGACGTGCTGGTCACCGCGTACCTTTCGATCGCATCGAGCCACTCCCGGATGTGCGGGGACGTCGGGCTCATAGGCGCGGTCGGAGGAACGCTGGTCAAAAGCTCAACCGATCCATTTCGGCCAAGAAAACGTAGATGGGCCGTCACACCTGCACGGTCAAGCGCCGGTTGCTGGTCGACGACATCGAGAATTGCGGTCCTGATGGCGGCGACGTCCGGGTTCGGAAACTCCGCCCGCACAATCGCTTCGCGAACCTGCTCCAGCTGATCGGGATTTTCGATCAACCAAACAAGCAAATGAAGCCCGGTGGTCACCGGTCCCGCCGTCTGCCCACGAACGCCCGCGACCACCGATCGATCGGCGCCGGATGCCCGCCCTCCGCGCGCGCCGCGGTTCAGCCAATACAACCGATCCTTGAGTTCCTGTGCATAATGTCGCTTCAGGACCGGATCCGCGATCGCGCCGACCGCATCCGAGAGACGTTTCTCGAGCCCCGCCCGCCTTTCCGGGGTGTCAAAGGGTTCTCGCTGGAGCTCCCGGTTCCAGAGGATGTCCACCAGTGGCGAGGCCGACTGCAAGACCTCACGCATGGCGCCCACGCCGCGCTGGCGGATCACATCGTCCGGATCAAGTCCATCGGGCAGCAGCGCGACGAATAGCGATTTTCCGGGCTCCAACATCGGCAACGCACGATCGATCGCTCGATAAGCCGCCCGCAGACCGGCCGCGTCGCCGTCGAAGCACAAGATCGGCTCCGCCCCCGCCCGCCAGATGAGATCGAGCTGGTCCTCGGTCAATGCGGTGCCGAGCGGCGCCACAGCGGTTGCGATGCCTGCTTCGGCCAGCGCGATCGCATCCATGTAGCCTTCCGTGACGATCAGCCCGCCCTGGAACGGTTCGCCCGGTTTCAGGGCCGCCATCGCCTCACGGGCCGCGGCGTAGCGGTAGATAACCTTTCCCTTGTGAAAGAGCGGTCCATCGGAGGAATTCAGATATTTCGGCTTGTCCTCGGCGTTCAGCGCGCGTGCGCCGAAAGCGATCGGCCGGTTCTGTGTGTCCGTGATGGGAAACATCAGCCGGTTGCGAAAACTGTCCCAAGGCGCGTGGCGCCTGTCTTCCGACCTGGCGATCAAACCGGCTTCAATGAGGTCCTCGACGTCGGCCCCCTGTTTCTTCAGATGCTCGAACAGGTTGCGCCACCCGCTCGGCGCGTAGCCAAGGCGATGACGAGCCCAGCTCTGCGGCGCCAAACCCCGCCTCGCCAGGTAGGCGCGCGCTTCCCCGCCTGCGGGAGCGCGAAGCTGCTCCTCATACCAGGCAGCGGCCGCCTCGACCCACCGGTAGAGTCCAGCGCGCCGACTGGCCCGCGCGGCCTCGGCCGGATCAGCCGCCGGCATCGGGAGCCCGGCCTCGGCCGCCAGTTTTTCCACAGCCTCCATGAAGGACAACCGCTCGGTTTCCATCAGGAAGGTGATCACGTCGCCGGACTTGCCGGTCGAGAAGCATTTGTAGAAACCGCGATCGTCATGGACGCGGAAGGACGGGCTCTTCTCGTTGGAGAAAGGCGACAGGCCGAGATGATCCTTGCCCACGCGCTTCAGGCGAACGCGTCGGCCGACCACATCCGACAAACGGATGCGGGACTTGAGCTCCTCCTTGAACTCGTCCGTTACGCGCGTCATCCGCCGATCATCCTCCGGCGACCATTCCCGCTGCGATGCGTTTCGCCGGCTGGACCGCTCACCCCATCGGGGCCGCGCGGATACTATCCGCCTGGCGATCGAACGCCATCCACAATGGCCATTGAACGTGTTGATGGATCCTGTGGAATCAAGCGCTCCAACCGCTGCATCCATCGACTGTCGACTGATTCGCCTGGAAGAAGGGTTGATGGCTACGGTCCCGCAGTATCGCGCGGGCTCGCGCGTCCCTTGACGCTGGCGGCCGCGCGCCCCTATGCCACAGCCGCGCGGTTGCGAGTCAGCGCGCCTGCCGGGAAGGAGCCGCCGGATCGATGAACACCGCCGCTGAACCCCGGAACATCCCAGGCAAGCTTGACTTCGGAGCAACCGGCGTCCTCGCTTTGGAGGACGGCTCCCTCTTTCACGGACGCGGCTTCGGGGCGATCGGCGCAGCCGTCGGCGAACTGTGCTTCAACACGGCGATGACTGGCTACCAGGAAGTGTTGACCGACCCTTCCTACGCCGAACAGATCGTGCTGTTCACGTTTCCGCATATCGGCAATGTCGGCACGAACCCCGAAGACGAAGAGCACGCGTCGGACCCGGCGCGGACCGCAGCGCGCGGCGCGGTCATGCGGGCCCACCCGACCCCACCCGCGAACTGGAGAGGGGTCGATGATCTCGGACCCTGGCTCGCCCGGAGAGGCGTCATCGCCCTGTCGGGCGTCGACACACGCGCGCTGACCCGCCGCATCCGTGAGCTCGGTATGCCGAAAGCCGCCATCGCCAACGCTCCGGATGGGCGGTTGGACACGGCCGGGCTGGTCGCGGCCGCCAGAGCCTGGAAGGGCCTCGAACACGCCGAACTCACCGAGGGCGTTTCGACCAAGGCGCCGTTCGATCATGCCGAAGGGCTCTGGACGCCGGACGGGTATCTCCCCAGCGAGGCTGAGCGATTTCACGTCGTGGTCGTCGATTTCGGCGTGAAACGGAACATCCTGCGCAATCTCGCCGCTGTCGGAGCCCGCGCGACCGTCGTGCCCGCAAGCGCGAGCGCCGCGGATATTCTGGCGATGAAGCCCGATGGGGTGGTGCTGTCGAACGGACCCGGGGACCCGGCCGCCACCATCAAGACCGCCGGACCGGAGATCAGGGCCATCCTGGCGTCCGGGGTTCCCGTGCTGGGCATTTGCCTGGGCCACCAACTCCTCGCACTCGCCCTCGGTGCGCAGACACGGAAGATGCCGCAAGGTCACCACGGAGCCAACCACCCGGTGATGGACTTCACGACCGGCAAGGTCGAAATCGTTTCGATGAATCACGGATTCACCGTCGATGTCGCGACCCTGCCCTCCGGCGTCACGGAGAGCCATCGATCACTGTTCGACGGCTCGAATTGCGGGCTGCAGGTGGAAGGTCGGCCGATCATCTCGGTGCAGCATCACCCCGAGGCGAGTCCGGGCCCGCAGGACAGCTTCTATCTGTTCGAGCGCTTCGCAGGCATGATGAGCGCGCACCGCGGCTGATCGGCGTCGCGCGGCGGACTCAACACACTCCGTTTACCCACAGGCGATAGCGTCGCGCTTCGATAGTCGCTGCGACGGGCCGCCGCCATGACCGGAATCGATGCAACCGCCGACATTCACGCGCGCCTCGCGGCCGCCGAGGCGACGCTGGCCGCAATCGGCGAACGGTTGTCCCCGGAGCTCTCGCGGCTCGACATCGCGGTGCTGATCCCCTGCTACAACGAGGCGCAGACCATTGCGGGCGTCGTCTCCGCCTTCAAGGCGGCGCTGCCGGGCGCCAGGATCTATGTCTATGACAACAATTCCCACGACGCGACGGCCGAGGTTGCGCGCGGCGCCGGAGCGATCGTTCGCCGCGAACCGCTTCAGGGCAAGGGACATGTCGTGCGCCGCATGTTCTCCGACATCGAGGCGGACGTCTATCTCATGGTCGACGGCGACGCGACCTACGACGCCACCGCCGCGCCGCGCCTGATCAGCCGCCTGATCGAAACCCAGTCGGACATGGTGGTGGCGGCGAGGATCACCGCCGAGAAGTCCGCCTACCGTGCGGGCCATCGCCTTGGAAACCGCGCGCTGACCGGCCTCGTCGCCGGGATATTCGGCGACCGCTTCACCGACATGTTGTCCGGCTACCGCGCTTTCTCGCGCCGCTTCGCAAAGAGCTATCCGGCGCTTGCGTCCGGGTTCGAGACGGAGACGGAACTGACCGTACACGCACTTGAGCTCGACATGATCACGAGCGAGATTCAAACGACCTATCTGGCGCGACCCGAGGGCTCGGTGTCCAAGCTGAACACCATCAAGGATGGGGTCCGGATTCTCTCCACCATCGGCCGCCTCATGCGGGATGAGCGTCCGCTCTGGTTCTTCGGCTCGCTCAGCATCGCCGGCGCCACGCTGTCGCTGTCGCTCGGCTTGCCGGTTGTGCTTGAGTTTCTGGGCACCGGCTTCGTTGATCGCTACCCGACGGCGTTTCTCGCCGCAGCCATCATGGTGCTGTCCGGCGTCAGCCTCACATCCGGAGTCGTGCTCGAGACGGTGGCGCTCGGTCGCCGGGAAATGAAGCGCCTCGCCTACAACCAGATCGAGAGCCTCGCCGCCAAGCTGGAGCGTCTCGATCGATCCCAGAGCGACGTTGAAGCCGCCCGCGGCGCTGGATCCAGGGCCCGGGGAGACATCCAACAGGCAAGAGCGGCAGGCGAAGCCGGCGATCGCCCCTCCGCGTCATCGAGCCGCCTCATTCGGCGCATCGCCCAAAGCTGACGCCGCACATGCGGACGGAAGCCCGACGAGTCCTCGGATTTCTGGTGTTCGGCGCCTGCCTCTTTGCGGCGGACCTCGCCCTGCTCTCCGTTCTGATCGCGGCGGGGTCGCCACCTTTCCCCGCCCGGATTGCATCCTGGGCATTCGCCGCCTCGTTGTCCTGGATCCTCAACCGCCGTTTCACGTTTCGGACGCAGGCGCCGCCAAGGCTGAGCGAGTGGGCGACCTTCCTCGCCGGCGCAAGCATCGCCGGCGCGGCGAACATCGCTGTGTTCGGGTGGGTGCTCGGCACTACGGGGTTAGCTCCAACCTGGCTCGGCGGCGGGAATGCAACAACAATTCACCTGATGCTGTCGGCCGCGGCCGGGTCGCTTGCGGGCCTGTCGGTCAGTTATCTGTCGGCGCGGCTTGTGTTGCTCCCGAAATCGGCCACGCCGGCGCCGCCTCGGGCTCCTGACCCGGTTCAGGCGCCTCCGACGGAGCCTCATCCTCACCTTCCGTCACCTGCCCAGAAAGCGAGGTGAATACGGCGCGGACCGCCGCCGCCTGATAGCGAGCAACGCCATTCAACCGTTCGTCCGCCGCCTGGTCAGGGTCGCCATATCCATTGATCGCGGTGGTGGAGAGCCCCTTCGCTTCAAGCGCCGCGGCGACGGCGTCCGCGCGATCCTGCGCGAGCGAGGCATTCTGGCGACGCGCGCTGGCGAAACCGGCCGTGCCGGGCCGGATCGCCGGAAGCACAGCCCGTCCCTCCACCTCCACCGCGTCGACGTTCCAACGCTCCAGCGCCCAAGTGATTGTGTCGATGGCCGCCCGCCCCTCCGCGGAAATGGTCGCGGTTCCGGAGTCGAAGCCGATGAGCGGAAGCGGCTGACGCTTCGGAACCACTTCAATCTTCCAGCCTTCGAACTGACCGAGGAGGACTTGTTCCATCTCGCGCAGGGCGCCAAGGGGCAACTGAGTGTCCGGTGCGGGCACGATGACCGCGGTGCGCATCGATGAATCGATGTCGATGGCGAGCGTCTTGAACGCCACCGCCCGTCGCAAATCCTGAGCAGTGTTGCGCGTCGCCCGCAAAGCTTCGACTTCCTTTTGCAGGGGCGCAACGGACGACCTTGCGACCTGAAGCACCGCATCGACGCTCAACGGGTCGGACTCATCCACCAGAACCTGGCTGAGCCGCACCTGAACAGGTCGCCCCAGGACCTTTTCGTAGTGCGTGGCGAGTTCCGCTTCCGCGCCCTCGATGCGGCTGCGCGTGAGGACTGTCTGATTGACGCTGATCTCATCGCCGCGCGGAAAGGTGACGCTTATGGTGCTGAGCTCGGCTTCCGTGTTCTTGAAGGGCATCAGGGCGTCGGAGCGAACGATATTCGCCACCCGCGTCTGGAAGGCGATGTCCCGCAGCGCAAATCCAAGCGGCAGCGACAGGCCTATGAATGCGATGACGACGACGCCGGTCTGCCATTTGGCGAAACGCTCACTGATGATGGTCGCAAAACCATACAGCCAGGCGAGCCCGGTGACCGAGAGCGCGATGGCGAGCAGGTTCGTCATGAAAAGGAAGAATGCGCCGCCTGCGATGCCCACCGATCCCGTCGCTATGCCAAAGCCGACAACCGCGAGCGGCGGCATCAACGCCGTCGCGATGGCGACACCCACAATCGTTGCGCCCTTGCGGTGGATCACTGAATAGCCGCCGGCGAGACCGGAGAAGATCGCCACCAGCAGGTCGAAGAAGTTGGGTCGGGTCCGCGCCAGGATTTCAGGCGTCGCCTCCCTCAGCGGCGACAACGCGACGATAAGGATGGAAATGGCGAGCGCCGCCAACACGCCGATCGTCAGCGAATACAATGCGGACTTCATGGCGTTGAAGTCCACCATGCAGGCGGAAAAGCCGAGCAGCATGATCGGCCCCATCAGGGGCGAGATCAGCATCGCGCCGATCACCACGGCGGGCGAAGACAACAGCAGTCCCAGCACCGCGATCGCGCAAGACATCACCACCATGAAGATGTAGCGGCCCGTGAGCGCCCCTTCGGCCTCCACCTCGACGATGACTTTGGTGTGGTCGATATCGTCGTCGAGCGAATCGACGCCGCGGGCCGCCCGCCATTTCAGCCAGCGCCAGAACACTTTGGGTTTCGGTCTGCGGCGGGCCCTCCGGTCACCGCCTTCGCTGTCCGATTCGACCTGATCAACACCTGTATCAGGGGACTGTTTCGCCATCACCGAGTTCGTGTCCTCTACACCTTGCAGCCGGCCGAACCGGGCGCACGACGCGATCGCGCCTAACGTGCAGGGAGCGGGCCGCACCGGCGTTCATAGACCGCAATGGCCTGGGGCATAACCTCTTCGAACCGGGTCATCCTGGCCTCGGGGTCCGGGTGGGTGGACAGGATTTCGGGCGGACGTTCTCCGCCTCCGAGCTCTACCATCCGTCCCCAAAGAAGCGGGGCTTCACGCGGATCATAACAAGCGCGCACCAGCAGTTCGAGCCCGATCATGTCCGCCTCGCTCTCGTGTGCTCGCGAAAAGGGCAGGAGAACACCGAATTGCGCGCCGGCGCCCATCGCGCCCATGATCATGCGTTGCTGGGCGACCGGCATGTCGCCGATCGCCGCCCCGGCCGCCATTTGACCGATCTGCATGAGCTTCTGCTGGCTGACCCGTTCGGCCCCATGGCGCGCAAGCGCGTGCCCCACTTCGTGGCCCATGATCACCGCGACTCCATCGATGTTGGCCGCCGTCGGCAGGATGCCGGTATAAAAGGCGACATACCCGCCAGGCAGACAGAACGCGTTCGGCGTGTCGGACTGGATGACGTTGAAACTCCAGTCGAACTTGTCCGCGAGCGACCCCCAGGGCGGCAGCCTGGCCGTTTCCTCACCCAGCACGGTCATGGGCGCGCCCTCGGCCTCCCAGTCGATCGCCGCCTGAGCGATCCGGCGGCCCACCTCCTGAATCGCGCGCACGGTCTCGCCATCCTCGACCGAACAGGTGTTGGCTCCCCGCCCGCACAGGACAGGCTCGGTCTGAAGCAGTTCGGAATACGCCTGAAACCCCATCTGAACCTCTTCTTCGAGGCCGATGGTGATCATCTGCTTGCGTCCCGTGACGAGCCCTTCCTTCTGGTTTGAGAACCAGTAGGCGGCCAGCCCGACGATCACCACAACGATGATCATGAAGCGACCGCCGAGTCCGCCGCGGACATGCCTCGGAATTCGCATGCGTTTTTCCTCACCTCTGCAGGACCGCAGGAGACAGACCCCTTTTTATCTCCGTTGCCGCGAATCCGAAAGCGATGGTGGTGCGTGGCCAGCGAGAGCCGCCCTTCCCCGAACGGCATAGATCGATTGGCGACGATGGACTGGCCGCCTTCCCTCCACTGGCCGGATCCCGAACCGCGCGGCGCCGGCGGCTTCACACGCAGAGGACGTGATACGCAGTCTCTTCTCCTGCCCGCGCGTTCGAGTGCTGCCGGCGGACTTGGGCGAGTGCGTTGGAAGAGTGAACACTAAATCGCGCGACGCTCCTACCCACCGGTTGCTCCGAGAAACACCTGCGACGCGATGACAAGAATGGCGGCGTAGCCCGATGTGAACAGCAACGGGCGCAGCGGCATTCGAGCAACGGCCGTGATCATTCCGACTGCGTGCGCGATCCTGATCACAACGAAGGCGATCGCGGCCCATCGCGTTGCGTCGTTGGAAACGCCGACGAGATGCGCAGTCAGAACGACCACCGCAAACGGCAGGAACTGCTCCAGCAGGTTCTGGTGGGCCCGGAAGCTCCGGGCGATCCACGGCTTCATCTTGAGCGGATCGGGAGGGCTGACGAAAACGTTTGGCGCACCTTGTGCGGCAGGCGTGATGTTCACGCCCACGATGTACGGAATCCACAGGCTCGCAGCTAGCACAGCACCCAGCATCAGGCAGAAGAGTTCGATCGTCATGTTGGCCACCTATCGCTTCAATCGGCTTGCAGTCGAAGAGGTTCGCCCGTTTCGAGCATGGTCTTGAGATTGGAGATGATCTTGGCCCAACCTTCACGCACGCCTTCTTGTTCCGGCGGGATATCGAAGTGGAGAACCGTGAGGCGGCAGGCTTCCCCCACGGCTTCAATCTCATAGACGCAACGGCTCGGCTTTGCGTCGGGGCCCGCCCAGCCGGGAACGAAGGTGAGCTCAAGCCTCTTCGGCTCAACCGCGTCGATGACTTCGCCCGAAAGAATGCTGGCTCCATTTGGAAGCACGTGCCGATACCGGCCGCCTGGAGTAAACTCCCCCTGAATTCCGCCGGCGAGGATGTTGTAGCGCGCTGAAATCGCCTCGGTTGTGAGCGCCTGCCACAGCAATTCCGGGGTGGTGCGGATGTACGTCTCAAGCACAAAATCCGGCTTTTCTAATAGTTTGGTGGGCATCTGAGGTTCTCCTTCCAGCTTGGCTTTCAGATTAAGCGCCACCCTCGCCATCGGCTTCTGCACGACGGGCTCGATCCAACGATCGATTACCTGCTGAAGAGGAGCAGCGTTCAGATAGTGGTACCGGAAGCGGCCGACCTTGCGGCTGACGACGAGTGACGACGCTTCCAGGATTTTCAGGTGTTTCATCACGCCGAAACGGGTCATCCCCAGGCCGCTTTCAAGTTCAGTGAGGGTCTGCCCGTCACGCTCGCGCAGGGCGTCGATGAGGGTGCGGCGGGTTCCATCGCTGAGCGCCTTGAAGATCAAATCCATGATCTCGCTTATAGGTGACATATAGGTCACGTGTCAACATGGTCACCTGTGAAACGACCTCGTGGCCCGACTCGCACCGCGTTTCCTGACGACTGGCGGTTGTCCGCGCCGTCGAGACAGGCGAAACAGGGTCAAGCCACACGGACACACTCATGACCGACACCCCCCAAGACGCGCCTCCCGAAGCCCAGCTGGAAATCCGGATCATCCCGGTGACGCCGCTGCAGCAGAACTGCTCGCTGATCTGGGATCGCGAGACGAAGCACGCCGCCTTCGTCGATCCGGGCGGCGACATTGACCAGCTGATGAAGGCGCTCGAGCATTTCGGGCTGACGCTGAAGCATATCTGGCTCACGCACGGCCATCTTGATCACGCAGGAGCCGCCCAGGCCCTGAAGGAGCGCACCGGCGCGCCGATCGAGGGACCGCACCGCGATGATCAGTGGCTGCTCGACGCGATCGAGGAACAGGGCGCGAAATACGGCATCACGGACGGCCGCAACTGCACGCCCGACCGCTACCTCGAAGACGGCGACACGCTTGAGCTCGAGGGCGTGACGTTCGGCGTGGCCCACTGCCCCGGTCATACGCCCGGCCATGTGGTGATCCACAACGCGGCGGCGCAAATCGCGTTTGTCGGCGATGTGTTGTTCGCCGGATCGATCGGCCGGACGGACTTTCCGCGCGGCAACCATCAACAGCTGATCGACTCGATCACCGGAAAGCTCTGGCCGCTCGGCGAGGACATGCGCTTCGTACCGGGCCATGGGCCGATGAGCACGTTCGGACAGGAACGCAAGTCCAATCCGTTCGTGGCAGACAGGATTACGGGCTTTGGGGGCGCAGCAGCGGAAGCGGCGGATCAGCTGGCGCAGAGGCTTTCAAAGCGCTGGAGCTGAAGCTTACTCGTAGCGGCAGACCCAGACCTGGCCCTTGGTCGGACACATCTGCATCGAACACCCGACCCGGCGGGCCTCCGGCGCAATGATGCGGGCGTAGGATTCGCAGGCGCCGCTCGACCCGGTGCAGGCCCCGGACTTGAGGTCATAACTGAACCTGACCGCCGCCCACTCCCCTACCACGAATTTCGGCGTCAGCGTCTGAGCCCAACGCGCGCCACCGCTTTCGACCACCGCGGAGCCCGCATAAACGTTTGCCACCTTGCGCGCTTCTCGCAGCGGCCGGAAAGCCTGACCACAGTCGCCCGTCACCAGCTTGCTGACGATGCCGTCCGCCTCGCGCTCGAGATCAGCGGACCAGTCCAACGCTGGAGCCTTCGCCTTGGCCCTCACCTCATTATGTGCGGCGAGAAGACCGGCCACCGCCGAAGGCTCGGTCGGCGCCGCCCGGGCTGGAGCCGGCGCCGAGAGCGCCTTGGCGCCGACATTGGCTGCGAGCTGTCGCGCAGCCACCGAGCGAGGCGCGTTGTCGGCATGGCCCGCGTCGGCGGCGAGACTCGCCCCACCGGCCATCGCCGCCAGCAGCACCGCCGCCCGCCTCGCTGGAGCGTTGAGTGTGAAACGCCTGATCATGTGGAGGATTATCTGCCCGGAAAGCCAAATCATCGGTTACCGCCGGTGCACATGTGCAAGAAGTGGGCGAGGATCAAGTCCCGCTCGCCTTTCTGGTTAAATCCGTGCCCAGAAGGTGTACCGTGCGCCCTTGCCGATGGCGCCGGGCGCCGATACACCCACCGGCGTTTGCGAGTCGCCTCGCCACTCCATGCCAGCCGTGAGGTCAAGTTCCCATATGCCGAAGCGCACCGATCTTGGCTCAATCCTGGTGATCGGCGCCGGCCCGATCGTGATTGGTCAGGCGTGCGAGTTCGACTATTCGGGCGTCCAGGCGATCAAGGCGCTGAAAAGCGAAGGCTACAGGGTCATCCTGATCAATTCGAACCCGGCGACGATCATGACCGATCCGGAGCTGGCGGACCGCACCTATATCGAACCGATCACACCCGACTTCGTCGAAAAGATCATCACCGAGGAAAAGCCCGACGCCCTGCTCCCGACCATGGGGGGGCAGACGGCGCTCAATTGCGCCATGACGCTGGCGCGCGACGGCGTATTGGAGCGTCACGGGGTCGAACTCATCGGCGCGAACGCCGAAGCGATCGAAATGGCGGAGGACCGCTCGAAATTCCGCGAGGCGATGGCGCGCATCAACCTCGCGACGCCCAAATCCCATCTTGCTCATTCGCTCGCCGAAGCCGAGGAGGGTCTCGCGGCGGTGGGGCTGCCGGCGATCATCCGTCCGTCCTTCACCCTCGGCGGGACGGGGGGCGGCATCGCCTATAATGTCGAGCAATTCCGCGAGATCTGCCAGCGCGGCCTCGCGGCCTCTCCGACGAAGGAAATCCTGATCGAGGAGTCCGTCCTCGGCTGGAAGGAATACGAGATGGAGGTCGTCCGGGACCGAGCGGACAATTGTATCATCGTGTGCTCGATCGAGAATATCGACCCGATGGGCGTGCACACGGGAGACTCCATCACCGTCGCCCCGGCGCTCACGCTCACCGACAAGGAATATCAGGTGATGCGCAACGCCTCGATCGCGGTACTGCGGGAGATCGGGGTCGAGACCGGCGGCTCGAACGTCCAGTTCGCCGTGAACCCCGAGGATGGCCGGCTCGTCGTCATCGAGATGAACCCGCGCGTCTCGCGTTCTTCCGCACTCGCATCCAAGGCCACGGGCTTCCCGATCGCCAAGATCGCGGCGAAGCTCGCCGTCGGCTATACGCTCGATGAACTCGCCAACGATATCACGGGTGTGACGCCGGCGTCGTTCGAACCCACAATCGACTACGTCGTGACCAAAATTCCGCGCTTCGCCTTTGAAAAGTATCGCGGGGCCGACGCGAACCTCACGACATCGATGAAGTCGGTGGGCGAAGCGATGGCCATCGGCCGCACATTCCAGGAGAGTTTCCAAAAGGCGTTGCGTTCGCTTGAGACCGGCCTCAGCGGACTGGATGAGATCGCAATCCCGGGGGTTGGTGCGGGAGACGACCGCAACATCCTGATCGCGGCCTGTTCGCGGCCAACCCATCAGCGCCTGCTCTATGTCGCACAGGCGATTCGACATGGCCTTTCGATCGAGGATGTGCACCAGGCCTCGCGCATCGACCGCTGGTTCCTGCGCCAGATCGCCGACATCGTGGAGCGCGAGGCGGAAATCGTTCGCGACGGCGCACCCACGGCCCGTGCCGGCTTCATGACGTTGAAGTCGATGGGGTTTTCGGACGCCCGCATCGCCAAACTGTCGGGCCTGAGCGAGGCCGAGATACGCGCGCGGCGGCACGCGCTTGGCGTTCGTCCGGTCTACAAGCGGATCGACACCTGCGCGGCGGAGTTTCAGGCGCGGACGCCCTATCTCTACTCCACCTACGAAACGGGCTGGACGGGGCCCGGCGGCGAGGTCGTCCCTCCACAGGATGAGGCCGAGCCCTCGAACCGGCGCAAAGCGATGATCCTCGGTGGCGGTCCCAACCGGATCGGGCAAGGGATCGAGTTCGATTATTGCTGCTGTCACGCCGCTTTCGCGATGAACGATCTCGACATCGAGTCGATCATGGTGAACTGCAATCCCGAGACGGTCTCCACCGACTACGACACCTCCGACCGTCTGTACTTCGAGCCGCTGACGCTCGAAGATGTGCTGGAAATCGTCGAGGTGGAGCGGTCGCGTGGGGAGCTCCTCGGCCTCGTAGTCCAATTCGGGGGCCAGACGCCGCTCAAGCTCGCGCGTGGACTTAAAGAGGCGGGCGCCCCCATTCTCGGCACCAGCCCGGATTCAATTCATCTTGCCGAAGACCGCGAGCAGTTTTCAGCATTGCTAGACCGGATCGGGCTTCAGCAGGCGCCAGCGGCCCTCGTCCGAAGCGAACCTGAAGCGGTCGCTGCCGCGGCGCGCATCGGCTATCCGGTCATGTTGCGCCCGTCGTTCGTACTCGGCGGTCGTGCGATGGAGATCGTCCACGATGAAGCGGACCTTCGTCGCTATATTCGGGACGCCGTGGACGTGTCGGGCGACTCGCCGCTGCTGATCGACCGGTTCCTGTCCGACGCCACGGAAGTGGACGTCGACGCGCTGTCCGACGGCAAGTCGACCCATATCGCCGGCGTGATGGAGCATATCGAGGAAGCGGGGGTGCATTCGGGCGATTCGGCGTGCGCGCTGCCGCCCTATTCCCTGTCGCCCGGCATCGTTGCCCGCATTTGCGACCAGACGCGCCAGCTCGCCGCCGCGATTGGCGTCAACGGACTCATGAACGTGCAGTTTGCGGTGAAGGGCGAAGATATCTACGTCCTGGAGGCCAATCCCCGCGCCTCGCGCACTGTACCCTTTGTCGCGAAGGCTCAAGGCCAGCCCTATGCGAGAATCGCCGCCAAGATCATGGCGGGGGAAGCGCTTGCATCATTCGGACTTGGCGAGGGACCGAAGACGCCCGGACATATCGCGGTGAAGGAAGCGGTGTTCCCGTTCGCCCGCTTCATCGGGGTCGACCCGGTGCTGGGCCCCGAAATGCGATCAACCGGTGAGGTGATGGGCCTCGACCGCAGCTTCGGGGCGGCCTTCCTGAAGAGCCAGATCGCCGCTGGAATGTCATTGCCGTCGTCGGGGGTGGTGTTCATGTCGGTCCGCAACGCGGACAAGGCGATGATCGAAGGCCCGGCGCGGGACCTCATCTCCATGGGCTTCTCGCTCATCGCGACACGCGGAACGGCGGCATATCTTACGGAGCGTGGTCTGCCGGTGAAGACCGTGAACAAGGTGCTTGAAGGACAACCCCATATCGTCGACGCGATGAAGAATCGCGAGGTTCACCTCGTTTTCAACACGACCGACGGTGCGCAGTCGCTTATAGATTCGTCCTCGATCCGCCAGACTGCGCTCGCCCTCGGCGTGCCCTATTACACGACGAGCGCCGGGATTCGTGCAGCAGTTCAGGCGATCGGTGCGCTCACATCCAAGCCGCTTGAAGCCGCCGCGCTTCAGACCTACTCTTGACGGCTGCGCACAACAGAGTCTGATCTGGTTGTTCGTCTACCCCGATCATTTTTCGGAACGGTAAGGTTTCTATGCAGCGTATTCCCATGACGGTCGAAGGCTTCCGAGCCTTGGAGGCCGAACTGAAGATGTTGAAGTCGGAGGAGCGGCCCGCTGTGATCCAGGCGATCGCGGAAGCGCGCTCGCACGGCGATCTCTCCGAGAACGCGGAGTACCATGCCGCCAAGGAACGCCAGAGCTTCATCGAGGGACGAGTGGCGGAGCTTGAGGACAAGCTCGCGCGCGCCGACGTCATCGATACGTCCAAGCTGAAGGGCGACACTGTGAAGTTCGGCGCCACCGTGTCTGTCATGGACGAGGACACCGAGGAGACCTTTGTATACAAGATCGTCGGCGAGGATGAGGCTGACGTTGCGAACGGCAAGATCTCGATCTCGTCTCCGCTTGCCCGCGCGATGATCGGCAAGGAAGAGGGCGAAACCGCAGAGGTTTCAGCGCCCGGCGGCGCGAAGACGTTTGAGATCGTGTCCATCGGCTGGGCCTGACGTGAGCCGATCGCCGGATCGGTCCGCGCCGATCTGGGTCGTCTCGGACGGTCGCGTCGGCATTGAACGGCAGGCCGCCTCGCTTGCGCGAGCGGTGGCGGCGCATGCCGACTGGCCGGATCTTGGAGGCGGGAGCCATCCGGACGCCATCCGCACCGTCAGGCTGACCCCAAGAGGCGTGCAGACCGCTCTGCGCCCCGATCTCTGGCCGGCCCCGATGCGCGCCCTGCCGCCGATGGAGCGCTCGATTCTGGAACCGCCCTGGCCCGCCTTGTGGATCGCCTCCGGGAGGCGTTCGATCGCCTATTCGCTGATGGTGAAGCGCAATGTCGGCGACGCGTGCTTTGTCGTGCAGACCCAGGACCCTAAAGTGGCTGCTCGACGCTTCGACCTCGTGATCCCACCCGACCATGATGGGCTTCGGGGGCCGGGCGTCTTTCCCATCCTGGGCTCGCCGACCTGGTTCGACGAAACCGATCTTGCGCGGACGGCGTCAACTCCGGATCTGCGCGATCGCCGTGATGCGCCCCAGCCGGCGGGACCGCGCATCCTGGTGTCCATTGGCGGCACGTCGAAGACCCACAGACTCACTCCCTCCCGAACCGAAGAGATCGCCGCGATGCTGAGGCGGCAGGCCGAAGCGGGCACCGAAATCTGGATCACAACATCCAGGCGCACGCCGGAGGACGCGAGCCGCAGGCTGCGGTCCGTCGCGCAGGAGATCGGCGCCGCGTTCTGGCAAGATGAGGCGCGAGACGGCCCGAACCCTTATCTCGCCTGGCTCACGCGTTGCGACGCCGCACTCGTCACCGAAGACAGCGCCAATCTCATCGCTGACGCGGCTTTTTTTGCGCGGCCGATTCATCTGCTGAAGCTGGAGGGGGGCTCCCGTCGGTTCGACCGTCTACACCAGGGGTTCATCTCTCGCGGCGCCGCCCGCTGGTTCATCGGCGACATCGCACGATGGACCTATACCCCTGTTCGTGAAGCCGCCCGCGCCGCGGACGAGATCCTCGCCCGGATGAAGACGCGGCGGAGCACCGGCGGGGCTGTCGGCGGTGTCTGATCCCCTGTCGGCCCCGTTCACGAAACCTCACCCCCGGGCGCGATCCCGCGAACGCCCCTTCCCCTCGGGCGACCGTGTCGCCATAACCCGTAGCGACCCACGAACAGCCCTGCGGCCCTGGCCCAAGGCGCGATAACTCGGACCAGAAGACATGACGGACGCCGCCAAAACCCCGCGCCACACGCAAATCCTGATCCTCGGTTCGGGGCCAGCCGGCTACACTGCTGCGATCTACGCCGCCCGATCGCTGCGCAACCCGATGCTGGTGGCCGGCATGCAGAAGGGCGGGCAGCTCACGATCACGACCGACGTCGAGAACTATCCGGGGTTCAGGGACGTCATCCAGGGACCCTGGCTCATGGAGGAGATGCACGCCCAGGCGGTGCATTTCGGCACCGTGATGGTCGAGGATCATATCGTCTCGGTCGACCTGAAACAGCGCCCTTTCCGCCTCGTAGGCGACAGCGGCGACGTCTACACGTGCGATGTGCTGATCATCGCGACCGGGGCTCAAGCGAAATGGCTCGGCCTCCCGAGCGAGGAAAAGTTCAAAGGGTTCGGCGTCTCGGCCTGCGCCACCTGCGACGCCTTTTTCTATCGCAACAAGGACGTGATGGTCGTGGGCGGAGGCAACACCGCCGTGGAAGAAGCGCTGCACCTCACTCATTTCGCATCCAAGGTGACGTTGGTGCACCGGCGAGATTCGCTGCGGGCGGAGAAAATCCTCCAGGACCGGCTGTTCCGAAATCCCAAGGTCGAGATGATCTGGAATCACGAACTCGCGGAGGTGCTTGGCGACGACAACCCGCCCGGCGTGACCGGCGTGCGGCTCAGGAACACCATGACCGGCGGGACGGTTGAGCGCCCCGTGCACGGCGTATTCATCGCGATCGGCCACGCCCCCCAAACAGACCTGTTCACAGGACAACTCGAGATGAAGCCCGGCGGCTATCTGAAGACCGCACCCAACTCCACCGCCACGAGCGTTCCGGGGGTGTTCGCCGCTGGGGACGTCGCGGATGACGTTTATCGCCAGGCGGTCACCGCTGCGGGGCTGGGCTGCATGGCCGCACTGGAGGCGGAGAAGTATATTGAGGAACACGCCTCCAAACTGGCGGTTGCGGCGGTGTAAGCCGACCGTCATGCGACCAAGGGAGCTTGAAGCTGACGCCTGAAGCCTACGCCGCGTGGCTCGCCTCGGCCCCAAGCCGCGCAGACATCATCCGCGGCGCGACGGATAAAAAGCTTCCCTATGGTCGGCTCTCAGACCCGGAGAAACGCGAGGGCGATCCAATCGCCGCGGGCGGGTACGATGAAGACCGATCCGACTACACGAGCGACCGGTTTCGTTCGCAGAATGGCCGCGAAAGTCGAACGGTTCATCTCGGACTGGACCTGTTCGCGGCGCAAGGCGTTGCGGTTTTTTGCCCACTTGCCGGCCGCGTCCACTCGTTCCGCGACAATCGCGGCGATGGAGATTACGGTCCGACGCTCATTCTGGAACATGCTCTGGCGGGCGGTGAACGCTTCCATTCGCTCTACGGCCACCTGTCGCGGGACAGCCTGAACAAGATGGCGAGAGGTGGCCGCTTCGAGACTGGTGATGTGCTGGGGACGCTCGGCGCCCGAGAGGAGAACGGAGGCTGGGCCCCACATCTGCACGTCCAGCTGATTCTCGATATCGGCGATTGGCAGGGTGATTTTCCCGGCGTCTTCACCAGGTCGGAGAGAGATCGCTGGCGAGCTATCTGCCCGGATCCGGCACCGTTCCTCGGGCTCCAGGTTTCAACGCAAGCCGACCTGCGGAGCGGCAATCGACATCGCCCATTCGACAAGTGAGACGAGCCTGTGCGGTTCGATTTCGTGGGGGAGATGGCCTCCGTCTTGTACGATATCGAGGCGGGTCAGAGGCAGGGTTTCGTCGAGCCGGGACGTATGAATTTGCGTCGAGACAACCGCATCCGCGTCTCCAGCCAACAGTCCGACCGGATGTTTGATCTCCCTGTAGCGCGGCGCCTGCGAGGACACCTCCGATTTCAGCGCCGTCAGCGCGCGCCCGTTGGCCGCAAGCGATTTCGGTTGGAACGCCCGCTCGACGCCGATGGCGCGCGAATACTCGGGTGGAATCTGTTGCGGCGCGAAGGCCTCGGCCAATCCAGCCTCGCTCGCTGAGCGCGCGACAATCGGCACCACCAAGCGGTTGAAAACGGCCCCGACAACCGGAGCTGCGGAGACATGATTGTGCCACGCGACGCCTCCCGGCCAAGGATAGGCGACCGGAGCGACGAGCACGAGACCGTTTACGAGGTCGGGCCTGTCCAGCGCCAGCCGCAAGGCGACCGCCCCGCCATAGGAATGCGCGACGATGAGCGCTGGTCCCGATGCAAGCGCCTCCACCACAAGCGCGGCCGCCGCAGCCTGTACGCCGAGCCGCCCGTCCGCCTGCGCCGGATCGCTCGCGCCCATGCCCGGACGATCATAGCTGATCAGCCGCCCCAGCCCGCGCAGAGCAGGTATGACGGTCGGCCGGAACACCGCCTTGTCGGACGAGGCTCCGTGGATGAGCAGGATCGGAGCGCCGGATCCGACAGCGTCGGTGTGCAGACGGAACCCCGCTCCCACAATGTAACCGGCGCCGGGATCATGACGGCTGCTCGCCTGAGCGCCAACCGTCGGTCGCGACATGCCTGCCGTCACAGTGTCGCCTCCCCGCCAAACCGGCGCGCTCCGAGAAAGGCCGGCGTCAGTTCCAACGATGTGTAGAGTCTACGTTCGCAAAGCAGGGAAAGGATCACGCCGCCGACATGAGGCTGTCGAACAGCAATTGACCGTCCTCCCCGCCCTCCTGGCCCCCGATCGCGCGCTCGGGGTGCGGCATCATTCCGAGCACCCGGCCATTCTCGGACATGATCCCGGCGATATCGCGGGCTGATCCGTTGGGGTTACCGAGATACCTGAAAGCGACCCTGCCCTCACCCTCCAGCCTGTCAAGCGTCTCTGGGTCGGCGAAGTAATTGCCCTCGTGATGAGCGATGGGAAAGCTCACCTCACGCACCCCCCCGAACCGCGCCGTGAAGACGGAGTTGGACGCAACCCTCAGCGGCTGCGGGCGGCAGACGAAGTTCAGCGACGCGTTCCGCAGCAATGCTCCCGGCAACAGGCCGATTTCGGTGGCGACCTGAAATCCGTTGCAGACCGCGAGCACATAGCCCCCGCGCCCGGCGTGGGCCCGGATTGCATCTGCGATCGGTGACGCCCCGGCCATTGCCCCACACCGGAGATAGTCGCCATAGGAAAAACCGCCCGGGAGCATGACAAGGTCGACCCCGTCGGGGAGTCTCCCGTCCTTGTGCCATACCATTTCGGGCGCACGTCCGCTCGCCCGTTCGAGCGCGACGGCGGCGTCGCGATCGCAGTTGGAGCCGGGAAATACAATCACCGCGGATTTCATGGTCGGGCCATAGCAGGGTTCAGGTGATTCCGTCACGCGGCGGCTGTCAAAATGCTTATCACCTTACGTCAGGGGTAACCTCAGCCAGGTTGGCGACGGCCTGATTCCCGCCTGATTCATGGGTAGACTCCCACCTCAGGCCTCACATGCAGGCGACCATTCGCGGTCGAACCGGATCACCAAGCCCAAGTTTGGCGTCGGGCGACCATCAATATAGGAGACGCAGATGATTGCACGGATTGGACTGATTGGCCTGGCGGCCGCTCTTGCAGGATGCAACACGGTGGAGGGCGTCGGCCGCGACGTCTCCGCGGTCGGACGCTTCATCACCGGCGCCGCGTCAGACACTGGCGCAACGCTCGACGGCGGCCCCGGCACGAGCAGCGCTCAGCGGACCGATTGCGCCCCAGGCGACCGCTTCGTGCGAAATGGCGTGTCCGTGTGCCGGGCGCCGACCGAACGCCGCTGAGGGCGTCGGCGCCGGACCTAGCGTTCCACTTCCGCATTGGAGCCGACGGCGACCCCGGCCGCCTCCTGGACGCGCGCGCCGCCGAGAATACCTTCCATCGCATAATTGCCTTCATGACAGGCGTATTCGTACAGCGGTTCCGTTGACGGCGTGAACGCCATCTCGCCTTTCCAGACCTGGGTGTAGAGGGTCGGGTCCTCGACCGTGAACTGGTAGAGGATGTGGTCTTCGGCGTCCCGGATGAACCGTTCGGTCACCTTGCCGGTCGCACTGATCAGGCTGCGCTGCCACGGATTGGGATTGACCGTTTCCACCACCAGCGCGCCGTCCTCATACCAGCCGACGGAGTCGCCCATCCACTGCGCGATTGCGCGCGGGCGCGCGTTCGCACGCGCCTCCTCCGCCGTGGCGAACGTCGGGATGATGCGCGCGTCATGGTTCATCTCGACGAGGATCATCACATGATCCGGCGCCTGAACGAATTGATACGTGTTGTTGTAGAGGCCGTTCAGCATCACCGGTCCGCCCGAGTTCGAGAAACTCATGAGGCAGCGCTCGGCCAGCGGCCGGGTCTCGATCCCGTCAAAGCTGCCGATCGGCGGGCGCCCCGAGGTGCGCTGCAGCTCCTGGCGGCCATCCGGCTTCCATGGAACCCGACCATTCGCGGGCTCGACCACCATTGATGTTCGGTAGCCGTCGCCGATACGCGTGAGCCGACGACCCGGGTCGATCCAGAACGCATTGTATCCGCGGGTGCCGAACTCGGCTCCGCCCGCCTCCGGGCGGGAATTCACGTCAACGCCTGCTTCCTGCTCGCGGTAGACGCGGTTCCAGATGTTGTTTCGTTCGAGCTCGATCGCCTCAGCCTCAGTCACCACGAGCTTGTCTGCGCCTTCCGGTCGCTCAAGCTTGGTGACGGACTGGTTGGTCCAGAAGCCCTGAAGGTCTGGCCGTTCGTCAGCGGCCGCAAGCGGCGAGCACGCGGCGGCGACCATCGCCAGAACGGACACAGTGTTAGCCAGGCGCATTACGTTCTCCCTCTCCGGGTCTCTGTGGACCGGTTAAGATCATGCGGCGGAGTTGCACCTCCGCACCACGCAAAACTAGCGCGGCGCGCACGCCCTTCACAGTGCCCAAGCAAAATCGCCGCGCAAGCGATACTAGTGCGGACGGTCGCCATTGATCGTCACCCGTCTCATGTGACGACGCTCACCGTGATAATCGTTGAGCGCATAGTGCCAGACGCATCTATTGTCCCAGAACGCGAGCGCACCCGGACTCCAGCGAAAACGGCAGGTGAACGCTTCGCGTTTCGACACCTCAAAAAGGTGGTTCAGCAGCGGCCTGCTCTCTGCGCGGCTCCAGCCGGCAAAGCGCAAGGTGAAGGCGGGATTGACGTAAAGCCCCTTGCGCCCCGTTTCAGGATGAGTGCGGACGACGGGATGCTCGTATTCTGGCACATCGTCCCCCACCACTTCGGACTCCATGGACGCCCGTTTCTGCGCCGACGGGCCCTTAAGGCCATACTCCTCCGCCGCGGAATGGATCGCCTTCAAACCGCCGAGGGCCGATTTCAGTCCGTCCGACAGGCTGTCATAGGCCGCGTGCTGGTTCGCGAACAACGTATCTCCGCCGACATCCGGCACCTCGACGGCATAAAGCATCGACCCCAGAACCGGCGTCTCCAGAAAACTCATGTCGGAGTGCCAGCCACCCCCGAAATTGATCCGGTCCGATGGCTCCTTGATGATCTCCAGGATCTCCGGGTGGCTGCTCATTCCACGCACATAGGGGTGAATGTTCAGCGACCCGAACCGTCGACCGAGAGCGATCTGGTCGTCCGGCGTGAGGATCTGGTCCCGAAAGAAGATCACGTGGTGTTTCAGGAACGCACGATGCACGGCGTCGAACACTTCGTTGCTCATCGGTTTCGACAGGTCGACACCGATGATCTCCGCCCCGATGACGGGTGACAACGGACGAACCGTGACGGACGGGGCGGGCATCGCAAACCTCTCGCAGTGTCGACGCGAACAACATCCTCCCGGCGATGCGTGATGGCAAGCCGCGGCGGCGAAGCCCTACCGTCGCCCAGACCTTTGAGGGCTCCGCTGATTTGCTTGCTTTGCGGGCGTATTCGGCGTATTTTCCGAACATCGATATTCGGCCGACGACTTGGCCCCGGTTCCACCGCCCCTGTGGCTCGGCGCCCCGCTGACGACATCCATCCAAATCTCGATGACTGAACAGGGTGCACAATCGCGCTCTGATACACACGACAGGAACGACCACATGGCTACCGGAACCGTCAAATGGTTCAACACCACCAAGGGCTACGGCTTCATCCAGCCCGACGAGGGCGGGAAGGACGTCTTCGTCCACGTCAGCGCAGTTGAATCGGCGGGGATGCGCTCCCTGAACGAGGGCCAGAAGGTTTCCTATGAGGAAACCGTCGACCGTCGCTCGGGCAAAACGTCCGCGACCAACCTCAAGGCCGTCTAACGGCTTTTCGCCGAAAGGCGTCGGAAAGGACCCTCCGCAGAGATGCGGCAGGGTCCTTTTTGCTTTACGACCGCCGAAAATCTCTCGTGCGCTTGCGAACGTGATCCCGACCCTATTGGAGCTGACATGAGACGCGATCGAAACGCGCCGGCTGGACTGGTCCACACACACTGGCTCACCAGTCGCGCGCTTGAGGGAAACCTCCCCGGCGACCCGGTTGAACGGCGAATTGACGTCTACACTCCCCACGGCAGCTCCGGCGAAGGACTGCCGCTTCTGGTCGACCTCGTGGGCTGGACCGCGGGAGGGCCCGCCCACACCAACTGGAAGAACTTCGGCGAGAATGTTCCCGAACGCCTCGACCGGCTGATCGCCACGGGCGCGATGCCGCCCGTCGTCGTGGCGTTTCCAGACTGTTTCACCAGGTTTGGCGGCAATCAGTACATCAACAGCACAGCGACCGGCCGCTGGGACGATTTCCTCATCGACGAAGCGCTTCCGTTCATCGAAGAGAGGTTTCACTGCGGCGGGAACGGACGCCGCGGCGTGTTCGGAAAAAGCTCCGGCGGCTATGGCGCGATCATGCAGGCGTTGCTGCACCCCGACGTTTGGGCCGCCGCCGCCTGTCACTCCGGCGATATGGGCTTTGAACGGGTCTACCTTCCCGAAATCGTGGGGCTATTGCCGGTCCTCGCGGCTGCGGGAGGTATTGAGCCCTGGATGAAGTCGGTCTTCGCCAAGCAGAAGATTCCGGATCGCGACATCGCTCACCTGTCGATGCTCGGCATGTGCGCCAGTTATGATCCGGACCTTTCTGCCTTCATGGGGGTGAGACTGCCGATCGATCTCCACACGGCGGAGTTGATCCCCGAGCGTTGGGAGAATTTCCTCAAATGGGACCCGGCCGAAGTCGCTGATAGCCGCGGCGCTGGCCTTGGATCGCTGAAAGCGCTGTTCATCGATTGCGGCGACGTCGATCAATATAACCTGGTCTATGGGGCCAGACGCCTCGTCCGAACCCTGACCCGCCTCGGCGTCGCGCACCGCTACGAGGAGTTCCCGGACAATCACAGCAATATCGACTATCGCATGGATGTGAGTCTGCCCTTCCTCTCGAAGGCGTTGTCCTGACCGCCATTCGGTGCTTGGCGGCGGCGTCAAGGTCTGCGGAGATCGGCGCTCGCCTCCGAACGGAACCACGCGCTATCACCATCCGATGACCTGGACCCGAACCTTCACCGGCGATGAACCTCAGCGGGTCAACAAATGGCTCGCCCGGGCGGGCGTTTGCTCACGCCGGGAAGCCGAAGCCTTGATCGCCCAGGGGCTCGTCTCGATCGACGGCGAACGCATCGCGGACCCGGGCCGAAAGATCGCCGCCGGGCAGACCCTCACCCTCGCGGAGGGCGCGGTCAGCCGGATGGAGGCCCAGGTCACGATCGTCCTGAACAAGCCTGTGGGCTTCGTCTCAGCGCAACCCGAAGGCGAGCAGATCCCGGCGGCGCGGCTCGTCCGCCGCGAGACGATTTGGCGACCCGACCCGCCCATCGGCGGATCAGAGCGCCCGGCGCGTGCGCCCGATGCGAAGGCGAGCCTCGCCCCTCTCGGACGTCTCGACCAGGACTCGCGCGGGCTGTTGCTGCTCTCCCAGGACGGCGTGCTGGCCAAGGCCGTCATCGGGCCGGACAGCAGACTCGAAAAAGAGTACCGGGTCACTGTCAGCGGCCGGATTGACCGTGCAAAGCTCCAGCGGCTTCGCCACGGGCTTGAACTCGATGGCAGGAAGCTCCGGCCGGCGAAAGTCACGATCGAGGACGACCAGGTGCTGCGCTTCGTCTTGAATGAAGGCCGCAAGCGCCAGATCCGCCGCATGTGCGAGTTGGTCGAACTCGAGGTCGCGGACCTCATCCGCACCCGCATAGGTCCGATCCTTCTGGGCGATCTGCCGGAAGGGCGCTGGCGCCTCCTTGCGGCCGACGAGCGCACGGCCCTCATCACCGCGGCAAAGGCGGCCTGAGCAAAACAACACTGGAGACCATCCCATGTCCGTTCAATTCGAAACCGAAAGCGATATCGCCGTCATCTCGATCGACCGCCCCCATCGCCGCAATGCGGTCGACCGCGCGACGGCCGCCGCGTTGGTGGAAGCGTTTCGTGCGTTCGACGCCGACCCCTCGCTCTCGGTGGCGGTGTTCACGGGGACTGCCGGCGCCTTCTGCGCGGGCGCCGACCTCAAGGCCCTGTCTGAGGGGGCGGGCAATGCCGTGCGTGAACAGGGCGACGCCCCCATGGGCCTGTCGCGCATGCGGCTGGGCAAGCCGGTGATCGCCGCGATTGAAGGCTATGCCGTCGCGGGCGGGCTCGAGCTGGCCTTGTGGGCGGATATGCGCGTGGCGGGCCGGTCGGCCGTGTTCGGTGTGTTCTGCCGTCGCTTCGGGGTGCCGCTTGTCGATCTTGGCACCATCCGCCTGCCCCGCCTGATCGGTCAGTCGCGAGCCGCCGACATGATCCTCACCGGGCGAGAGGTGAAGGGCGAGGAGGCGCTCGGTTTGGGACTTGCGAACCGTTTGGTGGAGGACGGTCAGGCGCTGATCGAAGCCAAGGTGCTCGCCCGTCAGATCGCAAGTTTCCCGCAGACCTGCATGCGCAGCGACCGGCTGTCGATGTACGAGCAGTGGGATCTGACCGAAGCCGACGCCATCGTGAACGAAACCCGCCGTGGTCTTGACGTCATCCGTTCGGGGGAAACCCTCGCGGGCGCAACAGCCTTCGCAGACGGCAAAGGGCGGCACGGGGCGTTTTGACATTCAGGCAGCCGGCATCGCGCGACAGCTCAGCCAGGCGCCCAAGGGTTGAAGACATTCACCTGCAACGCTTCAAAATCGCGATGATTTCGAGTGACGACCGTCAAGCCGTGATGGATCGCCGTCGCGGCAATCAGCCCGTCGACCGAAGGGACTGTGCGGGTCGTGTTCGACGTCAGCTCGCCCCAGAGCTGCGCGATTTCCAGATCGACCGTCAACACGCGATCACCGAACCAGGCTGGAAGTTCGGTTTCCATCCACTTCCGAAGGTGCGTCCGCTTGGCCCCCGGCGCGAGACGTTCGACGCCTCGGCGGATTTCGCCCAAGCACAGGACGCTCGTATGAAACGTGTAAGGGTCTTGGGAGTCGAGCCACTCCAGGACCGGCGGCGCGGCCGATCGTTTGGTCGGCTCACTGATGGCGACCGTGTCGAGCAGCCACATCAGAGCGAATCCGGGCGTTCTTCAATCGCGCGAGTCCCAAGGTCAAGCTCAACGTCGGCGAGCGGTGAGGCTTTCATGAAGGCCGCAAACCGGCCGGGCTCTTTCCTTGTGGATTCACGGTTACGCTCCTGATCAAGCAGGGCATCAACCTCTCGCTTCAGCTTCTGCAACCCTTCGCGATTCAACCCACCCGTCGGATCACGCGCCACAGCCTTGCAAAGGGTCACTCTCGCCGTTCCTGGGTTTCGTTCAACGAAACCCGCACGCAGGAACCGGTCGCGAACCGACATCAATGCGCTGAGGCCGACGCCTGAAAACTGCACTCCGAGCGCGTCGGTTCGCTCCCGGTCGAACGACGTGCTCCAATAGGTGACGCCGGGCCAGATGTCGTCAGACCGCTGGTACCGGCCGCTCGCTGCGATGCTGTTCGTCGCAATTCCCAGCACCGAAAAGATTTCCGCCGCTCGTTCTGCGACCGTCATGGTCGTGCCCACAAGATAACTCCTGATTTATCCTGATTATTTATACCGCCAATTCCGGAGTTTCTCAAGACTAATTGGACTCGGCCCGAGCGACCGACGAACCGTTCGCGTCCTTGCAGAATCGCGCCGCCAGCGTAAACACCGCGTATGACCGACGCCGCCGCCATTCTGACCCATCTGCGCGCGCCCCAGGGCCGGGACCAGGCGAAGCCCAACGGCCTCAAGCCCGAGGAATATGACCTGATCCTCACCCGGCTCAACCGCGAGCCAAACCTAGTTGAACTCGGAATTTTCTCGGTGATGTGGTCGGAGCATTGCTCCTATAAATCGACCCGCCGGCATCTATCGAAATTCCCGACGAAGGGACCGCGCGTCATTCAGGGCCCGGGTGAAAACGCCGGCGTCGTCGACATCGGCGACGGCCCGAACGGTCCAATGGCCTGCATCTTCAAGATGGAGAGCCATAATCACCCTTCCTACATCGAACCCTATCAGGGGGCTGCGACCGGCGTCGGCGGCATCCTTCGCGACGTCTTCACCATGGGCGCACGGCCCGTTGCGCTCGTGAATGCGCTCCGGTTCGGCGACCCGTCTCACCCCCGGACCCGACAGCTGGTGGCGGGCGTGGTCGGCGGGATCGGCGGCTATGGAAACTGCGTCGGCGTGCCCACGGTCGCCGGCGAAACGCAGTTTCACAAAGGCTATAACGGCAACATCCTCGTCAACGCGATGGCGGTCGGCCTCGCCGATCAGGACAAGATCTTTTACTCGCGCGGGGCGGAACCCGGCCTCTCCATCTTCTATGTCGGCTCTCGGACAGGGCGCGACGGAATCCATGGCGCGACAATGGCGTCGGCCGAATTCTCGGAAGGCGACGAAGAGAAGCGCCCAACCGTTCAGGTCGGCGACCCGTTCACCGAGAAACTCCTGATAGAGGCCTGCCTGGAACTGATGGCGACCGACGCGATCCAGTCGATCCAGGACATGGGCGCAGCCGGCCTTACCTCCTCCTCCGTCGAGATCGCCGACAAGGGAGGGGTCGGCGTCGAGATGGACCTCGACGCCGTGCCTCAACGCGAAACCGGCATGACCGCCTACGAAATCATGCTGTCGGAATCGCAGGAACGCATGCTGATGGTGCTCAAGCCCGGACAGGAGCACGTCGCCAAGGCGGTGTTCGACAAATGGGATCTCAACGCCGCCGTCATCGGACGAACCACCAACACCGGCCGGCTCGTGCTCAAGCAGTTCGGCGAAGTCGTTTGCGACATCCCGGTCTCGCCGCTGGCGAACGATGCGCCGAACTATGATCGGCCATGGGTCGAACCCGGAAGAGCGCCCTCCCTCGACATTTCGAAATTCCCGCAACCCGCCGACTATGGCGAAGTGCTTCTCAAACTCATGTCCTCGCCCGACATGGCCTCCAAGCGCTGGATTTGGGAGCAGTATGACCGCCACGTGCTGGGCGACACGATCGAGTCGAGCCAGTCCGGCGGCGACGCCGCAATCGTCCGGATCCACGGGACCAACAAGGCGCTGGCGATCTGCTCCGACTGCAACCCGCACTATGTCGCTGCCGATCCATTCGAGGGCGGCAAACAAGCGGTGGCCGAGGCCTATCGCAATCTTTCGGCGGTGGGCGCGACGCCGATCGCGATCACGGACAATCTCAATTTCGGCAACCCGGAAAAACCGGAAACGATGGGCGTCATCGTCCGCGCCATCGAGGGCATGGCGGAGGCTTGCCGCGCGCTCGACTTCCCCGTGGTGAGCGGCAATGTCTCTCTTTACAACGAGACCGACGGCGCCGGCATTCCGCCAACCCCCGTGGTCGGAGGGGTGGGCTTGATAGAAGATCTCTCGAAGACCGCAACGCTCAAAGGCGCCCAGCCCGGCGACCTGCTTGTGCTCGTGGGCGACACGAAAGGGCATCTGGGCGCCTCGCTCTACGCCCGGGTCTGGCTGGAGCTTGACGGCCCCGAGGCCGGCCCGCCCCCGCCGGTTGATCTTGCGGTCGAAAAACGTATCGCAGCGGTCGTGCGCGACCTTATCGCACGCGGGCGCGTGCACGCCGTGCACGATGTAAGTGAGGGAGGCATAGCCTGCGCCGCAGCGGAAATGGCGCTTGCAAGCGGCGTCGGCGTGAAGATCGAAACCGACCGGGACTGGATATCCCTCTTCTGCGAAGACCAGGGCCGGTATCTGCTCGCCGTCTCCCGTGAGGAGGACATCGCACACCTCAACCAGCTCGGCGCCGAATGGCCGGCAACGCTCGGTTTATTCGGTGGCGATGAGGTCACCGTCGCTGTGGGAGAGCGGTCGTTCGCCCTGCCTCTTTCCGCCCTCCGCGAAGCACACGAAGGTTGGCTGCCGCGCTACATGAACGGCGTCAGCTGACCCCTCACCGGGCCGCCTCACCGGAAAAGCCTGATTTTCTGTGCGGATTCTGGTTGTTCGTTGCAGCATTGCACGGCAATCAGACGTCAGTTGACGGAGTATTCGGCGCGATGGCGATGGATCGGAAGACGCTGGAGGGGTTCCTCCGCGAGGCATTCCCCGAAGCCCAGATCACGCTTCAGGATCTCGCGGGCGACAACGACCATTGGCGCGCGGACATCGTCGCCGAGGCCTTTCGAGGGAAAACACGCGTGCAACAACATCAGATGGTCTATGCCGCCCTCAAGGGCAGGATGGGGGGCGAACTCCACGCTCTGGCGTTGTCCACTCGCGCGCCTGACTGACGGACACGGACGTGCCGGAACCGTCTGGTAACACCCATACGATCGGGCAGCGCCTTGGCTTCGGGGTCAGCGGTGCACTGAGTTCGCGTCTGATGTCCGAGGCGAGCGTCCGAATGCTAGTCGACCGGGCGATCGAGCTCGGGGTCCGGCATTTCGACACAGCCCCGTCCTATGGCGGCGGTGAAGGGGAAAGGCGGCTTGGCGAGATCGCCCGCGGCTACGGCCTGTTCCAGTTCACGCTGTCGACCAAGGCCGGTGTCAGGTCCGCGGGACTTCGCAGACGAATACGGGACTTCTCTCCGGACGGCGTCCGGCGATCGATCGATGAGTCCTTCGGCCGGATGCGGGTTGACCGGATTGACTGGCTCTTTCTGCACGGACCGGCCCCCGAGGAGCTGACGGACGGTCTCCTCAAGGTGATCGACGCGGAACGGTTCGCCGGTCGGATCGGTGCGCTCGGAATCGCCGGCCGGGGACAGGAGCTTGACCATGCGGTCAACAGCGGACTGTTCAAGGTGTTCATGACGCCCATTCATTCCGGGCTAGGCTGCGAACAGCGGAACCGGCTGGCGGCGATCAAGGCGAGCGGAGCCCAGCTCATCGGCATCGAAACCTTCGCCAACAGCCTTCCGCGATACCCCGTCCCGACTTCGGTCGGAGCGAGCTGGAGGCTTGCGCGGGCGATCGCCGGGCGAGCCAGCGGCCCGGTTGCGCACCGCATACCAGCTTCCGAGGCGCTGCGCTGGGCGTATGAACACGGAGGTGCGGACCGGGTGATGGTGACGACGACCGTTCGTCGGCACCTTGAAGCGAACGCAGCAGACGTCATCGCCGTCGCGGATCCACGCAGGGACAATTGATCAGAGACCAGCGAAGTCCTACTTCCCTATCTGACACGTTTCGCGACGAAGGACGCTGAACATGACCACCGCTGACCGCATCCGCGACGCCGTGACCGCAAATGATGTGATGTTGTTCATGAAGGGCACGCCGACTTTTCCGCAGTGCGGGTTTTCGTCGACTGTTGTGAACATTCTCGACCATGTCGGCGTCGACTATGCCGCCGCCAACGTCCTTGAGGATCCCGAACTTCGCGAAGGCATCAAGGTCTATTCCGACTGGCCGACCATTCCCCAGCTCTATGTGAAGGGCGAATTCGTCGGCGGATGCGACATTATTCGGGAGATGTTCCAGCAAGGCGAACTGATCCCCTTTCTCAAGGAAAAGGGCGTCGCCGTCGAAAGCTGAGGCCGCCGCTCGGCGCTGCGTCCGGAGGCCGCCTTGCCCAAGATCGACCGCGCTTCGGCGCCAGTCCGGTCCGGCTCGCGCTACCCGTCTCCGTTCGACGAGTGTGTGAAGTCGCGGTCCTGGAGCCCAGTTGGGGATCATGCCGGACTCAGCCAGTTCGGCGCGAACCTCGTCACCATTCCGCCCGGCGGATGGTCCAGCCAGCGCCATTGGCACACCCATGAGGATGAGCTTGTCATGATGATCGAGGGCGAACTCGTCCTCGTGACCGACGCAGGCGAACAGGCGATGCGTCCAGGTGACATTGCTGCGTTCAAGGCAGGTGTCGAGGACGGGCACCATTTGATCAACAAATCCGGCGCCCCCGCGACGTTTCTGGTCGTGGGCGGCCGGGATGAACGAGACGCTTGCCACTATCCGGATATTGACATGCACGCGCCCGGAGGCGAACAGCCCGCCCCCTTCACCCGCAAGGACGGCACGCCGTTTTGATTTCTTTGAAAGACCTCGGAGCAACGCACGCAACATGATCCTCTACGGAAGATATCTGTCCCCTTTCGTGCGCCGCGTCGCGATCTGGCTCGCGCTCCAGGATCGTGCCTTCGAGCACCGCCCCCTCTCGGTCATGGGAGATGATTTCGAGGCGCTGAAGAGGGTAAACCCGTTCGGGCGTGTTCCGGCGCTCGCGATCGACGACGGAATGGTGCTTGTGGAAACGTCCGCCATCATCGACTGGCTCGAAGAAACCGCCCTCGCGGGGAAACGTCTGCTCCCGGCGACAGGGAGGGAGCGCATGACCGCGCTCCAGGGAGTCGCATGCGCCAACTCCGTCGCGGAAAAAGGCGTGGCGCTCGTCTATGAGACGACGCGCCGTCCGAAGGAGCTCCACTGGCGGGACTGGATTGATCGCGTCGAAACCCAGGTGCGTGTGGGCCTGGATCTCCTGGAAGCTCAGGCGCCAGACGAAGGGTTCGCGTCCGGAGGCGCCCCCAACGGGGTCACAGCGGCTGTCGTCGCGAGCTGGGATTTCATCGCCATGGCGCACCCTTATCTCGTCGAAAGCGGCTACCCGAAGATGAAAGCGCTATCGGAACGGGCGAACGCCCTGCCCCAATTCGCGGCTTCAAGACCCTAAGGCGGGGCCGCGCCGCTCAAACGCGAATTCTGTTCCTTAGCGCGTCCGGCTGGTCTAGATCACGCGTCAATGACCCAAGCGCGCACACCACGCCCGAATCTTCGCCAAACGACACCGGCCCAACACGCGCCAAAAGTCGGGGTGGTCTCCTTGGGCTGCCCGAAAGCGCTGGTCGATTCTGAACGGATCATCACGCGGCTGCGGGCCGAGGGCTATGAGATCTCGCCGGACTATCGCGGAGCGGATCTGGTTCTCGTGAACACGTGCGGCTTCCTTGACAGCGCCCGGGCGGAAAGCCTCGACGCGATCGGGGAGGCGCTCGCGGAAAACGGGCGGGTGGTCGTGACCGGGTGTCTTGGGGCCGAACCCGGCGTTATCACCGAACGTCACCCGAATGTTCTCGCGATCACCGGTCCACACCAGTACGAACAGGTGATGGAGGCGGTGCACGCTCACCTGCCGGCGCCCGACCACCCATTTGTATCGCTGGTTCCGGAAAGCGGCATACGGCTTACTCCGCGCCACTACGCCTATCTGAAAATCTCTGAAGGCTGCAACAATCGCTGCAGCTTCTGCATCATTCCGTCCCTCAGGGGCGATCTTGTGTCACGCCCGATCGATCATGTGCTGCGCGAGGCCGAGCAACTCGTCCGGTCGGGAGTAAAGGAACTTCTGGTTATCTCGCAGGACACGTCCGCCTATGGGGTAGACCTGCGCTACGCCGCCCGCAGCTGGCGTGGACGCGAACGCCAGAGTCGTTTCCTGGACCTTTGCCAGGGTTTGGGAGAGCTCGGCCCATGGGTGCGGCTCCACTATGTCTACCCTTACCCGCATGTTGATGATGCAATTGGGTTGATGGCGGACGGGCGTATTCTTCCCTATCTCGATATTCCGTTTCAGCATGCAAGTCCGAACGTTCTTAGAGCGATGCGGCGACCCGCGTTCGCCGAACGCACGCTTGAACGCATCGCCAGCTGGCGCCGGAGTGCCCCTGAACTTGCGATTCGATCGACGTTCATCGTCGGATTTCCAGGCGAGACGGACGAGGATTTTGAACTTCTCCTCGACTGGATGGAGGAGGCGCGGATCGATCGCGCCGGCTGCTTCCAATACGAGGATGTCGCGGGCGCGAAATCCCATGACCTGCCCGGTCACGTCCCCGAAGAACTCAAGGAAGAACGCTGGCGCCGGTTCATGGAGCTGCAGGCGGAGATCGCCTCCGATCGCGCCGATGCCCAGATCGGCCGCGTCATCGACGTCATCATCGATGAAGTGACCCCCGAGGGCGCGGTCGGTCGGAGCACCGCCGATGCGCCGGAGATCGATGGAGTCGTCAACATCGCCATCGATCGCTTCGGCGGCCTCTCTCAGGGCGACATCGTTCCCGTAAGGATCACTTCGGCGGATGTTTATGATCTTTCAGGCGTGCTATCGAACACGGAAGTTGATTATTGATATTCGATAATTTTTGGGTATACTCCCGTCGTCGGGTCATGAGAATCCCGTCTATGGAGCTTTGAACCCATGTCCAACCGCTGGTTGACCATTCCCGCCGGAGTGCTCGTTGCAGCAGGCGTCTTCGCCGCCACCATTCCAGCTTCGGCCGAGAGCAAGGCCTACAACCTTTCAGGATTCAAGCGGATCGACGTCTCGGCGGGCGTCGATGTCGTGGTGCGCCAGGGCCCCTTCTCGATCGAGGCTCAGGAAAGTCGCGGTGATTTCGACGATTTGCGCATCGAGCTCAAAGGCGACCGCCTGGAGATCGGGCGGAAGGGAATGATGCGCATGTGGAGCCGCAAGTCGTACTCCGTGACCGTGTCCGCGCCCGAGCTGACCCGCCTTGAAGCATCCTCGGGTGCGTCGATCAGCGCACGCGACATCACCGCCGGCGACATCCGCGTTGAAGCCTCCAGCGGCTCCGATATCGAGATTTCCGGAACATGTGACCGCCTGGAGGTCGAGTCCTCATCCGGGGCTGACGTCAACGCGAGGGATCTGAAATGCCGGGACGTGATGGCCGACGCCTCGTCGGGCGCGGACATCCGCGCCTTCGCAAGTCAGAATGCGAAGGGCGAAGCCTCGTCCGGCGCCGACATTGATTTCTTCGGAGAACCCGCCACCCGGGATTTCAAGAAGTCTAGCGGCGGGGATGTGTCCTTCCGCGGCTGACACCAAGGGTCGGCGGGCGCACCCACTCCTCGCGGCCATCGTCATCGCAAATCCATCGTTCACACCCGAATTCGGTGACGACAGCGCCATGGCTGCGCCGACGCCGTGGCTAGGCTAAGCGGGCGCACGCCGCGCGCCCCCGCTATCGTGACGGGTGGTGCGCGAGGACAACCCTCGCTCCACGCGGCACTTCGAGTTCCTCGAACGTGTAGGTGAGTTCGACGCCCTCACGGATCAGCGCACGGCAGGGATCGTCCTTCACGCGCTTGAAACGCACCAGGTAAACGCCGTCCGCACGGTCAACATCGCTGCGGTAGTCCGCCTTGGTCGTGCAGCCGTTCGAAGGCGAGATGATCCGAATCTCATCGTTCGAAGTCACCACCGCCCCATAAAGACCGGACCCAGAGTAATGGACAGAGCGTCGAAGATCGCCATCCGCCCTCACATAGACACATGCCCCCAGAAGCATGGTTGCGGCGGCGATCGCCGCCGTTGTTCTGATCATGATCATTGTTCAACGCCTGTTGTCAGGACCCCAGAAAACATATCGTTTTTCGATATGAACGAGGGATGAACGCAGGTGCTCAGGCGCACAGGTTTCTGACAGGTCAGTCGATCTCGAAGTGCTCCGGCCGGTAGCCCGGGTCAGGGTAGATCGGCGCGATGTCGAGCAGTGCGCCATGGACAAGCCGCGCCACGATCGCGTCCCTGCGCGTGCGGCTGTCTGACGGGATCACGTGCCACGGTGCATGTGGGGTCGAGCACCGGTCCAACATGATCTCGTAGGCCTCCGAATAAGCCTCCCACATCTTGCGGTCTTCAAGATCGGACGGGTTGAACTTCCAGCGCTTGTCCGGATTTTCGAGCCGATCGCGCAGGCGCTCGCCCTGCTCTTCATAGGAGATGTGCAACATGCATTTGAGAATGCTTGTACCTGTCTCCACGAGCCGCTGCTCAAACGCATTGATATGATCATAGCGTCGGTCGATTTCATCGGGATGGGCGAGCTGGCGCACCCGACCGATCAGCACGTCTTCATAATGCGACCGGTTGAATACAACGATCTCACCCCTGCGCGGCGTGACTTTGTGCACCCGCCAGAGAAAATCGTGCGCCAGCTCCTCCTCGGTAGGCCGTCCGAAGGCGCGGACCAGAACGCCAAGCGGACTGGTGAATTGGAAGACGGACTTTGCGGTTCCATCCTTGCCGGCGGTGTCGATCCCCTGAAGCACTACGAGCAGCGACCGACGGCGCTCGGCGAACAACCGGTCCTGAAGACGGTCAATCTCTCGTGAGTCCAGGTTCAGGCTCGCCTCAGCGGCGTCCTTGGATGGAAAGATGAACTTGCCGTGCGGGTCACGATCCTGAAGTTTAGACGGCTTGCCGGGAGCAACCCCGACCGCCGACCGAATTTTCGAGATCGCCGGTTGTTTCGCGGTCCGTTCCGTCGCCATCAGCTCGAATAGTATTCGACGACGAGGTTCGGCTCCATACGCGCAGCGTAGGGGATTTCGGAAAAGCCCGGCATCCTGACAAAGGTCGCCGTCATCGCTTTGACGTCCACCTCGATATAGTCAGGGATATCGCGTTCGCCCGAGCCGATTGCCTCGATCAGCAGCGCCATATTGCGGGACCGCTCCCGAACCTGAACGACATCGCCCGGCTTCAGCAGCATGGATGGGATGTTCGCCTTCACTCCGTTCACCATGACATGGCCATGGTTCACGAACTGCCGCGAAGAGAAGATCGTCGGCATGAATTTCGAGCGGTAGACGAACGCGTCGAGCCTGGACTCGAGCAGGCCCACCAGCAACTCGGCAGTGTTGCCCCGGCGACGGGCGGCCTCGTCATAGGTTCTGCGGAACTGCTTCTCGGTGATGTCGCCATAGAAGCCCTTAAGCTTCTGCTTGGCCATCAACTGAAGTCCGAAATCCGAGAGTTTTGCGTTGCGGCGGGCGCCATGTTGCCCGGGGCGGGACTGCCGGCTGTTCACGGGGCTCTTCGGACGGCCCCAGATATTCTCGCCGACCCGGCGATCAAGTTTGTACTTTGCGTGTTGACGCTTTGACATCCAGTCCTCGATTTTGGTGCGCTCCGGCGGAGGAGATCATCTCACCCGCGATTTCAACGGCGGCTGCGCACCACCCGTCATGAGCCGACCGGAGAACCGGCGGCAGGATTGACGCAAGAACAAGATCGGCGCGTCGAAGTCAAGGGAACAGCGCCCACACCCCGCGCACTCGTCAATCAACGACCTGCGGCGAAACCGGTTGGAACCGCTTCGACATCGTCTGATGCTGCCGGAGGAAGCGCGTCGACGGCGGTCACTGCAGCACGCAGAAGATCGCCCGCGCCCGCACCTTGCGTCCATGTCGGCGTCTCGCCGAGCCGCACGATCACCAGCCCCTTCGAGGGGATTGCGGCGACCATCTGACCATCGTGCCCCGACAGGAAGACCGTGTCCGCGGGCACGCCCGCGTTCGGCGGCATCTCGCCCTGCGGGTCCTGGCGGTGGACCCAGAGCTGCGCGCCATAGCTCCCCTGGGACAGGCCATTGTCCGTCGACATGAACGCAATCCAGTCCGATGAGACCAGTTGACGCCCGTCCGGCGCGCGTCCGGCGTCGATCAGAAGGCGGCCGATGCGCGCCCAGTCATGGGGGGCCATGTATCCGAAAGACGATCCGATGAAGTCCCCCGCCGCATCCGCTTCGACGTAAGCGGTTTCGATTCCCAGAGGCAGGAAGAGCTCGCTTGCAATGAATTCGTGGAAGGAACGGTTGTGGGCGCCGAGCGCTTCATGTGCGATGCGCGCCAAGATGTTGGTTGTTCCACTTGAGTAGGACCAATGGGTTCCAGGCTCGTGGGCCAGCGGAGAAGCAGCCGCACGCGCCGCCGCTGACCGCTCGTTGAAGAGCATTTCGACCACGTCGCTCTGCATGTCGCCATAGCTCTCGTCGAAATCGAGCCCGGACGTCATTGTCATGAGGTGACGCAACGTGATCGCCCCGCGGGGGTCGTCAGCGCCCGACCATTCAGCGACCGGCGCCGGCGCATCCAGCGCAAGCCAACCGCGGTCGACGAGCTGACCGATCACGATCCCGGTCAACGTCTTGTTCATCGACCAGCCCTTGAGCGGCGTTCCCGACCGGACGCCGTCTGCGTAGCGCTCCGCGACCACATCACCGCCGAGCGTGACAACGATCGCCCGCGTACCAGGCGCGCCGCCATTGATCGGCTTCGTGAACGCATCATCGATCGCCGCTTCGACCGCTCGCGCCTGTTCGGACGGAAGGCCGCCTTTGGGGAGCGGCTTGAAAGGGTGTCGCTCTGGAACATCTCCGAGGGGAGCCGGAGCGCCGCCGATCTCAAGCGTACAGCCCGTCCCGTCACGATAGACTGCGGTCCGCCCACCGAGCCCCATCAGCGACGCCTTGACCTCGCCTGACTCCCGATCGATCTGGTAATTCACATAAGAAATCGCCGGGCTCAGATGCTCAACCTCTTCGCTGAACACGCGTTCCGGCTCCATCTGGGACACGAAGACGCCGGAACAGACGGCCTTCGCGGTGTATGCGGACCCGACGCGCGCGAGCGGCAGCGCCTGCCAGGCGCCAACGCCAAGTCCAACTGTGATGACGGCGGCGAGTCCGATCAGCCATTTCATGTGGGGTCTCTCCTTCGATGCGAGGCGGGCCGGGGCGCTCTGCCGCGAACTATTTCGGCATCAGCGACATGGCGGCGACGGTCATCGCCTCCACCCCCGCCCGTATCGCCGGCTCAGGTGAGATCTTGAAGAGTGGAGAATGGTGGGAAGCCGCCGTAGCGAGTTCGTCCGCCGGGGTTCCTCCCACGCTGAAGTAGACACCCTTCACCCCGTGCTCCGGCGCGACAAAATACGCAAAGTCCTCAGCGCCCATTCCTTCACGCGGCCGGGACGTCATCTGCCCCTCCCCCATCGCCTTCGCGATCGCTGAGCGAACCTTGCGCGCGGTCTCGGGGTCGTTGCGCGTCGGGGGGGTTGATCCGCCTGTCGCGGTGAGCACCGGAAGCTTGTCCTCCGGCGCGCCGAGCGCTCGCGCGGTGTTTTCGGCGACGCGCTTGATGCCGTCGAGGAGCTGCTGACGCACCGCCGGATCATCCGAGCGCACGGTGATCTGCAGGTCGACTCCCTCGCCAATGATGTTGTGCTTCGATCCGCCATGGATCGATCCCACGGTGATCACACCCGGCTGCAATGGGTCGATCGAACGAGCGACAAGCGACTGGAGATTGACCACGATCGCCGACGCGATCAGCACCGGGTCCACACCCTTGTGCGGCGAGGCTCCGTGCGCGCCGATCCCGCGCACCTTCAGATCGAGACTGTCGGAGCTCGAATACGCCATGTCGTCCGGCACACCGATCTTGCCCGCTTCATCCTGGGCGCTGACGTGGAAAGCGAGCGCGTAGTCCGGCTTGGGGAAACGGGTGTACAGCCCGTCCTCGATCATCGCCTTCGCGCCCGAAATGATCTCCTCCGCCGGCTGACCTATGAAAACAATGGTTCCACGCCATTGGGACTTGCGGGCGATGAGCTGCCGCGCTGCTCCGACGAGGGCGGTCATGTGGGTGTCGTGCCCGCAGGCGTGCATCACCGGGCGCTCCACGCCGTCGATCCCCACCTGCCGTGCCTTGGACGCGTAAGGGAGCCCCGAACGCTCCTCGACCGGCAGGCCATCCATGTCCGCGCGGATGAGCACGGTCGGCCCGCGACCGTTCTTCAGCACCGCCACGACGCCGGTCCGGCCCACACCCTCGGTCACGTCAAGGCCGAGCGCGCGCAACTCACTGGCGAGGCGCGCGGCGGTTGCGGTCTCCTTGAACGAGAGCTCGGGATTCTGGTGGAAGTGCAGGAAGAGCGGCCGCAGATTGGTCGCGTAGTCATTGGCGACATCTGCTCGAAGCTTGGAATCCGCATGCGCGACCCCCGCCAGGGCCAGCGCCGCGATCGCCACCATCGACACTTTTTTCATGGTTGAAATCTCCTCGAAGCGCTTCCCGGCTGTTCGCCCGTTAGCCTTAACCTTCATGAGACGATGCGCCAAGCGCGGCCTCGGGGCTTGTGTTCCGTCCCACACGTGTCCATTGCACACACTCCCTGCTACCCCCCCTTTCGTCTCCTCCTGCACCACATGCCCGCCGACAGTCTCGCAGCGTTCCTTCAGGTGGTCGCAATCGACCTGGTGATGGCTGGCGACAATGCGATCGTGATCGGGCTTGCCGCGGCCGGGCTGCCCGCAAACCTGCGCAACCGCGCCATCATGATCGGCGTGGCCGCGGCGACTGTGCTGCGGATTATCTTTGCGCTCCTCGCCGCACAATTGCTGCAGATCATCGGGCTGATGTTGGCTGGAGGCGTGCTGCTGCTCTGGGTCGGATGGAAGATGTGGCGAGAATTGCGCATCCACGGGCCCTCCGACGAAGCGGAGGCGATCGCAGGCGTCGACCTCGATGGGGACGGCCGCGTCGCCGGGCAACCGCGCAAGACCCTTCGCGGAGCGGCTATCCAGATCATCCTCGCCGACCTTTCCATGTCGCTCGACAATGTGCTCGGCGTCTCGGGAGCGGCCTATGATCACCCGGTCGTGCTGGTGTTCGGCCTCATGCTTTCGGTGTTCCTGATGGGCGTCGCCGCCTCATTCATCGCGAAACTGCTCACCCGCCACCGCTGGATCGCCTATATCGGCCTCGCGGTGATCCTGTTTGTCGCACTGCGAATGATCTGGGAGGGGGGAAACGACCTCCTCGCCGAATTGCCGGCTCTGGGCGGCGGCGACCGAAGTCCTAACTGACCGCTGCGACGCCGACGCGGGACGGGGCTCCGCAGACCGCACCGGTCAGACCTCCGATTCATCTCGCGTCACACGCGCCTTTCCGCGCCCATGCGACAGCGCCTTCACCGCGCCTCGGAAGGTTCGGACCTCCTGCGAAGTCCACTGCGCGCGGATCATGGCGTTGCGCAGGTTCTGCACCATCACAGGGCGCTTGACCCCGGGAAAGAAGAAGCCGGCCCGCGCCAGCTCGTCCTCGAAATGCTCAAACATGCGCAACACTTCATCACGGGTGGCGGGCGGATCCGCCGCACCGCTGAACGCGCCCGGCACACCTCCCCCTTCGGCAACCGCCCATCCATGAGCGAACACGCCCACCGCCTGTGCAAGATTGAGCGACGGGAACTCGCCATCCACCGGATAGGTCAGAATGAGATCACAGAGCGCGACCGCCTCGTTCGGCAGGCCAGCGCGCTCGCCGCCGAACACCACCGCCGAGGTTGAAGGGGCAAGGCGAAGCCGCTGCAGCGCGTCGCCCAGATCCGACACCGGCTTCTGCATCCCGCGGGGCCTCGCCGTCGTGGCCACAACGAATGACCGGTCCGCGATCGCGGACTCAAAGGACGAATGCACGGTCGCGAAGACGCCATTCTCGAACGCGCCGGCCGACATGGTGTCCGCCGCAGGATTTGGCCACCCATCGCGGGGATCAACCAGCCGAAGATCGCAGAGACCGAAATTGCGCATCACCCGCGCGGTCGCGCCGATATTCTCGCCGAGCTGCGGCGTGTGAAGGATGATAGCGGGTGACGTCATGCTGTGCGGTTGCACCATGACTGAGCACCGGGAGGCAAGCCGGAGCGAGCGTCAGATCTCGTGGTAGTCCGATGTGAGACGGCGCAGCTTCGCATCCGACGTCGCATAGAGCCGGTTTGCGATCATCTTGCGCGCCTTTTCCACCGCTCGCAGCCCAAGCGACGCAGCGCGCTCCGGGAATGACAGCGGCGCGGAGGGAACTCGGGCGAGCGTTGAGGGCGAGAACCGTTCCATCACCGGGAAGGGGTGAATCCCGTAGATCGGTGCTCGGTATCGCCAGAAGCTTTCGAGCTGCAAGTCAATCGTCTGCCGGATCGTCGTGACCTGCTGGACCCAGCTTGCCGCGAACTCCCTATGGACGAGGTAGCATTGTGTCCCGGTGGGAGTCATTGAATATCTGATGAAATTATAATAGTAGAAACTTCCCAGCCGCACACCTTTTTCATGATGTCGTGCATACAGACGCATGTATTTGGCGCCCACTTTTTCACAGAATTTTACCGCCTCATCAAACTTGAACCGGAAGTCTACGTCCACATCGTCTTCGAATACCAGCAACCAATCAGGTCCAGACTTCTCTACAAATTCCCGCATGACATGATAGTGGCTCAGGAAGCAGCCAATCTCCCCCCGCGAGAGGTCGCGCCCCATGAAGCGCCGCGCCTGAGCCGGTTCGTACCGAGGATGAGACGCGCAGTCCGGGGTCAGGGCGTCAAAGATGCGCCACGGAAAGGGACACGCCGAGAACTGCTCGATCACTTCAGCGCGGCGTTCGGTCGCTGACGCGAGACTGATCACCACCGCATCCAACAAGACCATGTTGAGACCCTGTTACGTTCCGTTCCGAAAGAGACGGACCTCCCGCCCCCGTTGATCACTAATCATCAGCAAGGATCGCGCCACGCGCGACCCGAAACGCGGCGGTCTCCCAGACAGGCGAACAAAGCGCAGATGCAAGAAAGTCGCGGGGCTAATGGAGCGAGATGTGTGGTCAGATCTCGGTGTATTCGTGCGTCAGACGCCGAAGGCGTTGATCTTCCGAATGAAACATCCGGTTCGCCACGATCTTCTTCATCTTCTCCGACAGCCTTCCGGCCATCGAGCGCAGGCGCTCAGCGGGGGTCAGAGGTTCCCTGAACTTTCTGTGCAATGTAGACGGCGTGAACCGCTCAATCACCGGATAGGGATGAATCCCGTAGATCGGGATACGGTACTTCCAGAAGCTCTCGATCTGTAGATCGACCGTTTTTGTTATACTGCTGATTTCATCGACCCATTTTTTTGCGTGGTCCCTATGAACAAAATAGGCCTGCATTCCAGTCGGGGTCGTCTTGTATCGCAAAAGATTGAAATAGTAGAAATTTCCAAGCAACACTGCTGCCGCGTGGCGCCTCGCAAAAAGACGTAGGTACTTTATTCCTACACTCTCACAGAAACGAACAGCTTCATCGAAGCGGAAGTTGAAATCAATATCTACATCATCCTCAAACACGAGAAGCCAGTCAGGTCCGGGAGCGTCAACAAACTGCTTCATGACTCCATAGTGGCTAAGGAAACATCCGATCTCACCTTGTGAGAGGTCCCAACCCATGAAGGTTTTCGCGCCCGCCGAGTCGTAGACGACCTTGCCGTCGCCCTCTCCCGTCACCGCATCGAAGAAGCGCCAGGGAAACGGGCACGCCTCGAACTGTTTCGTCATCGCGGCGCGACGTTCGGTTGCCGAGGCGAGACTGATCACCACCGTGTCGAAAGCGACCGCGACACCGCGAGACTCTCTGGCGTCACGCTCCCGCCCAGCATTTGCTGAAGATGAAACGTCGTCCGAACGTGTGGGTGCAAGCGTATCGATCGCCAAGCTGCAGCCTCCGGCAATTAGGACTCTCACGACCCGATACAGGAAACGGGCCAGTTCCGCACGCGGACGCACCCGCCGCGCGAAATGAACGCGAGGACGACACCCACAGCGTCATGCATTTCGAAGTGCTTTCTGGGCTCAAAAGGATTCTCAGTGACAATGGGGCATCATGCTTTGTTCATCAAACGCGCTTTGCTATAGCCCGTCAGTCACAAGCAGAGCCGTCGCCGCAAGGTCGCGGCCCGAAGGAGTCCCGAATGGCGAAGATCAAGGTCGCAAACCCCGTAGTTGAAATGGACGGGGATGAAATGACGCGCATCATCTGGGCGCTGATCAAGGAGCGGCTGATCCTGCCTTATCTCGACATCAAGCTCGACTATTACGATCTCGGCATCGAGCATCGCGACGCCACCGAAGACAAAGTGACTGTTGAGGCGGCAGAAGCGACCAAGCGACACGGCGTCGCCGTGAAGTGCGCAACTATCACTCCAGATGAAGCGCGCGTCGAAGAGTTCAAGCTCAAGAAAATGTGGCGTTCTCCAAACGGCACGATCCGCAATATTCTTGGCGGCGTCATTTTCCGTGAGCCGATCATCTGTCGCAATGTTCCAAGACTGGTTCCCGGCTGGACGCAGCCCATCGTCGTCGGGCGCCACGCCTTCGGCGATCAGTACCGCGCAACGGACTTCCGATTTCCAGGTGCAGGCAAACTAACGATCAAGTTTGTCGGCGCGGACGGTCAAGTGATCGAACACGAAGTCTTCGACGCCCCGGGATCTGGCGTTGCGATGGCGATGTACAATCTCGACGATTCGATCCGTGATTTCGCGCGAGCGTCCTTCCAGTACGGGCTTCTCAAGAACTGGCCCGTCTATCTGTCCACAAAGAACACCATCCTGAAGGCCTATGACGGCCGCTTCAAGGACCTTTTCCAGGAAGTCTTCGACACAGAGTACAAGGATCAGTTCGCGGACAGAAAGATTACTTACGAACACAGGCTTATCGACGACATGGTGGCCTCGGCCCTGAAATGGTCCGGCGGCTTCGTCTGGGCCTGCAAGAATTACGATGGTGATGTGCAGTCGGACACCGTCGCGCAAGGGTTCGGTTCACTTGGCCTCATGACCTCTGTGCTTCTCACTCCCGATGGCAAGACACTCGAGGCGGAAGCCGCCCACGGCACAGTCACCCGCCATTACAGGCAGCACCAGAAGGGGCAGCAGACGTCCACCAACTCGATTGCGTCGATCTTCGCCTGGACGCGCGGCCTCGCCCACCGCGGCAAGCTCGACGGCAACCAGGAGCTGGTGCGCTTTGCAGAAACTCTCGAAAAAACAACGGTTTCGACCGTTGAAGCGGGTGCGATGACCAAGGACCTCGCGCTTCTGGTGGGCGCCGATCAAGCCTGGCTCACGACCGAGGGCTTCATCGCCAAGGTCGCCGACACCTTCGAGACGGCGCGCTCCGCCGAAAAGTGACGCGGCGTCAAAACAGGTTTCAGTGATGTCTGGGACGCGTCAGACGCAAGGCTGAAGTGCGCCTCAAATCGCGATGAAAGGGCCATTTTGGCCCGATTTGACGGGTCGGGCATGATCGGTTGAGGGGATGGATCGGCCGATATCCCCCTACCCCCCCCAAACGTGAGAAAAAACGCCCCCGGAGTGACATCCGGGGGCGTTCTTTATTTTTGTTCCCTTGCTTCGATCAGAAGCGGAACTGGACTTCGACACCGTAGGTCTGCGGCGGACGGAGCGTCTCGGAGTAGGTCAGGCAGGACTGGCCCACCCGCGCGCCGTTTGGCAGCGAGGTCGTTGCGGCCGTCGTGTCGCAGAATTGCGGCCCAACGTTGCGCAGAGTGCCCTGACGGAGCCCGGCCCCAGCGGAGTCGTACTGGACTTCATCGAGCAGGTTGCGAACGAAGCCGATGATGGTGAGATTTTCATCAGCGCTCGTCCAGGCCAGACGGGCATCCACCTGATCCCAGGCCGGGATTTTGGTGTAGGAGCGGTTGAAGATCGACGAGAAGGCGATGTCCTGCCAGAGGTAGGAGATCGACGGCACGAGTTTCGCGCCCGACTCGAAGTCGTAAGTGTAGGTTGCGTTGAGCGCGATCTTGTTCTTGGGCGAGAAGGGCAGGATGTTCCCTGCCAGCGACTGGCCCTGCTGAACGAACCCGTTGGCGGCCGTAGAGCCGACCGCTGCCCCTTCCGGCTGCGCCCCGACATCTCGCGCGCCCGGATCGAGCGCGTGGACCAGCGGCGTTCCGGAGTCCTTGATCTCCGGATTCACGTAACCGTAGTTGAAGATGAAGCGGAGATTGTCGGTCGCACGCCAGATCGTCTCAAGTTCGAAGCCGGAGGTCTCGGTCTTCGGAAGGTTGACGTAAGCGGTGTAGGGGTTGGGCTGCGGGATCGGACCCGCCGGACCATCCGGATCTTCCGGAATGATCGCGTTCGACACCTGATAACCGTCATAGTTGTAGAAGAAGAGGACGGCGTTGGTGATCAGGTTGAGGTCACGCCAGTCGCGCTTGAAGCCGAGTTCGAAGGCGTCAACGAGTTCCTTGTCGGTGAAGGGCGTCGGCGCGAGCACGCCGAACACATCCGCCGCGCCAAGCCCGCCCGGCTTGTAGCCGCGGTTGTACTTGCCGTAGATCAGCGTGTCGGCGTCGGGCGTCCAGTCGAGACCGATGACGCCGGTGACTTCCGAGAACTCAGCATGCAGATCGCGGTAGCGATTGCCGGTCAGCGGATCGAGATAGATGCCGAGCGGATTGGCGCTGGTGACGTTCAAGACGCCGCGCCCGGCTGTGCCCGTCGCCGGATCGACGCCGCCCAAGACGCTCGTGACGTCCACACGAACCGGGACGACCGCGTTGAGCGTGTTGAGGATCGTCGACTGGGCGTTTGCACCGAGCGCCGAGCGAAGCCCCGCATAGGCAGGGTTGGTGAGATAGTTAAGCGCAAACAGCCCCTGGAACGCGTCCTGGATCACGTAGTGGTTGACGATCCGGGCGTATTCGCGGCCGTCCAGAATATCCGACGACCAGCGGATGCCGGCGTTGAACTTGAGCTGGTCGTTGATCTCGTAGTCGCCCTGGAAGAACACCCCATAGGCGTTGTTCACGGCCTGGTTGTTGGTATGGAACACGAGCGACGCACCGGGAACCGTGGCCCCGGATGACGAGTTGCGGCCGGACGCGCTCGGAAGGACTGGCAGGCCGGCCGGCGCCGGCGAACCGAAGAACGGCCCGGCGTTGGTGAGCCAGGTCTGGAGTGCGCCGATGTCGTAGACAGGCCCGGACGGCGGCGTGAGTTGGTTCACAAACACCGTCTGCGTGTAGTTTTCCTGATACTGGTAGAGACCGAAGATCCACTGGAACGCACCATCGCCGTTTGAAACGAAGTTGAGTTCGTTCGACAGCCACGCACGGTTCTCGTTGTAATCAGACGTCCGCTCGACGTCGACAACCTGGTTGAACCCGAGATTGTTCGTGCGTGTGAAGCGCTTGATCGGCGTGCCGTCGTGATCCTGCTGCAGGTTGTAGTGATAGTAGACGTAGCCGCCGAGATATTTGATGTCGAACCCGTCGGCCTCGTAGATCGCCTCAAGCGCGATTTCCTGCGTGGGTTGGAGATGAGCGAAATTCGTGAAGTCGGTGTTGAACTCACGCCGGTTGGTGATGGCGGGGTTCGTGTTCTGCGTGCCCAGCTGGATGCGGTTCGGATCCGTGAGACCGAACAAGGCGTTGGGCGCGATATCCGCCGTGCCGTTGTAGAAGATCGTGTCGTAGTTGTTGCGGTTGCCGACGCCGGTCCGCGCGCCAGGCAGGCCGAGGCGGTGCCATTGCAGGCGGGCGTAACGGCCCCACCAGCTGAACCGGTCGCCCCACTGGCCTTCGAGCTGACCCTGGATGAAATAGCCATCCGTGCGGCCGCCCTCGGATTCGAGGCCCGACGCGTTGTCGAGATAGCCCTTGTCGATCTTCGACTGGCTGGCGTCGATGCGGAAGTTGATCGAGTCGTTGATCGGGCCCGTGAACGTGCCCTGAAGTTCGGTCGAGTCGAAATTGGTGACGATGGCGCGCACCTCGCCGCCGAACTCATCGTCCGGCCGCTTGGTGAGAACGTTCAGCGCGCCGCCGATCGAGTCGCGGCCGTAGAGCGTACCCTGGGGACCACGGACGACCTCGACGCGGTCAGTGAACAGCGGCTCGCGGCTCGCCGGAATAGCGGACGAGAAGTACACGCCGTCGACATAGTTCGAGATGCCGGAGCGGATGCCGAAATTGTTCGACGTGCGGGTGACGCCGCGCAGGCCGAGGCGGTCGTTCGAGGAGGAGTAGGAGAGGCCGGGCGCGAAGTTCGTGTAGTCCTGCACCGTGGTCAGGCCGATCTCGTCGCGCAGTTCGGAGTTGATGGCGGTCACCGCGACCGCGATGTCCTGAACCGACTCTTCCCGCTTGTTGGCGGTGACGATGATGGTCGCGCTGGGGCGGTCATTCTCCGCCTGCGCCGTCTGAGCGGTCTGCGCGGCGGCGGTTTGACCAAGGGTGGGCGCGGCGAGGCCGAGCGCAATGAGGCTGACGAACTGTAGATGCTTTGGCCGCGCCATAGGACGCTTCCTCCCTTTATGTTGCTGCACTTCCTCCGGACCCTCTATCTCTTGGAATCGGGTCTACTCCCCACCGTTACCCTTTTTTGACGCGTTGGGAAGGGTGAAGCTTCATCCAAGGCCCGCTGAAAGGCGCCGTAACGAAAATTGACCTCAGCCGTTGCAAGATCGTCGCACTTCTATACGGCCGACCAGACATCGCGTGATCTTGCTTCCGCCCCAAGTGTTCGGCGCCCTGCGGCGAGCGGTCGCGGACGATGAGGGCGGCGGCGCAGGCTAAGCATCGGATGGGCGGAGGGCCGATGAACTACGCATTCCTGATCGCGGGCGGGGTGAGCGCGTTTGCGTGTGTTCTGCTGCTGCTGCTTGGAGGAACGCGCCCGGTGGATCTCGCCGCCGAACCCGCGACGGCGGCCGACGCCTGGTTCGGTCGCCGGCTGATTTCGGTGACGCTGCTCGGGCTCGCGATCGGCTACGGCCATGCGGCGAGGTCCCCCTCGGCGGGCGATCTTGGCGTCGCGCTGACAGCGGCGGCGGTGGTCATGCCGCTGCTGCACATCGCCGCGACGCGGGTGAAGCGGGCCGAAATGCCGCAGCTGATCGAGCTCGCCTCCTTCGCCGCGATCGCCGCGCTCGGCGGGTTCGGCCTGACCGCAGGTTGAGCGCGGATCGGGCGCCGCCCCGCCCCAAAGATCAGCCGGCGGTGATCGCCGCACGCACCGCGGCGATCGCCTCGTTCGCCTTGTCGCCATGCGGCCCGCCCGCCTGGGCGAGATCCGGCCGCCCGCCGCCGCCCGCGCCGCCCACCGCCGCGGCGCCGATCTTTACAAGATCGACCGCGCTGAAACGGCCCGTGAGGTCGTCGGTGACGCCGACCGCCACCGCGGCCTTGCCGTCATTCACCGCCACGAACGCCGCAACGCCGGACCCGAGCTTCTGCTTGGCGGCGTCGATGAGGGTGCGCAAGTCGCGCGCGGGAACGCCCTCGGCCACCCGGCCGACGAAGGCGATCCCGGACACGGTCTCGGCGGCGTCCTGCGCCGGCCCGCCGCCGCCCATGGCGAGCTTGCGAAGCGCGTCCGAGAGCTCGTTCTCAAGCTTGCGCCGCGCATCCGCGATGGCGGTCACGCGCGCGGGCGCGTCGGCGATCGGCGATTTCAGGATGTCCGCGACATCGCGGGCGACCGCAGCCCGCGCCTTCAGGAAGGCGAGCGCGGCCGCGCCGGTGACCGCCTCGATACGTCGCACGCCGGACGACACCCCGCTCTCGGAAGTGATCACGAAGAGCGCGATATCACCGGTCCGGCCGACATGGGTGCCGCCGCAGAGTTCGACCGAATAGGGACGCGGCGTCCCCGTCACATCCTCGCCCAGGGCGAGGACGCGGACGCGATCTCCATATTTTTCACCGAACAACGCGAGCGCCCCCGCGGCGATCGCCGCATCCGGCGTCATGTCGCGGGTGTCGGCCGCCGCGTTCTGGCGGATCACCTGATTGACTTCGGCCTCGATGGCGTCGAGTTCGGCCGGCGACACAGGGGACGGGTGGGAGAAATCGAAGCGCAGCTTGTCCGGATCGACGAGCGATCCGCGCTGGGTGACGTGGGCGCCGAGGTGCGCGCGCAGGCTCGCATGCAAGAGATGCGTCGCCGAATGGTTGGCGCGGATGCGGTTTCGCCTGACCGCGTCGACCACGAGGTCCGCCGCCGCGCCGAGGGCGACCTCCGGGCCCGACGTCAACACGCCGATATGCGCGAACACATCGCCCGCGCGTTTCTGCACGTCCTCCACGGTGAACACGCCGCCGGGGAAGCGGATCTCGCCCGCATCCCCGACCTGGCCGCCGGACTCCGCATAGAACGGCGTCTGCGAGAAGACGAGCTCCGCCCGCTCGCCGGGGCGCAGGGAGTCGCGCCGCCCGCCCTCCACGATGATCGCCTTGAGCGGAGCCTTCGCCGATGTGCGCTCATAGCCGAGGAAGTCTGTGGCCCCGACGTCGGAGCGCAGGGCGAACCAGACTTCGCCCGATCCGGTCTCCCCCGACCCCTGCCAGCTCTCGCGCGCCCGCTCGCGCTGCGAGGTCATCGCCGCCTCGAACCCGGCGGTATCGACGGCGAGCCCGCGCGCGCGCAGGACATCCTCGGTCAGGTCGAGGGGAAACCCGTAGGTGTCATAGAGCCGGAACGCCGTCTCCCCCGGCAGCCGCGCGCCCTCCGGCAGATCGCGCGCCGCCTCCTCCAGCAGCGCAAGGCCGCGGCCGAGCGTCCGCTGGAACCGGCCCTCTTCCTGCTCGAGCGCGGAGATGATCGCGGGCTGCGCCCGAACGAGTTCCGGATAGGCGGCCCCCATCTCCGCGGAAAGCGCCGCGACGAGACGGTGCATCACGGGCTCCTGCGCGCCGAGCAGATGGCCGTGACGCATGGCGCGTCGCATGATGCGCCGCAGGACATAGCCGCGCCCGTCATTCGCCGGCGTCACCCCGTCGGCGATGAGAAACGCCGTTGCGCGCAGATGGTCCGCGATGACCCGGAAGGATGCAAGGGCGTCGCCCTCCGCGCGCCGCCCGTAGACGTCCTCCGCAGCGCGGATGAGCGCCGCGAAGAGATCGATGTCGTAGTTGTTGTGCACGCCCTGCATCACCGCCGCGATGCGCTCCAGCCCCATGCCGGTGTCGATCGAGGGACGCGGCAGGGGTTTGCGCGCACCGTCCGCCGACTGGTCGAACTGCATGAAGACGAGGTTCCAGATCTCCACAAACCGGTCGCCGTCCGCATCCGGCGACCCCGGCGGCCCGCCCGGCACATCCGCGCCGTGGTCAAAGAAGATTTCCGAACAGGGACCACACGGCCCGGTGTCGCCCATCGACCAGAAATTGTCGGACGTCGGGATGCGGATGATCTTGCTGTCGGGGAGACCGGCTATCCTGCGCCACAGTCCGGCGGCTTCTTCATCCTCGGAATAGACCGTGACAAGGAGCCGATCGACCGGCAGGGCGAACTCCCTGGTGATCAGCCCCCAGGCGAGCTCGATCGCGCGATCCTTGAAATAGTCGCCGAACGAGAAATTGCCGAGCATCTCAAAGAAAGTGTGGTGGCGCGCGGTGTAGCCGACATTGTCGAGATCGTTGTGCTTGCCGCCCGCGCGCACGCATTTCTGCGAGGTGGCCGCGCGCGGAGAGGACAGCGTCTCCAGTCCGAGAAACGCGTTCTTGAACGGCACCATTCCCGCATTGGTGAAGAGCAGGGTCGCATCCCCCTGTGGGACGAGCGGGCTTGACGGCCGCACCACGTGGTCCGCCGCCTCGAAATAGCCGAGAAATGCCGAGCGGATATCGCTGACGCTTCGTCCGGCCTCGTTCCGGGCGCCGTTTCGGGCCCTGCTCGCCTTCGCCTGTTTCGCCATGACGCTTCGCAGTCTCCAGATGCGGCGAGGGGCGCACCCCCTCGCCTTCCGGCGGACGCACGATACAGGCTGGGAGCGCTCCGACCACTCACCTGGACAAACGGTGACGCCGCCCCACCGTGCCGTCGAACGACGCCGATTCTCCGCGATATAGGCCCCCGCCGCACCGGCGCCAAGCAGCCGCTACGCCGCGTCGCCGTGTCGGCGCCCAACCGCCAGCAGGGGCGCAGTCTAGGCTTCAGCCGCCGTCGGCTCGTCGTCTTCAGGAGTTGCGAGCATGTTCTCTGAGATCAGGCCGGCGTTGTGACGGATCGCGTCCTCGATCTCCGCCGCCGTGGCGGGGTTTTCCTTGAGAAAGCGCCGGGCGTTCTCCCGCCCCTGACCGATCCGCTGCGACCCGTAAGAGAACCACGAGCCCGACTTCTCGACCACGCCCGCCTTGATTCCAAGATCGATGAGTTCGCCGGTCTTCGACACGCCCTCCCCGTAGATGATGTCGAACTCGACCTGCCGGAACGGCGGGGCCACCTTGTTCTTCACCACTTTGACGCGGGTCTGGTTGCCGATGACCTCCTCACGATCCTTGATCTGGCCGATACGGCGGATGTCGAGCCGGATGGTCGAATAGAATTTCAGCGCGTTGCCGCCGGTCGTGGTTTCCGGCGAGCCGAACATCACGCCGATCTTCATCCGGATCTGGTTGATGAAGATCACCATCGTCTTCGAGCGCGAGATCGATCCGGTGAGCTTGCGCAGCGCCTGGCTCATCAACCGCGCCTGCAGCCCGGGCAGGGAATCGCCCATCTCGCCTTCGAGTTCGGCGCGCGGGGTGAGCGCCGCCACGGAGTCGATGACCAGCACATCCACGGCGCCCGAACGCACCAGCGTGTCGGCGATTTCGAGCGCCTGCTCGCCCGTGTCCGGCTGGGAGACGAGAAGATCGTCGAGATCGACGCCCAGTTTCGCCGCGTAGGCCGGGTCGAGCGCGTGCTCCGCGTCGATGAAGGCGCTGACGCCGCCGGATTTCTGCGCTTCGGCCACCACATGGAGGGCGAGCGTGGTCTTGCCGGAGCTCTCCGGTCCGAAGATTTCGATGATGCGGCCGCGCGGCAGGCCGCCGATGCCGAGCGCGATGTCGAGCCCGATCGAACCGGTGGAGATGGCGTCGATGTCCACCGCCTCCTTGTCTCCGAGGCGCATGATCGAGCCCTTGCCGAAATTGCGCTCGATCTGACCAAGCGCCGTCTCAAGAGCCTTCTGCTTGTCCATGCCCTTGTCTTCCACCAGCTTGAGATTCGACGCACCCATTGACTGCTCCCACATCTGACACGCCGAACCCGCTCCGGCAACAAATCCCGCACGCTGGGGACTGAGGGATATGTACTACATTTGTTCTCGTGAACAAAGAGTGAATTCTTATAAATGGACCCGCTGGAGGCGCGCGCGGCTCCGCCCCGCCTATTCGACCGCGACTCCTCCGCATCTTTCCGCGGTGCGCTGCGGGTTACAGCGGGCGATCGCGCCGCCGGGCATCGCCACGGAGAAGTCGCCGAACGCGGGATTAGGCTTGTAGTAATCGGTCGAGACGAATTGCGCCGACGACGCAAACGCGGCCTCACGCTTCGCCGTGTCGCCGACGCGGGGTTCGACCGTATCCTGCTCGGTCCGGGTGCGCACGATGAAGCCGTCGGCGACCGCCTTGCGGATCGCCTCCTGATTGGCGATCGGGTCGTCCCACATCACGAAGGCGGCGTCCGGGTCGTCCTGCGCGACGCGGATGAAGGCGACGCGGGCGGCGAGCCCGCCCGGACCTGCGCGGTAGGGTTCGTAGAAGTCCGGTCCGTTGATCGACGCGAACAAGACCTTGCCTCGCGCCTCCCCCAAGGTCGGCCAGCCGCCCGCGAGAACCGCCTCCCGCAGGGTTGAATGGTCGCCCTTGACGTCTGCGGGACGGATGAGCGCTTTCGGAGGAAAGACCGAGAGAATCTCCGCGTCCATCCGGTCGAGCGCGGGGCCGTCCAGCGGGAGGACGGGCGTCGCCCCCTCCCAGGACGCGGGGGTCACTTTCGGATTCAGCATGATCAGGATCGGGGTGTGGTCGGGATGACGAACCGACCAGTCGCGAATGTGCCGAAGACAGGCGACAAAGGTCGGGCACGTGGTGCGATAGTCCAGATCGGGCACATGAAGCACTTTGAATCCGGGCCGCGACATCTCCTCGCGGAAGGCGAGTTCGGGCGTCACCCGACCCTCGGCGATCGCTCTGCGGCGCAACAGCGGGTCGAGGAAGCGGCCGCCGTCCGGATCGTTGAGGATGTCGATCTCGAACTGGCGAATGCCCCAGTCAAGCTGGGCGGGGATCGGCTCGTGCGCATAGTCGAGCGTGCGCGCGGCGGCAGGCGCCACGTCCATGAAGATGGCGAACTCTTCCGGCGCGATCCAGTCCTTGTAGCTGTTGTGCGTGCCAAGCACTTGAATGTCGTTCAGCCGCAGATTGGCGTCGATCCAGGCCCGTCCGCATCCTTCCCCGGCCTCTGGCAAGATCGACGCGGCAAGATCGCAGGATGCCGCTGCGGCGTCTGACGCCTCGCCGGACGAAGATCGTGACGCACCGCCGCCCGTAGGCCCGCAAGCGGCGAGGACGAGCACCGCGAGAAGCGCGGCGTGGGCCGGCGGGAAGAGTGGTGGCATGGCGCTGGTCCTTTTGGCTCATGGACGTTGCGCTTGGTTTAGGCTCGCCGCATCACGACGGTATGACAGCCAGCCGCTTCGCCTGGCTCACGCAGGAACCAAGGCGAGGCTGAAGGCTTTGCTCAGGCGGCTTCCTTGAGCATCAGCTCGGATTTCACGCGCTCGGCGAGCTGGCGAAGGGTGAAGGGCTTCGGCAGGAAACTGATCGCCCGCTCTTCCTCCAGCGCCTTGGCGAGGTCGCGCTCGGCATAGCCGGAGATGAACATCACCCGCGCGCCGCGCAGATGCGGCCGCGCCTCGCGGAACAGCGCCGGCCCGTCCATTCCGGGCAGCACCACATCGGAGATGAGCAGATCGATGCCGCCGACATTCTCCTTGATGAGGGAGAGCGCCTTCTCGCCATCCCCGGCTTCAATCACCTGATAGCCGAGCGATTCAAGGAGCTGAGCGGCGATGCCGCGAACCGCCTCCTCATCCTCGACCAGCAGGATACGGCCGCGCCCCGCCAGATCGCCCGATGCGGGCTGAGGCGTCGCCTCCTGCGCGGGCTGCGGCGCGGGCGCCTCCTCGGCCTTGCCGGTCCAGGCGGGCAGGAAGATCTTGAAGGTCGTGCCGCGCCCGGGCTTCGAGACCGGGTAGATATAGCCCTCCGACTGCTTCACGATGCCGTAGACGGTGGCGAGACCGAGCCCCGTTCCCGCGCCCGGATCCTTGGTCGTGAAGAAGGGCTGGAAGATCTTGTCGAGGATTTCGGCCGGCATGCCGGCCCCGTCGTCGATCACTTCGATCAGGAGATAGTCGCCCTCGTGCGCGTGGTTGAACCCGTCCGTGCGGGCGATCGCGGCGGTGGCGCGCGAGGTGCGGATGACGAGATTGCCGCCGCCATTCTTCTCGATCATCGCGTCGCGGGCGTTGGTGCAGAGATTGGTGAGCGCCGTCTCGATCTGGTTGCGGTCCGCGCGGATCATCGGCAGGTCGCGCCCGTGCACGATGTCAAGCTTCACCCGTTCGTCGATGATGTCGCGCAGGAGCACGAAATAGTCCGACAGCATGTCGGAGATGTCGAACACGTCCTGACGGAACACCTGGCGGCGCGAATAGGCGAGCAGCATGCGCACCATCTCCGCCCCGCGCGAGACGAACTCATTGATCGCCTTCAGTTCGACGAAGGTCGGGTCGCCGGGCGGGTGGCGGATCTGGAGCTTGTTGACGTTGAGCAGCACACCGAGCAGCAGGTTGTTGAAATTGTGCGCAAGCTCGCCGCCGAGCTGGCCGATCGTCTGCATCTTCTCGCCCTGCGCCAGGCGCAGTTCGAGATTTTTCTTCTCGGTTGTGTCGATCACATAGGCGGCGGCGGGCCTGCCGTTGCGGTCGAGCGCGATGAAGACGTCGACCGTGCGTTGCGGTTCTCCCGGCAGTTTCAGCTCGACCGCTCGGTCGAGCGCGCGCGCGAGTTCCTCAGCGAGGGAGGCGGGCCCCTGATCGGCGACGAACAGATCCGCAAAACGGGCGCCGGGCTGGGCGCGCCCATCCGTGATTTCCCGCAGGGAACGGTTGGCGTCCAGCATCACAGCAGTCTCGACGCTGTCGCCGTCCAGACGGACGACGCCGAATGGCGCATCGGCGAACATGGTGTCGTCCGAGGGCGCGATCTGCGCGGCCCCGACAGCCCCGGAGGATGAGGATATAGAGAGTGCTGCGGGACGGCGCACGGCGGTCGCCTCCCCTCCCGCCGACACGTGCACGACCGAACGGCTGAGCGCTTCCGGCCCCTTGCCGGACCAGACGGTGATAAGGGTCGCCGGCGTCTCGACGCCGTCGCGCGCGCGCATCACCACCTCCGCCCGCTGCACGGAAACGCCGCGGGCCTCGCGCTTCATCAGCCGCAGCCCCTCGGGGCGGAGGATGTCCTCAAGGCGCAGTCCGGCCGGCTCGTCCGACAGGCCGAGCATCCGGCGCAGCACGGCGTTGATATACACCACCCGCCCGTCGCGCCGGGCGCAGAAGAAGCCCACCGGCGCATCCTCGATATAGAGCGCGCCGGGATTGATCGCGCCGTCGGCGCGGGAGAGCGAGGTGGTTTCGTCGATCCGCCGCAGCCGCCAGAGAGCGCGGGTCTTTCCGAGCGGCGACACCGACGCCTCGAACTGGACCGGCGACTGCGCGTCGCCCAGCAGCACCATCGGCAGCGTTTCGCGACGGACGTCCCCCGCCTTCGCCGCCTTGGAGAGACGATAGATCGGAGCCGCCATGCCCGGGCTCGCGCCGAGCAGCCGGTCGACCGACGGCGCATGTCCGGCCTGTCCGGCGTCCTCGGAGATTTCCGCGATCGCGAAATAGGCTGCGTTGGCCGCGACGGGCGCGCCGCCGCGATCGGTGATGAGCGCCGGTTCATCCAGCGCTTCGAGCCAGGCGAGCTTGTGGTTTTCCGCCGCCGCGGCCTCCGCCGCGCCGCGCTCCGGGAACAGGCCGAGGCGCTTGCCCGCCCCGCGCAGCATCCAGACGGCGAGGACGAGCAGCATCATGCCGAGCGCGATGATGAGGACGACGCCGGACGGGCCGACCGCGTCGCTCCAGGTGAGCGACATGCCCGCCGCGCCGGCGGCGACGGTGAGTGCGCCCCAGAAGGCGAGCTGGAGCATGTCGATGCGTTTCGCCTGCGGCCGCGCCGCGTCCGGTTCGGCGAGGTCCGCCTCGTCGCGGGTGCTGACGTCGCTCATTCTGGCTGCCTCATACTGGAGTCCGTTACTCAATGACTTGATTCGGTGTTCATGACGCGTGGGTCGTCGACCCGCCCCGGCGGCTGGATGCACGGGCGAGAACGAAGCTGATCACCTTGGCGACGGCCTCGAACTGCTCGCGCGGGATCACCTGATCGATCTCGGCGGCGGCGTGCAGCGCGCGGGCGAGCGGCGGGTTCTCGATCACCGGCACTTCGGCCTTCTCGGCGGTCTCGCGAATCCGCAACGCGAGCGCGTCCACGCCCTTGGCGACGCACACCGGTGCGGCGTCGGTGTCCGGGGCGTAGCGCAGCGCCACGGCGTAGTGGGTCGGGTTGGTGATGACGACGGTCGCCTTGGGCACGGCGGCGAGCATCCGGCGGCGGGACCTCTCCTGCCGGATCTGGCGCAGCCGCGCGCGGATCTGGGGATCGCCCTCGGACTGTTTCAGTTCGTCGCGGATATCCTTGCGCGACATCCGCATGCGCTTCATGAAGCTCTGGCGCTGCCAGGCGTAGTCCAGCGCGGCGATCAGCCCGATGACGACGAGCGCCGCCGCGAACAGCCGCCCTCCCATCGCATGGAAAGATGAGAGCAGCGCCGAAAGGTCGACCGCGCCGAGGTTTGCAAGCTCGCTGCGCTCCGGCCAGACGGCCCAGGCGAGCGCGAAGCCGACCGCCGCGAACTTCAGAAGCGCGCGGATGAAGTTCACCCAGCCCTGCGGACCGAACAGCCGGCCGAGCCCCTTGATCGGCGACAGCTTCGTGATGTCGGGCTTCATCTTCTCGGTCGTCCAGAGCGGTGCGTGCTGGATGACGTGGCCGACGAGCGCGCCGAAGAACAGCACACCGAAAATGATGATCAGCGGCGGCGCAAGCGCGATGATGAGATCGAGCAGAAGCTCCTGCGCGCCCCCTTCGGACAGGCGGAACGCGTGCGGATGGTCGAGCAGGCGAACCAGCGGGTCGCTTATGCTTGCGGCGAGGGGCTCGGCGGCGGCGAACAGGGCCGCGCCGGCGAGCAGGAGAAACCAGACCGGCGCCTCGGTCGACTTGGCGACGTCGCCTTTCTTGCGGGCGTCCTCAAGCTTCTTGGCGGTCGGCTCCTCGGTCTTGTCGTCGCTATCTGGTTGTTCGGCCATGCCGGCTCCTCAGCGCGGAAGAAAATAGCTCGCCTGACGTTCCATCTCGTTGATCCAGACGATCATGCCGGCGCCGAAGCCGGACATCGTGACCGCGATCCCGAGCCAGACGGCGAGCGGCTGGGCGATCATGAACACCTGAAGCGCCGGAATGAGGCGCGAGACGAAGCCGAGCGCAATGTTGAGTATGAGCGAAAAGACCAGCACCGGCGCCGCGATCTGGATGCCGAGACGGAAGGCGTTCGAGACCGCGTCGAGGAGCCAGTTGAACGCGTCCGGGAACATCGGCGGCGAGCCGGGCGGGAACAGCCGGTAGCTCTCGGCGGCCGCCTCGAGCATCATGCGGTGCAGGCCGGCGGCCATCACCAGAACGACGCCCATGAGCCCGAAGAAGGTGGCGAAGATCGCTCCCTGCTGATTGGCGACCGGGTCGAGCTGTTGTGCAAACCCCAGCCCGGAGGAGAGGCCGACGACGGCGCCCGCCACCTGAAGCGACGACATCATGATGCGCGAGGCGACGCCGAGCGTGAGCCCGATGAGAAATTCCGACAGAATGGCGGGGATCGCCTCCCCCACTCCGGCGGGGGGCGGCGGGGCGGAGGCGGCGAGCGCGGGCGCGAGCGCCACGGTGGCGAGGAGGGCCGCGGCGAGCCGGATGGTCGGCGGGGTGGCGGTTTCGCCCCATCCGGGAGCCAGCATGAGCACCGTGCCGATTCTGACGAACAGCAGCGCGCCGATCCACGCATAATCGTTCAGCCAGTCCATCGGCGCTCTCCCACCTCAGAATGCCGCGATTCGGGTGAACACCTCGTCCGAGAAGGTCGCCATGGCCGCGCCCATCAGCGGCAGAAACACCAGAAGGGCGATGAAGATGGCGAGAATTTTAGGCACGAACACCAGGGTCATTTCCTGGATCTGGGTGAGCGCCTGCAGGAAGCCGATGGTGAGGCCCACAAGGAGGCCGGCGAGCATCGCCGGAGCGCTGATGATGACGGTCGCCCAGAGCGCATCCCGCCCGAAGTCCAACACTTCCGCGCCATTCATTGCGGCCGCTCCTCATGATGCTGAGACATTTACTCTGCGGAGACGAAGGTTAACGAAACCTTTCCGCGCCTGCTTCGGCGGGCCGGTCCGGGCGGCGGCGAGGCCCGGACTGGCGGGGAGTTGTGCACACGGGACGAATGGTTAATGTCCCGCCTTGACATCGCCCCGGGCGAGGGGACGTCCGCCGCGATCCATCGCGCGCGGGATGAAGCGGAGGCGGACATGCTGCGAGCGATGCTGCAGGGGCTGGTCGGCGTGCTGATCGCCGCGGCGGGAGGGTATTTCGTGTGGATCAACCGCGACGTGGCGGGCCAGGTGTTTCCACCCTCGGCCGAAGCGGCGACCTGGCTGCTGGTCGCCGGCGTGGCGGTGACGGCGGTTGGCCTCGGACTGGTGGTGTCGCTCATCGGCGGCAAGGCCGACGCACGGCGGCTGGCGGAGCGCGCGGCGCGAACGGCGGAGGAGCGGGAGGCGGCCGACGCCTATTACGCCGGCAGGAAACGGGCGGCGGAGCGGACCTGGCGGGACGGGGACCTGCCGCCGATGCCGGCGCCCCCGCCGCGCTTCACCGATCCCGAACCCCAGCCGGCGCCGGAGGCTGTCGCGGAGCCGGAGCCGGCGCCCGAGCCGGCGCCTGAACCCACGGCTGAACCTGAACCTGAGCCTGAGCCCGCACCGGAGCCCTCCGCCGCCGTCACTCCCCCGGAGCCGGCGCCCGAACCCGCGCCTGAACCTGCGCCTGAACCCGCGCCTCAACTAAGGGCGGAACCGCCGCCGGAGCCTCTTTCAGAGCCCGCTCCAGACGCCGCCTCCGAACCGGCGGCGCCAGTTGACCTCCCCGCCGCATCGCCGAGCGAGACCGCCGTGGAGTCTGCGCCTGAACCGGAGCCGGAACCTTCGGCGGAGACCGCGCCCGCTGTCGAGACGTCTCATCCCGAGCCTGAGCCTGAGCCTGAGCCTGAGCCTGAGCCTGAGCCTGAGCCTGAGCCTGAGCCTGAGCCTGAGCCTGAGCCCGCCGCCCCCGCCGATCCGGTGGACGCGGAGGCGACCGACGCGCCGCCGCAGATCCCGCAGACCGCCTTTGCGAGCGCCGAGACGCTCGCCCCCCTGCCCCGGATCGATCCTGAACCGGCGGCGGAACCATCATCTGCCGCCCCCGACCCGGCGGACTCACACCCGGCGGAGTCACACCCGGTGGCGGCGCTGCTGGGTGCGGCGAGATCCGCGCTCGCGGAGGGCCGCCTCGCGGATGCGGTGGAGCCTCTGAAACAGGCCCGTGTCGCGATCCTCGACGCAGGCCCCGACCTCGCGCCAAAGACTTCGGCGCTGCTGCTGGCCCGGCTGACGACGCTCGCCGGACGGCACGCAGAAGCGAGCGATCAGACGAACGCCGCGCGATATCTCCTGCAGCTCGCGCTGAAACGATATGCCGAGGCGGACGCCGCCGCCCTGCCCGAGGTGGACGAGGTGACGGCGGCGCTGGCGGCGCTGACCGCCAGTTGACCCCTTAGCGGGTGAGCCTGAGCCGTGTGATCGACCGTGCGATCAAGCTGAAGGCGGCCTCGAGGTCATCCTCGTCGGTCTCGTAGAAATAGCTCGGATCGCTCGCGCAGTTGCGAAGGACGTTCGCCGCGGCGCTTCCGCCGCCGAGTTCGACGCCGACGGAGTAGATGGTCACCCCCTGATCGCGCATCGCCTCGCACAGCGTCTCGGCCTGGGTGAACGGGCTGCCATTGGTGGCGTCGCAATTGATGCGCTGCGAGTTCGAGCCCGACCCAAAGGCGTTGCCGACGACGCCCTGGCAGTGCGCGGTGTTGAACTCGCCGTCGGTCATGATGACCGCGACCTTGATGACGTCCTGTTCGGTGTAGTCGGCGGCGGCGTTTTCCGCGTTGTCCCAAATCCAGGCCCAGTTGGGGGACAGCATGTACCAGCCCCACGCGATGCCGATGTGACCGGACGTATAGCCGTCGGTGTCGAGCGCATTGATGTGCGCGATCAGATTGGCCTTGTTGGCGGTGAGCGGGACAAGCTCGTTCTCGGTGAAGCAGGATGACGTGCCGGTGCCGGGATAGAGCCGGCCGGCAAGTGCGATGTCCGGACCGGCGTCGGTGTAGGCTTCATCGCCGATGCGTTCGGTGACGCAGCTCGAAATCTCCTGCGTGCGGGTTCCGCCCGACTTGGTGGTGTAGCGGAAGAACTGGCACCCGGTGCGCAGGCATTTCACCACGCCGTCGCCGGTGTAGGCCGGATAGTTCGGGCCGTAGCTGCCCTGAAGGACGAAGGTGTCGGCGGTGACGCTGTTCACCCGCCAGGGCGAGGTGGCGACGACATTGAGATTGGTCATCCCCTCGACGTCCTGGATCCAGATGTATTCGTCGTTGGTGAGCCCGTGTCCCGGCGCCGTGACCTGAACCTCGCAGGAGAGCGTGAGACAGCTCTCGGTCTCGCCTCCGCCGCCATAATTGCCGAGATTGTTGGTCTTGGCCCACTGATTGCCGACCACCTTGCGCAGCTTGAACGTGTTCGTGTTGGCGCTCTTGACCTTGTAGGCGACGCCGTTGAGCGAATCATAGGGCGCGTTCAGGCCGTTCAGAAACACGATCTGGTCGTTGACATAGCCATGTCCATTGCTGGTGAACACGGCCTGGTTCGCCTTGGTGACGTTAGTGATGGTCTTGAACACGCCCGAACGCCAGGTCGCATCGGTGATGGCGACGTCCGGCTCGACTTCCCCGCGCACCGTCGCAGCGAGGTCGCCGGCGGGAACCGAGTTGGCGTAGGGAACGATCGCGACTTTGGAATAATAGACCGACTGATCGTCCGCGACGACCTGGTTGATCAGCGTGTTGGCGGCGGTCTTGAGCGCGGCGATCCGCGATCCGCCCATCGATCCGGTGGTGTCGAGAACGAGGGCGACCTCGACATTGGCGCCGCCTCGCCGCACCTGGCTGATCACTGAAATCGGCACTTCGGTGACGCCGACGAGCGGCATGAAATAGGTGTTCATGGTGACGCTCGCGCTGAGCGTCAGCACGCCGTTATCATCGATCGGCGGGTTGACCACGAGATCCTTGACGTTCGACGCGCGGAAATTGCGTCCGACATAGTCCGACGCGATCTGCGGCAGCGCGTCGTCGCGTTCGGTCGTCGATCCGACCGCGAGCGCAGCGGCGTCGAGCGCCTGCCCGAGTTCATAGCGCGTGAGGAAGGCGCGGCCGCCGTCCACCGCAAGCCCGGTGCAGACCACGAGCGGGATGACCGTGAGCGCGAACTGCATCGCGAACGCGCCCGACTGGTCGGCGACGAAGCGGCGCAGGAAGGACCGTTCCGGCGGCTGGCTCGCCTGGTGGTTGCAGTGTCTCGCCTTGAACAGCCGTCGCATGACCTGGTCTCGCATCATCTTCATCGTCTGGCCGGCGCGGAACATGCGCCGCTACTCCGGGATCTCGGTTCCGGTGAAATATTCAATCGCCCCGCCGTGATCGATCGCGCCGTCCATCGTCACCAGCCGAACCTCGCGCGGGCGGGCGTAGGCTTCGCGCTTGATCTCGATCGTCGGGCCGGAGAACAGGCTCGTGAGCGGGCTGTCATAGCGGTAGCTGATCGCCACCCGGATCACGCTCTCGCCCTGGATGCCGAGGCCGCGGGCCTTGTCGAGGTCGAGCGGAATCTCGGTTCCGACCGCGCGCCGCCAGAGCAGATAGGGGTCGTAGTCCTCATTGTTCTGGTAGCCGATCGCCGCGACGTCCATGCTGAGCCGGTCGGTGGTGGTGAGCGGCTTCATCATGTGGAGCGAGGCGTCATAGATGGCGCTCAGGTCCGCGGTCGTCAGCGTCTTGTCGCGCGAGGTGAGGTCAGCCACCTGGTGAACGTAGCGGGTCGCCTCCTCGACGGCGCGGAACCGCAAGGTCATCTCGAACACACCCATGAAGAGGACGATCAGCGTCGGGGCGATGAGGGCGAATTCGACCGCCGCCATGCCGCGCTCGTCACGGGCGAAGCCGACCGCGCGGCGACGGGATTTGCGCGTCAGTTCCATGGCTCGTTCCTCACGATCGCGTAGGAGCTGACGATGGCGGGGAGGTCCGGCCCGATCTGGAACAGTTCAGACATGAAGGGCGTCACGAAATTGTGCGCAAGCGACGCGCGCACGGCGGAATACTCGTTGGCGTCGCCGAGCTGGAAGACGAAATTCGTGGGGTTGCCGTCCTCGTCGAACACGACCTCCGGGAACTGGATGTCGCTGATCTGGTCATAGGCGCGAACGTCGAAAACGATGGCGTTGCAGTCGAGGAGCACGCCGGCGGTGCGGCAGACCTCATCCTCGAAGGCGGCGACCGGATCGGCGGACAGGGCGACCTCGCCGGTCTGGAGATTGCGGGCGGCCTCGTAAGTCACATAGTTCAGAGCGTTGATCTTGAACTGGTAGAGGACGAATTCGAGCAGGCCGCTGATCATCAGGAAGAATACAGGCGCGAGCAGCGCAAACTCGAGCATTGCGCTGCCCTTGCGGGACTTTCTGAAGGATCTGGCGCGCGACATGGTTCGGACCTGACGAAACTTCACCCGTCTTATTGCCGCACTGGCGTTAAGATCGGCTCAATTCGTTCTGTCGATTTGACGCAATTTGCACGCCACGCCCGGACCCTGTGGGCGCCGGGTCACGGAGATGTCAGACCAGGGCCGCGAGCGCGGGGGCGGCTGCACTGTCCGGGAACACATGGCCGTCGAGGTCGGCCGCCGCCCAGCCGAGATGGTCGCGCAAGAGACCCTTGAAGACGGAGCGCGCATCGAGGGTGGGGCGAAGATCGCGGTTCTCGAAGAGCGCGGCGTCGGACAGGCCCGGCCAGTCGCCGATGAGCCGTCCGCCCTTGACAGCGCCCCCGGCGAGGAAGGCCGCGCCGGCGGTTCCATGGTCGGTGCCCTGCGCGCCATTGGCGGCGACGGTGCGTCCGAATTCCGAGATGGCGATGACGGCGGTGGTGTTCCAAAGCGGGCCGAGCTGCGCCTTGAGTTCGGTGACGGCGCTGTCGAACGCCTGCAGCCGGACCCGAAGCGCGGCTGGCTGGCTCGCGTGTGTGTCCCAGCCATCGAGGCTCGCGACCGCGATCTGCGGCCCGTCGGGCGCCGCGAGGAACTTCCCAGCCGCCTGAAGCGATTGGGCGTAGGCGGGTCCGCGCCCTCGGCCGCCGCCGGGTGCGTCGGGCTGCATGCCGTCCGCGACGGCGTCCGCCTGCAGCGCCCCGGCGAGCGCTGGCTTCAGGACCGGATCGGACTCATAAAGATCAAGGAGACGCCTCACCGTGTCCTCGCTTGCGTCCGGCAGAACCGAGGGCGACCAGGTGACCGCCGGAGCCGACCCGCGAAGCACGAGCGGCTGGACCGGACCGATGGAGACCGCGGAGATCGGCCCCGGCGCCCGCTGCAGGGCGCGGTTGAGCCATCCATCGCGACCGACGACCGAGACCCCGCCGCTCTCGAGAAGATCCTGCGCCTCGAAATGCGACCGCTCACGATAAGGGCCCGCGATCGCCGGCGCGAAGGACGCTTCCCCTGCGGCGTAGAGCCCCGCGAATCCGGCGAGCGACGCGTGCAGCGCGAACCCGTCGCCGATCGGCCGGGCGTTTCGGTCGATCAGGGCGGCGCGGCGGGCCTCCAGCACCGGATCGTCGACCCTCGGAATGGCGGCGAGGCCGTCCAGACCGCCCCGCAGGATGAGAACGACAAGCTTGCGGCGCGCGGCGTCGCCTGTGAGGGCCTGCGCGCCCGGGGATGCGGCGACGAGCGTTGCCAGCACTCCCGCCGCGAGAAAACGGCGACGGCCGATCGTGTGAAGCGACGACATCAGTTCACCTCCGCTGGAATTCAGGACTCATGAGGGCGAGCGTCAGCCCCTGCTCGGTGCTCTCTGCGCGGGACACGGCGAGACGGGTGCGTTCGCCCGCCATCGGCCCGAGCGCGGCGTCGAGGAAGCTTGCGGGCGTCAGATCGCGCGACATGCGTCGCGAGACGAGGTTCGCCCATTCGAGGCGTTTCATCACGGCGTCCGGCCCCGACCACGAGGCCGCATCATCCGGCCAACCCTGCGGCGAGGGCGCGGAATAGGGTCGCTGCCCCAGGGAGTCATAGAGCGCGCGCATATCCCGTCCGCCCGCCGCTTCGACGCCGACAGCGCGGGAGGCGGAGATCAGGAGCTCATCGGGGGTCTTCAGTTTGTGAAGCTCGGGCGACCAGGCGGCGTCGAGCCGGATGACCGCTGACGCGAGCGCCGCAAGATCGCCTTCGGTATCGAGGAACACCCGCTCCAGCCTCGCAATCGCCGCTTCCGGCGGCTGGTCAGCGACGAAATGACGGACGAGCTTGGTCGCGACATGACGCGCGGTTGAAGGGTGCACCGCGAGATCGGCGAGCACCGCCGCGGCCTGCTCGCCGCCTGCCTCGGCGTAGCGTTTTCCCATCACCATGCGGGCGCCGGGCTCGTGCAGGATCGGCTGGAACACCGTGTTCGCGCGGCTTTGCGGGTCCTGGTTGCGCAGATCGAGCGTCCAGCCGGTCAGCGCCTTCGCCAGCTCGATCACATCGCCTTGGGAATATCCTGCGTGGACGCCGACCGTGTGCAGCTCCAGCACTTCACGGGCGAGGTTTTCATTCAACCCTGCCCCGCGCCGCTTCGCCATCGTGGTCGACGGCCCGACCGAACGATAGGCGTCGAGATAGACGAGCATGGTCGGATGGAAGGTCGACTTCGCGAGCAGCGTGCCGAAGCGGCCGAACACGTGCGGGCGGACCGCCTCCCGCTCGAAGGAGCCGACGATGCTGATCATCTGCGCATTGCGCGCCGAGACGGAGAAGTGGTTCGCCCAGAACCGCGCCCAGCGCTCGGCGAAGCCGTCGGGAGTTGTGGTCGCGAATTTGAGACGGGCGGCGATCTCGGCCTGCAAAACGCCGCGAATCCCGTTCGCCGTCATGTTCCGCATCTCGCGGACGGCTTCGGGATCAACCGGCTCCACAGCCTCGCGTCGGCGTCGCTGCTGATAGATTTTCGCCCACTCGGCGTAGGTCTCCCCCCGGCCGCGAAGCGACGGGTCGGTGTAGGCGGCGGCGTCCGGCCGGACCTGGGAGAGCAGATAGCCGCGGGCGTCGGACGCCGCGGCGGCGATCTCTCCGGGACGTGCGCCCATCCCGAACCGCGCGGTCGCGATGGCGCCTTGGAGCTTCGACATGACGCGATCCTCTCTCAGCGGCCGGAACGCGGGCGCCGCCCGCCTGCCCGGCCCTCGGTGATAAAGACATGACCGATCGCGCCGGCAAAACTTTGTCGGCGACGACGCTGATTTGTATCAAAGTGTCTCGGAAGAAAGCGATGCGCGGATCTCGCGGCGGCGAGCCGCCTCAGATCGGCATCCGCATGATGTCCTGATAGGCGCGGATCACCTCGTCGCGCACCGAGACGACCGTTTGCAGCGTTGCTTCAGCGGCGGCGACCGCCGTGACGACGTCGACGATGTCGGATCGGCCCATCGCGGCGTTGGTGATGGCGCCCTCGGCGGTCGCACCCGCTTTCGAGACGGTGGACATGGCGTGGGTGAGCAGGTCGCCGAACCCCTGCGCGGGGTCGAAGGCGCCTGTCTCGCCCTGCGACTTCGCCAGAGTCTGGGCGGTCTGCAGATAGGCCTTGGCGGCGGAAACGCCGAGATCGGACATTCAACCCTCTCCTCAATCAGCCGGTGGGCGCAGGCGCCCCCAGTTTGGCTCCCCCAGTTCGGCGCCCCCCCAGGTCAGGCGCGCAGAATGTCGAGCGCACGGACCATCATGGTGCGGCTCGCCTCCACGACGTTCAGATTGGCCTCATAGGCGCGCTGCGCGTCGCGCAGGTCCGACATCTCGATCAGCGCCGAGACGTTGGAGAATTTGACATAGCCGGCGTTGTCGGCGGCCGGATGGGTCGGGTCGTATCGCAGACGAAATGGCGAGGAATCCTCGCGAGCGCCGGTCACCCGAACATGCTCGGAGCCCGTCTCGCGATCGATATAGGCCTTGAACACAGGGGCCTTGCGCCGATAGGGGTCGCCGCCTGGGGTGGTCGCGGTGGTGTCGGCGTTGGCGAGGTTTTCCGCCGACATACGGATGCGCACGGTCTGGGCGCGCAGACCGCTGGCCGCTGACGACATCGCCGAGACAAGATCCGATGACATGAAACTTCTCCTGAGGAGCCGGGCGATCAGCGCGAGGGGCTTTTGGCGGCCAGACGCAGCAGGGTGAGGGACTTGGTGTAGAGGCCGACCATGGTCTCGAACTCCATCCTGGTTTCGGTGAGCTTCATCATCTGCTCCTCGACGACCACCTGGTTGCCGTCGAGCGTCGATTCGGAGTCCGGCGACGAGACGATCGAGACGTTCGCGCGCCCGCCCGTGACCCCCTGGATGTGGCGGGGATCGGTGGCGGCGAGCTGCAACCGCCCCGCGGCGGCTCCCGGCGCGCCGGCGCCGGCACGTTCCAGCTGGCGGACGAACGCCGACTGGTCGACATCCTTCGGCGTGAAATCGGGCGTCGAAACGTTGGCGACATTCTCCGCCACAACGTTCTGACGCGCGCTGAGGAACTGCATGCGCGCCTTCATCATGGAGAAGATCGCGATGTTGCCGGGTCCGGACATGACTGAGCCTCCACCCGGCAGATTTGTCCTCTTCCCTTAAGGAGGACTTAACGTCCGACGGTCCGCGTTAACCTTTCATTAACCGACGTCTCCGAGGCGTTAACGCTGCGACAGCGCGCGATCCGAATGATCGCCCGACGATGGGACGAACGCACCCGATGGACGCATTCGACGCCTTGAGAGCAATCGCTGCGCTGATGCTCGTCGTCGGACTCATGCTTGGGCTTGGCTGGGGCCTGCGCCGATATGGCGGCTCGCTCGGCATCCAGCAGCGCCGAAACCCAGGAGACCTGTCCGTCATCGAGACCCGGGCGATTGACGCGAGGCGCCGACTCGCCGTCATCCGCTGGGGCGACGCGGAACATCTCATCTGCATCGGGCCGGCGGGCGATGTGCTGATCGCGACCCGCCCGGCGCCACCCGAGACGCCGGACGCGCAGCAGGGACCTGGAGCCTGAGCATGCGAACTCTCCGCCTCGCGGCTCTGGTCGGGCTTGTCGCCGTGATCGCGCCTTCGGCGACGGCGCAGGTTGTGTCGGTCGATCTCGGCAGCGGCCAGGGACTGAGCCAGGGGCTGGTTCAGCTCATCGCCGTCATCACGATTCTGTCGCTTGCGCCGTCGATCCTTGTCATGACGACGAGCTTCGTGCGCATCGTCGTCGTTCTGTCGCTTTTGCGAACGGCGATCGGGCTTCAGAACTCGCCGCCCAACTCGGTGATCATCTCGCTCGCCCTGTTCCTGACCGGCTTCGTGATGGCCCCTACCCTCGCTGCAACCTACACCGCCGGCGTTGAACCATTCATGGCGGGTTCGCTGACGCTCGAAGAGGCGCTGCCGCGCGGCCTGGAACCGGTGAAGGCGTTCATGGCGACGCATGTGTCGGAGCCGGACCTCGCCCTGTTCGTCGACATGGCGAAGATCGAACCGATTGCTTCCGCGGCCGAGGCGCCGTTTCACGTGCTCGCGCCGGCGTTCATGATTTCCGAGCTGAAGCGGGCGTTCGAGATCGGGTTCATGATCTTTCTGCCGTTTCTGGTGATCGATCTCGTCGTCGCCTCCATCCTGATGTCGATGGGCATGATGATGGTGCCCCCCGTCACCATTTCGCTGCCGTTCAAGCTGATTTTCTTCGTGCTCGTGGATGGCTGGCGGATGCTCGCCGGATCGCTGGTGGAGAGCTTCATCGCCGGCCCGCCGACATAGCGAGGCCCCCCCCTTCCGCAGCCGCGTCCTTGCGCGCTATGCCCGCCCTGAACGAGGTGACAGGTGATGGCGGACTACGGCGCGCTCAATCAGGATGACCGGAGGACGACCGACCTCGGCGGCTCGCCGGACGATCCGGCGTTCACGCGGTCGCACCCTGTTTTCGCTGACGCGCCGGACGCGGTGAGCTTTCGCAAGCTGCGCAAGCGGCTCGTGCGCGAGGTGCAGGACTCGATCCGGCGATTCGGAATGGTGACGCGGCGCGAGGATGGACGCCCGCCGCGTTGGCTCGTCTGTCTGTCCGGCGGGAAGGACAGCTACACCCTGCTCGCCGTTCTGATGGACTTGAAATGGCAGGGCGCCCTGCCCGTCGATCTCCTCGCCTGCAATCTCGATCAGGGTCAGCCGGGGTTCCCGAAGCATGTGCTGCCGGACTACCTGACGCGCCTCGGGGTCGCGCACAGGATCATCAGCGAGGACACCTATTCGATCGTCACGGACAAGGTGCCTGAGGGCCGCACCTACTGCTCGCTGTGTTCGCGGCTACGGCGGGGCATTCTCTACCGCGTCGCGCGCGAGGAAGGCTGCGACGCGATCGTGCTCGGCCACCACCGGGACGATGCGCTCGAGACCTTCATGTTGAACCTCCTTCATGGCGGCCGCCTGTCCGCGATGCCGCCCAAGCTCATCAATGACGAGGGCGATGTGATGGTGCTGCGCCCGCTGATCCAGTCGGCGGAGGTGGACATCGCCCGCTTCGCGCAGGCGATGGCGTTTCCGATCATTCCCTGCACGCTCTGCGGCAGCCAGGACGGGCTTCAGCGCATGGCGATGAAGGCGATGCTCGACGAATGGGAGCGCAAGTCGCCCGGTCGCCGCCAGACCATGGCGCGCGCGCTCGGCCAGGTGCGCCCCTCGCACCTGCTCGACGACCGGATGTGGGATTTTTCGGCCCTCGCACCGGGGGCGTCGCCACGCCTGCGCACGCGCGACGACGGCGTCTAGCCCGCCCCGCCGGCCTGGAACTTCGCTTTCAGCTCCCGCGCAAAGGCGTCCACCGTGGGCGCGTCCGCGAGCCGGCGCACGGCCTCGGACGCGGCCTGCCCCGACGCATCGGACTGTGAGGTGATGAGGTCGAACGAGGCCTTGTCCAGCGACTCGGCGAACAGAGGCTCGTACTCGCGCCTCAGCGTCGCCAGCAGATCGGCGTCCTTCGCCAGCTTCGCGGCGATCGCGGCCCTGAGCGCCCCCGCGGCGTCCCGCTCGGGCGAGGCTTCAGCGGGCGGCGGAATCAGAGCGGCGAGCGCACGGGCGGCTTGCGGCCACTGCTTGGCCCGCCAGTACGCCTCGGCGAGGAGCTTTCTCGCCTGATCGGCGTCGACCCCCTCCACCAGCTCGACCACATGATCATAGCGCTGGAGATCCAGGAGTGCGGTCGCTTCCAGCATCCGGCGTTCCAGCGCCAGTTCTTTCGGCAGCGAGGGCTGGCGGGTGGAATTGATCGCCGCGAGCGCCAGATCCGGGCGCTGGTCCATGAGGTAGATGGTGGCGAGATCGACCGCGACCGCCGACTTCGCGATGCCGCGCATGCGGTTGTCGACCTGGTGCTGGAGGAGTTCAGCGGCTGGTTCGAGCAGATCAAACGCCACTAGCCGCCGCGCGAGCTTGCGGATCATCTCGTCGCCGTCGACGCCGATCGGCGTAAGCTCCTTGAACTCGTAGAACATCGCCAGCGACTGGATCGGGTCGAGCCGGTCCGCCTCGCCGTCGAGATAAAGCCGGCGGAAATAGTCGACGAGCTTGATGCGAAGCTCGCGCGCGCCTGGCGCATCGGGCTGGCGCAGCGCCGTCGCCTGCACAAGACGCAACGCCTCGGCGAACCGACCGAGGCGCATGTGCATGTTGCCAAGTTGGCCGACGGTGGTCATCTCCACCCCGTCGCCGCGCCAGCGGTAGCGGAGGGTTTCAAGCTGGTCGGTCGCATCCTTGATCGGGATCGCGCCGGACTTCACGCCGATGTCGATCCGTTTCAGCTCCGCGCGCACCGCCACCGGCTCGGCCGCGCTCGCCGCAAGCGCCTCGAACGCGGGATAGGCGGCTTCCGGTCCGTCGACGACGGCCTTGAGACCGGCCGCCACGTAGCGCGCCATGTCGGCGGCGTCGCGGTCATCGGTCTTGAGCGCCGCGTCGGCGTAGCGGCGCGCGGCGTCGAAATCATTGACGTTCAGCGCGGCTTCAGCGGCGGCTGAGCGGAAGCGGCTCGCCCAGACGGGTGTATAGTCCGGCAGGAGCTCATCACCGACGCGGAAATGATCGCTCGCGCGCGCCCAGTCGCCGCGTTCGGCGGCGATGTATCCCCTCCACAGCGCCGCCCCCGGATCACCGCGGAGCGATCCGCGCGAGAGGTCGGCTTCCGCGGCATCATAGCGACCGGCCATTGCGTTCGCCGCGCCGCGCAGCCCGAAGAAGCGCGGGTCCTGTTCGATCGCCATGCGCGCGTCGTGCGCCACTTTCAGCACGCCGAGCGCTTCGTGCGCCAGTTCGTGACCGAGGAGAAACCGCGCAAGATCGAACAGCGCGGCCGATCCGGTCGGGGTCTCGGCGGCGTTGTCGAGCACGGCTGCCTCGAGCGTCTTCAGGCGGTCGCGGAACGCGTCGCCCTTCGTTCCGCCCCATGTTTCGAAGTCGATGAAAGCCGGGCTGCCCGAGAAGGATTCGAGGGTGCCGACGGCGACCGCCTCCGCGCCCCTGGCGGTGACGCCGCCCGACATGGTGACGATCACCCGCTCGCCCTCGATCGTCACCGAGACATCGTCCGCCTTCGGAGCGATGGCGAGGCCGTGAGCGGTCGCCGGCATCGCCGCCTCGATGAAATCCCTGGCGGCGAGCGACGCAGACGACGGACCGTAGGCGATCACCGCCGCGATCTGGTCGCCGACAACCGGATCGTCAAACCACACGACGCCGGACGCGCCGACCAGCATGGTCTCGATCCGGGCGCGCCCGTCCCCGCCGGTCGTCCGGTTCGATTTCAAGAAGCGGGTCGGGCGCAGAGCCGTGGTCCCGATCCTGACCAGCCAGGCGGACTCGACGGCCTCGGCGGACAGGGCGATCCCGCCCGGCGCATCGATCCGCAGCAGCATTGCGCCATCCTGGCGGAAGGACCGCGCCCTGAAGCCGGATGGCAACACCGCGGCGTCAAGACGGATGTCCGCCTCGTCCGCGAACACGGCCCACACCGCGTCGCCGCGCCGGAACACGGCTGCAGGCGTCGGGGCCGCCCACGGGATCATCAGCTCGACGCCGCCTGGAATCGTCGTGACCTTGGCGTCCACCACCCGGTTCTGCGGGGCTGCGGGCTGGACCCACTCGGCAAGATCGGTCGTCCTGCGGCCGCCGATGGTCTGGCTCCCCGCGGGAGCCGCCGCGCCGGTCTCGGACGGCGACTGGGGCGCCGGCGATTGGGGCGCCGCCTGGGTGGGGGCGGGCGTCAGCACGATGGGCTCAGGAGCGCTGGGCGACGGCGCCGCCGGGGCGGGTTTGGGGGGTGCGGGTTTGGCCGTCTGGGGGCTGGACGCCTGAGGCTTTGCAGCTTCGGGCTTCGCGGCTTCGGGTTTCTCGGGTTGATCCGCCGGGCGAGGCGTCGGCGATGCGGGCGCGGCGCCCGAATCCGGGCCAGAGTCCGGGCCAGAGTCCGGGCCAGAGTCCGGGCCCGAATCGGGGCCCAGCTCCGGCGCCGGAGCGCCCGGCGGAGATATGTCGATCACCACCACATCGGCCTCGGCGTAGTGCTTGAACAGCATCCCGTCCTTGGCCGTGAACTCGATCTCGAAGCCGCGGTCCGTATTGCCGCTCGTGAAGCTTGCGAGGTTCGGCGGCGGATCAATCTTGAGATAGGCGAGGTCTGGCTTGGCCTGCTTCGAAAAATTGAGCTTCAGCTTGCCGGGTGACGGGGTCGGCCGGTAGCTCACCTTCTCCGGCCAGTAGAAGGCGATCCGCGACGACTGTCCCTGATGGCTGGACCGCACTTCCAGGTCCGCGAAGGCGGCGGGAGGGGGAAGTGCAGCGCGCTTCGCCTCCTCGGCGGCGGCGGCGCGCCGGGCGACCAGCGGCGAAACAATGTCTGGCGGATCGGAGGCTCCGGGCCGGACGAGATCGATGGCGATCCGGTCGATTGACCGTGAGATATGGAGGCGGGGCGTCTGGGTGAGCGCGATACGTGCCGTGCGCCCGTCGGGGTCAACGCGCGCGATCGAGGCCCATCCCGGCAGTCCGCGCTTCAGGGCCTCGGGGTCGATGTCGACCGCCTCTTCAAACCTCAATAGCAGGACCTGACTGGCCACGCTTGCGGTGACGCGGGGGCCATCCTCGGCGCCGTCCGCCCAACGCGCGATGATCCGCGAATAGCCAGCCGTATCCTCGAAGGCGAGATCGAGCGCCCGCTCCGCGCTCGCAGGCAGCGCGATGAACGCGGCGAGGCCGAGCGCCGAGGCGCCGCGCGCAAGACGACCACGCTGGCGGGGACGGTTGGTCAACCCGGAGAACCCTGAGCGGCCGGCTTGGCGGCTGGTTTCGCGCCCTCCGTGACCGGCGTTTCGCCTAGCTCGGCGAGCATCCGGGTGAGCGTTTGGGCCCGGGTGGAGGACATCGCGGCCATCACCGCACCGAGCGGGGCGCTCTTCATGCGCTGGGCGAGCTTCAAGAGGGTTTCATCCTCCATCGTGTCGAAGATGCGGGCGGCGTCCTTCGCCTTCATCGCCTCATAGGTCTTGACGAGGCTGTCGAGCCGCTCGTCTTTCTTGCCCTGGATCTGGTCGAGAACGCCCTGGACGCTCGCCTCGAGCGCCTTCAGCTCGGCGATCTGATCGTTCAGCCTGAGCTCGGCCGCCGCCGCAGCTTGTTCACGCATGTCGATGCCCGCCTCGCGTTCGTCGAGCGCGGTGCGCCGGTCGGCGAGGCTTCGCAGCACCTGGATTTCGGACTGGGACAATCCGGTTTCCGCGGCATAGTCGATCGACGGAAGGCAGACCTCCGAACCGGCGGGCGCGCCCTCGGCGACACGCGGCGCATCCGGATCACTCTCACCCTCGGCGGCGCTGGTGAGGCCGGGGATGCTCTCCCCTTCCCCCGCGGTCTGCGCGGTCGCATCCGGTGCGTCGACCGCTTCGGCCACGGCCTGCGCGATGTCGACGCTCTTGAACGCCAGCGCGCCGATCGACACCGCGATCACCGCCGGAAGGACACGCACCCTGCTCGCCATAGCCCGCTTCTCCTGCCCTCTCAGAACATCGATCGCTTGCGCAGCCCGGAGTCTTCACGCGGCCGCGAGAGCTGAGCGACGCCGCGCGCCTCGTCGATCCTCGCCTGCAGGTCCCGACCGGACGCGTCCGCCGCCGCCCGCAGACCACCGATCGCGGCCTCGGCCTGCGCGACGGATTGCTGGAGTTCGCGCGCCGCCTCGATCAGCCCGTCACGGCCCTGGCGGAGCGTCTTGAGCCGCTGATCGAGCCGCCAGCAATAGGCGATCGCGATCACGAGCAGGCAGGACAGAAGGATGTCGATCACGGAGGAAAACAGGCTCATGACTGCTCCAGAATCTTTTTCTTGGCTTCAGGGCGGATCGGGGTCTCGACCCGCAGCGCCACCTTTTGACCGATTCTCCCGATCTGCCCTTCGGTAAGGGGGATATCGCCGCACATCAGCCGCGCCCGCGACTGGGGCGTTGCGTTCATCAAGAGGGTTTCACCCACCTGCAGGCTCAAGAGCCGGCCGAGGGTCGACTGGAAATCGTCGAGCACCACGCGCAGATTGGCGGGCGACGACCACAGCTCGGTGGCGAGGTGACCCTCCCAGATATTGTCGCGGCCGAACTTCTCTCCCATGAAGCTCTGCAGCAGCATCTTGCGGATCGGCTCCAGCGTCGCATAGGGCAGCAAGAGTTCGCAGCGCCCGCCGCGGTCTTCCATGTCGATGCGGAGCTTCACCAGGATCGCGGCGTTCGCCGGCTGTGCAATCGCCGCAAAACGCGGGTTCGTCTCGATTCGGTCGAGTTCGAAGTCGACGGCGGTCAGCGGGTCGAACGCTTTGCGTGCGTCCGACAGGATCACCTCGACGAGGCGTGTGACCAGCACCCGTTCGATGGTCGTGTAGGGCCGCCCCTCGACCCGCATCGCAACCGTGCCGCGCCGGCCGCCGAGCAGCACGTCGACGATGGAATAGATGAGACTGGAATCGACCGTGAGCAGACCGAAATTGTCGAGCTGCTTGGCGCGGAACACCGCGAGAATCGCCGGCAGCGGGATCGAGTTCAGATAGTCGCCGAACCGCATGGACTGGATCGCGTCAAGGCTGACCTCGACATTGTCCGAGGTGAAGTTGCGCAGGCTCGTCGTCATCAACCGCACGAGGCGGTCGAACACCACTTCGAGCATCGGCAGGCGCTCGTAGGACACCATCGCCGAGTTGATGAGCGCATGAACACCGTTCTTGCGGTCCTCGGCCTCATCGCCGAGGGAGAAGCCGAGCAGGCTGTCGATCTCATCCTGATTGAGGATGCGTTCGGCGGTCGCCGCCTGGGGCGCGAGGGCGTTGCTTTCGGACTGGGCGAGGTCGGCCTCCCACTGGGCGGCCATCGCCTCATCGTCCGGCGCATCTCCGCCGGGGACGTTCGCTTCCCAGTCTTCGTCGGATTTCTTGGCGCTCTTAGCCACGACGGGACCTCATTGCACCAGAAGCTCTTCGATCAGCACGGCGTCGACGCTCGCCGGAGCGACGGCGAGATTGACCCGTCGCAACAGCTCGATGCGAAGGCGGTGGCTGCCGGCCGAACCGTTGAGATCATCGACGCGCAACTCGCGCAGGAATCCCTGGAACTGGTCGGACACCCTCGGCATGATCCCGGGCAGCGTCGCGAACGCAGCGGGGTCGCGCGCTTCGAGCACCAGCTTCAGCTTGAGAAACAGCGGACGGCCGCCGTCGCTGGATGAGAGATTCACCAGAAGGTTCGGCATCTCGTAATAAGACGGCGCGCCGTCCTCGCCGACGCGCAGCGTGCCGACCTCTTCAGGGTCACCGCCGGCTGCGGCGCCATGACTGTCCTTGCCGGCGTCCTTCGAGGCCTTGCCGTGATCATCCTTGGCTTTCGCCTTGTCGCCCTTGGCGGGCTTCTCGCCGTGCGCGTCCGCCGCCTCGCCATGCGACGCGTCGGCGACCTCGGTCTCGGGCTTGCCTCCCGTGAGCATCATCACCGCCGCCCCGCCGCCGCCGAGCACCAGCACGGCGGGCAGGACGATGAACAGCACCAGCGTCTTGCCGGACATCTTCTTCTTGACTGGCGCCTCGCCCTCGGCGGGCGCTTCCGCCTCCGGCTTGGCCGGCTTGTCCTTGGCTTTCGACATCGCGTTCGCCCTTGTCATCCATCGCCTGATCGAACAGGCGCGCAGCCGCTCCCGACACGCGGGAATCAGGTGCGCACCCATTGGTCGTCCATCTCTGGTTAAGGATTGGTGGAGATCGGCAGGAATTGCCGACCGCCCTCCTGCGGACGAAGGCGCAAGCGAGGTGCACGACCGCGACGGCGCCGCAACCCTGCGTTAACCCCGCGGCCCGACTATCCGCCTGTTCGATGGTCGGCGCAGAAGCTCGCCGACGAGACACCCGCCAGGCCGCGCCGCCGACGAAGTTCGCACCGCGCCCGCCGCCGGACGCCCCGATGGACAATTCCCTCGTGGTCGGGCTTTCGCTGCAGCAGGTGCTGCGTCAGCGGATGGACCTGACCGCCAACAACCTAGCGAACATGACGACCGCCGGTTTCAAGACCGAGCGGCTGGTGATGCGCGAACTCAGCGAAGCGCCGGCGGAGGCCAATGATCTGCCGGGCGAGATCGCCTTCGTCGACGCCTGGACGCTCCAGCGCGATTTTTCGAACGGCCCGCTCGAGCGCACCGGCAATCCGCTCGACGTCGCCATCGACGGGGAAGGCTTCTTTTCGGTCCAGACGCCGCAGGGCGTCGCCTATACACGCGACGGGCGGTTTTCGATCGACGCCAGCGGCCAGTTGGTCACCCGTTCGGGGCATCCAGTGCTTGGCGGCGGCCCGATCACGCTAAATCCAGCAGGCGGCGACATCGGCGTCTCCGCCGACGGCACAGTGACGCAAGCCGGAGCCGTGGTGGGAAAGCTGGACGTGACCGCCTTCGATACGCCGCAGCGGCTGGAGCAACTGGGGGACAATCTCTGGCGCGCCAACGCCGAGACCCCGCGGGCGCCCGTGATGTTCCGGGTGGCGGCTGGGTTTGTCGAGAACTCCAACGTCAACGCGGTGTCGGAAATGACCCAGATGATCGAGATCAGCCGGGCCTATCAGTCCGTCAGCCAGATGGTGAGCCAGGCGGACGAACTGCGGGCGCGGGCGATCGACCGGCTCGGGAAGATGAGCTGATGAGCACGTCCAGCCTCGCCACGCCACGACACATCCCGCCCGTCAATTCCAGGAAGGAGCGCCAGCCATGCGCGCACTGAACACCGCCGCAACGGGCATGCAGGCCCAGCAGCTCAATGTCGAAGTGATCGCGCACAACATCGCGAACATGAACACGACCGGCTACAAACGCCAGCGCGCCGAGTTTCAGGATCTGCTCTACCAGACCGTAGAGCGCATGGGCGCGACCTCCTCCGACGCCGGCACGATCGTGCCGACCGGGGTGCAGGTGGGCGTCGGGGTGAAGGCGGGATCGATCTACCGCGTCACCGAACAGGGCGGCATCACCCAGACCAACAACCGCTATGACCTCGCGCTGCAGGGCGAGGGATATTTCGTGGTGCAGCTGCCCGACGGCCGCGACGCCTACACGCGGGCAGGCAATTTCTCGATCAGCGCCGACGGCCAGATCGTCACGGAGGACGGCTTCGTCGTTGCGCCCGGCATATCGGTTCCGACCGATGCAACGGACATCACGATCAACCGACAGGGTGTGGTCCAGGCGCTGCAGCCGGACGGCACGTTCCAGGATGTCGGCGCGATCGATCTGGCGCGGTTCGTCAATCCGCCCGGTCTCGACGCCATCGGAGACAACCTGTTCCTTGAGACGCCCGCCTCCGGCCCCGCCAATCGCGGACTCGCCGGCGTCGAAGGTTTCGGATTCATTCAGCAGGGGTTTTTGGAAACCTCCAACGTCAACGCCGTGACCGAGATATCGGCGCTCATTTCGGCCCAGCGCGCCTATGAGATGAACTCCAAGGTCATCACGACCACGGATGAAATGCTCCGTTCGGCGAGCAATCTGCGATGAGGCGCGCGCGGCGTCTCATGCGCCGGGCGATCGCGGCCTGCGCGGCGATCTGGCTGGCGGGCGCGGCGCCGGCGGCGTTCGGTCAGGTGCGCGTGACCGGCGACTGGGTGGCGCTGAAGGACGTCGCGCCGGTGTCAGGCCCGGGAGGCGACGTGCTCATCGCGCCCGCCCCGCCGCCCGGCGAAACCCTAGCCCTCGATCCCGTCTTCCTGGTGGCGGTCGCGCGCAAGGCCGGGGTGGTGATCGCCCTGCCGATGGACGAGCCGGTTTGGGTGCGCCGCGATCCCGTGCGCACCGCAGCGACCCCGCCCGCCCCGCCGCAAGCGCGCGCTGCGCCTCAGGCGGTGAGCGTCCGTCAGGCCCCGCGCGCCGAGATCGCACCCGCCGCGACCGGTTCGGCGAACGCCCTCGCGGCGGGCGAAATCCTGGTTCTCGCCCACGATGTGTCGCGCGGTGAGCGGATCACCGCCGACGCTCTCGAATGGATCACGCCCCCCGAGGGTTTCCGTATGCAACGCAACGCGCTCACGTCCGTGGAGGACATTGTCGGGCAGGAAGCCCGCCGCTCCCTGCGGGCCGGCTCCACCCTCCTCGCCAACGACATCAAGGCGCCCGACGTGGTCCGCAAGGGCGAACCGGTGAAGCTGGTCTATGCGGCGTCCGGTCTGCTTCTGACCGTCGACGCCGTGGCCCAGGCGAGCGCCGCCATGGGCGAGCCCGTCCGCGTCTTCAATCAACAATCGAAACGCGCGGTTGACGCGATCGCGAGCGGCGAAGCGACCGCGAGCGTGACGCCGCGAACAACACATTGAACCGATCCGGCCCCCTTTCATCCCTTCGGCGCATACCGCCCGCGGAGACCGACATGACCCTGAAAGACACCTCGACGCCCGCTTCCGCTCGTCTCTGCGCCGCGGCCGCGCTGTCGGCCGTGCTCGCGGGAGGCTGCGCGGGTGGGGTATCGAGCCTCGCGGCCGCGCCCGAACTGACGCCGATCCAGAACCCGGCGGCGGCGTCCGGCGACCAGCGCGTCTCCATGCCGCTTCCCGCGCCTCGCGCCGAGCCCGCAAGCCCCAACTCGCTCTGGCGGTCGGGCGCGCGCTCGTTCTTCGACGACCAGCGGGCGACCCAAATCGGAGATATTCTCACGGTCAATATCGAAATCGCGGATTCCGCCCAGGTGAACAACTCGACCCAGCGCGCGCGCAATGGCTCGGAAACCGGCGGTGTGTCGGCCTTCCTCGGGCTGAATGACAAGCTGAACGGCGTGCTTCCTGGAACCCCGGGCCTCGACCCCGCCGTGTCGTTCAACTCGACCTCCTCGGCGAGCGGTTCGGGGTCGGTGAACCGGGCCGAAACGGTGCGGATGAAAGTCGCCGCCGTGATCACCGACCGGCTGCCCAATGGCAATCTCGTCATCGGCGGCAGTCAGGAAGTGCGCATCAACGCCGAACTGCGCGAACTCTTCGTCACCGGCGTGATCCGTCCGCAGGACATTGGGGCCGACAACACCATTCCCTACTCGAAGATCGCCGAGGCGCGGATCAGCTATGGCGGCCGCGGCGACATATCGAGCGCCCAGCGCGCGCGCTACGGCCAACGGGTCTATGACAAGGTGTCGCCCTTCTAGGGGGCGCGCCCGGTCCCGCGATGTCTCGAAACCATTCCTGATTCAGGTCAGGCGTTCGCGGCGAGACGCTTCGCCTTCTTCACCTTGTCGATCGCATAGTTGCGCTTCAGCCGCGACAGATGGTCGATGAACAACACGCCCTCTAGATGGTCCATCTCGTGCTGGATGCAGACCGCGTAGAGCCCCTCGGCCCATTCCTCGACGGGTTCGCCGGAATAGTTGAGATAGCGCAGCCGGACCCGGCTCGGCCGCTCCACCGTCTCGTAGAAGTCCGGCACGGACAGGCAGCCCTCCTCATAGGGCTGGGTCTCCTCGATGCGTTCGAGAATTTCCGGATTCACGAAGAAGCGCGGCGCCTTCGGCTCGTCCTCGCGCGCAAGATCCATCACGATGATGCGCAGCGGCACCCCCACCTGCACCGCCGCAAGGCCGATGCCGGGCGCATCGTACATCGTCTCCAGCATGTCATCCATCAGCGCACGGGTCTCGTCCGTCACCTCGGCGACGGGCTTTGACACCTGTTTGAGGACCGGGTCTGGGACAGTGAGGATGCGTCGGATGGCCATTTCGAAGAGCTATGAAGCGCGCCCGCGCCCGTCAAGTCCACTCAACCGGCGCGGCGTTTGCCGGCCGGCGCCGCGGGACCGTCACCCCCGGCGGCGCGTTCCGCCTGCGGTTCGATGAGCATCGGCTGGTGCGGCAGCAGGTCGAGCCGCTTCGGTTCCGGGATGATCTTGCTTGGATCGGCGAAGGACAATTCCTCGAACTTGCGCGCCGCCGGCAAGACGCGCCGCTCAAGCGACCCCATCATGTCGTTGTAGGACTTCACCGCCTTGCCGAGATTGCCGCCGACATTCTCCATGTGCTCGCTCATCTTGTGGAGCCGGTCATAGAGTTCGCGGCCGAGGCGGGCGGCCTGTTCGGCGTTCTTCGCCATCTGCTCCTGCCGCCAGCCATAGGAGACCGCCTTGGCGAGCGCGATCAGCGTCGACGGGGTGACGATGATGACATTGCTGCGTGAGGCGTAGTCGAAAATCTCCCGGTCGTGTTCCAGCACCGCGGCGTAGAAATTCTCGCCTGGAATGAACATCGCCACGAAATCGACCCGCCCGTCGAACTCCTTCCAATAGTCCTTGCCGGACAGCGCCCGGACATGCTCCCTCACGCGCCTCGCGTGGGCGACCAGCCGCTCGCGCTGGCGCACCGGGTCCGCCTCATTCGAGGCGGCGAGATAGTCATCGAGCGACACCTTGGAATCGATCACCAGCTCCCGACCGCCCGGCATGCGCACGATCACGTCCGGCCGCTGGCGGCCCTTCTCCGTGTCGGAGGAGGACTGCTCGACAAAATCCGCATAGGGCGACAGGCCCGACATCTCGAGCACGTTGCGGAGCGTCTCCTCCCCCCACCGGCCGCCATGGCGCGGCGCCGCGAGCGCGGAGGCGAGCTTGCCGGTGACAGACTGGGTTTCAGACATGGCGACGCCGAGGCCGCGGATCTGTTCATCGAGCTTCGCGCGGTCCTCGGTGCGTTCCTTCTCGATCGTCGCGACCTTCTCCCGGAACTGGCCGAACGTCTCCTGGATCGGCTTCAACAGCGCCCCCAACTCGCCCTGCGCGCCCTCCTTGTGCTTCTTGAAGGTTTCATCCGCGACCTGGAGGAATTGCGCCTGCGAGCGGCGCAGCGCGTCATCGGCGAGCGCCTGGAAGCGGGTCTCCACGTCCTTCTGCAGCGCCAGCATCGTCTCACGTTCACGCTGATGCGCCTCCATGCGTTCATTGGCTGCGGCGAGGCGGCGTTCGGCGTCATCGAGCCGGACCCGCAGTCCGTCCCGTTCCGCGGTGATTTCGCCGCGCTGTTCGCGCGCCTCACGGGCGTCCCGCTCCCGCTCCTCGCGCTCCCGGCCGAGTTCCGCCGTCAAGGCCGCCGTGCGCGCGCCGACTGAAAGATGCAGCCACAGCGCGACCCCGCAGGCGAGGACAAGGAGGCCGCCAAGCACCAGCGCAAGAGAGTCGATCTGGATCATTTGGGGAACATACGTTCTTTCTTTGATCCGGACAACCGGACCTTTCGCGTGCAGCCTGCCGCGATTCCCCCCTGCCGACCTACCGCCGCGACGCCATGGCCGCGGCGATCGTGCCGTCATCGAGATGGTCGAGCTCTCCGCCCACCGGAACGCCGTGCGCCAGCCGGGTGACGACCACATCCACCCCCGCCAGCCGGTCGGCGATGTAGTGCACGGTGGTCTGCCCCTCCACCGTCGCGTTGAGGGCGAGGATCACCTCCCTCACCTCGGGCCGCAGCGCGCGGGCGATGAGCCCGCTGAGGTTGAGATCGTCCGGCCCCACGCCGTCGAGCGCGGACAGGACGCCGCCCAGCACATGATAGCGCCCGCGAAACACGCCCGAACGCTCCATCGCCCACAGATCGCCAACCTGCTCGACCGCGCAGATCACGGCGTCGTCGCGACCGGCGGCGGTGCAGATCGAACAGGGATCGACCGTGTCGAAATTTCCGCACTCACGGCACGCGACCACTTTCTCAGCAGCGTCCGCGAGCGCCGCCGCAAGCGGGGTCAACAGCTGGTCGGGACGTTTCAACAGATGCAGCGCCGCTCGCCGCGCGGAACGCGGGCCGAGCCCCGGAAGCTTGGCGAGCAGATCGATCAGGCGGAGGATCTCCGGTCCGGCGGAACGGTGGGTCATGTCGTCTCCCGCGCGGGTGGGCGCGTCGCCCTGCCGGCCCCGCGCCTCGCGTCTGCGTCCCGCAAGAAGGCGGCATAATCGCCTGAGTCGATGCGCGCGAAACCCTCCACCGGCTGATTGTAGAGATAGACCCAGGCTCGCCGGGCGGCGCCGTCTGCGAGCCGCACCGTGCGCCGCGCACGGACATACTCCGCCCCGGCAAGGGTGCGGGAGCGTTCGGGCCGCGCATCCTCATAGGCGTCGAGCGCGGTGCGCAGAGCCGGCCAGTCGGTCACGCGCCAGAGGTCGCCAGCGACATGCTCGTTCCGGCTGCGGCTTGAAACAGCGGCCGGATACCAGTCTACGCGATAGAGCCGCCCCTGCAGCACCCCCTCCCCCGCCCAGTCGGCGTGAGCCTCGAGGGACGCGCGTGCGGCCCGCGCCTCCCGGGGAAGCGCCGCAGCGGGAGCCGCGCGTCGAAGCGAGCCATAGACGAACAGGTAGGGCCCTTCGCCGGCGGCGGCCTCCGTTCGGGGGGCGCCGGAGGAGGTCACGTCCGGCGCGAGGGGTTGCGTTCGGGTCTTCGGCATTCGGCCGCCAGTTCCTCAAACCCCCATTTGAGGATGTAGGCGCGCGTGAACCCGGTCGTGAAGAGCCGGTTGAGAAAGAAAGCGAACATCCAGTCGACGTCGCGGCGCGGCACCATCTTGCGGTGCATCAGACCCACCACGAATTCGAAGAAGTTGAGGTAGTCGATAAACGGCTCCTCGAGATCGCCCGGCAGGCCGCCTTCGAGTAGTTGAGCTTCCAGTTGAGCGAATTCCGGGGCGTCGGGATTCTCAAGGATAAAGCGAATGCGCTTGTAGCGATCGGACTCGAAGAACATGCGGTAGAAGTCGCGCACCAGCTCCGTCTGGCGCAGTCGTTCGCCCCGGACATAGCGCCAGAGCCCGAACACGCCGGCGAGCAATGCGCCGATCATGGTGGCCGCCTGCGCGTAGTTGCGGACGATTTCCGACGCGAGCAACGGATCCATCGCGTTCATCATGCACCACGTCTCCCGGCGACCGGTGCGAGAGATAGCGCTCGGCGGACGGAGCCGGCAAGCCGGCGCGCCCCGTTCAGTCGTCGCGAATCGTGCGTTCGCGGCGCTCGTGACGTTCCTGCGCCTCGAGGCAGAGCGTGGCCGTCGGGCGGGCGTCGAGGCGCTTCACGCCGATCGGCTCGCCGGTTTCCTCGCAATAGCCATACTCGCCCTGGTCGATGCGGCGGAGCGCAGCGTCGATCTTGTTGATCAGCTTGCGCTGGCGGTCGCGGGTGCGCAGTTCCAGCGCCCGGTCCGCCTCGGATGACGCACGATCCACCAGATCAGGAATGGGGGTGGCCGACTCCTGCATCTCCATGATCGTTTCGCGCGCGCCGTTGAGGATGTCTTCCTTCCAAGCGACCAGCTTGTCGCGGAAATACCGCAGCTGGCGCGGGTTCATGTAAGCCTCACCGTCGGTGGGCTTGTAGGCGGCCACTTTCGAAGAACTCATGCACCGAACTCCCTGTCGAGGTATCCCCAGACGGCAGGCCGTCTCCCCGACGCGCGCGCTGTATAGACGACTCATTACCGCCCGTCCATCACGGAAGGCTGCAAATTTTGCTGCAAAAAACAGGCCCTTAGCAGGGGCGGGCTTGTGTGCAGTGCAACAATTTTGCGCTGCAGCGCATCACTCGCGTTCGAGCTTCGCGGCTTCGACCGCGACACGCACTCGCGCCCATTGCAGGGCGGTGTCGAGTTCGGGGTCGCCGGAGGGTGACGCAGCGTCACCAAGCGCCCCGCGCAGCCGCGCGAGATCCCCCTTCGTCGGGCCGTCCCCGAGCATCGACAGATGCAGCCGATCGAGCGCGTCGACGATCCGCCGCCCGCGGCGGAGGGCCAGTCCGAGCGCGCTCTCGCCGCCTCCGCCCTGAAGCGCGAGGATCGCGTCGACGCTCGCCGCCGCGGACACGCCTCGCACCGGCGTCGCAGCGGCGACGCCCGCCGACGGCTCTCCCATGTCGAGCCGGAATCCCTCCCCGGAGCCGCGCGAGGCGTGCGCCTTTCCGGCCGATGATGTCGAGCGGGTGCGATCGATCTTCATGAAGCGGGTGCGCCTCCTCAGGCTGGAGAGTCCCGAGCCACGGTTAACGGCACCCTAAACCCGCCGGCGGACTGCTTAAGGGTTTCTTTCGGTTTGACCGACACGATCAACACCACCGCTCAAGCGGGCCAGAACGGTCCGGACATCGCCGCCACGCCTGATCGTAGACACCGGGCGTGCGGCCCGAACCACCGGACACGCCCCGCATGCCTCGCCTGACGCGCCTGTTCCTTTGCATCATCCTCGCGATCGCCCCCGCCATCGGGCCGGCGTCGGCCGGATCGCGCCTGAAGGACATTCTCTCGGTGGAGGGCGTGCGCGACAACCAGCTGCTCGGCTATGGCCTCGTTGTCGGCCTCAACGGCTCGGGCGATTCGCTCCGCAACTCGCCCTTCACGCGCCAGAGCCTCGAAGCGATGCTCGAACGGCTTGGCGTCAACACCCGCGAAGCCAACCTCAACACGCAGAATGTCGCGGCTGTGATGGTGACCGGCAACCTGCCCCCGTTTTCCGCCAGCGGCGGTCGCATCGATGTGTCGGTGTCAGCCCTCGGCGACGCGGCGAGCCTGGAAGGGGGGGTGCTGCTCGCAACTCCGCTCCTCGGCGCGGACGGCGAGGTTTACGCGGTGGCGCAAGGGTCGGTCGCGGTGGGCGCCTTCACGGCCGGAGGCGCTTCGGGGTCCTCTGTGACGCGAAACATTCCGACCTCGGGCCGCATACCATCGGGCGCGCTTATCGAGCGCGAACTGCCCTTCAACCTGGCCGGGCTTCAGGAATTGCGGCTGTCGCTGCGCAATCCGGACTTCACGACCGCCCGCAGGGTCGCGGGCGCCATCAACGCCTTCATCGGGGCGGACGCCGCGCTGGTCACCGATCCCGCCACGGTTCGCCTGCTGCGTCCCGCGAGCTTTTCCGGCGACATGGCGGCGCTGCTCGCCGAGATCGAGCTTCTCGAGATCGAACCGGATCAGGCGGCGCGGATCGTCATCAACGAAACCACGGGCGTCATCGTTCTCGGCGACAATGTACGGGTCTCCACCGTGGCGATCGCGCAGGGCAATCTGACGATCCAGGTCCGAGAACAGCCGGCGGTGAGCCAGCCGAACGCCTTCGGCGCCGGGCAGACGGCGATCGTCCCCCAAACCGACATCGGCGTCGCCGAGGACATCGCGGACCTCGCCTATCTTCCGGGCGGCGTGCCGCTCAGCGATCTGGTGGCCGGGCTCAACGCCCTCGGCGTCTCGCCGCGGGACATGATCTCGATCCTTCAGGCGCTGAAGGCCGCCGGCGCGATGCAGGCTGAAATCGAGCTGATGTGATGACTGACCTCGCCATTCCCTCCCCACCCGTCGATGTATTCGCCTCGCGCCGCGCCGAATTCGGGGCGCGCATCAGCGAGGTGTCGACCCGCGCCGAGGCTGAGAAGGTCGCAAGAGAGTTCGAACGCATGTTCCTCGCGGAAATGCTCCAGCCAATGTTCGCCGGCATCAAGACGGACGGCCCCTTCGGCGGCGGATCGTCGGAGGAGATGTTCCGCCCCATGCTGATCGACCGCTACGCCGAGGCCATGGCGAACGCCGGCGGGATCGGAATCGCGAAGTCGGTGCTCGGGGAAATACTCAAACTGCAGGGGCTCGATCCATGACCCAGTCCACGGTCGACCAGCGCGCGGATTATCTGCTGGGCCTCACGCGCAAGCTCGCCGATCTCGTCGCCGAGGAGGCGCGCCGGCTCGAGGCGGGCGTGTTCCGCGCGCAGGGCCCGGAATGGGAGGAGAAGGAACGCCTCGTCCACGCCTACCGGATCGAGATGACCCAGCTCAAGGCCAACCCGGCGCAGCTCAAGGGCCTCGCGCCCGGCGTGCGGGACGCGCTTGCAACCGCCGCGAAGGCGCTCGAACAGGGGCTCGCCAGCCACGCCGCGGCGCTCGCCGCCAAACGTGAGGTGACAGACGGCCTCGTTCGCGCCATCGCCGCCGACGCCGCAGCCCAGCGCTCCGCTCCCAGCGGCTATGACCGCGCCGGGGCGTCGGCTCCACCCAAGAGCAATCCGGGCGCCGCAGGCCTCACGCTGAACGCCCGGGCCTGACCCCAACCGGCTCCCTCCGAGAGCGGCCCCGCCGGACCTCCCTTGAAGCGCTTTGCTCGCGTCAAGCGCAAATATCTCGTGCGAAGCTGATCAATTCTTCCCTGCGCCTGCGATGCGCGCTTGATCTTGAGCGCCAGCGATCGGAAGACACTGTTTATCCATCACCGCGCGCGATCCCCTTCTGCGGTAGTGGTTTCCAGAGTGGAGTGAAGTAACAGGCATGGCGAGCCGGCTGCCGAAGAGGCGTAAGGGTACTGGTCCGTTCGCCGTCTTCACCGCGTTCCTCTTCAACCTTGTCATGCTGACGACGCCCTTTATCGCGGCGAAAGCGACCGGCGTCGCGTTCGGGGGCGATGCTTCGGTCTTCGAGACCAACGCCCAGACCCTATCCGCGACCAGTCAGGCGATCGACTCCCGCTTCGCGCGGCTGGTCCAGGACGCGCCGGGCTCCGCGCGCGAGGCGTGGGGCAACCTCGTCTCCGCGGAAATCGACGCGGGCGACATCACCAATGCACGCGGCCTGCTGCTCGCGGCCCCCGCGATGCTGACCGGCGCGGATGCGAGCGCGCTGCGGGCGCGCCTGGAGGTCGCTGGCGCGGGCGACGACGCGGCCATCGAGGCGACGCTCACCTATCTGCCGGAAGCCGCCCAGGACGCCTTCCGCCGGCTCGACGCCCCCATGATCGCCATCGCGGAAGACCCAGGCGAACAGCTGACCGATGAACCCTCCGAAACACCGACCGGCGGCCCCGCCATGCGAAGCTGGACCAATCGCGGCGCGTCAGGCGGCGGATTGAACGACCCCTCGGTCACGCCCGTCGAGGTGGCGGAGCCGGCTTTCTCCCTGCTTGGCGACCCCCGCGATCTCGCGATGACCGCGGCGAGATGGACCCGCGGCGACCAGATCGATGAGTTCGCCTTCGCGCTTTCCGGGATTGGCCGCACGTTTGACGATCCGGAAGCGCGCGAGGGAGCCTCGCTGGTCCTGTCTGCGCACCGGGCGCAGCGTCTGAACTCGAAATTCGCCCTGCACCTAAGCCGCCGCCTGTTTGACGCGGCGCCGCTCGCCACCCTCTCGCGCGCACTGGACCAGCGTCAGCGCAGCGGCGAACTCCAGACCGACTTCGGCTATGTCGAGGGCGGGCCGATCGTCGAGGCGGCCTTCCGCGAGACGTCGAACCGGGACGCCGTCGCCCTGCTCGGTTCGGATCTCCGCCTGATCAGCGCGATCGCGAGGGACACCTCACCCTCCGCGGCGGTCTCCATCCTTGGCATCGTCGAGAGCGCGCCCGATCTCCGCCGCGCCCGCCTGATCACCAATGCGGGCGGCGACCGGGCCGTCGCCCTCGCCCGGCTCGACCCGGAGGGCTTCCTTGACGCGGCCCAGCGTGTGGTGAGCTGGAACGCCTCGCTGCGGCTCCAGCTGCTCGGCTTGCTCGCCTGTGCGGCGCTGATGGTCATTCTCGCCAGCAGCGTGCTTTGGAGATCGATCATGCGGTCGCGTTCCGTGCGCCGCAGCGCCGTCTACGCCTATCAGGATTCCCCGACCGGCTAGGCCCCGGCGACAATCCATGCGCGCGGGTCAGAGCCCGAATGCGCCTTTCACCCCATCGATCATGAGCTGCACGGCGAGCGCGGCCAGGATCACGCCGAGGATACGTGTGATCGCCCCCGCGAGGCTTGGACCGATCAGCCGCATCAGCGGCCCCGCCGCAAGGAAGATGACCGCGGTCAGCAGCAGGTTCAGCCCAATCGCACCGATCACGATCGCCGTGTCGACCGGTTCGCCCGCGGCGTTCTGCATGTAGAGCATGGCGGTCGCGATCGAGCCGGGGCCAGCGATCATCGGAATGCCGATAGGAAACACCGAAATGTCGTCAGGCGTCTCCGGCCGACCGTCCGCGAGCAGCGCTTCCGCCCGGTGCTCACGCCGCTCGGTCCGCTTCTCGAACACCATGTCGACCGCGATCAGGAACATCAGCACGCCGCCGGCGGCCCGGAAAGCGTCGAGCGACACACCGAGATGTTCAAGCAGCCAGGCCCCGGCGAAAGCGAAGAAGAACAGCACGCCCGCCGCAACAACGGATGACCGGATCGCCATCGACCGGGCGAATTTCGGCCCGCCGGGCTGGGTGAGCGAGGCGAAGATCGGCGCCACGCCGACCGCATCGATCAGCACGAAGAAGGTGACGAAGGCCGTAACGGCCAGTTCCACCTGACGGGCGTCCATCTTGCTTTCTCCCGCCGGCTTGCGCGCCTCTCGGAGGCGCTACGGCCTCCAACACCATGATTCATCGCCTGACGCGACCCGTCCAAGCGGCCCGCGCATAAAAAAAAGCCCGGACCTCGATCGAGATCCGGGCTTCAGGTGCGCAATCCGGGAAGACCAGACCCCAAGACCGCGAAACATGTCGGCCGGGGCGCACGGCGGAGTAAGACCTGCGCGCGGCCGCGAAGACAATTGACGCTCTCAGTGTGGGTCGGACACCTGAACAAACAGTTTCTGGAACCCCAACACGGTCTGCAAAATTTGACCCTGTCCGACGTCAGCTGCGGAACAGCTGCAGGAGCGACCTCGGCGCCGAGTTGGCGATGCCGAGCGCCTCGGCGGAAAGACTCTGCTTCACCTGCAGCGCCTGGATGAGCGCGCTGTCGATGGCAAGATCGGCGTCCACGAGCCGTCCGACGCCCGCCGCGAGCACGTCGGCGAGCCGGCTGATGAAGCCGACCTGGGTCTCGATCCGCCTGCCCTCACCGACCATGGCGGCGAGTTGCGAGCCGACATTCGTGATCGATACGCCGAGCGACTCATAGGCGGCGAGCGCGCGTTCCGGGGTCGACAGGTCCTGGTCCGGCGTCAGCGTCACCACGCCGTGGCCGGCGCGGAAATCCCTGCCGGTGAGGGTCACTGTCTGCTGGCCGTCGGCGTCGGCGATGAACCGCACACCCGCCGGCTGCGATCCGTCGATCAGGTTCGCACCGTCGAACGACGCATTGGCGATGAACGCATCGAGGCTCGCCTTCATCGCGCTGAATTCGGCGTTGAAGGCGTCGCGCTGGTCGGCGGACAGGTCGTTGTTGATGGCGGAGGCCGCGCGTTCCCGCATCTGGAGCAGCAGCGTCGAGACCTGTTCGGCGGCGGCGATGCCTGTGTCGGCGATCGACTGCGCCCGACCGAGACTGAGGCTCGCCGCCTTCAGCCCGCCGATCTCGCCGCGCATCGAAGCTGCGGTCTGGTAGGCGGCTGGATCATCCTTCGGGCTCGCGATCGCGACGCCGGACGAGATGCGGGTTTCGCTCTGGGACTGCTCGCGCCGTGCAATCTGAAGCTGTTTCAGGGCGCCGAGCGCGCCTGCTGTATTGTTGACCGAGTCAACCATGCCTCGCCTCCGCGCGGGGACGGGCGAGAGCGCCCATCAGCCATCGCTCGCCCCACGGTGTCGCGAAAGTCTGTTAACCAAACGTTTCCAGCGGCCGCCTGGAGAGCGTCCGTTGGGCGCGCCCGAAGGCGCGGTTCACACATGACGCACCCCGTCGGACGGGGCGCGGGCTCAGGCCTTGCGGTCGAGAATCAGGCCTTGCGACATGCCGTGCCGCCGGGCGAGCGCCGCCCATTCGGAGTCCGGCCAGCGGCGCATCACCTCCCCGGATTTCGGGTCGACGATCGCGTAGATGAAGCCCTGTCCGACCGGGTTCTTCTCGATCACCAGCCGTCCGCGGGAGAGTCCCTCGGCGTCGGCGATCGTGTTCGCAAGTTCCTGCCGTCGGGCCTCGGGGTCCGCCTCGGGCGTCGGCCGGGGCCGCGGCTCGGGACGAAAAGGCTCCGGTTCGGGGAAACTCGCCCCGCTGCGGCTGACTGCCGAGATCCCCTCGACCGGGGGTCCTTCTTCGCTTGCCATCTGTCAGATCCCTTCTTGATCTGGACGCAACAGACCGGCAGCGAACGGTCAGCGCGTCGGGGTTATCCCTGGAACAGGGAAAGAATGACCTGCGGCGAGGCGTTCGCGATGGACAGGGCCTGCGCGCCGAGCTGCTGCTTGATCTGCAGCGACTGGAGACGGGCGGATTCCTTCGCGAGGTCCGCGTCGACGAGGTTGCCGATACCCTTCTCCACCGTGTCGGAGAGGGAGACGATGAACGTGCGCTGGACGTCGAGGGCCTTGGCCTGCGAGCCGAGCGACGCGAGCTGCCGGTTGAGAGCCGTGATCGCCGTGTCGATGTTGCCGACCACCGAGGTCGCCGAGCCGGGGGTCGACAGGACGTTGGCCGCCGTGGACACCGTTGCAAGAGCGCCCGCGCCGCCGACCGTGAAATCGAGATTGGTGATCGTGGTCGTGACCGTTCCGCCCGTCACCGCGCCTGCCGTTCCGCCGACGCCGAGGAAGTTGGTCTCGTTGCCCGCAGCGACGTTCGTGGCCGTGATCGTCAGTTCGTTCGTGGTGACGACCGCTTCGGCGGACCGGTAGGTGAACACGCCGGTCGACTGGTTGTAGGAGGCCGTGACGCGGCCCCCCGTCGCCGTCGAGACGCCGTCGATATACTGCTGAACCGTCGTCGTGGCGCTGATGTTCACGGTGCCGATGGCCGCGCCGTTGAGGTTGAACGTCACCGTTTCGTCGCCGGCGTAGCCGACGGCGGTCGAGAGCCGCGAGGACAGGCCGGGAACGAGGCCGGTCACGCCCGCCGACGTGATCTGGCGGCCGGTCGAGCCCGAATTCAGGTCCGACATCAGCACGTTGAGGTTCGACCCGCCCGCCGCGACAAGGTTGATGCCGTTGAACTGGGCGGAGTTTGCGATCTGGTCGATCTGGGCGCGCAGCGAGTCATAGTCGGCCTGCAGCGCGGCGCGCTGGTCGGTCGAAAGGTCTTCGGCCTGGGCCGCAACCGCCTTCGACTTCATCTCCTTGAGAATCTTGCCGATCGATTCACCGGCCGACAGCCCGACATTGATCGCGGAATTGGCCCGGTCGATACCGTCGGCCACGGCGGCGAGCGAACTCACTCGCGTCCGCTGTTGCTCGGCGATCGCGAAGATCGCGCCGTTGTCCCGTGCGCTCGACACCTTGAAACCGGTGTTGATGCGGTTCTGCACCTCGCCAAGCTCGGTGTTGGTGAGGTTGAGGTTCTGAAGCGCGACCATGGCGCTGTAGTTCGTATTGACGCTCAGCATTTGCGTAACTCCGCAGACTGCGTGACGGGAGAGGTAACTCGCCCCGGTCTCGGATGACGCGTTTCAAGCCGCGTGCCAGTCCGCCGAAGAGTAAAGTGCCGGATTTTCTCTCTTGTTTTCAGTGATTTGTGTGGTTGCCTCTTGACGTCGACAGCCGCTCCGCCCGGCAGGAAGTTCACACCTCCCGGCAAGTGTTGCCGGGTTGTGGAAGCGGGGGCGGCCCGACGGACCGCCCCCTTTTCCGATAGCGAGATCAGCTCGCCTTCACCGATTAACGGAAGAAGGAGAGGACGATCTGCGGGGTCGAGTTCGCGATGGACAGGGCCTGCGCGCCGAGCTGCTGCTTGATCTGCAGCGACTGGAGACGGGCCGATTCCTTCGCGAGGTCCGCATCGACGAGGTTCGACACGCCCTGCTCGACCGTATCGCGCAGCGCACCAAGGAACTTCGTCTGCACGTCGAGGGCCTTGGCCTGCGAACCCATCGAGGCGAGCTGGCTGTTGAGAGCCGTGATCGCCGTGTCGATGCCGCCGACCACTGCGGTCGCCGAGCCAGCGCTGTTGAGGACGCTGGCCGCCGCCGACACGGTCGCAAGAGCGCCCGCGCCGCCAACCGTGAAGTCGCGGTTGGTGATCGTGGTCGTGACCGTTCCGCCCGTCACCGCGCCCGCCGTTCCGCCGACGCCGAGGAAGTTGGTCTCGTTGCCCGCGGCGACGTTCGTGGCCGTGATCGTCAGTTCGTTCGAGGTGACGACCGCTTCAGCCGCACGGTAGGTGAACACGCCGCTCGACTGGTTGTAGGAGGCCGTGACACGACCGCCGGTCTGCGTGGAGACCTGGTCGATGTACTGCTGGACCGTCGTCGTCGCGGTGATCGCAACCGTGCCGATTCCCGAACCGTTGAGGTTGAAGGTGACGGTTTCGTCGCCGGCGTAGCCGACTGCGGTCGAGAGCCGCGAGGACAGGCCAGGAACGAGGCCGGTCACGCCCGCCGACGTGATCTGGCGGCCGGTCGAGCCGGTCGTCAGGTCGGAGGTCACGACGTTGAGGTTGGAGCCGCCGGCAGCAACGAGGTTGAGGCCGTTGAACTGGGCGGAGTTGGCGACCTGATCGACCTGCGAACGAAGGGCGTCATAGTCGGCCTGCAGCGCGGAGCGCTGTTCGGTCGAAAGGTCTTCGGCCTGGGCCGCAACCGCCTTCGTCTTCATTTCTTTCAGGATGTCGCCGATCGCCGTACCAGCGGAGATCGCCACGTCGATCGCGGAGTTGGCGCGATCAAGACCGTCTCTGACGGCGGAGATGGAGGTGAGGCGGGTACGCTGGCCTTCCGCGATCGCGAACACCGCGCCGTTGTCCCGGGCGCTCGACACCTTGAAGCCGGTGGTGATGCGGTTCTGGACCTGGGCGAGTTCCTTGTTGGTGGCGGAGAGGCTCTGGAGCGCGATGGACGCGCCATAGTTCGAGTTAACGCTAAGCATGGTCGTCAATCCCTACTGGGGTTACAGCCGATCATTTTGATCGGCCCTGGCGCGTTTTGCGTCAGACCCGGGGACCATGAAGCCGAGAGATTAAATTAGCGTTCAGAGTAGGGTGGTGTTTTTCGCGAATCATGACATGCGGCAAAGTCGCGCCGTTTTTTCCGGCCGCGCGCGGCCTGCCCCGGCGGTCAGCCCTGCCCCGGCGGTCAGCCCTGCCCCGGTGATCAGCCCTGCGCCGTCAATGACGCACCGCCTCCGGAGCCGGCCGCGTCGCCCGCCGGCGGGGACAGCCCCTGCATCATCGTCCGGTTGATGTCGATCAGCACGTCGATCGCCGCGCCTTCGCGGATCACCTGGCGCGAATGACGATCGACGAACAAAGACAGCGAGGTGATCTGTGCCCGCAGCGCCTGCGGCAGCTGATTGTCCGGCGCCGCGCAATCGGTCGCGAGCAGCGTCCACAGACGGCGGTTCGCGGCGAGCGCCTCGGCGCGGCGCGCGATCTCGGTCTTCGGCAGGGTCGCCGCCTCGATCAGCCCGCGCGTCGCCGTTGCGAACGCCCGATACTCGGTCTGTCGCGGGGCTTCAGTCTTCGCCGCGGTCGTCTGGTAGGCCTTGAGGGACATGGTTCAGCAATTCCTGTTCATAGGCGAGCAGTTTACGGCAGCGTGTGAGGGCCTTGTAGAATTCGCGCGCCATCACCTCACGGGAGATGGCGACGCACTCCTTCAGAATGTCCGGCGAGCGGATTGCGCCCATGAACTCGTTCATGCGCAGCACGAACTCATTGTAGAAAGAGTCTGCGGCGTCGGGATCCAGATACATCATCATCACGGGAACATAGATCCGTGACGCCGGAGTGGTGGCGTCCTCCGGCTGGATGATGTCCTTCTCCCGGAGGATCGAGACCTTGTTCTGCAGCAGCAACACGGTGCGCCGGTCGCCATTCTGCAGAACGGCGCCGTTGATGACGAAACGTTCTCCGGGCTTCAGCGAGAGTTTGAGCGGCATGGTCTCCTCCGCGCGTCCCCTCCCCTGGAGGCGATGGGACAAGACGCGCGACCATTCGTCTAGGCCCGCTTTCCTTAAGGTTTGCTTGCCCCCGCAAAATCCGCGCGTAGTGTGACAAGCTCGTTCCACGCGGGGAGACATCACGACATGGCCGACACCAAGCGGTTCCAGGGCACCGACAGCTATGTCGCGAGCGACGACCTGCGCGTCGCGGTCAACGCCGCCATCGCGCTCGAACGTCCGCTGCTCGTCAAGGGGGAGCCCGGCACGGGCAAGACCATGCTGGCGCTGGAAGTCGCCCGCGCGCTCGGCATGCCGATCATCGAGTGGCACATCAAATCGACCACCAAGGCGCACCAGGGTCTTTATGAGTATGACGCGGTCGCGCGTCTTCGCGACAGCCAGCTCGGTGAGGCGCGGGCGACCGACATCCGCAACTACATCAAGAAGGGAAAGCTCTGGGAGGCGTTCACCGCCAAGAAACGCCCGGTGCTGCTGATCGACGAGATCGACAAGGCCGACATCGAGTTTCCAAACGACCTCCTTCAGGAACTCGACCGGATGGAGTTCTACGTCTACGAGCTCGACGAGACGGTGAAGGCCAAGGTGCGGCCCGTCGTCATCATCACCTCCAACAATGAGAAGGAGCTGCCGGACGCGTTCCTGCGCCGCTGCTTCTTCCACTACATCCGCTTCCCGGAAGCCGACACGATGCAGCAGATCATCGAGGTACACTTTCCGGGCATCAAGCAGCGGCTGGTGGGCGAGGCGCTGAAGACCTTCTACCAGATGCGCGAGGTGCCGGGCCTGAAGAAGAAGCCGTCGACCTCCGAACTCCTCGACTGGCTGAAGCTGCTGATGTCGGAGGATGTCGACCCCGAGACGCTGCGCGAGAAGAACCCCAACAAGCTGGTCCCTCCCCTGCACGGCGCGCTCCTGAAGAACGAGCAGGACGTCTCGCTGTTTGAACGCCTCGCCTTCCTCGCCCGCCGCGAGGAGCGGTAGCCACCCCGCCTGTCATCCACCCCGCCTGTCATCCCGGAAGCCGCGCAGCGGCTATCCGGGACCCAGATCTCACCCGCGCGCCGCCGCCACCAGCTTCTGCAGCTCCGGCACCATCCACGCGTCCACCGGCGCGAGAATGCCCTTCGCCTGCATGCCGAGCGCGATCTCAAGCGCGGCCTCCGTCCATTTGGGGTCGCCGGAAACCTCCCCCAGCTTCACGTGCGACACGATCAGGTCGCGCTGCAGCACCGCATTGCTCCGGTCCGCCGCATGAAGCGCGCGGGCGATCTCCAGCCCCTCGCGATAAGCGTTGAGCGCCCCCTCGGAATCGTTCCGCGCGACAGCCACGTCGCCGAGTTCGTTGTTGGCCACCGAGCGATCTCGCTGATTGGTCGCCGCGTCGAGCGCGGCCCCCGCCGCTTCGCCCGCCCGCGGCAGGTCGCCCTTCGCCCGATAAAGCCGCGACAGATAGATCAGCGTCCAGACATCATCCCCTTCCAGCGCGCGGGCCTTCTCATAGGCGTCGATGGCGTTCGCCACGCTGCGGCCGGCCTCCAGCAGCCCCAGATCGCGCCAGAGCTGCGCTTCGCGCACCGAACTCTGTTTCCGCCGCGCCGCCTCGCGCTCCGCCACCTCCCGCACCGCCGCCGTCGCGCCGTCAAAGTCCCGCGCGACGATGCGCGCCTTCGCGTCCGCAAGGTCGGGATCCTCGGCGACGCTCTCGGCAAACTGCGCCTGCGCCTCGGGCGATGCCGGCGCGGCCGACGGGTGGTCCGCCTCCCGCTCGCGCAGGGCGTCCAGAATTTCGCGTTTCGCCGCCGCAACCTCGCTTGCGACGGTCGCCTTCACCCGCGCCTCCGCCTCGCGGTCCTGCTCCTGCCGGTCGCGGTCGATCGCCTCGACATGCCGGTCCGTCGCCGGCGCCGGCGGCATCGCCACGCGCCCGCCGGAGAGGGTCGCGGCGCCTGCCTGCACGTCCGCTGCAAACCCCGCCGCCGCCCGCCGGCCCCTGCCGACCACGCTCAGCCCCCACAGCAGGCCCACGAACAGCACAAGCGGCGCCGGAATGACAATCGCCCAGTCGGGCGCCGAGGCCAGCGCGTCGATCAGCCAGCCGGGCGCGCCTGCCGCCGGGGCGAGCCCGCGCACCCCGTCCGCCATGAAGGCGATCCAGCCGGCCAGCAGTCCGCCAAGTGAAGTGTCGTCCGCCATCGGCCCGTCCCCGTCAGGTGACGAAACAGTAACCGGCGGCGACGCGCGCCTGCAATCCCCGAGCGCACCCCACCTGTCATCACCCGCCACCTGTCATCCCGGAAGCCGCGCAGCCGAGACCCGGGACCCAGTATTCCCTCAACCGCCAAATGGGCCCCGGGTGTCGCTTCGCTCCCCCGGGGTGACAATCTGTTGAGGCCCCACCCCCGCCTGTCATCCATCTACGCCTGTCATCCCGGAAGCCGCGCAGCGGCTATCCGGGACCCAGATCTTCCCCAAGCGGAGATGGCGTCCCCAGACGCGAGACAGGGCCAGACCAGGGGTTCAGCTACCCGCAATCCGCCGGATGCGTCATGGACTCAAGTGGGATAAGATTCCCGGTTCAGGGCGCGAAAGGTGCGCAGCGACGGCCGGATGACCGCCACCACGCCCCAAACCCGTCCCCAACCCGTCTCCAACCCGTGCTCAGTCGGTCATTCGCTGGTGGCGAGGAAGCGCATGAGTTCCTTTGCGGATGCGTTGTAGCGTGGGCCGTCCGAGACCGGATTCGACCCCTGAGTCTGTCCAGACGCCTGTCCTGACGCCTGCCCGCCGCGACCGCCCTTGGGGCCGCCGCCGACCTTGCGATGGCCGCCGCCGGGGCGTCCACCACCTTGATTTTTTTGCGAATTATCTCCGCGAGGCGCTCCTCCGGTCGACCCGCTGGCCGCGTGGGATTGCCCCCCGCCCTGTCCAGCAGCTTCTCCGCCGCCCTTGCCGCCTCTGCGCCGGCGGCGCGGTCCGCGTGCATCCTCGCGCCCGCCCTCGGCCCGGGGTGCATCCGCCCCTTCAGGCCGCCAACTGGACGTGGATTGCGCCCCGCCCTCTCCACGGTCGCGGCGGGGTCCGCGTGCGTCCCGTCCGCCCTCGCCGGAGCGCCGGGGTTGTTGGCCCCCGGGCTTGCCCCGACCGCGGTTGGCTCCGCGCGGCCCGCGAGTCTCGACATGCTTGGGCTCCGGCGCGCGGGACGCCACGGCGCTCGCCGCCAACTCCGCAAGCGCGGGTTCGCCGCGCCGGTCGATGCTCGGGATTTTCTGGCGGGAGACTTTCTCGACGTCGCGCAGAAGTCCGCGCTCGTCATCGGCGCAGAACGCAACCGCCGAGCCGTCCTTGCCCGCCCGCGCGGTGCGGCCGATCCGATGGACATAGCTCTCTGGGACGTCGGGCAGATCATATTGCACGACATGGGTCACCGACGAGATATCGATGCCCCGCGCGGCGATGTCGGTTGCGACCAGCGCCCGAACCTCTCCGGCCTTGAACGCCGCAAGCGCCCGCTCGCGTTGGTTCTGGCTCTTGTTTCCGTGGATCGCAGAGGCCGTCACGCCGCCGCCTTCAAGGATGCGGGACACCTTGTCGGCGCCGCGCTTGGTCCTTGAGAACACGAGAACTCTTCGGAAGTCATCACGAGCGAAAAGCTCGATCAGCAGCCCGGGCTTGCGCCCCGCCTCGATGAAGACGACCTGCTGATTGACGCGCTCGGCGGTGGTCGCCTGCGGCGCCGCCTCGACCTTCAGCGGGTCGGTGAGGAGTTCGGCGGCGAGCTTGCCGATGTCTGTCGGCATGGTCGCCGAGAAGAACAGATTCTGGCGGTCCGCCGGCAGGTGTTTCACCACCCTTCGGATGGGCAGGATGAAGCCCATGTCGAGCATCTGGTCGGCTTCGTCGAGCACGAAAATCTCAACACCGCCAAGGCTTGCGCTTCCCTGGGCGAGATGGTCGAGCAGCCGGCCGGGCGCTGCGACAAGCACGTCGACGCCCCGCGCCAGCATCGTCGACTGCGGCCGGTGCGACACGCCGCCGAATACGGTGCCGACCGAGAAGCCAAGCTTGGACCCGTAGGTGCGGAAGCTTTCGGCGATCTGGGTTGCGAGTTCACGCGTCGGCGAAAGGATGAGCGCCCGGCAACCGCGCTTGGGCGCTGACTTGCGGTTCGCCGCCAGCCGGTGAAGGATCGGAAGCGCAAAGGCTGCGGTCTTGCCGGTGCCGGTCTGGGCGATCCCGAGAAGGTCCCGCCCGGTCATGACGAGCGGGATCGCCTTCTCCTGAATCGGGGTCGGCGTGGTGTACCCTGCCTCCGACAACGCCTCGATCAGCGCGGGATTCAGGTTGAAATTCTTGAAATCGGTCAAGGGGATGGTTCTTTCATATGCGCGAACGGCCGGGCGGCCTCGCTTGAGGCGGTCAGCGACCTGGCGCTTGTTGATTGGGAAAGCCCTGCGTGCGCGGGCGATCATGATAAGCTGTCAGGGCGCTCAACGGGCCGGGCCCCTACTGGAACCCCTCACGCATCCGGAACGCCGATGGCGACCAGCTGATCCGGTCACACTGCGGGGGTTATGCTGCACCGCGGCAAATGTCAAGCCGCCTACCTTTCCGGTCGTTGAGGCGAGGTTTGGCTCGCGTTTGAAGCCAGGTTGGCGGAAGGTCCACGCAGGGCGACTGATGCGAAGGGGCGGTGGGATGATGTCTCGCGATAGGTGGATAAGGTCTGCGGACGGTGATGGGTCAGTTGGTGAACCGTTCGGGTCGGGAGGGACCGGATGGACAACCCGAGCGGCGTCGGCGCTGGCGGCCTCGATCCTTGTCGGCGGCCTCCTCGGTTGCTCGCCCCAGGGAAGCCCCTCCGCGCCCCGCCCCCCGCTGGAGCAGGCGTCGGCGTCAGGGCCGGTCCAGGAGGCCTACGCCCATCTCGTCGCAACGCCGCGCTCCGCCTCCGATCTCGCCGGAGAGATGCAATCGGGCGCCCTCACATCCGAGGCGCTCACCGAGGCCTATCTTGCCCGTATCCGGACCGTCGACGACGCCGGACCGACGCTGAACGCGGTGATCGCCGTCAATCCCGACGCTTTGGCGATCGCCCGCGCCCTGGATGAGGAACGCGCCTCAGGCGCGGTGCGCGGCAGGCTGCATGGCGTGCCGATCCTCGTGAAGGACAATATCGAAACGCTGGATCCGATGGCGACGACCGCAGGATCGCTCGCCCTGGCGGGCAATCTTGCCGAACGGGACGCCGCGGTGATCGCACGGTTGCGCGAGGCGGGCGCGGTGATTCTCGGCAAGGCGAACCTGTCGGAGTGGGCGAACTTCCGGTCGCAGGATTCGACGTCCGGCTGGAGCGCGGTCGGAGGGCTTGTGAAGAACCCCCACGCCCTGCAGCGTTCGGCCTGCGGATCGTCGTCGGGGTCTGGCGCGGCGGTCGCGGCGGGGCTCGCGGCGGCGGCCATCGGGACCGAAACGGACGGATCGGTGGTGTGTCCCTCCGCCGCCAACGGCGTCGTCGGAATCAAGCCCACGGTCGGCCTCGTTTCCCGTGCGGGCATCATCCCGATCAGCGCGAGCCAGGATACGGCGGGTCCTATGGCGCTGACGGTCGCCGACGCCGCCTTGTTGCTCGCCGTGATGGCGGGAACCGATCCGTCAGACCCCGCGACGGCCGAGGCGGATGCGCGCCGGGAGGACTACACCGCGGCGCTTGACTCAGGCGCGCTTGCCGGGGCGCGGATCGGCGTCGCGCGCTTCCTTGCCGGCTACCACCCGCCCACCGACGCGGTGTTCGACGCAGCATTGAAGGAGATGGAGGCCGCCGGCGCGGTGCTCGTGGACATCGACGCCTTTCCGGCGCGCCGCGAGGTGTCGGCGGCTGAATGGATCGTGCTCAAGACCGAGTTCAAGGCAGGCCTCAACGCCTATCTAGCAACGACGCCGGAGACTGTGACGACGCGAACGCTCGATGAACTCATCGCCTTCAACGCCGCAACGCCAGCCGAACTTAAGCATTTCGACCAGAGCATCTTCATCGAGTCCGCCGCGGCGGGCGGCCTAGACGACCCAGACTATCTGGCGGCGCGGGAGCGGGGGCGGCGTCTCGCTGGACCTGAAGGGATCGATCGTCTGCTTGCGGACAACGATGTCGTTGCGATGGTTGCTCCAACCGGCGGTCCGGCCTGGACGGCGGACCTTGTCACCGGCGACCATTTCCTGGGCGGCGCATCGGGGCTCGCGGCGGTGGCGGGCTATCCGCACATCACCGTGCCTATGGGAGGCGTGAAGGGCGTTCCGGTCGGGCTCAGCTTCTTTGGGGCGGCCTGGAGCGAAAGCCGGCTCATCGGGCTCGCCTATGCGTTCGAGCAGCGCACCAAGGCGCGGCTGACGCCGACGTTCGCCTTGCCCGACCTTGGAGAACTGCCCCTCGCACGCTAGCTTCGTCGCGAACCTGACTCTGTCAGGTTGATCGGCTCGAAGGAGAAATTCCATGGGCGACAAGGTTCTGGTCACCGGCGCGTCCGGCTTCATCGCGCAGCACGTGATCGTCAGGCTGCTGGCCAAGGGCTATGACGTCCGCGGCACCGTCCGGTCGAAGGCGAAGGGGGAGGCGCTGAAGACGAGTCTCGCGCCGCATGCGCCGCGCATCGACGAGATGGAGCTTGCCGAGGCCGATCTGTCGTCGGATGCGGGGTGGGACGCAGCGGCGGCAGGCTGCGCGTTCGTTCAGCATATCGCATCGCCGCTTCCGACGAGCCTGCCAAAGTCGGACGACGAGCTCATCATTCCGGCGCGTGATGGAGCGCTTCGAGTCTTGAAGGCGGCGAAAGCGGCCGGCGCGAAACGGGTGGTGATGACATCGTCCATGGCGGCGGTCGCTTACGGCTGGGGCGACAAGCGCCCCGCCCTGCTCGATGAAAGCCATTGGAGCAAACCCGCAGGGCCCGACAACACCGCATACACGCGATCGAAAACGATCGCGGAGCGGGCCGCCTGGGACTATGCGCGCGGCGAAGGGGCGCCGCTCGACCTCGTTTGCCTCAACCCCGGGGCGGTGCTCGGCCCCGCGCTGACCAGGGAGGTGTCCGCGTCGCTGGAAGTCGTGATCCAGCCCATGCAGAAAAAGCTCCCGGCGGTTCCCAATGTGGGGTTCGCCGTCGTCGATGTGCGCGATGTGGCCGATGCCCACATAACCGCGATGACGGCGCCAGGAGCCGGCGGCGAACGGTTTCTCCTCGCTAACGAGTTCATGTGGTTCGCCGAGGTTTGCGACATCCTCAGGGAGGCGTATCCGAACCGGGGCATTCCGAAAGGCAGGCTCCCGGACTGGGGGCTCAAGCTTGCCGCGAATTTCAATCCGACCTTGAAGCAGATCATCCCCGAACTCGGACGCAAGCGCGCGGTCTCGCACGAAAAGGCCAAGGCCAGTCTCGGATTTGAACCAATCGCCGGACGCGAAGCGGTTCTGGCCGCTGCAAAATCGCTCATCGATCTTGGCGTCGTGTGACCCGCGAAACAGGCAAGAGGGGGCGAGCCCGCCCCCGCTCAATGATCATCGCATGACCGTCACCTCGGATGTTCTCGTGATCGGGGCGGGCGCGGCCGGGCTGATGTGCGCGATCGAGGCCGGGCGGCGCGGTCGGCGCGTGGTGGTGATCGACCATGCGCAAAAACCCGCCGAGAAGGTTCGCATCTCCGGGGGCGGGAGGTGCAATTTCACCAATCTCCATTGTTCGCCTTCGAACTTCCTGTCGCAGAACCCGCACTTCTGCGTTTCGGCGCTGAAGCGGTATTCGCAGCACGACTTCATTGCGCGCGTATCGGAGGCGGGCATCGCCTTCCACGAAAAGACGCTCGGACAATTGTTCTGTGACGGCTCGGCGCGCCAGATCATCGATCTGCTGCTTGGTGACCTGAACGCGGCGGGCGGGGAGCTGAAGCTTGGGGTCGAGCCCGGGCCGGTCGAGCGACACGGCGATGGCTTCCTGACGGTGACCTCGAAGGGACCCGTCAAGGCGCGCGCGGTGGTGGTGGCGACCGGCGGCAAGTCGATCCCGAAAATGGGCGCGAGCGGCTATGCCTATGACGTGGCGCGGGCGTTCGGATTGGCGGTGGTCGAGCCACGCCCGGCTCTGGTTCCGTTCACCTTCACCGGAGACGCCCTCGCACCGATTGCAGACCTCGCGGGCGTATCCGTCGCGGCCCGAACCTCCTGCGGAGGAGCGGCGTTCGAGGAGGGGCTGCTGTTCACGCATCGTGGTCTCTCCGGCCCTGCGGCGCTCCAGATCTCATCCTTCTGGCGGGAGGGAGAGGAGGTCGCGATCAACCTCGCATGCGGCCAGGATGTGCTGGAGGCGTTGAAGAGAGACCGGCGGGAGCGACCGAAGCTCACCCTGCCCTCGGCCCTGTCGCAGGTGCTGCCGAAACGGCTGGCGGCGGATGTCGCCCGCCGGACCCATGGCGAGGCGCGGATCGCGGATCTGTCGGACGCGAAGCTTGGCGAGATCGCCTCCGCCGTTCATGACTGGCGCGTGCGTCCGGCGGGGACCGAAGGCTGGCGCACAGCGGAAGTGACGCTCGGGGGGGTCGACACAAATGAGCTTTCGTCGCGCACGATGGAAGCAAAGCGAGCGCCCGGGCTTTATTTCATCGGTGAGTGCGTCGATGTCACAGGTTGGCTCGGAGGGTATAATTTCCAGTGGGCCTGGTCGTCTGGATGGGCCGCCGGACAGGCGATCTGAAGCCGCTGAGCGCCGTAACGCTTAACTGCAACTGGGTGCATGCAGGGGGGACGTGAGACCGCCGAACCAGCCGCGTCGTGAAATCTTCATTCAGGCTTCACGGCTTCGTCGCAGAGCCCGACTAAGCGCCGGATCATCTTAACGGGGATGATCATGACGAACACCAATGACACGAACTGGCTGCGCCGTTTTGGTGCGTCGACTTTAATCCTATCGGCCCTCGGGGCGCCGGCGGCCCTCGCCCAGCAGGCGAGCGGGCCTGAGGAAACGGGTCAGACGGTCACGATCATCGGATATGCGGCCCAGAACGCGGAGGCGATCGGGGCGAAGCGCGATGCGGAGGTGATCGCGGAATTCCTGTCCAGCGACGACATTGGTCAGCAGCCGGACTACAACATCGCCGACAGCTTCCGCCGCCTGCCGGGCGTCCAGACGGTGTTCGACGAGGATGAGGGTCGCTACGTCTCCATTCGCGGCCTCAATCCCAGCTACACGCTCGGCAGCTTTGACGGCTCAACGCTCGCGACGGCGGAACGCGGCAACCGCCAGCTCAACATGGAGGCGATCCCGTCGACCGCGGTGAAGCGGATCGAGGTGATCAAGTCGCGGACTCCGGACTCGGATGGAAACGCGATCGGCGGCACGGTGAACCTGGTGACGCGGTCTGCGTTCGACCACAGCGGCCTCTACTGGGCGGGAAACGTGTTCGTCGGCACCTCCGACAGCCAGGACGTGCCCGGCGAGGGATACAACCGCGACAGCGACGACTCGATCAATTTCCGCTTCGACGGCACGGTGTCGACGACGTTCGGCGCGATGGATGAATTCGGCGTTCTGCTGACCGCGAACTGGAGCCAGAAACACCGGGATCAGGAACGACTGCTTCCCCAGCTCGTGCCCGCCGGCATCACCCAGAGCCCGCAGCCCGTGACCGCCCTCGGCCCGACAGACCTGCTCTGGTCGACCTACCCAAACTCGGTTGATCGCTACGGTGCGACCGGCAAATTCGAATATCGCCGCGGCGACACGCTGAACGCCGGTGCGACCGTGTCGTTCTTCCAGCAGGACGACAACGAGTTGCGCCACTCGCAGCGTTTGCGCAACCAGACGGGCGGCAATGCGAGCTTCGTCCGCTTCAACGACTATCCGATCGAGAAACCGCTGTTCGTCGGGCAGACTTTCGCCACCTGGACGCCAGATGACAACAACGAGCTTTCCGCCAAGTTCGCATATTCCGAGGCGACCTTCAGTGAACCCTCCAACGAGCTTCTGTTCCGGCTGAGCGGCGCCGCCCCGACCTTCGACCTGGAACTCAACGGCCAGGCGCCGGTGGCGACGAATATCGATCCGCGGTTCAACGCGCCGGCGAATTACGGGTTCACCAGCTATGCACCGTATGAGGACGACAGCGATGAATACGTCTACGAGACGCGCATCGACTACGGTTTCAACACCGGACGCGGGGATCAGGGCTGGGGCTTCGGCGTCGGCGCGAAACTGCGGGACATCACCCGCGACAATGATCGCACGCAAACGATCTACAATGGCTTCACGGGCGCGGCGTTGACGCTCGCGCAGTTCGACGTCGAGCGGAACTACACACCGATCTTCGCGAACTTCCGGCAGCAATTCGTGGACTTTGCGTCGTTCGAGACCTTCTTCCGGGCGAACCGCGCGAACTTCACCATTGATCAGCTCAACACCAATCGCCAGACGATCGGATCGGACTGGGTGGTGGAGGAACAGGTCTCGGCGGTCTACGGCCTCGCCCGTCACGCAGGGCCACGCCACCTGCTCATCGTGGGTGGTCGGTTCGAACAGACCGAAACGGACGTCCAGCGCAACCGCCGGACAGCGACCGGCGGGGCGAACGTGACGGACTTCACGCGCACCACGCAATCAGGCTCGTACGACAACTTCCTGCCGTCCGTGACCCTTTCCTATGATCTGACGGACGCCTGGAAGCTTCGCTTTGGAGCATTCCAGGCGGTCGGACGTCCCAACCCGTCGCAGCTTGGCGGATCGGAGACCGTCAACCAGGACGGATCGATCAGCCGCGGGAACGCAAACCTCCAGGCGCGCGAGGGGGACTCCTTCGAGGGATCGGCGGAGTATTACTTCCCCGGCAATCAGGGCCTGTTCGCGGTTGGAGTGTTCCGCAAGGAGATCGACAACGAGATCGTCACCCGCACCACGACCGAGACAATCAACGGTTCGCCGACCGAAGTGACCCAGCCGGTGAACGCGAACGCGGCGAGCGTGTCGGGGCTTGAACTGACGCTCACCCAGAACCGGCTCGACTTCCTGCCGGGCTGGCTGTCGAACTTCGGCTTCTCGGCGAACGCGACTTTCCTCGACGGCGAGACGGATCTCGGAACATCGACGCTCGACTATCTGCAGGGTCAGGCGGACTTCCTCGCAAATCTCGCAGTGTTTTATGAGCAGGGTCCGTTCCGGGCGCGGGCGACCTATGCCTATGTCGACGAATTGTTCACCTCTTCGACCCGCAAGGACACGGAAACCAACAATCTTGACCTGCAGGCCCGCTACCAGCTGTTTGACCGGGTGGAGCTGATCGCCGAGGTGCGCAACGCGACGAACGAGGAGAAGGTCAACCTCACCGGCGCCAACTTCGACGTGTTCCGGGACATCAGCCGATATGGCCGGCAGTTCTGGATCGGGGCCGCGATCCGCAACTAGGATTCGATCGCGAACGCCGTCGCCCGCCGCCGGGCGGCGGCGCAACAAGAGGCAAAGACGATGAGCCGATATTCGCTGCTGGTCCCGGTTCTGTTGACCATCGCCCTGCTGCCGGCTTGCGTTTCGGCTGGCTCAGGGTCGGCGGATGCGCAGCAACCGCCCGCCCAGTCGACGCCGCAAGGAGCCCCGTCAGCCCCCCAACGCCTGGACATCCCGACCTACTCGCCGGTTCCGGCGCTGCAATTGAAAGCGACGATGGTGCGCGAGTATCAGGCGCCGGAGGCCCGCCAGGGCGTGGCGGTTGACGCGAACCACTTTTACGCGGTCGTGAACAATGTGGTCGCCAAGTATGACAAGGCGACCGGGTCCCGGGTCGCATATTGGGCGAGTCCGCGCGGCGGCCCGATCCGGCACATCAACTCATGCATCGCGGACGGCGGCGAGCTGTGGTGCGCCAACTCGAACTTCCCCGAGACGCCGATGGCGAGTTCGATCGAGGTGATCGACGCCGCGACGATGACTCATGTCCGCTCCCACAGCCTGGGCGTTCTTGACGAGGGATCGCTCACCTTCTTCGAACGGCTGGGCGGTGGATGGATCGCGGGCTTCGCGCACTATGATGAGGACAGCGGGTTGCCGTTCAAGAATTCATCCTATGCAGGGATCGTCAGCTATGATGCGGACTGGCGGCGCCTGGGCGGCTGGATGATCCCGGCGGCGGTGCGGGAGCGGATGGCGCCGCATGCAGCCTCCGGCGGCGGGATCGGCCCCGACGGCCTGCTCTATCTCTTCGGTCATGATCGGCCGGAGATGTATGTATTCGCGAAACCGAAACTCGGCCCCGTGCTCGTGCACATCGCCACGATCGACGTTGATGCGGCGGGTCAAGCGTTCACCTGGGATGTCTCGAAGCCGGGGACCCTCTACGCGATCAACCGACCCAACGGGACCGTGCGCGTGTTCGACATGCCCGCCGTGGCGCTGACGAACCCGGAAGGCGAGCGCTTCCGCTGACGCCTCCAGATCGGCCGCGCGAGCCGGGACCGGCGAAACGATAGGCATTTGCCTTTCGGCCGGGCGGGGCTAGTCTTTGGGGGTTCCGTGCGGAGACCGCCCCATGTTCCAGAACTTCTTCACAGAGCTGCGCGCCGCGAAGGTTCCGGTCTCGCTCAAGGAATACCTCACCCTGCTTGAAGCGATGGACAAGGGCGCCATCGATATGAGCGTCGACGATTTCTACTATCTGTCGCGCGCGACCCTGGTGAAGGACGAGAAGCACATCGACAAGTTCGACCGCGTGTTCGGACATGTGTTCAAGGGCCTGGAGAGCCTCGACGCGGCGATCGATGTGAGGGACCTGCCGGAAGAATGGCTGCAGCGCCTCGCCGAGAAATATCTCACGGAGGAGGAAAAGCGCGAGATCGAGGCGCTCGGCGGCTGGGACAAGCTGATGGAGACGCTGCGCGAGCGGCTGGCCGAACAGAAGAAGCGCCATCAGGGCGGCAACAAGATGATCGGGACGGCCGGCACATCGCCCTTCGGCGCCTACGGATATAATCCCGAAGGTGTGCGCATCGGCCAGAAAGAGAGCCGCCACCAGCGCGCGGTGAAGGTCTGGGACAAGCGCGAATTCAAGAATCTCGACGACTCGGTCGAGATCGGCACCCGCAACATCAAGGTCGCGCTGCGACGCCTGCGCAAATGGGCCCGCGACGGCGCGCCGGAAGAGCTCGATCTCGACGGCACGATCCAGAAAAGCGCGCGCGAGGGGTATATCGACATCGTCCTGCGGCCGGAGCGTCGCAACACGGTCAAGGTGCTCATGTTCTTTGACATCGGCGGCTCGATGGATCCGCATATCAAGGTGTGTGAGGAACTGTTCTCGGCGGCGCGGTCGGAACTCAAGAACCTCGAATTCTACTATTTCCACAACTGCCTCTATGAGAGCGTGTGGCGGGACAATCGCCGGCGCGGCAACAACCGCATCCCGACCTGGGACGTGCTTCACAAATTCCCGTCCGACTACAAGGTGATCTTCGTCGGCGACGCCGCGATGAGCCCCTATGAGATCACCTATCCGGGCGGATCGGTGGAGCACTGGAACGAGGAGCCCGGCGCGATGTGGCTGCAGCGGGCGGTCGACACCTATCCCAATCTCGTCTGGATCAATCCGATGCATGCGTCGGGATGGGAGTATTCCGGCTCCACGCAGATCATTCGGGAGATCATCGGCCCCCAGCGGATGTTTCCGTTGACGCTGAAGGGCCTTGAGGACGCAATGAAGGAACTGGGGCGCTAACGCCCCCTCGACGCCGCATTGACCCACCCCTGCCCGCACCCTATCGAGGATCGATGAGCGACGGGGCCGCCTCGATCCCTTCTGAACCCAGCGCGCCGGCCCCGAAGCTGGGCAAGAACGCGTTCTTCTTCATCATCCTCACCGTGTTCATCGACATGCTGGCGTTCGGGATCATCATCCCGTCCATCCCGACGCTGTTCGCCGAACTGATCAACGGCAAGGAGGCGGTCGAGGCCGCCACCCCCGACCAGCTGCGCGCGATGATCGCGGCCGCGGCTCCCTGGGGCGGATACCTGTCGGCCGTCTACGCGGTGATGAATTTCATCATGCAGCCCGTGCTGGGGGGCTTGTCGGACCGGTTTGGCCGCCGACCCGTGTTGCTCATTTCGATGGGCACACTCGCGATCGATTTCATCATCATGGGTCTCGCGCACACGATTTCGATCCTGTTTGTGGCGCGGATCCTCTCCGGCATGTCCGGGGCGACGCATTCGACCGCGGCCGCGTACATCACGGACACGACGGAGCCCGAGACCCGTGGCCAGGCGTTCGGGATGCTCGGCGGGGCGTTCGGGCTCGCCTTCATCATCGGCCCGGCCGTCGGCGGCCTGCTCGCCTCAATTGACGCGCGCGCGCCGTTCTTCGCGGCGGCGGCGCTGTGCGCGGTGAACTTCTGCTACGGCTATTTCGTGCTCCCGGAATCTCTCGCAAAGGACGATCGTCGGCCGTTCGACTGGAAACGGGCGAACCCGTTCGGGGCGTTCCTGCATTTCCGGAAGCTGCCGCACATCGCGTGGTTCATCGTCGGCGCCGGGCTCTACAATTTTGCGCATTGGGTCTACCCCTCGACCTTCAACTTCTTCGGCCGCGTGCGGTTCGACTGGGATGAGGCGATGGTCGGCTGGGCGCTGATGGTGGTCGGCATCGGGTCCGCTGTGGTGCAGGCGGGGCTCACCGGACGGATCATCAAACGGCTGGGCGCGAACAATACGATGTATCTCGGCCTCGCGACGACGGTCGTCGCCATGACGGGCTATGCGATGATCACGAGCGGCTGGATGATCTTCTTTGTCATTCCGATCGGTTCGCTCGGCGGGTTGTTCGGCCCTGCCCTGAACCAGGTGATGACGGCGCGCGTCGCCCGGAACGCCCAGGGGGAATTGCAGGGCGCGCTCGCCAGCATCAATGCGCTCGGAGCGATGTTCGCACCGATCGTGATGACCCAGACATTCGCCCATTTCTCCGATCCGGGCCACGCAACGCCGTTCGCCGGGGCCGCCTTCGCGCTGGGAGCCGCGATCACCGCGCTGGCGGTGCTCCCGCTCCTCCGCGGATTGGCGACACCGCCCGCCGGAGGGGGTGACGCCGGGCGCAAGCCCGAGGGCGCGCCCCACGCCGTCGCGCCTTCGCCGGCGGAGGAGTTTGGCGGGGCGCCGGCGGCGCGCTAGACTGCGGCGAGCCGACAAACCGATGGTCCGCGCATGACGCCTTACGCCCGCGCCGCCCGCCCAGCGCTGTTCCTTGACCGCGATGGCGTGCTCAACATCGACCGCGGCTATGTGAGCCGCGTGGACGAGTTCGAATGGGTCGAGGGCGCCCGCGAGACCGTCGCGGCGTTCAATTCCAGGGGCTGGTGGGTGTTCGTCGTCACGAACCAGTCGGGCATCGCGCGCGGTTATTACACCGAAGACGAAATGGAGCGCCTGCATGCCCACATGCAGGAGGACCTCGCAAGCGTCGGGGGCCGCATCGACCGGTTCTATCACTGCCCGTTCCACGAGAACGGTGAAGTGGAGCGCTATCGGCGGGACAGTTTCGATCGCAAGCCAAAGCCCGGCATGCTGTTGCGCGCGATGACGGACTTTCCGGTCGACAAGGAACGGTCTTTTCTCATCGGCGACAAGGCGGCGGACCTCGAAGCGGCGAAGGCCGCCGGCGTCGCGGGCTTTCTGTTCACCGGCGGCGACCTCGCGCGGTTCGCCGAGTGGGCGCTGGCCGATGTGGAGGCGAGCCGTTAGTCTTCCGTAGTGCCGCATTTTCCGAAGCACGAAGGAGCCGGTCCATGACCGAAACGGCTTTCACCTTTCTGATGTTCGAGGGCCATGCCGAGCATGCGCTCAACCTGCATGCGAGCGTGTTTGACAGCGCTGGGCGCGGCGCCGTCACGCGGCATGGTCCGGAGGCGGGGGCGCTCGCCGGTGCGATCCTGCGGGCGGAGCTGACGATCGGCGGGCACAGACTCGTCTATTTCGACAGCCCGCCGGTGCACAATTTCGGGTTCACGCCGGCGATTTCGATATTCGTGGACCTCACCTCGGCGGACGCGGTCGATGCGAAGGCGGCGTCGCTCATGGATCGGGGCGCCGCGCTGATGCCGCCCGGCGACTACGGGTTCAGCAAGAGGTTCGCATGGGTCAAGGACCGGTTTGGCGTGACCTGGCAGCTCAATTGCGCGTGAAACGCTTCAGTTCTGAGGGTCGCGCGGCGGCGCCTGAATCGGCAGTTCGTTCCCGCCCGGTTTGAACGCCGCGCCGACGGCTTTGTCAGCCGACCAGGCGCGCACGGCTTCTTCCGCGATCGCGTTCTTGGGCCGGGGGATCAACCCTGACTGGGAAATCGACACTTCATAGACCGCGCCATCCGCCATGGGGACAAAAACGCCGTCGCCATAATAGGCGTCGACCGCATTGAGCGAGCTGCCCCGCGTGCGCGCCAGCTCGAACAGATCGATCCCCGTGGAGTCTCCGATGTCGAACGCCTTCGGCTGCGAGATGTTTTCTTGTTCGACGGTGTCGAACCGGCCTTGAATCCGCTCCAGCCGATAGAGACTGTCGACCCCGGTTATGTTGGCCCACGGCTTCCATTTGAGGATGCGGGCTTCTAGGCGGAACGCATCGCCGGTCACGGCGTAGGATTCCGCCGGACCATAAACGCCCTCGGCATTCGCCTTGCGCAAGCTGGCCGTGAACGCCTGTTCGCCCGTGCGTGTGAGCGTCACCTCCGCCGCTGCGCGCTCATGGGTGAGGCGGGCGTAGGTCTGCAGGTTGAGACCAATGAGCGCCACCACGGCGGCGGCGCCCAGCGTGACCCCGCCGAAAAGAAAGCGCAGCGAGCCGGTGATCACGCGAAGCCGCAACAGTCGGCCGAGGCCGCCGATCGTGAGCATCACGCCTATGAGCCCGATGAAGGCGGGTATCGTCCACCAGATCCACATTGATCGTCGTTCCCTCCAAACGACGCGCCCCAGCGTCAGGTATAAGGGGTGGCGTCGTATCGCAGGACCGAATTAGCACGTTCAGACGGCGCCCGCCTACCCTGGCGGCTCAGCACCCTCATGTGGAGCCGTTTCGGGGCCCCTGTTGCGAGACAGAGACTGCTGCAAGAAGGGACTGCTGCGAGACAGGGCGCAAACCCGGTCAGAACACGCGGGGGCGTTCGTTGCGTTTGACGTGGAGACCGCACTCTTCCTTCATCTGTCCCGCCCAACGACCGGACCGAATGTCTCCCGGGTCGGCTGACGGCTGGGTGCAGGGCCAGCAGCCGATGGAGGGATAGCCCTGCGCGACGAGAGGGTGAGCCGGAAGGTTCCGGTCGGCGAAGAACGCTCCGACGTCCTCCTGGGACCAGTTGGCGAGCGGGTTCACCTTGAAACGGCCATCGACATGTTCGACGACGGGAAGGGACAGGCGCGCGCCGCCATGGAAGCGCTTGCGGCCGGTGATCCAGGCGTCGAAGCCCTCGAGTGCGGGATCGAGCGGACGCACCTTGCGAAGATCGCAGCACGCGTCGGTGTCCGACTTCCAGAGCATGTTCCCGGGGTCGACCGCGAGGCGCTCGGCCTCGTCATACCGCACGGTCCTGAGGTTGGTCAGGCCAAGCGCGGATGTGAGCGTGTCGCGATAGTCGAGCGTCTGTTGGAAATGCATTCCGGTGTCGATGAAGATGATGCGCACGCCCGGATCAACGTCCGCGATGAGGGCGAGCATGACGGCGCTTTCAGCGCCGAAGGAGGACACGTAGCAAAGACCGTCGCCGAACTCGCGACGCGCCGCGCGGATGACCACCTGGGCCGAGGCGTTGCGCAGGTCGGCGTTCAGCCCCGCGACTCGGCTCGCAGCGTCGCCGCGTGCATTCAGGGTCGGATCTGGCGTCATCGATCATCCCTTCGGGTGTGGGCGGGCCTCGCGTTCCAGCGCCGCTCCCAGATGGTGCGGGTGTCGTCGGCGGCGGACTGGTAGGCGACGGTGAACTCCGAGAGCGCGGCGGCGACGATCTCCTCGGCGTGCGGGTCGTCGATGAGAAACGCATCGAAGCCCGACCGGGCCATGAAGAACACCTGATCGCGCAGGACCTGCCCGACAGCGCGCAGCTCACCGGTATAACCCAGTCGGCGCCGAAGAAGCTGGGCGGCGGAAAAGCCGCGTCCGTCGCGAAAGCCGGGGAAAGCGATCTCGATCAGATCCAGCCTGCGGATGTGCGGCGCGAGCGCGAGCGGATCATCCGCCGGCATCAGACGCACGGACCGGAATACGTCGCCCCCCGCCGCGACCAACCTGCCAAGGCTGACGATCGCGTCGTTCGGATCAGGCGGGGTCTCCTCATCGGCGAAGAACCGACGCGAGCATGAGACCGGCGCGCCGCCTTTAATCAACGGCATAGAGCGCCTCCTTGAACGGCGCCGGTCCAAGGCGGGTGTAGGCGTCGATGAACTTCTCGCCCGGACCTTTCCGCAGATCGAGGTAGGCGGCGATCACCCGGCGCAGCGCCGGCGCGACGTCATCCCCTTTCAGCGCAGGTCCGATGATATCGCCGATGGCGGCTTTCTCATCGGCGCGGCCGCCGAAGGTGATCTGGTAGTATTCCTCGCCTTTCTTGTCGACGCCGAGCACGCCGATATGGCCGACATGGTGATGGCCGCAGGCATTGATGCAGCCGGAGATATTGATGTGGAGCGGGCCGACCCGTTCCTCGAATTCCGGATCCTCGAACACGGCCTGAATCGCATTCCCAACCGAGATCGACCGGGCGTTTGAAAGATTGCAGTAATCGAGCCCCGGGCAGGCGATCAGGTCCGAGGCGAGCCCTGCATTGGAGGCGGCGAGACCGGCGTCACGCAAACGGCGGTGCACTTCTGGAAGATCATCGATCGCAAGATGCGGCAGAACGAGATCCTGCTCGTGGGCCACGCGGATGTCGCCGAACCCGAACTGCTCGGCGATGTCGGCGGCGACGCGCATCTGGTCCCCGGTCATGTCGCCGGGCGCTTCGCCTTGTGACTTCAACGAGATGTAGGCGCTGGTGTAGCCGGGCGTGCGGTGCCGACGCAGATTCACCCGCGCCCAACGGTCGAGGGCGGGATCGGCGGCGCGGGCAGCCTCGAACGTCACGGACCGGGCGGGTCGCTCCGGCAGATCAGGCGAGGCGAAGTATTCGGTGATGCGGTCGATCTCGCCCTGCGGCAGGAGGACGGCCTCGTGCACGCCCTGAGCGGCGTACTCGGTGTCGACCGCTTCGGCGAACGCCTCCGGGCCAAGCTCGTTCACGAGGATCTTGATGCGCGCCTTGTACTTGTTGTCCCGGCGTCCAAAACGGTTGTAGACGCGCATGATCGCTTCCAGATAGCTCAGCAATTCAGCCTTTGCGATCCAGTCCCGGATGGTGACGCCGACATGCGGCGTGCGGCCCTGCCCGCCGCCGACAATCACCTCAAAGCCGATCTCGCCATCACCATTCCGCCGTATGTGGAGGCCTATGTCGTGCACGCGGACGGCAGCGCGATCGGTCTCCGCCGCCGTGACGGCGATCTTGAACTTGCGCGGCAGGAAGGAGAATTCCGGGTGCAGGGTCGACCACTGCCGGATGATCTCGCACCACGGCCGGGGATCCTCGATCTCATCGGCCGCCGCCCCGGCGAGATGGTCGGAGGTGACATTGCGGATGCAATTGCCCGAGGTCTGGATGGCGTGCATCTCGACATCGGCGAGAGCGTCCAGAACATCCGGCATGTCGGCGAGACGGATCCAGTTGTACTGGATGTTCTGCCGGGTGGTGAAATGTCCGTACCCCTTGTCGTAGCGGTCGGCGATCATTGCGAGCTGACGGAGCTTGGCGGGGTCGAGCTGCCCGTAGGGAATGGCGACGCGAAGCATGTATGCGTGCAGCTGGAGATAGACGCCGTTCATGAGCCGGAGCGGCTTGAACGCATCCTCCTTCAAAGCGCCGGAGAGACGGCGGGCGACCTGTCCGCGAAACTGCGCGGCGCGTTCGCGGACAAGCGCCTCGTCGAATTCATCGTAGCGATACATCAGGCGACCTCGCGCGCGTGCACGACGCCAAGGTCGAACTCGACGCGTCGCACCCACCGGTCGACCGCGGGAAACTCGCCGAGGTCGAATCCGCCCTCGTGGGCCCAGCGCGTATAGGCCACCAGGGCCACATCCGCGAGCGTCAGCGCATCGCCCACCAGATAATCGGAATAGGTGAGCTGAAGTTCCATCACGCCGAGCGCCCGTCGCCCCTTCGGCAAGAGCGTTGGATCAATCTCGTCGTCGGACTTGTTCAAAATCGCCTTCTGGAACCGGCGCACCGCGATCGCGGTTTCGTGGCTGTATTGCTCCCAGAAGAGCCAGCTCGTCATTTGCGCGCGCCTGAAGGGGTCAGCCGGAACCAGACGTTCGCCGCCGGGAGTCGTGTCGCAGAGATAGAGCATGATCGCGTTGGACTGTGCGAGGGAGCGTCCATCCGGCCAGCGCGCGAGCGGCACCTGTCCGGCGGGGTTCAGCGCGAGAAACGCCTCGGTTCGCGTGGTGCCGGAGGTGACGTCGATCTCGACCCAGTCGTAATCCACGCCGAGCATGTCGGCCACCCAACGCACCTTCATGCAGTTTCCGCTGTTGCAGTCGCCGTAGAAGGTGAGTTTCGATATGTCGCGCGGCAGCATGTCGAGGAGGTCCTTATGGGTTTCCGGCCTGTTTTCCGAACATGGGATGGTTGGTCGGCCCCACCGCCCGGATGGTTTCGCGGATGATCTCGCGGCCGTCGATCTCGCCCAGAGGCGACACCTGCATCACGTAAGGGTCCGTCGCCCGGCCTTCATCGGACGCCGCGAATGCGAGAGCGTCATCCGCGGCCGCACCGACCAGGACAGCGCCGTCGGCGATGTTGACGCTCCACTCCCGCGACGGGGTCATGTAAACGGTCCGCCCCGTCGCCGTGTCCCACGCGGTGACCATTTTCGGAGTTTCCGGTGCGAGCCGGGGTCGAGCAGAGCTCATGCATCGATCTCCTGCCGGGCGTTCGCAAGGGCGAGCACATCGCCATGCGCGGCGCATTCGCCGATGATCAGGATCGCCGGCCCCGCGACGCCCTCACCCGACACGCAAGCGCCGAGCGCGCCGAGCGGCGTGCGCAGGATCCGCTCGTTCAGCCGGGTTCCGTTCTCGACGATGACGACGGGCGTGTCGCCTGCGCGACCGGCGGCGAGAAGGCGCGCCTCAATGAGGGGCGCGACCCCCACTCCCATGAAGACGACGACTGTCTGATTGGCGCGGGCAAGCGCCGGCCAGTCAAGATCCGGCTCCGTCCCGAGCGCGGCGTGGGCGGTCACGAAGGTGACGGACTGGGCGTCGCCGCGGTGCGTGAGCGGCACGCCGGCGGAGGCCGCGCAGGCGAGCGCTGCGGAAACACCCGGCACGATTTCAACGTCGACGCCGGCGGCCCGAAGGGCGGCGGCTTCTTCACCCCCGCGACCGAAAATGAAGGGGTCGCCGCCCTTGAGCCGCACCACGCGGAGCCCGGCGCGGGCCAAGGCGATCAGGCGCCGGTTGATTTCGGACTGCGGGACGCTGTGCTCGCCCCTGGACTTGCCGACCTGCTGGATGTCCGCGTCCGACCGGGCGAACGAGAGAATACGAGCATCGACGAGCCGGTCGACCAGGATGACGTCCGCCGACCGGATGCGCTCCACCGCCCGCAGCGTCAGCAGTTCGGGGTCGCCAGGCCCAGCCCCGACGAGAGACACGACTGGCCGCGCGAGCGGCGCACGTGCCCCAGTTTGCTCGGTCGCCCTCATTCCGCTCATCATTTTAGCTTTTCTCAACTCGTCGAACGCTCTAGATCGACCAAAGCGCGGACGCAATCGGCAGCCGGCGCGTCCCGCCAACGGATCGAACGAAGCGGCGTGCCTTAACTGGCTGGAGCAGCGGCGGGAAGCAAGGCGCAGCCGCTAAGCAGAGGCTTTAGGTGCACTGACGGCCATGGCATCCGGTTCTTCCCCAGACGAAAAGCTGCCGGCGTTGAATTCGCTTCGAGCGTTCGAAGCGGCGGCGCGGCTCCTGTCGTTCACCAAGGCTGCGGACGAACTCGGCGTGACGCCGGGGGCGATCAGTCAGCATGTGCGTCAGTTGGAAGACTTCGCCGGCGCGCCGCTGTTCAAGCGCACCGGCCGTCAGGTGCTGCTCACCGACGCAGGCGAGGCCGCCCTGCCCCTGCTGTCGAACGCGTTCGAACAGATGCAGGAGGCGGTTCATCTGATGCGCGCGCCGGTGCGCCGCGACCGGCTGATGATCTCCTCGGCGCCCTCCTTCGCCGCAAAATGGCTGGCGCGGAGGCTCGAGCGCTTCCAGCTCGAGCACCCCGAAGCGCAGGTGTGGGTATCCGCCGACCTCGCCCTCACGGACTTCAACCAATCCGACACAGACCTCGCCGTGCGCTACGGCCGAGGCAGCTATGAGGGGCTGCGCGCTGAACTGCTGATGCCGGAGGCGGTGCTCCCCGTCTGCTCGCCCGAACTCCTGCGCGGCGCCGACCCGCTGAAGTCTCCGGCGGACCTGGTGCGCCATACGCTGCTCCACGATGAGGGGCCTGAGAACGACCCGTCCTGTCCTGACTGGACGAGCTGGCTCGCCGCGCGCGGCGTCGTTGCCCCGAACGCCACGAGGGGTCCCCGGTTCAATCAGTCAGCGCTGGTGGTTGAAGCCGCGGCGGCGGGTCGTGGGGTGGCCCTCGCGAAACGGGCGATCGCGGCGGGCGATCTCGCCACTGGCAGACTGGTTGCTCCCTTCGCCGACGGGTCAGCCGATCTTGATTTTGCCTACTGGATGGTGTGGCCGCGCTGGCGCACCCCCTCCAAGCTCGCTCGCAGCTTCATGGCGTGGCTCAAATCCGAGGCGGCTGGCGAAGAAATCAGCGGTGTCTGACAGGTCAGCCATTGAATCCGAGCGCCGGGCCGCGCCCCATGGTGAGGTCATGTTCGAGAACCGCGATCGCCTCTATCGCTTCGATCATCCTGTCCTTGACCGCACCGACCGCGACGGCCGCCGCAGCCGCGCTCGGTGCGCCCGAGCGTGCGGTCTGTTCCGCGACCAGCGCCGCCTCGCCGAGCGCCATGGCCCCCACCGCCCGCGCCGCGCCCTTTATGGAATGAGCCGCGTCCCCCCAGCTTTCGACGTCGAGCGATGCATCAAGCAACCGCCCCCACGCGTCCGCCTGTCCCCGGAAGATCGCGATGACTTCGATGGCGAGCGCAGCGTCGCCGGAGGTCATGAGAGCCAGTTGCCCGACATCAAGGATCGCGGCGGGCGCCCCCTGCGGGATCAGTTGAGGATCTGAGGCGTCTTCCGAACCGGATGTCATGACGGCTCCATCTGCCCGACTCAGCAATAGGGCGACCGCGACGCTGCATCGATTCTGCGAGGTCGATCGACTTTTTCCTCAGTTGCGGCCTCGACCCTGAACGTCCCGTTCACGCAGGCTTCAAGTCGGTTCGCCCCAATATGGCCGCAAATACCGAGACCCGCGCCCTTGTCCTTCGACTGGATGAGCGCCGGACAGATGGAGACGCCTCATGATCACTCTTTCGAAGATGCTGCAGCGAAGGGCGGCGATCGCGCTTGGAGCCTTGTTGGCGACCGGCCTGATCAGCGCGGCCCCTGCGTCCGCGGACGACCGCGATCGTGACCGCGGCCGTTATGGCGACCGGCACGACCGGCGGGATGACCGGCGTTACGACCGGCGCGACGATCGCAGGGACTGGCGTCATGACCGAAGGGACTGGCGCGACGACCGGCGGGACCATCGTCGCGACTGGCGCCACGATCGGCGCGACTACCGCCACTACAGCTACCGGAATTATTATCCGGCGCCCCGCTACGGATACACCTATTACAGCGCGCCTTCGCTGACCTTCCGCTTCGGAGATGACGGCTATCGCGGATACATCGGGCTGCGGCCGCGCGAGTGCCGATGGGAAACGGTCTATGACTACTGGCGCGGCCGCCCGGCGACAATCGAGCGTCAGCTCTGCGCCAATGGCTATGGCGAAATCTATATCGTCCAGGGGTCGCACCGGTTCCTGCGGTACCGGTGAGGTTGCGAAGGCGGGCCTTGTCGGCGCCCCCGCGCCCGCCGAACAGCCCGACCGGGTGAGGACGGGAGGAAGGCTCGGCGATGACCGATTTGCTGGTGGCCCTGCGCGACGTGCTCTTGTCGATGCTTTTGGCGTGGATCGAGTTCGGTACGCCATCGGCCTCGCCAGAGCGCACGCCGATGCGTCACGAAGCGTCTCCCGGGCCCGTGGGTGCGATCAGTCAGGTCGCGCCGGTCGGGCTGTAGCTGCGGGATTTCCCGCCTCGACTGCGGATCGCGCCGGACGCGCTATTGAATGCGCTGAACAGTCGAAGCAAATAAAGCTTCGGGCGTTCATGTCAGGGTCATCTGATCCAGTTACAAAAAACACTGTTGTTCGACCACTTTGGCGCCATTATCGGGGCATTCCCGAGCCATATTTTCTGGTAAGCGTGAGCGTATGAGTTCCAGCTACGACAGACACAGCAACACAAGGATCAAGGCGAAGTTTGCTCGCGCACGATCGGCGGGCGCCTGGATGCCATGGGCGGCGTCGGCGATCGCGATCACCGGATGGGCCGGCGCCGGGTTTCTCGCCTATGCAACGGTGGGCGTCGACGGGCTGCTCGCGCTTGACCCCGTCGCCCTGGCCGGCGGCGCGCTGATCGCGATCGCCCCCGGGCTCGCCATCATCGCGGCGGGTTTCATGGCTCGCGAAAGCCGCCGGTCCAGCGAAACCAACGCGCTTGTGATGTCGTCGGCGCGACTGCTGCTCGAACCCGCCGAGACCAGCCGTGACGAACTTTCGACGGTTGCGTCCGTCATCGCTCGCGAAGCCGGCGTCATGACCAAGGCGATCGAGGAGGCGCATGCTCGGGTCGAAAAGCTCAAGGCCGACGTCGAGGGCAGCGTGAACTCCGTGTTGAAGGCGGCGGAAGTGGTTCGCGCCGACAGCGATGTCCTCGTCAGCCGGATGTCGGGCGAACGCCAGAACATGGTGCAGCTGTCGGAAGCGCTGCGGGGACAGACCGAGGCGCTGGCGGAGGCGATCCCCCGCTACGCCCAGACGATGGCGGAAGCGACGAAACTCGCCCACAACGAGGTCGCCAAGGCGGAAGAGGCCTTGGACCAGCGCCTGCGCGGCGTCGACGACGCCTCGCGGCGGCTCGCCGAGCGGATCGACCATCTCGACACGATGGGCGCCGAAAGCCGCAAACGGGCCCAGGCGCTTGTCAATGCGCTCAGCCGGCTGGACGAGCAGTTGAACCAGTCCGCTCGCATGGTCGATTCCGCGACCAAGGCAGGCGAACTCGCGGCGGTCGCCTCGAAGGGCACCGCGGACGCCCTGCGCGATGCGACATCCGACGCCCTCGACCGATCGCTCAAGGCGAGCGAGACGATTTCCATGCATGCCGCCGAAGCCGCCAAGAAGGCGCACGAGGCCATGTTGCGACTGAAGGAAGCCGGTCAGGAAGCCGAGGCGACGACGCGCAGCGCCAGCCTCGCGGCGCGCGCCCAGGCGGAGGATACCGAACAGCGGATCAACCGGCTTGCGGACTATCTGTTCAACGCGGTCGCCCGCGCCACGCACATCGCCGAGGCGGGGATCGAAACCGCGCGCAACCGGATTGGCGACGACCCGGGAGCGATCGATCCGCTCGCTCCGGAAGCGGAGCAAGCGCCGGGGCGCGCTGATCCAGCAAAACGGATTCCGAAAGCCCACAAGCCGACCGCGACGGCCGATTTCGAGACCGCCATGCGCGAGGCCGGCGCGCCGGCGAGACTCCTCGAGGGTCTGCGCACACCGGCAAGGGAAGCCGGCGAGAGATTGACGACCTCTCCGGGCGTGCCGTTGATTCCGCCCCGCCCCGCCCCACCGGCTGCGGGCGACGCCCGGGTGGAGACGATGAACGGGCTGTCGCATGGCGAAGAACCGTCGGCGGAAGAAGCCCCGCAAGCGAATGGACGGACGCGCGGACCGCTCTCCTGGCGCGACCTGCTGACCGGGCTTGAGGATGCGCCGCCCTCACCCGTCGACGAACAGGTTGCAAAGCTTCTGGCGCGGCTTGGCGAAGCGGGCGTGCATCTGGCGGACACCGTCAAGGCGTCCGATCTGCGACGCATCGCATCTGCTGCGCACCATGGCGAACGTCAGCGCCGGCGGGCGATCCGCGATGTGGCGCCGACGGAAATCCAGCGCGTGGTGAAACTGCTCGAAGACGACAGCTCCCTCGAGGCGGCTGCGCGGGAGTTTGTGGCGGTGGAAGAGCCTGAGGCGCTGCGGCTGCTGTCCGGCGCCGAACGGGCGAGAGAAAACGCAGATCCGCGGCTTTCCGCCTTCCTGTTCCTTGATGCGGCGCTCGGGACCGTCGTCTAGCCGGCGGCGTCAACGAGCGGCTGGCGGCGTCGCCTCGGAGGCGACGAAAGACGCGACCGCGTCTGCGGTGCGCTGGGTTGCGAGCGCCAGGGCGGCGGCCCGTTCGCGAGGACTGCGCCCGGACGGCTGCTCGACGGATTCGAAACGCTGCTGGGCGAGGATGCGCCGAGTGGATGACTCGATCAGCATGGCTTCGACGGTGCAGATCGCGACGCCGCCGCCTCTCCCGACTGCGAGGTCGACAATGCGCCAGCGAAGGTCGTACGGCGCGCGAACTCCGAGCTGCGCCGGGGCGGCCCTGCCCTCTCCCCCCGCGTTGGACAGCGCATCGAGCACGGCGCCCTGCAGGAGGCGCGGGGAGGCGTCCGCCCAGCGAACTTCCGGAAGATAGACCAATTCCTGATCCTGAGAGACCGGAATATCGACGCCGCCGAGCGCGCGAGAGGCATCCGGCGGGAAGACGTTGACATCAGCGCGCAGCGGCATGGCCGGGGCCTGTGCACGCGACGACGGCAGCACGATCAGCGCGATCGGCGTGACGGGATCGGGGAGTACGGAAACGCAGGCAGAGACGCCGAGGGCGCAGACGGCGACGAGACCCGCCGTGAGTCTGGGGATGGTCATCAACGGCGCTCCACCGGCTGCGGCTGGGGAAAGACAAAAGCGCTCGGATCCTGTTCGATCTGCGCCGCCAGAGCCTGAAGTCGGAGCAGCGTGGCGCTGACGTCTGAGGCGGACAAGGCGAGCTGTTCGAGCGCCCGCCCCGCACCCGGAATGACTTCGGCGTCGAGCTGTTCAACCGCGCTGTCGAGCCGCTTCAGCGACGTCCGGGTCTCCGCGAGCAAAGGCCCGGCCTGGGACAGCACCTCCTCAGAGCCATCGGACAGTTTCGCGACCGAGGCGTTTATGTCGTTCACGGCGACGTCGAGCGACGCCGCGGCCCGATCAAGCGAACGCGCCGCCCGGTCGACCGACTGGAGCGCCGACGTTGCTGAATCGATGAGCCCGTCATCGGCGCTCAGCTTCTCGGAAGCGGTCGCGAGATTTGCGAGTATGGTGCGCACGGCGACGATGTTGTCCGGCGCAAGCACCTCATTCAGACTTTGAAGGGTCTCGCCGCTGACCGAGAGCAGATTCTGTCCCCCCTGGAACAGTTCGTCGATGATCGTGGTCTGCGCCTGGATGATGGGCGGCGGGGCGCCGAGGGGCTGGGTGAGCAAGGGCTTGTCGGCGGACCCGCCGCTCAGCTGGATGAAGGTGACGCCGGTGATTCCGAGGAATTCGAGCGTGGCGACGCTGTCTGTCCGGACAGGGGTTCGGCTGTCGATCTGGATGCGGGCGATCACGCGCTTTGAGTCCGCCTGATCGAGTGAAAGCCGCGACACCTCTCCGACCTTGATGCCGTTGAAGCGGACTTCTCCGCCCTCGCTCAAGCCGTTCACGGCCCCCTGGAAGACGACGTCATAGACATTCTTCGATCGGTTGAACTGCCCGCCCGAGATCCAGACCGTGAACAGCATCGCCGCCGCGGCCGCCACGAGGACGAATGCTCCGATCAACACGTAGTTTGCGCGCGTCTCCATCGTCTATCCCATCGCAGCCCGACCGCGGGGCCCGGAGAAATACTCCTGAATCCACGGATGGGGATTGGCGCGAACCTCGGCCAGTTCACCGATTGCAAGCACCTTGCCGCCATTCAGCACGGCGATCCGGTCGCAGGTCGCGATCAAGGTGTCGAGGTCGTGCGTCACCAGAAAGACGGTGAGACCCAGCGTCTCCGACAGCGATCGGATCAGTTCATCGAACCGGGCCGCGCTGATCGGGTCCAGCCCGGCCGTAGGCTCGTCAAGAAACAGCAGCTCGGGATCGAGCGCCATGGCGCGGGCGAGCGCCGCCCGCTTGCGCATACCGCCCGAGAGCTCGGCCGGACGCTTGAAGGCGGCTTCGACCTCAAGACCCGCCAGCTGCACTTTCATTTCCGCAAGCTCGCGCATCAACCGAACCGACAGATTCAGATGCTCGCGCATCGGCGCCATCACGTTCTCGCGGATCGACAGGTTGGAGAACAGCGCTCCGTCCTGGAACATCACGCCCCACCGCCGACGCGTGGCGTCGCGCTCGGCCCGGCTCATGCGATCGATGCGCTGCCCGAACACCTCGATCTCGGCTGAAACCGGCTGGATCAGCCCCACGATCGACTGAAGGAGGACCGACTTTCCGCACCCGGACGGACCGATCACACCGATGGTCTCACCGGCGCGAATGTCTATGTCGAGATCCTCGTGAACGGTCTTGGGTCCGAACCGGTTGGTAAGGCGACGCACCCGGATCGCGAATTCTCTCGCGGCCGGTTCGGCGTCCTGGTCGAGGGCGGCGTCAAAACTCATACGTCGATCAAATAATACAGAACAGCAAACAAAGCGTCGATGGTGATCACCATGAAGATCGCCTGCACAACCGATGATGTGGTGCGTCTACCCAGTGATGTCACGTCACTGTCGACAAGAAGACCATTACGACAGCCAACAATCGCGATCACCAGCGCAAAGACCGGAGTCTTGACGATACCGGTCCAGAAGTGCTGCGCGGGTATGGTTTCCTGGAATCTTTCGACGAACATGCGCGGGGAAATGTCCATCGCCGCCCACGCCGCGATCATGCCTCCGCCGACACCGGACATCATCGCGGCGAAGGTGAGAAGCGGCGTGACGATCAACAGCGCGATGAGCCGCGGCGCGACAAGCGCATCCATCGGTTCAAGACCCATGACGCGCATGGCGTCGATCTCCTGACGCATCTTCATCGCGCCGATCTGGGCGGTGAACGCGCTATCGGTGCGGCCGGCGAGGATGATCCCGGTGATGACAGCGCCAAACTCGCGCAGCATGCCGATGCCCACAAGCTCCACGGTGAAGACCGAAGCATTGAACATCGCCAGCAGGTTCGCGCCGATGAAGGCGACCACCAGACCGATGAAAAAGGACAGGAAACAGACGATCGGCAGGGCGTCGAGACCGATCTCCTCGATGTGGGAGACGATCGAGGTCCAGCGCAGCCGTCTCGGATTGGTGAGGCGGCCGAACAGCACCGCCACGGCTTCGCCGATGAAGGCGAGAATGCCGATGAACTCCGACCACACATCGACCGCGCCGCGACCGGCGCGCTCAAGCAGCGCGACCCAACCGGTTCTGACGGCCGATTCAGGCGCGGCCGGGGGGTTCGCGCGGCGAACCTCTTCCACAAGCCGTTCCGCGCTCGGATGCGCGCCGAGCACGGTGATATCAGGACGCACGTCGCCCCCGGAGCGCATGGTGCGGTCGATGAGATAGGCGCCGGAGGTATCGATCCGCCGCAGCCCGCGGACGTCGAGCACCGCGCCCTCCCCCAGGGTGACGGACCGCAGCCGGCTGTCGATCGTCCCGATCGTCCAGATCGTCCAGTCGCCCGAAACGGAGAACACATCTCTCCCGTCGTCGGACCGCGCGACGTCGAACGAGGTGGGTGATGTCGGCTCTGGAGCCATACGTGCAGCTTTCCAGTTCGTTCGGGCCGGCTCGCAAGTCCCGCACCACACAGCAAACCCGCGCGCGGAGCGAGTGGGTTCGCGCTCAGGTTGCGCTCCAAAGATCGCCTAGCGTCCTTGCGACGGTTCCAGTGTACGCCAAGGACGTCGCTGAAGTCTTTCATTCCGGGCCGTTGAAGCGGATAACAAGCCCATGAATGCATTGATTGCGACGGCTTCGGTCTTCGGCTTCTGCCTCGTCGCGGCTGGAGCGGCGGGCGCTCACCTTATGGCGGGCGACGCAGCGGGCGGGGCGCGATGGTCGTCCGCGCTGGTATTTGGTTTCGTGCATGTGCTCGCAACCCTTGCAGCTGCCGCACTCCCGGGCCGGGAGGCGCTGAGGATCGCGGCGGGGGCGGCCTTTCTGCTCGGGGTCCTTCTGTTCTGCGGCGTTCAGCTTGCGAAGATGCACACCGCGGTCGACGGGCGGTCTCTTCTCGACCCCCTGACGTTTCTGGTTCCGGTGGGCGGCGCCGCGATGCTGGCGGGATGGCTTCTCCTCGCCGCGAGCGCGGTGCTTGTCCGACGCCGTCGCGAATAATCCGCGAGAGGACGCGGCTTGATCAGCTGGAGGGAGACGCCGAGCGGGCGGCGGCGAGATCGTCGGCGAGCCGCCTCGCTGTGGCGATCGAGGTATCAAGCGGTCCGAGCGCGGAGGCAAGCTCGATCCGGTCGGGAACCCGCACATTCACATGCTGCAACGCATCCTCGAACGACGCGCGTGACTGGCGGGCGTGGATCAGCGCGCGCTCGAACTCGTTGACGTCGTCACGCGAAGGGGTTGTGGAGGCAAGCAGGGTCCGTGCGATGGTCGACACGCCATCGAGGCCGGCCCGCGCCCTCTGGACATCCGCCCTGACGCGATTGATGACAGCGGTCGGTGATGCGGTCTGAGCCTCAATCCGTGTGGCGTAGAGCGAGGGGCCTTGCTGCTTGCCCATGATCAGGCCGGCGAGCCCGCCGAGGCTCGCCTCGCCGCTCGCCCACTGTTCGGCGCGCGCGGTCTTGCAGTAGGCTTCGGATGCGGATTGAAGCTCGGACTGGCTGGCGACGAGGGATATTTCGGACGTGACGGGCTCATAAACCGAGACGGTGGCGCACGCCCCAGACATCAGGGCGAACGAACTTATGAAGGCCAGTTTCAGCCTGAACACTCCCACACACCCCGCCAAACCATCCAGTTGCGAGCTTTATATCGGCCCACCAGTCAAAAAGCGAGTGATCGGCGCGATAAGAATTTGACGGAATCTTACCGCTCTGTAGATGAAGCTTCCATGAATGAAGAACGAGCAAGACGCAGCCTGTATCCGAAAATCGAGCCGAGAAAGACAGGCCGACTTCGAGTAAGTGATCTGCACGAACTCTACTGGGAAGAGTGTGGAAACCCGGACGGCGTACCGGTGGTGGCGCTTCATGGCGGACCAGGCGGTGGATCGTCGCCGGAGATGCGGCGCTTCTTCGACCCGAAACGGTGGCGCATCATCCTGTTCGACCAGCGGGGATGCGGTCGATCGACCCCTCACTCCGAGCTGCGGGAGAACGACACATGGTCGCTGGTCTCCGACATCGAACAGCTTCGAGAGCATCTCGGGGTGAGGAAGTGGGTCGTCTTCGGCGGCTCGTGGGGGTCAACGCTGGCGCTCGCCTATGCCGCGCGTCACCGCAGACGGGTCGCGGGACTGATCCTGCGCGGCATATTCCTGCTGACGCGGGACGAGATCCAGTGGTTCTACCAGCAGGGTGCAAGCCGGCTGTTCCCCGATGCGTTCGAGCGCTATGTCGCACCCATTCCTCCAGCCGAACGCGGCGATCTTGTTGCGGCCTTCCATCGCCGCCTGACCGGGACGGATGCGCTCGAGCGGGCGCGAGCCGCCGCCGCATGGGCGCAGTGGGAGGGAGAGACCCTCTCCATCAAGGGGCCGCCCAGCCGCCCTTCCCGGTTCGATGAACCGGACTTTCTCGACGCGTTCGCACGGATCGAGGCGCACTATTTCGTCAATCGCGGCTTTTTCGAAACGGACGGCTGGCTGCTGCAGGAAGCCGAACGGTTCGGCAAGCTGCCCGGCTTCATCGTTCATGGGCGCTATGATGTGATCACGCCGCTCTCCTCGGCCTGGGCGCTGCACAAGGCATGGCCCGCCGCCGCCCTACGCATCGTTGCGGACGCTGGGCATTCCAGCCTGGAGCCCGGCATTGTCACCGAGTTGATCCGGGCGAGCGACGCCCTCGTGGAGCTCGTCGCCTGAGACCTGCGGGAAGCGGCAGTCGGCGAACCGGCCCTATGGATTGGGTCCGACGAGCGCGGTCAACGGCGCGGGAAGGTCGAGCCAGCCGCGGTTCTGCATCTTGTCGATGGCGCCGAGGCAGAGCGCAATCGCGATGATCGCCGGAGCCACCCAACGCACCACCGGCAGCCAGATGCGGTGAAACCCCGCACCAAGCTCCGACTTCATGATCCGGTCGGAGACGACGTGTCCGGCGAACACGGCCATGAGCAAGCCTCCAAGCGGCATGAACACCGACGCGGTGATGAAGTCGACGTAGATGATGAAGTCGTGCGACAGGATGTGTCCGCCGCCGACGATGACCACACCAACGCCCACACCGACCGCCGCCCACAAACGGGTCACCCCCTGGCGTTCTTCAAGCCAGGAGACGACCGCCTCCATCAGCGAAATGGATGAGGCGAGCGCCGCGAACAGAGCCAGCGTGAAGAAGACGCCGGCGAGCGCCGCCCCAAACGGCATCTGCGCAAACCCCATCGGCAGCGTGATGAAGAACAAGGCCGGCCCCGCGGAGGAATCCCCGCCCACGGAGAACACCAGCGCGAAGACGACAAGCGCCGCGATCATGGCGACCACCGTGTCGGCCCCGGCGACGATACCGGCGGAGCGCGGAATATGGGTGTCGGCGGTGAGGTAGGCGCCGTAGGTGATCATTACGGCGGCGCCCACTCCGGTTGAGAAGAGCGACTGGCCGAGGGCGTCGAGCAGCGTTTCGAAGGTGAGACCACCGGGCTCGATGGTGGTGAGAAACCGCCAGGACTCGGCGAACGCGCCCTGCGAGGCGGCGAACACGAGCAACATCAGCAACACGGCGAAAAAGACCGGCATCAGCCAGATCGCCGCCCGTTCGACGCCGCGCCGAATCCCCCGGCCGACGATGATCGCCGCCGACGACACGAACGCGGCGAGGCAGACGAGAATCACGCCGATATTGCCGGTAACCGCGTCAAAGCGCTCGCGCGAGGCCTCTGCGGTCATGGCGGCGAAGTCGGCGTTCCACGCGATCGGGATATAGGCCATGAGCCACGCCGAGACCACGCAGTAGAAGGTAAGGATGAAGAAGGCGGCGAACGTGCCCACCCAGCCGACGACACCCCAGTTCTGGGACCGGCTGGAGGCGCGGGCGACGGATTGAACGCTTTCGATCGCCGAGTGGCCCGAACGCCGGCCGATGGCGTATTCCGCCGCGAGGAGGGGAAAGGCGACGATCACGAGGCAGGCGAGATAGGCGATGACAAAGGCGCCGCCGCCGCCCTCTCCCGCCATGTAGGGAAACCGCCAGAAATTCCCCAGTCCGACCGAAGATCCGATCGCGGCCATGATGAAGCCGAACCGGGAGGACCAGTTCTCGGTCTTCCGATCGACACCGCCGGCGCCCGTCATCGCGACCATGATTCGCCCCGTTCAAACCTGAAATCTGGTGGTTTGTTGCACGCACCACCCGAGACGCGCAATGCCCGTGCCGAATAACGGCTCACAGCGCTTGCAACAGAGCGCCCGTCAGAGCAGGCCCTTGAGCGGCATGCGCTGCTCGCGGTTGAGATGCACGGCGAGCAGGAGGCCGAAGCCCGCCATGACCGTCAGCATCGCTGTTCCGCCGTAGGAGACGAGGGGCATGGGGATCCCCACCACAGGCAGCAGGCCGATGACCATCCCGACATTGATGACGACGTAACAGGCGAGCGTGGACACAAAGCCCGCCGCGGCCAGCGCGCCGAACGGGGTCACCGAACTTCGGGCAACGCTCATCCCCTGCCAGAGCACCGCCGCCCAGGCGAGCAGAAGAACGATCGACCCACCGAAGCCGAACTCTTCCGCGACGATGGTGAAGATGAAGTCGGTCTGCTGTTCCGGAATGTAGTCGAGCTGTTTCTGCTTTCCTTCCAGAAAGCCGGTTCCGCCGAGCCCCCCGGAGCCGATCGCGATCAGCGCCTGCTGAAGCTGGTAGCCCGCGCCGAGCGGGTCGGCGGAAGGGTCGAACAGGGTCTCGACGCGCTGGCGCTGATAGTCGTGAAGCACGAAAAAGTAGGAGAGCGGCGCCGCCACGGCGACGCAGGCCACCGCGCCGATGATCAGCTGCATCGGCAGGCCCGCAAAGAAGATGACTGCGCCGCCGGTTGCGAGAATGAGCAACGCCGTTCCAAGGTCCGGCTGATGCATCACGAGCGCGACGGGAATGGCGACGAACGCGACCGCAGGAAGGTGCACCCACCAGCTGGGCCGTTTCGACATCGAAAACGCCTGATGATAATAGCGCGCGAGCGCAAGCGGCACCGCGATCTTCATCAGCTCAGACGGCTGGACCCGTGTGAAGCCGAGTTCAAGCCAGCGCTGCGATCCGTTGACGATCACTCCCGAGAACTCAACCATCAGCAAGAGCCCGACCCCGGCGAAATAGAGCGGGTAAGCGACCGCCGCCCAGAGACGCAAGGGGACAAGCGCGATGAGGCAGGTGACGATGAGCAGTCCCACGAAACGCGTCCCGTGGGTGAGCGCGAGATGCGGATCGATTCCGTCGACCGCCGAAGTCGACGGGGCTGACAGCAGCGTCGCCGTACCGAAGACCGCGATGGCGATGACATTGAGCACCAGGAACCATTGAAGGCCCCCGAGCTTGCGAAGGAACGTGTCCTGGCGCGTGCTCATGTGGGCGTCACCCCGGACGCTCCGGCGCTGCGGGTAGGGGTGGGACCTCCCGCATCGGCCAGGTCGCCGTTCGGCTGGAACGCCGCCTTCCCGGCGGGGTGAAGCTTGAGCGTCATGGCGAGAATGTCACGAGCCACCGGAGAGGCGACCTGTGACCCCGAGCCCCCATGGTCGACCACAACGGCGCAGGCGTAGCGGGGATTGTCCGTCGGCGCGAACGCCACAAACAAGGCGTGGTCCCGCAGGCGCCATTCGAGATCGCTGTTGGCGATGACGCCTCTTGCGCGCTCCTGAACGGAAATGTAGCGCACTTGCGCGGTTCCGGTCTTGCCGGCGAGACGCGCCCGGGTGAACGGGGCCGGAAGCTCGCCTTTGGGGTCGAGTTCACCAGCCCTCAGGGCGGTTCCTCCCGCTTCGGATGTAACGGCGTACATGCCGGCGCGGATGCGCTGCATGGTGTCCTCGGAGATGTCGCGAAGTTCGGCGGTCTGCTGGCTCTCGACCCTGGCGCCGGAGAGGATCAGTCTGGGATCGGCCGCCGCCGATCCGGCGGCGATCCGCGCCGCCATGACGGCAAGCTGGAAGGGGGTCGTCGACATGTAGCCCTGGCCGATGCCGACGCTGAGGGTCTCACCGTCGAACCAGGCCTCGTTGCGAACGCGGCGCTTCCACTCGGTATCGGGGACCACGCCCACTGCGCCGCCCGTGATGCCGATGTCGTAAAGGTGACCGAGGCCGAACTTGCGAGCGGCGTCGGCGATCGCGTCGACGCCGATGCGGCGCGCCATCTCGTAGAAGTACACGTCGCACGATTTCTGGAGCGCCGTGTGGAGGTTCACCGAGCCATGTCCCTCGGGCCGCCAGCAATGGAAGAACCGGTTGCCGAACCAGACACGCCCGGAACAGTACACCCGGTCCTCCGGCGTCGCCTTGCCAGACTCCATGGCTGCCGCGCCGACGACCATCTTGAAGGTCGAGCCCGGCGGATAGGTGCCCTCATAGGCCTTGTGATAAAGTGGCTTGCGCTCGTTGTTCAGGAGCTCGGAATAATCCGCGGACGAAATGCCGCTGACGAACTTGTTGGGGTCGAAGGCGGGGGTCGACACCATCGCCACGATGTCGCCACTCGGGATGTCGATCACTACGCAGCTTCCAGCTTCCGCGCCGAAGCGTTCGATCGCGGCGCGTTGAAGTTCGGCGTCGAGCGACAGCACGAGGTCGGCGCCCGGTCGTCCAGCCACGTCATCGCTTGGCAGCCGGTCGATGACACGCCCGTTTGCGTTGACGAGTACGCGTTCCTGCCCGACCTCGCCGCGGAGCTGGCGCTCGGCGAAGGCCTCCACACCGAGCTTTCCGAGACGCATCTGAGGGTGTTTGTAGAGACGCCGCAGAGCCGAACCGATTCGTTTGCCGGCCGGGGACTCCGCAGGGGCGTTCGCATCGATAAGCGCGTCATCGATCAGGCGCTGAATGTCGGCGTCGTTGGCGCGGGCGGCGTAGCCAACCGTATGAGCGAACGCATCGCCGAACGGATAGGCGCGAAGCTCCCCCACCTTGGCGTTGACGCCTGGAAGTTCCGGCGCGAGCACGCTGACGCGGGCGTAGTCCTCCCAGGTGAGGTCGTCGGCGACCAGAATTTCGACGAACCCAGCTTGCCGGCCGGCCTCCTGCTCGATGCGTCGCATGCGCGACTCCCAGAAGGTTCTCTGGCCTTCATCGAGCGGCTGACGATCGGCCCGGCTGATCACGCGGACCAGTTGCTCCACCGTCCATTTGCGTTTCTGACCGTCGCCCACGAGTTCGGGCGTCAGGGTGACGTAGAAATTGCGTTTGTTGGTGGCGAGCGTTTCACCCCGCCGGTCGTAGACGATCCCCCGATGCGGGGGCGCGGGGTCCAGACGGATGCGGTTCTCCTCGGCGAGTTCCGCGAACTCCGCCCCACGGAACAGCTGCAGTTCGGCGAGCCGGGCGGTCAACCCGCCGAGTGCGAGACCGCCGCCGATAAGAAACATGTCGCGGCGGGAGGCGAAGCGTGAGCGCCATTCCTGGCTCATCGTCGGAAATCCCTCGGGCGCATGGGGTTCAGAATGCTCCGCACCAGCGGATAGAGCCCCGCAGTCAGCAGAAGATCATAGAGGATTCCGTCCAACCAGAAAGCTTCGCGCCCTGCGACATCGCTTGCAAACATAAGCGCGAATGTGGCCGCAGTGAGGGCGGCTGCAAGGGCGAGCAGATCCGGCGCCCATGCGGGCAGGGACGACCCCAGTCCCCAGGCGACAAGACCCGCCCCGTAGGCGACCAACAGCGCCAGCGGCCAGGCGCCGATAGGCGCGCCGGTGATGTAGTCGGTGAGAAGGCCAAGCAGCGTGAGGCATCCGGCGCACCAGACCGAGAGCCCAGTCGACGACCACGCCGCCGCCGCCCAAAGCCCGGCGAGCGGCCACCAGAGACCCGTGACCTGCGGCGCAAGCCCGACAGCGGTTATGAAGGCGCAGAGCAGCGTCATGAGGCCGAACCACAGGCGAACGCCGAGCGTCATGAGTTCACCCTCCTCCCGGGGCGTTTCCGGGCGTCGCGACGACGCCACCGGCGGCCGCATCCCCGGGGGCCGGGGCCTCCTCGGGGGTCGGGTAGTCCGGCGGAGCGCGCAGGCGGACATAATCGATCGCGGTTTCCTTCAGGGCAAGGTCGACCCGCCACTCGCCGCCGGCGAATCTGGCCCGGCCGACGATGAGGGATTCCGGCAGACGTCCATCATCCCCCGATGTGACCCAGATCTCGCCCTCGACGATGCGGTCGGGCGATTCGGCTTCGATCAGCCGGGCGACCCCGCCGCGACGATCCCCGACAAGCATCGCGCGATCGTCGGATTCAAGGCCGCGCACCGGGATGCGGCTTGCAAAGTCGGAAAGCAGTAGGATGCGCGATGTGCGTTCCCCAACCCGGATGACGCGGCCGACCAGACCGTTCTGATTGACGGCGTAATAGCCTTCCTCGACCCCCTGGGCGGCCCCGGCCGCGGCGATCACGGTGGCCTCGAACGGGCCATCCGATTCCGCAACGACCCGAGCGGTGACCTCGTTGCGCTCAGGCTCACCGAGCACGTCGAGCAGGCGTTCATAGACCTCCATCCGGTGGACCATCGACTGGGCGGCGTCCTTCCAGCGGTGCAGGTTCGCGACTTCGGCCTCAAGCTCCGCGATGCGCTTCTTGTCGGCGGCTGATCCGCCGATGCCCTGAATCCACCGGACAAATCCCGATGAGGCGCCGGACGCCGAGGCGGACGCCCCGTCCATCGTGGTGCGGGATGCGTTCACGGCGCCCCGAACAATGGAGGACGTCTGGATCGCGAGCAGTCCGACCATCGCGAGCGCAAGCCCCACAACGACCGCCCGCGCGCCGATCCGGCTCTCGCTTGACCTCCTGCGCGGCGACTGGACCATGGGGAAGGCTCCTGGACGTACGGATCGGGGACGTACGGGTCGGGGACGTTCGGATCGGGGGATGGCGCCCCTGTCTGCGCGAGGCCTCACCCCCGGCGGGTCGTCCCGCACGTCCATCGAAGTGCATCGCGATCGGTCTCGGCCGGAAAGCACCGGACATCGGCACCCTCCGAGCACGTGGAACGAACGTTCAACACCTGCCCGGATTCACACCTCGGGAGCAAGCACGCCCCGCATCTTGTCGAGGTTTTCGAGCACTTTTCCGGACCCCAGCACAACGCAGCGCAAGGGATCTTCAGCGATGGTCACCGGCAGCCCGGTCCGCTCCCGCAGGACAACGTCGAGATTGCGAAGCAGTGCACCACCGCCGGTGAGGACGATCCCCTTGTCCACGATGTCGGCGGCGAGTTCCGGCGGCATGGCTTCGAGCGCGGTCTTGACCGAGTCGACGATCTGCTGAACCGGATCGGAGAGCGCCTTCGCCACCATCGCCTCGTTGATCTCGGTTTCCTTGGGAACGCCGTTCATCAGGTCGCGGCCACGGATGTCGAGGGACATGCCCTTGCCGTTCTCGGGCGCCTTCGCTGTGCCGATTTCCTTCTTGATGCGCTCGGCCGACGCCTCGCCGATGAGGAGGTTTTCCTCGCGGCGCAGATAGTTGACGATCGCCTCGTCCATCTTGTCGCCGCCCACGCGCACCGAACGCGAATAGACGATGCCGCCAAGCGACAGGACCGCCACCTCCGTCGTTCCGCCGCCGATATCGACCACCATGGAGCCCGACGGCTCGTCGATCGGCAGCCCGGCGCCGATCGCGGCGGCCATGGGTTCGTCGATCAGCTGGACCTCCCGGGCGCCCGCCATGAGGGCGGACTGGTGAATGGCGCGCCGCTCCACCGGGGTCGCCCCGGTCGGCACGCAGATGATGACCACCGGCGCGATGAAGGATCGGCGGACCTGAACCTTGCGGATGAAACGCTGGATCATCTCTTCGGCGACTTCAAAGTCGGCGATGACGCCGTCGCGCATCGGGCGGACGGCCTCCATGTAGATCGGGGTCTTGCCGAGCATCTGCTTGGCTTCGGTCCCGACGGCGTGGACGACCTTCCGCCCGCCCTGATTCACATAGGCGACCACGGAGGGCTCATCGAGCTGGACCCCGTGACCCTTTACATAGACCAGAGTGTTCGCCGTCCCGAGATCGATCGCCATGTCGGTCGACATGAGACTGAACAACTTGCCAAACATGCTGGCGACACTCCGGCCCTTGCAGGACGCCCGACCGCGTCCCGTACCACTGATACGTAAGTGCCGTTGAGAAACCCCTAACGCAATAGCGCGGGCGGAATTCTCCTCAGTATGACGGAACGCTCCGTACACTATGCGGGTTTTGGGCGCTCGATTGCCGCGCGATCGAAGCGTCAGCTCACGCGAAGCCGCACGATAACCGGCCAAACGGAACTAATCGTTCCGTTAATACACAGCCATGGGCGTCACCCCGCGCGGTCAACATCCGGCTTGCATGCCCCGCGGGTGCAGGCCAAAGCTCTGAACCGGGAACGAGCCGGGACGTCGCCTTTCGCATGACCAGCACACAAACCAGGGGCGCCGGCGGACGGTTCGCGGCGTTCCGTCACCGGCCGTTCGCGATCTACTGGACCGCGCGTCTGATGACGACGTTCGGAACGCAGGTCCTGTCGGTCGCCGTGCTGTGGCAGATGTACGATCTCACGCGGTCGACCTTCTATCTTGGGCTCGTGGGCCTCGTGCAGTTCGCACCCGCCCTGCTCCTCGTGCTGGTCACAGGCGCCGCCTCGGACCGGTTCGGGCGGCGGCTCGTGATGGGCCTGTCGATCGTGCTGGCGGCGATCTGCGCCGCGGCGATGCTGACGGTGAGCGCCTCCGGGCTCAATTCTCCGAACCTGGTGCTGCTCATACTCACCGTGTTCGGCGTGGCGCGGGCGTTCCTCGGCCCCGCCTCGGCGTCGCTCGTGATCAATCTGGTCCCGCGGGAGGATTTCGCGAACGCCGTCACGTGGAACTCCTCGGCCTGGCAGATGGCGACCATTCTCGGGCCGGTCGCGGGCGGACTGATCTACGGGCTCGGCGAGACGCCCTCGGCGCCGGCGGTCTTTCACGGCGCGGGAGCCGAAGCCGCGTATGGAACGGCGCTCGCGTGCATGATCGTGGGCGCCGCGATGATCTTCTCGTTGCCGAAGCCGCCTGAACGCGTGAAGGGCGAGGCTCGCTCGCTCGACAGCCTGCTCGCGGGGTTCCGCTTCATCTGGGGAGAGAAGGTCGTCCTTGGCGCCATTTCGCTCGATCTCTTCGCTGTGCTCATGGGGGGCGTGGTTGCACTCTTGCCGGTCTATGCGCGCGACATCCTCCAGCTCGGCCCGGACGGGCTCGGCCTGCTCCGCGCCGCGCCGGGCATCGGGGCGATTGCGATGGCGGCGCTGATCGCCATGGCGCCGATCCGCGACCATGCGGGGCGCATCATGTTCGCCGCCGTCGCCGCGTTCGGCGTGTTTACCGTGGTTTTCGCGGTGTCGGACATTTTCTGGCTGTCGATCGGAGCGCTGATCCTGCTTGGCGCCGCGGACATGGTGAGCGTCGTCATTCGCGAGACCCTGCTGCAGTTGTGGACGCCGGACTCCGTGAGGGGGCGGGTCAACGCGGTGAATTCGGTGTTCGTCGGAGCGTCGAACGAGCTTGGAGAATTCCGGGCCGGAACGCTCGCCGGGCTGATCGGCCCCGCAGCGGCCGGCGCGGTTCCGGCGGCCGTGATCGGCGGGGTCGGCGCGATCCTCGTGGCGGGCGGCTGGGCGTTGATGTTCCCGCAGCTCCGGCGAATTCGCAGCCTCGATGAGGAGGGACCGGACGCCGCGCGCGACAGGATGGTCGGGGGACCATCGGCGGGGCCGGCCGGCAAGCCTTGACTTCGATCACCTGAGCCGCCCCTGTGCCTGCATGGCGGCCCTGTCGCCCTCCCCCTCCCCCCCTCCACGGGACCGACAAGACAGGAGACAAGTCTGAATGGCGTACTGGCTGGTGAAGTCCGAACCGCACGTGTTTTCATGGGATGATCAGGTGAAGGCGGGACCGGCGGGCGAACCCTGGACCGGCGTGCGCAATCATCAGGCCAAACTCTATCTCATGGCGATGAAGCGCGGTGACCGCGCGTTCTATTACCATTCCAACGCCGACAAGGCGGTGGTGGGCGTGGTGGAGGTGGTGCGCGAGGCCTATCCCGATCCTACGGCGGATGAAGGCTCGCCCTGGGTTTGCGTCGACGTCGCCGCCGTGGCGCCGCTGAAGGCGCCGGTGACCCTCGCCGCCGCGAAGGCGGACAAGGCGCTCGCCGAGATGGTGCTCGTGAAGAATTCGCGCCTGTCGGTGCAGCCGGTGACGGCCGCCGAGTGGAAGCACGTCTGCAAGCTCGGGAGCGTCAAAGCGTAGCTTGCTGAACACGCTTCAGCTCCCCGGCGTCGCACGGCATTCAAACCGTATGGCGAGCCAGGAACAGTGGCGCGCTACCCACAGGCACGATAAAGAGATCACAGCCAAGCATCGTCGAACGGGGGTCGCGCAATGAAGTCCTGCTTTGTGATAATGCCCATAAAGCAAAAACAAGAAGAGTTCCAGCATTTCTTGTCAATATATAAGCTTTTTTACAAGGAGCCGGTTGAATCTTGTGGTTACCATGTACAACGCGGCGATGATTTATCTGACGCTGGATCAATAACAAAAGATATTGTTACCGCGATTGCTCAATCAGATCTCGTGATAGCGGACCTCACCGACCTCAACCCGAACGTATTCTACGAACTCGGGGTACGGCACACCCTACGTCGTTATGGGACGATTTTGACTCTGGACGAAGAGCGTTCGCCACACATTCCGTTCAATTTAGCAAATCATCGCGTGAAAAAATATCGCTCCGAACTCGCGTATCTCAGCCGGTTCAGAGAGGAACTCATTCGTGCTGTGAACGCCATCCAACAAGGTGCGCACGAAGGCGCCGACAATCCGGTCCACGAATTTCTCCCGCGACTGCCGATCGATATGGTGCAAGCCCAGCTTGCCCCGGAGGACTCGCTTGTCACCGACAACGCCAAACTTAGTGCGCAGCTGCGGCTCTACGAAGCGCGCTTCGGGCAATTGACCGCTCTGGCAAAGTCCGAAGAAACGCCAGAAATGCTGTTCGAAGCAATGGAGAAAGACATCAAGGAAGGGCGCCACGGCGCCAAGGTGTTTGAAGACATCACAGCGGCGTTCACATCAAAGGACGTGGGCGAATTCGTTACCGCCACACGCAAGCTGATGTATGTGAGCCGCTTTCCTCCAACCGTGAATCAGATTCTCGAAATCAGCCGAATGGCGAGCGTCCGCGACCTGGCACCCGTCTCCCGGGTCGTCATCGATATCGGATTGCGGTTCTTCCCCTCAAACGAAAAGCTTCTAGTCGCGCGGTTCGCATCCGGACTCCAATCTCAAGACCAGCAGGCTCGGCTACAGGCGATCGAAGATGCGAGTGAGTATGTCGGCCTCGTCTTTGAGGGTGAATCCTGGCGAGCAACGTCCGACTTCGCTGATCTCCCGCAGCTAAAAAAGCAGATCTTGTACTATTTGTTGGACGCCTTGCGCGCTGAGCGGCGTTTCACGGATGCACTGAAGCTTACCAAACTGATGTACGCGTCAATGCCGCACTCCTCTCAGGTGATGCGAAACTACGCAAGAGCGCTAGAAGATGTGAATGACATTGGCGCTGCGCTTCCTATGTTCAGGTCGTCCATCCTCGCAAAAGACGTGGACGACACAAGCGTCAGTTGGTACGCAGCTACTCTCAGTAACAATGCCCGGCATGTCGACGCGGTCGAGGGTTATTTACTTGCATGTGTAATGGATCCAAATGACGGTCATTATTTCGCAGCTGTTGCTCATTGCCTGACAATGACAATTAGTGCAGGAATGAGGCAATTGTCGCCCCCCCGAACGAGCCCTCTAGACATTTCAAAGCAACTTGTCCTTGAGTTCGTACGTGCCGCGTTGTCGTGCGAAAACGCAGCAGCGGCACAAGACCGGATCAGGACCGCCATCAGTCGTGCAGAACTCTCGCTTGAGGGCCTTGATCGATCACAAGGCCTTGGGCGCACCGCTCGCGAACAACTTGCACGGTCGAATTATGATACTTTCGCGAGCGGCCTGACCCGATCCGACGTCACGCCTGAAGGTGAATCGACGCACTGAGCGAAGCTGCTCATCTACGGCTACTTAGGCCTCGTTTGACCGTTTCCTTCCGCGATCGTCGACTCCAAAGCATAGATACGATCGCGTCAGCCGCCCGTCCGCTTGGCGCGGCGCACCTCCAGCCGGTTGAGCGCATGGACGTAGGCGCGCGCCGAGGCGACGAGCGTGTCCGGATCGGCCGCCTTGCCGCTCGCTACAAGCCCGCCCTCTGACAGTCGCACGAGCACGGTCGCCTGCGCGTCGGTGCCCTGCGTCACGGCCATCACCTGATAGAGTTCCAGCACGGCCTCGTGCGGGGCGAGCTTGCGGATCGCGTTGAACACGGCGTCCACCGGACCGTTGCCGGTCGCGAGCGCGGTCGATTCCACGCCGGCGATGCTGAGCGTGAGTTCCGCCTCCTGCGGTCCCTCCGTTCCGGCGACCACCCGAAGGCGCTTCAGCGCCATGCGCTCCTCCGCCCCCGCCATCTGGTCGTCCACGAGGGCGATGATGTCGTCGTCGAACACGTGCTTCTTCTTGTCCGCGAGGTCCTTGAAGCGACGGAACGCGTCGTTCAGCGCTTCCTGATCAAGCTCGTAGCCAAGCGCCTTCAGCTTGTCCCGGAACGCGTTGCGGCCTGAAAGCTTGCCCATGACAAGCGAGGTCGACGCGACCCCGACATCCTCGGGATTCATGATCTCATAGGTCTGGGCGTTCTTCAGCATCCCGTCCTGATGGATGCCGCTTTCGTGCGCGAACGCGTTCTTGCCGACGATCGCCTTGTTGTACTGCACTGGAAACCCGGTGATCTGGCTGACCATCCGCGAGGCGCGCGCGAGCTTGCTGGGGTCCACGCCGGTCTCGAACGGCAGGCTGTCGGCGCGAACGCGCAATCCCATCACGACTTCCTCGAGCGCGGCGTTTCCGGCGCGCTCACCGAGCCCGTTGATCGCGCACTCGATCTGACGCGCGCCGCCGATCACTCCGGCGAGCGAGTTGGCGACGGCGAGCCCCAGATCATTATGGCAATGGGTCGACCAGATGACCTTGTCGGCGTTCGGGATCGTCTCGATGAGCCGGCGGATCAGCGCGCCGTATTCGGCCGGATGGGAATAGCCGACCGTGTCCGGGATGTTGATCGTGCGCGCACCGGCGTTGATGGCGACGTCGATCGCCTTGCAGAGAAAGTCGAACTCGGTGCGGGTGGCGTCCTCCGGGCTCCATTCGACATCGTCGACGAGGTTGCGCGCGTGCGCGACCGAAGCGCCGATCGCTTCGAGCACGGCGTTCTCGCCCATGCGCAGCTTGTGTTTCATGTGCACGGGGCTGGTCGAGATGAAGGTGTGAATGCGTGGGCGACGCGCCGCACGAACCGCTTCGCCGCAGCGGTCGATGTCGGCGAGCCCGGCGCGCGCGAGGCCGCAGATCGTGACGTCCCGGGATTGGGCGGCGATGGCGCGCACGCATTCAAAATCGCCGTCGGACGCGGCCGGAAAACCCGCCTCGATGATATCGACGCGCATGTCTTCGAGGAGGGCTGCGAGTTCGATCTTCTCGGCGATCGTCATGGAGGCGCCGGGAGACTGCTCGCCGTCGCGCATGGTGGTGTCGAAGATGAGCACGCGGTCGCGCGCGCCGGCGGCGACGGAGGGGCTCGATCGGGTTTCGGAAGTCATGGGGTTGCGTTCCTGGGTGCGTGGATCTTTTGTCCTGAAGGTCATCCCCTGGACGCGCGACCTGCTCGTCAGGTCACGCCCGCGCCCAGGGGCTCCTAAGGAGCCCCGCAAGTCCCAGCAGTCGCGCGGGCGAGCGGAATGACGCGGCGGTACGCATGCCGCTTGTATCCACGTCCTCGCCGGGAACGTCAAGCGATGCGCGAGACTAGCGGCCCATCGCGTCGACCGCGGCCTGGATGCGTTTCGCCGCTTCGCGCAGCTCCGCCTTGCGCGCCCTGGACATGTCGCGCCAGCGGGTTCCGGTGACGGCGTTGTCGAGCGCGTAGAGGAAGTTGGTCGTCGCCCGGCGGCCGAACGCAAATCGCAGACGGTGGTAGGCGGCTTCGGGCCCGAGCCGCATCAGGGCTTCCACGTCCTCGACGCCGGCTTCGACCAGCATCCGCGCAGATTCAGGGCCAAGGCTCGGCAGCGCCGCAAGCTCCTCAGCGCCCGCCACCGGGGGACCCCTCCTGCACGCCCGTCCCGGCCTGTTCCGCGGCCGGACCGTCCCGAACGGCCTTGCGGGCGGCGAGCGCGACGGTGATCCAGATGCCAACGACGGCGATGACCACGCCAAGCGCGAGGCCGACCCCGCCCCCCATCGCGGAGAGCGCGGACTGGCCCAGCAGCGCGACGATCAGCGTCTTTGGAATGACCCCGATGACGAGGCCGCCCATATAGCGCCAGAAACGGGCGTGGCTGACGCCGAACACCATGTTCACGACGATGAAGGGCGCCGTCGGCACGTTGCGGACGATCAGGCTCGCGAGGAAGTCATTGCGCCCGATGAAACGGGAGAGGCGGTTCACCGATCCGCCGCCATAGCGCCGGACGAAGTCGGCCCCGGCGAGCCGCCCGGTGTAGAAGGTCGCGGCTCCGGACACGATGGTGCCCGCCCAGGAATAGAGAAATCCATTCACCGGACCGAAGGCGACCACGCAGGCCGCGATGAGGATGAATTGCGGCGCAGCGATGTAGGCGGACAGCGTGAAGACGGCGATCGTCGCCAACAGGCCGAGCGGGCTGTCGCGGAGGCTCTCGAGGAAGGGCTCGATGCTGTCCGACACGCCAAGGACGCCGGTCTTGCCGAGCACGATCATCGCTCCGACGAGGCCGAACAGGATGAGCGTGACCCAGACCGTGCGCCAGGCGCGCGCGTCCATATTGTTCAGGAATTCGGCCAGACGGTGCATGCGCACGGCTCTGCGCTCTCCCCGCGAAAGCGTCAAGAATGCGCGCGCAGGCCGGTTGCCGCTGGCGGCTGGTCAGGCGAAGGCGTCAACGCCGGTCGCCTCCACCGAGAGGGCCCAGAGTCGCACCGCGGCCTCCGCATCGACCGCGTGCGGATCGACGCCGGAATAGCGCGATGTCCCATGAGGCGTGAGCACGGCGATGTCGCAATCCTCGCAATACACGCCGCCCTTGTCTGCAAGTTGCGGAGAGGTCGCGCACCAGGTCGCGGTGGCGGCGCCCTGCTCCGTCGTCTTGAACATCGGGTTGGGATTGCCATCGGCATCAATCCAGCCCGCGGCCATCATTTCCTCCTTGGGCAGGTGGCGCTGGAGAGGGGTGAGGATGCCGCCCGGATGGCACGCGAAGGCGCGCACGTTTCTGGACTTGCCGCGCCGGTCGAGTTCGACCGCAAAGAGCGCGTTCGCCGTTTTCGCCTGGCCGTAGGCTTTCCATTTGTCATAGGGGCGGGCCCGGAAGTGGACGTCCTCGAACACGATCGGCGAAAGCTTGTGGCCGGTGGAGGACACCGACACCACACGTGCGCCGCCCGCGGCCTCCAGCGCCGGCTGGAGCCTGCACGTCAGGGCGAAGTGGCCGAGATGGTTGGTGGCAAACTGGGATTCCCAGCCCGGCCCGATGCGGGTTTCCGGATTGGCCATCACCGCCGCGTTGTTGATCAGCATGTGAACCGGCCGACCCGAGGCGAGATAGTCCTTCGCGAATGCGGCTACGGACGGAAGATCGCCGAGATCGAGCGCGGTCGTGGTGACGCGCGGGAGACCCGAAAGAGCCGCCTCGGCCAAACCGGGCCGGCGGGCCGGGACCAGCACATCCGCCCTGGCGGCGGCGAGCGCCCGCACGATTTCGAGCCCGAGACCCGAATACCCGCCGGTGACGATCGCTGTCTTTCCGGAGAGGTCGATCCCCGCAAGCACCTCGCTTGCCGTGGTCCGAAGGCCAAAGCCGGACTTGATGGGGGCCTGATCGGGGTTCGCCATGGGCTGCTCCGGCGTCTGCGCGAGGATCGCGAGGAGCGTCGCAGACACGCCGGCGAGAGTCGAGGCCGGGGCCGCCGCTCTATCGACTGTCACGCGGGCGTCGCATAAGTCTGCTTCCTCGCAGACGAGACGGAGGCGACGTTCGCATCCGCCGCGCCACGACGAAGGACCCGCACCGATGCGCCACACGATCGCGACCGCCCTCGCCCTTCCCCTCCTACTCGCGGCGTGCGGCCCCGCCGCGTCCCCGCCCTCGAGCGAGGGAACGGCGCAGAGCGCGGCGACCGAACCACCCGCCGGCCTCGCCGCGCGCTCCCCCATCGTGATCGCCCACCGCGGCGCGTCGGGCGAGCTGCCTGAGCACACGATCGCGGCGTATGAACGGGCGATCGATGAGGGCGCGGACTGCATCGAGCCGGATCTGGTCATGACCCGCGACGGGGTGCTGATTGCGCGGCACGACATCTATCTGTCGACGACGACGGACGTCGCGGGCCGGCCCGAGTTCGCGAGCCGCAAACGCGCCGCTCCCGATGAGGATCACGCCGGCCGCGAGGACTGGTGGGCCGCCGACTTCACGCTCGCCGAGCTGAAGACGCTGAAGGCGCGCCAACCTTTCGAGGGTCGCTCCAAGGCGTTCGACGGGCTGTATGAGATACCGACATTCGACGAGGTTCTGGCGCTCGCCCTGGCGCGGTCAACACCGGAGCGGGCGATCTGCGTCTATCCCGAGGCGAAGGCACCCGGCTATCATGAGAGCGCAGGTCACGAAATGTCGGGTCCGATCCTCGCGGCGCTCGACCGGGCCGGGCTTAATCGCGCCGACGCTCCGGTGTTCATCCAGTCGTTCGAAACGCCGTTCACCCGGCTGATGAACTCGTTGACGGACGCACCGGTGGTGATGCTCGCCGGGACTCAGGAAGCACTCGACGACGCCATGAGCCGCGACGGCGCCCCCTTCTGGGATGGGATCGGCGTGACGCACGCGATGATCATCAACCCGGATGGCTCCCCCACGGGCCTCATCGCCGAAGCGCACGCCCGCGGCGAAAAGGTCCACACCTGGACCTATCGCGATGACGGCCCCCACCGCCCGGGCGAAACGTCCGAGACGGAAATCCTCGCGGCGCTGAAGGCTGGCGTCGACGGGTTCTTCACTGATTTCCCGGCGACCGGCGTGCGGGTTCGGGACGCGTTTGTAGAATCCGGTGGCCAAGGCGAAGGCCGATAAGCTACGGCTTCCGAAACAAGAAGGACGAGCGCCGCCGCGGGCGATCCGCGGCGGACGAGCGCCGGTTCGGGGAGCTGAGGTGTGTCGAGCGAACGCTGGATGCGGCTGAGACGCGGCGCCGCGCTGACAGCCGTCCTGTCGGCCGCGTGCGGCGCAAGCCTCGCGCAACAGCCCACCCCCGCAGGCGGCGAACAGACGACAGGCGGGAGCGCCGCGCCATCCGCGAGCAGCCAGGTGTTCGAGCCCGGCTATTTCAGGGCGTTCAACCCGGTCAACGCGGCGGACATGGTGACGCGCGTTCCGGGCTTCGAGATCGATGACGGCGACGAGCGCCGCGGGTTCGGGGCGACCGCGGGCAATGTGCTGATCAACGGCGTGCGGCCAAGCTCGAAGGCCACGATTTCCGAACAGCTTCGACGCATCCCGGCGGACACGGTTCTGCGGGTGGAGCTGCTCTCGGGCGGAAGCAGCGGTTCAGACGTGCGCGGCCAGTCGCGCCTCGTCAATGTGGTGCTGAAGCCGACCTCTCAGGCGGGATCCCCGGTCACCTTCGTTGTCGGGCTGCGCCATTTGGAGTACTCCGACCGCATCGGCTACACGCTGCAGCTCTCCAAATCGTTCCGCCTGAGCCCGAACGCGGAGATCGCGGTCGACCTGCAGGCCCCCAACATCAGGGGGCGAGGAGAGATTTTCGAGGCCCGCCGCAACGGCGCAGGCGTGCTCACCCTGATCGAGGACCAGTTCAACCAGCCAAACTTCATCGGCTGGCAGGGGTCGGCAAATCTGAGCTGGAAGCCGAGCGCGACGGACACGGTGAGGCTGAACGGCCTCTACAATTTCAGCGACAACTCGACCGGCATCGGAGTGGTGCAGGCCAACGGCGCCGGCGTGCTGCGCAGCTCGACCTATGGCGCGACACTCTATCCCGCCGTCCGGAGGGGCGAGGTCGGCGGCGACTGGGAGCATGCGTTCGGCGGCGGACGAACGCTGAAGCTGATCGGTCTAACTTCGTTCACGGAGAACGACACCGACCAGACGCTCGACACGTTCATCAGCACGGGCCAGCGCGTGCGCTCGCGTCGGCAGGTCCAGACCTCGCTCAGCCGGGAGACCGTGGGCCGGGTTGCGCTCTCGGCGCCGTTCGGCGCAACGCACACGCTGGAATTCGGCGGCGAGGCGGCGCTCAACAGCCGCGACAGTTCGTTGCGGATCGACACCAGCCCCTGCTCGCCGACGGAACCGTCAAGCTGCAGCTCCGACGAGACGCTGGTCGAAGAAATCCGCGGCGAGGCGTTCATCAGTGATTTCTGGCGGGCGAGCGAAACCGTGGTCGTGGAGGCGGGTTTCACACTTGAGGCGTCGCGCATCACCCAGTCCGGATCGCAGGCCGAGGAACGCAGTTTCACCTATCCCAAGCCGAATCTGGCGGCGACCTGGTCGCCCGCCGAGGGCGGCGTCTGGCGCGCCAGCATCGAACGCGACATCGCACAGCTCGACTTCGCCGAATTCGCCCTCGCCGTGAACCCGCTCGACGACACCTCGCTCGTCGGCAATCCGACCCTCGAGCCCGAGAAGGCGTGGAAGGCGCGGCTCGAATGGGATCGCCGGTTCGGCAGCCGGGCGGCGCTGACGATCGGCCTGTTTCACGACGAGGTGGAGGATGTCCGCGATCTCGTGGTGCGCGACATCGACCTGACATCCGCGGTGGACCTCGCCGACGCCGTCGGCAACATCGACCGGGGGCGCCGGACGGGGATCGAACTGCGCGGCGCCCTGCCCCTCGACCGGATCGGCCTCGCGCGCGGTGATTTCCGCTTCAACGCGGTGGCGCAGGAGACGTCGCTTGAAGACCCGCTGACAGGCGAGTCGCGCCCGTTCTCGTCCGGCGACAACGCCAATCAGGGACCGCGCAGGGGCGGGGCCGCCGGCGGACCGCCGCCGCTCAGCGTCGGCAACCGGGACTGGGGCTATGTGATGTCGGTGCGTCAGGAGCTGCCGCCCATCAAATCGGCCTGGAGCGTGTCGCTGGCGCAGAACAGCGAGCGCCGGGAATTCCGCCTGAACGAGGAGGTTGTCATCGACCGTCCGGACCCGAGGCTGGACGTGAATTTCGAAACCACGGCGCTCGCGGGGCTGAATATCCGCTTCGGTGTCGGCAACATCTTTTCGCCGCAGGAAATCCGCAAGCGGACGTTCTTTGCGCCCGACCGCACGAGCCAGGCGATCTCCGAGACCCGGCGGCGCACCAACAAGGGCGGCCCGGACGGCACGATGACCTATTCGGTTCAAGTGTCCGGAAAATTCTGAGCGGCGGCCGGCGAACTCCGGCCGGCTTGCTGAACCGGGAGCGGCGGGGGTAGGTTTCGGGTTCCTGAAACTTGGGCGGGGCGATGGCCGATGTCCGAACGCACCTGGATAACCCCGGCGAACATCATCTCGATCGCCGGCATCGGCATTGCGGCGGCGGTCGGCGTCGCGGTCGGCAATCCGTCCGGTCAGGAGTTCATGTGCGGCGTGAACGAGTTCTTCTGCGCCGATGTCGAGCCGGTGAATGTGGTGGCGTGGGGCGAAGCGTTCGACATGGACGCCTGGTGCCTTGAACACGTCTACAAGCCCGCGCGCGCAGCGGAGGCCGCCGGAGAACCGCCGCCGCCGGGCGATTGGAGCGAGTGTGTCTCCGACCTGTCGCTCGACACGGCGACAGCGTTCACCCGCCCGCTCGATGTCGTTGCGGAAGGCTCAACGCTCGAACTCTCGGTCAATCTCAGCTTCGAGTACGACCCGATCCGCGATCCAAAGCCCTTCACGATCCGGCTTCAGTGCGGTCACATGCCCGCCGGCAGTTCAAGCTGGGATGTCGCACCCTGCCGGTTCACCTCGACGAGCCGCGGCTATGGGACGAGCTTCCCGCCGTCAGATCTGGTTGAGGCGGGCGAATTTGTGCGCGCAGGGCTGGAGCCAAGCCCGAGTTTCGTCTTCGCGAGCCGCTGGGGGCTCGAACTCGCCGGCTACACCGACACCTACCATCTCAAGCCGGGTCGCTACCGGGTGACGGTGAAAGTCGCCGATCAGCCGGACCGCGTCGCCCGGCGCGACGCGACCTTCCAGTTCGAGGTGCGATAGCCCGAAAAGGCGAAAGGCCCGGACGAGTGCCGCCCGGGCCTTTGCATTGGACCAGCAGCTTCAGGCCGCCGTCAGTGCGATCCGGCCGCCATCGCCGCGAGCATGAGCAGCGCAACGATATTGGTGATCTTGATCATCGGGTTCACGGCGGGTCCCGCCGTGTCCTTGTAGGGGTCGCCGACCGTGTCGCCGGTGACCGCGGCCTTGTGAGCGTCCGACCCCTTCTTGTGGACGACGCCGTCCTTGTCGCGGAAACCGTCCTCGAACGACTTCTTGGCGTTGTCCCATGCGCCGCCTCCCGCCGTCATGGAGATGGCGACGAAGAGGCCGGTCACGATCACGCCGAGGAGCATCGCCCCGAGAGCGGACAGCGCCTGGCTCTTCGCGACGTCAGAGAAGCCGCCGATGGCCCAGATCCCGAAGAAGAGAACGATCGGCGACAGCACCGGGAGAAGCGACGGAACCACCATCTCCTTGATCGCGGCGCGGGTGAGCATGTCGACCGCTCTGCCGTAATCGGGCTTGGCGGTGAACTCCATGATGCCGGGGATCTCCCGGAACTGGCGGCGAACCTCCTCGACCACGGCCTGAGCCGCACGTCCGACCGCCATCATCGACATGCCGCCGAAGAGATAGGGCAGCAGGCCGCCGAAGAGCAGACCGACGACGACATACGGGTTGGAGAGCGAGAAATCCGCCTCGACGCCGAAGAGGAAGCTGCCCTCTCGCGCCTGACCGGCGAAATATTCAAGGTCGGCTGTATAGGCCGCAAACAGCACCAGCGCTCCAAGCCCCGCCGAACCAATGGCGTAGCCCTTGGTGACGGCCTTGGTGGTGTTGCCGACCGCATCGAGCGTGTCCGTGGTTTCGCGCACCGAATCGTCGAGCGACGCCATCTCCGCGATGCCGCCCGCATTGTCGGTGACCGGGCCAAAGGCGTCGAGCGCGACGACCATGCCGGCCAAGGCGAGCATGGTGGTGACCGCGATCGCGACGCCGATCAGGCCGGCTAGCGAGTAGGTGAAGATGATCCCCGCAATGATGATGAGCGCCGGGACGGCGGTCGCCTCGAGCGAAACCGCGAGGCCCTGGATCACGTTGGTGCCGTGACCGGACACCGACGCCTGCGCGATCGACCGGACCGGGCGGAAATTGGTGCCGGTGTAGTACTCGGTGATCCAGATGATGAGACCGGTGACGACAAGGCCCGCGACGCCGCAGAAGAAGAGATCCGCGCCGGTGATCACAAACCCGGTCGACGTGACGATTTCCGCGCTCCAGCCGCCAAGCTCGGCGCCGCCCATATTGCCGAGCGCGATCTCGATCGCGAGGGCGAGCGCCGGGATGGAGAGGATGGCGGAGGCGATGAAGCCCTTGTAGAGCGCGCCCATGACGTTGCGGGAGCCCTTGCCGAGACGCACGAAGAACGTGCCGGCGATCGAGGTGAAGATGCAAACGCCCGAGATCACGAGCGGAAGCATCATCATCGGGGTGGCGGCGTTCGAGCCGGCGAAGAAGATCGACGCGAGCACCATGGTCGCGACGATGGTGACGGCGTAGGTTTCAAACAGGTCGGCCGCCATGCCCGCGCAGTCGCCGACATTGTCGCCGACATTGTCCGCGATGGTGGCCGGGTTGCGGGGATCGTCCTCCGGGATGCCCGCCTCGACCTTGCCGACCATGTCGCCGCCGACATCCGCACCCTTGGTGAAGATACCGCCGCCGAGCCGCGCAAAGATGGAGATGAGCGACGCGCCAAGCCCGAGCGCCACAAGGGCGTCGACCACCGTGCGGTCGGTGGGCGCGTTACCGAGCCCGATCGTGAGCAGCGCAAAATAGCCGGCGACGCCGAGCAGCGCGAGACCGACAACCAGCATGCCGGTGACCGCGCCAGACTGGAAGGCGACGTGCAGGCCCTGCGACAGCCCCTTGGAGGAGGCTTCCGTCGTGCGCACGTTCGCCTGAACCGACACCTTCATGCCGATGAAGCCCGCCGCGCCGGACAGCACCGACCCGATGATGAAGCCGACCGGCGCCTCCCAGTTCCGGAAGAAGAAGGCGAGCGCGATGACCACGACCACGCCGACGATGGCGATCGTCTGATACTGGCGCTTCAGATAGGCGTTTGCGCCCTCCTGGATCGCGCCGGCGATCTCCTGCATCCGGGCGTTGCCCGCGGGCAGGCCCATGAGGCGCTGCGTTGTGATGACGCCGTAGATGACGGCGACAATGCCTGCCAGCAGCGGCAGCCACAGCGAAAGCGACATGAAGGAGATCCTCTCGAACGAATTGGAACTGTGTTGGTCTAGGTGAGGGCCTGGTTGTGGACCCTAGGTGGTTTGAACTGGTTAAGCGATCGTGCCTGACGTTGATGCGTCGCCTGAAAGGTTGATCGCGGGTGAATGGTCGTGTCCCCTGACATTGCCCACAGCGCCGCGCGTCCGCCCGTCCAGAATCCGCGGGAACATGCCCAAATTGCCGCCCCGGCGCAACACCCTTGAAACTGGATCGTTTTTGCTTTCAATCGACAGGCGAGCCAGATGAAGCTGGCGCGCGCTGCCGCGGGGTGGATGGCCATGTCGGAGCCTGTGATCCCTTCCGCGGCGGGCGGTGCGACTCCGACCGCCGGGGTGGCCGCCGCGCGCACGGGCGTTTCGCCGATCGCAATGGCGCTGACCGCGGTTTTCCTCGGCTGCGTGCTGGATGCGGTGATCAAGCATCTCGGCGCCGCCTATACGGCGATCTTGATTGCGGCCTGCCGGTACACCGCTGGCGCGCTGATCGCGGGGAGTGTGTTCATCGCCGCCCGCAAGCGGCTTCCGCCGGTCGACCGCCTGCGCGCGCATGCCCTGCGCGCCCTCGCCGCAGCATCGTCCGCCGTCCTTTTCTTCCACACGCTCTCGGTCCTGACCCTCGCGCAGGCCACCGTTGTCGGCTTCGCCGCACCGCTGATGATCGCGCCGCTCGCCAGCCTGTTGCTGAAGGAGCGGATGCGGCCGCTTGCGGTGGTTGCCATCCTGATCGGGTTCGCCGGGGTTCTGATCGTGGTGGTCGGCATGCCCGGCCTCGCCTCGCGCACGCCGCGCTGGGATGGCGCGCTCGCCGCGATCGGCGCGGCGGTGCTCTACGCTTTGCAGATGGTGCTGCTGCGCCAGCTCGCCCAAAGAGAGGATGCGCTCACCAACACCCTGACCGGGAACGTCTTTCCGGCGCTCTACCTCCTCATCCCGGCGATTCTGCTTGGGCAGGCGCCGGCGATGGCCGACCTGCCATGGTTTGCCTTGCTTGGGCTGATCGGGTTCACGCTGTGGCTCCTGATGGCGCGCGCCTACTCGATGGCTCCGGCGCAAACCCTCGCGCCGACAGAGTTCTCGGCGCTCGTCTGGAGCCCGGCGATCGGCTTTTTCATCTTCCAGGAAGCGCCGGGCCTGAACACGATCATCGGCGGGGTCGTCGTGTCCGCGGCCGTGGCGCTGGTGATCTTCGACGATGCGCGCGGCCGACGCCGCGGCGGCGCGCAGGTGGAGCCCTCTCCCACAGGTTGATCGGGTTCAGGTCTCTTCGCCGCTGGCGCGATGAGACGACGCACGGCAGACTCCCGGACATCGTCATGCTGTCAAATGGAGACACCGGCAGATGAAACGCATCCAGACACTCGCCGTTCTGCTCGCGGGAGCGGGCGCCGCCGGCGCGGCGCATGCCGAAGATCGCGGCCTTGCGGTAAGCGCCGGCCTCGGCACCACGGGCGGCATCGTCGAGGCGCAGGCCCAGATCACGCCGTTCGTGCAGCTCCGCGGGGGATTCAACTACCTCTCCTATGGCGTCGACGACACCTATGACGACATTGCCTATACGGGCGATCTCGACCTTTCGACGCCGGCGGCGTTCCTCGACGTGCGTCCGTTCGCAAACAGTTTCATCCTGACGGGCGGCGCCTATTTCGGGGACAAGGAGCTGAACCTGAACGCGCGCCCGACGACCAATGTCGAGATCGGCAACCAGACCTTCACCCCGGCGCAGGTCGGTTCGCTCGACGCCGTCGCGACGCTGGAGGATGTCGCGCCCTTCCTCGGGCTCGGCTTCGATACGACCTTCCAGGGAACAGGGAATTTCGGCTTCAAGCTGATCGTGGGCGCGATGTTCACCGGATCGCCGAGCGTGAACCTCACCTCGACGGGCGGCACGCTGTCGAACGATCCGACGCTGCAGGCCGAGATCGCGCGCGAGGAAACCCGGCTGCAGGACGAGGTGAACGACTACGAGGTCTATCCCGTCATCCAGGCCGGGCTCACGTTCCGGTTCTAGGGGTCGACCGTCAGCCCGAGCGGGCGGCGGCGCCGGCGTTTTCCTTCGCCTGTTCCTCGCGCCATTTCTCGCGCTGACGTTCCAGTTCGTCAGCCGGGCAGTCGCCCATGAAGGTGGCGTCGGCGCTCATCGAGAGGCCGGCGACGATGATGCCCCACCGGGCGCTGCCCTTGGCGCGGACCGACAGACGGTCGGCGACATGGGTGATCCGCGCATCGGCCTTGCCGGACACATCGCCCTTGCAGATGAGCTTGAACGTGTAGCCGTCCGACGTGGGCACGACATTGTCGACGGTGCAGCCCTCGTCGAGATCGCGGGCGAGGCGTGACAGCGTGATCTTCGCCTTCTCCGGGATGAGGCATTCGAGATTGGTCTCGGAACTGTTGAACACGCCGAGGATCGAGGTCTGCTGCTCCCACTTCCACATGCCGGGCTTGGCCGCGATTGCGCCGTCCTTGACGGAGTCGGCGGACGCCAAACCAAGTGTGGCGACGGCAAGAGCTGCGATGCTCGCGATCCTCAAAGTTGCCGACATGCGCGTCTCCTGGTTCCTGACGTCCGGCCCCACAAGACGGCTTGTAACCTGAACGGGGGCGGAACGCACGTTTGGGCGTCATTCATCTTGCAGGGATTGCGGGCTCTGGCCGGCGCCGAGGACCAGCATCGCGATCGCGCCCGCGACATAGCCGCCGGCATGCGCCTGCCACGCGACCGCTGCGCCGGCGAGGGCAGGACCGATGAAGACCATCGCCACGTTGGCGAGCGCGAACGCCGCGGTCATGCTGAGGAACGCCGGGGACAGGGGCGAGCGCAGTCGGCCCGACGGATCGATCAGGAAGGCGGCCGCCCACATGCCCGAAACTCCGCCGGAGGCGCCGACGGCGAGGCTCGCCTCGTGCGGGTTCAGCGCCAGGAATGCGACCCCGCCGCCGACCACCGAAGCGATGAACACCAAGATCCAGCGGGCTGTTCCGGCCGCGTCCGCCCCAAACCGGCGGGCGACCGGCGCCCCGAGCGCGAGGAGCATGGTCGCGTTGATCAGGACATGCGCCCAGCCGCCGTGCAGAAACCCATGCGTCAGCAGCGTCGCCCATTTCTGGAGCGGGTTCTGATAGCCGGACGGGTCCTCGAAACGGCTGGGGAACACCGCCCAGTCGACGATCAACCGCTCCTGGACCTGCGGCGGCGCAAGCGCGATGGCGGCGTGAAGAATGACGAGCAAGGCGGCCACGGCGATCACCACGGCCGGGGCGTTCACGAGCGGCTCGCGGCCGGAGGTGGGTGCTTCCATGCGCTCAAGATGGCGGCGCGCGTGGGGGGATGCAACGGGCGGGGGACCAAAGCCCGGATCGCCCTCCCGCCCGGACCACTTTCCAGCCCAGGCCGCTAAAGCGCCTTGCCCATGCGGACGCCCGGGACGTCGACGCCGTTGGCGGACGCCGCGATGATGCGCTCGATCGCGGTGTAGCCGCAGGCAAGGTAGAGCGGCTCGCCGGACATCGTCGCCATGAGTTCGACGCGGGCGAAACCCGCCGCCCGCGCCGCCGCCTCGCACAAATCCAGCACCATCCGCCCGACCCCGCGCCTCGCGAAGTCCGGGTGGGTGTACATGGCGCGGATGCGGGCTGCGTCCTTAGCGATATCCAGCAGGGCGGCGTTTCGCTGGCTGGTGGAGTGGTCGCCGCCATAGAGGGTTGCGCGCCGCGACCAGCCGCCGCATCCGGCGAGGCGACCGGACGCCGGGTCCTCGATCAGGATATAGCTTCGATCGGCGATCAGCTGGGTGTCGAGCCCCATGATCGAGCGCGAGAGCGCGACCTGGTCAGGGTCGAGAAACGCCTTCAGATGCGCCGAGATCGCCGCATCCATGAGCGCGGCGATGGCGGGAATGTCCGCCTCGACCGCCCAGCGGTGGGTGAAGGGGGGCATATCAGACCTCGGCCGCCCGCATGCCGCCCCCTCCCCTCATGAGCTAGTTCTTCGAGCGGTCCACCAGCTGGTTCGATTTCGACCACTGCATCATGCCGCGCAGCTTTTCGCCCACATCCTCGATCGGGTGGGCGTTCATCTTCGCGCGCATGGCGTGGAAGGACGGCGCGCCGGCCTGATTTTCGAGCACCCAGTCGCGGGCGAAGCGGCCGGTCTGGATGTCGTCGAGCACCTTCTTCATCGCGGCTTTTGTCTCAGCGGTGATCACGCGCGGGCCGGAGACATACTCACCATATTCGGCGGTGTTGGAGATCGAGTAGTTCATGTTCGCGATGCCGCCCTCATAGATCAGGTCGACGATCAGCTTCACCTCGTGCAGGCATTCGAAATAGGCCATCTCCGGCGCATATCCCGCCTCGACGAGGGTTTCATAGCCCGCCTTGATGAGCTCGACGACGCCGCCGCAGAGCACCGCCTGCTCGCCGAAAAGGTCGGTTTCGGTCTCCTCGCGGAAATTCGTCTCGATCACGCCAGCGCGGGTGCAGCCGATGGCCTTGGAATAGGCGAGCGCGATCGCCTGCGCCTTGCCGGTCGCGTCCTGGTGGATGGCGATGAGACCGGGAATGCCCTTGTTCTGCTGATACTGGTTGCGGAGGGTGTGGCCCGGGCCCTTGGGCGCGGCGAGCGCGACATCCATGTCGGCGCGCGGGCGGATCAGCCGGTAGTGGATGTTGAAGCCGTGGCCGAACATCAGCATCTGGCCCTTGCGGGTGTGGGGCTCGATCTCGTTGGCGTAGAGCACGGCCTGTTTCTCGTCGGGGACGAGGATCATCATCACGTCGGCCCATTTGGCGGCCTCGGCGGGCGAAACCACTTTCAGCCCTTCGGCCTCCGCCTTGGGTTTTGAGGCCGAGGTGGACTGAAGCCCCACGACCAGGTCCGTGACGCCGCTCTCACGCAGGTTGAGCGCGTGGGCGTGGCCCTGGCTGCCATAGCCGATGACGGCGACCTTCTTTTTCTGGATCAGTTTGATGTCGGCGTCGGCGTCGTAGAAGACTTTCATGTCGTTGGGCTTTCTCTGTTCAAGATCATTCATGCGCGCGTTGAAGCGATGCCGACAAGTTCGGCCAGCACGTCGCGGACCTCTGCGATCAATTCCGGCGAGGCGCGCCCGATGACGTCAAAACCCCGTGTCGGGCGGTGCACGGACCGAATCTGATCGACGAGGACCGCCCCCGACACGCCGTCCTGGTTCTCGAAAAAAACCTTGAACGGCCAGGCGCCGGCGTTCGACGTGATCGGGCAGATGATCGCCATCTCGCTCACATCGTGAAACGTCGCGGAAGACAGGACCAACGCGGGCCGCACCCCGCCCTGCTCACGGCCCCGGACCGGTCGGAAGTCCACCCGCACGAAGTCGCCGGTGTCGATCATTTGGGGGATCCGTCGCGATCTTCAGAATCATACCATCGCTCGGCGCCGCGATCCGGCCCCCAATCCACCGGTTCCGGCGCCCGGCCGCCAGCCGCCAGAATAGCGCGAGCCTCAGAGACCATCTCCTCAAGCGTCTTTCTTGCGCTCAGCCGGTCCGGCGCCCGAACCACCCGAACGCCGTCGCCAAAGAGCTCCAGCTCCGCCTCCGCCCCGGCCTTCAGGCCGAGCTGCTTCACCACGATCTTCGGCAGGCGGATGGCGAGGCTGTTGCCCCACTCGGAAACCTTCACACGAATGGCCATGATTTCATCCCTTTCGGATATACAATGTATATCCTTGGCGGCTGACCTTCAATCACCCCACACCCTCCTTGCCGCGCTGGATGGAGAGCACCCCGGTGCGCGACAGCTCCACGAGGCCGAGCGGGCGCATGAGTTCGATGAACTGGTCGATTTTCTGAGAGGCGCCGGTGACCTCGAAGATGAAGCTTTCATTGGTGGTGTCGATCACGCGCGCGCGGAAAATCTCCGACAGGCGCAGCGCCTCGACCCGCTTCTCGCCCACCCCCGCGACCTTCACGAGCGCGAGCTCCCGCTCGATGCCGCCGGTTGAGTTCGTGACGTCGATCACGCGCGCCACGGGCACAAGTCGCAACAGCTGCTGTTCGATCTGTTCGAGCACATGGTCGGTGCCGGAGGTCACGATCGTGATGCGCGAGGAATGCGCGTTGCGGTCGGTTTCGGCGACCGTGAGGCTCTCGATGTTATAGCCGCGCGCGGAGAACAGGCCGACCACGCGCGCGAGCACCCCCGGCTCGTTGTCGACGATGCAGGCGAGCGTCCGGCTCTCGATCTCCTCGGCGACCTCAGTCATGTCGTAGGCGGAGGCCGGATCGTCCTTCACGGCGGCGCGGGCGGGACGTGCTCGGGTGCGGGGGGCGCGGGTCATTTCGCGAGTTCCTTCAGGGTGCTGCCGCGTCGTTCGGGATCGACTGCCTTGAACACCTCTGCGACGAATCGGCGGCGGTGCTTGTTCACCTGTTCGCTGGCGTCACGGTCTGGCCCGGGCGCTTCGCCGGAGACGCCGAGAAGGTCATAGGCGAGAACGAGCACTTCGAGCGCCGGCTGCCTTGAGCCCTGATACGCCTCCTCCTTCTCGACGCCCTTCACCCCGTCGCGCTGATTGGGAAAAAACAGCCGTCCGCGGTCGATCAGGGCGGACAATCGCGCGCGCTGACCCGAGCGACGACCGCGGAAGTCCTGCTCCGGGTAGGAGACCCCCTTCTCGGCGAGAAGCTCGGCGGACAGCGCCAGTTCGAGGATCACCTCGTCGGACCAGCGGATGACATCCGTGTCGTGGGCGAGCTTGAGGGCTGTCGACTCGCGGCGTTCCTGCCGGCGCACCATCCGCCAGTTGAAGAAGAACGACAGCAGGGCGACGATCGCCGAGCCGAACGTGGTCCAGGTTTCGGGGCCCATGGACCCGAACCAGTCGCGGATGAGTTCGAACGCGTCCATCATGCGCCGGCGCTTTCAGCCTCAGACCAGAACCCGTCCGGCGTCGCTCACTTCGTCGCCGGAAATATCGCCGAGGATCATCTCATTGTGGGCGGCGCCCGAGGGGATCATCGGGAAACAGTTCTCGGCCTGCTCCACCCGGCAATCAAACAGGACCGGTTTCGGCGTCGCGACCATCTCGCGGATCGCATCGTCGAGCTTCGCCGGATCGTCGCACATGATCCCATGACCGCCATAGGCTTCGGCGAGCTTCACGAAATCCGGCAGGCTCTCGGAGTAGGACTGCGAATACCGTTCGCCATGCAGCAATTGTTGCCACTGCCGCACCATCCCCATCCACTGATTGTTGAGGATGAAAATCTTCACTGGCAGCCCATATTGAACGGCGGTCGACATTTCCTGCATCGTCATCTGCACGGACGCATCGCCCGCGATGTCGATCACCAGCGCGTCCCGGTGCGCCGCCTGCACGCCGATGGCGGCGGGCAGACCGTAGCCCATCGTCCCCAGTCCGCCGGAGGTCATCCAGCGGTTGGGCGCCTCGAAATGGAAGTGTTGCGCCGCCCACATCTGATGCTGGCCGACCTCGGTGGTGATGTAGACGTCGCGGTCCCGCGTCAGCTGATAGAGCCGTTCGATCGCGTATTGCGGCTTGATCACCTTTGTCGAGGGCGGGAAGGCGAAGGACCGCCGCGCCCGCCAGGCGTCGATCTCGCTCCACCAGACCTTGAGCGACGGACGACGCAACCGGCGCCGCGCCCAGGCGGCGCCCAGCGCCTCGAGCGCGCGGGCGCAGTCCGCAACGATGGGAACATCGACCCGGACATTCTTGTTGATCGAGGACGGATCGATATCGATGTGGATCTTCTTCGACGCCGGCGAGAACGCGTCCAGCCGGCCGGTGACCCGATCGTCGAAGCGCGCGCCGACGCACAGCATCACGTCGCAATCGTGCATGGCGTTGTTCGCCTCGAAGCTGCCGTGCATCCCCAGCATGCCGAGCCATTGCGGATCGGACGCCGGGAACGCGCCGAGGCCCATCAGCGTCGACGTGACGGGAAACCCGGTCGCCTTCGCAAGCGCGCGCAGCGCGGCGCTCGCCGCCGGACCCGAATTGATCACCCCGCCACCGGAATAGATGACCGGCCGTTCGGCCCGTGCGAGCAGGTCCACCGCCTCCTCGATGCGACGGTCATTGGGCTCGGTGCGCGGTGAATAGGTACGGTGCTGGATCGCATCGGGACCGACATAGGCCCCCTTGGCGAACTGGACATTCTTGGGGATGTCGACGACGACGGGGCCCGGCCGGCCGGTGGTCGCGACGTAGAACGCCTCGTGCATGATCCGCGCGAGCTGGGTCACGTCCTTCACCAGATAATTGTGCTTGGCGCAGGCGCGGGTGATGCCGACCGTATCGCATTCCTGGAACGCGTCCGATCCGATGAGATGAGTCGGCACCTGCCCGGTGATCACGACCATCGGGATCGAGTCCATCAGCGCGTCGGCGATTGGCGTCACCATGTTGGTCGCCCCGGGCCCGGAGGTGACGAGCACCACGCCGCACTTGCCGGTGGATCTGGCGTAGCCTTCCGCCATGTGACCCGCGCCCTGTTCGTGACGGACGAGGATGTGACGGACCGCGTCCTGGGCGTGGATCGCGTCATAGATCGGCAGCACCGCGCCTCCGGGATAGCCAAAGATCGTGTCGACGCCCTGATCCACGAGCGCGCGCAGCACGATTTCCGCTCCGGTTAGCGAAGTTGCGGTTGTGTCCGCCTTGGTCGAGCCGTCCATGATCGCCGCCTTCCAAAGCCCGCGGCGAGGTCGCCGCGCGGGGGCAAGTGTCCATCTAGTCCGCCGGTTCGGGCAAAGCACCGCCCGGACAAAAGAAAAAGGGCCCCGGGAGGCCCTTTTTCCATACAGCCGCTTGAGCTCCCCGTCAGGGAGCCGGCGGCCGTCCTCCTACTACGCCAATGGCCGTCTGCGCGATGCTCACGGGCGTTTCCTCCCCCTTAGACGCGAGAATCTTCTTTACCGTTTTGCGAAACCGCGGTCAACGGCGTTGAAAAGGGCAATAATCACCCTCACGCGCACGTCGAGATCGTCCGACGGGATGCGCGGCCAGAAGGTGAACTGGTGGGCGATCCAGGTCATCTGCCGCTTGGCGTAGCGCCGGGTGTCGCGACAGGCGAGATCGAGCGCCTGCTCCAGCGTGATCCGCCCTTCCAGATGTTCGATGAAGGCCGGCGCGCCGTGCGCCTTCAGAACCGGGAGATCGGGAGCGAGCCCGCGGGCGCGCAGGCGGTTCACCTCCTCGAGCGCGCCGCGGTCCAGCATCGATCGCGCGCGCGCGTCGATGCGCCGGTAAAGATCGGTCCGCCTCGGCGTCAGCGCCGCGCAGACCCATTCGCCGGGCTTCAACACCGCGGACGAGCGATCCCTGAACTCGGACAGGGGACGGCCGTGGCCGATCGCGACCTCAAGCGCCCGGGCGAGACGCTGGCGGTCATATCCGGCGATCCGGCTGTTGGCGGCAGGATCGAGTTCGCGAAGCCGCGAACGCGCAGCGTCCTCTCCCGCCGCGACCAGCGTGCGCGCCTCGATGCGCGCTTCCGCGGGGGTCTCCGGGACGATCGACAGTCCCTCAACCAGCGCCTGAATGTAGAGGCCTGTCCCACCGGCGACGATCGGGACGAGCCCATCGGCGCGGGCGCGGTCGACTTCGGCGCGCGCAAGATCCACCCAACGCGCAACGGACCCGAGCTCCCCCGCGTCCAGAACGCCGAACAGGCGATGCGGCGCGGCGGCTTCCTCCTCGGCCGTCGGCCGGGCGGTCAGCACTTCGAGGTCGCGATAGACCTGCATGGCGTCGGCGTTGATGATCACGCCGCCGAGCCGGCGCGCGAGTGCGATGGCGAGCGCCGTCTTGCCGCTTGCTGTCGGTCCGTGGATCAGGATAGCTGGTCGGGTCACCGATCGCGTCTCCACGGCGCGGCCGCTCCATCGCGCCGCCTGGTTGAATTGTTTCCGCCTCCCATGCCTCTCGTACTCACACTCGCAAAAAAGACGCCCAAGGACGCGGGCCTCGCGGACCTGACCGCCCGCGCGCTCGGCAGACGAGGCGAGGTGCACCGGCTGGGGGGGCGGGACTGGTCCGTGTTCGAAACGAGGATAGACCCCGGGACCGCGAACGATCTAGTGGCCTGGCTGAAGCCGCTCGCCGATGAAGCGAAGTTCGACTGGTCGCTTTCCCCGGAAGAGGGTCGCCGGAAGCGACTTCTGGTCTCGGACATGGACTCCACGATCATTGGGCAGGAATGCCTCGATGAACTCGCCGACTACGCCGGCGTCAAGGCGGAAGTCGCCTCGATCACCGAACGGGCCATGCGGGGCGAACTGGACTTCGAGGCGGCGCTGATCGAACGCGTGGCCATGCTGAAGGGTCTGCCGGTGTCAGCGCTGATGAGATGTTACGAGGATCGCGTGCGGCTGAACCCCGGCGCCCGCACGCTGACGGCGACCATGCGCAGGTCCGGGGCGAGGTGCGTGCTGGTCTCCGGCGGGTTCACCTTTTTCACGGAACGGGTGGCGCGGGACGCGGGGTTTGACGCCCATCGCGCGAACACGCTTGTGGAGGCAGACGGCGGACTGACCGGCGCGGTCGCCCGCCCGATCCTCGGACGGGAAGCAAAGCTCGCTGCGCTCAAGGAGGAGGCGGCGGCGCTCGGGATCGATCTTGCGGCGACGCTTGCGATCGGCGACGGCGCCAACGATCTGGCGATGATCGAGGCATCAGGTCTCGGCGTCGCCTTCCGGGCGAAACCGATCGTGGCGGACCGCACGCGCGCGCGGATCGCCCACACCGACCTCACAGCCGCGTTGTTCTTTCAGGGATACCACGAGGGTGAACTGACCGCGGACTAAGTCCGCCTGCGGCCTTCGACGCCTGCTTGGTTATTTCGCCCGCACCGCCCGGAACGACACTTCCGTTTCGCTCCAGATCTGCAGGAGAACCGGCTTGTTCGCCTGCGCCGCGGTCTCCGCCGCGGCGATCGCCTGGGCCGGGTTCGCGACGGGTTGGAAATTCACTTCGGTCACGACATCGCCGACCGACAGCTTGCCGAGCGCATCCGATCCGAGCTCGACATTGCGGACGATGACCCCGCGCACCGAGTTGGGGATCTTGAACCGGCGGCGATCCGCATCCTCGATGGGCGCAAAGATGACGCCAAGAATATTGGAGAGTGACTTGGCCGCGTCGGGCTTCGCGGCCTCCTCCTTCAGCTTGCGCTCTTCCTCTAGCTCGGTGAGCTTCACCGTCGCCGAGCCGCTGCGACCGGCGCGGGAGTAGCGCACCGAAATGTTGGCCCCGACGGTCGCCGTCGCAACGATGCGGGAGAGATCGCGCATCTGCGTCACAGGCTGATTGTTGAAGCTGGTGATCAGATCGCCGACCTTCAGTCCCGCCGCCTCTCCGGGTCCGCCTTTCGTGATCTGCGTGATGATCGCGCCTTCGGCTTTCTTCAGGCCAAAGGTTTCCGCAAGCGCCTGGTCGACATCCTGAACCCGCACGCCAAGCCAGCCGCGCCGCGTGGAGCCGAACTGCTTCAATTGCGCGACGACCGACTTCGCCATGTTCGACGGCACGGAAAAGCCGACCCCGACCGAGCCTCCGCCGTCGCCGGGCGAGAAGATCGCCGTGTTGATGCCGACCACCTCCCCCTTCAGATTGAAGAGCGGACCGCCCGAATTGCCGCGGTTGATGGCGGCGTCCGTCTGGATGAAATCGTCGAAACGTCCGGCCTGGATGTCGCGATTGCGGGCCGAAATGATGCCCGCCGTGACGGTGCCGCCGAGCCCGAACGGGTTGCCGATGGCGATGACCCAGTCGCCGACCTCGGCCGTGTCGGAATTGCCGAACGGAACGGGCGCCAGCATGGTCTTGGCGTCGACCTTGAGGACGGCGAGATCGGTCTCCTCGTCGCGGCCGATGAGTTTCGCCGGCAGGACGGTCCCGTCCGACAGGATGACGTCGATCTCGTCAGCGCCGTCGATGACGTGATTGTTGGTCACCACATGCCCGGCGGCGTCCATGATGAAGCCCGAGCCGAGCGAGGACTGGCGGCGGAGACCCTCCCCTCCCCGCCCGAAGAATTCGTTGAACTGCTCGAGCGGCGACCCCGGCGGAAAGCTCGGAAGGCCGTCGCCGGGCGACACGGTCTGTCGGGTGGAAATGTTGACCACGGAGGGCATCAGCCGTTTGGCCAGCACCGAAAAGTCGTTCGTGGAAATCGTCCGGTCACCGCCCTGGCCCGCGTTTCCGGCCTGAGCGATCGCCGCGGGCGCCGCGAACACCACGACGGATGCGGCGGCGATCGCAGCGCGAACCGATAGCCACGTTTGCCGCACCCGCATCACGAAACACCTCCAAAATCACATCCATCCGAGCGCCCGCACGACAGCCGCGGCGCAAGGGGTCGGCCGCCCTCGCGGACGGAATCAAAGGTTAACCGCCCCGGGCCGCATCTTCAATGCATCCGATGCGGTCCGACGCCCGGCAGGTCAGCGCGACCTGCCGCCTTGGTCGCCGAAGTAACGGAAGAACTCCGAATCCGGCGTCACGACGAAGGGCGTGCCTTGCTGGAACGATTTCTCGTAGGCCTGCATCGAGCGGTAGAAGGCAAAGAACTCAGGATCGCGCCCGTAGGCCGCCGCGTAGATGGCGTTGCGGCGGGCGTCGCCCTCGCCTCGCACCTTCTGGGACGTCTCGTTCGCCTCGGCGATGGTGACCTGCACGGTGCGATCCGCCTCGGCCACGATCTTGGTGAACTCCTCCTCGCCCTCGGCGCGATACAGAGCCGCCTTCTGGTTCAGCTCCGCCTTCATCCGATCGAAAACGCGCTGGGAGTTGGCGGCCGGAAGGTCCGCCCGCCGAATGCGCACATCGATCACGTCCACGCCGAAACTCGCCATCGTTGTGTTCAGTGTGTCGCGAATCCGCTGCATCAGCTGGGCGCGCTGACCGGAGATGATATCGGGGGTTGTCACCTTGCCAAGCTCGCCCCGGAGCGCGGCGATCAAGCGCTGGCGAAGCTGCGCCTCGCCATTCGCGGGGGTGCTCGCCGCCCGGAAGAACTGGAGCGGATCGCGGATGCGGTAGCGCGCGATCGCATCCACGATCAGGCGCTGCTGATCGGACGCGATGATCTCCTCGGCGTCGAGTTCGTAGCCGAGATTGCGCTTGTCGTAGATCTGCACCGACTGGACGAACGGGAATTTGAAATGCAGCCCTTCCTCGGCCGCGTCGCCGGCGTTGACCACACGCTGAGATTCGCCGAGCTGCAGGACGATCGCCTGCTGGCCCATCTTCACGATGAAGAACGAATTCAGCAGGATGAAGAGGCCGATCGCCAGAACGACCCCGATGGGAGCGAGGACGCGGTTCATTGCGGGGTCCTTTCACGGCGCAACTGGTCAAGCGGCAGGATCGGGACAGCGCCGCTGTCATTGTCGAGAATGATCTTGTCGGCGCGCTGCATCACCGTTTCCATCGTCTCGAGGAACATGCGTTCGCGCGTGACGCGGGGCGCCTTGGCGTATTCCTCGTAGATCAGGCGGAAGCGTTCGGCGTCACCCTGGGCGTCGCGCACGCGGGCGTCGAGATAGGCCTCCGCCTGCTGGAGCATGCGCTGCGCCTCGCCTCGGGCTTCCGGCACAACCTTGTTACGGTAGGCGATGGCTTCGTTGATGCGCCGCGCCCGGTCCTGTTCGGCGTTCGACACGTCGCGCTGGACCTCGATCACTTCTTCGGGAGCGGTCGCCGCTTTCAGCGAGATCGAGACGATCTCGATGCCGGCGTCATACGAGTTGAGCGTCTGCTGCATGAGATCGCGGACGCGCGTCTCCACCCCCGTCCGCTCGCCGGTCGTGATCGGCTCGAACTGGCTCGTCCCGACGACCTCCCGCATAGCGCTCTCACCGATCTGTTCGATCAGGATTTCGGGCTCGGCGATGTTGAAGAGGAATTTGTTCGGCACATCGATCTTCCAGTTGATGGAAAAATCGATGTCGACGATGTTCTCGTCTCCCGTGAGCATGAGGCGGGTCTGTTGCGCGCCGCCGATCTCCATTTCGATGATGCGGTTCACCGGCACCGATGTGTGGGTCTCGATCGGGTCGGGGAAACGGACCTTCAGGCCTGGCCCTTCGGTGCGATGATACTTCCCGAACCGCAAAACAACCGCGCTTTCCTGTTCGTTCACTTGATAAATGCCGGTGAAGAACCAGCCGACAAGCGCGATCGCCAGAATGATCGCCACGCCGGCGGAGGACAGACCCCGCCCGCCGCGTCCGCCGGATCCGCCCGACCCGCCGCCGCCGCGACGACGGAAGCGGTCCTGCATGCGGCGCAGGCTTTCCTCGAGGTCGGGCCTGTCATTCCCGGACGGACGTCCAGGACGCCCGCCCCAGGGGCTGCCGCCGTCGCCGCCGCCGGATCCACCGGAGCCGCCGGAGCCGCCGCCCCATGGGCCGCCTCCGCCGCCTTTTTGGTCGTTCCAGGGCATGTTGACGGCGCTCCATTCTGTTAGTTCTTGACGAACGGACGTCGAAGCGAACGTCAACCCGCTGGCGACGCGCCCTTCAACTTCCTACCTAGCCTATCTGCGCAGCCTTTGCCGGAGCATCAAGAGCATGAGCAAAGGAAACCCGAAATTAGAAGCGTCGATTCGCGCAGCGCTAGAAGCGGTTCGTGACTCCGCAACCGGAACGGGACTTATATCCGCCGGCCGGATATCAGGACTCGTCGTGCGTGGCGAGGGCCGGGTCGGGTTCGCGATCGAGGCCCCGGGCCTCACTCCGGCGGAGGTGGAGACCCTTCGCGCGGCGGCGGAACGCGCGGCCGCCGGCGTGGCGGGCGTGACGAGCGTCACGGCGGTCGCGACAGCGCATCTCGCGGCCGGACCGGGACCCACGTCCACGGTCCGGCGCACGCCTCCCGTTCAGGCGTCGGGGGCGCAAACCGCCCCCTCCCCGGCCGCTCCGGCGCTGCAGCGTGCGGCGCGCCTCGTCGTGCTGGTGGCGAGCGCGAAGGGCGGGGTCGGCAAGTCGACAGTGGCGGCGAACCTCGCGGTGGCCGCGGCGCGGCAGGGCCTGCGTGTCGGCCTGCTGGACGCCGACGTGTTCGGCCCTTCGGTCCCGACCATGATGGGGCTGGCGGGCGCTCGTCCTGAAGCCCCTCCAGAAGGCCGAACCCCGGGAACCGGGCCTGGGGGAGCGGGGGCGAAGAAGCTGCGCCCGATAAGGGCGCATGGCGTGGCCACGATGTCGCTCGGCTATCTGGTGAAGCCGGACAACGCGATTGTCTGGCGAGGGCCGATGGTGACCTCGGCAGTGATGCAGCTTCTCAACGACACCGACTGGGGCGACCTCGACCTGTTGCTCGTCGATACGCCGCCCGGAACCGGCGAGGTCCAGCTCACCCTCGTTCAGCGGGCGGTGATTGATGGCGCGGTGATCGTGTCCACGCCCCAGGAGGTGGCGCTCGCGGATGTCCGACGCGGCATCGCGATGTTTCGAAAAACCGCCATAGAGGTCATTGGAATCATTGAAAACATGGCGTGGTTCGAGAGCGGCGACGGGGTGCGCCATCATCTGTTCGGCGAGGGCGGCGCGCGGCGCACCGCGGCGGACGAGGGGGTGAGATTCCTGGGCGAAGCGCCGATCCTGCCCGCCCTCCGCGAAGGGGGAGATGCCGGAGCCCCGGCCGCGGGGACGGATGGACCGGCGGCGGACGTGTTCACAGCCCTGCTCGGCGCGATGCTCGACGCCGCCGCCGCGGCGCCCGGAAGACCGGCGCCGGTGATCCTGTTTGAAGACTGAAGCCCCGGCGCACTGCAGAGCGACAGCGCCCAACCGATGAATTTTCTTGCAAGCCGGTCATCCTCGCCTAACCATTTGCTTCCGGGCGTGCGGGCGTGTGTGAGGAGTTGAGCGATGTCGAACCGGGTTGGCTTGCGGGGCGCGTTCTGGCCGCAGGACGCCTGGGGCCGTGTGACCAACGCAGCGGCGCCGCGGGACTCCCTGGCGCGCCCGGCGCTTGAGGCCGGCGAAGAGGCGCTGAACTTCGCCCTGGAACGCTTCGGCGACGGTCTTCACAGCGTCTACCTGTCCGGGGCGGCGGCGCGCGGACGTCCGGGCGGCGCGGCGTTTCTGATCCTGCTCAGACTGTCGACGGAGGTGGAGGCGTCGGCGCAGGGCATGGCGGCCTGGGAGGCCGCCGCGGCGAATGAAATCCGACGGCGCCATCCGAGACTCGGCCCCTGCACCGTATCGGTGTTTCGCTGGAAGGACGTGTTCACGCAGGACAGCGCCTACTCGCCGGCGCGCTTTCGGCTGGCGGTGAACTCCGTGTGCCTCGCCGGCCGGGACATGAGCCGCATGCTGCCGCCGCAGCGGCTGGACCCGGCGGTGATGAACGGCGAGATCCTCGGATTTCGCCAACGCCTGTCGCTCGCGGCGCAGCGACTGACCCCGGGCGCGACGCCCTTTCGCGTGAGGGCCGCGGCGCGTGACGCCGGCCAGAGCGTCATCGATGCTGGGTTCGCCCTCGTACTGGAGAGTGAGCAGGTCTACACCGAGGATCTGGATCTGAGACGGGATCTGTTCACGCTCAATCACCCCTCCCGCACCCGCGCGATGGCCGTCGCCTACCTCATGACGACCCAGCCGACGACCGACGCCGAGGCCGTCTCGAGCTTCATTGCGGCTTCGCTGCGTTGGATGGGGCCCATGACGGAGGGATGGCTGAACGCCAACAATCCGCAGAGGCTTGCGCGACTGCGGGCCTGATCCCGCAGCTTCGGCTCCGGCGGCCGCGACAAGCCCGGAGCCTCGTCCCCATAGCGCCGACCGGTCTTCAGAATGGGCGGGACTCGCCCGGTCTTGCTCGACCTGCGCGCCGATCTATGGTCTCACTCACCTCGACAAACGTGGAGGGAGCCTCAGTCATGCAGATTGGCCGGATCATCGCCGTGGCGGCGTTTGCGCTCGGGCTTGCCTATTTGGCGATGGACGGTGCGGCCTTCGGCGAGTCGACCCCGACCGACGCCTCCGCCTTGCCTCGCACGCAAGACGGGAAGCCTGATTTCCAGGGCGTCTGGGCGAGCCGGTGGCTGTCGCCGATGGAACGGCCGGCGGAAGCGAGCGGACTTGTGGTCGACGACGCGGAAGCCGCGCGCCTCGTCGACATGATCCTGACACGGGCGGCCAACCCCAACCAGCTTGACCCCGAACTCGCCTACCCCGATGCGTCGGAACTGGTGCGGGTGCGGGGCGAGCATCGCTCGTCGCTGCTGATCGCGCCGGAGAACGGCAAGATGCCCTACACGCCGGCGGGCCTCGCGGCGTTGCGCGGCTATATCGGCGGCGCGGACGGACCGGAACAGCGCATGACGACGGAGCGCTGCATTGGCGGGGTCGGCTGGGCGCCGCTGCAAATCCGCACCCATGCGATGCTGCGCCGGCTGGTGCAGACAGGCGATCATCTGATCGTCCACACCGAAGCCTATAGCGACGTCAGGCTGATCGAGATCGGCGGCGATGCGAGGCCAGCGGCGATGAAGCCGCCGGCGGGTGACTCGACGGCGCGGTGGGACGGCGACGCCCTCGTGGTGGAAACGCGCAACTTCGCGCCGCACCTGTCGACCCACGGCATCGTCACGGTGATGAGCCCGGACGCCGTGGTGACGGAACGGTTCGAACTCGCCTCCCCGGACGAGATCGTCTACCGCTACACCGTTGTCGACCCAGCCTATTACAGCTCGCCGTGGACGGTGGAATACGCGCTGACGCGCACCGATGAACCGCTCTATGAGTTCGCCTGCCATGAGGGCAACTACTCGCTGGAGCACATGCTGGCCGGCGCCCGCGTGGAGGAGAAGCGGGCGGCGCAGGCCGGCTCGGCGCGCTGACACGAACAGGCCCGCCAACGAAGACAGCAACGAACTGAACGGTTTCGAGCGTTCGCCCTGAACGGACGAGCCGTGAAACCCTCCGCTGACCACTGGAAAGAGGCGGTCAGGCGCGCTTGAGGCAGGTCGCGGACGAGCGATCGCGTCTCGCCCCCCCAACCGGGCGCCTGATAATCAGGCGTCGCTCTGGGCGGCGTCCAAATGCGCGCCATTCCTGACGCAAGGTGCGGCGCCCGGCGTCGAAATGAGCCGCGGGAGGCGGAAATCGCCGCGACAGGGATTGCGGCCCCGACCCACCCAGCACGTGATGTCCGTCAGATGCGGGCTCACCGACCGCACCGACAAAGGCTCAAAATGGCGGCCGATGCTCGATCGACACGGCGTCGCCTGAAACAGACAGGACGAGAGACAATGGCCGACGGATTTTCACGACGCTTGTTCCTGCGCAGCGGCGCGATGGGTGGCGCCGCCGCCCTCGCCGGCGCGTGCGCCTCCGTGCAGACGACACAGCCCGCGGTCGCCGCACCGACTCCCTCAGCCGGCGCCGCTCCGAGGCCGCATCCCCTGTTCGGACCGAAGCCGGGCGTCGCCCTGCTCTCGCGCAACGAAAACCCCTACGGACCGAGCCCGAAAGTCGTGCCGGCGGTGGCGGAGGCATCGGCGCTCGGGGCCTTCTACGCGGACACGGGCTATCTCGCCTCGATGATCGCGGAGAAGAACGGAATCGCCCCTGAGCAGGTCAGCCTGTCGACCGGGTCCGGAGAAGGGCTCGCAGCGGTCGCGATGGCGTGGGGCGCGAAGGGCAAGATCGTCGTGCCGACGCTGTTCTGGGAAACGACCGTGCTCTACGCCGAGCGAAAGGGCGTGAAGGTCCAGCGGGTGCCTCTGACCGCAGACTGGGACATCGATTTGGCCGCGATGGAAGCTGCGGTCGATGACAGCGTGTCGCTGGTTCACATCTGCAATCCGAACAATCCGACAGGCAAACTGCTCGACCCGGCGGCGCTGCGCGCGTTCTGCCTGCGGGTGTCCAAGAAGGCGACGGTGATCGTCGATGAGGCCTACAACGAGCTGACCGACGATCCGGCCGGCAATTCGATGATGGACCTCGTTCGCGCGGGCGAGAATGTGATCGTCGCGCGGACCTTCTCGAAAATCTACGGCATGGCGGGCATGCGGATCGGCTACATGATGTCGTCGCCCGCGCACGCGGAGCTGATCAACGCCCATGTGATGTCCTGGATGGGAGCCCCGCAGATCGCCGCCGCGGTTGCGGCCTACAATGACGAAGATTTCCTCGCCTTCTCCAAGGCCAAGGTCGTCGAGGCCCGCGAAATGGTGAAGGCGGCGGTGAAAGCGGCCGGCCTGTCTCACCTGCCGGCTGAAACAAACTTCCTTTACGTCAAGGTGCCGGACGCCGCAGCGCTCCAGAAAGCGATGGAAGCAAAGATGATTTCCATCCGCGGGCCGTATGGAAAATTGACCCAGTGGTCGCGCGTATCCATGGGCCGTATCGAAGATGTCGAGCGGTATTGCACCGCGTTGAAGGAGTACTACCAGGCTTGAACATCTCTCCATCCGGATGCAGCCGGATGTCTCTGGGAAGACCTGGGGCGGAGCGCAAACTCCGCCCGATTTTTTTGTTGTGCAGATAGAAAACAGAGCATTCGGATCCGTGATCGGACTCTTGAGATTTAGATACTTTATCTGAACCACAGTATATCGAGCATCTGGGCGCCATTATTTAAAGCGCTCGACACGATAACTTGCACCCAAAATCGGCATGCGAATAAAACGCGGCGTTTCTGTCATCGGTCTCGTTGCACGTTGCGGGGCGGCTTGGTCTCTCGGTCGGTGCGGTGGGTGATCCCTGCAAGCCACAGACAGTGAGGTGCAACGTGACCGATTCCCGTAGACTGAAATGGGCCCTGACCGGGATTGCCTCCGCGACGGCGCTTCTCGCGCTTCTGCCCGCGCATGCACAGACCGCCGCACCGGAACCGCAAACCGCCCAGGGGTCCGGCGACATCGTCGTCATCACCGGCCGGCGGCTGTCCCAGGCGGATGAGGCGGTCGGCGTCGACGAGGCGACCAACACGATCGCGGTGACGCGCGAGGCCCTCCTGTCGGCCCCTGCGGGAATATCCGGGCTGAAGATGCTGGAGCAGCTTCCCGGCTTCAACGTGCAGACGGACGGCGCCCTCGGGCTCTACGAGTTCGGCAACTCTGTCACCGTGCGCGCCTTCAACCTGCAACAGATCGGCTTCGTGCTCGACGGTATACCGATGGGCCGCTCCGATGCGTTCGGCGGCAGCCCGATCTTCCGGTATGTCGACAATGAGAATCTTGGCGCGGTGATCGCCTCGCCAGGCGCCGGCGATGTCAGCCAGCCGAGCTATGCGTCGCTTGGGCCGATCGTTGAATATCGATCGATCGACCCCTCTGACGAATTCTCCGCGACGGTGTCGCAGGCGTTCGGCGACTTCAACCTGAACCGCAGTTTCGTGAAGCTCCAGACCGGCGATGTCGGCGGGTTCTCAGCCTATGTCAGCCGCTCGAAGACCGACAGCGACCTGTGGCGCGGCGGCGGCTTCATCGACCGCGAGCACCTTGAGGGCAAGATCCGCTACGAATGGGACTCGGATACATCCTTGACCTTCAACTTCGTCTCGAACGACTTCTTCGACTACGACTCGCCGTCCTTCACCCGTGCGACCTACCTGTCGACGACGCCCGACAACAACGGAGAGGTCGGCCGTTTTCGGGGCTACGCCCGAACGCTGCCCGCCCTCCCGCTCGGTCCGCTGCTCGATTACCCTGGACAGACCGGATACACGAACACGGGCTTCACCGATTACTTCGAGGACCGCATCAACGTCCGCGAGGACCGCCTCTACGGTCTCAATTTCAAGACGGACGTCACCGACGCGATCGATGTCTCCGCGACGCTTTACTTCGAGGACAAGGACGGCTTCGGCGTCTCTCCGGACAGCTATTCGAACACACGCGCGATCTTCCTTCGCCAGCAGCAGGCCGGGCTCGCGGTAACCGCGCCGCGGGGCGTCCAGTACGGCGTTTCCGGCGTGGGTGGGGAGCGCCAGGGCGTGGTGCTGAAGGGGGCGTTCCAGATCGCCAATCACACGCTTGAAGCCGGCGTGTGGCTTGAAAATGACGACTATAATCGCACCCAGCTTCGCCTGAATCATGCTGGCGGGGTACAGGTCGGCGCGGTTCTGCGCAACGAGGTCGCGTATTTCCGGCGCAACTACAATTCGACCCGCGACACGACCCAGGTCTTCATCAAGGACACGGTGGGCCTGCTCGACGACCGCCTGACGCTCGAATTCGGCGTCAAATCGCTGATGATCGACTACGAGCTGAACGGCTTCCGCGACTTCAACGACTATTCGCGCACCGTCGGCGGGGTCAATGTCGCGGGCTTCGGGCCGCAGAGAGTCGGAAAAGACTATGAGGACACGTTCCTTCCCATGGTCGGCGGCGTCTACGATCTCACCGGAACCGAGCAGGTCTTCGCGTCGTTCTCGCAGAACTTCGCCCTGCCCCGCGGCGCAGACGACATCTTCTCGATCGCGAGCAATCCGGCGCTCGGTATCGAGGGGCCCGAGGGCGAGATGTCAGACAATTTCGAGGTCGGCGTTCGCACGATCCGCCGATCGCTTTCGGGCGCCCTCGCCGTATTTTACACCACGTTCGAAAACCGGCTGGAGACATTCACCAATGAACTCCCCGGCCAGACGGGCGCCACGGAGACCTTCTCGCAGAATGTCGGGGGAGTGACGTCCTACGGGCTCGAACTCACAGGTGCCTGGAAGCCCGCCGTGTTCAACGATTATGTCTATTTCAACGGCAATATCACCTACAACAACACGACGTTCGACGACGACATCGCCGGGTTTCTCGCTCCCGCGACGCCGGGCGGCCCCCGGCGGCCGCTCCCGATCTCCGGCAACACGCTGCCCGACAGCCCTGAATGGCTGGTGATCGGCGGCGTGACGTTCGAACCGACAGAGTGGCTGGTCGCGAACATCTCGGCGAAATATACCGCCGAGCGCTTCAGCAACTTCATCAACACCGAACAGGTCGACGCCTTCACAATCGTCTCGGCCTATGTGGACGTCGGCGGCAGCAATGCCCTCGGCCCGTTCAAGGACCTGAAGGCGCGGGTCAATGTCGACAACCTGTTCGACGAGGATGTGCTCGCCTTCATCTCGCCGTCGGTGAACAACCTCGCCTTCTTCCGTCCGCAAAGCCCCCGGACGGTGTCCTTCTCGATCACGGCGGACTTCTGAGACTCCCCTCAAGTCAGGGCGAAGAGAGCGAAACAGGGGCGGATGATGCGGTGCGCATCGTCCGCCGCCGCGTTGGAATGCGGTTTCAGATCAGTTCAGGCTGCGCGTGAGCCAGAAACGGATGTCGGCGTCCGGCGCGCGATCGGACACCCCGGCGAGGACGCCCGAATACCAGGACCATTGTTTGTTGAAACGGCCGCCGACGACCGGGCCGATCTGATGGGTCTGGTCGTTGAAGCCGGCGAGCGCGGAAGTCGAACCATAAAGGTTGAAGGCCTCAACGCCATAAAGCCAACCGTCCGCCCGCTGCTTCACAAGGCTCGCCCGCGTCTGCAGGAACACGCCATCGCGCGCCTGATCGCCAAGCTGCACGGAATTGAGCAGCGACGCCCTGGCCCGCCAACCGTCGCCGAGATTGAACTGGTTGGTCCAGTTGAAGCCGAGTTGCTCCGGATCCGGTCCATCGGCGATGCGGGCGTCAAAACGGACCGCCGACCGCCAGAAGCGGTTTGTTTCCGGTGTCACCTCCCACAGCAGCTCCGCCTGGAAGAAGCTGAATTCCATTCCGTTCGGGCCGCGGTCTGTCGCGACGACCTGCCCTCTTAGGCGGCGGCGCGTGTTCAGCGCATGATCATAGTTGAAGCGGAACGCGGCGCGGTCTTCGCGACCATCTCCAGCAACGGTGAAGGCCGTTCGCATTTGCCATGTCCGTTCTCCGGGCGTGACGATCGGACTGAACGCGCTCGCCAGCGTCTGCGCTGACGCAACGGGCGAGGAAACAACCGCGAAGGCGAGGCCGGCCAAGAGGGCCGCGAGGCCGCCAAACGGGCTCATGGCGGGATCAACCGTTGAAATTGAGCCTGAGGCCCGGCTCCGGCCAGCGCATCCGGGCGAGGCGTCCGGTGCCGGAGAGCGTGATCCACGCCGTCTGCATGTCCGCCTCGCCGAAACAGATATTCGTCGTGTAAGGATCAGGGGTGTCCACCTGATGAAATTCGCCCGCCGGTGTGATGGTGGTGACGCCGGGCGTGATCAGGGTCGCGACGCAGACATTCCCTGAAGCGGCGACCGCCAGACTGTCGAGATAGCGCTCGCCCGGCAGCGTCGCGACGACGCGGGAGGGAAAGCCGGCTGAGCGGCGGATGATCTCCCCCGGTCCGGACAGGTCAAAGGCGAGCAGGCGGGCGGTGAGCGTGTCCGCCACGTAGAGCGTCTTCTCATCCGGCGAGAGCCCGACGCCGTTTGGGGAGATGAGTCCGAACGCCGCCTCGCGGATGGAACGGCCGTCGGGCGTCGCATAGTACAGCCCGCCCATGTCGCGCACCCGGCCGCGCGCCTTGCCAAGATCGGTGAACCAGAACCCGCCCGCGCGATCGAACACGATGTCATTGGGCCCGTTTAGCATGTGCTCGCCGCAACGGTCATAGAGCCGATCGAGCTTGCCGGTTGCGAGGTCGAGGCGCTCGATCCGGCCGCACTCGTAGTCTTCCGACACGCGGCCGGACGACGTGATCCCGTCCTTCGTGCGCCAGGTGAAGCCGCCATTGTTGCAGATGTAGAGCGCACCGTCCGGACCAATCGCGGCGCCGTTTGGCCCGCCGCCGGGCGATGCGATGATCTCCTTGCGGCCATCGCCCCAGCAACGCGTGACCGCGCCGCGCTTGATCTCGACGAGGATGACCGAGCCATCCGCCATGGCGACCGGGCCTTCTGGAAACTTGAGCCCTTCGGTGATGATGTCCATCTTTCAGCGTCTCGTTGGAGTCGGGGTCAGGCAGGAGCGCGTTGAAGCCGTCGGATGGTGAAGGCGTGATCATCGTCCGGTCCCGCCGCATGCGTGCGCGTCGCGGTTTCCACCCAGGCGGATCGGTCGAAGTCCGGAAAGAAGGCGTCCGCCTCGGCCTCGGCGTCCACCTCGGTCAGCCACATCGCATCGGCTGCCGGCAGCGCCGCGGCGTAGATTTCGCCGCCGCCGAGCACCGCGACTTCGCCCGCGCCGCTCCTTGCGGCCATCGCGCGGGCGGCGCCGATCGCAACCCCGAGATCGCTGAACACCCACGCCCCCTCGAACAATGCGGATGTGTTGCGGGTGACCACGATGTTCGGCCGGCCCGGCAGCGGCCGTCGCGGCAGGCTCTCCCAGGTCTTGCGACCCATCACGACCGGTTTGCCGCGCGTGACGGCGCGGAAATGGGCCGTGTCCGTCTTCAGTCTGAACAGCAGCCCGCCATCGCGGCCGATCTCCCGGCGTCGTCCCATCGCGGCGACAAGCACGATTTCGATGCGGTCGGGACTTGGAAGGGTCATGCCGGTCCTCGAGGCGATTGCGCGCGGGACCTTCGGGCGCCAGCGTGTAGGAATGCAAGTCCGGTCGTGCGATATCGGTCCGGGCCGCGACACCGGAGGATGGCGAAATGGATGCAGCAACCCCCGGCTTTCTGTCCGAACTCATCAACGCGGCGACCGGAGACCGCGACCCGTCCGTGCTGATCTGGGTCCTGCCGGCGCTTGTGGGCACATTCGCCCTGATCTGGATCCTGAAGGGCCGAGGGGCGGCGATGATCTACGTCGCCCTCATCCCTTTCCTGAACTGGACCTTCGGCAAGGGGCAGTTGATCGAAGTCGACCTGACGCAGACGTTTGGCGGCGTGTTCGCCTCGGGCGACGGGCCTGCGGTGATCTTCCAGCCGCTCACCATCCTCACTGGCCTCGTCTTCGTGATCCGGGACTTCGTTCAGCGTGAGATGGGCCACCGTGTGCTTGTGGTGATGGCGCTCGCGATCGGCTGGTCGTTCTTCTATTCTTGGCCCGTCATCGCGCTTGCCTCGGCCATCGCTTTCGGCATTTCCGAAACCGTCGACTGGCTGATGTTCACCTTCACCAAATACCGGCTCTCGACCCGAATCCTCCTGTCCAGCGCCATCGCCTCGCCGGTCGACACGACCGTGTTCCTCTATGGGGCGGACCTTGCGCGGCAGATGAATGGCGACCCGGCGGGCACCATGCTGACCGCGCCGAACTGGGTATTCTTCATTCTCGGCAAGATGGTTGGCGCAGTCATCGTGTTCTGGGCGATCCGGCGGCGCGAGGATCGAGGCGAACTGGACCCGGCGGCCGCCTGACTGGCGATCCCGCGCCGAGGGCGCGGGAGGCCCTCACATGAAACGGGCGGCCCCCATTCAGGAGCCGCCCGCATCGTATTTATTCTATCAGTCTTGCGACTGACTTCGTGTCAGTGTGCGCCTTCGGTCGTGGCGCCTTCGGCGTGATCCATCGCGCCTTCGACTTTCGCGGCGGCGTCATCAACGACCGCAGCGGCGCCGTCCACAACTTCCTGACCGGCGGCGGCGGCGTCCGAGGCGAGGTCGCCAGCGGCTTCAACCGTGGTCGCGGCGGTTTCTGAGACCGTCTCACCGGCGGCCGTGGCGGCTTCCGAAACGGTGGACGCGGTGGAGGACGCGGCATCCTGAACGGCGTCGGCGTTTTCCTGGGTGCAGCCGGCGAGCGCGAACGTGGCGAGCGAGGCGGCGGCGAAAGCGAGTTTGAACGACATGGTCCTTGACCCCTCCTGGTGGGTGCATCTTGAACACGGCGAGAACCCGTTCTCACCGTTCGACGCTCAAATTCTACTTGGCGGGTCTTGAATCAAGGAGTTTTACATTTCCGATTATTTAGAATGACGGAGATGAGCACCTGGAGCGGGCGATAACCGGCGCGACTTTTTCAACCCTTGCGCGAAATCGCCGCCCACCCACCCCCTCGCGCGTTCACGTAGTTCACGCGATACCCTCCTGATTCTAGCCGATTTATCACGTATGCGTGATAAACATTACCGCTTGACGGCGCGGACAAGAGTCAGACCGCTACAGGCGCCTTGATATGCGGGTGGGCCTCATAGCCCGTCAGGGTGAAATCTTTGTAATCCCATGAAAACAGGTCGGACTTCGAAGGATCAAGCTCCAGCCTGGGCAGCGGATAAGGCTTTCGCTGAAGTTGAAGTCGGGCCTGATCGAAATGATTCGAGTAGAGGTGCGCGTCGCCGAGCGTGTGGACGAACTCGCCCGCCTCCAGCCCGGTCGCGCGGGCCATCAGCATGGTCAGGAGCGCGTAGGACGCGATGTTGAACGGGACGCCGAGAAAGATGTCCGCGGACCGTTGATAGAGCTGGCAATGCAGCCGGCCATCGAGCACGCAGAACTGGAACAGGCAGTGGCACGGCGGCAGCTTCATCGCGTCGATGTCGGCGGGATTCCACGCCGACACAACGAGTCGACGTGAGTTCGGGTTCCGGATGATCTCGTCGCGCACCCAGGAAATCTGGTCGATCACGCGTCCATCCGGAGCCGCCCAGGACCGCCACTGCCGGCCGTAGATGGGTCCGAGATCCCCCGTCTCGGGGTCCGCCCATTCATCCCAGATGGAGACGCCGCGCTCCTTCAGCCAGCCGACATTCGTGTCGCCGCGAAGGAACCAGAGCAGTTCGACGACGATCGATTTCAGATGCAGCTTCTTGGTCGTGGTGAGTGGGAACCCGTCGGCGAGGTCGAACCGCATCTGTCGGCCGAAGACCGACCGGGCGCCCGTGCCCGTGCGGTCAGGCCGATCGACACCGTGGTCCAGCACGTCGCGCAAAAGGTCTTCATACTGTCCCATAGCGGCCTCCCGCGCCGATTCGCTGACGCGTTAAGGTATGGGGGTCCGGGGCGGGGTGGCAATCCGCCCCGGGACCGGTCGCCGCTAGGGCGCGGCGGCCGCCGGATCGTCTGCTTCGAGGTGTTTGGTGCGGAAGAGGACGCCCGCAAGACCAGCCCCGATCAGCGGCGCGATGATGAACAGCCAAAGCTGCGAGATCGCCGCGCCGCCAACGATGATCGCGGGCCCGAACGACCGCGCCGGGTTCACCGAAACACCCGTCACCTGAATGCCGACGATGTGGATCACAACAAGCGTGAGGCCGATGGCGAGGCCGGCGAAAGCGCCGGGCGCCCGGGCCTGGGTCGATCCGAGAATCACCACCACGAACAGGAAGGTCGCTACAATCTCGAACACGAGCGCCGCCATGAGCGAGTATTCGCCGAGATAGCCCGGACCCCAGCCATTCTGTCCAAGACCGTTGGCCGCCAGATCATAGCCCACCCGTCCAGTGGCGATCAAATAAAGCAGCCCAGCCCCGACCAGCGCGCCGAGAAACTGGGCGATCCAGTACTGCACCATTTCGGCGATGGTCATCCGGCCGGAAACATAGGCGCCGAACGACACCGCTGGATTGACGTGGCACCCCGAGACCGGACCGACGCCATAGGCCATCGCGACAATGGCGAGGCCGAATGCGAAGGCGATGCCGAGCTGGCCGACAGTGTCGGCGCCGGCGAGAACCGCCGAACCGCAGCCCAACAAGACGAGTGTAAGTGTGCCGATGAATTCGGCGATCATTTTCTTCATGGGACGTCCCTCCCCAGAATGCCCGAGCCGAGCATCACCCGATTTCCGTGTGCTGGCCAGAGGTTTCTGGATTGACGGAGCGGGTCTGTTCTGCTTATGTTCCACTTTCAGTGAGGCAGGCTCGAAGCCGTGCCGAGAAAAGGGCGCAAGATGATCGGTTATGTCATGCTGGGCACGAGGGATCTGTCGCGGGCGACACAATTCTACGACGCGATCGCGTCGGCGATGGGCACGCCGCGCTTCATGGAGACGCCGACCTCGGTCGCCTGGGCGAAACCAGGCGGGCCGGCCGGACTTGCGGTCTGCCTGCGGTTCGACGGGCGCCCGTCAACATGGGGCAATGGCGTGATGGTGGCGCTTGAAGCCGGGTCTCCGGAACAGGTGCGCGCGCTCTACGATCTCGCCCTGTCGATGGGCGCGAGCGATGAGGGGCCGCCCGGCGACCGGGGCGGCGGCTTCTACGCCGCCTATTTCCGCGATCCGGACGGAAACAAGCTGAATGCGTTCTGCATGCTGCGGGGAGGATAGCCGGGGCTGACCTGCGTCAGCCAAGCGTCCGCGAGGGACAGGCGCAGGGTCGCCCCGACCGTCTCAGCGTCCCCTATCGGCAAATATTGCGGTCCGGGGAGGCGCCCGGTCCACCGACAGGGCCGGGTGGATTCTCCCAGTTGGTTCCCCGTCCGCCCGTCAGTCCGGGCGGATTGTTGTCGCGGTCCGGAGTCCAGCACCCCCGGGCGGGCGACCAGACATGGACCCTGCCGCCGACAATGGCGCGATGGACAGGACGATCGGGGGACGCGCCGGGGCCGCCACGCGCGCCGGGAGGGTTCTCCCAATTGGTCCCCGCGCCGCCCCGGGGTCCCGGTGGATTGTTGTCGCGATCGCGGGGGGGATAGGCGGCGGCCGGTGACGCGCAGGCGATGCACAAGGAGGCCGCGGCAAGGCTCAGAAGAAGCGATTTGATCATAGGACTGTCTCCGGTCTTGAAACACCGTCCCTCGGTTTCGTCTGGCCGTTCTGGGCCGGGTGCTTTTTTTATCGTTGAGCGATGGTCGCCGCCGATTGTCGCGCGGCGATCCCCGATGCAGGCTGAATTGTATTCTTGTGTATCAATGCCGAATTGCGCGGGCGCCGCGGCCAGCCGGCGCCTTCGGTTCTTTTCTCGTTCACCCGATGCGCCTATATGTAGGTCGTTCTTCGGAACTATGGCGATAAACCCGCGCGTAATAAGCGGCTCGGACCCGGGGGCGGTACCCGGCGGCTCCACCATAACTCCCGGTCGTTGGCCGGATGGATCGGGGGCCGAAACAGGATCGACGGACGTGTAAAGGCGATGACTTCGCTCGATTGGGCCCCGACAGAAGCCCATTTGCAACAGTTGCCAACGACAACTTTGCTGAAGGTCAAGCTCTCGCGGCGTAGTGCTGCGCGGGTTTGTCCGAACCTAAGTCCTCTGCTCTAGCAAGCTGAGGCGGGGCCCGGGGGCGCCTGGCAACAGAAGCCCCCACCTCTTCTCCCAAATGCGTGCGCCGTTGCGTCCCGACGATGGACTGCGGCCGAGGCCCCGTTTCCCGATTGTCAGCCGGCGGCGACGTGAACCTCTGTCACTATGTAGCGCAACACCACGGCTGTCGCGGCGACATACAGCACGGCTAAACCCGCAAGCACAGGCAACGCCGTCTGATGAAGGCCCCAACCCACGTTCGCGCACCACCGTCATCGATGAGCAGGTTGCGGCCTTCGCCGCCATAGCCGATCGCCGAGCCACAGAAAGCGAGCGCATAAATCGCTACCTCCAGCGGCCTGCCGAGGGCGTCAAGCAGGTCTGTGTGCTGCTCGGGAGAGGCGTAACCCGACATGCAGGCGAACGCCGCCGCGGGGCCGACAGCTAGCCACACCACCGCCCAGAGCCAGCGCCGGTTCAGCGCCAGAAACACGGCGCCCAGGAGCGGCGTGAGCAGTCCGTTCGCCTGGCTCACGACCGCGATCACCGCGAGCGCCAACGCGGCCGCCGACGCGGCCGCGCCGCCTCTCGAAAGCAGGACGAAGGCGGCGACCGGAGCGCGAGACAGTCAATCGGCGGTAGCTGTCAACGCGGGCTGACGAACAGCGGCATGCCCCCGGCCGGGCGCAGCGTGATGCGGATGTTCGGCCGCACGCGGTGCGCCGGGTTGGGCGAGAACCGCAAGTCCCGGACGAGCGTTGCAAGGATCGCGGCGGCTTCCATGTAGGCGAACTTCATCCCGATGCAGATGCGCTGGCCGCCGCCGAACGGAATGTATGCGAACCTGTGGCGACCCGCGGAGCGCTCGGGGGAAAACCGTTCAGGATCAAACATCTCCGGCTGGTCCCAGATTCTCTGGTGGCGATGCATCACATAGATCATGATGAGGACGAGATCGCCCGCCTCGATCTTGAGGTCGCCATCCTCGACGTCCCGTACCGCGCGCCGGTCCATCAGGGCCACGGGCGGATAGAGACGCATCGCCTCCTTCACCACCTGCTCGTGGAAGGTGAGCCGCTCCACCATGTCGGCGTCGACCGGCGCATCGCCGCAGACCTCAACCGCCTCGGCGTGGAGCCGGTCCTGGACCACAGGATCATTGGCGATGAGATAGAGGGTGTAGGTGAGCGCAAGGGCGGTGGTCTCGTGTCCCGCGCCGATGAAGGTGACGATATTGTCGCGCAATTCCGTTTCGGAGAGTCCGCGGCCGGTCTCCGGATCACGCGCCGCCATCAACAGGCTGAGAAGGTCGCTGCGTGTCTCGTCCGACGCCCGCCGCCGCGCAATGGAGTCGACCGCCGCCGCCTTGAGCCGGGCCGCCGCTCGCGCGCCCTTGCTCCCCTTCAGACGGGGGATCCAGGGCGGCGCCCCGAGTATGTCCAGCAGATCGGGATGTCCGAGCGTCTGCACATAGTCCGTTACGGCCGAAGAGACGTGCTCATGGCGAAACCCCGGATCGCCGCTCGACATGATCGTCTCGACGATGACATCGAGGGTCGTACGGTTCATCTCGTTCATCACGTCGATCGGCGCCCCGCCGCCCTCCGCGCGCATCCGGCCCACCGCCTCGCTTGCGGCGCGGGCGAAGGTGGGAACGAGCGCCTTCAGCGCATCATACCGAAACGCCGGCGACGCGGCCCGCCGTTGAAACCGCCAGTGCTCTCCTTCCGACGTGAGCAATCCCTCTCCGGTTGCGGGTTTCAGAAGCCGCGTCTGGAACTCCGACTTCTCGAACGCGTCGGCATGGTCGAGCAGCACCGCCTTCACATGTTCGGGCGAGCGGATGTAGTGCGCCGTCCGCCCCATCCAGTGAAGCTTGTGGTAACGATCCCGATAGGCGGATTTCGGCCAGACCTTGATGGGGTTGTCGACCATCGTGAGCAGGCCGCGCACGAACGGCAGAGGCGTCTCCGGCGGAGCGATCGTGTCGGCGCGGAACAGACGCCGCGGTTCGCCCTTCGCGGCGTCCGTCGCATTGCGGGCCTCGGGGCCGCCAGCCGGGCTCGCGTTCGCGCCAGCGTTCAAATCATGGGGAAGCGTGTCGGGCACCTGCGCCGTCTCCAGTTCTGGTCGCCCGTCTTGCGTGGCGCTCTCCCCTGCCCGATGGAGTAACACCACCACTGATCCGGGTCGAGGGGCGCCTTGGCCGGCGACCCGCCCTGAAGCGCCACTGAAACTCTCCCGAAACCCACCCCGAAAGCCACTCCCAGTCGGGGCCGACACCACAAGGAAGCTGAGAATGTCGAAGACCTGGCCGCACCGCGAACGCCATACGGTCGACCGGACGAACTGGCTGCGCGCGGCGGTGCTCGGAGCCAATGACGGCGTCGTGTCCACCGCCAGCCTGATCATCGGCGTCGCCGCCGCGGGGGCGGCGCGCGGCGAGATCCTTCTCACTGGCGTTGCGGGCCTGGTTGCCGGGGCGATGTCGATGGCGGCGGGCGAATATGTGTCGGTCAGCTCGCAGGCCGACACCGAATCAGCCGACCTCGCCCGTGAGACCAGAGAGCTGGACGAGGATCCGGCCGGAGAGTTGCGCGAACTCGCCGGCTTCTATGTCAAGCGCGGCCTCACGCCGGATCTTGCGCGCCAGGTCGCAGCTCAGTTGACCGAACACGACGCTCTCGGCGCCCATGCGCGCGAGGAACTCAACATTGTGGAGATCACTCAGGCCCGGCCCGTGCAGGCGGCCTTGACGTCGGCCGCGACGTTTTCATCGGGAGCGGCGATGGCGATCCTGCCCGCGATCATCGCGCCGCTGCATCTGATCCCTCCGCTTGTCGCTGGCTGCGGGTTGGTCGCGCTGGCGGGCCTGGGCGCGGCCTCCGCACGGGTGGGGCGTGCGCCGATGTTGCGGCCGGTGTTGCGCGTGACGCTCTGGGGCGCGCTTGCGATGGCGGTGACGGCCGCGGTCGGCATGCTGTTCGGCGCGGTTGGTTGACGCTCCGGAGCCGGGGTTGTTCGGATCACGCTTCAGCCCACCGCCCGAAACGCGGTGTGACCCTGTCGGACGTGTCAGCCGATCGCGGCGAGCGCCTGGTCGAGATCGGCGCAGAGGTCGGCCGGCGCCTCCACCCCAACGGACACCCGCACCAGGGCGTCGGTGATGCCAAGCCGCGCGCGGCTCTCCGGCGGCACATCCGAGTGCGTCATCGCGGCAGGGTGAGAGGCCAGCGATTCTGTTCCCCCGAGGCTGACGGCGAGCTTGAAGACCTTGAGTGCATTCAGAAATCGAAACGCTTCCGCTTCGCCGCCCTCGATCTCGAACGCGAAGGTGGACCCCGCCGACTTGCACTGCCGCTCGAACAACTCCCGGTCGGGATGGGTTTTCGGCAGGAAATCGAGGAACCAGACAGATTTCACGCGCTCATGCGATCGAAGGAACGCCGCCACCTGCCTTGCGCCGGCGGCCGCCGCCTCCATCCTGAGCTTCAGCGTTTCCAGCGACCGCATGAGCAGCCAGCCGGTATGCGGATCGGACATCGTGCCGAGGATCGTGCGCATGACGCGAACGGGGGCGATGAACGGATCCGAGCCCGAAACTGAACCCGCGATCAGATCGGAATGCCCGCCGACATATTTCGTGAGCGAGGTGATGGTGAGATCCGCGCCGAGATCGAGCGGCGTCTGCCAGAGGGGGCCAAGAAACGTGTTGTCCACCATGACAGACGGACGAATTCCGCCCTGCGCTCCTCCGATCCCGCCGAGGCTGTGCGACGCCTCGCGCGCCGCGGAGATGTCGACGAGGCCGTTTGTTGGGTTGGCGGGGGTCTCGAGATAGATCGCGCCGACTTTTCCACCGGATTCGGCGGCGCGACGTTTCGCCTCCTCGGCGGCCGCCCAGAGTCCAGCCGATCCGCCCTCCGCCATGAAGCCGACGCCGTGCACTCCGAATTCCGGCAGGATCTTGTGCACCAGGTATTCGGTGCCGCCATACACCGGCTCGGAGAAGATGAATACATCTCCAGGCCGAAGATAGGCGAGCATGGATGTCGCAATGGCCGCCATGCCGGAAGCAAAGACAAGACTTGCAGCCGCATTGTCCCAGATCGCCAGCCGGTCCTCCAGCACTTCAAGATTGGGATTGTTTATGCGGGAATAGATGAGCCCGATCTCTTCGCCTTGCTTCTTTTCACGCAGGCCGTAGGCGAGTTCGAAGAAGGCCTTGCCCTCCTCCGCCGAACGGAAGGCGAAGGTCGATGTCTGAAACAGCGGCGGTTTGAGCGCCCCTTCGGACAAGGCGGGCGAGTAGCCATACCCCATCATGAGCGTCTCGGGTGAAAGCGCGTGACTCCCGAGATGCCGCGTCCGATAAGCCTTGGTTGAACCTGTCATGACGGCAAGGATAAGCTGACTCTCGACCAACGGAAATGGCTCGCCGGATTTGGGCTGCGGCGGCGCGGTCGTTGAGCGTCGGAGCAGTCTCGCGGCGGACCGCCGCCAGGCGTCGGCGCCGTCGCCAACAGGGTGGATGATCGACGCATCGCGCCGTGCGAGAGTTGGATTGACGCACGCTCTTGGCGGCATAGAGCGGGTGGCGGTGAATGAGGGAGGGCGAAGTGGACCGGGCGGGACCGAGGGACTTTATCGGCTATCAGGAGCTGATGCAGGACGCGATGCGCCAGGTGATGGCGGGCGCGCTGCGCGTGGCCGCTCGCAACGGCGCCCTGCCCGGCGACCATCATTTCTACATCACCTTCCGCACCCACACCCAGGGCGTGGAAATGGCGGACCAGCTGAAAGACCGGTTTCCCGAGGAAATGACGATCGTCATCCAGCATCAGTTCTGGGACTTCGAGGTTTTCGACGACCGGTTCGAGTTGATCCTGCAGTTTTCAGGCGTGCCGCAGCACCTGTCCATTCCGTTTGTTGCGGTGACCCGCTTCGTCGACCCCTCGCTGAGTTTCGGGCTGCAATTCGCGGGCGAAGGCGACACGGCGCAGACTGCCGCTGGTTCCGCGCAACCCGCGAAGGCCGCGGGTCAGGGTCCGGTCCAGAAGGGTGGCAAGCCCGCAGCCGCCGCGCGAAGCACGCCGCCGGCGTCGGGCGACAAAACCGGGGACGGCAGCGTCGTCTCGCTCGACGCCTTCCGGCGAAAATGACGCCGCCCGACGAGCCGACCGGGACGCCGCAACCGGCTCGACATGCTCCGGCGGCGAGCCGTCTGCCCGACGACGGGACCGCGGCGCACGGCGCGGGCCCTGCAGACACCAGCGCGGACGAGCGCGGACCGGCGATTTCCGACGCCCAGATGCTGGCGAGGTTTCAATCCTCAAAAAAGCGGCCGCCCTGTTCCGACACGCTCGGCATGCGGCTGATCGAGGTCGACCAGGCGGCCATGCGGATCCGGCTGGAATTTGACGCGAGCGCATCCTTCGCCAACCCGACGGGCGCAATCCAGGGCGGTTTCCTCGCCGCCATGATGGATGAAGCGATGAGCACCGCCTGCATCATCGCCTCCAACGTGACGATGACCGCTCCGACGCTCGAAATCAAAACCTCTTTCTTGCGGCCGGCCTTTCCGGGGCCGCTCGTCTGCGACGCGCGCGTTCTCAAATTCGGCAAGTCCACGGCGTTCATGGAGGCTGAACTGCTCGATCCACAGGGCCGCATGGTCGCCAAGGCCAGCGCCACCGCGGCCCCGAAGCTGTTTCGCCGCCTGAACGCCGGCTAGCGATTCGCACCTGTCTTGCACGCGCCCGGTCTCTATTCAGATCCGCTGATCATCGCCTCCCATTCCGCTTCGGACACCACCCGAATTCCCAGCTTCTCGGCCTCCGTGCGCTTGGATCCCGCACCCGGCCCGGCGACGACGAGATCGGTCTTGCGCGACACCGAACTTGCGACCTTCGCCCCAAGCGCCTGAGCGCGCGCCTTCGCCTCGTCCCGCGTCGTGCGTTCCAGCGATCCGGTGAAGACAATCGTCTTGTCGGCGACCGGACTGGTCGCCGTCTCCCGGCGCTCGAACGGCTGAATGTCGAGCTCCGACAGGAGCGCCGCGATCATCTCCTGATTGTGCGGTTCGGCGAAGAACGCCGCAAGCGAGCCCCCCGCCGCCGCTCCAAGACCGTCAATCGCCGCAATCTCCGCGGCGCCGGCTTCGGGTGACTCCATCGCCGTCGCCAGTCGCGAAAACTCGACAAAATGGCGTGCGATGAGGCGTGCGTTCGTCTCCCCGACATGCCGCACGCCGAGCGCGTTCAGAAACCGCGCGAACCCCGGCCGACGCGCCCGCTCGATCGCGGAGATGAGATTGGCCGCCGAGACCGCGCCGAACCCCTCCCACTCGGCGAGCGGCGGCAGACCCGCAGCGGCGATGCGATCGGCGAGGCGGAAAATGTGCTGCGGCGCCGTCACAACGCCGGCGTCATGGAACAGTTCGACCTGCTTTGCGCCAAGTCCCTCGATGTCGAGCGCGCGGCGCGACACGAAGTGTTTCAGCCGCTCGACCGCCTGCGCCGGGCAAGTCAGACCGCCTGTGCAGCGACGATCGACGTCGGCGTCCTCTCCCTCGCGCGCGCCGCGGACCGCCGCCGACCCGCACGCGGGGCAGACATCGGGGAAAACGTAGGGGACCGCGCCGGGAGGTCGCGCGGAGACGTCTACCTCCACGATCTGCGGGATCACATCGCCGGCCCGTTGGACCACCACGAGATCACCGATGCGCACATCCTTGCGGGCGATTTCGGCTTCATTGTGCAGGGTCGCATTCGAAACCACGACCCCGCCGACGGTGACCGGCGCAAGCCGCGCCACCGGAGCGAGCTTGCCCGTGCGGCCGACCTGGATATCGATGCCCAGCACCCGCGTCGTCGCCCGCTCCGCCGGGAACTTGTGCGCCGCCGCCCATCGGGGCGCCCGCGAGACGAAGCCGAGACGCGCCTGCCAATCGAGCCGGTCGACCTTGTAGACCACGCCGTCGATGTCATAGGCGAGAGAGGCGCGGCGGCGCTCGATCGCCTGGTACCGTTCCCACAGATCGACGAAGCTGTGCACCCGAACCGAGTCCGGATTCGTCGGCAAGCCCCAGCCTCGAAAAGCCTCGAGCGCCCCCCATTGCGTCGCCGCGAACGGCGCTGACGCCTCACCCCAGGTGTAGGCAAACAGTTTCAGCGGGCGACCGCGCGTGATGGTTGCGTCCAGCTGGCGAAGCGATCCGGCCGCGGCGTTTCGCGGATTTGCGAAGACCTTGCGCCCGGCCTCCGCCTCCCGGGCGTTGAGCGACGCAAAGTCCGCTTTCGACATGTAGATCTCGCCACGGATCTCGATCCGGTCAGGCCACCCGCTCCCGCCGAGCGTTTCGGGAAGCTCACCGATGGTGCGCACATTCGCTGTTACGTCCTCGCCCTCATCGCCGTCGCCGCGCGTCGCGGCCCGCACCAGCCGCCCTTGCTCATAGAGAAGGCTGATCGACAGCCCGTCGATCTTAGGCTCGACGACGAGATCGACCGCTTCGTCGTCCGTCAGCCCGAGAAACCGCCGGATTCGGGCGATGAATTCCTCCGCGTCCGATTGTGAGAACAGGTTCTCCAGCGACAGCATCGGTTTGAGATGCGTGACCTTTGCAAAACCGGACGCCGGCCGCGCGCCGACCGTTTGCGACGGGCCGCCGGCCCGCCTGAGGTCCGGAAACCGCTCCTCCAGCGCCGTCAACCGCCGGCGGAGCCGGTCATACTCCGCGTCCGTGAGCTCGGGCGCATCCTCCTGATAATAGGCGATGTCCGCCCGGGCGATGCGTTCGGCGAGGTCCTCCCAGAGCTGCGCGGCACGCGCGGCATCCTTCGGCAGGGCGTCCTCACCCTCGGCAGCCGGGAGACCTGCGGGCATCACATCCTCCTCAAACACTTCGAAACGACCCTCTCTCTTGGCGCCGACCTCATGCCCCTGCAAGCAAGCGCGCGGCGGCCGCCCTCGCCTCCCGCGTCACGCTCGCCCCCGCCAGCATCCGCGCGATCTCCTCCCGCCGCTCTCCGGGGCCCAGCCTTTCGACATCTGCACGTTCGCCGTCCCCCTCGCCGGCCCGCAGCGCCTTCAGCTGGATGTCGGCGGCGGCGGCGACCTGAGGAGAGTGGGTGACGGCGATCACCTGACGCGACCTGCCCAGCCGCGCGAGCCGCTCGCCTATTGCGGCCGCCACCGCGCCGCCGACGCCGATGTCCGCCTCATCGAAAATCGCGAGCGGCGGAAACTCGCTGTCTTCCAAGGCGCCCGGCTCGGCGCGGCGCTCCGCGGCCGCCGCAAGCGAGATCGCGAGCGACAGACGCGCCAGCTCGCCTCCCGACGCCGCCGTGTGAACGGGCGCAAACGCCGCCCCGGCACGCGTCCGCGCCTCAAAGATCAGCCGGTCGAACCCGTTCGCGCCGCCCGCATCCGCCGCGTCGCCCGGTGTTCGCTCCATCCGGATCTGCAGGGCCATGCGCGCCAGTTTCAGCGGCTCAAGCTCTCCGGAGACGCGGTGGACGAAATCATCAGCCGCCCGTCGCCGCCGCCGGCTCAACTCCTCGGCCGCCGCAATATAAACCGCGAAGGCCGCCTCCGCCTCCGTCGCAGCTTCGGCGCACACCCGCCCTTCATCATCGAGCCCCAAGCGCTCCGCCGCCAGACGTGCGCGCAGGGCGGGCAGGTCGTCGACCGGAACGCCGTGGCGCCGGGCCGCGGCCCGCAGCGCGAACAGCCGGCTCTCCACGGTTTCGAGACGATCCGGCGACGCGTTCGCCGAAGCGGCGGCCCGATCGATCTCGCCGCGCGCCTCCACCACTTCGATCAGGGCTCGTTCAAGACCCTCCGCCGCGGCGCGCAAGCGCTCGATGAGGCCTCCTCCCGCCTGAAGGTCGCGGGGTCCGTCCGCACCGTCGGAGCGCGACGCCTCAACCGAGATTGCGCCGACGCCCCGGTCCAGCAATCGGACCGCCGATGCGATGGCCGCTTCCACCCCGCCGCGCACGAGCTGATCGCGAGCAGCCGCGAGTGATTCGGCCAGTTTCTCGCCGGTTCTCAGCACCGCGCGCGCTGCCTCCACACGCGCCAATTCGCCTGCTTCCGGCGCGACCAAATCGAGATCCGCCAGCGCCAGATCGAGCGCCTCGCGGCGCGCGTCACACCGCGTCGCCTCCGCGGCCAGGGCAGTCGCACGGGCGCGCAGGGACCGCCAGCGGCTCCAGGCCTCGTTCACCGCCCGCCGCTGCGACGCCACATCGGGATCGGCGTCCACAAGCGCCAGAACGTGCGCCGGGTCCTTCAGATCGAGCGCCGCGAACTGTCCCGACATCTCCACAAGACGACGCCCCGCCTCCGCGAGCAGCGCCGCGCCGACGGGCTGATCATTGACATAACCTCTCGCCGCCCCCGTCCGCTTCATCACCCTACGGAACACCAAGGGCTCCTCCGGGTCGAGATAGACGCCGCGTTCCGCCAGAAGTCGCCTGACGGGGTGTTCAGGTGCCAGATCAAATCGCGCCGCACAGGCGGCGGACTCAGCTCCGTCCCGGATCGACGCCGCGGGCGGCCGGGCCCCGAGCGCGACGCCGAGCCCGCTCAGCACGACGGACTTTCCAGCGCCGGTTTCCCCGGTCAGGGCGGTGAACCCGGCGGGAAACTCGATTTCGATCGCCCGAACGAGGATGAAGTCCCGAATGTAGAGCGAGGTGAGCATGACCGCGCAGTTAGCACATCTAGAACATAAAGTGAACATACAAAAAGCGCGCCACCTCCGGTTGTCAGGCCTTTGGGCGGCGGTGGCTGTCGAAGCGGTCGTGCAGCGGTGATCCGTCAACGCATTCGTGATCGTACCAACAGGTGACGCAAACCTCCCGCGACGGCATTGTAATCGGTGTTTCGTCGCGCCCCCCTCCCACGACGATCGTTCCATCAAACGGAGAAAATGACATGAAACGCTTCCTCGCCGCTGCGGCCGCAGCCGCACTCGCCCTCACCGCCGCCCCCGCCTTCGCCGCGCTCAAGCCGGGCGCCGTGGCGCCTGACTTCACGGCCGAGGGCGCCCTTGGCGGAAATCCGTTCACGTTCAAGCTCTCCGATGCGCTGGCGAAGGGTCCGGTCGTTGTGTTCTTCTTCCCCGCCGCCTTCACCCCGGGCTGCACCGCTGAAGCCAAGGCGTTTGCGGACGCGGCGGACGAGTTTGCGGCGAACGGCGCGACACTGATCGGGCTGACCCGCGGCAATGTCGACCGGATCGCGGAGTTCTCGAAAGAACATTGCCGCTCCAAATTCCCTGTCGCCGGCGTCTCCGAGGAAACCATGAAGGCGTATGACGTCGTTCTCGCGGCGAAGCCTGACTGGACCGACCGCACGTCTTACGTGATCTCACCGGACGGCAAGGTCACCTTCGTTCATTCCGCGATGCGCCACGACGAGCATGTCTCGCAGACTCTCGCCGCTGTGAAGGAATGGAAAGCCAAGCACGGCGCGAACTGAACGCGATCTGACTGAGACCTGACTTGGACCTGACTTGGACCTGGGCGGGCGGCCGGAGCGAACCTCCGGCCGCACGTCTGCGTTCGCGGGCGTTGTTTTTCCCGTCGTCGTGTGTTCGCGACGGCGCACCGGGACCATGCCGTGCGACGCAACCTGTCCACTGGATGGCGGGGCGTGGCATACTCCGGCGCACATGGCAGCCAGCGGAGATGACGGATGGGCGAACTTTACGAGGTCGTGGCGCTCGGGCTCAATCTGCGGACGGCGCCTGTCTCGGGCGACGTGGTGTCCGTCTTGCCGAAAGGCCAGATCGTCGAGAAGATCGGCGGCTCGGACAGGCCGGACTGGTGGCGGGTCTCCACCAGCGTCGGGCGGATGACCGAGGAAGGGTATCTGTCATCCAAGCACGTTCTGGCGGTCGATCCCAAGCCGTCCGGCTTCCGCTTCACCTTTCTTGCGGACCTCACCGCCTCGTTTGCGCGGGTTCAGCAGTTCGTCGGGCCCTACGCGTCGCTTTATGGGAGCGAGATGCTGCCGCAACTGAATCAGGTGCTCGCCAAGTACGGCATCAATCGGAACACGCGCCGCTTCACCCATTTCCTTGCCCAGATCGCCCACGAGTCCGGACATTTCCGCAGTCTCGAAGAAAACCTCAAATACTCCGGCGAACGCCTCTGGCAGGTGTTCCGCAAGTATTTCAAGGATGAAGCCGAGGCCATGAGCTTCGACCGCCAGCCCGAGCGGATCGCCAACCGCGTCTACTCCAACCGGATGGGAAATGGCGACGAAGCCTCCGGAGACGGCTGGCGATATCGCGGCCGGGGGTTCATCCAGCTCACCGGGCGGGACAATTACCGCGAGATCGGCCGCAAGATCGGTGTCGACATCGAGGCGAACCCCGACCTTGTCGCATCCGATGTGACCACGGCGCTCCTAGTGTCAGCGGCATTCTGGGATTCACGCAAGCTCAATGCAGCGGCCGACAAGGATGATCTGCGGGAGATCACGCGCAGGATCAACGGCGGATTCAACGGACTCGCCGATCGTGAAAAACTGCTGAAACGAGCAAGGAGCATCTGGGGCGCCTGACCCCGGATCGCTCTGGAAGGCGCGCGCCCCTCACTCCCCCTTGAACGCGCCCTTGCGCTTTTCCAGGAAGGCGGCCACCGCTTCGCGACGGTCCTCTGTCGCTATGGTCACGAGATACTGGTCGCGGTCCATGTGGATCGCGGTGTCGGCCAGAGCGTTGACCGCAGCGTTGATCGCTTCCTTCGACATCCGCACAGGCAGCGGCGGCAGGTCCGCCACACGCCGGGCGCGGGCGAGCGCCGTCTCGAACGCCGCGCCATCCTCGACGAGCTTCTCCACCAGCCCGATCTGAAGGGCTTCATCCGCCTCCACCCGTTCGCAGAAGATCGTGATCTCCTTGGCGCGCGCCGGACCGACAAGCGCCGCAAGCCTCGGCAGGGTCCGCCAGCTCATATTGATGCCAAGCTCCACTTCCGGCAGGCGGAAATGCGCCGAACGGCCCGCGTAGCGGAAGTCGCAGGCGAGCACGATCGCGAGCGCGCCGCCGATGCAGTATCCCTCCACCGCTGCGAAGGTGACCGCTTCGATGTCCTCCCATGCGCGGCAGACATCCGGTCCGAGTTTCAGGTGTTCTCGGCGCTCCATCATCGGCAGTTTCAGCCGGTCCCGCAGCACCGGATCGCGCAGGTCCGCACCCGCCGAGAAACCCCGTTCTCCCCCGGTGAGCACAACGGCGGAGAGATGCGGCTGGCGCTGGAGCCAGAGCCCGCAGTCGCGCAGATCCTCTAGCAGTGATGCGCTGAGAGCATTGAGACCGTCCGGCCGGGCCATGCGAACCACCGCGACCCGTCCCTCAACCTTCAGATCGAGCCAGCCCGTGCTGGAGGTGTACATGGCTGTCATCCCCGCCTCCTCGACCGGCGGCGGGGCGCCGGACCCGCGCATGTCGGCCTCAGAAAATCCGCTTCCAGGTCCGCGCAAGCCAACCCTCATCGCCGTCGGGCTTCACTTCCGGCGTCACCCCTTGCGAGGTCAAGAGCGCGTAGGTGTCCCGATACCAGACACTGTCCGGATAGTTGTAGCCGAGGACGGCCCCCGCGGCCTGCGCCTGGCCGGTGAGGCCGATCGTCAGGTACGCCTCGACCAGACGATGCAGCGCCTCGGGTGTGTGGGTGGTGGTGTCATACTTCTCGATGACGTTGCGGAAGCGGTTCACCGCGGCGAGCTGTTCGTTCCGGCGCAGATAGAAGCGGCCGATCTCCATCTCCTTGCCGGCGAGCTGGTCGCGGACCATGTCGAGCTTCAACTCGGCGTCCTTGGCGTATTCGCTCTGCGGGAAGCGGCGCACGACTTCGTTGAGCGCGGCGAGCGCGAGTTCGCTGCGCGCCTGTTCCCGGCCGACATCGATGATCTGGTCGAAATTGGAGACGCCGATGAGATAATAGGCGTAGGGCGCGCCCTCGGCTCCCGGATGCAGCGCGATATACTCCTGCGCCGAGGAGATGCATTCGTCGAAATTGCTCGACTTGTAGTGCGCATAGGCGGTCATCAGCAGCGAGCGCTGCGCCCAGATCGAATAGGGATGCTGGCGCTGCACCTCGGCGAAGCGCAGGGCCGCCTCGTCCCACAGCCGCCGGTCGAGCGCGCCCGTCGCCTCGTTGTAGAGCACTTCCACCGGACGCTCGACATAGGCGAGCTCTTCCTGCCGGGCGCTCGATGCGCAGGCGGAGATCGCGAGCATGCCTGTGCTGAGGAGCAGGAGTCTTGAAGCGGACGAAAAGGACATTCGGACGGCGCTTTCAACAGGAAGGCGGTTCGGGGTGCACGTGTCTAACCCAGACGAGGCGTCTGCGCCAAGACGAAGCTGCACAGCCCCAGCGTAGCGATGGCCGCCGCAGCCTTCTCCCCTCTCCCGCTTGCGGGAGAGGGGCCGGGGGTGAGGGGCCGCAAGCGACGCCGGTCACCGTTGGCGGACCTTCCAGCCTGACAGCCCGGAAACGGCGAAGCCGTTATCCGGGACCCGGTTTTGCCGAGATCGTTGTGGGGTCTCAGGTCTGCTTCACACTCGCCCGGAGCAACGGATCTGGGTTCCGGATCGCGCCGATGGCGCGTCCGGGATGACAGTCACGCCGTGACCGAGAAGACCGTCACCCCGGACAGAGCGCAGCTCCGATCCGGGGCCCTGCCAAGCGCCACTCTCAGCCGCCACCCCCGCGCTCCGCTTCGGAGCCCCCGTAAACGGGGAGGACGAGACACCGCCGCAGCTCGCCCCGCGCATCGCCCGCTTGAGCGTGACCTTCGGGCGCGGGGTCTGGTAGACAGGCTCTTCCCGCCCGCGCGCCCCCGAAAGACCTGCCGCCCCATGCCGAGACGCCTGAAGGACTGCCACAACGTCGCCGACATGCGCGATCTCGCGCGCCGCCGGCTGCCGGGGCCGGTCTTCCACTATATCGACGGCGCCGCCGACGATGAGGCGACCTGCCGGCGCAACACCGCAGCCTTCGAGGATTGCGATCTGGTGCCCAACGTCCTCGCCGGCGTTGAGACGGTCGACATGTCGGTGACGGTGATGGGTCAGACCCTCGCAATGCCGCTTTTCTGCTCGCCCACCGCGCTGCAGCGCCTTTTCCACCATGACGGGGAGCGCGCCGTCGCTCGCGCGGCCGAAAAATTCGGGACGATGTTCGGCGTGTCCTCCCTCAGCACGGTGAGCCTCGCCGAGATCGGCGCCCTCACCCGCACGCCCAAGATGTTCCAGTTCTACTTTCACAAGGATCGCGGCCTCAACGACGCCATGGTCGACCGGGCGAAAGCGGCCGGTCTCGATGTGCTCGCCCTCACCGTCGACACGATCACGGGCGGCAATCGCGAGCGCGACCTGCGCACCGGGTTCACGACGCCGCCCAGGCTTACGCCCGCAAGCCTGATGAGCTTTGCCGCGCACCCGTCCTGGGCGATGAATTTCCTGTTCGGGGAGCCGTTCGAACTGTCCGAGCTGAAGGGCCATCTGCGCGAGGGATCGAATGTGTCGATCTCGGTGGGCGCTTATTTCTCCACCATGCTCGATCCGACGATGACCTGGGCCGACGCCGACGCGCTGCGCGCCAAATGGGCCGGACCGTTCTGCCTGAAGGGCGTCATGAGCGTCGCCGACGCGCGCCGGGCGGTCGATATCGGCGCGACGGGGATCATGGTGTCGAACCATGGTGGCCGCCAGCTCGACGGATCGCGGTCCCCGTTTGACCAGATCGCGGAAATCGCCGATGCGGTCGGCGACCGGATCGACGTCATTCTCGACGGCGGCGTGCGGCGCGGCACCCATGTGTTGAAGGCGCTGGCGTCGGGCGCGAAGGCGGTGTCCGGCGGCCGCCTTTATCTCTACGCGCTCGCGGCGGCGGGACAGTCGGGGGTCGAACGGGCGCTCTCGACCTTCCGCACCGAGATCGAGCGCGACATGCGGCTGATGGGCGTGAGCAGGGTCGCCGACCTCAATCGCGATATGCTGCGGCGCCGCCACCTGTCCTGATCACGGGCGCCGCGACGGTCGTCAATCGTTGGCCGCCACATTGGTCGCCGCCGCTTGACGTGCGCGACTGCGGCGGAACCAGCGGAACAGCCAGACGAAGAACCAGCCAAGGCCGGTGACGACGATGAGCCAGGGCAGGATCTCCGCCGTGAAGTTGACCACCGCCGCAAGGGACGCGGCGAGCGTGCCGAAGAAGCCGCCAAACGCGTCACCGAGCGGCCGCCACACCGATTCCGACGCAGCCGAGAATTTGGGCTGATAGCCGAGCGACAGGTCCGACATCGAGACCCGAAGACGCATCGCCGCCAATACCGACTCCGTCGAATCGATTTCCGCTTGCACGCGGGCGAGCTCGCGCTCGATTTCCAGAAGATCCTTCAGTTCACCGGGCCGGCTCTTCAACAGCGCCTCCAGCCGCGTCCGCAGCGTCTTCGCGGCGTCGAGCCGGGCGCCTGTGTCGATGATCTGTGTGGTCAGGTCCTCCGACCAGTCATTCGATCCGTCGAGGTCCGCATCGAAGGGCTTAAGCCCCTCGGGCAGGCCCGCGAAGAAGGTCGTGATCCAGGCGGGCGAGGCCTTGAGCTGCAACCCGCCCGAGATGTAGTCCGTCCCGAGCCCCTGAAGATTGCTGGAGACGACATAGCATTGCGCGGGGCCCGCGCTCTCGCACGCGGCCTTGTGCGCGTTGAGCAAGGGCTCGAGCCGGAGCGTCGGCGCCCTGAACGAGCGCGCATAGGAATAGGCGATCAGCCGCCCGGCGCCGGCCTGCGCCTGCCCGTCTCCGCCCGGCTGTCCGCCGCTCGGATCCTGCTGGACAACATCGACCTTCCTCGCGGCGCCGACATCGTTTTCCGCAAATGACTGTTCCGCCGGGGCGCTCATCATCGCCATCGGGGCGGGCGGCGGAGGCGGCGGCGCACTCTCCATCACCGATGATCCGTTGTCGCCGCAGGCGGCAAGCCCGAGCGCCGCCAGCGCCGCGATTGCAGTCCGCCAGGTCATGGTCGCAACTCCCTCATCACCACCCCCGCCCATACTGGCGCTCCGGGAAGGGCGAAATCAAGGCGAATTCAATGCGCTATGCAGTGGAGGTTGACCATTCCCACGCGTCGGCCTCGGCGAAGAGCGTCCGCAACAGCGATATGTTCATGGCGTGGCCGGGCTGTACGCCTTCATATCGCCCCTCAATCCGCGCGCCGGCGAGCGCAAGATCGCCGATCACGTCCAGCAGCTTGTGGCGGGCGAATTCATCCGGCGCGGCGAGCCCGCCGGGATTGAGCACGCGGTCGCCGTCCACCAGGATCGCGTTGGCGAGCGACCCTCCCCGAGCAAGCCCCATCGCCTGCAACTGCTCGATTTCGCTGGCGAATCCGAACGTGCGCGCCCAGGCGATCTCGCGGCCGAACGCGCCAGGCGCCCAGGTGAAGGCCGCGGACTGGCGCCCGATCACCGCCGATCCGAACTCGATTGTCACGTCGAGGGAATAGCCCTCCCCCGGGTGCAACGCGACGCGCTTGGCGCCGTCCGTCGCCTCAACCTTCCGCAGCACTCTCAACCGTCGGGGGCGGGCGTCCTGTTCAACGAGCCCCGCCGTCTCGATCATCGCGAGATAAGCCGCCGAGCACCCGTCCAGAATTGGCGTCTCCGGCCCGTCGATCTCCACATCGACATTGTCGAGCCCCACTCCGATACAGGCCGCGAGCAGATGCTCGACCGTCGCGACGGACGCGCCGTCCGCATTCTCGAGATTGGTGCCAAGCCGTGTCGTCGTCACATGTTCGGCCCGCGCCGGGATCACCCGTTTCGCCGCAGGAAAATCCGTCCGGATGAAGCGCACGCCGCCGCCCGGCGCCGCTGGAACGAGCCGCACCCGCACCGGCGCACCGGTGTGCAGTCCAACGCCGGTCGCCTCGCAGGGAGCCGCGAGCGTCGTCTGGCGGGCCGATGATTGGCCCGGCGGAGAGCGGACATCTTTCGCCATGGCGGATGGGTGGCGCCGAGCCGGCGCCTGAGTCAATCTCCCGCGGCGCGAAGGCCCGAAGTAGCGAGCGGGGCGGTCAGCCCGCGCCGGAGCGCCGAAGGAAGGCCGGGATCTCGAATTCCTCGTCCAGCGGCTCCTGCTTGCGGGCTTGCGCCGAGGGGGTCGCGGCGGGGCGCGCCTCCGAGGCCTTGCCCGACCAGTCGAAGAGATCGGCGAGCGACGGCCGGCCACGGGCCTCCTCCGCCTGGAGGGACGCGGCGGCAGCGGGCTGAGGCGCGGCCGGCGCAACATCGTTCGCCGGGGCGTCGAGCACGTCATCCTCGTCCAGCGACTCATCCTCCTCCGCGACGGGAGCAGCCTCGCCGCGATGCTTGACGACGATCGCGGGTTTCACTGCCTCGCCCGGGCGCGGGTCGAGGCCCGCCTCGGTTGGGGAGGCGGGCGCACCAGGAGCCGCGGCGAACGCCGAGGCGGTCACCGGCGCTGCGGCGATCGCGACCGGAGCGGGGGAAGCCGGTGCCCGAAGGGGTTCGATCGGGCGCGCGGACGCCGGCGAGCGGGTGACGCCGGCAGCAACCACCGACACCCGCACCTTGCCAGTCAGCGAGGCGTCATAGGTGGAGCCGAGGATCACATTGGCGTCCTGGTCGACTTCGCGGCGCACTTCGTTGACGGCGGCGTCCACCTCGAACAGCGTCAGGTCATCCCCGCCGGTGATGTTGATCAGCACGCCCTGCGCGCCCTTCATCGAGACATCATCGAGCAGCGGGTTCTGAATGGCGGCTTTCGCGGCGGTCACCGCCCGGCCCTCGCCCTCGGCCTCGCCCGTGCCCATCATCGCGGTGCCCATCTTGGCCATCACGGTGCGGACGTCGGCGAAATCGAGATTGATCAGGCCCGGCATCACCATCAGGTCCGTGATCGACCGGACGCCGGCGTGCAGCACTTCGTCCGCCATCTTGAAGGCGGAGGTGAAGGTCGTGCCCTCGTTTGCGATGCGGATGAGATTCTGGTTCGGAATGATGATCAGCGTATCGACTTCCGGGCGCAGGTCCGACACGCCCTTCTCGGCGATCGCCATCCGGCGACGGCCTTCGAATTCGAATGGCTTGGTCACCACCCCCACGGTGAGCACGCCAAGCTCCCTGGCAATGCGCGCGATGATCGGCGCCGCGCCGGTGCCCGTGCCGCCGCCCATGCCGGCGGCGATGAAGCACATGTGTGCGCCCTGCAGGAGTTTCTTGATCTCGTCAGAGGATTCCTTGGCCGCTTCAGCGCCGACCTCGGGGTGCGCCCCCGCGCCGAGGCCCGCGGTGCGCTTGGCGCCGAGCTGAATCTTGTGTTCGGCGCCGGTGATGGACAGCGCCTGGGCGTCCGTGTTTGCGGCGATGAACTCGACGCCCTGCAGCCCGGACTCGATCATGTTCTTGATCGCGTTGCCGCCCGCCCCGCCAACACCGAAAATGACGATACGGGGTCTCAGTTCGGCAACCATCACACACCTCAATGATACTCAGGACCGGGCGCGGTTCTGCCGCCCTGCGTCCTCGGATCGACAATGGCGCGGTTTGCCTAAGCGCGTCTTAAGCGGCGGGCGGAAATCAAAAATTTTCCTGCAACCAACCGGTGACGCGTCTGAGCACGCTTGCGCCGTTCTCCCCGTTCACCGGAGCAGCGCCAGCCCGCGCCGTTTCCGAATGCCCCGACGCGGCGAACACTAACAGTCCCGCCGACGCAGCGAAAGCCGGAGAACTGTACGTCTCCCCGAGGCCGCGCGCCTTCACCGGCTGCGCCACCCTCACCGGCGCGCGGAACACATCCTCCGCCAGCCGCTCGATGCCGATCAGCTGGCTCGCCCCGCCCGTCAGCACGATGCGGCGCGGCAAGGGCCGGCCGGCGGCGGACGCGCGCGACAGCCGCGCATCCATGAGTTCGAAGATTTCCTCGACGCGCGGACGCAGGAACCTGACGAGGTCAGCCCTTGTGCACGTGGCGGACTGAAGCCGGCCGTCTCCCCCAAGGCGCGGCGCTTCCACGGTGTCGAGCGGATCAACCTCCGCGAGATCGACCGCGCCGTGCAGCATCTTCACGCGCTCGGCCGCCGCCATCGTCGAGCCGAGTCCCTCCGCGAGGTCGGCCGTGACGCGCGATCCACCCACCCCCATCACGTCGAGATGGATCAGACGTTCATCATGGAAGCACGCCGCCGATGTCACGCCCCCGCCCATATCGATGACGGTGACGCCCTGTTCGGCCTCGTCCTCAACCAGAACCGAGAGCGCGCTCGCGAAGGGCGCCGCCGCAATGCCGATGGGTTCCAGATGAGCCTTGGCGATGCACTGGAGGATATTGCGCAAACCCGGCCCGGGCGCCGAAGCGACGAACAGGTTCGCGGTCAGGGACTCAGCGAACATCCCCGAAGGATCGCGCACGCCGGTCGCATGGTCCACGGTGTAGCCGAGCGGCGTCATGTGCAGCACCGCCCGGCCCGCGCTGTCGAAACGCTCGATCGCCGCGTCCCGCGCCTCACGCATATGGATCTGGGTGATGGGGCGTCCGCCGAGGTCGAGGCGCGCGTGCACGATCTCGCCCTTCAGTTCGGGTCCGCTGACGCCGACCACGACATCCTTGATGCGGGTCTCGGCGTCCCGTTCGGCCTGCTCAACCGCCAACCTGATCGCACGTTCTAGCCCCTGCAGGTCCACCACCGCGCCGGCGCGCATCGCCTTGGTCGATTGAACGCCGACGCCGTCGATGCGCGGACGGCCGTCGCTCGCATCGCCCCGCCGCCCGATGATGCAGGTGATCTTGCTGCAACCGATATCGAGCGCCGCCAGCACGCCGTTGCGAGCCGGAGCACGATCCCGCGACAATGTACGAAGCGCGGGAGCCGTCATGACGTCAGTCGCTTTCACCCGGCATGACGCCGGGGTCTGCGGCGATCGGGCGAAGCGCGAAGCGTTCCGAGTGGCGCGCGTCGATCCGTTCAAGCGGCTGGTCCAGGAGTTTGTGCTCGACCTGTTCGCGCTGCAGCGCCTCGATCGCCTCGGCGAGCCGGGCGTCCTCAGGCATCGCGACCTCGACCCCAGGCTCGAACGTGACATCCCACCGGCGCCCGCCGATCCGCTCGGCGCTTTCCAGCCGCTCGGCGAGGTCGGGATGGCGCGACAGGATGGTGAGAAGCAGGCCCGCCGCTTCGGCCGCGCCCGGCCCCTCTACGCGCGGCAGATCGCGATAGGTGCGCGCCACGAGTTCTGAAAACACCCGCCCGCGCTGGTCGATCACGCGCCAGTCGCCGTCGAGCTTCCAAAGCGCCATCGGCGCGCGCTCCTCGGCGATGATGGTCACCTGATCCGGCCACAGCCGATGCACGCTCACCGCGCCGACCGGATCGAGCGCCTCAAGCCTCGCGCGAACGAGCTGCGGGTCCGCCTTCAGCATGCTCAGTCCGTAATCGAGGCCAGCCGCCTCGCGCACCCGCGCCTCGACGCCCTCATCGAGCCCCATCACCACCACTTCCTGCAAGGTGAGGCCGCTCGCCCTCATGATCACGTCGAAACCCGCATCCATGCGCTTGCCGAACGAGCCGAGCGAACCGCCGAGCCACGCCGCAAGCGCGATCATCGCGGCGCCGCAGAGGAGCGTTCCGAATGCGTAGGCCGACACCTGACGGCGCAGGAACTCCCCATAGGTCTGCGGCCCGCGCGGGCGCAGACGCGGCGGCGGCAGGGCCTCGGCCTCCTGATCCCGGCGCGGCGTCTTGACGATCTGCGGCCGTTTCACCTTTGACATGAGGCATCCTCGATCATCCAGCGGACGAGCGCAGGGAAATCGACGCCCACATGCGCCGCCTGTTCGGGCACGAGCGACGTCGGCGTCATGCCGGGCTGCGTGTTGGTTTCAAGGATCACCAGTCGACCCGCCTCGTCATCAAACCGAAAGTCGGATCGCGTCACCCCCCGGCAACCGAGCGCCTGATGAGCCTTCAGCGCCGCATCGAGTGCAGCCGTCGTGATCTCGTCGGGCAGGTCGGCGGGGATGATGTGGCGCGAACCGCCATGGTCGTATTTTGCAGCGTAGTCGTAATATTCCCTTAAAGTCGTGATCTCGGTGACCGCGAGGGCGCGATCGCCCATCACGCCGACGGTGAGCTCCCGTCCGGGGATGAATTTCTCGACCAGAACCCGCTCGCCGAACGCCCAGCCCGCCTCCGCAACCTCGCGCGGCGGCCCGTTCGCGCCCTCCCGCACAATGATCACGCCGAAGCTCGACCCCTCCGCGACGGGCTTCACCACATAGGGCGGCTCCATCACATGCCGGGCGGCGATCTCGGAGCGAGCAAACAGCCCGCCCTCGGCGATATCAAGGCCCACCTGGGCATAGATCGCGCGCGACTTCTGCTTGTCCATCGCCAGTGCGGACGCGAGCACGCCCGAATGCGTGTAGGGCAGACCCATCACCTCCAGGAGACCCTGCACGCAGCCATCCTCGCCGAAAGGCCCGTGCAAGCCGTTCAGTACAACGTCGACCGCCGCCGCCTTCAGCTGGTCCGCGAGATCGCGACCGGCGTCGATCTCGACCACGTCATAGCCGGCCTCACGTCCAGCCCGCGCCAGCTCCCGGCCGGACACCAGCGAGACGGGTCGTTCGCTCGACCATCCGCCCATAATGACTGCGACACGGGTCATGTCGTTTCACTCCTCGCACGCGCACCCCGTCCGGACCGGGATCAAATTCCCGCATCGGCGACCGGTCCCTCGGGCGGCGACGGCCTTCACTCTAACCCAGGCCGGGGCTCCATTTTGGTTAACATCGTAGCTTCCCCTCGCGACTTTATCATCGACGCCCTGCTTGGCGTTCCGCGAAAGCTGCGCCTATGGTGCCAGCATCGAACCAAAACAGAGTTCCAGAGGGGAAATGTCCATGAGGTTCAACGCGATGGCGGGCGCCCTGCTCGCCGCCGGCTCACTCCTGGTGCTCGCATCCTGCGCCAGCTCCGCGTCGTCCGGCTGGTCGGCTGCGCCCGTGGCGGATCCGGCGACCGTGGGCTTCTCGAAGGCGGGCCTCGACCGGATCGACGCCGCCATGGAGGCGGCGGTCTCGAAGGGTGAAGTGGCGGGCGTCGTCACCTTGCTCGCGAAGGACGGCCAGGTCGTCGACTATGACACGTTCGGGCTTGCAAGCCTCGAATCCGGCGCGCCGATCCGCAAGGATACGATTTTCCGCATCTTCTCCATGTCGAAGCCGATCACCGGCGTCGCGATGATGCAGCTTTATGAGCAGGGCAAGTGGAAGCTCGACGACCCGGTTACGAAATTCGTTCCCGAATTCACCAACCTCAAAGTGCTGCGGCTCGACGCCGAGGGGAACGCCGTGCTTGACGCGTCCGGCAAGCCCGTGCTCGTCAACCCCAACCGGCCCGCAACCATGCGTGAGCTGATGAGCCACACGGCGGGCCTCGCCTATGGCCTTAGCGGCGAAGACCCGGCGAACACCGCCTTCCGCGACCTCAGCGTGCTCGGATCGAGCGACCTTGAGGAGATGATCACCAAGATGGCGACCATCCCGCTCATCCTGCAGCCTGGCGAGCGCTGGTATTACAGCGCCGCCGTCGATGTTCAGGGTCTCATCGTCCAGCGGCTCTCCGGCAAGCGTTTCGGCGACTATCTGCAGGAGAACCTGTTTGCGCCGATGGGCATGAAGGACACCGCCTTCTATGTGACCCCCGACAAGGCGGCCCGGCTCTCCGGCGTCTATCAGTGGGATCGCGACACTGGAAAGCTCGCATCCGGAAACCGGTTTGGGCGCGACAACTTCACCAACCCGGCCCGGCTTGAGTCCGGCGGCGGCGGTCTGGTCTCGACCATCGAGGACTACGCTCGCTTCTGCCAGATGATGCTGAACAAGGGCGAGCTGAACGGCGCCCGCATCCTCAAGCCGGAAACGGTCGCGCTGATGACGCAGAACCATATCGGCTCCCTGCGTCTCAACAGCGACGGCACGGCCGCCAATCCTGGACTGCCGGGCGTCGGCTTCGGCCTCGACTTCGCGGTCGTCACAGACCCCGCGGCCGCTGGCACGAGCGAAGGCGTCGGCACCTATTACTGGGGCGGCGCCGCCGGCACTTGGTTCTGGATCGATCCCACGAACAACCTCTATTTCATCGGCATGATCCAGCGTTATGGCGGGGCCGGACCCAACGCCACCGACTTCCGCGCCGAGAGCCGCAAGCTTGTCTACGAAGCCCTTGAGAACTAGCCGCCAGGTCCCAGACGACCGCACGACCACCCCTCAACTCACAGCCTCGCCGAGCCGCCATGTCCAGCACACTTCTGAACCCCTCTCCCCTCTCCCGCTTTCACGCAACGCTGCGCGCCGCGCTCGCGGCGGGCCTGCTCGCCACCCTCGCGGCCTGCGCCACCGGCGCCGGCTCGCAGTGGCCGACCCTCTCCGACGTTGCGACCCAACAGACCGCCTTCTCGCCCGCGGGCCTCGGCGCGCTGGAAGCCCGGATGAAGGAAGCCGTCGAAAAGAAGGAGGTGGCCGGCGTCATCACCCTGCTCGCCCACAAGGGCGAGGTCGCCTCCTTCAAAGTGGAGGGCGTGCGCGACCTCGCCTCCGGCGCGCCGCTGACGGAGGACACGCTCTTCCGCATCTACTCCATGACCAAGCCCATAACCGGCGTCGCCCTCATGCAGCTCTATGAGGAGGGCAAGTGGGGGCTCGACGACCCGATCACCAAGTTCATCCCTGAATTCGCGAACCTGAAGGTTCATGGCGGAACGGACGCCGCCGGCAAGGCGATCATGGTCGACATGACCCGGCCGCCCACCATGCGCGAACTGATGACCCACACCGCCGGCTTCGGATACGGTCTCTCCCAGGGCAATCCTGTCGACGACGCCTTCCGCGCAGCGCAGCCGCTCGGCAAGCCCGACATGCAGTCCCTGATCGACACGGTGGCTGGCCTGCCGCTGATCGCCCAGCCCGGTGAGCGCTGGTACTATTCGATCGCGGTCGATCTGCAGGGCGCCATCGTGGAGCGCCTCTCCGGCATGCCGTTCGACGCCTATCTCGAACGGCACATCTTCCGGCCGGCGGGGATGACGGACACAAGCTTTGTCGTCGCGGAGGCCGACCGCGCGCGCCTTGCCACGGTCTATACGTGGGACCGCCAGTCCGGCGGGCTCAACTTCTTTCCGGACGACCCGACCCGCGACTTCTTCAAGGCCGACCACATTCCGTCCGGCGGCGGCGGCCTCGTCTCGACCATGCGCGACTACGCCCGCTTCTGCCAGATGCTGCTGAATGGCGGCGAGATCAACGGGCGCCGGTTGCTGAAGCCGGAATCGATCGCCCTCATGACGCAGAACCATATCGGCGATCTGCGCCTCTACAGCGACGGGACAAGCGCCAATTCGGGCCTGCCGGGTACGGGATTTGGTCTCGACTTCGCCGTGGTGACCGATCCTGCGGCCCTCGACTCGAAACAGGGGGTCGGCTCCTACTACTGGAGCGGCATCGCCGGCACTTGGTTCTGGATCGACCCGACGAACGACCTCTTCTTCATCGGCATGATCCAGCGGCGCGGCGGCGCGGGTCCGGGCTCGGTCAACTTCCGCAACGACTCCACCCGCCTCGTCTATGAGGCGTTGAACCCACCCGCCGGGTGATCATCGCGTGACCGCCGCCGGGCGCACCGCCTTCGTGTTCGCTGGTGGCGGCAGCCTCGGCGCGATTCAGGTGGGCATGCTGAAGGAGCTGCTTGCGATCGGGATCACGCCCGACTTTGTGGTCGGAGCCTCGGTCGGCGCACTCAATGCAAGCTTCTTCGCGGGCGACCCGACGCCTGAGGGTGTGCTTCGGCTTGAGGCGATCTGGCGTGGACTCACACGCCGCGAGGTCTTTCCTCTCTCGTTCTCCGCGGTCGCCGGGGTGCTCACGGGGCGACGCGACGGCCTCGTCGACCCGTCCGGGCTGCGACGTCTGATCGAGCGGCACCTGTCGTTTGAGGCGCTCGACGGCGCCCGCGTGCCGCTGCATGTTGTGGCGACGGACGAAGGCGGCGAATCCGTCTGCCTGTCCGAAGGACCCGCGGTCGACTTGATCCTCGTAAGCGCGGCGATCCCGGTCGTCTTCCCGCCTGTCGAGTATCGCGGACGAAGGCTTATGGATGGCGCCATTGGCGGCAATACTCCGATCATCACCGCGGCGAATCTCGGCGCATCACGCATCATCGTCCTGCCAACCGGATATTCATGCGCCCCCACGAACCCGGCCCGGGGACCCGTGGCGCGCGGACTGCACGCGCTCACCCTCCTGATCACGCAACAAATGTTGCGCGATCTCAACCAGCTCATGGGCAAGGTGGAGGTTTTCACCATTCCCCCGCTCTGCCCGCTCGATATTTCTCCGTTCGACTTCAACGGCTCCCAGATGCTGATCGAACGGGGCGCGAGCGTGACTCGCGACTGGCTAGCGCGAGGCGGGCTCTCAACGCTCGAAATTCCTCACGAGCTGATGCCGCACACCCACACCGACTGATCCCCCCGGCGCTGCTCGTCTCCGACGCCGACGTGCGCTAGAAGGCGATATGGTCGAGATCGTTCCATATACACCGGACCGGCTGGACGCCGTGCTCGCGCTCACCCTCAGGGCGTGGGAGCCGGTCTTCCCGCTGATGCAGAAGGACATTCCGGATTACGTCTTCGACGCCTTCTATCCGGACGGCTGGCGGAAGCGTCAGATGGCCGATGTCGAGGCGATGTTCCGGGGCGCGGAAGCCGAGATGTGGGTCGCGCTGGTTGAAGGGGCGCTCGCCGGCTATCTGGGCCTGCGGGTCCACCCTGACGATCAGATGGGCGAGATCCACATCATCGCCGTCGATCCCGATCATCAGCGCAAGGGTGTCGGAGCGGCGCTCATGACCTTCGCATTCGACTGGATGCGGTCGCGGGGGCTCAAGATGGCCTTTGTCGAGACGGGGGGCGACCGCGGCCACGCGCCCGCACGCGCAAGCTACGAACGCATGGGCTTCGAGCGCTACCCGGTCGCACGCTACTTCAAAAGACTTTAGTCACGCTGATGACAAGATGGAGCCCTCGCCGCGCGACGCGCGCCGCCACCGCCCCGGCTTCAGCCCACCCCGATCCGCTTGATCTCCCAGCGCAGATCGACGCCGCTCTTCGCCATCACCGCTGCACGCACATCCTCGCCGAGCCCCTCAAGGTCGGCCGCCGTCGCATCGCCCGTGTTGATGAGAAAATTGCAATGCTGCCGGCTCACCTCCGCGCCGCCGCGGCGCGCACCCCTCATGCCGGCCGCGTCGATCAGCTCCCACGCCCGGCGCTGGTGCGGCGCGCCCGGCGGGTCGGGATTGGCGAAGGTGGATCCCCCCGTTTTTTCCCGTATCGGCTGCGACGCCTCGCGTCGCGCCTTCAGATCGTCGATCCGCTGGACCACCGCTGAAACCTCATCGAAACGCGCTTCAAACATCGCCTCAACAAAGATCAGGTCCGCCGGCGCGGACGAGCTGCGATAGCCATACCCCATGTCGGCGGCGGTCAGCTCCACACTCCGCCCCCGTCGGTCGAGGGCCCGGATGCGCGTCACCACATCCTTCGTTTCCACGCCATAACATCCGGCGTTCATCCGCAGCGCCCCACCGATGGCGCCCGGCACGCCCGAGAAGAATTCAAGTCCGCCGAGCCCCGCTCTCGCCGCCGCCATCGACACCCGTGCGTCCAGCGCCGCCGCGCCAGCGCGCACGGTGTTTGCGTCGATCGCGATCGATCCAAAGCTCGCCGTCAGTCGCACCACGACGCCCTGAACGCCGCCATCACGCACGATCACGTTTGACCCGGCCCCAAGCACGGTCACCGGGACATCCTCGGGAAGCGTCGCGAGAAATGCCGCAAGGTCCGCCACGTCCTTCGGCAGGAACAACACCTCCGCCGGACCGCCAACGCGAAACCACGTCGCCGGCGCCAGCGGCTCGGCCGCGAGAAGCTTGCCCCGCACCCGCGGCAGGCGATCGATGAGCGATGTCATGAAGCCGATATCGCCCGCGCGCGCGGGCGACGCAAGCGACCGCCTGAGCGCTGCGGTCAGCTGCCGATATCTTGGGCCCCGTCAGCGGCAGAAGCGACCGCCGCCGCCGATGTCGAAATGGAAATGGTTTGCGTGGTCGGCGTTGTAGTCCGGGCCGAGCGAGGTGTCGAACACTTCGCAGGACGAGCGAAACACCTCACGCAGGAACCGCCCTTCCGGCGATGCATCGCGAAAGTCGGCCAGCACCATGATGTCGCGGCCATCGGCGGACTGGAAGCCCGCGATGTCGGTGGCCTGGCCGAAGGCGTGTTTCGACAGCTTCCGGCTGCCGGCTACGTTCCGGCACGAGAACGCGCCGAGCGCCTTCACCTTCACGATCCGTGATCCGAGATAACGTTCGGCCGCGGGCTGCACCACCAGTTCTTCCCAGAGCTGCATGCGCGCCGCGAGGGCGCAGGTCATCAGCAGTTCCTTGGAGTAGGCGACATCCGATCGCGAGACGCGGATCGCGCCCTCATAGCCGCAACCGCCGCGCGTCTGTTTGGGGGGAACTTCCTCGTACTCCACGCCGGCCGCGTCGAGCGCCATGCGGCACTGGGTGATGTCGCCCGACAGGAGCGCGAGGAGATTGTCATCCGCCAGCGTCGCCCGGTCGTGGAGATCGATACGAGGGGCCGGTCTTGTGAGGTAGTCGGGGGTCGGTGCGTCGAACGTAAAGGTCGGCATGGTCAGGGAAACTTTGAGTGGAGCCGGAACCACCGGGCGAAAGACCGCCGCGGACACAGTCTCGATCGACCGTGGAGTCGCGCAAGAGGACACCGCCACCGCCGCCGCGATGGCGAGCACTGTCACAATTCTGATCGCCTGGGTCATTCTGTCCGCCCTGCTCAATCAACCTGCGGGCGAAGGGGCAAGATCCGGGCCAGAATGTGGCGATCAGGCGTCCGAAACCCGTCCGGGCGGGCCGTTCGACGCCTACTCGCTGTCGGGGGTCTGCTCGAGCGCCGTGCCATTGCGCTCCTGAACGCGGGCGCCGGCGAGGATGCCTTCAAGGCCGTAATTGCCCTCATGGCAGGCGTATTCATAGACCGCTTCCGGAGTCGCCCGGAACGGGATCTCGCCACGCCAGACTTGTGAGTAGTAGGTAGGGTCATCGACTTCAAACGAGTAGAGAATCTCCCCGTCGGCGACGCGCGTGAAGCGTTCCGTCAGTCGGCCGCCGGGCGACAGCATCACCTGACCGCGCTGTTGCGGGTGCAGATTCCTTGTCTCGACAACGAGCGTGTCTCCCTCCCAACGACCGATCGAATCTCCAAGCCAGGGCGAGAGTTCCGGCGGACGGAACGCGCCTTCCATCCGCACGATGCGGGCGTCGTGCACCATCTCGACGAGGATCATCACATGGTCCGGCGACTGCACGATCTGGTAGGTGTTGTTGTAGAGGACGTTGAGCATCACCGGCCCGCCCGTGCCGCCAAAACCGACGAGACAACGTTCGCCCGGGGAGCGGCTCTCAGGACCGTCATATCCCTCATCCCCGCTGATCCGGCCCCGATCGGCGAGGTCGCGCCGTCCCTGCTGCGAGTAAGGCACCTGACCGTTCGCCGGTTCTGTAATCCACGATGAGCGGAGCTCGCCGCGCACGCGCGCAACATGCGCGCCGGGATCGACCCAGACGGCGTTGTAGTTGCCGACGGGCGGAAGCGGCTTTCCCTTTTCCGGCGCGCCTTCGGACGGATCGGTCGGGTTCAGCTCCGCCTTGGTGCGGATGTTGTTGAAGTCGTTGTCCTCAAGCGCCTTCGCTTGTTCGGGCGTCAGCACCAGACTGTCGACGCCGCGCGGACGGGTGAGCCGCGTGATCGAGGAATTGGTCCACACGCCTTGCAGGTCTGGCGCACCCCAGGCCGTTCTCTGGACCATGAATCCAGTTTCGCCAGCCTGTTGCGCCGAAGCCGTGGCGCCGAGCATCCACACGCCCGCCGCCGCAGCGACGGCAGTCGCGACCACAAGGCTCAGACGCATGTTTCTCTCCGCCAATTCTTGTTTTTGTTGAGTGTTGACGCAGTCGCAGAGCGATCGCAACCCGTTTCCGGCGCGCACACGGCGACCGGATGGTCCATCAGCCATCAACGGACGTGGGCCGGGACCGTGTCAGACGGACTCCAGCCGCCCCGCCAGCGCCGCGGCATGAGCCGTGATGTCGCCGGCGCCGAGACAAACGAGCATGTCGCCCGGCGCCAGGATCCCCCTCACCCGCTCGGCGAGCCCCGCAAGATCGTCCAGCCCCTCGACCGAACGATGGCCATGGTCAATCAACCCCTTGGCGAGCGCCTCGCTGCTGACACCGGGAATCGCGGCCTCTCCGGCGGGATAGACCGGCGCGACGATGACGTGATCAGCATCGCTGAAACAGGTGCAGAAGTCCTCGAACAGATCACGCAGGCGGGTGTACCGGTGCGGCTGCACCACTGCGATCACACGGCCGGCGCCCTGAACGTCACGGGCGGCGCGCAGCACGGCTGCGATTTCGACCGGATGATGACCGTAGTCATCGATGATGCGCACACCGTTCCATTCGCCGACGGTCGTGAAGCGGCGCTTGACTCCGCCGAACCGCGACAGCGCTGCACGGATCTGCGCTTCGTCGCCCCCCAGCTCACGCGCAACCGCGATCGCCGCGAGCGCGTTCTGGATGTTGTGGCGTCCCGCCATCGGAAGCTTCAGGCCGATCCATCGCGTCTCCTCCACTGCGCCGCGGTGGCGGATGACGAGATCGAATGTCGAGCCGGTCGCTTCGGACCGCACATTCACCGCCCAGAGATCGGCCTGCGGGTTGAAGCCATAGGTGACGCGGCGGCGATCACGCAGCCGGCTCGCAAGCGCCAGCACTTCGGCGTGGTCGGCGCACAGAACCGCGAGACCGTAGAAGGGAAGGTTTTCGACGAACGTGTCGAAGCCCCGGCGCAGGGCGTCCATCGAGCCGTAATGATCGAGGTGTTCCGGGTCGATGTTCGTCACGACGCAAACCGTTGAGCGAAGTCTCGTGAACGTGCCGTCGCTCTCGTCCGCCTCAACCACCATCCACTGGCCCGCGCCAAGCTTCGCGTTGGAATCATAGGCGTTGATGACGCCGCCATTGATGACCGTCGGATCGAGCCCGACCCCGTCCAGAAGCGCCGCGATCATGGAGGTGGTCGTGGTCTTTCCGTGCGTACCGGCGACCGCCACCGTCCATTTCAGGCGGATCAGTTCAGCCAGCATGTCCGCGCGGCGGACGACCGGCACGCCGCGATCTCGCGCGGCCTCGACCTCGGGATTGCCGGACTTGACGGCGGATGAAATGACCAGCGCTCCGGCGCCGTCGATATTCTCCGGGGCGTGGCCGATCGAAACCCGGGCGCCGCGCTCGCGCAGGCGCTTCACGCTCGGGTTTTCCTTCAGGTCGGAGCCTGAAACCTCGTAGCCTAGGTTCAGCATCACCTCGGCAATGCCCGACATGCCGATGCCGCCTATGCCCACGAAATGAACCGGACCGACGTCGAAAGGAATGGACTTGCGCATGGAGGGGTTCATTTCACGCCCGCCGCCTGTTCGGCAAGGTCAGCGAGCCTTTCGGCCGCGTCGGGCCGGCCGAGCGCCCAGGCCGCCCTGCCCCGTGCCTTGAGCTCATCCGGCGCCGAGAGCCGCGCCTGCAAGCACTTGGCGAGACTGTCCGGATTGAACGCTGCTTCCGCTATCACATCCGCCGCGTCCGCCGCCGCGACCCCTTCCGCGTTGGCCGTCTGGTGATCGTCCATCGCGATGGCGAGCGGAACGAGGATCGAGGCGCGCCCGACAACCGCGAGTTCGGTGACCGTCGACGCACCTGATCGCGCCACCACGAGATGCGTCGCCGCGAGGCGCTGAGCCATGTCAGGAAAGAAGGGCTGTACGTCAGCCGCGACGCCAAGGCCGCGATAGATCGCGGACACGTCTTCCAGCTGTCCCTCGCGCGCCTGCTGCGCGACGCTGAGGCGATGGCGCAGGGCCTCGGGAAGCTTCCCGATCGCGGCGGGGATCACTTCACCGAAGAGTTTCGCCCCCTGACTGCCGCCCGTGACCAGCAGATTGATCGGCCCCCCGCCCGGATCGGGCCAGGGCGCGTCCCGCAGCGCCCGGATCGGCCCTCGCACGGGATTTCCCACCACTCGTTTGCGCTCTGCGGCGGATGGGGCAAGCCCGTCGAGACGATAAAAGCCGCACGCCACCACCTTCGCCCGGCCCGCGAACAGCCGGTTGACCCGACCAAGAACGGCGTTCTGCTCATGGATCAGGAATGGCGCACCCGTCGCCGCAGCGGCGGAGAGGGCCGGATAGGAGGGATACCCGCCGAAACCCGCAACCAGCGCCGGCCGGTGTTTGGCGAACCGTTTTCGCGCCGCCGCAGCCCCGCGGCGCAGCTTGAGCGCAGCGCCGATCAATTTGTGCGGCAGTTTCGAAGAGAAGGTGGCGGCCTCGACAAGGTCCTTCCAGTCGGCGGGAAAGGATTTGGCGTAAACCTCGCCGCGCGCATCAGTGACCAGCCCGATCGACCAGCCACGCGACCGCATCTCGTCAGCGAAGGCCTGCGCGGGAAACATGTGTCCGCCCGTGCCTCCGGCGGCGATCACGACAAGCGGCGGCTCGGACATGGCGATCCCTCTCTCGGACGTCAGCGTGGCAACAACCGTTTCAGAGAGACATCCGGAGGGCGCCGCAGCAAGGCGAAAGCAAGGCCGAGCGTAAGGGCCGACCCGATCAAGGACGATCCACCCGACGAGACCAGAGGCAGCGTCATCCCCTTGGGCGGGATCAGACTGACATTGACCGCGATATTGATCGCCGCCTGCAGACCGAACATCGTGAACAGCCCGACGCTGGCCGCCCGCGGAAACGGCTCGGGATGGTTCGCCGCGGACATGATCCCCTTCACCGTGATCACCGCCACGAAAATGATCAGCGCGACGCACCAGACGAGGCCGAACTCCTCGCCGAGAACCGAATAGACGAAGTCCGTGTGCGCATCCGGCAGGTCGAACTTGACCTGACCCGCGCCGGGGCCCACCCCGAATGCGCCGCCCCGCTCGATCGCCTCGTGCGCCTTGTCGACCTGATAGGTGTCGAATCCCGAAGGGCTGAAGAAGCTGTCGACCCGGCGGCGGACATGCGGCAAAAGATGATAAAGGCCAAAGGCGAGCGCAACGCCTCCCGACGCCATGCCCATTCCCCAGATCCAGGACAGGCCGGAGACGAAGAACACCGCTCCGAACGCCGCGCTCAGCAGCACCGCCTGCCCAACATCCGGTTGAAGCAACAGGAGCCCCATCGTTGCGGCGTAGAAGCAGAAGGCGACCACCTCCCACGGCCCGCCCGGGTATCGGCGGCGCTGCGACAACAGCCAGCCCGCCGCGACAATCAGCGCCGGCTTCACGAGCTCGGAGGGCTGAAAGGTCGACCCGCCGATCCTGATCCAGCGTTGCGCGCCTTTCGCTTCATGCCCCGCCAGAAGAACGACGGCCATCAGCACGAAACCGACAATGAACACCACGACAGCCAACCGTCGCACCCAGCGTTCATCGAGCAGCGACGCCGCGAACAGCACCATCGTCGCAACCGCCGCGAACGCGGCGTGCCGGTAGAAGAAATAATACGGATCGGAGTATCCGATCCGCGACGCCGCGGCTGGGCTCGCGACCATCGACAGAACCAGCCCGCCGCCGATCAGGATCAGAGCGGCCGCGATCAGCCCCTTGTCGACCGTGCGCCACCATTCGGCGAATGGGGAGGTGTTGGTTCTTGAAAACCCCTGCATCCGTTCAGGCCGTCTCCCGCAGCGCTCGCTGCCTCGACAATTGGAGAACCTGGCCTCGGAACGCATCGCCCCGCGCCTCAAAATCGCGGAACTGGTCAAAGCTTGCGCAAGCAGGAGAGAACAGAACCACCGGCTCGCGTTCCCCGCTTGCCGCGGCGTCGGCGAATGCAGCGGCAACCGCAACATCAAGCGTTCGACACTTCACGGTCTCGACGCGCCCGGCGAGCACGCTTGCGAAATCATCCGCCGCCTCGCCGATGAGATAGGCCTTGCGCACCGATCCGAAATGCTCGGCCAGGGCCTCGATGCCGTCCTCCTTCGGTCGGCCTCCGAGGATCCACCACGATCCGGGAAACGCTCGCAGCGCCTGTTCGGCGGCTCCGGCATTGGTCGCTTTGCTGTCGTTGACGAAACGAACCCCATCGACCTCCGCAACGGTTTCGAGACGATGCGGCAGACCGGGAAAGCTCAGCACCCCATTTGTGATGTCGCGCGCATCAAGGCCGAGCGCCCGGCAGGCCGCGTAGGCCGCGGCGATATTCTGGTGATTGTGACGGCCCGGGAGCGCACGCGCCGCCGACATGTCGATCGGCGGGGAGGCGCGCCCGCCAAGGCAGTCGCTCAACTGCGCGCCCAGAGCCGTCACGCCCCGGCCGAGCGCGTACTGAGACGATATCGGCGCGACCCGCCGCCCACCCTCAAACAGCATCTGGGCGCAGATCGTCTGCATGCGCGGACTATCTACCCCGATGATCGCCCAGTCCTCGGGCTGCGAGTTTCGGAAAATCCTGCGCTTGGCGGCGATGTAGCCCTCCATGCCGCCGTGGCGTCCGAGATGATCCGGCTCGATATTCAGCAGCACCGCCACGTCGCAATGCAGCGTCTGAACGAGCTCGAGCTGGTAGGAAGAGAGTTCCAGGACATAGATCGCGCCGGCGTGCAGCCGCTCGAGATCGAGCACGCTCACGCCAATATTGCCGCCGACACGAACATCCTTGCCGGCGGCCCGCAGGATGTGGCCGATGAGGGCCGTCGTGGTCGACTTGCCGTTGGTTCCCGTGATCCCGACGATCCGCGGGCGTTGCGCGGGATCGAGTTCCGCAACCGCGAGCGCGAACAGCTCCATGTCGCCGACGATCGGCACGCCGACCAGTTGCGCCATGCGGGCGATGCGGTGCGGCTCCGGAAACCGGTGGGGCACGCCCGGCGACAGCACGAGCGCTGCGAAGGTCTGCCAGTCCTTGCGGTTGAGATCGACCAGGGGAACCCCTGCGTCTCCTGCGGCTTTGCGCGAAGCTTCGTTGTCATCCCATGCGTGCACGCGCGCGCCGCCAGCCATCAGGGCGCGCGCGGCCGAGACGCCGCTGCGGCCGAGGCCGAACACCGCGACGTCCTTTCCCTGAAATGCGCGAACCGGGATCACCTCGTCATCACCTCAGTTTCAGCGTGGCGAGCCCGACGAGGGCGAGAAAGAAGGCGATGATCCAGAAACGGATGACGACGGTCGTCTCCGACCAGCCGAGCTTCTCGAAATGATGGTGGATCGGCGCCATCAGGAAAACCCGGCGCTTGAAGAGCTTGAACGAGGCGACCTGGATCATCACGGACAACGCCTCGATGACGAACAGGCCGCCGACGATCGCAAGCACGATTTCATGCTTGCAGGCGACGGCTCCGGCGCCGAGACCCCCGCCGAGCGCCAGCGAACCCGTGTCGCCCATGAACACTCGGGCTGGCGGAGCATTGTACCATAGGAAGCCCATGCCCGCTCCGACCATCGACGCGAAGAACACCGCGAGCTCCGCGGTTCCAGGGGTGAGCGTCAGCAACAGGTAATTGGCGAAGCGCGGCGTGCCGCAGATATAGGCGATGAAGCCGAAGGTCGCCGCGGCGATCATCACAGGTCCGATTGCGAGCCCGTCTAGGCCGTCGGTGAAGTTCACGGCGTTGCCCGCGCCAACGATGACGAACGCCCCAAAGGCGATGAAGCCCGCCAGAGTGAGGTTGAACAGGAAATCCTTGATGAAGGGCAGCGCAAGCGAGGTCTCAAAACCCTCCTGCGGCATCGCCGGCGACAGCCCGGCGTCGACGAAGGATTGCGCCGCCTGCGGCGCATACTGCGTGATCCAGTAGACGGCGCCGGCGGCGATCGCGAACTCCATCCCGAGGCGGACCCGCCCGGACAACCCGCCGCTCGTTCGCTTTGTGACCTTCTGGTAATCGTCGATGAAGCCAACCAGACCGAAGGCGAGCGTCACGATCAGCACCATCCAGACATACTGGTTGGAGAGGTCCGCCCACATCAGCGTGCCCGCCGCGATCCCGAAAAGGATCAGGAAGCCGCCCATTGTCGGCGTGCCCTTCTTCGAGAAGTGACTCGCCGGTCCGTCCTCGCGGATCGGCTGACCCTTGCCCTGGCGCTTGCGCAGCCACGCGATCAGCGGCGCCCCGAACAGGAGTGACAGGATCAGCGCCGTGATCAGCGCAAGGCCCGACCGGAAGGTGATGTAACTGAAAAGGTTTTCGCCCGCGATCGGCGACAGAAGTTCATACAGCATTTGACGCCCCTGCCGCCTTCTGCGCGCTCCGGGCCGCCTCGCTCGTCTGGCGAAGCGCCGCTCCAACGCGGCCCAATCCAGACGCATTCGATCCCTTCAGCAAGACCAGATCGCCGGTTGTGATCACGGGCTCGAGCGCAGCGAGCGCGAGATCCGCTTTCGCAGTCTCCTGTGGCTCAACGCACACACCCCGTCGCCGCAATTCGGCGGCCAGCGCCTTCATTCCCGCCCCGGAGAGAATGACCACAGCGGGCGAGGCCGCTTCGACCATTTCGGCGAGCCCGGCATGCATCGCGGCGCTGTCTGGACCAAGTTCCAGCATCTCGCCGAGTACGATGATCTTCCGCCCGGGACGCCCGGCGACCGCCGCAAGCGCCGCGCGCATCGATTCGGGGTTCGCATTGTAGCTGTCGTCGACAAGCGTGTAGGGCTCTCCGCTACGGGTAAACTCACCCGAGGCGACCCCGCGCCCGGCCGGCGGGGCGTAGCCGGCGAGCGCGTCGGCGGCGGTCTTCACCGGAACATCCATCAAACTGGCGACCAACACGGCTGAAACGGCATTGAAACTCCAGTGCTCGCCCACGGCGTCGAGCCATGTCTCTGCGTCTGTCCCCGCAATCCGGAAGCGGATATGCGACCGGCTTCCGTCGGTGTGGTAGCCCGTCACACGAGCGTCGCCATGGGTGCGACCGAAACTCATCACCCGAGCGGTCGGCTGTCGTGCGAGTGCATTGGCCTTCAGCCGCTCGAAGAACCGATCCTCCGCCGGCAGGACCACAACCCCGTTCCGCTCGAGGCCGGTGAAGATGTCGGACTTTTCCTCGGCGATCGCCTCGATCGATCCCACACCTTCCACGTGCGCGGCGGCGATCTTGGTGATGATCCCCACATGCGGAAGAACCATTCTGGACCGCGGCGCGATTTCACCAGGGGTGCTCATCCCGATCTCGAAGATCGCGCGTTCGGTCACCCGCGGCATCCGCGCGAGGGTTAGCGGCACACCCCAGTGATTATTGTAGGATTTTTCAGACCAGTGTGCGGGGCCGACCGCCTGAAATATGCGCGCCAGCATCTCTTTGACGCTTGTCTTGCCGACCGATCCCGTAATCGCGGCCATGCGCCCGCCGCAGCGGGCGCGCGACGCCTCACCGAGCCGGGTCAGCGCCGCCAGCACGTCGGGAGCCACAAGTCCCGGCCGACCCATGTCCCGCTCAACAAGACACGCCGCGGCCCCGGCCGCGAAGGCATTGTCGACGAAGTCATGGCCGTCGCGCTGGTCCCTGAGCGCCACGAACAGGTCCCCTCGAGAGAGCGTGCGGGTGTCAATCGAAACGCCCGACACAGCCCAGCCACCGCCTGAGACCATGGCCGACGTCGCTGCGCCCGCTTCGGCGGCGGTCCAGAGCGGTTGGGTCATCGCTCGTCTCCCTGCCCCATTCCACGCAGTGCGGCCGCTACGGCGTCATGATCGGAATACGGGATCACCCGATCTTTCACGATCTGGCCGGTTTCATGCCCCTTGCCCGCGATCAACAGCGCATCGCCCTTTTGGATCTGGCTCAGCGCATAGCCGATTGCGGCTGTCCGGTCGGCGATCTCTGTGGCGCCCCGCGCGCCCTGCAGCACGGAGCGGCGAATGGAGGCGGGGTCCTCCGATCTTGGATTGTCGTCGGTGACGATCACGACGTCAGCCAACCGGGCGGCGACCTGCCCCATCAGCGGCCGTTTGTAGGGATCGCGATCTCCGCCGCACCCGAACACGCAGTAGACCTTCCCCGGCGCGTGTGGCCGCGCGGCGCGCAAGAGGGTGTCGAGCCCGTCCGGCGTGTGCGCGTAGTCGACGAACACCGCACCGCCCGATGGCGACTCGCCAACGAGTTCAAGGCGTCCACGAACCCCGACGAGACGCTCCAGCGCATTGAACACGCTGCGCGCATCCGAGCCGAGCGCGAGCGCGAGCCCTGCAGCGGCTAGGGCGTTCAGCGCTTGAAACTCGCCAATAAGCGGCAATCTCACAGTGGTTTCCTGGCCGCGCCAGAATATCTTCAACAACTGGGATGTCGCCTTGGGTGACACCTCCACGAAGCGCAGATCGCCGCCGCGCCATCCAACGCTCAAAATCTCCAGCCCGCGCGCCGCCGCGGCCGCCTCGAACACAGATTTCTCGGGGCTGTCGGCGTTGATCACCGCGGCCGATCCTGCGGGCAGGAGATCCGCAAACAAGCGCAGCTTGGCGGCCCGGTAGGCGTCGAAGTCCGGGTGATAGTCCAGATGGTCCTGGGTCAGATTGGTGAACGCCCCCGCGGAGAGTTTCACCGCATCAAGCCGCCGCTGATCCAATCCGTGTGACGAGGCTTCCATCGCGGCATGGGTGACCCCCTTCGCCGCGAGCGCCTCAAGCGTTTCATGCAACGACACGGGGTCTGGCGTTGTATGCCCGGTGTCGACCCGTCCGGCGGCGTCAACCACCCCCAGCGTCCCGATCGAGGCGGCCGCCCTGCCCTCGTGACTCCATATCTGGCGGAGAAAGTCGACGGTCGAACTCTTGCCGTTCGTGCCTGTGACGGCGGCCACAGTCGCCGGCTGGCCCGGATGAAATCGCTCCGCGATTTGCGCCAGGGCGAGACGCACATCGGCGACGCGGACAATCGGCGCTCCGGTGTCGGCGTCAACGCTCCCTGTGTCCCCGGGGCGAATGTCGGTCAGGATAGCTGACGCTCCGGCGCTCACGGCGTCGCGAATGAAGGCGCGCCCATCCCGTGCCCCACCCTTCACCGCAGCGAAGACGTAGCCTGGACGGACCTTGCGGCTGTCCACCGCGATCCCGGTCACTTCGATCGGCGGTGCGTCCTTGAGCAGATCGGTGAGCTTCATAGGGCCCGCGTCTCCCGAACCACCTGCATCTCCGGCGCGGGCGCGGACGGTGCGTCGAACACCGGCTCCACGTTCAGCATCGGCGCAGTGCGCGCGATCAAACGCCCGGCGATAGACGCCGCCGTCGCGGAGGCCGTTCGCGGGCCGCCCGTTTTGGGCGTGGCTTCATCGAGCACGATCAACACGACGAATTGAGGGCGGGAGGCGGGAAACACTGCAGCGAAGGACGTGATGTTGCGATCGGGGTCGTAGCCGTCGGGCCCAGGCTTCTCCGCCGTGCCGGTCTTGCCGGCGACCTGATAACCCGGAGCGTCGGCGTTGCGGCCAGTTCCGGCGATGACCGTCTGGCGCATGAGTTCGACCACGACCGCCGCCGTCGGGGCGGACATCACCCGCTTGCGCTCTATAGAGTCGGCGGTCACCGGCTCGACGAATCGCGGCGCAACCGTCTCTCCTCCATCACCGAACGCCGTGAACGCCGCGGCGAACGACAACGGCGACACAGCAACGCCATGTCCGTAACTGACTGTCGCCGACGTCAGTCCATCCCATTCCGCCGGGGTCAGCGGCGCGGCGGACGTCGGGCCCTCGTGTTCGGGTCGCGAGAGCAGACCGATCGTTTCCAGAAAGTCGTGCTGGCGCCTCGGACCGATCTTCTGCGCGATGAGAACCGTACCAATGTTTGACGACTGGGCGATGATGTCGACGAGCGTCGCCCGATGCGGATCACGGACGACGATGTTGTGATCGCGCACGGTTGCGGGACCCACCCGGATCGGAGCGGACACATCAAACGTCTCATCGAGCGAGAGAACCCCGCTCTCGAGAGCTGCCGCCACCGTGAGCGGCTTGTAGATCGATCCCAGTTCGTAGACCGCATTGAACACCCGGTTGAGCCGCGCCGCCTCCCCCGAGTCTCGGGGCCGGTTGGGATCAACCGACGGCCAGGACGCCGCAGCGCGCACCGCTCCTGTGGTGCTGTCGATCACGACGCCGGCGGCGCCCTTCATGTCGAATTCTTCGGCGGCCAGATCGAGTTCCGATTCGAGGGCGTACTGGACCCCTGCATCGATCGTCAGCCGCAGGGGCTCCGCCCCCTCCCGGGTCAGGCTGCGATCGTAGGCGCGCTCCAGCCCCTCGACCCCCTCGCCGTCGATATTGGTGAAGCCCAGAAGATGGCCAAGCAGCCGGCCGCGGGGATAGACCCGACGCGTCTCCTCGACGAAGAATAATCCCTCCAGCCCGAGACCGAATACGAGCTGACGCTGGCGGGGTGACAGCCCGCGCTCGATCCAGACGAAGTGGCGCGTGCGATCGGCGAGCCGTTCCGTCGTCGCGGCGATGTCGATATCCGGCAACACAGTCCCGAGCGCAGCCGCGACGTCCGCGGCGTCCCAGACCGCGCGCGGGTCAGCGGCAAGTGAAAACGCCGGAAGCGAGGTGGCGAGCAGATCGCCATTCCGATCGACGATATCCGCCCTCACCTGCGCCTGCGCCACAACCGCGCGCGCGGGGCCCGCCTCATGACCGGCGAGCGAAATATACGCCGTGCGCCCGACGATCACCGCGAACGCCAACCCTAGCCCGACCGCGATCACTCGCGCGCGCCGCCGGCTCCAAACCGAGTCTTCTGCAGGCCCCATCGGCGTCATGGCTGGAGCGATGGTCCGGCGACGGTTCCACCGGAAGGCTCGGTCACGGCGGCGCGACCAACGATCCCCTCGACGCCCGAAAACTGCTCCGGCGAGGGGGGAGCAAGACCAAGACGGTCGCGCGCAAGGGGGCCAATCCGTTCCGGCCGAGACAGATACGCCTCCTCGGCGCGGAGCACGGATATCTCTTCATTGACCGAGCGTATGCGATCCTCGAGCGATTCAATCGCCGCCGCGGTCTCCTGCGCACCAAGCTTCGCCCGGTAAACACCAACAGCGAGTCCCGCGGCGATGAGAATCCCGAGAAGGGCCAGTCGCGTCATCCTTGCGCTCCTTCGAGTGAGTTCAGCAAAGGCAGTTTCAGGCCGCTTTCTGGCTGAACGGTCCATGCGGGCGCGTCGGTTCGCAGCGCCCACCTGAGCTTTGCGGACCTCGCCCGCGGGTTGTCGTCGACCTCCCCCGAAGTTGGGTCGACCGCTTTTCGCACCAGGACCTCGAAGGTAGCGGGCGAACCCGGAACCAACTGCGGCAAGTGCCTGGAGACGCCTGGCGCGCCGCCCGAACGCTCCTTGAGGAACGTCTTGACCAGCCGGTCCTCGAGCGAGTGGAAAGTTACAATCACCATTCTGCCGCCGGGCTTGAGCACGCGCTCTACGCCCGCAAGCGTGCGCGCTAGCTCTCCCAACTCATCGTTCACGAACATCCGCAGGGCCTGGAACGCCCGCGTCGCCGGATGCGTGCGCGCACCCCGGCGCCCGCCGACCGCCCGCTCGATGACCCCAGCAAGATCAAGCGTCGCCTCAAAGCGCGCCGACTTGCGACGGGCCACCACTTCACGGGCGATACGCCTCGCGGAGGGGTCCTCGCCAAGGAAATGAAAGATGTCGGCGAGTTCACCCTCGGTGAGCGTATTCACCGCGTCCGCCGCCGACGGCCCGCGACGCGCCATGCGCATATCCAGCGGGCCGTCGCGCATGAAGGAAAAGCCGCGCTCCGCCTCATCGATCTGGAAGGATGAAACCCCCAGATCCAGCATGACGCCATCGACCGGCGCGACCCCCATCACCCGGCAGATCGCCTCTATCTCACCGAAGCACCCGGGCGCCGGCTTCACCCGCGGATCCTGCGCGGAATGGGCCCAGGCGCGCTTCATCGCCTCGGGGTCGCGATCGATCGCGACCACCGAACAATCCGCGACGGCGAGAACCGCCCGCGTATATCCACCGCCGCCATAGGTCGCGTCCACGAACAGCCCGCCATCCACCGGAGCCAGCGCCTGAACAACCTCTTCTATCAGGACGGGCTTGTGGGTCATGCGCCGGCCTCGCCGGTATAATCCTCAAAAGGATCCAACAGATCGCCGCTCTCGAGCGCAATCTGACGCCAGCCTTCCTCGCGCTGGTCATGCGCCTCCGGAGACCAGAGCTGGAAGCGCTCGCCAAGCCCGACAAAGCGCGCAACACCGGGACGCGCGCCAGGCTTCTCAGGCGGCGCGATGTGCGCCCGCTGGCAAAGATGTTCGTCAAGGACGATGCGCCCGCCCTCATCGAATTTGCAGGGCCGAGCCCGCGCGAGAATGGACTGCTCAAGGGCCTGACGACGCGGATCCAGCGGCTTCAGCCGCGACAGGGCCCTGCGGTATTTCTGCATGAGCTCAGCTCCACCGCCCTCAAGGCACGGATTGTCGAGCGCCGGCCACAGATAAACGCAGTCCTCGCCGGGCTTCAACACAGCCCGGAACGCGGCGGGGACGGACACCCGCCGCTTCGCATCGACGTTGCTCTCGTACGTCGAGAGGAACATGCCCCATTCGCCTCGCCTGAAGATCACCCGCTGGCGGCGGGTCGCGACCACGCGCGCCGAGATGTCTGCCCCAAATCACAGCGCAGTTTTGGGATAGCATGGGAAATTGAGGGAAACAACGGGAGCTAATCAATCAGAAACTTGAATTGATGAGACATGAACGCCGCCATTTTGGATCAATTGGTGAACATTACATGATCTTACGACGAATATTGTTATTCACAGGCGGCGAAGGGCTCGTGGCTATTGGGACGGGATGGGACGGGACGCGGCTGATCTCCACACCCGGCGCGAAAGACCTGGCCGCATGGGACAGGGATATCAACAAATCGATCGGGCGGCCTGTAAGCCGGGTTCTGTCCCCCGCTCCTGCGAGCGGATAGGCGACCATTCCTCTGGGACGGCCCTTGCGGACCGCCTCGCGCGACCAACCCGGATGGAGCGCGGGGGCGCGCCTGCCCCGGTCGCCCGGAGCGTCCATCCCTATTCGGTCTTGCTCCAGGCGGGGCTTGCCGTGCCGGTCCTGTCGCCAGGCCCGCGGTGCGCTCTTACCGCACCCTTTCACCCTTGCCGACGGCGACGCCTGAGCGGCGCCATCGTCGGCGGTTTGCTTTCTGTGGCGCTTTCCCTCGGGTTCCACGACCGCTTGCGCGTCCGCGTCCCCGGGCGGGCGTTACCCGCCGCCTTGCCTCCGTGGAGCCCGGACTTTCCTCCAGCAGATCTCTCCACCAGCGATCGCCCGGCCGCCCGATCGAGACCCGGATACTACTGCACTTTTCACATTCCTGCGAGCGGCGTCCGCGCGACTGCTACGCCGCGGTGACAAGATTGCGACTTCCGCTTAGGGAATGAAGCGCAATATCGGGGACCGAATGAGTCGGGAGCCGTCAGGGGATACTGGAATGTTTGGTGCTGCAATGCGGGTCGCGGGGCTCGCTGTCATGGTGTCGGCCGGGATCGCGCACGCCGAATCGCCCGCCGTTCAGGCGGGGGCCGGCCTCTATCAGGCGCGGTGCGCGATGTGTCACGCGGCTGGTGTGGGCGGCGCGCCGCTCATTGAAAAACTCGCCATGCTCGACCCCGCCGATATCGTCGAAAAGACGGTCGACGGCACGATGGCTCCGATGTCCGCCGGGCTTTCGGTCGAGGACAAGCGCAATATCGCGGTGTTCCTCACCAAGAAGGCGCTGCCGGCCGACGGGGACCTGCCGGCCGTCTCCCCCTGAGATCAGCGGTCAGCGGCGGCGTAGAGCTGCGCCACGGCTGTAACCATCTGCACCGTCGCAAGATCGGCCTGTCCGGACACCGCAACAGGCCGCCAGCGTCGTTGAAATGCGCGGACAACTGCTTGCGTCTGCTCGTCGAATTCCGCTGATCCGTCGAGCGCATAACCGATACGCGCGAGCAAGGATTTAAGCTCGACAACGTGATCGCCCGCATCACCCCGGCGCGACGCGACGAGCGCGGCGGAAAAGGGCGCGGGCGCGCTCGGCCACAACCCTATCCCCTCTTCCGCGAGCCGCCGCCACGGAAACCGTTCCCCCGGATCCGCCTTCCGGCCGGGCGCGATATCCGAATGACCGACGATCCGGATTTGCGGAATGTCCCAGCGCTGCATGACGTAACGGCAGAGTCCGACAACAGCGCGGATCTGCTCATCGGGGAATGGGGGCAGTCCAAAATCATGTCCCCCGTTCACAATCTCGACGCCGATCGAGCGTGAGTTCAAATCGTCATCGCCGCGCCAGGTCGAGCGGCCGGCGTGCCAGGCACGATGGGTTTCGTCGACGAGCCGGTCGACGGACCCGTCCTCCCAGACGACATAGTGCGCCGAAACTTCCGAAGCCGGGTCACACAAACGCGCCACAGCGCTCTCGCCGTCCACCATGCCGGTGTAGTGCAGCACCAGCATGTCGACAGGATGCAGGCGCGCGTTGAAATTGGGGCTCGGCCGGTCTCGGATCGCAAGCGTCATGGGCCGATCTTGTCGCCAAGCGCCGCCTCTGGGAAGCGGGCGTTTTTCCGGATCGCAATCATCGCGACGCCCACCAGCGCGACCGCGGCGCCGATGAACAGGCGGGGGCTTGCGGGCTCGCCAAGCAGCGCAATGGACAGCGCCACGCCCCAGATCGGCGTCATCAGGGTGAGGGGCGTCACCATGCTCACATCGTATCGCTTCAGCAGGATGTAAAAGCAGCCATGCCCGAAGATCGACACGGCGAAGACCGCAAAAAGCGTCGCGGCGTAGACGCGCCAATCCCCCGACAGAAAGGGGGCGAACTGCCCGGTTTCGGTCGCGAACGACAGCGCGAGCAACGGCAGAAACGAAAACAATCCGACCCAGGCCTGCAGCCGCAAGGCGGGCATAGGCTCGATCCGTTTCATCAGAATGCTCGCCGCCGACCCGACAAGCGCCGCCATCAGCAGAAAGGCGAGGCCGGTCGTCAGCGTGAACCCTTCCGGCTGAACCGCTATGATCATCACCCCGAGGAAAGAGAGCGCGATCCCCAGTCCGCGCCGCCAACCGATGCGTTCACCGAGAAACAGCACGGAGAGGATGGTGCTGATCGGGACGCCAAGCTGTCCGACAACCGATGCAAGGCTCGCGGACGCATTTGCAAGACCGATGAACAGGAAGGCGAAGTGCGCGGCCCCGATCCCCATCGCGATCAGCGCCATCATGCCCATCTGCCGCGGCGCCGGCCAAAGAAAGGGCAGAAGTGCGAGCGCCACCAGCGCGAACCGCACCGCCGCAAAGAAGATCGGCGGCGTCTCCGCCACCGACACCATCCAGCGTGCAAACACGAGGTTGAGCGCCCAGACGAGACAGACAACGAACAGCAGCGCCAGATCGCCTGGTTTCAACGCGCCGCCCCCGAGAATTGAAAAGCCCGCAAAGCGCCGGCTGAGACGGCCCGTCTTAGGGCGAGGTCACGTCAACAGCAACCGCGTGATCAGCGCCGGCCGGCGCCGCCAGACTCAACCACCCAGCCATCGGGTGTCTGACGGGCATTCAAGACACCCGGGACTTCCCCACGATCGGCGCCCTTATCCAACCCTTGCGCGGGCCGGCGCCCCCGGAAGGTCAAGGCGTGGGCGAGGCCAAGGACCAGCGCGACGACCGCGATCGCCACGCCGATAAAGGTCGTCGCCAGCAGGGCGACCACGACCGCAAACATGACGATCGCGGCGAACCCTGCGCGAACGATGAATGACTTTATCCCACCAATCATGCGTCCGAAGCCGAATGAGGCGTCTTCGATCGACGGCGAGCGTGTCATGGGCGACTCCTTTCGGAAAAAGGTGCGTTGCGCTGGACAGAAGTCAATCAGCGGACAGCAGAAATCCTTGTTCCGCACGAATTCGTGCGTAAGCGGTGGTGATGGCGGCGGCCTTGTCCGTGGCGACCCTCTCGAACTCCTTGGGCGCAGACTTCTGACTCGCCATCCGGTCAGGGTGATGCTCGCGCATGAGCTGGCGATAGGCCGCCCTCACCTCGTCGAACGACGCGCCCGGCGCGACGCCGAGCACCTCGTAGGGATCATCCTGATCGGGGCCGAGATGGGCGGCGCGAATGCGCCGGAAATCCGACTTGCTGAAACCGAACGCATCCGCGACCGACGACAGATAGTCCAGCTCTTCGACCGTGACCGCGCCGTCCGCCTTGGCGATGTGAAAGAGGCCGTCGAGCACTCCCTCAAGAAGACAGGGCCGGTCGCGATAACGTCGGCCGATCTGGCGCGCATAACTCTCATAACCGAGCACGGTCTGGCGAGCGATGTCGAAGACGCGCCGGACCGTCTTGCGGTCGCGCTCCGGCGTGCGGAAGACGCGCGAAAACACGTCGATCTCGTCGTCCGTGACGGCCCCATCGACCTTGGCGAGCTTCGCGCCGAGACCGATGATCGCCGCGAGAAAGCCCGCATCGCCGGGATCCGGGCTGCAGGCCCTCGCGTCCGTCAGCAGGAGCGAGCCGGACGAAGGCGTCGCGCCCGACGCGCAGGGGCCGGCCGCGACGGCCCCCGCGGCCGGGAGCTCGAACGCCGCGTGCGCGAGGCGCACCAAGTCTCTCCAAAGGCTCATGAACCCGATCTAACTCCGAAAACGTGTCCCACATAAGGCGATACGCCCCGACCGCGCCGATCCGTCGCGGAAATCCACTGAGACGCTGGTGTTTGTCATGCTGCTGACGCAGGCGTGATCCTGCGCGATCTTTCCGTGGCCGGGGCGGGCATTGAAAGAACGCCAGCGACGCTCCAAATCCTTATCACAGAGCTAGGCCCGGCGTCCTCGTCCCCCCAACGTCCCCCGCCGGGCTAGGAGCGCCGCCGTCGCACCCCGTGTGAGACGGCGGCGTCTTCATGTCTGCTAGGGGTTCACGTCTGCTAGGGCTTGGCGCCTGCTCCGGCGTTTCATCTGATTGTTGCTGGCGCTCGACTAGCCCTGGTCCGGCGTTTTCTTCGGTCGCCGCGCCGGCGGCTTCGGCTTTGCTTCGAGCGCGGTCCGGATGTCGGCAAGCTCCTCGCTGATCGCGATGACGATGCGCGTGAGTTCCGCGCGCGATTCATCGGCCTCCGTCTGCGCCTTCCGCAGGGCGTCCTGCTTGCCCTCGATCTCGCTGATGCCGCGCTCGACGTCGTCATTCATGGAATCAACGATCAGCGCCATGAACAGGTTGAGGATCGCGAAGGCCCCCACAAGCATGAAGCTGAGGAAGAAGATCCAGCTGTAAGGGTGGCCGGCGTCCATCACCGGCTGCACGATCTCTCCGCGCCAACCGTCCAGCGTCATCAGCTGGAACAGGGTGAACGCCGCCCGCTCGAGCGTGCCGAACTTCTGGGGCACGGCGTCGCCATAGAGATTGGTCGCCATGACGGCGCCGACATAGACGATCAGCACGAGCACCGCGAGGATCGCCCCCATCCCCGGAATCGCCCGGAACAGCGCCTCGATGACGCGCCGCATGGTCGGCACGACCGAGACAAGGCGAAGCACCCGCAAGACACGCAGCGCCCGCAGCACAGAGAACTGACCAAGGTTCGGAAGCAATGCGACCAGAACCACCACCATGTCGAAGACGTTCCAGCCGGTCGAGAAGAATTTCCATCGGTAAGCGAAGATCTTGCATCCCAGCTCAAAGACGAAAAACGCCGTGATCAAGACATCCGCAAAATCGATCAGCCGGTGAGCGCCGGGCGACACAAAATCATAGGTGTCGATCCCCAGAAGTATGGCGTTGATGATGATCACAGACGTCACGAGCGTCGTGAACCAGTCGGCTTCAACGAGTGTTCGCGCGCGCTCGGTCAGGGAAACGGGCGGCAGAGTTGCTGAGTCTGACATCGCTCAAGGGCTCGCAATAACGGAAAGGGAAGGCCGCGGAGATTTGAGGGAGCGAAATTTCCAGCGAAAATCAAGGGCGGCCACGATCAAAGCCGAGATCGCGCCCGACACGTCTCACCGAGCGGGCGCCGCAGAGCTAGGATGAGGCCGCCGAGGTATGGTCCGAGACGATGACCCACTCGCCGTCGAGCTTGCGAAACACGAGCGTAAACAAGCCATTGGGACGATCCCTCGACCGGGCGAGCGCCCAACGCCCCTGCACGACGGCGGCGGTGGGGCTAAGGGTCGTGACCTCGATTTCGGTGAACGACAGAACGCCCATCGCCTCGCGGTCAGGGTATCGCGCGCGGTATCGCTCCAACGTCTCCTGCCAGCCCGTCGCGACCTCGCCGCCGGAGGAGAAGCGCAGGTTCGGGCTCTTCCAGTAGCCTTCCATGAAACCCGGAATATCTCCGCGATTCCAAGCATCTACCTGGCCGTAGAGCACACGCCTGACCTCAATGTCGGCGTCTCCGGCGCGGCGAAGTTCGCCCTCGCCACTGCGCACCATCACCTGCGGCTGAAAGCCCGACGCCAGCGGCGTCGCGGGGGTCTCCTCGATGTAGATGCACCCGGCGAGCACGAGCGCTCCGACGAGAAGCGCGATCTCGATCCGGATCCAGGAAAACCGCTTCAGCATGGCTCGTCCCTCCGCCAACCCCTTGATTCTGCGGGCGCCCCCTCCCCCAAGCGCCCCAGTTGCGACCGCCTGACGGTGAGAGGCAAGCCGGTTCGCGCCGCGCGCGATCCAGTCGCGCACGACAGTCTCCGGCTCGTCAAGTGGAAGTTGCGTCGCCGACTTATCCCTCCATTGTCCCGCCGCTATCCCCGCGCCGCGGCAGGTTTGAGTCGTGTTTGGGACGGGTCGGACGCACGTTTCACTGCGAGTGATTTTGCCCGCATCCGGCCCGCGAACGCCGAAATTCGATAAAAAATTCGCGACGGATAGGGGGATAAGCCGCCCTTCGCCGCAACCCTAATATAAGGTCGGCAGGGTCGGGGCGGACAAAGGGGAGATCCGGGTGGCCCAAGCAACGACGCCGACGAGGCGTCCATGGCTGAACAGCGAGCTGTCAGAGTGACCCGCGCGGCCATCTTCGGCGCAGGCGCGGCCGGGCTTGCGGCGGCGGACGTGCTGTCCGCGGCGGGCGTGCGCACGACGGTGTTCGAGCGGAGCGCCAACCCCGCCCGCAAAGTGCTGCTCGCTGGACGCGGCGGGCTCAATCTCACCCACAGCGAACCAATCGATGCGTTCCTGGGTCGTTACGGAGCGGCGGGCGAGCGGCTCGAACCGATGATCCGGGCCTTCTCGCCGGACGCTCTTCGGGCGTGGTGCGCGGACCTCGGCGTTGAAACGTTCGTCGGATCGAGCGGGCGGGTATTCCCGGTGGTAATGAAGGCGTCGCCCTTCGTGCGGGCGATGTTGTCGCGGCTTGCGTTGCAGGGCGCGGAGCTTGTGACGCGCGCGCGCTGGATCGGGCTCGACGAGACAGGCGCGTCCATGGTGGTGCGCGACGGCGGCGACCCTCTGCCGGTCGCCGCGGATGTAACGGTTCTGGCGTTCGGCGGCGCAAGCTGGCCGCGGCTCGGGTCCGACGGGGCGTGGTCGCCCGCCCTCGAAGCGGCGGGTGTGAGCCTCGAACCGTTCGCGCCCGCCAACAGCGGCTTCCTGATCGACTGGTCGGACCATGTGCGGGAGCGGTTCGCCGGCGCGCCGGTGAAGCCGGTCAGCATCGGCGTCGAGGCGGGCGGCGCGGTCCGCTGGACGCGGGGCGAGGCGATCATCACACGCGACGGGATCGAGGGCGGCGCGATCTATGAGGCCGGGGCGATGCTGCGGGCCCAGATTGCAACGCGCGGGCGGGCGGCGATGCTGCTCGACCTGCACCCGGACATCGACGCGGCGACGTTGACGGCGCGGCTCGAACGGACCCCGCGAGGCGCTTCCTTGTCGACACGCCTGCGCAAGGCGGGACTGAGCCCGCCGTCGATCGCCCTCGTGAGGGAGGCGGAAGGCCCGGTCGACCCCCAACCGGCGGCGCTCGCGTCGCGGATCAAGGCGGTGCGGCTTGCGACGCGCGGGCCGTTCGCGATCGAGCGGGCGATTTCGTCGGCGGGCGGGGTGCGGTGGGACGCGCTGAGCGCCGATCTCGAACTCCTCGCACGTCCAGGCGTGTTCGTGGCCGGCGAGATGGTCGACTGGGAGGCTCCGACCGGCGGCTATCTGTTGCAGGCGTCCTTCGCGATGGGCCGCTGGGCTGCGCGCGGCGCGCTGGGGCGGCTCCGCAACTGATGCGGTGACCGCGGCCGAGACGGTGTGAGGCGACGAAGCGGCCCTGCAGCACTGAACCGCAGGGCCGCCCGCCCGTCACCAGCCAGCGGCCGCGGCGAGCGCAGCCGCCAGTCCGTGGGCGGCCTCACCGCGCTTGACCATCGCGCCATGGACTTGCAGGTGGTCGCGCACGCGCGTCCAAAGCGCCAGCGAGATCGGGGCGTTGGCGTGGCCGCGCACCTCCCCGACCTGCCAGAGACCGACCGACGACCGGACGATCTCGACGATTGCAGGCTCATCGCCGATCACTTCGTAGTACGCGGCCATCTGCGCGAGCAGCACCGGAATACGGCCAACGAGGCAGTTCTCGAAGCGGAGCGCCGCATCCTTGAGCTGCGGAATCGACGCAAGCGGCCGCAGCCAGGCCGCGCCCGGAATCGGCGGCGGCGCGAGCCGCTCCAGACCGATCTCGGCGATCAGCATCCGGAAGAGGCCCTCGACCGACCGCGCCCGCTCCAGCCGTTCGGCGACCCGCGGAAGCGGGCCACTGCGAGCGACCGCTTCTGCACCGCGGCGCAGAAGGTGAGCGGTTTCGACCACCTCGATGAGCTGGACGATACGCGGCCGACGCAGGTCGTCCGGCAGAACACCGAGGACCCGGACGAGCATCGCGTCGATCGCCCGCGCGTGACGCACGACTTTCGCGCCCTGCCCCGCATCCCGGAGGATGGCGAGGATCGCGGCGAGATAGCCGTGCCGCCAGGGCCCGGGATCGAGCTTGCGGAACGCCTCGACGAGCCCCGCCGGCGGATCGGCCAGCGTCGCGTCGATGAGGCGGCGCAGGGACCAGGTTTCCGCATCGACGCGATCGAGCCCTCCGAAACGGGCGTCCGCCGAGGCAAGAACGACCGCAGCGCGACGAGCCGTGTCGAGTGCGCGGAAGCCGCTGTGCGGGGCCGGCCACAGGCGCGCGATGCGCCGGGCCGCAGCCTCGTTCGCGGCCTCGGCGGCGAGCCAGGGCGCGATGCGGCGGGCGGCGGACGCACCCGCCCGCGCAGCCTCCATTGAAACAGGCATGATCCATGTCTCCGGTCGGGGACGGCCCCGACCGGCGGTTCAACCCGCAAGCCGGGACTAGACGTCCGGTTGGCGCGATAAGTCGCATCGCAGGCGCAAGCTGGCGCTCCACCTCCCGCAATGCTGGTTGAACCTCGGTCTCATCTTGTCGTTCCTTGTGCGCCGCGGGCGGATCGCCCGGGTCGCGATCGAGACATGCCGCTGGAAATCGGCGAAAAAATGACGGCCGCGAAAGCCGCTCGCGGATCGGGGGAATCTTTCATGGCCGCGACATGCGCCCTACATTCGCCCGCGGGGCGTCCAACCCGCCCGATCCGCATGCAAGGAGCAATCACATGTCCTGGACATCCGTGCCGCCGACAAGCCGGGGCCATCAGCGACAGGCGGGCGTCGCCGACGATGTCGATTTCGAGATCAAGGGCCAGGAGCTGCAGTTTCTCGAGATCGAACTCGACCCCGGCGAAAGCGCGGTCGCCGAGGCCGGCGCGATGGTCTGGAAGGACGCGGCCGTGGGCATGACAACGGTGTTCGGCGACACCGCGCAGGGTCCCGGCCAGAAGCTGATGGGCATGATGATGTCGGCGGGAAAGCGGCTTTTGACCGGCGAGAGCCTGTTCACGACCGTGTTCACGCACAATGGCGAGGGCAAGGCGCGGGTGGCGTTCGGCGCCCCGGTGCCGGGTGTGATCCTGCCGATCAAGCTGTCCGACCGGGGCGGGCGGCTGATCTGTCAGAAGGACAGTTTCCTCGCCGCGGCCAAGGGCGTGTCAATCGGCGTGCATTTCCAGAAGCGCGTGCTGACCGGCCTGTTCGGCGGCGAGGGCTTCATCATGCAGAAGCTGGAGGGCGACGGCTGGGTGTTCGTCCAGATGGGCGGCATGGTGATCGAGAAGGAGCTGAAGGCGGGCGAGGAGCTGCATGTCGACACCGGCTGCGTGGCGGCGTTCACCGACACGGTGGATTTCGACCTGATCGGCGCGGGCGGCGTGAAAAGCATGCTGTTCGCGGGCGAAGGCGCCTTCTTCGCGCGCCTCACCGGTCCCGGCCATGTGTGGATCCAGTCACTGCCGTTCGCGCGGCTCGCCGGCCGCATGATGCAGAGCGCGATGGGCGGCGGGCCGACACACGGCGAGGGATCGCTGCTCGGCCCGCTCGGCGACATCATTCAGGGCAATCGCTGAGCGCCCTGCCCCGGACAGCGCCGGACAGCCCCGGGCGTTCGCGGCGGCGTCAGATGATGTCGACGCCGATGGGCTCGCGCTCGACGGCGAGTTCCGGTGCGCGACGCGCGAAATCATGCCGGATCTGGTCGGCGAGCCGGATCGCGAGCGTGACGATCATCAGCGTCGGGTTGGCGTGGCCGCTGGTCGGAAACACCGAGCCGCCCGCGATGTAGAGGGAGCCGACGCCGTGCACCCGCAGGGCGGGATCGACGACGCCGGTCTTCGGGTCGGTGGACATGCGGGTCGTCCCGCTCGTGTGTCCCATATCGATGCAGACCGCGTCCTTGAGCGCGCCGCGCACGACCCACTCCTCGAGCGTGGGGGCCGGCAATCCCGCGCGCGGGAGTTCCTCGGCGAGGATCTGGCCCATGCGTGACAGCGTCCGGCGCTCGGTCTCGCCGATCACCCAGCGCACGCTTGGCAGCGGCACACCGAAGCGGTCGGTCTGGTCCGACAGCGTGACACGGTTGTCGGGGTCCGGGGCCTGCTCGGTGATGGCGTCGACCCAGACGCCGTCAAGCTTGTGCGGCAGACCCCGGTTGAGATGTTCGCGCACCACCATGTTGGGATGGAAGCGGATCATGGCGTCGACCAGCAGGTTCTTGATCGGCGCGGGACAGGCCGGGCTCTGGAACAGCTTGATGCCGAGGCCGGTGAGCATCGCGCCCGGGCTGGTGATCACCGCCATGATGTCGGCGCCTGGCCTGGCGCTGTTGAGCTTAAGGAGCCGCTTCAGCGCGTCCCATGGATCGTCGGGGGCGCGGTCCTCCATCATGTAGAGGGCGCCGTTGAGGAGTTGCTCGTTCGCCTGCGCCTCGGGGCTGAGGGCGAGACCGTGCATGAACATGTGCGAGCGGCCCTTCGCGTTCAGGCCGAAAAAGCCGAAACGGTGGGCGATCTGGTCGGCGTCGGCCTTGCTGAAATGCCCGATGCGCGCGCCCGGATGGTCGCACAGATAGCGGCCGACCACGTCGTGCCTGTTGCCGAGCCCGCCGGGGGCGTTGCGGTTGGAGACGAGCAGAAGGCGGGCGTTCTCGATCGCGCTCGCGGCGAGCACCACGCCGCCGGCGGTGACGCGCAGGGTGCGCCCGCAGATCGATTTGGCCTCAACGCCGGTCGCCCGGGTGGCGGAGGGATCGGTGAGAATTTCGGTGACGGTGGCGTTGGTGACGACGCGCACATTCTGCGCCTCGAGCGCGCGAAATTCCTTGCCGAACCGCATGAAGTCCATCGCGTCGGAGGGCGAGCGGGCGAATTGCCAGAAGAAGGATCGCAGCCGCTGGGGGTTGATCGCGGGCCGCGGCGGCTTCAGCCCCGCCATCTCCCAGAAGCGTTCGTCATAGACGTGGGGACCGAGATTCATGCGCGATCCGGCGCGCTGGAAATAGGGCCCGAGTTCCTTCAGGCTGAGCGGCCAGCCTGACAGCGACACCCAATCGCGCCGGACGAAGTCGTCCTCGTCAAACGCCGCGCTCTTGCCCGCCCAGACCTGCGACGACCCGCCGAGGCCGCGATAACGCACGCCGAACCCCTGAACCGTGTGATCCCAGAACCGCGCAAGCTCGCTGTGAAAACCGATTCGGCGCGTCGACGCCTTTTCCGTCCATTCGGATCCGTGCAGCTCGACTCGGTTGAGATCGCTCGTCGCCTGGCTCTCTTCATCAAGCCCGCTTTCGAGCACGATCACCGTGACGCCTGATCCGATCAGTTCGCGGGCGATGGTCAGTCCCGCCGGACCTGCGCCGACGATCACGAGGTCAGCGTGCAGCTGCTCCGTGGAAAGCTCGGCGAGATTCTCGATACGCATAGCCCGAAGCCCCGATCGACGCGCCTGACGCGCATTCGCCGTGGGCCTTGCAATATCGTCGCCATGTCGCCGGTGGGGGCGCGACGCCGGAGTCAGGTGTTGAGGATCGGCCTCAACCAGCGCTCGGCTTCGTCGATGCTCCAGCCCTTGCGGCGCGCATAGTCCTCGACCTGGTCGGAGCTGATGCGTCCGACGCCGAAATACACCGCGCCGGGGTGCGACAGGTAGAGTCCCGACACGCTCGCCGCCGGCGTCATCGCGAAGGAGGAGGTGAGCTCCATTCCGGTGCGCTCGGTGGCTTCGAGCAGATCGAAGATGGTCTGCTTCTCGGTGTGGTCGGGCTGCGCGGGATAGCCCGGCGCGGGACGGATTCCGCGATAGGTCTCCTCGATCAGCTGTTCGCTCGACAGCGCTTCGCCCGGCGCATAGCCCCAGAGTTCGCGGCGGACGCGCTCATGCAGCGCTTCGGCGAAGGCTTCGGCGAACCGGTCCGCGAGCGCCTTCACCATGATGGCTGAGTAGTCGTCATTGGCGCGCGTGAAGGCCTCCGAGCGTTCGGCCTCGCCCCATCCGGTCGTGACCGCGAAGGCTCCGACATGGTCCGCCCCCGCTCCCATCGGCGCGACGAAATCCGCAAGCGCGTACTGTGCGGCGTCCGATCCCTTGTCCATCTGCTGACGCAGGCAGAAGAGGCGCGCGCGCTCGGCGGTGCGGGCGTCGTCCGAATAAACAACGATGTCGTCGCCATCGCTGTTGGCGGGCCAGAAACCGACGACGCCGGAAGGCCGAAGCCAGTTCTCTCCGATCATGCGCTGAAGCATGGACTGGGTGTCCTTCCACAGCGACCGGGCCGCCTCGCCGACAACGTCGTCCTCGAGGATGGCGGGATAGCGGCCGGCGAGGTCCCAGCTTGCAAAATAGGGCGACCAGTCAATGTATCGGGCGAGCGTCGCCAGATCGAAATCGTCGATCGTCCGCACACCGATGAATGACGGCCGCGGCGGGGTGTAGCCGGCCCAGTCCGGCGCGAAGCGGCGCGCCCTCGCCTCATCGAGCGGCATCCGGGCCTTGGCGGCGTGCCCAGCCCGCGCCTCGCGCATGCGGGCGTAGCGCTGGCGCGTTTCATTCCACATGGTCTCGCGCGTCGTCTCCCCCATCAGCCCGGAGACGACCCCGACGGCGCGGCTGGCGTCGAGAACGTGAACGACCGGCGCGCGGGAGAACATCGGCTCGATCTTGATCGCGGTGTGGGCCGGGCTCGTCGTCGCGCCGCCGATGAGAAGCGGCAAATCCATGCCGCGGCGCTCCATCTCGGAGGCGACATGCACCATCTCGTCGAGGCTCGGCGTGATGAGGCCGGAGAGGCCGACCATGTCCGCCTTCTCGCTGACGGCGGTGTCGAGGATCGTGTCGCAGGCCGTCATGACGCCAAGGTCGACGACGTCATAGCCGTTGCACTGGAGGACCACGCCGACGATGTTCTTGCCGATGTCGTGGACGTCGCCCTTCACGGTCGCGAGCACGACCTTGCCGTTCGATTTCTGGGCGACGCCGGTGCGGCGCTTCTCCTCCTCAAGATAGGGAATGAGGTGGGCGACCGCCTGCTTCATCACGCGCGCCGACTTCACGACCTGCGGCAGGAACATCTTGCCGGCGCCGAAGAGGTCGCCCACCCGGTTCATGCCGGCCATCAGCGGCCCCTCGATCACTTCAAGCGGCTTGTCGAAGGTCTTGCGGGCCTCCTCGGTGTCCTCGACGATGAACTCCGTGACGCCGTGGACCAGCGCGTGGGACAGGCGCTCGGCGACGGGTTCGTCGCGCCAGGCGAGATCGCGCTCCTTCTCCGCGCCCTTCTGGCCGCGATACCGCTCGGCGATGTCGAGGAGGCGTTCGGTGGAGTCCGCGCGGCGGTTGAGGATGACATCCTCGACAAGCTCGCGCAGTTCCGGATCGATGTTGTCGTAGATGTCGAGCTGGCCCGCATTGACGATCGCCATGTCGAGCCCGGCGCGCACCCCGTGATAGAGAAACACCGAGTGCATGGCGCGGCGGACCGGCTCATTGCCTCGGAAGGAGAAGGACACGTTCGACAGACCGCCGGAGGTGCGGGCGTGCGGCAGGTTCTGCTTGATGAGGCGGACGCCCTCGAAGAATTCAACGGCGTAGTTGTTGTGCTCCTCGATGCCGGTCGCGACCGCGAAGATGTTGGGATCGAAGATGATGTCTTCCGGCGGGAAACCGACCTGATCGACGAGGATGTCGTAGGCGCGCCGGGCGATCTCGAACTTGCGCGCGGCGGTTTCGGCCTGGCCCTGTTCGTCGAACGCCATGACCACGACGGCGGCGCCGTAGCTGAGCGTCTGGCGGGCCTGATCGATGAACTGGGCCTCGCCCTCCTTCATCGAGATCGAGTTGACGATGCACTTGCCTTGCGCGTTCTTCAGCCCCTCCTCGATCACCTCCCATTTGGAGCTGTCGATCATGATCGGCGTGCGGGCGATATCGGGCTCGGCGGCGATGAGACGCAGGAAGGTGCGCATCGCTGACCTGGAGTCGAGCAGGCCCTCATCCATGTTCACATCGATGATCTGGGCGCCGTTCTCGACCTGCTGGCGGGCGACCTCGACCGCAGCGGGGAAATCGCCGTTGATGATGAGCTTCTTGAACGCTGCCGAGCCGGTGACGTTGGTGCGCTCGCCGATATTGACGAAGGTGGCGGTGGACGCCGAGGGAGCTTCGGACATGGGGAAGACTTACCGGTTCAGGTGGAAGGGATAGGGCCGGGCGGCCGTGACGTCGGTCTCGACCGACATTCCTGGACGGACGAGCCCCGCCGCGACGGTGCGATCAGCGTCTGCAGACCGGGTCATGAGACCGCGCCGTGGGGAACGAGCCCGGGAAGGCCGTCGAGGCTCACCGCGTTCCTGGCGAGGCGGCTCTTGTACCATTCGTCGAGATCGAGATTGCCGACATAGCGGGTGAGCTGGTCGCGCTCGCCCTTGAATTCGTAGAAAGGCACGCCCCAGCCGCAGCTGTCGGCGATGCGGTGCACGTCGATGAAGACGATGTTGCGGGCGCGCTCATGGCCGGGCGGAAATTTCGCGAGCTCGGCCTGGAAGGCGGGATGATCGAACTGCATCACGCGGCCGGTTCCGTAGAGGCGGAGGATGTTGGCCGGCCCCTCGAAGGCGCAGAACATCACCGTGATCCGGCCGTTCTCGCGGATGTGCGCCACCGTCTCGATGCCCGACCCGCCGAGATCGGCGTAGGCGACGGTGACCGGATCGACAATGCGGAAACTGTCATAGCCCTTGGGGCTGAGATTGACGTGACCCTCCCCGGAGAGGGGAGCGGTCGCGACGAAGAACATCTTCTGCGCCGCGATGAAGCCCGCAAGCTTGTCGTCGATCTGGTCGTAGGTCTTGCCCATCGGTCGGATCCCCTGCTCGTGAACCAGCCGGCTCAGCTGAGTTCAAACGCCTCCAGCCCGGACAGCCGGAGCGCCTTCGGCCGGACGGACGGGACGCGCGGCTTGAAGCCCTTCACCGCGTCGGCGACATGGCGGATGTGATCCGGCGTCGTGCCGCAGCAGCCGCCGAGAATGTTCACGAGCCCCGCCTTCGCCCAGCCTTCGAGCGCGTGGGAGGTTTCGTGCGGCTCCTCGTCATATTGGCCGAAGGCGTTCGGCAGGCCGGCGTTGGGGTAGGCCGCGACCAGGGTGTCGGCGATACGGGCCATCTCGGCGATGTGCGGGCGCATCAGGTCCGCCCCCAGCGCGCAGTTGAAGCCGACGGCGAAGGGTTTTGCGTGACGGACCGAATTCCAGAACGCCTCGACCGTCTGGCCGGACAGGGTGCGCCCCGAGCGGTCCGTGATCGTGCCGGAAATCCAGATCGGCAGCTCGTCCATGCCCTCTGCTTCGAGGTCCTTGATGGCTTTCAGCGCAGCCTTGCAGTTCAGCGTGTCGGTGATGGTCTCGATGAGATAGAGATCGACCCCGCCTTCATTCAGCGCCTGCACCTGTTCGCGATAGGCGGCGAGCACCTCGTCGAAATCGACCGAGCGGGCGCCCGGATCGTTCACGTCGGACGACATCGACAGCATCTTGTTGAGCGGACCGATCGACCCCGCGGCGAAGCGCGGCTTGTGCGGTTCCTTCGCGGTCCAGCGGTCGGCGGCGGCGCGGGCGAGTTTCGCCCCTTCAAGATTGATGTCGCGCACGGCCGCGGCGTCGAGCTTGTAGTCGTCCTGCGCGATCGTCGTCGCCGAGAAGGTGTTGGTCTCCGAGATGTCCGCGCCGGCCCCGAAATACTGATCGTGAAGGTCGGAGACGATGTCCGGCCGGGTGAGGCAAAGAATGTCGTTATTGCCCTTCATCTGCCCGGGATGGTCCGCGAAGCGTTCGCCGCGATAGTCGCTTTCATCGAGGCCGCGCCGCTGGATCATCACCCCCCAGGAGCCGTCGAGGATGAGGATACGCTCCTTCGCGGCGGCCTTCAGCGCGGCGATACGATCGGTCCGGGTCATGTCGGCTTCCTTTCCGGTACAACGCCAAGCAGGCGGCACGCGGCGAGCGACAGCGCCGCCCGGTTCATGGTGTAGAAGTGGAACTGGTCGACGCCCTCCGACTGCAGACGGCGGCAGAGGTCGGCGGCGACATGGGCGGTGACGAGGTCGCGCGTTTCGGGATCGTCGTCCAGCCCGTCATAGAGTGACGCGATGTGGTTCGGCATGGTTGTCCCGGACAGATCCGCCATGCGCTTCAGGCCCTTGAAGTTCGACTGCAGCATGATCCCGGGAACGATCGGAGCGGTAACTCCGGCGGCGGCGACGGCGTCGCGGAAGCGCAGGAACACATCCGGCCAGAAGAAGAATTGCGAGATTGCGCGGGACGCCCCCGCGTCAAACTTGCGCTTGAGATTGTCGATCTCGGCGGCGAGCGATCCCGCCTCGGGGTGGATCTCCGGATAGCAGCCGACGGAGATGTCGAAATCGCCGATCCGGCGCGCGCCCGCGATGAGGTCGTTGGCGTAGGCGTAGCCGCCCGGGTGCGGCGTGTAGGCGGCGCCGATGCCGGCCGTGGGATCGCCGCGCAGGGCGACGATGCGGCGCACCCCGATCTCAAGATAGCCGCGCAGGACCTCGTCGATCTGGTCCCGCGTGGCGGCGACGCAGGTGATATGCGCGGCGGGCTCCAGCTCCGTCTCGCGGCGCAGGCGGCGGACGATGGAATGCGTCCGCTCCCGGGTGGACCCGCCCGCGCCATAGGTGACCGATACAAAGTGCGGCGCGAGCGGCGCGAGCCGGACGACGCTGTCCCATAGCCGGGCTTCAAGCTCCGGCGTCTTGGGCGGGAAGAATTCGAAGGACACCTGGGGACCGGTCACTGCGCCGCCCTCCTCTGCTCGGTTTCGGCGGATCGATGCGCGGTCCAGACCGTCACGGTGAGCGCATCCTTCACCGCGGGCGGCGGCGGGAAACCGACGGCCGACCCGACATCCAGGTCCGCCTGCGACGCCCAGGCGCGAAGATCGTGCTCCGGAATGCCGAGATGGCGATGCGCGTGCTGTTCGCGCAGCTCTTCAAACTGATGAGGCGCGAAATCGACGACCACGAGGCGGCCGCCCGGACGCAGGACCCGTCCCGCCTCGAGGATCGCCCGCGACGGATCGTTCAGGAAATGCAGCACCTGATGAATGATCACGAGGTCGACGCTCGCATCCTCGAACGGCGTGCTCGTCGCGTCGCCATGACGGACGGCGGCGTTGCGGACGCCCGCGGCTTCCAGATTGGCCCGCGCGACCGTCAGCATGTGATGGCTGAGATCGATACCTTCGAGGCGGCGAGCGCGACCGGCGAACAGTTTCAGCATGCGCCCGGTGCCTGTACCGAAATCAACCACGAGATCGAACGGGCCCGAGCCGGCGGCCCGCAGGACCGCCTGTTCGATCTCCGCCTCGCTGTAGTGACGGGCGCGCAGGGCGTCCCAATGCGGGGCGACGCGCGCGAAATAGTCCTCCGCCTCCGCGGCGCGGCTCGCCCGGGCGTCCCTGAGGCGGTCGAAGTCGCGCTTGACGACGGGATCCTCGAAGTCGAGTTCGGAGAGGATGGCCGCGGAGACCCGGTGGCCCGGGCCGTCCGAGGTGAGGCGATAGAACACCCATCCGCCCTCCGGCAGCCTTTCGACCAGACCGGCGGCGGAGAGAAACTTCATGTGCCGCGACAGGCGCGGCTGGCTCAGCCCGAGAATTTGTGCCAGTTCGCCGACGGAGAGTTCGCCCTCGCTGAGCGCGGCGAGAATGCGCGCCCGGGTGGTCTCCCCGGCCGCGCGCAGAACGGCGACAATGGCTTCGAGTTTCGCTCCACTCATATTACCATATAAACATATCCTTATGTGAAGTCGCAAGCGTGCTGTCGCGCGGCGCGCTCAGTCCGCCGGGTCCCGACGCCGGGTTCTGGCCTCGCTTGGATCAGGTCGCGAAATCCTCGCGCGCGCTACACGATGCCGCGATCCGGTTCCGGCGGGGCGGGAAAGTTGCATGACGCAGCGGAAGTCCAAGGTTGCGTTGCTGTTCTCCCGGCCACATATGTCGGCCGCGGGGTCGTCAGCTGAGAAGAGTTAGAATGTCGAGCAAAGCCCTTCCAGCGGTGATTGTCGCGCTTGTGTGCCTGGCGGGGTGCGCGTCGACGACGCCCGCCAACCCGGAAGACCCCTACGAGACGTTCAACCGGCGCATGTTCGGTTTCAACGACTCCCTCGACCGGGCGGTGCTCGAGCCCGTGGCCCGCGGCTATCGCGCGGTGACGGTCGAGCCGGTGCGGGATGGGGTGAGCAATTTCGTCGGCAATCTTGGCGAGCCGGTGACGTTCGCCAACAAGCTGCTCCAGGGCAAGCTGATCGGCGCGACCGGGGCGGTCGGCCGGTTTGCGCTCAACTCGACGGTCGGGATCGTCGGAATTTTCGATGTCGCGAGCGCCCTCGGGATCGAGGAGGGCGAGGCGGACTTCGGCCAGACGCTTGGCATCTGGGGGTTTGACCCGGGTCCTTATCTGGTTCTGCCTTTTCTGGGATCGTCCTCGCCGCGCGACCTGACGGGGTTTGGAATCGACCGGGCGATCGACCCGTTCAACTATCTGGAATTCGAGGGCGACGACACGCTGCGGGTCGCACGCATCGTCGGCGGCGCGCTGTCCGGCCGGGAGTCGGTGCTGGAAACGGTCGATGATCTGCGCACGCAGATCGACCCGTATACAGCGGCAAGACGATTCTATGTCCGAAACCGGGCGAGCATGGTCGGAAAACCGCTTCCGCCGTCCCCTGACACCCAAAAAGTGCCCGAAAGCGAACTAGACTTCTGATGAGACGAGGAAGAGAGAGGACCAAATCATGCGCTTCCGACTGCAACTGATCTCGGCCGCGATGACCGTGATCGCAGCGTTCGCGGCGCCCGCGGCGGTCGCCGACAAGACTTCCGAAGCCTATGTGGAAACCCAGGCGAACGCCGTCCTGAAGGTGTTGAACAACCAGACGCTGTCCGATGCGGATCGGCGGGAGCGTTTCTCCACCTACATGCACAAGTTCGCCTATGTGCCGGACATCGCCCGCCGGGTGCTGGGGCCGCGCGCCCGAACCCTGTCGCAGGCGGAATTCGACACTTATTACAAGGCGTTCGAACAGTATGCGATCGCGGTGTACGAGACCCAGCTCGACCAGTTCCGGGGACAGGAGATCAAGGTCACCGGCTCGCGCGACGACGACCCGCGCCGGTCGAAGGTGACGTCCCTGATCAAGAGCGCGCGCAGCGGCGGCGATATCGAAGTCGTCTGGGATGTGCTGAAATCGAAGGATGGCACGACGTATCGGGTTCGCGACGTCGGCCTCAATCTGGACGGCTCGATCTTCTGGCTGGCGCAGGAGCAGAGCGTTCAGTTCCAGTCCTTCCTCGACCGCAATCAGGGGGATGTCGGCAAGCTCGTCAAGCAGATCAACCAGATGACGGCGGACCTGCGGGCGCGTCCGGCGGGCTCGCCCTCGACCATCGGCAAGGCGTCGCCCTGACCGGATGAGACGGTCCGGGAGCTGTGACGGCTCCCGCGAGACACACGAGGACACGCCCGTTCCGGAGCCCCCGGGGCGGGCGTATTCTTTTGGGGATCGGTGGTGCGCGGCGGCGGTCGATGGTCCGTCAGACCGCCCCGGCGCGGCGGCGCGGCTCATCCACAAGGAAGGCGAGCACGAGCACGGCCGCAAGGCAGGACAGCAAGGTGGCGATGAACGCCGCCTGATATCCCGCCGCGATGACCAGCAGCCAACCGACGAGCGGCGCGAGCGCGCCCGCGATCCCCTCGGCGGTGTTGGAAATCGCCATGCGCATCGGGATGTCGTTGCGGTGGCCGAACTCCATCACGAGATTGGTGGAGGCGATGAAATAGCCCGATTGCGCGGCCCCGACCCCGGCGAAGGCGAGCGCGTAGACGAGCATCGAGCCGCCCGCGAGCAGGAGACCGATCGCGAGAGCGAACACCGCCATGGCGGCGATGAAGGTCGCCCGGAAGCCGAACCGGTCGGCCATGTAGCCCCAGACCAGGCTCGAGACCGTGTCGGCGGCCATGTAGGCGACCGACAGGAGGGCGAGCAGGCTGCCGAGGGCGGCGGCGTCGCCCGATGTGCTGAGCCCGAGCCCGCCCGCCGCGGCGATGAAGAAATAGGGCTGGCCGATCCGCGATCCCATCGCGAGGGTCCGCGCCCCGAGGAACCACATATAGCCGCGGTCCTCCCGGATCAGGGCCGGCAATTCGCGCAGCCGGTCGCGCAGGGCCGCGCGCGCCCGCACCGTCGGCGGGTCGGGCTCCCGGATGAAGACCGAAAACACCATCAGGCCGAGACTGGTGAGGATGAACGCGGCGAGAAAGGTGGCCGCGTAGCCATTGCCGAACATCTGCCCGGCGATCAGGTATTCCCCGGCGATGTAGGACAGGATGGCCGCGATGAGGCCGCCGACCATGTTCCGCCACCCCTGCAGCCGGCCGCGCATGCGGATCGGGATGACCTTGGCGAGCAGCGACTGGAAGGCGACGCGCTGCGATCCCTGAAACAGGCCGAGCAGGAGCAGAAAGAGCAGAGCGAGCCCCGCCGCGGTCATGCCGGTGAACAGCCACGCCGACACCGCGAGCCCGAGGATCTGGATCCGCATCAGCCAGCCGAGCCGGATCGAGGCCGGGAGCAGACGCTTCCGGTGCTCCATGGAGGCGGCGCCGGAGATCGGCGACAGGAAAGCTCCGATCTGCTGGACGGCGGCGCCGAGCCCGACGAGCGCGTCGGAGCCGGTGATCGAATGGAGATAGGCGGGCACGAAGGTCGGCGCGTTGACGAGCCGGAAGCCCGTCATGCCGAGCATGCCGTGAAGGAAGTGGGCGAGATAATTTCGACGGAGGTTCTCGGCCACGAAGGCCTGATAGGCGTCCTCGTCTGTTTGCTCAGGCGCGACCGGCGCTTGCACCGTCACGCACCGCGCCGCCAGGCGACCGCCCCGCCGATCACCGTCATCACCGGTTCGACGGTGAGGATGTCAGCGGCGGGAAGCGTCAGGAGGTCGCCTGAAAACACCGAGAAATCAGCGACGCGACCGGGCTCGATCACCCCGAAGTCCGCGTCCTCGAAGGCGGCGTAGGCGGGCCAGGCGGTGAACATCTTCAAGGCCTCCGCGCGCGAGACGGCCTGCCCCGCGTCCCAGTCGGCCCCCTGAAAGCCCTTGAGGTCCCGCCGCTCGGACGCGGCGTAGAACTCGATGCGCGGATCGCCCTGCTCCACCGGCGCGTCGGACCCGCCGGCGATGACCGCGCCGGCGTCGATTAGCGCCCGCCAGGCATAGGTGCCTGCGAGGCGATCCGGCCCGAGGCGCGCCGGGGCGAAGTACAGGTCGCCGATCGCATGCGAGGGCTGCATGGAGGGGATCACGCCGAGCGAGGCGAAGCGCGGAATATCCGCGGCGCTCAGGATCTGCGCATGCTCGATCCGCCAGCGCGCGGCCGGTGCGTCGTCGCCGAGCGTCCGGGCCATCCAGTCGAGGACGAGGGTGTTCGCCCGGTCGCCGATCGCGTGGAAACAGACCTGGACGCCGCCCGCCTTCGCCTGGTTCAGGAGCGCGAGCGTCTCCGCCTCGCGCGCGAGCTGAAGACCCGTTGTGTCCGGACGGTCGCTATACGGCGCCGCAAGCAGGGCGCCGCGGGAGCCGAGCGCGCCGTCCATGTAGAGCTTGACCGCGCGGGTGGTGACGAGGCCCCCCGCTGAGCGGCCCATCACCGACAGGTCGATCATGCCGTCCGCGCCGACGCCGACCGCGTTGTAGATGCGCAAGGGCAGGCGTCCGGCGTCCGACAGCGCAGTGATGCGGGCGATGTGCTCCGGCGGAACGGACATGTTGTGGACGCCGGTCCAGCCGCGCGCGGCGTAGGTTTCGGCGCCCTTGATATAGACCTCATCGATCCCGGCCGCGTCGCGGGTGGACTGAAGCGCTCTCACCGGCGCTTGCGCACGATCGATCAGCATGCCGGTAGGGAGTCCGCCGGCGTCGAGCTCGATGCGGCCTCCCTCCGGCTGGACGGGATTTGCGGCCATGAGTCCCGCGGCCTCAAGCGCCCGTGTGTTGGCGACCAGGGCGTGACCGTCGGCGCGGGTGAGGATGACGGGGCGATCCGCGACCACGGCGTCGATATCCTGACGGCTGGGGAAGCGGCCTTCGGGCCAATGCGTCTCGATCCATCCACGCCCGACAAGGAGTTGACCGGGCGCGAGGGGCCGGGCGGCGGCGGCGACGGCCGCCTGCAGGTCGGCGATCGAGGCGATTTCATCCAGATCAAGCGTGAGTTCGCGCTCGCCAATGCCGAACAGATGCGCGTGGGCGTCGGTGAAGCCCGGATAGAGGTGCGCGCCCTTGAGATCGATGAGCTCGGTCGAGGGCGCGGCGGTCGCAACCAGTGATTCCGATGTCCCCACGGCGACGACCCGCCCGTCGCGAACGCTGACCGCCTCGGCGACCGCCTCGCCGTCAACGCCTGTGTGCACGGACCCCCCGAAGAAGACGGTATGCGGGGCGGGGGGCTCCCGCGTGCAGGCCGCAAGGAGGAGGGCCGCCAGCCCGCACAGTCCGCCCCGCAGTGTCAGCATGGCCCGCCGGTCCCGAAAAAGTGATCCCCGCCTCATTGTCATTGGTTTGCAACGGATGCGCAATCAATGCGTAGAGTGACCTTCAACAGATCCTTCTCCTGATGGGGTGATTTGCAATGCGAGCTCCTGTTCTGGCTGCACTGGTCGCTGTCTCGCCTGCCGCATGGGCGCATCACGGATGGACGGCCTTCGACGCCGGCAAGCAGACCGACGTCACCGGGGTGATCGAGAAAGTCGCATTCGGCAATCCGCATGGCGAGCTCTGGCTCACGGTCGAGGGAAGATCGATCTATGTCGAGCTGTCGCCGCCCGCCCGGATGGTGGCCCGGGGGCTGACGGCGGAGGACCTCAAGATCGGCTCGTCTGTGACCGTCGACGCCCAGCCGAACCTGAAGGACGCCGCGGCCTGGAAGGCTCAGGCGATCACCGTCGGCGACAAGACCTACAGCCTGATGCGCGAGCCGGGCGGCCCCTGATCGAGGCCCCTTTGTGGGCGTCGCTGATTTCGGGAACCTGATCCGCGCGCTGATAACGGCGGAGCGACCACCGCCGCACGCGCGAGCGTTCCCGCAACGAGCAACTGGCCGCTGCGCAGGATCGCCGCGCGGGTCTCGATTCTGATTGTCGATGATTGATACGGGACGACCCGGTTCAGGCCGCGGCTTCGGCCTGCTTCTTCTCGACTTCGCGCTTCACCTTGATCATGCGCGAGGACAGCTCGTCATCCTTGGCCTTCATCAGGAAAGCGTCGAGCCCGCCGCGCTTGTCGACGGTGCGGAGCGCCGCCGCCGCGATGCGGACCGAATAAGCCTGGCCGAGCGCATCGGAACGCAGCGTCACGTTGACGAGGTTCGGCAGAAACCGCCGCTTCGTCTTGATATTGGAGTGGCTGACCTTGTGGCCCACCATCGGCTTGACGCCGGTCAGTTCACACGTGCGCGACATCGGTCGCCTCTCCCGTCGTCCAAGTCCCGGCCGGCGCGTCCCGCCCCATCCTCGCGCGATCACGAACGATCGGCGGCGGACGGAGGGCGTGCGGCGGATGATTTCACCGAAAACGAAGCGCGGGCGATAGCGTCAGGTGGCCTTGGCTGTCAAGGCGAAACGGCTCTGTTCCGTTCGGCGGGCGCGGCAATTCATCCGATCACGTTTTCCGCCCATGGGTTGAACCGGACAAGCGGGGGGGACTAAGAGCCCCGAACGTGCCGCTCGCTTGAGCGCCTGTGCATTCGAATTGCGCGAACTCATCACATTGAAACGACGAAAGGCATGACGGTTTGCCATCCAATCCCATTTCCAAGCCCCCCATTCCGAGGAGCCGGAGACGGCAGAGGCGCTCGCCAAGGAAATTCTGATCGCGGCCAACGAGACCGAACAGCTCGCCGAGCGCCTGTCCGACGCCATGCTGGACATCTTCCGCGGGCACGCCCGCGGCTCCGCCGGCTCGCGGAACCGCATATCAAGCCCGCCAATGATGAGGACCCGGACGTTCTGATCATCGAGGACTGACGTTCTCCTGGGCGCCGGACTGGGCGCGGGCGCCAAAGTCGGTTGCGGCGGTTTACGGGGATGGGTTTCGTCCCTAACTGTGTGGTCCGTCCTGACGCCAGGATGAGTCCCGACGCGAGGAACCGCTCTTGGCCGCCGTCCGCGCCGTCCTCGGCCCCACCAACACCGGAAAGACACATCTCGCGGTGGAGCGGCTGCTGGCGCACAGCTCCGGGATGATCGGACTGCCGCTGCGGCTGCTCGCGCGCGAAATCTATGACCGGATGGTGCGCGAGAAGGGGCCGCGCGCCTGCGCCCTCATCACCGGCGAGGAGTGCATCCGGCCGGAGGGGGCGCGGTATTTCGCCTGCACGGTGGAGGCGATGCCGGTGAACGAGCCGACCGAGTTTCTGGCGGTCGACGAAATCCAGCTCGCGGCCGACCCCGAGCGCGGCCATGTGTTCACCGACCGGTTGATGCGGGCCCGAGGGCGCGGCGAGACCATGCTCCTCGGCGCCGACACCATGCGGGACGTGCTCGCGGCGCTCGACCTCGATGTCGATTCCGAACGCCGCAGGCGGTTCTCCAAACTGAGCTATGCCGGCCCGATCAAGATCACCAAACTGCCGAAACGGAGCGCCGTGGTCGCCTTCTCGGCGGAGGACGTCTACGAGATCGCCGAACTCCTGCGCCGCCAGCGCGGCGGCTGCGCGGTGATCATGGGGGCGCTGAGCCCTCGCACCCGCAACGCACAGGTTGAGCTCTACCAGTCGGGCGAGGTCGACTACATCGTCGCCACCGATGCGATCGGCATGGGGCTCAACATGGATGTCGGCCATGTCGCCTTCGCCAGCCGGCGGAAGTTCGACGGCCGCCGCCGACGGCTGCTGCGCGCCGACGAGATCGCGCAGATCGCGGGCCGCGCCGGGCGGTTCACGGTGGATGGCGGCTTCGGCGAGACGGCGGACTGCGAGCCCTTCGACGACGACGACGTCCGGCGCATCGAGGAGCACACTTTCGCGCCGGTCGAGGGGCTCGTCTGGCGCAGCGCCGATCTCGACTTTTCATCGCTCGAGGCGCTCACCGCGACGCTGCGGCAGCCCCCGGTGCATCCCGTTCTGCGTCGCACCCAGGATGCGCTGGACGAACAGGTGCTCGCCGCCCTCACCCGCGACGCGGACGTGCGCTCAAGGGTGAGGTCGGCCGGGCACGTCAGACGGTTGTGGGACCTCTGCTCGCTGCCGGACTTCCGCAAGGCGGGGATCGACGGCCATCTGAGACTTGTCGCCTCGCTCCACGAACGGCTCGCCGATCCGGCGGGGCGGCTGCGGGATGAGTGGCTCTACGAACAGGTGGCGCGCCTCGACCGCACCGAGGGTGACATCGATGTGCTGCAGCAGCGCCTCGCGAATGTGCGGGTGTGGACCTACGCGGCGAACCGCCCCGACTGGGTGGAGAACGCCGGGACCTGGCGCGGCCGCACCCGGGAGATCGAGGACCGGCTGTCGGATGCGCTGCACGAACGGCTGATGCTGCGCTTCGTCGACCGGCGCACCTCCGCCCTGCTCAAGAGCCTGTCGTCGGAGATCGACGCCGCGGCGTCGATCGACTCGGCGGGACGCGTGACGCTCGAAGGCCATCCGGTCGGCCGGCTCGATGGGCTCGTCTTCCGTCCCGACCCCACAGCCGAGGCGCTTGAGGGGCGCGCCCTTCGCAACGCCGCCATGCGCTCGCTGAGGCCGGTGATCGAGGCGCGGCTGATGCGCCTTGCGCGCGGAGAGGACGACGCGTTCGGGTTCACCGGCGCGCGCGGCGTCTCCCATGCCGGCTGGGCCGGAGACGAGGGCGGCGGCCCGACGCCGGTGGCGCGGCTCACCACCGGAGCGGACTGGCTGTCGCCGGGGGTGGACCTTGTGGGGGCCGACGACGCGCCGCCCGCCCTGCGCGCCGCCGCGGTGGAGCGGATCGCCAACTGGCTCAAACGCCGGCTGGAGCACGACCTCGCCCCCCTCTTCCGCCTGCGCGATCTGTTGTCGGGAGGGGACTTGTCTGGTCCGGCGCGCGGCCTCGCGCATCTGCTCACCGAAGCCGGGGCGGCGATCGACTTGCGGGGGTCCGCGCTCGCGACAGACCTCACCGGGGGCGACCGGCAGGCCCTGCGCATGGCGGGGGTCCGCGTCGGCCGGAACGCCGCCTGGGCGACGGGACTGTTGAAGCCCGGCCCCGCGACCCTCGCCCTCAGGCTGCGGGCGCTGCAACTGGGGATCGATGCGGCCCCGGACACGCCGCGCTCGGGCTCGTTTCCGCTGTCAGGCGACAGGGGCGCGGGATGGTCGCCCGCCTTTCTGCTCACGGCGGGCTATCTGCGGCTCGGACCGCGCGCGGTCCGGGCGGACATGGCGGAACGCCTCGGCCGCGACCTTGCGAAGCTGCGGCGTGCGGCGGGCCGGGGTGCGTTCGCGGTTCCGCCGGAGATCGCCGCGACGATCGGCTGCCCGGCGGCGGAGCTGGCGGACGTGTTGAAAGGGTTCGGGCTGACCTGCGCCGAACGCAGCGACGCCGGCGCCGCCGTGCTCTGGCGGTTCCGCAGCGCTCGCAAGTCCGTCCGCGAGGACGCGCCGCCGCCGAGGGATACGCCGTTCGCGGCGCTCGCCGTGCTGACCCGGCGGACCACAGAACCGCAAGCCGACGCGCGAGGCGAGCCGCCGCCGCGTCCGGGCCGAAACCGGCGGCGGAGCCGCAACCGGAAGGCGGGCGGCGTGGCGCTTGAAGCCACGGCGCGGGACGTGCAAACTGACGAGGCATGACGCCAGACCCTCGCCCGCCCGGATGACCGAACCTGCTCGTATGAGGCTCGACGTCTGGCTTTGGCGTGCACGCCTGTTCCGGAGCCGCACCCTCGCGTCGCAGATGCTCGCAAGCGGATCGGCGCGCGTGGAGCATGCCGGCCGCGTGCAGCGGATTGAGCGCGCGGCGGCGCTGGTGGCGGCCGGAGACATCATCACCTTTCCGCGCGGGCATGCGGTCGAGACGCTGGAAGTCCTGGCGCTGCCGACGCGACGGGGACCGGCGGCCGAAGCCGCCGCCTGCTATCGGCGACCCATGGCGAAAGCCGCGGCGATCACTCCGGCGAGCACCTCGTCCACGTCCCCGGACGCGGCTCGGGCGGCGGATCGGGGCTGATATGGGGCGGGAAGCAACGGGACAAAACGAGTTCACACGGTCGCTGACGCGGCTGCCGACGCTCAACGCCGCGCTCGAGGGCCTCGTTTATTTCGTTTTCGTGGTGCTCGCGGGGATGTGGGCCGTGCGCTACGGCGTGATCGAGCTGTCGCCGGTGGCGCCGGACACGAACATCGCGCTCCTGTCGCTGACGACGCTGATCCTCCCCGCCCTGTCGGAGGAGCTGGCCTTCCGCAGCTGGCTCGGCGTGCGCAGCGGCATATGGATCCTCGTATCCTACGCGGCCTTTATCCTTTGGCACCCGGTGCAGGTGTGGCTGCAACTGCCGTTCGCGCATCCAGCCTATGTTGACCCGGCATTCCTGTGCGTGGTGGCGGCGCTCGGCCTTGTCTGCACGCTCAGCCGGCTGCGATCGGGGTCGATCTGGCCCGCGGTGGTGATCCATTGGGGCGTTGCGGCGCTGTGGCGCGCCCTGTTCGAAGGCGGCGGCGCCGGGTTCGGTTGAGCCAGGCTGATCCCCAGCTTCAATTGACTTTGCGCGCACGACATCTCATCTCGCGGTCGCGCGGCGCCGACGGCTCGTGCGGGACCCCTGCGGCGGGCGCCCGCGCCGAACGCCGCCGAGATTGCGGAGTGTCCGACCCATGACCTACGTCGTCACCGATGCCTGCGTTCGCTGCAAGTACACCGACTGCGTGACGGTGTGCCCGGTGGATTGCTTCTATGAGGGCGAGAACATGCTGGTGATCGACCCGGAGGTCTGCATCGATTGCGGGGTCTGCGTGCCCGAATGCCCGGTGGAGGCGATCTTTCCGGACACCGACGCCGACAAGAAATGGGTCGAGATCAACGCCCGCTGGACCAAGGAATGGCCCAACATCGCCAAGCGCAAGGACCCGCCGCCTGACGCTGACGAGTTCGTCAACGTCAAGAACAAGTATGAAACGCTGTTCTCGCCAAAGCCCGGTACCGGCGACAAATGATACGGGGCGTGTGAAAAAAATCGCAGGCCCGCGAAATCGGGACTCGACCGGAAGAAGTTAACGCCGCATAAGCGCCTGAAGACCGCATCGAGCGATGCTGTCCGGTGTGAGGCGAATCGACGCGCCGTCGGCCGTCCCAGGGTCCGCCCGCCCCTTGGCGGAGCCGTCTTGCAGGCCAATCTGGCAGGGCGGACACACCGGACCGGACCACCGCTCGACCGGACCGCACACTGGCGTCGCTGTCCCGCTCCGACGGGATCGGCCTGCTGCGCGCACTTGAATTTCGCGAATGTTTCATGTTATGAAGGCGGGATCGCAGCAGAGCGATTGTTAACCGCAGCCCAGTCCAGATCGCCAGTCTCCGCACGCATGCTTACGGGCGCGCGGGGCAGTTTTTTGCGATCGCGCGGACTGGTCTCGCCCCGTGTGTGTGAGAAGGTCCTGTCCCGCATGAAAAAGCAAACGGCGAAATCCGACACCATCGCGTTCGAAGTCGGACAGCACGTGGTCTATCCCGCTCATGGGGTTGGCCGTGTGACCGGCGTCGAGACCCAGCTTGTCGCCGGTGCGAAGCTTGAGGTTTATGTGGTGGCGTTCGATCAGGACAAGCTGATCCTGCGCGTGCCGACCGCGCGCGCGCCGGTGTCCGGCATGCGTCCGCTCGCCTCGACGCGGATCGTGAGCGATGCGATGCGCACGCTCGGCGGGCGCGCCCGCATCCGCCGCACGATGTGGAGCCGCCGTGCCCAGGAATATGAAGCGAAGATCAATTCGGGCAATCTGATCTCGATCGCGGAAGTCGTTCGCGACCTCTACCGGTCGGACGATCAGCCGGACCAGTCCTATTCGGAGCGCCAGCTCTATGAATCGGCGCTGGACCGCATGGCGCGCGAACTCGCCGCCGTCGAGAACATCGACCACGCGGAAGCCGTCGACAAGGTTTCGAAGTCGCTCGCCAAGCGCGCGGCCTGAAACGCCAGGGGAACGCCCGGGGAACGCCCGGGGCCCGGGCCGAGGGCGGCTCCAGCCATCGGCCGGGTTCCTGATCCATCGGAATGGCCGAGCGCCCCGCCGTAGCCTTACGGCGGGGCGTTTGCTTTCGCGCGACCTGTCCGATCAGTCGTATGAAATCGCTTTTGTGCGATCTGTTTGGCGCTCACGCCTCGATCGGTTCGATCTGGGCCCAATGGGTGAGCGCGATCATGGGCGTCGCGCCGCGCGTGTCGATCCGACCGCGCACGCGCACCTGCGCTCCCGTCGCCAGGGTCCAGCCGGGCGGAGGCGGACCGAGGCGGGGATCGAGATGGAGCGTAATGGCGCCGCCGGTGAAGACCGCGCGCGGCGGCCCCTGCCCTGTCGCGCCAGCGAGCGAGCCTTCGATCAGGACGAATCCGCGCAAGCCCTGAGCGTCTTCGGGGCGGCGCACCCGGTAGGCGTCGAGCGCCCAGAGCCCAGCGGCGTCGAGGCGGGCGGCGGCTTCCAGCTTGAGGAGAGCCCGCGCGCGGGCGGCATTGTCCGGCCAGGTGCGAACGCGCGCGGCCCCGGCGCGCACCATCATGCCATTGAGCCAGATGGCGGCCCCCGCCTCGTCGGTGACGATCACATGGGCGAGGGCGCGGTCGTAGCCGTCGCGCGACAGGCCGCCATAGTGCAGGGTCGCGGTCCGCCCGAGCGCGGCGGCGCTAAGCACGGCGGCGGCGTCCTCGGCGTAGGGCTCGCCCGCGCGATCGCGATAGCCGCGGGACGGAGCCTCGATCTCCACGAGGCGGACCCGCTGGCCGGTGTCGAGGGCGAGGAGGTCGCCGTCCGAGACGCGGGCGACGCGGCCGGATTCGCCGCGGCTGAGGGCGGGATCGGGCGCTTTGCAGGCGGCGGGGAGGAGGAGCCCGCCCGCTCCGATCAGGAGACCGCGCCGCGTCGCGCCCCGCTTGAGGCGACTCTGGTATGGGCCAATTTGGTTTGGGCCATACTCGTTTGGGCCAATGTGATGTTCATCCCCCGCCATGCCGGCCAGTCAGGCACGGCGCAGACGCGGGAGGCAAGGGGCAGATGGCGACCCCGACGTGATTCGAACACGTGACCTACGGTTTAGGAAACCGTTGCTCTATCCTGCTGAGCTACGGGGTCGGCGACGCCGTTATGACCCAGCCCCGCGCGTTCGCCAAGCAAGCTTGAGCCGCCGGCCCGCCCGGAGCGCGTGCGCGCCGGACACGCCGCAAACATTGCACACCCTTCGGCGCCCTTGCCCGTTGCGCGGATTTTGCATTCTCGCCTAAACAGGGCGTGTCGTCGCGGGCGACTCGCGCAGCCCTTCGGACGAGGGCGGCGCGGGCGTGACCGCCTGACGACCCAGAACTTTCCAGGACGACTATATGGATTTCAGCTCGTATCTGCGCCCCGCCGAGACGCTACTGGCGACCGCGAATGCGATCCTCACCCGGCATCCGGCGTGGGCGGGCGCGGCGATCGCCGTCGTGAGCGTACTCGCGCTGATGATGCTGGCGTCGCTCGCCCTGGCGGTCGCGACGCTGGCGCGCTCGGCGCAGTCCGCGGCGCAGGCGTCGCGCATCCGCCGGTCGGACGAGCCCGGCGCGAAGGTGATCCTCGCCCGCAGCGCGGACCCGGCGAGCGGCTTCGTGCGCCGCCAGACGGAAGGCGCGATCGAGACCCATATCGGCGATTACATGTTCGGCGGGGCGTTCAACATCGTGCGCACCAGCGTTGCGGTCCGGGACGCGGAACACGCCGAACGCTTCCTGCGGACAAGCGGCGGCGACATTCTCGTGTGGACGGAGCGGGACCGGAAGGGCGTCTCGTTCGTGAGGGTGGTGAGCCGGCCCGACGGATCGGCGGAGAAGGTCCGCCCCGCGCGCGCCTTCCGCCTGCCGAAGGAAAAGGCGGCCTGGACGCCTGCCCTGATGCGGGCGATCGCTTACGGCGTCGCGAAGCATTACCGCCCCGCGCTCGGCCGGCCGCAGGATTTCCGCCCAGAACGTCTGCGCCCGGTGGTGGATTCGCTTGTCGCCATCCTCGCCGAGCGGCCGAAGGCGGACAGCACCCTGCTCCTGGAAATGAATGATGACCTCGCCGCTGGCGCGCTGCAGCTCGCCCTCGCCGGCGAGGAGGACTGGATCGAACGCTGCGTCGAGATCGCCCGCAACGGCGTCGCGGAGATCAGCCGCGCGGCGTCGCCGGACCGCTGGGCCGCGGCGAAGATCACGCTCGGCCGCGCCCTCAAGCTCCGGTGCGAGCGGCGGTTTGACCCCGTCATGCTGCAGGAATCGATCACGCACCTCACCGAGGCGATGGAGGCCCTGCGCGCCGAACCGCGATTCAAGCTCGCCGAGGCCGCCGCGCAGACCATCTCCGACGCGCAGCGTCTGCTGGCGAACCGGCGCCGGTTCTCGATTTCCGCCGGCGGGATCTGAGGCCAACCACTACGTCAGGCGCACGTTCAGGCCGACTGGTCGTCCATCACCCTGCGGCGCAGCTTCACCATGCCCTTGAGCCAGCGGTCATAGTCGCCGGTCTTGCGCTGCATGTAGGTGAGGACTTGCGGGTGCGGCAGGATGAGGAAGGTCTCGGCCGCGAGCGCCTCCAGCGTGCTTTCGGCGACCGCCTCGGGGGTGAGCACGCCATCCACCGACTGCGAGCCCTTCGCGCCGCCGAGCAGGGGCGTGTCCACCGCCTGGGGACACAGCACCGACACGCCGATCCCGTGCTCGCGATGCGTGATGGCGAGGGCCTCGGCGAAGCCGATCGCGGCGTGTTTGGTGGTGGCGTAGCTCGCGCTGCCGATCTGCGACAGGAGGCCCGCCGCCGACACGGTGTTGAGGAACCAGCCGCTCTTGCGCGCGATCATGCCCGGCAGCGCCGCGCGGGCGGCGTAGACATGGGCCATCACATTGACGCGCCAGGAGAGCTCCCACCCGGCATTGTCGGCGGAGGCGGCGTTGTCGAGGTCCTTGTCGCGGACGGCGACGCCGGCGTTGCCGCAGAACAGATCGACGCGACCGAAGCGCTTTTCGGTCTCGGCGACGAGGGCTGCGATATCGTCCTCATGGGTGACGTCGGTGGTGCGGGCGACCCCGCCGACCTCGTTGGCGACCATGGTGGCGCCGGGTCCGTTGAGGTCGGCGACGACGATGGCGGCGGCCTTCGCCCTGTGGAAGCGGCGGACCAGCGACTTGCCGATGCCGGACGCGCCCCCGGTGACGATGATGATCTTGCCGTCTGGTGTCATGGCCGGTGGTCTCCCTCGGTGTCTTCACGCAAGGAGGCCATGGCGGGGCGCGGTGTGTAAAGGGCGGGGGCGTTGGGAGCGTGTGAGCTCCCCTCGACACGGCGCAACGCCCCCTCCGCTTCGCCCTGCGGGCTCAGCACCTCCCCCATGAATGGGGGAGGATGGCTGCAACGGGGGTCTTGTCCTCCCCTGCGACGCGGGGGAGGTGGTCGAGCGCACGCGAGACCGGAGGGGGCGGGGGGCGGAGCTTGTGCCCCTCACCCCCGGCCCCTCTCCCCGCGGGGGAGAGGGGGGCGGTTCAGCCGTCGGGCTGGGCCCCGGCTCGGAGCTGCGCTCCGTCCGGGGTGACACTCATCTCGGGTGACGTGGCGCTGTCATCCCGGACGCGCCGCAGGCGCGATCCGGGACCCAGACGTTGGGTGTGAATCGGCGGCGTATTCGGGAAGCGGCAGATGTGAGCCCCCCTCGATATGGTGGCGCGCCCCCCTCGACGCGGCGCAACGTCCCCTCCGCTTCGCCCTGCGGGCTCAGCACCTCCCCCGCTTCGCAGGGGAGGATCAAGCCCGCGAAAACTTCTTGAACGTTGGCCGCTTGGGCTCGACGGCGTCGGCGCCGAGGCGGCGCTTCTTGTCCTCAAGATAGCTTGAGAAGTCGCCCTCGAACCATTCCACATGGCTGTCGCCCTCGAAGGCGAGGATGTGCGTCGCGACCCGGTCGAGGAACCAGCGGTCGTGCGTGATGATCACCGCGCAGCCCGGGAAATCGTCGAGCGCGGCCTCGAGCGCCTGCAGCGTCTCGACGTCGAGATCGTTGGTCGGCTCGTCGAGCAGGAGCACATTGCCGCCCTCCTTCAGCATCTTGGCGAGGTGGACGCGGTTGCGCTCCCCGCCCGAAAGCTGGCCGACCTTCTTCTGCTGGTCGGAGCCCTTGAAGTTGAACGCGCCGAGATAGGCGCGGCTGGGCCGCTCGACCCCGCCCACATCGATGATGTCGAGCCCGCCGGAGACCTCCTGCCAGACCGTGTTCGCGTCGTTGAGCGAGTCTCGGGACTGGTCGATATAGCCGAGCTTCACCGTCTCGCCGACCTTGAACGTGCCGCCGTCCGGCTGTTCGCGGCCGGTGATCATCTTGAACAGCGTGGTCTTGCCCGCGCCGTTTGGTCCGATGACGCCGACAATGCCGCCGGGCGGCAGGCGGAAGGACAGATCCTCGATCAGCAGCTTGTCGCCGAACGCCTTGTTGAGATGCTCAACCTCAATCACCACGCCGCCGAGGCGCGGCCCGGGCGGGATGCGGATCTGGGCGGTGGAGACCTTCTCGCGCTCGGCGGCGGCGGCCTTCTCCTCATAGGCGTTGATGCGCGCCTTTGACTTCGCCTGACGCGCCTTGGGGCTCGCCCGCACCCATTCGAGTTCCTTGTTGAGGGAGCGCTTGCGGCCCTCCTCCTCGCGCTGCTCCTGGGCGAGACGCTTGGCCTTTTTGTCGAGCCAGACCGAATAATTGCCCTCGTAGGGAATGCCCTGCCCGCGATCGAGTTCGAGGATCCATCCCGTGATCTGGTCGAGGAAATAGCGGTCGTGCGTGACGAGGATCACGCAGCCCGGGAAGTTGACGAGATAGTTCTGCAGCCAGGCGACCGTTTCGGCGTCGAGATGGTTGGTCGGTTCGTCCATCAGGATCATGTCGGGCTTGGAGAGCAGCAGCCGGCAGATCGCGACACGGCGGATTTCGCCGCCTGACAGCTTTGTCACGTCGGCGTCGCGGGGCGGACAGCGCAGCGCCTCCATCGCCATCTCGATCTTGGAGTCGATGTCCCAGGCGTCGGCGGCGTCGATCTGTTCCTGGAGACTGGTCATTTCCTCCATCAGCTCGTCGGAATAGTCCTCACCGAGCTTGTTCGATACCTCGTTGAAGCGTTCGACCATCTGTTTCTCGGGACACAGGAGCGCGATGTTGCCGAACACGTCGAGCGTGGGATCGAGCTTCGGCTCCTGCGCCAGGTAGCCCACCTTGATCCCCTCCGCCGCGAACGCCTCGCCGCCGAATTCCTTGTCCTCGCCCGCCATGATGCGCAACAGGGTGGACTTTCCCGATCCGTTGACGCCGACGACGCCGATCTTGGCGTTCGGCAGGAAGGACAAGCGGATGTTCTCGAACACCTTCTTGCCGCCGGGATAGACCTTGGTCAGGCCCTGGAGCTGATAGACATACTGGGGGGAGGCCATTTGGGCGCGCGCTCTTCTGGTTCGCTTGGGAGAGTTACGGCCGCTAGATGACCTTTCGGGCGTGGAAGATCAAGCGATGAACCCGCGCGGCCTTCATCAGGCCCGCTGGCGCAAGCCCATGTCCGCTTGCGGTGGGGCCGGGGCCGCGGCGGCCCTCGCCATCGAGGCGGCGAGCCGCAGAATCTCCTCGATCGGCGCGGGACGTCCGGGCAGATAGCCCTGAATGTCGCCGCACCCCGCCGCCTGCACCCGCAGACGCTGGCTCTCGGTTTCCACCCCCTCGGCGATGACGTCGAGATTCAGCGCCCGCGCCAGGCGCACGATCGCGCCGACGACGGCGTCGGCGTTCCGTTCCGCACCGAGATTGGCGATGAAGGAGCGGTCGATCTTGATCTTGTCGATCGGGTAGCGCTGCAGATAGCTGAGACTCGAATAACCGGTGCCGAAATCATCAAGCGCGATGCGGAAACCGAGGCGGCGGACCGTCTCCAGCGTCGCCCGGATCATCGGATCGTCGCCGAGCAGGACCTCTTCGGTGATCTCAAGCTCGAACCGGCTGGGATCGACGCCCGTTTCGTCCACGAGTTCGGCGAGGTTGAGCGCGAAATCCTTCTTGCGGATCTGGGTCGCCGACACATTGACCGCGATGCGCAGGTTCGGCAGCCGCCGGGAGTCGAGAAAGGCGCGCCGGAGGACGTAGGCGCCGAGGGCGTCGATGAGGCCGCTCTCCTCGGCGATCGGCACGAAGACGGACGGCGGTATCGCCCCGCGCTCGGCGTGGGTCCAACGCGCCAGCGCCTCGACGCCGCTCAGATCGCCCAGATGGTTCACCTGCGGCTGATAGACAATGGACACATCGCCATGCGTGAGCGCCGTGCGCAGCATTTCGCGAAGTTCGATCCGTCCGCGCGCCAGCGTATCCATCTCGATATCGAAGAAGACATGGCGGGCGCGCCCCTGATCCTTCGCCCGGTAGAGGGCGAGGTCGGCGCGGCGGAAACACTCGGTTGCGTCCATCGCCGGGTCGTCGATGATGGCCACGCCGACGCTGCACCCGACAAAGACACGCCCGAACTCGAGGTCGACCGGGTCGCGCAGCAGCGACACCAGCCGACGCGCCAGCTCGTCGGCGTCGCCGCGGGAGGCGGCCGGCTGGACGATCGCGAACTCATCGCCGCCGAGGCGCGCCAGCATGTCGTCCGGACCGCAGGCGCCGCCGAGAAGGCGGGCCGCCGCGCGGATCAGCTCGTCGCCCGCCTCGTGACCGAACGTGTCGTTCACTTCCTTGAAGCGATCGAGGTCGATGCACAGCACGGCGAAGGAGCCGCCTGACTTGCGGATCTGGGAGATCGATCGCTGCAGCTTCTCCCCGAACTTCAGCCGGTTTGGCAGGCCGGTGAGGGAATCATTGAAGGCGAGGTGCGAGGCGCGGGCCTCGTTGAGTATGAGGTGTTCGGTCGCGCGCACCCTCTGCATGTGAAGCCGCCAGCCGAGCAGGCCGAGCAGGGCCAGCATGAGCAGGATCACCGGCATGAAGGCGGTGAGCATCGCCGTTCCCGGACGTTCCGGCCGCCATTCGAGCACGAGCAATGTCCGTCCGTCTGCATCGAGCAGCGGCATGCGGGCGAGCGAGGAGCGCGTGGGTGCGGCGAGCGGCCCGAGCTTGAGCCCTTCGAGCAGGAAACGCTCCGACATCAAGGCAAGGAATGCCTCGTCGATCGCATCCACCGCGACGACGATCGGCGCCCGGTCGGATTGCGGCAGAGCGGCCCCGAAATCCGGTTGCACCAGTGATGCGGTGAGGACGACCGGAGCATCGTCGAGCCGCGCCACGACGTGGGACTCGATACGCGCCGGTATGCCGCGGGCCGCTTCGAAATGCGCCGAGATCGGTCCGCGCGTCTGCTCCTGGTATCTGACATTCGCGATCAGCGGTCGGGCGAGGTCGTTGATGATGCGTTGCGCGTCCTCCCCGTCGAAGGCGTCCGGTCCCCTCGAAAAGATCAGCTGGTCGGCTCCGTCGAGCGCTAGCGCGACCTGAAATCCCTCATGCACGACCAGCCATTCGCCGACATTCTGGTGCGACCATTCGGCGTCGAACGCGTTGTCGAGGTGCAGAATCGCGTCGTCCCAGAGCGCGATGGACGAGACGGCGACCGCCCGTTCCTCGATCCAGGCGGAAAAGCCGTTCCGGACGAGGTCCTGCTCGCGTTCCCGCGCGGCGCGGTTGGCGTGATAGGCGAACACCGACAGTCCGGCGAGGATCGCGGCGGCGAGCGCGGCGCCAAGGAGGATGGTCGCGGAATTCTGGCCGCCGGGGCGTTCTGGATTTGTCATGGCGACGGTCGATCCGCGGATTGATCGAAATTTGCTAACAGAAACAGGTTAAATACTTGCTCCCGGCGCATCCGTAATTGGCGCGGTTCGCCTATCGCCAATCGCATCAGCCTGTGAAAAGCTCGGACCGCACACAAGGTGGCGGCGGTTGTCCGGGGACGTCCTCCGGCGCTGACAGCGCTCCGAATGCGGGAGGATGCAGGACATGACCACGGAGACTCCGGGCGCCGGCGCGGCTGGCCTGAGCGCTGGCCCTGGCGCGGGCGCCGCATCCGCCGGAACCGCTCCCGCAGCAGATCAGCAGCGCGCCTCGCCCTATGCGTGGCTCGTGCTCGCGGTGCTCCTCTTCATCTACATCTTCAACTTCCTCGACCGGCAGCTGATGAGCATCCTTCAGGAGCCGATCAAGGAGGAGCTCGGGCTCACCGACGGACAGCTCGGCCTGATGACGGGTCTCTATTTCGCGCTCGTCTACACCGTGCTCGGCGTCGTGGTCGGCTTCCTCGCGGACCGGACAAGCCGTCGCAACATCCTGTTCGCCGGGGCCTTCCTCTGGAGCCTGTTCACCGTCTTCTGCGGGCTTGCGAAGACCTATCCGACAATGGTCGCGGCCCGTATGGGCGTCGGCGTCGGGGAAGCGGCGGGGGCCCCGCCCTCCTACTCCATCATTTCGGACTATTTCCCGCCGCGCATGAGAGGGACCGCGCTTGCGATCTTCTCGCTCGGCGTGCCGTTCGGCATGGCGCTTGGCGCGGCGTTCGGCGCCAAGATCCACGAAATCTGGGGCTGGCGGATGGCCTTCATCGGCATAGGCGCGGCCGGCATCGCCGCCTCCTTCCTGCTCCTGTTCATCGTGCGCGAGCCCAAGCGCGGCGCGATGGACCCGCCGGAGAAGGCTCTCCAGGCGCAGGAGAAGTCCGGCTTTGTCGAGACCACGCGCGACTTCTTCGCCAACCCGGTTCTGCTGCTGACGGCGCTCGGTTGCGGGGCGGCCGCGTTCGTCGGCTATGCGCTCCTCAACTGGAACGTCTCCTTCCTCATCCGCGTGAAGGGCATCACCTATGGCGACATCGCGACCTATTACGCGCTGATGCTGGCGGTCTCGATCGGCGGCGGCACGATCGTGGCGGGCGTCCTCGTCGACTGGCTCGTGAAGCGCTCGAAGGTCTGGTACGCGATGCTGCCGGCGATCGCCTTCACGCTCTCGATCCCCTTCCATCTCGCCTATGTCTGGGCGCCGACCTGGGAGATGTCCCTGCTGCTCGCGGCGGGGCCATCCTTCCTCAACATCTGCTATCTCGCGCCGGCGCTGGCGGTCGTCCAGAACACGGTGAAACCGTCGCAGCGGACGATGGCGGGCGCGCTTCTTCTGCTGGTCAACAACCTCATCGGCCTCGGGCTCGGCCCGGCCTATGTCGGCTGGCTGTCGGACGGCTTCGCGGCCGGTCTCGGCCCGGTCGAGGGCCTGCGCATGGCGATGTACTGGGTGACGCCGGCCTATGCCGTGACGGTCGCTTTCCTCCTCGCCGAGGCGTGGGCGCTGAAGCGCCAGGAGCGCCAAGCGGGCGGAAGCGCGGGATGACGGACCACTCGACGCCGAACCTGCCGAGCAGGAGTTTCGACGCGACGGAAGCGTTCTATGCGGCGCTCGGATTCAGGCGCGACTATCGAGACAACGGATGGATGATCCTCAACCGCGGCCGGCTGGTGCTGGAATTCTTCGCCGCTCAGATCGATCCGCGCGAAAGTTGGTTCAGCGCGTGTCTGAGGGTGGATGACCTCGACAGCCTCCACGCCGACTTCGTGAAGGCGGGGGTGAGCGAACACGACCGCGACATCCCGCGCATGGGCGCCATCCGGGTCGAGCCGCACGGGATCCGGATCTTCTACCTGATCGATCCCGACGGCAGCCTCATCCGCTGCCTCGACAACTCCTATCAGCCCTGAAGGTCGGACCGGTGCGGCGGGCTTCCTGCGTCACGCGGCGGCTTGCCCCGAGCGCGGCTTCCCTCTTATCGTTCCTGATCGACTATCCCAGCAGCTGAAACAGCCAGCGCCATGACCCCACCCAAAGTCGACGGTCGGCATCGCGGACGGAGTTTCGTCGTAACGGGCGCCGGATCGGGCATCGGCGAGGCGACGGCGCTGCGGCTGTGCGCCGAGGGGGCCGCCGTGACGCTTGCGGACATCCGCCCAAGCCTCGCGGACGCAGTCGCGGCCAGACTCACGGCGGCTGGCGGGCAGGCGCAGGCGCTGGCGTGCGACGTCTCCGATGAAGCGAGTGTGGCCGATCTGGTCGCGGCGGCGGTGCGGCGCTTCGGCCCGCCCGACGGATTCTATGCAAACGCCGGCACGGCGGCGTCAGGCTGGATTCACGAGACCGCGCTCCAGGATTGGCAGCGGGTGCTCGCGGTCAATCTCACCGGCGCTTTCCTCTGCGCCAAGCACGTGCTGCCGCACTTTCTTGAACGCGGCTCAGGGGTGTTTCTGACGACGGGCTCGATCGCAGCGCTGGTTGTCGGCGCCGGCGGGTCGGCTGCGAGCTACGCGGCGAGCAAGGGCGGACTGCTGCAGCTCACCCGCCAAATCGCGGTGGATTATGGCGCTCTCGGAGTTCGCGCCGTCTGCATTTGCCCGGGCGCCGTCACGACCAATCTCGGACGCCACGCCGCGGAGGATCGGGAACGGCAGGTCACCCCCGCGGGCGAAAAGCTTCCGCGCCCGAAGCACTGGACGCCTGTTCCACGCGCAGCAACGCCGGACGAGATCGCGGCAGCGGCGTCGTTCCTGTTTTCGGACGAGGCTTCCTTCATCACCGGAAACGCCTTCCTGGTCGATGGCGGCCTGACCTCCGTGTAACGAAACGGCGGGCCGCCGCCCCAAGCTAACCTGTCGCCGTCCGCCGCGGGCGGACCCGCGACCACAGCAGGTCAAGGCAGATCGCGAGCACGAGCGTGATCCCCGCCATCGGCAGGAAGACGCCGAGCGCGAGGATCACAGCGACCACGCCGCCCGCAATCCGACGGTCGGCGGGCATGGGCGGGACGCCCACCCTGCCCCGCGGCCGCCTGCGCCACCACATCACGCCGCCCGTGACGCTCAACGCGACGACGCCCGCCGCCGCGATGAGCCCCACCGCCTGGTTGAGCCAGCCGAAGAGCGCCCCCTCATGGAAGGCGACGCCATAGGCGACAACACGGTCCGCGACATTGTGGTCGGAAAACCGGATCCGCATGATTTCGTCACCGCTCCAGCGGTCATAGTGGACGGTTTCCTGCAGCGGCCGGTTCGGCGACATCGCCCGCACGGTCCACACGCCCGCCTCCCCGCGCGGCGGCTGGACCTGCACGGGCGGCGCAAGCCCCTGCGGACCCACGACGTCGATGACGTCCTGGAGCGTGAAGGTCGACGCGCTGAGCGGCGGCGGCGGGGCCTCGGCCGGGCTCCCGCTCGACCAGAGGTCCGCCCCGCCCATCTCATGTCCGGCGTGAGCGTCCGCCGGCGGGGGCGCGCCAGACTGGAGGGTGACGAACCATTCCTGGCCCGGCGACTTCAGCCCCACCACCTGTTTCACGCGCGCATAGCCGTCGCCCCAGACCTGCGTCCAGGGAAGCCCGCTCAGGAGGAAAACGAGCACGACGACGCCGATCCAGGCGCCCGTCGCGCCGTGCAGCTTGCGCCAAACCTCCCGTCGGCCGGCGGCCGCCTTGAAGTCGGGCGCGAACACCCGCCACCACGGCCCCCCGCGCGGCCACCAGAGAAACAGCCCCGTGACCACGAGGATGATCGTCCATGACGCCATGATCTCGACAACGAGCGAACCGCGATCGCCAGCGAGCAGCGTGCCGTGGATCCGCTTCACGAACGTCATCAGCCGGTCGGCGGAGGCGACGTCATGCAGGATGTCGCCTGTGCGGGTGTCGATCCAGAGATAGCGGTCGCCGCCCGGGCGGCCGAGTTCCACCTCCGCCGTCAGGTCGCCCGGGCCGCGCGGCAGAATGAACCGCTTCAGCGCTGCATCGGGGTGAGCGGCGAGCGCGATCTCGACCAGACGGTCGGCCGGGACCGGAACGCCGGCGGGGACATCGCCGGGGACATCGGAGGGGCCCCGCGCGTGGATCTGCCGCTCGATGATCGCCTCGGCCTGCGGGTTGAACAGGTAGACCGCCCCCGAAATCGCGAGGATCACGACAAAGGGAATGACCATCAGGCCGGCGAAGAAATGCCAGCGCCAGACCCGATGCTGAAGGAAAGTGCGTGCTGCGCTCGTCATGGGCTCAGAACCTCGCGCGCACGCCGCCGAACACGGCGCGCTGTTCGATGGGGTTGTAGATGCGGGCGCCGGGGGTCGCGGCGATGACCGCGCTCACATCCCCGACGCCGTTTTCGTCGGCGAGGTTTCGGGCGTCGAGAAACAGGTCGACCCGGTCGGCGACGGCGTAGCTCGCGGTGAGGCCGAGGAGGAGATAGCCGTCAAGCTTCAGCGTGTTGCGATAGTCGGCCCAGGGGCCGTCGGGCGTCCATTCGAGATTGGGTGCGATGCTGAAACGGTCCGTCCCGAAGCGCAGCTCCGCCCGGTAGACATGCTCCGGGATCACGGGCAGCACGTTGTCGCCATACTGCGCGTCGTCCCGGAACTGGAAGTCGGAATACTGGTAGACCTGACGCAGGCGCAGCCAGTCGTTCAGCTGCAGCGACAGGCCGGCCTCGACGCCCTGATGCAGGGTCTCGTCTGCGTTGAAGGTGGAGGCCGGAATGTCCGGCCCGACCGTGAACTGCAGGAGCTCGCCGTCGACGATCGAGCGGTAGAGCGAGACGTCCCATTCGGCGATCCCGAACCGCCCGCGACTTCCGGCTTCAGCCGTCCACGCGGTCTGTGCGTCGACCGGCACGAAGGCCGCGACCTGGGCAAGCTCGATATAACCAGGGAACTCCGCCGACCGGCTGTAATTGGCGTAGAGCTGGACGCCAGGCGCCGCCTCGTAGAGCACGCCGAGCTTCGGCGAGATCTCGCTGAAATCCGCCTCGCCGCGGATTCCGGTGGAGCCGCCCGCAAAGCTGTTGAAGCGTTCGGTTTGCTTGCGCTCGCCCTGCGCATAGATGCCGCCGCCGATCAGGGTCAGCCGGTCGGTCGCATCATAGCGGACTTCCGCATACACGTTCGCGGTGTAGGCCTCCTGGTCCGCCTCGAATGTGCGGGCGCCGCGCTGGCCGTTGACGTTGACGAAGCGCTTGGCATCGACCTCTCCCGAACGCGCCTCCGCGCCTATTGTGGCGCCCCAGCGATCGCCCTGCCAGGTCCAGCGCGCGAACACGCCCTGGTCGAGCGATTCCTGATCCACCACCTGAAAGATCGGGTGATAGAGCGTCTTGTCGTTGAGATAGGCCCCGACTTTGAGTTCGCTGGCGCCGAGATCGAACGTGGTCTGGTTCTGTAACCGCACCGAATCGATGTCGCGCGCCTGATCACCTGTGAAATTGCCCGTCTTCGGAGCATTCAAGGCATCCGCGAGCGTCAGCGCGCCCGGGATTTCCTGATCGATCTGGTTGACGCTTGCATAGAAGCGCGTCGCGATCCGGTCCGACAGCCGGTAGCCGAAATTGCCGTGGAAGCGAATGGACCGGCGCTCCGCATGATCGCGGTCGCCGCTGGAGGCGTCGGCGCTGATCGCGCCCCACGCATCAGCCCGCTCGCCGGCGACGCCGCCGGAGGCCAGCGCGCGCACCGTGTCGAAACTGCCGACATCGCCACGCAGATAGACTCCCGGCGCGGTGCGGCCGGTCGGCGTGACGCCGTTGATCGCCCCGCCGAGCGTGCCCGATCCGAACCGCAGCGCATTCGATCCGCGATAGACCTCAAGATAGTCGAAGAAGTTCGGCTCAAGCTCCTGGAAGTCGCCATTGTCGTCGGCGAGGTTGATCGGCGCGCCGTCCTGCAGAAGCGTCAGCCCGCGCATGTGGAAGCCGCGGCTGAGGCCCGAGCCGCGGATCGAGATGCGCACTTCCTGGCCGTAGCGTGGCTGGGTGTAGACGCCCGGCGAGAAGCCGAGCGTATCGCGCAGCGAGACGAGGAAGCGGTCGGCGTAGTCCTGGTAGGAGACCACATCGGCGCCGCCGGGGGTGCTGGCGGCGAGCGCCTCGGCTTCAAGCGTGCTCGCTTGGGAGGTGACGATGATCGTGTCCTCGCCGACGGATGGTCCGGCGTCCGGTCTGGACGGCTGCTGGGCGAAGGCCGGGGCGAACAGCGCGGACGCGGCCGCTCCCGCAAGGAGGGTCGAATAGCGACGGAACTTCATGACGACGAAACTCGCGATCAGGGAGGACCCCGCGCGCGAAGGCGCAGGTCCGATGGCTCCGCGCAAGGGCCGCGCGGAGCGGTTCACATGTGATCAGATGCGAACGGGGGGCGCCCTTGCGCCGACGGGCGGGCCGCGGGCGTCAGCGGCGAAACGCGGCTCATCGCCGCTGAAGTCGGCCGGCGCGGCGCGCAGCACCGGGGCCGGCTGCACCATCAGAGGGACGGGCGGCGCGACGGCGTGAACCAGCGTGCAGAGCGGGCAATGATCGCCCGGCGCCGCCGGCTGGGGCTCATGCTCGGCGATGATGCGGGCGAGGTCCGCCGACAGGTCGGACGCACTATTGGAGGCCTCCCCCGGCGCGGCGCAGGTGAAGCGCGAGACGTCGATCCCGTTCGACTGCGCAACCGCCACCGAACCCGGCAGAACGATCTGCAGGATCAGGGCGCACACGGCGATGAGCCGGGCGAAGGGTTGAACGCGTGGTCGCTTCATCAGCCCAGTCTGGATCAGCCAAATCTAGAATTGCAATTACAAGATTGTGCCGCATTGTCGGGGGTCCCTGCAAGCGCGAAATTCGAACTTCGGCTGCGGCATAGGACGCATGACGGCCGGAGCCACCGTTCCGTCAGCTCGTCAACGACTGACGCAAAAAGCCCCGGGATCGCTCCCGGGGCTTCGGTCTTGTCGGCAAGGGCTTGGCCCTGGAGCGGACCTATTCGGCGTCCTCGGTCGCCTTCTCCTTGCCCTTGCCGGCTTGCGGGATTTCAAGGCCCGTCGCCTGGTCGACGACCTTCATCGAGAGGCGCACCTTGCCGCGATCGTCGAAGCCGAGAAGTTTCACCTTCACCATGTCGCCCTCCTTCACCACGTCGGAGGGGCTCTTCACCCTCTCCTGCGCGAGCTGGGAGACATGGACGAGGCCGTCCTTGCCGCCGAAGAAGTTCACGAAGGCGCCGAACTCCATGATCTTGACGACCTTGCCCTCGTAGATCGCGCCGACTTCGGGCTCCGCCGTGAGGCCGTGGATCCACTTGCGGGCGGCCTCGAGGCTTTCCTTCTCGACCGCGGCGATCTTCACCGAGCCGTCGTCCTCGATGTTGATCTTGGCGCCGGTCTTCTCGCAGATTTCGCGGATCACCTTGCCGCCCGAACCGATAACGTCGCGGATCTTGTCGACCGGGATCTGCATCGTGATCATCCGCGGGGCGTTGGCCGAGACTTCCTCACGCGACGACATGAGAGCCTTGGCCATCTCGTCAAGGATGTGCATGCGGCCGGCCTTCGCCTGCGACAGCGCGGTCTGCATGATCTCCTGCGTGATGCCGGCGATCTTGATGTCCATCTGGAGCGAGGTGATGCCCTCCTCCGTGCCGGCCACCTTGAAGTCCATGTCGCCGAGATGATCCTCGTCGCCAAGAATGTCGGACAGAACCGCCACCCCCTCAGGGTCCTTGATGAGGCCCATGGCGATGCCGGAGACCGGGCGCTTGATCGGCACGCCCGCGTCCATCATCGCGAGCGAGGAGCCACACACGGTCGCCATCGAGGAGGATCCGTTCGATTCGAAGATCTCCGACACCAGCCGCAGCGTGTAGGGGAAGTCCGTCTCGGCGGGCAGGATCGCCTTCAGCGCGCGCCAGGCGAGCTTGCCATGGCCGATCTCGCGGCGGCCGGGTCCGCCCATCCGCCCCGTCTCCCCGACCGAGAAGGGCGGGAAATTGTAGTGGAGGAGGAATTTGGCCTTCGAAGTGCCCTCCAGCCCGTCGATATACTGCTCGTCCTCGGCGGTGCCGAGGGTCGCGACGACGAGCGCCTGCGTCTCGCCGCGGGTGAACAGCGCCGAACCGTGGGTGCGTGGCAGCACCGAGACCTGGCTCACGATCGGGCGGACCTGATCGAGCTTGCGGCCGTCGATGCGTTCGCCGGTCTTGATGATGTCGCCGCGCACGACTTTCGCCTCGAGCGACTTGAACACGTCCTTGAAAACCAGCGGGTGCATGCCGTCCGGCTTTTCCTCGGTCGCCACGAGCTGCGCGGCCGCCTTGTCGCGGGCCGCGTTGACCGCGTCGTGCCGCTCGCCCTTGTCCTTGATCCGATAGGCCTTGGAGAGGTCCTTGCCGACCAGCTTCTCGATCGCGGCGAGTTCGGCCGACCGGTTTTCCGGCTCGAACGGCCAGGGTTCCTTGGCGGCCTTCTCGGCGAGGTCGATGATCGCATTGATCACCGGCTGGAAGCTTTCATGGCCCGCCACGACGGCGCCGAGCATGACGTCTTCGGACAGCTCCTTGGCCTCGCTTTCGACCATCATCACGGCGTCCTGAGTGCCGGCGATCACGAGATCGAGGAGGGTGTTCTCCATCTCCGCGAGGGTCGGGTTGATGACGTAGGCGCCGTCCTTGTAGCCGACGCGCGCGGCGCCGATCGGATCGGTGAACGGCACGCCGGAGAGGGTGAGCGCCGCCGACGCCGCCACGAGGGCCACGACGTCCGGATCATTCTCCTGGTCGTAGGACAGCACGTTGACCACAACCTGCGTCTCGTTCTTGAAGCCCGGCGCGAACAGCGGGCGGATCGGACGGTCGATCAGGCGGGAAGTGAGCGTTTCCTTTTCGGTCGGGCGGCCTTCGCGCTTGAAATAGCCGCCGGGAACCCGGCCCGCCGCATAGTATTTTTCCTGGTAATTCACGGTGAGGGGGAAGAAATCGATCCCCTCCTTCTGCTTGCGCGCAAAAACCACCGTGGCGAGCACCGAAGTCTCGCCATAGGTTGCAAGCACGGCTCCGTCGGCCTGACGCGCCATCCGTCCCGTCTCAAGCGTGAGCGGGCGGCCCGCCCAGTCGAGCGTGACCTTCTTGATATCAAACATGTCGATTGTCTCTTTCCATCATACGAAAACCCGCCGGACCCCCTTGGGCCGGCGGGTGATTGAGGCCTGGCCTAGCGGCGCAGTCCCAGCTCCTTGATGAGCGCCTGGTACCGCGCTTCATCCCTGGACTTCACATAGTCCAGCAGTCTCCGGCGTTGCGACACCATTTTCAGGAGGCCTCGCCGGGAATGGTTGTCTTTCTTGTGTTCCTTGAAGTGTTCGGTGAGATGCGAGATCCGGTGGGTCAGGATCGCCACCTGCACTTCGGGCGACCCTGTGTCGCCGCTCGTCTTGGCGAACTTCTTGATGAGTTCAGCCTTCTGTTCCGTCGTGATCGACATCGTGCGCTTCTACTCCGCATCATGATTGAAAACACGCAAGGGCTTAAACCGCCCCGCGCGAACCTCGCCGAGCGCGACCGCCTGTCCCCTCTCCGTTGCAAGTGCAATGCGGGAGGCGTCCTCCCCGTTGATCATGCGGGGACGGCGCATCTCCCGAAACGCCTCGATCTGGTGGGGCAGAAGGACGATTTCGCGACCCTGCCTGAGCCTGCCGGCGTCTTCTCCCTGTATGGCCAGCGCCGGGATGTCGGCCAGCGCGGTCTCCAGGGGCGTCAACGCCGCCTCAAGCGAGGGCTTATCGCTCAAATCATCGAGTTTGGCCAGAGGCACGGAATCGGCCTCGCGAAAGGCGCCGACCCTGGTCCGGCGAAGGGCCGCGACATGCCCCTCCGCGCCGAGCGCCGCCGCCAGATCGCGCACCAGCGCCCGAATGTAGAATCCCTTGCCGCAACGGACCGAAATCACGGCGAGATCGTGCGACGGACACCCGACCAGGCGCGCCTCGTGCACGATCACGGTCCGCGCGGCCAGTTCGACCGTCTCGCCCTCCCGCGCGAGGTCGTAGGCGCGCTCGCCATCCACCTTCACGGCGGAGAATTGCGGCGGCACCTGTTCGATCTCTCCGACAAAGCCCGCGAGCGCCGCCTCGATCGCCGCAGCGTCAGGCCGCACGTCCGAGGTGGCGGTGACGGCGCCCTCGCGATCCTGTGTGGTGGTGGAGGCCCCCCAGCGGATCGTGAAGACATAGTCCTTGTCGGCCTCCATCACGTAGGCCACGGTCTTGGTCGCCTCGCCGAGCGCGATCGGGAGGATGCCCGACGCCAGCGGATCGAGCGTTCCGCCATGGCCCGCTTTCTGGGCGTTGAAGCGTCGTCGCACGATCGCGACCGCCTGTGTGGATGTGGTTTCTTCCGGCTTGTCGAGATTGAGCCATCCGGTGACCGGATCGCCCTTCTTCTTGCGCTGTCGCGACACTGGATGTTCCGCGCGTGGAATGCGGCGGCCTTCTTGGGGGGCTCCGGGGGCGGGTCGAACGCGGCTCCGGGCGCAGCTTGTGGGAGCGTCGCGGTTACAGGATCCGCCTCCCCCGGTCAAGGCGCGAAGGGCTTGGTCTCCCGCTGGCGGGCAGCGCTCAAAACGTCTAGTCTCCGCCGCGACCGCCCGTCAGAGGCGGACAGGACATGCTGAACACGAGGGAGAGACCCATATGACGGTCACTGACGCACGCGCCCGCCGGGCCGCGCCGCATCCGGGATTCCGCGCCGCCTGGTGCGGCCTCGCCGCCGCGCTGGTGTTCGCCGCCTGCTCGCCCCGGCCCGCGGATGTCGCCACGGTCGAGCCGCCGGCGGTCGCCGCGCCCGCGCTGTCGGGCGACCAGCCCACCGCCCTCGACGCCTACATCGCCAAGCCCGATCCCGCCTTCGCCTGGACCCGCGTCGGCGGCTTCGACGGCGACGGCTTCACCGGCCACGTGCTGGAGATGACCTCGCAGTCCTGGCGGTCCGCAGCGGAGGTCGACCGCACCGACTGGAAGCACTGGATCACCGTCGTGGTCCCCGACACCGTGACCTCCGACGCGGCGCTCCTCTACATTGGCGGCGGCGACAATGGCGACCCCGCCCCGACCGAGGCGTCCGAACGCGCGCGCCGCGTCGCCACCGAGACGGGGTCAATCGTCGCCGAGCTCGGCATGGTGCCGAACCAGCCGCTCTACTTCTCCGACTCGCCCGACAAGGCCCGCTATGAGGACGATCTGATCGCCTACACCCGCGTCAAGCATTTCGAGACCAAGGACGATGAATGGCTGGTCCGCCTCGCCATGGTGAAGAGCGGCGCCAAGGCGCTCGACGCCGTGCAGGCCTTCGCCGCCACCCCCGAAGCGGGCGGCCACGCCGTCTCCCGCTTCGTCGTCGCCGGCGGATCGAAGCGCGGCTGGACCACCTGGCTCGTCGGCGCGGTGGATGCGCGCGTGATCGGGATCATGCCGCTCGTGATCGACGCGCTCAACAGCGAGGAAATCACCCGCCACCACTATGAAGTGCTGGGCTTCTTCGCCCCGTCGCTCGGCGACTATGTCAATCACGGCCTGTTTCCGCACATGATCGGAACGGCCGACTACAAAGCGGTGCTCGACATCGAGGACCCCTACAACTATCGCAACCGCGACCAGATGAAGATCCCGAAATACGTGGTCAACGCATCCGGCGATCAATACTTCCACCCGGACAATTCGCGCTTCTATTACGCCGGCCTCGCGGAAGAAAAACGGCTCCGCTATGTCGAGAACGCCGCTCACAACCTCGCCGGCTCCGACGCCGTCGACAGCATGATCGCCTTCTTCGACGCCGTGACCGACGGCCGCCCGCGCCCGTCCTATTCCTGGACCACGCAGGCCGACGGCTCGTTGCGGGTGACCGCGGACACCCCGCCCCAGGCCGTCCGCCTCTGGACCGCCTACAACCCGGACGCCCGCGACTTCCGCGTCGAGGCGATCGGCAAGGCCTATGTCGCGACCGCGCTCACCCCGGAGGCGGACGGCAGCTATGTCGTGGCCCCGCCGACGGCGCAGACCGGCTTCACCGCCTGGTTCGTCGAGCTGGAATTCCCGTCCGGCGGCCCACAGCCGTTCAAGTTCACGACCGGCGTCACGATCACGCCCGACACCCTGCCCTACAAGTGGGCGGACGCGGCCGCGCAGTATGCGGAGACGAAACGCTAGCGTGATCTGCCGATGACGGGCTGACATCCGCCCGGTTTCGGGGGATGGTCGCCGCCTCTTGGATAGCCCGGTTCGCAAGCCCGTTTCAGAAGGCGTGTCGACATGTTTTTGCGATCGTCCCGCGCGGATTTGAAGGCGCACGGTTCCGCGCCGCTTGTCCTGTCGCTCCTCTTGTCCGTAGGCCTCGCGGCGTCATGCGGTCCCCGCCCCGCCCCGCAGGCCGAGGCTCAGCAGGTTTCGGCGGAAAGCGAGACGCCGGACCGTCCGGCGCTGCAGACCGCCGTCGCCCCTCCGCCCTGTCCCGCCGGGCGCGAGCTTCCGCTGAAGGGGATTTGCGGCGACGGCGATCCCTCGCGCTTCGGCGCCGTCAATCTCGGCCAGGAGACGGCGTCGCCCCGCTGCATCTGGCGCACGGAGCTCGTCCAGATCGCCGAGCGATCCGCCCTGGCCTTCCGGGGGCAGGACTGTTCGGCGGAGGGCTGGGCCGGGTCAGCCTACGCCTACGCCAACAGCAAGCTGAAAGTGGGCGATGCGGCCACCCCCTACGCCATCGACCGCGTCATCCTCGAAGTCTTCCAACTTCCGGACGGGACGGACGCCCACGCCTTCGCCCTGTCGACCCTGAAAACCGCGCGCGAGGATGAACGCAGCCGTTGCATCATCCGGCCGATCGAGGGTGGCGCGCCCATTTCGGGCGCCGTGTTCGAACTCGCGCCGGATGACGCCTACATGACCGAACTCACCTCCACCGGCGCCGAATGGAGCGCGTGCGGCGACTATGGCGTCGGCCCGGATGTGCGCTATTGGGAGCCGCGCAGCGGGTTTGTGCTGTTCCACCGCATGGGCGCCGATCTCGGCGACTGGGATCCGGCGAGCTTCACCGTCTACCAGCCGAACGCTGAAGGGATCTGGACGAAGGCCGGCTGAGTTCAACCGCCCCTGCGGAAGGGGTCCTCGGCCGCGCTCCAGCCAGCGAGCATCGTCGCGCAGATCGCCTCGAGCCCCGCCTGATCCTCCGCGTCGAACGCACCGAACGCTTCTGAGTCCACGTCCAGCACGCCGAGCAGCGCGCCGTCCTGCGTCAGCACCGGAACGACGATCTCCGAATTCGAGCGGCTGTCGCAGGCGATGTGGCCGGGAAAGGCGTGAACATCGGGCACGATCACCGTGCGCCTCGTCGCGGCCGCGGTTCCGCACACACCCTTGCCGAGGGCGATCCGCAGGCAGCCGAGGGTTCCCTGATAGGGACCGACCACCATCTCATCCGGCCGCGAGGGATCGACGATGTAGAATCCGGTCCAGAAGAAGCGCGGGGCGAACGCCTGAACCAGCAGCGAGGAGACGCTCGCCATCCGGGCGATGAGCGAGGCCTCCCCCTCGGTGATGCTGGCCGCCTCCGCCGCGAGCACGCGGTAACGCGCCGCGATGTCGTCGGGCAGGTCGGGAAGGGTTTCGGCCATGGCGGCGATCAGCTCCTCGGCTCGGCTTCAGGGTCCGTAGATGCACGGACGCCCCATCCGACGAGGAAGCCTCATCCGAACGTCAGGTCAATCGTCCGCAACCGCCTGAGCGTGTCCGCCGGTCGATCGCCGCCGCTAGAATTCGCGGCCGATGAAGACCTTCGCCATGGAGTCGTCGGCTCCGTCGGTCACGCCAAAGCGCACCGCCGACTGCAGGTAGACGCCATTTTCCCATGACACCTTCACCACCGGGCCGATCTGGTGGGCCTGATCATCGAAGCCGGGGATATCGCGGCTGTTGCCGTATTCGCTGAAGACCTCAAAGCCCAGCCGCCAGGAGTCCGATCCGAACGCCGCGAAATCCAGCCCCCTCGTGAGCTGGCCGCGGGTCTGGAGCGCCACCCCGCCCTCGCTTCCCGAGCCGGTCTCGATCTCGCCGATGACGTTCGCTCGCCATTCCCAGACGTCCGCGAACTTGTCCGTCAGCGTCAGTCGCACCGCCGCTTCATCCGGCCCGCCGCCATCCTCGAAGCTGTAAGCTAGGCGCAGACCGCCATTGAAGCCGGAAGTGTCGCGCGCCTCCTCGCTCCACTGGAACCAGTTCTCGACCGCGAAGCTGCGATAGTCCCAGTCTCTGCCGTCCGGCTTTGAGAACGCCGCGATCAGGCGCACCTGATACCAGTCGGAGAAGGACTGGTCATAGTGGACACGGCCCGCGGCTCCGCCCTCGTCCACGCCGAGGCGAAGCTCCACCGCCCGCTCGCCCGCCGTGATCCCGGCAGAGCCCACATTGCCGGTGAGCGACTGCGCCTCAGCCTGCGGTGCCGCGAGCCACAACATGCCCGCCGCGGACATCGGGTAGGCGAGCGGTTTGATATTCATGATATTGAGCCTGCTATCTGTCCCTGCGGGTCCTCGACCGAGGGGTGTCGACAAACATTCGCGTGGGCCTGCGGGCCGGAAAAGCCGCTCGGCGTAAGCGCCACGGCCGTTGTCCTTTTCTACGAAATCACCAAGTATTTGAGATTCATACAGGATCGAGCGTGTCTTGCGGAAGGGCCGGGCGCGTGGGCGGATACAGCCTCCACACCGCCGGAAACGCGATCGCCGCGATCAAGGGCGCCACGTCCCCGACGCACCACAGCCCGACGGGAAGCAAGGCCAGGAAATCGCTACGCAGCGGGAGGCAGTGTAGCAGAGAACGCAGGACGGGCGCATGAGCTCCGCCTTCGGCAAGGTCAGCTTCGCCGGAAGGCCAAGACCTCTATGCCCTCCGCACCTTGATGCCGAATAGCCCCTTGCATCGTTGTGTCACGATCGGCAGGCACCCGCCAGGCGGGGCGGGCGCCGCCCGGCATCAATTAGGCGAGTAGGGTAGCGAAGAGTGATGCAGCACGATGCGCAGCGCGCCTGCGTCGTCCTTCACGTAGCCCCATGTCTTGTCGACCGTGGTGACCGAGCCGTCCTTGCCCGTGAAGTCGACGTTGCCGATCGACATTGCAGCATCTCCGGCGAGCCAGATCGCGTTGTTGCGCGATGAGCACGCCGTCCAGCCCCTGAGGGCGAAGCCCGTGTCGTTCGAGAAGGCCGGATCGTCGCCCACGAAGTAGGCGAGCGCGCCTTCGCGGGTGGGGCGGAAGGTCTGCGGCACCACGGTCAGAGTGGGCTTGAACAGCACCGGACCCATCTGGTAGCCATAAGCCGCATCCAGCACCTCGCCCGCAAGCGCCTTGGCCGCGGGCAGCCCCTGAGATTCATGGGCGCTGCCGATAGCGACCAGCGCGTCGCACCAAGCCTTTTGGGCGGCCACGACCTCAGCTTCGGTGATGGCCGTGCTGGCAACTGCGTTGTCGGCAGAAGCCGCCGTGCTGGCGACCGCGTTGTCGGTAGGGGCCGTCTCGCCGCCGCCCGAGGGGGTGCAGGCCGCGAGGAACAGAGCGCTCGCCGCGCCGAACGGAAGAAACAGTCGATTCATGGGATCCCTTTCGATTGATGCGCTGCGGATATCGGGATGCGGGCGGTAAGACAAATTGAAACAATTTCTCATTCTGATAATCTGAGATTATATGCGTCCCACCCTTCGCCAACTTCAGTATCTTGTCGCGATCGCCGATACGGGGCGGTTCCACAAGGCTGCGCGGGTGCTGAATGTCAGCCAGCCGGCCCTTTCGGCGCAGGTGGCGGAGATGGAGGCGTTTCTCGGCGCGCCCCTCGTCGAGCGCGGCGCAAAGGGCGCGCGGCTCACGGAAACCGGCGCCGACATCGTCGCCCGCGCCCGCCTCGTGCTGCAGGAAGTCGAACAGATCCAGCAGATCGCACGCCAGCGCGCCGCGCCCTTCGCCGGCCGCCTGCGCCTCGGCGTCCTACCCTCGATCGGCGCCTATTTCCTGCCGATCGCGACGCGCCGCCTGCACGCCATCTATCCGGACCTCCGCCTGTTCATCGAGGAGGGGAGCACGACGGCCCTGCGCGCGGGCCTCACCGACGGCGCGTTCGACGTGATCATCTCGACGCCGGGCGATGACGCCGATCTCGAACACATCCCGCTGTTTTCCGAGACGCTGTGGATCTGCACCGCACCGGACGATCCGCTGATGGCCGAGACGTCGCCCGTGACCCTGCCGGAGCTCGCGGGGCGCCCGCTTATCAGTCTCGGGCCGGGCTTCCGCCTAAGCCAGATCATCGAAAACCTCGCGACCCTCGCCGGCGCGCATGTCAGTTCGGAATATCGCGGCGTGAGCCTCGACGCCGCGCGGCAGATGTCGGTGATGGGCGCGGGCGTCGCCGTGCTGCCGAGCCTCTATGCGCTGGGCGAGGCGGTCCGCGACCCGGACTTCAACGTGCGCCGCATCGACCATCCGGAGGCGGTGCACGACATCGCCCTGTTCTGGCGCCGGTCGTCGCCCTTCGGGGAGGCGTTCGCCCAGCTCGCCGAGGAGCTGATCGCCATCAAGCAGACGATCCCGGACGACCTGCCCGAGAGCCTATCGCCGGCGACGGCGTGAACGCCGAGGTCGCTTCTCTTCGAAAGGGCTGGAGCGGGTGAAGGGAATCGAACCCTCGTCGTAAGCTTGGGAAGCTTCTGCTCTACCATTGAGCTACACCCGCGCGCAGCCATGTAGGTACGCGCCTCCGCATCGCCGGGCAAGATGCAGGCGCGCCCCGCCGCCGCTCTTGACGATCCGGCCAAACTCGCCCCCAACACTCGGCCATGACCGATCGCTCCGCCCTCATCATCCATGGCGCGACGGGCGACCTCGCCCGCCGGATGCTCTATCCCTCGCTCTACTTCCTCGACATGGACGGGCTGATCTCGGACGGGCTGACAATCATCGGCCACGCCCGGTCCGACATGTCCCGCGACGCCTTCATCGACACCGTCGAGCGCGCGGTGCGCGACCGGGCGGAGGAACGCTTCTTCGATGCGGAGGTCTTCCGCCGCTTCGCCAGCCGCCTCGACTATTGCCCGGGCGACGCCTCGGACCCGGAAACCTTCGGCCGCCTCGCCGGGCTGATCGGCGACGCGGACAACCGGATGTTCTATCTGTCGACGTCCCCTGCCCTCTATGCGCCGATCGCGCGGGGCCTCGCCGCACAGGGACTGACCGCCGACCCGGCGCGGGTGATTCTCGAAAAGCCGATCGGCAAGAGCCGCGCGACATGCGAGGCGATCAACGCCGCGATCGCCCAGCATTTCAGCGAGCAGCGCACCTTCCGCATCGACCACTATCTCGGCAAGGAGGCGGTCCAGAACCTCATCGCGCTGAGGTTTGCAAACGCCATCTTCGAGCCGATCTGGAATCGCCACGGCATCGAACAGGTGCAGATCACGGTGGCCGAATCGCTCGGCGTCGAGGACCGCTTCGACTACTACGACGAATATGGCGCGACGCGCGACATGATCCAGAATCACCTGCTCCAGCTGCTCTGCCTCACCGCGATGGAGCCGCCGGCCAACATGCGCCCGGAATCGCTGCGCAGCGAAAAGGTGAAGGTGCTGCGCTCCCTGCGCCCCATCCGCGACGCCGACCTGCCCCTGCGGACCGTGCGCGGACAGTATCAGGCGGGCGTGTCGGAGGGCGTTTCGGTCCCCTCCTATGTCGAGGACGGCGGAGGCGGGCCGAGCGACACCGAAACCTTCGCGGCGATCTGCGCTCACATCGACAACTGGCGCTGGCAAGGCGTGCCCTTCTACATGCGCACCGGCAAGCGGCTCGCCGCCCGCACCTCGCAGATCGTCGTCCAGTTCCGCGACGTGCCGCACTCGATCTTCGGCGCGTCGCAGCTCATGGCGAACCGGCTCACCATCCGCCTGCAGCCGCAGGAGGAGATCTCGCTTCTCCTCATGAACAAGACGCCGACGCTCAGCCGCGGCGGATATGAGCTGAAGCCCCTGTCGCTCAATCTCAGCCTGTCCGACGCGTTCGGTTCGCAGGCGCGCCGCCGCATCGCCTATGAACGCCTGCTCCTCGAGGCCCTCAACAACAGTTCCGCCCTCTTCGTCCGGCGCGACGAGGCGGAGGCCGCCTGGGCCTGGATCGACCGCATCATCGACGGCTGGGCGCGGCGCGGCGAGCCGCCGGCGCCCTATCCCGCCGGCGGATGGGGCCCGTCGAGCGCCTTCGGCCTGACGGAGCGCAACCGCCACAGCTGGTTTGAATGAGCCCCGGCGCCGCCTCGTCGGACTTCACCTCGTTCGAGACCCGAGACGCGCTCGCCCTTGGGGTCGCGGACGAGATCGGGCGGCGGGTTCTGCTGCATCTGGCCGACCACCCGCGCGCCGCGCTCGCCCTCGCGGGCGGAACGACGCCGGGCCCGGTCTATCGCGTGCTTGGCCGCGGCTACCTGCCCTGGGACCGGATCGACGCGACCCTCACCGATGAACGCTGGGTCGCGCCCGATGGTCCGGACGCGAACGAACACATGCTGCGCACCACCCTGCTGCACGAGGCCGAGCGACACGGACGGGGGCTCGGCCTTCGCCTGCATCCCTTCCTGAGCGATGTTGCGACGCCCGTAGCGGCCGCGAACGCCGCCGAGCCGCGCATCGCCGCGCTCCGCCCGTTCGCCGCCACGGTGGTGGGTTTCGGGCTCGACGGGCATGTCGCCTCGCTGTTTCCAGGCGCCCTCCCGCACCCACCCGCCGATGAAGGTCGCACCGTCATCGCGGTGGAGGCGCCTTCCGACAGCGGCGCGGCGGCCACCAACCAGCGCCTCAGCCTCACCCTGCCCGCCCTCCTCGACACTCGCGGGATCTGGCTTGTATTCACCGGAGCGGACAAGCTGAAGCGCTTCGAGACCGCGAGGGATTGCGCCGACGGCTCGCCTCTGGCAGCGCTCTTGGCGCAGACCTCGACCCCGGTCCACGCCCGCTACGCCGACTGACGCGGCGCGCGCCCGCCGGGCTTCATCGACCGGACGCAATCGCGCGTCCGCCATCAGGAGAGGATCGTCATGCCGCTCCATCCGACCATCGTTTCGGTCACCAGACGGATCGCGGACCGCAGCGCCGCGAGCCGCGCCGCCTATCTTGAACGCATCGCCGAGGCGAAATCGCGGGGGTCCGGTCGCGGACGCCTCTCCTGCGGCAACCTCGCCCACGCCTTCGCGGCGGCTCCCGTCGGCGACAAGCTGGCGATCCGCTCATCAGCCCCGAATATCGGCGTCGTCACCGCCTACAACGACATGCTGAGCGCACATGCACCGCTCGCCTCATATCCGGACCTCATCAAGGTGGCGGCGCGGTCGGCGGGCGGCGCGGCGCAGGTTGCGGGCGGGGTGCCCGCCATGTGCGACGGCGTCACCCAGGGCCAGCCTGGCATGGAGCTCTCCCTGCTGTCGCGCGACGTGATCGCCATGGCGACGGCGGTTGCACTCTCCCATGACGCATTCGACGCGGCCCTCATGCTCGGCGTGTGCGACAAGATCGTGCCCGGTCTGATGATCGGCGGTCTCGCCTTCGGCCATCTGCCGACGCTGTTCGTCCCCGCAGGCCCCATGCCGTCGGGCCTGCCCAACAAGGAGAAGGCCGCCGTCCGCGAACGCTTCGCCCTCGGCCGGGCGAGCCGCGAGGAACTCCTGGAGGCTGAGTCCGCCTCCTACCACACCGCCGGCACGTGCACTTTCTACGGCACCGCCAACTCCAACCAGATGCTGATGGAGCTGATGGGGGTGCATCTTCCCGGCGCCGCCTTCGTCAATCCCGGCACGCCGCTGCGTGACGCCCTCACCCGCGCCGCCGCCGTCCGCGCCATCGATCACGCGCGCGCTGGAACCGGCGCGCTTGGCGAGATCATCGACGCTCGCGCGGTGGTCAACGGTCTCGTCGGCCTGTGCGCCACCGGCGGCTCGACCAACCATGCGCTGCATCTGCCGGCGATGGCCGCCGCCGCGGGACTTCTCATCGACTGGGACGACCTTGCGCAGATCTCCTCCGTTACACCCCTGCTCGCCCGCATCTATCCCAATGGCGGCGGCGACGTGAACATGTTCCACGCCGCGGGCGGCATCGCCTTCCTCACGCGCGAGCTGCTCGCGGCGGGGCTGCTGCATGGCGATGTCGCCACCGTCGCCGGAGAAGGCCTCGCCGCCTACGCAACCGAGCCCTGGCTCGACGGCGACGTCCTCGCCTGGCGACCGGCGCCCGCCGCCTCGCTCGACACCGCCCTGCTACGTCCCGTCTCCGACCCGTTCGAGCCGGAGGGCGGATTGCGGCTCGTCTCCGGCCCGCTCGGACGCGCGATCGTGAAAATCTCTTCCGTGCCCGCCGACCGTCGCCGCATCACGGCCCCCGCGGTCGTGTTCAACGACCAGAACGACTTCCTCACAGCCTTCAAGTCCGGCGCGCTCGACCGCGACCATGTGGCGGTCATCCGGTTTCAGCGGCCCGAGGACAACGGCATGCCCGAACTGCACAAGCTGACCCCTTCGCTCACCGCGCTGCAGAACAAGGGTTTCCGCGTCGCGCTCGTCACCGACGGCCGCATGTCCGGAGCGTCAGGGGCCGTGCCCGCGGCGATCCATGTGTCGACCCCGTCAGGCGACCATCCGCTGGCAGCCGTTGAGGACGGCGACGTCATCGATCTCGACGTCGACGGGGGGAGGCTCGACATCCGCGTCGATGCGCAGGCTTTCGCCGCCCGTCCGCGCGCGGCGCAGCCCGCCGCCGCGCCGGGCTGGGGCCGCGAACTGTTCCAGCGCCTGCGGCCCATGATGCTACCGCCAGAACGCGGCGGCGGACTGTTCGACCCCCTCTCGACGACCTGAACCTACCCCCCTCGCGAAAGGCCTCACCCACCATGCATGGCAGCGACGAAACCGACGCGCTGATGCGCATCCAGCCGGTGATCCCGGTGCTCACCGTCGAGCGCCCGGGCGATGCCGCACCGCTCGCGCAGGCGCTGGTCTATGGCGGCCTCAGCGTCATCGAGGTGACGCTGCGAACCGCGGCGGCGTTCGACGTGATCGCGGAGATGTCGTCCGTTCCAGGCGCGCGGATCGGAGCCGGCACCATCCTGTCGACGGGGGATGTCGACCGGGCGATACGCGCGGGCGCCGAATTTCTCGTCACGCCCGGCCTCAGCGATTCAACGGTGCGGGCGGCGTTCGAACAGGCGACCCCGATCCTGCCCGGGGTCGCGACGCCAAGCGAGATCATGGCCGGCCTCGAGCTTGGCCTGACCCGTTTCAAGTTCTTTCCGGCCGAGCAATCGGGCGGCGTCGCCATGTTGAAAGCGCTCGCGGGTCCATTCGGCGGGGTCAAATTCTGTCCGACCGGCGGGATCAGCGCGAAGAGCGCACCGGCCTATCTTGCGCTGTCCAATGTGGTCTGCGTCGGCGGTGGATGGGTCGCCCCGCACGGCCTCATCGCGGCGCAGGACTGGGCCGGCGTGACCGCCCTCGCCCACGCCGCCGCCGCGCTCCACCGGCCGGAGCAGCCCCCTGCTCCCTGACGCTTGACGCGCCAAGCCCCTTGCCGGCCACGGCACGGCTCAGATCGCCGCCTTCACAGCCGCCGCCGTGATCGGGATGTGCCGCAGGCGTGCGCCCACCGCATTGAAGATCGCGTTGCCGATCGCGGGTGCGACGACGGTTGTCGCAGGCTCGCCCAGCCCGACCGGAACCTCCGTGCTCGGCACAAACGAGATATCGAGCTCCGGCGTGTCGGCGAGACGGAGCGGGGTATAGGCGCCGAGATTGCGGGCCTTCACCTCGCCATTCTCGAACTCAGTGCCCTCGAACAGCGCCATCGACAGACCCCAGAGCGCGGCGCCCTCCATCTGCGCGAGCGCGCCGTCCGGGTCGACGATCGTTCCTGCGTCGGCGACCAGCGTGAGCTTCTCGACGGTCGGCTGCCCGGTCGCCCGGTTGACGCGCACCCGCGCGGCGCACGCGATCCAGGTCGGCATGTCCCGCTCCTGGCCGAAGCTCGTCGCAAGGCCGAGACCGGTGTCCGCCGGCAGCGCCGACCCCCAGCCCGCCTTCTCGGCGCAGCGGCGCACCACTTCCGCCTGACGCAGGGCGCCGCCGACCGAGTTCGGCGCCGTCCCCGCGTTGCGGCCCTCGCCGGTCAGCAAGGACAGCCGGAAGTCAACCGGATCGCGGCTCAGCTTGTGGGCCGCCTCGTCCATGAAGCTTTCGAGCGCCCAGTTGGTGAAGCCCGGCCCTACCGACCGCAGCCAGCCTGGCCGGAAGGTCTGGTTCGCGAGATCATTCGAGATCGCCCGCACCTTGTGCGCCCCGACGGAATACCAGTGATTGGCTCCGTTGATCGCGAACGGATCGTAGGGAACCCCGTTCGCGCCCGGCGGCATGAAGAAGGGCGCCATGACCTCGGTCGGCCACCCGGCGGCGACATGCTGCTCCATGGCGATGACCTTGCCGTCGCGATCGGCGGCGAGCCGCATCCGCTGGACGCTGGGCGACCGAACGGAATCGAAGCGGCTGTCATCCTCGCGGGTCATCACCATCTTCACCGGCTTGCCAAGCTCCTTGGCCGCCAGCGCCGCCCCGATCGCATAGTCGCCATTGAGTCTGCGGCCGAAGCCGCCGCCGAGGCGATAGGTCTTCAGCACGATGTCGGTCTCGGGCATTTCGAGCGCCGCCGCGAGCCAGGGCAGAACGAGGCTCTGCCACTGGTTTCCGGTGTGGATCACCATCTTGCCGTCCTTCATCTCGGCAAGCGCGTTGAGCGGTTCGAGCGCGAAATGGAGCACGGTCGCGGTGGTGTAGACTTCATCGAGCGTGGTACGCGCGGCCCGGAAGGCGGGAGCCGTCTCCGTGTCACCGGTGTCGAGGATCGAGCCGACCGAAGCGTCCGCCATCAGCACCCGGGCCCGGTCCTGCAACGCCTCCTCGGAGACATCCGTCGTCGGCCCCGGCGAATAGCTGAGGGTCACCGCCTCAGCCGCCTTGCGCGCCGCCCACCAGGTGTCGGCGATCACCATTCCCCAACCCGAAATCGTTCCGGAAGGGTCCTTCAGAACGAGCGTCTGCTGATAGCCCTTGATCGATTTCGCGGGCTCGTCGAACACATAGTCGACTTGGCTTCCGTTGCGCGTCGGCGGCAGGATCGGACAGGCGTAGACCATGCCCTCGACCTTCGCATCGATGCCGTAGATCGCCGCGCCATTCGTTTTCTCGACGATGTCGAGCGACTGCACTGGTTGGCCGAGAAGCTTGCGGTCGGCGACCGGCTTCAGCGTGAGCGCGCCGAGTTCTTCCGGCGTGAACGTCTTGGTGACGCCCTTGGCGACGATCTCGCCATAGCTGATCGACTTTTCGCCGGAGACGACCGCGCCATTGCTCGCCGAACACGACGCGACATCGACCCCGAGCGCCGCGGCGCCGGCCTCGATCAGCGCCTGTCGACCCGCGGCGCCGGCCTGCGAATAAAGCGGATAGGTCTGCCACACCGACCAGCTGCCGCCCGTGACCATCAGGCCCCATTTCGGGTCGGTGTCGACGTGATGGATCGCGACCTTTTCCCAGGGCGTCTCCAGTTCCTCGGCGAGGATGCGCGCAAGCGAGGTGCCGACATGCTGGCCCATTTCGGCGCGGATGATGTTGACCGTCACCTTCCCGGTCCCGTCGATGGAATACCATTGCGTCGGCTCGTAGACGACGGCGCTCGCCGCATCGCCGGCGTCCGTTCCGCAGGCGGTGAGGAAGCTGAAGGCGAGGCCCGCGCCGGCCGTCGTGACGAGGAAGCCGCGGCGCGACAACACCGGCGAGCTGATCATCGGATCGCGTGAGAGGCGTGACATGATCTCAGACTCCCTTCATCGCGTCGGCGGCCTTGCGGACAGCCGCCCGGATGCGTGTGTAGGTCATGCAGCGGCAGAGATTGCCGGTCATCAGCTGGTCGATCTCGGCGTCGGTCAGATCGGGCTTCTCCTTCAGCACCGCCGCGGCCTGCATGATCTGGCCCGACTGGCAGTAGCCGCACTGCGGCACCTGAAGCTCACGCCAGGCGACCTGCACCGGGTGGGCGCCGTTCGGATCGAGCCCTTCGATCGTGGTGATCGTCTCGCCCTCGACCGCGCTCACCGGCGTGATGCAGGATCGCACCGCCTGCCCGCCGATATGCACCGTGCAGGCGCCGCACATGCCTATGCCGCAGCCATACTTCGTGCCGGTGAGATTGGCCTCGTCGCGGATCACCCAAAGGAGCGGGGTGTCCGGTTCGGCGTCGAGCGAGACCGCGCGCCCGTTGAGTGTGAAACTGGCCATGGCGATTGTCCTCCCGACGGTCTTGTTGCGCGCGGCGGCCCAGCCAGGGCGATCGGCGCCGCGTCCGTCCGCTGTCCGCGTTAACCGAGCATCCTCCACGAGCCGGCGCGTGTCCAGAGCGCCGCGCGCCTTGTCATCCCGGACGCGGCGCAGCCGAGCCCCGGGACCCGGCCCGGCATTTGAGTCCCCCCTCCGGTCCTGCGGACCACCTCCCCCTTGAACGGGAGAGGACCTGGCGATGCGCTTCGACAGGCGCGGGTTGGCAAGTCGCCGTACAATCGACCCTGCTTGCAGAGTGAAGTCCCGGAGCTTGGCCGAAATCGTGACCCACCTCCGCGACCCGGTGTATCGTGGTTGAGCAGACTTGCGCGAAACAATCCCCGCTTCGACGCTTCCCTCCGGCCCCGCGAACCCACGGTTTTGTGGTAAACACGGCCCGAAGGCATGCCCCGAGACTTGCTTGGAACGGGTCCGAAACCCGCGTCAAACCCACTCCTGACGGCCGGTCATGTCGCGTCGTCGGCCTCGAAATACTTGGATAGGCGCAGGCCCTGTCCCTGGTAGGTCGCGAACGATCCCTCCGCCCCGTAGGGCACTTCCGGCGGGCTCGACATCGGCTCGAACACGAGCCGGCCAACGGGCTGGCCGTGCTCCAGGATGAACGGCACATCCCGCGAGCGCACCTCCAGAACCGCCTTCCCGCCCGCTTCATTGAGACCGAAACCGGGGTCGAAAAAGCCTGCATAGTGGGCCCGGAACTCCCCGAGTTCCGGCGCGATCGGCGCCATCTCCGCCGCCTCGCCCAGCGGAATGATGATTTTCTCCTTGGAGGCCAGAATATAAAACTCGCCTGGATCCAATACGATACGGCCGTCGCGGGGCCGCACCGGCTCCCAATAGTCCTCGATCGCATGCCGCCCGATCTCCGAAAGGCGCAAGATCGGTGCGTGACGCTTGGCGCGATATCCGGCGATCCCGTTGGGGGTCGGATGCAGGTCGAGACTGAACACCGCCTCGCGCGTTTCCTGCCTGGTTCCCGCCCGCACCCTGAGCTGCAGCAGCCGGTCGCCGGTGCGCGCAAGCACGGAGAAGGTGCGCGGCGAAATCTCGGCGAACAGCGGGCCGCGATAGCCGCGCGGGACCGCGTCGAACGCCCGCGCCTCATCCGAAACCGCCCGCACAAACACGTCGATGCGCCCGGTCGAACTCTTCGGATTGGCCGCCGCCGACAGCCTCGGCGGCAGGTCGAGACGCTCCATGAGCGGGACGATATAGACGCAACCTGTCTCCAGCACCGCCCCTCCGGTGAGCTCGAGCTCGTGCATGACGAGGCCGGGCTCGAGCCGGTCGCGCACCAGCGAAGCACCCGGCAGGAAGCTCGCCCGGAGGCGGTAAGCCCTTGTTCCAAGACGCAAATCCAGGCTGGCGGGCTGTATCTGATCGGGTTCGATCGGACGATCGGCGGCGATCGCCCCCTCGGCGACGAGCTGGCGGAGCTCGAAGTCGGCGAGCACACCCTTCTGAACTCTGATCCGCGCCGGCGTGTTCATCACTTGACCCTCGAGCCCCGTCCTTCCTAAGTCGTTCCGCCGTTTCAGGAAAGCGTTGAAGGCGATGGCGGACGACACCCCCCGGACACCCCCCGCGCGCTGGCGTCCTGCGACGGTTATGGCGCGCGGTGGCCTGACGCGTTCGCCCTGGGGCGAAACCAGCGAGGCGATGTTCCTGTCATCGGGCTTTGTCTATGAGTCCGCCGCGAGCCACGCCGCGCGCATGGCAGGCGACGAGCCGGGCTATATCTATTCACGCTACGCCAATCCGACCGTGCGCATGTTCGAGGAGCGCCTCGCTCTCATCGAAGGCGCCGAGGATTGCCGGGCGACGGCCAGCGGCATGTCGGCCATCCACGCCATGCTCGCGGCGCTCTGCCAGCCTGGCGACCGCGTTGTGGCGTGCCGGGCGCTGTTCTCGTCCTGCATCTGGGTTCTGAACAATGTGATGCCGAAGATGAGTGTCGAGGTGAGCTGGGTCGATGGTCCGGACCTTGACCAGTGGCGGGAGGCGCTATCGCGTCCCGCCCGGCTGGTGCTCATCGAGTCGCCGTCGAACCCGCTGCTCGACGCCGTCGATATCGCCGCGGTCGCAGACCTCACGCACAAGGCGGGCGGCGAGCTGATCGTCGACAACGTGTTCGCCAGCCCTGTCCTGCAGCGCCCGATCGAGCATGGCGCGGACTGGGTGGTCTATTCGGCGACCAAGCACATGGATGGACAGGGCCGGGTGCTCGGCGGCGCGATCCTCGGTCGGACGAAGCCGATCCTCGATCATCTACAAGCCTATTACCGCCATACCGGCCCGTCGATGTCGGCGTTCAACGCATGGGTGCTCCTGAAGGGGCTCGAGACGCTCGATCTGCGGGTGCGGCGGATGAGCGATAACGCGGCGAAGGTCGCTGACGCGCTCGCCGCGACACCGGGTGTTTCGGAGCTCAGGTATCCTGGCAGAAGTGACCACCCTCAACACGCGGTTCATGCCCGCCAGATGGAGGGCGGCGGCTCGCTGGTCGCCTTCCGGCTCGAGGGCGGCAAGGCGGCGGCCTGGTCGATGATCGACCGGCTTCGGCTGATCGACATTTCGAACAATCTCGGCGACGCAAAGTCGCTGATCACCCACCCCGCCTCCACCACGCACCGCACGCTGACCGACGCGCAGCGAGCGGCGATCGGGCTTGATGACTCATGGGTGCGCCTGTCTGTCGGACTAGAAGACCCCCTCGACCTGATCGAGGACTTGCAGTCAGCGCTTGGGGTCTAGAAGGAGACGCATGCGACCCCCCGTCCGTTATACCGCCGAAACGAACGGCGTCGTCGTCCACGCCACGCCCGCCTTTTTCGAGGACCAGTCGTCGCCGGAGGACGACCGGTATGTCTGGGCCTACACGATCGAGATCATCAACCGGTCCCACCGGACACTCCAGCTGATGACCCGACACTGGCTGATCACCGACTGTTTCGGACGGGCTCAGGAGGTTCGCGGCGACGGCGTCATCGGCGAGCAACCCATTCTCGATCCGGGCGACCGGTTTGAGTACACCTCAGGCTGCGCGCTCACCGCCGCATCCGGCGTCATGCGCGGCAGCTATCGATTCGTGGACGCCGACGGTGCAGCGATGGACGTCGAGATTCCGATGTTCACGCTCGACAGCCCCTACGACGTCAGCACGCCCAGCTGAGCCGGACCGCGTCTTGCGCCTCAGACATCGGCGGCGGCGAAACGGTAGACCCGCGAACAGAACTGGCAGTCCGCAGTGATCATGCCGTCCGCCTCCGCGAGCGAGGCGACGGACTCCGTCGGCATGGAGGCGAGCATCGCGCGCAGCTTCTGTTCAGAGCAGGTGCACCGGTCGACAAGCTCCATCGCGGGCTCCAGCCGCACGCCGACCTCATGAAAAAGCCTGTAGAGCACGCGGTCCGAGGCCATGTCCGGGTCGGCGAGTTCAAGATCCGTCAGGGTGGCGAAATGCGATCGCGCCGTCTCCCAGATGTCCGCGGTGTCGCCGCGCGCGTCATCCGCCGCGACCTGTTGCAGGAGCGCGCCGCCGCTGCGCCAGCGGCGTGTTCCACCGGGCTCGGAGATCTCGGCGACCGCCAGCCTGACGCGGGTCGGAATCTGTTCGGACTGGGCGAACCACGCTTCGGCGCAGTCTTCGAGCGTCGCCCCATCAATCGGCACGAGCCCCTGATAGGGCGACAGATTTTCGTCGTCCGGCACCAGGATCATCGCCATGACGCCCCGTCCGATCGCCTGCGGAACGTGCGGCCGCGCGCCCTTGTTGACCCGGTCGAGGCGATCCCAAAGCTCGCGGTTCAGTCGGAGGTATCCCCTCACCCCGCCGTCGGAGCGCGCCTCCGCGACCAGCATCGAGATCGGACCGTCGCCTTCCGCCTGGATCGTGATCCGTCCATCGAATTTTAGCGACGCCGAGGTGAGCACGGCGAGCGTCAGGGCCTCGCCGAGGAAGTGCGCGGCCCAGCGCGGATAGTCGTGGCGCTTGAGGATCGGATCGATCACCCCGTCGCCGAGACGGGCGATCCGCCCACGCACGGGCGCGCCGTCAAGCTGAAAGGACGCGACGCGATCGTCGGCGGAGTGTGTCGTCAGAGTCATGGCTGATCCCGTTGCGGCCAACGCCGCCTCGCCGTCCAGATAGTTGCGCCGTGCCGGGTTTGCGACCCCGCGCGCGATCCACCGACGATCCTAGTCGGCGAGACACCAGCGGAGGATGGCTTTCTGCGCATGCAGCCGGTTCTCCGCCTCGTCAAACACCAGCGAGCGCGGTCCGTCGATCACGTCGGCGTCGACCTCCTCGCCGCGATGCGCCGGCAGACAGTGGAGAAACACGGCGTTCTTGGCGGCGTGATCCATCAGATGGCGCGTGACGCGGTAGGGAGACAGGTCCGCCAGTCGCTGTTCGGCGTCCTTGTCGCCCATCGAGACGAACGTGTCGGCGACGACCACGTCCGCCCCCTCAACCGCTTCGAACGGGTCCGCGAACAGGTCGATCCGGCCCTGCTCGGAGCGGGCGCGCTCCACATCCCCTTGCGGCGGCCGGTATCCTTCGGGCGTCGCAACCGCCAGCGAGTATCCGAATTTCGGCGCGGCGTGGATCAGGCTCGCGGCGACGTTGTTGCCGTCGCCGACCCAGGCGATGCGCGCGCCCTTTAACTCGATCCCCGTCTGCTCAAGCGTCATGAGGTCCGCAAGGATCTGGCACGGATGGGACCGGTCGGTCAGACCGTTGACCACTGGCACATCGGCGGCGTGGGCGAATGTTTCCAGGTCGGAGTGCCGGTTGGCGCGGATCATGACCGCGTCGACATATCGCGACAGCACGCGCGCGGTGTCCTCGATCGTTTCGCCGCGCCCCAGTTGCATGTCGCCCGCGTTCAGCACCATAGACTCGCCGCCGAGCTGGCGGATCGCCATATCGAACGAGGCGCGCGTCCGCGTAGAATTCTTCTCGAAGATCATCGCGAGGACTCGCCCTGCGAGCGGGGCGTCGCTGTCCGCGGTTCCCTTCGGCGCCCCGTTGCGCGCCGCCTTGCGAGCGTGCGCCTCGTCGAGAATCGTCCGCAGCTCGCTGGCCGGGAGGGGCCAGAGATCAAGGAAGTGCCTTGGCTGTTGCTTCACGCCGACGCTCCGCCCGCCAATGCCTCCAGCGACTGGTCGACGATGCCGATCGCCTCGCGAACGTCAGCATCGGTCACGATCAACGGCGGCGCGAAACGCACGACGTTGTCGCCTGCGGTTCCGACAAGCAAACCCCGATCGGTCGCGAGGCTGCGCACGGGCATCGGATCGCGGTTGAGTTTCAACCCGCGCAAGAGCCCCCTGCCTGTAATGCCCACGACCAGATCCGGGTGGCTGCCCTTCAGGCTTTCAAGACCTTGGGTCAGCGTTCCCGATACACGGTTCACGCCGTCCAGAAAGCCGTCGGAGGTGAGGATGTCGAGGACCGCATTCCCCACCGCCATCGCCAGCGGATTCCCGCCGAAGGTGGAGCCGTGGACGCCCTTCACCATGCCGGACGCCACCCGCTCCGTCGCGAGACACATGCCCATTGGAAATCCGCCGCCGATCCCTTTGGCGGCCGCAAGAATGTCCGGCTCCGCCCCATCGACCCACTGGTGATGGAAGATTTTGCCGGTCCTGCCGGCGCCGCACTGAACCTCGTCATAGATGAGCAGGACGCCGTGCGCGTCGCAAAGCTGGCGCAGACCCTTCAAGCAGACCTCCGGGACCTCGCGAACGCCGCCCTCCCCCTGCACGGGCTCAATCAGCACGGCGGCGACATCCGCCTCGGCGACCGCCTGCTTGAGGGCGTCGTGATCGCCGAAGGGAAGCGTGATGAAGCCCGGCATGCGGGGGCCGAACCCTTCGCGATACTTGTCCTGACCGCCGGCGTTGATCGCGGCCATGGTCCGGCCGTGGAACGACCCGGTGAAGGAGAGGATCGTCACCCGGTCCGGCGCGCCGTTCGCCCAGTGATAGCGACGCGCCGTCTTGATCGCGCACTCGATCGCTTCCGACCCGGAATTGGTGAAGAAGACGCGATCGGCGAAGGTAAGTTCGCAATACCGTTCCGCCAGCCTTTCCTGGCCGGGGATCCGGAACATGTTGGAGGTGTGCCACAGCTTGCCCGCCTGCTCGGTCAACGCCGCGACAAGCTTCGGGTGGGCGTGTCCGAAACCATTCACCGCGATGCCGGCGATGAAATCGAGCCAGGCGCGCCCGTCTCGATCATAGAGCCGCACGCCCTCACCTCGCTCGAACACGACCGGACCGGGGCCGTAAACGGAATAGATGGCGTTGGACATCGGCTTGTCTCCTGGTGAAGCCGGCTTCGGGAAGTCGAAAGGAGGAAAGCGCGGACCTTCAGGGCGCCGCAGCCTCAATGTCAATGCAGGAGCGAACGTGTGCGGCGCGTCAATCGGCGCACGTCAGGCCTTCAGCTTCCAGCCGGATCGCAACACCATCCAGCACACCGCGCAAAGGGCGGCGGTCACAGCAAGACAGGAGAGCGCGCCAAACAGGAGATCGCCCTCGTGATGGCCTGTGAAACCGTATCGAAAGCCGTCGATCAGATTGAAGAACGGATTGACCCGGGAGATTGATTCAAATGGCTCAACCAGCACGGAAATCGGGTAGAAGGTCCCTGAAAGCATGGTGAGCGGCATGATCACGAAGTTCTGCACGGCCGCCATGTGGTCGAACTTGTCCGCCCAGACGCCGCCGAGCAGACCGACAGCGCCCATGAACACCGACGCGATGACCGCATAGTAGACAATCGCCCAGGCATGGGAAATCCGCACGGGCGCGATCTGCGCAAGCGCGATCACCGCGACGGTCACCACTCCCACCAGGACGCCACGCGCCACGGCGCCGGTCAGGAATCCCACCGTGAGTTCTAGAGGCGAAAGCGGCGGCATGAGAAAGTCCACCGCATTTCCCTGAACCTTGGCGATGATCAGGGAGGACGACGTGTTCGCGAATGCGTTGTTCAACACCGCCATCATCACGAGTCCGGGCGCGAGAAACTCCGCGAACGAGACCCCGCCCAGCTGTTCCCCGCCATGCCCGGGAAACGCAAGCTTGAAGACGAACAGCATGAGGATTGACGACACCACCGGTGCGAACAAGGTCTGCATGCCGACCTTCCAGAACCGCTTGATCTCGCGCTGACAGAGCGTCGACAGACCAAGCCAATTCACCGCGCCGTAGCGGCGCACGTCGCCGGAGGCGGGAGACATCCCGGCAAGCGAAGGACGGTCGAGAATCTGATCCATGCGCATCACTTACAGCTTTCCCACAGAAAGTGAGAGGGTTTTTCACGGTTTCCGCGCGGCCAAGGGTGGCGGCGCGATCGGAAAGCCTGTCTGTGCACCCAACGATCCGCACGGTTCGCGCCGCACAATCAATATGTTGATAAGTCAGCTTCCTGTTGATTAACCCTTCCTTAACCACCCTCAGCATATTGTTGGTCGAGACGGCTGAGCTACTATCCCTTGACGAGAGAGCTGGGGCCGAAACCACACGACACTATATCTTGTGGTCCGGGCGACTCTCCGAGGATCAGGAGACCTTTCCGATGGGCTGGACTGAAGAACGTGTCACCGAGTTGAAGAAACTCTGGACCGAGGGCCACAGCGCGAGCCAGATCGCCAAACGCCTGGGCGGGGTGACCCGCAACGCTGTGATCGGCAAGGTGCACAGGCTCGGTCTATCGGGACGCGCGACGCCGTCGCGCCCCGTCAAGCGCCCGCCCCGGCTCGCCAGGCCGAAGCCCCAGCAGGTCGCCCGGGCGGCCATCCGGGCGGGAATCTCGCCGGCCGCGGCCCGCGAGGCGCTCGAGCCGCTGATGGAACGAGAGCTCGACATCGAACCGCAGCGCCTGCCGAATGGCGACATCGTAACGGTGATGACCGTGCGGGATTCCATGTGCAAGTGGCCGATCGGCGACCCGGCCGAAGCGACCTTCGGCTTCTGCGGCCACTCAGCTCATCCCGGTTCACCCTATTGCGCGGAGCATGGCCGCGTGGCTTTCCAGCCCGCCAAGAAGCGGGAGCGCCGCGCGCGAGAGCTCGACTACTTCCAGCGGCTCGCCGGCTGACGGGACGGTTTCCGCTGCGGCGCATCGCCCGAGTTGTCAATGTAGATCAAGGCTGAAGGCCGGCTCCGCGAGGGGTCGGCTTTCGCATTTGACCTGTTCGGAGAGAATTCGCGGAGGCGAGAGATCACCCCGCGTTGAGCGAATACCCCGCCGAGCGCACCGTACGGATCGGATCAGTTTCGCCGCCCCTTGCGAGAGCCTTGCGCAGGCGCCCGATATGGACGTCGACCGTGCGGGCTTCGACATAGACGTCCGAGCCCCAGACCGCATCGAGCAGTTGCTCCCGCGAGAACACGCGGCCAGGATGCTGGATCAGATAATCCAGCAAGCGGAATTCGGTCGGACCAAGGTGGATTTCAACGTCATTGCGAACCACGCGGTGCTGCGTGCGGTCGATGCTGATGTCGCCCACCTGGACCCTGTCCTCGGCAAGGCCCGGCCGGATGCGCCGCATGACCGCGCGGATGCGCGCCTTGAGCTCGGTCATGGAGAAGGGCTTCATCACATAGTCATCGGCGCCCGTGTCGAGGCCGCGTATCCGGTCAACCTCCTCGGTCTTGGCGGTGAGCATGATGATCGGAAGATTGCGGGTCGCCGATCGTGAGCGCAGCCGGCGACACACTTCGATCCCGTTGAGATTAGGGAGCATCCAGTCAAGGATGACAATGTCCGGCTGACGTTCCTCGATCATCAGGAGCGCTTCTTCTCCATCGCGCGCCGAAAGGATTTCGTAGCCTTCCGCTTCCAGATTGTAGCGGAGGAGCTCGATGAGCGGTGCTTCGTCCTCCACCACCAGAGCGTAGGGCCGGTTCGCACTCGAACGCTGGGCGTTCCGGACGAGTTCAGTTGTTTGCGAGGACATCGACTTTCGGCCTTTCGGTCGTCAGGGTTTCACCGGTGACGAGGAAATGAATTTCCTCGGCGATGTTGGTGCAGTGGTCGCCGATGCGTTCGAGGTTCTTGGCGACGAACAACAGGTGCGCGCAGCCGGAGATCGTGCGGGGATCTTCCATCATGTAAGTGAGGAGTTCCCGGAACAGCGACATGTAGTGCTCGTCGACTTCTTCGTCGCGCGTCCACACCTTGGCCGCGGCTGCGGTCTCCATTGCGGAGTAGGCGTCGAGTACACGTTTCAGCTGAGCGTTCACGAGCCTGCCCATGCGGGAGAGCCCCTTCAGAGCTGGTCCCGGCTCCATAAGGTCGATCAGCTTGGCGCGTTTGGCGATGTTCTTGGCGAGGTCGCCGATGCGTTCAAGCTCGGCCGCGATTTTCAACGCCGCGATGACCTCCCGAAGGTCGCGAGCGAGCGGCTGCCGCAGCGCCAGAAGCCGAAGGATCTTGCGCTCAACCTCCACCTGGAGGGCGTCGACCAGCGCATCGCGGACCACCACCGTTTCCGCCAGCGCCGCATCGCGCGACACCGTCGCCTGGATGGCGTCGGACAGGAGGTCTTCCGCAAGCCCCCCCATGCGGGCGATATCACCCGAAAGCTCCTCTAGTTCGGCCGAAAATGAACGGACCGTATGGTCGGTCATCGGCAATCTCCTTCACGTTGCTTCCAGATCATCCGAAGCGACCGGTTATGTAGTCCTGGGTGCGCGACTCGCGCGGATTGGTGAAGATCAACTCCGTTGGTCCGGTTTCCACGAGCTTTCCAAGATGAAAGAAGGCCGTCTTCTGCGACACGCGCGCGGCCTGCGCCATCGAGTGCGTGACGATGACGATGCAGTAATTGAACCGCAGTTCGTCGATCAGTTCCTCAATCTTGGCCGTGGCTATCGGATCCAGCGCCGAACACGGTTCATCCATCAGGATGACGTCGGGGCGGACCGCAATCGCTCGGGCGATCACGAGCCGCTGCTGCTGGCCGCCGGAAAGGCTTGTGCCCGGTTGACCGAGCCGGTCCTTCACCTCGCCCCAAAGCCCTGCCTTCTCGAGCGAGGACTGGACGATTTCCTCCAGCTCCTTCCGGGAGCTGGCAAGGCCGTGGATCCGGGCACCGTAAGCAACATTGTCGAAGATCGATTTGGGAAACGGGTTCGGCTTCTGGAAAACCATCCCGACCCTCGCCCGGAGCAGCACGGGATCGATCGACCGGTCATGGATGTCCTCGCCGTCGATCTCGATCGAGCCTTCGATGCGGCACCCCTCGATAGTATCGTTCATCCGGTTGATGCACCGCAGATAGGTCGACTTTCCACAACCGGACGGGCCGATCAGCGCCGTGACCGATTTTTCGTCGATGTCCAGATCCACGCCGAAAAGCGCTTGTTTGTCGCCGTAGAAGACACTTACGCCACGCGTCTTGACCTTGATACGCGGATCGGCGGTCGGGCCGCCGTCCGGCCGGCGCACATCGGAGTCCGACGCCTTGATTGCTGCGTGGTCGACGCGGTTCATCACCATCTCCGTTCGAGCCGTCGGCGCAGATAAACAGCGATCGCGTTCATGGCAAACATGAACAGCAACAGCACGATGATCACTGCGGACGTCATTGGTTGCCAGGCGCGTTCCGCGCCGCTCGCCCACTTGTAGATCAGCACCGGCAGCGCGGTCGCGCTGTCGAGGATGTCCGTCGGCGGTTCGGCGACGAACGCGACCATGCCGATGAGCAAGAGCGGCGCTGTCTCGCCGAGCGCCTGCGCCATGCCGATGATCGTCCCCGTGAGTATTCCGGGCGCAGCAAGCGGAAGGACGTGCTGAAACACGGTCTGCGCCGGCGAAGCGCCGATCGCCAGCGCCCCCTGGCGGATCGACGGCGGCACGGCGCGCAAGGACGCCCGCGTCGCGATGATGATCGTCGGCAAGGTCATCAGCGACAGAACCAGGCCGCCAACAAGAGGCGCAGATCGCGGCAAGCCCATCAGGTTGATGAACACCGCCGCTCCCAGCAGACCGAAGACGATGGACGGGACCGCGGCCAGGTTGTTGATGTTCACCTCGATGAAATCGGTCACTCGGTTGCGTGGCGCGAATTCTTCAAGATAGACGGCGGCGAGCACTCCGACCGGCGCCGACAGCAGCAGCGTCACAAGCATGGTCCAGAGAGAGCCGGCGAGCGCCGCAGAGATGCCCGCCAGCTCCGGATAGGTGGAATCCGCATTCGTCAACAGCGTCCAGTTCGCCACCCTCGCGATCTCGCCAGAAGCCTGAAGCGCCCTCGCCCATGACGCCTGGCGGTCGGAGACCAAGCGATCGGCCTCTGGCGTTTCGATCTCGCGGATTCGCCAGTCGCCAGTCGCGGCGTCGGCGTTGAGGGGGAGGATTTCCTCCCCGACAACGCGATCAGGGGAAACCTGAGCCACCTTCACAACGCCGCCGTGGACTTCGATCAACACCGAGGGCCACAGCTCGCCCAGAATCAGGGCGGCCGATGGGTCCGCCAGAGTGCGGGAAACCGTATCCGCCGCCGTCCGTTCCCGGTCGCGCTTGCGCACGAGCCGTTCGATGTCGCGGTCGACGCGCCCGATCTCCGCGTCAAAGTGGGCGAGAAGGAGCCGCCGAAGCGCGATATCCGCGCCCGGTGCACCAGCCTCAGCGCGACCGAGCGCGACGGCGATCGCCACCGTCCCGCCAAGATCCAGGCCGAGCTGAGCCGCGACCTCAACCTCGACAAAAGCTTCCGGTTCGATCGGAGGATCGGCGGCATCGAGAGACAGGTCGCCGGTCTCGATCGGCGGATCCGTGCGGACAGGCGCGGGGCCCGGCGCCGCGGCGAATCCAGAGAGCGTCTGACCGATCTCCTGCAGCCGACTGAAATCGCGACGCAAACGCGCAAGGCGGACCTCCGCGGAGGGGATTGCGTCCGCGATCAAAGCTTCGGAGCGGCCGGTGGAGCCTTCGCCCTCCAGCCGGGCCGCGAGGGCGACAAGCGCGCTGACACGGTCTTCCTGGTCGCGGACGAGAGCGCGCGCCAAGCGGGTCTCAGCCGCGTTGACGGCGCGGACCGCTTCAAGCTGGGCCGCAAAATCGCTCGCCGAGGCGACGAGGGAGAGTTGCGCCATGGGCGAGCCAATGCGCAGGCCCGCTGCGTCGAGAAGATCCTCCGCCGACAAATTGGCGAGGTCGTCTCGCTGCTGAGTGAGCAATGTCGCTTCGACCTGACGGCGGTCGGCGGCCAGATAAGCCGCCCGGCTCTGAACTCTGCGCGTTTCCGCTGCCGGATCGCCGCGCAGCGCCGCGCGATCCGCGCGCCCCGCATAGTCAGCGCCCTTCCGTGCAAGCCCGGTGCTCTCGGTTTGCGCAGCCGCAATTTCCCGATCAATCTTTTCCGTCAGCGCGGATCGCAGCGCAGCGGTATCGGCGGACGCCATGACCGATCCAGCCGCAAGGGCGATCGCTCGCACCAGATCGTCTTCGCCAACAAGGGCGTCCGACGCCTCGGCGCGCACCCGGTCCTGCGAGGCAGCTTCAAGGGCGGCTCGCTCGGCGAGAAGCGCACTCTTTTGAGCTTCGGAGCGAGTGATTGCGCCTTCCGCAATCGCTGCAGCGTCCAGCTGACGGTCACGTTCCTGTTCCATCGCTTCGGCGATGAAGGTGCGCGCCCCGGCGAACGCCCCCGGCGCTACGAGTTCAGTTCCGGTCGGCCCGCGGGCAATCGTCGCTTGCCTCGTTCCCGGCGTGACGGTTTCGCGCGTCACCAGACCTTTGAGATAGAGGTCGATGACGTCCGACACCGGAATATGGGTGGTCACGCTGCCGCCTATGAGGGAGGGATCTCGCGCGGCCTGCTCGGCGATCGGCGAGGCGGCGAGTGTCGAGACCATCCTACCGAGTTGACGACGCAGGCCGAGGTCTTCCGCCGTTTCGGGGAAATGCCGCCTCATGGAGGCTCGGACCAGATCGGAGAAACCGGACACATTCCTGCGAATGTCCTCGGGATCACGTTCGCCGCGCGGGTCCGCGACTTCGGGGTCGAGCACAAGCTCCACCCGCAATTCGTGCCGAGTGAAGGCGGAGGTCGCCTCCGTCACGATCGACACAAGCAGGGTCACCAGCGCGCCGATGGCGAAAATGATCGCCGCCAGACCATAGGCGCGAAACCGCTGGTCGCTGCGATACCGGCGCTTCAGGCGCGCCTGCGTCTCCTTGGAGACCGCGAAGAGACCGGGCTCACTCATATTTTTCGCGATAAGCCTTCACCACCTGCTGGGCGATGACGTTGAACAGAAGGGTGAGCAGGAACAGCCCGAACCCGAGCGCGAACGCTGACAGGGTCTTGGGGCTGTCGAACTCCGTGTCGCCGGTGAGAAGGTCCACGATCTGGACGGTGATCGTTGTCACGTCCGAGAACGGGTTCGCCGTGATCTGGGCCCGCTGGCCGGCCGCCATCACGACGATCATGGTCTCGCCGATCGCGCGCGACACGGCGAGCAACAGGGCCGCCACAATACCGGGAAGCGCCGCTGGCAGGATGACCTTGCGGATCGTTTCGGCGCGCGTGGCGCCGAGCGCCGCCGATCCGTCTCTCAGCGACTGCGGCGCGGCATTGATCACGTCGTCGGACAAAGACGACACGAACGGAATGATCATCACGCCCATCACCAGGCCAGCCGCAAGCGCGCTCGTCGGCTGGGCGTCGATGATCGGGCCTTCAACGCCGGGGAACAGGTTCATCAGCACGCGGTTCAGCCATTCGCCGAACGCCTTGATCGCCGGCGCGACGGTGAGGAGCGCGAAAAAGCCGTAGACCACGGTCGGAACTCCCGCGAGGACTTCTAGAATCGGCTTCACCGTGGCGCGAAATCTCGGCCCCGCATACTCGGACAGATAGATCGCCGCAAAGAGCCCCACCGGCGCCGCCACCAGCATGGCGATCAACGTGATCATGAGCGAGCCAAACAGCAGCGGCACCGCGCCGAACGCCCCGGACGAGCCGATCTGGTCTGGCCGGATTTGCGTCTGCGCGCTCCATTTCAGCCCGAACATGAATTCGAGGGGCGACACCTCACCGAAGAAGCGGATCGTTTCAAACACCAGCGACAGAACGATGCCGGCCGTCGTCGCGATCGCGACCCCCGAGCACAGCATCAGAAGCCCGCCAATAACACGCTCAACCATTGTACGGGCGCGCAAGGCGGGCTTAATCCGCATCAAAGCGATCGCCGCTCCGAGAACCGCCAGGGCGATCGCGACCGCGACCGCGATCAGCTTGGCGCCGCCGCGACTGCGCTCCATCGCCGTCGCAAGCGTTCCAACGGCCGGCGGTTGTTCCGATGCAATGACGCCGCTGCCTCCGCCCTCGGCGAGCGCCCGGGCGGCATCGATCTGGACCGCCCGCTCAAACGCCGAGAGCGCCGAGAAGTCCGCAGGCAGGTCCGATATGGCGATCCTGTCAGCCAAAGCCTGACCGAACAGGGCATAGAAAGCGAGCGCCAGAAAGGCCGGCCCCGCGGCGAGCAATGCTGCGAAATATCCATGATAGTTTGGCCGCGAGTGCATCTGCCGGCCGCCGCTGATGGACGACGCCGCTAGGACCACCGCGCGCCGCCGGCCCAGCAGAAACAAGGTGGCCGCCCACACGACCAGCGCCGACAACGCGATCAGGACCAGCCGAGAATGTGCGATTTGTTCGAGCATTCCCGACGCAACCCCTAAGCCCCGCTCTCTTATGTCTCTTGTCTTACAGTATTGTGACGGTCGGGGTGTTGCGACAGGAAACCCTCCCCTACGGACTCCAAGCGAGCGAGACAATGGGGGCGGGGCCCCAGCGCATGCCGCGCACCCTATCTCATCCGCCCGTCGGTGGGCTTTGCGCGTCGATCGCCGCCGCCAGCGCTCCAAGTGTGGCGCCGGCCACCGGAAGGATCACTCCGAACGCGGACCCTCTTCCCACCTCACTCTCGACCAGGAATTCCCCACGATGTCGGTTGACGACGTGCTTCACGATCGCAAGGCCGAGCCCGGTGCCGCGACGCAGTCCCCTGCCTGGATCGACGCGATAGAACCGTTCAGCGAGGCGCGGCAGGTGCTGACGGTCAATTCCAGGCCCCGCATCCGTGACCCGCAGCACGGCGAAGCGCCCCGAAACCCTCGCGGCCGCCGTCGCGATCGACATCCGGCCCGCGCCTTCCCAGCGGCGACCCGCCCGAGAGGCCGCGGCGTCCCGCTCCAGTCCGCCGACGATCTCGATTTCGACGACGCCGCCGGGACTTGAATACTTGATCGCATTGTCGATGAGGTTTTGCGCGACCTGGAACAGCTCGTCCTTCACCCCGCGGACCCCCACGCCGGACGCTGGCCCGCTCACGTAGAGGGAGACTTTCCGGTCTTCTGCAACAGGCGCAAGCGCCTCCTTCACCTCCGCGACGACGGCGGCAAGATCAGCCTCGGTGTCGGGTGGCCGGTGCTCGTTGAGCTCGATCCGCGACAAGGAGAGAAGATCGTTGATCAGACGGCGCATCCGCTCTGTCTGGCCCTGCATGATCTCGAGGAACCGGTCCCATGACGCCTGGTCGTCCCGGGCCGGCCCGCGCATGGTCTCGATGAAGCCTGAGAGCGACGTCAACGGGGTGCGCAGTTCATGACTGGCGTTCGCGAGGAAGTCCGCGCGAGCAAATTCACCCCGCCGGATTTCTGTTAAATCGAGCATGGTCAGGAGCACTCCGACGCTCGCGGTCGTCACCACCGGGGCCGCCATGCAGGCGAAGTAGCTGTCGGTCTCGTCGCGTTCGACGAACTCGAACATCTGCGCTTCACCTCGAGAGCGGGCGGCGTCGACTGCGGCGAGCAGTTCGGGACGCCGGACAACTGCAGACAGGAGTGGGTCCGCCCCGATGAAGTTGAAGTGCACACGGGCGGCCGAATTTGAGGCCTCGACCTTTCCAGAGGCGTCGATGTAGAGAGCCGGTTGTGGAAACGCCTCGATCAGGGCGCTGCGGAACGCCCTTTCGCTCCGCAGACGCAGATCGAGGTCCTGTTGATCGGCGACAGCCTTCGCCTCACGCAGCGCCTGAAACTCGAGGTCGGCCGTGCCGGCGAAGTAGGCGAGCGCGAACGCGATGATCAGCATCGAAACGATCAGCACGGCCCAGAAGTGCGCTTCTCCCACCAGCATGGAGCCGATCAGCAGCAGCACAGGGGCGGCGGTCAGCACCACGAAGTCCGTCGCCCGCCGTTCACGCCCGAGACGCACCCAAGCCCCGAGGCCCACTGAGCGCTGCTTGAACGACTTGCTGTCAGGCATCGAGGCCTCGGTTGGCTAGTTCCGCCGGCGGCCGCTGCCGGACACCGGAAGGACTTCGTCGTAACACGACCGACAACAGCACGCTTTCCTGATTCCATGTCGGAAAGACGAATGTTTCAGGCGCAGGGCGCACGGACGTTCCACATATCGAAAAACGATGATCGCTTGACGACTCCGCGGCCCATAGGGTTAAAGAACCGGGTCAGCGCCCGCGCAATGGGCGAGAACCCTCCAAGAAAGGCGCGTCATGAAACGCTCTCTTCTGGCCGCGTGCGCATTCGCAACGCTTCTTGCCGCCTGCACCGACAACGCCCCGGCGACTCAGGCCGCCCCGCCGCCAAGTGCTGCGATTGGAACGTTCGGTATCGATCAGAGCGCGATGAATGCATCGGTGAAACCGGGCGACGACTTCTTCAATTATGTGAACGGCACATGGGTCTCCAGCTACGCCATGCCGGCCGACAAGGCGAGGTACGGCGTCTTTGACCGACTGAATGACGGCGCTGAAAGCGATGTTCGCGCCATCGTGGACAAGCTTTCGTCCAGCCCCCAGACCGCTGGCTCGAACGCCCAGAAGGTCGCCGATCTCTACAAGAGCTGGATGGACGAGGCGACGATCGAGGCGCGCGGCGTCGAACCTCTGAAGCCCTGGCTCGACAAGATCAATGCGATCTCCTCGAAATTGGACCTCGTGAAGGCGTTCGGCACTCCCGGCTTCGCGGCGCCCTTCGGCTTCGGCATCGCGCCAGATCCGGATGACACGACCAGATACACCGTGTTCGTGGGCCAGGACGGCCTCGGCATGCCAAACCGCGACTATTATCTGCTGCAGGGTGAACGGTTTGACGCCTACCGGGCGGCCTACAAGACCTACATCGCCACGCTGTTCTCACTCATAGGTCGAACCGATCCGGACGCCGACGCAAACGCGGTCATCGCGCTCGAGACACTGATCGCGGAGGAGCACTGGTCGCCCGAAGATCAGCGCGACATTTCCAAGACGTTCAATCCGATGGATCGCGTCGGGCTGAAGAAGCTGGCGCCGACGATAGATTGGGATGTCGTATTCGCGGCGTCGAACCTCGCCGACGTGAACAACATGGTCGTGGGTGAGACGACCGCGATCGCGGACTCCGTCAAGCTGGTCGACCGGGTCAGCCTCGACACCTGGAAGAACTACCTCACCTTCCACTTCATCAGCAGCAACGCCGATTATCTCCCCAAGGCCTTCGATGACGCCGATTTCGCATTCTACTCCAAGGCGCTTCGCGGCATCGAGGCTCAGCGCGATCGCTGGAAGCGCGGCGTCTCGCTGGTGAACGGCTCTCTCGGCGAGGCGGTCGGACAGCTTTATGTCGAGCGTCACTTCCCCGCCGAGACAAAGGCCAAGATGGACGAGTTGGTCGCCAATCTGCGCACGGCGTTCAAGGGGCGCCTGGAGACCCTCGCCTGGATGGATGACGAGACCCGGGCGGAGGCCCTGAAGAAACTCTCCACCTTCGATCCGCGGGTCGGCTACCCGGAAAAATGGATCGACTATTCATCGATGACGATCGAGCCTGGCAAGCTGTTCGAGAACGTTCAGGCGGCTCGTGAGTTCGGCTGGAATTACGACGTCAACCTTCTTAAGGGGCCGGTGGATCGGTCGCTGTGGAACATGACGCCTCAGACGGTGAATGCCTATTACAGCCCGCTCACGAACCAGATCACCTTCCCCGCCGCGATCCTTCAGCCGCCCTTCTTCGACCCGAACGCCGACCCGGCGGTGAATTATGGCGCCATCGGCGGCGTCATCGGCCACGAGATCGGTCATGGCTTTGACGATCAAGGCCGCGAGTTCGACGAGACAGGCAAGATCCGCAACTGGTGGACCGAAGCCACCAACGCGAATTTCCAGGAGGCGACCTCCCGCCTCGGCGCACAGTATGACAGCTACTGCCCGCTCGACGAGGGCAAGGCGTGCATCAACGGACAGCTTTCGATGGGAGAAAACATCGGCGACCTTGGCGGGTTGCAGATGGCCTACGCCGCCTATCAGCTGTCGCTGAACGGCCAGCCCGCGCCGGTGATCGATGGATTCACCGGGGACCAGAGATTCTTCATGGCCTGGGCGCAGGTCTGGCGGGCGATCCAGCGCGATGACGCCCTCCGCAACCAGATGCTGACCGGGCCGCATTCACCTGCCCAGTTCCGGACGAACGGCGTCGTGCGGAATCTCGACGCGTGGTATGCGGCGTTTGACGTCAAGGAGGGCGACGCGCTCTACCTGCCCCCCGAGGAGCGCGTCCGCATCTGGTAGCGGGGTCGGCGAGTTCGGATCGTAACCGCGCCCGCTGGATCAGGCGAGCGCAACGATCAGCACGAGGGCCAGCAACGCCGCCGCGAGCGGCGTCATGACCATGCGCTCCGACTTGCTGCGTGAAATCGCGTTCAGCCCGACGCCGAACACCAGATAAGCGGCCAGAACCCAGATGGCGCAATGCGCCATCGGCGCTGAGCCGAACGCCGGAACGAGCCCGGCCCGTTCCAGCACGATGAGCGAGAACAGGACATAGAGCCCGATCGCGATCACGCTACCGACGCGCAGGCGGGTGGATAAGACCGCCGACTGCCCGCCCCACGCGAACCGGCCCAAGGGCGCGCCGAGGGCGAGCATCGCCTGAAAAACCCCTAGTCCTGCGATGAGGATGCAGAAGCCTATCGCGGCAAGCTCGGCCATGGATGCTCCCTGTTGTGTCGGCGGCGTCAGGTAGACGCATCGTCCTGTAACACCCGTGGATGCATGGACTTGATCGGCGAAGTTTGATCTATCGCCATCTCCACCCTTGGGCAATGAACGAGGCGATCGACATGACCGTCGGACTGGTCACGGTGTTTGGCGGATCGGGCTTTCTGGGCCGTCATGTGGTGCGCGCGTTCTGCAAGGCGGGATGGCGTGTCCGAGTTGCCATGCGACGGCCGCATCTCGGCGGAGACCTGCGCCTTGCCGGGGACGTGGGTCAGGTTCAACTCGTCCAGGCGAATGTCCGCAATCGCGATTCAGTTGCGCGGGCCCTGGAGGGCGCGGACGCAGCGGTCAACCTCGTTGGGATTCTCTTCGAGCGCGGGCCTCAGTCGTTCGCCAGCTCGCAAGCGCAAGGTGCGCGCAATATTGCCGAACTCGCGGCGGAAGCGGGCGTGAAACGGCTGGTCTACGTCTCTGCGATCGGCGCGGACAGCAAGTCGCCGTCGGCATATGCGCGGACGAAGGCTGAGGCGGAGGCCGCAACGCTCGCAGCAAATCCGGGGAACGTCGTCGTCCGGCCGTCCATCATCTTTGGCGTCGACGACGGTTTCTTCAACCGGTTCGCGCAGATGTCGCGTGTCTCCCCGATCCTACCGCAGATCGGCGGGAACACGAGACTTGCTCCGGTGTACGTGGCCGACGTCGCCGAGGCGGTGGCCGCGGCGGTGACGAGACCAGACGCCGCGGGCCGCGTGTTCGAGCTAGGCGGGCCGAGAATCTACACGATGCGGGAGCTCCTGCTTTTCATCGGCAATACGATCGCCCGACCAAGGCTTCTCTTGCCCCTGCCCTTCATCATCGCAACGCCGATGGGTTATGTGATCGGAGCGTTGTCGCGCCTCAATCCATTTTTTGGGCCGCCCCTGACCGGAGATCAGACCCAGCTCCTGAAGCAGGACAACGTGCCCGCTGATGACGCCCCCGGCTTCGCCGCACTCGGCATTGACCGGCTGGAGTCCATCGAGGCGATCGTCCCGACCTATCTGTGGCGCTTCCGGCCGCAGGGTCAGTTTCAGGAGCCGGTCACCGAAGAGGTGTCCCGCGTCGACGCCTGAGCCAGGGGTTCGCGGCTGTCAGCCGAAATGGATCAGGGCGAGTCCAGCCGCGCCGACGATGATCCGCCACCAGCCAAACGGTGCGAACCCTCGTTTCTGAACGAAATCCAGCATGTAGCGCACGACGATCAGACCAAACACGAAGGATGCAACGAACCCGACGGCGATGATCGCTAGGGAATCCGAAGTCAGCGCGTCCCGGCTTTCCCAGAAATCGAGAACGAACGCGCCCACCATGATCGGGATCGCCAGAAAAAAAGAGAACTCCGCCGCCGCGCGCTTGTCGACGCCGATCAACATCGAGCCAACAATGGTCGAGCCTGACCGGGACACGCCCGGCACGATCGACAGCAGCTGGAAAAGCCCGATCAACAGCGCTTTGCTCAAGGGAAGCGCCATGGCGTCATGCTCGACCGGAGCCGGAGCCCGCTTGTCGATGACGAGAAGCACGATCCCGCCGATAATCAGCGTCCAGCAAATGAGCTGCGGACTGTCAAAAAGATATGACTTGATGAAGTCGTGGAGCAGCGCGCCCACGATGAAGGCCGGGGCGCAGGCGATCAACACGCTTAAAGCAAAGCGCCTCGATTCGGCGCGTTTCGGCAGCGTGATGAACACCGCCCACAGCCGCTGAAAGTACAGCACCACCACCGCGAGGATTGCGCCGAGCTGAATCATGACCGTGAAGGTCGACCAAGACTCGTCGGTGAGCCCCATGACCTGCTGAGCGAGCAGAAGATGCCCGGTAGACGACACCGGTATGAATTCGGTCAGCCCCTCGATCAGACCAAGGAACAGGGCGTTGATCAGATCGGACAGACTCAAGGTTGGAGACCTCCGCTCAATTCGGGGCGCTTTCGTGCGAACGGCGTTGTCTGAGCACGGTTCGCGCCAGTTCACCACCGGAACAGGTCGGCATCATTTGGGTATGATTTATTGGTCGTCAGATGGACCCAGAAGCACGAAACGAACTATTTTTCATCTTAAAATATCCATATGAGACCTATTTGGCATACATCTGGTTGCGATCCGCACGTGATGGCGATACATCCGATCCGAATTCCCCAATGCCGCCAAGGAGTCCCGGATGGAGAAGCAGAAGATGCTGACCTTCGTCACCGTGGAGCAGCAAAGCCCCGACAAGCGCCGCGCAGCCGAACGCAAGCAGGACTTCGCGGAAATCTATGCGGACTACATCGCCGAAAAAGCGCGGGAGCAATCGTCGCGCTGCTCGCAGTGCGGCGTGCCGTTTTGTCAGTCGCACTGCCCGCTCGGCAACAATATCCCGGATTGGCTCATGCTGACGGCGACGGGGCGACTTGAGGAAGCCTACGAACTCTCCTCGGCCACCTCGAACATGCCGGAGATCTGCGGCCGAATCTGCCCTCAGGATCGATTGTGCGAGGGCGGCTGCGTGATCGAACAATCCGGCCACGGCACGGTGACGATCGGCGCAATCGAGCGCTACATCACTGACACGGCGTGGGACAAGGGATGGGTCGCTCAGCTGCGACCGGGGCCCGATCGCGGGCAATCCGTGGGCGTGATCGGAGCAGGCCCCGCGGGTCTTTCGGCTGCCGAACAGCTGCGCGAACAAGGCTATCAGGTCACCATCTACGACCGGCACGACGTGCCGGGAGGGTTGCTGATCTACGGCATCCCGAACTTCAAGCTTGAGAAGGACGTCGTCAAACGCCGCACCGACCGACTGGCCGCCGGCGGAATCACATTCGAGATGGGCGTCGATGTCGGCGTTGACATCAGCTTCCAGAGTTTGCGGGACCGGCACGATGCGGTTCTCGTCGCAACCGGGGTGTACCGGGCGCGCGACCTTGAGGTTCCGGGCGTGGAAGCTGACGGCGTCCACAAGGCGCTCGATTTCCTGATCGCGTCCAACCGCAAGGGGATGGGCTTGTCGGCGCCGGCGTTCGACAGCGGCGAGCTCGACGCCTCCGGGAAGGCCGTGGTCGTGATCGGCGGCGGTGACACGGCCATGGATTGCGTTCGCACGGCGATCCGTCAGGGAGCAAAGTCGGTCACGTGCCTCTATCGCCGGGATCGGGCGAACATGCCGGGCTCCCAGCGCGAAGTGGCGAACGCCGAGGAGGAAGGCGTGAAGTATGACTGGCTGGCAGCGCCTCAGGCGGTCGTGCAGAAACGCGCCGGTGGGGTCAAGGCGGTCCGGGCTGTACGCATGCGGCTCGGCGAACCGGACCGATCAGGGAGACAGTCGCCCCAGATCATCGCGGGCTCGGAGTATGAACTCAAGGCCGACATGGTCATCCAGGCTCTCGGCTTCGACGCCGAAGACCTCCCTGCCCGGTTCGAGGAGCGCCGCCTCGAGGTCAACCGCTGGGGCCGGGTGAAGACCCCGAAATCCGATATGATGACGACGCTCGATGGCGTGTTCGCCGCCGGCGACATCGTCCGCGGAGCGTCCCTCGTGGTGTGGGCGATCAAGGAGGGCCGCGATGCGGCCGTCGGTATCGACAGGTATCTGCGCGCAAAGTCGAAGGCGGCGGCTCAGCCGATCCGCATGCTTCGTGCTGTCAATTGACCGGCGTCGACTCTCAAACCTTCAAGTGATCGACAGGATCTCGCGATGCACGACCTCGAACAGCATACCCGGATGCGCGACCGACTGATCGCCGCCAACGCCTATGATCCCGCTCATGAACATGACGCTTGCGGCGTTGGGCTGGTTGTCCAGATCGACGGCACTCCAAAGCGCGAAATCGTGGAGATGGCCATCCGCGCGCTGAAAGCGGTGTGGCATCGCGGCGCCGTCGATGCTGACGGCAAGACGGGCGACGGGGCCGGGATCAGGGTCGACGTGCCGCAGGCGTTTTTCCGCGCCCAGATCGAGAAGACAGGGCACCAGCCCTCCCAGGCGCGGATCTGCGTCGGGCAGATGTTCCTCCCTCGGACGGACCTGAGCGCACAGGAGAAGGCGCGCTCGATCATCGAGACGGAAGTCGTCCGGTTTGGCTTCTACATCTATGGCTGGCGTCAGCCGCCGGTCGATCCGCGTGTGATCGGCGCCAAGGCGAACGCCGCACGACCGGAGATCGAGCAAATCCTGTTTGCGGACAATCTCGGCCGCAGCGATGAGGAACTCGAGCGGATCCTCTTCGTCTGCCGCCGCCGCATCGAGAAGCGGGCGCAGGAAGCGGGCATGTCCGAGCTTTACGTCTGCTCGTTCTCCCCGAGATCGCTCGTCTACAAGGGGATGTTCCTTGCCGAAGACATCGACAGCTTTTACCTCGACCTGAAGGACCCTTTGTTTGTCTCTGCGGTGGCGATCTATCACCAGCGCTACTCGACCAACACCTTCCCCCAATGGCGTCTCGCGCAGCCCTTCCGGATGCTCGCCCACAATGGCGAAATCAACACCGTGTCGGGAAATATCAACTGGATGAAGAGCCACGAGATCAAGATGATCTCGGAGAAGTTCGGCGAATATGGCGAGGACGTGAAGCCCGTCATTCAGGCCGCCGCGTCGGACTCAGCGGCGCTCGACAATGCGTTCGAACTCCTCGTTCGCGCGGGGCGTTCGGGACCGATGGCGAAGACCTTGCTCGTACCGGAAGCCTGGTCCGGCAGGGAAGATGTGATGCCGCGCCGATACAAAGCGCTCTACTCTTACGCAAACTCCGTCATGGAGCCGTGGGACGGCCCCGCCGCCCTTGCGATTTTCGATGGCCGGTGGGCGATCGCGGGCCTCGATCGCAATGGTCTGCGGCCGATGCGCTACGCGTTGACCGACGACGGGGTGCTCGCGGTCGGCTCGGAAACCGGCATGTGCCCGCTCGACGGCGAAAAGATCATCCGCAAGGGCCGCGTGGGGCCTGGCGGCATGGTCGCGGTCGATCTCGAAGAGGGACGGTTCTACAATCACGAGGAGCTGATCGACGATCTGGCCACCCAACACCCTTACGAACTCTGGCTCGAAAACATCATCGATTTCGAACCGCGAATCGGTCCCGGCCCGGAACCGCGCCTGTACGAGGACCCGGCAGAGTTTCGGCGCAGACAACGCGCGGCGGGGTTCACCATTGAGGATGTCGAGCTGATCCTGTCCCCCATGGCTGAGGACGCGAAGGAAGCCGTCGGCTCGATGGGCGACGACAGTCCGCTGGCCGTGCTGTCGGACCAGTACCGGCCGCTCTCGCACTACTTCCGACAGAACTTCGCACAAGTCACCAATCCGCCGATCGACCCGCTGAGGGAAGAGCGGGTGATGAGCCTGCGCACGCGATTCAAGAACCTCGGCAACATCCTCGCGGAGGACGAGACCCAGACCAATGTGTTCGTGCTGGAGAGTCCGGTCCTGACGAACGGCATGTATGAGCGCATGCTGAAGGAGATCGGCGAGGAAGTCGCTTTGATCGACTGCACCTTCACCCCCCCTGCCCCCGGCTCATGCACCGGAGAAGCCCTGAAGGCCGACATCGAGCGCATTCGTAGCGAGGCGCGCGTCGCGGTGTCGTCCGGACGTGGTCACATCGTGCTCACCGACGAGCATCAAGGACCGGACCGCGCCGGAATCCCCATGATCCTGGCGGCCGGCGCGGTGCACTCGCATCTGGTTGCGCATGGCCTGAGATCGTTCTGTTCGATCACCGTGCGGTCGGCCGAGTGCATGGACACACATTATTTCGCCGTGCTGGTGGGCGTCGGGGCGACCTGCGTCAACGCCTATCTCGCGCAGGACACGCTCTGCGACCGTTGGTCGAAAGGCCTGTTCGGCGAGGTATCGATCGGTCAGGTGTGCCTGAGCTACAAGCGCGCGATCGAGGCCGGGCTCCTGAAGATCCTGTCAAAGATGGGAATCTCGGTCATCTCCTCGTATCGCGGCGGCTACAATTTCGAGGCGCTCGGACTCTCGCGCGCCCTGGTGGCGGACTATTTCCCCGGGATGACCAGCCGCATCTCCGGCATCGGGCTTGCGGGCCTTGAGCAGAAGACCGCCGAACTGCACGCCGCCGCATGGGGAACGGCTCCCAACGTCTTGCCCGTTGGCGGCTTCTACAGGGTTCGCGCATCGGGCGATGCGCACGCGGTTTCGGGAGACCTTATTCACCTCCTTCAGTCAGCCTGCGACACCAACTCCTACGCCGCCTATCGCAGCTATGCGAACCTTGTGAACGAGCGGAAGAAAGCCATTCAGGTGCGAGACCTGCTGGACTTCCGCACGTCGAACACTCCGGCCTCGCTCGACGACGTCCAGTCAGTGAACGAGATCCGCAAGCGGTTCGTCACACCCGGAATGTCGCTCGGCGCACTGTCGCCGGAAGCGCACGGCGCGCTTAATATCGCCATGAACCGCATCGGCGCAAAATCGGTGTCCGGCGAGGGCGGCGAGGTGCGGGAGCGCTACAAGCCCCTGAAGAACGGCGACAATGCGAACTCCGCAGTCAAGCAGGTCGCATCCGGCCGGTTCGGCGTCACTGCGGAATATCTCAACAACTGTCGCGAAATCGAGATCAAGGTGGCGCAAGGGGCGAAGCCTGGCGAAGGCGGACAACTTCCCGGCTTCAAGGTGACGGAGTTCATCGCAAAGAACCGTCACGCCACGCCCGGTGTGATGCTGATCTCGCCGCCGCCGCACCATGACATCTACTCGATCGAGGATCTCGCCCAGCTCATTTATGATCTGAAGCAGATCAATCCGGAGGCGCGGGTGTGCGTCAAACTGGTGTCGCGATCGGGCGTCGGCACGATTGCGGCGGGGGTCGCCAAGGCCAAGGCGGATGTGATCTTGATCTCCGGCCACGTCGGCGGCACGGGCGCGTCGCCGCAGACCTCCATCAAGTATGCGGGCCTTCCCTGGGAGATCGGCCTGGCCGAAGCGCACCAGGTGCTGATGCTGAACGACCTGCGCGACCAGGTGACCCTGCGCACGGATGGGGGCCTGAGGACCGGCCGGGACATCGTCATCGCCGCGATGCTTGGAGCCGAGGAGTACGGGATCGGAACAGCCTCGCTGATCGCCATGGGGTGCATCATGGTCCGGCAGTGCCATTCCAACACCTGCCCGGTCGGTGTCTGCACCCAGGATGAGCGCCTGCGCGCCAAATTCACCGGACGCCCGGAAAAGGTCATCAGCCTGATGACGTTCATCGCCGAGGAAGTGCGGGAGATCCTCGGGTCGCTCGGCTTCACGCATCTCGACCAGGTCATCGGCCGCACCGACCTTCTGGCGCAGACCTCGCGCGGTTCACCGATGCTGGACGATCTCGACCTGTCGCCGCTGATGGTTCGCGCGGATGCGGAGAAGCGGATCGTCTACCGTCCGGGCCACCGGAACGAAGTGCCGGACTCACTGGACGAAAGCATCCTCCAGGATGCGCCCGCCTTCTTCGCCCGCGGCGAGAAGATGCAGCTCGACTACCACGTCCGGAATATTCACCGCGGCATCGGCACGCGCACCTCATCGCGGATCGTACGGAAGTTTGGGATGGACGGCCTTCCCGAGGGACATCTCTGGGTCACGCTCGATGGATCGGCGGGGCAGTCGCTCGGCGCGTTCGGGGTGAAGGGCCTGACGCTGGAAGTCATCGGCGACGCGAACGACTATGTCGGCAAAGGGCTGTCGGGCGCCACGATCATTCTGAAGCCGCCGTCGGTCGCGAGATATCGCTCCCATACCAACACGATCATCGGGAACACGGTGCTGTACGGGGCGACATCCGGAAAGCTGTTTGCAGCGGGCCAAGCCGCCGAACGCTTCGCCGTGCGCAACTCTGGCGCAACGGCGGTCGTCGAGGGCTGCGGAGCCAATGGCTGCGAATACATGACCGGCGGCACGTGCGTGATCCTCGGTCCCGTCGGTGAGAATTTTGGGGCCGGCATGACAGGAGGCATGGCGTTCGTGCACGATCCCAACGACCGGTTTTCCAAGATGGTGAACCCGGACACCGTGATCTGGCGCCCGGTTGCAAATCCTCACTGGGAGGCGGTTCTCAAGGCGCTGATCCAGGAGCACGCAACGCTCACGGGGTCGATGCACGCCCGGTCGATCCTCGACAATTGGGAGCTGGAACTCGCCGCATTCGTCCAGGTCGCGTCAAAGGAAAGCCTGTCGAGGCTCGAACAGCCGCTCGAACTGAAAGCTGCGGAATAGGCGGCGGGGCTCAGCTCTTTCGGAAGGGAGATTTCACGTAATAGCTGCGTCTTGTGTCGCTCGGCTCTGAAGACGGCGCAGGGATCGACATGGATTCAGGTTGGGCGAGACCCTGCGGCGTGACCATCCGTTCGACCTGGACGTCGACGACCTCAGGACGCGGCACGATCTCAAATCCGAGCGAGTTGAGCAACACAACGAAGCCGACGCCGGTCAACACCGCGGTGAGCAGCGTCTGCATCAGGAAACGCGCGATGAACGATTTGAACATCACGACGGCTGCGAGGGCGCTCACCCCTCCGCCGCCAAGCCCGGCCGCCGAAGCGATGGCCGCGAGGTCGAACCCTTCACCCATGGGCATGCGTCAACTCCCCTTGCCTGTTCACCTGCTCGTTTCGCCCCGTCCCACCTGGAGCGTAACCCATCCCAGCCTTTCCGTCAGCCAAGGGTGAATTTGCGCCCGGCAAGAACGATTCAATCTTCCCTCTCCCGCCATGAAACGGCAGGGTCATCGCTCGGTTCGAACAGGTTTCGGGGGACGCAGCATGCCGACGCCGGCAACTCCACCGACCATCGCCCGCGAAGCACGGCTCAAATCCCTCGCGCTCGACCTTGGCTTCGACACTGTCCGCATCGCCTCGGCCACAGACCCCTGGCCCGCGACCGAGCGGCTGGAGCATTTCATCGCCGAGGGACGTCACGGCGAGATGAGCTGGATGGAGACAACGATCGAGCGCCGTAGCCACCCGACGGCTATGTGGCCGGCAGCTCGAAGCGCCGTCGTCGTGGGCCTCAGCTACGCGCCGGAACGCGACCCGATGGAACAACTTGAGCGGCGAGACGAGGCGGCGATCTCTGTCTATGCGCACGGCCGCGACTACCACGACCTCCTGAAACGGCGGCTGAAGGCGCTCGCGAGAACTCATGCGGCCGAGAGCGGCGACGAGGTGAAGGTGTTCGTCGACACTGCGCCTCTTCTTGAGAAGCCGCTGGCGGCCCGCGCAGGCGTCGGCTGGCAGGGCAAGCACACAAATCTCGTAAGCCGCGAACATGGATCCTGGCTATTCCTGGGCGTGATGCTGACCTCCTCGGACCTCGCGCCAGACGCCCCGGGGGACGATGCATGCGGCTCGTGCAGGGCTTGCCTCGATATTTGCCCCACGGCGGCGTTCCCTGCGCCCTACCAGCTCGACGCAAGACGCTGCATTTCCTACCTCACGATCGAGCTCAAGGGCCCGATACCACGAGAGTTCAGGCGCGCCCTCGGCAATCGCATCTACGGCTGCGACGATTGCCTCGCCGTCTGCCCCTGGAACAAGTTCGCGGCGGCGTCCTTAGAGGCCGCCCTGCAGATGCGGCCCGAACTCGACCGGCGGTCTCTGGATGACCTTTCGCGCTTGCAAGATCATGATTTCAGGGCGCTTTTCTCCGGCTCAGCGATCAAGAGGATCGGCCGCGACCGGTTCGTTCGCAATGTCGTGATCGCCCTCGGCAATTCTGGCGACGCCGTTATGGTTGACGCCGTGCGCGAACGACTGGAAGACCCGCAGGCCATCGTCCGCGGCGCCGCCGTGTGGGCCTTCGGACGATTGACCACGCCGGAAGCCTTTGACTCTGAACGATTTCGGCGCCTGCCGAACGAGACCGACCCGTCGGTGATCGAGGAGTGGCATGCAGGACCAGACGCGTGAACAGTCGCCCGGCGGCGGCGCTTCAGCGAGCCCTAGCCCACCCGCGCGCGGCATGGGCGTGCCCGCGCCAAACTGGCGAGGACGCGCGCCGATCTGGCGCATCTTCCTGGTTTTCATGATTAAATGGACTGCGGCGATCGTTCTGCTCTTCATCATAGCGAGCGTGGTGCTGGTGATCGCCTACAGATGGATCAACCCGCCGCCGACATGGAACATGGCGGGCGCCGCGCTCAGCGGCGTCGACGTCCGCCGGGAATGGACGTCCATCGAGAACATCTCACCCCAGCTCGTGCGCGCGGTTATTTCTGCTGAAGATTCAAGGTTTTGCGAACACGATGGGTTCGACATGGAGGAGATCCGGCGCGCCATCGCGGAGCAGGACGACCGCGGTTATCTGAGGGGAGCGTCGACCATCTCTCAGCAGACCGCCAAGAACGCGTTTCTTTTTAACGGCGGAGGCCTCGTCCGCAAGGGATTCGAGGCCTGGTTCACGCTGCTGATCGAACAGATGTGGCCGAAGAAGCGGATCATGGAGATTTATCTAAATGTCGCCGAATGGGGCGACGGAATCTATGGCGCGGAGGCTGCGGCGAGACTTCGATTTGAGGTGAAATCTTCAGATCTTTCAAGGCGTCAGGCGGCGTTGCTCGCCGCGGTTCTGCCGAGCCCGAACAAGTGGCGAGTGGACCCGCCCGGCCGGTATGTGTCGCGGCGGGCCGGCCAGATCGAAGCTCGAATGGGCATCGTCCGCCGCGACGGCCTCGCCGACTGCGTGCTCGGCCCCCCTAAGTCCTGAACCACGACGCAATGGCGTACATGGCGTGTGGTCAGATTATGACCCGGTGTCAGAACGATGTTTCGCGCACGTTCGAGAGCGGTTTGAGATCGGGTTCAGGGTCGGTTCAGGGCCGGTTCAGGGCGGGCCCCCTCCGAGAGTGACCCGCGGCTGCCCGCCAAGGATCGATGAGGCTCCGCCGGCCGCCTGATCCGCAGCGAGGCGCTGCGCTTCGCGCACCTGCCCTCGCAGGACAAGAACATCGATATCCGCCGGCGCGATCACCATCGCGCGTTCGACGTCGGCCATCGCATCGTCGAGCCGCCCGAGCGCGAGGAGGGACTGCCCCCGCAGGCGGAGCGCCTCGGCGTCGCGGGGGTCGCTTGCAATGGCGGCGTTCAGATCGACGGCCGCCTCGCTCCACGCGCCGAGCCAGATATAGGCCCGCGCCCGATCCTTCTTCAGATCTGCGTTGGTCGGGTCGAGCTTCAACGCGTTGGTGAAGGCGATGCGCGCGGCTTCCGGGTTGCGGGCGAGAAGCCAAGCGTTTCCGGCTTGGGCGAGATAAACCGTGCGGGGACCGAGCCCGCCTGCGTCGTCGGCGTTGGCGAGTTGTTCCAGCCGGGCGGCGCCCTCGGCGACAAGTCCAAGCTCGATGAGAGCGAGCGCGGTGCAATGGCGGGCGGCGGGACGGCCGCCCTCCGCCATCCAGGCGAGGCCATCTTCATAGGCTGCGGAGGCGTCCTCATCGATGCGGGCGATGCAGGCTTCGAGGCGGCTCGCCTCCCGTTGAGCGATCGAGGACCCTGTGGACTGGGCGGTCGCGGCGGGGAGCCCGGCCAGGACGCACATGGCCGCGAGGATCGGCAGGGCGACGGTCTGGCGGGCGCGAAGGCGCATGGGCGGGACAGCTCCGATAGTGCGTCGATGAGGGTCGGCGGACCGCGATTTCGTCGATAGACTGGCGGGCATGACAAGGCGAGACGAAATTGCAGGCCCTTCCGATGCAGCGGCCAGTGGACGGCTGGTCGCCATCGGCCTCGGCTATGTGGCGGCGGCGTTCGCGCGCGGGCTCCGCGCGGAGGGCTGGCGCATCACGGGCACGTCACGGTCGGACGAGGGGCTCGCCGGCTTGCGCGCGCAATGCGACGAGGCGGTGCGCTGGCCGGGTGAGACGCTGAGCCTTGGGTACGGCGACGCGCTCCTGATCTCGGCCCCGCCCGGAGAGACCGGCTGCCCCGTATTTGAAGCGTTCGGCGCGGACGCGGCGCGGGCAAGGTGGATCGGTTATCTTTCGACGACCGGGGTTTATGGCGATCTCGCCGGCGGCTGGGCGTTTGAGGAGACGCCGCTCAATCCGCAAAGCCCGGAGGCGGAGCGGCGGGCAAAGGCAGAAGCGCAGTGGCTGGACGCGGGCGGCCATGTGTTCCGCCTGCCGGGAATCTACGGCCCCGGACGGTCGGCGCTCGAGCGGGCGACAGCGCCGGGAGCGCGGCGGATCGTGAAGGCGGGGCAGGTGTTCTCGCGCGCGCACCGCGACGACATCGCCGCGGCGCTCGCCGCCTCGATGGCGAGGCCCAATCCGGGGCGGGTGTACAATGTCTGCGACGACGAGCCGGCAGGGGCCGATATGGTGCTGGGCTTTGCGGCGGAGCTTCTGGGCGTTCCAGCGCCGCCCGAGGTCGCGTTCGAGGATGCGGCGCTCTCCCCCATGGCGCAGCGCTTCTATGCCGAGTGCAAGCGGGTCTCGAACGCGCGGGTGAAGGCGGAGCTCGGCTGGCGACCAGCGTTTCCGACCTATCGGGAGGGGCTGAAGGCGTGTCTCTCAATGATGGGGTGATGAGGAGCTCGCCCTATCCCCCCGAAATGCGACCGCGAGGCCGTCGACCGCCGCTCCCGTCTGTGCCAATCAGAATACTGACCACAACCACGAACCGAGAAGGACATCGCCCCATGTTTTCGCACGTGATGATCGGCACCAACGACCTCGACCGCGCGGTGACGTTTTACAACGCGACGCTGGGCGCGCTCGGAATCCCGCCCGGCGTGATCGACCGGCACCGCGTATTCTATCGCACGCCGACGGGGGTGTTCTCGGTCTCCCTGCCGATCAACGGCCAGCCCGCAACCCCTGCCAATGGCGGCACGATCGGCTTTGCCTGCACTTCCCCGGAACAGGGCGACGCCTGGCACGCCGCCGGCCTCGCCCATGGCGGAACCACCTGCGAGGACCCGCCGGGCGTTCGCGACAACGGCGCAACCAAGATGTATCTCGCCTATCTGCGCGATCCGGACGGCAACAAGATCTGCGCCCTCAAGCGGATGTAGGTCCCGCGGCACGAGCCGCTTGCGGATCGACCCGGACGCAAAGCGCTCGCACCGCCGCGATCAGCCGGTCGATGTCCACCGGACGCGACAGGCGATGGTCGCCGTCCTTGATCAGCGTGAAAACCACGTCGGATCCGGTGACGGCGTCGACGAGGCGCCGCGCGTGGTCCGGCGGCACGTCCGGGTCCGCCCCGCCCTGCAGGATGTGGATCGGGACCTCGATCGGGATCGGCCGGTCAAGAATCAGCCACGACCGGCCGTCGCGGATGAGTGCGTGGGTGATCGGATAGGGGTCGCCATAGGCCGACGGACGCATCCGCCGACCATCCTCGACGATGGACCGGCGCGCATCCTCGTCGAACCGGTCCCACATCAGCCGCTCGGTGAAGTCAGCCGCGGGGGCGAGGAGGACGAGGCCCGCGACGCGCTCCGGCCGGGCGAGCGCAGCCAGCAGCGCGATCCACCCGCCCATGGAGGAGCCGACCAGCACCTGCGGGCCGGTGGTGAGACGATCGAGCACATGCAGCGCGTCGGCGCGCCAGGCGGAGATGTCGCCATCCTCAAAGCGGCCCGCGCTCTCGCCGTGGCCGGAATAGTCGAAGCGAACGAAGGCGCGGCCGTCCGCGAGGGCGGCGCGGTGGAGCGCGGTCGCTTTCTCGCCGGTCATGTCGGAATGAAAGCCGCCGAGCCAGACGACGCCGCAGCGTCCGGGGTCGCCCTTGCTGGTGCGGACGGCGAGGCGGCCGGAGGGGCCGTTGGTGAAGCTGGGCGCGTCAACGCCGGGGGCGGAGGGCATGGCGGGGATCCCTTGTCTGGCGGTGTTTTGCGATCGGGCGAAAACCCGATAATCGTCACCTTGGCCGGCGGGGGAAAACTGCGCACGCGCCGGGTGGAGACGCAAGCCAAATGGCCCTAGACGGGGCGACGATCCTTCAGGTGATTCCCGATCTCGACGCTGGCGGAGCCGAACGCACGACCATAGAGGTCGCAGCGGCGTTGACCGCGGCGGGGGCGCACGCCCTGGTGGCAAGCCGCGGCGGCCGGATGGAGGACGACCTCGCTGCGGCGGGAGGCGAACTTGTCCGCCTGGAACGGGCGGGATCGAAGTCGCCGCTGACGATCTGGATGAATGCAAACAAGCTGGCGGCGGTGATCCGTCAGCGGCGCGTGGCCCTGATTCACGCCCGCTCCCGAGCGCCAGCCTGGAGCGCGCTGTGGGCGGCGCGGCGCACCGGGCGCCCGTTCGTGACCACCTATCACGGCGCATACTCCGCCCGCACAGCGCCGAAGCGGCTGTATAATTCGGTGATGGCGCGTGGGGCCGCCGTGATCGCCAATTCAGCCTTCACAGCCGACCTGATCCGTCGAGAGCATCCGTTCGCGGCGGACCGGATCGTGACCATCCCCAGGGGGGTCGACGTCGCTGCTTTCGATCCGGCGCGGGTGGATGAGGCGCGCACGGCGGCGCTGCGGAAGGACTGGAGAATTCCCGATGGGGAGACGCTGATCCTGCTGCCGGCGCGGCTGACGGCGTGGAAGGGTCACCGTGTGGCGATCGACGCCGCCGCCGCCCTCGCCCGCGAGGGACGGACGGGCTGGCGAATGGTGTTCGCGGGCGATCCACAGGGACGGGACGGCTATGTTGCGGACCTGCAATCAAGGATCATGGCGCAGGGACTTGACGAACGGGTCCGCATTGTGGGGCATTGCTCCGACATGCCCGCGGCTCTGAAGCTCTCCGATATTGTTCTCGCACCCTCAACGGAAGCTGAGGCGTTTGGGCGCGTCGCCGCCGAAGCGGGCGCCATAGGACGGCCGGTCGCGGCGTCGAATCTCGGCGGCCAGCGCGAAGTTGTGGTGGACGGCGAGACGGGCGTGCTCACACCGCCGGGCGATGCGGAGGCGGTGGCGAAGTCGCTGCGGGCGCTGATCGAGATGGGGCCCGGGGGACGCGCCGCACTCGGAGACGCGGCGCAAAGGCGGGTTCGCGCGCTTTATACAACCAGGGCTTTACAGACGGCGACGCTGGATGTGTACCGTCGCCTGATCGGTGACCGCGCGCCGGAGCGGACGTCATGAGCACGGCGATGACGCTGCCGACGGCGTATTCCCCGCCGCCTAATCCTGGCGACACGCTGAAGCGCGTTCTGGTGATCAAGCTCGGTGCGCTCGGCGATTTTGTACAGGCGCTTGGGGCGATGCGGGTGGTGCGGGCGACGCATCCCTCGGCCCGGATCACACTGTTGACCACCGAGCCGTTCAGCGCCTTCGCAAAGGCGTGCCCATATTTCGACATCGTCGAGGATGACGGCCGACCGCGCGACCTCCGGGGCCGGTCCGAGCTGATCAAGCGTCTGCGGTCGGCCGCCTATGACATGGTCTATGACTTCCAGAACAACGACCGGACGGCCCAGTACTTCGCGGGGCTGACGGGCAAGAAGCCCTATTGGTCCGGCGCTGCGCAAGGCTCCTCGCACCAGCATCGCAATCCCAACCGCGCGGCGATGCACAATTTCGACCGGCTGGCCGAACAACTCGTCCATGCTGGACTGGGTCCGAGACCGAAGGGCGATCCATCGGGCTGGCGACGCGATCGGGGGCTGTTGCCCTATCTCGACTGGATTCGCCCCGCCTTCAGGGACCCGCCGCGATTCCAGCCGGAGTTCTTCGGGCTCACGGGCCCATACGCGCTGGTGATCCCCGGCTCTTCGGCGGATCATCCAGAGAAACGTTGGCCGGCCGAGCGGTTCACTGAGACCGCGACATGGCTCGCCGATGCGGGCGTCACCCCGGTCGTGGTGGGCGGAAAACCCGAAGGCGAGATCGCCGCGCAGATCGCGCGCGCCGAATCGCGGGCGCGGAACATCGTCGGCCGCACCGATCTGTTCCAGCTTGCGACCCTGAGCGAGCGGGCGCAGATCGTGATCGGCGGCGACACCGGGCCCATGCACATGGCGGCGGCGGCCGGCGCACCGGGCGTATGCCTGTTCCAGCAGGAGTGGACCCCGGCTCTGCAGCTGGAGCATGGAAGCATCTGGAACCCGCAGACGCGGCTCGGACGAGCGGCCCCGCGCGGCGACGGCGGCGTGATCACTCTGACAGCCAATACGCTTGAAGAGATCGGGCTCGCCGATGTGAGACAGGCGGTGCGCGCGCTCGCGCCGACGCTTGATCCACCTGTCTCTTGAAGCGGCCTTGAAGAATCCATGCGGCGCAGGCATTTTCGAGCATTGCCCGTCAACTGACTTAGGAGAGAGCGCCATACCCCGTCGCCCACAAGCTGCACCGCCGCCGAAGAAAACCGGACCATCCGTCAACGAAGACATCACCGCCGCCCGCGTTCTGCTGATCGACGAGAACGGCGAAAAACAGGGCGTCATGCCGATCCAGGCCGCGCTGGACGCCGCCAAGGAAGCCGGCCTCGATCTGGTGGAGGTTGCGCCCGACGCCGATCCGCCAGTCGTCAAGATCGCCGACTACGGCAAGCAGCGCTTCGCCGAACAGAAGAAGAAGGCGGAGGCGCGCAAGAAACAGCGCTCGGCGGACCTCAAGGAAATCAAGATGCGGCCGAATATCGACACCCATGACTATGAGGTGAAGGCGCGCGCGATCCGTCGATTCTTTGAAGAAGGCGACAAGGTGAAGATCACGCTGCGGTTCCGCGGCCGCGAGATGGCGCACCAGCATCTAGGCATGGAGTTGCTGAACAAGGTGCGCGATGAATTCGCTCCGCTCGCCAAGGTTGAACTCGAGCCGAAGCTCGAAAACCGCCAGATGACGATGGTGCTGTCGCCCCGTTAGCAGCCAGATTGGCGGCGCGCGGTGCAACTGGGCAGGGTCTGGAACGCTCGTCGCGCCGGAGGAGCGCTTTACGATCATGAACATGCGTTTGCGGCCGATGGGCGGAGCAGTCCCCGCGGCGCTGCTCGTGGCGCTGCTGACGGCGTCATGTGGGCCGAGCCCCGAAGGCGACCAGACCGCCGAAGTCGAGACCTTCGCGCAGACGGCGGACGCTTCAGGCGCACCCGACGGGGATCCGATCGGCGACATGGCCGATGCTGGAGCTGATCCAGAGCGCGCCGCTGAAGCAGAAGCCGCGCAGGCGGGAGAAGATGCGAAGCCCGCCGAAAGGCCAGACCCGCTTCTGGAAGCCAAACCCCCGCCGCCCGATCCGGAGGTCGAGGACGCCTGCGGCGCCGAGCCGCTCGGCGCGATTGTGGGCCAGCCCCTCGCGGACGCCGACGCCCCGAGGGAGGGTCCGCTCGTACGCTATATCGGCCCGACCACGATCGTGACCCGCGACCACCGGCCGGAGCGGCTGAACATCCATACCGACGACGCGGGCGTCGTGACCAAGGTGGTGTGCGGCTAACGCGGGAGAGGCGACCCGGTCAGACCTGTGTCGCCTGCCCCGCCACGACATACCAGGTGATCAGGGTCCCGCAGATAATCGCGCCGGTGAACGCACCATTGGTACGCCGGAAAGTGAAGACCGAGATGATCGCCGTTGCGATCAGGATCGGCACGAACTGCATAGCGATCACGCTGTAAAGCGGATCCGTCCCCGGCAGACGCCCGACCGCGAAGAGGTAGCCGTAGACGCCGAGGATCATCGCCGTGAAGCCGCCGGCGGTAGCGACGACGGCGACCGCGTATTGTCCGAAGGCGCCTGACCGCTGAAGCGTGAGCGTCGCGTGCAGGACGCGCTGAGTGATGTAGAAGGAGGCCGTGAACGGCAGGAGGTATGCGAGAAAGATCGTCCAGTGGTGCGGAGCGAACGGCTTCAGCGCGACGACCCAGAAGCGCATGTCGGTCTTGAACAGCACGTCCGACAGGATGACGAGCCCGTAGAGCGCGGCCACGGCGACAAGGCCCGCCGCCAGCTTGAGCGCGAGCGCGCCCTCCCCTCCCTTGCGCCAAGAGAACCCGAGCCCGACGAGCGAGGAGATGGCGGGCGCCAGCGTCCAGACGAGAATCTGGTTGGTGACGCCCTGCCTGAAGACCAGCCCTGGCGCGAAGACGTCCCCCCATCCGGTGAGCGGAAAGTAGGCGATCGCCGGGATGAGAGAGGAGGCGAGCAGCGCGACCATCCAGACCGGCGAGACACGCTCAGCGCCGCCGACGCCGGGCGCGCGGATGGCCGCGAACACCCCGGCTCCGCTGATGAGATCGAAACAGCCCAGCAGGAACACGAGGCCGCCGACGAGGGCGGCGAGCGTCGCAATCTCCTTGACCCACCAGACCTGGCTGGATTCGGGGATGGGGTTCGGCGCGCCGAGCGTTGCGTCCATCCAGGTGATGGCGTCGGCGACGGCTTCGGTAGAGATGTGGTCGCCGGGATGGGTGGTGTTGGGCACGGTGAGGCGGCGACCAGTCCCGGACTCGATGGATCCGTAAATACGACCTGGCTGGACCGCGCCCTCCGCTCCAAAAGCCGCCAGCAGCTTTTCGGAAGTGGCGATGTCGGCGGCCTTCTCCACGCCCCACATCAAGCGGGAGAATTCGTCAAAGCGGCTGAAGATGACGGCGAGATTGCGCGGCTGGTCCGGTGTGGCGGGCGCCGAAAAGGGCGGACCGGTCGACGATCCGACGAGCGCGATCGCGCGATAGCCGTCGGGATCGGACGCGGCGGCGGCGAGCGAGGTCCATCCGCCCATGGAATGCCCCTCAAGTCCGATGCGCGAAGCGTCGACGTTCGGCAGGGTGCGGAGATAGGCGAGAGCGGCCGGACCACCGAACCCCTCGGCGAAGGCGGGTGGATCGGAGAAGCCGTGGCCCGACTGGTCCAGCGCGAGCACGACATAGCCGCGACGGGCGAATTCGATCGCGAAGGCGGATTGGGTCTCGCGCGAATTGATGTAGCCGTGGACGGCGAGGATGGCGGGCGCCGGCGTCTCGAGCGTGGCGTTGGGCGGGGTGTAGAGCAGCGCCGAAAGATGCCGCCCGTCGGCTGTCTCGATGCGGATGTCGCGAACGTCGACGCCGCCGGAGGTCTGGACCTGTCGGGCGACAAGTCCGCCGCCAAGACTGAGCGCAAGCCCGATGAGGGCCAAGAGCCAGCCGGTACGCATGATGCACATCCTCCCAGCGATCGCGGCGGCTTCTGGCCCGACAAGCCCTTGTCGGATGGCGACCGCTTGCGACGTGACGACGGCACATGATCACGCCAGCGCGGGGGCGGGCAAGGCATGCGTCGAGAGCGCGCTCAAGTTGACGAATTTTCATTGGCGATCGGGCGGGGGAACTCTAGTGGTTAACGGAACGACGGGCCCCTTCGGTTGACCTGGGAGATCATACCATGCCGCGACAGCTCCTCCTGCGCATGATGGCGCGTACCTCGATCTGCACCGCCGCCCTCGCAATGGCGGTCGGTTGCTCCGTACTGCCGGGCTCCGGTCGCGCAAATGAGGGGGCCGCGCCGCAGGCGGCGTCTTCGGCGAGCGCGCTGGTGAGCGCCCCGACGCGCGCACCCGGCGTCGCGATGACGGCGAACGGTCCGGTGCAAGGTATCGATCGCGGGACGATGCTCAGCTATTTCGCAATCCCCTTCGCGGCGCCGCCGGTCGGCGACCTGCGCTGGGCGCCGCCCCAGCCTGCGGCGAACTGGAGCGCGCCACGCGCCGAAACAGTGTCGGCGGCGGCCTGTGTGCAGCCGGGTGAAGGCCCCTTCAACGTCGCCAACAACAGCGAAGACTGCCTGTACCTTGAGGTTCACGCCCCGAAGGGCGAAGGGCCGTTCCCGGTGATGGTGTGGATCCATGGCGGCGCGTTCACGACGGGGGCCGCTTCGGTCTACTCCGATCCGACGCCGCTGATCGAGCAGGGCGCCATGGTCGTGTCGATCAACTACCGGCTGGGCGCGCTGGGCTTTCTCGGCCACCCCGCGCTGAAGGCGGCGGATGGATCGGTCGGCAATTACGGAATGATGGACCAGCAGGCTGCGCTGAAATGGGTCCGCGCCAACATCTCGGCGTTCGGCGGCGATCCGGACAATGTGACGATCTTTGGCGAGTCCGCGGGCGGTTTCAGCGTGCTGACGCATCTGGGATCACCGACGTCCGCCGGCCTGTTCGATCGGGCGATCATCCAGAGCGGGGCCTATGGCGTCGGAACACAACTCAGCCGCGAGGCGCTTGAAGCGCGGAGCACGAAGGTCGTTTCGGATGCGCTTGCAGCAGCCGAGAAGGCGGGGGTCGCCGCGCCCTGCACAGCGGAAACGGTGACCGCGGCCTGCCTGCGCGCCCTGCCCGACGAGGTGGTCCGCAAGCAGCTCACCGACGCCTTCGGCGCGGGCGGGTACAATCCGGTCCCGTCGGTCGACGGCGGGGTGCTGACCAAGACCATCCGCGACGCCTTCGCCGCCGGGGAGAACAACAGGGTTCCGGTGATCAATGGTTCCAATGAGGATGAGTACAACCTGTTCGTCGCGCTGATCGAGCTTGGCGCACGCAGGGCCGCGTCGCCGCCGAATCTTGATCCCAACGACAAGAGCTTCGCCCTGCGCGCGGGGGCGTTTCCCTTCACCGTGGCGGCCCTCACCTCGGGGGCCGGACCTGTCGGCGTGACCGCGCAGGAACTCGTCTCAGATCACTATGCGCTCGAAGGTTACGGCCCGGACGAGGCGATGCAGGCGAGCCTCGCTGCGAGCGCCCTCGGGACTGACGCGGTGTTCTCATGCAACGGGCTCAATGTCACCAAACGCATCCAGGCGCAGGGAACGCCGGTGTGGATGTATGAGTTCCGCGACCAGACCGCACCGCCGCTCGTCGGCCTGATCGATGGGGAGGAACGGACAAGCCTGAAACAAGGCGCGGCGCACGCCGCGGAGCTTTCCTACCTGTTCAACCTCTCACCTTTGCGCAACGACGAGCAGCGGGCGTTGCAGACCACCATGGCGCAATACTGGGTGAGTTTCGCGCGCACCGGCAATCCGAACGGCGGATCGGCTCCGGAGTGGCCGCGCTTCGGCGGCGGCGTACTGCAGGGACTGGACATCGCCTCGGCCGGCGGCGTCGCACCCTTCCAGGCGGCGGATTTCGCGGCGGCGCACAAGTGCGAGACGGCGTGGAAGGGGCTCACCTTTTAGCGTCAGCCGCGCAAGCGCTACCGCTCACTCTCCTCACTTTGATTGACCCCTGATTGAAGGCTGCCTCCACGCCATGGCGAGCGATATCGAGATTGCGCGATCCGTCGTGCTCAGGCCGATCGTGGATGTGGCGCGCGACGCGGGCGTTCCAGAGGCCGCCGTCTATCGCTATGGCCCACACCAGGCGAAACTCGACAGCGGGTTTGTGGCGGGGTTGAAGGAGCGACCGGTTGGCCGCCTGATCCTGGTGACAGCGATCAATCCAACGCCCCCCGGAGAAGGCAAGACGACCACGACGATCGGGCTCGGCGACGCGCTGAACCGGATCGGCAAGCGCGCGGTCGTGGCCCTGCGCGAGCCCTCGCTCGGTCCGGTTTTCGGGCGAAAGGGAGGAGCGACCGGCGGCGGACGCGCGCAGGCGGCCCCGATGGAGTCGATCAACCTCCATTTCACCGGAGACTTTCATGCGGTGACTGCGGCGCACAACCTGCTCGCGGCGATGGTCGACAATCACCTGTTCTGGGGCAATGCGCTCGACATAGATCCGCGAACCATCACCTGGCGGCGGGTGATGGACATGAACGACCGGTCGCTGCGCAAGGTGGTGGTGGGCGTTGGCGACGGCGTCAACGGGCAGGCGCGGGAAACCGGTTTCGACATCACGGTCGCCTCCGAAGTGATGGCGATCTTGTGCCTCGCATCGGACATCGAGGACCTGCAGCAGCGGCTCGCACGGATCATCATCGGACGGCGGCGTTCCGGCGAGGCGGTGACGGCGCGCGACCTTGGGGCGGACGGCGCGATGGCTGCGCTCCTCAAGGAGGCCATCCTGCCCAACCTCGTCCAGAGTCTCGAGGGCCGGCCGATCCTGATTCATGGCGGCCCGTTCGCCAACATCGCACACGGCTGCAATTCGATCATCGCAACCCGCGCGGCGATGCATCTTGGCGAGTACGCGGTGACGGAGGCAGGGTTCGGCGCGGACCTCGGCGCGGAGAAGTTCCTTGATATCGCCTGTCCCGCCGGCGGTTTCGCGCCGGACGCCGCGGTGATTGTCGCGACCCTGCGGGCGATGAAACATCAAGGGGGAGCGGACGCCGCCGCGGTGCAGGAGCCTAACGGCGAAGCGCTTGCCAAGGGGATGCAGAATCTCGCCCGGCATGTGCGCAATGTCGGCCAGTTCGGCGTGCCGGCGGTCGTGGCGATCAACCATTTCGCGGGTGATACCGACGCAGAGCTCGAAGCGGTGCAGGCGTTCTGCGCATCAGAACTCGGCGTGCGCGCGGTGGTCTGCCGACACTGGGCGCTCGGGTCGGAGGGAGCCGTGGCGCTGGCGCGCGAGGTGGTGCGGACGGTCGAGACAACGCCCGCGTCCTACGCCCCTCTCTATGACGCTGGCCTTCCGCTCCTGGACAAGATCACGTGCGTGGCGCGCTCAATCTACCACGCGGCCGATGTGTCGGTGTCGCCCGCGGCGGCGCGGGACCTGCGCCGCTTTGAAGCCGATGGATGGGGCGGGCTGCCGGTGTGCATCGCGAAGACCCCCTACTCCTTCTCGGCCGATGAGACGCTGCTCGGAGCCCCGACCGGGCACACCCTGCCTGTGCGCGAGGTGCGGCTGGCGGCGGGCGCGGGGTTTGTGGTGGCGATCTGCGGCGACGTGATGACCATGCCTGGCCTGCCGAAGACGCCTGGCGCGACCCGCATCGGCCTCGACGCGGAGGGATGCATCACCGGGCTGTCCTGAAATGTGGGAAGACCGGGGGTCTGAATCATTCGGGACCTGTCGCGCTTGCTTTCCGCGCGGGCGTCGGTATACACAGCCCCCTTCTCACCACCGCACCAGCCGGGGCCCAAGGCATGCCTCGGCGGTCATAACCCAAGCGGAGGAAAGATGGCTCGTCCATCCATCCCCCGCGGCGCGCCCTTCGCCGGATGCGCCCACAGGAGCAGAAAATGCCGAAGATGAAGACCAAGAAAGCCGCTGCGAAGCGGTTCACGATGACGGGTACAGGCAAGCTGAAACGCGGTGTCGCCGGCAAGCGGCACCGGCTGATCGGCCACAACGGCAAGTATATCCGCCAGAACCGCGGCACGCTCGTCGTCGCCGAGGTGGATACGCCCCGCGTCAAGAAGATGTTCCTGCCCAACGGGCTCGACTGACACTTGCCCCTTTCCCGGGCCGGGCGGTGATCACCCTCCCCCCTGGGTCTGACCTCATCATTGGAGTGAACCCATGCCACGCGCACGCGGCAAAGTTCCGGCACACGCCCGGCACCGCAAAGTCATCAAGGCCGCCAAAGGTTTCTACGGCCGCCGCAAGAATACGTTCCGCGCCGCCCAGGCGGCGGTCGTCAAGGCCGGAACCAACGCCTATATCGGCCGCAAGCAGAAGAAGCGGGTTTTCCGCTCGCTCTGGATTCAGCGGATCAACGCCGCGGTGCGGTCGGTCGACGACACGCTCACTTATTCGCGCTTCATCGACGGCCTCACCAAGGCCGGCATCGAGGTCGACCGCAAGGTGATGGCGGACATCGCGGTGAAGGAGCCGGCCGCATTCAGCGCTCTGGTGGAGAAAGCCCGGGCCGCACTCGCCTAGTCGCCGCCGCCCGTCTTTCTCCGCCGCTTCCGACCCGACGGCATGGGGCGGATCAAGCCTCGTGCGCCCCCGCCATGAGGCCCGATGATGCCCGCACTGCCCGACCTTGCGCCCATCGAGACGAGCGCGCTTGCCGCGGTCGCCGCCGCGTCAGACGAGGCGACGCTTGAAGCCGTGCGCATCGCTGAACTCGGCAAGAAGGGGCGAGTCTCGCTGTTGATGCGCGAGCTCGGCGGGATGAGCCCGGAGGAACGTCAGACCGCCGGACCGGCGCTGAACGGCCTGCGCGACCGTCTCGCGGAAGCGATCTCCGCCCGCAAGGCGGCGCTGGAGGCGAATGCGCTCAACGCGCGACTGGCGACGGAACGCGAGGACCTGACCCTGCCTCCGCGCCCTGATCCGATAGGTGCACTTCATCCGGTGATGCAGGTGTTTGAAGAACTTGCCGCGATCTTCGGCGATATGGGGTTTGCAGTCGCCGAGGGCCCCGACATCGAGGACGACTTCCACAACTTCACCGCGCTCAACTTCCCCGAGGGCCACCCCGCGCGCGAGATGCACGACACCTTTTTCCTGAGGGCGGACGCCAAGGGCGCTCGGAAAGTGCTCCGCACACATACGAGTCCGGTGCAGATCCGCACGATGGTGAGCCAGAAGCCGCCGATCCGCATCATTGCGCCCGGCCGGGTCTACCGGAAGGACTGGGATGCGACGCACACGCCGATGTTCCACCAGATCGAGGGTCTGGTGATCGACTGCGAGGTGCATATGGGGCATCTGAAGACCTGCCTGACGGAGGCGTTCTCACGCTTCTTCGAAGTGCCGCTCGCCCAGTCGCGCTTCCGGCCGCACTTCTTCCCGTTCACCGAGCCCTCGGCGGAGATGGACATCCGCTGCGACCGGTCCGGCGGCGAAATCCGGGTCGGCGAGGGGGCGGATTGGCTCGAGATTCTGGGCTGCGGGATGGTGCATCCCAATGTGCTGAGGACGTGCGGCGTCGACCCCGACGCCTATCAGGGCTTCGCCTTCGGTCTCGGCGTCGACCGGCTCGCCATGCTGAAATACGGCATGCCCGATTTGCGCCCCTATTTCGAGGCGGACGTCGACTGGACCCGACATTATGGGTTCAAGCCGTGGCTGCTGCCGACGGTGACAGGGGGGCTGTCATGAAATTCACGCTTTCCTGGCTGAAGGACCATCTCGACACCACGGCGTCGATAGACGCGATCGTCGACGCGATGACGATGGCGGGGCTTGAGGTGGAGACCGTCCACGACCCTGCGGCGCGGCTGAAGGATTTCTCGATCGCCAAAGTGATCGAGGCGAAGCCGCACCCGGACGCAGACCGCCTGCGCGTGTGCACGGTGGAGACAAAGGACGGCGTGAAGCAGATCGTGTGCGGCGCGCCAAACGCCCGCACCGGGATGACGGCTGTGTACGCGCCGCTCGGAGCCTTCATCCCAGGCCTCGACTTCACCCTCGACGCGAAGCCGCGCAAGATCCGCGGCGTCGAAAGCCATGGCATGATGTGTTCCGCCAAGGAGCTGGAACTCGGCGAGGATCATGACGGCATCATCGACCTTGAGGGCGACTTCACGGTTGGCGCGCCGGCGGCCGAGGCGCTCGGCCTCAACGATCCGGTGGTCGATTTCGAGGTGACGCCGAACCGACCGGACTGGCTCGGTGTGGTCGGAGTGGCGCGCGATCTCGCGGCGCTGCGGCTCGGCGCGCTTCGGCTCGCACCCGTGGCGCCGGTGAAGGGGACGTTCCCCTGCCCGGTCGACATCCGTATCGAAGCGCCCGACGCTTGCCCGGTGTTCGCGGGGCGGCTGATACGCGGTGTGAAGAACGGCCCCTCCCCGGGATGGTTGCAGGACCGGCTGAAGGCGATCGGGATCAATCCGAAATCGCTTCTGGTGGATGTGACGAACTATATCTCGTTCGATCGGGCGCGGCCGCTTCACGTCTATGACGCCGCCAAGCTGAAGGGCCCGATCCGCGCCCGCCTTGGAGCAAAGGGCGACCGGTTCGAGGGCCTCGACGGCGAGACCTACGAACCGACTCCAGACATGTGCGTCATCGCCGACGAAAGTGGAGCGATCGGCTTTGGCGGAGTAATGGGTGGCGCATCGACCGGCGTCTCCGCCGGCACCACGGATGTGTTCATCGAGAGCGCGTGGTTTGACCCGACCCGCACCGCCCGCACCGGCCGGGCGACGGGAATCCTGTCGGACGCGCGGTTCCGCTTTGAGCGCGGCGTCGATCCTCAGTCGCACATTGACGGGCTGGAGCTGGCGACGCGGCTCATCCTCGATCATGGCGGCGGCGAGCCCTCCGAGGTGCGGGTCGCCGGACAAGCCCCGGCGGCGCCAGCGACGGTGAACTTCCGCGTCGCCGATATGCGACGGCTGACCGGCGTTGCGATGGACCCGGAGCGAATGGAGGCGATCCTCCGCGCCCTCGGCTTCGACCCAGTGATCACCGCGAAGGGTCGGCGCAAGCAGGACGTGTGGCCGGTGGAGGTTCCATCCTTCCGTCCGGATATCGAGGGGTCAGCCGATATCGTCGAGGAGCTGATCCGGATAGAGGGTTTCGCGGCGCTTCCAAACACCCCGCTGCCCCCCCTGAACACGGTCGACCGGGTGGTCGTGACCCCGCTGCAGACACGCGTGCGCACAGGCCGGCGGGTGCTCGCCGCGCGCGGTTTTCTGGAGGCGGTGAGCTGGAGTTTCATGGCGCGCGACAAGGCGGCGCTGATGCTCGGCGGCGGGAACGCGCTCAAACCGGAGCTGACGATCGAGAATCCCATAGCCTCCGATCTTGACTACATGCGGCCGAGCGCGCTTGCGAACCTCGCCGAGGCCGCACAACGCAACGCAGACCGCGGCGCCGAGGAGGTGCGGCTGTTCGAGGCGGGGCCGATCTATCCGGGTGACGGCCCGGATGACCAGCAGACCATGTTGACGGCGCTGGTGCGTCCGAGGACGCTCCGGCACTGGGCCGAGGGCAGAGCCCCTTATGATGTGTTCGCCGCCAAGGCGGACCTGTTCGCGGTGCTGACGGCGGTTGATTTCCCGCCTGAACGGTTGACCGTCGGCGAGGCGGACGGACCGCACTGGCATCCTGGCCGGGCGGGTGTGCTGAAGCTCGGACCGACGCTGACGATCGCCCGGTTCGGCGAGTTGCATCCGGGCTTTCTGAAAGCGCTCGGCTGTGACGGACCGATGATCGCGATCGAGGTGAACTTGAGCGCGCTGCCGGCGGGGCGGGCGAAACCCGGCAAGACCAAGCCTGTGTTCGATCGCGCCGATCAGACGCCTGTGAGGCGCGACTTCGCCTTCGTGGTGGCGGAGACGGTGGCCGCGGGCGACATCGTAAAGCTCGCGATGATGGCCGACCCGAAACTCATCACCGGCGTTTCGGTGTTCGACGTCTATCGCGGGTCCGGTGTGCCGGAGGGTTCAAAATCGATCGCGATCGAGGTGACACTGCAACCGCGCGGGGCCGCGATGACGGACGCCGAAATCGATGTCGTAGCGAAGGCCGTCATCGCTTCCGTGGCGAAGGGTGCAGGCGCCACGCTGAGGGGTTGAGGCTGCCGAAGTCTCGGTGACTCTGCTACTCGCCGTCGGCCGCAACCGCCGTGTCGATGTCGAGCGCCATCCCACGCAGGATGCCCGGCATCGCATAATTCCCCTCATGGCAAGCGTACTCGAAGATACTCTCAGAGGACTTTCGCAGCGGGATCTCTCCAGACCATGACTCGGTGTAATAAACCGGGTCTTCGACCGTGAACTGGTAAAAGATTTCGACGTCCGAGACGCGCGTGAATCGTTCTGTGACCTTGCCGCGTTCCGAGATCGGATAGGCGCCCGCGCGCTCCTGAACCGGATGGATGTCGGTGGTCTCCACCACGAAGGTGTCGCCTTCCCAGCGGCCGACGGAGTCGCCGAACCAGCGCTTGAGCTGGGACGGAGCTTTCTGCACGCCCACGCGGACGACGCGAACATCATGGTTCATCTCGACATTGATCATCAGGTGATCCGGCGTCTGAACAAACTGGAAGTGGTTGTTGTACATCGCGTTGGTGAGCGGCGGGCCGGCCTGACTGCCGAAGGAGATGAGGCAGCGGTCGCCCAGGGTCCGGACCTCTGGGCCAGTGTTCACGGAACTGCGATAGGCGGCGAGACGCGAGGCGCGCATCTTGCGGCCCTCAGCGGAAAACGGCGGCTGGCCGTCGTCGGGCTTCACGATCCATGACGCGCGGTACTCGCCATTGACCTTGGCATATTCGGACCCGGGATCGATCCAGAAATTGTTGTAACCCTTGACGTCGCCGCCGCCGGCGCCGTCACCGCCCGGAGCGTTGGGATCGGTCGGCTTGTTGTCGTTCTCAAGCCGCTTGTTGTAGTAGGCTTTCTCGGTCAGTTCGTTGATCCGCTCCTGCGGAATGACAAGCGACTGGACGGGAGCGCCCGGCCCCCGCGCAGCGCCGCGCGTCATCGTGGTGAGTGAGGCGATCGACCAGACGCCCTGAAAGTCCGGCTTGCCGTCCGGGGTGCGCGGCGGCTCATAATTCGGGTCCCAGGCGCCAAGGTCCCGGAAGAAGGGAACCGGGCTTTCATAGGCGCGATCGCCTGCGATCTGCGCCGATGCGGCCGGAATTGCAGTTATCGCGCCGCCCGCCATGGCGAGCGAACACAAGACGACGTTCAGACGGTTCGACCGAACCTGCATCATGGCCTCCCTCAAGATGCATCTCTGCGGATGCTGAATGCGCAACACGGCGGCCGAGCAGGCCGCCGCCGGACTAGGACTTCCAACGCACGATCAGCCTAGTCCCGTCGGCGCGGCGATGTCCATGCATGGTCATAAACCCGATGGACCAGCGCCAAACTCCTTGAGACCCGCGCCCGCACGGGCCACAGTCGAAGACTTTAATGAGGATCAACCGATATGATGATTCGTGCAGCCATCGCCGCTCTCGGCCTCTTCGCCTTTATGGGCGGGTGCGCCAGTGCGCCAGCGCCGATGGCTCCGCCGCCGCCGGTGTCTCCACCCATGCCCCCTCCTCCCGAACCACCGAGGCCAACCAGTCCTTCCACCGAATCCGGCCGTTTCAATCAGGGGCCGGGAGTGGCGCTGCCCAACGGATATCAGGTGGTGTCGAACGTGCTGTCCCCGGCGCAATCCTATTTGCCGCGCGGCGACCGTATGCCGACGGGCGTGGTGCTGCTGGATCCGAGCGCGCGCGCGCAGAATGAAGCGCTCTGTCGGGGCCTCCTGGGTCGCGGAACAGCTACCGTGCCGACGCAGGCCGAAGCTCGGGCGAACGATCCAACCGGCGACCTTCTGGTGACGCACTGGTTGTTGCGGGGGCCGGTCGAGGACGCGAAGGACTGCCGGCAGTTGCTCGAGGGGTATGATTTCGAACGGGCGAGGCGGATCAAGGCCGCCTATGCGATCTCCAACTCGAACGGGCCGATCCTGCTGGCGCTCGATCCATCAGGCGAGGTTGTGTTTCTCGATCTGAAACGGTCGAGTCCGGAGGAGGTGTACGACACCGTGCGCGACTGGATCGCGGTCGCGCTTCGGTCGCCGCTGGACACGGGCGCGCAAGGAGCCCCGCAGCTGCCGGGAGGCATCGCAACGAGCATGAACCGGCTGTTCGCGCAGATCGCGACGGGATTTTCCTCCCTCGTCGGCGATCAGCAGCCAACCGTGCTTGCGTTCAACGATCCCCTGGTCGGAACCGAACGCCAGTTCCGGCTGTATCAGACGAGCCGGTTTCTGGTCGGCGCAACCTTCCGTCTGTCTTGACGCAAGTTCGAGGCGAACACGCGATCCTCGCAACGATCTAGCGGTTGATCACGGGCAAGTCTCAGTCTGACGGCTTGATCTTCTCGACGCGCGCATCGATTCCTTCGCGATCCGCCGAGATACGCTCGACGAGAAGTCGCGCGACCTGCGCATCGTCGTGGAAAGCGGCACCACACAGGCTGTCGAGCACGGCCTTGGCGAGGTTGTCGAGGTCCATCGCCGGCGGATCACCAACATGACGCATGGTGATGTGCACCGCGAAGTCGCCCCAGCGCGGGCGCGCCGCGGGATAGTGCTTGCGGAAGAACTCCCTGAGCAACGGCTTGTAATACTTGGTCTGGGTGGTGAGGCCGTCCACCGAAAGCTCGAGTGCACCGCCGATCGTTCGCGCGCGAACCTTGCCGAACTGCACCCATGCCCCAGCCTCGCCCGTCATGCGGCGGCGAGCGCGGCAAGCTTCAGCACCGTGTTCCAGTTCCGGGCCGTGCCAAGAGGCGGGACCTTTGCGCGCGCCCAGTCTCGATCGAGCTTGGACACGCCCTGCCCCTCCGGAAAGTCGATGTAGAGCGTGCGCCCAGCCGCCGCGATCCGCTCAGGGCCCGTGATCGCGCTGGCGAGGTACGCCAGCGATTCGCCCGCGAGCTCGGACTTCAGACACATCGCAACCAGCCTGGAAGGCCGGGTCGCGGCCTCCTCTGGAAAGGGGTTTGCCGCGATGAGGGCGTCCCATTCGGGCGGACGACGGACGAAAAAGACCGTCCGTAGCCCCAGACGCGCTTGTGCTCCGGCTTCGAGGCGGGCCTCTAGGTCTTCGTCGGTCCCGTCCGGACCGTCAATGACTGCATTGCCGCTCGCGATATAGGTCTGTACGCCGGCGAAGCCCTCGTCCTCCAGCCAGGCCTTGAGATCGGTCATCCGCAGCTTGCCGCCGCCGCCGACATTCACGCCTCGAAGCAGGACAATGCGGCGAACCAAATGATGTCACGCGCCTGCCGTTGGCGCGGGTGAAGCGGCGCCGAACACCGGCCCGGCCGCCATAGACGGCTGGGCCGCGGCGCGGGCCTTGTCGGCGGCGAGACGCCTGCGCTGTGCGTCCAGCATCTCTGCCCGGAACGCCTTCTTGTCGGTGAACTTTCCGTGCGGCGAGTAGCCAAGCACATGATCGACCGAGTCCGCATAGCCGTGTTCGCGTAACTGCTCCCGCGCATGTTCGATCCGGTCATCCCGCGCGACCAGCACGACGCGCTCCTTGACGTCCTCCGACAGCACCTTATGCAGCTCCCAGACCGTGCCGCCCGCGACCTCGGTCAGGTCGATGACGATGACGTCCACAGCGTGCATCAGCAGTTCGACAACATGCTTCCACCAGTCATCGGAGGTGCGGATCATGACCGCCTTGCGCTGGGTGCGCGCCATTTCGAGGTTGAGGCCCGACCGGTCTTCGAACCGTTTGGCGAAATTACGGAAGTCGCGGGTGTTCCAGATCAGGATCGGGCCATCGCGTGACCGGTCCCAGAACCGCCGAAAAAAGCCGATCGGGACGGTGATGCAGCGCTGCATCAGAGTGAAAGGGCTCGCCCAGAACGTCGAGAGGAAGGCCAGCACCCAGTTCCGCTTGAAATGCTTGTCGGCGAGGGTGAACACGTGGCCGTAAGGTCGAAGATTCTTCTTCGACATCTTTTCGAGGCTCTTTCCGACCTCCTTGTTGTTGAACTTCCGCAGAAGGAGGATGCGCGCCGGTTTCTGTCGAAGCCCGGTGACGAACGCCCAGACGGGAAACAGAAGCCACGCCCACATCAGCATCTGTCCGTTCCAACTGGAATACTGGTCATAATACTTGAAGGGCTCGTCCATCCCCTCCCGCGTACGGAGAGCGATGCGGACGGCGTCCGAAGTGGGCTCAGCCACGCTCGAAGGATCGTCTGGCGCGATGATCGCCCGTGCACGCCCCATCGTTTGCGCCCGCCGCTCCTCGTTCTCGACGAACTCCGCGGTCACCGACGACATGTCCTTGTAGGTCTGGAACTCTTCTTCGGTGACCAACCCCGCGGTGATCGCGTTGCGGAACGCCTGATCCTCGGCCGGAGCGCCCATGATGCCTATGACGAACAGGATCGAGGCGACCACCGCCGAAAATCCCAGGGCCATGCGCAACCAGCGCCCAAGCCCGAAGAACACCCAATCACTGCGGGCGACATCTCGATCGTGCAGAAACCCTGGCGTCGGCAGGCCGTTCACGAAGTCGTCCATTCCCTTCTCGGCGGCTTCGGCGCCGACACGTGCGACGAGCTGCTCCAGCGCGATGGCGCGCCCGGCCTCTGAATGTTCGGGGTTCTGCGCGGCAAAACAGAGCGCATCATTGTCGAGCCCCGCGACGACGGCCGCCGCCTTTGCAGGTCTCGGCGCAGGGCGTTTCAGCTCTTTGAGCACCCTGACATGAGACAGCCTACGGCGGAGCTCCCGCCGGAGTTTGTTGCGGAACATGGGCCCGACCTCCGCTCACATCATTCCGATGACCCCAAGTCTAGAGCGATCGCGACGCTTGTCGACCCGCGAGCGCTGCATTCACGCGACAGGCGATCGATTGTGGACGGCGGATCAGCCTTTGCTGGACGGGCGACGCGAGACTGCTATGCGTGTCGTCGGAACAAGCGGGGAGCCGATCACGTGGAAACTGCGGTCCAGATCATTCTGGGACTGGTCCTGCTCGCGGCGGGGGGCGAGGCGACCGTTCGTGGCGCTGTCGGGGTCGCGCGCAAGCTCGGCCTGTCTGAACTGCTGATCGGACTCACCCTTGTCGGCATCGGGACGTCGATGCCCGAAATGGTCACCAGCATCAATTCAGCGCTCGCAGGTGCGCCGGGGCTCGCGGTCGGCAATGTGATCGGATCGAATATCTCGAACGTGCTCCTGGTGTTCGCGCTTACGGTGATGATTCAGCCCGTGGCGGCGGACCCCCGGTCGATCCGCCGGGACGGCGCGGTCATGATGCTCGCATCTTTCGTTTTTGTGGCCGCCGCCATGACGTTCGGCATGATCGACCGGTGGCTCGGTCTCGTCTTCGTGGCCGGGCTGTTCAGCTACATCTTCATCGCCTGGCGGACCGAACGTCTCGGGGGGCCGGCGGCAGAGCTTCACATCGCAGAGGCGGAAACGCTGACCGCATCCGCGTCGCCTCAGACGCCGATCGTGCTGCACTTGCTGCTTGCGATCGGCGGGATCGCCATGCTGGTCATAGGGGCCGACCAGCTCGTGCTTGGAGCGATCACGCTCGCGAGGCTTGCGGGACTGTCGGAGACAGTGATCGGTCTCACCATCGTCGCGGTGGGAACGAGCCTTCCGGAGCTTGTGGCGACGCTGGCGGCGGCGCTCAAGGGACGGGCGGAAGTCGCGTTCGGCAACATCGTCGGGTCCAACATCTCGAACATCTTGGCCATTCTTGGCGTTACGGCGATTGTCACTCCGATCCAGATTCCGCTTGACATCGGTATCGTGGACTGGATCGCCTTCCTCGGGGCCTCGCTCCTGCTTCTCATGCATGCGGCGGCCGGAACGAGGACAACCAGGATCGAAGGCGCGAGCCTGCTGGTTATTTACGTTTTCTATATCGCGCTGGTCGTGACGCGCGCGGAGAGCGCCGCACCGGTGCTGTGACGCGCCGGCGGCGTGATGGAGGGATGACAGGTCATGATGAACCCGATGCGAATTCTGCCGGTGATCATGTCGGGCGGATCGGGGACCCGTTTATGGCCGCTGTCCACGTCGGAAAGGCCCAAGCAGTTCCACGCCCTCGGCGGCGACCGGTCGATGATCGGGGAGACGGCGGCCCGCCTGACCGGACGGTGCGACGCGCTTGATTTCCTGGCCCCCGTCATCATCGCAGGCGAAGCCCATGCGAACCTGGTCGACGAACTCCTGACTGACGCTGGTATCGAACCTTCGATGGTAATTCTTGAACCGGAGGGGAGGAATACAGCGGCCACCGCCGCGCTCGCAGCCCTCGCCGCGCAAGAGATCGCACCCGACGCAGCCGTTTTGCTGATGCCGGCGGACCATGTCGTCACCAAGCCCGACGCCTTGCGGGCGGCGGTCGCGCGGGCCGCTGGCGTTGTCGCTGATCGGATCGTGACTTTCGGGATTCTCCCGAACGGACCGGAGACAGGTTACGGCTATATCCGCGAGGGTGAAAAGTTGGCCGAAGGCGTGTTTGCGGTTGCGACCTTCACCGAAAAGCCGAAGCTGGAAGTCGCGGAGGCTTACCTTGCAGCCGGCGGATACAGCTGGAATTCGGGCGTGTTCTTCTTCCGGCCCGCGGTGATGCTTGAGGAGTTCGGCATAGCGGCGGCGGGAATCCGGGACGGCGCGAGAACCGCCTTCGCACAAGCACGCCGGTCCGGCCGCCGAGTGCATCTCGATCCGGCTGTGTTCGCTGCGGTCGACTCCAAACCCGTCGACATCGCGGTCATGGAAAAAACGAAGCGCGCGGCGGTGACCCCGTGCGAAATCGGCTGGGCCGACATCGGATCGTGGTCGGAGTATTGGCGGTTCTCCGGCAAGGACGCTCAGGACAATTCGACAAAGGGCTCCGTCACGCTGGTCGACGGCGAACGAAATCTCGTGCTCGGAAACGGGGTGCATGTGTCTGTCGCGGGGGTAAGTGATCTCATCATCGTCGCGACGCGAGATGCGGTGCTGGTTCTGCCTCGCGATCGCGCACAGGACGTCAAGAGCCTCATCCCCAAGACCAGCTGACGGCAGCGGATCGGCCGCCGCGTTCTTGGCGGCGAGAGCGTCCGTCTTGACCCGCGCTTTGCGAGGCGGCTAGACCATCGCCTGCGCTCGGGGGACGCGGAGACCGACATGACCGCACGATGGCTGCTTGCGACGGCGCTCCTGTTATGCTCCTGCGGGCCCCCGCCACCCGCCTTTGGGACGGTAGCCCCGGCGAGCGGAGACGAGCTGGCGGCGTATTCAGAGGCGATCACTGAGCGGGTGAACCGGGCGACGGACGCGTCGCTCTATGAATATTTCTGCGCGACCGCTCTCGCCGCCCCCTGCCCGGCGGACCTTGAGGCGCGGCTCGCCCCGTTCCGGACGCGCGGCGCAGGCTCGCGGCTCGACCTCGCCGATGCGTTCACGCGGCTTCGGGCGGCGATCGAAAAGGACGATCCGAACGGGATCTCACAGTTGAGCGACGAAGAGTACCTGGGCGCGGCGTACCGGGTGGCCCTGGGACGGGAGATCGATGATGAGGGCGGCCGGGCCAATCTGGAATTCCTCCGGCGCACGGGAGAGCGCAAGACCGTTCTGAGATCGCTGCTTCAATCGAACGAATTCCGATCGAAGTGACGTTTCACCGATGTTCAATCGGTGGTCGAGTGCAGGTCGCCGGACCTTACGGCCGCATCATCGAGAGACTTCGACGCGCTCCTTCATGCATGCGGCCGCGGCGCCTTGACGCGGCGCCGGGCTTGCTCCTCCTAGCGCGATGAAACGGCTCCCGGACACGGTCATGAGCGTACCGAGAAGCACCATCGGCGCGAGGTCGAGATGACCCTCAGAGGCTTGCGCGCCGTCGTTCCGGGACCCTTGCGCGAAGCTCTGTGGCCGATGGCGCGGCAGATGCTGCTCATGTCGCTTAGGTCAAGACTCGCCGCATCCCCTCGAACAATTTCCCAAGGGCCGGTGGTGGTATCGGGGTTTCTGAAGGAATCGTTCGGGGTCGGAGAGTCCGCGAGGCTCACCGCTGACGCTTTGAAGCGCGCGGGTCTGCCGGTCGCGACACACGATCTTCGCGGCTTGTTCGAACGTGACCCTTCGGCGAGTCGGCTCCCGGCGCAGGATGGCGGGGTGTGGGTGCTCAACTGCAATCCACCCGAGGCGATCGCCGCGCTTTCCCGCCTGCCGATGAAGAGCTGGAGATCGCGCTACCGCATCGGTTACTGGGCCTATGAACTACCGCGGGCACCGGCGGAGTGGCGGCGTGCGGCGGACCTGTTCGACGAGATATGGACGCCTAGCAAGTTCGTGGCGGACAGCATCACAGGCGTGCGGACTCCGATCCGCGTCATGCCTCACCCGGTGGCGTTCGTCGGGCGACGGCCAATGGAACGTGCGCCGTTCGGATTGCCCGAGGACGCGTTCTGTATTCTGACTGCGGCCGATCACAGGTCGAGCCTCGAGCGTAAAAACGTGCGAGGGGCGATCAGCGCCTATCTGCGCGCCTTCCCGGACCCTGACGGAAAGACGGTGCTCGTGGTGAAGCTGCTCGGGGCGCAGGATGACGCGACGCCGCCGCGCGAACTCGTCGACGCGGCGGGTGGACGTGAGGACATCCGGTTCATGGTCGCCGATCTTCCGAGATCGAAAATGCAGGCGCTGATCGGGTCGAGCGACCTTGTGTTCTCTCCTCACCGGTCGGAGGGCTTCGGCTTCCTGCTCGCCGAAGCCTTCGCCATGGGCGTACCTGCGCTCGCAACGGGCTGGTCGGGGAATGTTGACTTCATGTCCGGACTTGATCCGCTGCTGTTGCCGAGCACGCTGACGCCGGTGCGGGATCCGGCGGGGGTGTACAAGTCCGGGCGCGGCGCCGTGTGGGCCGAGCCCGACCTCGGCGTCGCGGTCGACCGTCTGCGCCTGTTGCGGGCGGACCCGGACCTGCGCGCGAAATGGGCGGCGGCCGGGCGGCGCCGGGTCGAGGCGCTGAAAGATGTATGGTCCGCGGCGCTCGCCGCGCCCCCTGGTTGGGTGAAGCATGTCGCGCGGCCGGGCTGAGGCGGCGCCGACCTAGCGCGGGACGACGCCCGAACTGCGCCGGCGCGCTAGAGAATGCTTTGTCCGGTGGACCGCCAGTCCTTGAGGAAGGCTTCAAGGCCCTGATCCGTCAGCACATGCTTGTAGAGCGCCTGAAACACCTTCGCCGGGATGGTGGCGCAGTCGGCGCCGGCGATGGCGGCGTCCTTCACGTGATTGGTGGTGCGAACGGAGGCTGCGAGAATGCGCGTCGTGAAGCCGTAATTGTCGTAAACCGCTCGGATTTCACGGATCAGCTCCATGCCGTCGAGGCCCGCGTCATCGAGCCGACCAATGAAGGGCGAGATGAATGTCGCCCCCGCCTTCGCCGCGAGGAGCGCCTGAACGGCCGAGAAACAGAGGGTGACATTCACCGGCACCCCCTCGCCGCTGAGGGTGCGGCAGGCCATCAAGCCGGCCTCGGTGAGCGGCAGCTTGACGACGACATTGCTGGCGATGGCCGCCAGAAAGCGCCCTTCGGCGAGCATTCCTTCGACATCCGTGGCGACGGCCTCGGCGCTGACGGGGCCGTCGATGATGGAGCAGATCTCCGCGATGGCGTCACGCATCTTGCGGCCGCTCTTGGCGATAAGGCTGGGATTGGTCGTGACACCGTCAACAAGCCCTGTGGCCGATGTCTGGCGCAGCTCCGCGACATCCGCAGAGTCAATGAAGATCTCCATTCTGTCTCTCCCCTTCGTCAGCGCCTGGTGCGATCGATCACGGACATAGCGGCGGCGACGACAGCCGCCGGTGTGACACCGAAATGCTCATAGAGCGTCTTGTAAGGCGCCGACGCCCCGAAGCCGTCCATGCCGACGAACCGGTCGCCTGGCGCCAGAAAAGCGTCCCAACCCTGGCGAACGCCCGCCTCTACGGCGACCTTCGGCAATTCGCCGCCGAGCACGGCGTCGCGCCAGTCGTCGGGCTGGCTGGCGAAGAGTTCGAAACAGGGCAACGACACGACCCGGGCGCCGATACCGCGCGATTCAAGCTCGGAGCGGGCAGCGGCGGCGATCTCAACTTCCGACCCCGTGGCGAGAAGGACCACCTTCTCCTCAGCCTCGGCCGGGAAGAGCACATATCCGCCGCGTGCGGACAGGTTCTCGGCGGCAGTGTCGCGGCGCTGAGCGGCGACATTCTGACGGGTGAGCGCGATCACGGACGGGGCGGCGGTGCTCGCCAGCGCCGCTTCCCAGCACTCGGCCGTCTCGACGCCGTCGCAGGGACGAAATACGAGCAGGTTCGGAATCGCACGAAGAGCGGCGACATGCTCCACCGGCTGGTGGGTCGGCCCATCCTCGCCAAGGCCGATCGAATCATGGGTCATCACATGGATCACCCGCACGCCCATGAGCGCGCCGAGCCTGATCGCCGGACGGGAATAGTCCGCAAAGGCGAGAAACGTTCCGGAATAGGGGATCACTCCGCCATGCAGCGCCATGCCGTTCATGGCGGCCGCCATCGCGTGTTCGCGCACGCCATAATGGATGAAACGTCCCGCATAGTCCGGCGGCGCGAAGACGTCGGTCTGTTTGGTGCGGGTGTTGTTCGAGCCTGTGAGGTCCGCCGATCCGCCGAGCATTTCCGGAATCGCGGCGGTTAGAACCTCGAGCGCCGCGCCGGACCATTTTCGGGTCGCATCGACCTTGCCGCCGGCGGCGACGGCCGCTCTGTGCGCCGCGATCTCGACGGCGACGGTTTGCGGTATCTCGCCGGCGATCGCTGCGGAGAACAGCTCCCGGTCGGAAGAAGCGCTGAGCCGCTTGTGCCAGGCTGCGTGGGCTTGCGCGCCTCGTGCGCCGATCGCGGCCCATGCCTCGCGAAGATGACCGGGAATCTCGAACGGGGCGTGGCTCCAGCCGAGTGATCTGCGCACGCTCGCGACGGCGTCCGCGCCATAGGGGCCGCCATGCGCCGCGCCGGTGCCTGCGATTCCCTCGGCGCCGAAACCGATGATAGTGCGGCACGCGATAAGGACCGGTAGCTCGCTGTCCTGCGCGGCTTCCAGGGCTTCAGCGACCGCCTCGGGATCGTGGCCGTCCACCTCCGTCACGTTCCAACCGGACGCATGAAAGCGGGTGAGCTGGTCCGTGCGGTCGGTTAGGCTGGTCGCCCCGTCGATGGTGATGCGGTTGTCGTCGAACAGGACGATCAACCGGTTGAGGCGCAGATGACCCGCGAGGGTGATCGCTTCCTGCGAAACACCCTCCATCAGGCATCCATCGCCGACGATGACATAGGTCCGGTGATCGACGAGATCATCGCCGAAGCGAGCGTTGAGGTGGCGTTCAGCGATCGCCATGCCGACTGCGTTGGCGAGGCCCTGCCCCAACGGCCCGGTGGTGGTCTCCACTCCCGGCGTGTGGCCGTACTCGGGATGGCCAGGCGTCATTGAGCCGAGCTGACGAAAATCGCGGATCTGGTCCATCGTCATGCCGGGATAGCCGGTGAGATGGAGCAGCGCGTATTGCAGCATCGAACCATGCCCGGCCGACAGGACGAAGCGGTCTCGATCCGGCCAGTCGGGCGCGGCGGCGTCAAACTTCAGGAATCTCGAGAACAGGACGGTGGCGACGTCGGCCATGCCAAGGGGAAGGCCGACATGACCGCTCTTGGCGCGCTCCACCGCGTCGATTGACAACATGCGGATGCAGTTTGCGAGCTCGGATGACGAGCCTGCCATTCGCGTGTCGGTCACCATGCGACTTTCATTCCCTGGAGTATCCCGAGCCCTGGAGCATCCCGAGCAGCGGAAGGGCCGGAACACGCAGTGCGCCTGCAAGGGGGAGAAGTTAGCCTCGCCGGACTACGCGGAAACGCTCTTTAGAGCATGTCCGCCCGGGACGGAAGCTTGCCCTTCGCCTCGCGGAGTGGCGCCCGATGAACCGGATCATTCCGCGCCGGAAAGAGGCGTCGGGGCGTCAATCTCGGGTTCCGCCATGACGAATCGGAGGTCAATCCTCCGATTCCGCGCCTTCGCGGCTTCGTCATCGCCCTCCTGGACCGGTCTTCGATCGGCGTAGCCCGCGACCGAAAACAGGGGAGCGGCGCGCGGATCGGACGCGACCCGGCTTTGCAGGGCCTCGAGGTCCGGATGGAAATCGCGCAACAGCCGATAGGTGTTTGCCGCCCGAGCGGCGGACAGATCCCAATTGTCCCGGATGCGGCCGTTCGACGAGATCGGGTCGGAATCCGTGTGACCCTCGATGAAGATCGCTTCCACCGAATGCGGGTTTGGCGCGCATCGTTCCGGCCGCACCCCGGACGCGTCGTGCGCGTAGCAGGGAACGCGCTGAGACAACACTTCGGCGAGCTGGCGCAACGCCTCACGGCCGGTGTCGCGGGGGGTGTCGAGTCCTTTCTGGAACAACACCTCATCCGGCAGGCGAAGCACGCCGGCGCCAAGGTCGACCTCGGCGCGCACATTCCTCGCGCGAAGGTCGCCCGCAATTTCCTCGAGCAGCTGCGATCGGGTCTGTTCGGCCGTCACCAGTGTTTCGGTCGTCTCGCGAAGCTGGATCGCGAAATACATGAGCATGATGAGGAACAGGAACAGAAGGCCGAGCAGCAGATCGGTGATCGAGACGTAGTAACTTTCCTCGTCCGCGCTCTGCCAGAGGTTCGACGGGTCGCCGGGCGTCATCCGACAGATTCCTTGACGTCGGCGAAGGCGGCGGGCGCGGCGGCGGGTTCAGCACCTGTCGCGCGCTCGATCACATTGGCCAGCCGCTCCAGCCGGGCGTGCAGAAGCGCGGCGCTGACATCGGTCTCGATCCTGACCCCGCGTTCGAGGATGGCGGACAGCGCTTCCAGCCGCCCGCGCAGATCGATGGTCAGCAAGCGCTCGACCAGCCGCAGCACGATCGAGGCGCCGACGCCGGCGATCGAGGTGACAAATTTCGACGATGCCGCGAACAGGAGGTCGCGCAAGGCGTTCTGCATCGTCGCTGCGTCGGCGGACTGCATGCCTTCGGACGCGAAGCTGAGCGCGGCGACCAGTCCCACGAACGTGGCGAGCAGGCCGAAGCCGACGAACAGGTTCGCGGCAAAGCCAAGCCAGGTCGGTGGCGGGCATGCCGCGAAAAAGAACTGCGCCGGCCGCGCCGACGCCCGCACTGGCGGCGCGCCTTCAAGCGTTAGCGTGTGGCGAAACCGCGCCCAGGCGTCCGTGACCCCGGCGCGAAACAGGCCCGGCCGGGACATCACGCTGTCGATCTCGGAGAACCGGCTGGCGAAGGCTATTTCCTCGGCGGTGGCGCTTCCGGCGCGTCCTGCCCCCGGCGTGAAGCGGACGAAACCGGTCAGGCGGCTGATCACGAGCATCAGCGCGGATCGGCGGGTTATGTGGCCGAGGATGGCGACAACCGCGAGAAACAGAGCCGCAACGCCGATGCAGCCCGCGATTGCGTATGCAAACTCTACATTACGATAGAGCGGCAGCAGCAACGCCATGAGATTTTCGGCCGGCCCGGCCACGGACTCAAACACACGCACACCTCATAGTGGACCACCGGCGCAGGTCTGCCTCGCCCGCTCTAGTCCTTAGACAGGCGACCCGGCTTGGGCAATGGTCCCAACTGCACCAGGCGAGCGCGGACCTGGAGGGAGCGTCAGTCGACCCGCCACCCGCCCGAAGCAACGTGATCCATGCATTCGGCCACGCCGGTCCGCCAGTCCGGCGAAGCCACTCCGTAGTTTCGAGTGATGAGGCTGCAGTCCAGCATTGAATTCAGGGGACGCGCGGCGGGCGTTGGGTAGTCTGTCGTCGGGATCGGCTTCACGCGCGCGCTCGGGCCGCCACGACGTCTGGAATGGGCAAAAATTTCCTCAGCAAAAACCGCCCAGGAGCTGGCGTCTCCGCCGCCGCTGAGATGGTGGACGCCCAGCGGGGCATCACGCGAACGCACGAGACGTTCGGCGACACGAAGCGTCGCAGCGGCGGCATGAGGGGCGTAAGTCGGTCGGCCGATCTGGTCTTGCACCACGCCGATCTCGTCGCGCGTCCGGGAGATACGCAGCATGGTGCGAAGGAAATTTCGGCTGTGGGCGTCATAGACCCAGCTCAGCCGAAGGATCACGGCTCGTCCGCCGGCGTCGAGGACCGCGATCTCGCCTGCACGTTTCGACCAGCCATAGGCGTTCACGGGATTCGCCGCGTCGCCCTCGACATAAGGCGCGGTCTTGGAGCCGTCGAACACATAGTCGGTGGAGAAATGAATCAACGGCGCCCCCCGCGCGGCGCAGGCGGTCGCGACCTGTCCCGCGCCCGTTGCGTTGACGGCGTGCGCGGCTTCAGGATCGGCTTCGGCGGCGTCGACCGCCGTGTGAGCGGCCGCGCATATCACCACATCCGGGCAGACATGGTCGATCGTGCGTGCGATCGTTTCCGGGTGCGTCACGTCGGTGTCGGGTCGCCCTGAACAATGCACATCCCAATGCGTCCCGGCGGCCTCGCTCAAGGCGCGCGCCATCTGACCGGACACACCGCCGATCACCAGCGCCTTCAAGTCCGGACCCCGCTTGCTGCGCCGGTCACTGGCAGGCCAAGCCGGGCGACGCCGTGGCCGGCCGCGCGCAGGGGGCGCCACCACCATTCATTGTCGAGATACCAGCGGACGGTCGCCTCCATTCCGCTCTCGAAGCATTCTTCTGCGCGCCAGCCGAGTTCGGTTTCGATCCGTGTAGGGTCTATGGCGTATCTGCGGTCGTGACCGGGGCGGTCTTTCACATGTTCGATCAGAGTCGAGCGGGGGGATGCCGCTGGCTTCAGCGCCTCCAGCAAGGCGCAGACCTTCTGGACGACCGCGATGTTGCTGCGTTCACTGCGCCCTCCCACAGCGTAGGTCGCGCCCGGACGCCCACGATCCACCAGCGCCAGCAGCGCCCGCGCATGGTCGTCGACATGCAACCAGTCGCGGACGTTCAGTCCGTCGCCATAGACCGGCAGCGGGAGACCCTCGAGCGCATTTAGGATCATCAGCGGGATGAGCTTCTCGGGAAGCTGGCGCGGGCCGTAATTGTTGGAGCAATTGGAGATGATCACGGGCAGGCCGTAAGTGTGCCCCCAGGCTCGCACCAGATGGTCAGATGCAGCCTTGCTCGCCGAATAGGGCGAGCGCGGATCATACGGCGAGGCCTCGGTGAACGCGCCTTCCACACCAAGCGATCCGAACACCTCGTCGGTGGATACATGGAGGAAGCGGAACCGCTCCCGGGCAGCTGGATCGAGACGCTCCCACCACGCGCGCGTGGCTTCCAGAAGGCGGAAGGAGCCGACGATGTTGGTGTTGATGAAATCACCCGCCCCGGTGATCGACCGATCGACATGGCTTTCCGCCGCGAGGTGAAGCACCGCATCCGGCGCGAACGCCTCGAGCGCCGCGAGCACTGCGCGAGTGTCGCAAATATCAGCCCGAGCGAAGCTGAACCCTGGAGCGTCTTCGATATCGCGAAGAGAGGACCTGTGCCCGGCGTAAGTGAGCTTGTCGACGACCAGCACATCATCGCCGCGCCCGACCGCCATACGGGCCAGCGCCGATCCGATGAACCCGGCGCCGCCGGTCACCAGCAGTCGCATGTCGCAGCTCCCTTTCTCGATCGACGAAACGCCTAGCCGTCGTACCCGAAAGCATCAACAAGTTCAGACAGGCGAGGCGCAGCGGCGTCCTTGGGCGAGAGCGTCGCGGCGCCGGCGGGCACGCCCCAATCGATCGCAAGCGCCGGATCATTCCACAGAAGGCCACGCTCGTGAGCGGGGCTGTATTCGTTGGTGAGACGATAGACGACCTCGCACCCCTCCTCGAGCGTCGCGAACCCGTGCGCGAAGCCCTTCGGGATGAAGATCTGCTCGCCCTGCGCTTCTGTGAGCACCACCGATACATGGCGCCCAAACGTCGGCGAACCACGGCGGATATCGACTGCAACGTCAAGGACGCGGCCGCGAACACAGCGGACGAGCTTGTCCTGAGCAAAGGGAGGGATCTGGAAGTGGAGCCCCCTTACGGTGTGGCGCGGCTCTGACCGTGAGTGGTTTTCCTGCACCCAGTCGAGCGAGCCGGTGATCGGCTCGAACACCGACTTCTTGAAGGTCTCGCAGAAGTATCCGCGGGAATCACTGAATCGTCGGGGCGTGACCACGAAGACTTCAGGGATGTCGAGGCGCTGGAACATTAGGGAGGTCCGTTGGGTCGACGCGACAGGCCCTTTTGAGCCTACAAGATTGGAACGAGCAAAAGCCACGGTTCGCCGGGGCAGTGCGGACGCCGCTTAACGTGTGGTCCGGCCTTCAGCGAGCTTCAGGAGGTATTGGCCATACTCACTCTTGGCGATCGCTCGGGCGCTGCGAACAACATCGTCCGGGGTGATATAGCCCAGCTCCAGCGCGATGGCTTCGAGGCAGGCGATCCGGTGACCCTGGCGCTTCTCGATCGCCCGAACGTATTGCGATGCTTCAAGGATGCTGTCGGGCGTTCCGGCGTCGAGCCAGGCGACGCCGTTTCCAAGGTTCTCGCAGGTCAATTTACCGCGGTCGAGATAGATCTGATTCACGTCCGTGATCTCGAGCTCACCGCGCTTGGAGGGTCTAACCGAAGCGGCGATGTCGCACACGTCCGTGTCATAGAAGTAGAGCCCGGTGACGGCGAAGTTCGAGATGTAGGTTTTCGGCTTCTCGTGAAGTCTCAACGGCTCGCCCGATGCGCCGAATTCGACAACCCCGTAACGCTCCGGGTCGCTGACGCGATAGGTGAAGACCGTGGCGCCCTCCCGCCTTTCGGCGACCGTTCGCAGGCGCGCCCCCAAGCCTCCGCCATGGAAGATATTGTCACCTAGAATGAGGCAGCTCGGGTCCCGGCCGATGAACTCCCGGCCGATCAGGAAGGCCTGCGCAAGCCCTTCCGGGCTCGGCTGCACCGCATAGCTCAGATTGAGGCCGAACCGCGCTCCGTCGCCGAACAGTTCAATGAAGACCGCCTGATCCCGTGGTGTGGTGATCATGAGCACGTCGCGGACGCCCGCCGTCATCAGGACAGACAGGGGGTAATAGATCAACGGCTTGTCGTAGATCGGCAGGAGCTGTTTGACGGTCGCCTGCGTGATCGGGTGGAGACGCGTCCCCGACCCTCCGGCCAGCACCAGTCCCTTACGCACCATACACTTCTCCCGCCGCCGCTCGCGAACGGCCAAAGCCAGGAGCCACGCCCTAAGTCGGATTCCGATGTCCCACCGCTCAGAAACCGACTCCCAAAAGCCCGTGGTCCGGTTGGTTCCCGGTCGCTCCAGGTTTGCCGCGTTCCTGCTTGCTTGTTTTCATAGTAAGACGGCTAGATCGCCTGGGGCAAGACGACGCAAGGGTGGGCCGTTCGCCACCGGCGCCAGAAACGGCGTCGGTCGATTGTGCAACGGCGCCGCACGCGATCTCCCGTTGAACGGCTTTGCTCGCCCGGCTTGTCGCGACGGGGCCGACCCGCTTGTGCGTCGAGGGGTTTCGAAAACTTCGCGCTGCACGCGAATCCGCAATCCTGCAAAAAAGCGCTATCCACAGCTATCGGTTTCATGGAAGCGTGGTTGAATTAACCGAAGCTTCATGCTTCAGAGGCGGCGCGAGGGGACAACTTCAAGATCGAAGCTGAAGTGCAACGGTGGTCTTGCTCGCCTCTCAAGGGCGTTCGGGTGTTTCGGAGGATCGGGATGAAAGTATCAGTTATCGGCCTGGGCAAACTCGGTTCCCCCCTCGCCGCGGTGATGGCGAGCCGCGGACACGAGGTCGTGGGGCTGGATCTCCACCAGCGCTTCGTGGATGACATCAACGCAGGTCGCGCGCCGGTTCCCGAACCGCAGCTCCAGGAACTGATCGACAAGAGCCGGGACCGCCTTCGCGCCACTTCCGACTGGCAGGACGCCGTCAACAACAGCGACATTACCTTCATCATCGTCCCGACCCCGTCGGACGCCAAAGGCGTATTCGTCAACACGTTCGTGCTCGACGCGGTCGAGAAGCTCGGTGCAGCCATCCGCGCCAAGTCTGGTTACCATGTGGTCGTCATCACCTCGACGGTGATGCCGGGGTCGACGGGCGGAGTGATCCGTCAACGCCTCGAAGCCGCCAGCGGGCGCACGGTCGGTGCGGATCTTGGCCTTTGCTACAACCCTGAATTCATTGCGCTCGGAACGGTCGTTCGCGACATGCTGTATCCGGACGTTATCCTGATCGGCCAGTCGGACGAGCGCGCCGGCTCCTATCTGGAAGAGGTCTACAAGACGAGCGCGATGAACGATCCCGCGGTCCAGCGGATGAACTTCATCAATGCGGAACTCGTGAAGATCTCCGTGAACACTTACGTCACAACAAAAATTTCCTACGCCAACATGATTTCGGAGATTTGCGGTCAGCTTCCTGGAGCGGACGTGGACGTGGTCACCGCGGCGCTCGGCAAGGACACCCGCATCGGCTCGAAATACCTCAAGGGCGCGACCGGCTATGGCGGACCGTGCTTCCCGCGGGACAACGTCGCCCTTAGCGTGTTCGCCCGCTCGCTGGGCGTGTCGCCGGACGTCGCTGAGGCGACAGACCGGGTGAACCGCCGCCAGTTCGACCGCCTTGCAGGGCTTGCACTGTCGCACATCGGCGGCGCGCGTCGAGTCGGCATCGTCGGGTTGTCCTACAAGCCCGGAACCCCGGTGATCGAAGAAAGCCAGGCGATCTATCTCGCGCGGACGCTCATCGATCGCGGCGTGCAAGTGTACCTGTACGATCCGCTGGCGCTGGACAACGCAATGGCCGCCCTGCCCCAGGCGGTTCGCGCGGAGTCGCTCGAACACTGCGTGCGATCCTCAGACGCGGTTGTGATCATGACTGGCGAACCAGAATACAAGTCGATCCGACCTGAGTGGCTGAACCGCGGGAGCGACGACGCCGTTGTCGTCATCGACACCTGGCGCGTGCTGCCGCGAGACACCTTCGACGGCGTGGCGACCCTCGTCTACCCAGGCTTCGGCCAGGAACAGGGCGCAGGCGTGGCGGCTCGCGCGAGCGCTGTCGCGGCCGAGTAGTCGGCGGCCTGATCCGACGGAGGGCGCGCGTCCTCATCCGCCCTGTCGGAAGGTCCAGACTTCGGAGCGGCAGCCTGAGCTTGGGCGGTCAGGATTGCCTCGACTTAGCGTCACCGCTGCCCGGTCGCATTGCCACCGGGCGCTTGACCAGCGATAGGCGTCGCGGAGGCTTGACGGCGGAGCGCGAGTGTCCGGCTATCCACGCCGGCCATCGCTTGATGGTGAGTGGAGATCGAAATGCCGGCCTTCAACAACCTCTACGGACACGGCTTCATTCGCGCAGCGGCGTGCTCACCTCGGGTGACGGTCGCCGACCCTCTCGCCAATGCGGCCGAGACCCTGAAGCTGTTCCGACGTGCGCATGAGGAGCGTTGCGCCGTGCTGGTCTGCCCCGAGCTCGGCTTGTCCGGCTACGCGCTGGACGATCTTCACATGCAGGGTCCGCTCCTCGCCGATGTCCGCACCGCCATTGCAGACATCGTGGAGGCGAGCCGCGACCTGTTTCCGGTGATCGCCGTCGGAGCCCCGCTTCTTGTGGGCTCGTCGGTACACGGCTGCGCCGTCGTGATCCATCGCGGCCGTGTGCTCGGCGTGGTGCCAAAAACCTATCTGCCCAATTATCGCGAATTCTACGAGAAGCGGCAGTTCGCGTCGTCGTTCGACGCCGTCGCCGACGAGATCGACATCGCCGGACAAACCGCGCCGTTCGGCGTCGACCTCCTGTTCCGGGCGACGGACATTCCGGGCTTCGTTCTGGGGGTCGAGATTTGCGAGGACGTGTGGGCCGCCATTCCGCCCTCAACCCACCTCGCGCTCGGTGGAGCGACTGTGATCGTCAATCTTTCCGCGAGCAACATCACGATCGGAAAGGCCGAGGAGCGCGATCTCCTTTGCTCGGCGCAGTCTGCACGTTGCAACTGCGCGTATCTCTATTCGGCGGCGGGGGTGGGCGAATCGACAACCGACCTCGCCTGGGACGGTCACCTCGCCGTGTTCGAACTGGGCGCAACGCTCGCTGAGTCTCCCCGGTTCTCCGAAGACTCGGTGCTGTTGAGCGCCGACATCGACGTCGAGCGCATCGTTCAGGACCGGATTCGCCTGCCGACGTTTCGAGACTGCGCGGCGACCCTTCGCCCCGAGCTGAGCGCACTTCGCAGAGTGGCGTTCGATCTGGCCCCGGACCTCGACAGCGACTTGCCCCTCGTCCGCGCGGTAAGCCGCTTCCCCTACGTTCCCGACGATCCGGCGCGACTCGATCAGGATTGCTACGAAGCTTACAATATTCAGGTGCGCGGTTTGCGCCAGCGTCTCGAAGCTGCGCGGATCGAAAAGGCGGTGATCGGGATCTCCGGCGGGCTGGATTCCACGCAGGCCCTTCTCGTCGCCTGTCGCGCGTTCGATCTCATGGGCCGCCCTCGGTCGGATGTGATCGGCGTCACCATGCCGGGCTTCGCCACGACCGACGGCACGAAGTCCAACGCCTGGAAGCTGATGGAGGCCCTTGGCGTCGACGCCCGCGAGGTGGACATCCGCCCGCTTGCCTCCCAGATGCTCGCCGACCTCGACCACCCCTACGCACGGGGCGAAAAAGTCTATGACGTGACCTTCGAGAATGTTCAGGCGGGTCTGCGCACGGATTATCTCTTCCGGCTCGCCAATCACGTGAACGGGGCCGTCATCGGAACGGGCGACTTGTCAGAACTCGCGCTCGGCTGGTGCACCTATGGCGTCGGCGACCACATGAGCCATTACAATGTCAATGCTTCGGTCTCGAAGACCCTGATCCAGCACCTCATTCGCTGGTGCGCCGGCAACGGCCAGTATTCCGCCGCCGTCGGCCGCACGCTGCGAGCGATCCTCGCCACGGAAATCTCGCCAGAGCTGGTGCCCGCGGACGAAAGCGGAGCGATCCAGAGCACGCAGGCGAAGATCGGACCCTACAATCTTCACGACTTCACCCTCTACTACACGACGCGGTTCGGGTTCAGCCCGACCAAGATCGCATTCCTGGCGCATCATGCCTGGTCCGACGCTGCGACCGGCGCATGGCCCGCGAACATCGAGCCGGACGACAAGGTCGCCTACTCGCTCGAAGAGATCACCCGCTGGCTCGAAGTCTTCGCCTTTCGCTTCTTCGCCATCAGCCAGTTCAAGCGGTCATGCGTGCCAAATGGACCGAAGATCTCGTCTGGCGGGTCGTTGTCACCGCGCGGGGATTGGCGCGCGCCCTCGGACTCCAGCCCCGAGCCATGGCTGCGCGATATCCGCCGCCTGAAGGCCCAACTCGCGGCCGCCAAAGGCTGAGTCGGTCACGCGAGCCAACAGACAGGAGCGCACTCAGGTGGATTTCGCCTCGACAATTCGCAGCATACCGGACCACCCCAAACCCGGCATCCTGTTTCGCGACATCACGACCCTGCTTCAGAACCCGATCGCGTTCCGGGCGGCGGTCGACCAGCTGGTGTCGCGGTTCGCGGGAGGACGCGTCGACTGCGTCGCGGGGATCGAAGCCCGCGGTTTCATCCTCGGCGGCGCAGTCGCGCATCAACTGTCGATCGGCTTCGTGCCGCTCCGCAAGAAGGGCAAACTGCCCCATCGCACGCTCGCCGAAAGCTACGAGCTCGAATATGGCGTCGACTCGATGGAAATGCATGTCGATGCTGTCTCGTCCGGCCAGCGTGTGCTGCTTGTCGACGACCTCATCGCAACCGGTGGGACCGCGGAGGCGGGCGTTCGCCTCCTGCGGCGCGCCGGAGCAGAGGTGACGGGTGCCGCCTTCGTGATCGATCTGCCGGACCTTGGCGGCGCGGACCGGATCCGCAAGATGGGAGTCCCCGTTCAATGCCTTGTGGCTTTCCCGGGGCATTGAGACGTCGCTTTACTTCTCTGCGGCGGCGCGCGCACTCGCTTCGAAACGCTGTATGATCTCTTCGTAGGTTGTCCCCGGCTCGCCACGCGCATGGGCGTCAGCGGCGAGGAGGTCGAGACTTGCAGGGATGTCAATCAGCGGCTCGACCCGGTCCCGGAAGACAAGCAGGACTTCCGCCGCGCAGTCCGGCAGCCCAACCAGCGCGAAGGTGACCGCGTGCTTGATGAGCGCGCGCGGCGACAAGCGCTGCGCGAAGGCGCGTCCGGCCGGCGCGCAGATGTCCCGGGCGTAAAAGGCGTCGCCCTGAAAGATGCGACCGACGTGCGCGTTGGCGGGATAGTTGTGTTGCCAAGAGCTGACCGGGAGATGCCGCATCGAATAGCGCCGGGTGGTCACATCGAAAAGTTCAAAGCCGCGACCCTTCAAGAAGCGGTCGACGTTATGGAAAGTGTTGTCATCCGGGTCCGCCGAACCGAACCAGTTGATCTCGATGCCAAACGACATGACGCTCGCGCGATCGAGATACCCTTCCAGCGTGCGCAAGACCAAAAAATCGATGCCGTCGACGTCGATCTTCAAGAAATCGACATGTCTGACGCCTCGCGCTTCGAGAACCTCGGGAAGAAGAATGAAGTCGAGGTCGAGCGTTGCTGGCGCCGGCGCGCTCACCTCCTCGCTCTCCGCTCCGCGCGCTGGCACGGGTTCGCCCCGGGCGGTGAGCGCATTGATCTCGATCCAGCGCTCGACGGCCAGCCGGGCCCACGGATTGTGATGCACCTGCGGATGGCGTTCCGCCAGGGGGCGCAGCGGGTGGTCGCGCGGCACGCCGACATAGCCGCACAAGAACACGACATCGCCCCATCGACGAGAGGCGTTCTGGCGCGCCATATCGTCTGGGTCAGGGTCGAAAGCGACGCCGGTGAGATGCGGCGCCAGCGCGCTCATCGCGGGAGCGAGCCCGCCCGCCGCACCGACATCGACGATGCAATACGGTTCGGGGGCGAGCACAGGGGCGGCATAGCTCGCAAAGCGGCTCGGCGCGTACAGCTGTTCCATGATTCCGTCCCGTCACAGGGAGATCAACCCTCGCGTCCCCCTCTGCGCAATAGACATCATTTCCGTCGGGCGCTCCACCCTTTCGAACGAAATCGGGCGACATCGACGCCGCGCGCCGGTGTTTCGGGGCAGTTAAGCCGGGGGGCGCTCTTCGGAGAAAATCACCGCCAGCGCCATTGCGAAAAGCTGATCGTGGCGGACGCCGAAGCGGACGGCCTGCGTCCCGTCGGCTTCGAGCCGCGGACGGCGCTCCGTGCGGGGCGGCGCCGGAACCTGCCGCCTCGTTCCGTCCGGCAGGTCGAGATCGATCATCCGCGCGGGCTCTATCTCGACCTCGTCGAACACCGGATCGGCGCACCAAAGCGCATAATGCGCCGGGTCGAGCCCTTCGGCCGCGAAGGCGTCGGCGACCGCCTGGGCGGTCACGCCGATATGCAGGCGCGCGCCATCCTTCGCCGGATCGTCGCCCTTGCGCGACACCGCGTCCCGCCACTGGAAGGCGCCGACGCCGCCAAGGATGCGCCGCGCCGCCCGCCGCTCCGCGCCCGACAAGGGGCGAAGGCCTGTCTTCTCGCGGGCGTCCGACGTGTTGATCGCGCCGGTCGCGACGTAGACGACCGACCAGCGCGTCGAGCCCGCGCCAAGCGAATAGGCGTTGTCGGCCGACGGGCTCAACAATCCGGCGCTGTAGACGCCCCTGCCCGATTGAGGGGTTATGGTCAGGTCGCCGTCCGGGGTGGCGGCGACATAAACCGACCGCTGCGCGCCGCCGGCGTCGTTCGCGAACATCGCGAAGCCGACGCCGCCATTCGTCGCGGCCCGCGTGACGAGCTGAACGTAGTAGAACGGGTCCATGTAGAAGGCCGCCGGATGCCCGGCCGCGAAATTGACCGTCTGGATCGCGCCCCAGGTGTTCGCCGCGTCGAGCAGCGGAACCGTCGCGCCGGACGCGCCGGTGTTCTTCGTCGCCGCCGTTCCGAGCCCGAGCGCGGTTCGCAGGCCGCTCGTCGTCCAGGCGGCCCCGTCGAAGACGAGCAGGCCGTCGACGTCCTTCGTCCAGGCAAGCCAGCCCTCGCGGGGCGTGATCGCCTCCCACGCCCCATCGCGCCAGTAGGCGAGCGCGCCGACCGACATCGCGCCCCAGGCCGCCCCGGTCTTGCCAGCCGGGAGGATGTAGACCGCGCCGTCGGCGGGCGAAGCGGGCTGCGCCGTCGTCGTCGCCGAAACGACGCCAAGCTGAACGACCGCATCGAGCCGGCGCAGGCTTTCATTGACCGTGACGTGCTTTTGCGCCTGCCCGGCGGCGACGTAGGGAAGCGAGAGATTGGTTGAATTGGTCATGCGGATCCTCCGGGCGATGGTGATGCACAAGCATGCACCGGGTGCCGGAGGGGTGGGATAAGTGCGTCCGCTGGCGGGCCTCAGGCGAGGCGTGGATTGATCCAGGACTGGACGCCGTCGACGAAGGATATGTCGCCGAAGGGCGTCGCGTTGACCTTGTTGCAGCCGAAATCCCAGACCTTGCGCCATCCGTGACGACTGAACGTCGCGCGCAGTTCATCCTCGATGTCGGGTCCGTGTGTGCCGATGTGCACCCTGCGCGCCTTGGCGTTGAGCGTGTCCATCGAATGGCGCACGAGGTCGAGTTCGGCCTTCTGCAGGTCCATGTCGATGAGATCGAGCACGTCCACGCCTGAGAGGCAGGCTTCGAGCGTGATCGGATCGACCATGATCTGACGATAGCCGCCGGGTGTCGTGGAGACCGGGCGACCGAAATAGGTTTCTCCCGAGGACTCGCCCTCGCCTTCCCAGCCAAGGCACTGGCCAAACCCGATGGACAGGGTTTCGTGCCCTACGAGAAAGGGCAAGCGTTTGCCGCCATAGGCGATCGCCGCTTCGATGACGGTGGATGAGTCGTCCAGACCATTGAGCTTGATCGCCTCGTTCAACCAACTCACGTGCTTTGGCTCGCCTTCGACGAAAATGAGCTTTGGGCGCAGTCCCATCTTTCTGGCGGCAGCGCCGCCGCGCACGCCCCACCGCCCATATCCGGCGCCGAGTTCCGCCATGACGAAAGTGTCGCGCGACGCCCGAACCGCCTCAAGCAGATCGACCCACTCAAAATACTCCTCGTTGAAATCCGGGGGCGAGAGCGTCCACGGACCAACGACGGCCGGCACGTTCGGCTGGTTGTCCCAGATGCTGCGGAAGCGCGCACCGGCATAGTCGATCAGTTCGTTCTCGGCGCGGGAACCGACATGGGGCGGGACGGAGCCGAAGATCGGATGCTGTTGCATTCGTCCTCTTATTTCGTTTGGTTCCGCTTTCGCAAGTACCTTGCCGGGCCGATCGAGGCGCGTAATTCGGCGGCCGCCGACTGAGGGAATGGACGGGTCTATGCGAATGGGTCCGATGGCTCCGAGGGGGCGACGATATGATGGCGAAGGATCAATATCCCTCGCTTTATCCCTCGCTTTGCGCTTGTCGAATTGGGCTTCTTGCGGCATCTCAGAGACATGCAGTCAAACGCCAAGCTTGCGCAGTATCTTGCCAAATCGGGTCGCCTTCCCGATGTTTTCGTCGTTGATGTGGGATACAGCCAAGGCATCGACCCGGCGCTTCGCCAAATGGAGCCCGCCCTCGCGGGCATCGGGATCGACCCACTCGTTCCAGAGATCGAGCGATTAACGCAAATCGAAACCAACCCGAAGCTGACCTACATCGCCGCGTTCGCTGAAAGCGACCGCGACTATCCAGACACATTGCGGCATTCCACGAACTGGTACGCCCGTAGCCAGTCCAATCTGGCGATCAATCCTGATCATGACCCAATCGGCGACGTGCTGTGAGCACGGAAGATTTTATACGCGAGAAATTCAACAGCGGCGCGGAGCTCGAATACGCCACGCGCCGGTTGACCGTGTCAAGCATAACGGACAAGTGCGACTTCTTGAAAATCGACACTGATGGGTTTGATTTGAAGGCGCTCCACGGGGCGGAAGCTCTCTTCCAGCGTGCACCCCCAATCGTTATACAGTGTGAAGCGCATTTCAACGGCGACCCGACTGCCGGGGATTCATCCGTTTCGGGAATCGCTGACTTACTGCAGCGTCGTGGCTACACTTGGCTCGACATCACAGTTGTCAGGTATAGACGAAGTGCATTGCCAGAAAGATTTTTGTACGGCATCCCGGCATGTACTGAACGAGGTCCGGTGGGATTTTGCGATCTTTTGTTTGTCGACGACCCACTCTCGGAAAAAGGAAAGCTTTCTCGTTGGCTGAACGAGGGGCTTGGCCGATGCTACAAACTTCTAGCGCTTTACGATGTACTTGGGTTTCCCGACTGCGCAGCAGAGTTGATCGTGGCGTTATCCCGGCACCCCACTTCTGCATCGGCCGACGATTGGGCATCACTTCTGAATATAATTGAACCAAATCACGCAGAACTCATCCAGTCTTTTCGAGCGGACTACACACGGTTTCTCTAGGCTTCGACCGGAACGAAGCGTTGGCCGCCATACGGCCAAGCTTGCCCAGACCCGCCGTGGCGGCCATAAGCCGATCGACGTCAGGGAGCGGCGCCGATGAAAGTAGACGGAGTTCCACGGAGGTCGATCTGGCCCGCGGCTGATGGCGGCGCCATCGAGGTGATCGATCAGACGCGCCTGCCTCATGCTTTCGAGATCCGACGCCTCGCCACTTGCGAGGACGCCGGCCACGCAATCGCGACGATGGTGGTGCGCGGCGCGCCGCTCATCGGCGTCACCGCCGCTTACGGCATGGCGTTCGCCGCGGCGGAGAACGCCTCCGACGCCGCGCTCGAGGCCGCCGCGCTGCGCCTCAAGGCCGCCCGGCCGACCGCCGTCAACCTGCGATGGGCGGTCGATCGCGTGCTGACGCGGTTGCGTCCCCTCTACGAACGGGACAGGCCGTCCGCCGCCTGGCAGGAAGCCGGACGGATCGCGGAGGAGGATGTCGGCTTCTGCGCCGCCATCGGGGCGCACGGCGCCGCCGTGATCCGCAAACTCGCCGAGGCCGCCGGCGGCGCACCGCTCAACATCCTGACGCACTGCAACGCCGGTTGGCTCGCCGCCGTCGACTGGGGAACGGCGCTCGCGCCGATCTACGCCGCGCACGACCAGGGCGTCGCGCTCCACGTCTGGGTGGACGAGACAAGGCCGCGCAATCAGGGCGCCGCGCTGACGGCTTGGGAGTTGAAGAGCCACGGCGTGCCGCACACTCTGATCGTCGACAATGCCGGGGGACACCTGATGCAGCAGGGTCAGGTGGACATGGTCATCGTCGGATCGGACAGAACGGCCGCCAACGGGGACGTCTGCAACAAGATCGGCACCTATCTCAAGGCGCTGGCGGCGCACGATAATGACATACCGTTCTACGCCGCGCTGCCCTCCTCCACCATCGACTGGACGCTTGCATCGGGTGCGACGATCCCGATCGAGGACCGGAGCGAGGACGAGGTCGCCTGGATGTCCGGCCGGACGGCGGACGGTCGGATCGAGCGGGTGCGCATCGCTCCGGAGGGCGTGCGGGCCGCGAACCCGGCCTTCGACGTCACCCCCGCGCGCCTGGTGACGGGGATCATCACGGAGCGCGGCGTTCGCCCGGCGACACGCGACGGCCTTCGCGAACTCTTCCCCGACATGGCGGGCGGATGATGGACAGCCTCTGGTCAGACGCCGAAGCGCGCGAGTTCGTGGACCGCTATGCTGCGAAAGGCCTGGCGGAGGACATTGCGCTTCGGGTGTATACGAGCCGCCTGCTCGGCCGGGACCCGCGCCTGGTGCAACACGGCGGCGGCAACACCTCGCTCAAGACTTCGGTGCAGGACCTGCTCGACCGACCGACCCCCGCCATCTGCGTCAAGGGGTCCGGTTGGGACATGGAGTTCATCGAGCCCGCGGGGCTGCCAGCACTGCGCCTCCAACCCTTGCTCGACCTGCGTTCAGTCGAACGATTGAGCGACGAGGACATGGTCAATGCGCAACGCTGCGCACTGCTGGACGCCGGCGCGCCGACCCCCTCGGTTGAGACGCTGCTGCACGCCTGGATCCCCGAAATCTACATCGACCACACGCACGCGAACGCTGTCCTCGCGCTGACCAACCAGCCGGATGGCGAGGCCATCTGCCGCGAGGTGTACGGCTCCCGCGTGGCGATCGCCCCATACTGCATGCCCGGGTTTCAACTCGCGCACCTCGCCGCCCGCACCTACGCCGACAACCCTGGAGCGGTGGGGATGGTCCTTCTCAAACACGGTGTGTTCACATGGGGATCGACCGCGCAAGAGGCCTATGAGCGGATGATCGAGCTTGTCTCGATCGCCGAACGCCGGATCCCGGCGCGACCCAAGACTGAAGCGGCGCCGTCCGTCGCTCCGGCGCTTGACGCCGCCGTGTTCCTCCCGCGGCTGAGAGGCGCCCTCACGCGCGCCTCGGGACGACGCGTCGTGCTCGACCTCCGCGAAGGCCCAGCGACTCGCGCCTATGTTGACAGGAGCGATCTCGACCGGGTCTCCCAGGCGGGGGTCGCGACGCCAGACCATGTGATCCGCACCAAGCCCTGGCCGATGATCCTCGACGTCCGGGAGAGGGAGCCAGAAGAGGTCGCGGCTTCCTCAGAGGCCGCGGTCGCCGCTTTCGCCGAACGTTACCGGGCCTATTTCGAGCGCGGAAACGCGCGCCCCCCTTTCAAGAAGCCGCTTGATCCGTGGCCTCGCGTGGTTCTGGCCCCCGGTCTCGGACTCGTAGGCATCGGCGCCCGACGCAAAGACGCAGCCGTCGCCGCTGACATCGCCGAAACCACCGTCGATGTTGTGTCCGCAGCCGAACGCATGTCCCGGTTCCAGTCAATCTGCGAACAGGACATATTCGATATGGAGCATTGGTCGCTTGAGCAGGCTAAGCTCGGCAAGTCGACCACCAAGCGGCTCGCTGGATGCATCGTCGCGATCACCGGCGGCGCGGGAGCGATCGGCGCGGCGACCGGGCGCGCCTTCGCGGCAGAGGACGCCGAGGTGGTGCTTCTCGACCTCGACGAGCAGCGCGCCCTGGAAGTCGCCGCCGGGTTCGGCGCGTCGGCGATCGCGTGCGACGTCACCGACGCCAGGTCGGTGTCCGAGGCGTTCGCAGCGATCGTGCGACGGTTTGGCGGGCTCGATGTGCTCGTGTCCAATGCTGGCGCTGCGTTCACCGGCCCGATCGGGGAGGTCTCGGAGGAGACCCTGCGCGCGTCCTTTGAGCTGAATTTCTTCGGCCACCAGCGCTGCGCCCAGGAGGCGATGCGGATTTTTCGGGCTCAGGGAGTCGGAGGCTGCCTGCTGTTCAACGCGTCCAAGCAGGCGCTGAACCCCGGACCGGACTTCGGACCCTACGGAGCCGCCAAGTCCGCGGCGCTGTTCCTATCACGCCAGTATGCGCTGGAGTACGGGGCGGAGGGCGTTCGCTCCAACGCGGTCAATGCGGACCGCATCCGCTCCGGCCTGCTGACCGGCGACATGGTGGCTGAGCGCGCGGCCGCGCGCGGTGTTTCGGAGGCGGACTACATGTCCGGCAACCTGCTGCGGCGCGAAGTGACGGCGGCGGACGTCGCCGGCGCATTCGTTTGGCTCGCCCTTGCCGAGAAGACCACAGGCGCGCTCGTTACCGTGGACGGAGGCAACATCGCCGCTGCGCCGCGATGACCTCGCCTCATTCTCGCACATAGAGCGCGTCGGCCCACACCAGAGTACCGTCGGCGCGCACCTTCGGTTCGAGGAGCTGCGACGGATGGTATCCGGCCGCGGAGAGGAACCGGTGGACGTCGGCGAACAGGGGTTGGCCGAGATAGAGCGGCAAGAACTCCACCTCGAGCAGAATTGCAGCGACACCCCCGCCTGCAAGCGTCGCGCGCGCACCTGTCAACACGGAGAGCTCACCGCCCTGAACATCGATCTTGATGAGGCGGGGCGGGGGCGCTTCGCCCGAAGCGACGAGCGAGTCGACTGAACGCACAGGCGCTTCGATGCGGGCGATCTCGACGATGTCGGATGCGTCGGCCCAGCGGTTGATCACCACCGGATCGATCGGGAAGGGTGAGTGGGTCGCGTCGTAATTGTTGCGATGGAGCGTGAAGACGCCGTCCGCCGCGCCGAGCCCGACTTCGCGGATATCCACCCGGGCGTCACCACCAAAGCGTTCCCTCAGCGCCGCGCAGTTCTGAGGATCGGGCTCAAAGGCGACCACCCGTTGAAGGCCGGGAACCATCACCCATTCGGCGACAGTCCCTCCCCGGTGAGCCCCGACATCATAAGCGATCAAGCCTTGAGCGTCGCCCGCGTGGGCTGCGAGGGCGGCGATCAATTGCATGGTTTCGGCGCTCCCGTTTTGGCGCCGGTCCGGGTCGCGGACGACCTGGTTTGCGCTCGACCCTTCACGAGCGGACCGACCCTGTGGTTCACTCGATCGCGTCACGCGATACTCGTCGCCGCTCCAGCGAGCAAGCCCGGCCTGCCGGTCGAGCATCGCCCGGGCGACTGCTGATGGAGACTCTGGTGAGACCAACGTTCGACCTCCCGCGCCGTCGCTTCCACGAGGAACCGCTGCCGCCCTCCGGCGGAGTTGAGGTGTTCAGCGGCGGTGCTCCGGACGCCATCAACAAGGCCCGCATGGATCACCTGCTATCGCTCGGTCTCGACCTGCAGGCCAAGCGCGTCCTCGACGTCGGCTGCGGGGTTGGCCATTTCAGCTCCATCTATACGTCGCGGGGATGCCGCGTCGTCGGCGTCGACGGGCGGGCGGACAACATCGCCGTCATGGCCCGCCTCTACCCGGAGGTGAAGGGGCATGTGCACGACGTGCAGGCCGACGATCTGACGTCTCTCGGAGAATTCGATATCGTGCACTGCTACGGGCTGCTTTACCATCTGGACAGCCCGATCGCCGCGATCCGGAACATGGAGCGGGTCTGTCGGGAGATACTCGTGCTCGAAACCATCGTGGTCGACTCGGCGGAGGAAATCATGGTGCTGGTCGACGAGCCCAAGACCTTCAATCAGGCGCTTGCAGGACTGGGATGCCGGCCGAGTCCGAAATTCGTGGCGATGGCCCTCAACCGCGCCGGATTCGATCATGTCGCCATGCCTCTCAGTCGCCCGAGACATCCCGATTTTGAACAAGAGTGGCTGAATGACGGCGCGCACCAGCGCAACGGGGTCAACCTGCGCGCGGTGTTTGTGGCGTCGAGGACCGAACTCGGCCTGCCCTCGCTTGCTCCGGTCCTGCGGTCCTGACCTCAAGGCTCCGTCGACTGTTTGAGGGGTTTGGGACCGCGCCGCCGGGAGGGAGGCGCACGCTGGAATGAATCGACCTAGAGCCGAGTTCGTGGTTTACCCCTAGTCGCGTTCTGTCCTGGCCAGTTGGTCGTTAAAAGGAGATCTGCATGTTGGGGGAAGTATCAACGACAGAAGCGGTCATCTGGGTGGATTTTGACACCTCCGGGGTCTTCCCCTCTCCGTTCCTGCGCCACCCGGACGGACGAATCGAACCCGTGAGCCCGACCCATCTGCTGCACGTGCTGCGTCGGGAGTCGCAAGTGCAGGGCTCGACATCAAGCCCAATCCTGTCCGCGTTCCGAGACATCGCCGCCACTGGGTCGGTGGAAACCGGTGAGACGGACGACGCGCTTGCGGCGGTGGTGCGGATCCGCGCCGGGTCGCGATCGATGTCCGCTGATCAGATTCGCCTTGCCGAGCGCGCTCTTCGGACGGTGCGGCCCGAGACGCTGCTGTCCTGGACCGCCGGGGATGACGCCGCGGCGGCGTTCTGCACGACCCTGCGCCGGCCTGCTGAGGCGTTGGCCCGCACCGGCGTCCCGATGCGACCCGAGCTCGACGCGGCGGCGCCCTTCGCCGCACTCGCCCTGGTGCTCAAGGGAGGACTGACGGTCGAACAGATGTTCGAAGCGGTCCAAGCCTTTCGAGGGGTCACTCCGCAAGAGGCGACGGTTCTCAGCGACGGCGACGCGCCGATCGAACGCATCCTGCTCAGCTTCGCGGGTCCGAGCCATTCCGTTGCGCAGTCGGGACTGGCGATGCATCCCGACCTTGAGGCGGCGCTTGGGCTGGCGGCCCTCGTCCATCTCTCGGGCGCGGGCATGACAGAGGCGCAGTCGAATGCCTGCGAGGCCGGTTTCCGCCCGCTCTCTGACGCCGAGCTTGTTGCTCTCTCCGCAGGCGATTCAAACGCCGCGGATTTGATTTCGCGCATCACTTACGCCTTCCGTGGGCTGAAGGCGCGCAATCTCGAGGTGCGCCCCGAAGTCGAGGGGGCGCTGCAGACGATGGTGAAGATCCATCTCTGCGGCGGGGCCGTTGAAGCGAGCCAGCTATCGGACGCCGAGCGCCAGTTGCGGACCGCACGGGCGGACGAGATCGAGGCGATGGCCGGCCAGGAAGGGCCTGTGTCTGCTTTCGTTTCGGCGCTCACCCGACCTTACCAGTCACTCGCGGCGAGCGGCCTGCCCTGGCGGCCGGAACTCGACGCGGCCATGGACAAGGCCGTGCTGCTAGAGCTTGGCGACGGCCAGTTGTCGGTCGATGAAACCGGAAAGTCGGAACGCGCCTTCCGCATGCTGACCCCGCAAGAGGCCGATGCGCTCGCAGGCGAAAACGAGGCGGCGAGACCCTTTTGGCGCGACCTCATGCGGCCGTGGCGTAATTTCGTCGCGAGCGGCCTGCCTCTACGCCCCGAGGTGGATACCGCACTTCAGTATTTCGGGCTCATCTTCTCAAATCGGGCCCGACTGACAGGCGATCACGTGGTTGAAGCCGAACAGGCGATCGGCGCGATCGAAGAGGCGGAACTCGAGGCGATCGTCGGACATGATCGTTGGCTGAGGAATTTCTGCCTCAATCTCTGGGAATTCGCCAGAGGTCGAGATGTGCTGGCAAGCTATCCATGGAACATCTCGTTGCCGATCGCCGACATTTGCAATGCACGCTGCATCTTCTGCACGTCGTGGTTTGAGGGAAAGGCGCTCGTGAAGGTCGCGCAACTCGAAGCGTTCTCGGACGTCATAAGCAACGCGGTCTATATCGGACTTGTCGGACATGGCGAACCCATGGCGCATCCGCAGTTCGACAAGATCTGCGAACTGATGGCGCGCCACATGGACCCGCGCGCGACGGTTTACACCATCACCAACGGCGTCTTCCTGAAGAAGTGGGGAGAGCTGCTGGAACGCGTCAATCTCACCTCGGTGTCGATCAGCTTGAACGCCGCAACGCAGGAGACGCACGAAGCCGTGATGGGGCTCGGAGACGCCTTCCCGGACATCCTGGACGGCATCCGCAATCTCTGCCGTCGCCGCGACCGGATGGTGTCGATCACCATGGTCGTTACCCAGCAGAACTTCCACGAAATCCCGGAGTTCATCGCGCTCGGGGAAGAGCTTGGCGTGTCACAGATCTGGCTGCGTTCGCTGTTGCCGCAATCGACCCTGCAACAGGGCCTGAATTATCACGTGCTGCCGCCGAATCTTCATCCCGACTTCCCCGCCCTGAAGGCGCGTGCAGTCGAGGCCATCGCTCGCTCGCGCGTGCCGGTGCAGGCCGACCCGGAAATGTGGGACAAGGAGATCTTCTCTCCGCGCCTGAAAGAAGAGATTCGACGCAACCCGCCCCAGATGGTGTCGCGCGAAGAGGTGCTGCGCAATCGCACGCTGCGGGGCCAGTCCGACGGTCACTACAAAGCGGATGCCAAACTCCTGCGCGGTCAACGCCTTGACCAAGGCGACCACACCGAAGTGGTTTTCGTCGACGGCCTCGCAAGAGTGCGCACGCGCGCCGCCCCCTGGGCGGTGTCCGTCACCTACGACCTTGCAGCCGCGGCCGATGTCGGAAAGGGCGAGGTGCGCTTCGACGTTACTGAGGTGGATGGCGTGATCGGCGTCGGTCTTCTGGACGCCGGCGGCGGCTGGGTGGGCGATCGGATCTTTCTCGAGGCTTCGGGGCCGGTTCGGCTGGCCTACGACGCGCCGCGCACAGGGCTGAAGATTGCTTTCGAGAACGCGCGCCAGAGCGGCGGCGCATCAACCTTCCGTTTCGGGACGATCGAGCATGTCGTCTCGGGCGCCGGCGATCCAATCCTGACCGAACGGATCGAGCCGACGAGCGCGATCGTGCACTCTCCCGTCGATCCCCTGGAGGATGGGGCGAATCCGATAGGTCGCACGCCGCGCTTCCATTGCCACGCGCCCTATCACAGCCTCTACGTCAACGAGATGTTCTACCGCGTCGTTCCGTGTTGCTTCATGACACGCACGCCCGGTTTTGAGGAACTGCGGTTCGACGGGTCGACGCCCTTCGACGATGCCTGGAACTCACCGGCCATGGTAGAGCTGCGCCGCCGGCTGCGCGACGGACCGTTGTTCGCGGCGTGTCGGAAGTGTCCGGAAAAGTGGTGAGGCGGCCGGTTCTGCTGAGACATGGGCGGGAGTGAGGTCAGGCCGGGAAGCCCTTTCGGGCGAGCACCTCGATCATGCCGGTTGGCTCCGCCATGTCGTGGGCCAGCGGTGAGAGTTTTGAGTCGTATCCGACGCGCGCGAGTTCGAATCCCTGCTTCTGGATGTCCTGGAACCAGGACCGCCAGGAGGGCTGTCGGCGGACGTCGAACTCGAACAAGACCGCGATCCGCGATGCGCGGGCGATCACATCGGACATTCCGCGCCAGATGAGATGTTCGGCGCCCTCGGCGTCCATCCTGATGAAATCCGGCGTGAGCGCGTGCTGGCGGCAATATTCATCGAGCGAAACGAGCTCGACCGCCTCGCTGGCGGCAAGGTTTGAGGATGGGTGGCCGACGATGGTTCCGCCCCCCCAATTGCCCCGCGGCACATGAATGGCGGCGTCGCCGCTGCGGTCGGCGACGGCGCGCCGCTCGATGGTGCATCGCCCGGCCATTCCGTTGACATCGATCGTCCGGGTCAGGAGGTCGGCGATCCGGTTGACGGGCTCGAAGGCGACGACGCGCCCGGTCTCCCCGGTGAGTTCTGACAGAAGCAGGGTGAAGTAGCCGAGATTGGCCCCGATCTCGACAATCGACCAGCCGGGCCGCACGAACCTCGTTAGGAAGATCGTGTTCCACATCTCCCAAAAGCCGTCGAGGATGAGGTGGGTGGAGATGGCGTCGTCATCGGGCGCTACATAAAGCTTGTAGCGTCCCAGAACGCGCGCGAGACCGACCCCCTCGGCGAGCGGGGCATAGGTTGCAAGATTACGGATGCGGTTCTCAAGCTGCGTCCGGTCGAGCGATGCAAACTCCGATATCTCGACGAGCCCCTTGCGCTCGGTCGAGGCAAGCGGCTGGCGGCCCCGCGAACCAAACCCGAAGCGGTTGCGGATCATGGCCGGACACCGAAATAGGCCGACAGCGCGGAAAGCTCGATCGCTGCACCCTTCGGCTTGTGAACGCGCACCTCCAGCGGTTGGACGCCCGAAGCCCCCGGAACGATCTCGAACTCGACCACCTGCCGGCGCCTGGACCCGCCGGTGCCGGGCTCCTCGCCGCTGAAACCGGTGGCGCCAAGGTCTAGGTTGACTGAGTGCACAAGCGAGCTCCCGGAGTACAGCTGGACGAGAGCCACAGCATCCGGCGCGGCCGGCGACTTCAGCTGAAGCTCGATGATTAGTTCATACGTGCCGGCGGCGGCAAGACCGAGATCGGCGCACGCGAATACGCCCGGCGGGGCTTCGCCTTCTACGCGTACACCAAGAGGGGTGAGAACAGCGTGGGGCTCGGCTCGCAGCCGGGTCATCTGATTGCCATTGGCGAACGGTCGCTTTGCAGCGACGGCGGCCGCTCCGCCAGACGCATCCGCCGGCGTGTGAGGGGAAGGCGGCCGGCCGCGACCCGGTTCGGGTCGGATGGTCGTGACGCGAAAGGCCCTCGCGTCCTCCTCGTCCGGGACCAGCGGTCGGGAGAAGAGATCGATCAGCGCGGCCGAGTCGAGGCGGGGGTCGTCCCCCGCGCGCCAGAACCACAGCCCGACCACATTGGGCGCCGGATCGAGCGAGACGACGGGATCCACGCCGGCAGGCGCGTCGGCGAGGCGACCGATTCGGTCACGGGTCCGGCGCGACATTGACACCTGCCGGCCGCGCAGGGGTTCAAATCCGGTCGCCGCGGCGAAGTCCGCGTCCAACCGATCGCCGAGGACGAAGGCCCGGGACAGCACGCCGTCCGCTTCCTCGTCCGAGAGCCCCGCCGGCGCACTGAAGGCAAACACGCCGCCGGGGCGGACCCAGGGATGCAGCGCGGCGACGATCGTGGCGGCGCTCGCCCGGCCGCCGAACATGATTGCGGACTGGGTACAGACAACGGCGTCATAGGGTTGCGCGCGCCCCCGCTCGAACTCTTCGACGAACCAGCCCGCAGGTTCCGCGAGCCTCAGATCGCCGACCGAAATATTGCTGCGCCAGTCGAACAGCGACGCTCCAGGTTCGAGAAGATAGCGTGGGTCAAGAACGTCGACCTGCGCCCCCAAATCAATGAGCGCCGCGGCGGTGCGCTCCGGCGTCGGCGCGACGACCAGGCAGCGTGGCCGGGCAGCCCGCCCACCCGATGAAATCGACAGTTCGAGGTCAAGCTCGGACAGGATCGCAACCCGCTCCCACACATTGGGCGAGCGCGCGGTGTAATCGTAGGTCGCCCGGCCATTGTAGTAGCGCCGCGCAAGGGCGAGCCAGTCAGGCCGTTCCCAGTCCTCCAGGTCAAATAGACGCGTCGCCGCGTCGGTCGGGCCGTCGCGCAGCGCATAATCCGGGGCCGGTCCCGCGGCGTGCCCTGCGTGGGCGGAGGGCCGCAGCTCGCCGATCAAACCCGCAATCAGATCGAGTTCCGACGGATCGCGCGCCACCGCGCGGGTCGAGCCGTTGTCGCGCAGGAGCGCCAGCAGGGGATCGGCGAACTGCAGCGCCGCTTCCCATTGCGGCCCGCGGCCATCGCCAGTCGCCGGGACCGCCTCGGCGATCCGGACGAGGCGGCGAATCTCCGTGGGCGGAGCGATCGCCAGGCGGCCCATGCGCGCGCTGAGCATGCGGCCGACCTCCTCGACTTCCGCCGGCCGCGCCTGACGTCGGGCGCCGGTCATCCGGTCGGAAGCGACATATCCATGACGGATGCGTGTCGAATAGGGCGTGAGAGTTATCGCGATCGCATCGGCGACGACCGGTTCGAAGTAGGTATGGATGGCGTTGACGGCGATGACCCGCCGCGGCCGGGCGCCTTCGGCCTGTCGCCGCTCTTCCGCACCGAGGAAGGCGCGTAAAGCGTTGATCACCGCGCCCGCCCGACGTCCCTCGAAGGACGGGCTTCCGGTCTCAACTGTCGGGGTCTCGCCGATCTCGAAGATGAACAAGTCGGGCCGGTCGCACCAGGCCTCCAGCGACGAGGCGATTCCGCCGCCTTTGAGCCAGTCCAGATTTTCCGGCAAGAGGAGCCGGGCCTGCGGATCGAGGTCCCTGAGGGCGTTTGCGAACAGGCTGAACATGTCGCCGCGTACACCTGCATAACCGACGATCACGCCCGGCGGCGCGCATGACACCAGGTCAACCAGGAAGGGCAGCACGTGCTCGGCCGGATAATTCAGCGTGTTGTAGGTTTCGGCCACGTAGCTGGTTTCGTAGGGCTGCTGGGCCGGTTCCCGCAGGGTAGCCCCCAGCGCCCTGAGATAGCGAGCGCTCGAGCCCGAGGCGAGCGACACCTCTTCCACCTCCGCGTCCGCCAATCCCCAATTTTCCGCCTGTTCGGGAACGCCCGTGTGAGTCACATTGTCCACAAAACGGGTCGGATCGTTCTCCAGCCGCTCCCGCCGGTGGACGGCCGTCGCCTGGCGGGTGTGGTCGCAATGATAGCCGGCGAGCTCTCCTGCGAGCGTGTCGACACGCCCACGAAGGAGCCGCATCCGGCGGGCGATATTGGCGTCGACATGCCAGCCGAGCAGCATCGCCTCGTTGAAGCCGTCGATGGCGAATAGATCCTCACGCAGGGCAAGCTGGAAGTCGCCGGGCGCATCGTAGAGATTGTCGAAACCGCTGTGGACGATCTCATCGAGGTGGAATCGTCGGCCCCAGTCGCGGACCCTGGCGATTGCGTCTTCGGGATCCTGCCGGTTCAGCGACTCCCACATGCACTCTGGAAGCTCATAGCGCGGCAGATGGTAATAGCCGTCAGGCGTCTCACCGAGCACATCCGTCAGTGTACGGCCGGACCGTCGAATTGTGAAAATCATGTCGGTGTTCGTCGAGAGCACCCAGCGGTTCGCCGGGTTTGACCGCCGCAGCGCCACATTGCGGGACACGGGTTCGAGTGCAACCAGATGGGTGCGAGAGGCGAACGCCTCGTGCTGGGCCGGACGAACGCGGAGGATACGCAGCCGCCGCACGGCTTCTTGAGTCAGCGTATCGAGTATCGCTTCTGGAAACGTCGGCAGATCGTCTGGAGTGTTATAGTCAACGAACAGGATTTCGTCGTTCGGATGGGAGAGAACGGCGGCGATGCAGTTGAGGCTGATGGCGGCTCGTTTGTGGAGGTTGTATCCGTGGGAGTCGTTGCGCCCGTATAGGAGGACGGAGATCATGAGTGGGTTGCATCCAGCTTTGCGTAGGCGGCTGCGAGACGTTCGACATATCGGTCGAAGGTGAAGGTCTGGGCCTGTTGGAGGCCGGCCTGGGAGAGCCAGGCGCGC
>WGML01000011.1 GCA_016125045.1 bacterium
ACCCTGCGATGTGAGCACTTCAACTTGGCGAAGTTTCGCGACGATCTCCTCGGGCGTGTAGCGCTTGCGAGGCATGTTTCCCTCCAATTTCTCGGTCCATCCTAACTCTCAGGTCGGACGCGTTTGAAGGGGCTGGGTCATTCGCCTGCAATGATGAGCGCACTGCCAAGCGCATCTCCGACATGCTCGGCGTCACCACCGAAACCCGAGCCCAGATGAACTATGCCGGATCGCGCATGGCGCCCTGGCTCGGCCACACCATGGTCTCGCGCCAGGAAGTTCCGCGTCCGCTGCTGACGCCGGGCGAGGTCATGCAGCTTCCTCCTGACGAGGCACTCATTCTGACGGGCGGAGCGCCGCCGATCCGCGCCCGCAAGGTTCGCTATTTTGCCGAGCCGGTGTTCAAGGCGCGTCTTCGCAAACCCTTCACCTCGCCGCGCCTCGCCGGAGATGGGGTGGCAACCAGCTGGTCGGGGCTCGCGGCGCCGCCCCAGACGCCGCCTGCCCAGCCGGCCCCGCCGCCGCCCAGAGGCGGCAAGGGCCGCGCGACACAGGCGAAACAGAAAGCCTTCGACTTCTCGACACCACCAACGCCGGCGCCGACTACAGAGCCTCAGCCCGCATCCCCGGCTCGCGAAGATGATCTGGGCGCAGCGCTTGGCGGACCCACCGCGGCGCAGATCCTGTTCACCGCCGATCCCGACACGTTCGACAGTCTGTGAGGCAAGCCATGGTTCGCACCAAGATCACTGCTCGCATCCCGCCTGACCTCGCAGACTCTCTGCGCCGCATCGCCGTCCTGAAGGACCGCAGCATATCCGACGTCGTCGAGGAGGCGATCATGCGGTCGTTCGCGGACAAGAGCCAGGCCGAACACGCCGCCCTAATTGTGAAGCTCGACAACATCAGCCGCCGCCTCGGCGTCATCGAGAAATCCCAGGAAACTCTGTTCGAGCTTTCGGCACACGCAACCCGCTTTGCCATGAGCGTCGCGCCAGAGATCCCCGACGCCGATCGCGCCATGCTCAATGCGCGCGGATCGTCGAGATTCCAGAATGTCGTCACCGCCATCGTCGCACGGCTCTCAGGGGGCAAGAGCGTCTGGAAGGAGCATTTTCTGGACGCAGCGCCCGTCCAGCAATCGCCCGTCCAGCAAGCGGTGGGGGTCGCCGCCGAATGAGCGCCACGCAACCTCCCCATGATCCTGCGCGCGGCCTCGCCATGCTGGCCACGGCCCTGGGCCCGGCGATTTCAGCAACGCTGCTGGCGCCGGACACGATCGAGGTCATCGTCAATCCCGACGGGCGGGTCTGGGTCGAGCGCGTCGGCCGCGGCCGGGAGACCGCAGGATTCCGGCTGGAAGCTGCCGAAACAGAACGGGCCATCAGGCTCATCGCGACGCTTACCGGCGCTGAGGTAACACGCGAGAAGCCAATCGTGTCGGCAGAACTGCCTCCACGCGGAGAGCGGTTCGAAGGCGTGCTGCCGCCTGTCTCGCGCGGACCTTGCTTTGCCATCCGCAAGCCGGCCGCGAGCATCATCCGCCTTGATGACTATGCGAGCCAGGGCGTGATCACACCGGACCAGCTCCATCAGCTGAGGTCGGCCATCGCCGACCACGCCAACATCATCGTCGCGGGCGGAACCGGCTCAGGCAAGACGACGCTCGCCAACGCGCTGCTGGCGGAGATTGCCGGACTGGACGAGCGCGTCGTCATTCTGGAGGACACACGCGAACTGCAATGCGCCGCCGAGGATGTCGTCGCCCTGCGAACGCAGCCCGGATCGGTGTCACTCTCCGACCTTGTACGCTCGACACTCCGGCTGCGCCCGGACCGGATCGTTGTCGGGGAGGTTCGCGGACCCGAAGCACTTGACCTCCTGAAAGCCTGGAATACCGGCCATCCCGGCGGGATCGCCACGCTGCACGCCAACTCGGCGCGCTCTGCCCTGTCGCGGCTGGAGCAGCTTGCCATGGAGGCGTCGACCAGCCCGCCAACCGCCCTGATCTCCGAGGCGGTCGACCTCGTCGTCTACATCGAGCGCGGCGGCCGGGCTGGCCGTCGCATCTCCGAAATCTACGCGCCCTCCAACCTCACATCGGAGGGGACGCGGATGACCCCGGCGCGGGGGGATCGCGCCTCAGACTACGCACACTCAAACCACGTGCATGGAGCCTCCACATGAGACTGACACATTATTTGGGGGTCGTGCCCCGCATCGCTGCCATAGCGGTGGCAACCTTTGTCCTTTCCGGCGCGGCCCATGCGGCGACAGCCGGCGGCGGCATGCCCTGGGAAGGGCCGCTCACCGCCGTGCTGGACTCGATCACCGGTCCTGTCGCACGCATTGTCGCGATCCTGATCATTGTCGCGACCGGCCTGACACTCGCCTTCGGCGATGTCGGCCAGGGCTTCAAGAAGTTGCTGCAGATCCTGTTCGGCCTCGCCATCGCGTTCGCGGCCGCCAGCTTCTTCCTGCCGCTCGTCGGTGGCGGCGGCGCAGTCATTCCCTGATCCGCATTCAAGCCGGGAGACAGGCTCCATGCGCGACCCCCACGACGTTCCAGGCTTCCTTGCCCCGGTAAGGCAGGCGCTCACGACTATCATCCTCTTCGGCGGCGCTCCGCGCTCCTTCGCCATTCTCAATGGCACACTGGCGATGGTGGTCGTGTTCTCGGGCGCACTCCTTGCCGGACTGATCCTGGGCGTCGTGGGGCATGTCGTCGGTGTCTTCCTCGCCCGGCGCGATCCACAGGCGATGGACATCCTCCAGCGCAGCATGCGCATCCCGCCTCACCTTGAAGTCTAGGCCACGCCTCAGTTCGCACTGAAATCCGACGAGCTCGTACATGATCAGCTTCGCTCCCTACAGTCACAAGCCTAGCCGCCTCGAAGACTTCCTCCCCTGGGGCCTTCTGGTCGCGCCGGGCGTCGTCCTCAACAAGGATGGTTCGTTCCAGAGAACGGCGCGGTTCCGCGGCCCGGACGTAAGATCCTCGACCCCGGAGGAACTCGTGTCATTCGCCGCACGCGCCAACAACGTGTTCCGACGCCTGGGCTCGGGCTGGGCTATCTATGTCGAAGCAGACCGGCGCGAGATCACGTCCTATCCCGATGGCTGCTTTGACGACGACCTGTCACGATTGATCGATTCCGAACGCGCGGCGGCGTTCGAGCGGGCCGGCGCGCAGTTCGAGACCATCCATTACCTCACGCTGCAATGGACGCCGGCGCCGGACGCCAGCCGGAAAGCTTCCGCCTTCTTTTTCGAAATGGACAGACACGACCGGCCGGTCGTGAAGACCTCCAAAGCCGACGACAGGGCGAAAGCGTCGCGACGGCTTGACCGCCAAGTGGCGCGCGAAGCCCTTGAGCAGTTCCAGCAAGCCAGCACGCAGGCGTTCGGTCTGTTTGAGGGCATCGTCGCTGAGTTCGACGTCCTGGATGACCACGAGACGCTCACCTACCTCAAGGCGACAGTTTCACCGAGACGCCAGGCGATAAAGGCGCCGGCTGGCCCGGGTTTCCTTGATGGCCTCCTGTGCGATGCGCCGCTCACCGGCGGCGCCGCGCCGATGCTGGGCGACAAGCATCTGCGTGTTCTTACCATTAAAGGCTTTCCGGCCTTCACGGCTCCGGGCGTTCTTGATGATCTCAACGCCCTGTCGATCACCTATCGCTGGATGACGCGATATCTCTGCCTCGACCGGGACGAAGCCGAGAAAGAGCTCACCAAGTGGCGGCGGCTCTGGTTCTCCAGGCACAAATCGCTATCGGCGCTGCTGAAAGAGGTGCTCACCAAGGAGACCTCCACCTTCTCCAACCCCGACGCCCTGGCCAAGACAGCCGAGGTGGACGCTGCCCTGGAAGAGGTCGGATCCGAAGCGATCGGTTTCGGCTTCCTTACCGCTACGCTGATCGTCTTGGGCGACACCGCTGCGGAGGCAGACGAGAAGTTGCGGCTTGCCGATCGCGTCATCTCGGCGCGCGGGTTCGTCGCCGTGGCGGAGACGCTCAACGCTGTCGAAGCCTGGCTCTCCAGCCTGCCGGGTCACGCATGGGCCAATATCCGCCATCCGATGGTGTCGACGCTCAACCTCGCCCACATCGCGCCGCTGGCGACACCCTGGGCGGGCGACAGCTGGAACCATCACCTTGACGCGCCGCCATTGTCGGTCGCCCACACCGACGGCTCGACGCCTTTCCGGCTCGATCTTCACGTTGGCGATGTCGGCCACACGCTGGTGATCGGGCCCACCGGCGCCGGCAAATCCGTGCTGCTCTCTTTTCTCGCCCTGCAATGGAAGCGGTTTGCCGGCGCCCAGGTCTTCCTGTTCGACAAGGGTGGCTCGGCGCGCGCGGCCTTGCTGGGCATGGGCGGGACCGCCATCGACCTCGGAGGAACAGGCGTTGCCGCCTTCCAGCCGCTGGCGCGGATCGACACGCCCAGGGGACGCGCCGATGCACTCGACTGGGTGATGAACCTGCTCGCGCAGGAGGGCTTGTCCCAAACGCCGGACATCAAGGAGCCGGTCTGGACGGCGCTCGGAAGCCTCCGGTCTGCGCCGCCTGAGCAGCGGCACCTTACCGGACTTCGTTTGCTGGTCCAGAATGCTGCGGTTCAGGCGGCGCTCCTGCCTTATACGCAGGACGGCGCGATGGGCGGCGTCTTTGACGGGGCGGAAGACAGGCTCGAACTCAGCGATGTCGTGCTTTTCGAGATGGAAGAGATCATGGCGCGGCCCAAGGCGACTGCGCCCGCCCTGCTCCATCTGTTCGACCGGCTCGAAGAGCGATTTGATGGCCGCCCGACCCTTCTGATCCTGGACGAAGCGTGGCTGTTTCTCGACTCGCCGCTGTTCGCCGCCCGCATTCGCGAATGGCTGAAGACGCTCCGCAAGAAGAATGTCGCGGTCGTGTTCGCGACGCAATCGCTGGCCGATGTTGCGGACAGCGCTATTGCACCGGCTCTTATCGAGTCCTGTCCCACGCGCATTTACCTTCCCAACGAACGCGCGTTCGAACCGCAGCAGCGGCAGGCCTATGAGCGGTTCGGTCTCAACGACACCGAGATCGATCTCATCGCCACGGCGCAGCGCAAGCGGCACTATTACTATGCCAGCCCCAAGGGCCGCCGCCTGTTCGAGCTCTCGCTTGGGCCGGTCGCGCTTGCCTTCTGCGCGGCGTCCGATCCTGCGTCACGTGAGCTGATCGCCACGCTGGAGCGACAGGCATCCGCAACGCCCTTCTGGCGGCGCTTTCTGCGGGCTCGTCAACTCGCCTGGGTGCTCGATGCGCTGGATGAGCCCGAGGGCGACACCCCGCACTCCCGCACCTCAATCAAACTCCTGGAGACCGTCTGATGAAACGCCGTCCTTCTTCTCTGCCTCGGGTCCTGCTTCGCGCGCTGCTCAGCGCAGTCGCACTGGCGCCGATCGTCGCTCAACCCGCGCAGGCCCAAATGATCGTCAACGACCCGCTCAACCTCATCCAGACCGCGCTTAACGCGACCCGGGCGCTGCAGCAGATCAACAACCAGGTGCAGCAGATCACCAATCAGATCCGGCAGCTCGAAAACGACGCCAGGAACCTGACGCGGCTGGGCGACACGTTCGCGCCTGAGATCATGACCAAACTCCGCGAGATGGACGCGCTGCTCAATGAAGCGCGAGGACTTGCTCTGAGGGTCGGTGAGACCCGCGCCGCGCTGGAGTCTCTCTATACGGGCGACTATCGCGGCACCGATGTCGCAACACGGGCACAGGCCGCCGCCCGGCAGATCGACGCCGCCCGCTCCGCACTCCAGACATCGCTCATCGTGCAGGCGCAGGCCACGGAACAGCTGCGAACCGACCAGACGACCCTGCAGGCGTTGACCAGCGCGAGCGCCAACGCCACGGGCGCCCTGTCGGCGCAGCAAGCGACCAATGAACTTCTGGCGTTCCAGGCGCAGCAATCCATGCGCCTCCAGGCGCTGCTCGTCGCCGAGTCCCGCGCCGAGGCGCTGGAGCGCGCCCGCCAGATGGAAGTCCAGGCTCAGGCCCGCGCCCAGCACGATCATTTCTTCTCGGGCGCGCAAACGGCGCACCCCGGCCAGAAGCCGTGGAACTGACGCGCACTTAGCCAGACGGGACGATAGTCATGAACGATTTCTCGGCGATCGACGGGTTCCTCAACACGTTCACGACCTATATCGATTCAGGCTTCGGCCTGATCTCCGGCGACGTCACCTCGCTGGCCGCCATTCTCATTGTCATCGACGTCACCATCGCCGCCCTGTTCTGGGCGTGGGGCCAGAACACCGACATCATCCAGAGCCTCGTCAAGAAGACGCTTTACGTCGGGGCCTTCGCCTACATCCTTGGCAACTTCGCCGTACTGGCGACCATCATCTTCAACAGCTTTGCGACTTTGGGTCTTGATGCTGCGGCCGCCAGCTTCACGCCTGCTGACCTCCTGAGGCCCGGCCTGGTTGCAGCCGAGGGTCTTGCTGCGTCCCAGCCGATCTTCGATCATATCGGGACCATCGCGCCCGGGCCTTTCGAGTTCTTCGGGAACCTTGCCGAAGTGCTGCTTCTCCTGATCGGCGGGATTATCGTCATCGCGGCCTTCTTCGTGCTGTCGATCCAGCTCTTCGTCTTAATCGTCGAGTTCAAGCTGACGACGCTGGCAGGCTTCGTGCTGGTCCCGTTCGCCTTCTGGCGCCAGACGACCTTCCTGGCCGAGCGAGTCCTCGGCAATGTGATCTCCTCCGGCATCAAGGTGCTGGTGATCGCCGTGGTGATCGGCATCGGCTCGACCATGTTCGAGACGCTGCGCAACGCGCTTGATCCTGACGACATGACCATCGAACAGGCCTTCGCCGTCGTGCTTGGCGCGCTGACGCTGATGGGCCTTGCCATCTTCTGCCCGCGCATCGCGGCCGGTCTTGTCTCGGGAGCGCCTCAGCTGTCTGCTGGCGCTGCCGCCGGCACAACGCTGGGCGTGGGCGCTGCGGGGGCCGGGGCCGTGATGGCTGGTCGCGCTGCGGCGGGCGCCGCAGTCGGCGCGGGCCGGGCTGCCGCGAACGGGACGGCAAGCTCTGCCGGCAGTCTGCGCGCTGCAACCGCGCTCGGCTCACTGCGCACCGGCCTCAACGGTCCTCTCGCCGCGCCACTCAACGCCGCCGTCGGACTTGGCGCATCGGCGGCTGGCAGCCTGGCTCAGGGCGCCGGCCGCGTCGCCAGCCACTTCCGCGCGCGCGCAACGACTGGCGCCCGCGTCGTGGCGGGAAATGCAGGCGCCCTATCACCAATGCCTACTGCCGCCGCAGGCTCGAGCACTCCGTCAGGCCAGCCGGCGTGGGCGAGGCGTTTCCGGCGAACGCAGGCAATGCATCAGGGCGTGATGGTCGCTGCTCACACCCTGAATGCGGGCGACGGCGGCGGCGCCTCCGAAGGCCCCAATCTCAAGCAAAGACAGGAGTAGATGATGTTCGCCTCCCGAACGGCAGCGGGGCGGTCCTCCCGCTTCCAGAAAACAGCCGAACCGGACACGCCCTACCGGCAGGCGCAGGAGGTGTGGGACCGGCGCATGGGTTCGACCCTGGCCCATGCCCGCACCTGGCGCACGGCGGCGCTGGGAGGACTCGCCCTCTCCGGGCTCCTTGCTACGGCGACCATTGCCCTTGCCCTGCGGCCAGCGTCAGTCCCGTTCGTGATCGAAGCCAACGCAACAGGAGAGGCCCGGCTCATAGGCCCTGCCATGAAGGCCTATGAGCCGGGCGATGCTCAATTGTCCTGGCATCTGGCACGGTTCGTCGAAAAAATTCGTAGCCTTCCGTCCGATCCCATCGTGGTCCGGCAGAACTGGCTCTCCGCCTATGATTGGGCGACGCAGGCCGGCGCGCAGGTGCTGAACAGACTCGCGGAGGAGAATGATCCGTTCGCTCAGGTCGGCAAGACGACTGTCGCTGTCGAGGTCCTGTCGGTCGTTCGCGCAAGTCCCAATAGCTTCAACCTGCGCTGGCGCGAGTCCGCCTACAACAACGGAACACTCGTCAAGGTCGAGCGCTTCACCGGCGTCGCCACTGTCGTCATCGATCAGCCCTCCGATCCCGAGCGTCTCTCGAAGAACCCGCTCGGCCTTTACGTCCATGCCTTCACCTGGTCCAGGGATCTCCAACAATGAAAACGTCTTCTAGTCTCGTCGCCAGCATGGCGTTGCTTGCCCTGGCATCGCCTGCAATCGCCCAATCAAAACCGCCACCGCTTCAGCAAACAAACCAGGCCGCGATCCGCAGCGCTGCCGATGCCTCGCTCGTCGGCGCCCTGCACGAGTTCGCCTATGAGCGCGGCGCGCTCTATGCGATCCAGGCTTCGCCCCAGCGCATCACCGACATTGCGCTGGAGCCGGGCGAGGCCCTGCTCTCCGTTTCGGCTGGCGACACCACGCGCTGGATCGTGAGTGACGCCCGCTCGGGCTCGGGACCAGCCAGCCAGGCGCACGTGCTGGTGAAGCCCAATGCGGCGAACCTGTCGACCAACCTCATCATCATGACCGACCGGCGCATCTATCATCTCGATCTCAGGAGCGTTTCCGGCACGGCGATGGCGGCCATTTCCTGGCGCTATCCCGCCGACATGATGCTGGCGAACAATCCTCCTCCACCGCCTGCCCCGCCGCCGCCTCCACCGTTCGCGCCGGAACAACTCAATCTTCGCTACCGGATCGACGGCGACAAACCGGATTGGCGTCCGCTGGCGGCGTTCGACGATGGCCAGCAGGTTTTCATCGAGATGCCCGAGAAGATCAGGACGATGGAGGCCCCGCCCCTGTTTGTCATCGGCGATGACGGCGCCGAGCTCGTGAACTACCGCGTCCAGGGTCAATACTATGTGGTCGACCGTCTGTTCAGCAAAGCCGAGCTGCGCCTCGGCTCCGGATGGGGTCAGAAGAAAGTTCAGATCTACCGCCAGACGCCGATCTCGGGAGGTCCCCGTGGCTGATGGCGCGCCTCTCGCAACCAGCGGACCGGACGAACCGGAGCGGCCAGAGGGTGGAACGCGTTCCGAGCCGCCGCCGCTGACCGATATCCGCGTCAAAGCTCCCAGGGCGAAGGGCCTCAACAAGCCCGCGATCATCGCAGCCGCCGGCGGCGGCGCGGCGATCGTGCTGGTGCTGGCCTCGGGCGCGTTCTCCAGCGATCCCTCGCGCAAGCCTGCGGAGACAAAACCGATGATGTCCGATCCGGCGCGCCCTGAAATGGCGAAAGGCGCCGTCCGCGAACTGCCGGCGACCTATTCCGACGCGCGCGCGTTCGCAGCCGAAGCCGAGCCGGCGATGCCCCCTCCCCAACTGGGCCCACCTCTTCCGGGCGATGTCGCGGCGTTCGCCCCGCAGACCGACAGACCCCATGGCCTCCCGGCAAGCGCCGACTGGGGCGAACCGCCGGCTTATGGCGCATCTCCCGGCCATTCGACCTACATGGAAGAAGAGGATCCTGAGGTGATCGAGAACAGAAAGGCGGATCGGTCGGCCCTGTTCTTTGGCCTGCGCCAGGAAAGCCCCGGTCAAGCAACGCCTCTGACGCAGCAGGCCCAGCAATCTCCCCCACCCAGCCAGCTTACCGCCATTGGCCGTCCGCAGAACGAGCCGCTCGCTCCCAGCGCGAACGCTGCACGCTCGCTGCATCCAGGCGCCGTGATCCCGGCCAGCCTCGTCACCGAACTCAATTCGGAATCGCCCGGTCCTGTGATCGCCCAGGTGACGCAGTCCATCTATGACAGCGCCACCGGACGGACACTTCTCATACCCCAGGGCGCGCGGCTGATCGGCGATTATCGCTCGTCGTCGAAATACGGCCAGAGCCGGGTTGCGATCATCTGGTCGCGCCTCATCATGCCGGACGGCGAGGAAATCGCGCTGGATGAAGCAGCGGTCGATCCATCCGGCGCAGCGGGCGTCGCCGGCAAAGTCGACAACCATTGGGGCGATGTGTTCGGCGCCGCCGCGCTCGGAACCCTGATCAACATCGGCGTTGCGACGACGGAAGACCCGCAGCTGACCTATGGCGGCATAGGTGTTGTGAACCGCGATCCGATCGACTCTGCGATCAATGACGGCGTCCAACGCGGGGCGGGCATCGTCACCAACCGCGTCGTCGATCGAGGCCTCGCCATAACGCCCACGATCCGGATCGAGGCAGGGACGCGGATATCAGTTATCGTGACAAGGCGTACCGACTTCTAGCACCGCCATGGCTTCGTGAACGTCCGTCTGAGCCGTAGTTGTCGGAAGATTTCATCCGGTTCGAGTCTATCCGGCGTGCGTGACTGAGGTATAGCCAGAGAAAGCCATATGTATTCTATCGCTTTCTCCGGCTATAACTCAGCTAAGGGTGCGGTCGCCCCGTGGTTTATGAACGTGCGATCTGGGATACTCATGGTGTCCCTTTCGGCAGCTTTCAAACCCCGTGCATGATCAGGTTGTCGACGAGAGCCTTCCCCTTCAAATTTTTCAAACCGACGACAGGCGCAGCAGACGGGCCGCGGCTGATACGAGCGTCGTCATTGCGAGCCGCTTCGGGGACCATGATAGAAGGTTGCGGGTTCGGTCGAAGCCAACAGGAAATCCCGAGCGATCGCAGCTCCGAAGTCATTCGCAATGCGCTCGGCCTCTGGCGGCAGAAGTCTGGCGGCCTGGACGAAGTCCGTCATATGTACCCCGGCGGCGGGCCCCTCGGGCTGGATCCGCGTCAACCGGTCTCTGCCGATCAAGAGACCGGCCTGTCCATCGGCGTTCATCGTGCTGTAGTGCATCATGCTCTCGATCAGGGTTCCATTCGGAAGCAGCCATCCGGCAATTCCACCAAGGCGCAATTGCCAGTTGTTCAGCTTGGGTTTGCGCGATCCGCCTCCGAGGGAAAGCACCCGAATCTGCCGGCGCTCGATATTGAAGCAGCTGAGCGCATCGACTACTGCAATCATCGCGGGGTTGTTGGCCCAGACGCCCCCATCGATGAAGTAGTAGCCGCCGGTCTGATGCACGCGAAGGAATGTCGGCGCAGCTGATGTCGCGAGTGCGATGTCGACCGCAGGCATCGTCCAGTCGCGCGCAAAGTTGGGATGATGCGGCGTCTTGAAGACGGCGACGTCGCCGTGCTTGCCATCTGCAGACGGGATGCAAAGCCGTGTGACGGCGTCACCAAGGATGTGAACGCCGAAGCGCCTACGGAGTTCGGCATCCAATACGTCCGGCTTGTAGGCGGGGCGAACAAGCCCGAAGTCGCGCTGCCTGGGGAAAATGTCTGCGCCACGGGATAGATATAGATCGAGAATGTCGGCCGCCGACAAGCCAAGCGCCAGTCCGAGCGCAATGATCCCGCCAGTCGAAGTTCCGGCGATCATGTCGAAATGGCCTGCCAAGCCACGTCCGCTCAGGTAAGTGGATTCCAGTCGCGCCAGGAGAGTCGCGGCGAAAATCCCCTTGATGCCGCCGCCATCAATGCTGAGGATGCGAAAGTCCCGGTCCAACGGCCAATCAAGTTGTCGGCGCGCCTGTTGAAGGACGCCGCTGGAGCGGGGCGCGCCTGTCCAGCCGCTGGTTGCTGTTCCCACAACGGATACTCCTCGTCTCCGGGATGAATCCCGCCGCCTTGCCAGACGCCGGTCGAAAGCCACCCCTCGTAAAACAGCAGCCATTCAGCCGTCCACGGCACGATGGTATCGGCGATCCATTCACTCTGCGACCATTCCCGCTCTGGTCGGAAGAATGTACAAAGCGGCCAGGTCTCTGGCGGTCGATCAGCGTGAAACGTGTGAGGTAGCCGTTCCGCACCCGGGTAGCGGCGCAGCGCAGGCTCGGTCACGGTTACAACCGGGTTCACGCCGCTCGCCTCGATATCGACCTCGCCCAGTTCCATATTTCGGATAACCTGGATCCTGACCCTGTAGGTCGCGAGCGGTGTTCGCACCGGCCCGGCCCATACGCCGCACCAGTCGCCCTCGAAAAGGCTGCGCCATTCGCTGTACATTGTGAGAAGCCGCGCGCCTTGCGCGGCGATCGTTGGCCTCAGCTTCAGTCTCCAAAGAACCGATGCTTCGGCACGGGGACCGTGTCGGCGCGCGCTGACGGCGCGGCCGACAGCCCGGTCAGAATAGTTGGGGTCGATGGACGGAAGCGCGAGGCGCCAGCGGCGGCTTCCTGTCGAGCGCGGTCATAGAATTCGGTGAGCGCGCCCAGCGTAGCCTTCTCGCCGAACATCCATGCCATGTGATCCCTGACGGTTTCGGGCTCGGTTGTGGCGCGCAAGCGACCAAGAGCGTGCCCCAGGGTCTGCAGATCCGTCGTGAACCGGCGCTGTGCGGCGGCGTCTTCGGGCCAGCGATCCGTGAGCAGGTCGTCCCATAGTTGTGGGTTGCGAACTTCTATCTTCTCGCCGCGCGCCGTCGCCACTTCGAGCGCCTGACGCAGGCAGTCCGCCTGATGGATCACTTCTTCCGAAAGCGAGCGCGTGCGGCCAGCATTGCTTGCGGCAGACTCCGCCAGATAGACGGATGGCGGGCGGCGCACGGCATCAGGACGCGGTTCGTGGATGATGTAGACGTGCCGCTTCAATAGCTGGAGCGCCACGACGGCCATCGGCTTAGCATAGAGCCGCTCGTGATCCGGGATAGGCTCGGCATCACTGCGGATCACGCGGCCGTAGGACTTCTGCAGCACGGTGCGCGCAAACCAGTCGTCAACCGACGTTTTGGTATCGAAGTCCTGGGCGAAACCATAGGGATTGGCGGGGACGAACAGGTGCTTGGTCGCCGGCTCTGTCGCCTTGGCATGCGGAATCCAGCCGCCGCGCTCTTGCCATTGCGGATTGCACATCATCGGCGTGAGATCGAGATGCATGTCAGCATACCGGATGGTGACGCAGCGCGTTTGAAGGATCGTCTTGTCGTAATAGAGTGAGCCCTTCTCCCCGCGGATCGCCGTGAACAGTATGGCAAGCATCTCGAACGGCGTAGTTCCAGGAGGCCAGTCAATTTCAACGATCAGGTCGATGTCGAAGAGATCGTCGGCGTCCTTGGTGCGGATCGTCGCGCCAATGGCCATTGATCCTTGCGGATAGATGAAACGGACGCGCCCACGAAGCGGGCTGCCTTCGCGCTCGATCCATCCGGCAATCTGGTGGTAGCGCTCCACTGCCAGGGCATGCATCGTGGGGCTGAGCTGGATGCGGATCGCGATGTCGAGCAGAAGCTCGTCGAGAAAGCCGAGGGAAAGGTTGGGACGGGTTAGGGCGGACATGGATCTTCCCGCGCAATGCGCTAGATATTGTATCACCCCTGACGCACTTACGCCATATATAGCGCTCCGAATCAACCCCTCACTATCTGGATGGTTCTAGCCCGTGAAGGCAGCCTCGCTGTCGGGCTTTCCAGCCGGCCATGGGATTGATACAAATCCTCGGAACTTAGATACTATCATCAGAGGTTCTGTATCAATGCCCCGGGTTAGCCAACAGCGACCTATCGCCCGCAAACTGCTGGCCGAGCGCGGCATGGCGCGGCTGGCGGACCTCCGCGCGGCCGGCGTCACGGCGGCAACCATGACCCGCATGGCGAACGACGGTGAAGTCGTGCGTATGGCGCGCGGCCTCTACCAGCTCCCCGACGCCGAACTCGACGCCCGGCATAGCCTCGCGGAAGCGGCGGCGCGCCTGCCCAAAGGGGTCATCTGCCTGACCTCCGCCCTAGCCTTCCACGGCCTTACCGACCAGCTGCCTCGCAAAGTCTGGATCGCCATAGGCGTCAGCGACTGGGCGCCCAAGCCCTCTTCCCCGCCGCTGCGCATCGTGCGTATGACCAACGCCCTGCTCGGCGACGGCGTCGAAATGCATACGATCGAAAGCGTGAGGGTGAAGGTGTTCGGCATCGCCAAGACCATCGCCGACTGCTTCCGCCACCGCCGCTCGGTCGGTCTCAGCATCGCGCTGGAGGGACTGCAGGAGGCCCTGCGCCAGCGCAAGGTGACGCCCGCTGCAATGTCGCGACAGGCGGCGAAGAGCGGCGTCGCCACCGTCATGCGGCCCTACCTGGAAGCGCTGACTGCCAATGCCTGATACAAAGAAACCTAAGCCGAAGAAGAATATGGGCGCCTCGGTCCGCGCCCGCCTGCTGGCGATCTCAAAAGCGAACGGCCAGGTCTTTGACCTCGTCCTCAACCGCTATGCGATTGAGCGCCTGCTCTACCGGCTCAGTGTCTCGGCACACGCCCAGCGCTTCGTTCTCAAGGGCGCCACCCTGCTGATGACCTGGCTCGACGCCCCCCACCGCGGCACGCGCGATCTCGACTTGCTCGGCTTCGGCGACCCCGATGGAGACAAGATGCTCGCCGTCTTTCGCGAGGTGATGGCGGCCGACGGCGATGACGGCATCGTCTTCGACGTGAGTGCACTCAAGATCGAACGCATCCGCGAGCATCTCGCGTATGGCGGCTTTCGCCTCGTCACCACCGCCGATATCGGTAGCGCACGTGTCAAAATCTCGATCGACATCGGCTTCGGTGATGCGCTGGAGCCGGGGCCCGAGACACTCGACTACCCCGTTCTGCTCGACATGCCTGCGCCGCAACTCCGCGGCTATGCCCGTGAAACCGTGATCGCCGAAAAATTCGAAGCGATCACGTCGCTCGGCCGCGACAACACACGCATGAAGGACTTCCACGACATCTGGATTCTCAGCCGGGCCTTCACCTTCAACGATGATCGATTGGCGCGCGCCATAAAGGCCACGTTCGCGCGCCGCGGCACCGCTATCCCGACAGAGCCGCCGGACGCCCTGACGCCCGGCTTCGCGGCGGACGACCGGAAGCGCGCACAGTGGATAGCCTTTGCCGAAACGGTCGATGTCGATCCTGGGGATCTCGCTACCATCCTCGCTGACCTTTCGACTTTTCTGATGCCGCACGCAATCGCAGCGCAATCTCCATAACCAAATCAAACGCAGCCGAGACCCGTTTTGGGAACTCTGCCTGCGTCAGTTGCTGTGTGATGTTGGCCAACCTCGATTGATCAAATCAGCCCGGCGCAAGACGCTTCCTGACATCTTCCGAAATTGCTCCGTGTTGCCGCATGTTTCCGAATGCGCTCGCCCGATTTCAGTGTGTCCCCAGTGTGACACGGGCCTCGTAAGCGATTGAAAAGACTGCTCCATCTGCCCCTTCCATCATGGGTGCGACGGCGAACCTGTGGCGCGTCGTGTCCATCTCTCTGCCGAACCCTTTGTGAGGCGGTCTCGCCGATATCAGGTCGCGCTTAGCGCCTTGCTCCGATAAGTTCCAGCTCATCGGCTCGAACGGCCACGGGAATCTGCCGACGGACCCCGTGAGGTCGTGGTTGATGCTGCGCTTGGCTGGATTCAACTCAACTCCGGGTCCATCCTGGAATATCTCAGCTGTGTCGTTCGACTTGAAGCGCTTGGTCGGCGCGCAGAACCGCAGGAAGCGTTTTACTGAGCGCGCGAACCGTTTGCGCAGAGACCGCGGTCGGTCTCGCATGTATGCACCAACGGTTATTATGTTGCGGTCGCGCTCAGTTCCGCGTTCGTCTAACGAAAGTTGTTGGCCAATCTCGTGAGCATCGGCGACCACGAGCCGCCGTCCGGCCCAGCCGCCAACCCCGACATCCCGGCTCATCGCGAATGACGGCTGAACTCTTTCGAGACAACTGGCGCTCCTCGTATCGATGGGGCAATCCTTGGCGGCAGACGGGTCGCAGGGCCCTCAGCGGAGCAAACACATGTCTGAAGTCGTCCGAATTTCTGACAAGGGTCACGTCCGAACAATCGCGCTCAACCGCCCGCGCGTGAAGAACGCCCTCTCGGACGAGCTGGCGTGGTCGGTCGTCAACGCCATCGACGACGCCGCGAAGGCGGACGATGTCTGGATCGTCGCTGTCACGGGCGTGGGAGACGCCTTCTGCGCGGGGCTGGACCTGTCCATGAAGGAGCGATCATCCCCTATGAGCGCGCAGTCCGCGCAACTCGACGATCTTGGCTGGGTCGGCCACTTCCTTCTCGCGATCCGCAGACGCTGCGACAAACCGGTGGTGGGCGGCGTAAACGGGGTCGCGGTTGGCGCGGGTCTCGGCCTCGCGATGGCCTGCGATGTCCGACTCGTCGCAAGGAGCGCGCGATTGATGGCCGGATACACCCGAATTGGTGGATCTCCAGACGGCGGCCTCACCATCACCCTGCCCCAGGCGATGGGCTATGAACGCGCGATGCGCTTCATGATGGAGAACCGGACCGTGACAGGCGATGAGGCGGTTTCGCTCGGCATGGCCGGAGAAGTGGTCGATGACGCAGAGTTCTCCGAGCGCCTGGAGGCTTATTGCGCCGATCTCTGCCGCTGGTCTCCAATCACCCTGCGTCTGCTGAAGCGCGGCATGGTGAAATCCATGGAGTCAACCGACATGGAGCAGCAACTCCGCTTCGAATTGTCTAACATCCACCGCGCCTTCGCGAGCGAAGACGGCAAGGAAGCGCGCCAGGCGTTCATCGAGAAGCGTCAGCCGGTCTTCAAAGGGAAATAGCCGCCGCCGGACCGTCAATCTCAGTCACTGCTCTTGGGAGCCCGCATCATGACCGCACAGCCGCCGCCGATCGAACTCATGGGCGCAGCTGGGTCGCCCTACACCCGCAAGATGCTCGCTTTGCTGCGCTATCGCCGCATCCCATACGCCATACACTGGGCCAGCCACCGCAACCCGCCGGCAGGCTACCCCGAACCACCGGTGAAGCTTCTGCCAACCTTCTACTTCCCCTCAGCGGGCGGTGGACTGCAGGCGGTCGTCGACTCAACACCGATCATCCGCCGACTTGAGAAAGAGCACCACGATCGCTCTGTCCTCCCCGGAGATCCCCTCGTCGCCTTCCTCAACTACCTCGTGGAGGACTATGCCGACGAATGGCTGACGAAGTGCATGTTCCACTTCCGCTGGGCGCACCAGGCCGACATCGAAAACGCCGGACCGATGCTGATCTTCTGGAACGACCCGACGCTCCCGGACAACGAGGCGGCGGCCGCGGCGGCGCTTATCTCGCAACGCCAGATCGATCGTCTCTATGTCGTCGGCTCCAACCCCACCACTGCGGAGACGATCGAAACCAGCTACGCGCGATTGCTGGTCGCGCTCGACACACTCATCCAACAGAACGGGTATGTGTTTGGCGCGCGCCCTTCGTCCGCCGATTTCGCCCTTTACGGACAACTCACCCAACTCGGCGTCGTCGAACCCACCTCCGCCGCGATCACAGCGGAGACGTCGCGTCGGGTGCGAGGTTGGATCGACCGCGTCGAGGATCTCTCGGGCATTGTTCCAACAGACGCCCAATGGCTGCCGCGCGACACGCTCCGTGAAAGGATCAAGCCTCTGCTCGCTGAGATCGGTCGTGTGTACGCGCCATTCCTGCTCGCCAACGCGCAAGCCGTCATGTCGGGCGCGTCCGATGTCGAAACCGAGATTGCCGGTCGGCCATGGCGCCAGCCCTCCTTCCCCTACCAGGCGAAATGCCTGCAATGGATCCGGGACGAGTTCATTGCGCTTACCCCGGCGGACCAGCTGGAGGCTCGCGAAACGCTGTCAAGCGCCGGGTGTGGGCCGCTGCTCAGCGGACTCTGAGCGGGACTCTCTCCCGCGGAAGCCTGTTGCAACCCGGTCCGTTCGATCGGCCTTGGCAGCGCGAAGGACCAGCGGAAATCTCACCGGCTGGGTAGCCTCCGAGCGATAAGCGCTTATATAACCCGCGCTCAAGCCTCAAAGCCGTCAAAGTTCCATTGTCTTCTGAACCCGAACATGAACGCCCGCCAGACCGTCGTCTGGCCCGCGGCCTCGCGACGCGCGAGAAGGTGCTGGACGCGGCCGAGCGGCTGTTTTCCGAACACGGCTTCGACGGCGTATCGATCCGCGACATCGCCGCGGCAGCGAAAGTCACCCTCGGCGTCGTCGGCTTCCACAGCGGTTCCAAGGAAGATCTCTTTCGCACGATCCTCGCGCGTCGCGTCGCCTGCCTGTCGGCGGCTCGGCGCCAGAGACTTGACGATCTACAGTCCGGCTCGGCGAGTCCCTCCGTCCGCGACATCATGGAAGCCTTTATCGAGCCCTATGTGACCTTCGCCTCATCCGGTGACAAACAGTGGCGCGCCTACGCAAGGTTGATCGCGAACACCGCGAGCGACGACCGCTGGCACCCATACATCCACGAGCTCTATGACCCCGTCGCCTCCGAATACCTGGAGGCCATCCGCCGGATCCGGCCGGACGCGGACCCGGAGCGGCTGACCGCCGCATTCGTCATGTCGATCTCCGCTATGCTTGGCGTCGTCGCCTCGGGCGTGAGGATTGAGGCGCTGCAGGGCCGCGCCGCGAGGTCGCGGACGCCGCGGCACTACCTCGAGCCGATCATAGATTTCTGCACAGCGGGCGTCGCACACGCGTCCCGCGCGCCTGAATGTTCGGCAAACCGCATGAAGCAGAAAAAGCCGGCCCGCGACGACTGAAGGCCGTCCGCGGTCCTCACACCGGCGGCTGCAACACCGGCCGATCCGGACCGTGCGGGGCCACCACACCCAACGACACCACCATCTTCGCGGCGTCCTCGACCGACATGGCGAGCGGCACGACCTTCTGCGGCTCGACAAAAAGAATGAACCCGCTCGCCGGATTGGGACAGGTGGGAACGAGCACCGCGATACGGTCGGGCAGGTGGTCTCGGACCGCTGCACCCGGCACGCGATTGGTGACGAACGCAATCGTCCATGACCCCGCGTGCGGGAACTCAACGAGCACCACTTCCTTGAACGATGACCCCTCCGCCGATGCGAAGGTTTCGAATGCCTGCTTCAGCATTCCATAGACTGACCGAACCAGCGGGACTCGCCCGAGCGCCCGCTCACCCAACTGCAGGAGGAACTTGCCGGCGAAATTGGCGGTCAACGTGCCAAGGAGCACGAGCCCCACAACCGCGATCACAATTCCCATCCCCGGAATCGCAATCGGCAAATAGGTCTCCGGGTTCCAGGAGGCCGGTATGAGCGGCTTGATTCGCGCGTCGACGAACGAAACGAACGACCACACGAGCCAGATCGTGATTCCGATCGGGGCGCCGACCACGATGCCCGTCAGGAAACGCGCGCGCAGCCAGTCAACTGGGCCCGGCCCTTTTGCGCTCGAAGGAATGTCCATGTTCGGCCTCTATTGTTTGCGATCAAGACGAACCACGCTCGCAGCGAAGACTGCACACTTCACCGCACCCCAGCGGAGTGGCAAGTTTGCGGCGCCGCGGGCCTCGACGGCGATAGACCCTCAAGACTTCCAACGAGAAGCTGAGTGGACCTGGAGAACGACGCAGAAATGTTGAGTTTGCTTAAAGAGCGTAGACGCGTCATCGCAGCGGGCGTCGCTCTGCTGATCGCCGTCGTGGGCGCCACGATGCTTCTCGGGCGGCCACCTCCGCTAGGGCCGGGGTCGGAATTTGCGGACACAGCCGTTCCTTTGGCGCCGGACTACACCTCCTCAGACGCCTGGCTCGCCCGGCCTAAACTCAAGCCGCCCGGAGCGTGGGAACGCCCGTGGGGAGTCGATGTGTTCTTCATCGCGCCAGGCGGAGGCCCGTCCGGAGCATCCTGGAACCACCCGGCCGCCGGCCCCGAGGCGGGCGCAGAATCCAGCGAGGTCTTGCACGTGCACGCGGGCGCGTTTGATTCAGCAGGCGCGCTTTACGCTCCCCGATACCGAAGCGCCGTTCTGGCGGCGGAGCGACGATCCGGCGCTGACGAGACCGCCTCTTTGAAACTCGCCTATTCGGACATACTCGCGGCGTTCGATCGGTACATGGCGGAAGACAATCAGGGACGCGCGCTGGTGATCGCAGGGGTGTCGCAGGGCGCCATGCATGCCGCAAGGCTGATCCGTGACCGAGTATCCACACCCACCGCACGCGAGCGACTGGTCGCCGCTTACCTGATCGACTGGCCGGTGTCGCTGGATCTGCTGAGCTCCGAAAACGATCTCCCGGCCTGCGCCAGCGCCGATCAATTCAGCTGCGTCATCGCCTGGCGGACCACGTTTCGAACGGATTCAGACGCCAGGACGCCCGATTTCGCGCCCGTCTGGGGACCCGGAGATGACGTGCAGGCAGCCCCGATCCGGTCAGCCCTGTGCGTCAACCCCCTCAACTGGGGCTCATCAGAGGCGTTGGCGCCTCGAACGGTTCACCTCGGCGCAGCGCGGGCCGCCCAACCAGCCGCTCCGGACGCGCCGGCCGACCGTCCGACGATCGAACTGATGCCGGCATCTGTCTCCGCCCGCTGCCGCGATGGCGCCTTGGAACTCGCGATCGAGAATGAGGCGCTGAAGCCCTCCGACCTCTGGGGCAAGACATCGCCCGCCTCCCGAGTGAACGCCTTCTATCAGGACATCGCCGTGAACGTGGGTGGGCGCGCCCGGTCCGCAAGCGCGTGGCTCGATGAACACGCCCGCAAACCCGCCCCGCCGCTGCCGCCGGTCCAGACCATCGTCGACTCGCCCATTCGTACACCGATCGATCCCGTCCCCTAGTCTCAGGCAGTCGCGCAATCCGGGTGCAGCCCGCCCCGAGCGTCAGGTCATGGCGTCACGCACCAGGTCCGCTTCGGCTTCCCGAAGAATGGCGTCCACCGCCGATCCACCGGGCACGGGCTCGCGGCCGATCTCCAGCATCACCGGGACGGCGAACGGCGAGATTCGCTCAAGGTCGGAATGGCGGATCCGGTTGCGTACCCGTTTCAGCATGTCCGCAAGCCGGATGATGTCGAGAAGCCCTTCGCCTGCATCCTGCCGCGCCGCTTCAAGGAGGATGTGATCCGGTTCATGCGTGCGCAGCACGTCGTAGATCAGATCGGTGGAGAAGGTCACCTGCCGGTTTGACTTGTCGGAACCGGGATGCCGACGGGCGATCATGCCGGAGATCAGCGCGCAATGGCGAAAAGTCCGCTTCATGAGCACGCTTTCCTCAAGCCACGCGTCGAGATCATCGCCGAGCATGTCTTCATGAAAGAGCGCCTCCAGATCGACCCTCCCCATGGAGTCGAGCGACCAGACCGACAGCGCATACTCGGACGCGACAAACCCTAGCGGCTTGACGCCGAGACGCTCAAGCCGGCGCGTCAGCAACATGCCGAGCGTTTGATGGGCGAGCCTCCCCTCGAACGGATAGGCCACCAGATACCAGCGGTCGCCCCTCGGGAAGGTCTCGACCAGCAACTCTTCAGGCTCGGGGATGATGGAGCGTTCGGCCTGTACTTCGAACCACTCCCTCACCTGTGACGGAAGGCTCGCCCATTTGGACCGATCATGGATGAGACTGCGAACGCGCCGCGCAAGGTAGGTCGACAGCGGGAACTTTCCGCCATTGTAGCTCGGAATCGCCGGCTCCGGATCGTGGGTGCGGGTCGCAAGCACATCAGATTCCGTGACGCCTTCGAGACGCAGCACCTCGCCGGCGAACAGAAACGTGTCGCCAGGCGAGAGCTGACTCACAAAATTCTCCTCTATCTCGCCGAGCACCCTGCCGGGCCTTAAGACTCGCGGCTCCTTCGCGGCGCCTGGCTTCGCGGCCGACACGATGGACGCCAGCCGAACCCGCAGCATCGGGTCCTCGACAATGACCCCGATGTTCATTCTGTGCAGTCGGCGGACGTCGTCATTTCGCGCCCGCCACATCCGGTCGCCGGGCAATTGTACGATCCGCCTGAAACGATCATAGGTCTTCAGTGCGTAGCCACCGGTCGCGGCAAGCGCGATCACCCGATCGAACACCGCCCGGTCAAGATCGCGATAGGGCTGCGCCATCCGGACTTCACCATACAGGTCGTCCGGCAAGAATCCTTCGCCGCACGCCCGGCCCATAATGTGCTGCGCCAGCACATCCAGTGCGCCCGCACGCCGCTCCGGCCCGTCGAGTTCCCCGGCCCCCACAGCCTCGACCGCGGCGCGGCACTCCAGCACCTCAAACCGGTTTGTCGGAGCAAGCAGCGCCCGTGACGGCTCATCCATGCGGTGATTGGACCGCCCGATCCGCTGGATCAGCCTGGATGACCCCTTCGGCGCGCCCATCTGGATCACGAGGTCGACATCGCCCCAATCTATCCCGAGGTCCAGCGTGGAGGTGCACACCACCGCCTTGAGATCCCCGGCCGCCATCGCCCGCTCGACCCGTTGGCGCTGTTCGGTGTCAAGCGAGCCGTGATGAAGCGCGATCGGCAGCCCGTCTTCATTCGCCCGCCAGAGTTCCTGAAACATCATCTCCGCCTGCGAGCGCGTATTGACGAACACGAGCGACATGCGAGCGGCGCGGATCCGGCCATAGACCTCTCCCACGGCATGGCGGCCCGAATGCCCCGACCATGGCACCCGCTCGGCGCTGTCGAGAACTTCAACCTCGGCCGCGACGCCTCCCTTCTGGCGGATGATCGGCGTTCCGGTCCCCAGCCAGTCTGCGAGCATGGGCGGGTCCTTGACGGTCGCAGACAATCCGACGAGACGCGCCTGCGGGGCCCATCGCCGGATCGTCGCGAGGCCAAGCGCGAGCAGATCGCCGCGCTTAGACGGCGCAAGCGCATGAACCTCATCGACGATCACAGCCCTGAGCGTCGCAAAGAACGCCTCCGCATGCCCTGAGGCGAGGATGAGGGCGATCTGTTCCGGCGTCGTCAGAAGAATGTCCGGCGGATGCGCCCGCTGCCGGCGACGCACCGCGAGGGACGTGTCCCCGGTCCGAACTTCAACGGTGGCGGACAGCCCCATCTCGCTCACCGGCCGGGAAAGGTTGCGAGCCACGTCGGACGCGAGCGCCTTCAGAGGCGAAATGTAGAGGGTGTGCAGCCCGCGATGGGGCTTGCCGGCTCCCCCCTCCATCCTCGACAACTCCACAAGGGAAGGCAGGAATCCCGCAAGCGTTTTCCCGCCGCCGGTTGGAGCAACGACCAGTCCGCCCTCGCCGCGCTCAGCCGCCTCCAGCATCGCTCGCTGGTGATCGCGGAGGCGCCATCCCCGCCCCTGAAACCAGGCGCGGAAAGTGTCGGGGAGTATGTCCGCGTCGTCGAGCTTCGTCGCCATCGTGCCCTTGAGTATTGGCTGAGTCCGTCCGACAACATGTATTCATTGCCGGTTCAGCCGCCAGCGCCCACCTTGCCTCAAACAACCGTGCGGAGACACACATGAAGCGCCGTTTCCTGCCGGCCTTGATTGTCGCGGGCTTCGCGATTTTCGCCAGCGGCGCGGCCATGGCGGACGCGTCCTGGCCCGCCCTGTTCCGCAAGGCTGCCGAGAGCGCAGGCCCGGTCGGGATCGCAGCCTATGACTTTTCGGTCGAGACCCAGAGCGAGGAGCCATCGGTGCTCAAGGGCCGGTTCGACGGAACCCGACCGAAAGGCGATCGTGTGACGATATCAAAGGCCGAAGGCGGTCGCGAACGTGATCCGAAAAAAGTCGATGAACGCATGGAGGAGACGTTCGACGGCGATATCTGGTGCGACTCCCTTCTCACCCGCGCGGATGGACCGGTCGTCGAGACAGGCGCCTCCCCGTTGGGCCGGATATTCGCCTTCACGCCCAAGCCGGATGATGACGCCGACGGAACCGAGCGGAAAATGTACAAGCAGCTCAAGGCGACGGCGGTGATCGACGAAAAGACCGGTGCGGTGAAATCCTTCAGCGCAATCCTGCCCCAGCCCTACAAGCCGGCGATCATCGCCAAGATCGAAAAGCTCGAGATCGGCATCGTTTGCGACGTCGCGTCGAACGGGCGGACCTACATCTCCCGCATGACGACCCAGATCGCTGGCTCGGCTGTGGGGCGGAGCTTCAAGGCGACATCCGTCCAGTCCATCTCCAACCTGAAGGTCGGCGGCTGAGCGACCGCCTGTCTCGCGCGACGTGGGCCTGGGACGCGTGACAACACCCTTGGGACCAACGCATAACGTCGCCGATGATCAGGCCCGAACAGCTGCTGACGCCCACCCCGAAGGGCCTTTATTGTCCGCCGGGAGATTTCTACATTGATCCCCTGCGCGCCGTTGATCTCGCCGTCATCACTCACGGCCACTCTGACCACGCCCGCGCCGGACACGCTGCGGTGCTCGCCACGCCCGACACCATTGAGGCGATGGCGGTGCGGTACGGCGAGGGGTTCACATCATCACGCCAGCCGGCTCTCTATGGCGAAACGGTCCGGATCGGCGATGTCTCCGTCCAGTTCGTTCCCGCCGGACATGTGATCGGGTCCGCGCAGGTCGTCGTTGAGTGGCGCGGGCTGCGTATGGTCTGCACCGGGGACTACAAGCGCAGACCGGATCCGACCTGTACGCCATTCGAAGTCGCTCCGTGCGAGGTCTTCATCACGGAGGCGACCTTCGCACTTCCTGTCTTCCTTCATCCCAACCCCGAGGAAGAGATCGCGCGCCTTCTCGTCAGCGTCGCTAGGTCTCCCGGCCGCGCGCACCTCGTCGGCGTCTATGCATTCGGCAAGGCGCAACGTGTCCTGCGCCTTTTGCGCGCGGCGGGATATGACAAGCCCGTCTACATTCACGGCGCCCTGAAAGCCCTTTGCGACATGTATGAACGCCTGGGCGTGAAGCTCGGCCCGCTGCTGCCCGTAACCCTTGATCGATCAGTGCGCCGGGACGCCAGCCGATTCGCTGGCGAAATTATTCTAGGGCCGCCGTCCAGCTTCTCCACGCCCTGGGCGCAGCGCTTTCCAGACCCCGTCATCTCCTTTGCTTCAGGCTGGATGAGGCTCCGCCAAAGGGCCAAGGCGGGCGGAGTGGAACTGCCTCTCATCCTTTCGGATCATGCGGACTGGGCGGAACTCACCCAGACGATCGAGGATGTGAACCCGGGAGAAGTCTGGATCACCCACGGTCGGGCCGACGCCCTTGAACGCTGGGCGGACCTCAATGGCCGGACCGCCAGGCCGCTCCATCTTGTCGGTTACGAGGAGGAGGCAGGCGACTGACGCGCCTACCTGACGTCGCTTGAGCAGGCGGACGGCCGGGATTACACCTGCCGCCATGCCTTATCGGTCGCTCGATCCCGACAACATCATCAAGACCCTGACCCGGCTGCGTTCCCGCATCGCGGAGCGGTTTCCGGACCGCGGCATCGCACAGGTCTGCGCCGAGTTGCTCGCGATCGCGATCGAAGACAAGGAACGCGCCCGCAAGATGGCCCGCCGTAATTACTGGATCGCAGCGGGCGTCTGGGTTTCGCTCGGGCTTGGCGTCGTTGGACTTGGCCTCGTGTTGAGACAGGTCAGGCTGGATATCAACGGCGCGGAAGCTCTGTCGCTCTTTCAAGGTGTGGAGGCTGTCCTCAACGTCGTGGTTCTGGCCGGCGCGGCTGTCTGGTTCCTCCTCAATCTAGAAAGCAGATGGCGACGCGAACAAATCCTCGGCGACCTCCACGAGCTTCGTTCGATCGCGCACGTGATCGACATGCACCAGCTGACGAAGGACCCGACGACGATCCTGTCAAAGGGATCGACCACAACCTCTTCTCCCGTCCGCGAAGAGAATGAATTCCTGCTCACACGCTATCTCGAATACTGCTCCGAAATGCTCTCCGTCACGGGAAAGCTTGCAGCGCTGTACGCTCAGGGCGTCCGCGATCCGACGATCATCGACGCCGTCAACGATATCGAGGATCTGACCGGCAACCTCTCACGCAAGATCTGGCAGAAAATCATGATCCTGAACCGGCTTGAGGACCGCAGCTCCGCCTAGAGCACGCGAAACCGCGCATCCGCCCGCGCGATCAACTCGCCATCGGCGGTAACAAACGCCTGCGCGAAGCATAACGTCCTCCCGGTCTTCACGAACGACGTGTCGACTTCCATCCATTGGGAGACCCGCCCCGCACCAAGGAAATCGGTCGACATCGAGACCGTCACAAGTCCGCCCTCGGTTGGCCGCCCCTCATCCGCGAGTGCGCGGCCGCATGACAGACCCATCGCGTTGTCCGCGAGCGCGGCCACAAGCCCACCATGCAGCATCCCCCGAGAATTGCAGTGCACGTCCCGGATCTGAAGCCCGATCACTACCTTCCTCGCCTCCAGCCGCGAATAGAGCGGCTCCCAGGGATCGGTCAGCCCTGACTTGCGAAAATGCGGCGCGAAGCCATCCGGAATCGTCATGCTCGAAACGTCCATCCTGAGCGCGTGCACATCCTTCGATCCTTCGAGCCGGCTGGACGACCGCCCCAGCGGGAACTAGCGTGACGGTCAGATCCGCAGTCATGGCGGGTGCGAGGGAGATGACAATGGCCTTGATCGATCCGCTGAACCAGTCCCTGCCGCTGTCACGGCGAGGATTGCTGCGGTCCGCCGCCGCCGCCGCCTTCACTGCGACCGGAGGGCTCGCGGCGTGCTCCGACAACCGCGCGGGCGGCGACGCGGCCGCGGCTCCAGTCGCTGAGACCCGTTATGGGCGGGTGAGCGGCTTCGTTGAGGACGGCGTCAACGTCTTCAAAGGCGTGCCCTATGGCGCCGACACCTCCGCTTACCGGTTCGGACCGCCCCAGCCGCCGGCGGCATGGGCTGACGTCAAACCCGCTGTGGCCTTCGGCAATTCCGCCCCGCAAAACCCCGGCGGCGACGGCGGCGGGCTGTTCCTGTCCTGGCGGAATGTGCCGCCGCTGCCGACGAGCGAGGATTGCCTGTACCTCAACGTCTGGACGCCCGGTGTCGCGGACGGCAAGCCGCGGCCGGTGATGGTCTGGTTCCATGGCGGCGGGTTCACGACCGGTTCCGGCTCTTCCAACGCCTATGACGGCGTCCGTCTCGCGAAGCGGGGCGACGTCGTGGTGGTGACGGTGAACCACCGCCTGAACGTGTTCGGTTATCTCAACCTCGCGGCTTACGGGGACGCCTTCGCCGATTCCGGCGCGGCCGGCGCGCTCGACATGGTGGCCGCTCTCGAATGGGTGCGGGACAACATCGCGGCCTTCGGAGGGGACCCGTCCAACGTGCTGATCTTCGGCGAGTCCGGAGGCGGAGCGAAGGTGTGCACTCTGCTGGCGATGGAGAGCGCAAAGGGCCTGTTCCATCGCGCGGTCATCCAGAGCGGCGCACGGATCCGCCACCAGACGCAGGAAGATTCGGGCGAGGCCGCTAGCCGGTTCATCACCGCCCTCGGGCTCGCGCCGGATGCGATCGATCAGATCCGAACACTGCCTGCCGACCAGCTCCTCACCGCCATGAAGGACGTGCAGGGCGCGGGGTCCGGTCCGGTGCTCGACGGCCGCTCCATCACGCGCCATCCATTCGACCCGGACGCACCGCCCCAGTCCACGAGCGTCCCGATCCTGATCGGCTGCAACCGGACCGAGGGAACGTCGCTCCAGGGCGGATCGCGGCCCGAGCTCTTTGATCTGACGTGGGAGACCTTGCCAACGGAGATGCGGGCCGCCTTCCCGGGACGCAACGTCGAGAAGATCATCGATCTCTACAAGACCAACCACCCGGACTACTCAGCCGTCGAACTCTACTTCACCGCGACAGCTGACAACACCTTCATGCGGTCCAGCGTCACCCTCGCCGACCGCAAGGCGATGGCCGGGGGTGCGCCCGTCTTCTTCTATCACCTCGACTGGAAAACGCCTGTGCAGGAGGGACGAAAGCTGGTTCCCCATGCACTCGACATCGGCATGGCCTTCGACAACGTCGCCAAGTCCGAGAGCATGTCCGGAACGGGTCCCGAGGCGCAGAAGATCGCCGACATGATGTCGGAGAGTTGGCTCGCCTTTGCACGCACCGGGGATCCGAGCCACCCCGGCTTGCCCGCCTGGCCCGCTTACACTCCCGCGTCGCGATCGATGATGGTGTTCCGGGAGGCGCCGGGCGTCGAGATCGACATCCGCGCGGCGGAGAGAGCCGTCAGCAGCCCCGTCTAGACGCCCAAATCCGGCTGGCGGGGTCGCGGCCGCGCCCACGCTGGCCTATACCGGCCGGTATGATCGCATTCGCGGCTCTTCTCGACCGGCTGATCCTGACGCCGTCGCGCAACGAAAAACTGCGTGTGCTCACCGACTATTTCCGGACGACGCCGGATCCCGACCGGGGATGGGCGCTCGCCTCGATCTCCGGCGCGTTGGAGCTTCCGTCGGTCAAGCCGGCGGCGGTGCGTGAACTCATGGCGACTCGCGTCGACCCCCAACTCTTCGCGATGTCGTACGACTATGTTGGCGATCTGGCGGAGACGATCTCCCTGTTGTGGCCGGCGAAATCCGGCGCAAACGCCGCGCCGACGCTTGGGACCGTTGTTGATGCCCTGTCCGGGACGTCCCGTCCGCAAGCGCTGCAGTCCGTTGAACGATGGCTCGACGCCCTTCCCCCGCCTGGGCGCTGGGCGCTCATCAAGCTTGTGACCGGTGGTCTGCGGATCGGCGTGTCCGCCAGACTCGCAAAGCAGGCCGCCGCCGATCTGCGTCCGGTCGACGTCTCGGAGATTGACGAACTCTGGCATGGGCTCACCCCGCCCTATGCCGAACTCTTCGCCTGGCTTGCAGACGGGGCGGAACGTCCAACGAGCGCCGCCGCCGCGCCCTTCCGGCCAGTGATGCTCGCCCAGCCCCTGTTCGAGAAGTCCGAGCGTCTTGACGGCGCCGCCCCAAGGAGCGCGGAGATCGACCCTGGCGCCTTCGCCGCCGAGTGGAAGTGGGATGGAGTCCGCGTCCAGGCCGTGGCGCAGGGCGGGGTCCGCCGGCTGTTCACCCGCACCGGCGACGACATCGGCCACGCCTTTCCCGACATCCTCGAAAGCCTTTGCTTCGAGGGCGCGATAGACGGTGAATTGCTCGTGCGCTCGCCGGCCGGCGCGGTCGCCCCATTCAACGAGCTTCAGCGGCGCATGAACCGGAAGACGCCCTCAGCCCGCGATCGCACCGACCGACCCGCCTTCATCCGCGCCTACGATCTCCTCGTGGACAACGCGGATGACCTGAGATCGGAACCCTTCCGGATGCGTCGGCGAAGGCTTGAGACGCTGGTCGCGAGCCTGCGTTCCGACCGCCTCGACCTTTCACCTCTGCTACCGTTCGGATCGATGGAGGCGCTCGACGCGCTTCGCAGATCGCCGCCAATTCCAGAGATAGAAGGCGTCATGCTGAAGCGCTGGGATTCATGTTATGTCGCCGGCCGACCGAGGGGGCCCTGGTTCAAATGGAAGCGAGACCCATACTCCGTCGACGCCGTGCTGATGTACGCGCAGCGCGGGCATGGACGGCGGGCGACCTTCTATTCGGACTTCACCTTCGGCGTCTGGCGGTCCGGCGACGCCGGTGAGGAGCTTACGCCCGTCGGCAAAGCCTATTTCGGGTTTACGGATGAGGAGCTGTCGCGACTCGACCGGTATGTGCGCGACAACACCACCGAACGCTTCGGTCCCGTACGCGCGGTGACCGCCGGGCGCGACAGGGGACTGGTGCTGGAGATCGCCTTTGAAGGACTCCAGAGGTCGCCCCGGCACAAGTCCGGCGTGGCGATGCGCTTTCCCCGAATCCAGCGGATACGTTGGGACAAGCCGCCCTCCGAGGCCGACCGCATCGAAACACTGGAACAACTCCTCACCATCGACCCTACAAGCGCTTCACCGGAGACCGACCCAGCATGAACTGGCCAGAAGACTTTTTCGCATTCCGCGACTGGGTGCTCGACACCTCAGGCGCGCCGCAGAAGGCGATCTGGATCGTTGCGATCGCATTGGCCGGATTCGTTCTTGGGGCGGTCTTCGCCTTCATTTTTCGCAGAACGGCTAGACGGTTTGCTCATCTGGAAAAGGACGGCGATCGTCAGGTCATCGATATCCTATCCGGGTTCATTCGGATCGTGTTCCTCGTCGCGTCCGCCGCATGGGCCGCGGACATTCTCGGATGGCTGTCGCTGGAGGCCTCCTGGGCGCTCGCGCGGAATGGAGCGATCGCGCTCGCGATCATCATCGGCGCCTGGTTTCTTTCGACCTGGGCGTCAGCGCGCATAAGGTCCTTCGGGCGAAAGGCCGGACAGATTTCCAGCCAGGCCAATGTCGCGCTGTTCGATTTCTTGAGCTCGGTCTTCCGCTGGATCGCGCTTGCGGTCGCACTGATTTTCGCGCTCCAGCAGTTCGGTTTCCAGACCGCGTCCCTCATCGCCGTCGTCGGCGCGGCGGGTCTGGCGATCGCGCTCGCCCTGCAAGACACGCTCAAAGCGGTTGCAGCGGGCGTCATGATCGCGGTCGCCCGGCCTTTTCGCCTCGGCGATTTCGCCCGAATCGCGGGTGAGGAGGGCACGGTCGACAGCATCACCCCCTTCAACACCGTTCTGCGGACACCGGACAATCGGGAAGTCGTCGTGCCCAACGACAAGGCCTGGAGCGATGTCGTGATCAACGCCACGGCGCGCGAGCGTCGCCAGGTCGATCTCATCTTTTCCGTCTCCTACAGTGATGACCTCGATCATGCGCTCGACGTTCTGGTCAGGACCGTGGCCGCTGACCCTCGGGTGATCACGGACCCACCGATATGGGCGAAAGTTCACGCTCTCGCCGAGTCGAGCGTCGATCTCCGGCTGCGCGCATGGTGCCTGACGAGCGACTGGCTCGACCTGCGCGGCGACGTTCTGAAGACCGTGAAGCAGGCCTTCGATCGCGAGGGGATCAGCATCCCCTTCCCGCACCAGGTCTCGATCAACAAGGGCGAAATCTGGGAAAGGCTGGCGGAGTCGACGTCTCAAGGTGGGCGGCCTTTGCTCGGGCGCGATTCAGACCGTGGCGGAGATGAGGGCGGACAGTGAAGATCAGCCATGAAATCGCCCCGAGCTGCATGTAGGCTGGGATCATGAGCGACACCACATACCCTCGCGCCGATCGCGCGCCCCTGCCGGACGCCGCACCGATCGACGCCCCTGCGCCGGAGAGCGCCGCCCGCCCAGAGTCCTCACGGTCAGAGTCCTCACGGTCCGAGACCTCGCGCCCGCGGCCTCCTCCGTCGGCGCCTACTGAGACAGTCGACGCCACGCAACCACGCAGCCTCGCCTCGAAACTCTTTCGTATTCCGGTGTTCGGCTGGGTTCGGCTGGCGTTTCTGTCGATCGCCGTTGGCGCCGTGTTGAGGCTGGCTCAGGTCAATCCGCTCGCGCCCGACTTCAGTCTTCCAAGAGCGCTTGGCTCGATCGGGGAAAGCATCATCGATCTCGGCGGCTGGGCGATCCTGAACGGCTGGGCGCCGCTGCTGACCGGCGCGCTCATTGTAGGGCCGGTCTGGTTCCTCTGGCGACTGATCTCGCTGCCCTTCAGGAACTGACGAGACCCGCCTCAATCGAGGGCGTTGGCGTCCCGTTCGCCCGTGCGGATTCGCACGACATCCATCAGTCCGCTCACGAAAATCTTGCCGTCACCGATCTTCCCCGTGCCGGCTTTCTCCTGAATCAGCGCCACCACAGATTCGGCCAGCTCCGAGGGCGCCGCGACGTCGATGCGCAATTTGGGAACTTCCTTCACATCATACTCCGCGCCCCGGTAGAACTCCGTCTGCCCGCGCTGGCGGCCGAACCCCCGAACCTCCGTCGTCGTCACACCTGATATCCCAAGGCTGAGCAATCCCTCGCGCACCGCCTCATATCTGTGCGGCCGGATAATCGCGGTGATCATGCGCATCGGGAACTCCTCATCGTGTTTCACGCCCAGCTGCACCAGCCGACGGATCGCCTCCGATCTTGACGGCAGGTCGTGCTGTCGCCGCCGCCAGTCATCGACCAGCGCGTTGAACGCCGTTGACGCAACCAGTTGAATTCGCTGGTCCAGCTTGTCCGACACACTAACTCCTCGATCGCCTGACCTGGCCCACCGCCGCCAGATTTTCGGGCCCAACCCGCCTCGCGGCCCGTCCACCAGACGACAGTGAGACACTACAGCGGTTACACATGTTGCGCCAGCGAACGTCGCAAGCGTTCCAGCACGGGTTAACGTCGCCCGCTGAAATTGGACGAGCGCAATCAACCAGACGCAAACCTTGTTCGACTAGTCTGAAGACCTCAGTAGAGGTTGCGTCCACCATGTCGGTCCATCATCCAGCGCCGCCCGCCAACAGAGCTGCTCATCATGCGCGCTGATGGAATGGACAGCCCTTCGAGCCTCCTTTCAGCGGAGCAGCTCAAGTCCCTGAAGGTCCTCATCGTGGACCCGAACGCCTTCCTGCGCGGCGTGCTCGCCGACTCGCTGCGGCGACTTCAGGTGGTCGACATCACCGGTGCACCGAACGCATCGGAGGCGTTCAACACCGGACGCCACCTCAAACCCTCGATCATGTTCGTCGACTGGGATGCGGGACGAATGTCCGGCCTCGAGTTCACGCGCGAAATTCGCCGCAACACCACCGGGATCGGGCGCGAGACGCCGATCGTGCTCCTCGCCACCGAAGTCAGCCACGAGCAACTCATGGACGCGCGTCAGGCGGGCATCAACGAACTGCTTCTGAAACCCATTTCGGCCTACTCGGTCCTCACCCGGATCGAGGAGATCGTTATCAAGCCGCGCAAGTTCATCGACAGCCGCAACTATATCGGTCCCTGCCGCCGCCGCCGCGAAGCCCCGGAGTTCGCAGGGCCGTGGCGACGCCTATCGGATCAGCCCGCGCTCATGCGATCAGGCGAAGCCCTGCGCAACAATGCGGTGAGGCTGCGGGAGATCATCGCTCGTCTGACCGAGTACGCCGACTCGACAGCAAATGATCGCTCGACCGGCATCCGCGGGATGTATGCGATGCTCTCCGACAACGCCGATGAAGTGTCTCGGCTCGGAGACGACGTCGTTGTCCGCGTTTGGCGCTGCGCGCTTCGTTACATCGAGGGCGTCGGAATGACCGACGCCTATAGCGTTGACGTCGTTAAATACCACTTCCAGACAGTCGCCCGCATCCTCGACATGCCCGACGAGGCCCACCAGCTGCGCACCGCCGTCGCCGGGGAGCTCGAACGCCTGGTCGCAAAGAAAATCCACGGCTCCGCCGCCCCGCTCTTGGCGAAGGCGAGCTGATCCGGGCGCTTGGCCGCCTCTCAGCACGAAAGTTTCAGGCCCAGGGCCGGACGATCACCTTGCCGACGACGGAGCGTGTCGCGAGCTCTCGCAATCCCGCGACGCCCTCGCCGAGCGAGAATTCCCGGTGGATCACGGGACGAATCCGCCCCTCCCTCGCCCAAGCCCATATCTGGTCCGTCGCCGCCCGCCCCCGTTCGGGTTTCCGTCGCGAATACTCCCCCGCCCGCACGCCAATGATGCTAACGCCCTTGATCAGCGCGTGGTTGGTCTTGACCTCCGCGGGCCGCCCGCCCGTAAACCCCACCACCATCAGGCGCGCGCCAAACGCCACACACCGCATCGACTCATCGAACACATCTCCGCCGACCGGATCCACCACGACATCGACGCCACCGCCGCCGCTGAGGTCCTTAACGGCATCGCGAAAGCCCGGCCGACCGTCGATCACGGGATCATGGCCGAGGCTACGCAACGCCCCGATCTTGTCCGGACTGCCCGTCGCCGCGATCACTCGGGCGCCGATCACCTTCGCCACATCGAGCGCCGCGAGCCCCACGCCGCCGCTTGCGCCATGGACCAGCACCACCTCGCCCGGCTGGGTTCGCGCCAGCTCCACCAGCGTGACGTAGGCGGTCAGATAGATCGTCTGAAACCCAGCCGCTTCACTATCCGTCAGCGTGTCCGGCGTTCGCCTCAACGTCGCAGCATCCGCGACGACGTATTGCGCACAGGCCCCCGTCTTGCCGCCGCCAACCACACGGTCCCCGGAGCGCAATCCGTTCACCCCGTCCCCCACCTCGTCGACAACCCCAGAGTACTCCATCCCGATCACATAAGGCGGCTCGGCGCGGTGCTGATAGCCGCCGCTGAGCATCAACACGTCCGGAAAATTCAACCCCGCCGCCTCAACCCTCACGCGCACTTCCCCGGGCCCGGGTGCAACCACGGGGAAGCGCCCCACCTCCACGTTCGACAGGTCATCGTTGAGGCTCGCGCATACCAGCGCCTCGAAGTCAGCCATGACGCTCACCCATCGCAATTATTGTTTTTCGATAATTTCTCTTGACGCACATATCGTTTTTCAATAATTTGCCCTTACCGACCCGAGCAACCGAGAGACCCAACAAGGCCCGGCGGACGGCGCCCCTGATACGCCAAACCAGAAGGACTTCAGCCAATGCGCACCACTTTCACAACCCTGGGAGTCGCCGCGGCCACGTTTGCGTTCGCCGCGCCGTTCCTAAGTCTCTCCGCGATCGGTTCGGCCCATGCGGCAGAACCGTTTTCTTTTGACTTTTCCTACTCCTCCAAAGACCTCGAGTCCCCGGAGAACAGAGCTGAAATGATCCACCGCCTCGAGCGCGAGGTCTCCGAGCATTGCCGCCTCCAGACCGGGCGGACGCCGATAGCCGACCTCCTCGCCGATCGGGCGTGCATCGACGACGCCATGGATCGCGCCCTCGCCGCGATCGGTTCGTCTGAATTGAGCGCGACGGCGGACCGCCGCGCGGGCGCCTGACCGCCCCCCCCCCCGGTGAAGCGACGACTGATCGCCGGCGGTCCCTCCCCGCCGGCGGTCATTCCCCTTCCAGCAGCTCGCGCTTGAGCCTGCGGACCAGTCCGGGCCCCTGATAGACAAGCGCCGAATAGATCTGGACCGCCTGCGCTCCCGCGGCGAACTTCGCCCGCACGTCTGCGATCGATGACACACCTCCCGCCGCGATCAGGTCCAACCGGCCGGCCACCCGGGACGCGAATGCCGCGAGCACCTCGGTCGAGAGCGTCATCAGCGGGGCCCCCGAAAGGCCGCCCGCTTCCATCGCCCACCGCTCTCCAAGAGCGTCAGGTCTGGAGACCGTAGTGTTCGATACGATCAACCCTTCAATGGCGCCGGACGTCAGGACCACCGTCGCGACATCCTCGATCGCGAGGTCATCGAGGTCCGGCGCAACCTTCAAGAATACCGGCCGCGGGCCCCATTTCGCGGCAAGTCCGCCACGCGCCTCCCCGATGCGCCCAAGCAGCTCCTCCAACGCCGACTTGTCCTGAAGACCGCGAAGGCCCGGCGTGTTCGGCGAGGAGATGTTGATCGTGATGTAGGAACACCAGCGCCACACGGCCTCGACCCCGCTCACATAGTCCGCCGCGCGGTCAACGCTGTCCTTGTTGGCTCCGACATTCGCCCCGACAACCCCGCCGGTCGCCGCGGCGTCCGGGAGCCTCGTCACGAATCCGTCCAGCCCACCATTGTTGAAGCCCATACGGTTCAGCACCGCGCGATGCTCCGGAAGCCGAAACAGTCGCGGTTTCGGATTGCCGGCTTGCGGCCTCGGCGTCACGGTCCCGCACTCGACGAAGCCGAAGCCGAACCGAAGCATCGCCTTGAACGCGCGGGCGTCCTTGTCGAACCCCGCCGCCAGCCCGATCGGGTTCGGGAGCCTCAGTCCGGACCTGGGCAATGTCACCGCAAGCCGCGGATCATCCGGGACCGCCTTCGGAACGCCGAGCCCCGCCTCCGCCAGCCGGATCGTCAGATTGTGCGCGGCCTCGGCCGGCAGGAGCCGCAGCGCCCGGGCGGCGAAATCCTGAATCACTCGCCAGCCCCCGACCGATCCTTCGTCGAGCCCTCGAGCACTTCCGCCGGGGGCAGCGGCGCACCATCGGCGTCGTTATCGAGCGTCCAGCGGCGAAGAGCGGCCGCCAGCCAAACCTCACCATAAACATGAGGGAACAGGTCCCCACCCCGCGACGGCTCCCATCTCAAGGCCGAACCAAACCCGTCGGCGTCATAGGCGAGCAGCACGACACCGCGCTCGCCCCTGAACCATTTTGACAGCGTCTCGCCGATCTGCGACGCGGTGGAGAAGTGCACATACCCGTCGGTCCGGTCGACCGGCGCTTCAACACGCCCGGTGGCTTCTGCGCTGCTGGCGGCGTCCGCTGTCAGCGCCTTATAGATCTGAACCACCACCTTCTCCCGCTCGCCGGCTGCGCGCCGCTCGCTGCACATGCGATGGCGCACTGGCTTTGACAACCCGAGGAATTCTGTCCTATAGATATTCCTCCAAACCAGTGGACGTCTCCCATGCGCCACAGCGACATCTGGGCCGCTCTCGACGCCCTCGCCGCACGCAACGGCCTGACCCCGTCCGCGCTCGCCCGTCGCGCAGGCCTCGATCCCACCGCCTTCAATCGCTCCAAGCGCTTCGGTCCGGACGGCGACAAGCCTCGCTGGCCATCAACGGAGAGCGTCGCGAAAGCAATCGCCGCCGTCGGGGCCAGTTTCGATGACTTCGCCGGCCTGATGGCGGGAGCCGAGCGACGCACCGCGCCGCTCGTCGGGCTCGCCCAGGCCGGAAGTGAGGGCTATTTCGACGACGCTGGCTTTCCGGCGGGATCCGGCTGGGATGAGGTGCGTTTCCCGGGTCTTGGCGGAGCGGCTGTCTACGCGCTTGAGATCAGCGGCGATTCCATGGCGCCGCTCTATCGTCCCGGCGACCGCATCATCGTTCAGCCCGCCGCCGAAGGGTTTCGCCGCGGCGACCGGGTGGTCGTGCGAACGCGGGACGGCGAAGTGCTGGCGAAAGAAATCGGACGCATCGACGCGCGCGAGATCGACCTCGTCTCGCTCAATCCGACGTATCCGACACGCACGCTGAAGCGCTCGCAGGTTGCATGGATCGCGCGTATCTTGTGGGCGAGCCAGTAGCCCGCCATAAATGTCAGAGGGTCGCAAGCGCGTAGGATTGCGCTTCGGGCAGCTCATCTCCCTCCAGCAGGCGCTGGAGGCGTTCCGCGCGGATCTGCATCACACGCTCCACATGCTCATCCGCCGGGGCGGCGGCGGCGGCTTTCAGCGCGGACAACGCCTCGCCGCCATAGCGTCCCACATCGAGTGCAACGAGCGCTCGCGCATACTGCCAGCGAACCCCCACATCCTCGGGCGCGAGACGCACCGCAGCTTCATAGTGCGAGCGTGCCGCATCGATGCTCGCCCCCATCCAGCGTGCGCCGATCGTTCCTCCGCGCCGTCGCACCTCTAGATTCCAGACGGCGAGAAACCCGTGCGCGAAATGATTGTCAGGAGAATCCCCCAGGACGCTTTCGGCAAGCACCCGTCCCTTCTGGCCCGCACCCGACCTCCAGGCGTCCATCAGGCCCATATCGCGGCTCTGCAGTGAAAGCGCGATGGCGAGTTGCAGCCGCCCTTCCGCGTGCCTCGGGTCCAGACGGAGAGCCCTCTCCGCATCCGATCGTGCGCGCGTGACAAGCGCCGGGTCGGGGGGCGAGTCGCGGGTCATGCAGTAGGCGAGCACCGAGCGGGCCGCGAATGCGAGATCGTCCGCAGTCTCTCGCGCCTCGGCGAGGTCGGCGGCGTTAAGGTAGTCGCCGCGCTCGAAGCGTTTAACGAAATCGGTCGCGACCGGGTCTGCCGCAGCCGATCCTGCGATCCCGGCATCACCCAGGCTGAAACTGGATGGACCGGGACCAGCCACCAGAGCAGTCACTGCAAATGCGATCAGAAGTCGTCGCACCACCATCCATCCGACGCGGGCCCACCTTCACCGTACCATGCGTCAGGAGCAGCGGACTTCACAATGGTGCAGGTCATGACGTTCGGGCGAGCGCCGCGCGGATGAGCGCCGCTGTCTCAGGCAGCCCGTAAAGCGCGGCAAATCCCCCGAAGCGCGGCCCCTGGCTCTGGCCGAGCACCACTTCATAAATGGCCTTGAACCAGTCCCGAAGCGGCTCGAAGCCATGCTCGGTCCCGACCGCGAAGACGATCGACTGCACCGCCTCCGGGTCGTTGACGCCCCGCGCTCCCGCGAGCCGGGTCGCAAGATCATCCAGCGCGGCGCGCTCCTTCCCATCCGGCGCCCGAAACACCTTGGCGGGCTTAACCACATCGCGGAAATAGGCGAGCGCATAGCCGACCAGTCGGTCGAGCAATGGCGATGTGGATGGCGACGCATCCGGCGCGTACTTGGAAATGAACCCCCACAGCACGTCCGGGGAGTCCGCGTTCGCCGCGGAGACGAGGTTGAGAAGCAGCGCGAACGATATCGGCGAGGTTTCGGCCGGCGGCGCTCCATCATGGATATGCCAGACGGGGTTTTCCACCTGCTGGTCGACCGTTTGCCCCGGATAGGCGGCGAGAAAGGCGAGATACTCATCCACCGCCTTCGGAATAACGTCGAAATAGAGCCGCTTGGCTGTGCGTGGTTTCTGAAACTGGTAGAGCGCGAGGCTCTCGGCGGGGGCGTAGGCGAGCCATTCCTCAACCGTGATGCCGTTCCCCTTCGACTTGGAGATCTTCTCGCCCTTCTGGTCGAGAAACAGCTCATAGACATACTGGTGCGGCGGTTCCGCACCGAGAACCCGGCAGATTTTCGAGTAGACCGGCGCGTTCGCCTGGTGGTCCTTGCCGAACATCTCGAAGTCGACACCGAGCGCCGCCCAGCGCATCCCGAAGTCCGGCTTCCATTGAAGCTTCACCCGGCCGCCCGTTACGGACAGCGTCACGTCGCTCCCGTCCTCATCCTCGAACGTCACTTCGCCGCTCGCGGCGTTCACCTCCTTCATGGGGACGTACAGCACCCGACCGCTCTTCGGCGACACCGGCAGGAAGGGCGAGTAGGTTTCTTGCCGTTCCGCGCCGAGCGTCGGCAGCATCACCGCCATGATCTCGTCATAGCGCTCGGCGGCGCGCACCAGCATCGCGTCATACGCGCCGGACCGGTAGAGGTCGGTCGCCGACTTGAACTCGTAGTCAAATCCGAAACCGTCGAGGAACCGCATCAGCCGCGCATTCATGTGCGCGCCATAGCTTTCGTGCGTGCCAAAGGGATCTGGCACGCTCGTCAGCGGCTTTTGAAGATATTCCGCCAGCATCTCCCGTTGCGGCAGGCCGTCAGGAACCTTCCTCATCCCGTCCATGTCGTCGGACACACAGATGAGCCGCGTACGATATCGGCCGTCGGTGAGCGCTTCGAACGCCCTACGGACCATCGTCGTGCGGACCACTTCGCCGAACGTTCCGATGTGCGGCAGACCAGACGGGCCATAGCCGGTCTCGAACACAACCGGCGCGTCCTTCGGGCGGCCCGTCGCCTCAAGCCGCTCGATGCGCTTCAGAAGCTCGCGCGCCTGCTCGAACGGCCAGGCTTTCGCCCCCTCAAACACTGTCGCCGCATCGGTCATGCGCGCTGGCGTCCTTCAGATTGATGTCTGCGCTAGGCTCTATGGACTGGTCGCGCGCTGCGCAAGCCGCACATGTAAGGATTATTTGACATGTCAAAATTATTTGACTATAGGTTATGTCAGATATTTTTGACAGAAGGAGATCGATTGCAATGTCATTCCGCGAAAAGACGGCCTGGGTGATGGCCCTTATCCTGATCGGCGGGGCAATCTTCTATTTCGACAAGGTCGCCCGCCTCTCCCAGGCCCTTGGCCAAACGGCGCCGCCAGTCGTCGGGCTCGTCATCGCTTATGTCGTGGTTATCGTAATTGCCTCGATCATCATCATGTCGGTGCTGGCGATCTCCGCTGGAAAGGAGGCCGACGCTCCGGCCGACGAGCGCGAGAAGATCATCGCCGACAAGGCGGGCAACTGGGCGGGCTATGTGATCGCCGTGGCCGCGCTGGGCGGCCTCTGGCATTATGCGGTGAACATGGACGGCAACATGTTGTTCCATCTCATCTTCCTGAGCCTGATGCTGGGCCAGATCGCGGAATATGTCTTCCAGATCGCCCTCTATCGCCGCGGCGTTTGAAGCATGGCCAAGGCTCCGCCGATCACCAACCGCGTACGTGACCTGCGCGAACGTCACGGCCAGATGAGCCAGGCCGCGCTCGCCGACGCCATTGGCGTCACGCGGCAGACCATCATCGCCATTGAACAGGGCCGCTACTCGCCGAGCCTGGAAAGCGCCTTCCGAATCTCCCGGGTGTTCGGCGTCGGCGTCGAGGACGTTTTCGGCTGGGAGGAGTAGGCCGCCCAGTTGGCCCCGGGCTTGCTACAAATCTCTCTTGACACTCATTCGCAACAGTTGCAAATCGTTCTCATGATCATCTGCGTGTGCCGATCCTTGAACACCCGCCACGTCCGCGACGCGATCAGCGCCGGCGCCCGGTCGCCTGCGCAAGTGCACGCTCACCACCGCACCACGATCAACTGCGGAAAGTGCGCGTCCTGTGTTTGCGACATGATCCGGACCGAGCATGCCGGGGCTGTCCGTGCGCCTGTGGGGATGGTTGCCGCCGAATAGGCCGCGAACGCGTCGCATCCGCGAAAAATCCAACAAAATCAGACTTGAAAATCATGCGGAGTCGGTTTCTTTGGGACCGAACAGGCTCGATCGGCCGCAAGACGACGGAGACTCCCATGAAGGGCGACGCAAAGGTCATCGAATTCCTCAATCTCGCTCTCAAGAACGAGCTGACCGCGATCAACCAGTACTTTCTGCACGCCCGAATTCTCAAGAACTGGGGCGTCAGCGAACTGGGCGCGAAAGAGTACCGCGAATCGATCGAGGAGATGGAACACGCCGACTGGCTCATCGATCGGATCCTGTTCCTGGACGGCCTGCCAAACCTTCAGGATCTGGGCAAGCTCATGATCGGCGAGGACGTGCGCGAAATACTGGAATGCGACCTCAAGCTCGAGCACCAGGCGATTCCGTTGCTCAAGGACGCGATGGCGCACTGCGAGAAGGTGCGAGACTATGTCTCCCGGGACCTGCTGCGCCGTATCCTCACCAATGAGGAAGAGCATGTCGATTGGCTCGAAACCCAATTCGCCTTGATTGAACGCATCGGCATCGAGAACTTCATCCAGCTCCAATCGAAGCCGAACGACAGCGGCTCGAAGGACTGATCCGCGCATCCCGGACGCGCCACCGGTGCCGCGATCGCCGGCGCCCCTATGGCGAGCACGCGGTGAACGTTTCGCTCCAATTGGGCGAGATCACATCACACGCCCCGGTTCAGGTGTTATGAGTTACTTGCCACCCTGATGCGGGGGACCCGCCGCCGACCGCCGATGCGGAAGTGAGACTGATGCCGCCTGCGCCAAAACCCCCATCCGCCGCCGCTCGACGCGGGGCCGACCCGATCATGATCGGGTCGATGGTCGCGATCGCGGGCTTGATCGCCTTCATGTTCTGGGCGGGATTGCAGGAGAATGATCCGACCTGGCGGATCATGCACCGCCTGATCCTCATGAGCGGCCTCAGTTATGACAACCCGTTCTACCATTTCGCGCACGGGTCCGACATGCGGCACCTGATCGGTTTCGGCCTGCTGGGGTTCGCGGCGTCCGTCGTTCCGGGTCAGCTCCGCCGCACGATCATCATCGCGATTCTGTTGTCGCTCACCATCGGCCTGGAGGTCGCGCAGGAAGTGTTCACGGTTCACCGCTCCCTGTCGCTCGGCGACATCTTCCACAGCGCGGTCGGCCTGTTCGCGGGGCTCGGCGTCGGACGGTTCCTCATATCCTCGACCGCGCTGATCGGGCGCGCCGCTGCGAGGCGTCTAGCAGCGGGAACATTCACCTCAAGACTGATTATCAGTGTCGCGCAGGTTGCGGAGCGGCTACGCCGCTGAGCCACGTCGCGTATTGCTCCATCGCCCTTGCGGTGAGCGCCGGGTCGTAGGTCACCCGAAGATCGCGCGCGTCAGGTTCATCAAACGCGTGGGTCGCCTCCGCCAGCCACATCACTTCCACCGGCGGCCCGGCGGTCGCCATGCGTTCCAGCGCGCCGCGCGAATACCCTCCCCCGACAACATGATCCCGGCCGCCGACGATCGCCGCGACATTGACGGCCGCCCGCAAACCGCGTCGCGCCGCAAGGCATCCGGGTCCGACATAGGGATAGACCACAAACGCGCCGACAAGTCCGGCGAGCGGCTCGTCCGGCAGGCCGGCGACGCCCGTCGCACTGCGCGCCTCTTCGCCAGCGGCGAGGCTGAGCGCATCAAGCACGGTCCACCCCCCATGACTCCAGCCCGCCACAACCATCCTGCCACCGTTCGCCCAGGATTGGCGACGCACCCACTCCATGGCCGCGTAGAGATCCCCCGCCCGTTCCCGCCCCCAGAACCTCACGCCGGTGCAGATAGTGGCGTAGGCCTCCATCCTGCTGACGCCTCGGTGAGCGTAACTATCAACCGTGATCGCCGCCCATCCGGCATTCACCGCCGCCCGCGCCCAGTCCGCTTGCGCTGGCTTCCGTCCGCCGCAACCGTGCAGCTGGATCACGGTCGGAAACGGACCTTTCCCCTGCGGCCTGAACACCTCGATCGAACGGGCGAGCTGTTCGATCCGGATGTCCATCAGCTCCCGGGTTCGGGGCGAGAGGCCTGCCAACTCCACCATCCGGTCAATCGCCCGCCGGGGGAACCATCGCCGCCGCCGCGCTCACGCCCCCACCGGCTCTTCGTCGCAATTCGGAGAGAAGGCGCGCGTCAAACGTTTCGGCGCTGAGCGAAGCCCATGACCGGATCTCCTCCGTCAGCCGCGCGCCGCGTTGCGCGGAGGCGAAATCCTGTCCCGGGATCAGCCCGAGGGCGAACAGACGTTCAGCGGAGTATCCGGTCAGCACCCAGGAGGGATGCCAGTCCAGCAGCGCGAATTTGGCGAGTTCATTCGTACAGTTGGACCCCAGCGTGTTGTAGAAGCGCGGGGTGCGTTCAAGCTTCGCGGTCTCGTCGAGCAGGCGGATCAAGAACCGTTCCTTCTGCCCGTCATCGAGGCGCAGCGGATACACCATCACATCATGCGCCAGCATCACCGCGCGGCGCGTGAGTAGGTCGCGCGGCGTTGACCAGATGAAGGCGAGTTCGAACGCGTTGAACATGCCCGCCACCGCCGAATAGGCCTCGTTCGCTTCGCGGCGCGCTTCGATCGTCAGCCCGATCATCCGATCGTCCGCGAACTCGAACAGCACCAACGTATGCGCCATCGGCTTCATGCCCGGATGTGGCTCCAGCACGAACCAGACATTCCGCAGGTCGGCGAATTCGGCTGCGAACGAGGTGTACCGCTTATCGGCCGGGCCTTCCGGCGTGTAGGACCAGTCGGTCGCAAGCGCGAGCCGGAAGCCGGCGTCGTCCCGATCGATCGCCGGCATCAACGCGAGGTGTTCCACCCAGTTCCGATCGGATCTCGGCCGCTCGACCAGCGTGCGCATGAACGCCGCGACGCAGATCGCAAGCGCCACGAGAGCAACCCCGCTCCAGGGCCTTCGCTCGAGCCAGCTCAACACCCCAGCCGTCATTCCGTCTTCCCTGCCCGCGGCGCTCGCCTCCAATCCAGCAGGCGCCGCCCGACCTGCGTCAGATACGACGTCCGATCGGGAGCTTGCGAACCGGACGCCCCGTCGCCGCGAACATCACCCGCCTCGGCTCCCTTAATGTCGGCGTCGATGAGACCGCCGACATCGACACCCGACAGCACCTCACTGAGCGTCATGACCAGCACGCGGAGCGCGGCCGCACGATGAAATCCATCTCGCCGGGCTTGGCTCCGACAGCAGCAGCGAAGGTGCGGACGGACGCCCGCGGCCTCAAGCTCGCCAACCGCGAGCAGTTCCCGGTAGCCAATTCCGTTTCGCATGTTCGCCCCGATGTGATGGCCGTAACGTTGCTCCCAAGAAGCTTCCATGCGGAGCCGGCGTGGCTGACATGGCCGCTTGCGCCCCGCAGCCTCCCGAGAGCTCCGCTGGGCTTCAATGACGAGACACTGGCATTTCAGCGTTCCGAACACCACTCCCGCGGAATTCAATCGCCTCGGCTCCCTTTGGGTCCAGCGCCATGACTCATTTTCGCCGTGCACGCCCGATAAGCTCTTCCAAACATCGGGCAGGCGGCGCTATTGCCGGAGGACTGTCCGCCGATGGAACGCACGTCCCATGCTCGAACTCGTCCTGATCCGCCACGCCAAGACGCTGCCGCCCGGCGTCGATGGAGATGATCACGCGCGCGAGCTCGCGCCTGTCGGTCGCACGGACGCCCCCCGCATCGGCGCGGAGCTCGCCCGTCGCGGCGTCGCGCCGGATGTCATGCTGGTGTCGGACGCGCGGCGCTGCCGGGAGACGTGGCAGCTCCTCGCCCCCTCGCTCGATATCGGCGAAACTCGTTTTGAATCTGACCTTTATCTTGCGCCAGCTGAAGTGTTGCTTCAGGCCGCTGAATCTGAATCCGTGGCGTCAGTCGCCCTGATCGCGCACAATCCTGGGCTGCATGACCTTGGCTGCGCGCTGCTTGCAGGCGACGAACCTGCCGCCGACGCTCTTCGCGCGAAGTTCCCGCCGGGATCAGCCGCGCGCTTCACGAGGGCCAAGGCGTCGTCGTCATGGCGATTGTCCGATTTCATCCTCGCGCGAGACCTGCGGCCCTGACAGACCGCCCGAGGCCCCGGGGACGCCTACGCCGGAGGCCGCTCCAGCAGGAGATAGGGCGCATCCGCGAACGACCAATTGTAGATAAGCCCGGCTATGTAGGCGCAGTAGAGCGCGATGAAAATCGGCGACGTCACCCAACCGACGCGCCGGCGCGCGAAGATCAGGACGGTGATCATCACCGCCGAGGCGCCGAGCGCCCAGTGACTGTAATTGATCAGTTCCCGGCTCACGACTTGCGGTCCCGCCAGCGCCACCAGTCCGCCGGCGCCGAGTATGTTGAATATGTTCGACCCGAGGATGTTGCCCATCGCGACATCGCTCTGCTTGCGCCAGGCGGCTGCCAGGCCCGCACCAAGCTCCGGCAGGGACGACCCGACCGCCAGAATCGTGAGACCGATCGCTTCGTGGCTGAGCCCGCTCGCCGCCGCAACGGCGATCCCGCCATCGATCAGCAGCTGCGCTCCTAGCGGAAGTCCGACGACGCCGATCAGCACCAGCGTCGTGACCCGCCAAGCCGGAATCTGGGCGAGCTTGATCTCTTCGGGCGTATCCTCGCTGAGATCACGCCGCCCGAAGGACCACGCTATGATGAGATAGACTGCGAGCGCTCCCAGCATGCCGAGCCCGATCGCAGGGTTCAGTCCAGTGGAGGCGGCGAGACCGATCCAGGCGAACGTCGCGGCAAGCATCACGATCGCGGTGAGCCGCATCCGCGGCGACGTCGTCACCATCGGAAAGATCATCGCCGGAATGGCGAGCACCAGCCACACATTCGCAATGTTGGAGCCGATGATCGCGCCCTGCGCCAAACCGGTCCGGCCGGTGAATGCCGCACCGGCCGAAATGATGATCTCCGGAAGCGATGTGCCGAGCCCGACGACCACGATCCCGACGAGCAGCGGGGACAGGTTGATCTTCAGCGCCGTCGCCAGCGCGCCACGAACAATGCAGTCGCCCGCATAGAGGAGCACGCCGAAACCGACCGCGACGTAAATGATCGCCGCCGCAAGTGTCATGTCCCCTCCCGTCCGCCGGCTGGGCGGAAGCCTAGTCGACCCGGCCGAATTCGAGAATGTTCAGCAGCCCGAACACCGCCACCACGCCAATGATTGCCCAAACCGCCGCCATTTACGTTCTCCCTTCGCCCGTGTTTGATCTCTTCTAGACCGCTTCTCGTTCGCGCGGCAACCGGACGCAGGCCGCCCACTGACCCGTAAACGCTCAAGCGGATGCGAAACGTCTTTGAATTTATCTCCGGATCGGGCGATGCTCACGCCGGCGAAGAGGAAAGAGCGGATGGCGGATCGGACCATATTTCTGTTGATGGCCGCTGCAGTCGGTCTCGCCGCGTGCGAGGACCCGCCGCCGCCTCGCGCGACCCAAGCCGCCGCTTCCCTCGCGGAGGCGCCCGCCCTAACCGGAAACGCCACGATCATTGCGGCCGCACAAGCGATCAGCAACGGGCTCGGCGGCTGCGAACGACCGGCCGACGCCGTGTCCAACACCCAGTTGCTCGATCTCGGCGACTTTACGCTCGTGCAGCTCTCCTGCAGCCTTGGCGCCTCGTCGTTCACCGACCGCCTCTTCATCGTTCGCGACGGCCAACCTCCGGAACTCGTCACGGTGCCCGATTTCGACGGGTCGGGCTGGTTCGCCACCGATCAGCTCGCGATGGCGGAAGTCGACGCCGGCGCCCGGGTGATCACCACCTATCGCAAGGACGCCGGACATGGCGGCTGCGGGTCCGAGGGGCGATACAAGTGGACCGGCGCGCGTTTCACCCTGGAAGAGATGCGGTGGCGCAGCTGCGACGCGCCGGACGTCACCAATGGACCGCCCTACCCGCTCGTCTGGCCGGTCATGAACTGACGGGCCGGGAGGCGCGGTATGTGCGGACGGTTCTTCCGCGAACCCATGAGCTGGGCCGAGTACCGCGAGACGGCGCTCGCCATCCTCACCTCCGCCGCCGAGGCGCTGCCGCCGCACGACGATATCCGGCCCACCACAACCCAGCCCGTGGTCGCGATCGGTCGCGACGGCCCCGCCCTCGTGAATATGCGATGGGAGCTGGTGCCGTTCTGGTGGTCGAAGCCATTGAAGGAAAAGCGGTTCTCGACGTTCAACGCCCGCATCGAGACAATCGCCGGTTCGAGAGCTTTCGCACGCCCCTGGGCGCGCCGGCAGCGCTGCCTTGTTCCCGCCTCCGGCTGGTATGAATGGAAGGCGGGAGAGACCCCAAAGACCAAGTCGAAATTCCTCGTCAGGCGCGCCGACACGCCCAACTTCATGTTCGCCGGGCTCTGGGAAAAAGCCGTCGTTGAGGACCGGGATGTCCTCTCCTTCACCATCCTGACGACGGCGTCAGAAGGCCAGATGGCGGATCTGCATCACCGTTCACCCTATCCCATGACGCCGGGCGAGGCGGTCGACTGGCTCACCGCAGACGACATCCGGCCGCCGCCGGCGCCGCCAGCGGATCCCGTCATCGCGCCCATCACTTGACGCCGGGAGTCAGGCGACCCGCGCACCGGTCGCCTTGGGCGCCGCAAGCCGCCCCCGAACAAGCGCCGCATAATCCGTCATCAACTGCTCGGTGATCGCCCCCGGCCGATAAGTCACGCCCGCCATTTCAGCGACGGGAGTCACCTCGGCGGCCGTGCCGGTGATAAAGCACTCGCTGAAATCCGAGAGTTCACTCGGAAGGATCCGACGCTCCACCACTTCGATCCCGCGCCGCCTTGCAAGATCGATCACGGTGCGGCGCGTGATGCCGTCCAGAAAACAGTCCGCGATCGGGGTATGGATCGCACCGTCCTGAATCAGGAACACATTGGCGCCGGTGAGTTCGGCGACATAACCGCGATAGTCGAGCATCAGCGCATCGGCGAACCCTTCCGCCTCGGCCTTGTGCTTTGACATCGTGCAGATCATGTAGAGCCCGGCGGCCTTGGCCGCGCTCGGGATGGTTTCCGGCGACGGTCGCTTCCACTGCGACATGGTCACGCGGATGCCCTTCATCTTGTCGGCGAAATAATCGCCCCAGGGCCAAACCGCGATCGCCGTGCGGATCGAGGCCTTTTGCGCCGAAACCCCCATCATCTCCGAACCGCGCCAGGCGAACGCGCGAACATAGCAGTCCGAAAGGCCGTTCTTGTCCATCAGTTCGAGCTTCGCCCGGTCGATCTCCTCGGCGGCGAAGGGAATCTTGTAGCCCACCAGTTCCGCCGAGCGGTGAAGCCGCAGGCTGTGCTCCTCGCCCTTGAAAACGACGCCTTCATAGGCGCGCTCGCCCTCGAACACGCATGCGCCGTAATGCAACCCGTGCGTCAGGACATGAATCCTGGCGTCGCGCCAGGGCGTGAACGCGCCGTCCATCCAGATCCAGCCATCCCGGTCGTCATAGGGAATGAAGGTCATTTCGATCGTCCTCTGCGGCGCGCGCGGCGTTCACCCTGCGCCTTGAGTTTCGCCCGCCGAACGCTCATTCTCGGTCCCCAGCCATGCCTGTCAACCAGTCGCCGATCCATACCACGCCAATGGCCGCCACGGACGGGCGCCTGTTTCTGCGCGACCGCGAGGTGGACGAGGCCGCGGCGTTGATCCGTGCGGCCGCCCGCACGCTCGACCGACTCGTGGGATCCGCGACCGCCAGAAGCGGCCTCTTGTCGGCCGAACTCGACATCCTCATCGAGCTGCATGACCGCTCCGTCGGCGATGTCAGCCGGCTGCGCGTCTCCCTCGGCGCGCCGAAACAGTCGCTGATGCGCAACCTCGCCCTGCTCGAGGCCAAGGGACTGATCAAGCGGCGGATTGCTTCCGCCGACCGCCGCCGGCGCATCGTCGAACTCACCGAGGCCGGCCTTGAACTCGCCGGCGCCGCCGTCGACCAGCGGCGCGACATGCTGCGTCAGGTCCTCATCGCGGCAGGCCCCGAGGCCGCGCTCGGCGCACGTCGCTTCCTTGAGGGCGTCATCGCCCGCGACTCGAAGCCCCGCGACTCGAAACGTTGAAGGCGCCATGATCGGCCCATGACACAGGGCGCGCACATCCTCGCAGTCGACGATGACGACCGTATCCGGTCGCTGCTGAAGCGGTTCCTAGCGCAGGAGGGCCACACGGTGACGACCGCCGGAGACGCCGGCGCCGCACGCCGGTTGCTCGACGTCATGAGTTTCGACCTCATCATCCTCGATGTGATGATGCCCGGCGAGGACGGCCTCTCTCTTCTCGCCGGCCTGCGTCCGCGGATCGAGACGCCCGTCATCCTGCTCACCGCGCGCGGTGAGGCGCCCGACCGGATCGAGGGGCTGCGCCGTGGCGCCGACGATTATCTCGCCAAGCCCTTCGAGCCGGAGGAACTGGCGCTCCGGGTGGCCGCGGTCCTGCGCCGCACGCCGCCCGACGCCCCGCTCACCGAACTGAAGCTCTCGGGCCAGGTGTTCCACGTCGCGAAGGGCGAGTTGCGCCGCAATGGCCGCCTCGTGCGGCTGACCGAGAGCGAGGCGCAGCTCCTGCGCATTCTCGCCGACCGCTCAGGCTCGCCGGTGTCGCGCACCGATCTTGCCCAGCTCACCTCCGGCGGCGAGGAGCGGTCGGTTGACGTGCAGGTGACGCGCCTGCGCCGCAAGATCGAGCCAGACCCCCGCGAGCCGGTGCACCTGCAGACCGTGCGCGGCGTCGGCTATCGCCTCGTCGGAGACTGAAAGCGTGGTCCAGCTCCGCAACTACACGCCCCGGGGCTATGGCGCCCGCCAGACGCTGATCCTCATCGTTCCGATGATCATCTTCGTCATCTCGATGACGCTGTTCTTCTTCAACACCCATGTCCAGCAGGTCGACACCAAGCTGTCGCGCAGCTTCGCGCAGGAGATGGCCCTCGTGATCCGGCAGTTCGAATCCGGCGCCGCCGACTGGACCGGTTTCACGGGCCGGCTCGCCGAGAGCGAGATCATGCGCCTGCGCTTCATCCCAGGCGATCCACAGCTCCAGCCGCCGCCGGGACGGGCGTGCTGCGCGGAGCTCCGCAAGCAGCTCGACATCTACATCGAGGCGCCGCACGTCTTCGCCTTCGATCCAACGACCGACCTCATCACCCTGCGCACGAGCGTCAGCGGCGGCGTCCTCGAAGCCCTGCTCGAGCGCAAGCGCGTGGTCATCATCACCGCCCACATCTTCGTCGTGTGGTCGGTGGGCTTCAGCCTCCTCCTCCTCGGAGCCGCCTACGCCTTCCTGCGCAATCAGGTCCGCTCCATCCTTGATCTGTCGCGGGCGGCGGACGCGCTCGGCCGCGGCGAGGACGCACCGAGCTACAAGCCCTCCGGCGCCCGCGAAGTACGTCAGGCGGCGCAGTCCATCATCCGCATGCGCAACCGGCTTCGGCGCTACGCCGACCAGCGCACGGCCATGCTCGCCGGCGTCTCACACGATCTGCGCACGCCGCTCACACGCCTGCGGCTCGAACTCGCCCTGCTGCCCAAGGACATCGACCTCAGCGCGGCGAAGGCCGACATCGCCGAAATGGAGCGGATGCTCGACGCCTATCTCGCCTTCGCGCGCGGCGAGGAGAGCGAGACCCCCGTCGAAAGCGATCTCACCGGGCTGGTTCGCGACGCCGTCCAGCACGCCGCCACGCGCTCGACCCTCAGCATCGACGCGCCCTCGCCCATCCAGATGCGTCTGCGGCCGCTCGCGCTGAAGCGGGCCGTCACCAATCTTGCGAACAACGCCGCCGATCATGCGACCAACGTTCTCGTCCGCGCGGTTCGGGACGGGTCGGTCGCCGTGATCACGGTGGAGGATGACGGGCCGGGCATCCCGGCCGAGCAGCGGGAGGACGCCTTCAAGCCCTTTTCCCGCCTGGACGGCGCGCGCAACCAGAATGTCTCCGGGGTGGGTCTCGGCCTCACCATCGCGCGGGATGCGGCGCGCGCGCATGGCGGCGACGTCACCCTCGCCCGGTCGACGCTTGGCGGCCTGAAGGCGGTGATGCGCCTGCCGCTTGAGCCCCAGCACCTCGCCGACCGCTCGCGGGACGACTGACGCCGCGGGACGATCAAGCCCCGATTGTCGGCAAACAGCCAGTTGCGCCCCCCCGTCGACGCCCCCGCATACCAGATGATCGGCTCGTCAACGCCGGGGCCATGAACATAGCGCTCCAGCCACACGCCGGCGCGCCGCGCTCAGCTCGTGCGCACGTCGCCCGGGACCGGGCGGACCATAGCCCGCCGCTCGCTCACAGCTTCCGCATCGTCGCCGCGCATCGGCCGCACGCCCGACGCCGGAATGATCGTCACCCCGTGGCGCGCAAACAGCCCCGCCAGCGTCTTCAGCCGCGCGTCCTTGAGGCCGCCCGTCGGCGCCTCCGCCATGAGAACCCGCGCGCCGCACGCGCTCGCCTCCGCCGCGACCCGCTTGACGAGCGCCTGCGACAGATCAGAAACGCGATCGGACTCCCGGTCGAAATAGATCGCCGTCGCCGGCGGGCTGCACGGCGCCGCGCGCGCCTCGACCGCCTGCGCACCCGCCGCGCCCGTCAGGCCGGTCAGCCCGATCACGGCCGCGACCGCCAGCGCCGCCGCCAGAGGCGATCCGAGACCCGACTTATCCGACCGGAGATTTGCGCCCTCCCGCGCCGGATATCCCCCCGTTCGCGCGTCCGCCTTCGTCGCCATTATCCCTGCTCCCTGTCCCACGCGTTATGAGTGCGTGAGCGGAGGTTTGACCCGGGACCGGGCGCGATTGGGGCGTCGGCGGGATCGATTGTGGCGGGCCCGGGGTGAATTGGGGCCCGACGCCTCCTGCATGGTGGTCGCCGGAGGCGGCGAGCCTGTTCGCCGGCCTCCTCTCACTCCTGAAACGGCGCCCGCTTTCGGCGACGCCCGCCGGCTCCGCGAACCGCGCCCGGACCGTCATTCAAACATCACTCAAACCCGTTTCTGACGCCCGGTCATTCTGTTCATGTCGGCGCCCCTTGCGTCCCGCGCGCAAGGAGGGCACTCCACAGTCCGGCACGTCACCAAGCCCTCAGCGCCGGCTTAGCTCAGTTGGTAGAGCGCATGATTTGTAATCTTGAGGTCCTCGGTTCGATTCCGGGAGCCGGCGCCATAAAAACAAGGGGTTAGCGGAATTTTTCGGGCACCAGGACGACGCCCTCCCGTTCTGGGTAACGTTCTGGGTAACGTTTTGGGTAACAACTCCGGCGACACAATTCTGTGTTTCAGGCGACGACGCTCGACAGCGCCGTGAACCTCCCCGGGTTTGCCGGAGGCTCCTTTGCTTGAGAGATTGGAGCCATGACAGAGCAGAGACGACAGGGGCGGTATTCGCCTGAGGTGCGTGAGCGCGCCGTAAGAATGGTTGAGCAGCAGCGTCACGAGCATGCC
>WGML01000007.1 GCA_016125045.1 bacterium
CTCGGTGCTCAGCGGCGCCAACGCGGCCCTCGTCCTCAAGGCCAACGGCGAGCCCGAGATCATCCAGTTCCGCGACGTGACGCTGAACCCGGACGGCTCCTACACCCTGTCCGGGCTTCTGCGGGGCCGACGTGGCACCGATGTCTTCGTGGACGGGCACGAGGCCGGCGAATTGTTTGTCCTCCTCGACCCCGACGATGTCGAGACCATGGTCACCTCGCTCGGCGATCTCGATCTCCCCCGGTCTTGGAGGGCGGTCGGCTTCGGCACGATCTTCGAGGATGCGGAAACATTGGTCACCAGCCATACCGGCCGAGATCTCAAGCCCTACGCGCCCTGGAACGTGCAGGCGGCTCTGACCGGCAGCCCGGCCAACATCAGCCTCTCTTGGGCCCGGCGGACCCGGATCGGTGGCGAGTTGAAGGACGGCACCGGCCTCGTGCCGCTCGGCGAGACCTCCGAGGCCTACGAGGTCGACATCCTCTCCGCCCCGGGCGGCGCGGCGAAGCGGACGCTCGCCGCGACGAGCCCAAACGTCGTTTACGCCAATGCCGATATTCTCGCCGACTTCGGTGTGGTTCCGTCGTCCCTGACCGTCGCCGTCTTCCAGATCAGCGCTGTCGCGGGCCGCGGCTTCCCGCGCACCGTCACTTTGGAGATCAACTGATGCCCAGCCCCAATCTGGCCGTGACCCATGTCGCGGCCGCCCAGAACCAGAAAGAGGTCACGATCAACGACGCGGTCGATGCCCTCGACAACGCCATGAACCAGGCACTGTCGTTGGCGATGGCCGACGCCAACCTGACGCTGACTGGCACCCAGGCCAACCGGAACGGCCTGATCATCCTCACCGGTACGCTGACGGCATCCCGGACCCTGACGCTGCCCGCCAATCACCGGCGGCTGGCGATCCGAAACGCGACGAGTGGCGGCCAGGACGTCCGCGCCAAATATGCAGGTTCCGGCGCAGAGGTCGTCATCGTTCCGGGCGCGACGGTGCTGGTTCAGGGCAATGGCAGCGATCTCTACGGGGTCGGCGGTGGCGCTGGTGCATTGGGCGATCTCATCGACGTCTCCATCGCCGGCGCCGCCAACGGCGACGTCCTCCAGTTCGATGGTGCTGCGTGGGGCGCCACCGGTGTCGGCATCTTCAACCGCGCTCTGCTGCCCTTCCGGGGCGCGCTGCTGCGACGCTCGACCAATTTCAGCGTCGCAACGACGGGCGTCTACGTCGGCGTGCCATGGCAAAGCGCCGAGTACGACAGCGACGCATTCTGGGATGCCGGCCAGCCCACACGTCTGACCATTCCGGCCGGTGCCACCAAAGTCCGGATCGTCGGCAACATCGAGTGGCAGACCTCACCGACCAGCCAGCTGGTCGAGGTACGCAAGAACGGCAACAGCGTGCTGGGCGGTGGGTCCTTCATCGTGCGCGGCGACAGCGGCTACTCCAACCAGATGCGCAACCTGTCGAGCGCGGTTCTTCCGGTATCGGCGGGCGATTGGTTCGAGCTGGCGGTCTATGTCGGCACGGCCGGGGAGCTGCGCGGCCTTGAGCGCACGTGGCTGGCCATCGAGGTCGTCGAGACCGCGGATGCGGCCGATCCCCCGGCCGATATCAGCGGCTACAAGGCCGGGCAACCGGCAGCGGACGAGGTGATAGCGCGGGTGCCGTTGGCGCGACGCACCCGGCTGAAGATCGATCTTGCCGGAAGCCATGCCAGCGCCGAAGCCGCGGCAACCGCGAGTGCGGATTTCGACATCCGGGTCGACGGCGTGAGCAGCGCGACCATGCGCTTCGCCGCCGCCGCCACGAGCGCCACCTTCATCGCCGCCAGCGAAACCGTGCTGGAGCCCGGTCAGGTGCTCAGCGTGGTCGCGCCATCGACGCCCGACGCCACGCTCGCCGGGATCGGGTTCACGCTGGCCGGCACGCTGGTCCTCTGATCAATCCCGGATTGCGTCATGGACAAGGAACCAGAAAGCGGGGCGCTGATCGCGCTTCCGGCCGCTGAGTTTGAAGCCCTGCTGGAGCGCGCGGCCGAGACGGGCGCGCGGCGCGCCCTGCATGAGGTCGGCCTCGATGGCCACGATGCGGCCGAGGACATCCGCGATCTTCGCTCGTTGCTCGCGGGTTTCCGCCTCGCGAAACAGACGGCCGTCCAGACCGCCGTGCGGCTGATCACCACCGGCGTCCTGCTCGCCCTGATGGCCGGCATCGCCATCAAGCTGAAGCTTTTCGGGCCGACGCCTTAACCGATCCGCCCAACCCATCAGACCACCGCCCGCCCTCGTCGAGGAGCGGGCTTTTTTGTGCCTGGAGACCTGCGATGACGACCATGACCTACAAACATTGGCGCGACGTGCCCGAGCGCTCGTGGCGCTGGAAGAATTTCTCCCCCGCCGAGATCGCCTGCCGAGGCAGCGGCTCCCTGTGGATCAACGAAGAAGCGCTCGACAAGCTCCAGGCGCTGCGCGATCGGGTTGGCAAGCCGCTCATCGTCCGTTCGGCCTACCGCAGTCCGGCGCACAACCGTGCCGTCGGCGGCGCGCCTCGCTCGAAGCATATGGACGGCACGGCCTTCGACATCGCCATGGCGAACCACGATCCGGTCGCCTTCGAGGCCGCCGCCCGAGCCGTTGGCTTCCTCGGCTTCGGCTACTATCCCCGCTCTGGCTTCATGCACATCGATCTAGGTCCCGCTCGGCAATGGGGCGAGCGGTTCCCGGTGCAGGCGACGGCGTTCGCCGCGGAAACGGCGCCCGCGCGGGAGGTTTTGGCCAACAGCCGCACGATGAAGGGCAGCGGTGCGGCAGGCGCGGCGACGCTCGGCGCCGCAGGCGTCGAGGTGGCGCAGAGCGTCCTGACGGAGACCCAGTCCGCGATCCTGCCGCTCGTACCCTATCTCGACACCCTGCGCTGGGTGTTCATCGCCGTGGCGCTTGTGGGCGTTGCCGTGACGATCTACGCCCGCATCGACGACTGGAAACGGGGGCGTCGATGATCGCCGCTCTGTTCACCGGGATCGTCGCCAGCCCGTGGATCCGGGCGGCCTTGCGCTACGGCGCCATCGCACTCGCCGTGCTTCTGTTCTTGCTGGCACTCCGGCGCTCCGGCGAGCGTGCTGGCCGCCTCTCCGAACGCCTCGAAACCTCGAAGAAGACCAATGACGTCCAACGCCAGATGCTTGATGCGGCGGCTCGCCGTCCTCGCGATCGCAACGATCTCGCTGACCGGCTGCGCGACGGTCGCTTCTGACCTCCGCGTCACGACCGTCTGCCCACCCGTTGTCGAGTATAGCCGCGAGTTCCAAGCGCGCGCAGCCGACGAGCTCGATCTGCTGCCGGAGGGATCGGCTCTCGCCGAAATGCTCGCCGACTATAGCGTTATGCGGGACCAGGCGCGCAGTTGCCGAGTCTGATTCTAGATTTTCCGAATGACCTTAGTCTCGATTAGAGCATGAAGATGGGCACGCAGTCCTGCGGGGACGTGTCCACCGCTGATCACAACGCCGGCCTCCATATTCTTCTCCAACGCGTGTCCAGTCAGGTTAGCGCTGGTCAAGAAGGCTGAATTGCCGTCGGCAACGGCCACTTTCGCGTGAACCCGTCCTTCGGCGAACGGTGCCGGCCGGTCGGTCCAGACATACAGCGCTGCCAAGGGAACACAGCGCCGCATCGTAGCAATAGGATCGACGGACAGGCTCCCGCCATGGCTCGTGGAGGTCTCCAACAGAATTCGGATGTCGATGCCGCGACTGCTTGCAGCATTCAATGCATCGACCACCGAGGAGACGTCGTATGCAACGAAGCTCACGAGAAAGAGGTCACTTTGCGCGTGACCGATGAGATCCAAGAGCACCTGCTCCGTGCGGCGGGTGGCGACGAATGGTGTCGTCGGGCCCGTCCAAACAAGCTCGACACTGTTCTCACGCTGCGCCTGTTGGCGGGCGAAGGCTGCGCCGACCAAGATCCCGGCCAGCACATCGCCTGATATTTCCGTCTGTTTCCAAGCGGTGATCAAGCGATCAAGCGCTGCGCGAGCAGCCGGCGTGCTCACGAGCTGATGCAGGCTCCCGTCTCGTTCGACCGGCATCGAGCCGCGGACACGATCAGCGAGTGCTTCGATCCTCGACGGAGATAACATGGCCACGAGGTCTGTGGCCGCGACCAATATCGCTTCCATCAGACGGTCTCGAAGAATGCCGCGTTGGGATTTTCAAGCGTGGGTACCACGAGGGAACGATCGAGATGACGATTTCCCCTCTCACAGGACGTTTCCGAGACGAATGAACAGGCGTGACATGCTGCGCCGTGAAGTGACTGGTCCTTGCTCGGATCGTGTTCTGAACAGAGTGGATCGGAGGCGCAAATATGGGCGCGATCCAGCGCTTGGCGCAGAAGTCGCCCGAGATTTTCAGGCTTTCCTAGCTCTACGAGTCCCCCCAGGGTCCCATCGGAATCTGCTGCAGCCGTGTAGATGAGAAATCCGGCTTGATCCCTCCCGTCCTCGACGTCTGCATATATACGCTCACGAATACTCGCGGCGTTGTAGCCGCACTCCAAAGCCAGTTCCCGTATCAGCATGTGCGCGAGTGTGTGTAGCATGACATAACGAACGCCCGGGTAACCTTGGTTTGGGTCCAGATTCCTCTTTTGCCGCCATCCGCGATGGCCTTGCCTTAGCCGAGAGTCGAGAGCCTTCACAGGATCCTTATCCGCCCAAGCCTTTAATGCATCTGCATCGAAGCGAACGAAGATTCCTTCACCGTGAACTTGAGTGGCGGGCACCCAGTTCGGTGCTGCCCGTGCGAGCGGGGCTCGTGGGGCTGCCTCATCTCCCGTTCCTTCGTCAGGAGACTCGACGCGTGTGAATCCAAGGAGGGCGTTCACCTCACGAAGCCGCTCCAGCAGCAGAACGCGTGTGATCGCCGCACCGAAGCCTGAAGGCACGCCCACCTTCTTGCTCATGAAATGCGGATAGTCGGTGGGTGGGTTCTCGGCTGTCAGCACATCCCATTCCGGCCCTTTGAGGTCGCTCTGTTCGACGCCCGGTCCGCCATTGCGATGGGTTTCGATTGCGGACCAAATCTGCTCGTCAGTGAACTGCTCAATGCCAGGCAGCTGCGCCGTCTTCTTCAGGGTCTTGACGACGAACGCCACTTCGGCCGCAGAGGTGACGTCTTCAAAGAACGTCCAGCCATCCGCGACCAGTTGCGCCAGAGGGCTTCCCACCTGTGGGATCGCGAGAACCGAGAGTGTGACCGGGAACCAGCTATTGGTTGCGCCAAGGAGAATTGCGCGAGGTTCCTCGGTGCAATCGTCCTCGAAGCGATCCACGTGCGGATGTCGCCCTCGGCAGGCTGGAAGGTTGTCTCGACCTGCCTGACCAAAAGCCTGCGCCATGTTCTTCGATGCGCCGCAGCCATCGCATTTGACCCACAGGTTCTCGGTTTGAAGTGATGCGCCGCTCTCGAAGAACCTCAGCGTCGCACGACAGGTGCTAGATCCGCCGTGAACGAACCAGTGCCAGGCAAAGTCGTCGAGGTGGCCAGCCCGACACGCCATGAGAAAGCGCGCCGGAACCGCATCGGCATCCCTGGCCCTTTGATCATTGTTCGATCCGCGACAGCCCTCATGGACGAAACGCGTCAACTCGGGGCGATACCTGTTTTCCTTCAGCTTGAACAAGCCGGCATCATACGGCGATAGCAGGCCGCATTTGACGCAGCGCAGCCAGCGCGGGAAGGGTTTGACGGGCACGCCGATCAGCGCGGCGGCTGAAAATGGGTCTGTGATATCCCTTTCGCCCACGGGCGGCATACGCAATGATTCGACTTGGGGTCCGAGCACACCCCGGACGTTGGCGAGCAACCGTGCCTCTTGGATCGGCTGACACCTGTCTTTTTCCCAGCGGTCGATACCCATCGTGACCACCGACATGTTCGGGAGGTCGATCAAGGCTCCGGGGCCGTAGGTCCAAAGCAACTGGCTCGGTCGAATTTCTCCTACGGGTGTCCTGCTCATTGCTGATCCTCCTGGGGCTGCGTCACCCGCGGTCTCCAAGTCGGATCACTCGTTGAACGGTCGTCCTCCATCACGAGCCTGACACCAGGCTCGACTTCGCGCATGGACATTGGGACCGTCCAGTCGGTCCAAGGCTTGATGCCCGGCGCCGAAAGCAGCGGATAGGCGGCGGGTCCTGCGCCGTGCTTCTGGTAGACGAGCGTGCGGCCGCCCACGCCCGCTTCATTGGCCCAATCGTCAGCGCGGCTCTTCATCTCGGCTTCGGTCAGGGTCTTCTTCCCCGAGTCTTCGGTGACTTCCCAGGTGCGAGCGGCGACGGCGCCGATCGTATCCAACATCTCTTTGCGGCTCGGACTGTTCATAGCGCCAGCGCCGTCATTTGCCGCGAAGGGATCGTAGGAGTGACGCATGATGGAGAGCATCGCGCCGGTGAGCCCTCGGTCCAACGCCCGTGGCGAGAACGGGGTGACGGATTGAGCTTCAACGTGCTGATAGAAAGTCGCGTGGTAATGCTCGAAGGTCTCGTAATGCGACAAGTCCCGAGGCCGCGCCCACGTCAGCACAGTGGCCACAAGTCCTGGCGGCGTTCGGCCCACACGGCTCGTCGCCTGGATGTACTCGGCCGTTCCCTTGGGTTGGCCGTTTACGACCATCACTCCGAGACGATTCACGTCGACTCCAACTGACAGCATGTTCGTCGCGAGAACGGCATCGATCGGCCGTGCCTCCCCGGGCTTCCTGTTGGTCACCCATTTGCCTAGTGCCGGGTCGAAGGTCCCATCGAAAGGAACCTCGAGCTGATCGAGGTATCTCGGGATGTCCTGACTGGAGACCCGCGATGTCAGTTCGCTGATTTCTTCGACCCGCCGCTGCGCGAGCCCCGGTCGGTCCACCAGGCTCATATCGACGCGGAAGGAACGCGTTTGGACGTCGTCTTCGGCCAGACGCTTCATCCCTCCGAGTTCCCGCAGCGAGTTGAAGTAGCCGACGAGGGTCATATAGGGGTCGGCCACCGGGCCGAACCGATCGAACAGCGCCTGCGCGGCCGTCAGGAACGCCGTATAGGTCCTGATCAGCACTGCCGGGCGAGAGCTGCCGGGAGCGCAGATTCCCATGTACCGTCGGCCGGGTTTCTCGCGGATGGGTCTCTGGACCGAGAAGAAATTGTCTTCGACGTCCAGGCCGGAGGGCGGAAACACGGAAATGCGGCGCATGAAAACGTTGCGCACTTGGTCGTCGGCTCGCCGCACGGTCGCGGTGGAAGCCACGACCTTGGGACGAACCTTCGTATCGCCCAGAACCCAGCTGCTCAGTTCGTCGACGGCCGTTTCGTAAAGTCCCACCATGGTGCCCAACGGACCGCTGATGAGATGGAACTCGTCCTGGATGATCAGGTCGGGTGGCCGAATTGCGCGAACCGGCTTCACGCTGGCGGCCGGAAATGCCCCCCTCGCTCGGTGCCCCGTGCCGCAGTCGTGACTCGGCCAGAGCAAACCATGTCGTCCGCATTCCTGTTCGACGCGGCCGAAAAGGTTCCGCACCTCGGGACGCCATGCCATCATCGCGAACTTGTCGACGGTCGCGATCATCATCGTTGGTGGGCGGTGATAGATTTCCTCATCGACGACTTTCACGGGAAGCCCCGGGTGAGGCTGCCCGGTGGATTTCGCCTTCGAGAAATCGCAGCCGCCCAGCTTGTCGCCGCAGTGGATCAGCGTTCGGCCGGCGATCCTGTCGACCTCGATGTCGCGGCCACCGGAGATCTCCGAACCGCACCAAGGGCAGCTGGTCAGCTGTGCAGGCGATGCAATGCCCGCCTTGTTGCGATCGTTGTTTCGAATGGCCTCGACAGCCTGGTGAGACGCTTCGGTCGTGCCCGGTGTCACGCGATTTCCGACCCAGAGACCAAGCGTGAAAGGTTCCTTGCCCCAGGTCTTGTCGTCTGCACGACGGATGACCTCCATCGCGCAGAGCAGCGTCGTCGCCCTCTGGAACTGCTGCAGAGTCAGCAGTCGCAGCGTGTACCGCATGATGACGGCGAGACCACGTGATGCGTCGAGGCCGCCGAGATCGTTCTTCAGCCGGCGCATGGCCATGGCGAAGGCCGCCACACCGAGATAGGCCTCGGTCTTGCCACCACCCGTCGGGAACCAGAGGAGATCGGCGAACGCCTCGACCGGCTTCGTCCGGTCCGGGTGAGTCGGTTCGGCGAGCGACGGGATCGACAGGAGCAGGAACGCCAGCTGGAACGGGCGCCACGATCTGTTCTTCGGCACGTCCAAAGTGGTCACGTCGACGGCTTCGTTCCGTCTACGCTTCAGAGCGTAGATGCTTCGGACACGCTGCATGGCCATGGACCGGTTGGCGAAGCGGAACGCCTCCAGCGCTTTCGGATCGGCGAAGAGAGTATCCATACCCTCTCGGAGGCGGCGCAGGATCTCCTCGCAGCGCTGAATGACGTCCTTGCCCGGATCATCGAAGCCGGTGATCTCCGACCCCAACCGGGTTTTCTGTTCGCCGATCCAAACGGCGTAATCGTCGACAAGGCACGAAAGAGCGTCGCGCAGCGCGTCCGGCGCCATCTCCGCCAGCCGCGTCATGTCGAGCCAGCCCTCGTCGACCATGCGCCGCATGGCAGGGCGGTCCCTAGGATCAAGGCCCGGCGTTTCGGTGACGGCGACTTCGTAATGCGGGATGATCTCTGTTCTGACGCGATGGGCCTTCGTAGGCTCCTCGGGCGTCGTATCGGCGTGAACGGATACCCCGTGTCCAACCGCGAACTCCAGCCTGTTGCGATAGATGAGCGCGAGACGGTCGCGTTCCGGGTCGTCGACGACCACTTCGTTGGAGGGGCGACGCCGAAAGACCGACTTGTCCCCGTGATCTTCGGGGGCCTCGACGGTGATCTCCGGCTGGAACAGCCAGGCGCGGTCCTTGTTGTCTTCGGGTTCCAACTGCCCGTTGACGAGGAACAAAGTGACCAGGCGCTCCCCCTTGTTGTTCGTCCGAACCGTCCCCTGCAGGCGGACGTCCGGTTGATCGGGATCGGGAGTGGACGGCTTGATCGGCCCGTCTACGAGCGGAACCGTGACAACGCCACCACACGGGATGCGCTGCCAGACCCTGACCTTCACCTCCTCCTGGTGACCGGTCTGGCGATTCTTTCGCGTCTTGACGATCTCGTGCTCATCGTTCGGGACCCGCTCGTACCGTCCCCACCGCGCATCGACGGCCAGCTTCCCGACATCGGGCGCCACGCAAAAGGTGAGGCCCATGCTGGAGGGAACCAGCGACTGGTTGTTCGTCGTGTCGATCTCGTCGAGCGCGTCGTCCTCGGGCTCCACCCGGCCCGATGCACTGGCGAACTCGGCGCCGGGCTCGTGGAGTGGCGCCGTCCGTTCATCCTCGAGGTCGCCAGCCTCCTCGGCTGCCGAGGCCGGTTCAACCAGTGCCGCCTGGTCGTCATCCGGCCGGCGCGGCGCCAGCTTGCCGACCAGATAGCGGTCGCGGACGCTCATGTCCTTGATCAGCTCGTGTGGGCCACCTGCGGGGCCGAGCAGATCGTCACGCACGGCGAGTTCCAGGAGATCGCGGGTGTAGACGACATCATCGATCAGCGGCACTGCGCCGGGGTCAGGAACTCCGAGCAGCGGTAGGATGCGGAGGAACTCGTCCCATGGGAGCCGCACAACAGGGCCGGTCGGCGCGGTCAAGCCGAGGACGGCGAGCGGCACGGACGGTTCGACGGCCTGCCAATGGTCGAAATGGATCGTGGCGCCGTCGAGGTCCGAACGGATACGAAGGATCCGGCCCACCTCCGAGACGTTGCCGCCCTCGTCCAGAACGACGACCCAGTGGCCCTCCTCGGTGGCGCCGTGAGTGGTCGACCCTACATCAATGCGTACGGAATAGTGTGATGAGCTGGACGTCCTCTTGACGATCCAGGCGCTGACGGACGGCTCGGTGGTCGTGGTCAATTCGGCCATGGTCAATCGCCCCCCTCATTGGTTGCCGGAAGAGTATCTTCGAGGTCGAGCGTCGGTTCGGACGCGGAAACGGCGCGCGTTTTGCGCCCACGGGCCTTACCCGAGCCAGCCGCCCCGCCATGCAGGCCCTGATCGACCTCTTCCTGGTAACGCTGGCGGTTCAGCTCAGCCAGTCGGCGTAGGACTTCTAGTCGTGCTGGCTCTGAGATTGTGAAGCGGGTGCGATCAGTCTCGGGCAAGTAAGAAACTTCGTGGAAGTCATGCTCCAGTCCAAAGTTGTCCCACGAGTATGCTGCCGCCACCTCTGCATCAATCTCGGACTGAAGGCGCCGAATTGCTTCGATATTTGCGTCTTTGACGCTGGGACTGTGAAATAGCTTATAAAACTTCGTAAGCCCAATGTCTTTCTGGAGCATGATTTTCGAACGTTCCGAATACAATATCCCACCCAAATCACGAAGTCTTGTCCCCTTAACTCTTGGCATTGGGAACGGCAGGAAGCACATAGACGGACTGTATCGCAAATCGTTCTTCATTTTCCCCGCCTGCTCCCACGCAAAAACAATGTGTATATTGCTCTGCAATATGGCGAGAAGAGCAGGATCATCACTCGCGAATACAGACAACTCCGCGAATACTTGTTCAGATGGAACAAAGGTGAACGCACCGGTCTTGCTAACTCTGGCAACCGCAATAACGCGCTCAAGGCGTCGCTGCGGACGGTGCTTTTGAGCTTTGAACCTTGAGGTTCCAATAGATGCGAACATTTCCTTACCAGCGGCTTCATATAGCCACCAATTCTCTTTGAAGCGCTTTTTCTGGGGAGGAAGTGTGTCGCGGTGTGGCTTGACCCTCTCACGAACTATCTCAATTACTTCAGCGTACCGAGCTGCTTCATGGTAAGTCCAGTCCCAGAAATTAATTATAAATCGCGACGCAGATTGATCTGGGCTCGAATTGATGTCGTCCCCTATAAGGAATGGGAAAATAACATCCTTGTTTTTAGGGTCTTTGAGAAGGGCTTTTGCTTCTTCCTTATCGAGAAAGAAGCCGCTACCATTTGGAACCACACCGCGCGTGGCCAGCCCTTTGTTCTCCTTCAACTCGACAAGGGGCGACCCTTCGTTCGAACTAGTCAGAAACGAAGAGATACTATGGGTCGGGCGTCCATTGAGTAGGAGCTGCCCATTCCACACACCCTTAAAGACGTGAACAATCGACACCAATACATTCGCACGCCCTGGCCAAGGCGAGCGGCTGGCAGCTGAGTATATGGTTCCACCGCGTCTTGGGATTTGGGCTAGGCCAGCCTCTCTTGTCTCACCTTCGGCGATAGAACTTGTGCAAATTAATCCTAAGCAGGAATGTGTCGCGGTGAGCGCAAATGCTCGCGAAAGGAAATGAGCTGATATATCCGAGTTTTTTGTAGATCCAGGTGTTTGCTCTGTGAGCATTGAGTTGTAGCGCAATCCGAAGCTACGGGAAATATTCTTTCCGTAGATAAATGGCGGATTCCCGATGAAGGCGTCGAAACCCTTCCGCTCTTCGAAAAACACCTCTGGAAACTCCAGGGGCCAATGGAACGGGTCGCGAGGGAGGGCGTCGGGCGCATCAATGCGAAGATAGGTCAGTGCGTCGCGCCGCATCCGGTCGATTGCAGATCCGTTCCCGTTCGTCGCAGCATCCGCCAGGGCCTCGAGGGCCTGCAATCGGTCCGCCCGCTCCGTCGCGCGCGTCTCGGCAAGAATGATGCCGACGAATGCGTCCGCCACGAGCTTGGGCAGCAACAGCGCCTTTCGGGATTCTTCGTCGAGGGCGGCCATCGCATCTACATCACCGATGTCCCGGATCGGGATGGCGCGCAGACGGCTCCGCAGTTCGATCGCCGTCTCGACGGCTACCTGGATGCTTCGTCCGAACAGCCTCAGCTGCTTCGACCCTTTCGGGGTCATGCTGAGTTCAGTCAGCTGACGGATGTCGTGAATCCCGAGCAGGCTGTCGCCGCTGCGCAGATTGTGGTCGAGGAAGCCGAAGGGCCGCCCTTTCGACATGGTGGTCAGCCAGAGCGAGAGCTTGGCCAGCTCCACGGCCAGCGGGTTCTTGTCCACACCATAGAGGCACCGCTCAGCAACGAGCCGACGGGCGACAATGACGCGTTCCTCCGCGTCCTGTGACAGGGGATCGGAGCCCCCGGCCGTGGCGTCTTCGACGATGCGCCCTTCGCTGTCGATCCGTTTGCCGCGAGCCTCCGTCACCGACCATGCCTCGACCAGACGATCCGAGAGCCAACGGCACGCCTGCACCAGGAAGGCTCCGGACCCCATGGCAGGGTCGCAGATCTTCAGATCGAGCAACTCCTCGGCGTTCTTCAGCCCCCAATCCTCGGGCGCCTTGCCCTCGGCCGGACCGCGATAGGCGACGGGCGTCAGCGTCTCCTCGACGATCTTCTCCGTCAGGCTCTTGGGCGTGTAATGCGTCCCGCTCTCGCGCCGGTCGGCGCCGAGCACGACGACGAAGGCACCCTTGTGGTGGACGAGCGGATAGCCCCAGGGGTCGGTCCGCAGGAGGGGCGCGTAGGGCAGGATGCGGTCGCGCAGACCGATGTCGCCGCGGCAAACGGTGAGTAGGCGCGCGGCGAGACGATCGTCGGCTGGCCGCTCGAGGGCGTTGCGGATGGCGGACTCCGAGCGTTCGCTTCGCTCCTTCAGCAGTTCAGCAACCCTCGCCGGACCATCCAGGCGCGCCGACTCGATCTCGCCGAGCGTCACGCGCGGGCTCTTCGCCTTCGCGCCGCTGTCGAGTTCCAGCGTGACGTCGTCGACGCGCTTCACCGTGCGTTCGAGGAGGCCCTCGTAGACGTGGCCGATCTGCTCCACGTCGAGTGCACGGTAGGACAGCGTGCGGCCTTCGAAAGTCTGGATCGCTTCCAACAGCAGCAGAACCGTGCGGTCGTCGATCGGCAGCGGCTCGGCCGGATCGCTCCGCCAGCTCGTGCTCTTCTTTCGCCCTTCGAGGAACGGATATCGATCCGGGTCGAACAGCGAGCCGCCGAGCGCTGGAAGGTGCAGCGTCGGATGATCGATCCCGCCGTAGACGCCGCGAAACAGGGCGAGCAGCCGCGACCAAGCGGACCGACGACGCTCGAGGATCTCTTCGGAATCCGCCCGCAGCTGCATCCGCAGGCTGGAGATGGCGTAGAAGGAGTCGTAGCGCGGATCGCCAAGCAACAGCAGGGCGCGTTCCTCGGCCGCCAACAGGAAGACGAGCCGCATCATGACCGTCAGGCCAGCCTCGTAGAGCTCTCGCGGATCGACGTCGCGCAGGAGCTCGCGATTGCGATCCTGGTCGGCTCGGTCGAGGGCCTGAACGAGCACTTCGACGGCGCGCCGAACCTGTTCTCCGAGCGCCTCCGTCACGTCGTCCTGGTGCTTCAGGGACCTCTCATAGAGCGCCGGTAGCTTTGCTTCGTCGGGTCCGAAGAAGCGGCGGATGCCCAGAAGGCTGACGAAGGCGCGCAGCGTTTCGGGTTCCTGGCCCCAGAGCCGCGCATACCAGCTTGCGAAGCCTGCCACGGCGCCGACGGGCGCGTGGACGAGCATCCAGCGCTCGCCATTGGTGACGATGCCAGTGGGGCATCCCGTCGCCCGGAGCAGAGCGACCATGCGGTCGGCCGGGGTGATCGCGAGGCCATCGAAACGGCGCGTCGCGTCGAGATCGGTGTCGGGCTGATAGACGTGGATGAGCAGAAGCGGGTCGTCGGAGTTCGTCGGATTCACGACGGCCAGATCGGGCGCGACCGTGACCCCGTGTTCGGGCATCGAGACAGTGAGCTGCTCAGGCAGTGTCGCGCCCTTGCGCAGCACCGTCTCATCCATTTCCAGCGCGGTGACCAGCACGTCGTCGATCCAGGCCGCGTGCAGCGCTGGAAGGTCGAGGTCGTCCATGTCGACGGCATCGCGCCATTCCTCATAGGTCCGACGAAGCCGCTGAGGCCGCCCGGAAGGCAAAGCTTCAAGGCCTTGCGGGAAGACATCCCGCAGCACGGGCACCGCCAGGAAGGGCCCGGAGACTTCGACGAGGTTCAGCCACTCGTGATCGTTGCTCATCCGCGCTTCTCCGTCGCGAGGGAGTTCGGAACCAGCAGCACCACGGCTACGGGGAAGGTATGCTCGACGGCATTGGAGTGCCGTTCCTCGATCGCGCGTAGCTCTTGCTCGCGCTCCTTCGGGATCCGGGCCAGGCGTGCTTCGAGGGCCGCTCGGTCACGCTTGAGCTGAGTGCGTTCGTCCTCGGAGAAAAGAGAGAGCTGCACGGGTTGCTGTTCCGCCGCGATCTCGGTCTTCAGCGCTCGTTCGAGATCGTCCAGGACTTGGCGGATGTCCTCGGCCTCCTTGCGCTTCCGGGTCTCGATCGTGTTCACGAGGAAGCGTAGCCGGTCTTTCGAGCGTGCCTCGACGGCTGCCAGAACGGAATCACGCTGTTTGTCGAAGCGCGTCCTCAAGGCATCAAACGTCGCATCCGGCAGGGCCGCGGGGTGCGACTCCTCCAGCCATCGTCGGACCTCCGTGACCCGTTCCTCCCGCCGGAAACCGGCATCGCGCAGATAGCCGCCAGCCTCCGTGAGCTCCTCGTGCAGACGATGATGGTTCCCGCCGGTCACGACGAGCCGCGAAATCACCACCACGGCCGGTCCCTCGATCCGCCCATCCGGAAGCGACCGGACGGTCACGCGGTGAAGCTTCTTTACGTCGTCACGGGCCCAGATCTCCGCGCGCAGGAGCCGCAGACTCATCTGGACAAGCCGGTGGTTCAGGTGGACGAGGACGACGTCGTCACGGCCCTTGGCGACCCCGTGGTCGAAGGTGATCGGGCGGACCTTCTGCGTGTAGGGGTGTTCTAGACCCTCAAGGCATCGGGACCAGGAACCCGAGAGCGGCGGCATTCGAAAAACCGTGCCGTCTGGTGCACCGGCCAGAGAAACGGGCTCCAAGTCGGGTTTGTCCGCAAGGCGCAACGCCGTGCGTACCGCCCGCTCGATGTGGTCGGGCACGAGGCTCTGTTCGTGCCGGGTCTCGTTCAGCCGCTCATGGAGTTTGGCCACACGTTCGCGAAGGTCGCGCTCCGCCTTCACGAAGCGGCGAGATTTCTCCATCCGGGCTTCGGCTTGTCTCGTGTCGAGATCGCGGCGGCGCCCCTCGAGGAGGTCTGGCAGTTGAGGCGCGATGACCGGGTTCACGCTCCCCATGTCGGCGCGCATCGCATCCAGTTTGCGAAGCGCGCGCAGGATATCGTCGCCGTGGCCACCCTCGGCATCCACCGGGTGCCAGATGACGACCTCGCTGGCGCGTTGCCCATGGCGGTCGATGCGGCCGTTCCGCTGCTCCATCACATTCGGGTTGTACGGAATTTCGAGGTGGATCATCAGGTGGCAGTGGTTCTGGAGATCGATGCCCTCGGAGGCGGCATCGGTCGCCAGCAGTATCCTCACCGGGGATTCCGAGGGGTTGGCCTGGAACGCGGCTTTCACGCCCTCGCGTTCTTTCGGGTCCATGCCGCCATAGATGAGCGCCAATCGCTCGGCCCCGAAGCCGTGGGATGCGAGGATCTCCTGCATCCATTGCTGAGTGGCGCGATACTCGGTGAACAGGATCACCCGCTCGTTCGTCCACCTGTCACCGTCCTTCAGGTGACTGGCCAGCCAACCCAGCACGGCAGTGGCCTTGGCATCGGCCCGACGAGCCGCCTGTTGGGCCCAGGATCGCAATCGGTCGAGCATCCGGCGTTCTTCGTCGGTCGGTGGCCGGACATGCTTGCCCGCTTCCTCGATCGCTTCAGCCTCGGCGGCATCCCGCTGTGCGTCGTCTGCGTAGTCTTCCTCGGTCTTCGCTATCGCCCGCCGAAGGATGCGGTCATCGAACTTCCTCTGGCTGCGATCGCTAGCCGCCCGACCTTCGATCGTCGCGATATGCCGCTCCAGTGTCGCTGCGAAGGCTGCAGGTGACGATGACAGGCGCTTGCGCAGCAACTGGTGCACGAAGTGATCGACGGCTCGCCCTCCATCAGCACCGCCTTCGCGGCTCTTGATGTATGCCTCCAGCTCCTGCCTGGCGTCCCTCTCGTCCTCGCCATACTTCACTGGCAGCGCTTCGAGCCGTCGCTCTGGGTAAATTCGCTTACCACTCGCATCGACCAGATCGCTCTTCAGCCGACGGACCATCACCCGGGCGAGTTGGGGATCACTTGGGAGGACGTTTCTTGCGAACCGCTGATCATCGAGAAGTTCAAGGAGCGCGGTGAAGGACTCGGTGTAACCGTCGTGCGGCGTGGCTGTGAGAAACAGTTTGTGCTGGAAGTGTGGCGCGGCCAGACGAACCAGACGGGTCCTGAGGCTTTCGACAGCGTAGCGGCCGACGGTCGGCGCGACGTTGTGAGCCTCGTCGATGATCAGCAGGTCGAACTTCCTGGGATGGCTGACGTGCGGGGGCAATGCGTCACGCAGAAGACGCAAGCCTTCACCCTGCTTGGCCCAGTCCATCGACGTGATGAGACGAGGAAAAGACGTCCACGGATTGGCGTGGAGACCTCGCTCACGGCGCAGACGCTTGACGTAGTCCGTATCGACGATCCGGAACTCGAGTCCGAACTTCTCCTGCATCTCGACGCGCCACTTTTCCTGCAACGAGGCAGGGCAGAGCACGAGGACAGTGCGGGCGCGGTGACGCAGGAGCATCTCTTGAACGACGAGCCCTGCTTCGATGGTTTTCCCGAGGCCGACGTCGTCGGCGATCAGAAGATTTGTGCGCGCCATGTCGATCGCGCGCACGAGCGGATCCAGCTGATAGTCCTCGATACTGACGCCGCTGCGGAATGGCGCCTGCAGATAGCCGCGATCCGCGTTCGTCGCTGCGCCCCAGACCACCGCATCCAAGAAGGCTTGAAGCGTGGAGGGGTCATCCAGTCCGGTCATGCGCGGCAGCCCGGCCCGCTCGATCACATGAGCTCCGGGCTCCAGCTCCCAGAGCACTTCGATCTCTTCACCCAGCGCATCCTCGTCGATCGAGGCCAGCCGAACGAGATGCCGCTTAGGAAGTCCAGGGGCAACCGAACCGCCTTCAACCTCGGAGACGATCCATTGTCGGCGCCGAGCCTCGACCAGCTGGCCCGGCTCGGGCGCGGTGGCGTGAGCGACCTCGGCCACTATTTCATCTGCGGTCACCGACATAGACTGGCCCCGTTCTTTCTGCGCACGTCGACGAGTTCGGCGATGCGGTTCGCGGCTTGGGTGGCGTCTTCGTGTTCCCAGATCCGGACCGTCTCCCAACCGAGAGCAGTCAGCCGCTGATCGGTATCGGCATCCCTGGATCGATTGGTTTCGATCTTCTGCCGCCAGAAATCGGCGTTGCTCTTCGGCCAGGAAGCGTGCTCGGGGCAGCCGTGCCAAAAGCATCCGTCGACGAACACAGCCAGTCTCGCGCTGGGGAAAACGATATCGGCGACGCGCCTGGGCTTAGTCAGGAGCGGAACGTGGAGGCGATAACGCAGCCCCTTGGCATGCAGAGCCTTGCGGAGGTCGATCTCCGCACGCGTGCCCTTCTGTCGCACGCGAGCCATGCGACGACTGGCATCATGCGACGAGGGACTTACGCGCGTCATCCGCCACGGCTCCCTTCTTCTTTCTCTTCGCCTTCTGGACCTTGATCCCCAGATGGGCAGCGATGCTCCGGCCGATCACCTCGCCCAGAGTGACCGGAACGGCGTTTCCAATCATCCGACCCAAGGCCTTGAAATGAACGGGGGCCCCGTCGGGTATGAAGGAATAGGACTTGGGGAAGCCTTGAAGAATTGCGCCTTCTCGCAGAGAGATGGCTCGGTCCTGCTCAGGGTGTCCAAACCGACCGTTCCCGAATCCGTAGAACTGGGTGGTCAAGGTCGGAGCGGGTTCATCCCATACCATCCGGCCATAGACGCCCGGATAGGTACGCCCCGTCTCACGCCGGTGGCAGTCGGCAATGAGATGTTTTGGCCAGTCTCGCCATGTTCCACCCTGTCGAGAGGCGCGAATTCTTTGAAGATTTAGGTCTGAGAGCTTTGATGCGGCATGCAGCACATCCTTGGGATGGGCTTCTCCCTGAGCGATCGGCGCGAGGATGCCGATCGCCTCGCGCACGGTCTTCGGGCGACTGTGTGTCGGGGCGAACAGCTCAATTGGCCCGAGTCTAGAGGCCAATAGCACCATGCGCCGCCGGTTCTGCGGTAATCCGTAAAGGGAGCAATCGACTATCGCTTGGTGGACGTGGTACCCCGATTTCTGGAGAGTCTCGACGAAGTCGTCGAACACAGTGTGTTTGGCCACCGAAGGCACATTCTCCATAGTGACCAGGTCGGGACGCGTAGCTTTGATCAGCCGCCCGAACTGATAGAGAAGACCCCATCGAGGGCTTCCAACGACATCGTAGCGCTGGGCGTAGGTGGAAAATGGCTGGCAGGGGGCGCACCCGGCCAGCACCCGGATTTCGGCGTCGCCGAACAACTCGTTGAGGCGCTTGGGAGCAAGGCGACCCACGTCTTCCTTGATGAAGCGCGCTGCGTTATTGGCTTCAAATGGGTGGCGGCAGGCTTCATCGACGTCAATGCCCGCGACGACCCGAACGCCCTGCGAGATCAGGCCATGCGTAAGCCCGCCGGCTCCACAGAACAAGTCGACGCACGCGACATCAGCCATCAGCTTTCTCTCCCCCCGCATTTGCCCCCTTCTGTGAATCGGCCTCGGCCGCCTCGCCTTCCTTTTGATCGTCCGATGCTTTCCCGTGCCTCACCCAGTCATCAACTTCGTCGGTTTTGAACTTCCAAAGCCTCCCGACTTTGTGGGCCGGCATGTCCTTCTTCGCGATCCAGCCGTAGACCGTGTCTTTGCTGACACCGAGATATTCAGCGATCTCCTCCACGGAGACCCAGCGATCGGACATGGTGCGGCCCTTTCAGCCAGCATGATTCAGGCATCCAGTATCTCACCGACACGATCAGGAGTAAACCAAAAGAAGTCTGATTTGACCCGGTTTTCTTGTATTTGGTCGGATGGCTGATGGAGTGTTTCGGCTGATGATGACGGCCCCCAGGCGCAGGTGAGGCCGCCATCATCCAGTTCGGTCAAGCGTCGGCTTGCTGAGCCTGGCCAGGGTCGGAGGTGCTGGAACGGATAATCGACTGCTCGTATTCCTCGACGTCGGACAGGCGATAGACCACCCGGCCGCCCACCTTGAGGAACTTCGGCCCCTCACCGGTCCAACGCCACCGCTCAAGTGTGCGATGGCTGATCCTCCAACGAACTGCCAGTTCAAGTTGGTTCAAATGAGTTTCCTTCATTTCCGCTTCCTTTCGCTCGGGCCAGTTTGACTGCGACACGACGAAGGCGTGGGCGGAAAACACTATCAAGGTAACACTGGCGGGAGCCACAAAACCGGGGCTTTGCCCCGTCTCGTTCTAAACAGAGAAGTTCCTCGAAAGCGAAGATTCACCTACGAATACGAGGGCCTGCTGGCACGATGTGGGGTATACTTCGAGCGAGTTTGTCGAAGAGTCCTTTCCCTCCGCCACCGCCTTTGCCAGGCTGCACGCCGCCTAGGCTTTCGCCTGCGCTTCAAGCCAGCCGGCGGTGTCCCGCGCCTGCTCTTGGAGCCAGTGTCTGAACTTCCGGATTTGACCGCGGCGTAGCCCGTCTTCTCGAAAGCGGGCTTGAAAGGCATGGCTGGTCCACGCGCCCGCCGAGGATGGAAACGGGGCAACCAGGCGGCCGTCGGCCAACATCTCTCGCAGCAGCGCCAGCCCGCAGATGGCGAAACCGGCGTCTGCCGTCAGCGCTTCGACAACGGCGGCGATCCGTTGAAACCGCATGCCGCGCTCCGGCGCAGTGCGGCGCGCGCCATGGGCGGCGACCCAGTCTGACCAGTCGAGCGCGGCCGGGTCTTCCCGATAATAGTCGAGATGCAGGAGCGGAAAGCCTTCCAGGCGTTCGTTCGGATCCAGCCGCGCCGTGCGCTTGTCATTTTCCGGTGATGTGATCGGCGTCAGGAAGTCGCGAAACAGCAAGTCGCGGTTTTCGCCTTCCACAACAGGCCCGAACGCGATCTCACAATCGACCGCGCCCAGACGCAGCGGCGCGTCGCCCTCGCCATTGATGCAGAAGCGAATGTTTGCATGCGCCTCGCGAAAGCCGCCGAGCTTTGGCTTCAGCCAGAGGTCGACGATATCGGAGATCGCAGCAATGTGAATTTCGTGCATGCGTTGCAGGTCCAGCGCTTCAGTGGCCGCCTCTATCTCGCGGAACGCCGCGCGCAGGTGGGACAGCGCCGGGGACAGCGCCGCCGTCGCGGCAAGCCCGGATCTTCCGCGGGTGACGAGGTCGACGCCAAGATAGTCTTCCAACGCCTTGATGCGCTGACCGACAGCGGCGGGGGTGATCGAAAGCATGTCGGCAGCGCTCTTGAGCGATCCGGCGCGGAGCGCGGCTTCCAGGGCCTGCAAGGAGCGAAGGTGAGAGGGCGCAACCATAACGCGACCATAAAGTTTTTCTTTAGTTGCGCAAAGAAAGTTTAGCTTCCCTCCGAAACGCACGACCGCAATGATGGCGCCACGAGATAGTGAGGTCGTCATGACGAGACAATTCAAGCGCTTCCTGATCGAACGCGACATTCCTGGGATCGGCGGAATGTCGATGGTGGAGCTGTGCGGCGCAGCACGCGCGTCCAACCGGGCCGTTGAACAGCTCGAAGGCGCTGTGATCTGGCAACACAGCTATGTCGCGGGCGATCAGGCCTTTTGCATCTACGTCGCCGAAAGCGAGGACGCGCTGCGCAGGCACGCTGAACTCAGCGGCATCCCTGTGACGCGGATCGTCGAGATTCCTAAGATCATCGACCCTCTGACCGCCAACAACTGAAGCCCAACCTCAACTTAAAATGGAGACCAGCGATGAGGGGCACTCTCTCAGCGATCTATAGCACCTGCGCCTATGCGGTGTTTTTCGCGACTTTTCTGTACCTGATCGCGTTCGTCGAAAACCTGATCGTGCTGAAGTCGATCAATTCCGGAGCGTCCGGACACCTCGGCGTGTCTTTAATCGTCAACGTCGCGGTGCTCGTCCTGTTCGGCCTGCAGCACTCGGTGATGGCGCGGCCCGCCTTCAAGCGCCGTTGGACTAGGATCGTACCGCACGAAGCCGAGCGCAGCACTTATGTGCTCGCTGCGAGCCTTGCGCTGATCATTGTGTTCTGGGCCTGGCGGCCGTTGCCGCAACTGGTGTGATCCATCGACCAATCCGGCCTCGCAGTCGTCATTTCAGCCATATCCTGGCTCGGCTGGGGTCTAGTCCTGCTCAGCACCTTCCTCATCAGCCACTTCCACTTGTTCGGCCTGACCCGGGGCTTCGCCCGCCTGTTGAAGCTCAAGGACGCGGGCGAACCGCACTTTGTCACGCCCTCGCTCTACCGTGTCATGCGCCATCCACTCTACGCTGGCTTTCTTCTCGCTTTCTGGGCCGCGCCGCAGATGTCTTTGGGCCATCTCGTTTTCGCCGGTGTGATGACCGTCTATATTCTCATCGCCATCGGGTTCGAGGAGCGCGACCTTATCGCGACGTTCGGCGAGCGGTATCTGCGTTACAAAGAGAGCGTCGGCATGTTCTGGCCCAAGACCCGCCGACGCGCTGGCGACCGCGCTGCTTAAAGGGGGGGGTAGGCGATCATGTTCGCCGAAATGATTGAAGCTGACTATGTCGTCGTCGGCGCGGGCGCGGTCGGCCTTTCCTTTCTCGATGTCATGCTCGACTTTACCAACGCTGACTTTGTCCTGCTCGATCGCCGCCAGGCGCCGGGCGGGCATTGGCGCGACGCCTATCCCTTCGTGCAACTGCACAACGTGTCGGCGCAGTACGGTGTGAACTCGCGGCCGCTCGGTCGCGACGCGGTCGCAGCGGAGGGCCCTGAAGCCGGGCATATGGAGCGCGCGGGACTCGCCGAGATCATCGACTATTTCGACGGCCTGTTCGCTGAGAAAATCCTCGCCTCCGGGCGGGTCCGTTGGCTACCTGGGCACGACTACCGAAACGACGGAACCGCACTTTCGCTCGCCGACAGCCGCACTGTTCAGCTGAGGGCGCGGCGGCGCGTGGTCGACGCAACATTTACCGGGACGCAGCTGCCAAGCGTGGCCGGTCCCGGTTTCCCGGTCGCGCCCGGCGTGCGGTGCGTCAGCCCCAACGCCTTGCCCGCCACGGAGGTGGGCGCGGCCGGCGCCACCGTGATCAGCGCGGGGAAAACGGCGATGGACTGTGTGCTGCATCTGATTGATCGCGGCGTCGATCCCGACGCCATCGCCTGGGTGCGTCCACGGGAACCGTGGCTTCTGAACCGCGCCTACCTTCAGCCGCATGAAGCCGCTTTCGCAACGACGGTGAACGGGTTCGCCATGGAGATGGAGGCGGCCGCCGCAGCCCATTCAGTGGCGGACTTCTTCTGGCGCCTAGAAGCGGCTGGCATCGTCAGGCGGATCGACGCCCGTGCCGAACCAACCATGTTCCGCTGCGCCATTGCATCGGACGCGGAGATCGCGCAACTGAGACGCGTGGGAGACGTGATCCGTCGTGGACACGTTGTGTCGCTTCAGCCTGGAGCTGTTACCTTCGACGAGGGGCGTGTCGCATGTGAACACGATCGCCTGTTCGTGCATGCCTGCGCAGACGGCGTGCCTAGGAAACCCGCCAGACCGATCTTCGAGGGGGAGCGACTCACCCTGCAATATGTCCGCCGCTGCGCACCTGTCTTCGCCGCCGCGCTGATCGCGCGCGTGGAAACTCTCGATCTTGGAGATGCAGAGAAGAACCAGCTATGCCAACCTGTGCCGATGGTCGATGCGCCGAGAGATTGGCTTCAAGGCCATCTGGTGGAGGCCCGCAATCGTCTCCGCTGGTCGGCGCTGCCGGCCTTGCGCGCTTGGCTCGGCGATGCTCGGCTCGACACCTACACGGCGCTGATCTCAAGAGTCATGGAAACGCCGACGCCAGAGCAGGCGGCCGCCTTCCAGCGCTGGCGGTCGGCGCAGTCAGCGGGATATGCCCGCATGGCTGAACTGCTCGCGACAGAGTAGCGTCGATCGTTTTGCTGCGGGCAGGAAAAGTGTCGGACATGTCTTGACCTCTCCGCGCTGTCGGTTCGATCTCGGTCCTGATCCCGGCGGAAAGTCGATCGGTCCCGGACGGGGACGTGGATTCAATCGTTTCAGTGCATCGGCTCCCGTCGTAGGACGCGCAAATCCGGGCGCTGGCTTGGCGCGCGCCGCCCCCCGTTATTGCCCTCGCAGCGGAAACGCCGATAACCTGCGTTGGACACACGACCGCCGACCAACGGCGGCGGGGGAGGCGGCGAGACGATGCGACTTCAACGAACACTGGGCGGGGCTGTCTGCGCGTTCGCCCTGCTTGCAGTCTCGTGTGCGACCCCGTTTCGCTCCGTCAACCCCGAAAGCGCTGCAGGCGCCGCCAGCGAGCTTCCCGCCTACCTCGCACAGGGCGAATGGCCCTATTGGGGCGGCTCGCCCCATTCTACGCGCTATTCCCCGCTCCGGCAGATCGACCTCAACAACGTCGACAAACTCGAAATCGCCTGGCGCTGGTCGGCGGACACATCCGGCTCCGGCGAAAGCTCGAACTACAAATCCACCCCGCTGATGATCGACGGCGTGCTCTACACGCCCTGGCTCGACCATGGCGCCGCTGCGATCGACGCCGCCACCGGCAAGACGCTCTGGACCTTCGTCCCGCCCGCCTTCACCGAGGGCGGCCGAGGCGCCTCCCTCGCGCCGCGGTCGCTGTCCTACTGGAGCGACGGCCAGGCGAGGCGCCTCTACCACAACAGTCAGGACGGTCGCCTTCTCGCGATCGACGCCTCGACCGGCAAGCCGCCTCCCGGCTTCGGCGACAATGGCGTCGTCGACCTGCGCAAGAACATCACGCCCGGGCGCGACGCGCCGGATGTCTCCTCGATCTCGCCCGCCCTCGTCGTCGGCGATGTGATCGTCACCCAGGTCATCATCGGCGGTTCACGCAACAAGGAATCCTTCCCCGGAACCATCCGCGGCTACGACGTCCGCACAGGCGAGCTGCTCTGGACGTTCAACCCCATCCCGCCCACCGGCGAGCCCGGCTCGGAAACCTGGGAGAACGGCTCCAACGACTACACCGGCGCCGCCGGCGCCTGGTCGATGCTCTCGGCCGACCCGGAACTCGGCTATGTCTACATCCCCCACGAGACGCCCACCAACGAGTTCTACGGCGGCCATCGTCTGGGCGACGGCCTCTTCGGGGAGACCCTCGTCGCCCTTGATGCAAGGACCGGCAAGCGCGTCTGGCACTTCCAGATCGTCCACCACGGCATCTGGGACTACGACATGCCGACCGCCCCCATCCTTCATGAGGTCGTGAAGGACGGAACGCGCATCAAGGCCGTGACGCAGCTGACCAAACAGGGCCTCACCTTCGTCTTCGACCGCAAGACGGGAGAGCCTGTCTGGCCAATCGAGGAACGCCCCGTCCCCGGCTCGGACATCCCCGGCGAGCGCCCCTCGCCCACCCAGCCCTTCCCCACGCTGCCGGAGCCCATGCTACGCCTCGGCTATGACGAGAGCGACCTGATCGACTTCACGCCCGAGCTGCGCGCCGAGGGCAAGGCCATCGCCGACCAGTACACCAAGGGCCCGCTCTACACGACGCCGACCCTCATCACGACGACCAACAAGGGCACCTGGCTGTTCCCCGGCACCGGCGGCGGACCCAACTGGAACGGCGCCGCCGTCGATCCCGCCACCAACATCATGTACACACCGGTGCGGCTGAAACCGCAGTTCGCCGGCCTGCGCAAGGGCGACCCCAAGACCACCAACATGGACTACTACGGCGGCGGCGGCGGCGGCCCCATCAGCGGACCGCGCGGTCTGCCCATCCTGAAGCCGCCCTACTCTGAACTCATCGCGACCGACATGAACACCGGCCGCCATCTCTGGCGCATCCCCATCGGCGACGCGGACGATTTCGTGAAGAACCACAAGGACCTGCAGGGCCTCGGTCTCGATTTCTCCAGCATGGGCAAATTCGACGTCCGCCCCAGCCCGCTGCTGACGCCCGACCTCCTCTTCCTCGGCGAGAGCGGCAATATCGGCGGCGGCTCCGGTGGTCCCATGTTCCGCGCCTATGACAAGCGCGACGGCCGCGTCGTCTGGGAGATGGAGATGCCCACGCTCGTCACCGGCGCGCCGATGACCTATGTGGTGAATGGTGAGCAGTACATCGCTGTCGCCATCTCGAAACGGAACGAGCCCGCCGAGATCGTCGCCCTCAAGCTCGGCGACGGCGTCAATGACGCCTCTGTCGCCGTCCCTTCGCCCGCCCCCCAGACCCCGCGCCGCGCCGCGATCGCCGCCGTCAACGCGACGCCGGAAGAACTCGTGCTGGGCCGAGCCGGCTACGCCCAGGCCTGTGCGGTCTGCCACGGCCCGAACGGCGCAGGCATTACGGGCGGCAACGCCCCCGCCTTGACGCAACTGAGCGACACACAGCGCATCGCGGGGGTCATCCGGTCCGGCCAGGGCGAAATGCCGTCAATGGCCGCGCTGCTGTCGCCGGAGCAGGTTTCGGCGGTCGCGAAATTCGTCGCCTCCGGCCTTCCCCGCGCGCCAGCCGGCAGGCCGCAAGCGGATGAGAACTAGACACGCTCGATGACCGGCGAATGGACGCAAGCCTTCGGCGAGCGTTCGATCGCTCGCGCTGCGGCGAAGCGGCCCTATTGCTCCGGAATCTCGTAATACCCTGCAACTTCAAGGGTGACGACGGCGTCGCGGCTCGACTCATTCTTCAGATACCAGCCATGAATGCCGTCCCAGGGCGCGACGAACTGGCCGTTCTGTCTTGGCGGCCCGTCCTTGGAATAGAACATGAGATCGCCCACGCCGTCGGCGCGCTTCTCCGTGTGACCGTGGAATTCCGACACGAACAGGCCCGGATGCTCGATCTCGCCGAAGTCGATCGCGTACACGAGCGCATCGCCCGCCTTCAGGCTGAGCTTGTATTCTAGATCGCCGCCATTCGCCGGTACGGGAATGCTGATCACGTCCGTCCGCCAGCGCTGAGGCTGGATGCGGATCACCCCGTCGCGCAGCGGGTATTCGGCCCATCCATTGACCGCTTCGGGCGGGGCCGGCTCGACGGCGGCGGATGCGGGCGTCTCCGCCGCCACGCCCGCATCCGTCGCCCGCTCGCATCCGGCGACGGCTAGCACCATCGCGACGACCGCCGCAGCTCTCTGAATGGTCATGCTGAGTCCCTTGCCTTGCGCCCCGATCGGCTTGCGGCGCGATTCCTGACACGGGGTTTGGCGGGGCGCGACATCCACCACGCCCAAACCCCGACGACGTCCCGGCCAACGCGGGAAAAGGAGAGCCACGTCCCGGTGATGCACGCCAGCGTCACCGCGACGAGCAACGGAAGAACCACGATATCCCAGACCGGCCGCCCGCGAATCCCAGGCCAGTCGAACGAGTGGAAGGCGCTTTCCAGCCAGCGGTAGCGTTTCGCGGTCCCGTCAGCGATCCGCCGCACCTCCCCCGTCGTTGGGTCAACATAGATACGCGTGGCGTCAGCGTCACCAAGCTCGATCCGAAACACCGGCAGGGCGACGTCCCGCTTGTGACCGTAATAGTAGGCGTCTTCCGCCTCCTGATGGACCAGATTCGCGCCGCGAAGCGCGGGCAGGCGGGCCTCCAGAGTCGTCATCAGGTCGTTCGCAAGCAGCGGAGCGACATCCTCGGTCCCGATGCGGACCTGCGAGCCATCCCGCCACCGCATGACCGCGAACGGCTCGCCCGCGACCGGCGCCGAGCGCACCTGCACAAGATCGCCCATCTCGGACAAAACACGCGCCACATCGATCATCCGCTTGACGTCCCGGCCCAGCATCCGCCCCGAAAGGTCCGCCCGGGTCACGGTCGGCCGGCTCTCGAGCAGTCCCCATGGCTGCATGGTGAGCAGGCCGGACGCTGTCCATGTGAGCAGCAGCACGCCCACGAAAACGCCCAGCACGTGATGCCACAGCCACATGGGCCGCCTGAAGGGAAACCAGCGGCCGGAGGCTCCGCGCAGCTGAAGGAAACCGACGATCAGCCCGGTCACGGTCAGGAAGACGCCAAGCAGGCTCGACCAGATGACGACCTGATACCAGGCCGCCTGATTTTCCCGCAGCATCGTCGGGTAGAGCCAGTGCGGGATCGCCCCGAACCAGGACAGCAAGCGCTCGCGAGGACGAGCGTCCTGCGCCACACGGCCGGTTTCGCCGTTGATGTACACAAAGGTCGCGCCCGGATCGTCGAAGGTCGCGCGCCAGAGCGGGGCCTCGCGCTTCCATATGGAGATGCTCCACTGATCCAATCGGATCGGCTCAACCGACGTGACTCTCCCCGCGATCAGGTTCGCGTCGGCGAAACGCTGCGCCACATCGCCCACCGCCTCAGCATCGAGTGGCGCGCGCGTCGCTCCACTGTCGAGGCTCAGCAGCAGGCGTCCATCGTCGGTGCGAACATGCGCGACGGGGGCGCCGTCCACCATCTCGACTTCGAAGGACTGCACGAGATCCGCGTCGGCCAACGGCCACAGGCTCGCGTCCGCGACGCGCGAAAGGTCGAGGCGCTCAAGGCCGGCGACCCGCTCATCCGGCGTCGTCTCGGGGAAGCCCTGGTACATCATGACGAAGCCGGAGAGGCACCAGATCGTCATCAGGAGGCCGAGGCCCACCCCGAGATAACGATGCACGATGATCAGGCTCTTCAGCATCATGGTCCTGAAGACAAACGGGCTCCGCGAGCCAACGCGGGATGCATGTCCCTCGCGACGGCCGCCCGAGCCTCTCAGAATGCGTAGCTGTAGGCGAGGTGGAATGTCTGCGGTTGGCCGCGGTTCGCGAACAGGAAGCGCTGGGTCGATCCGTCGATCAGCGTCGAACTCACGCGGGTGGCGTAATCTTCGTCAAACAGGTTGGCGATCCGGGCGGTCAGCTTGTGGGTCTCCTCCGCGTCGAGGAACATATGCGCCGCAAGATCGACCACGACATAGTCGCCATAGTTCTGCGACCCGAACCCCGCCACATTCGACCGTTGCTCCCCCGTCCACAGCAGGGAGAGATCGGCGCCCCAGCGTCCGGCGTTGTAGCTGCCTGACACTTTGGCGAAATCGGTCGGAATCCGCGCGAGCTGATTGGCCGAACCCTCCATTTTCGTGTCGGTGTGGGTGTAGCTTGCAACCGCCGTCAGGCCGTTGCCGAAATCCGCCGTTCCGAGAAGCTCGAAGCCCCGCACCTCCACCTCGCCACCGACATTGGTGTAGTAGCCGTTGAGGAAGAACTCGTTCACCGGCGTTGACGGATCGGGATCGACCTGCAGGTTCGGATAGAGCGCATCGAACTCGGCGAGGCTCACGAAATCTGCAAAACCGATCAGGTTGGAGATGTTGCGCGCGAAATAGGTCGCCTGCCAGCCCAGGGCCGGGCCGACCGCCGGGGACTGCTCGCCGCCGAGGGAGACATTCAGATTCTCGCTTTCTTCCGCCTCCAGATCCGCCCGGCCGAGCGTCGAGAAGGGATCGACCGCATAGAGTTGCTCCGCCGTCGGCAGCAGGAACGACGTACCGACATTCGCCTGTCCGTAGAGCCAGCCGGTGAAATCGTATCGGCCCGACGCATTCCACACGGTCTTTGAGGTCCCGCCGGTCTCATTGTAGCGCACGCCCAACGCAAAGGCGCCGTTCTTGATCAGATCGTCGGAGGATCGCAGCTGACCGAAGACGGCGTGCACATCTTCTTCCTGCTCTGCGATGAGCAGCACGTCATCTCTGCCGGAATACTGCTGGAAGTCGTAGCCGACGACATACTCGAACGGTCCGCCCGGCGTGATCTCGGCGATCGCGTTGATCCCCTTGTCCTCATAGCCCCAGAAGGTCTGGTCATCGAGCACCACCTGGCCGGATCCGAGCGGCAGGCGGTTGTTGATGGTGGTGTAGTTTGAATCCCAGTCGTGCCAGTAGCCCTTCACCTGGAAGCGCAGCATATCCGACGCGTCGAGATTGACCCCGAGGCTGGCGATATCTTCGTCGCGTTCGTTCTTCGAGTAGGCTGTCAGCCGCGCCCCCGGATAGTCGAGGCGTGCATCGGTGTGGTGATATCGGGCGTCGACGCTCAGCCGCTGCGTCAGTTCGAGGCGATACTTCGCTCCGATGGAGTTCACATCATAGCTGCGATCGCGGTCGGTCGCGGACGGCTGGACCACATCATAGGCGGGAAACCCGTCAGACTTGTCCTGGCTTGCGTACAGGACGTAATTCCCCGCCCCCGCCTTGCCGCGGACATAGGCATCGAGGTGCAGCGAGTTGTTGGTGTCGCCCCCGATCGTCGCCTGACCATTGAACGCGTCGGTGTAGCCGCGCGTCACGACATTGATCACGCCCGCTCCGGCCTGCGTACCATAGAACAGGCTCTGCCCGCCCTTCAGCACCTCGATCCGCTCGATCATGGCGGAGGGCAGCGTGTCCGTGATGGTGCCGGAGTAGAGCCGGTTGTTGATCCGCACGCCGTCCACCAGGAAGAGCATGTCCTGGGTGCGGGAGCCCTGAAGCGAGATGTCGAGATAGCTGAACGGACCGCCCCTCGGCGCCAGAAAGAGGCCCGGTACCTCCATCTGCAGCACCTGGCTCGCGTCGACAAAGCCCTGATTGCGGATCTCCTCGGTTGTGACGGTCGACAGGTCCGATCCGTATTTCGCAAGCTCCTGCGGCTGCGTCTCCTCGATCGTGGTCCCGACGATGACGACGGTGTCGCGCCCCGCATCTGGGCCGCTCGTCTGCGCCATCGCGCCTGGCGCGAGGCAGACCGCCGCCCCGCCGGCGCTCGCCAGCAGGAACGTTCTAAGATACTGTCGGATCATTCGTCGCCGCTCGAAACTGTCGCCTGGGCCTGGCCGATGCTGTCGCCCGTCTTCGAGTGGAGAGGGTCGGCTTGCCTTGCGAAAGGTGAATTACCGTAACTCGCTGCGTTACAGGGGGGTTACACCAGCGCTACACGCCGCCGCACGGGCTAGAGCCGCTCCCGCAGCACCTGCCGCGCCGCCCGCAGCGTGTGAGCCGCCTCCACACCCGCAAGCAGCGCCGGCGCCGTCACCGGAAACAGGGAGCGGATGGCGCCCTCGCGCCAGAAGGCGTCGCGGATCAACCCCGGACGCGCCGCAAGACGGGGCCGCCTGCGAGCGCGGCCGCCCGATGCTCCCCCCGGGATCACCTGTTGCGAGGCATCGAGCCCGAAGTCGAACGAGCGCTCCCCGACGTCGAGCGCAGCGATGTCAGCGCGGTTCGGCCGGGTCAGCGAACGCTTCAGCCGGACCCAGGCGGCCCGTGACCGTGCCGGTTGGTCACCAAGCGTCTCGGGCGACAGCGTGTCGAGATAGGACATCGCGCCCGCCATCAACCCGCCGGGCGTAGGCTTAAGCCGTTCCTCCCACCCCGGCGTCTCAAGGTTGCAGATGACGCCGCCATTCCCGGTCTCCCGATAGAGCTGCACGCTCTCCAGGTCCGGCTCGAAGAGCGATTCGAAGAGATGCCAGTAGCGCAGCATCGATGACCGGATGCGCCAGGGCGCATACTTGTCCTCCTCGCCGGCGAGCCCGATCGTGAAGTCGAAATGCCGGGTCGGGAGCCGCTTGTAGTTGGCTCTCGCGATCATCACCGATGTCCAGTCGATGTCGGGGGCCCCCGCCTGAAGAAAGGCGCCGGTGGAGCCGAACAGCCCGGTGTCGCACAGCAGCAGCGCCGTTCGGTCTCCCCGCAGATCGTCGATGTGGCGCCGCAGCAGCCTTGCCTGCTCCTCGACGATGCGCGCGACCTCACGACCGCTTTCAGTGCCGCGCATCAACGCCTCGAACCGCGCCATCGCGAACGGCTCAAGCCAGGCAGGGTCCTTTGATGGGTCCACTCCGGAGAGCGCCTTCGCCACATCCGCATGAGTGCGCAGGCGGGGCTCATGGAGCAACTCCCCTTCCGCCGCTGACGGGTTCTTGACGATGGTCAGCCGGATCGCCGCGAGCCTCGACACCATGAAGTCGGCCTTGAAGACCGGACAGGAAAGCCCCGTGCGTTCCAGATAGCGGTCGAACGCCCGCCTCATCGCGAGCCCGCCACGGGCGCAGAACAGGGCCGCCGTGTCGTGACGGTCGGGGATGAGGCTGAAATAGCTCCAATACATCCAGCAGATGTCCGCGAGCACAGGCCCGAGCACGTCGCGGCCATAGGCTTCCGGCGTCGCCTCAGCGGGTTTGGGCGCGGGAGCGGACGGCGTCACCACCGCCCCAATTCTGGCGATCGCGGTGTCGACCTTCCGCCCGATCAGATGAAGCCGGCTGCGGGGAATGAGCCCCGCGACCACTCCTGCGGCCCTTGCGCGCTTCACGTCGGCGACCCTGTCATCGCCGAAATGGAGGATCCGCTCCGGGGACACGCCTTCGCGCGCCGCCACCTCGACGAAGGCGCCGCCGCCGCGCTTCGTGAAGCCGAGTTCGGCGCTGGTGTAGACGTGGTCCACGACCTCCCCGCCCGCGACGTCGCGAATGAGGTCGGACAGCACGTCGGGCATGTACATCGTGTCTGAGAGCGCGATCACCCGCTTGCCGGCCGCCCGCAACGCGCGGATATCCGCGACGAGGGCCGTGTTGGGCCGAAGATTCAGCCGTTCGACCCGCAGCTCCGCATGGGCGAGCCGTTCGGCGAGCTCGGCCCCTCCGCCAACAGCGCCAACGGCGGCGCGGATCACTTCGTCCTGCCGGATGTCGGAACCGATCCGCGCGCCCCGCAGCGCCGCATAGCCGATGCGCTGCGCCTCGACCCTCGCGATGCGCAGCGCCCGCCCGCCTGACACCATCGCGTTCGCCGCGGCGAGCCTTCGCGGTTCGCTCGACAGGTTCCGCAGCAACAGCGTGTCGAACACGTCGAATGAGAGGATGCCCGCCCGCTCGATGTCCTGATGCCGGTTACGCAGCGCGCGCGACCTCAGGCGCAACTCGCTGGGAAGCGCTGTTCGCTCCACGTCTGGACCACCTGCTCTCGCCAAGGCGCCGCCCCTCCCCTGTGTGCAACTCCATTCCGCGCTCACGCCCGGAGAAGGGGGGCCGGCTGGAATCCCCGGAGCGCTCACGCTGCATCTCGCGTGCTCCGGACCAGACTTAGATTGCGCCGTCGCATCGAACGGGGAGTGGGTCAAGTCGTTTCGGTCATTCCCCACGCAGCCGCGAATCGACAGCCCACCCTTTGAGCAGCAACCCCTGTGATGAGGCCAATCTTAGGCTGTGGTTAGCTTCATTCTGATACTTTAGTTTCATGATCCGTGACTTGCGTCAGCTTGTAGGCGCGCGACGGCGGCCCGATGATCCATGCGACTTTACCGGCATCGAGCCCGGCGAAGGCGCCGGAGGGGGCGACGCCATGCGTGTTCAGTCCCGCCGGGTGCTCCTCTCCCGGATCGACGTGCTGCGTCTTGCACCGGAGGGCGCTTGCGTTGCGGCGATCGGTGTCGACCGCTTCACCCGGGTCCGCGGCGCGATCGGCTATGACCTCGCCGAGCGGCTGATCGCCAGCCTCGCCGCCCGCGCCGGCGACCTGGTTGGGGTCGACAACATCGCCCGCCTCGCACCCGATTCCTTGGGCGTGGTGTTCCAGCCGTTCGACCAGGCCGAACGCTCCATCCACAGCGTGCTGTCGGATCTCGCCATCGCGCTGGAGCAGCCCGTCGACGTCGCCGGGGTGCCGATCAGCGTTCACGTTTCGATCGGCTATGCGCTTTCGACGACCCTGCAGCCCGCACAGGATCAGCTCCAGCACGCCGAAATCGCCCTCGACCAGAGCCGGGAGCAGCGCGCCCGCGTCGTGCGGTTCAGCGCCGAGGATTATGGCGACCCGATGCGCCGGATCCTGCTCATGCGCGACCTTCGCGGCGGCATCGATCGCGGCGAGCTGCGCCTGCACTACCAGCTGCAGGTCGACACCCGCACCGGCGCCGTCACTGGGGCCGAAGCGCTGGTTCGATGGCGCCATCCCCAGCACGGCTCCGTTCCGCCGGATGAGTTCATTCCGATGGCGGAGGAAACCGGCGAAATCCGCGAGCTGACCGACTGGGTCCTCGACCAGGCGATCATGGATTCCATCGTCCTTGCGGAAGCCGGCTGGCCGATTCGCATCGGCGTCAACCTGTCCGGCCGGCTTATTTCCGATGATGAGTTCGCCGATCTGACGCTGGAGCGGCTCGCCCGCGCCCAGGGCCGGCTGACCTTCGAGATCACCGAAACCTCGATCATCCACGATCAGGACCGGGCCCTCGCCAACATGAAGGCGTTCGCCGAAGCAGGCGCCCGCATCGCCATCGATGACTACGGATCGGGCCTGTCGTCGCTCGCCTACATCCAGCAGTTTCCCGCCCATGAGCTGAAGATCGATCGGCAGTTCATCTCCCGGCTCACCCAGAGCCACAAGGACCCGCTCCTCGTGCGCTCTTCGATCGAGCTTGCGCACGCCCTCGAGTTTGACGTCGTCGCCGAGGGCGTCGAGGACGCAGGGTCCCTCGCGCTCCTGCGCATGATGGGATGCGACCAGGTCCAGGGTTATTTCATCGGCCGCCCGATGCCGCTCGGCGAACTCTTCGCCTATCTCGATCGCGGCGCCGGCGGCGAGGCGCTCAGCACGCCGCTGCGCATCGGGGCGATCTGGAGCGACTGACCGTCAATAAGGCGTCTCCGCCCCTTCCGATAAATCTCTCATCAATACTTAATTTACCATAGTTTACGCCGATTAATTTCCATTGAATTTGAACAAACGCGGGAACAGAGCCTAAATCTCTGTCGTCTATGTTGGCGGTATAGAAACGACAACCGTGCCAACGGGACGAGACCAATGAAAAAGACCAGACTGTTCTCCGCCGCGGCGGGGATTGCGCTCGCGCTTGCTGTCAGCGCGCCATCCAACGCTCAGACGACCCCGCCGCCGGAGAACACCGTCCGGCCGTTCTGGGGCGACATCTCGCCCTTCTACGGCGACATATCCCCGTTCTGGGGCGACATCAGCCCGTTCTGGGGCGACATCTCGCCTTTCTGGGGCGATATCAGCCCCTTCTACGGCGACATCTCACCCTTCTGGGGCGACATCTCGCCTTTCTGGGGCGACATTTCACCCTTCTGGGGCGACATCGCGCCGTTCTGGGGCGACATCTCGCCGTTCATGAGCACGCTGCAGACCTCCTCCTCGGGCGGCAGTCTCGACACCGCCTCCTCGGAGATGTTCGCTCGTTCGAAAGCTTTCTGGGGCGCGACCATCACCGCACGCACGGGCCAGACCTTCGAGCAGGCGTTCAGCAATGCGCTGCTGGCCAAGTACAGCCTCACCCTCAAGGATGGAAAGATCGAGGGCGTCGACAAGCTTTCTCCGGTCAACCGCTCGAAATTCCTCTTCGACTGGTATGACGGGCTGATGGCCTATTCCGGCCGCGACCATGTCGACCACTGGATGGCGACCGCCAACTGGAACCCCAAGCTCACCCAGATCCAGGGCGCGGGGCAGGACACGGTGATCGGCCTCATCGACTTCACCGTCACCGACGCCGACCAGACAGACAATCTGTCGTGGATGCTCTGGTCGGGTGAACAAAACCCGCAAGGCGGCCACGGCGGCGCGGTCGCGAGCCTCCTCGTCTCCGACCATGACGGGCGCGGCGTGATGGGGATCGTTCCCCAGGCGACCGTCGCCGCCTTCAATCCCTATGATGCGAGCGGCACCACCAACTGGAACATGGTCGCCAACGGCGTCACCCAGCTCGTGCTCGCCCGCGCCGCAGTCGTCAACATGTCGCTCGGCGTGCCCGGAAAGATTTTCGACGAGGGCTGGCGCAACGTCTACAATCGCTGGGACGTGGCGCTCCTGCGCAGTAAGACCGTCTTTGTCCACGCCGCCGGCAATGACGGCGTCGTCGGATCGGGTCTCATCGATCTGCAGACGGACCTGTCCGCACTCAATCTGATCATCGTCGGATCGGTTGGCCCGTCGGGACAGATCTCGCCGTTCTCGAACACGCCCGGAACGGCCTGCTTCATCTCCAACGGCGGAAAATGCGAAACGAGCCAGCGGCTCATGAACCGCTTCGTCGTGGCGCCGGGTGAATGGATTCTCGTCACCGACGGAAACGGCGGCGTCACGCGGCGGTCGGGCACCTCGCTCGCAGCGCCCATGGTGACCGGCGCCATCGCGCTCATGCAGACCCGTTGGGGCTGGCTCAAGGACAAGCCGACCGAGACGGCCGACATCATCTTCCGGTCGGCGACCGATCTCGGAGCGCCCGGCGTCGACCCGGTCTATGGCTGGGGCCTCCTCAACATCCAGGGCTCGCAGTCGCCGCTTCCGGGGTCCGCGCTCTACCAGCTCATCCCGGACAAGAGTGGTGAACTCGTCAAGACCTACATCAGCTCGACATCGACCTCCGATCCGTCCTCGCTGTGGGGCGCGGAAACTGGCGTCATGGCCATCTACGAGGATGTCGGAAGCACGTACCGGGACTTCCAGATTCCGTTGGACGCCACGTTGACATCCACCACGTCCGCGACGACGAAGCCCCTGCAGAGCTACCTCACCGATTCTCTTTCGTCCCTGTCGGCCGAGACCACCACCAGCAGCAAGCGCGGCGGCAAGAGATCGAGACTCTTCGACGACACCGCGCTCGCCAACCCGTGGGGGCTCGAACTCTCCACGCATGTCGAACCCCGCGTTCAGGCCCCGGGCGAGGAGGGTCTGCCCTTCAACACAGCGGTGTCCGTCACAGGCAAGGGGGACGCCACCCTCCGCTTCGGCAACGGCTTCGGCGCGATGGCGCTCGGCGGCCAGCCTGGGCTCACGGAAGCCGCCTACCGGCCTGAAACCGGCGGCGCGAACCCGATGCTCGGCCTTGCTTCCGGCGGCGCCTTCTCGAAAGTCGAACTGAAGGCGGGAACTGCCACCCTCGCCTTCGGCGCGACGGAGCGCTCCGTCGAACAGCTCTACGCCGATCCGGCGTCCGGCGAGTTCCGTCCGCTCTTTGCCGGCCTCGAAACCTACCGCGCTTCTGCGGCCCACATCTCGGTCACCCAGCCCGTCGGAGAACGCCTCTCCCTCAACGCCGGCTACACCCTGCTCCGGGAACAGGACGGCCTCCTCGGCATGCAGTCGCTCACCTCTGAGTGGCTCTCCGAGGGAGCCGTGACGGACGCCGCCACGGTCGGTGCAAGCCTCGACCTGTCGCCGCGCCTCTCGCTCGTCGGTTCGGCAACCTATGGCCGCACCCGCGATCAGGACCTCTCCCAGGCGCTCAACGTCAACAAGGGCGGCGTGCACACCACGGCGTTCGAAGCCGCCCTGAATATTGATGGCGTGTTCGACAAGTCCGACCGGGCCCGCTTCGCCATCGTGCAGCCCATGCACATCGAAGCCGGATCGATCGATCTGACGGCGGGAACCGTGATTGACCGCACCACCGGCGAGATCGCCTCGACGACGACCCAGACCTCGATCGCCGACCGCGCTCGCGTGGTGGCTCTGGACGCCGCCTACGTCCGGCCGCTCTTCGACGGCAAGGCGTCGATCGCCGGCTTCGTCCGCGCCGAGACGGCCCTCGCGGAAGGGACATCCGACGCCCCGAACCACATGGCCGGCGCACGTTTCAGCCTCGCCTTCTGATCGGCCGCCACCCTCTTTCTGCCCCGCACCTCCACGGCCGCCCCTCACAGGGCGGCCGTTTCTTTCAGGGCGCTGCGTAGGCGGATGTTAAGCCATTTCAACTAGACCGTAGTCTGCTTCGCCCGCCCGCTACGGGGACCCATGCGCCTTTCCGTCGTCTCCTCCCTAGCGATCGCCGCCGCGCTTGCCTGCGTCGCGCCGGGCGCGTTCGCGCAATCGGGCGGAGCGTCCTCGGTTGCGGGAACCAGCGCCGAGGCGGAGCCGTCGCCCTATGCGCTCGCCATCGCAGACGCGAAACGCAGCATGATGGCGAACCCTTCGGGCGCGCTTGAGTTTGCAACCCAGGCCGAGCGCGAGGCCGGCGACGAAGTGGGCGTCGCGACCGCCAAATGGCTACAGGGCGAGGCCCTGAACCGCCTCAATCGTCCCGTGGACGCCGCGCCCATCCTCGAGGAAGCGCTCGCCGCCGCCTCGCGCGCGGCGAAGGGATCGAAGCTTGAGGGAGACCTGTTCGTCGCCCGCGCCGGCGCCGCCCGCGCCCAGGGCGACTACACGACCGCGCTGTCCAATTTCCAGTCCGCCCACGATGTCTTCGCCGCGCTCGGCGAGGCGCGCAGCCAGTCGATCGCGCTCGGCCATATCGGTTCGATCTACACCGACGCCGGCGATTACACGCGCGCGCTCGACTATTACCGCAAGGCGGGGGAGATCTTCGAAGGCGATCCTGCGGTCGACCTGTCGCGTTTCAACAACATGGCGAACGCCCACAAGGAACTCGGCCAGCTCGCCGAGGCGGAGGAGGGCTTCCGCAGCGCCCTGAAGATCGCCGAACAACTCGACAGCCCGCTCCTGCGGATGCGGATTCTCACGAACATCGCCTCCGTCCAGCTTCAGCAGGGCCGACCGGCGCAGGCCGACCTCACCGCCCTCTCGGCGCTCGACCTCGCCGCCGGCGGCCCCCCGATCGGCTGGGAGCCCTTTCTCTGGGGGATCCGCGCGGAAGTCGCCCTGTCGCGCGGGGACGTCCGCCGCAGCGCCGACCTCATCAACCGCACCTTCGATGGACAATCGCTCGAGCGCACGACCATGCCGTTTCGCGAGTTCCACAAGGCGGCGCACGACATCTATTCGCGGCTCGGCGAGGTCAGACCGGCGCTCGCGCATCTTGAGGCCTTCAAGCGGCTGGACGACGAGGCCCGCGACGTCGCCGCGTCCGCCAACCTCGCCCTCATGGGTGCGCAGTTCGACTTCGCGACCCAGGAATTGCAGATCGCAAACCTGAGATCGGAGACGCTCGAAAGAGAGGTCGCGCTCCAGCGCGCTCAGGCCCGCCAGAGGACCATGGTGTTCTCCGGGCTAGGGGTCATGGGCCTGCTCGCCCTGATCGGCGGCGGGGTCTACTTCCGTCAGGTCGTCCGCAGCCGGAACGAGATCCGCGCCGCCAACGCCCAGCTCTCCGACAGCAACACGCGGCTCGCGAAGGCGCTGAAGGCGAAGTCGGAATTCCTCGCCACGACCAGCCACGAGATCCGCACGCCGCTCAACGGCATTCTCGGCATGACCCAGCTCATGATGCAGCAGTCCGGCCTCGCGCCGGAGATGCGCGAGCGCGTCCAGCTCGTTCATGGCGCGGGGGAGACGATGCGCGCCATCGTCGACGACATTCTCGACGTGTCGAAAATGGAAACCGGCGCGATCCGCATCATGGTCGAGGACTTCGATCTTCATCGCGTCATGACGGACGTCGCACATCTGTGGCGCGATTCCGCGAGCGCGAAAGCGATCACCCTCGACGCCGATCTTGACACCTGCCCGGTCCGCATGCCGGGCGACGAGCAGCGCATCCGCCAGATCGTGTTCAACCTTTTGTCGAACGCCGTGAAGTTCACGGACGCAGGCAGCGTCCACCTTGGCGTTCGCTGCGTCGGGACGGGCGATGAGCAGCGCCTCGAAATCGAAGTCACCGACTCCGGCGTCGGCATTCCGGCCGACCAGATCGAGGCGATCTTCCAGCCCTTCCACCAGGTCGACGGCGGCAAGACCCGCAAGTTCGGCGGCACGGGTCTCGGCCTCGCCATCTGCCGCAACCTTGCAACCGCCATGGGCGGCGAGATCACCGCGCGCAGCGTCGTCGGCGAGGGCTCGACCTTTCTCGTCTCCCTCCCCCTGCCCGCGACGTACGCGCCGGCGTTCAAGCAGGGCTCCGCCGCGCAGCGCGGACCCGGCGCCGATGTGCTGTTCGTCGACCCGAACCCGCTCAACCCGTTCATCCTTCAGCCGCTGCTCGCCGAGTCCGGCCTGACGATGGAGACCGCCGAAACGCTCGCCGAGGCGGAGGCCGCCCTCGCCGGCCGATCCTTCTCCTGCATCGCGATCGCGCCCCAGGCGATCGGTGACGACCCGGGCGAGGTCTTGCCCGCCATGATGTCGCTTCGCGAGGCGGCGGGCGCGGCGCGCCTTCTCGCCTGCATCGAACCCGACGGCCTTGTCGGTGCGCCGATGCTTCGGCTCTGCGGCGTCGACGACGTTCTTGAGGGCCAGTTTGCGCCAGCGACCCTCGCCGACCGGATCACGACCCCTGAAGCGCAGGAAATCGCAGGTTTCGACGCCGCGGAAACCACCAGTTAAGCTGTTTGTGTCTTGACTAGGGGGTAGCTCCGAGGATTCCCCATGCGAGTTCTTTTCGTCGATGACGACGCCATGAACCGCCGCGTCGTTCATGACATGCTCAAGGTCGCCGGCGTGACGGTCGACGAAGCGCCCGATGGGGCGAGCGGTCTTGCAAAGATCGACGCCGGCGATTACGCGCTGATCCTCATGGACCTGCGCATGCCTGGAATGGATGGGCTCACCGCGATCAAGCACATCCGCGAACGCGCGGATGCGAAAGCCGGACTCCCCATCATCGTGGTCACCGCCGACACGTCGCTCGACATCCGCGAGGACTGCATGTCGAAGGGAGCCGACGAGGTGCTGATGAAGCCCGTCGCCATGAAATTGCTCTTCCAGACAATGGGCGCGCTCATCGCCCGCAAGTCCCGCAAATCCGCCATTTCAGCGTGATGAACGCGCTTTCGTCCGGGCTCTGGACGAATTTCGGCTGACAACGCCCCGCGAACCGTCGAGACTATGCCCCGATCCCCTCGCGGCGACCGGAGGCAAGAGCCATGCGCGAAACGCCCGCCACACGTGCTCGCAACATCCTTCAGGCATGCGTCCAGCTTGCGGCGACGGCGGTGCTCGCCGCCTGCGCGGCGACCGCGCCAGCTCCCGCCAGCTCCCCGGAGACGGCGACCGCCGCCGCGGCGACGCTGGTTCCGGGACTGCGCCAGCCGGTCGAAATCCTGGTGGACGCTGTTGGCGTCGCCCACATCTACGCCCTTGACGAGCATGATCTTTTCTTTGCGCAGGGCTATAATGTCGCCCGCGACCGCCTGTTCCAGCTCGAATGGTGGCGGCGGCGCTCCACCGGCACGTTTGCTGAAATCGCCGGGCCGGACGCCCTCGACATCGATATAGCCTCCCGCCTGTTCAGGCCCGACCACACCGCCGCCTCCGAACTCGATCACTACCACCCGAACGGCTCAACCATCATCCCGGCCTTCGTCGCCGGCGTGAACGCCTACATCGACGCCGCCAACCGCGACCCGGACTCCCTGCCGCTCGAGTTTCGCCTTCTCGGGATCCGGCCCCAGCACTGGACCATCGACGATGTGGTCTCGCGCCACAACGGGCTCTACCGCAACGCGACAAGCGAGATCGACGCCGCCATTGCCGTCGCCGCATTCGGGACAGAGAAGGTTCAGCTCATGGAGCCCTTCCAGCCGGAAGGCGTCCCCATCGATCCGCCGCCGGGTGTTGATCTGGCAGCCATCACTCGCGACACGCTGGGGCGGTATCTGGATCGCCTGAAGCCTTCGCCCGCGACGCCCGAGATGATCGTTGACCCGGAGGCCCGCGCGACCCGGAGCATGGCCGAGGTCCCTTCGGCGGACGCCCACGATGAGGGCAGCAACGCCTGGGTGGTCTCCGGCGCGCGAACCGCGTCCGGCGCTCCGATCCTCGCGAACGACCCGCATCGTCAGATCGCGGTTCCGTCGTTGAGATACTGGGTGCACCTGAACGCGCCCGGCTGGAATGTGATCGGCGCGGGAGAGCCGGCGCTGCCTGGCGTCTCGATCGGCCACAACGACGCTGGCGCGTGGGGGCTGACGATCTTTTCAGCCGACCAGGAGGACATTTACGTCTACGAGACCGACCCCGAACGGCCGGGCATGTACCGCTTCGGCGGGAGCTGGGAGCCGCTTCGCACCCGCCGCGAACAAATCCCGGTGCGCGGCCAGCCTCCGGCGGAGGTGGAGCTGCGCTACACCCACCACGGCCCCGTGATCAGCGAAGACCCGGCCAATCGTCGCCTCTACGCGCTGCGCGCCGGGTGGCGTGAGCCCGGAACCGCGCCCTATCTTGCAAGCCTCAGGCTCAATCAGGCGGCGAGCTGGGACGAGTTCCGCGCCGCCGCCGCCTACCACCTGATGCCGTCCGAGAATCTGGTCTGGGCGGACAAGTCCGGAGCCATCGGCTGGCAGTCTGTCGGCATCGTGCCGGTGCGCGACGGCTGGACCGGCCTACTCCCCGTTCCGGCGGACGGACGCCACGAATGGTCCGGCTTTGTCGCGGGGGCCGACATGCCGCATGTCGTCAATCCGCCGAGCGGCTATTTCGCGACCGCCAACGAGTTCAACGTGCCCGCCGGCGACACCCGCCTGTTCGGGCTGAAATGGGCCGAGCCCTTCCGCAAGCAGAGACTGGATGAGGTGTTGTCGCAGATGCAGGGCGCGACCCCGGCCGACATGGCGCGGCTCCAGGGCGACAACGCCTCGATGCCCGCCCGAAAGCTCGTCGGTCGCCTCGCGCCCATCGCCATGACGGACCCCGCCCTCGCCGACGTGCAGGCGCGTCTCGTCGCCTGGGACAAGGTGCTCTCGACCGACTCCGCCGAGGCCCTGATCTACACCGGCTGGCTTCGGGCGATCGAGCGGCGCATCACCGCTGAACTCGCTCGAGGAGGGCCTGCCGACGCGCTCCCCGATGTCTCCGTCCGGAAGATTCTCGACTGGGCCGATCGCCCGCAGCTGATCCTTGCCGGCGACGCCCGCGCCCGGATGGACGCCCTCCTTCGCAACGCCCTCGCCGAAGCTCTCGACGAGATCAGGCGCGTGCATGGTCCCGACATGGCGACCTGGCGGTATGGCGGCCCGAAGGCGCACCACGTGCGCATGCAGCATCCTCTGAGCCCCGCCGTCTCGCCCGCCCTCCGCGAGCGGCTGGAGGTCGGCCCGATCGATCGCGGCGGAGACGTCAACACCGTCAACAACACCGGCAACAACTTCAACCAGCCCTCCGGAGCTTCGATCAGGATGGTGATGGACCTCGCCGACTGGAACCGTTCGCTCGGTGTGAACTCGCCCGGCCAGTCCGGCGACCCCGACAGCCCGCACTATCGCGATCTTGCGGACATTTGGGCCGCTGCGGACACCCATCCCCTGCCCTTCACGCGCGACGCCGTCGAAGCCAGAACAAAGACCCGCATCCGGCTCGAACCGGGCCGCTGAGTTGAGGCGGACCTCAAGGCTGGAGAGGCTGATCGAATGAACCGGATCGAAACGGACTATCTCGTCATCGGCGCTGGGGCCATGTCGCTCGCCTTCGTGGATTCGCTTCTTGACGCCTCCGACGCGCACATCACGATCGTCGACCGGCACGGAAAGCCGGGCGGTCACTGGAACGACGCCTACGGTTTCGTTTCGCTGCACCAGCCCTCCGCCTTTTACGGCGTGAACTCGACGCCGCTCGGGACCGGCAGGATCGATGACTTCGGAATCAACAAGGGACTGCATGAACTTGCCTCCGGCCCGGAAGTCAGCGGCTATTTCGACCGAGTGATGCGCCAGCGGCTGCTCGGGAGCGGGCGCGTGTCCTACTTCCCGATGTCCGACTATCGCGGCGACCGCCGGTTCGTATCGCTTCTGTCGGGCGAGGAAACCGAGGTTCAGGTGGCGCGCAAGATCGTCGACGCAACCTATCTTTCACCGTCCGTGCCTTCCACGCACACCCCGAGATTCGCCGTCGCCGAGGGGGTGCGCATGGTTCCTCCCAACGACCTGCCGCTGCTCTGGCGCACGCCTGATGCGCGGCCGGAAGCCTTCGTCGTTCTCGGTGCAGGCAAGACCGCGATGGACACGCTCATCTGGCTGATCACGAGCGGCGCCGCGCCCGAGCGCATTTACTGGGTAGCGCCACGGGACTCCTGGCTCCTCAACCGGCTGCGTGTCCAGCCGGGCCCAGACTTCTTCCATGAATCGATCGGCGGTCAGGTCGCCCAGTTCAAGGCGCTCGCCGAGTGCGCAACCCTTCCCGACGTGTTTCTGCAGCTCGAACGCGACGGCGTGATGCTCCGCATCGACCCGGACGTTACGCCAACCATGTTTCACTACGCCACCATGTCCACCGGCGAGATCGAGATCCTCGGCAAGGTGCGCAACGTCATTCGCCTCGGCCGCGCCCTTGCGATCAACCCGGACGGCGTCGCCCTCGAACACGGGCGGGCGCCGATGCCGGAGGGCGCCCTCTATATCGACTGCACCGCGTCGGCGCTCACGGCGCGCCCCCCCGTGCCGATCTTCGAGCCGGGCCGGATCACGCTCCAGATGGTTCGGATGCCCCAGCCCGCCTTCAGCGCGGCGGTGATCGGCCACATCGAGGGAACCTACGCAGACGACGACCGCAAGAACCAGCTCTGCATTCCCTCTCCGCTCGCCGACACGCCGGATCTGTTCGCACGGTGCACGCTCGCGAACATGATGAATCAGATGAGCTGGAGCCGCGAGCCCGCGCTCAACGCCTGGATCCGCGGCTGCCGGCTGGACGGGTTCGGCAAGGTCGCGGGCTCCGTCGGACCCGACGATACGGACAAGCTCGCTGTTCTTCAGCAGCTGCGCACCTATGCGCCAGCGGCGTTCGCCAATATTCCGAACCTGCTGATCGAGGCCTGACCTCGCGACCGCCCCGCTCGCCCGATTGTGATCCGCGACGGATGCAGCGCGCGGCGCACGGCATTGTCAGTCCACGTCCGATCGTCGACAAAGCCTCATCGTCGACTTGCGGGAGATGTCGTTCATGAGCGTTCGCACCTTTGCCTCTTTCCCGGTCGCGGCGGCCCTCGTCGCCATGATCCTGACTACGCCGGCGGCGGCGCAGGACGGCGTCGCGATCTCCGCTCCCGAGCGCATCGAACGAGGCGCGCTGATCCTCGAGAACGTGCCCGAAACCCCGCCCGCCGTTCGTGACCGCGTCGCCCAGTACAACAACACCCGCGGTGCAGGCTTCCTCGACTTCCTCCCCGGCGGCGGCGTGCTCATCTCCACCCGGTTCGGCGACGCGGCGCAGATCCACTCGGTCGCCTCGCCGCTCGGCGCGCGGCGGCAGCTCACCTTCTATGACGATCGGGTCAGCGGCGGCGACGTGCGTCCCGGGACCTCCGGCTCGTTTGTGTTTCTGAAGGACTCCGGCGGCGACGAATATTTCCAGGGCTGGTATTTCGATCCCGCGAGCGGCCGGACCACGACGTTCACCGAAGCCGGAACCCGCAATCTCGCCCTCACCTGGAGCCGCGACGGATCACGCATCGCCTGGTCGCGCGCAACGCGCGACAGCGGCGATTACGATATCCTTGTTGCAGACCCCTCAGACCCGTCCTCCAGGCGTGTTGTACACGAGGGGTCCGGGGCGCTCAGCGTCCTTGACTGGTCGCCGGAGGGGGACCGGATTCTGCTCTCGCAATACATCTCCATCGCGAAGTCGCGGCTGTTCGTCCTGCGGCTGTCGGACGGAAGCCTCACCGAACTCACTCCCGAGCTCAACGTGTCCTACGCCGGTGGCGAATTCACCGCCGACGGACGCGCTGTCGTGACCACTTCGGACGAGGGGTCGGAGTTCAGCCGCCTCGTCACCATCAACCTCGCCTCCGGAGCGCGGGCCGTCCTCACCCCCGACGTCACCTGGGATGTCGAGGGGTTTGATCTGGCGCCGGATGGTCGATCCCTCGCCTATGTCTTGAACGCCGGCGGAGCGTCCGAACTCTATCTCATGAACCTCGCCAACCGCCGGGCGATGCCGCGGCCGAACCTGCCGCCGGGGGTCGTCGGCGGTCTCGGCTGGGACGCTGCGAGCCGCAATCTCGCGCTGACGCTGAACTCGGCGATCTCTCCGTCCGACGTTCACGTCTATTCCCCCCGCTCGCGCCAGCTCACGCGCTGGACGGAGTCCGAGATCGGTGGTCTCGATCCGAACGGCTTTGTTGAGCCAAAGCTCGTGCGCTTCCCGACCTTCGACAGCGCTTCGGGTGGACCGAAGGAGATCACCGCCTGGCTCTACGAACCGAAGATACCCGGTCCGCACCCGGTCGTCGTCGACATTCATGGCGGACCGGAAGGCCAGTCCCGCCCCGTCTTCAATTCGCGGGCGCAATACTGGGCGAACGAGCTTGGCGTCGCGGTGATCCTGCCGAACGTCCGCGGATCGACGGGCTATGGCAAGACCTTCGTCTCGCTCGACAACGGCCTCAAGCGTCTCGACAGCGTTCGTGACATCGGCGCCCTGCTCGACTGGATGGCCGGCGAGCGCAATCGCTTCGACATGAACCGCGTCATCGCCTATGGCGGCTCTTACGGCGGCTACATGGTCTATTCCGCGATGGTCATGTTTCCAGAACGCTTCGCCGCCGGCGTCGATATTGTCGGCATCGGAAACCTGCGCACATTCCTCGAGAACACAAGCGGTTATCGGCGGGACCTTCGGCGCGCGGAGTATGGCGACGAGCGCGACCCGGTGGTGCGGGCCTGGATGGACGAGACCGCGGGCTTCAACAACGCCGACAAGATCAAGCGGCCGATGTTCCTGATCCATGGCGCGAACGATCCCCGCGTTCCGGTCTCCGAAGCCGAGGCGATGGCGAAGGCCTTCCGCGCCAACGGCCTGGACCCCTGGTTGATGATCGCGACCGACGAGGGCCATGGTTTCGCGAAGAAGACGAACCAGCAGGCCCAGCGGGAGGCGGAAACGCTCTTCTTCGAGAAGGTGTTTGGTCTGCGGCCAGCGAACTGACCGAACGGGCCCAGAATCCCGGGCCCTCAATCCCCGGCTCTGGATAAAGGCCGCACGCACGGGCTAGGCTGGCCCCGGGGAAACCGGGAGCCCGCGTAATGTACAAGATCAGACTGACGGAGTCCTACTTCCCCGCGCAGCAGGAGGAAGCCATCCTGCCGACCACCGTGGGCGGAGTGCTGGGGTCGTCCGCCAGCCGGACGCCCGACGCCCTCGCGCTCATCGAGGCCGATATCAAAGGCGCCCTCGGACGACGGTGGACTTATCGGGAGCTGCTCGCCGACGCCGAACGCCTCGCGCGCGCCCTGCTCTCGCGCTTCCAGCCGGGAGAGCGGATCGCGATCTGGGCGCCGAATGCTCCCGAATGGGTGCTGATCGAATTCGCGGCGGCGCTCGCCGGCCTGACCCTCGTGACGGTGAACCCCGCCTATCGTCCGCGCGAGCTGAAATATGTCCTCGAACAGTCCCGCTCGGCCGGGCTGTTTCTCGTCGACAGCTTCCGCGGCAATCCGATGGCGGCGATCGCCGCCGAGGTCGCCGCCGGCACGCCGGGCCTTCGGGAAATCACCGACATTGAGGACCACGCGGCCCTCTTCGCCGGGGACGCGCCGGGCCGCGCCCTGCCTGAGGTATCTCCTCTCGACGCGGTCCAGGTTCAATACACGTCCGGCACCACAGGCTTCCCGAAGGGGGCGGTGCTCAATCATCTCGGCCTCACCAATAACAGCCGTCTCGGTTTCGCCCGCATGCAGGTATCCGGCGCGACCGTGCTGAACTTCATGCCGATGTTTCACACCGCGGGATGCGCCGTCATGACCCTCGGCGCCGTCCAGACGGGCTGCTGCATGATCATCGCCAGGCTGTTCGACCCCGACAGAATGCTCTCGATCATCGAATCAGAACGTGTGGTGGGCATCTTCGGCGTCCCCACCATGCAGATCGGACTTCTGGAAGCGCAGGCTCGTTCCCCTCGCGACTGCTCGTCTCTGCGCATCGCCGTATCTGGCGGATCGATGGTGCCGCCCGAGCTCGTGCGGCGGGTCAAGGCGACGTTCGGCTGCGATTTCGAGACCGTTTACGGCCAGACGGAGACATCTCCCCTTCTCACCCAGAGCTGGCATGACGATACGATCGACGACATCTGCAACACCGTCGGCCAGCCCCTGCCGCAGACCGAAATATCGATCCGCGATCCCGCGACGAACCAGGTTCAACCGATCGGCGCGATCGGCGAGATTTGCGCCCGCGGCTACTGCCTGATGAACGAGTACAACGACAACCCCGAAGCGACCGCCGCAACGATCGACTCCGAGGGATGGCTGCACACCGGCGATCTCGGAACCATGGACGAGCGCGGCTTCGTTCGCGTCACCGGCCGGGTGAAGGAGATGATCATCCGCGGCGGCGAGAATCTCTTTCCCGCCGAGATCGAGAACATCGTGCTCGAACACCCGGATGTAGCGGAGACTGCGGTCGTCGGCGTCCCGGACGACAAGTGGGGCGAGGTTGTTGTCTGCTTCATCCGTCTCGCTCCGGGAGCGAGGCTCGACACAGGCGCGCTCATCGCTCACTGCCGCGAACGGATGTCGCCCCAGAAAACGCCGTCCCGATGGATCGAAGTCGCTGACTGGCCGCTCACCGGATCGGGCAAGATCCAGAAATTCGTGCTGCGGGACCGCTATGTCGAGGGCGCCTTCACCCCCCGCGACTGATCCCGGCGAAGGCGCCCGACCCGAACGGGCGTATGAATTGATCTCAGCCCCCGCTTGCGCGCGGCCGCGACGCGGCGCTACGCTTCGCCGCGAAGGCGTGCCCCACTATCGTGAAACAGACACGCCAACCGGGAGAGGGTTTTCAAGCCATGGCTGGTCGGAAACGTGTGAAATGGGCGCTCGTGGGCGGCGTCGTGGCGGCGGCTTTGCTTGCGGCGGCGTGCGAGCCGAACCCGCCCGCGACCACCGAAACCAGCGGCGCGGCGTCCACCGCCGAGCTGCCGCCGCCGAACCCGCTGAAGAACGCCTATTTCGGTGACCTTCACGTCCACACGCGCAACTCGTTCGACGCCTACATCTTCAACGTTCGGGCGACCCCGGACGACGCCTATAACTACGCCCGCGGCCAGACGATCAAACACGCCGCCGGGTTCGACGTCCGCCTCACGGACAAGCCGCTCGATTTTCTCGCCGTGACGGATCATGCCGAATATCTGGGCGTGCTGCCCGCGATCAACACTCCGGGCCACCCGTTCTCGCAGGTGCCCTATGCCGGTGAACTCTTCAGCACCGATCTCGCCGTCGTGAACACCGCCTTCCGGCGTTTCGGAGACAGCCTCAGAGCCGGCAAGCGCATGGCGGAATTCGAGGACATGAGCCCCACGCGCTCAGCCTGGGCGGAGATCAAGGCCGCCGCCGAACGTCACAACGACCCCGGCCGGTTCACATCCTTCATTGGTTACGAATACACCTCGCCGCCCGAGGGCCGGAATCTCCATCGCAACGTCATATTCGCCGGATCGAATGCGCCGGACCTGCCCTTCTCCGCGCTGGAATCCCAGGATCCGTCCGATCTGTGGACCTGGATGGACGAACAGCGCGCGCTCGGCAATGAAGCGCTCGCCATCCCTCACAACTCCAACGGCTCGGACGGCCGCATGTTCGAGCGCACCAAGTGGAACGGCCAGCCGATCGACCAGGAATGGGCGGATCGGCGCATCCGCAATGAGCCGCTCGTTGAGGTGACTCAGGTCAAGGGAACCTCCGAAACCCACCCCCTCCTGTCGCCCAATGACGAGTTCGCGGGCTTCGAGATCATGGAGTGGTATATCGGCTCGGCGACCCCGATCACGAAGTTCGAGGGCGGCTATGTCCGGGACGCGCTTCGTGCGGGGATCGAGATGCAGGCCCGCGACGGCTACAATCCGTTCAAGTTCGGCCTCATCGGCTCCAGCGACACGCACAATGCGGCGGGGTCATTCGAGGAGCCGAACTACTTCTCCAAGGTCGGCATCATGGATGCCACCCCCGAACGGCGCGGCTCCACGCCCCCGGAGGGCAACACCTGGGAGACCTATACGCCGCCGGACAATGTCGCCCGTTACTCCACCTGGGGCGCATCCGGCCTGACCGGCGTCTGGGCCGAAGAAAACACCCGCCCCTCCATCTATGCCGGGCTCCGGCGCAAGGAGACCTTCGCCACCACCGGGCCGCGCATCAAGGTGCGCTTCTTCGCCGGCCCTGACCTCGCGTCCGTCAATCTCGGCGAGGACGCAGGACTGCGGGCGGCCTACGACAAGGGTGTGCCGATGGGCGGCGATCTCGTCGCCCCGGCCGCCGCTTCGCCGGACTTCCTTGTCTGGGCGATCCGGGATCCCGACTCAGCTCCGCTCCAGCGGGTGCAGATCATCAAGGGATGGACGGGCGCGGACGGCAAATCGAATGAGCGCATCTACGACGTCGCCTGCTCGGACGGCGGCGCGGTGAACCCCGCCACCAATCGCTGCGCGGACAATGGCGCGACCGTCGATATCGCAACCTGCGCCTTCTCCGCAGACAAGGGCGACGCCGAACTGTCCGCGAGCTGGAAGGACCCGGACTTCGATCCGAAGCTCCATGCCTTCTACTATGTCCGCGTTCTCGAGAACCCGACCTGCCGCTGGTCCACATGGGATGCGGTTCGCGCCGGGATCGAACCCAATCCGGCGCTGGAGAAGACCATTCAGGAGCGGGCCTATTCCTCGCCGATCTGGTACGTGCCGACCGGCGGATGAGCGAGGCGGTGCCGACGCCGCGTTCCTCCTGGTGGGCGAGAGGGCTGCGCGATCCTCTCGTCCATTTCCTGTTGGCGGGGGCGGCGCTGTTCATCCTCCACGCCCTGTTCAACCGCGCGGACCTTGGCGGGCCGCCGCAACAGATCACCATCTCCGCCGGGCGGGTGGCGCAGCTTCAGGAAAGCTTCCGGCTCATCGCCAACCGCCCGCCGAGCGCGCAGGAGCTAAGCGCCCTCGTCGACGATTTTGTGCGCGAGGAAATCGCCTACCGCGAGGCGGTCGCGATCGGTCTCGATCAGGACGACACCATCATCCGGCGGCGGCTCCGCCAGAAGCTCGAATTCACGATGGAGGACATCAGCGCCGTCGATGAGCCAACGGAAGCCGACCTGGTCGACTGGCTCGCCGCGCATCCGGACCGCTACCAGCGGCCCGAGCGGCGCGCGCTGATGCAGGCCCTCGCAAGCGGCGACCGGCGGGGCGCGGACGCGGACGCCGCCGCCCGCGGCTTCATCACCGCGCTTGCCGCCGGCGCTGATCCGCTCGGCGTCGGTGATCCATCGCTCCTGCCGCGGGCGATCCCGCTGACGACCCGCGACGGAGTGCGCGCGATCTTCGGCGATGCGTTCGCCGCGGCGGCCTTCGAAGCTCCGGCGGGCGACTGGCTGGGTCCCGTCAGGTCGCCCTTCGGCGCTCATGCTGTTCGCATCGTCTCGGTCGAACCACCCGAGACGCCGCCGTTTTCTGATCTGCGCGACCAGCTCCGGGAAGACTGGATCGCCGCCCGGCGCGACGAGATGCGCACCGCCGCGGCCGAGCGTCTGCGCAGCCGCTATCAGGTGAAGATCGACTGGCCGGACGGCCTTGATCCCGCCGGCCCCCAGGCAGGCGCGGGCGCGGCGGCGAAGGCCGGAGCCCTGCAATGATCCGATGGGTGCGCCGGCTCTTTCTCCTGCTCGCGCTCGCTGCTGGCGCGGCCCAACCCGCCCTCGCCCATGAGGTCCGTCCCGCCTATCTCGAAATCCGCGAGATCGGCCCCGCCCTCTATGACGTGCTCTGGAAGACCCCGGCCCAGGGGCGGATGCGCCTCGCGCTTGATGTTGATCTCCCCTCGGACTGCGAGAGCATCGCCGCACCGAGAACTGTTCTTGTCGACGCCGCGGTTCTCGCCCGCTGGCGGGAGCAGTGCGCCGAGCCCCTCACCGGTCGCACCATCCGCATCGCCGCGCTCGACGCCACGCTGACCGACGCCATCGTCCGGTTTGAACCGGAGGAGGGGCCGGCGCGGCTCTTGCGCCTCACCGCGGACTCGCCAGCCGCGATTCTGCCAGCCTCCCAGAGCTTCGCAGACGTCGCCGGAACCTATTTCGGGCTCGGCGTGGAGCACATCCTGCTCGGCGTCGATCACCTACTCTTCGTTCTCGCCCTCCTCCTTCTGATCCGCAGTCCGGCGCGGCTCATCGGGGCGATCACCGCCTTCACAGCCGCGCACAGCATCACCCTCGCCGGCGCGACCTTCGGCGTCCTCTATCTTCCGCCCGCGCCCGTCGAGGCCGCGATCGCGCTGTCGATCATGTTTGTCGCGGTCGAGGTCCTTCATGCGCGCGATGGACGCACCGGCGTCGCGCATCGCTGGCCCTGGATTGTGTCGTTTGCGTTCGGCTTGCTGCACGGGTTCGGCTTCGCCGGAGCGCTGCACGACATCGGACTGCCCGAGGGAGCGGTGCCGGCCGCGCTCCTCTTCTTCAATCTCGGCGTCGAGGCTGGACAACTCCTCTTCGTCGCCGCGTGTCTCGCCGTGTTCTGGCTTGCCCGGCGCGCGCCTTCGCTCTCCCATCGCTGGGTGCAGCTCGCGCCGACCTATGCGATCGGCGTCGCGGCCGCCTACTGGTTCATCGAACGCACGACCGCGATTATCTTCGCTTAGCGCTCTGGGGTCCCGGGCTTTGGAGCTCCGCCTCATCAAGCCGGGCTTGCCGTGCCTGAAGAAAAAAGGACGCCGGCCCTGTGAAGGCCGGCGTCAGTTGGCGTCGATCGCGAAGGGGAGGATGAAGTTCGCGTCGCGCAGCAAACTTGTGTGGCGGAACAGAAGCGGTTCGCCCCTGTTCCGCCGGAAGTCGGGCGTCAGGCGAGCGGACCGATGCCGCGGACCATGACGTCCAGTGCGAGGAAGATGAACCAGCCGCCGACGAGGGTTACGGGTGCGATGACCAGCCAGTCGAGGGTGGTTCGGGGATCGGTGGGGTGGGAAGGCGTGTTCACGGGGAAGCTCCGTATCAGAGGCGCCGTCTTGTGCGGCTGGTATTTGAACGGTGAACGCGTCTGTTTCCGTTCATGGATTTATTGATAATCGAAACATGATTAGAAAGCAATGAACAAAACTCTTTTCATTCAGCATTTTTCATCGCGGTTGATCACGTCGACGCGATGAAGCTTTCCGGGCGTTCATGCCCGTGGTCAGGGCGTCATCGCTGACCCCCAGCGGAACCGCCCAAGAAGGTGGAAGACTTCGGCCAGAACGTCAGGCGCGGACCGCAAGCCCATGCATCAGGAGCGAGATGAGCGACTCAAGTTCATGCTTCAGCTCGCTCAACGACTCGTTCGTCCAGAGCTGGGGATAGGAGAATTTAGTCATCGCCCGCTGCACGAGGGTCGCCGCGAACGCCGGCCCCTCGGTTGCGCTGAATTCGCCCGCATCGACGCCCTGGCGAAGAATCGACTCGACGATCACGTGTTCGCGGGCGCGCTCTTCGGCGAGAAAGGCCGGGCGCTCACGTCCGATGATCACCGCCATCTCGCGGATCTTCGGATTGTCCTCGATCAGCCGAAATGTCCGCTCCAGTCTGAACAGGAAGAAGGCTCTCAGTTTCTGTTCCGCGCTGCGGGCGGGATCCGACGCAATGTCCCGATAGGCCGCGTGCACATTCGAATTGAACTGGCGGGCGATCTCTTCCGCGATGTCGATCTTGGACGGGAAGAACCGATAGATGTTCCCCGCCGACATATCCGCATCCTTGGCGATTTCCGCCATGGTGGTCTTGTCGTAGCCATAGTGTAGGATTCGATCGAACGCGGCCTTCAGGATCACGTCCCGCGGCTCGGGGCGGACGTCGGGAGCGTTGTCGCAATCATCGATCATGGAGCCACTTAATCCGAAACGCTGAACATACTATGAAAACTTCAATCGGGGCGCATTCGTCAAGGGCGGAGTTGCGATCCATCGGCGTCCTCGGGGCGGGCGCCTGGGGCACCGCCCTCGCCTTCGTCGCCCATCAGGCCGGGCGCAGCGTGCGCATCTGGGCCCGCGAGGACGACGTCGCGCACAGCCTTTCGGCCGGACTTGGCAATCCCGCGCTCCTGCCGGATGTCCGTCTGCCAGCCTTGCCGGCGTCCACCGACCTTGCAGAGCTTGCGGCCTGCGACGCCCTTCTCGCCACGGCGCCCGCGCAATTCCTCCGGGCGACCCTTCAGTCCTTCAGGCCCCACTGCAAGCCCGGCCTGCCCGTCGCCCTGTGCTCGAAGGGCGTCGAACGCGGAAGTCTGCGCCTGATGACGGAAGTCCTGCGGGATGAACTGCCCGAGGCGTCGCCCGCCGTCTTGTCCGGGCCGTCCTTCGCCCGCGACGTCGCCCTTGGCCTGCCGACCGCGGTGACGCTCGCCTGTCCCGACCCGGTCCTCTCGGAGGCCTGGGTCGCGGCGATCGGGCGGCAATCCTTCAGACCCTACCGGACAGACGACCTCATCGGCGCGGAGGTGGGCGGCGCAGTCAAGAACGTCCTCGCCATCGCCTGCGGCGTCTGTGAGGGCGCAGCGCTCGGCCGATCCGCCCACGCCGCCCTCCTCGCCCGCGGCTTTGCGGAGATGACCCGTCTCGGCGTCGCGCTTGGCGGGCGCGCCGAGACGCTTGCCGGGCTGTCCGGCCTCGGCGATCTCGTCCTCACCTGCTCCTCACCGCAGTCCCGCAATATGAGTTTCGGGATCGCCATCGGCTGCGGCGCGAGCGTCGACCAGGCCCGCGCGGCGGCGCGCGGCGTCGTCGAGGGCGCGGACTCCGCCGAAGGCGTGGTGGCGCTCGCCCGGCGCAGCGGCGTCGAGATGCCCATCTGCGAGGCGGTGGCGGCTGTGGTCTCCGGGGCGATGCAGCCGCGACAGGCCATCGACGCCCTCCTGAATCGTCCCTTCCGAGGAGAAGCCTGATGCCGCTCTATTTGATCTACGGACTCGACCACCGGCCGAACGGCCTCGCCCTTCGCCGCTCAACGCGTCCGGACCATCTCGCCTGGATCGAGGGCCTCGGCGATCGGGTGAAGCTGGCGGGCCCGCTGCTCCAGAGCGACGGAGAAACACCGGCCGGCACGATGATGATCATCGCCTGCGACACGCTCGACGCCGCCCAGCACCTTGCCGCCGAGGACCCTTACGCCCGCGCCGGCGTCTTCGCCTCGCAGGAGGTCCGCCCCTTCAACTGGCTGATCCATCCGCCGGCCTGAGGCCGCCCCCCCCCGCGCCGCGTGGGCCGAGAGGAAGCGGCGGCGGCCGGACCGTGCTCAGCCCGCGCTCGCGGTGAACGCCTCGTAGACATCCTTGCGGTTGCGGGTGCGATAGGCTCCCGTCAGCGCCGGGTCCTGAATCATGAACAGCGCGAACACGCCGTTCGTCGGGTCAACCCAGAAGTCGGTTCCCGCGATTCCGTACCAGGAGAAGGTCCCGAGCCCTTCAGGCCGCGTCGCGGCGTCCTGAACCACAGAGAAGCCTAGACCAAATCCCATGCCGGGGCCCGGGAAGAACTGGCCCGCCTTGCGGATCTCCGGCGAGGTCATGTCCGTCGTCATCAGCGCGAGCGTTTCCGGGCGGATGATGCGCTGACCGCGGAATTCGCCCTTGTTGGCGAGCATCAGCACGAAGCGCAGATAGTCCTCGGTAGTGGACGACATGCCGCCGCCGCCGGACAGCATCGCCTGCGCCACGGTCGGATCATAGAAACCGAAGAACGGCGTCTTCGGCTTGAAGATCCGCGACTCATTGCTCTTGGGCTGCACGAAGGCGGTGTCATCCATTCCGAGCGGGCCGGTGATGCGCTCCCGGATCAGCACATCGAGCGGCTTGCCTCCGGCGACCTCGACGACCGCCCCCAGCACATCCGTGGACCGGCTGTAATTCCACGCCGTTCCCGGTTCGGCGATGAGCGGAGCCCCCGCCAGCACGCGGGCCAACTCCCTCGCCGTGATGTCGTTCCGCTCCTCGCCAGCCTCGCGATAGAGCTTGGCGATCGGCGAATTGCCCTGAACGAACCCATAAACGAGGCCGGACGTGTGGCTCATCAGGTGGCGAACCAGCATCGGCTGCGTCGCCGGCTTCCGTGATCCGTCGGCCTGCAGCACGGTGAGGTTTGCATATTCGGGCAGGTATTTCGAAACCGGATCGTCGATGCTGAGCTTGCCGTCCTCGACCAGCGTCATCGCGGTCACGGAGACGATCGGCTTCGTCATCGAATAAATACGGAAAATCGTCTCGTCCGTCACGGCCCCGGAGTCCGGGCCGGACTGGCCGGCGAATTTCTCATATACCACCTTGTCGCCCCGCCCGACGAGCAGGGTCGCGCCCACGATCTTGCCCGAGGCGACGTCGGCCTCCAGCGCCGACCCGATCGCGTCGAGCTTGGCGGGGTCGAACCCCGCGGCCGCCGCGTCGCCGATCACGATCGAGGACGCACCGAGCGCACGCCCGGTCCACTTGGAAGGGGCGGTCGCGGCGGCGGGGGCCGCCGCCGTTGCGGTTGTGGTCACAGGCGCGGCGGCGCACGCGCCGAGCCCCAGCGCCAGCGCCAGCGCCAGTCCCGCCAAAATCCTGATATCGCCCCTCATCGCCCTGCCCTCCATGCCGTGCCCTCCATATACGTTGCTGCTTGTCCGCCCACCGCGTTTCCGGCGAACGCCTCGACTGGACGCCAGTCGTAATCCATAGCCGCCGACTTCGCGAGCCCAAACCGCGCGCGTCTCCCCAGGACGCGCGGCCGCCCGATGAGCAGCGCCATAGCGCGGCCCCTTGTCGCAGACCTGACTTTAGCGGGGGCCGTGAGCGACGGACAAGACGGTCGACCGGTATTTAATTCGAATATCAGATCAACCAGGCGCTCGCCGCCGCGCGACCGCGAGCCGCAGACAAAGGCTGGTGCGCGGCAAGGAGACGGAGATAATCTTTGGTGCGCGCCCGACCGACACGCCGATCGCCGACCGCGCAACAGGAGATCACAGGATGATGACTCGCAACTCGATGTCTCTCACGCCAGCAACCGCAGACCGCAGGCGACGGTCGGCGAAGCCCCCTCTGGCGGCCGCTCTCCTCACCGCAACGCTTGGTCTCGCGGCGTGTTCGCCCGGTGAAGCCCCGGCCGCCTCCGCTCCGGCGCCCGGCGCCGCGCCTGCGGCTTTTCGCACCGAACTCAGCCTGAAGGAATTGATGGGTCACGTCATGGAGCCCGCGGCCGACGGCGTCTGGCTGCATCAGGGGTGGGAAATCACCGCCGAGGGCGAAACAGAGAAATTCCCCACAACCGACGCGGAGTGGATGGCGGCGGAGAACGCCGCGACAACGCTGGCCGAAACCGCAAACCTCCTGCTCTTGCCTTCGCGGATCCAGGAGGGGCCGGAGTGGGTGGACTACACCAACGCCCTCTACGACGCCGCCCTTCAGACCAAGGCGGCCATCGAGGTGCGCGACAAGCAGGCGTTCTTTGACGGCGGCGGCGCGATGTATGTCGCCTGCCGGGACTGTCATCGGGTCTATATCGTTGGCGAAAGCCCGGTGAAGAAGTAGACGAGCGGTTCGACCTGCAGTTAACTGCATGACGGATCATAATGAGGGCGAGTTCATCGCCCGCGAATAAAGGGGAGGTCTGGAGTCGTGCTTCACGAGTTCTTCCGATGGCTGCAGGAGGATTTCGGCGCAACCGAAATGGCCGAATCCTGGAGTCAGCAATTTCGAGGTTCACTCAACCTGTGGGGCATCACTGAGGGCACTCACGTCCTCACGCTCATGATTTTCGCTGGAACCATCTGGTTGATCGACCTGCGGATGCTGGGACTGGCGTTCAAGGGCACGCCCTTTTCCAAGCTGAACGAGAAGGTGTTGCCATTCACTGTCTTCGCTTTCGCAGTCATGATCATTACCGGAGTGATCCTGTTCTTGGCGAAACCGATGGATTACTACCACAACGTCTGGTTCCGTGCGAAAATGATCTTCCTGCTGATCGCGGCGGCGAACATTTTTTGGTTCCATCGGCGCGTCCAGAAGACCGAGCACGAGTGGGACAATTCGCCCAATCCGCCGGCCATGGTGAAGCTCTCCGGCGCGGTGTCGCTCACCTCCTGGGTCATCATCATCGTGTTCGGGCGGTTCATCGCCTACAACTGGTATGATTGCGGAAAGCCGCTACCCGGTTTCGTCAACTGGTTCGCCGAGTGCGCGAGCTATCCTGGCGGAATCATCACCGCCGCCGACCAGGAAAGCGATCCGCTCATCTATGGCGCCGCGGGACCCGCCCTGTTTTCCGAACCCGTTCAGCTCGCGGGCGGGGCTTCGGGCGCGACGTCATCGACCGCGGACCACATGACCGCTGACACGCAAAACGAGGGGGGCCGGTAATGGACTTCTACAACCTCGCCTGCGATCGGAGCCAGGGCGCGCCATGTGCGATGGATGCATGGGTCGCCGGGCTTCAGGACGTCTTCCCCGCGTCGCTCCTCAAGGACACGCTCTGGGGGTTCGCCGCCGTGCAGGCGGTTCACCTGCTTGCGCTTGGCCTGCTCGGTGGATGCGTCATCCTTCTCAACCTGAGACTGGTCGGCGTGACGCTGTCCAATGACCCCCCATCCTGGCTGGAGCGCAACCTTCGACCGTGGCTGGTCACCGGCGTCGTCGCCGTGCTCGTGACGGGCGTCATCATCGGGATGCTGAACCCAGAGAAGCTCTACACCAGCCCCGCCTTCTTCGTGAAAATGGTGTCGCTCGTCGCCGCGCTGATCTTTTCGTTCGGCGTCACCAACGCGATCGCCAGGTCGGAAGGCCAGATCACAAACCCGATCAGGATCGCGGCCGGCGTCGCCTTCCTGTTCTGGCTCTGGTCGATCGGCATTTTCGGCGGAACGACCGGCACCAATCCAGGAACCTTCCACCTGGTGACGGCGGGTTATCTCATCCTTTTCCTGATGGGCCGGCGTTTGACCACCATGATCGCGGGGGCGACCATCGCGATCCTGACCCTCGTCTACCTGATCGGCGGCTATTTCGTGATCGGCGGACCTTACGCCGACTACGACGCCTTCATGGGACTGACCAAGATCTGCATCAGCCTCGGCGCAGTCGTCCTCGTCGGACTGCTCGGCTTCGAGATCTTCACCGGCCGGGCGGGCGACACGACGCCCGTCGTCAAGCTCATCGGGCTGTTCTCGATCCTGTCCTGGGTCACCGTCGCCGCTTCCGGACGGTGGATCGGCCTCAGCTAAGGGGACGATCCCCCGAACGGCGCAGGTCCCGTCATCAGCGCCAGCGCCTCTTCCACCGCCGTGGGAGGGGCGCACGCGTTGCCGCCCCTTCGGCGCCTAATCCTCGCCGTCGAGGATCAGATTGCCGTCGAGCCCCATGCGGGTCGTGACGCCGCGCCTCTCGTCCATCCGCGCGCCCGCGAGGATGCCCGGCAGCGAATAATTCCCCTCATGGCAGGCGTACTCGTAGACCGGCCCGTCCGATCGGCGCAGGGGCATCTCGCCGCGCCAGGTCTGCGAGTAGACCGCCGGATCCTCGACCGAAAACGCATAGAGGATCTCGTCTTCCGCCACGCGCGTGAAGCGCTCCGTCACCCTCGCGTCCTTCGAGATGTAGAAGGACTGGCTCATATTGCTGCGCAGCACATCGTCGTCATGGAAGCCGGTCGTCTCGACCACCAGCGTGTCACCCTCCCAGCGGCCAACCGAACGGCCAAGCCAGCGCCGCACGTCTTCCTTCGGCCCGGAGATGATGGGCCCAGAGCTGACGGGCCCTGAGCTGACGGGCCCGGCCCCGATCGGGATCACCCGCACATCATGGTTCATTTCGACCAGGATCATCAGCGCATCCGCCGTCTGCACGAACTGGTAGTGGTTGTTGTACGACACATTCATCATCGGCGGGCTGCCCGTCGATCCGAAGCCGACGAGGCATCGTTCCGCGATCGGCCGGTCCTCTGGCCCGTCGAACACCGTCCGCCGGCGGGTGAGGGTGTCGATATAGATTTTCCGTCCCGCCTCCGAATAAGGCAGTCGCCCGTCCGGCGGGTCGACGATCCACGATGTCCGCGCCTCGCCGCGCACGCGCGCAAGCTGCGCCCCCCGATCGATGTAGAACGCGTTATAGCCGCCGACATTCCGCCCCGCCTCCGGCGGCGGCGCATTGGGATCGGTCGGCCGGTTCGCCGCCGCCGCTGCTGAGGCCGCCGCGCCCTCGATCCGCTGCGCCTCGGCCTCGGGAAGAACCAGCCCCGACACCCCTTCTGCGCGCTGCAGGCTGGTGAGCGACGCACTCGTCCAGACCCCTTGCAGGTCGGGCGCACCAGACGGCGTCCGCGGGACCGAATAGGCCGCCTGCGCAGAGGCCGCGCCAAGCGAGGCGGGCACCCCCATCACCGCCGCCGCGAGTGCAAGCCCGCTGACGAGCGGACGAACGATCCGCCAGCGGCCGAAGCTGTTGCTGTCCGGTGTCTTCATCCAAGCCTCCCGGTCTTTTTCGCGAAGCTTAGATCAGTTCATCGCCCTGGCGAAGCGTCCGTGAGGGCGCGCACAAGCGAAAAGGCCCGGCGCGTTGACGCCGGGCCTTTCCAATCTCAGCGCCGCCGATGTTTCGGGGCGTGGCCCCGAAACCGTCAGCCGACGACGTAGCCTGAACCTCAGTTGGTCGGCGAGCCGCCCTCGGAGGCGTCGGCCCCGTCACGCGGAGCGCCGGTGCCCGACGAGCCCACGAACAGCTTGCGGCCGTCCGGGAAGGTCACGTCGCGACCGTTCGCCTTGCACTTCGGCGAGCAGAGGGCGTCCTTCGACTGATAGCCGCGAACGACGATTTCCGTACCGATGGCGAGCGACTTCTTGTTGATGCCCGTGCGCAGCAGCGTGTTGGGCGTGCCGCCCTCCACCATCCAGCCGGTCATCGTGCCGGGCTTCGACTTGCCCTTTTCGTCGGTGTCTGGAACGTCGATGTGGATCCAGGTGTGCGGGTTGACCCACTCGACCTTCACCACCTTGCCCTTCAGCAGCACCGGAGCATTTGCGTCGAATTCCGCCGCGAACGCATGGTGCGCATAGGACGCGCCGCCAAGTCCAGCTACGCCCGCCGCAGCCACACCCGCCGCGATCAGCACGTTGCGAATAGCCTTGTTCATACAGTTTCCTCCTGCCTGTCACCAATCAAACGCCGGATCCCGATCGAGCGTTCGATGATCCCAATCGCCGTATGTTCCAAGAAACCCGCAAGTGCTCCATACGGCAACCGGAACTTGCAGTGATCACGCGTATTGTGAACGCTGATCTTTCAACGTGGTGCGGCCCTCCGACCCGTCGCGCCGAACTGCAGCGCGACGGACCGAAAAGCAGCGGTGGTTAGCGGCGGCGCGACGGAGTCGCGGGCGCCGGCGGCGTGTAGAGGCCTTCAGCGATCGCGCGGTCACGCGCCGGACCCGGCAGCGGCTCCTTGCGGAGGTGGCCGTACATCAGCTCCTCGACGAACTCGACGCACTTGAACTGCTGGAGCTGGGCATCCTCGCCAACCCGCTTGTAGAGGTTGAACGCGATCTGCCACGGGCGGGTGTAGGTCTGCGGATCCTCGATCGTCGCCTCATAGCGGATCGTGGCGTCGCTCGTGCGCGTCCAGCGCTCCGTCACCTTGAGGGTTTCGGTATGATGGTTGCCGGCGCGATCGAGCCATTTCGGCAGCTGGCCGGTGACCTCGACGACGAAGGTGTCGCCGTCCCACTTGCCGTAGGACTGGCCCATCCAGCTGTCGATCGGGGCCTCGCCCGGATCTTCGAGGAACACGTTGCGGACGGCACCCGCGTATTCATAGGCGATGAAGAACGCCTTGTCGCTCTGGAAGATCTGGAAGGGCAGATGCATGTAGTTGGCGCGCGGGACGCCCGGCAGGAAGCAGCGCACTTCCGGATCGCCGGTCTGGAGATCAAGATAATTCTTCTTGTTCTCCTCGCGCTGCGCGAGGGCTTCGGGAGTGTACGGGATCTTGCCGTCGCCCTGAACGATTCCAAGTCCTGCCGGAACCGCGCCGACGGCGCCCAGCGCAACGACACGGGCGTCGGGAACGGGAACATAGGGCCCTTCGCGAAGCTGCAGCGCAGCGCTCGCCGGGTGCGCCTCGATATTGTAGTTGGCGGTGTTGAGGACCTGCCAGACGCCATTGAAGTCCGGTTTGTCGGTCCCCGGAAGCCGCGGAGCCACATAGGCGGCCGTCGCGGCTGCGGCGGCGGGAGCGGCCGGAGTGGACGACGTCGCACCCTCATTCGCGCCCGATTGGCATGCCGCGAGCATTACAGCCAACGACAATGTTCCCAGTAGTTTCTTCATCGATCCTCCCCTGCGCCCTGCAAGCATGTTCCTGGCTGACCTGACTAACGCACCGTGACAGGATGTTCCGTCGCGCGCGAAAAACCGTCAGGGACAATTGCGTCGGGCCGACGCTCGCCGATGAACATACCGGCGATTAAACGGAGCGCAAGACGCGAGCGGGCTTGTCCGACAAAGCAGCCCAACCAACCCCCGCTCCGCCGAGCGCGGCGGCGAGCGTCGCGACACCGCAAACCGCCGCCACCGGCCAGATCGAGAAGCCCCAGCGCGCCTCGAAGACCTCCGTCACCACCGGCCACGCCGCGCCCGCGCCAAGCCCCGCGCCGATGAGCGCCGCCGCCGCGCCGGCAAGACCGAACTCCGCCGCGTAGAGCGCCAGAATCGCCCCGCGCGTCGCCCCGAACGTCTTCAGCAGCGCCGCCTCGGTTCGCCGCCTGCGCGCCGCGGCCGCGAATGCGCCGAACAGCACGAGGATGCCTGCGAGCGTCACGACGAACGCCGCCGCCGCGACAGCGGTCGCCACCTGATCGAACAGGTCGGCCGCCGTCTCCAGCGCCCGCCCCACCTGAAACGCCAGCACGTCCGGATAGCGATCTGCCACGGCCTTCACGATCGCGTCCTCCCGTTCGCGGTCCGCCTTGGCGATGGCGACATGGAAGGGTTTGGCGGCCTCCAGCGCCCCCGGCGACAACACGAATGCGACATTTGCGCCGAACCCGCTCCAGTCGACCCGGCGGATCGAGGCGACCTCCGCCTCAACCTCCCGACCGAACACGCGGAAGCCGATGCGGTCGCCGACGCCGAGTCTCAACCCGCGCGCGACGCCCTCCTCCACCGAGACCAGAAGCGGCCCTGAATAATCCGCCGCCCACCATTCGCCCGATCGCAGATCGGCCTCCGGCGGCTTTTCGGCGACATAGGTCAGTCCCGTTTCGCCCTCCGTCACCCAGCGTTCGGAAGGGTCCACCATCTCAGGCGTGATGGGCAGGCCCTTGAGCGTGATGATACGCCCCAGCAGAAACGGCGCCCGGCGATAGCTCTCCGGATCGCCGACCGCGATCCCCTCCGCCGCCATCAGCGCGTCGAACGACTTCGCATCGGCGTCCGCGATCTGACGGAACACCAGCGAGGGCGCGTTGGAGGGCGCGGTCTCGCGGATCTGACGAAGCAGGTTGTCCTGTGTCGTCGCCACCAGCGCGAGGAGCGCAAGCCCGAGGCCGAGAGCGGGGGCGACCGTCGGCGCGAGCGAGCCCGGCCCGCCGAGATTGGCGAGCGCGAGCCGCGCGAACCGCTTCGATCCGAGCGCTGCGCGCGCGGCGACTTTCTGGATCAGCACCGCCGCCCCGAAGAGCACAAGATAGGTCACGCCCGCTCCAGCCAGCAGGGCGAGCGTCACGAGCGGCTGCGGCGAACCCAGCATGGCGACGACCGCAAGACCCACGCCCGCAAGACCCGCGGCGATCCGCTCCGGCCAGGGCGTCTTCGTCGTGTTTTCGGCTCCGAGCCGCCGGAACAGCGCGGCCGGCGGCGTCGCCCGCGCGCGTCCGAGCGCAGGCGTGGCGAACATCACCGCCGCGAGCAGGCCAAGCACGAACGCCTTCGCCAGCGGCCAGACATACACGCCGACCGCGTTCGGAAGCGGTATGTCCGATCCCGCGTAGAGATCGAGCAGGAAGGGGGCCGCCGCCCCGATCGCGACACCGATCGCAGACCCGAGCACCGCGAGCGCGCCGAGCTGCAATCCGTAGGCGGCCCGGATCGAACCGCCGTCCGCCCCGAGCGCCTTCAGCGCCGCGATCGATTCGATCCGCGTCTCCAGGAAGGACGATGTCGCCTGCGCCACTCCGACGCCGCCCGCGACAAGCGCGGCGACGCCGATCACCGCCATGAAGGAGTTCAGCATCGACAACAGGTTCTGCAGCCCGTCGACCGCGTCCTCCGGGCCGGAAAACCGATACCCTTTCTCGCCGAGCTCCGCCTCGGCCGCCTTCTCAAACCCGCCCGCATCCTCAGGGTCGAGCAGCAGGCGGTAGGTCGTCCGGAACAGCCGCCCCGGCGTCAGCTGGCCCGCCGCATCCAGCGCATCGATGTGGATGATCGCCCGCGGCCCGAATGCGCCCGGTTCGCCGATCCGGTCTGGTTCGGCATCGAGCCTCGCGCGGATTTCGGCCGTGAACCCGCCAAGGTCGATCCGGTCGCCGATCCTCAGTTTGAACTCGTCGAGCAGGGTCGCACTGCCGGCGAGGCCCCACACCCCGTCCCGTTCGGCGAGGATGTCGGTGAGCGGCGGAGCGCCTTCGTTGAAGGTGAACGCGCCGATCAGCGGAAAGGCGTCGTCAATGCCCCGCAGGTCGACCTGGCGCACGACATCGTTCGCGCGTCCCATTGCATCAACGCCGGCGACTTCCGACACCCGGCCTCGCGCCTCCATCCAACGGCGTTCGTCGGGCGTCGCCTGCCGCTGCGACACCGTGAGCGACGCGTCGCCGCCGAGCAGCATGCGCGACTGGCCGTCTAGCCCGCGGATGAAGCCGGTCGTGACCGACCCCGCCGCCGCGATCGCCCCGACCCCGAGCGCCAGGCACGCAAGATAGATCCAGAAGCCGCCAAGCCCGCCCGCAAGCTCGCGCAGGGCGATCCGCAGCCACGCCCGCGCGCCTCGCCGCACCTCCGGCCCGGCGCTCACAGCATCCGCCCGTCGCGCATCTCGACCATCCGGTCGGCGCGCCTCGCCAGATCGAGATCGTGGGTGACGACGACCAGGGCCGCCCCCCGGTCGCGCGCGATCGCGAACAGCATCTCGGCGACCATCGCTCCGGATTTCGAATCGAGATTGCCGGTCGGTTCATCCGCGAACACCAGCTTCGGATTGCAGGCGAGCGCCCGCGCAACCGCCACCCGCTGCCGCTCGCCGCCCGACAGCTGCCCCGGGAAATGATGAAGCCGGGACCCGAGCCCGACCGCGTCCAGAGCGTCCTTCGCCCTCGCATCAACATCCGCAAAGCCTGAGATCTCGAGCGGAGCGCGGACATTGTCATAGGCGGACATGGTCGCGAGCAGATGGAAGGACTGGAAGACAAGGCTCACGCGGCCCCGCCGCAGCTTCGCAAGCTCGTCCTCGCCGAGCCCCTTGAGCGAGGCGCCGAGCATCACGACCTCGCCCGCCGTCGCCTGCTCGATGCCGGATGCAACCGAGATCAGCGACGATTTGCCCGACCCGGACGGCCCGACGACCGACACGCTTTCGCCGGGGGCAATCGCAAAATCGACGCCCTTGAGGATTTCCACGGGCCCGGACGCCGCCGGCAGCGTCAGCGCCACTCCGGTCAGCTTGAGTGCATGTTCCAATTCTCAGGTCCCGTCCCGCATCTTTGCACGCCGAAGCCGCCGTTCAGCTTGCACTTGTGGTTTGATGACGCTTCATACGATCGAACGGCAAGCCCGGGAGAACCTCTTGCCAAAAAGAATCCCTGAACTCCTCGTGATCGCCGCCGCGGCGCTCCTCTCCGCCTGCGGCCCTTCACCCGCCGGGGACCCCGCCGCCCCACAGCGCTCAAACGCTCAGGTGCAGACTCAGGCCCAAACTCAATCGCAGGCCGAAGCTTCCGCGCCGCCCGCGACGAACGCAGACCCCGCTTCCTCTCGTCCCGTTGTAGTGATGCTCGGCGACAGCCTCCTCGCCGGCTACGGGCTCGCCGCCGACGCCGCGCCGCCCGCCCGCGTCGAAGCGAAGCTTGCGGGCTCGGATCATCCCGTCCGCGTGATCAACGCCGGCGTGTCGGGCGACACCACCGCGGACGGGCTCAACCGCTATGAATGGAGCGTCCTCGGATCGAGCCCGTCGCTCCTCATCATCGCCCTCGGTGCGAACGACTATCTCAACAACCTGCCGCCCGAGACCGCCCGCGCAAACCTCACCCGCCTGGTCGAGCGCGCCCGCGGCGACGGCATCCCGGTCGCCCTCCTCGGCCTGTCCCTGCCGACCGGCGCTGAAGGCCTCCCCCCGCGCGAGGCCGCCTACATGGCGATCTACCCGGACCTCGCCGCCGCCTTCGACCTGCCGCTCCTGACGTCCATGCTCGAACCCGTCGCGGGGCGCGCCGACCTCATTCAGGCCGACGGACTTCATCCGACCGCCGAGGGCGCGGACCTCGTGGCGGACGCGATCGCTTCCTTCCTCGCCCCGATCGTCGCCGGACTGCCGGACTGAACCTCCGAACGGATCCGGGCGATCTCCTGCGGCGGCAGGAGCAGCCGCTCCGCCCCCGGAACCAGCCAGGCGCGCTCTGGAAACTCCGGCGAACCGAGCCCCATCGTCTCGCGCGCCGTCTCGAAGAACGAGTTCGAATTCGGCCCGAAGCCGAGAAACGGATAGGGCAGCCCCGCGCCGCCGTCGGGTCCCGGCGCGAGCGCGTTCACATCGGCGATCAGGCGCTTAACGAGGGCGAGACGCGCCTCCAGCTCATCCGGGCCGAGCCCGGATCCGCCAGGCATCCGCGCCACCACCCCCGAGGCGAGCGCCGCGCGGACGTCCAGTCCTCCGGGCTGCGGGCCAGCCACGGCCCCATGTACCGGCAGAAACGTCTGCGGATGGGCGGCCGTATCATACCCCCTCAGCCGGTCGCTCGGCAGATAACCGATCGGCTTGTGCCGCCAGCGGCCGGACCCCTTGTCGAACCAGCTCGCAAGCCCGTTGAACTGGCGCACCACCCGCCCGACGGGATCGACAACGACCAGCATCCGGTGCGCCGCGACACGCGTTCCCCATGGGATGCGCAGTTCGGCGGCGGCGATCGTCCATCCGGTCATGTCGTGCAATATGGCGGCGATCCTGGGCCGAGTCAGCCCGCCTGCGGCGGCGCGATCCAGCTTCCGAACGGCCCGAACCCGCCCCCTGCGGCGATTGGCCCAAGGGGCGACCGGCGGATTTACGCGCGCGGAACGTACAACTGTTTGGCGCCAACCCTTTTCATCCGGGCGGCGCTGGGGCACGTTTTGTCGCCGTTGTTCGATGACCTGAAGGGAAGTTCGACACCGATGTTCACCCGCACCCGTCGCACCCTCTCTACGATCGCGATCGCCTGTTCGTTCGGCGCGCTCCTCGCCGCCTGCCAGACGCAGGACGCGAGCACCGACGCCGCGTCTCCGGCCTCGCCTTCAGCCGCGCCCTCAGCCGCGGCCGAAACCGATCGCGCCATGGCGGACAAGGCCGCGACGCCCGTCGCCCTTTCGGAAGTTCACCCCGGTCTTGCGATCTACAACCAGTATTGCGCCGCCTGCCACGACAATGCGGAGGCGACCCGCTCACCCACTTTCGCGACGCTCCAGGCGATGAGCGCCCGCAACCTGGAATTCGCCATGACGCAGGGCAAGATGCGCGAGCAGGCGTCCGCCATCAATCCGGCGGACCTCCAGCTCCTCATCAGCTATCTCGTCTCCGACCGGGCCGCGGGCGCCGACTGGGTCGGAGCGATGAAGTGCCCGGCTGACCGCGCCACGCCCAAGCTGAATGCCGCCGCCGGCGCCAACGGTTTCGGCTACGACCTTCACAACACCCGCAAGCTCACGGCGGCGCAGGCCGGCCTCAAGACGTCGGACTTCGCCAATCTTGAACTCGCCTGGTCGATGGGCTTCCCGGACTCAACCGCCATGCGCGCGCAGCCGGCGATCGTTGGAACGACGCTGTTCTACCCCGTCGCCGAGGCCTCCTCGCTCTACGCGATCGATGTCGCCGACGCAGCCAAGCCCTGCGTCCAGTGGGTCTATCGCTCCACCGCGCCGCTGCGCACGTCGGCGGGCTATGGCGAGCTTCCGGACGGCCGCAAGGTCGTCTTCGTCGCCGGCCTCGACACCACGCTCCACATGGTCGACGCCCGCACCGGCGCGGAAATCTGGAAAAAGAAAATGGGCACCAACCCGTTCTCGGTGACCACCGGAACGCCCGTGCTCTACAAGGACAAGCTCGTGGTTCCGGTCTCCGCGATCGAGATCACCGTCGGCGCCCGCCCGACCCATGAATGCTGCAAGTCGGCAGGATCGGTCGCCGTGCTCGACGCCGCGACCGGCCGGGAGATCTGGCACACCCGCGTCATTCCCGAAGCCACCCCGCAGCGCGATCGCGGTGACGGGCAGATGCTCTGGGGGCCCTCCGGCGCGCCGATCTGGAACTCCCCCGCCGTCGATGAAAAGCGCGGCCTGATCTATGTCGGCACCGGCGAGGCGACCTCCGCTCCGGCCGACAAGAACACGAACGCCATCGTCGCCTTCGACATCAACACCGGCGCGATCCGCTGGTCGATGCAGGCGACCCCGCGCGACATTTTCCTCATTGGCTGCAATCCGCGCGGCGGCGGACCGAACTGCCCGACCGACACGGTCTTCCGGGACGTTGATTTCGGCGCGTCGATGATCCTCGCGCGGGATGTTGACGGCCGCGATCTCGTGCTTGGCGGCCAGAAATCGGGCACAGTCTGGGCCCTCGATCCCGACACTGGCAAGGTCGTCTGGCGCCGCGACCTTGGCACCGGCGGCCCGCTCGGCGGCATTCACTGGGGCCTCGCCGCAGACGATCAGCATGTCTACGCGCCGATCAGCAATGTCGGCCGGCCGATCCCCGGAGAGCCGCCGATACCGGAGAACATCAAGCCGGGCCTCTACGCGCTCGATCTCAAGACCGGCGAGATCAAATGGCAGATGAACCCCACCGCGGACTGCGCCGACGGCCGGCAGGAGCGCATGCCGCTTTGCCAGCGCGGCGTCGGCTTCTCGGCCGCCCCGACGCTCATCGACGGCGTCGTGATCCAAGGACAACTCGACGGCCGTCTGTGGGCCATCGAGGCGAAGACCGGAAACGTTCTCTGGAGCTTCGACACCGCCCGCGCGTTCGACACGATCAACGGCGTCCCGGCCAAGGGCGGAACGATCGACGCCGCATCGATCTCCGCCGGCAACGGCATGCTGTTCGTCAATTCGGGCTATGGCATGTTCGGTCAGGTTCCCGGCAACGCCTTCCTCGCCTTCCGGCCGAAGGCGAACTGAGGGTCATACGCAACGAACCGCACCGCGGGCGTCACGCACCCACGATTCGGGCGATCGTTTCGCGCACACGACCGCCGTGCTAGGGTTTGCGCCTCCTTCACGATGCCGGGGAGGACGGCATGGCGACTCTGGACGACGCCGAACGGATAAAGGTCTTCGTCTCCTATTCGCGCACCGACAAGGAATTCGCGGACGACCTCGTCATCGGCCTGCAGGCGTGCGGTTTTGAGGCTTATATCGACCGCGAGGACATCGCCGCCGGAGAAGACTGGGCGGCCCGCCTCGGCGGCCTCATCGCGGCCGCCGACACCGTTGTCTACGTGCTTTCGCCCGACAGCCTCTCCTCGGAACACTGCGCCTGGGAAGTCGGGGAATCGCTTCGCCTCAACAAACGCCTGCTGCCGGTCGTGTGGCGGCCGATCCCCGACGGCGCGGCCCCGCCGGAGCTCTCGCGCCTCAACTACATCCACTTCACCGGCGAGGGGCGGAGCGTTGTCGCCGGCCTCGGCGACCTCGCCGCAGCGCTGCGGGTCGACATCGAATGGATCCGCGAGCACACCCGCCTCGGCGCCCTCGCCGCGCGCTGGCAGGCCCGCAACCGGTCGTCGGAGCTCGTCCTGCGCGGATCGGAGCTGGCCGCTGCGCGCGCCTGGCGCGACGCGAGATCGTCCAGCGCGCCTGCGATCACGGATCTGCAATCGGCCTTCATCAAAGCCGGCGAAGACGCGAAGGCCGCCGCGGAGGCCGCGCGGCGGCGGGCCCGCGCCGGCCTTCTCACCGGCGTCTCCGTTGTCGCGGTCCTGATGACGGGGCTGGCCGGTGTTGCCGGCCTCCTCGCCTTCCGGATGAACGAGGCGCGCATGGAGGCCCGCGACGCCGAACAACGCGCCTTCGCTGCCGCTGCGGAAGCCGAGAAGGCGAACCTCTTCCTCAGCGCTGCAAACCTTCGCCTTGAGGCAGACATTTCCCTCCAGGCCGCGCCCGCCGATGATGGCTATTTCCAGCTCGGGCCGGGCTGGTTTCCCGTCGCCGCCGATTATTCCGGGGCCGTCGTGCGCGTCGAGCGTGTCGACGAGGACGGCGAATTGCGGGCGCTCGGTTCCGGTTTCGTCATTGAGGGCGGGCTGCTCAACCCGGTGTTCAACGGGCAAGCCTTGCTCGTCACCCCGAAGATCACGGGCGGCGTCGTGCTCTCGCCGGCCGCGCCGGACGATCCCGCCGCGTTCGCAAGCGCGCTTCCGGGCGCTGCGCTCCCCAATGCGGTGACGTTCGATCCGGCCGACGGCCCCGCGCCGGACGTGCTCCCCGCGGACGCTCCGAGTGTTGCGCAATCGATCCTGACCACTGCCGAGACGTCCGGCTGGCTCGTTCCCCGCATCTCGTTTCCCGCCGTCGCCCCGGACGTCGTCATCGACGCGGCCGAGCAGGTTTGGTCACCGCCCGCTCATCTTGGCGGCGTCTACCCGTTCGAGATCTGGTCGCTTAAGGACGCCCTTCCCTTCGGCGCCCGCGCGATCACCGCCGCGGACGTCGACTGCACCCCGCTCGGGGACGGGTCCGCGGGGAGCGGCGGCCCCTCATCACCGGTCGCGATGTACGGCGTCCCGCCGCCGGTCCGCAGCCAGGCGACAACGCCGGAAGCGGTGCGCCTCTTCGTCGGAGAGTCGCTCGACCGATCGGACCCCTACCGGATCTTCTACACGCACGCCACATCGCCGGGAGCGATGGGGGCGGCCGTCTTCGACCTTTCGACCCGCGGCATCATCGCAGTCCACATAGGATCTGAACCCGATCCGGACCGGGCCGGCCGCCGGCGCGGCTTTGGTCTTTCGTTTCAGCTTCTGCTCAACATCGCCCGCGAAGGCGCGTCGACGCGCGACGCGCCGGCCGATCGGCTGTGCGAGGAATGACCAGGCGGACCGGCCACGGGCAGTTGCAGACCTGACCCGAACCCGATCAGGACCGGTCCCAAACCTGGTCCCACTCAGGGGATAGGCAGAACGCTATGATCAGCGGATCGTCACCGGCATGCGCGTATAGCCCTTGACGAAGGCGGACGGCAGCCGCGTGGGCTCGTCTTCCACCTCGATCCAGTCAAACCGCTTCAGAATCTCTTCCCAAAGGATGCGCAACTGCATCTCGGCGAGCCGGTTGCCGACGCAGCGGTGAATGCCGAAGCCGAAGGACAGGTGCGACCGGACCTTCGGGCGTTCGATCCAGAGCTCGTTCGGATTCTCGAACACGTCCTCGTCGCGGTTCCCAGACACATACCACATCAACACCTTGGAACCTTTTGGAATTTTCTGTCCGCCGAGTTCTGTGTCCCCGAGCGTGGTGCGGCGCATGTGAGCGAGCGGCGTCTGCCAGCGGATGATCTCCGATACCGCGGACGGGATCAGGTCGGGGTTGTTTTTCATCGTCCGGAACTGGTCCGGCCATTTGTTGAACGCATAGACGCCGCCCGTCATCGAGTTGCGCGTCGTGTCATTGCCGCCGACGATCAGCAGCAGCAGGTTCCCGAGATACTCCTGCGGCGTCATGTTTCGCGTGTGCTCGCCATGGGCCAGCATCGAGATGAGGTCTGATTTCGGCTCGGCGTTCACCCGCTCGTTCCAGAGGCCCGTGAAATAAGCGAGGCACTCGAGGAGCTCGCCGCGCCACTGATCTTCCCCGCCGGGCACGATTTCGGGATTGCCGCGCCCGGTCGCGACGTCGGACCAGCGCGTCAACTTTCTCCGGTCCTCGAACGGAAAATCGAAGAGGGTTGCGAGCATCATGGTGGTCAACTCGATGGACACCGTGTCCACCCAGTCGAACGTTTCGCCCCGCGGCAGGGACTCGAGGAGAGTCTGGGTCCGGGTGCGGATTAATTGCTCCATCGTCTTGAGGTTCTCGGGCCCCACGATCGGCTGCACCGTCTTGCGCTGCACGTCGTGTTTTGGAGGGTCCATCGCGATGAACATCGGAAGCGTGAAGTCTTCGGGGGGGTCGACCACCGTAATCGCCTTGTCCGAAGAATAGATCTGGTGGCTGGTGTCCACCGTCATGATGTCCTGGTAGCGGGTTACTGACCAATACGGACCAAACTGACTGTCCGGGCAGAAATGCACCGGCGCTTCATTTCGCAAGCGCTTGAAGAAGTCCCAGTGCGCGTCGCGACGCCACAATTCGGGGTCGATGATGTTCAGCGTCGAGAGATCAGCTTCTTCCGCAGGAGGGATCGGCTGATCCGGCGCATAGATGCTGCGGTTGAAATCGAACTGCGCGGCGGTCTGCTGGCTCACATCGTCCGCCATAGGGCGTCTCCCTGCGTGTTTTTTGCTTTTGTCTTCCTTAGCAAATCCGGGCGGGCTGGTCATTCCTGTTTTCACCATCGAGGCCCGCTCAATTCGTCGCGCAAGTCATCCCCCCGCGCCTTTCAGCCGCTTTGGGATGTGCTAGACCTTGGGTTCCCCGCCTCAATTCGTGGCGGTCGCCCGGACGCGATCAGGATCCCAGCCCGTGCCCCAGCCGCCTGTCGCCCTCACCGTGCTGATCCCGTTCTTCAACGAGGAGGGCAATGTGGCCCCTCTCCTTGGCGAAGTGCACGCAGCGCTCGCTGGGCTCGCCTACGAAATCATCTGCGTCGATGATGCATCGAGCGACGCGACCGGGCGGGAACTCGCCGAGGAGGCGCAGAAAGCACCGGATCGTGTCCGGGTGTTCCGACATGTCGCCCGGCGCGGCAAATCGGCCGCTCTGTTCACCGGACTCAAGGCGGTTCGCGGGGAGTGGGTTCAACTCCTGGACGGGGACGGCCAGAACGACCCCGCAGACGCCCGACGCGTCTGGGACAAGCTGATCGCCCCCGGCGCGCCACCCGCGCTTGGCGTCATCTGTGGGCGCCGCACCAGCAGAAACGACAGTGGATTCAAGTGGCTGCAGTCCCGCGTGGCGAATGGCGTGCGCCGCTTCTGTCTCAACGACGACGCAACGGACACCGGCTGCGGGTTCAAGATGATCCGCGCCGCCGCCTTCCGCGATCTGCCCTTCTTCGCATCGATGCACCGTTTTCTTCCCGCGCTCATCAAGCGGGCGGGATGGGACGTCGCCGAGGAGCCCGTCGCGGATCGGGCGCGCCGATTCGGCGTCTCGAAGTATGGCTTTCTGTCGCGACTTGGCGCGGGCGTGGTCGACCTGTTCGGGGTAATGTGGTTGGTGCGTCGAGGAGGATACGGCGTCGCGGTGGAGTGGAATGACCCCCGCGCCGGCGGCGGGTCTTGAACGATCGACAGGGGGCCGGGACCGGCTCCCGGGGTGGGCCGCTCCCGTGAGCGCGCCCGGTGTGTGTGGTGTGAGTGTGACGGAGCGGCGGGCGTGAGAGACGACCGAAGGCGTGCGCTGGTTCGCGCGACACCCGCCCCCCCAGAGCGGCGGCGCGAGCTGTCGCTGGCGGCGTTCATGCGGCTGGAGCGCAGCGCGGTCATTCTCCTCATCTCGCTTTATTGTCTCGCGCACTTCGCCGTCCGCTTCACCACCAGCCCGAACCTCACCATCGAGGAAGCGCAGTTCATCCTGATGGCGCAGACCCTCCAGGGCGGGTACGGGCTCGACGAGCCACCGCTGATCGCCTGGCTCTTCGCCTCGCTCGACGCCTGGCCCGGGCTTTCGCTGCCCGTCATCGTCGGGGCGAAGTACATCCTCCTGATGGCGGGACTGAGCTGCTTCTATCTCGCGGCCCGGAACGTCCTGCAGCGCCGCGACATGTCCGCCGCGGCGGTCGCGTCATGGGCGCTCACCTTTCTCGTCGGATGGGAGTTTCACGAAGACAAGCTCGGCGCCGTCGCCCTGTTCGCCGCGGTGTCCATGTCGCTGCACGCCGCGACCCGCATCCTCACCTGGCGCCGTCCGCGCGACTGGATTTATTTCGGCGCTTTGGTCGGCCTCGGTGCGCTCGCCAGTCATGTCTATCTGGTGTTTCCCATCGTCATCGTGGCGGCGACCCTGCTGACGCCCTTCTTTCGTGGGGCGCTGACGGTCTGGCGCCTGATCGGCGCCGCGACGATCGCGTGTCTCGTCTACCTGCCCTATGCGCTTTGGCTCTCGTCGCATCCGGACGTTGTCTCGGGCATGACAGGCGACATCCTGGATCGCCTGGTCTCCGCGCCGGAGCTCATCGACTCCTTGCGCAACGCCGCGATTTCCTACGGCGAGAAGTCGATCGAGTTCGTTCTCCCCTTCACCGTCTTCTGGCTCATCCTCTTCTGGTCGCTCTGGCTGCCGATCCTCTACCCGATCTTCGCGCGCCGCTCGACCGATGAGGAGCCCCACGACGCCGCCTGGAGACGGCTGTTCCTCCGGCTCACCGTCGCCGGAATGGTGGTCATGGCGACCGGCGTCGCGCTCAGCGAAAACGGCTTGCGGCTCTTCTGGTTCATTCCCGCCCTGATCGGTTGGCCGATCTGGCTTTTCACCCATGTCCGCCGGGCCGGCGAGTTCGGGATCGCGACGCGCGCGTTTGCATCGATCGCGATCGTCTTCATCCTTCTGGTGCTTGGCTTGCGTTATGTCGACTGGCGCACCCAGGTCGAGATCTGTCCCGAGGACGGATGCCGCGCCTACGCCCCGATCGAGGCTTGGGCCGAGGGTCTGAAGGACGCCGGCTTCTCGATGGGCACGATCGTCGGCGCCGATCGGCATCTCACCGGAAATCTGCTCGCGGAGATCCCGAAAGCGCGCGTGCTCGACGCCCATTATCCCCAACACATCTTCCCCGAAGCGTCCACGCGCGGAGCCTGCGTCGCGGTGTGGCGGGAAGTCACCGGCGAAGGCCTCGCATCCCGAACCGACGGCCGGAACCCCGCCGACATGCCCGCGGCGCTCGCGGACTATCTGCGCGACGACCTTGGCGTCTCTCTGACGACGCTTGCGCCGGAGGGGGCGATCCGTCGCCCGCTCCTTCAGAGCTCCCGGCGCGCCTCGACGCTCTATTTCGCCTTCGCGCCGCCGTCGGAAGCCTGCCGCTAGGTGACGGTGCAAGGTCGCCGGACGGGCGACGTCCCTACCAGTCGAGCAATTCGGGCGGCGGGTCGATGATCAGCTCCCGCCGCTCCATGTCGACGCCGGGCACCATCGCTTTCGTGAACGGCACATGCCGCACCGATCCGTCCGCGCGCGCGACCTCGATCAGGTCGTCCGCGCCGAAATTGTGCACGGCCTTGACCACGCCGACCTGCGCCCCCGTCCGGTCGACGACGCGGCAGCCGATGAGATCCTCCACATAGACCTCGTCTTCGTCCACGTCGGGCAGTGCATCGCGCGACACATGGAGCCGCTGGCCGCGAGCGGCCTCCCAGGCTTCCCGGGCGACCGTTTCGACCGGCGTCACCACAAATCCGTCCTTGACCGGGCGCCAGGACGCCGGCGTCAGAACGACCTTGCCGTCCTCGTCCTTCAGCGGACCGTAGTCGAGACAGGCCGCGGGATCGGCGGTGTAGGACCGGATCCGCACCTCTCCGCGCACGCCCTGAGCGCCCACGATCTGGGCCACGACGATCAGCCTGTCTGCCGTCGGCGCGCTCATGCGCTCTCCAGCGACAGGCGCTTCTCGAGCATCGCGACCACCTTTCCTGCCTCGGACCTTCGCGAAGCGAGATACCCGAAGCCGAGTTCCGCATGGAAGGCCAGACTTTCGGGGTTCGGTGGATGCTCGTTCACTTCCGCCGTCAGCCGGGTGAGCTCGAGCCCTCGCGCCGCCGCCTCCAAGGCCGCGTAGAGCCGCGCGCCGCATCCGCCGCGTCTCGCCCCGGCCACGACCGCGACCCGGTCGATGTAGAGATGATTGGATACATGTCGCTCGAACCAGCGATAATTGTCGCTGGCGTAGAGTGCTCCCGGCGCCATCGCCACCGCGAATCCGAGCCGCTCCCCATCTTCCCGCGCCGCGACCAGCACGCAGTGCGCCGCCCGCATGAGCATCGCAAGCGACGCGGCGTCGAGCGGGCCCAGCGCGGGCTGACACGCGGCGTTCAGGTCGAGAATGAACGCCGCGTCTTCAGGTTGCGCCGATCGTGTGGCGATCAGCGCCAAGGGTCAGATCTCGGCCTCGCCGGCGGTTTCGGCGACGTCAGGCTCAGCTGCGGCCGCGAGCTTCGCCGCTTCGCGCTCGGCCCGCTCGGCGACGCGTTCCTTGGCCTTCTGGCCCGGCTCAGCCTTCTTCGGGTTGTTGCCATGCTCCCACTTGATCACGCCGGCCTGACCCAGAAACCGGCCGACGCGGTCGGTCGGCTGGGCGCCCTTGGCGATCCACTCCTTGGCCTTCTCGAGGTCGATGATCACGCGCTTCTCGTCATCCTTGCCGAGCAGCGGATTGTACGAACCGATCTTCTCGATGAAGCGCCCATCACGGGCGTCGCGGGCGTTCGCCACGACGATGCGGTAGTAGGGGCGACGCTTCGAGCCGCCGCGCGCGAGGCGGATTTTCAGAGACATTTCGGTCCTTTCAGGGGGTTGGCTGGTCGAGGAGTGAACGGGTCGGTCACGAACGGCCGTCCCGGATTTTCTCATGGTGCCGGATCACCTCCGTCACGATGAAAGCGAGGAATTGTTCGGCGAAGTCAGGGTCGAGGTCCGCCGTTCGGGCGAGCGCGCGCATCCGCTCCACCTGTTCGGCCTCGCGCGCCTTGTCCGCCGGAGGAAGGCCGGAACGCGCCTTCAGCTCGCCGACGGCCTTGGTGCATTTGAACCGCTCCGCCAGCAGGTGGATCACCGCCGCGTCGATATTGTCGATCGAGGCGCGCAGGCGGGCGAGCTCCCGCATCGGGTCATGATGACTGTCGGCGGTCATTTCTTCTTGCCCTTGCCCGGACCGCCGAGCCCCGGCAGTCCGCCACCGAGCCCCGGAAGCCCACCCTTCGGCGCCATCCCGCCGCCGGGAGGCCCGCCCGGAAGTCCGCCCGGAAGTCCGCCGGGCGGGCCTCCCATTCCGCCGCCCATCATGCCGCCCATCGCCGCGGCCATGCCCTTCATGCCGCCCTTGCCCATCTTCTTCATCATGTCGGACATGGCGCGGTGCATTTTCAGCACCTTGTTGACCTCCGCCACATCCACACCCGCGCCGGCCGCGATACGCCGCCGCCTGGACGCGTTGAGGATGTCCGGTTTGCGGCGCTCCTTGCGCGTCATGGACGTGATGATCGCCTCCTGGCGCTTCAGCGTGCGGTCGTCGACATTCGCGGACTCCATCGCAGCCTTCGCCTTCTGGGCGCCTGGCAGCATGCCCATCACCCCGCCGAGCCCCCCCATGCGCTGAAGCTGCCGCAATTGCTGGGCGAGATCGTCAAGATCGAACTGGCCCTTCGCCATCTTCCGCGCGAGCTTCTCAGCCGCCGCCTCGTCGACTTCCGCGCGCGCCTTCTCGACGAGAGAGACAATATCGCCGCGGCCGAGGATGCGCCCCGCCACACGCCGCGCATCGAACACGTCGAGGCCGTCGAGTTTCTCGCCGAGCCCCAGAAACTTGATCGGCAGCCCGGTCACCGCGCGCATGGACAGCGCCGCACCGCCCCTGCCGTCGCCGTCCATCCGCGTCAGCACGAGGCCGGTGAGCGACAGCCGGTCGTTGAACCGCTTCGCGGTCTCCACCGCATCCTGTCCGGTCAGCGCATCCGCGACGAGAAGGATTTCCTGGGGGTCCGCGATTTGCGCGATCTCGGCGGCTTCAGACATCATCTGTTCGTCGAGCGTGGTGCGGCCCGCCGTGTCCAGGATCAGCACGTCATGACCGCCGAACTTTGCAGCGTTCACCGCCCGCCGCGCGATATCCGCCGGGAGCTGGCCTTGAACGATCGGCAGCGCCTCGACGCCGACCTGCTCGGCAAGGATTTTCAGCTGCTCCATCGCCGCCGGACGCCGCACGTCAAGCGAGGCGACCAGCACCTTCTTTCGATCGACCGATTTCAGCCGCCGAGCGATCTTGGCCGTGGTCGTCGTCTTTCCCGACCCTTGAAGCCCCGCCATCATGATGACGGACGGCACGTTCTCGACGCGCAGTCCTTCCGGCTCACCCTCCCCCCCGAGCATCTCGACGAGCGCGTCATGCACGATCTTGATGACGAGCTGACCCGGCTTGATCGAGCGGATCACCTCCTCGCCGACGGCTTTCGGGCGAACGCCGTCGATGAACGTCTTCACCACGGGAAGCGCGACATCGGCCTCCAGCAGCGCCACACGAATCTCGCGCAGCGCCTCGTTGACGTCCTTTTCAGAGAGCGCCCCGCGCCCGGTCAGGGTGTCGAAGACGCCGCCAAGCTTTTCTGTCAGTGCGTCGAACACGTCGTTCGCTCCATGCTCCGGCGACCCCAGACAACGGCCGACCGGCGATCCGGTCCCGAACACAAACGCCGACCGCCCCGCTGGGCGCAACGCGCTGAGCGGGGGACCTCGCCGGGCTCATCCGTTCATCCCGCCTCTCGGCGGACGGGGGTCGTCCCGGTGAAGGCGCGGGTCTGGCGACTGCGCTAAGGAAAGACAGCGTCTAGGCCCCGCGGCCCCATCGGTCAAGATCGCCCGCCGCGGCTGCGGACAGGCGGGTGAACGGACCCTGCGACCGGCCCCGTGTTGGCGAAAATCCGCCGCGGCGTTAACACCTCACTAACGACAATCGCGCAACCAATCTGGTCTGAAAGGCGTCGAGGCGGTCAGCACCGATGAAGTTTCTCTCGATTTTCTCCCTGCGCGGCTTTTACGACGATGCGCCGCCGCGCGATCTCGAGGCGTCCGCCGCCGCGCGCGCGGCGGCTCTTTTCGGGGTGCCCGAAAGCCAGCTCACGCCTCAGGTGCGCGCGGCGTTCAACGCCATGATGGGCGAGGTCGACGAGCTTCGCCGTGAGATCGATCATCTCAAGGTCGCGCTGTCGGACGCCGAGGCGGCGGCCGACTACGACCCGCTCGTATCAACCTACAATCGCCGCGCCTTCATGCGTGAGGCGTCCCGGGTCGCGGCGATGGTCCGCCGGCACGAGGTCGAGGCGAGCCTCATCTTCTTCGACCTCGACGGTTTCAAGATGGTCAACGACCTGCATGGCCACGCAGCCGGCGACATGGTGCTGCGGGCCGTCGGCGAGACCCTCGTGCGCCAGACCCGCGAGAGCGACGTGGTCGGACGTATCGGCGGCGACGAGTTCGCGGTGGTGCTGACCCATGTCGATCCCGAAGCCGCGCGTCTGAAGGCCGACGCCCTCGCCGCTGCGATCTGCAGCGAACGCATTCGCTGGGAGGGGATCACCCTTTCGATCGATGTCTCCTACGGCGTCTGCCGCTTCCTGCAGGACGACACGTCCGAGCAGGTCCTCGCGCGCGCCGACGAGGCGATGTATCAGGAAAAACACTTCCATCGCGCCGCGCGGGCCTGAGCGCTCAGCGCTCGCGCCCCCTGCGCCCGCCGCTTGGCAGGCCGAACCCGCCGAACCCGCCGCGCGAATTCCAGACCTTTTCGCCGATCATGCAGTCGACCGGACCGGTCGGCGCCTTGAGCTGGACGCGGTGCAGGAGCGAGGTCTCCGGCGATTCGCCTGGCGTCGGCGAGGGCTGAGCCTCGGCGAACTGGATCGGCGCCGCCTCCGGCGCAACTTCGATCTGCGCGATCTCCATCACAAGCTTCTTGCGGATCGTCGCGCCCATGTGCCGGAGATCATAGACCGGCGCGATGAAGGCCCCGTCGCCGCCGATGACGCACTGCTTGTAGTATCGGTCGAGGTGGTCGATGTCGTACCATTCCAGCGGCTTGTTCAGGAGAATCGGCAGCCCGTTGATGGTCGTGCCCCGCCCGATGACGTAGGCGCGCGCTTCTTCGACCGGATCGCCCGTATTGTTGGCGCCGTCGCCGGAAACATCGATCACGCGCCTGTTGGCGGTGAAGGCGTTGGTCTCGATAAGATTTTGCGCGGAGTAGAGCGCGGACGAGATCGATGTCAGCCGCTCCGAATAGAGTTGCTCCGCCGCCATGCGGTCAGCGAACGCCAACGCGTCTTTTTCGGACGCGATCATCGTCCAGGGGATCGTCTGGATCGGCTCATAGGTGCCGGCCCACTCAAGATACGTGACGGCGATGCGTCCATTGGGTCCGGAGAGGATCGCGTCGATCACATCCTTGTGGCGGAACGCCTCCACATAGCCGTTCCGCTGAAGCAGATGTTCGTCATAATCCATCGAGGCGGACACATCGACCGCGAGCACGAGTTCCAGGTCGACCTTTGTGGTCTGGGCCTCGGCGACCGGCGCCGTGATGAGACCAATCCCCGCCGCGAGGCCGAGCAGCCAGCCGCGCGTCGCTCGCGAGGTCGCCTTCAATCGAAGCAACAGCTCCATCGAACTTTCCCCTTTCCGGGATTAGCTTGCGGGGAGGAGGCGGAGGGTGCAAGCGGTTAGATCGCAAAATCGCTGCGTCCGGCGCGCCGCCAGCGTCCGCCCGGGTCACAAAGCCGCGAGGGACGAACCAGGGGCTGGAGGCGAGCGGCATGACCACCGAGGTCTTTGAACTATCGGAGCCCGACGCCCGGCGTCGGCTGCACGAGCTTTGCGACATCCTGACCGACTGCGTGGCCGGCGGCGCGTCGGTCAGTTTCATGCATCCGTTCTCCCATGCCGACGCCGCGCGCTTCTGGACCGGCGTGTGCGACAGCGTCCGCGCTGGCGGCCGCGTACTCTTCGGAATCGAGGACGGGGAGGGGCTCGCGGCTACCGCTCAGCTCCTGCTCGACACGCCGCCAAACCAGGCCCACCGCGCCGATGTCGCCAAAATGCTTGTGCACCGCCGCGCCCGCAGGCGCGGCTATGGCGCCGCGCTGCTCAAGGCGGTTGAAGCCGAGGCGGCCCGCCGCGGTCGTTCGCTTCTCGTGCTCGACACGATCTCGGGCAGCAACGCGGACCGCATGTATCGCCGCGCCGGCTGGACCCGTGTCGGCGAGATTCCGGACTTCGCCGCCATGCCGGACGGCGTGCTCGCGCCCACGACCTATTTCTACAAGCGGGTCTGAGTCACCGTTGGCGCTGAGGGCGGGACCGCCTATAAGTCCGCGCTTCCCCGATTCTGAGGCTCAGGATCGCACCGGAGGCGCCGCATGCCTGTATCCGCCAAGCCCTCAGGCTCACCCCTCGTCGGGGTGGTCATGGGCAGCCGCTCCGACTGGCCGACCATGCAGCATGCGGCGACGATGCTCGACGCGCTCGGCATTCCCTACGAGACGAAGGTCGTCTCCGCGCACCGCACCCCGGACCGCCTCGTCACCTACGCGAAATCCGCGAGCGAGCGCGGTCTCAGGGCGATCATTGCTGGCGCCGGCGGCGCGGCGCACCTGCCGGGCATGCTCGCCGCGATGACCCCGCTTCCGGTTCTCGGCGTGCCGGTGCGCTCCGCGGCGCTGTCCGGGCTCGACAGCCTGCTCTCGATCGTCCAGATGCCGCGCGGCGTTCCCGTCGCGACCTTCGCGATCGGAGACCACGGCGCCGGCAATGCGGGGCTGTTTGCAGCCGCCATCCTCGCCGGGTCGGACCCGGACCTCGCCGCCCGTCTGTCCGCCTGGCGGGACCGCCAGACCGAGGGCGTGGAGGAAACCGTCGCAGACCCCGCCGGGGACGCCGTGTGAGCCCGCGTCAGGGGATGCTGCAACCAGGCGACATGATCGGCGTGCTCGGCGGCGGCCAGCTCGGCCGGATGCTGGCGCAGGCCGCCGCACGGCTTGGTCTCGACGTCCACATCTTCACCCCCGAGGCGGACAGTCCGGCGAGCCGGGTCGCCGCGCGCACCACCGTCGCATCGTTCGACGACCGACCCGCGCTTGGCCGGTTCGCCCGGACATGCGCCGCCGTGACGCTCGAATTCGAGAACGTGCCCCTTTCCGCCGTCGCCGCGATCACCGATCAGGGGGTCGCGGTTCGGCCCGGACCGCAAGCGCTCGCCGCATCGCAGGACCGGGCGACGGAGAAGCGCTTCCTTGAGTCCATTGGCGTCGACCCCGCCCCCTGGCGCGAGATCGACCACCCGGACGACATCGCCCCCGCCCTGCGCGATCTCGGCGGACGCGGCGTCCTGAAGGCGCGTCGATCCGGATATGACGGCAAGGGTCAGATCGGTCTGAGTATCGCCGACCTCGATCCGGCGCGCGCGTGGTCGTCGGTCGGGGAGCAGCCCTCCGTCCTCGAAGCCTTCATCGCGTTCGACTGCGAGCTGTCGGTGATCCTTGCAAGGTCCGCGTCCGGCGAGGTTTGCGGCTATGACTCACCGCGCAATCTGCACGCGGGCGGGGTGTTGCGCAGCACATCCGTCCCCGGCGGCTTCCCATCGGAAGTCGCCGCGCGAGCGCTCGACCTCACCCGGCGTCTCGCCGATGCGCTGGACTATGTGGGCGTGCTGACCCTTGAGTTTTTCCTCACCCCCGACGGGCGGCTGCTCGCAAACGAGTTCGCGCCGCGCGTCCACAATTCCGGGCACTGGACTCTCGAAGCCTGCGCGGTGTCGCAGTTCGAACAGCACATCAGGGCCGTCGCAGGCTGGCCGCTCGGATCGCCCGACCGGCATTCGAACGCCGAAATGGTGAACCTCCTCGGCGACGAGGTCTATGACTGGCGTCGCCGGATGCAGGATGGCTGGTCGGTCCATATCTATGGAAAGCGCGCCGCCTCGCCCGGCCGCAAGATGGGCCACGCAACACGCCTCTCGCCGCGCACCTAGCGGCTGCGCGGCGCGCCCGCCGGATCGTCCTCGGCAGGTCCCGGCCGCCGACCGATCAGGTCAAGCGGATTCGGAAAGCCCTTCGTTGCGTCCCGCCACCCGGCCTTCGCCTTCTCGAAACGCATCACATCGTCGATCCGGCGTGCGAGAAACGCCTGCACCTCCTCCCGGTTCTCTGAACCAAGCCAGCAAAGGCCGGTCGATGTGATCACCCCAGAAAGGATCAGCCGTTTGGAGTACCAGTTGAAATCGGTCGACGCATCGCCGAGGCCGGACCAGATCTCGTCGGCCGCTCCCCAGACCGCCTGAACGCCGGCCGGAGCCCTGAACGGGGACGCCACGGCGCCCCTCAGAGACGCCTTGAACGGCTCGAGCGCATCCAGATAGGCCATCACGCCGAGCGCGACCTTCTGCCGGATCTTCATCCCCTTCGCCGCATCGTCTGCCAGCGCCTGCGCCGCCGCCTTGCCGGCGCGACCCGCGAGCAGATCGAGCAGGTCATTCACGCCGCCGGGGCAGGCAAGCGCAAGCTCCGCCTCCGAAAGGCCCGCGTCGACGGCCGCCAGCGCAAGCGCCGCCTCGGTCCAGCCGCGCTCCACCGCCCGTGTGGCGATTGCATCGAGCAGCTTGTCAGCCGCAACCTCGCTAGGCGGGGGATCGGATTCAGACATATCGCCGTTCAGTCCTCGCAGAGTGGGCCTCGCGGAGTAGGCAGGCGTTCATCCTTATGGTATCTGCTCGCGCGACGCCCGTCATGGGCTTCATTCCACACAAGTGTCGCACCTCTGCTCGATCAGGGCCGTGCGACAGGGTTTGCAACAGGAGAGTGTCACATCGTTCAGATCGTCGTCCGCGACAACAACGTCGACCAGGCGTTGAAAGCGCTCAAGAAAAAGATGCAGCGCGAGGGTCTCTTCCGTGAGATGAAGCGCCGCAACCACTACGAGAAACCGTCAGAGAAGCGCGCCCGCGAAAAGGCTGAAGCCGTTCGCCGCGCCCGCAAGCTCGCCCGCAAGCGCGCCCAGCGCGAAGGCCTTCTTCCAAAAGTTTAAGCGGATCCGGGCCGCAGGGCGGCCGAGCGATCCTCACACCAGGACGGGTCCTCCTAAGAGGAGGTCCCGGCGGACCGGATATGAATCCGGCCTTGCGAAGCTATTCGGCTCCGGCCAACGCGACCGCGTCCCCGGCCTGACGCCGATCAGCCCGCTTCTTCGAGCTCATCCTCGTCGCGAAGCTTAAGATCGTACTCACGCACCTTCCGGTAGAGCGTCGACCGGCCGATCCCCAGCCTGCGCGCGACCTCCGACATGTGGCCCGAATAGTGATCGATCGCGAACTGGATCAGATCCCGCTCGATCGCTTCAAGCGTGCGAAGCTCCCCGGTCGGGTCGGTGATGCTCACCGGCGCGGAAGGATCCGGCCCCGCGGCCGCGGCGACCGGTGCGACATGCGGCTGCGCGGGGTCGAGCGACGCGGTCACGCCTGAAATCTGCGGAAAGTCCTCCGGGCGCAGTGACCCGCCGTCCGACAGCACGACTGCGCGGAAGATCGCATTCTCCAGCTGCCGCACATTGCCCGGCCACTCATGCCCCTGGAGCACGGCCATCGTCGCGGGCGTCACGCCCGGGATCGATTTGCCCTCCTCCGCATTGAACCGGCCGATGAAATGCTCGACCAGCGCCGGCAGGTCCTCGCGGCGCTCGCGCAGGGGCGGCACCTCGATGGGGAACACGTTCAGACGGTAGTAGAGATCTTCCCGGAACCGCCCCTCTTCGACCAGTTGGGCAAGATCGCGATTGGTCGCCGAAATGATCCGCACGTCGATCTTGGTCGGCCGGCGCGATCCGACGGCGTCAACCTCGCCCTCCTGCAGGACCCGCAACAGCTTCACCTGCATGTCGAGCGGCAACTCGCCGACCTCGTCGAGGAACAGCGTGCCGCCGTCGGCCTCGACGAACTTGCCGAGCTTCTTCTCATGGGCGCCGGTGAACGACCCCTTTTCGTGTCCGAACAGGATCGACTCAACGAGGTTTTCCGGAATCGCCCCGCAATTCACCGCCACGAACGGCTTGCCGGAGCGCTCCGACGCACCCTGAATGCAGCGGGCGATGACTTCCTTGCCGACGCCGCTTTCGCCCAGGATCAGGATCGGGATGTTCGAGGCGGCGGCGCGCTGGCCGAGCCGCACCACGAGACGCATCGACGGAGCGCCCGCGATCATGTCTTCAAAGCCCATGGCCCCGTCGGACTTCTTGGCGAGGCGCTTCACCTCGCCGCGAAGATCAGAAATCCTCAGCGCGTTGCGGATCGATACTCCGATCCGTTCGGGGCTGGCTGGCTTCACGAAGAAATCGATCGCCCCGGCGCGAACCGCACGCACCACGGTGTCGATGCCGCCGGTCGCCGTAATCACGATCACCGGAATCTCCGGCCGACGCTCGATCAGGCGCTCCAGCGTCTCCATCCCCGAAAGGCCGGGCATCACGAGATCGAGAAGGACCACATCCACGCCGTTGCGGGGATCGGAGGCTTCCTCCAGCGCACGCTCGCCGCTGTCCACCACACGCGCGCGGAAGCCCTGACGCTCCGCCGCCGCCTGCATCAGCCGACGCTGCGTCGGATCATCATCAACGATGAGTACGGTCTTCGCCATCACCTTAACCACAGTTTCGAGCGGGGGCCGCGAACGGCCGGGAACAGGCGCCAATCTGGCACGGACATTTGAAAACGCGCTTAACTCGATCGTGTGAATTCCACCGGAACGGGCGGATCGCACGCAATCTGTTCCAGTCCGGCGCACCCCCGCATCGAGGCGACGGCGCGCCTTAACCCAAACCAGCCCCGTCCGCCGCATCAACTTGACACAAGGCCCGTCGCCAGCCGGGATGCGGTCCCGCTCCGCGAAGGAGCGACGAAGGCAACCCCAATGACCGTCCGCGTGATCGCTGGCTCCCTCATCATGCTGATCGGCGGACTGATCGCCGCCGCGGCCTGCGTGATCGTGCTGCTGCTGTTGGGAGTTTATGTGGAATGGGCGAACGCGGCCGACGCCCTCACCACCGTCGCCATGCTGGCCGCGCCGCCGGTGGCCGCGGGCGGGGTCATCGCCCTGGCGGGACGCCTCGTCTACGGCGCGTGGTCGTCGAGGGCCCCTTTGCGCAAGGGGGTCGCGATCGCGGTCCAGATCGGTGGAGCGCTCATCGCCACGGCGTTCGCCATCCTGCTTGCGAGCATCATCGTCTTCGGCGCGCCGGTGGAATTCCGCACGCTCGCGGCGCAAAGCGCCCTCATGGTCCTCTTCGGTGCAGGATGCGTCCTCGCCGGACGCTGGCTGCGCCGGCTCCCGGATCCAGCCGGAAAGTCTGACGTCAAGGCTTAGGCCGCCGCCGTCGCACGCCCTCGTCGGGGCCGCCCGGCATGATCGGGCGCGGCGGATACCCGCCAAGACTCACCACCCGATCGTACATGACGAGCGCGCCGGCGAGCGACAGGTTGATGCAGAAGCGCGTCGGAATCCTGACGACATGCGCGCACCGGGAGAGCATCTCCGCGCTGAGGTCGCCCTTCTCCCGGCCGAGCACATAGGCGGCGGCGGGCGGGTGCTTGAAACTTGGGAGGTCGACCGCATCCTCGGTGAGCTCGATCCCGACGAGCTGGCAGCCCTGCGGCAGAGCCATGTCGCTGATCGACGCCCAGGGATAATAGGGCACATGGGACGCCGATTTGGAGGTGTCGGCGAGGTAGGCTTCCTGCATCGCCCTCGGCGCGGCGACGGAGAAGGTGAAGCTCGCGCCGAAAGCGTGCGCAGTGCGCAACAGCGCGCCGAGATTCATCGGCTTGGAAATGCCCTCGGCCCCGATCCCGAAATAGCCCCGCAACTCTCGCATGCCGCCTCCGGTGCGCCCCGACGCTTCCGCTCCCAGCCGCCCCCGGGCCTAGCTCCGGGCCTGGCCACGCGCGGCGAAGGTCTCCACCACCGACTCACCGAGCGACGTCGCATAGGCCCGTTTCATGCCCTGACTGTTGTATTTGACGGCGACCCGGCCCAGCACGTCGATGGCGATCAGCCCACCCTCTCCCCCCAGAAAGCCGACATCGTCGATGGCGCGGGCGCTCGCCTGGTCCAGCCCCTGGCGGCCATAGCGGATGCGCGCGGACACATCGGCCGCCGTCGCGCACCGCATGAAATACTCACCGATCCCGGTGCAGGAGACCGCGACGCGCTCATCCGCCCACGTTCCCGCGCCGATGATGGGCGTGTCGCCGATCCGCCCGGGCGTCTTGTTCAGAAGTCCGCCCGTCGAGGTCGCCGCGGCCAGCGATCCGTCAATATCGAGCGCCACGGCGCCAACCGTCCCGTGCGTCGGCTCGCCCAGCCGCTCGAGCACCGCCGGCGCGGGCGTGTAGTGGCGCGATGGATCTTCGATCAGCGCGAGGCCCTGGGCGCGGGCGAACGCAGCCGCCCCCTCGCCCGCGAGCAGCACGTGTTTCGTCTCGGTCATCACCCGCATCGCCGCATCGATCGGATTGCGCACGCCTTCGAGCGCGCACACCGCTCCGGCGGCGCGGGTCTCGCCGTCCATGATCGCCGCATCGAGGAGATAGCGGCCGTCCTGATCCGGATGCGCCCCCCGGCCGGCGACATGAAGCCCGCAATCCTCAAGCTCCCGCACCATGGCCGCGACCACGTCCACCGCCGACGCGCCCTCGCCAAGAAGGGCCGCGCCGCGCGCGAGAAGGTCCTTCATGTGGGCTTCGGCTTTTGAATAGTCGATTGACGGATCGGCCCCGGCGCCGCCATGCATCGCAAGCGACCAGACCCCCTTCGGTCCGGGTGATGACGCTCGCGACATTCCCAACTCCAACTTCACATCAACCGCAGGTGTGAGCTACCGTTTCCTCCGAAAATGACAAGTCGATGAAGGACAACAGCGATCATGAAGGCGATGATTTCGAGAGAACCGGGCGGACCGGACACACTGCGGCTTGAGGATGTCCCTGATCCGACGCCCGGCGCGGGCGAAGTTCTCGTCGACGTTAAGGCGGTCGGGGTCAATTTCCCGGATTCGCTCATCATCGAGGACCGCTACCAGTTCAAGCCGCCTCGGCCCTTCGCACCGGGCGGAGAGATATCAGGCGTCGTCTCCGCGGTCGGCAGCGGCGTCACCGGCTTCAAGCCGGGCGACCGGGTGTTCGGCTCATGCGGCTGGGGCGGCATGGCGGAGCGCATCGCGATTTCCGTCTCGCGCGTCAATCTGATCCCGGACGCCATGCCCTTTGATGAGGCCGCGGCGCTCATCATGACCTACGGAACGTCCTATTACGGCCTGAAGGACCGGGCCGCCCTGAAGCCCGGCGAGAAACTTCTCGTGCTCGGGGCCGCGGGCGGCGTCGGCCTCGCCGCGGTCGAACTCGGCGTCGCCATGGGGGCCGAAGTCATCGCCGCGGCCTCGACCCAGGAAAAGGTCGATTTTGCGATCTCGAAAGGCGCCCACAAGGGCGTGGTCTACCCCCCCGGCCCGCTCGACCGGGACATGCAGAAGGCGCTCTCCGAGGACATCAAGTCGGTTTCCGGCGGCGGCGTCGATGTGGTCTATGACTCCGTCGGCGGCGACTTCGCCGAGCCCGCCGTGCGCGCGCTCAACTGGGAAGGCCGGTTCCTGGTGATCGGTTTCCCGGCGGGCATTCCCCGCCTCCCCCTCAATCTCACCCTGCTGAAGTCCTGTCAGATCATCGGCGTGTTCTGGGGTGCGGCGGTGGCAAGGGATCCCGAGGGCCATCAGGCGAACCTCGCTGACCTGTTCGATTTGTACAGCCGGGGCAAAATTCGGCCACATGTTTCCTCCACCTACCCCTTGTCGCGCGCCGGAGAGGCCATAAAGGAACTGACTGAGCGGCGCGCTCGGGGGAAGGTCGTCATCAAGATCTGACCGCGGACCATAGCAGGGTTGCTAGCTTTCAAATTCGAGGGATCAGATGAAGCGGATCATTGTGTCGTCCATGGGCCTCTTGCTTGCGGCCTGCGCCAGCCAGCCGGCGGTCGGGCCCTCGGCGCCCGCTCCCGCGCCCGCGGACACCGGAGCCGTCGACCTGGCGCCGCGGGTCACGACGCTTCTGAACATCGCCGCGACCTCGTCCTGGGTTGCGGAGGAGCGCCTGCTTCCGGCCGATCCGATCCTCGCCCTGATCGAGGACGGCGGCTCGGTCGAATCCCCCGCCGGCCTGTCGATCACCTGCAATCCGGCCAATGGATCGATGACGGCCCGCCTGCCGAGGCAGGCGGCTGACCGCGTCGGACAGGAGGCGACTTTCCGGATCCGTATGGGGCGCTCGAACGAGGCTCTCGCCGGACGGTTCGAGGCGAACAAGCGCGGCGGCGCGGATTTTGTCTTCCCGATGGACCCTGTCCGCCTGCGCACGATGGGCCAATTCGATGAGGTTGTCTTCCTGACGGACGCCGGCCGGCCGCAATGGGCGTTCGTTCGCGAACCGGGCAAGGCGGTCGAAGCCGAATTCGTGGGCTCGCTGCGCAATCTGAACGCCGAGAGCACCTCCTACATCCTCTACTGCAACCCGAAATAGGGCTCGGCCTGTCCGATCGCGGCGATTGCGTCGCATTTCCGGGCGGGCGAGGACTCCTTATCCGCCGGAAAGTGCTCTATCTCTCAAGGCCAAGGCGCGCGGCCCTTCCGCGCGCGCCGCTGGCCAGGGAGACGATCGATGCGTGACTATCTCAAATTCTACATCAACGGCGAATGGGTTGACCCGGTTACGCCTCGCACGATGGACGTGATCGATCCGTCGACCGAAGAAGCCTATGCCCGCATATCGATCGGCTCCAGCGCTGACGTCGACAAGGCGGTGAGAGCGGCGCAGGCGGCCTTTCCCGCATTCTCCAACACCACTCCGACCGAGCGGGCCGAACTTCTGGACCGGATCGTCGCCGGTTATCAGAAGCGGATGGGCGACATCGCCGTCGCGATCTCCGAGGAAATGGGCGCGCCGATGTGGCTCGCCACCACCGCTCAGGCGGGCTCGGGCTACGGCCATTTCGCCACGGCGGCGCAATACCTTCGCAGCTTCAAGTTCGAGGATCTCCGGGGCAAGACGATGGTGCGCCGCGAGCCCATCGGCGTGTGCGGCTTCATCACGCCCTGGAACTGGCCGGCCAACCAGATCGCCTGCAAGGTCGCCCCGGCCATCGCCGCCGGCTGCACCATGGTGTTGAAGCCGTCCGAGATCGCTCCGATCGACGCCATGATCCTCGCCGAAGTGCTCCATGAAGCCGGCGTGCCGAAGGGCGTCTTCAACCTCGTCAACGGCGATGGACCGGGCGTCGGCGCCGCCCTCTCCTCCCATCCCGGAATCGATATGGTGTCCTTCACCGGATCGACACGCGCGGGCGTGCTGGTGGCTCAGGCCGCGGCGCCCACGGTCAAGCGCGTGGCCCAGGAACTCGGCGGCAAGTCCGCGAACATCATCCTGCCGGACGCTGACCTGACCAAAGCCGTGAAGTCCGGCGTCCTCGCGATGATGAACAACACCGGCCAGTCATGCAACGCGCCGTCCCGCATGTTCGTGCACCGCTCGCAGCAGGAACAGGCGAAGGCGATCGCCAAGGAAACCGCCGAAAGCGTGAAGGTGATGGAGCCGAAAACCGCCGAAAAGGGTGCGATCGGTCCGCTGTCGTCCGAGATTCAGTTCAACAAGGTGCAAGGCCTCATCGCCAAGGGGATCGAGGAGGGCGCCACCCTCGTCGCCGGCGGCCTCGGACGCCCCGACGGGCTCAACCGCGGCTATTATGTCAAGCCCACCGTGTTCGCCGACGTCCGCAACGACATGACGATCGCGGTCGAGGAAATCTTCGGGCCGGTGCTCTGCATCCTGCCTTATGACACCGAGGAAGAGGCGATCGCGCTCGCCAACGACACCGTCTACGGCCTCTCCGGCTACGTGCAGTCGGCCTCGCTCGAACACGCGCAGGCGGTGGCCAAGCAACTGCGCACGGGCATGGTCCACATCAACGGCGCCGGCGGCGATCTCACCGCGCCCTTCGGCGGCTACAAGCAGTCCGGCAACGGACGCGAGTGGGGCGTCGCGGGCATGGAGGAGTTCCTGGAGACGAAGGCCGTTCTCGGCTTCGCGGCCGCCTGAGGCCCAGACCAACTCGAACACCATTGCGATTCTGATCCGCGGGAGCGCCCTGACCGGCGCTCCCGTTTTCATTGCGTCGCGCGGCATCGTCGCGAAGTCGGGCTCACGCGCGATCGCGGACCGCGTGATCCGCGTCCGCAACCCGCCGCGCTCTGTGCGGTTCGCGCCGATTCTCGGCCCGCTTTCCATTGAAATAGTCTTGATAATTCAATGATCACGGGCAACGCGCCGTTGCGTGAAGCATCTTCATTGGTATTTGTGACCGATCGGTTTCAAATTCGTCGTCGTCAGGGGCGGCTGCAGGCGGCGCCCCGAGCACACACATCAAGCGCCCACGTCGGATCAAAGGAAATCACCAATGCGCACTCACCTCGTCGCTCTCGCCATGTTCGCCGCCTTCCCGCTGGCGACGCCATCCTTCCTCCCCGCCGCTTTCGCGCAGACAAGCGCCGCGAAGACCGAACACGCAGGGACTTTCGTCAAGAAAGACAAGCGCATCTCGGGCTCGTGGTCGATCGTCGAGGAGGGAGGCAAGCGCATTATCCGCTTCTCCGGCGACTTCAGCGCGGCCAATGGCCCGGACCTGAAAGTGTTCCTCTCTCCGACCTCGATCGCCGATGTGAAGGGGAAAACCGCGGTCAACGGATCGATCAATCTCGGTGTTCTCAAGTCGACGAAGGGTGCCCAGGATTATGAAATCCCGGCCGGAGTAACCCTCTCGAACTTCAAGTCTGTGCTCGTGCACTGCGAAGAGTACGCCGTGTTGTGGGGCGGCGGCGACCTCTGATCCGCGGGAGCGCCCCGACCGGCGCTCCCGTTTTGGTTTCATCGTTTCAACAATCTCGTCCTGGCGGCCGACAGCCGCACGCGCCTGGCGCCGGGTCAGAAATCAACCACCTTGTCGGCAGCAAGAAACAACGCTGCGATGGAGTCTGGTGTCCCCATCCGAGCGCCGGCGCGTAGGTTCGCCTCTTCGACACCGGCGAGCATGGCGCAATGAGGGCACACGACGACCTCTCCCCCAGCGGCGACGAATTCGGAGAACGCTGCGGAAACGGGCCCGCTATCACCCCACTTGAGATCCCCTCTCTCCTTTGAATCGGCCAGCCTCACGCCCTCCCGGTCCAGAAAGAGCGTCACCTTCGCGCCGGATTTCACCATGTTCGTACCCAGCGAAAGCGCCATGAACGCCGAATGGAGATCATCGGTGAAGCTGCCCAGATGGACGATCGCCTTCTGAGGTTCAGCCGGCGCCTGGGCATAGGCTCGATCCGTTCCGATTGAAGAGCAACCCGGTCCCACAACGAGCAATCCTGTGATAATGGCTGCGACGCCGGCCCTCACGGGTCCAATGCTTGTCATCGTGCATTTCCTTTGCTGCTTGGCCCACCAAGATCGGATGTCCGTCGCTGGCCCGCTTTGATCCGGCTCAAAGACGCGCGCCGAGTCGACTCGCTTGCCACGCGACCGATCAGGTCTATTGTCGGCGATCAAACGGGAGACGAGACATGATCGGACGCATCACCCTGATGAGCGGCGCCGCCGCGCTTTCACTGGCCGCTTGCGCGACCGCGCCGGCCGTCGTCGCAGACCCCGCGCCCCAGGTCGCCGCCGCTGCACCGGCGTCACCGCCTCCGCCGCCACCCCCGGCCGCGCCCGCCGGCCCGCCGCAGCGCGTCCAGGATCTGGGCGGCGGCATATACATGCTGATCGGAAATGGCGGCAATATCGGCCTTTCCGTCGGCCCGGACGGCGCCTTCGTGATTGACGACCAGTTCCCTAACAACGCCGACCAGAACCTCGCCAAGATCCGGGAGCTTGCGGGCGGCGGACCGAAATTCGTCGTCAACACCCACTGGCACGGCGACCATGCCGGCGGCAATGCGGCCTTCGCCGGCGCCGGCGCCACGATCTTCGCTCACGAGAACGTCCGCAAGCGGATCTCGGGCCAGGTCGCAACCCCGGCCCTCGGCGGCTCGGGCAATGCCCCGGCGTCACCGCCCGAAGCCTGGCCGGTCGTGACGTTCACGCAAGGCGTCGACTTCCACCTCAACGGTGAAACGATCAATGTCTACAAGGTGCAGGCGTCCCATACGGACGGCGACAGCTTCGTACACTTCCGCGAGCCCGACATCCTTCACATGGGCGACGTGTTCTTCAACGGCCGGTTCCCGGTGATCGACATCGGATCGGGCGGATCGGTGAAGGGCTTCCTCGCCGCCCAGAAGGACGCGCTCACGCGGGTCTCGGCGACCACCAGGATCATTCCAGGCCACGGCGAGCTCGCCACGCGCGCTGACCTCGAGAAATCGATCGCCATGCTGGAGGGCGCCATCGCCGCCGTCCAGGCCCGCATCGACGCCGGCGATACGCTGGAGCAGGCCGTCGCGCGCAAGCCGCTCGCCCCCTGGTCGAGCTGGGCGTGGAACTTCATCAACGAGGACCGTTTCACGACGATCGTCTACACCGGGCTCAAGGCCGGGACCTGATCGCCCCGGAGCGTCCCCGCGCCCGCATCCGCCGCGCTGATCTACGCGCCGCCGCAGACCGGACAGTCCGGATCGGCGGAGAGCGCCACGTCGCGTCCCTCCCCGCTGAGGCCGTCGAACACCCACAGGCGCCCGGTGAAACTGTCGCCGGCGCCGGTGATCTCCTTCATCGCCTCAAGCGCCATGCGTGAGCCGACCATCCCCGCGAGCGGCCCGGCCACGCCGACCGCGGCGCAGGTTTCCTCGGTCTCGGGAAGATCCCGCACCAGGCACCGGTAACAGGGCGAGCGGTCCTCCCCGGCCTGCCTCGTTCCGCGTCCGGACCGGAACACACATAGCTGCGCGGACCAGCGCCCCACCGCGCCCGACACCAGCGTCACACCCAATGCGTGGCAGGCGTCATTGACGGCGAAGCGCGCCGCGAAGCTGTCGGTGCCGTCGAGCACGATCTGGGCGTCCTGCAACAGCCGCCGCGCGTTCGCGGCGTCGAGGCGCGTCGCCTGTTCGGTGATCAGACACCCAGGATTGAGCGCACGGAGCGCCCGCGCGCCCGCCGTCGTCTTCGCCTCTCCCACCTCGGAGGTTCGGAACAGCACCTGGCGTTGCAGGTTCGACAGCGCCACCACGTCGTCGTCGATCAGCGTCATGCGCCCGACGCCCGCCGCCGCAAGATAGAGCGCCGCCGGCCCGCCGAGCGCGCCCAGCCCCACGATCGCGACATGCGCCGCCGCAAGCCTCGCCTGGCCCGGCCCGCCGATCTCCCGAAGCATGATATGCCGGGCGTAGCGTTCGATGTCCTGCGCCGTCATGACCCCTCCCCCCTCGCCCGTCCGCCCCGGATCACCGGCGCGACGAGGTCCGCCCGATTGGTCCATACCCCGCCCGAATACCCGCGGGCGTAGCGGCGCGCCGCCGCCGGATCGTCCACGCCGCGCGACCCCGGATCGCCCGGTGCGTAAGCGCCCGCCACAAACACCTCGGTTCCCGCCTTGTGCATCCTTTCGACGAAGCGATTGGGCCAGCCCCAGAGCGCGGGCCCGACATTGGACGGGACAAGAATGATGGTGTTGCGGCAGGTCGCGGGCGTCCGGCCGAACCAGCCGGTCAACATGTAGTCCTTCAGGCAGCCGACCATCTGCGTTCGTCCCATCACCGGAACATCCATCAGGCGGGCGGCGATGACGCTTGTCGGCCGGTCGCCGCCATAGACCATCAGCCGGGACAGGTCGGCCTGGGATGCACGCGCGAGCCGCGCCGCCAGCGCCTCGCCTTCCGTGCGGTCGTTGCTCTTGACGTGGATGAGAAAGCGCCGATCCGGAAACGCATCGAGCACCTCATCGAGCGAGGGCGTCAACCCTTCACCTTTGCCGCGGAACGGATAGGTCGCGCCGCCGTCCGCCGTGTATCCAAAGCCGACGTCCAGCGCCTTCAGTTCCGCCATGGAGTGCTCGCGCGTGACCCCGCTCCCATTCGTGCGGCAGTCAAGCGTCCAGTCATGGAACACCGCGAACTGGCCGTCCGTCGTGGGGTGCACGTCGAACTCGACGATGTCGGCCCCCGCCTCGAACGCGGCCCGAATGCCGGGCAGCGTATTCTCCAGATAGCCATGCTCGGGCTCATGGATCCGGCTCGCCGTGCAGGTATCGTTCGTCACCCCGTCAAGGGTAAAAGTCTGGGCGAGGCCCCGATGCGCGAGCACGGTCGGCGGCGGATCGTAGTCCGACCACCAGCTTGCATTCGCGACCCAGATCGCCGCCAGCAGAACGGCCACGCCGAGCAGAGTGGCCCCGATCAGCTTCAGCACCCCGATCACCGCCCCGATCATGGGCCGAGTCCCGCGCAGCGGTCCTGCCGAGCGCAGACCTCAGTTCCGGTCGATGCGCGAACGCGGCGCCGTGACAGCGGCCTTGCGACCCTCTTTCTCCATGATCCGGGCGCCGCCGAGAATGTTCGGGACCGAATAATTTCCCTCATGGCAGGCGTACTCATAGATCCGGTCCGGGCTCCGCCGGAAGGTCAGCTCGCCCGTCCAGGGTTGGGTGTAGGCGACCGGATCCTCCACCGTGAACCGGTAGAGCATCTCGTCTTCACCGACGAGCGTGAACCGCTCGGTCACTTTGGCGTCTGGCGAGAAATAGGCGAAGAAGCCGAAATCCACCCGCACCGCCTCGGCAGGCCGGAAACCGACCGTTTCAGCGACGAACGTGTCTCCATCCCAGCGGCCGACGGATGATCCGAAATACTGGCGCGGCTGCAGCGGATGGTGCTCGCCCTCGATGCGGATGATCCGGGTGTCGTGGATCATCTCGATATTGATCGCCATCGCATCCGCGGTCTGAATGAACTGGTGGTGATTGTTGTAGAGCGCGTTCAGCATCGGCGGCCCGGCGGTCGAGGCAAAGCCGAACAGGCAGCGCTCGATCGGGATGCGCTCCTCCGGATTGTCATAGGAATTGTACGTCGACACGGTCTTCATCATCGCGGCCCGCCCCGCCTGCGTGTAGGGTACCCGCCCGTTCGGCGGATCGACGATCCAGGATGACCGGTACTCGCCATTGACCTTGCCGACGCGTGTGCCGGGGTCGATCCAGAAAAAGTTGTAGCCCTCTGGGTCCTTGCCTGCCTCAGGCGCGCCTTCGCTCGGATCAGTGGGTGCGTTGTCGCCGGCGGCGACGCTCGCGGCCGAGGCTTCCCAGCCCGCCGCCTGCTCCGGCGTCAGCACGAGATCCTTGAACTCCGGCACCCGTTCCAGCCGGGTCAGGGACGCGTTGGTCCACACGCCCTGGAAGTCGGGCCGTCCGTCCGGCGTGCGCGGCGGAGAAAACCCGCCGCTCGCCTGCGCGAACGCAGGTCCCGACGCAAGGGCGAAGCCGGCGACGCAGGCGGCCAATATCCGTTTCATTCGTCACTCCCTCTTCCCGGACCTGTTGAGCGGCCCTCTGACTCGCACTCTTTCACATCCCTGCGCAATGTGCGAGCCGGGATCGCGCCCGCGCGCGGTCCGCCATGGCGCGACACGTCCATATCCGTTAGGCTTCTGCGCCCGTGTGATTCACCCCGGCGTCAAGCAACGGAGCGTCGACAGCCTCGTGGTCCAGACTGTCTCCAGCGGGGCGAGCGCGAAGCCCGCAGGCGCGGCGCGGTCCCGCGTCTATGATCCGCTGATCCAGGAAATCGCCGGCGCACACCGCCACATCTTCCTCACCGGACGCGCCGGCACCGGCAAGACCACGCTCCTGCGCGACCTGATCGCCGCCAATCGCGAAAAGACCGTTGTGCTCGCCCCCACGGGACTCGCCGCGGTCAATATCGGCGGCCAGACGATCCATTCCTTCTTCAACTTCCCGCCCCGGCTGCTCGATGCGGCCGACGCCAAGAAGCTGCGCAACCAGCGGCTTGTGCGCTCGATCGAGACGATGGTGATCGATGAGGTGTCGATGGTCCGGTCCGACATGCTGCAGGCGATTTCCGCCTCGCTGTCGCTCAATCGCGGCGACCGGGCGCCCTTTGGCGGCGTGCGCATGATCCTCTCCGGCGACCTTCATCAGCTGCCGCCGGTGGTGGAGGCGGAGGTCGAGCCGATCCTCGAGGCCAGTTACGGCGGCGCCTGGTTCTTCAAGGCCCCCGCCTTCGCCCATGCGCGAGTCCGCCTCGTCGCCCTGAAGCGCATCTTCCGCCAGTCGGATCCTGACTTCGTGCGGATCCTCAACGGGCTGCGAAACGGGCGGATCACCCATGAGGATGAGGCGATCCTCACCGCCCGCGTCTCCAGCCGCACGCCCGCGCAGGCAAGCGAGACGCATATCGTCCTTACACCCAACAACGCCGCCGCGTGGCGGATCAACCAGATGCGGCTCGATGCGCTCGGCGGAGCCGCCAAAGGCTATACCGCCTCGCTTGAGGGCCAGTTCGAACCGAAGGCCTTCCCGACCGAGGAGCTGCTCGAGCTGAAGGTCGGCGCGCGGGTGATGATGATCCGCAACGATCCGCAGGGCCGCTGGGTCAATGGCACGATCGGCAGGGTCGCCGCGCTCGGCGAAACCGACTGCTTCGTCGAGATCGACGGCGAGACCCACCGCGTCGCGCAACAGGCATGGGAAAAGTTCCGCTACGACTTCGACGCCAAGGCGAATTCGGTCTCCCGCAGCGTTGTCGGCTCCTTCAAACAGCTGCCGCTGCGCCTCGCCTACGCCGTCACCATCCACAAATCGCAGGGCATGACGCTCGACCGGGTGTTCATCGATTTCGACGCCGGCATGTTCGCCCACGGGCAGGCCTATGTCGCCTTCTCGCGCTGTCGGTCGCTCGCCGGGCTTGAACTCTCCCGGTCCCTGCGCCCGCGCGACCTGATCGTGGACAGATCGGCCTTCAGCCTCGGCGACCTCACCCCGGTCGCCGACACAGAGGACTTCCTGCTCGCCGACCTCGCGCCAAAGGCGCTCGAGCTCGAGGGCTGAGCTAGAGCCTGCTGATCTCCGCGGACAGTTTCCGGTCTGCGTCCAGTGTCAGCTTCTCCAGCACATTCACCCGCTCGGTCAGCTTGCCGACCTGCGCCTTGAGGTCGCCGATCTCGCGGTCCTGATCGACATTGCGGGCGGACGCCTGGCGCATCTTGAGCCAGTTGTTGATCACACCCGCGCCGACGCTGATCGCGACGATGGCCACCACCATCGAGAAGGGTTCGTCGAACATGGTCACGTCCTCTTGCTGGCGTTGCCTCGGCACACTAGTCCGCTCGTTGGCGACGGCAAGTTCCGGTCGGGCTCTTGGCAACCTCGCGCAAAGCGCAGATGCTTTTGGCGACGCCCGCCGCGATCGCGCATTCCTTAGGCGGCGCGCACCACGGTGAACTCATGTCCCACGCCCCGCCTGCCTCCTCGCGACTCGCCGCCATCGGGGTTCTGACCGGCCTTCTGGCGATCAGCTCTTGCGGAGAGGTCGAAGACCAGTACGCGGAATTCCGCACGCCGGAGAACGTTCAGGCCAAGACCGCGGCGATCATCGCGCCCGACGCGCCAGGATCGGTCACGGTTTCCGACATCCGGCTCACCGAGCGCCCCGGCGGTAAGGGGATCATTCTCGTCTGGCGAGGGAACCACGCCGGCGTCGACTACACCTGCAATTCCGATCGCAAGCTCGACCTTCCGATGTGCGAACGCGTCAGCGACTGATTCACCCCCCCATCGGCGGTCCAGCTCGCCTCGCACGCTTCCAGACAACGGAGCCCATCCCATGCGCATCAAGACCCGCGTCACAGACATGCTCGGCATCGAGAAGCCGATCATTCAGGCCGCCATGGGCTGGATCGCCCGCGCGCCGCTCTCATCGGCGGTCTCGAACGCCGGCGGCATGGGCATCATCGAGACCTCCTCGGGCGAGCTTGACGCCATCCGCGGCGAGATCATCAAGATGCGCGATCTCACCGACAAGCCGTTCGGGGTGAATGTCGCCCAGGCCTTCATCCGCGATCCCGGCATCATCCAGTTCGTCATCGATCAGGGCGTGAAATTCGTCACCACCTCCGCCGGCGACCCGATGAAATACACCGCCACCCTCAAGGCGGCGGGCCTCACCGTCTTTCACGTCGTGCCGAACCTCGCAGGCGCCCTGCGCGCCGTCGCGGCGGGGGTGGACGGCCTCATCGTCGAGGGGGGAGAGGGCGGCGGCTTCAAGAACCCGAAGGATGTCGCGAGCATGGTGCTCATCCCGCTGGTCTGCGAGCGCGTGGACATCCCCGTCGTCGCCGCCGGCGGCATCATCGACGGCCGGTCGATGGCCGCGGCGTTCGCGCTCGGGGCCGAGGGCGTGCTGATGGGCACACGCATCCTGTCCTCCGCCGAAAGCCCGGTGCACGAGAACTGGAAGACCGCCATCGTCAACGCCGAGGCGACCGACACCGTCTTCCTCAACCGCAAGGGGCCGGGTCCCGCCCTGCGCGCGCTTCGCACCGAGCGCACCACCCGGTTGGAGGAGGAGGGCTCCCCCAACATTTTCGGCGAGTTCGCGCGCACGCAGGATGTCTATTTCGGCGGCGACCTTGAAGCCGGCATCGCCCTCACTGGACAGGTGGCGGGCCGCATCACCGCGGTCAAGCCCGTGGCTCAGGTGTTCGCGGACACCATGTCCGAGTTCGAGGCGACGCTCACCAGAATGACCGCCGTGCGCGCCTGAAGCCGCCCTACTGCCTGCCGGTCGAGCCGAACCCGCCCGCGCCGCGCACCGTCGGCGGCAGCTCGGCGACGATCCGCAACGCCGCGCGCGTCACCGGCGCCACCACCATCTGCGCGATGCGTTCGCCGCGGCGGATCACGAACGGGTCCGGTCCGTGATTGATCAGGATCACCTTCATTTCCCCGCGATAGTCCGCATCAACCGTTCCCGGCGAATTGAGACAGGTCACCCCGTGGCGGGCGGCGAGGCCGGATCGCGGCCGCACCTGCGCCTCATGTCCTTCCGGCAGCGCGATCGTGAGGCCCGTCGGCACCATCGCGAAGGCTCCGGGAGCAAGAGTCATGGGTGCGTCCTCCGGCACCGCCGCGCGCAGGTCCATCCCGGCCGCATCCGCCGTGGCGTAGGCGGGAAGCTCCAGCCCCTCGAAATGGGGGAGTGGCGCAACATCGATGCGAATCTCGTTCATGACCTCACCTTAGCGCGGAGCGCGGCGCGCCGGAAAGGCCGGCCCGCCCGGCGCGATCACTTCCCCTCCACATCCGCCGCGAAGCGCAGCTCGCGTAGCGGCCGCACCGCCTTCGTCGTCGCTGCATAGACCGGATGGAGTTTATAGGCGGTGAGCGCGGCGAGGTCCGGAAACTCCGCATAGACCACGACGTCGATCTCATTGCCGATCTGGTCCGCCTTCAGATTGGCCCGCACGTCAAATCTCGTTGAGCCGGGAATCGTCGCGAGCTGTTCAAGTCTCGCGATCACGGCGGCGCGGTCGCTTTCAGGCTTGAGCGTGAAGAATACGATGTGTCGGATCATCGCCGGGCGGGTCCTCGCTCACGGGCAGGGCTTGCATATGAGACCCCATAACCGCCCGGACGCGCCGCCGCCACGCGACGAAGCGCGCACCGACACTCCCCCGCCGCCGCTCACTCCGCCTGCGGGGACACCCCCGCCCAGCCGAAATAGTCGACATAGTAGGCGGCGACCTCATCGCTCGGCACGATCGGATAGAACGCCCCCGCGAACACCGCGACGATCGCCGCCGCCACCGCCGCTCCCGCCACCGGCGTCGCCCAGGCGAGCGGTCGCAACACGCGCGGGGCCGCAAACCGGATCGCGGCGGCCAGATGCACGAACACCGCAAGGACCGCCAGGAAATAGTACACCGCGAATCCGAATTTGATCGGAGAAAACGCAAGTGAGCCGGCGGCCCACAGAAAATCGGTCTCGAGCCCCCTCACCTTCTGTGTCAGCAGGGCCGCGCTGGTGTGCAGGACCAGAAACGCCGCGAGATAGACCCCGCTCACGGCCTGGGCGAGCGACCAGCCGCGCCAAGGCTTTGCCTTGAGGCGCAGACATCCGCTTGCGATCTGGACCAGAATGGCGATCACGAGCAGACTCTCGCCTGCGGGGTTGCGATAGACACCCTGAACGCGGGACAGGGCTTCCGCGTGTGCGTCCGCCCCGCCGAGTGCGAACAGATGAACCGTGAGGTGAGACAGGATGAAGGCCCCCAGCACCACGGCGGAGCAACGGTGGATCCATTTCAATGACATGTGATCACGCCCAACCTCTTTATTCGGACAATAAATATCTGAATAGAGAAATCGTCAAGCAGGATCAGCGCTTGTGAAGCTTGGATCGGGAGTTGAATGGTCGGTGCACGCCTGCACGCTCCTCAGCGTGCTGCCGGAGGGCTGGTCGCTGCCGGCGGAGGCGATCGCCGAGTATCACGGTGTTCCACCCGCCTATATGGCGAAGCATCTCCAGTCGCTGCGCCGGGCGGGTCTCGTCTCCTCGACGCGCGGCGCAGCGGGCGGCTACCGGCTGAGACACCCGCCCGCCAGCATTTCGCTCTGGGATATCGTGGTCGCGATCGAGGGGCGCGCGCCGGCCTTCAGGTGCACCGAAATCCGTCAGAACGGGCCGTGCGGCGCGCGCCCGGACGCCTGCCGCGCACCCTGCGGCGTGGCCGCCAGCTTCTATCGCGCCGAGCAGGCTTATCGCGACTCGCTCCGAAGCGTCTCACTCGTCGACATGGTGACGGCGGCCGCCGAACAGTCGGACGCGGAGAAACGCTCCGCCATCGCCCAGTGGCTCCAGAAGACCGCCGTTCGCTCGGAGGCCTGAACCCGCGGGCGATCACCCCTCCGGGTCGTTGAACGCCTCGGCGATGCGTTCGGCGATCCGCGTCGCCACGTCAGACTTGCTCATGCGCGGCCATCGCTCCACGCCCTCGGCCCGCACGAGCAGCACTTCATTGTCCATCCCGCCCATGACATCGCCGGACACGTCATTGGCGATGATCCAGTCGCAGCCCTTGCGTGCAAGCTTCGCCGCCGCGTTGGCCTCGACATCGTCGGTCTCGGCGGCGAATCCCACGATCAATCGCGGCCGATCCTTCTTCCGCGCCGAAATCAGCTTCAGAATGTCCGGATTCTCAACGAGATCGAGCGCGACGCCCGCCGCCTTGCCGGCGCCCCTCTTCTCGCTCTTCAGCTTCAGCTTGGTGGCGGCGGGCTCCGCAGGGCGCCAATCCGCCACCGCCGCGACCGAAACAAAGATGTCCGCCGGCATGTCAGCCTCAACCGCGCTCAGCATCTGTTCGGCGGTCTCGACCGCCCGCACGGTAACGCCCGCCGGCGGCGTCAGCGCCGTCGGACCGGTCACCAGCCGCACATCCGCGCCCAGCCGATGGAGCGCCGCCGCGATCTCATATCCCTGCCGGCCGGACGAATGGTTCGAGAGGTAGCGCACCGGATCGATCGGCTCGCGCGTTGGTCCCGCCGTCACCACCGCTCGAAATCCGCGCAGCGGGCCGAGCACCACCCCATCGTCGTTCAGCATCGCCATCACCTCCGCCACGATCCGCTCAGGCTCCGGGAGCCGGCCGGGGCCAAACTCGCCGCACGCCATCGGACCCTCATCGGGCGACATCACCCGCACCCCGTCCGCGATGAGTTGCGCGACATTGCGCTGCGTCGCCGGGTGGGCCCACATCCGCACATTCATGGACGGCGCCATCAGCACCGGCTTGTCGGTCGCGAGCAGCGCGGTCGTCGCGAGGTCATTCGCGAGCCCGGCCGCCGCCTTAGCGATCAGGTCCGCCGTCGCCGGGCACACCACCACCAGATCCGCCGACCGCGACAGCTCGATATGGCCCATCTCCGCTTCGTCGGTGAGACTGAACAGATCGGTGTAGACCTTGTCCTGCGACAGCGCCGCGACCGAGAGCGGCGTCACGAATTCGGCGCCCGCGCGGGTCAGCACGCACCGCGACGCCACCCCCCGCTTCGCGAGCAGGCGGATCACCTCAAGCGACTTGTAGGCCGCGATGCCGCCGCCGATGATCAGAAGAACGCGCTTGCCGGTCACGCTGGCCTCTCCAGGAAGTTCCCCCTTCTCTTACCGGAGCAGGGTAAAGAATGCACATCCACCGCACCTGCAAGGCGAGTTGCGCGGCATTCCTGTCGCCGCCCTCTTCCCACGGCGGCCGGGCCATGACCTCATGGCGCGGAGTTGAGCCGCCACACCCGGAGACCCGCATGACCACACACCCAAGAGGAAGACCAAACCGCTCCGCCTTCGCCGCCCTCGCCGGACTCGCGGCGGTCGCCGCCATTATCGGCTCGCCCTCGCCCGCCGCCGCGCAGGAGGTGAAGCTGCGGGCGGTGCGCATCGCTGCGGCCGACCCTGCGAAACTGGCGGAGTTCTACACCGCCGCTTTCGGTTTCCGCGAAATCCGGCGCATCGCGGGCGACGGCTTCCTTGAAGTCATCATGAAAACTGGTTCGGACAGCGTCGCGGCGGCCGCCAACCCGGACGCCTCGCTTGTCATCATCACGCGTCCGCCGGACCTCCAGATGGGCGGCCTCGGTCATGTCATCCTCGGCGTCGCGGATGTCAGCGACAGTCTCGACCACGCTGTGGAAAAGGGGGCGTCGCGCTTCCGCGATCCGAAGCCTGCGGGCGGCGGCGCCGCCTACGCCTTCCTCAAGGACCCCGAGGGCAACCAGGTCGAGCTGCTCGGGCCAGACTGATCGGGCCAGACTGATCGGGCCAGACTGATCGGGCCACACCAAGCGCCCTCGCAGCCGGCGTTTGCTGCGGCTATACCGTCAGCTCTCCGGGCGGGCGATCCGCGAGGCGAGATTCTTCGACACATCCCGCGCGTCGAACGACGCCGGATCCGGGCCCTTCGCGCCGCGTCCGAGCTTGATCTCCGCCGAGGCCTCATAACGGGTGATCTCGCTCACGCGGGTTGGCGTCCAGAACGGGTCATAAGCGCCCACCCAGCCGAAGCGCGGCGAGAAATAGGCGTGACGGAAGCCATAGCCGAAGCTCGGCCCGAACGCCGGGCCGAAATCCGTATTGTATTGGGTGCGCTTGTCGGTGTCGCGATCAACGATCGTGAAATGGTCAAAGCCGTTCTGCAGGGTCAGTTCCGCGGCGCGGTACAAGAGATAGGTCTCGACCGTGTCCTTGTCGGTGGACGAATTCCCGCGGAACGACACCTTGAAACGGTCCGTCTCGATCCGCGTGTCGGTATAGCCCGCCTGGTTCGGCCCGGCGGACTGATAGGGCGTCGGCCCAAGCTGACATCCGGCCAGCAGCACCGCGCCGAGCGCGGCCGCTCCAGCGGACTTTATGGCAGGAAGCATGTTGCAAACCTCCGCAATGCTTGTCCCCACACCATAGTTGGAGATGGCGAAGATGAACACAATCCGAACAGGGGCGCCTTCACCGCAACTTTGCGTCATCTGCGACCCCGAAACGGCTCACGACCTCGCCATCGCTCGCGATCGGCCCGCTTCTCAAGAGGATCACGCCTCAGCGCCCTGATTTCGGACTTCAGAAATCGGCCGTGTGAGGCTAAGGTCGCCCGCGAGACGGACGGGAGCGGGAGGCTGAGACGTGTCCGAAGTTTTCATCTCCTACGCCCATGAAGATGAAGCGCACGCACGACGCCTCGCCGAAACCCTCGCCGCGGCGGGCGTCGAGGTCTGGTGGGACCGGAAACTTGTCTCGGGCGATCCCTTCGACAGTAAGATCGGCGAGGCGCTCGAAGCCGCCGGCTGCGTCGTCGTCCTGTGGTCGCGTCATGCCCTCGCCTCCCGCTATGTCGCGCTGGAGGCCGGCGAAGCGTTCGACGCCGACAAGCTCACGCAGGCGCGGCTCGATCAATCCCGCCCACCCTTCCCTTTTCGTCGTCTCAACTGGGTGGATGCATCCGACGACGCCTCGTGGGCGACGCTCGTCGAATCCGTTTCAGCGCGCCTCGGGCGCGGTGTGACCCCCGCGCGATCACGCGGCGGGGAAGCGGCGCGCTCGGCCCGCACCAGAACGATGTCGCTCGCGGGCGTCAGCCTGTCGGCGAGCCTTCTCACCTGGCTGCCGCTTCTCGCCGCCGCCATCGCGCTTGGTCTCGGCGCCGCCGGCGTGGTCGAGACCGCGACCATCGAACCTGTTCTCTGGGGGGCCGCCGGAGCAGGCGCGGCCGGCTTTCTCATGACGCTTCAGAACGCCGTCGCGTTCGCCAGATCACAGGGGGGCTGAATGGCTCCGTCCAACACCCGCACCGCTCGATCATCAGCAAGACGCGAGGGCGCGCTGCGCGCCTTCACAAGCAGCGCCTGGCGTCTGCTCACCCTTCAGCTCATCGTCGCGGCGATCGCGCTCGGAGCCGTCGGCTGGTCGGCGCTGAAGCTCGGCGACGTCACCCGCGCCACCGCCGCCAAGCAGAAGGAGCTGGAGGAAATCGGCGGCCTGCTCGAAACGTCCAAAGCCGAGCTCTCCGCGGCGCAGGAGCGCGTCACCGCCCAGTCCCAGGCGTATGAGCTCTTCTTCAGCGGCAACACACGGCTCGCCTCCGCCCTCGCAAGCACCAATGCCCAGGACGTCGAGATCGGCGTGAGCGGCGCGCTCGCCGATCTTTCCCGTGCGGCTGAGCGGCTGCCCGACGACCCGACCATCCTGCGCGCCCTCGCCCGCGCGCAGAGCGCCAATGGCGCGCATGGCGAGGCGTTTGCGACCCTCTCCCGCGTCATCGACATCGAGCGCGCGACCGCCGACGAGGCCGACCGCGCCGCCGACCTTGTCGCCCGCGCCCTCTATGGCTGCCGGGCGGGCGAGGCGTCCGGGGCCCTCGCGATCGCGGCGGCCGAGGGCGAGCTCGCTCAGATCCTGAAGCTCGACCGCAGCCTCGTCGCCGACAACCAACCGCTGCAACGCGCCTGCGCCAACCTTCCGGACGCCGCCGCCGCGCTGCGGGCGACGACCGGCGCCACCGTCGCCGCCTCCGGCGCGACGACGGACGCAAGCGAAGCCTCGCCCTACGTCATCACCGAGCTCTTCCTCCACATCTCCCAGGAGGAGGATCGCCCGAAGGCCGAGAAGGTGAAGACGGAGCTCGCCGCCCTTGGCTACAGGGTGCTCGGGATCGAACTCATCGCCTCGGCGCCACGAAAGAACCGCTCCATCCGGTATTTCCATGATATTCAGAAGGAGGCGGGGTTTGTGTCAAAGCTGCAAACGGATTGCACCTCCGCCGCCGCCAGCGCCGGTTTGGGCGACGCATGGCAAGAGCCCTATCGGGAAGTCTCCCTTGCCGGACGCTATGAAAGACTTCCCCTCAATCGCGCAGAGATCTGGTTCTGATCTGGTGGCTTTGCGGTGTTTTCTGACGCCGCGCGAACCTGCGCCAAACTGGTCCGAAACATAACTCAAACCCGCGCGATGGCGATCGAACCGTTGGTGCCGCCGAAGCCGAATGAGTTCGACATGACCAGATTCAGCAAGGCGTCGCGCGCCTCACGGATAATATTCACCCCATAGGCCATCGGGTCGAGCTCGTCGATATTGATGGAGGGTGCAACAAACCTCTCCTTCATCATCAGCAACGCGTAAATCGCCTCATGTACACCGGCGCCACCAAGGCAATGACCGGTCATGGATTTGGTTGCGGAGATCATGGGTTGGTCGGCGGCTTCTTGTCCGAAGACTTCGCGCACCGCTTCCAATTCCTTCACATCACCCACCGGCGTAGAGGTCGCGTGGGGGTTAAGGTAATCGGGCGCCTTATCCACGCCTTCCAGCGCGAGCTTCATCGCCCGGACCGCCCCCTCGCCCGACGGCGCGACCATGTCATGCCCATCGGAGGTCGCCCCGTATCCAACAATCTCGCCATAGATCGTCGCGCCGCGGCGGCGCGCGCGTTCATATTCCTCAAGCACCACAACGCCCGCGCCGCCCGCGATGACAAAGCCGTCGCGGTTGGCGTCGTAGGCGCGCGACGCCCGATGCGGCTCGGCGTTGTAATTGGAGGACATCGCCCCCATCGCGTCGAACAGGGCCGACAGGGTCCAGTCGAGTTCCTCGCCGCCGCCGGCGAACACAACGTCCTGTTTTCCCCACTGAATCTGTTCGGCCGCCGCGCCCATGCAGTGCAGCGACGTCGTGCAGGCCGACGAGATCGAGTAGTTCACGCCGAGGATACGAAACAGCGTCGAAAGCGTCGCGGAGGCGGTCGACGACATCGCCTTGGGGACCGCGAACGGCCCGATCCGCCTCGGTCCCTTTTCCCTTGCAGCGTCGGCGGCGGCTACGATCGCGCGCGTCGACGGCCCTCCGGTGCCGATGATCAGGCCCGTCCGGGGGTTGGAGATATCCGACTCCTCAAGCCCTGAGTCCGCGATCGCCTGGGTCATGGCCATGTGGCAGAACCCCGCGCCATCCCCCATGAATCGCATCGCGCGCTTGTCGACATGGTCCGCCGGATCCACACCCGGCTTTCCAAAGACCTGGGACCGGAACCCCTTGGCCGCGTATTCAGGGGCGAAGCTGATTCCGGAGGTTCCGGCCTTGAGGCTTTCGGTCACCTCCTTCACCGAAGACCCGATGGATGAGACGATGCCCATCCCCGTGATCACGACCCGCCGAAGCCCCGTCTGCGCCATGCTTGTCCGCCTCAAAGATGCCTCAGGCCGTCACCACAACCTGAGGTTTATGTAACCTAGGGAGTTTCGGCCGGCTTGAACAGGCCGACCTTGAGCTCCTTGGCCTGGTAGATCTTCACATCGTCGACGAACACCCGCCCATCTGCGATCCCCATCACCAGAGATGAACGAATTGCTCTTTTGATTTCAATCTCGTAGCGTATCAGCTTCCCGACCGGCGTCACCTGGCCCGTGAACTTGACCTCGCCGACTCCAAGCGCGCGCCCCCTCCCGGGAGAGCCTGACCAGCCAAGCCAGAAGCCGACAAGCTGCCACATCGCGTCGAGGCCAAGACAGCCCGGCATGACCGGGTCGCCGGGGAAATGGCACTGGAAGAACCAGAGCTCCGGCTTCACATCGAGCTCCGCCGTGATCGAGCCGCGACCATGCTCCCCGCCGTCGAGATCGATGTTCGTGATCCGATCGATCATCAGCATCGGCGGCGCCGGGAGTTGGGCGTTTCCGGGCCCGAACAGCTCCGCGCGGCCGCTGGCGATCAGATCATCATAGGTGTAGGCCGACTTCGGCTCGTGAATCATAACGGTTCTCGCAACTGCCACTCCGTCCGTTATCTCACCCCTCCTTGATGCGGCAAGCCCGACGCGGTCGCGCGACGGACTCAATGGGTCGGAGCGGCCTCGAGCGGGTCTGCGCCCCATATGTTCGACGTCCGCACCCAGCCTCGTAGCGCGCCCGCCTCAACATCGCACCAGCCGCCCTTGCACTCATGCAGGGTCATGACGACGCCTAGCCCGAAGTTCGCGAGAGGCGCGCCATAGGCGTCGGGTTCGGCCCGCAGGGCCCCGCGCTCGCGCGTGATCGCCGTGCGCTCGCCGCCAAGGAGCCTGCGATGAACCCAGACCTCGTCCCCGCTGGGATCACGGATCTTCCGCCACTCCCGGGACTCGCGAATGACCACCACGGGAAGTCCAAGACGATGATATCGCCACACCACCGGGTGATCGAGGCCCGGGCCCGCCCGACCATTGACGTCCTCGTGTCGCAGACTGGAATACCTCGGAACGGGGAGACCGGAAAAATCGCTGACCCGGATGTCGCTCGACTTCGGCGAAAAGGCCTGAAAACTCGCAGGCGTCAGGTCTCCGCGCGCAATGGTCTGCGCGGCGGCGGACACCGTCAGCATGACGCTCATTGCTAGTCCAAGGGCGATCGAACGTGCCGACACGGGGGCTGTTCCATTACGTCATGCGGGACGGGAGGACAGAGTGCGCCACAAGGACATGAAGGTCGGTTTAACGGCTCCGGCGGATTGACCTCGCGACCGGCCCCGACAGCGCTTGGCCGGTCATCGGTCGGTCTGCTACATGAAATGAAAAGCTCAGCGTGAATGAAAAACGCGGGCCCGGACCAAGGACAGGGAATGCCCCGCAAACAGACAAAGGTCATCGTTACGCGCAAACTGCCCGCGCCGGTGGAAAAGCGCATGGCGGAGCTGTTTGACGTCGAGCTCAATTCCAGCGACGTCGCGATGACCACGGACCAATTGGCCGACGCCGCGAGCCGCTGCGACGTCCTCGTGCCCACGGTCACCGACAAGATCGACGGCAGGGTGCTCGCCCGCGCCGGCGATAATCTGAGGCTCATCGCGCAATTCGGCGCGGGCGTCGACAATATCGACGTCCAGTCCGCGGTGTCGCGAGGGATCACGGTGACAAACACGCCGGGCGTGCTGACAGAAGACACCGCCGACATGACGCTGGCGCTGATGCTGGCCGTGCCCCGGAGGCTGGTGGATGGGGTGAAGGCGATCGAAGACGGTCGTTTCTCCGGCTGGACCCCCACCTGGATGCTCGGACGCCGCATCCATGGGAAGCGGCTTGGCATCATCGGCATGGGCCGGATCGGCCAAGCCGTGGCGCGCCGGGCGCGGGCGTTCGGGCTTCAGGTTCATTATCACAATCGCAAGCCCGTCTTGCCGCAGATCGCGGAGAAGCTTGAGGCGACCTATTGGGAAAGTCTCGACCAGATGTTGTCCAGAATGGACATCGTCTCGGTGAACTGTCCGCACACTCCGGCGACCTACCACCTGCTCAATTCCCGACGCCTCAAACTTATGAAGCGCGACGCCTACCTCGTTAACACTTCACGCGGCGAAGTCATCGATGAGACGGCGCTTGTCCGGGCGATCGAAGCCGGCGACATCGCGGGTGCAGGCCTCGACGTCTATGAGCGGGAGCCGGAGATGCATCCCCGCCTGAGGGAGCTCCCGAATGTCGTCCTCCTGCCGCACATGGGGTCAGCGACGCTGGAGAGCCGCATCGACATGGGCGAGAAGGTGATCATCAACATCAAGACCTTCGTTGACGGCCACCGTCCGCCGGACCGCGTCCTCCCCGCAATGCTCTGACGTCACCGGGCCGCGTCAGGCCGCGCGAACCTCGCTCAGGAAGCGCTCGACCTCGTCGCGCAGCTGTTGCGCCGTGCGGGCGACAACCGATCCTGCGTCTCTGACGCGATCCGCGGTCTCTCCGGTAGCGCTCGCGGCCTCGCGAACACCGCCGATATTGGAGTCCACCTCCTGCACCCCGCCCGCGGCGCGCTGCACATTCCCTGAGATCTCCTGTGTCGCGGCCGACTGTTGGGACACGGCCGATGCGATCTGGGCGGACGCCGATTCCAGTTCGGTGATCATCGACATGATGTCCGCGATCCCCGTGACGGTTTCCTGTGTCGTGCCCTGGATGTTCGACACCTGGCGCTTGATCTCCTCGGTGGCCTTCGCCGTCTGGCTGGCGAGCTCCTTCACTTCGCTCGCGACGACGGCAAAGCCCTTTCCGGCCTCGCCCGCGCGCGCCGCCTCGATCGTCGCATTCAGCGCAAGCAGGTTGGTCTGCGCCGCAATCGAGGTGATGAGTTCGACGACTTCACCAATCGAAGACGTTGCGGATTCGAGCCCGTTGACCTGAGATTGCATCGACTGCGCCCGAACCACCGCCGATTTCGTCGCCGCGCTCGACGCATCGATCTTCTCAGCGATCTCGCGCACTGACATCGACAACTCTTCAGCCGCGGCGGCGACCGACTGCACGTTGCCGGCCGCAGCCTGCGAGGCGAAGGACACAGTGCTCGATTGCGACGCTGTCTCGGTCGCGATCGCCGACATGGCGGCGGCGCTTTCTTCCAGATTGTCGGAGGCCTTGCTGGTCTCGGCGAGCACGGCGCGCACCGACGCCTCGAACGTTGACGTCAGCTCGCTCATGCGGGCCGCGCGGGCCGCAGAGGTTCGGGCCCTCTCCTCGCTCTCGCGCTGACGGTCCTCCGCGTCTCGTTGATTGTCGATGATCGCCAGCCGGAAGGAATTGATCGCGCGCGCGAGCGGTCCAAGCTCGTCCCCGCGATCGACGCCGGGAACCTCGACCTCCAGCGCTCCCGCCGCGATGTCATCCGTTGCTTTCGAGACCGCCTGGATCGGCCTTGCGATCGCGCGGGCGGACAACAATGCGATGACCGAAACGCCCGCCAACAGCCCAAGCGCGATCAGCATCCACTGATTGCGAAGGTTCACAAGCCCGGACATGGCCTCCGCCTGGTCCATTTCCGCCGCCACACGCCAAGTTACACCATGAAACTCGATTTCGTTCACTGCAGCGATGACGGGTTCGCCGCTAAGTCCGCTTGTGCGCAGGAGAGTCGTATCGCCCGAGAGCGAACCCAGCAGGGATGCATTCGTCTTGGCCTTGAGGAGGGTGGACTCTTCAAACCGCGGTGCGTCCGTCCGCAGGAGCCCGTCGGAGCCGAAAATGAACGCCTGTCCGGTCTCCCCGAGACCGCTGGTCGATCCCATGATCGAATTGATCCGGGAGATGGGCATCTGGAAGGCGAGAACCCCCTTTCGGACCCCGGCGTCATCAAACATCGGTGCCGCGATGAAGCTCGCCGGAGCATCGAAGCTCGGCGCGTACGGGGCAAAATCGACAAAGGCCACTTCACCCGCCGGAAGCTCTCTCGCCGACCGGAAGACGTCGCCAAGCCCTGAGTCCGCCCACTGGCCTGTGTTCAGATTTGTCGCGAAGTCGAGTTCCTTGAACACGGTGTAGACAAGGTCGCCGCTCGTATCGAACAGGAAGACGTCATAGTAACCCCGTTCCTGCAGGAAGGTCCTCATCCAGGGATGATAGGTCGCATGCGCAGAAGAGTACGCCGAGCCGTCGCGCGCGGCGTCCAGCTTCTCTTTCTGTCCGGTCGGGTTGGGATTGTTGGTGATATATAGTCCCTGCAGGACCGTTGTCCGATCGCCCTCGATCCCCGCCCAGCCGGACGAGAACGCCGACAACGCCTCGCGAACCATCGGGCTCGTCACCATGATCTGCAAATCGCTATCGATCGCCGCCAGATAGTCGGTCGCAGCCTTGGCTCTGTCCTCGGCTACCGCCGTGAGCTTGTTCTCGGCCAGCGATTCAAGCTCGGACGCCGCGGTCAGATAGCCGCTCGCGCCAATGGCGCCGCCGAACGCAAGCGCGGAACCTGAAATGACGAACAGCAGCTTCTGCGCAATCGGCAGCCGATCAAGAACCTTCATCCGTCGAGATCCTCCGGGTTGAACGAACGCGCCCGATGGAACGTCCACGGGCGGGATTTGGCCGCACGTTGGCGCAAGACCCTTAATCGACGGTGACCAGACGCACGTGGTTTGCTTGACGAACTTCCTCCCCAGCCCTAGGCCGACCTGATGTCCGCCCGGCGTGGATTTAAGAGGATGAGTCAGATGTCCGACTGGCAGTTTCCCGGCGGCGACCTCATGAAAGGGCGGCGCGGTCTGGTGATGGGGGTCGCAAACGACCGATCGATCGCCTGGGGCATCTCACAGCAGCTGGCCGCCCAGGGCGCGGACCTCGCCTTTACCTATCAGGGCGAAGCACTGGAAAGGCGCGTTCGGCCGCTGATCGAATCGATCGGAATGTCCACTATGATCCCGGTCGACGTGACGAGCGATACCGACATGGACGCGGCGTTCGCGAAGCTGAAGTCGCTGTGGGGAAAGATCGACTTCCTGGTCCACGCGATCGCGTTCGCCGGCAAGGACGAATTGCAGGGTTCGTTTGTGGACAACACCACACGCGAAGGGTTTCGCCGGGCCATGGACATCTCGGTTTTCTCATTCGTCGACGCCGCGAAGCGGGCGTCCGCCCTGATGCCGGACGGGGGATCGGTCGTCACGCTCACCTACCTGGGGGCCGAACGCGTCGTGCCATCCTACAATGTGATGGGCGTCGCCAAGGCGGGGCTCGAAGCCGCGATGCGTTACGCCGCCCGCGACCTTGGTCCGAGGGGCGTCCGCGTCAATGCGATTTCGGCAGGCCCGATGCGCACACTCGCCATGGCCGGCATTCGGGGCGGCCGCCAGTTGATGTCGACGGGCAAGCAATGGTCGCTCCTGAAGGAGGACACTTCGATGGAGGGCGTGGCGGGATGCGCCCTCTACCTGTTATCCCCACTCGGTCGATCGATCGCGGGTGAGGTGATCCACGTCGACGCCGGCTTCCACGTGGTGGGCGTGCCCGACGAGGCCGGCGACGACGTCTGACGCAGCTATTGCGGCGAATAGGCCGCCGAGAAGCCGAGCACTTCTTTCGTGACCGGTCCCGCCCCAGACAGCGAGTTGGCGTCGATCGGCGTAGCGGGGGCGAGCCTGATCGTCAGCACGCCCGGCTTGTTGACAAAAGCGACGACGGCGCCCGCAAGTTCATCCGAAACGCCCGGGTCAACCCCCAGCGCCCCCAGGCTGGAGAGCGCGTCCACCACCGCGCTCGCCGCCATCGCACGCACCTGTTCGGGATCGCCCGCGCCAAGCATCGGCGCAAGATTGAGAAGGCGGTTCGTGAGCGACTTGTCGGTTAGGACGAGTTCGAGGTTTTTGATCCCGAGCGACGCGAACGCGCCGAGGTTTGGCTCGCCCGTCGGCGTCATTGCGTACAATCCGGCGAGCATCTGACGAGCGCCCGTCACATCTCCCTTGAACGCCAGGTTGAATCCGTCGGTCATGCCGAACTCGTAGGAAGCTATGTTCAACGCGTCCGTTTCAGGGGCGAAGCTCGCCTCCGAAGACCCGTAGAGTTCAATTCCCTGATATCCAAGCACGCCGAGCCCCATCGTCAGGCCCTGCCCCAAAATACCGCCGTCAGCGTCCGCCGAGAGCGCGATGGTCGTTCGCGGAGTGGATGCTTTGACCGCCACGCCGTCAGTATTCCGCTGCACCGTCGTGTTCAGCTCGGAAACCACCAGAGTTGCGCCCGCCGCATTCAGCGTCAGAGGAGTCGCCGCCAGCGTGTCATAGCCGGGATCGATGGGACTGGTGACCGCGGCCATCATCCGCGCGCTGAATTCGCCTGACATCAACCCCTCGGGGTTTGCTCCCGAGGCCGCCATCGCCCCCAGAACCTCGGCGCGCAGGCCCGTCACCGCGACCTTGTCCCAGGACATTGACCCGTTGATCGGAGATCCGTTCACGCCGGCGCTCGCGGGAATATCGAACCGCGCCTTGACGCCCGACAACAACGCCGATCCCGCCACCATCTGTTTAAGGTCCGAAACGGACAATTCGTCGACCTCGAAGCGGATCTCTCCCTCCTCGCCGCTGTCCTGGGGAGGTTTCGCGACAAGGGACAGATCGTTGAACGTCAGCTTCTCGAACGCCCAGGTTTCGAAGAGCGCCCCGCTCGCCGGCGCCGAACCATTGAACAATTGGGCGATATAGGCGGCGGCCGCCGGATTGGGACTGGTCAGTCTTGCAAGCGCGATGTTCACATCGACGCCCGTCTCGATGTCCACCGGTTTGACGTCGGTGAACTCAAGAGCGCTGAACACGGGCGCGCCATCCGGCGACATGCCGAGCCCGGAGAAGGTCATGGTCGCGGCGCGAATGCCCGGCTCGCCGGCTTCCGCGCCCAGCACAACATCCTTGAAGGTCACGCGATCGCCGCCGAGAAAGCCCAGACCGCCCGACGATCTCGACGCATACGCCACCGCGCCCTTCTGCCCGGTGCCGAGATTCATCGCCTCAAGCGCCGCTTTGGTGTCCGCCGACCCGCTGCACGCTCCAAGAAGGAGAAATCCGACTGACAGTAGGGCTTTGTTCATTGACGATCGTCCTCTTATGTTCACGTGTAGGTAGCAAATTTTTTCAGGCGATTGGGCCATAACATGCCCGTTGGCGATGCGCACCGAGTGTTTCTCACCGCGGCGACGGGCGATTCCGTGCCGTTGAGGCTGCACGTCGACCGCCGAGCACGGCGTGTTTCGGTGCGAATCGACCCCTACTCCCGTGAAGCCGTGGCGACTGTCCCGGCCCCCCGCCACACACTCGACGCCATCGCATTCGCCAATGAAAAGGTCGACTGGATCGCAGAGCGCCTCGACGCCCTGCCTCGGCAGGTCTCGTTCCGGCCAGGAGCGTTCGTTCCGCTGCGAGGGACGGCGCACCGGTTGAAACGCGTGGACACCGGCCGCGTGGTGAAGGTGGATCGCACAGCCGGCCCCTCTCCCCTGCTGCTCGTTCCGGGCCCGCCGGAAACCTTCTCCGCGAAGACAAGGGCCTTCTTCAGGAACGCCGCACGCCTCGATTTCCAGGCCCGCGTGAGCGTACATGCCGCCGCTCTCGGCGTTGCACCGACCTCGATCTCAATCAAGGACACGCGATCACGTTGGGGATCCTGCAGTTCGACCGGGCGTCTCAATTTTTCCTGGCGGCTGGTCTGCGCCCCGCCCTTTGTGCTCGACTATGTCGCCGCGCACGAGGTCGCCCACCTGCGCGAGATGAGTCATTCCCGCCGCTTCTGGTCGCTGGTCGAAACCTGCATTCCAGATTGGTCGCCAGCGCGTGACTGGCTGCGAGACCGGGGTCCGGCGCTGCATGCGGTGGGAGACGCGAGCTGATGTCTCCCAGGTGACAGCGAAACGCCTGTGAAACGTCACTCCAGCTTGCGTTCGATCAGCTCCACCTGGAAGCATTCGATCATGTCGCCTTCGCGGATGTCCTGATAGTTCGTGAACGCCATGCCGCACTCCATGCCGGCCTTCACTTCCGGAACCTCATCCTTGAACCGCTTCAAGGTCGACAACATACCTTCGTGGATGACCACGTCGTCGCGAAGCAGACGCACGCCGCATCCGCGTTTCACGACGCCCTCCGTCATCCGGCATCCCGCGACCTTGCCCACCTTGGAAATATTGAACACCTGAAGGATCTGAGCATAGCCGAGGAAGGTCTCCCGCCGTTCCGGAGCCAGCATTCCAGAGAGAACGCTCTTCACGTCATTGATCAGGTCGTAGATCACCGAATAATAGCGGATCTCGACGCCTTCGCGCTCTGCAAGATCGCGCGCCTGTTTGTTGGCGCGGACGTTGAACGCGATGATCGGAGCCCCGGAGGCGGCCGCGAGCTGCACATCGCTTTCGGAGATGCCGCCGGCGGCCCCAAGAACGACGCGAGCGCGCACCTCCTGGGTGGAGATCTTTTCGACCGCCTGGGTGATCGCCTCGACCGAGCCCTGGACATCGCCCTTGAGAACGAACGGTGCTTCTTGAACCGCCGTGGTTCCCACACCGTCACGCAGCCGCGTCAGCATCTGCTCAAGCGATGCTCGTCCGGTCGGGGAGCCCGCCTTCTCGCGCTTCGAGCGGTTGCGATACGCGGTGATTTCCCGCGCGCGAGCTTCGTTCTCGACGACAACAAACGGATCGCCAGGATCAGGCGCGCCATCCATACCCAAAATCTCGACGGGCGTTGACGGCGCCGCGAGATCGAGCACCTGGCCGCGCTCATTCGTGAGCGCCTTCACCCTGCCCCACTGCCCGCCGGCGACCACAATGTCCCCGCGCCGCAGGGTCCCGCGCTGCACCAGAACGGTCGCCACAGGCCCGCGACCCTTGTCGAGCTGGGATTCCACCACAACGCCCTCGGCGGTCCGCCTCGGATTGGATTTCAGCTCCAGCACCTCGGCTAGGACCGAGATCGCTCCAGTGAGATCATCAAGCCCCTGTCGCTTCAGCGCAGATACGGGAACCGCCTGCACATCGCCGCCCATGGCTTCGACCTGAACGTCATACTGAAGCAGCTGCGTGAGCACCTTGTCCGGATTGGCGTCATGCTTGTCGATCTTGTTCACCGCAATGATCATTGGCGCACCTGCGGCCTTGGCGTGCGAGATCGCCTCGATCGTTTGGGGCATGACGCCGTCGTCGGCCGCCACCACCAGAACGACGATGTCCGTCACATTCGCGCCGCGTGCACGCATGGATGAGAACGCCGCATGGCCTGGCGTGTCGATGAAGGTGATCCGCTCTCCCGACGGCAGTTGAACCTGATAGGCGCCGATATGCTGCGTGATGCCGCCGGCCTCGCCGGACACCACGTCGGTTTCGCGAAGCGCGTCGAGCAGCGACGTCTTACCGTGGTCGACATGCCCCATGATCGTGACGACCGGAGCTCGCGGCTCCAGATCCTCGTCGTCATCGGTTGCGCCCGAGAGGCCGATCTCGACATCGGATTCGGCGACGCGCCGGACGGTGTGTCCGAATTCCTCGATGATGATCTGGGCTGTGTCGGCGTCGAGCACATCGATACCGCGCACCATTTCACCCTGTTGCATCATGAACTTGACCACGTCAGTCACGCGCTCGGCCATCCGGTGAGCGAGATCCTGAACGGTGATCGATTCCGGCAGGACGACTTCCCGCATCACCTTTTCAGATGCGCCGGACATCGCCATGCGCTCGCGGCGCGTCCGTTCGCGGTCCCGCGCGCGGCGGACAGAAGCGAGTGACCGCTGACGTCCTTCGTCATCGTCAAGCGCCGCAGAAATCGTGAGCTTTCCCTGCCGTCGCTGCGCGCCGCCTTTCGGGCGCGCCGCGGGCCGGTTGTCCGCGGTCGGATCGATCTCGGCCTTGACCCGTTTGATCCGGCCGCCGAGGTCGGCAAGCGGATTGAGATCAGGTTCTGGAACATCCGGCGTAACGATTCGCGGGCCGCGATCGCCGAATCTCGGCCTTTCCGCATCCGGCCGGCCGCGGAAACCGCCTTCTGGCCGCGGTCGCGCCGGCCCCTCCGTTCGGCCGCGAGACGGCGGGCCGTCCGAGCGAGATCGCCCGGGACCGTCCTGACCGCGCCCGTCGCCGCCCGTGTCGTCGTCCTCCCGGGCGTCCACCTTGTCCGAGGCGCCGACGCCGTCCGCGCGGCGACGTTCCTCTTCGGCGATGCGCTTCGCTTCCTCCAGTCGACGCTTGGCGGCGGCGCGGGCGGCTTCCTGCTCAGCGCGGCGTTTTTCTTCCTCCGCACGTCGCGCCACCAGGGCCTGCTGACGCGCCTTGAGTTCGGCTTCTGAAAGTCCCGATTTCTCCGCCGCCTTTTCGGCGGCCGCAAGCGGCGCCGGCTGCGGTTTGGCGGGCGCGTCCGGGCGAGCCGGCCTGGGCGCTGCGGACGGGCTCACGACCACGCGCTTCTTCTTCGTTTCGACGACGACCTGCTTTGAGCGGCCGTGCGAAAAGCTCTGCTTGACCGTGCTCGAGTCGCTCTTGCGGCTCACCGTCAGCGGTCGGCGTTGCGGGGTGTCCTGAGTGTCCTTGGTGTCCGTCATTCACACATGCTTCGGTTACGACGCGGTCCGGGGAGCGGACGCACGCCACATTTTCAACGATCCGTCCCTGATCGCCAGTCGGGTGGCCGGATCGGTCTAAACCCGGCGAGCCGGGTCACGTCTTCGATCCATGCCTCGGCAATTCGGCCGCGTTTGATGCAAGCGTGTACCACACGGGGACGCCCCAACGCCATGCCCAATTCATCCATCGAAAAGCACCCCGCCACGATCGGGAGCGACCCGGACCCGCCGTGAACGCCGTGGAGCAGCCCCAGAACCTTCGACCGGCCGTCTTCGGCGCCGTCGGACGCTTCGATCAGCACGCCGGGAACCGACTTGCGAATTTCCTCGGTGACGCGATCGAACCCATGAACCGCCTCTGCCGCCCGCTTGGCGAGCCCCAGTCGATCGAGCGCACGCCGCGCGAGGAGCGCCTCGACGCGGTCGGCGAGATCATCCGGCGCGGAAACCGGCTGGCGGAACGCACGCGAAAAGAGGCGGCGCTCCGCCGCCCGGTTCATGGCCTCACGATCCGAACTCACCCACGCGCCGCGGCCGGGGAGCCGCCCAGCTATGTCCGGGACCGCCTCACCATCGGGCGACACAACGAAGCGCACCATTTCGCCGGGCGAACGACGCTCTCCCGTTGCTATGCAGCGTCGAACAGGCCCGCCCCCGGAGGTTGGGCCCGCATCCAACACGTCCTGCTCCAGCGGTGCGTCGGCCGCTTCCTCAGCCAGCGTCAGGTCCTTGCCCGTCATTTCCACCCTTCGTGCGGAACAAATCCTCGCCGCGTTGCCGGGCGTCGCCAACTGACCCGCCCTCTTCATACTCGGCGTCGAGTTCCGCCTCTTCCGCATCGAGCGCCGCAGCGCGGGCCGCGAGCGCCTCCTCGAGCGCTTCCGGCTCGACCCAGCCGGCCGCTACCCGCGCCTTCAGGATGAAGAGCTCCGCATCTTCCCTCGCCATGTCGCCCTTGGCGAGCAGCCCTGGCACGAAACGCATCTTTCCGTCCGGTCCCGGCTCGCGGAACCCGACCAGATCGTCCGGGATCAGTCCCGCGAGATCGTCGATCGTCTTGACGCCATTTTCGCCGAACTTGACCGCCATCACGGGCGTGACGCCGTCCATGAAGGCGACTTCATCCGCAACGCCGAGCTCCTTGCGCCGAGCTTCCTGTTCCGCCGCGAACCGTTCAAGATACTCTCGGGCGCGCTGCTGAAGCTCCGCGGCCACCTCATCATCGAACCCTTCGATGACCGCAAGCTCCTCAAGATCGACATAGGCGATCTCCTCGACCGTTTCGAAGCCTTCGGAAGCGAGAAGCTGGGCCAGCGTCTCATCGGCGTCCAGCGCCTTGACGAAGAGTTCGGTGCGCTCCTTGAACTCGCGCTGGCGGCGTTCGGAATCCGCCGCCTCGGTGGTGAGGTCGATCTGCCAGCCGGTGAGCTGCGACGCAAGCCGGACATTCTGGCCGCGGCGCCCGATCGCGAGCGGAAACTGGCTCTCCTCGACGACGACCTCGACCCGCCCCTCCTCCTCGTCGATCACCACCTTCGACACTTCGGCCGGCTGCAGCGCGTTGACGATGAAGGTCGCGGCGTTCTGCGACCACGGGATGATGTCGATCTTTTCTCCCTGCAGTTCGCCGACCACCGCCTGAACCCGGGCGCCGCGCATGCCGACGCAGGCGCCGACCGGATCGATGGAGTTGTCGTGACTGTAAACGCCGATCTTCGCGCGTGAGCCGGGATCTCGGGCGCACGCCTTGATCTCGATGACGCCCTCATAAACTTCAGGCACTTCCTGGGCGAACAGCGCCATCATGAATTGCGGGTGGGCGCGCGACAGAAAGATCTGCGGCCCTTTCGTCTCCCGGGAGACGCGATAGAGCAGCGCGCGCAACCGGTCGCCCTGATTGACCGTCTCCCGCGGGATCGCGTCGCTGCGCCGGATCACGCCTTCCGCGCGGCCCAGATCGATGATGATGTTGCCATACTCGACCCGCTTGACGATGCCGTTGACGATCTCGCCGACGCGGTCCTTGAAATCATTGTACTGGCGCTCGCGTTCAGCGTCCCGGACCTTCTGAGTGATCACCTGCTTTGCGGTCTGCGCAGCCACCCTGCCGAACTCGAACGGCGGCAGTTCTTCGCGCAGTTCGTGGCCGATCTCGGCTTGCGGGTCGATGCGCTGTGCGGCGGCGAGCGAGATTTCAGTTGCGGGGTTTTCCACCTCCGCAACCACCGTCTGCACTCGCGAGATCACGGTTTCTCCGGTTTCCGCGTTGATTTCGGCGCGGATGTCGTGTTCGAGCCCGTAGCGGGAACGCGCCGCCTTCTGGATCGCCTCTTCCATCGCCTCCAGCACGATCGCCTTGTCGATCGTCTTTTCCTGCGCGACCGCGTTAGCGATCTGCAGGATTTCCAGCCGGTTCGCGGATACGCCTACTGTCATGGTAATAAGTCCTTCTTCGATTTCGTATTACGATTGCCATCACGTCCGGCCGGGCGGGCGGGCGCGGCGTCCGGATCTTCAGTCCTGATCTCGTCGAATGCGCCGTCGTCGACGAAATCGAGCGCCTGTCCGCGCGCCTGAGTTTCCGCGATCAGCCGGTCGGTGAGGACAAGATTCGCCTTCACCATCTCAGACAGCGCCAGTTCCGCGGTTCCGCCATCCTTGAGGTCGAGACGCGCAACGCCGCCCTCCTCCCCTGCGATGAAGCCGTGAAACCGCCTGCGGCCGTCGACGCCTTGCGCAAGCTCGACCCTCACCTCGTGGCCGACCCATTTCGCAAAGTCCCCAGCCCTCGTGAGGGGTCGGTCGATGCCGGGGGATGAGACTTCGAGCACATACTCCCCCGAGATCGGATCGGCGGCGTCGAGCACCGGGGACACCTGCCTCGACAGGCTCGCACAGTGCTCGACATCAACGGTGCCGTCCGGCTGCTCGGTCATGATCTGGACCACGGGCCGCCGCGTTCCCATGACGCGAATCCGGACGATGTCGAGGCCGAGCGCGCGCGCTTCAGGCTCCACCAGTTCGAGAATTCGCCGTTCCTGTTCGCTAAGGGTCCGCATCCACAACTTTCGCGCCGAACACTTCCACCGGAGCGGGTCGCTTTTTCCGCCGCCGGATTCCGCCCGCCGGATTCCGCCCGCCAGTGAGCCGTTGCTGCTCTGACGACCGCATCCGCGCGACCGCCGCCAGAGAACGCCGCAAGAGAACGCCCGGCCTGAACGAGAAGCGGCGGCCCAGTTCCCCGAGCCGCCGCTGCAAAAATCTCAGCTGGAAGGGACATAAGTCCAATCCGGCCCCAAGTCGAGCCCCGTGTCGCGGTCCGGCGCAGGGAATTTGCGCCGGCGCCCGTCAGAAGTCGTAAGAGACCCTCGCGTAGACGAACCGTCCCGACCGCCCGAACGGCGCGAAGTTCGAGTACGGCGTGTTGCCGGTCGTGTTGAGGCTGGGCGGCAGCGGGTCCGGATACTCGTCGAGCAGGTTGTCCGCGCCGATCGCGAACGTCACCTTGTCCCGGAGCCGGAACCGGCCTTCGAGGTCGACGACGGTGGCGGGATCGATCAGGAAATCGTTTGCCGCCGTGGTGCCGGGTGAGAGCACCTCGCCATAGCGGGTCGCCCGCAGGGTCGCGCCGAAAGAGCCGAGGCTCCATTCGACCTGACCGGAGAATTTCGAATCCGGCGTCCCGCGCTCGAAGGTGAGCACGTTGGAGCGTGCGAACAAGACCGGCGGCGGATTGATGGTCGACAGCTGCCGCGTGGCGGGAAGCGCAGTGACTCTGGTGTCGTTGAAGTTGGCGCCGAGGATGAACCCGAAATCGCCAACCGCCGTGTCGTTGAGATCGAAGCTCGCGACGATGTCGACACCCTGGGTTTCGGTGTCGACCCCGTTGATAAAGAACCGGCCGCCCGTTGCGTTGGTGATCCCGGCTGCGGTCAACAGGTTGACGATCGGTGTCCCGGTCAGGTTTTCAGACAGCACGATCCGGTTGTCGACATTGATCTGGTAGGCGTCGACCGTGAGCGTGAAGCCGGACAGATCGAGTACGCCGCCGACCGAGTAGTTCACCGAGGTTTCCGAATCGAGCGGCTGGCCGCCAAGCGCGCGCGCGACCGGGCTCACCGACGGGAAGGTGCCGATTTCAAACGGAACGCCGTTGATGAAGTTGGTCGACGTCGCGGTGAAGAATTGCTGCTGGAGCGACGGTGCACGGAACCCGTTCTGAGCCGAGGCCCGCAGGGCGAATGCGTCGGTGAAGTCATACCGAAGCGCGAGCTTGCCGGTCGCCGTTTCGCCGAAGTCCGAATAGCTTTCGCCACGCAAGGCGAACGAAGCGAGCAGGCGTTCGGTGAAATTCGCCTCGAAATCGGCATAGACCCCGACATTGGTGCGGTCCTCGTTGACGACGTTCGACGGCTGGAAGCCGGGGAACACCTGCGCGCCGCCCGCTCCGCCGAAGGTTCCGGTGATGTAGGAGTCCGGTTCACCCGCCTTGATCTGATAGCTCTCCTGACGGGCCTCGAGCCCGAGCGACACGTTCAGCGGCGAAGCGAGGCCGACGTCATAACCTCTCGTGCCTGAGAGATTGAACACCGTCTGGTCGTAGTTGAAGCCGCCCGCGCGGAACTCGGTCGGGCTGGTGGGGCCGAGCGAACGATTGAGTGTGTTCTCGATGGTGAAGTCCATCTCGTTGAACCCGAACACGATCGAGCTGTCCATGTCCCACGCGCCATAAGACCAGGCGAGGCCGACGCCGGCCGAATAGTCCTCGACCTGCGGGTGGATGATCGGCAGGAAGCCGTCCGGATAGATCTGAATCACATTGCGCGCATCGACCGCGCGTCGATAGAAGCCGGCCGAACGGGAGTCACGGAACTGGTAGCTGGCCCAGCCATAGGCCTTCACGCCCGCGGCGATATTGGTCTCACCATTGGCCATGATCGAGTACTGCGAGAGCTCCGGTTCTCCTGTCCAGGCGTTGAAACGATCGAAGGTCGCCTCGCGCGGGTCTGGCTGGCCGTTGAGCAGCGGGTAGTTCTGGCGGACGTCATAACCGTCCCGCTCGGTCCGGTCCTGGCTCTTCACCTCAAAGCCGACGGAGAGGGAACCGTCACCGGGGACGCTGAAGCCTTTCCAGCCGGAAAGCGTGAGCGTCTGTCCGTCCTCGACCTTGCGGGAGATTCGCGAGCCGGGATTGGGCACGCCGGCGGCCGGCGTTCCGACGAGGACATCGTACTCGCTGTCGCGCCAGCCATAGCTGACGGTCGCGTTGCCGCCCTCGGATGTGTCGCGGAGCCGGACGTTGATGACGCCGGCGATGGCGTCTGAACCGTACTGCGCCGAGGCGCCGTCGCGCAGGACTTCGATCGACTGGATCATCGCTGACGGAATGGCGTTTAGGTCAACCGCCGCCGAGCCCCGGCCGATCGTGCCGTTGACGTTCACGAGCGCCGACGTGTGCCGGCGCTTCGAATTGACGAGGACCAACACCTGGTCCGGCGCCAGGCCGCGAAGGGTCGCCGGACGGATCGTGTCGGTGCCGTCGGCGAGGCCCGGGCGCGGGAAGTTGTAGGACGGAAGCACCACCGAGAGGGCCTGGTTGACTTCGGACACGCCGCCCTGGGTCAGCGCGTCGGCGGACACCACGTCCACCGCGACCGCGGTGTCGAGCGCCGTGCGGTTCTCCACGCGCGTGCCGGTGACGACCACGACCGCGCCGCCTGCGGTCTGAGCGGAGGCGGTCGCCGCGAGAGTCAACGCCGAGGCGGCGCCCATCAGCGCCAGAAGAGCCGCTCGCGTCTTCATCGAAGTCCACTCCGTTGCACAGAAAAACCGCCGGGATCGGCAGACTGCCTAATCTTGACGCTTTCATGAACGCCCGGATATCGCGCGGTTCAACGCAGTTCGCGCGATGCGCGATCAATGTTTGCGCACTGTGGCGCGCAAACCACATTCCAGAAAGAAACGGGAGGCTTGATGACACCCGGGTTGCGGCCCGGGCGGAACATCAGTCCGGCGCAAGGGCGCGCAGGACGCTTTCGACCAGTCGTCTGGAGTAGCTCTCGGGCACAGGGCCCCGCATCGCGATCAGTCTGTGCCAGATCGGACCGACCAGCAATTCGGTTGCGAGATCGATATCCCAATCCTTGCGGATCTGGCCCTTGAGCGCCTGCTCGGCGAGGGCGTGGCGCAAGGGGATCTTGATGGTTTCATTGAACCAAGCCCGAAACACTTCGCCCGCGGCCCCGTCATCGGCGGCGGCGAGCACCGCGCCCCGCCAGGCGTGTGCGCCATCGCCGGTGCGCACAGCGGACAAAAGGGGCTCGAGCAGCGCGGCGACGCGATCCTTGAACTCAGGGCCGGGAGCGCGCGGCGGATTCAGGCGATACAGCGCCGCTTCCACGGCGAGCTGCGCCGGCGTGCGCCACCATTTGTAGATCGTTTGCTTGGATGCACGGGCGGCCTTCGCCACGCGGTCAACGGAAAATCCCCGCCAGCCATGCTCGCTCAATTCGAGGTAGGTCGCCTCCAGCACCGCATGCCTCGACGCCTCGCTCCGGCGAGGCCCGACCCTTCGGGCGCCGTCGGCGGGTCTGGGAAGCGCGTCCTGGGTCGCCATGGTGTCGCTATATGCTCCAAACAAAGGACAAACACACGGACCAGCGGCTTGCAAGTCGTGCACCGCCGCGGATCGATGCTAGGGGAAAGCGACCAAGAAATCGTTTCGTCACGGGCGGGGCGCGATATTTGATTGGGGCGGACATTGGCGATAGAGGCGCGTTCGGACCGCCGGGCGAGGGAGGAAGACATTCGTGCCAACCAAGACGCAGACCAACAGGGAAACGATCGAGTTCGCCGACGATCCCGCCGACTTGCTTGATGGCTATCGGCGCTTCCGGGCGGGCCGATATCGCGAGCAAAGCGACCTCTACCGCCGTCTCAGAAACGAACAATCGCCGTCAACGATGGTGCTCGCATGCGCCGACAGCCGGGCCGACCCCTCAATGATCTTCGACGCCGCACCCGGGGAATTGTTCGTGGTGCGAAATGTTGCGGCGCTGGTCCCGCCCTTTGATGAGTCGCCGGGATTCCACGGCGTCTCCGCCGCTGTCGAATTCGCTGTCACGATGCTGAAGGTAAAACACATTCTGGTCATGGGACATGGCGGGTGCGGCGGCGTCGCCGCGAGCCTGTCGGCGGCGCAGGATCGCCCGGTCGGACGGTTCATCGCACCCTGGGTGGAGCTCACCGCCGCGGCGCGGGCCCGTGTCCTCGCCGATCCCGCATTGACCACCGACGACCATCGCCGCGAGGCGCTCGAACACGGCGCTGTCGGTCAATCAATTGAAAATCTTATGACTTTTCCCTTCGTGCGGGACGCCGTCGGGGCCGCAGCCCTCACGCTGTCCGGGGCGTGGTTCTCGATCGGCAAGGGCGAGCTGCACTGGCGCGACCCCGCGACCGGCGCGTTTTCGCTGATTGAGGCGTAAGCCAGGCGCGCGATCAGGTTCGCCGCGAACGCCAGGCAAACGTCATCGGCCCCGCTGTCCGAGCAGGCGGAGCCGCAGCGCATTGAGGCGGATAAACCCCTCGGCGTCCGCCTGGTCATAGGCGCCGGCGTCGTCCTCGAAGGTGACGTGCGCGGCGGAATAGAGCGACTGGTCCGACGCCCGGCCGACCACGATGACATTTCCCTTGTAGAGCTTCAGCCGAACCGTCCCCGACACCCTCTCCTGACTCTTGTCGATCAGGGCCTGCAGCATCTCGCGCTCGGGGCTGAACCAGAAGCCGTTATAGATGAGCTCGGCGTATTTCGGCATCAGCTCGTCCTTGAGGTGCCCCGCCCCGCGATCAAGCGTGAGCGATTCCATCGCCCGGTGCGCGATGTGAAGGATCGTGCCGCCGGGCGTCTCGTAGACGCCGCGCGACTTCATGCCGACGAAGCGGTTCTCGACGAGATCGATGCGGCCGATCCCGTTGTCATGGCCAAGCTCGTTGAGACGGGTGAGCAGGGTCGCGGGCGACAGTTTCTTCCCGTCGATCGAAACGGGGTCGCCGGCCTCGAAACCGATCGTGACCTCTGTGACGGCGTCCGGAGCGTCCATAGGAGAGATCGTGCGCTGGAACACATAGGGAGGCGGCTCCGCGTCCGGGTCCTCGAGCACCTTGCCCTCGGAGGAGGAGTGGAGGAGGTTTGCATCCACCGAAAAGGGCGCCTCGCCCCGCTTGTCCTTGGCGACGGGGATCTGGTGGGCCTCGGCAAAGGCGATGAGGTCGGTGCGGGACTTGAAGCTCCAGGTGCGCCACGGCGCGATCACCCGGATCGACGGGTTGAGGCCGTAGGCGGCAAGCTCGAATCGGACCTGGTCGTTGCCTTTTCCGGTTGCGCCGTGAGCCACGGCGTCGGCCCCGGTTTCGGCGGCGATCTCGACGAGGCGCTTGGCGATGAGCGGCCGCGCGATCGAGGTGCCGAGGAGGTAGGTTCCCTCATAGAGCGCATTGGCGCGGAACATCGGGAAGACGAAGTCGCGGACGAACTCCTCGCGCAGGTCCTCGATATAGATGTCCTTCACGCCGAGCATCTCGGCCTTCTTGCGGGCGGGTTCGAGCTCGCCGCCCTGCCCGAGGTCCGCGGTGAAGGTGACGACCTCGCAGCCATACTCGGTCTGGAGCCATTTCAGGATGATCGAGGTGTCGAGCCCGCCGGAATAGGCGAGGACGACCTTCTTCGGCGTGTAGGGGGTCTTGCTCATGTGGATGATCAGGCTCCGGCGGGGATTTCGGCGTCGGGTGCGCCGGCAGGCGGCGCGGCGCGCGCAAAATAGACGCTTGCGGGCGGGGAGCAAGGAGGGGCCGGTCGCTCATGGCGATGGGCCAGCCAGGTCATCACGAAATCGCTATCGCCCGCGAAGCGCCATTCGCCACCCGCGCCTGATCCGGGCCGCGAGGCGGGGCGTAACCCCGACAGCGCTAACGACCATACGATGCGCCCCGTGCGGGCGTCCCATATCGCAAGCCGACCGGAGCCCCAACGCGGTGTCCGCGCGCGGCCTGCGATGAGGTAGCTCGCGCGTCCCAACTTCCTCCCCATCACAAAAGACAGGACACCCGATGATCAAGCTTGGATCAATGATCGCCGCCGCCGCTTTCTTTGGAGCCGCCGGCTGTGCCTCCACCGCCCAGTCCCCCGCAGCTCAGCCTCCCGCGCCGGCGGCGCCCGCCGCCGCGGCGTCGACCCCCGCCGCAACCGCCGACATCGTCGACACCGCGGTCGCAGCAGGCCAGTTCAAGACGCTTGTCGCAGCGGTTCAGGCGGCCGGCCTCGTCGAGACCCTGAAAGGAGCCGGTCCGTTCACGGTGTTCGCGCCGACCGACGCGGCGTTCGCGGCCCTGCCGGCCGGAACGGTCGAGACGCTGCTCAAGCCGGAGAACAAGGGCCAGCTGGCTGCGATCCTCACCTACCACGTGCTGCCGGGCAAGGTTCCCGCGTCCGCAGTCGCCGGCAAGACGCTCGAACCCGCCACGGTCCAGGGCAAGACCGTGAAGGTGGTCGGTTCCGGCGGCGGCGTCATGGTGAACGACGCCAAAGTCGTCTCCGCCGACATCATGACGTCGAACGGCGTCATTCACGTGATCGACAAAGTGATCCTGCCGCCGATGTAAGCTGGCCGCGTGTCAGTTGAACGCTCCGCGCCGCGGCCCCTGATACGGGTCGCGGCGCACTCGTTTCGCGGGCAAGCGTCCGCCGGAGATGACCGCCCCAAAAGGCTCAATTGTAACGGTAATTTCATCTGGCGAACTGCAAAGCGGCGTCGACGTCGCCCTCACTTCAAGCCTAAAAGCCGCTTACGCCGGAACCGGTTTGGTCGGCTGTTGGGAGACTACACATGCGCAATCTCATCGTCGCGGCCGCGTTTGGCGCCGCCCTCTTCGCCCCGTCCGCGCTCGCGCAGGACGCCGCCGGCGGAGCCAAGTACTCGATCGAGACCCAGACCATCGGGGAACTCGTGAAGAACCCCGAAACCAAGGCCGTGCTCGAAAAGCACATCGCGGAACTCGTCGCCAACCCGCAGCTCGAGCAGGGCTATGAGATGAAGTTCGCCGACATCGTTTCCTTCGTTCCGGACGTGCTGACGCCTGAAGTCCTGAAGGCGATCGACGCCGACCTCGCGGCGCTCAAGTAAGACCACACCGGCAAATGCTGGTCCCATGCGGCGCGGCTCCCTCGGGGCCGCGCCGTTTGCGTTCGTCGCGCCGCCTCAACGGATTTGCGCTCGGATCCGCGTCTAGACCTATCCTCAGTCTTCCGCAGCGGGCCCCTCGCAATTCCCCCGCCCCACCCCATATCCATGTTGCTTCTGCTTCCGGCCAGCGACCAGAACCGGGTCCGCCCGACCCGTGCACACCGCCGCCCTTGCTCCCTCCCCGGGCGTGATCGCCCGCCGCCGGACCTGGCGCCGTCGCCCGCTCGCCCGTTGACGAAGCGTCAACCCAGCAAGGGAGCTGCACATGCATGCTTACATTCTGCTTGATCGCACGGGTTCAATGTCGGGTCTCTGGGACGAGGCCCTGTCATCGGTGAACGCCTACGCGCAAGCGCTCGCCGACGATTCGGACGGGGAAAAGGTCGACGCCCGGGTCACGCTCGCGGTGTTCGACGCGCAGGACGGGCTTCAATTCGATGTCCTCCGAAAGGGGGTGCGCGCCGCCGAGTGGCGCAATGTCGCGCCGGATGAGGCGTCCCCGCGCGGGATGACGCCCTTGTTCGACGCCGTCGCCCGCCTCGTCAGTCTGGCTGAAGCGGACGCCGTGAAGGAGGCGGTGCTCGTGATCATGACCGACGGCCAGGAAAATGCGAGCCGGGAGGTGACCCGCGAGGGCGCGAAGGCCGCAATCGACCGCGCGAAGGCGAAAGGATGGGAGACCGTCTTCCTCGGCGCGAACTTCGGGGACTTCGCCGACGCGGACGCGATTGGTGTCGCCAGCGGCGCGCAGATGGCGATGGCCCCCGGTGCCTATACGACGTCGATGCGGCGGATGTCGCAGAAGTCGCGGGACTATTTCGCCAAGAAGATGGGCATGGAGTTCAATGAGGACGACCGTGCCGAAGCGAAGGAGGCGAACGTCCGCAAGCCGAAATCCTGATCCGCGAGGGCGGGCCCCGGCGTCTCACCGCGCCGGGGCCTCGCCACGATCTCCCCACGCGTCCACCACCTCCTCACCACGGCGGCGCCCGTCCTTCGCCGCAATCGCGGAGCAGCGTGAGGCAAGGAGGACGCACCATGACCAGTTTCAAACCCATCGCTTTTCACATCGCCGCCGTGCTCGCCGCCGCGGGCCTTGCCGGCGCTCCCGCATCCGCGAAGACGCCCGCCGAGGGCGCGCAGTTTCATTCCTATGTGCTGCTCGACCGCACCGGATCGATGGAGTCGATCTGGCCGGAGGCGCTGTCGTCGGTGAACGCCTACGCCAAGGGCCTCGCGAGCCTCGACGGCGGCCCTTCGATCGACGCGGATGTGACCGTGGCCGCGTTCGACTCGCAAGACGGCTTCCAGTTCGATGTGGTGCGCAAGGGCGTCGATCCGCGCAAATGGCGCAATGTCACCAACGAGGACGTCTCGCCGCGCGGCATGACCCCGCTCTATGACGCGATCGGCCGGATTGTCGGCATGGCGGAGGCGGACCGGCCGGAAAAGGCGGTGATCGTGATCATGACCGACGGGGAGGAGAATGCGAGCCGCGAACTGACCCGCGAGGGCGCCAAGGCCGCGCTTGACCGGATCCGCTCGAAAGGGTGGGAGGTGGTGTTTCTCGGCGCCGAATTCGCCAAGTTCAATGACGCCGAGGGCGTCGGCCAGTCCACGTCCCGGAACATGGCCGTCGGCAAGGATCAGCTCAACCAGTCGATGGAGCGGCTCGCCAAGAAGAGCCGCGACTATGCGACCGGCGCGGCCCCGACCGTCGAGTTCGACGCCGAGGACCGGGCGATCGCCAAGGAAGAGGACGTCAAGCAGCGCAAGGGCGGCAACTGACCTCAGCCGCCGCCTAATCGTGCCGCAATCCCGCCCCCGCCATTCCTCGATGGCGGGGGCGCAGCGCATTTGTGTGATCGGTCGGCCTTCCCCGAAGACCGCCCTCGGACATTAGCGGACTCATAACCGAATCCCGGCTGAACTACCTGGCGGCGTCCGTATTCACGATGCTGTGTAGACTTCGGTTGCGCTCCGGCGCTCAAACGATTGGACATTTTCGCGGAAATGTCCGATACAGTCGGCAAGAATAGCCGTTACAAAGGACGCTCGCGTTGCTCCCCCCACGCAAGAGGATGATCTTATGACCCGTTTTCTGACCGCGACCGCCATCGGGCTCGCGATCACAGTCGCCGGCTGCGCGCAGCAGTCCGCCTCGACCGGCGCCGCTCCAACCGCCGCGGTCGCGCAGACGACCGCTGCGAAGCGTGTCGACAATTTCCGCCTGACCGACCACACCGGCCGGGCGCTTGAGCTTTATCGCATGAAGGATGCGAGCGCGATCGTGATGGTGATGCAGGGCGTCGACTGTCCCGCCTCCGCCACGCTCGAGCAGCAGCTCGAAGCCATGAAGGCGACCTACGCCTCCAAGGGCGTCGAGTTCATGATGATCAATTCGAACCTCAAGGAAACGCCCGCGGCGGTCGCGGCTCACGCGACGAAGCTCAATCTGTCGGTTCCGGTTCTGAAGGACGAGCTGCAGCTGGTGGGCGACCAGATCGGCGCGACCAAGACCACCGAAGTGTTCGTGATCGATCCCAAGACCTGGAAGATCATGTATCAGGGCGGCATGGACGCGGCGGCGATCGACGCGGTGGTCTCCGGACAGCCTGTTCCGGTCGCCAAGCCTGTGGCCGGCGGCTGCGACATCAGCTTCCCCGACCGCTCGGCCGCCAGCCGCGCCGCGTTCCAGAACATCTCCTACTCAAGCACTGTCGCCCCGATCATCGAGGAGAAGTGTGTCGCCTGCCACCAGGAAGGCAGCATCGCGCCCTTCTCGTTCAACAGCTATGAAATGGTCAAAGGCTTTGCGCCGATGATCCGGGAAGTGATCCGGACAGACCGCATGCCGCCCTGGGACGCTGACCCGCATGTCGGCAAGTTCAAGGACGACAAGAGCCTGACCGGCGACCAGATCAAGACGCTTGTGCGCTGGGTGGAAGCCGGCGCGCCCCGCGGCGACGGACCCGACCCGCTCGCAGCGACGCGCCACGTCGCCCCGGACTGGCCGCTCGGCGAGCCCGACCTCATCGTCGACATTCCGAAATATACGGTGCCGGCGTCCGGCGTCGTGGATTACCAGTACCCGATCGTTCCCAACCCGCTCAAGGAAGGCAAGTGGGTGAAGGCGTCGACCGCGAAAGTGTCCCAGCGGCAGGCGGTCCACCACATTCTGTCCGGCTACCTCGCACCGGGCGATGACTTCGGCAGCTCGATGAGCGCGCTCGGCGGCTCGGTCGGTGGCTACACCGTGGGCATGGAGTCGGTGGTGCAGCCCAAGGGCATCGGCACCTACATCCCGCCCGGCGGATCGTTCGGCTACCAGATGCACTACACGCCGTTCGGCAAGGAAGTGGTCTCGGCCGAGCAGATCGGTCTCTACTTCTACAAGGACGGCGAGAAGCCTGATCTGATCATGCGCGAAATGCCGCTCGTCGATCAGTTCATCAAGATCCCGCCGAATGACGGCAACCACAAGGAAGTAGCCTATTTCAACTTCCCGAAAGATGCGATCCTGCATACGGCGGTAGTTCACGCCCACTATCGCGGAACCTACTCGAAGCTCGAGCTGCGCTATCCGAACGGTGAGCAGAAGACGATCCTCAACGTGCCCTTCTATGACTTCAACTGGCAGCGCATGTACGAGTTCGCCGAGCCGATCGACGTCCCGGCCGGGTCGAAGCTGATCGCGACCTACATCTATGACAATTCGGCCCGCAACCCCGCGAACCCGGACCCGTCGAAGGAGATCACCTGGGGCGACCAGTCGTTCGAGGAGATGTTCTATACCTCGCTGCGCTATCGCTGGAAGGATGAGACGGCGGCCGAACAGAAGAACTACGACGACCTTCTCCAGCAGACCCGCCTGATGGGCATGCTCGACGACAACATCGACGACAAGATCCAGGTGGAGGAGTTGCGCGGGCCGTTCGAGCGCCTGAAGCCGCAATTTGCTCTCGCCGACGCCAACAAGGATGGCGGGATCGACGCTTCGGAGCTTGAACCGGTGCTGAAGATGCTCAGCAACGGTCGCCGCCGCGGCGGAGACTCCTCGGGCAACTAAGCCCGCTCCTTTGGAAACAGGGAACGCGCCCCGGCCTCATCGCCGGGGCGTTTTTCTTGGGCCCCGCATGGCGCCGGCGCCCCCGCCCCTCGCCTTGTCGGCCAAAGACGCCTATACCCCGCCGGAAAACCAGCCGCCCCCTCCCGAAAGCGCGCCCCAATGCAACTCCGCAACATCGCGATCATCGCGCACGTCGACCATGGCAAGACCACGCTCGTCGACTGCCTCCTGAAACAGTCGGGACTCTTCCGCGAGAACGAGAAGACCACCGAGCGGATGATGGATTCCAACGATCTCGAGAAGGAGCGGGGGATCACCATCCTCGCCAAGGCGACGTCCGTCGTGTGGAACGGCGCCCGGATCAACATCGTCGACACGCCGGGCCATGCCGATTTCGGCGGCGAGGTGGAGCGCATCCTCAACATGGTGGACGGAGCCATTGTGCTCGTCGACGCCGCGGAAGGGCCGATGCCGCAGACAAAATTCGTGGTGTCCAAGGCGTTGAAGGTCGGGCTTCGCCCGATCGTCTGCATCAACAAGATCGACAAGCCGGAAAGCCGCCCAGACGAGGTGATCAACGAGGTGTTCGATCTCTTCGCCAATCTGGACGCGACCGACGACCAGCTTGATTTTCCGATCCTCTACGGATCGGCGAAGCAGGGCTGGATGAGCCTCGATCAACAGAAGAACGCAGACGACATGTCGGCGCTGTTCGAGCTCGTGCTCAAGCATGTGCCCCCGCCGACCGTTCATCCGGGGCCGTTCCGCATGATCGGAACGGTCATCGGGACGGATCCGTTTCTTGGGCGAATTCTCACGGGGCGCATCGCGGCGGGCAAGGTTTCGCCAAACCAGCAGGTGAAGGCGCTCTCCCGCACGGGCGAACTCATAGAGCACGGCCGAATCTCGAAGGTTCTGGCCTTCCGCGGCCTTGAGCGAACCCCGATCGACGAGGGGGTCGCTGGCGACATCGTATCGATCGCGGGACTGACGAAGGCGACCGTCGCGGACACGGTGTGCGCGCCCGAAATCACCGAGCCCATGCCGGCCCAGCCGATCGATCCGCCGACGCTCGCAATGACGTTCAGGGTGAATGACAGCCCGCTCGCCGGAACGGAGGGCACGAAGGTGACCGGCCGGATGATCTGGGACCGGCTCGTCAAGGAGGCGGAGGGGAATGTCGCGCTGCGCGTCACGCGGTCGACCGACGGCGACAGTTTCGAGGTCGCCGGCCGGGGCGAACTCCAGCTCGCCGTGCTGATCGAGACGATGCGCCGGGAAGGCTTCGAGCTGTCCGTGTCCCGCCCCAAGGTGGTGATGAAGCGCGACGAGGCCGCCGGCGGCATGCTGGAACCGATCGAGGAAGTGGTGATCGACGTCGACGAGGAGCATTCTGGCGTCGTCGTCCAGAAGCTTTCGGAACGACGCGCGGACCTTCTGGAAATGCGGCCCTCGGGCGCTGGTCGGACCCGGCTCGTGTTTCACGCGCCGACGCGCGGCCTGATCGGTTACCAGGGAGAGCTGCTGTCGGACACACGCGGCACGGCAGTTCTGAACCGGCTGTTCCACGACTACGCCCCGCACAAGGGCCAGATACTGGGCCGCCACACCGGCGTGCTGATCTCCAACAGCGCGGGCGAAGCGGTGGCGTTCGCCCTGTGGAACCTCGAGGACCGCGGGCCGATGATGATCGACCCCGGCGTCAAGGTCTATGAGGGGATGATCATCGGCGAACACGCCCGCGACAACGACCTTGAGGTCAATGTCCTGAAGGGCAAGAAGCTGACGAACGTGCGCGCATCCGGGACCGACGAGGCTGTGCGCCTCACCCCGCCGATCCGCATGACGCTGGAACGGGCGCTCGCCTACATTCAGGACGATGAGCTCGTCGAAGTGACGCCGAAGAGCATCCGGCTCCGGAAGCTGCACCTCGACCCCAATGAGCGAAAGCGGCACGCGAAACAGACGGCGTCTGTTTAGGCGCCCCGCAGCCGTTCAGGCGCCGTGAGGGGCGAGTGATCGCCGGCGCATTCATTCCCCGGACGCAAACGATCGACCCCTCGACGCGGTTGAACTAGCCTTGACCCTGGGACAGGTCGAGGCGTTCCCGAGGCGCGGCATGGTCTATCATCTTCGACGATTCGCGGCGCCGATCGCGCTCGCGGCGCTGCTGCTCGGAGCGCTCCTGTGGACGTGGATGCACGCGCCGGCCTCTGGTCCGACAACCGCCGTTCAGGCGGTCGATCCTGCCGCAGCCGCCGCAGAGAGCCGGGTTCGCGAGCTCGTCGCGATCGGCCCGGATGACGCCCGCGACCTCTTGTATTGCGCTGGCGTGATCGCGGCCGCGCTCGGGAAACGGGCGACGGGTCCGCGGCCGGATCTCTCAGAGCCCCGCGCGCGCGCCGCGCTCCTTGCGCACGAGGGCGCGGCCGAGATGCTCCGCTCGGGGACCCGCGTTGAGGACATGTCGGAGCTGATCGACGCCCAGGTGCTCTCCGCCGCGCGTGATCGGGCGGCGGGCGCCCTCCGGATTCCCTATCTTGACTGCGTCGAGCGCGCCGTCCGCATCGAGGAAGCTTCCGCCGCGGCGCGCATCAGTCAGCGCTGAGCGTCACATCGCAGCCATAGATCCAGTCCTGCCGGGAGGCGATGAATGCGGGCGCGAGCCCTGCCGCGACCGACAGGGCGGTGTAGACGGCCCAGCGGACCGGTGGCGGGGACAGATGGAACAGGCGGGCGTTGCGCCTCGCGCCGCGAAGCATGCGCGCCGTGCGAATTCGCCGCCGCGACTCATAGTCCTGAAGGCGCGTCTCGATTGACCCCGTCCCGCGGCTGATCGCGTCCCCCAGCACCCAGGCGTCCTCAATGGCCATCGCCCCGCCCTGCGCCAGAAAGGGCGGCATCGGGTGGCAGGCATCCCCGAGGAGCGCGACCCGCCCCTTCGTCCAACGGCCGGGCGGATCACGGTCGAAGAGCGGCCAGCACGCGGCGCTGTCGGCCGCCGCAACCGCATCCGCGACCGGCGGCGCCCAGTCCGCGAACGCCGACCGCAGCGCCGAGACATCGCCTTGCGCGGCCCAGTCCTCGCGTTGGGCGGGGTCGCCGCGCGCCTCGACCACCCCGACAAAATTGAGGAGCGCGCCCCCCGCGACGAAATAGGTCACCGCATGCCGTCCCGGTCCGACCCATACGATGGCGGATCGCGGCGGCGGATGCGCGAGGCGGGCGGCGGGGATCAGGGCCCGCCAGGCGGTCATCCCGGTGAAGCGCGGCGGCGTCGGCGCCACGACCGCGCTGCGGACGCGTGAATGAAGCCCGTCGGCGCCAATGAGGAGGTCGGCTTCGACGCCCTCTCCATCTGCAAGTTCCGCCCGAACCAGGCCTTCGCCGGAGAGAACGGCCGTCACCTCGGCCCCGAGACGCAGCACTCCCGGCCCGCGCTCCATCAGGGCTGACACCAGAGCGGACTGAAGATCGGCGCGGAGAATGTTGAGATAGGGCGCGCCGTGGCGCTGTTCGATCGCGGTCCCGGCCGGGATCGAGAAGATCACCCGCCCCGACCCGCCCCACCGCATGTCCAGCGATAGCGGGCGTGTGGCGGATGCATCGAGCGCAGGCGCGAGCCCGAGCGCGGCCAGAACGTGCATCGCGTTCGGACTGAGCTGGACGCCGGCGCCGACCTCCGCAAGCGCGCCTGCCCGCTCCAGCACGATCACGTCATGTCCACGCGCCAGCAGCGCCAGAGCCGCGGTCAGGCCGCCGATGCCCGCGCCCGCGATCGCGACCCTCATGCGCGCCCGCTTTCGGGAGACGACGAAGACCGCGGGACGATCCGCGCCCTCCGAGCGACGTCTTGGCCGTAGGATGAAGGCGCCCCTATAAGGCGGTCGTTTTCAGCCCGTCGCTGATCCGCTGCGCCATCGACGGCGACGCGAGGGAGGTTTGCTTGGACCCGGAACAAACGCTCTGGCGACGGCGAGGGTATATCGCGGCAGGTTGCTTGTTCGCGGCGTGGGCGTTCCTTCCACCGCTGACCATGCCCAACATCAGCCACGACGCCGCCGAAGGTCTCATCTGGGGCCGCGGCTGGGATCTGGGTTACCCCAAACATCCTCCCCTTCAGGCATGGTTGCTGGAGGCGGCGCGGCTTGTGTTCGGCACGGGGTCGTTCGCGCATGTCTGGCTCTCCGCCCTGTGCGTCGCGGTGTGTCACCTCGCCGTGCAACGCGCCGGCGAATATGTGTTGGACCCACGAACGGCGTTCTGGGCGTCGGCTTCGCTCCAAACCGTCTACTACGTCAACTACACCACGCCCGAGTTCAATCCGAACGTCCTGCAGCTGCCGGCCTATGCGCTCGCCGGATGGTTCGCGATCCGGGTTCTGACCACCGGCGCGGCGCGCGACTGGCTGGTGCTCGGGCTGGTGCTGGGCGCTGGCATGTACACCAAATACTCCGCCGCCCTCATCGCGGTGTCGATCGCGGCCTTCTTTCTCGTCGACCCGGAGGGGCGCAAGCGGCTGATGAGCCCATGGCCGTTCGCGGGCGCGGTGCTCGCCCTTCTCGTCTTCGCGCCTCACCTCTGGTGGCTTGCGACAGAAGGCGCGCCGAGCCTCACCTACGCGGTCGACCGGGCCCAGATCGCGCCGAGCCTTCCAAGCCGGGTCGCCAATATCGGCGAGTTCGCCGGAACGATGATCGCAGTGTCGCTGCCGCTCGCGCTGGTGATCGCGCTGTCGCGTGAGCGGAGCAAACGACCGCAGCCGCCCTCGACGTTTCAGCCGAGCGATGCGCGCCGCCGCCTTGTTTTCTGGCTGGTGCTGACCCCGATCGCGACCACCGCCTGCATGGCTCTCATCGCCGGCTTCCGGATCAAGGCGGCCTGGCTCGCGCCGTTCTGGACATTCGCGCCGCTGGCGGCCTTCCTCCTGTTCCGCGTCGATGCTCATGCCGCGCGCTGGCGCGGCGGACGGACGGTCGTCGTTGTCATGGCGGCGCTGGGGCTCGTCGCCTATCTCGGCGTGAACACGTTCAGGCCCTATCTCCAGCACAAGCCCATGCGGATTCATTTTCCGGGAGCCGCCCTCGCCGAGCAGGTCGACGCCGCCTGGCGCGAGCGGTTCGATACCCCGCTCAAGGTGGTGATCGGCGATACGTTGGCCGCGGGCAGCGCGGCGCACTATTCCGCGTTCGAGCCGATGGTTCGCGTGGGCGATGTCGAGACCGACAATCCCTGGGCGCCGGAAGCGATGGTGCAGGCGTCCGGCGCCGTGATCCTCTGGGACGCCGGCCGTTTCGGCGACGCTCTGCCGCCGGAGATCGCCGCCCGGCGGCCAACCGCTCAGATCACGCGCATCGTCACCCTGCCCCACCAGACGGGCGCGGACGTACCGCCCGCCCGCATCGGCATCGCGATCGTGCCGCCCGCCGTGGACTAGAGGACAACCACTCCGGGCGGCGGCTCGTCCGCAAACAGCGCCGCGACTTCGGTTGCCCGCGCCGCCTGCGCCGCGCGCTGGTTCACATATCCCTTGTCGGTGATCTCGCCCGCGTCGAGCGAGGGCGGGGTGGTGAGGACGCTGAAGCGGGCGATGCGCCGCGATGATCCGCCGGCGGAGGCATTATAGGCCGCCAGCTTGGCCGCGATCCCGCCGACGAGAGATTTCAGCCCGGCCATCATGTCGCCGCCGGCCGCTTCGATCGCCGACTTCGCCGCGGCCGGAGACGGCCACACCAGCGCCGCCACATAAGGCTTGTCCTGACCGCAGATGACGGCGTCGAACACCAACGGTGCGCAGGCGGCGATGACGTCCGGCCGGAGCGTGCCGACCGACACCCAGGTGCCGTTGTCGAGCTTGAAGTCCTCCGTCACGCGGCCGTCGAACACGAGGCCTGCGTCGGGGCGGTCGGGGTCCTCGAAACGGGCGGCGTCGCCGAGGCAGTAATAGCCCTCTTCATCGAACACCTCGCGATTCTTCTCCGGCATGTCGAGATAGCCCGACATCACGGTCGGTCCCTTGATGCGCACTTCGAGCTTCTCGCCGTTGGGGACCAGCTTCATGGTCAGGCCCGGCAGGGGAAGTCCGATCATGCCGACCTTTTCGATCTGCCAGTGCACCATGGTGACGCCCTGTGTTTCCGTCGCACCATACATGGTCATGATGGGAATGCGATAACCCGTCGACGCGATGGAGAGCGCCTGCAACCGGCCATAGAGATCGTCCGACAGCGTCGCGCCGCCATAGGCGATGAACTGCATCCGCGAGAAAAAGGCGTCGCGCAGCGAGGTGTCCGCCTCCATGGCTTCCGCCAGCATCGAGAACGCAACCGGGGCCGAGCCGTAATATTGCGGGCGGACGTCACGCACATTGTCGATGGTCGCCTGAAACATGCCAGGCAGGGGGCGCCCATCGTCGATGTGGAAGATCGCCCCTTCCATGAGCGCACCATGGAAGTTGACGTTGCCGCCGGCGATATGGCTCCACGGCATCCAGTCGAGAATTTCCTGAACCTCGTTCGGATCTGCGTCGGGGGCGGGCGCGTCAATGGCGCGGCGGCAAGCAACCTGCGCGGTCATCGCGCCCTGCGTCTGAGGGGTCGCCTTCGGCAAGCCGGTCGAGCCCGACGTAAAGAGATACTTGCCGACCGTGCCAGGGGTCAGGGCGTCCTGTGCAAGGTCAACCGCGATGCTCGCAGGGGTCTGAATCAGCGCCTGAATGCTTTCGGCCTCGTTCGATCCATCGGCGCTGATCACCGAGACGCCGGCAAGATCTAGCGCGCCGAGCGCGCGCTTGAAGGGTTCGATCGCCTGGACGAACACCGCCTTGGGGCGGACCGCGGCGAAGCAATGCTTCAGCTTGGCGAAATCACTCGACATCAGCGAATAGGCGGGGCTCACCGGGGCCGCGGGCGCGCCGATCCGCTGGGCGGCGAGCGCGATGAGCCCGTGTTCGATCGAGTTGGGGGACAGGATCATCACCGGCGCATCTGGCCCGAGCCCGCGATCGAGGAGCGCTTGCGCAAGCCCGCGCGTCATCTGCGCCGCCTCGCCATAGGTGACCGTGCGCCACGCCCCGCCCCCGGGCGGACGCTGGCGCATGAACGGCCGATCGGGATGAAGCGCGGCCTTTTCATCCAGCAGGTGCGGGATCGACTGCGGCGCCGGGGGGACGGGCGTGCGCGAGACGAGGTAGATCGTCCCATCCGCCTTGCGCGTCACCTCCATGTCCGGGGCCTTGAACGGCAACGGCCGGAAGGGCGGCAGATCACCCGCGCCTGCGGAAGCTTTGTCGACGGTCGTATCGGCCATGGCTTTCTTCCCTGAGTTTTTTGATATTTGGCGGGAGCGTAACCCGCGACGATGCAGAGTGGCCAGTCACGAGCAGGTCATCGGCCGGCGTGCTCAGAACGACAGATCGGCGAGCACCGGATAATGGTCTGAGGGAAGCCTGCCGGCCTCATGCTGGGTGAGCACCGCATAGCCAAGGACCCGAAGCGCGCGGCTGACCAGGACATGGTCGATCGCGGCTGCGTCCGCACGCATGATGTCAAAACCCGTCGCGGTGCCCGGCGGACCGAAGGGCTGGGTTTCGGAGGCCGCCCGCGCGTCCTTCAACGGAGATCCGTCATCGGTGAGCGCCCTGAAACCTGCGGCGGTCGAGGTGACGTTCAGATCGCCGAGCAGCACCACCGCGTCTGCCGTCTCCGCCCGTGCGCTTACCCACTCGCGCAGCAGCAGGCCCGACTGCGTTCGCGCCTCCTGTCCCCTGTGGTCCCAATGCGTGCTCACCGCAAGCAGCGTCTTTCCGGTCGCAAGGTCCTCAAGCCGCGCCCAGCTCGCGATGCGGGGGAGCGCCGCATCCCATCCCCTGGACGGCCGGTCGGGTGTCGGCGACAGCCAGAACGTCCCGTGCTCAAGCAGGCGGAACCGGTCGGCGCGATAGGCGACCGGCGAGTACTCCCCGGCCTCCGCACCATCGTCCCTCCCGACGCCGACAAACCGGTAATCCGGCATATCCGCCGCGAGCGCATCGAGCTGGGACTTCAGCACCTCCTGCAGCCCGAGCAGATCCGGCGCATGGAACTTGATGAGCCCGGCGACCATCCCGCGACGCTTCGGCCATGCGTTTTCGCCGTCGCCCGGATTGTCGTAGCGGATGTTGAAGGTCATCGCGCGGTAGCCGTCCTCACTTCGAGGTTGAGCGAGCGACCCGGCGGACGTTTCGGGGCGCGCCTCCCGGCTAGTGGCGCAGGCGGCGAGCATCAGCGCGGCAGCAGCAAGAAGAGCCACCAGAAGGCCTTGCGCCGCCGCCCTGCCCGCGCCGGTGCGCCATCGGCTGTCGACCAGCCCCGAGCACTGGCTCTCATTTCGCATCGGCATCCCCCTTTCTCGCTGCAGCCTCGCGCACGCCGGGATAGGTCGGCTGATCGATCATCGCCTGCGCCAGCACATCATCGCGCAGGACCGCGTGCAACTGAGGGTCGTCAAGGTCCAACCGGCCATCGCGGATCGCCGCCGCGAGCGCACGGCGGAGCTCGGGCGCCGCTCCCGTCTCGCCCAAGAGGCCGCCGATCGACGACTGAGCATGACGCGCCGCATCCGGCCCGAGGGAGAGTTCACGCATCACGATGTCGATCGTGTTTCCGGCGACGCGCGCAAGGAAGGCGTGCCTGGACGGCAGACGCGATGCGGCCTCCGAGAGAAAGCCGTGCACTCCCGCGAGCAGTTCATCCGTGCGCGGAAGATCAGATCCCCACGCCGCAACCCTCGGTTCGGGCGTGCGCGCCGGACCGGGGATCAGCAGATTCACGCAGTCGATCTGACATTCCGACGACCTGCGTCCGATGGCGGGCCGCTCGACGCTTCTCTCGTCGCCGGCGCGGAAGCTGCGCGCCATGCCAAGACACCCGACCGCCCACCAGAACGAGCCGAACACCTCCCAGAAACGCAGCGCCGCGCGGTCGACCGGCGCGCCGCCCGCCGCCTCATAGCCCGCGATCAGCTCGTCTATCTCACCGAACCCGCCCACCGGCTTGTCCGGCGCTCCGAACCGCCAGGAGCGGGTGCAGAGCCAGCCGAGATCCCGCACCGGGTCGCCGAGATGGGCGAGTTCCCAGTCAAGAACCGCGACCACTCCCTTCTCCGGGTCGACAATGAAATTGCCGTTCCGGAAATCGCCATGCGTCAGCCGCAAGGGTCGTTCCGTGGGCAGGTTCCGTCGCAGCCAGGCCGCCGTGAAATCGATCATCGGCTGGGCGGACTGCATGTCGAGATAGGCGTTGTAGGTCGTCTCGATCGCTTGTTCCGGCGGCAGGCGCGCAAGCCGGCCCGATCCCGCGACACCTTCGACCTCGATCCCGTGGATGCGTGCAAGGATTTCCCCGCACTGCCGGGCGAGCCCTGGCCGCACCGACGCGAATGCGGGGCCCCGCGCGATCCTGCCGCCAAGGGTTTCGCCCTCGACCCAGGACATGATGAACCCCTCTGCGAGGTCGTCCTCCGGCTGCAGCACGGCGAGAACCTCGGGGCCGTCGACACCGGCCCGCCGCGCCGCCTTCATGAGCTCGGCCTCGACCGCGAGACCCGGCCCCGCTCCCAGCATGGAGCCGCCGCCCGCCTCCCCTCGCCTCAGCGCGAGCCGGCGCACGCGCCCGCTCTCCATGATATCGACGCAGTAGGTCTCCCGGCTCGCGCCCGCCGTGAGCCGCTCGCAGGCGACGAGACGCTCAACCCCGGCCAGCCGGCGGATCAGCACTTCGGCGAGCCGCATCTCGAATGCGTCACCGGTCAGCATGTCGCCGCCCCCCTCAATCGGCGCTCACGCCCTTCGGCGCGCGCTGCGACATGAAGCCGAACATATAGCCGGCGATGCGGCGCATCTGGATTTCCTCTGACCCTTCGGTGATGCGGTAGCGCCTGTGGTGTCGGTAGATGTGTTCGAACGGCGTGTGGCGCGAATAGCCAAGCCCGCCATGCACCTGCATCGCCCGGTCCGCCGCCTCGCAGCAGAGCCGGTTCGACCAGTAATTGCACATGGACACCTTGTCGGACTGGCTGAACGCCCCGTCGCGGTCCATCAGCCACGCCGTCTTGTGGATCAGCGCGCGCAGCATCTCGATCTGGGTCTGCAACTCAACCAGCGGAAACTGGATCGCCTGATTGACCGCCAGCGGCTTGCCGAATGTGGTTCGCTTGCGCGCATAGGCGACGGACTCGCTCACACAGAACTGCGCCGCCCCGAGGCTCGACGCCGCCTGACGGATACGGTTCTCGTTGAAAAAGTGCTGGACGACCTGAAGCCCCCGCCCTTCCCCGCCGAAGATGTCCTCATCGCGCACCCGCACCCGGTCGAGCACCACATGGGCGTGGTCGGAGGGCATGTTGAACGTCCACATATACTGTTCGATCCGAAAGCCAGGCGCGTCCGTGGGGACGAGAAAGCCCGTGATCCCGCGTCCGTCGCCGTCTTCGCCGGACGTGCGGGCCAGCACGAGATCATGGCTCGCGACATGGATGCCAGTGTTCCACATCTTCTCGCCGGTGATCACCCAGCCGTCGCCGTCGCGCACAGCCCGCGTCTCCATGAAGGTTGCGTCCGATCCATGCTTTGGTTCGGAGATGCCGAACGCAAAGAACCGCGACCCCTCGCGCAAGGCCGGCATCCACTCAGCCTTCTGCGCCTCAGAGCCGTAGATCGACATCAGCATGAGACCGACATTGTTGCCCACGATGGAATGTTCGTTCTGCAGATCATTGTGCAGGCCCAACCCCTTCGCCGCGAGGTGTTCGCGGATCACGGCCATGTCGAGATGTCCGCCGCCGCCGCCGCCAAGCTCCCGCGGCAGCGCGAAGGTGTAGTGACCGGCGGCCACCGCGCGCCGGCGGGCTTCCCTCAGCAGGGCCTCCCATTCCGTGCGGGGAAGCCCCCCACGGTCCCAGTCGGTGCGGGCGTGCTCGCGGCGATGGTCGAAGAAGCGGATGTTGTCGTCGGCCTGTTCGAGCGGCTTGATCTCCGCCTCGATGAACGCGTCCAGCTCGGCGAGATAGGCGCGGAGCCGCTCCGGCAGGTCGAGATCCATGATTCATCGCTCCGTTCGAGTCTTGTGTCCGGGTCTCGCGCTTGCGCGACGGCCGACTGTCTGTGTGCGCATGATGGTCCGGGCGGAGACCGCCGGCAACGCACCGCCGGGGCCGGGTTGAAGCGATTGCCCGCTGTTTCAATCGCGAATGCGTGAGCTTCCCTAGCGGCGCCCATTGTGACGCGTGCGTAAATCAGGCATGTGTAAGCGTTATTTCAATGTTCCGGATGGGTATCATCCGGGGCGTGACATCCAGCCTCAGGCGCGGAGCGTATCTCGCCTGACAGCAGCTCGGATGGAATGTTCGGACAACAGGCCAGGCGGCGTTGACGCCGGCCGCAGCGATCAGGGAGGCCCACATGTTTCGCAAGGTGCTCATAGGCGTCAGCGTCATCGCCCTCACAGGCGCGGGGCTCGCCTCCTGCACGTCCGGCCCGGACGCCGGCGCGGCGCAGTCCGCGGCCACGGCCGACGTGTCGCTCACCGGACAGCGGGTCGACAATTTCCAGCTCGTCGACCAGTTCGGCGTCGGGCATGAGCTCTACTACCACAAGGCATCTTCCGCGGTGGTGCTCGTCACCCACGCCCTGAATGATCCGACCTCGGACCAGGCCGCCGCCGCGCTCGCAGCGCTTCAGGCGAGTCACGCCGGCAAGGGCGTCGAGTTCATGATGCTAAACTCCAGCAACGGATACGACCACACCGCGATCGAGAAAAAGACCGCCGACCTGTCGGTCCCCGTGCTCGACGACCGCCTGCAACTCGTCGGACGGTCGCTCGGTGTGACCCGGACCGGCGAGGCCATGGTGATCGACCCCAAGACCTGGAAGATCGCCTATCATGGCGCGGTGGACGGAGTGGGTACTGCGCTGACGCAGCTCACGGCGGGTCAGCCGGTCACGGTCGCCGCCGGCAAGCTTTCGGGGGCCCCGATCGCCTTCCCGGACCGCGCCCGCAAGGCCGAGTTCGCGAAAATCTCCTACACCAAGGATGTCGCTCCGATCCTCGCCGAGAACTGCGTGGTCTGCCACAGCGAGGGCGGCATGGCGCCGTTCGCGATGAACGAGTACCAGACGATCAAGGGCTTCGCGCCGATGATCCGGGAAGTGCTGCGCACCAAGCGCATGCCTCCCTTCCACGCTGACCCGCACTACGGGAAGTGGGAAAACGACATGAACCTCTCCGACCAGGAGATCCTCACCCTCGTCAACTGGGTCGAAGCCGGCGCACCGCGCGGCGAAGGGGAAGACCCCCTCGAACTCGCGCATTACGTCGCGCCGGAGTGGCCGATGGGCAAGCCGGACCTGATCGTCAAGATCCCGGCCTCCGACATCCCGGCCTCCGGCATCGTCGACTACAAGGACTGGGCGGTGCCGAGTGAACTGACCGAGGGCAAGTGGCTGAAGGCCACCGCCTGGAAGGCCGGCGCGCGTGAGACCGTCCACCACATTCTCGGCGGCTGGATTCCGCAGCAGACCTCATCGTCGGGCACGTTCAGCTGGAACGTCTCGATCGGCGGCTACGGCCCCGGCGGGCCGGACAACCTGACCCCTGCGAACACCGGCATCTATGTTCCGCCGGGCGGATCCTTCACCTTCCAGATGCACTACACGACCACTGGCAAGGCGGCCCGCGACGAGACGGAAGTCGGGCTCTATTTCTACGACGAGAAGCCGGAATTCGTGCTTCGTCAGGCGGCCGTGACGGACTTCTCGATCGAGATCCCCGCCGGCGCGGCGCGTCACGAAGAGCAGGCCTATCTCGAAATCCCGCACGACATGGTGCTCTACGGCACCCAGCCCCACGCCCACTATCGCGGCTACGCATCCAAGCTGACGCTGCGCTATCCGGACGGCACGGAGAAGGTGCTGCTGAACCAGCCGCAATATGATTTCAGCTGGCAGCGGGAATACATCTTCGACGGCATGCTGGACGTGCCCGCGGGATCGAAGATCATCGCCAACTACATTTTCGACAACTCGGTGAACAATCGCTACAACCCCGATCCGTCGATCAATGTGACCTTCGGCGAGCAGACCCACGAGGAAATGCTCTTCACCTTCATCCGCTACCGGTGGAAGGACGAGACCTCCACGAACCCGACCGACCAGTATCAGACCGACCTTCAGTCCGGCGTGCTGTTCGGAGCGCTCGACGACAATATCGACGACAAGCTGCAGCTGGCGGAGTTCCGCACCTCGCCGCGCCTGAAGATCTTCCGCGACAATTTCAAACTGATGGATCAGAACTCTGACGGCGCGATCGACAAGGCGGAATTCAAGCGCGCGAACGACTTCATGCGCCAGATGCGCAATCGGGGCGGACAGGCCCCGGCGGCCTCAAGCGACGCCGGAGCCACCGCCTTCGAACAGCAGGCGACCGGCGGCGGAAACTGATCCGCTGACCGACTGAGACACTTGATGCGGCCGCGGCGTTCCAGCGTCGCGGCCGTTTCTTTTGCCGCGCGCCTTGAGAATCGGGCGCAAGTCCTCGCTGCGAGACATGACGTGCGCCCCGCCGGCGTGTAAGCAGGCATCATGCTCACTCCCGGCCCCGCGCATGGGCAGCATTTCGGAGGACGTTTCATGTTCGACGCAAAGAAGCTCCTGGACCAGATCATGGGCGGGGAAGCCGCCGGGACTGACGCCCGAAAGGGGCTGGATGAGGTCGGCGGGCTGATCGGCGCGGTCTTCGGGCAGGCGACTACGGGTCTGAAGGAAGGCGCGGCGGAAATCGAATCCCGCACCGGCGTCGGATCGAAGGCCGGGGAAGCGCTCGAGCGGGCGACGGGCAAGTCGGCGAAGGAGATCGTCGAGGATGTGAAGGGGATCGCCTCCCGCAACCAGCTCGCCACCGGCGCGGCGCTCGCCGGGGTGGGCGCGCTTCTCCTCGGCACGAAAGGCGGTCGCGGCCTCGCCCGAAACGCCGCCGCGGTCGGCGGCCTCGCCCTGCTCGGCGGGCTCGCATACAAGGCCTGGCGCAATCACGAAGCCGGCAAGCCCCTCATCGACCGGCCGGGCGACGGATCGTCGACGGTGGCGCCGGCCCCGGATGACAGCCCCTTCGGTGAAACCGGCGACGAGACACGCGACCAGGCCGCCGCACGGCTGATGCTCCAGGCGATGATCGCCGGGGCCGCCGCCGACGGCATGGTCGACAATGAGGAACGCTCCCGCATCGTCGGCGCCCTCGAACGCGCCGGCCTCGACGTGATGGCTGCGAAATTCCTCGATCACGAATTCGCGCATCCGGCGACCGTTGACGCGCTTGCCGTCGCGGCCACCACGCAGGAGATGAAGATCCAGGTCTACGCCGCCGCCGTTGTGGGCGTCGGGGCCGAGAGCGCGGCGGAACGCGGCTTCCTCGCCGACCTCGCGGCGCGGCTTGGCCTGTCCCCGGCGGAAACGACGCAGATCGCCTCCTCCGTCGCCGCCGTCAGGTCCGCCTAGGGCGACGGCAGAGACCCACCCCTACACTGCGGCGCGGATCGGGGCCTTGGCGAGCGGCAGGTCGCGCAGACGCTCGCCCGTCGCCTGGAATACGGCGTTGGCGACCGCCGCCGCGATGGGGGGCGTTCCGGGCTCCCCCGCCCCGCCGGTCTTCGCGCCGGATTCGATGATTTTCACCTCGATGCGCGGACAATCGGCCATCCGCACCATCTGATAGTCCCAGAAATTGCGCTGCTTGACTGCGCCGTCGACGAAGTTGATCTCGCCGTAGAGCGCCGCCGTCAGCCCGTAGATCACGCCGCTTTCCATCTGCTGGGCGAAGCCGTTGGGGTTGATCACCAACCCCGGATCGGCCGCGACCCAGACGTTCGGCACGTGAAGGCTCCCGTCATTGCGGATCACCACCTCGGCGACTTCGCACACAATCGTGCCGAACGACTTGCGGATCGATATGCCGAGCTTGCGGGGCGAGCCCGCGGCGAGATTGTCGGCCCATCCGCTCATCTCGGCGGCGGCGTCGAGCACGGCGAGCGACCGCGCGTCATCGGAAAGCAGCCGACGCCGGTAGGTGTAGGGGTCTTCGCCCGCTTCGTGCGCCAGTTCATCGATGAAACTTTCGATGAAGAAGCCCTGCACCGAGTGATCGACGCTGCGCCAGGCGCCCCAGGGTGCGGCGTTGTCGCCGGTTGAGTAGCGAACCTCGACATTCTCAAGCGCATAGGGAAAATGCGATGCGTCCGGCGGATCGTGGCGTTCGGCGTAGGCGTGGACGATGGCGGTCGGCGCTCCGTCCGCTCCCAGAACGGCCCGCATGCGCGCGGCAGACGCGTTCCGGTAGAAGTCGTGCGTCATGTCCTCTTCGCGGGTGTAGATCAGGTTGACCGGCGCATCGGTCTGGCGCGCGATGTCTATCGCATGGTCGAGATAGTCGAGCGTGAAACCGCGCCGGCCGAAGGCTCCGCCCATCTCGGTATGGTGGATCGTGACCTGCTGCGGCTTCAGCCGCGCGGTCTTCGCCGCCTGGTACTTGGCTGACAATGCATCCTGGAACGCGCCCCAGACATGAAGCTCGCCATCCTTGAAATGGGCGACGCAGCCGACCGTCTCCATCGCCGCGTGAGCGAGATAGGGGGCGGTGTACACGCGCTCGATCGCCTTGTCGCCCGCCGCCGCGATCTCGACGCCCGCCTTGCCCCTCGAATGATCCTTCTTCAGCCCCTCTCCCGCCGCTGACGCCTTCATCGCAGCGATCACGGCGGTGCTGTCGAGCGACCGGTTCGCGCCCGGATCCCACTGCGGATCGAGCGCCTCGACCGCCTGCCTGGCCCGCCAGAAATTGTCGGCGAGCACCGCGACCGCGGTCGGCGTCGTCACCACCTTCGCCACGCCGCGGCGCCCCTCCGCCGGGCTTGTGTCGCAGGACGCCAGCGTTCCACCGGGCGTCGGGCACGCCCGGATCGCGGCGAACAGCATGCCCGGAAGCCGCACGTCGCCGCTGTACATCGCCTCGCCCGTCACCTTAGGCGGGATATCGAGCCGCTGCTTGGGCTTTCCGATCACGCGGTAGCTGCCCCGGGACTTCAGCGGAAGACGCGCCGGCGGCGTGAACGCGAGGCCAGCCTCCGCCATTTCGCCGAAACCGGCGCTGCGACCGGAGGCGTGCACGAGACGTCCCCCCTCGATCGCAACCTCCGACACGGGCACGCCCCAGGCGCGCGCCGCGGCGCGGGTGAGCATGTAGCGGGCGGACGCGCCGGCATGCCGCATGCCTTCCATGCCGGTGAGCGGGATCGCGGTCGATCCGCCCGTGATCTGCAGGCGCATCTCTTCGGCGATACGGCGCGTGACCAGCCAGGCGAAGCCGGCCATCGGCGCCGGAATCTCGTTCTCGCCACGCAGGAAAGCCTGGCCGAGCGCGCCGTTGGCGAAGGCGAGTTCCGCAGGCGCGCGCTCGATGCGAACCCTGTCCCAGTCGGCGTCGAGCTCATCGGCGACGATCTGCGCGAGCGCCGTGCCATTGCCGACGCCCATGTCGGCGTGAGGATAGATCACGGTCAGCGTATCGTCCGGTGCGATCCGCAGCGCGCTCACGAGCACGGTTTCCCCCGGACGCCCGGCGAGCCGTCTCTGTTCGTCGATGCGCGAGAAGGGGCTCAGCCCCGCGCCGATGGCGACGCCGCCGCCCACGGCGAGGCCGCCCAGGATCAGCAGCCTGCGCGATGGTCCCTTCCGCGGCGGGCGGCCTGAGGGGGTCTCGGCTGCGGGGGTCTCATCGGATTCCGGCGAGGCGTTGTCGCGGTCGGTCATGGCGGCGCTCCCGGGTTTCAGGCTTTGGCGGCGGCGTGGATGGCGGCGCGGATGCGCGGATAGGACCCGCATCGGCAGATGTTCGACATCCGCGCGTCGATCTCCTCATCGGTCGGCTGGGGGATCTCGTTCAGGAGCGCGGTCGCCGCGAGGATCTGGCCAGACTGGCAGAAGCCGCACTGCGGCGTCTGATGTTCGATCCAGGCCTGCTGGACGCGAGACAGCGCCCCGCCCTGCGCAACCCCCTCGATCGTGGTGATGGCCGCGGTCTCGCTCACCCCGCCAACCGGAAACGAGCACGACCGCACCGGCTGCCCATCGACCAGAACGGTGCACGCGCCGCACGCCGCGACGCCGCAGGAGTATTTCGTACCGGTGAGATTGAGCTCGTCCCGGATCACCCACAGCAGGGGCATTTCCGGCTCGACGTCGACGTCGTGAACCGCTCCGTTGATGGTGAGTTTCAAGGATCAGCCTCCTGAGCCGCCGGACGTGAGCACGCAGCCTGCAAGCTAACCGCATTTGGGTCTCGCCACCAATGGCAAGCGCCGGAAACACTTCGTCAGCGCGCACAATTCGGGGTGAACTGAAACTGGAGCGGGCGATGAGATTCGAACTCACGACCCCAACCTTGGCAAGGTTGTGCTCTACCCCTGAGCTACGCCCGCATCCATGGGGTGACCCGATACGCGACCGGGCTCCGCTATAGAGCGCAAGCGCGCCTTCGGCGCAAGAGGCGACCGCGCGAGAACCTGCGCGCCCCAGTCCGCCACCCTCATCACCGACGTTCGCCGACGCGGCCCGCAAATGGATCGGTACGCGTCCCGCCCGCGAAGGGGTCAAGACCCACATCCGCAAGAATGGCGTCCAGGTTCTGTTCGCACTCCAGCATCACGACCATCGCCTTCGCGCTGTCTTCAAGATCGAAGGAGCCGATAATGTCTCCCTCGTAGCTCAGGTAGAGCGCCTCGGCTTTTGCAAACTCCGTGAGGAAATCGCTGTCGACGTCGATCCAGAGGCCCTTGACCCCGTCGCCGAAATCGACCGCTGTCGCCGCTCCTGACCAAGGCGCATAGTCGTCAAACACGAGGCTGATGTCGTGCTCGGAGCCGACCGTGAGCGACCGCCACAGGCGGTTTAGCACCATGAAGTAGAACGTTGTCCCATCGCCGGTTGCGCCGAACCGCAACGCCGAATCCCGCCCATATTCTGCAACCGCGAAGCATCGATATCCCAGCGTGGAATCTATGCGAACCAACCAGGGGCCTACGGTCCTGTATTCGATCACTTCTGACTGTTCTTGTTGGTCTTGGCCCCAAGCTGAGGGGACTTGCTGTCCCGCCACGAACGCCCATGAGCCGAGACCAACGGCGATTGATTTCAGGAAGCCAAAGTGCATCGAACCCCCCTCGTTTGGACGTCAGACGATACCCGGCGTTCGAGGACGCCCGCAAGTGGCCCCTACTCTCCCCCGAGACCCGGCAGCGGCGCGCGCGGCGGCTTCAGCCGTCGCTTCGTCACATGCCCGTCCGCCTCGCTCCCGGTCACGGTCTTGCCGTGCATGTAGTGGCGTTGCCAACCCTGCCGCACCACCTCCTCGTCCTCATTCTTCAGCTTGCGGTTGAAGTCGCCGCGGCTCTTGGCCCAGATTTCATACTCATGCTTCAGCGGCTTGTTCGCATCGAGCATCCGCAGGGCCGGCTGAATCTCCTCAAGCTTCTTGTCCTCGATGAGCGTGATGAAGCAGTAGGGCTCCCCCTTCTCGAACCGGACGACGCCCGGCCGCGTCATCTGCCAGTTCATGGTGAAGGGAAACGGCAACCAGTCGGTCTCGATGAGCCCGCTCAGGGGATAAATGCCGTCCTTCGGCATGTTGGGCGGCCCCATCGCCCACACCGCCCAGCCGGGCGGCGTCCGGAACAGGTGGCCCGTGTGCATGGTCACGATGCCGCGCCGGAAATGGCTGTCGGCGATGGAACTCACCGGCGGCCATTCGGCGTCGCCGACGATCGTTATGGCGTCCTCGTTCGGGCCCCCGTCCCATTCGATCCTGAGGCCGACGGGCAGGCGCAGCTCCCAGCCCGTCGTGTTCGCCATCGTCAGCGGCAGACAGCGATAGGGGTGACGGTCCGGAAACGCGTCCATCCAGGCACGGCGGGGCTGGCCTGGGACGAGCTCCGGCGCCCACTGATGGATCTTGTAGCAATCGAGCCGCATCGCGCTCACCCGCTCCCCTGCTGGTCCTCGCCGGACTATGGCGGCCTGGGCGGCGAAGTGCTAGCGCGGACCAGCACCGCATGGGAAGGGAGCAAGACCCCGTGGCCATCGACGACGCCGGCGATCGCGGACCCATGCCCTCGCCGGATGATTTCTCCCGCAAGCCCGAGCTCGCCGTGTTCGCGGCGCTCGACCGCCTCGGCGTGCACCACACGACCCATCACCACGCCCCCACGCACACGGTTGAGGACGGGCGCGAGATGAAGGCCGCCCTGCCCGGGGGGCATTCCAAGAACCTGTTCATGAAGGACAAGAAGGGCGCGCTCGTGCTCGTCTCGGCCTGGGCCGAAAGCCGGCTCGAACTGAACCAGCTCCACAAGCAGATCGGCTGCCAGCGCCTGTCCTTCACGGGGGCGGATCTGTTGTGGTCGGCGCTCGGCGTCACGCCCGGGTCAGTGTCGGCCTTCGCGCTCCTGAACGACCCCGCCCGCGCCGTGCGTTTCGTGATCGATGCGGCGCTGCTCGGCTTCGATACGCTCTATTTCCACCCTCTGCGCAACGACATGACGACCGCCCTTCCTCGGGAAGGGCTCGTCGCGCTCCATCGCCATACCGGGCACGAGCCGAGCGTCGTCGATTTCACCCGGCTACAGCGGGAGGACGGGTCAGCCCACGGGTGAGAACAGCGCCTCGAAGAAGGCGTTCTGGTCGCCCGATCCCGCGAACTTCACGATCACGAGGCGTTCCGAGGGGATCATGAACATCTGCATGTTCCCCGCCCCCCAGGCCACATACATATCGTCCGGCGCGGCTGGGAGAATTTGGCCGCTGTTTCCCCCGAAGTCCGTGGCCGCGGTCGGTATGGCATCAAGCCCGGGCGTATAGCTGTTCCCGACCGGCCGGTTCAGCCAGAAGGACAGCCCGTATCCGAGGTAGGCGGGCGTCTGGTAGTGCATGCACCGGCGCACCGAGGATGGCTGCAGCAGCTGTTGGCCCCTCCAGCGACCGTCATCGATGATCAGCTGGCCGTACCTCGCCCAGTCCCGCGCGGTGGTCACCGCGCCCGAGGTGAAGTTGGGCTTTCCCTTCTGGTCCCGGTTGAAGGTCACGCCCGCACCGATCACCCGGAGCACCTGCTCGTCGAGGTAGCGGGCGGCGTCCAATCCGCCGACAACATCGGTTCCCGTCCAAGCGCCGCCGGTGCGGCCCTCGAACATCGCCGCGAAGGCCTGGAAGCCCGGTCGGCCGTAGAGCGCCTGGCGGTCGGGCGCAAACCGGGACGTTGCCTGAAGCACCTCCTGATAGGAGTCGAGGCCCCCAAGATCGCCAAGGGGAACTCCCGCGGGAATGCCATGGCTGATCGCGATGAGATCACGCCCGCGGATCTGGCTTTTCACCGCGGCGTCAGCAGCGGCGCCGCCCGGCGCCCAGTAGGGCAGCCCCGAATACGCAAAGTCATCCGGATTGAACAGCCGGTGATCCCGCGCCAGCGCAGCGACGCCGCAGGAGAAGCTCTTCGTTCCCGAATTCAGGATTTCCTGCGTCGTCGCGCCCCCGGTTCCACGATAGTCCTCGTAAAGCGTCTCGCCGTCGCGTTGGATCAGCAGCGCCCGCGCCCCATCCGCGAAGGCGCGGTTTGCGGCGGCCGCGAAGTTGAGCGGTCGCGGCGTGAACGCCGGGCCCGCCGCGGTGACCGCCGCACTCACGGCCCCAGCCGCGGCCCCGTCGGGGCGCGAGAACCGGAGCGCAACCCGCGCGATATCCGGCAGGAATGGAACGCTGCGGCGGGGGTCAGCCGAAACGAATACCGAAAAGAAGCGCGTCTGCCCGGCGGCGAAGGCGACGCTGAACGGCGTTGAGGAGGGCGGAGCAAGGCAGGCGCCTCCGCTCCCCGTTTCACAGGTCGACAGGTTAAGCGGCCAGGCGTAGCGGCCGGTGTCGGCGCTCACCGTGATCACGCCCGCCGCGCCGATGTTGACCACCGCCGCCGCCATGACCCCTGATCCACCAACGGACCCGATGCGAATGACACCATCTCCCGAAGGCGTCGCCGCGATGGGGATGAGATCGGGTTGAAGGGCGCCCTCCGCCGAGAACGAAAGGGTGTTGACGCCCTCGAAGACCTGCGCCTCACCCTCATTGCACCGGAAGCGGAAGCCGATCTCGCGCCCTGCGAACGCGGCGGTTGGCGTCAGAGACAGGATGAAATTCTGCGCACTTCCGGGGGGAATGGTCGCCGCGGCCCCGGGCGTGCCCGACGGCCGATTGGATGCATCGGCGGTTTGAAAGCTGAATGTTGCGGGCAGCTCTCCGGTATAACCCGCATCGAGCGCGATCACGCACCCGGTCAACGTGTTCGATCCCGCATTCAGCATCACCGCGAACGCTGTCGACGGAGAGCCGACGACCGCGGCGCGCGATCCCGGCGCAACCGCCGAGAACACCTGCTGGGCCATCCCTGGCGGTACGGTCGCGGCGGTGATCAATGCGGCGACGGCAGACCAGCGAAGCGCCCCCGCGCACGGGCGCAGCTCTCGGATCATCGGTGCATCCCCTTGCCTGCCATGCGGGTTACGGTACGAACCACACCACGAATCTTTGTGCGCCCGCAAGCGCTCGACCATGGCCGCCGGGTTGCGAAGTGCGGGTCGCGGGGCCACCTTGTATTCGGATCGTTTCGGGAGACCTCCATGCACATTCTCGGTCAGGGCAAGCCCGCCAAGCCCGCCGCCGGCGCCGCCAGCGCGCACATCAAGGACGGGACCGACCGCACCTTCGTGCAGGACGTCATCCAGCCCTCGCGCGAACAGCCGGTGATCGTCGATTTCTGGGCCCCCTGGTGCGGCCCCTGCAAGGCGCTCGGACCGGTGCTCGAGAAGGCCGTGGACGCCGCCGGCGGGGCGGTGAAGCTCGTGAAGATCAACATTGACGAGAACCCGGCCATCGCCGGCCAGCTCGGCGTGCGCTCGATCCCCGCCGTCGTCGCGTTCAAGGACGGCCGCCCGGCGGACGCGTTCATGGGCGCGGTGCCGGAAAGCGATGTGAAGGCGTTCATCGCCAAGCTCGGCGGTCCAGCCGCCGGGCCCTCCACCGCTGAACTGCTCGCCGAAGCCGAAAACGCCCTCGACGCGGACGACATCGGGGCCGCCGCCGAGATTTACGCGATGATCCTCCAGCAGGAGCAGGACAATATCGAGGCGCTGTCGGGCCTTGCGCACTGCTATCTGAAGGGTGGCGATCAGGTGCGGGCCCAGTCCCTGATCGACATGATCCCTCCGGCGAACCGCTCGCACCCGTCCGCCGCCTCGGTGATCTCCGCGCTCGCGCTCGCCGCCCGGCCAGCCGAACCCGATGAAGTGCGCGCGCTGATGTCGAAGCTCGCGGCGAATCCGGGCGACCATGCGACCCGGTTTGACCTTGCCGAAGCCCTGTCCGCCCTGTCCCGCCACGACGAGGCGGCCGAACACCTGCTCACAATTCTCGAAGCGGACCTCGGCTGGAACGAAGGCGCCGCCCGTGCGCAGCTTCTGAAAATCTTCGAGGCGGCGGGGCCCAAGGCCGAGGTGTCGAAATCCGCCCGCCGGCGCCTGTCGGCCCTGCTTTTCAGGTAGGCCACCCCCCGCGACCGCCCGCGCGCCTGGCCCCGCTCTTGCTTTGAGCGAGGACAGGTTCAAACTTCGCCCGTCGGGAGACTGATCATGTCGCAGAGGTCCATCGTCGCCACCGGTTTCGCGGCCGCATGTGTCGCCGCCGTCATCGGGTTTGTCAGTCCCGCGGCGGTCGCGGACACGCCGACCCGCACCGCTATGCCCGTCATCAGCGCCCATGTGGAGGGCGATCAGCTGCGCCTGCGGCTCGCCGACGCGGCCATCGGTCGAACCCCCGCCACGCGCCAGAGAACGGTTCTTGTCGAGGCGCTGGACGCCGCCGGGGTGGTCACCGCCTCGCGCGAGATCATGGTCGGGCGACGCCTGACCTACGCCGCGCGGTCTCTACCGGCCGAATTCACATCCGCTGATCGGCTGTCCGTCACCGTTCGCTAGTCGCCGGCTCAGAACCCGAGGGTGAGCCGGACGCCGAACCCCGTCTCGGACGCGCCGTCACGCTTGCCGGTCCGCACACCGGCGTCGAGTGAGACGCCGTTGGCGAAGTCGCGACCGATCATCAGTTCGAGGTGGTCGAGATCGCGGTCGCCGAGCACCGCATCCTGATGGACGCCTGAGAGAATGGCGGAGGCTCGCCAGTCGCCGCGCGCAAGCGTCCCCGCCAACGTGTAGCCGAAGCGGTCTGCAGACGCGACGCCGTCGGCGTCCGATGCACCGAAGGCTTCAAGCAGCACCTCCGCCGCGAGCGTTTCGGAGAGCTGGAACGAACGCGTCACCCCGGCGACGAACGCGGTTTCGGCGACCTCCTCGGTCACGCCGGCGGCGAGACGTCGATATCCGACCGTATAGCCCCAGCCCGCTTCGGACTCACCATCAAGGCTCACTGTCACGGATTCCGCATCGCTTGTGTTCGCAAGTCCGCCGTCGTCGAGCGACAGCCGGCCGCGACGGGTCCCGATCGAGTCCGACAGAACGCTGCGGTCCGCCCGGAACACAGAGACGCTGAGCACATGTTCGCCGCCAAGCCCCTCCACGAGGCGCCCGACGCCGACATCCGCGCCGGCGCCGATCATCTCGACGAGCTGATAGCCCTCACCGACCTCAAATCCGTAGAGTCCCGGCGCAAGGTCGGCCGCGGATCCAAACACCGGCGCGATCTTGCCGGCGTAGACCGTGAAGGCGTCGGAGGCATACTGAAGCGTGAGGGAGTCGATGTACGCGCCTTCATCTTCAAAGACGGAATCGCCCCCGCCCTCGCCCACCGGTTCAAGAACCGCGGACCCCTGGACCGACCACCCGCCGGCGAGACGAAACCCGGCCGCCACTTCCACCGTAGCGGCCGTCACGTCAGATCCGTCATCGGCATGATCGAAGGTCAGTTCCGCGACGCCCTCATGAAACCAGCGCGCGCCGGCGTCTGTCGCCGTCTGGGCGACGGAGGGAAAAGCGCTCGCGCCTGCGCAGCCGAGCGCGAACATCAGATGATGAAGCTTCATTGGTCTTGCCCCGTTGTCCCCGCAAGGCGGTGGATGAGCAAACGGGGTTACCAGAGGCAGGATAAGGTCACGCGAAGCGCGGCCGCGCAGTTTTGGTTAAGGCGTTAACCTTCCATTGGCGGGCTAGGCCGAACGGATGCTTTTCACGAAATGGTCCGAGATCGCCCGCAGATCGTCCGCCACCTTTTCGACGTCCTTGGACGCGGACTGCACCCTCTGGCTCACGCCCCGCGTGCGGTCGGTGGCCTCCGCGAGGCCGCTGACATTGCGCAGCGCTTCCGCGGTCTGCTGCGATGCGTCCGAGACGTTCGCGGCGATCCCGGCCGTCGCCGCGTTCTGTTCCTCCGCCGCGGCCGCCACGGCGGAGCTGATCGCGCGCATCTCATCGATCAGCTTGTTGACGGCGCGCACCTGGTCGACCGACTGACCGCTGATCGCCTGAACTTCCTGGATCTTCCGGGAGATGTCCTCCGTCGCCTTCGACGTCTGTTCGGCGAGCGACTTGACCTCGCTCGCAACCACCGCGAAGCCGCGCCCGGCGTCACCTGCGCGCGCCGCCTCGATCGTCGCGTTCAGGGCGAGCAGATTGGTCTGCTCCGCGACCGAGCTGATCACCGAAACGATCTCACCGATGCCAAGCGCGGCGCTCGAAAGGTTGCGCACCGCCGCATCGGCCGCCTCTCCGCCCTCCGAGGCCTTGCGGGCGGACTCCGCGGAGTCCGACATGCGCGCGGAAATCTCCTCGATCGAGGCGCTCAGCTCGGCGGTCGCCGCCGCGATGCCCTGTGCGCTCCGGGCCGCTCCCCCCGCCGCGTCCCTCGCGGACGCCGATGTGTTCGAGGCGTTGGACGCCGCCGCTTCCAGTTCATTGGCCTCAGACAGGAGCGAGCGCGCCGCCGATGTGAGCGCGCTCAGGCCTTCGGCGAGGCGCTGCGAGAACGCCGTCGTCAGCTCTTCCCGCCGACGTCGATGCTGATCGGTCAGGTCCGCGTCGCGGGCGCGCTCGGCCTCGAGCGCCCTTTGGTTGACCGCCGCTTCCCGGAAGCGCTCCAGCGCCCGCGCCATCGTGCCGACCTCGTCCCCGCGGCGTGTGTGGGGGGCCGCGACCTCGATCTCCCCGCCCGCCACACGCTCCATCGCACTCGTCAGGTCTGCGATCGGCCGAATCACCGCCCGCCGCACCGCAAGCAGCATCGCGACCACCAGCCCCATCGCCACCAGCAGCAGCCCAGCCGTGAGCACGACCGTCGCCAGCGACAGCGCCGCGCCCGCCTTCACTTCCGACGCCGCGATCGCGGATATCCGGTCGGACGCCTCCTCCATGCGGGTTTCAAGAGCGTAGAACGCCTCCATGAATCCGGCCATTTCCAACGCCGCGCGATCCCGATCGACCCCGGCGAGATCGACGATCCGGCTCGCCTTCTCGATATAGGCCTCGAGCGCCGGCGCAACGTCGCTGATCGCCGTTTCAACCGGCCCGCCCGCCGACCGCTCCATGTTCGCCGCGAGCAGCGAACGGAAACGCTCCTCATGTTCCTGAAGGTCGGCTTTCACCTCGGACAAGGTGATCCCGAGCGCGGGATCAGCGGACGCAAGCGCCGACACCACATCGCCCCGGAGCGCGTCATGCATCATGTCGCCCTCCAGATGGTTGCGCAGGATTTCCGATATCTCGTTCGTGGAGTGCAGCTTTGCTCCAAGCCCCACGGACGCCCAGATTCCGGCGCCGCTTCCCGCCGCCGTTGCGATCAACAGCAAGGCGCCGCCGCGATTCGCAAGCTTGTTGATCGAGAGCGCGCCCATGAATTGCCTCCGGATTGGTGGACTTCGCGTGCGGAAGTGATGGGACGCTGTGGTTAAGGATTTCCTTAGCGGCTTGGTTCGCCACCGCGTCCTTGACAGCGGCCGGGCGTCGACCCCTATCTCGCGTTCGATCAGTCGGAAGGGGCCGGGCGCACAATGACGATGTTCACCAGCATGACCGCGCTTCAGGCGGCGGGCTTCTACGTGGCGTTGCTGATCGTCCTCATGATCGGCCTCAAAATCTATGTCGGCGGCCAGCGCGGCAAGCTGAAGGTCGCTCCGGGCGACGTATCCAATCCCGATTTCGCCCGCGCCGGCCGGGTTCAGATGAACGCGGTCGAGGATGTGCCGCCCCTCATGGTCGGGCTGCTCGCGCTCGGGCTGCTCGACGCCGCGCTCTGGTGGATCCACGTTTCAGGGGCGGCGCTCGTCCTCAGCCGCATCCTGCATGCGCAGGGGCTTGCAAGCTCCGGCGGCTTCTCATTCGGGCGCATGGTCGGCACGATCGGAACGCTTCTGGTCTCCATCGTGATCGTCGCCGGGCTGTTCGTCGCGATATTCGCCTAAGGATTCGCGCCGGTCGCACCCGCTCCGCGCTGGACCTTGAGCCCCTTCGCGCCCACATTACGGGAGCGCCGAAGCGCAGCAGCGATCGCCAGGGACACCGCCCCGTGCCGAGAATCTATCGCAAGCCGTCCGACCTGCCGCCGGAAATCCCCGTATTTCCGCTCGCCGGCGCGCTCTTGTTTCCGCGCTCCGTCCTGCCGCTGAACATTTTCGAGCCCCGTTATCTCAACATGATCGACGATGCGCTGTCCGGGGCGAGGCTGATCGGCATGATCCAGCCTGCGGGCGGCGATCCCGACGCCGAACTCCCTGACCTTGCTGGTGTGGGCTGCGTCGGGCGCATCACGAGTTATCAGGAAACCGATGACGGCCGATATCTGATCGCCCTCACCGGCGTCTCCCGATTCCGGGTCGCGGAGGAAACCACCCGCAAGACGCCCTACCGGACGGTCGCGCCCGACTGGACGCCGTTCGCGAGCGACCTTCCGCCGCCGAACCCGATGGCGGCCGGGGTGCGCGACGCCCTCACCAGGGCGCTGCAGGACTATCTCCAGCGCAATGGCCTGAAAGCCGACTGGGAGGCGATCCGCGACGCGCCGGTCGATCTCCTCATCAACTCCCTGTCGATCGGCTGCCCCTTCGCGCACTCTGAGAAGCAGGCGCTGCTCGAGGCCGTATCGATCGAGGATCGGAGCCGGCTCCTGATCACCCTGCTCAAGATGGAGCGGCCCGTCCCCGGCGGAGGAACGATGCAATGACGCAGACACCAGACCCCGCCGACGCTCAGGCCGCCGCGAGCGCGCCCAACGAGACTGTGGACCCGCGCCTGCTCGAAGTCCTGATCTGCCCGGTGTCCCGCTCGGCCCTCACCTATGACAGGGCGCGCGGCGAACTCATCTCGCGACAGGCCGGGCTCGCCTACCCGATCCGGAACGGCGTTCCGATCCTCCTGCGCGAGGAAGCCCGCGACCTCGACGACACCGGAACGGACCCGGACGCATCAAGCTCCGGCCCTGCGCCTCAGCCCGACCCGGCTCCGAAGACGCGCGCCTCGCCCCGATGACCGACCTCGCCCGTCATGCGCCATCCGCCTGGCCGACGGAGCTGCGCTTCCGTGCGACGGCGCGCGTTCTGCGTATCTCGTTCGACGACGGCTTTGCGGGGGACATCCCTTACGAACTGCTCCGCGTCGAAAGCCCCAGCGCGGAGGTGCAAGGACATGGCGGCCCCTCCCGCCCCCCCCCGCCCGCCGGCAAGCGCCATGTCGGCGTCGTGTCCGCGGATCCCGTGGGTCGCTATGCCGTTCGCATCCGCTTTGACGACGGTCACGCCACCGGCCTGTTCACCTGGACCTATCTTCGCGAGCTTGCACAGGATCCGGCGGGACGCCTCGCCGGCTACGCGGCGAGACTTGAAGCGGACGGCCTGAGCCGCGACGCACGCGGATGACGAGCGCATCTCCCGGCAGGATAGGATGGCCCGGTTACAATGGAGCGCGCGGAATCAGCTTGCGGCGACATCCGGGGCGTCGGCCTCGATCGGCCGCATCAACGCCGGCGCATCACCCGCCGCGCCTCCCGCCTCGCGGACGAACCAGTCCATCAGGCCGGGCGTCCACCTCGTCGCACCAAGCGCGAGCCCGCCCAGAGCGCGAACAAGCGACGGGGCCGTAAACACCCGCGCGAAGGCGTCCATCGCAGCCGCGACCGCCACCCCGTCCGCCCGCCGCGCGCGCGTGTAACCCTCGAGCGCTGTCTCGGACCCGGGGTCGAGCCCCCGCCTCGTCGCCGCCCGAACGACATCGGCGAGCGCCGCCGCGTCCTTGAGACCGAGATTAAGCCCCTGTCCCGCCAGCGGATGCACGAGGTGGGCGGAATCCCCCACCAGGGCGAGGCGCGGTGCATGATACCGCCCGGCGAGCCGCAGCTTGAGCGGAAACACCCCCCGCCGGGGCTCGAGCTTGAACCCGCCGATGAAATCCCCGGCGCGAGACCGCAGCTCCGCCGCAAGGTCTCCGGTCGACATCGCGCTCAGCGCATGCGCCGCGGGCGTCCGCATCGTCCAGACGATGTTCGCCCGATCTCCCGGCAGGGGCAGAACAGCGATCGGCCCCGTCGGCAGGAAAAGCTGGCGCGCCACCCCCTCCATCGGTCGGTCGAGCTTTGCAAACAGCGACAACGCCAGCGCCGGATAGTCCCGGCCCTCGAAGGCGATCCCCGCGCTCTCCCGCAGCGACGACCGGCCGCCGTCGCACGCGGCGACCAGTCCCGCCCGCACCTCGCCGCGGTCCGTCGTCAGCCGCGCCGCGCCAGGCGCCGCCTGCATCGCGTCCACCACCGCCGGAGCGACGCTGCGAATCCCGGTCTGCGCCCCAACCGCCGCCCGCAGGACAGACATCAGCGGCGCGTGCTCGATCATCCAGCCGAGCGGTTCGCCGCCGAGCGCGAGATCGTCGAACGCCGCGCCCTCGACGGCCTCGCCGTCCGCCGTCAGCGACCGCACCGCCTGCGCATGGGCCAGCAGTGGCTCACCGACGCCGAGACGCGTCCAGATCCGCCAGCACCCGTGGGCGATGAAATAGGCCCGCGCGTCCGACCGGGCGCCCTGCCCTGCACCGCCCGCCTCCGCGTCCCCGATCTCCGCATCGATGAGCACCACATCCGCCCCGTCGCGGGCGAGCGCCAGCGCGAGCGTGAGACCAACCGGCCCTCCGCCGACGACGGCGATCTCGCAGGTCAGGGGGTCGGACACAGCCTGGGGCGCTCTTGAAACCATTGCATCAGTCTAACCCGACTTCTGAGATCGCGCCCTGCGGTCGAGCGTCCCTGCCGCAAAAAAAACAGACGGGCGAGGCTCCAAGGACCCGCGCCCGCCCGTCGATCGTCCGTCAGTTGGCCTCGACGGCCCCCTGTTACTGAACGGCCTCCCGGTGAAGGGCGAGGTCGAGACCCTCGTCCTCGTCCTCTGCGGTCACCCGAAGTCCGAGCGTGAACTTCACCAGCATCAGGATCACGAAGGTCATCACGCCGCAGTAGGCAATGGTCGCGCCGACCGCGGTGATCTGCGTCACCACCTGTTCGGCCATCGACACGCCCTCGCCCTGGGCGAAGACCCCGGTCAACACCGCGCCAACGATGCCGCACACGCCGTGCACGCCGAACACATCGAGACTGTCGTCATATCGAAGCATCTTCTTGAGGAAGACCGCGCCGAAATAACCGGCCGCACCACCTGCGCCGCCGATCGCGAGCGCCGCCGCCGGATCGACGAGTCCGGCCGCGGGCGTGATCGCCACGAGGCCAGCGATCGCGCCCGACGCAAGGCCCAGCATCGTCGCCTTGCCGCGGTGGATCATCTCGATCACCATCCAGACGAGAACCCCGAGCGCGGTGGCGATCTGTGTGTTCAGCATCGCGACGGAGGAACCTGCGTCCGCGGTCCACGCAGAGCCCGCGTTGAAACCGAACCAGCCGACCCAGAGCAGCGACGCGCCAACCATCGTGTAGACGACGTTGTGCGGCGCCATGTTCTCCGAGCCATAGCCCTTGCGCTTGCCGATCACGAGCGCGGCGACGAGCCCCGCCACGCCGGCGTTGATGTGCACCACCGTGCCGCCCGCGAAGTCGAGCGCGCCAAGTCCGCCAAGCCAGCCGCCGCCCCACACCCAGTGGCAGATCGGCGCATAGACGAGCACGCCCCACAGTCCGCTGAACACCAGCATGGACGTGAACTTCATCCGGTCGGCATAGGCCCCGGTGATCAGCGCCACCGTGATGATCGCGAACGTCATCTGGTAGACGATCCACAGATATTCCGGCAGGTCGGCCGTCGCCGCGTGCGCGGTTTCCGACGTCACATTCGCGAGCATCACCAGATCGAGGCTGCCGATATAGGCGTTGAGCGTCCCGTCGGCGTTGGTCCCGAAGGCCAACGAATACATGATCACGACCCACAACACGCTGATCAGCGCGGTGATCGCGAAGCACTGCGCCACGATGGTGACGAAGTTCTTCTTGCGCACCATCCCGCCATAGAACAGGGCGAGGCCCGGAATGGTCATCATCAGCACGAGCGCGGTCGAGGTGAGGATCCACGACGTGTTGCCTGACTCAACAACGAGCGGCTGCTGGCTCGCGAGCAGTTGCGGCGCCGCATCCTGCGCGAAGGCGGCCCCCGCGCCCGCGACCAGAACGCCGATCAGCGTCGCAAGGAGCAGCCGCCCCGCCGCGCCTGCGCGCTCCAGAAGACTCGCGGGCTCGTCGCCCCGCTTTGATTTCATTCGCATTTCATAACCCCTGTTCTCGGCGCCCCACGATTCACGCTTGGCCCATGGGAACGGAGCCGGGCGCATGATCGTCACTGACCCTGATCGACAACCGGGGTGTCAGGTCGGGCAAGCGAAGTCTCGCTCCCGCCATGCGCGAATGTCCGGGCGCCTAAACTTTAGGCGCCGCGATCCCCCCGACGACGCCGGAACGGGCGCCGCCAGCGTGTCGATAATTTCATCCGCCGCCGCGTCCGGACGCGGCAATGTTTGCTCGCTGTTAAGGAGGCCCGGTCACGTTGGGATGGCTAAGACCAACCCTGTTCCAGACGAGGACGACCGCATGCCAGATGCACGCCGGTCCCATGGCGATGAAGACACCGACGACGGCCAGCGCCGTCCGAGCGGATTCCAGCGTTTCGCGACCGGGCTGGGGGCCTTTTCCCTCGGCGTGTTTATCTGCGGCGCCTGCGGATCCTATTCACCCTCCGACCCGAGCCTCAACACGGCCTCGGCCGTGCCCGCGATGAACCTGTTTGGACGAACCGGCGCCATCGGCGCTGACCTGTTCACGCAGGGGTTTGGCTGGACCGCATGGCTCATGGGGTTCGCGCTCATGGTCGCCGGACTTCGCCGCGCGCTCGGCATCGGCCCGCGTGACGCCGCTCGCTGGGGATTTGGCGCGGTCGCGCTGGTCCTCGCGGCCTGTTGCCTCGCGGAATGGCCGATCCCCCAGACCTGGCCGCTCGCCACCGGTCTCGGCGGCGTGCTCGGCGACGTGCTGCTGTCGCTTGCCTCGACCCCCTTCGCCGCCCTCGGAGCGCCGTCACCGGAGGCGTGGGCGGCCATGCTCGCGGGCGTCGGCGCCGTCGCATTCGCGGGCATGTCCCTCGGGCTTGGCGCGCATGACGGCGCAGCGCTCATCCGCACGCTTCACCGCGGAGCGAATGCGCCCGCCGAGGCGATGCTGGAGCGGGTGCGCACCCGCGGCCTGCCGTTCAGCCCCGCGCGGATCGTCTCCGCTGTTTCCGGTCTCTTCGACAGACGCCGGCGCACCCCGATGCGCACACCGATCGCCTACACGGATGACGAGGCTTTCGATGACGGCGAGCGCGGTTTCTTCACCGCCGTCGCCAACGCCGAGATCGGTCGCCCCGGCCCGAAGGACGGCTTGCGCCCCGCGATCAACCACACACCCGACGAGGACGACGCCGACGACGAGATCGCGCCCGCCGTCGCCCCGCGCCAGCCCATCGTGCCGGCCCGCGCCGCGCCGCCGCAGGTCCGCGCCAGCATCGCGACCCCGACGCACATCACTCCGCCGACCACCAACGAGATCATTCCGCCGATCGAACTGCTCGACACGCCGCCGCAGCGTCGCTCCGAGATCGACGAGCAGCGCCTGCTTGAAATGGCGGATCGTCTGCAGGTCGTGTTCAACGATTTCGGCGTGAAGGGTAAAATCGTCGAGGTTCGCCCCGGCCCGGTCGTCACCCTGTTCGAGCTCGAACCCGCTCCGGGCGTGAAATCCTCCCGCGTCGTGGCGCTCGCCGAGGACATCGCCCGCTCGATGTCCGCAACCTCCGCGCGCGTCGCGGTCATCCCCGGCCGCAACGCCATCGGCATCGAACTGCCGAACCCGACCCGCGAGACGGTCTATCTGCGCGACCTGCTGTCGTCGCAGGAGTTCCGCCGCAGCCGCGCCGCCCTGCCGCTCACCCTGGGGGAGACGATCGAGGGACAGCCCACCGTCACCGACCTCGCCAAGATGCCCCACCTGCTGATCGCCGGGACGACCGGCTCCGGCAAATCCGTCGGCATCAACGCGATGATCCTGTCCTTGATGTTCAAGCTGCCGCCGGAGAAATGCCGCTTCATCATGATCGACCCGAAAATGCTGGAACTGTCGATCTATGAGGGCATTCCGCATCTGCTGTCGCCCGTCGTCACCGAGCCGGAGAAAGCCGTGCTCGCGCTCAACTGGGTCGTTCGCGAGATGGACAGCCGCTACGAGCTGATGTCGAAGCTGCAGGTTCGCAACATCGCGGGCTACAACCAGAAGGCCAGCGAATACGCGGCCCGCGGTGAGCATTTCTCCCGCCCCGTCCAGACCGGCTGGAACAAGCAGACCGGCGAGGCGATCTTCGAGACCGAACAGGTCAGCCCCGACCAGATGCCCCACATCGTCGTCGTCATCGACGAAATGGCCGATCTCATGCTCGTCGCCGGCAAGGACGTCGAAAGCCTCGTCCAGCGCATCGCCCAGAAGGCGCGCGCCGCCGGCATTCACCTCATCATGGCGACGCAGCGCCCGTCGGTTGACGTCATCACCGGCACGATCAAGGCGAACTTCCCGACCCGCATCTCGTATCAGGTGGCGTCGCGCATCGACAGCCGCACCATCATCAACGAGATGGGGGCCGAACAGTTGCTCGGCATGGGCGACCTTCTCTGGCTCGCCTCGGGCGGGCGCCTCAACCGCGTGCACGGCCCGTTCGTTTCGGAGGACGAGGTTGAGCGCGTCGTCGAATGGCTGAAGGACCAGGCCGCGCCGCAATATGTCTCCGGAGTCACCGAAGCGCCCGAGGAGGACGAATCCGTCGCCGACGCCGCCTTCGGAACCTCGTCGGGCGACCCGGACGAGGACCTCTACCGCGACGCGGTGGCCGCCGTGATGCGCGACAAGCGGCCGACCATCTCCTATGTCCAGCGCGTGCTGCGCATCGGCTACAACCGCGCCGCGCTGCTGATCGAGCGCATGGAGGAGGAGGGCATCATCTCCGCCGCGAACCATGCCGGCAAGCGCGAGATCCTGAACCGCGTGGGCCGCGACGACGAGGCCGCCTAGGCCGCCTAAACCGCCTGACGCGCCCCGCCGGTCGCGGAGCCGAACCACGACACACGAGGCCGGGGCAGGGCGCTGCGTAGCCGCTGCTCGGGCCTCTTTCGTTTGCACACTGTCGCGACGCGAAGCGAGGGCAGGGCGCTCTCCCCCGCCCTCCCCTGCCGTGACACCCGCCTGCGCCGCGCCTCTCGACTCCCTCCCCTGCCCCGGTATCCAATACGCCGCGACCGAAGGGGAACTCCGGCCACATGGACGACGCGCAGCTTCAGCCATTCGACCCCGCCGCCTATGAGCCGCTCGACCGGGCGCGCGCGGACGTCTGCGCCGTCCTCTCCTACACCCATCCCAACCGCGAGCTCGCCGACCAGGTCGTCGCCGCCATCCTCGCGGGGGCCGCATCGGCGGGCCTCGCGCTCCGCCTCTGGTATGACCGTTCGCTCTCCGCCGGCGACGTCTACACCCCCCTCATCGCCGAGGAGATCGAGGCGGCCGACCTCGCCCTCATCCTCGTCACCGAGGAGTGCAATGACGCGACCTATATGTGGAACAAGGAGTTCGAGGCGATCCACGCGCTCCACTGCGCGCCCGGACGCCGGTTCCGCGTCGCGCCGCTGATGTACTCCAGACTCGACAACGCGCCGCGCTTCTATCGCGATCGCCTGACGCAGTTCACCGCCGTCCCCGCCCTCCCCTTCTCGCGTTCGCCCGGCGACTGGATGCGCAGCATGGCTGCCGCCGTGGTCGCCTCCGCGCGCCGCATCGCCGCTCAGGAGACCGGGCCCTCCTATGCGCAGGCCGCCGCGCTCGCCGAGGTCGAGACCGCCCTCGCCTCCCTCGCTTCGGTCGTGGACGAACACGCCATTCACCTGCGCCACGCGCCCGACGCCGCCGCGAACCTCGACCGCGCCATGCGCGCAATCGGCCTCCTCGCTGAATCGCGCCGCCGGCGCCTGATCGCCGAGCGCCTGCCGGTTCACGCCGCGCCGCTGAAGGAGCTAGACTTCCGCTTCCGGGCGCAACACCCCGCGCTCGCGAATGCGATCAACGCCCTGCGCGACCGGCTCGACGGGGCCGAGATCGCCATGCGGCAGGAGGCCGCCGAGCCCGCCCTCATCCACACGCCCGCTTTCGCGCCCGCCGCCGCTTCAGTGGAGGATCTCGCCGGCGTCCGCTCCGGCGTCGATGAGGCGCGCGCCGGCCTTCGCGACCTTGCCGATGCGCCGCCGCCCGAAACCGAGGCCGAGGGCGCCGCCCGCACACACGCCGTCGAAGTGGGCGGGCTTCACGCCGCGCTCGCCGCCGCCTTGCTGGATGCGCCCTCCCCTGACGCCGCCGCGCTCGCCGGCGAGGTGGAGGAGATGGCCGGCGCCGTCGCCTCCCATTCGGAAACGCTCGCCGCCCTCGCCGCCGCGGGCCGGCCGGTCTCGGCCGAAGGGTTCCGGCTGTCGGGCAGACTCAGCCTCTCGGCGGGCCGCACGCAAGCCTGGTCCGCCCGGCTGGTTGCGCGCGCCACCCGCTCTCCCCTGCCCCCAAAACCCGACTCAAGACCCGACGCGGCCGCCCCGCCGCACGACACGCCCGACGCACCACCGCTGGATGAGTCGTCGAAAATGATCCGCGACTGGCTGGCGGAGGACGCGTCGCCGCCTGCTCCACATCCCACCGCCCCGCCCGATGACGGCCTCAGCGACGATGAGCGCAAAGAAATCGAAACGACCGTCCGCGATCTGATCCTCGACGGAAAGCCCGTGCCGGCGGACCTGGCCACGCTCGTCCGGCGGCTCGATTTCTGGTCCGGGGTGTCATCTGACCGTAAAAAGCGCCTCACCTCGCTCGCCCCCCTCGCCGGCCTCGCCAGCCTCACCTCACTCTACTGCGGGGGAACGCAGGTCTCCGACCTCTCACCCCTCGCCGGCCTCACCAACCTCACCGAGCTCAGCTGCGGGGGAACGCAGGTCTCCGACCTCTCCCCCCTCGCCGGCCTCACCAGCCTCACCCGGCTCGACTGCGCGTGGACGCAGGTCTCCGACCTCTCGCCCCTCGCCGGCCTCACCAGCCTCGCCTCGCTCAGCTTCTCGAAGACGCAGGTCTCCGACCTCTCACCCCTCGCCGCCCTCACCCGCCTCACCGAGCTCAGCTGCGGGAGCACGCAGGTCTCCGACCTCTCCCCCCTCGCCGGCCTCACAAACCTCACCGAGCTCGGCTGCGGGGGAACGCAGGTCTCCGACCTCTCCCCCCTCGCCGGCCTCACTCAATTGGAGGAGGTGAACATTCCCGACCGTGCGGCAAGCCTCGCACCGATTGCGCACGTTCGCGAGGTGATCTGGTTGGGCCCGGGGGGCCGGTACACCCTCACGCCGGAGGAGCGCGAGCGCTGGCCCCGAAAACCGACGCGCCCGCCGGATTTTGCGTTTGGCTCCACTCCCGCGCCGCGCGGCCTCTCCCGCCTCTGGTCCTGGTTGGGCAAAAACTTCTGATCGCCACACCCCTCCCCCTGTCATCCCGGAAGCGCTGCAAGCGCTATCCGGGACCCAGTCGTCGCATACGAAACAGCGAAATCCCCCAAAAACCGCCGCCGCGCGCGCCAACCCGCCCCAAACCCGCTCCCAACCCGTCCCCAACCCGTTCCTGACCGGCGGTCACGCGCAGGCTATCCATGGATAACCACCCTGAACCGGCGTTCAGGGAAAACGGGCGAAAATTCCCTTCCGGCGTCTTGTTTTCGCCCCCCCGACAAGGACTTATCCTCCCATGAGCATGATGTTTGTCTCCCTCCTGCCGTTTCTCGTGTCCGGGGTCGATCTCGCCCCGCCGCCCGTCACCGCGCGCCCCGCGCCGGCCGCCATGTCCGCGGCGGCCCCGGTCGCCAGCCCCGTTCCGGTGGTTGCGGCGAAACCCGCGCCGCGACCGGCGTCCCCCGCCTCGCCTTCGCCCACGCCGACGCCCGTGCGCTACGAAGCGCCGCAGACCCCGCCCCCCGCGGCGACGCCCTCCTCTCCTCCCGCCCAGACGGCCGCGCCGAAGCCGGCGACGCCCGCGCCCGCCACGGCCGCGAATGATCGCACCGTGATCATGGACCGCATCAGCCGCGCCCTCACCGAGACGCGCACCGTCAAGGGCCGCTTCACGCAGGTCGACGTCGCCGGCAAGGCGTCCTCCGGCGACTTCTACATCAGCCGGCCGGGCAAGATTCGCCTTGATTACAAGGACCCGGAGCCGGTCTATGTGGTCTCAGACGGCGTGTCGGTGTCGATCGAGGAGCCGAAGCGCGACGCCTATGACGCCGTGCCCCTCTCCTCGACGCCGCTCAATCTCTTCCTCAGGTCCGATGTCGATCTCGCGAGGAGCGGCGATGTCAGCCGCGTGTCCCGCTCGGGCGAGTCCTGGTTCGTCACCATGCAGGACAAGACCGGCGAGGCCGAGGGCCAGATGATTCTCGAATTCCGCGGCCCCGCGCTCGATCTTGTTGGCTGGCAGGCGATCGACGGCGGCGGCGGCGTGACGGAAGTCGCGCTCGACCGAATCGAAACCAATGTCCGATTGAGCCCGTCCCTCTTCGTGGTGCGGGACCCGGAAGATCGCGACGGCGACCGCCGGTGACGCCGAAACGGGCCCAAGAGGGGAGCCACGCCCTCCCCTGTCCGGCCAAATATCTGAATCGAGACAGGTTTCGCGTCGCTCACGAACCACACGCAAATTTTAATCTCAGCAGCGTTGCAAAAAGTGCGTCACTGTGGCGTTATTGCCACGTACCGTCGTCGACTGGTGCTTGAGCTTCCCCCCGCAAGCTATCCTGGTCCGTCGGTCAAAGCCGGAGCTAATCCCCTCCCGGCATGCGCGAATCCGCGCCAAGCGCGCCTGACTGTCCCCGCAGTCGGGCGCGCTTGATGTCTGGCGCTTGATCTTTGGCGCCGCAATTGATCCCGGCTTGAAGCAGGCCCGCGAACGGGACATGCTTCCCCATGACTCGCCTGCGCCTTGCCACCTGGAACATCAATTCTGTCCGACTGAGGATGGGCCGGGTGAGCGACTTCATCGCCGCGCACCGGCCCGACATCCTGTGCCTCCAGGAAATCAAGTGCCGCGAGGCTGAATTCCCCCGCGCGGCGTTCGAGGCGGCCGGACTCCCTCATCTGCATGTTGTCGGACAAAAGGGCATGCACGGGGTCGCGATCGCATCGCGCCTCCCCCTCGCGCCCGCCGCTCCGCCCGCGCTCTGCCGGCACGAGCACGCCCGCATCGCCGCGGTGTCGGTCGCGGGTTTCGAGCTTCACAACCTCTACGTGCCGGCCGGCGCTGACGTTCCGGACCCCGAACTCAACGACAAGTTCGCGCACAAGCTTGAGTTCATCGCACGGATGGAATCCGAGTACGCCGCCCGCGCGACAGGCCGCCGCCCTCCCCTGCTGCTGGTCGGCGATCTCAACATCGCGCCCGAGGAAAACGACGTCTGGTCCCACAAGCAGCTCCTCAACGTCGTCAGCCACACGCCGGTTGAAACCGACGGGCTGAAGCGGATCATCGCGCGCGGCCGGTTCACGGACATTGCCCGCGCGGCGCATCCGGCGGATCAGAAACTCTACACCTGGTGGAGCTATCGGGCGGCCGACTGGGCGGCGAGCAATCGCGGCCGTCGCCTCGATCATATCTGGGCGGACCACCGGGCCGCCCCGCGCGCGATCATCGACAGCTACACGATTCACACGCAGGAACGCGGCGGCGAGAAACCGTCCGATCACGTTCCCGTCACGGTCGATCTGGACGTCGCCTAGGGCTGCAGCCTGTAACCGCCGCTCTCCGTCAACAGAAGCCGGGCGTTAGACGGATCGGGCTCGATCTTCTGCCTTAACCGGTAGATATGGGTTTCCAGCGTGTGGGTCGTCACGTTCGCATTATACCCCCAGACCTCGCTCAGAAGCTCATCGCGCGCCACCGGCTTTCCGCCCGCGCGATAGAGATATTTCAGAATATTGGTTTCCTTCTCGGTCAGGCGGACCTTCTTGTCTTTCTCGTCAACCAGGATCTTCGCCGCGGGACGGAACTCATAAGGTCCTAGCTTGAAGGTTGCGTCCTCGCTCTGCTCGAACGTGCGCAGGTGCGCCCGGACGCGCGCGAGCAGCACGGAGAATTTGAACGGCTTGCCGACATAGTCATTGGCGCCCGCGTCCAGCCCGAGAATCGCGTCCGGGTCCGTGTTCTGCCCGGTCAGCATCACGATCGGCGCTGCGACGCCGTGCTTGCGCATCAGCTTGCAGGCGTCCCGGCCATCCATATCGGGCAGATCGACGTCCAGAATGATCAGATCGACGCGGTTCGCTTCAGCTTTCTTCATTCCCTCAGCGGCGGTCGCCGCCTGATCGACCCGAAACCCTTCGTGAAGCTCAAACTGCTCCGCGAGGGCGCCACGAAGATCGTCGTCATCGTCAACGAGCAGGATGGTCTTCGTCGTCGTCATCCGTGTTCTCCAAGGTCTTCTCTTGAGGTGATACTAGGCGCGGCGCTGCTTTGCGGGTAGCCGCCTTCGCCCGGATTCTGCGCAAGTTCCGTGCGTAGCGACCGGTTTTTTCGTCGCCGGGCGACGTTCCCCCACCGTCACGTCCCGGGACGCGCGCCAAAGAGCGCAGACCCCACCCGGACATGCGTCGCGCCAAACCTCACCGCGAGCTCGAAATCTGCGCTCATTCCCATCGAAATTACCTCCAGGCCATGGCGACGCGAGATGTTCGCCAGCAACGCGAAATGCGGGCCGGCCGGCTCCCCAACCGGTGGAATGCACATCACCCCGGAGACCTTGAGGCCGAAGGTCTCACGCGCCCGCCGGACAAACGCGTCGACGTCGCGGGGCGGCACGCCCGCCTTCTGGATTTCCTCGCCCGTATTCACCTGAACCAGGAGCTGTGGACGTCGGCCAAGCTTGGCGCACGCGTCCGCGATCGACGCCGCGAGCCGTTCGCGGTCCAGCGTTTCGATGACGTCGAACATCGACACCGCATCCTTCGCCTTGTTGGTCTGAAGCGGACCAATGAGGCGCAGCTCAAGATCGGGATAGCCCGAGCGTCTCGGCGTCCAACGTCGCGTGGCCTCCTGCACGCGGTTCTCGCCAAACCGCCGCTGGCCGGCGGCCAGCATCGCGTCGACCGCCTCGTCCGGTTGCAGTTTCGACACCGCCGTCAGGTGAACGGTCGAAGGGTCGCGATTGACAGACGCCGCCGCGGCGGCGATGCGCGCGAGGATATCGTCGCGTGCGCGCGCGACGGAGGCAGGAGGCGACACACCGTTCATGGCGATCGTTCAAGCGCAAGCACGCCTTCGCCGCAAGTTGTGCGCGGCCGCTAGGACAATCGCGCGCCGACGCCGCCCCGGGGCGACGCTTCCCGCGGCCTTCCTGTTCACCGATCCCGCGCGCAAGCCGGATCCGAGGACCGCCCTGCCCTCCCTGCCCCGTGGATGGGGCGTCGTGTACCGGCATTTCGGCGCGGGCAACCGCCACGAAGATGCGCGCCGGCTCGCGAAGCTTTCGCGGCGCCGCGGGCTCCCCCTCCTCATCGGATCCGACCCTGAACTCGCCCGAACCGTCCAAGCAACCGGCGTCCACTGGGCGTCAAACCGGTTGCCGCGGCGCTCAGCTCGTCGCCCAGACCATCGCCCAGGCGGTCACACAGGCGGGCTCTTGACGGCGGCGGCGCACAGCGGGCGCGAAATCACTCGGGCGGCGAAGGCGGGCGTTGACGCCGTCTTCGTGTCATCCGTGTTCGACAGCGCCAGCGCGTCGGCCGGTCGCCCCATGGGCCCCCACCGTTTCCTCAGGCTCGCGGCGCGATCCCCTGTTGCGATCTACGCGCTCGGGGGTCTGGACGCTTCGACCATCGGGCGTTTGTGTATCGGACAGACGATCCCGTTCAGCGGATGGGCGAGCATAGCCGGCATCACTGCGGCCTTCGGCAGCTCAAACGGACCCGCGTGAACGAGGATATGGGCTCAGAACGAGAAGGCGGACTCAAACCGCACGCCGGCTTCCGACTCTTCTTCCCCGAGCCCGCGGGCCGCTGTCCCGATCGAGTCGCCGCCAATGGTCACGCCGCCGCCGAAGCGGAAGCGCGGCGTCACCTGATAATAAGCACCAGCCGTGACCTGCTCCCTTGGAAGCAGGCTTGTGTCCGCCCGTTTGGTCAGATCGAGGGTGAGGCCCCAGCGACTGCCGGTGCGGAAGTCGAACGCCCACTGATCCGAGGGCGCGGGTGCAAGCGCCGACGACTGCGGCGCGAGGTCCACGGTAATGGCCGATGAGTTGCGGCCGAGACGTGTCGAGGACGGATCAATATTGAGCACGGGCGTACCGAACGCGCCGGTCGCGGATCCATCCGCACCGTCGCGGCCGCCCGAAACCCCTTGCGGGTCGGCGAACGCCGGAGCCGCAAGCAGGCAGCTCGTCACAAGAAATCCGGCAACCAAGCGCATGACTCACCCTTCCAGCGGACATAATACGCCGGAACCGACGAAAGGAAGTTAACGAGAATTCACATTCGGTAACAAGCCCACATTCAGTGTCGAAGTGTCTCTAATTTCGCACACTCAGTTCGAGGAACGGGCCCTTGCCGCCCGTCGAGGCCTGTCTGGCGCCGGACGCGAAGCCGGTTGGCGCTTCCAGGTCGCCGTCAGCCCAGCCGAAAGCCACGACCGCGCCATCCGCCACCGGCCGAGACGCCGACAGGGACCATGTCTCGCCTCTTAAGGTCAGCGCCCGGTCCCTCGCAAAACCATACTCGGCCCCGAGCCTCCAGGCCCCGACCTCGCGGACGACGCCGGCCTCTGTCGCGGAATAGTCGCCGCCGCCGCCAAGCGCGTTGTTCGATTCCAGTTGGCGCACGCCGGCCGCCCAGGGCCCGAGCTCGACTTCGAGGCCCCAGCCCCAGGCGCGGTAGACCCCGAAACCGGTCCGGTCGTCACCCTCGCCCTGCGTGTAGGTCAACGCGCTGCGCAGCCTCACATCACCTGTCCTGAACCTGCGCGCGAACGACGCAGCGGCCTCCCACACCGGGCCAAGATCGGCGGTCGCAAATCCCGGTGAGGTGAAGCGGGGATCAAAATCGACGCCCTCCAATGCGGCGTCCGGCGTCACCGACGCACCGACCCGCAATCCGAGCCAGCGCGGCGACATCACGGTGAGCTTCGCGGAGGACCCCGTGAGGTCGTTGCGCGCACGAACGATTCCCAAACCCGTCGGATCAAGCGACGGGCTGGTGGCGGCCACGGCGCGCGCGACCTTGGGTGGACGGGCGTCCAGCCGCGCCGCCGCGCCGGTGTCCCATCCCAGCAGCGCCTCCCCCCACGCCCCCGAGACCATCACCGACGCGGCGTCGACCCCCGCGATCACATCGTCGCCCCCATCGCCCGGACCAATCCCGATGCCGGTGGCGGGTGCGATCAGCGCCCGCCCGGGCGACCCGATCGACGGACAGCCGGACACCGTCGCCGGACAGGAGCCGATGAGCCCGGCAAACCCGCCGCGGTCGGAAAAGTCGCGCTGGACGCGGCCCGCCCCTTTCAGCGTGACGACGACGCCGGACGCAAGAACCGTCTCACGCTCAATGGCCGCGGACAACTCCCCCGCCCAATCGTCCCGGCCCTGCGCGAGCCCGTCATCACCGACGATCGCCGCGAACGCCACCACCAGCTCGGCGTCGAGCGTCCAGCCGCCCTCCCCCGCTCCTTGCGCGGACACAGCGGGCGTCGCCGCAGCCCCGATGCAGAGCGCCGTGACCAGTCTCATCGCGCGTTTCACAGCCATCCGCCTCCATCTTCGGGTTGCAAATACACGTCTGCAACTGCATGAGACAGCCCCGCTTGCTGACTCCGGCCTTGCACTCTCCACTCGGGAGGCGCTAATCCGGCATCAAGTAGGTCCCTGTCGGCTTCGCCGATTCAAGGAGCATGACCGGATGACGTTTCGATTGGCGGCGGCTGTGTTGACCGCCGGCGCACTTGGCCTTGGCGGCTGTTCGATCTTCGGCAGCTCAACCGCCACTTCGGCGCCTTCGAATTCGACCGCTGTGACCCGTGATGAAACGGGCGGCATCGGCGTGAACTCGTTCCTGTGGCGGGCCTCGCTCGACACGCTCTCCTTCATGCCGCTGGTGTCAGCCGACCCCTGGGGCGGCGTGATCATCACGGACTGGTACGCCAATCCGGAAAAACCGGACGAACGGTTCAAAGTGACCGTCTATATCCTCGACACCCGCCTGAGGGCCGACGGCCTCGCCGCCAACGTCTCGCGGGAGACCCGTGTCGATGGGCAGTGGGCGTCCGCCACGGTCGCCGCCGACACAAACATCGCGATCGAGAACGCGATCCTGACCCGCGCCCGCGAACTTCGACTTAGCGCCGACGAAGGCTGATCCTCCGGCGGCGGGCGACCGTCCGTCCGCGAGCAGGATCACTCCTTCGTCCGCCCTGGCGACGCCGAGACCCCCCCGAGACCTCCCCGAAACCCTCCGGGGGTCGCGCCGCCCCCGCTCTTGCGTCCTGATCTTGCGCTGGATCATCGACGCGAAGGTGTGTCATGAGCGCTGAGGACGCAGCGGCCGCCGGGCGGCTCCTGCGCAAGTCACCGCCGGCTGGAAGATCGATGACAACCCGCTACAACCCAAAAGAGAGTGAACCGCGCTGGCGCGCCGCGTGGGAGGCCGCGCGAGTGTTCGAGGCCCGGTCCCCGGACGACGCCGGCGATCGGCCGAAGGCCTATGTGCTGGAGATGTTCCCCTACCCTTCCGGCCGCTTGCACATGGGCCACCTGCGCAACTACGCGATGGGCGACGTCATCGCGCGGTATCGTTTGTCCCAGGGCTACAACGTCCTCCATCCGATGGGTTGGGACGCGTTCGGGCTGCCGGCCGAAAACGCCGCGATGAACCAGGGCGCGAATCCCGGCGCCTGGACCCGCAAGAACATCGCGGACATGAAGGCGCAATTCGCGCCGCTCGGCCTTTCGTTTGACTGGTCGCGCGAGATCAGCACCTGCGAGCCGGACTACTACGCCCACCAGCAGCGCATCTTCCTCGCGTTCTGGCGCGCCGGCCTCGTCTACCGCAAGACCTCGAAGGTGAACTGGGACCCGGTCGAAAACACGGTCCTCGCCAATGAGCAGGTGACCGACGGCAAGGGCTGGCGGTCCGGCGCGCCGGTCGAACAGCGCGAGCTCGAACAATGGTTCCTGCGCATCACCGATTACGCCGAGGATCTGCTCGCGGGCCTGGAAACGCTCGACCGCTGGCCGGAGAAGGTCCGCACGATGCAGGCGAACTGGATCGGCAAGAGCCAGGGCGCGAGGATCTGGTGGGAGATCGCCCACGCGCCCGACTTCCTGTCCCGTGATAGGGATGCGCTCGGGCGCAACCATGCCTCCGATCCGATCGAGGTGTTCACAACCCGCCCGGACACGCTCTTCGGAGCGAGTTTCCTCGCCCTCGCGCCGGACCACCCGCTCACCCGCGCGGTCGCGGCGCATCGGCCGGACGTCGCCGCTTTCGTCGCCCGCGCCGGTCAGATGGGGACCAGCGAGGCCGATATCGAACAGGCGGAGAAGTTCGGGATCGATCTCGCCATCCGGGTCCGACACCCGTTCGACCCGTCCTGGGAGCTGCCCGTCTGGGCCGCGAACTTCGTGCTGTCGAGCTATGGTTCGGGCGCGATTTTCGGGTCTCCCGCCGGCGATCAGCGCGACCTCACCTTCGCGGAGAAATACGCCCTGCCCTTCAAGCCGGTCGTCCTGCCGCCCGGAGCGGACCCCGCGACCTACACCGTCAGCGGCGAAGCCTATGCCGGCGACGGCGTGATATACAATTCAGCTTTCCTCGACGGGCTGACGACCAGACCGGCGATACAGGCCGCGATCAAGGAGCTGGTCCGGCTCGGACGGGGCGAGGCCACGACGCAATTCAGGCTCCGTGACTGGGGCGTGTCCCGCCAGCGTTACTGGGGATGCCCGATCCCGGCGATCAGGTGCGGCGTCTGCGGCGTGACGCCCGTCCCCGAGGCCGACCTCCCGGTTCTATTGCCCGACGATCCCGATCACTCCGCGCCGGGCAATCCGCTCGACCGTCATCCGACCTGGAAGCACACCACCTGCCCGAGCTGCGGCGGGCCGGCCCTTCGCGAGACCGACACGCTCGACACCTTTGTCGACAGCTCGTGGTATTTCGCCCGCTTCTGCAATCCGGCGTCAAAGGACCCGATCGATCGCAAGGCGGCGGCCTATTGGCTTCCGGTCGATCAATACATCGGCGGGGTCGAACATGCGGTCCTGCATCTGCTCTATTCGCGGTTCTTCACGCGCGCCCTCAACGCCTGCGGATTCATGGACCTGCCGTCCGGGGAGCCGTTCGCGGGACTCTTCACGCAAGGCATGGTCACTCACGAGACCTACAAGTCCAAGGCCGGGAAATGGCTCTATCCCCATGAGGTGGAGAAACGCGACGGCGCGATGGTGGAGATCGCAACCGGGGCGCCGGTCGAGATCGGTGCCATCGAGAAGATGTCTAAGTCGCGCAACAATGTCGTTGACCCCTTGACCATCCTCGCGGACTTCGGGGCGGACGCGGCGCGCTGGTTCGTCCTCTCCGACTCACCGCCGGAGCGCGACGTGCAGTGGACGCAGGAAGGGGCCGAGGGCGCGTGGCGCTTCATCCAGCGCGTCTGGGCCATCATCGATGCGGTCCCGGCCTCCGATGAGGGTCCCGCCGCGGACGGGCCGGCGCTCGACCTGCGGCGTGCGGCGCACAAGGCGGTCCACAATGTCACGCAAGGGATCGAGGGATTCCGCTTCAACACCGCGGTCGCCCAGATCCATGAGCTCGCCAATGCCCTGCGTCGCGCCGAAACCCTGTCCGCCCCGGGCGTCGCCACCGCCCGCCGGGAGGGCGCGCGTCTGCTCACGCAACTTGTCTCCCCCTTCGCCCCGCATCTCGCCGAGGAGTGCTGGCGCCGGCTTGGCGGCGAAGGCCTAGTGGCCGTGGCGACCTGGCCCAAGGCGGACCCTGCCCTCCTGATCACTGACACCCTGCTGCTTCCGGTTCAGGTGAACGGTCGCAAGCGTGCGGAAATCTCGGTGTCCCGGGAAGCGACGAACGATGAGGTTCAGCAGACGGCGATGAGCGACAAGGCGGTCGCCCCCTTCCTTGAGGGCCTCACCGTGAGAAAAGTGATTGTTGTGCCGGGGCGCATCGTGAATATCGTGGCGTCATGACCACACTCGCCCCCCGCCCTCCCCTCCACGGCGCGCTCTTCGCCGCGATGTTTGCGCTCGCCGCCCCGCTCGGGGGTTGCGGGTTTCAGCCCCTCTATGGTTCGACCGGGATGGCCGCCGCCGGTCCGATCCAGGTCGACGCGATCGACGGGCGGACCGGGCACTTCCTCCGGCAGGAGCTCGTGCGCACCGTTGGTCCCGGTCTTCCCGGCGTCGAGGGCGCCGCTCGGCTCGAGGTCACGCTCAATGAATCGATCGACCGTCTGGGCTTTGCAGTCGACCAGGCGGCGTCGCGAAGCGACTATGTGGGCGTCGCCCTCTATCGTCTGATCGCCTCTGATGGCAGCCTCGTTGCGTCCGGCGAGGTCAAGGAGTCGGCGAGTTTCAACTTTGCTGATTCCGCGTTCGCCGACATCGCCGCCCAGACCGCCGCCCGCGAGCGGGTGGCGAGCCTCCTCGCCCGGTCGGTGCGCGAGGAATTGGTCCTCTCCCTCTCCAGCGCCCGCGCGCCGAAAGCGCAATGAAACTCGCCGGGCCCAAGGCGCTCGCCTTCTGCGACCGTCCCCCCGCCGCCATCCGGATCGCGCTCATTCACGGCGACGACCGCGGTCTTGTCGCCTTCGCGGCCGATCGGCTGGCCCGGACCTGGGTACCAGATGGTGACGAATTCGACCTGGTCCGGATGACGGAAGACGATCTCCGTCAGGACGCGGGGCGCCTCGGCGATGAGTTGTGCGCAAGGTCGCTTCTCGGCGGGACGCGCCTTGTCCGCCTTCGCATCGAACGCGAGACATCCGCCAAGCCCGCGATCGACGCCCTCGCCGACATCGACGCTGGCAAGCTGTTCGCCGAGAGCTTCTGGATCGTTGAAGCCGGGTCGCTCGGGCGCACATCAAAACTTCGCGCGGCGTTCGAGGCGAGTGCGCGAGCCGCCGCGCTGCATCTCTTTCCAGACTCAGAGGAAGCGATCGCCGAACTCATCCGCACGGGGCTCGCCGAGGCGCGGGTGAAGATCGAGCCCGCCGCGGTCGGCTTGCTCTCGTTCGAGCTTGCGGGCGACCGGCGCCTCGCGCTCTCCGAACTCGAAAAGCTCAGCCTGTTCGGCGAGGGACTCGACCGCGCTTTGTCGATCGATGATGTTCGCGCGCTCAGCGCCACCGAGCAGGCGACCGGCGCGGACGACGCATCGGACGCCGCGCTCGCGGGCCGTCACGCGGATGCCGTTCGCGACCTTGACCGCATGCTCGACGCCGGCGGCTCACCGATCTCGGCCCTTCGCACACTCCACTTCCGGCTCATGAGAATGATGGACGCGGTGGCGTCCAACGCGTCCCAGGGCATGCGGCTTCGTCCGCCCGTCTATGAGCGGGACTGGCCCGCCTTCCAGAGATCGATGGCGCGGTGGTCTCCGCGCAAGGTGCAGGCCGCGCTCGAAGGGCTCTATCGCGCGGAGGCCGACTGCAAGCAGGCGGGCGCTCCAGCGGACGCGATCGTTCGCACCCTGTTTGATCGCATCGCGAGATAGCGCCGGGCCTTTCGCGCCGCGCGGGCTCGGACGCCGGGTCTCAGCCTGCTGACCGGCCGCGCGTCAGCAGCCGGCAAAGCTCGTCGAGCTGTTCCAGCCGCGCATAGCGAATGCGCATTTCACCGCCGGCGTTCGGCTTGTAGCGGATATCGACCCCGAGACCGAGGGCGCGCTGAAGGTCCGCCTCGAGGGCTTTCGTGTCGACATCCTTCTCGAGCGGTGCATAGGGCGTCTCGGACGGTGCGCTCCCCTGCTCCTTCGCTTTCCGGACAAGGGCCTCGGTATCGCGGACGGTCAGCCCTTTCTGGATCACGATCGCCGCCGCCGCCGCCGGGTCAGGCGCGGACAGCAAGGCGCGGGCGTGCCCCGCCGAGAGCCGCCCAAGGCGCACATGCTCCCGCACGTCATCCGGGAGATTCAAGAGCCGCAGCGTGTTCGCGACATGCTCCCGGCTCTTGCCCACCTGCGCCGCGACATTCTCCTGCGTGCGGCCGAAGCGCGACATCAGCGCGCGATAGGCCTCGGCCTCCTCGACCGCGTTGAGGTCAGCGCGCTGCACGTTCTCGACGATCGCGACTTCGAGCGATTCAAGATCGTCCATGTCCCGGACGATCGCGGGGATCTCCGTCAGGCCCGCCAGCCGCGCCGCACGCCACCTGCGCTCGCCGGCGATGATTTCATACCGGCCCTCCCGTTGCGGATCGGGCCGAACGAGGATCGCCTGGATCACCCCCTTGGCGCGGATCGAATCCGCAAGCTCGGCGAGCTCCGCCTGGTCGAACGTCCGCCGGGGCTGTTTCGGATTGGGGGCGACCTGGTCGAGCGCAATGGTGGCGGCCGGGCCGATTTCCGCATTCGGCTCATCGCCCTGCCCCGTGGCCGCATAGTCCCCAAGGAGCGCCGACAACCCTCGACCCAGTCTCTGTGGCCGTGCTGGCTGCGTCATGCCGCTGTTCTTTCCCGCTCGCGCTGCAACAATTCACTCGCCAACCGGATGTAGGCTTCGCTACCCGGACATTTGTGGTCGTACAGGATCGCAGGCTTTCCGAACGACGGCGCCTCCGACAGTCTCACATTGCGCGGAATCACCGTCTGGTAGACCTTCGCGCCAAAGAAGCTCCGCACCTCGCCGGCGACCTGATCGGACAGGTTGTTGCGGCGATCATACATGGTCAGCACCACGCCCTGGATTTCCAGGTCCGGGTTGAGGCCGCCGCGAACCAGGTCAACGGTGCGCATCAGCTGACTGAGCCCTTCGAGGGCGAGGAATTCACACTGCAGCGGAACCAGCACGGCGTCCGCCGCCACCATGGCGTTGATCGTCAGGACGCTGAGCGAAGGCGGGCAATCGATCAGCACGAGGTCATATCCGGCGCTCTCATGGGCAGCCGCGCGGGTCCGCAATGCGTCCATCGAATCCTTGAGCCGGAAGTTTCGGCGGGGGTCCTCATGGAGCTGCACTTCGACCCCTGCGAGGTTCTCGTCGCCCGGCACCAGATCAAGATTGGGGACCAGCGTGCGGATCACCGCCTGCTCGATCGAGGCGTCGCCGATGAGGAGGTCGTAAGAGGTGATCGCGCGCGCGGCGGGCTCGACGCCGAGCCCGGTCGAGGCATTGCCCTGCGCATCGCAATCGACCACGAGCACCCGGCGCCCGACCGCGGCGAGCGCGGTGCCGAGATTGATCGCGGTTGTGGTCTTCCCGACGCCGCCCTTCTGATTGGCGACCGCAATCACGCGCATGCTCATTTCCGTCGCTTGATGCTGGACAGGATCAGGACGCTGCCATCTGGCCCTGACAGGCTCGCCTGCGAATCGACATGGAAGGTCCAGGATTCCCGCGCCGCGGTCAATTCGGAACTCGCGTCCTTGCCTTTCAGGAAGATCGCCCGGCCGTCGTCGGTCAGCCAGGGCTCCGCATACTCCAGCAGTCTCGGGAGCGGCGCGAGCGCCCGGGCGCACACGACGTGATGCCGCTCCGCCTCGCCCTCGTCCGACCGCTGCCGTCTCACGATCAGCCCGCAATCGAGCGCCTTGGCCACGGCGTCAAGAAACTCGCACTTGCGGGGACTCTTCTCGACGAGCGACACCCGGACCGCATCCCGCCCCGCGAACACCGCGGCCAGCACCGCCCCGGGAAAACCCGCGCCGGACCCGAGGTCGACGATCCGCGTCTCGTCGTCCCGGATCAGCGGCGCGATCTGCAGCGAATCGAGCACATGACGCCGGTTCAGCCTGCCCCACTCCGCCGGCCCGATCAGATTGATCCGGGTCCGCCAGCGGTCGAGGAGTCCAAGATAGGTCGAAAGGGCCGGGAGTGTTTCACGTGAAACATTCGCAAGGTCGACCGCGTCCTCGAGACTGAACCCGTCATCGTCCGCATGGTGCGAGGGTGGGCCGGCAGTCTTGCGCGTGGCGCGCGAAGACGGCCCCGCAAAGCCCCGCCCCGTCAAGCCCGACCCCGCGCGGTCCGCTTCAGATAGCCCGCGAGCACGCCGAGGGCGCCCGGCGTCACCCCCTCGATCCGCGACGCCTGGCCGAGGGTCGACGGGCGAACAGCCGCCAGCTTTTCGCGGGCCTCGTTCGAAAGACCCGGCACCGCCAGGAAATCAAGCCCCGCCGGCAGGGTGACGGACTCGTCGCGCCGGAACGCCAGGATGTCCGCGTCCTGGCGGTCGAGGAAATGCGCATAGGCCGCCTCGATCTCCGCCTGTTCGCGCGCGAAAGCCGGCGTATCCGCAAGGTCCGGCCACAACCGGATGAGCGCATCGAACGTGACTGCGGGGAAGGCCAGCAGCTCCATCCCCGTCCGCCGCCGTCCGTCAAGATTGATCGCGACGCCGCCCGCGCGGGCCTCGTTCGGGGTCACCGATCGGCCGGTCAGCATCTCGCGAATCCGCGCGATCGTCGCGACGCGCGCTTCAAACGCCGCCCGGCGGACGCTCCCCACACAGCCCGCCTCGATCCCGATCGGCGTCAATCGCTGGTCGGCATTGTCGGCCCGCAGCGACAGCCGGTACTCCGCCCGCGACGTGAACATGCGATAGGGCTCGGTCACCCCCCGCGTCACGAGGTCGTCGATCATGACGCCGATATAGGCTTGCGACCGGTCAAGCCGCAGCGGCGGCGATCCGCCGGCGAGCCTCGCCGCATTCAAGCCGGCCATCAGGCCCTGCCCGGCCGCCTCCTCATAACCGGTCGTGCCGTTGATCTGCCCCGCGAGAAACAGCCCGGGCAGGCGCTTGACTTCGAGACTCGCCGAAAGCTCCCGCGGATCGACATAGTCATACTCGATCGCATAGCCGAAGCGGCGGATGACGGCGCGCTCCAGACCCGGGATCAATCGCACGAACTCCGCCTGAACCGCTTCCGGCAGCGAGGTCGAAATCCCGTTCGGATAGACGGTGTCGTCGTCCAGGCCTTCGGGCTCAAGAAAGATCTGATGGCGGTCCTTGTCAGCAAACCGCACCACCTTGTCCTCGATCGAGGGGCAATAGCGCGGCCCGCGTCCGGAGATCGCGCCGGAATAGACCGCCGACAAGCCGATATTGGCGGCGATCGCGTCGTGCACCCCCGCATGGGTATAGGTGACGCCACATGCGATCTGCGGCGTCGTGATCCGGTCGGTGAGGAAAGAGAAGGGCGTCGGCTCCTCGTCGGCGGGCTGCATCTCAAGACCCGCCCAGTCGATCGTCCGCCCGTCGAGGCGGGGGGGCGTGCCGGTCTTCAATCGGCCCATCGACAATCCGAGCCCGTAGAGCCGCTCGCCAAGCGCGACGCTCGGCGGCTCGCCCGCGCGGCCCGCCGGGATCCGCTGATCCCCGATATGGATGAGGCCGCGCAGGAACGTCCCGGTCGTCACCACCACCGCCGCCGCCCGCATCTCAAGACCGGAGCGGCAGCCAACGCCCGCCACCCGCCCCTGCTCAACGATCAGGTCCTCAACGCTGTCCTCGATCAGCGTCAATCCGGACTGTTCCGCGAGAAGCGACTGCACCGCCTCGCGATAGAGCCGGCGGTCCGCCTGCGTGCGCGGCCCGCGAACCGCTGGTCCCTTGGAGCGGTTCAGGAGCCGGAACTGGATGCCCGCCCGGTCGGCCGCCCGTCCCATTACACCGTCGAGCGCATCGACCTCGCGGACGAGATGGCCCTTTCCAAGACCGCCGATCGCCGGGTTGCACGACATCTCTCCGATCGAGGACAGTTTCGGCGTGATGAGCGCCGTGCTGGCCCCGGCGCGAGCCGCGGCGGCCGCCGCTTCCGCGCCGGCATGCCCACCGCCAATCACCACCACATCAAACGTCTGCGTCATGTCCGCCTTCAGCGCGCCCGCCCACTGTTCGGGCCGCTGATCTAGTGCGGATCGGGGCGCCCGTCGAGTCTTGACGCCTGTTCGCCGGGGCTTGTCCGTCGGGGTTTGTTCGTTTGGTTGGGCCTCGCGCGCTGCGGCCGCGCGATTCCGTGTAAGTCTGGGCGCCGATGTTTCACGTGAAACATCTCTACTTCCCGATGCAGAACTCGGCGAAGATCGCGTCGAGCAGATCCTCGGTGCTGACATCACCCGTGATCCGACCGAGGGTGCGCGCGGCGAGCCGGAGCTCTTCGGCCACCAGTTCGGCGCCCGCCCCGTCGGACGCCAGATGCAGCGCCGCTTCGATGCGCTGAAGCGCCGCCTCCACCAGGGCGGCGTGTCGCTCGCGTGTGATCAGGGCCGGCTCCGCATAGGCGAGCGCGTCCTCAACCCGCCGCTCGATCGCATCCTCGAGCCGGCGCACACCTGTTCCCGACAGCGCGCTGACGCCGAACACCGCATCGTCCAGCGCGTCCCCCGCCCCGAGATCGATCTTGTTCAGCACCACGAGATCGGCCGATCTCAACACGGGCGGGCCGGGCAGGGCGGCCAGCGGATCCGGCGACGATGCATCCAGCACCCACACGCGCAGATCCGCATCCTCGGCGCGTTCCAGCGCCCGCCGCACGCCCTCCGCCTCGATCGCGTCGGACGCCTCCCTCAGTCCCGCGGTATCGGCCACCCAGACCGGGAACCCCGCCATCACGAGGCGGACCTCCACCACATCGCGCGTGGTCCCGGCGACAGGCGACACGATCGCGGCCTCGCGCCTCGCGATCCGGTTGAGCAGGCTGGACTTGCCCGCATTCGGCGGCCCGAGGATCGCAACCCGGAATCCCTCTCGCACCGCCCGCCCCCGCGCCGCCGTCTGAAGCGCCGCCGTCAGCGCCGACACAAGGCGCCGCGCCGGTTCCAGGGCGCGCTCCGCCACCGTCTCCGGCACTCCTTCCTCATCGGGGAAATCGATCGACGCATCGAGGGCGGCGAGGGCGGCGAGCAGATCGCGCCGCCACGCTTCAAACACCCGAGATGAGCCGCCGCCCAGCACCGCAGCGGCCTGACGGCGCTGGCCCTCGGACTCGGCGTCGATCAGATCGGCGAGCGCTTCGGCCTGCACCAGGTCGAGCTTGCCCGCCTCGAACGCGCGCCGCGTGAACTCCCCGGCCTCCGCCGGCCGACAGAGGCCTGTATCCATCGCGGCGGCGAGCACCGCGTCGATCACCGCGCGGCCGCCATGGATATGCAGTTCGAGAACATCCTCGCCGGTGAAGGAGCCAGGACCCGGCATGAAGATCACGAGCGCCTGATCGATCCGCTCGCCGCCCGCGCCCGGTCGCCCGATGCTGCGCAAGGACGCCTTCCGATCGGCCGGGGCCGGCTCGCTGGTCAGCACTTCGCAGAGTTCGCGCGCCGCTGGACCCGATGCCCGAAGGACGGCGACGCCCGCGCGGCCAGCGCCGCTTGCAAGCGCCATGATCGTGTCGCGGGATGTCATCTGCTTCCTATCCCCACGCCAGGTTGAAACTCACGCTGATGCGCGCGCTCGCCGCGCGGTTGGGCTGCACTTCGTGGCGCAGCCAGCTTTCCCAGAGCAGAAGGTCTCCCACCTCGGGCGCGACATGGACGAAGCGTTCCCGCTCCCGCGGCGGCGCGGCGCGAACCGGCGGAGCCGCCATCATCATCGACAGCCGGGGGTCCTCGAACCGGATCGTCCCCGAGCCGTCCGGCGTCGAGGCATAATAGGTTCCGGAGATCACGCTGTGGGGATGGATGTGACCTGAATGGGCGCCGCCGGGTCCGAGGACGTTCACCCACATCGAGTCGCAGCGAAGCCGGCCCCGGCCGAGATCAAAAGCCAGCGCGTCCGCAAGCGCGCCCGCATGCTTCAAGACCCGGTTCTCAAGCTCGGCGAAACACGTCGCCCGCGCGGGCAGATCATCCAGCGAGGCGTAGGAGGTGTAGCCGTCATAGCCGCGGTCGCGGCACCAGCGCCGCCCCGCCTCATCCTCCTTGGAGAGGCTGATCGCCGCCGCGACGATATCATCATTCCACGCGCGGTCACGCCGATCGGTCAAAAGGCTCGCGCGGGCGATATGGGTGGGGAACAGGCGCTCGATGTCCATCCGTCGGCCATATCATGCGCAGGGAAGGGACGTCAGCCCGCCAACGCCCCCGCCGCCGACGCCATGCCCGTCGATGAGCGGCCCGGCGTCAGTTGTTCATGGACTGGAAGAACTCGCCATTGTTCTTGGTCTGCTTCAGCTTGTCGAGCAGGAATTCGATCGCGTCCTGTGTGCCCATCGGATTGAGGATGCGCCGCAGCACATAGATTTTCTGCAGCTCCGAACGGTCGGTCAGAAGCTCTTCCTTCCGCGTGCCGGACTTCAGCACATCCATCGCGGGGAAGACCCGCTTGTCGGCGACCTTGCGATCAAGAACGATCTCGGAATTGCCCGTGCCCTTGAATTCCTCGAAGATCACCTCGTCCATCCGGCTGCCGGTGTCGATCAGCGCGGTCGCAACGATGGTCAGCGATCCGCCCTCCTCGAGATTTCTCGCCGCCCCGAAGAACCGCTTCGGCCGCTGCAGCGCGTTTGCATCGACGCCGCCGGTGAGCACCTTGCCGGAGGAGGGGACGACGGTGTTGTAGGCGCGTCCGAGGCGCGTGATCGAATCGAGCAGGATCACCACGTCGCGGCCGTGCTCCGCCAGGCGTTTGGCTTTCTCGATCACCATCTCCGCGACCTGAACGTGGCGCACCGCCGGTTCGTCGAAGGTCGAGGAAATCACCTCGCCCTTCACCGACCGCTGCATGTCCGTCACCTCTTCGGGGCGTTCATCGATCAAGAGGACGAGCAGGTAGCACTCCGGATGGTTCTCGGCGATCGACTGCGCGATGTTCTGCAGCAGCACCGTCTTGCCGGTGCGCGGCGGCGCGACGATCAGCGCCCGCTGGCCCTTGCCGATCGGCGCCACGATGTCGATCACCCGGCCTGAGCGGTCCTTGCGCGTCGGATCGTCCGTCTCCATCCGCAGCCGCTTGTCAGGATAGAGCGGCGTCAGGTTGTCGAACGGCACCTTGTGGCGCGCGCGCTCGGGGTCTTCGAAATTGATCAGCGACCCGCGGACCAGCGCGAAATACCGCTCCCCATCGCGCGGGCTGCGGATCGGACCCTCGACCGTGTCGCCGGTTCTGAGGCCGAGCTTCCGGATCTGTTGCGGGCTGACATAGATGTCGTCTGGGCCCGGCAGGTAGTTCGACTGCGGCGACCGCAGGAATCCGAAACCGTCCGGCAGCACCTCGACGACGCCAACGCCGACAATCTCGATGTCGCGCTCGGCCTGTTCCTTGAGGATTGCAAATAGAATTTCCTGTTTGTTCAGCAGCGAGGCGCCCTCGACATCCAGCGCCTCGGCCATGGTCAGAAGTTCCGCCGCCGGCTTTTTCTTCAGCTCGTTCAGCATCACGCGTTCGCGCGGCTCGTTCACGTCATCGGACATGGTGGCGTCTTTATCAAAGTGGATCGTCCGGGGTGACCAGAGAATTCGACTCGCAGGCAGTCACGGCGCGCGGTCGGAACAGAACGGTCTGGGACGGACTGGACAGGAAACGGCCGATCAGGACCGCACCCCTCTCTCAACACGATTGCCCCGAACGGTCAAGCGGCCAAGCTCAGCCGAAACGCGGCTCGACCACGACGAGGATCACCGCGAGGATCGCGATGACGAACGGAAGCTCGTTCATCATCCTCAGCGTCTTCGGTTCCACCGGCCGCTCTCCGGCGGCGACCTTCCGGCCGATGGACACGAGATATCCATGCATCGCCGACAGCGCGATCACGAGCACAATCTTGCCCCAGAACCAGGGCGCGGACTGATAATAATCCCAGTTATGGCCGACGAGGCCGAGACCGAACAGCCACGTCAGCAACAGGCTCGGCGTCATGATGAGACGCCGCAACCTCGCCGCGCCCGCATCCATCGCCGCCTCCAGGCCCCCATTCCCGGCGCCCTCCAGACGATAAACCAGGAGCCGCGGGTACATCAGCATCGCCGCCATCCAGGCGATCATCGCCACGATGTGCCCGGCCCTCAGCCAGTCGAACACGCTCATTCGCTGCTCCGCGACGCTGCACCCGTCACCAGGCCTCGACCATCGGACGGCGGTTGGGACAATCCCTCCATTGTGCCGGGCAAAGCCGTCCGCCGCAATGCGAACGGATCGGTTCCCCGTCCGCGAGGGTCTGCTCGACGAGTTCGGCGAGGCCGTCAACGAAGCTCCCGGTCACACCCAGCGCCGGCGCGCGCAGATACACATGCACGCCCGCGTCTTCCGCCACTTCGCGATATTCATCGTCGAGTTCCACCAGCGTTTCGATGTGTTCGGAAACGAACGCGATGGGGCTCAGCAGGATCGACCGGCCGTCCGCCGCCGCCCGCCGGATCGCGTCATCCGTCGGCGGGCCGATCCATTTCAGCGGGCCGACGCGGGACTGATAACAGATCTCTGTCTCCCATTCGGGCGGCAGCATCGGCTTCAACCGGGCGACGGTCTCCTCGATCTGCCACTGATAGGGATCGCCCGACTTCACCACCTGTTCGGGAAGGCCATGCGCCGAGAGCAGGGCGCGCACCTTCTCCGGGCGCCCGCCGCTCTCCCACACCTGGATCAGCTTTTCGGCATGCGCCTTGAGGAAGCCGGGCTCTCCCGGATAACAGCAGACCGCTCGCGCCGCCGGGCCTCCGCACTTGCGCCATTCGGTCAGCGAGGACCCCGTCGTCGTGGTTGAGAACTGGGGGTAGAGCGGCAGGAGCACGATCTCGTCCGGCCGCCAGTCCGCGACCTCCCGAACCGCATCTTCGACGTAAGGAGACCAGTAGCGCATCGCGATGAAGCATTTCGCCTCGAGCCCCTTCGCGGCGAGCGCCGCCTCAAGCGCATCGGACTGACGCCGCGTTTCGGCGAGCAGCGGGGAGCCCCCGCCCATCTTTGCGTAGTTCTCTCTGGCGGACGCCGCCCGCGACCGCGAAATCACCCGCGCCAGAATCCACCGGATCGGGCCCGGCGCCCTGATGATCGCCTTGTCGCTGAAGAGGTTGCGCAAGAACCCCTCGACGTCCGCGGGACCGTCCGGCCCCCCGAGATTGAACAGCACCACCGCCACACGTTTCGCCATCAGGTCGCCTCTCTCAGCACCTGCAGCATACGCACGACATGGTCGATCGGTGTTGTCTGGGGGACGCCATGTCCCAGGTTGAAGATGTGCGGGCGTCCCCGGAAGGCGTCCCGGATCTCCCTTACGCGCGCGTCAAGTCCGGGACCCCCCGCCATCAGCCGCAGCGGATCGAGATTTCCCTGCACCGGCAGCCCGGGCGGCAACGCCTCATTCGCCCAGCGCGTCGGAACCGCCGTATCGAGCCCCACCGCGCTCACGCCGGTTTCAGCGGCATAGCGGACCACGAGCGCCCCCGCGCCCCTCGGAAAGCCGATCACGGGCTGATTGATTCCGCGCGCCCGCAATTGCTCGACGATGCTCCGTGTCGGCGCGACGACCCAGCGCTCGAAGGCGTCCTCGGGAAGACCCTCCGCCCAGCTCTCGAACAGCATCAGCACATCGGCGCCGGCCTTCGCCTGCTCCGCCAGATAGTCCACCGTGTGATCGGCGAGAATGCGCAGCACCGCATCCATCTCTTCAGGCTGCTCATAGCCGAACATCCTCGCCGTGGACTTGTCGGTGCCCCCGCGGCCCTCGATCCCATAGATCGCGACCGTCCACGGGCTGCCAGCGAAGCCGATGAGCGTCGTCTCCGGCGGCAGGGCGGCGCGCACGCGTCTCACCGTTTCAAACACCGGCGACAGCCGCGCCTCGACCGCCGATTTCGCAACGCCCTGAAGATCGCTCGCTCTGGACAGGGGCGCGACCCTTGGCCCCTCGCCCTCAACAAAGGCGACCTTGCGGCCGAGGGCGTCGAGGATCAGCAGGATGTCGGCGAACAGGATCGCCCCGTCCATGCCATAGCGGCGGATCGGCTGGAGCGTCGCTTCCGTCGCCAGCGAGGGCGAATAGCAGAAATCGAGGAAGTCGCGCGCCTGCGCCCGAAGCTCGTGATATTCCGGAAGGTGTCGTCCCGCCTGACGCATCAGCCAGACAGGCGGAGGCGTCAGAGCCTCGCCTTCAAGCACCTTCAAGAGCCTTTTGTCAGCCTGCACCACACTCAGGATCCCGCGCCCTCTGTTTCTATATACCTTCTATTAGAGTCTTAAGTTGATGTTGTAGAGCCGGTGGAAACGGTGAACGCCGCGAGAATTCGACACGGGGCGGGTGCGCCCTCCACAGGCGAGCATCGATGTCGCCGGATTGTTCCGCCCAGTGGTCCCGGCTTCTCGCCAGGACTTTCAGGCGATTCTTGGCTGTCTATCTTCCGCGTCTCGATTCCTGGGGATTGGCGGTGTGGAAATGGGCGCCGGTTTTCCCTTGTGAGCGGCGTTGTGGATGGATTCCGGAGCGTTCTCCGCGACAATACTTGTCCACAATCCACTCTCAGCGCTATTGAATGAAATGCATCAATCTTGTTCCGGCGGACGGCCGGCATGACGCTCGAGACCTATTTCAACGTTCACCTCGTTTCGGATTCGACCGGGGAAACGCTGAACGCTGTCATGCGGGCGGCCTGCGCGCAATTCGAGAACGCATCGCCGCTGGAACACAGCTACTATCTTGTGCGCTCGCCCCGCCAGCTGGAGCGGGTGCTGAGAGAAATCGAGCGCGCGCCGGGCGTCGTCCTCTACACCATCACCGACGATGATCTCAGGGCGCGGATCGAGGATAAGTGCCGCGAGATCGGATGTCCGACCCTGCCGGTCATCGATCCGGCGGTCGATGTGCTCAGCCGATATCTCGGCGTGAAGTCCGCCCACCGGGTCGCCGGACAATACCATCTCGATGCGGAATACTTCTCGCGCATCGAGGCGATCAATTTCGCGCTCGCGCATGATGACGGGCAGGGCGTCGGCAATCTGCGCGAGGCCGATGTCGTCCTCGTCGGCGTCAGCCGCACCTCGAAGACGCCGACCTGCGTCTATCTCGGCAATCGCGGCGTGCGCGCCGCCAACGTGCCGCTCGTGCCCGGGGTCGACCCGCCGGACATCCTGCTGGGAGCAAATGCGCCGCTGGTCGTCGGCCTCAAGATTTCCCCCGACCGGCTGATCCAGATCCGTCGTCACCGCCTCCTGTCGCTCAACGAAGCCGCCCACTCCGCCTATGCAGACGAGGACGCAGTGCGTGATGAGGTCGCCGCGGCGAACCGGTTGTTCGTCCGCATGCGCTGGCCCACCATCGATGTCAGCCGCCGCAGCGTCGAGGAGACCGCGGCCGCGATCCTCAACATCATCCAGGATGGCCGGCGGTGACGACAGCCCATCTCGTGCTTGCCTCCGCGAGCGCCTCCCGGGCCGCCGTTCTCCGCAATGCGGGTCTCGTGATCGTGCAGAAGCCGGCTCACATCGACGAAGCCGCCATCCGGGACTCACTGCGCGCGGAGGGGGCGTCCACCCGCAGACAGGCCGAACTCCTCGCCGAGACCAAGGCGATGCGCGTCTCCGCCGGACCAGGCGACATCGTTCTCGGCGCCGACCAGATGCTAGATCTCGACGGCGAGGCGTTCGACAAGCCGGCCTCCGTCGACGCCGCCCGCGCCCAGCTGATGCGGTTGCGGGGGCGGACCCATACGCTGGAGACCGCCATCGTCGCCTGTATCGACGGCGCCCCGGTCTGGCGTTTCACGGCAAGACCGAAACTCACCATGCGCTCCGTCTCGGACGCCGCGCTCGACGCCTATCTCGCCGATGTCGGCGCGGACGTCATGACGACCGTCGGAGGCTACAAGATCGAAGGGCGGGGCGTTCAGCTCTTCGATCGGATCGAGGGCGATCACTTCTCCATCCTCGGGCTGCCGCTTCTGCCCTTGCTCGCCTGGCTGCGCGATCGCGGAACGCTGCTCCGATGACGGCCGGGATCACCGCGTGCACGCAAGTCTACGGGGTCGTCGGCGACCCGGTCTCGCACTCGCTGTCGCCGACGCTCCACAATCGATGGATCGCCGCGGCCGGGATCGATGCGGTCTACACCGCCTTCCACCTCACCGGTGAAACCGCCGGCGCCGACCTGGCGGCGTTGCGGCGGGCGGGCGTCGCCGGGCTGAATGTGACGCTGCCGCACAAGGCCGCCGCGCTCGAGGCGGCTCTGGAAACATCGCCTGAAGCCGCCCGCATCGGGGCCGCCAACACGCTTGTCCGTCGCGACGCCGGCGGCTGGGCCGCGCACAACACGGACATCGCCGGATTCGCCGAAGCGGTCCGCGTCATCCGGCCGGCGCCGCTTGCCGGGGCCCGCGTCATTCTCGTCGGCGCGGGAGGGGCCGCGCGGGCCACCGCGCTTCACCTGTCTGAGGCTGGCGCCGCTCTTGCGATCATCAACCGTTCGGTGGAACGGGCGCGGGCGCTCGCCGCCGATCTGGCCCCCGCCGCGGAGGTTTCGGGCATGTCATCGCTTGAGGGTCTGGCGCGGGACGCCGACCTTGTCGTCAATGCAGCAAGCCTCGGCCACGCCGGCGGCGCGCTCGCCCTGCCGGAGGCGCGGGGACGCCAGATCTATCTCGATCTGTCCTATGGCGGCACATCCGCTCCCTCGGTCGCCGCGGCCGCGGCGGCGGGATGGGTCGCCGCCGACGGCCTTCGCATGCTCGTCGAGCAGGCCGCCGCTGCGTTCGCCCTCTGGTTCGGCGTTCGCCCGGACGCTGCGGACGGCTACGCTGCCTGTCGCTCGATGATGGAGCGCCGGGCGTGATCAAGCTTGGGCTCACCGGGTCGATCGGCATGGGCAAATCCACCACCGCCGCGATGTTCGCCGCGCGGGGCGTGCCCGTCTATGACGCGGATGCGGCGGTGCACGCCGCCTACGCCGCGGGCGGAGAAGCGGTCGCCCCGCTGGAATGGGCGTTTGGACACGTCATCGCCGAGCATGGCGGCGTCGACCGGGCCGCTCTTCGTGAACGGGTCGTCGGCGACGCGGAAATGATGCGCAAGCTTGAGTCGATCATCCATCCCATCGTCGCGCGGGCGCAGCGGTCCTTCCTCGAAACGGCGGAGGCCGACGGCGCGGAGCTGGTGCTTCTCGACATCCCCCTCCTGTTCGAGACGGGCGGCGACCGGCGCGTTGACGCGGTCGTGGTCGTCTCCGCCCCGCCCGAGGTCCAGCGCGCCCGCGTCCTGTCGCGGCCGGGGATGACCGAATCAGCGTTCGAGGCGATACTGGCCAAACAGACCCCCGACGCGATCAAGCGGCGGCGGGCCGACTTTGTCATCAACACGGGCTATGGCCGGGCCTACGCCGAAGCCCAGGTCGACCAGCTCCTGACCGCATTGCGCCCGCGATGGCGAGCGCCGGAGGCCTGCGAAGACACATGCGAGAAATCATCTTCGACACGGAGACGACCGGCCTGGATCCGGCGAAAGGCGATCGCATCGTCGAAATCGGGTGCGTCGAGCTTGTAAACCTTCTGCCCACCGGCCGCGAGTTCCAGACCTATGTGAATCCCGGCCGCGAGATGGGGGAGGGCGCCGCCGCCGTCACCGGCATCACCGCCGCCATGCTCAGCGACGCCCCGGACTTCGGCGACCGCAGGGTCGTCGAGGCCCTCCTCGATTTCTTCGGTGACGATCCGATCGTCGCCCACAATGCGGAGTTCGACCGGGGGTTCCTCAACGCCGAGCTTGCGAGAATCGGTCGCGATCCGCTGCCCGCCTCCCGCTTCATCGACACCGTACCCATCGCCCGCCAGCACCGGCCGGGTGCGCCTGCGTCGCTCGACGCCGTCTGCAAGCGCTTCGGCATCTCGATCGAGGGACGCGAACTGCACGGCGCGCTGAAGGACGCCCGCCTGCTCGCCATGGCCTATCTCGAACTTCGCGGCGGCCGAATGCGGTCACTCGAGTTTGAGCCGGTGGACGAAGACGGCGTCGCGCGCGGCGCCGTCGTCCGTCGCGCGCCAAGGCCCAGGCCGCTTGCGTCCCGGCTCACCGAGGCCGAACTCGAAGCGCACGCCGCAATGATCGCGGAACTCGGCGACCAGGCGATCTGGAAACGCTATACTGGCTGAATGCCGGTTAATTGAGGCCGGCGGCCGTCAGGACGCGGGCGGCGCGCCGGACGTCCCCGCCGCCGCTTCCGCCTGCGCGCGGGCCTCCTGCTGCCGGTAGAGCCCGACAAAATCGATCGGGTCGATCAGCAGGGGAGGGAAGCCGCCCTCGCGCGTCACTTCCGCTATCACGCGCCGCGCGAACGGGAACAGCAGCCGCGGGCATTCGATCAGCAGCATCGGCTTCACATCGCGGGGTTCGGCGTCAACCAGTTCGAACACGCCTGCGTACACAAGCTCGATGATGAAGACGACATTCTCCTCGCGCTTGGCCTGCGCCGCCAGCCGCAGTTCGACGGCGTACAGATTGTCTCCCTCCGGACCTGGGTCGGCCTTGACGTCGATGCCAAGCTCGATGTTGGGCGAGCCCTGTGCGCCGAGATTGCTCAGCGGAGCGGGGTTCTCGAACGACAGGTCTTTTGCGAACTGCGCGAGCACACGGATCATCGGCGCCTTGCGCTCTCCCTCTGGCGTGGATCCTGCTTGCGGATCGGAGGGCGGGACGGGCGTCGGCATATCGCTCATTCGGCAGCGCTCCGGAGGCTGGCAAAAGGGAAGCGCCCGGCTATCACGGCCTTGTCAGACGGGCAACCATGGGCTGACTCACGGTGCAGCCTCACTATATGTTAGAACAACGCGCATCGCGCTCCATCAACGATCAAGCAGAACGCAGGGCCGGTTTTGAATCTCGAACTCATCATTCTTGTCGCTGTCGCCGTCTTTGTGATCTCGCGGCTCTACGCCGTGCTGGGTCAGCGAACCGGAGCCGAGCCGCCTCGCCGCAGCGCCGCCACCACCGCCCGGACCGTTGAGGCCGACGTCGAGGAAGCCACGGAGCGTCCGCGCCTGCGGCCGGCGTTTTCGGGTCCCGCCGCCGCCGGGCTTGAGGACATCGCCAATATTGATCGCGGGTTCGACCCGGAGGAATTCATCGGCGGCGCCCGCCGCGCCTATGAAATGATCGTCTCCGCCTTCGCCGAGGGCGACCACGCCGCCCTGAAGGGTCTTGTCGACGACGATGTTTACGAAGCGTACAGCAGCGCGATCGAGGATCGTGAAAAGGCCGGCGCGGAGCCGCTCCGGCTGGTGAAGCTCAGGGCCGCCCGGATCGTCGAGGCGTCATCGGAGGCGGACTTCGCCCGCATCCAGGTGTCGTTCGAGGCGGACCTCAGTGACGGTGAGCACCTGCGTTCGGCGAGAGAGATATGGACGTTCAAACGCCCGGCGCGCAGCAAGGATCCGAACTGGGTTCTCGACGAGGTTGTGGCGGCGACCTGATCGCGCCCCGCCGCGTCTTCCGCTCCGCCGTCCATTCCGCCCGCGCGGCGCTCGCGTGCCTGTCCGCCGCCGCCGTCATCGCCGGCTGTTCCGATCCCGCGCCAGAGGCCGCGCCCGAGCCGACCCAAGCGCCCGTCCAGGCCGCGGACGCCGCCCCACCCCCGACGTGCGACTGCCCCGCTGCCACGCCTGATCCGGCGGCCCGCCCGTCGAGCCTCACGCCCGTCAGCTTCAGCGATCTGCCGGACTGGGCCGCGGCTGATCTCCGCCCGGCGGCGGAGGCGTTCGGGAAGTCCTGCGCGAGCTGGGCTCAGCTTCCGCCCGACCGCCCGATCTCCCTTGCCGCCCTTTATGGCGGCAGCGTCCGGGACTGGACGCCCGCCTGCGCCGCCGTCGCCGCCGCGATGGACGCGCCGCCGGCCGAGCTTCGCGCCGTTCTTGAATCGACCTTTCGCCCCTATGCGGTCTCGAGCGACCCGGCGAGCAAGCTCACCGGCTACTTTGAACCGGTGATCGAGGCGCGCCGTGCGCCGGAGGGTGTCTTTGACGCGCCCATCCCGTCCCGCCCGGCGGACCTCATTTCCGTCGACCTTGGAGTGTTCGAGCCGTCGCTCGCCGGCCGGCGCGTATGGGGCCGGGTCGAGGCGGGAGAGCTCAGGCTCTACCCGGACCGCGCCGCCATTCGCTCCGGGCCGGAGGCCGCGCTCGCCTGGGCGCGCGACTCCGATGTGTTCTATCTCCAGATTCAGGGGTCCGGACGCCTGGTCTATCCGGACGGCGCGGTTGAACGCGCGGCGTTCGCCGCCCACAACCACCGCCCCTTCCGCTCGCTCGCCCGGCATCTTCTCGATGAGGGCATGATCCCGCCCGCGCGCGCCGGGATGGACGACATCAAGTCCTGGATCGAGCAGTCGCCCGGCGCCGAGGCGGCGGCGGCGATGAACATCAATCCCCGCTATGTCTGGTTTGGGCGGGAGGCGGTCACTGACCCCAGCACCGGTCCGAAAGGCGCGCAAGGCATCCCCCTGACGCCGCTTGGCAGTCTCGCCGTCGATCCCGCCCATCACCCCTATGGAGCTCCGCTCTTCATCCGGGCGCGGATGCCGGACCGGATCGGGAGCGGACAGGCCGAAACCTCCCTCCTCGTGGTCGCCCAGGACGCCGGCGGCGCCATCAAGGGACCCGTCAGGGGCGACCTGTTCTGGGGCTGGGGAGAGGACGCCGGGGCCCGCGCGGCCCGCACGAACGGGCCTCTCGCCATGTGGGTCCTCCTGCCGGCGGGTCTCTCGCCGCCCCAGACGACGGGGCAATGAGCCGCCGGCCGATCACCGCGGATGAAGCGCGGCTGTGGGGCCGTGTGGCGCGCACCGTCCGGCCGATCACCGGTCCGTCGGCGGCCGTGACCCGGACGGTGGTGAACGAGATCGTCTCGCAGCAAGGGGCCGGCTCTCCTCCGAATAACCCGGCGCCGACTCTCGCTCCTGCGCGTTTGTCCGAACCCCGCCCGACCCTCGCGCCAACCCGCACCGAAACGTCACTGAAACCGCGTGACCCCGGGCGACATCATGAGGATAGTCCCGCTCGTCCGGCGGACTTGTCCGGCCACAAACGTGTGCGCCGCGGCCGGATAGAGGTCGACGCCACCCTCGATCTTCACGGCCATACACAAGCCTCCGCGGTGCGCGCGCTCGCCCGTTTTCTGCATGCGCGGCGACGCGCCGGCGGGCGTTGCGTGCTCGTGATCACAGGCAAGGGAAGGCTCGGAAGCGGGGTGCTTCGCTCCAGCCTGCCGGACTGGCTCGCCGCGCCGGATCTTGTTCACGCGATCGCGGGCTACGCCCCGGCGCACGACCGTCACGGCGGCGCGGGCGCTTTCTATGTGTTCCTGAAACGGTCAACCGAACCGCTTGAATTCTAACGGTTTCTGGAGGCTTTCTCGTCGAGCCCCGACACGCCCTCGCGCGCGGTCAGCACCGCCGCCACCTCATCGAGCGGAAGGCCCCGGCTGCGCAGCGCCACGAGCAGGTGGAACAGCACGTCAGCGGATTCGCTCGCAACCGCCTCATCGGAGCCGGCCGCCAGCGCCAGCGCGGCCTCCACCGCCTCTTCGCCGAGCTTCTTCGCGCACAGGGCCGGCCCGACCTGAAGGAGCTTCGCGGTGTAGGACGTCTTGGCGCCGCCTCCTTCCGCCGCTCGCGCATCAATAACCGCAGCGAGCCTGCCCAGCGCGGAGGACAAATCAGCCGCCGACCCAAGCGGCTGGTCTGAACGGTTCGTCATCGAGCGTCCTCCAGGAGCCGCACAGGCACCCCCGCCGCCGCGAGCGCGCGCTTGGCGTCTGCGATCGTGGCCTCGCCGAAATGAAAGATCGATGCGGCGAGAACGGCGTCAGCGCCGCCGACCGTGACCGCCTCGGCCATGTGGCCGACATGACCCGCGCCGCCGGACGCGACGATCGGAACCGTAATCGCATCGCGCATCCGCTTCAGCAACTCAAGGTCATAGCCCCCCTTGGTGCCGTCGCGATCCATCGATGTCAGCAGGATTTCTCCGGCGCCGAGTTCGACGGCGCGGCGCGCATAGGCGATCGCCTCACACCGGGACGAGCGTCTCCCGCCATGGGTGTAGACGCCCCAGCCATCGCCCTCGCGCCGGGCGTCCACCGCCGCGATCACGCACTGACTGCCAACCTTCCGGGCACAGGCGAGTATGATGTCCGGATCCTCAACCGCGGCGGTGTTGATCGCGACTTTGTCGGCCCCCGCGCGAAGCAGCCGGATGATGTCGTCCGGTCCGCGCACCCCACCGCCGACGGTCAGTGGAATGAAACACTGATCCGCCGTCTGTTCGATGACGTGCAGGATGGCGCCCCGCCCCTCGACCGATGCGGTGATGTCGAGAAAGCAAAGCTCGTCGGCCCCCTGCTCGTCATAGGCTTTTGCGAGCGCGGTCGGGTCGCCAGCGTCCTTCAGATCGACGAAGTTCACCCCCTTGACGGTGCGTCCATCCTTGACGTCGAGGCAGGGGATGACCCGAACCTTCAGCATTCGGTCGCCGCCGCAAGCGCTTCGGCGGGGATGATGTCGCCGTCATAGAGGGCCCGCCCCAGAACGACCCCGGCGATGCTGCGGCCCCCCCAGCGTTTGAGCGCGCGAATGTCATCGACGCTCGCCACGCCTCCGGAAGCGATGACCGGAATGCTGACACGGTCGGCGATCCGCCCGGTCAGCTCCACATTGACCCCGGTCTTGGCCCCGTCCCGGGAGATATCGGTGACGATCAGCGCCGCGACGCCAGACCCTTCGCACGCTGCCGCCAGGTCCTCCGCGGGCATGTCTGAATCATTCGCCCAGCCGTCCACCGCGACGCGCCCGCCCCGCGTGTCCAGCGCCACCACGATCTGGCCGGGGAATTTCTCCGCCGCCGCGCGCACCAATTCCGGCTTCCTGACGGCCGCGGTGCCGATGATCACGCGGCTGACGCCTGCGGAGAGCCAGTCCGAAACGGCGCCCAGATCCCGAATGCCGCCGCCGAGCTGGACCGAGGCGTTGGTCGCTTCAAGGATCGACAGGACGGCGTTCATGTTGATCGGGTAGCCCGCACGGGCGCCATCCAGGTCCACAACGTGGAGGTGAGAAAACCCCGCCGCCTCGAAGGCTTCGGCCTGTGCGCCGGGGTCCAGCGGAAAGCGCGTCGACGCGTTGAAATCGCCGTGGAGCAGACGAACACACGCGCCGCCCTGCAGATCGATCGCGGGAAAGAGTTTCATCGTCTCGTCATGTTGCAACCGATACCGAATGTCTTGTTCATCCCAGAAAGTTCGGGGTCGTCGTCTGGCGCGCGCGGGCCGAATGATCTCAAGGTCTCCAGTCCAGGAAGTTCTCCAGCACCTTCTGGCCCACGGCCTGGCTCTTCTCAGGGTGAAACTGTGTCCCGAACAGATTGTCCCGCCCAACCGCCGCTGTCACGCGGGAGCCATAGCGAATGGTTACGGCCACGTCATCTGGCCGGATCACGGAAAACGCGAAGGAATGCACAAAATAGGCGTTCGGACGCGCGCCCAGTCCCGCCGTGACCGGATGCGGCCTGACAATTTCGAGCTCGTTCCAGCCCATGTGCGGGATCGGCAGGCGCGCGTCACCCGTGTCCAGCCGCTCCACCCGGCCGCCGATCCAGCCGAGCCCGGGGGTTTCCCCGTCCTCAAGTCCGGCGTCGGCGAGAAGCTGCATCCCCACACATATCCCGAGGAAAGGCGCACCCCGCACTCGCGCGGCATGATGCAGCGCGTCCATGACTCCGGGCCGGGCTGAAAGGCCCCTGGCGCAGTCGGCGAAATGACCAACGCCCGGAAGGATCAACCGCTCAGCCGACGCAATCAGGTCCGGATCGTCGGTCAGGCGCACGCCGCCTCCGGCCCCCGCCTCGGCGACAGCCCTGACCACGGACCGTGTGTTCCCGGACCCGTAGTCGACGACGATCACGCTCATCGCACCACCTGCTAAAGCGCGCCCTTGGTCGAGGCGATGCCATCGGCCAGTCGCGGGTCGAGCGCCGCGGCTTCGCGCAAGGCTCTCGCCAGCGCCTTGAAACACGCCTCCGCGATGTGGTGCGAGTTTTCGCCATAGAGAAGGTCAAGGTGCAGGCAAACCCCGGCGTTCATGGCGAAGGCGTGGAAGAACTCCTTGAAGAGCTCGGTGTCCACCGCGCCGACCTTGTCCCGGCTGAACGTCACCCTCCAGACGAGATAGGGCCGGTTGCACAGGTCGACCGCCGCCCTGACGAGGGTTTCGTCCATCGGCACATAGGCGGAACCGAAACGCACCACCCGGCCATACCCGTTGCCCGACGCCCCGACCGCCTTCGCGAATGTCTGGCCGAGCACAATCCCGACATCCTCCATCGTGTGGTGGAGGTCGATATGGAGGTCGCCCTTCGCCTCCACCTCGATGTCCATCGCCGAATGCTTGGCGAGCGCCTCCAGCATATGGTCGAAGAAACCGACGCCGGTTGAGATTCCGGACTTGCCGGACCCATCAACATTCACCGCGACCCGGATCTGGGTCTCCTTGGTCTTGCGTGCGGACTCCGCCTTGCGTGCTGTCGTCGTCATGTCGAGCTCCCGTCTTAACGCGGTGTTGGCGCCTTCCGCGCCAACTGTCCACGGCGCGAATCGCGCGAAGCTGAAGCTCCGGGGTCACACCATCGGCATGGCCGCCCTATCACCGATCAGAAAGCCTGTCGTCGATGCCGGAACCGGCGAACCGAAGGGGCGCCCGCCCACAGGAATTCTGAACCGGGTTTCCCGTCGCGCCGCCCTGCTCGCCGGTGGATCGCTGGCCGCCCTCGCCGTGGTGCAGCCGCTCGTGTTCGCGCCGGCGCTCGGGCTCGACGCCGCGCTCGCGGGTCTGATCACGCCGCTTGCCGCGGCGGCGCTCGGGGCCCCTGCGCTTCTCCTGCTTGGACGCGGCACGCTCGGTCCGGTTCGTCGGGCGGCCGCGCGCGCCCGGGAGGCCTCCATCCCTCCGGTCGTGACGGATTCCGTCGGCGATCCCGAACTCGCCGCGCTTCTCTCGGCGATCGAGGCGAAGCACGAGGTCAGGATCGCGGCCCTCAAGCGCGCGCTCGCCGAGGCGCAATCCGATCCGGTGACAGGCTTGCCGACCCGCGCGCAACTGATGTCGCGTCTTGCCGCGACCTCGGACGCTGCCGGAGGCCGGGCCCCCGCGCTGGCGCTGATCGATCTTGACGATTTCAGGCGGGTGAACTTCACCTCCGGTCCGAGGGTCGCCGACGCCCTGCTCAATGTGCTCGCCGAACGCCTTTCGAGGGCGCTCGCGACCTCGCGCCTCGACCTCCAGCTCGGACGCTTCGGCGCTGACCAGTTCGGCCTGGTCGGGTCAGGCGTCGATCCAGAGGCCGTCCGCTCGTTCGCGGCGGAAGCGTTGGCGGCGATCGCCGATCCCGTGGCCATAGAGGGGACGACGCTGCGGATCGGGGCGGCTTGCGGCTTCGCGGCCCTCGGGGAGGGCGAGCCGCGAGCGATCCATGAACTCGTCAAGCGCGCGGAGGTGGCGCTGCGCGAGGCGAAGCAATCCCGCCGCGACCGGATTGTGGTTTTTGATCGATCGCTTGAGGAGCGGTCGTCCCGGCGCGCCGTGCTCGAGGAAGAGCTGCGCCGAGGCCTCGACCGCAATGAGTTCGTCGCCGTCTTCCAGCCGAAGGTTGACCTCGTGACCGGGGAGCTCATCGGAGCGGAGGCGCTCGCGCGCTGGCGACGCACCGATGGGCGCGTCGTCGGTCCCGGCGTCTTTGTGCCGATCGCGGAGGAGCTGGGTCTCGTTCCGCGCCTCGGCGCGAGCGTCATGCAGGACGCCTGCGTCGCCGCTTCACGCTGGAACCGCCGCCGCCGCCAGATCCGCGTCGCCGTCAACGTCTCGCCGTTCGAGATCGACGCGGCCGACTTCGCGGGCTCCGTCAACCACCAGATCGAGACAAGCGGCCTCAGCCCTCACCTGCTTGAGCTTGAAATCACCGAGTCGGCGGCCGTCGCGGACCCCGACCATGTCTCCCGCTGCCTCTGGCCGCTCAGAAGCAGGGGCGTGCGGCTCGCGGTTGACGACTTTGGCACCGGCCATTCAAACCTGTCCGCCATCACCCGACTGCCGTTCGACACCTTCAAGATCGATCAGCAGTTTGTTCGCGCCCTGTCGGACGATCCGAACGCCGGCGTCATCGTGGAGATGATTCTCGCGATGGCGAGCGCGCTGGGCCAGGAAACCGTCGCCGAGGGGGTCGAGACGCGGGAGCAGGACGCCTTTCTGTCCGCGCGTCATTGCCAGATCGGTCAGGGCTATCTCTACTCGCCGCCCCTGCCGTCAGACGAGTTCGACGCCCTGATCGAAAGCTGGACCCCGCAGGCCATGCGCCGCTCCGCGGCCTGAGATTTATCGATACACGATAAATTGCTTGCGGCGAGGTCTTGTTCCGACTATTGCTGGAACAAGGTCAACCAGTGAGCGACATGCCGACAGAACCTCGCATCAGGGCCACGACCATCCTCGCCGTGCGCAAGGCGGGTCGGCTTGTGCTGGTCGGCGACGGCCAGGTGAGCTTCGGCGACACGGTGATGAAGGGCAACGCCCGGAAGGTCCGCCGGTTCGGCGAGGGCGGGCGGATCCTCGCGGGTTTCGCCGGCGCGACCGCAGACGCCTTCACCCTGTTCGAGAGGCTGGAACAGAAGCTCGAGCGCTTTCCCGGCAACCTGCAACGAGCATCGGTCGAGCTCGCCAAGGATTGGCGGACGGACCGCTATCTCCGCAATCTCGAGGCGATGATCATCGTCGGCGACGCCGAGACGCTTCTTGTCATCACCGGGCGGGGGGATGTGCTCGAGCCGGAACATCCGGTCACCGCCATCGGCTCGGGCGGCAATTTCGCGCTCGCCGCGGCGCGCGCGCTCTATGATCTCGAGTTCGACGCCGAGGAGATCGCCCGCCGCGCGATGAAGATCGCAGGTGAAATCTGCGTCTACACCAACCACTCCCTCGTTCTGGAGCAGCTCGATGTTTGATCGCCGGGAAATCCGGGCCGCGGTGGAGGCGGGCGTCCTCAGCTCCGCGCAGGCCGAAGCCTTCGAATCCTTCCTCAAATCCCGCAACGATCCGGATCGCGGCCTCGACAGTGAGAACCTGCGCTTCCTCACCAATTTCAACGATATCTTCCTCGCCATCGGCATGGGCGTGCTGATGTTCGGGGTCATCGTCCTTTCGATGCAGGTGATCGGCCCGATGGCCGATGGCCCACGACTGCGGGGCGTCACGCTTTTGCCGGTCATCGCGGTCGCCTGGGCGCTGGCGGAATACTTCTGCGGTCGCCGCCGGCTGCTCCTCCCGTCGATGGTGTTGGCGGTCTTTATCTGCGCTTCCGCCGCCGTCGCGACCAACCTTTTCCTCGCGACGGAAGCGCTCGCCGCGGATGATGTCGGCGCGTCGCTGGCGCGGTTCGGTTATCTCAGTTTCGGCGCTTCGCTCGCCGCGGCGCTGGCGATCTTTGTCCGCTTCCGTCTGCCGTTTGCACTGTTTCTCGCGGCTCTGTCGCTCGCAGGGTGCGTTTACGTCGCCGTCGCCGAGGCCGGGCAGGCGGCTCTGCTCGCGGGCGGTGCGGCGACGCTTGTCGTCGGCTGCGCGACGCTGGTCGCCGGAATCATTTTCGACGCGCGCGACCCGAGCCGATCCAGCCTGAATTCCGACAACGCCTTCTGGCTGCATCTCGCCGCGGCGCCACAGATCATGTTCGGCCTGCGCGGGTTGATCCTCGGCTCCGGCTTTGCGCCGGCGGGGTCGGCCGACGCCGCTGCGATGCTCGCAGCCCTCATCGTGTTCGGCGTCCTGTCGCTCGCGCTCAACCGGCGCGCGCTCATCGTCTCGGGACTCCTGTCCTTCGCCACCGCCATCGGCGCTCTCGTCGATCGGGTCGGAGGCGGCGACGGCGCGACAACGCTGATGCTCACCGCGCTTGTCGTCGGCGCCTCGATCGTGCTGCTCGGCGGCGGCTGGCGCACCGCTCGTCGCGCCCTTCTGCGCATCGTTCCGCACGAAGGGGCGGCCGCGCGTATTTTCCCGCCCGAGCCGGCCTGATACACCGCTCGGATGTCTGACTTCACGCCCCGCGAAATCGTCGCCGAACTCGATCGCTTCATCGTCGGCCAGCCGGACGCCAAGCGCGCCGTCGCGCTGGCGCTGCGCAACCGGTGGCGGCGCAAGCAGCTCCCGGAATCGCTGCGCGAGGAGGTCACGCCGAAGAACATCCTGATGATCGGGCCGACCGGCGTCGGCAAGACCGAGATCTCGCGACGTCTCGCGAAACTCGCCCATGCACCGTTCATCAAGGTCGAGGCGACGAAATTCACCGAGGTCGGCTATGTCGGGCGCGATGTCGAACAGATCGTGCGCGACCTGCTCGAGGCCGGCATTTCGATGGTCCAGGAAAAGAAGCGCAAGGACGTTCGCGCGCGCGCCGAGGCGCAGGCGGAGGAGCGGGTGCTGAGCGCCCTCGTCGGCGCCGACGCCCAGAAAGCAACGCGGGAATCCTTCCGCGCGCGCCTTCGCTCCGGACAGCTCGACGACAAGGAGATCGAGGTCGAGGTCGCGGACACATCGTCGCCATTCGCCGGCTTCGACATTCCCGGCCAGCCCGGTGCGAGCATGGGGATGATCAATATCGGCGACCTCTTGACGAAGGGGCTCGGCGGCCGCGCCAAGCGCATCCGCACCACCGTCAAGGACGCTTACCGGCCGCTCGTGATGGAGGAATCAGACAAGCTGATCGATCAGGATTCGGTTGTCCGCGAAGCCATTCGCGCCACCGAGGAGGACGGCATCGTCTTTCTCGACGAGATCGACAAGATCGCGGCGCGCGGCGAGCGCGCCGGGGCGGACGTCTCCCGCGAGGGGGTTCAGCGCGATCTTCTCCCCCTCATCGAGGGGACGACCGTCTCCACCAAGCACGGGCCGGTGCGGACGGACTACATCCTCTTCATCGCTTCCGGGGCCTTTCACGTCGCCAAGCCGTCGGACCTGTTGCCGGAGCTTCAGGGCCGTCTGCCGATCCGGGTGGAGCTCTCCGCGCTCAGCCGGGAGGAATTCAAGCGCATCCTCACCGAGCCCGAAGCCAATCTCATCATGCAGTATGAGGCGCTGATGAAGGCCGAGGGCCTCACCCTCCATTTCACGCCGGACGCGGTGGACGCCCTTGCGGACATCGCCGTCCAGGTCAACGAAAGCGTTGAGAATATCGGCGCCCGCCGTCTCCACACCGTGCTTGAGCGCGTGCTCGAGGACATCAGCTTCACCGCCGCCGACAAGGCGGGGCAGTCGCTGGAGGTCGACGGCGCCTATGTCCGCGACCGCCTCTCCGGCCTCGCGGGCGACAAGGACCTGTCGAAATACATTCTCTAGCGGGGGTTTATCGGTCCCGCCCGGTGCGGGGGGTCGCCGCCTCGAGCGGCATCCACGTTTCGCCCCATCTCTGCAGCGCGCGCAGGGCCTCCAGGAGCGCACGGCCCTTTTCGGTCAGCAGATAGTCATAGCGAGGCGGCCGATCGGAATAGGCCCGCTTCTCCAGCACGCCGGCCGCCACCAGCTTCCGCAAGCGCCCGGCGAGGATGTGACGCGTGACCCCCAGCTCCCGCTGCAGCGCCTCGAAACGGGTGACGCCGCGCGCGCAGTCACGGATCAGCAGCATGGTCCAGCGATCGCCGACCACCGACATCGCCCGCGCCACGGGGCAGGCGTCATTTTCGAGCTGTTCCCATTTCATGGCCCCACTCTAGTCTGTCATTGCCAACCGAAGAAAGCCCGCTAAGTTCCATGCTGGAACGGAGGTGGGCATGACCGCATCTGCGCTGATCATTGGGGCCGGGGACGCCACGGGCGGCGCGATCGCCCGTCGCTTCGCCCGAGAGGGTTTCACCGCCGTCGCCACCCGCCGCGACGCCGCGAGCGTTCAGCCCCTCATCGACGAGATCCGCGCCGCCGGCGGCGAGGCGCACGGCTTTGGCTGCGACGCGCGCGACGAGGACCAGACCATCGCCCTGTTCGACCGTATCGAACAGGAGATCGCACCCCTTGAGGTGGTGGTGTTCAACATCGGCGCGAACGTGCGGTTTACGATCGCCGAGACCACCTCCCGCGTCTACCGCAAGGTGTGGGAGATGGCGGCGTTCGCCGGTTTCCTCGCCGGTCGCGAGGCCGCCCGCCGCATGACCCCGCGCGGCCGAGGCTCGATCTTCTTCACGGGCGCCACCGCGTCGGTTCGCGGGTCGTCGGGCTTTTCCGCCTTCGCGGGCGCGAAATTCGCCCTGCGGGCGCTCGCCCAGTCCATGGCCCGTGAACTCGGGCCCAAGGGGATACACGTCGCCCACCTCATCATCGACGGCGCTATCGACACCGAATTCATCGCCTCGAACTTCCCCCACCGTTACGCGCTCAAGGCCGAGGACGGCATCCTCAACCCCGACCACATCGCCGATGTCTATTGGATGCTGCACACCCAGCCGCGCGACGCCTGGACCCACGAGCTCGACCTGCGCCCCTGGATGGAAAAGTTTTGAACGCCCCTCAAACCGGAGCCCCGCCCATGCCCCGCTCGCTCGAATTCTTCTACGACGTCATCTCGCCCACGGCCTATCTTGCCTCCAAACAGCTTCCCGCCATCGCGGAGCGCACCGGGGCGAAGCTCGTCTATCGGCCGTTCTTTCTTGGCGGCGTGATGCAGGCGACCGGCAACCGGCCGCCGGCCACGGTTCCCGCCAAGGGCAAATGGATGCAGGCCGACCTCCAGCGTTACGCGAAGCGTTACGGCGTTGTCCTCGGCTCCAATCCGCACTTCCCGATGATGAACACGCTGCCCGTGCAGAGGGCGTCGATCGTGCTGCGTCAGCGGGCGGATTTCCCCGCCTTCCTCGCGGCCGTGTTCGACGCGGTCTGGCGCGAGGGCGCGAACATCGCCGACCGGGAGACGCTCACCGCGATCGTCTCCGGCGCGGGGTTTGATGCGGGCGCGTTCTGGGCTGCGGCGGAGGATCCGGCCAACAAGGAGGCGCTCAAGGCCGCGACCGAGGAGGCGGTCGCCCGCGGGGCATTCGGCGCGCCGACTTTCTTTGTCGGCGACGAGATGTTCTTCGGCCAGGACCGGCTCGACTTCGTCGAGGAGGCGCTGAAGGCCGCTTGATCCCCCCCCGCGCGTGTCGGGCTGGAAGCCATCGGCCTGCGCGTCGGCCGCGTGCTCTGAACCGCGCCGCGCCAGACTTCAGGTCTCCCGACCGCGCCCCGGGAGCCGAGCCCGTTCAAGCGCCATCAGTCGGCGAACGTCCGGCCGCATCTCCGCCGCCAGCCAGTCGACAAACGACCGGACCACGGGTTTCGCCCGGTCCATCTTCCGGCACACGACAAAATAGGCGCCGGCCTCCTGCGGCGGGTCACGGAAGGGGGCTATCAGGGTGGCGGCGCTCGGCAGGTCCCAGATCAGCGGCGACAGGCCGAGCATCACGCCGCGTTCCTGAACGGCGGCGTCGATCGCCTCCAGAACCGTATCCACCGTCAGGATCCGCCGCGGCTTCAGGCCCGCAACTCCCACGCGCGCGAGCCATTCCGGCCAGCCCGCGCGTCCGACGCTGAGCCCGATCAGGGTGGCGCGCTCAAGATCGGCCGGCGTGGAAAGCTCCGACGACAGCGCGGGCGCGCACAGCGGCGTCGCGCGCAGATCGAGCAACTTGCGCGCATAAAGACCCGCCGTCGGCGCGCTGACATTGCGGATCGCGACATCGGCCTCTCCGGCGGCCAGGTCATAGATGCGCGGGTCGGTGTGGATGCTCAGCGACAGCTCCGGATGCTCCGCCTCGAACCTCGCGAGGCGCGGCCCGAGCCATGCGCTTGCGAACAGCGGCAGCGTCGCAACCTTCAGCGTCGCCGCGCGGTTCGCCCTTCGTGCAGCGCCAAGCGCCGCATCGAGCGCCGCGAGCGCGCCGTTCACCGCCCGGCTGAGCTCCGCGCCCTCCGCGGTCAGCCGCACCTGGCGCACGCCGCGTTCGAACAGTGCGCCGCCGACCCAGTCCTCCAGCGCCTTCACCTGGTGGCTCACCGCCGACGGCGTCACGCCGAGCTCCTCGGCCGCATCCCGAAAGCTCTGGAGCCGGCCGGCGGCGGCGAAGGCGCGGAGGCTCGACAGCGGGGGCGGCTTGGCGTTGGGTTCCATGGGTGAGCAGTATTCACCCATATCGGGTCACTCTCAAGCACCGGGAGACGAAGCCTGTTGCTACCGTCCTGTTTATGCGGCGCGGAGGTTTGCGATGTTCGATGCTTCGGTCTGGCGGACGATCGGTTTCTTGATGGCGGCCCCGATGGCGGCGCTGCAGGCGGTGAACGTGATCCGCGTGCTCGTCGACCCCCAGGGCTTCGCCGCCTATATGGGCGCGCCGCTCCCCGAGGGCGGCGACACCTCCTGGGTCGCGATCTACGGGCTGCGCACCGCCTTCATCGCGCTGCTCGTCGGCGTCCTCCTGCTGGTCCGCGATCTCGGCGCGCTGCGCTGGGTCGCGCTGGCGGCGCTCGTCATGCCCCTCGGAGACGCCTGGGTCGCGAGCCACGCCGGCGCCGGTGCCGCGACCATAGCGCGCCATCTCGCCATCGCCGCCTATGTTGCAGTCACCGCCGCCGTCCTCTTCGCGGCGACCTGGGTCCGCGGTCGATGACCGGGCTCATCACGAGGCTCGGCCTCCGCCTCGACGCCGGGCGTTCCGCCAGCCGCAAGCGCGCCTTCCGCGAGGGCTGGCCCGCCTCCGCCTCGCCGGGCGTCTCCTTCCACACCACCGACAAGGTGCAGTTCCGCTATCGCGAGGCCGGGGCCGGGCGCACGATCGTCTTGACCGCCGACCCGCCGATGACGCTCGAAACCTATGACGCCCTCATCGAGCGCTTCTCGACGGCCTTCCGGGTCATCGTCGTCGAGCTCCCCGCGATGGGGTTCACGGCGGTCTCGCGGGACTACGCGTTCGGCTTCCGGGAGACGAACGAGGAGCTTGCCGCCTTCCTCCGCGAGGTCGCGGGCGAGGGCGCGATCCTCGCCTTTTCCTGCGTTGCGGGGCTCGCCGCGGTCGACATCGCCGCGCGCCATCCGGAGCTTTGCTCGCATCTTGCGCTCATCCAGACGGGCGACGTCGCCGCTTTTTCGCTCTGGAAGGCCCGGCGCGACCCGAAGCGCATCCTCGCTCGCCCCATCGTCGGCCAGCTCGTGTTGCGGCGTCTCGCGCCGAAGCGGATGCCGGATTGGTACGCCCTGTCAGTTGGCCGGCGCGAGATGATCCCGTCCCTCTGCACCTGCGCGGCGGAGTCCTTCCGCCATGGCGCGCAGTGGTCGCTTGCGAGCGCCTACCAGGTCTATATGGACGAGCGGCTGAAGCTTGCCGCGCCGCGCCAGCCGGTGCTGTCGATCTGGGGTGAGGCGGATCGATCCCACCCTGAGGACAACCGCCACACGATCCGCCGGCTCGCGCCCTCGGCCGGCTGCCGGTCGCTGCCGGGCCTCGGCCACACGCCCGAGCTGGAGGACCCGGCGAGCGTCTTCGCCCTCATCCGGGAGTTTGTGGGGGAGGGGTGAGGACCGTGGAGATTGGGTTGGCCCCTCCGACCCCGAGACGCGGCGCCAAAGATGAACAGCGCGCCCCGAGCAAAGAGTTTGTCTTTTTTTTGGTTTTGGCGTCGCTAGGGCCACTCCTACCCCCCCGCCAGCGCCCTCAGTGACACCAGCGGGCGGGGGCCGACATGCGAGATTACTTCGCCGGCCGCGATATGCCCCAGCCGCGCGCACTCGGCCGGCTTCATCCCCCTCGACAGCCCATAGAGAAACCCCGCCGCATACTGGTCGCCCGCGCCCGTCGCATCCACCACCCTCGCAACCGGCGTCGTCGCCACCGGCCACACCCCCGTCTCGTCGAACACCACCGAGCCCTTCTCCGACCGCGTCACCGCGCCAAACCTCGTCTCGGCCCTCAGGGCCGCAAGCGCACGGTCGAAATCATCCTCCTCGTAAAGCGCCTTCAGCTCGGCCTCGTTCGCGAACACAAGGTCCATGTGCGTGCGCACGAGGTGGCGGAAACTCTCCCGGTGCCGGTCGACGCAGAACACGTCCGACAGCGTCACGGCGACGCGCCGTCCCGCCGCCGTCGCGATCTCCGAGGCGTGCACGAACGCCGTCTTCGCCGCCGGCTTGTCGAACAGATAACCCTCAAGATAGGTCCAGTCCGCCGCCTGGATGGGCTCGGGCGCGACGTCGGCGGCGCTGAACTCCACCGACGCGCCGAGATAGGTGTTCATCGACCGCTCGCCGTCCGGCGTCACCGCGATCATGCTGCGCGCCGTGCCCGGCCCGCCCGAGAGGGGGGCGCCGTGGAATTCCGCGCCGATGCGCTTCATGTCGGCGATATAATCCCCCCCGATGCGGTCGTCGGCTACCTTGCCGCAGAAGGCCGCGCGCGCGCCGAAGCTCATCAGGCCCGCCACCGTGTTGCCCGCCGAGCCGCCGGAGGTTTCGAGCCGCGTTTCGGGGAGCGCGCGGTAGAGCGCGTCGCAGCGCGCCTCGTCGATCAGGTTGGTGCGCGCCTTCGGGATGTCGTGGCGGACGAGGAAGTCGTCGTCGACATGCGCGATGACGTCCATGATGGCGTTGCCGATGGCGGTGACGTCGAGGCGTGTCTGCATGGGATTGGGGGGCCCTGGTAAGAATTATGGTACGTTTCGCCGCTTAGAGCGCTTATTACCATGCGGGGCAAGTTGGTCCGGCGGCGCGATCGGAAAAGGCATGAAACGGGCGGCGTTTCTCTCGGCGACGAAAATCCACTCCTCGACCCCCAACCGCCGCCTCGGCGCCGAAGGGTATGACCTCGAAGTCGCGCTTCTCACCCGCGCCTGCGCCGCCCACGGTCTCGCGCTCGAGGAGGTGATCTGGACCGATCCGGACTTCGATCCACGCCGCTATGACGTGGTTCTGCCGCTCGCCGTCTGGGATTATCAGGACCGCCCGGCGGAGCTTCTCACCCTGCTCGACCGCGCCGAAGCGGCAGGGGTTCCGGTCTTCAACTCCGCCGCGATGGTGCGCTGGAACCTCCGCAAGACCTACCTGCGCGAACTTCAGGGGCTCGGCGCGCCGGTGGTCCCCACGGTCTGGTGCGAGACGCCCGACGCCCCCTCCGTTAAGGTGGCGTTCGACGCCCTCGGGGCCGACGAGCTGGTCATCAAGCGTCAGGTCGGCGCCGGCGCCCAGGGCCAGTTGCGGCTTGCTCGCGCCGATGCGCCGGAAACAGGGTGGGTGCTCGACCGCCCGGCGATGATTCAGCCCTTCCTTTCGGCGATCGCCGATGAAGGCGAATACTCTTTCCTGTTCGTGGAGGGAGCATTCTCGCACGCGGTCCTCAAACGGCCGGCGGCGCACGACTATCGAATCCAGCCACAGCACGGCGGCGTGTCCCTGAAGGTCGACCCGCTCCCGGACGATCAGGACCTGGCCGAGCACGTCCTCGGCCTCCTAGATGAGCGGCCGCTTTACGCCCGTGTCGACATGGTTCGCGGCGACGACGACCGCCTGATGCTCATGGAGCTTGAGCTGATCGAGCCATTCCTGTTTCCAGAGCAGGGACCGGGCTTTGCGCCGCTGCTCGCAAAAGCGCTGGCGCGCCGGCTTGAATGACGAGGTCTATTTTCGATCCGGATAGCTTGCGGCCATGCCGTCCCGAACGTCCTGTTGGACACCGTATTGCGGGAAAGGGTAACGCAAGCCGTTCTTCGAGAGCGCCTTCATGCCAGCGATTGCTTTCACGATGTCGCCCGGCGGCAGCGCCATGAGCATCTCGTCGTCGAGCACGCCGCCGTACCGGCGCTCTGCAAAACACGGGATCGACAGGCTGGGCGTGCGGGTCGAAAGCGCCCGCCCCCAGGAGTCCGCGCATGCTGACTCTCCGACCACGCTCCAGTCGAATCGCTTGAAGCCCGACCACTGCAGGCCGTTGATGAAGTAGATCATCGCTCCCGGCGTTGCGTAGAAAAGGGCGATGTCCGGGTCCAGGAGCTTGCCGCCCGCGAGTGGACCGACGGCGAGCGCTTCGTAGCGACCGTCCGGAACGCACGTCATGGAGCGCTGATGCGCGCCGGCGTCCTCCAGGGTCTCGAACCAGACGCCCTTCATATGGGCGCCGGAGTACCACTCGTCTGTCTTTGCGCCGCCAAGACCGACCACCGCGCGGCATTGAGCTCCCACAAGGTCTTCAGCGGTCACTCCGACCGTCCATCCGAGTCGCGACGCCTGGCCGACGATCTGGTCGAGCGTGTGGACCGCTTTCGGTCGTCGGATTCGGGGGACGGCCTCCATGTCTTCCTGGCTCTCGAAGAGTTTCATGGCGAACGGGATCGAACGCAGCCGTAACATCCGCTCAAGCTCGTGTGAAACATCACTTAAGTCGGTCATTCGCAGGCTCCCTTTCCCGTTTTCCTGATGCTGGCACGGGTTCATCTGAGAGGGTAGCCGCGTCAGCCGGTCTTGGCCTCGAACTGGCAGATATCCCGTACGGCGCACACTTCACAGCGGGGCTTGCGGGCAATACAGACATAGCGGCCATGCAGAATGAGCCAGTGGTGCGCGCCCCTGAGATATCGTGTGGGCGTGACCTTCATCAGTCCCGCCTCCACCTCTTCCGGAGTCTTTCCGGGAGCAAGGCCCGTGCGGTTCGCCACTCGGAAAACATGCGTGTCGACGGCGATCGTCGCCTCTCCGTACGCTTCGGCGAGGACGACGTTTGCGGTCTTGCGGCCCACCCCGGGAAGCGCTTCGAGGTCGGCCCTGTCCCGAGGGGGAACGCCGCCGTGAGCCTCCAGAATGATCCTTGAGAGGGCGACGATGTTCTTCGCCTTGTTGCGCCAAAGTCCGATTGTGCGGATGTGTTGTGCGACGCCCTCTTCCCCCAACGCCGCCATCGCCGCAGGTGTGTCTGCGACCGCAAACAAACCTTGCGTAGCTTTGTTCACTCCGACGTCGGTGGCTTGCGCGGACAACGCCACGGCGACGATGAGCGTGAACGGATCCTTGTAGTTCAGCTCCGTCTTCGGATCGGGGCGATCGAGCGCCAACGCGGCGTAGAAACGTTCGATTTCTGCGGCGGATAGTCGACTTCGCTTTCGGCGAGCGGATGCGCGTGATTTGCTGGGAGGATGCTGCGTAGCCATGACGCCCTCCTACCCGCGAAATCGTGCGGGGCAAGTGTGGCCCAAACGATTGCGAAGCGGGTCTCTGCGCCTTAGCTTTCAATAATGTCGGGGATCACGGTGTATCTTGATGCGGTTCTGGAACCGCCGCGCGCCCTTAGCCCGCGCGGGTTCGCGGTGGTGATGTTGCTGGTTGGCGGCGTTTCGGCGGTCTGCTCCATCGTTTTCCTTGCGATGCAGGCCTACCCGGTGGCGGGATTCTTCGGGCTCGACGTGCTTCTTGTCTGGCTGATGTTTCGCGCAAACTTCAGGTCCCAGCGTCTGCGCACCTATATCCGAATCACGGCGGAAACCGTCGAACTCGTTGAAACGGACGCGCAAGGGAGGACGCGGCGCCGAGCGGAACTCCCGTCATTGTTCACCCGCGTCCGTGTCGCGGAGCGGGGCCAGAGTGTCGGCCCCTTGTGTATTTCAGCGTCGGGCCGTTCCTATGCGTTCGGATCATTTCTGACGGGCGCAGAAAGGCGGTCTCTGGTTCGTCGGATCGATGATGCGCTCCGCGCCGCAAAGGCTGAGCGCTCTACGGGAGACACGACAGGTGTCGATTGAGTATCTCCACACCATGGTCCGCGTCGGCGATCTGGACGCTGCGCTACGCTTTTTCTGCGATGGTCTGGGCCTTGAAGAAGTGAGACGAACAGAAAACCCGTCGGGGCGGTTCACGCTCGTCTTTCTCGCGTCCCCGCAGGATCTGGCGCGGAGCGGGGTTCCAGAATCGGCAAGACACCTCGCGGTTGGATTGCCGATGCTTGAGCTCACCTGGAACTGGGACGAGACGGCGTATTCCGGCGGCCGAAACTTTGGCCACATCGCCTATCGTGTGTCGGACATCTACGCCGCTGTGGAGCGGCTGGCGGCGCTTGGCGTGGTGATCAACCGACCGCCTCGCGACGGTCGAATGGCCTTTGTCCGCTCTCCGGACGGCGTGTCGGTGGAACTACTGCAGGCAGGCGCGCCGCTTGAGCCCCGTGAGCCCTGGGCGAGCGCACCAAACATTGGCTCCTGGTGATCTCGTTGCTCGTCGAATCGAGCTGTTAGTCGATTGAATGCGGCGGCGGCGAAGGAAACGCGCCAAGCTCCTGCTCGATCTGCCGAGCGATTTCCAAGACCGCCTCATCTCCACCCTCGGCACCAATGATCTGGACTCCGACCGGCAGGCCGTCAGCTCCTAGCGCCACTGGAATGACAACAGCGGGCAGGTGGCAGATGGTTGCGAGCGCGATCCATCCGTGGAAGCTGGAGTACGGAACAGACTTTCCGTCCACGAGCAGTTTTCGTGTGACGGAATCGCCTTTCTCGATGTGCGGAAACGCCGCCGCCGGCGCCACCGGGGCGAGGATCGCCGACCAGTTGGTGAAGAATGACGCCATGGCGCGCTTCAGGCGTTCGCGCTTCTCGTTCGCCTCCAGCCAGTCACGATGGGTTGAGGCGCTGTACAGCGCCCACTTAGATCTCGAAAACGGCTCCCTCCGGGCGAGCAGTTGGGCGAGCGGCCGCCCGACCTGCATCGCCTTGACGAGGCCGAGCGGCATGTCGGCGGCGAGAATGGGCAGGAGCAGCCGCAGATAAAGATCGAGCAAGTCCGGCCCCTCTATGCCCGGTCGCACGACCGCGACATGCGCACCGCGCTCAATCGCTCCAGCGGCGGCCGTCTCCAGCGCGCCTGCGCAGGCGTTCGAGAGCGGGAAGCCCTTCTCCGCCTCCCACAGGCCGATGCGCTTGCCCTTGAGCGATCGCAATCGTGGGGCGGGCCGCGGGTCGTTTGCGAGGGTTGCGAAGGCGAGCGCGAGATCGTCGCATGAACGACCCATCGGTCCGGCGACGTTCAGGTCTCGGGGGGTTACGCTTCCGGGTCGTGGGGGCACGTGCCCGAGGATCGGAATCCGTCCGAAGGACGGCTTCAATGCCGGCACGCCGCAGAAGTGGGCGGGAAATCTGAGGCTCCCGCCAATATCCGACCCGAGTTCGAGCATCGTCACACCCGCCGCCAGGGCGGACGCCGCACCGCCGGACGACCCGCCTGGGGTGTGATCGAGGTTCCAGGGATTGCGTGTAAGCCCATGAACCGGGTTCGAGGTCTGGTTGTCGCCGGCCAGATAGGGCGTGTTCGTCTTTCCCCAGATGACGGCGCCCGCGGCGCGCAAACGCGCCGCGGCTTCAGCGTCGGGAGTATGGACAGGTCTTGCGGCGTATTCGGGCGCGCCGGCGGTGGCGGGCATGCCATAGACGTCGAACGTGTCTTTCACAGTCATTGGCAGGCCGTGCAGCGGCCCCGCCCACTCGCCGTGCGCCGCGGCCTCGTCAAGCTCCCGCGCCCGAGCCCGTGCAGCTGAGAAGTCGGTGCGGATCACTGCGTTCAGCGGCGGATTGAGCCGGTCATGCCGCTCGACGAAGAGCTCAAGCAATTCAACCGCACTGATCCGCTTGGATCGCAGCTCGACGATCCAGGCGCTGGCGCTTTCGGTCTTCGAGGTGTCGACGGCCCCCCGCCCTCCGCGTCGATCAGGCATCGTCACCCGTGCGTCCGAGACTAAGCACATCACGCATGTCGTATTTTCCGGGCGGTTGCTCGACGGCCCACCTCGCCGCGCGAAGGGCGCCGTCGGCGAAAATCGACCGGTCCAGAGCGCGATGTCCAATGGTCAGCATTTCTCGCTCCGAGGTGATACTGGCCTCGTGGTCGCCCACGATTCCACCGGCGCGCTGGACGGCGAAACCGATATCGCCAGCGCGTCTGACTTCGTTCAACCCCACAACGTGCTCGGCCTTGAGATCGGTCAGCCTCGCCCCTCGCCCGGCTGCGGCGGCCTCCCCAATCATCAGCGCCGTTCCGGAGGGGGCGTCTCGCTTGCGGCGGTGATGGCGTTCGAGGATTTCGATGTCGAACTCCGGTCCGAGCGTTGCGGCAGCCCGGGTCACGAGGTCGAGCATCAGGGTCACTCCGATCGAAAAATTACCTGATTTTACAATAGTGTAACTCGCGGCATAATCGTCGAGTTCCGCCTCTTGCGCTGGGGTCAATCCCGTTGTTCCCACGATCAAGGCCTGTACTTTCGTTCCTTGCAGCGCGTGAAGGGCGGCGAGGGTGGCGGCTGGCGTGGTGAAATCGATCCATGCGTCGGCTCGGGCGGCGGCCGTCTCCACCGAGTCCGAGACGGAGACCCCAATCGACTCAAGGCCCGCAAGCGCACCTGCGTCCTTCCCGAGCGCCGGCGAACCTGGGTACTCCGTGGCGCCGACGATGAAAATGTCGCCTGCCGACACGGCGGCGGCGGTGAGCGCCCGGCCCATCCTGCCTGCGGCTCCGGCGATAGCGATCTTCAATGACATTCCAAGACACTAGCAACCGAATCATGGCGTCCGGCAAGTGCGCAAAGGCGCCCAAGGGCGGCGTGCTCCGGCGGACAAGTACGAATCGGCGATCGATGCGTGCTTGGTCGACGTTTCAGTGATGTCCCGATCGAGGTCAACGCGACGCGAGCGCTTCGAGTTGAGCGGCGAACAACGCGCGGCAACCGGAATCAGCAAGATCGAGAAGGGCGGACATCTCTGCTCGAGAAAATGCGCGTTTCTCCCCGGTCGCCTGAACCTCGATCAGTCGGTCGTCCGAACAGAACACGAAGTTCGCGTCGACTTCGGCGGTTGAGTCTTCAGCGTAATCCAGATCGAGGACAGGCTGCCCCTCCCACACCCCACAGGACACTGCGGCGACCTGGGCGGCGAGCGGGTCCTCGTCGATCACTCCTTCCTCTCGGAGATAGCGGCAGGCGAGGGCGAGGGCGACATAGCCGCCCGTGATCGCCGCGGTTCGTGTTCCGCCGTCGGCCTGCAGCACGTCGCAATCGATCGTGATGGTGTTCTCACCGAGGGCTTGCAGGTTCATCACCGACCGCAGGGAGCGCCCGATGAGCCGCTGGATTTCTTGCGTCCGGCCGGATTGCTTGCCTTCCGCCGCCTCGCGTCTTCCGCGAGTGTGCGTCGCTCGGGGCAGCATGCCATACTCACCGGTGACCCAGCCCTCGCCGGACCCTTTTCTCCACCGCGGTACGTCGCGCGCCCAGCTCGCCGTGCACAGGACGTGGGTGTGGCCGAATTTCGCGAGGCAGGAACCCTCCGCATACCGGGTCGCGCCGATCTCCAGCGAGATCGCTCGAAGGGAATCGGGCTTGCGTCCGGAAGGTCTCATTGCGCTTCGCTCCTCGATCACCCGACCGTCGCGGGCGGATTCCAGCCAGGGTCGCCAAGACGCCCGCGTCTGCCCGACTACGCGCATCAGGTCGCGCCGTCCATGGCGATGGCTTGCGTGCGGCGCTGCGCCCCCATAACTCTCAACCGGTATGACGACCAATCCAGGTTCCACATTCGCTGCAATGGACCAGCGCTCTCGGGATATTTTCCGGGAGATCGTGCAGATGTACCTCGACACCGGGGAACCCGTCGGTTCACGGTCGATCTCCCGGCGGGGTGTCTCGTTGTCGCCCGCGTCGATCCGCAATGTGATGTCCGACCTTTCGGCGCTGGGCTTGCTTGACGCCCCACACGCGTCAGCAGGCCGGATTCCGACCCATGCGGGATTGCGGATGTTTGTCGACAGCCTGCTGCAGATCGGCGAGCCGTCAGAGGCGGACAAGCGGGCGATCGAGAGTCGGCTTGTGGCGAGCCATGGCGGCGAACGACGCATCGACAGCGTGTTGCAGGAGGCGTCCGAAATCCTTTCTGGGCTGGCGGGCGGGGCGGGCCTTGTGTCGACGCCAACTGACGACACCCCGATCCGTCACGTCGAGTTCGTGCGCATTTCAGCGGAACAGGCGCTGGCGATCCTGGTGGATGAGCGTGGCGAGGTCGAGAACCGACTTCTGAACCTGCCTCCGGGACTGCCGGTGTCGACGCTGATCGAGGCCGGAAACTTCCTCAGCGCGCACATGCGCGGCAAAACGCTCACCGAAGCGATTGAAGCGGTGCGTGAACAGGCTCGCTCCCGCAAGGCGGAGCTCGATGAGGCGGCGCGCAAGCTGGTCGAGCAGGGTCTCGCCCAATGGTCTGGCGAGGATCCGGGGCGCGGCCGGTCGCTGATCGTGCGTGGGCGGGCGAACCTGCTTGATGATTCCGGCGATCTCGACCGCGTCCGCAGTCTGTTCGGTGAGCTTGAACGCACCGAGAACCTGTTGCAGGTGCTGGACAACGCTCATGGCGGGGCCGGCGTGCGCCTGTTTATCGGCGCCGAGAACCCGCTGTTTTCACTTTCGGGTTCCGCAACCATCGTTTCGCCCTATATGAACGCCCAGCGACGGATCTTCGGCGCATTGGGGGTGATCGGGCCTACGCGACTGAACTACGCCCGCGTCATCCCGATCGTCGACTATACCGCGCAAGTGGTGGGCCGGCTCATCGGGGATCCAGGACGCCGGGCCCGCGACGGCGCTGACTGATCGCGCGGCCGGGCGTCGGGCCGGACGGAGCGCGGCATGTCGCGTGCGATGAGTGAACTGAGGAAGAACCGGATGTCGATCGGCGAAACCACGAAACCAACAACTGAAGACGGACATGTGACTCCGCATGACGAGGTCGGCGAGCGGGCGGACGAGGTGGTGGAGGGCGGAGCCGCTGAGCACAATCCGTTCATGCCGGACCTCAATGCCGCGAGGGCGGAAAGCAATCCGCTCGCGGGACGGCTAGCCGAGCTTGAAGCGGAACGCGACCAGCTCAAGGATCAGATACTGCGGGCGCTTGCGGAGACCGAGAACGTTCGCAAACGGTCCGATCGCCGTATTCAGGAGGAGCGGGTCTATGCGGTGGAGAAATTCGCTCGGGACGTGCTCGCGATATCGGATCAGCTCGGGCGCGCGCTTGAGGCGTTGCCCGCGGAGAAGCGTTCAGGCTTGCCGCAGGATGTGCTGACGCTTCTCGAGGGCGTGGAACTTACCCAGAATGAGCTCCATGGCGTCATGTCGCGCCATGGCGTGCGGGCGATCGAGGCGGCGCCGGGGTCGGAGTTCAATCCGGCGCTTCATCAGGCGGTGTCGCAGATACCGTCCGACCATCCCGAGGGACGGGTCGCTATGCTGTTCCAGGAGGGCTGGATGATCGGCGACCGGACGCTGCGGGCCGCAATGGTGGCGGTGAGCGGCGGCAAGGCGAACTGATCCGCCCGGGGCGTGCGCTGCGGCTTGAAGCGCATTGGCGGTCTGGTACTATCCTAGGCTCTCTGCAAAGGAGGGCGGTTCCGTGCTCGGCAGGTTCTTTGTGATGGGGTGTGTGACCGCAAGTATGGCCGCCGCCTCGGGATGCGCGATGGTCGGTGACAGCGTCGCGGAGCTTCTCCTGCGCTCGACGGTGGAAGCGATCGCGGTCGACTCTGCCGTCGTCGCAGCGTGTCGGAACTCGGCTCCGGCAGGCGGCGAAGTGCAAACTACGGTTTGTCCCCAAGGCGAAAACTGAAACCGGCGCCGAACGTTCCGAACATTCCGGGCGCTCAGGCCGTGAGGCCGCCGGTCCCGCCGTTTAGCGAGATCAGATAGCGCTGCACCAGGCGGTCGACGAAGGCCGGTTCTGCGAGCTTCGTCACGTCGAGGCGGGTTTCGACCGCCTTCACCTGGGCCTCGATCGACTGCACGGCGATCTGCCGCGGCAGGCCGAGCGCCGTGGTGACGACTTCCCGACCCAGTGCGCTGCCCAGAACCTTGGTCGTGGTGTCGAGCGAGGCGGCGATGCGCTTGAACAGGATCGCGGAGCCGAGCCCAGGGAGCTGGGCGTCAAGCTGATCGAGCCGTTTCTCGGCGACATAGTTCGCGGACACCGTTTCGATTGCGGTGCTGGTCTTAAGCGCGCCCACTCCGAACAGATGCAGATTGTAGGTCTCGAGCGTTGAGCGCCACGCACCGTTTGTGCTGGCGAGCTTGTTGGCGAGCGAATCGGGGTCGAGAATATCGCTGGTGAGCGCACGCTTCGACAGGCCGAGATACTGGGACTGTTCGCCCAGTCCGTTGGCGGTCATGAACACCCTGCGGGCGACCGGATCGTTGAGGACGTCGTCGACCGTTTTTGCGTTTCGCACCACGTCGGCGTAGCGGGCGAGGTCACGCTGGACGACTGGATCCTTGCGGGCGGCGGCGAGCTGACGCGCTTCATTGGCCTCCGCCTGTTTCAGCGCGACGCCGACATCTCCGGCCGAAAACACCTGTCCGGTCCCGCCGGAGCCGCCGAAAATTGAAAAATCAAACCCCGTCGTCCGTTGCGGGAACAGACTGGCGACGAAAGCTGGCGTGATCGAACTGACCGGCATGACGGTCCCTGTGCGGAAACTGAGCTTAAACATGCATCAGGCGGTTTAAGGTCGTGTGAACTCTCGTTCGGCAATTGCGGGCGTCGGATTTGCATGTCGCGCGACGGGCTCCGGCGGAAAGGATGCGCAGATGAAGCTGTTTGGATGGTCGATCGGCCGACCGGTCGTGGTGGTCCATATCGATCGAGAGGGGCGCCCCCGGGGCGTTTTTCTGAATGGCGAGGCTGACGTTCTCATCATCGATGAGCGAGACCCCGCGTCACGCGTTCACCAGATGGTCGAGCAGACCTCTCGACGGGATCTTCGTCGCATGATCGGCAAGCACGAGCTCGGCAAACTCGTTGAAGATTCAGCGGGCGCCGAGGTTTAGGGAGTTCGAATCCCTATAGGCGCTGAGGCGTTGTCAACGCGTCACGCGTCGAAGCGTCAGGTTGATCCGGCCGCCGCCCGACACCAGCGTCGATGAACCCGATATCACCCGGTCGATCCCGTGGAAGGCTCGGCGCGCTTCGCCCCCGAGCACCACGACATCGCCGGACGACAGGCGAAAGCTCACTGTGGGGCTGCGGCGCGCGAGTCCGCCAAGCCGGAAGATCGCTGTGTCCCCAAGCGAGACAGACACCACGGGTGCGTCCCTCGCGTCCTCGTCGGCGTCGACATGAAGACCGAGGCGCGAGCCGGGGCCATAGACATTGACGAGGCAGGCTTCCGGCGGCTGCGGCCATCCTGACACGTCGCGCCACAGTTCGAGCAGTGGTTCGGGAATGCTGGGCCAAGGGTCGCCAGTATCGGGGTGGCGGGGCTGATAGCGATAGCCCTCGATGTCCGAGACCCAACCAAGGACGCCGAAATTGGTCATTCGAACCGTCATCGGCGCACCCGAGCGCGGCATCACCGGCTGGTAGACTGGGGCGGCGGGTATCCGGCGCATCACCGCGTCCAGAAGGGCGCTCTGAGCTGTGCGATCGAGCCGGCCAGGGTAAAGCCTGAACCCGTCCGAGGTGGGTGCTCGCGCCATCGCCTTGCTCCGGGAGCCGGCTTGGTGCACATGCCGGATCACGGAAATGCGAGCACAGCTATTGAGCGTCAAGGCCCGCATCCCATATGAGGCCGGTGTCGATCGGTGAGGCCGGAGGTTTCCGGCCGCCGTTCCAAGCAACAACAGGGACCGACTCGATCAGGCGCCGCACCGCGGGCCAAAAGTGCGTCGAGGCGGATCGCCTCTCGGAAAGGGACATTGAAACGCGATGGCGAAAATTATCGGGATCGATCTCGGCACCACCAACTCCTGCGTCGCCGTCATGGACGGACAGACCGCCCGGGTGATTGAGAATTCCGAGGGCGCGCGGACCACGCCCTCGGTTGTGGCCTTCCGAGAAGGCGGTGAGCGCCTGGTCGGGGTTTTGGCGCGCCGTCAGGCGGTGACCAATCCGAAGTTCACGTTCTCGGCGATCAAGCGCCTCATAGGACGGACATTCGACGACCCGATGGTCAAGAAGGACAAGGATCTCGCATCCTTCAGCATCGTCAAAGGTCCGAACGGCGACGCCTGGGTGAAGGGTCGGGACAAGGAATACTCGCCGCAAGAAATGTCGGCGTTCATTCTCCAGAAGATGAAAGAGACCGCCGAGGCGTTCCTGGGCGAGAAGGTTGAGCAGGCGGTCATCACCGTCCCCGCTTATTTCAATGACAGTCAGCGGCAGGCGACCAAGGACGCCGGCAAGATCGCCGGCCTTGAAGTCCTGCGCATCATCAACGAGCCGACAGCTGCGGCGCTCGCCTACGGACTGGAGAAGTCCGGCCAGAATCGCACAATCGCGGTCTATGACCTTGGCGGCGGAACCTTCGATATCTCGATCCTCGAGATCGGGGACGGCGTGTTCGAGGTGCTGTCGACAAACGGCGACACCTTCCTCGGAGGCGAGGACTTCGACAACCGGCTCGTGGACTACATCTGCGACGAGTTCAAGAAAGAGAACGGGATCGATCTGCGCAGCGACCCCATCTCGCTGCAGCGAGTCCGCACCAAGGCGGAAGAGGCCAAGAAGGAATTGTCGTCCGTGACGCAGGTCGACTTGTCCGAGCCCTTCATCACGATGAACCCGGACACCAAGGCTCCGGTGCACCTCTCGCTCAAACTCACGAGGGCGAAGTTCGAGAGCCTTGTGGAAGAACTCATTCAGAAGACGATCGAACCCTGCCGCAAGGCGCTTGCGGACGCCGGCAAGTCGGTCGGCCAGATCGACGAAGTGGTGCTGGTCGGCGGCATGACGCGTATGCCCAAGGTCCAGGACGCCGTGCGCCAGTTCTTCGGCAAGGAGCCGCACAAGGGCGTGAACCCCGATGAGGTCGTGGCAATCGGGGCCGCGATACAGGCGGGCGTGCTCCAGGGCGATGTTAAGGATGTGGTCCTTCTCGACGTGACCCCGCTTTCGCTCGGCATCGAGACGCTCGGCGGCGTGTTCACCCGCCTGATCGAGCGCAACACGACGATCCCGACCCGCAAGAGCCAGGTGTTCTCCACGGCCGAGGACAGCCAGTCCGCGGTGACGATCCGCGTTCTCCAGGGCGAGCGCGAGATGGCCGGCGATAACAAGCTGCTTGGCAACTTCAATCTGGAGGGAATTCCTTCGGCTCCGCGCGGGGTTCCGCAGATCGAGGTCACGTTCGACATCGACGCCAACGGCATCGTCAACGTGTCCGCCAAGGACAAAGCGACCGGCAAGGAACAGAAGATCACGATTCAGGCGTCCGGCGGTCTGACCGAAGACGAGATCAACCAGATGATCAAGGACGCGGAAGCGAACGCATCTGCAGACAAGAAGCGCCGCGAAAGCGCGGAACTGAAGAACAACGCCGAGGCCATGATCCATGGCACGGAACGCCAGCTCGCCGAGCACGGCGAGAAGGTCGGGGCCGATGTCCGCGCCGAGATCGAGAACGCCGTGGCGGAGCTGAAAGCCGCGGTGGAGGCGGACGACCCTGCAGAATTGAAAGCCAAGACCGATACGCTGATGGCGGCCACGATGAAACTCGGCGAGGCGATCTATGCGGCGTCCGACGCCGGTGCGAAGGCGGCGGAGGGCGGTTCGGGCCCAGACGATGTGGTCGACGCCGACTTCGAAGAAGTCAAGGACGACAAGAAGAGCGCGTAGGCGAGCCGTGATCGTATGCCTTGCGCGGCCCAGATCCTTCCGGTCAAGCGATGCGGCCCAGCGGTCTTCGCGGTGCCGACTACCGCCTATCTACCGGGTAGCGAGCCATGAGTGATCGTTGCTTTTACGACGTGCTCGGCGTCGGTCGCGACGCTGACGCCAAGACGCTGAAATCGGCCTACCGCAAGAAGGTCATGGCGCTGCATCCGGACAGGAATCCCGGCGACAGTGCTGCCGAGGCCGAGTTCAAGCAGGTGACCGAGGCCTACGAAATCCTGTCAGACGGCGAGAAGCGTTCGCTTTATGACCGGTTTGGGAAACAGGCGTTCAATGGGTCGGCCGGCCCTAACGGCGCCGGCGCCGCCGGCGGGCATCCGGAAGACATCCTTCGCGACGTGTTCGCGGAGTTTTTCGGGGCCTCCCGGGCGCAGCGGAGCAACCCTCGTCGCGGGTCCGATCTTCGGTATGACTATGAGATATCTCTGGAAGAGGCGTTCCACGGCAAGACCGCGGAAGTCTCGGTTCCGAAAACCGAGACCTGCGACGATTGCGAAGGGTCCGGCGCCGCCCCCGGATCAACCCCGGAAACCTGTTCCGGCTGTCAGGGCTCCGGACGGATGCGGATGCAGCAGGGCTTTTTCACCATGGAGCGCACCTGTTCACGGTGCCAGGGAGCAGGGCAGGTGCTGCGCAATCCATGCCGGACCTGCTCGGGCCGAGGGCTCGTTCGCCGCGAACGGAAACTGCAGATTCCAATTCCTGCGGGCATTCTCGATGAACAGCGCATCCGCCTTGAAGGCGAGGGCGAACCCGGCCCCCGCAACGGTCCGCGGGGCGACCTGTACATTTTCGTCATCGTTCGCGAGCACGAGATTTTCGAGCGAGACGGAACCACGCTCTACGCGCGTGCGCCTGTGCCCGTCTGGACGGCGGCGCTCGGAGGCGAAATCGAGCTTCCGACGATCGATGGCGGCAGAACGCGCGTCACCATCCCGGAGGGCGCCGAGACCGGCAAACGCCTGCGCCTGCGCGGCAAGGGGATGCCGGATGTCCGCGGCGGCCCGATCGGCGATCTCTATGTCGAAATCTTCGTGGAAACGCCGCGCGACCTTTCATCGAGGCAACGGGAGCTCATGCGTCAACTGGCGGCGGAAGTCGCTGGCGGAGCGCCCAACGAAGGCGGCGGATTCTTCAAACGCGTGAAGCGGTTCTTCGACAGCGATGACGGGCGGCCGGGCTGAACCCCGCATTCGTCGGAGACGGCGCTCTTATTCCTCGCCGTCATCCTCGATCTCGCCGGGTTCCCAGCTCAGGAGATCGCCGGGTTGGCACTGCAGTTCGCGGCAGAGCGCATCAAGCGTTGTGAAGCGGATGGCCTTCGCCTTGCCCGTCTTCAGAATTGAGAGGTTTGCGAGCGTGATGCCGACCTTGTCGCCCAGTTCGGTGAGCGACATGCGGCGTTCCAGAAGGACGCGATCGAGGGTGACGCGAATGGCCATCAGCGGTTCAGATCGTCATCTTCTGTTCTTCACGCATGCGCGCTCCTTCGTCGAACACCTGCGCCAGAACGACGAGCGTCAATACGGAGAACCACACGGAAAGATTGATGTTGAATGCAAATGAAGCTGCGCTTTCCTCGGTTACACCGAAAAGCGCAAGCAGAATCAGGACAAATGCGCTCAGAGCGAGCCTGAAGACCTCCATGATTCCGAGCACGGCTGCGATCCTGCGAAAGCGACGGGCGTTTTCCGGAACGAAAGGGTCTCCAGCCACCAGGGTTTCAAACACGCCCCGAAGATAGGCGCAGATCGCCATCGCCCCGACGCAGAACACTGTGCCGAGCAAGGACCAGAGCGCGAGCCGCCCGGTGTCATGGATCGTGACGCGCTGGAATATGCTGGCGATCGGACTCGCCGGATCGAGCTTGGCGATTACAGAGATGATCGCCAGAATCCAGATGAATCCCAGAATCGAGCACGCAGCCACCCAGGCGATGTCGACAATCACCTTCAGGAACGACGATATGGATCCCCTGCCGAGCGCTCGCATCCTCATGGCGTATCTGTTCCCTAGCGAAGGCCCACCGGCTCCGCCGGCTTCGCCATTCAACTCCTGTGCCTTGCTGCGTCGGCGGGCGTTCTGGACGAGGGCGGTCCACGCCGCTACAGCCCGACGCTGAAGGCGACAATAGGTAGTCGGCTCTGGCGCGTCCATACATACGATCCGGCGACCCATAACCCGATTGCGAAGCGGTCGTCAGAGGAGAAGGCCAATGTCGGAGTCCAGCCAGTCGGCGCCCCGCCTGATCAGGCCGCTTGCGCGCGGACGCATCGTCGCGGCGACCCACAATCCGGGCAAGCTTCGAGAGCTCGATGACCTGATGCGGCCGCTCGGCTTTGAGCCGGTGTCCGCGCAGTCGCTCGGAGTGGCGGAGCCGGAAGAAACCGGCGACACGTTCGTTGCGAATGCGGAGCTGAAGGCGCTTGCGTCAGCGCGCGCGACTGGGCTTGTGGCGCTCGCGGACGATTCAGGCCTCGCTGTCGATGAACTGGCGGGCGCGCCGGGGATCTTCTCCGCCCGATGGGCCGGGCCGACGCGGAATTTCGCCGAGGCCATGCAAAAGGTCGAAGACGCACTCAACGCCGCGATGGTGGACCGGGATCGCCCGGTTTCGCGCGGGGCGGAGTTTGTGTCGGTGCTCTGTCTCGCCTGGCCCGATGGAGCGACGCAGAGCTTTGAGGGCCGCATTCGGGGCGAGCTTATCTGGCCGCCGCGGGGAGATCGCGGCTTCGGGTATGACCCGATGTTCGTGGCCGACGGCGAAACGGAGACTTTCGGAGAGATGGACCCGGCGAGGAAACATGCGATGAGTCACCGCGCACGGGCGTTCGCGCAGCTGGTCGCGGCGCTCGAATGACGCCGGAAGCCCGAGGATTCGGAATCTACATCCACTGGCCCTATTGCTCGCGCATCTGTCCCTATTGCGATTTCAATGTGTTTGTCGCGCGCCGGGGCGAGCAGGAGCCGCTTATTGATGCGGTTCGAGCGGATCTCCGGGGGTGGCGTGAACGGACAGGTCCGCGGGCGGTGCGGTCCTTGTTTCTGGGCGGGGGCACGCCATCACTTCTGCACGCACACCAGGTTCGGGCGCTGATAGAAGATGTCGATCGGCTGTGGGGGTTCGAGCCGGAGCCAGAGATCACGCTTGAAGCCAATCCCGACGAGCGTGGCCGCCTCGCCGATTTCGCCTCGGCGGGCGTCGGGCGGCTGTCGCTCGGGGTTCAGGCGCTCGATGATGAACGGTTGTCGTTTCTTGGCCGCACGCATTCAGCCCATGACGCCCGCGCCGCGTTTGATCTCGCGCGATCTGCGTTTCGATCCATTTCAGTGGACTTGATTTATGGCGGCCCGGTTTCCGTGCGCGGCGGCGGCGCCAGTGCTGAGGCTTGGACGCGCGAACTCCGAGACGCCATCAGGCTGGGGCCGGATCATCTGTCGCTTTACCAGCTGACCGTGGAGCCCGGCGCAGCTTTTGCGCGGGAAGTGCGGAAGGGCAAATGGCGGCCCCTCGATGATGACGCGGCCGCAGACCTGTATGACGTCACCGAGGACGTCTGCAGCGCCGCGGGATTTGCGGGATACGAGATCTCGAACCACGCCCGCAGCCCGTCCCATATCTCCAGGCACAACAGGGTCTATTGGCGGTCGGGGGACTGGGCCGGCGTGGGGCCGGGTGCACACGGCCGGTTGACGAGCGAAGGTGTGCGGCGTGCAACAGAAGCGCCCGACCGGCCGGCGGACTATGTCGCGGCCGTGAATACGACAGGCTGGGGCGCCGCCGTGGCCGAGCCGCTCACCACCCTCGACATCGCCCGGGAGCGCGTGGCCATGGGGCTCCGCTTGCTGGAGGGTCTGCCCGCCACCGATGTCGAAGAGCTCGGTCTGTCGTTCGATACGGCCGGGTTGAAACGGTCTCTGGATGCGGGATGGCTGACCGAGACGCCCGTCGGGGTTCGTCTGACAAGGTCCGGCAGACTGGTGGCGGATCACGTCGCGGGACTGATCTCGCCATGACCGCCGCTGGTCAGGAACCGGGCGTGAACGCTTTCACCGCCGGCGACACCACGCGGATGGAGCCCTGTTCGCCCAATTGAAGCACGGCGAGGCCCCGGTCGAGGCCGCCGTCGGATTCAAACCTGAACAGGCCGTTCACGCCGACGAATCCCTCCCGCCGCTCCACAACCGAACGATCCAGCTGCCCGTTGCGCGCGAGCGCCGCAACCAGCGCGCCGGCGTCATAGCCGAAGCTTGCAAGGCGCGGAGCGGCCTCGCCGAAAGCTGAGCGGTAGCGTGTTTCGAAGTCGGAGACCGATTGCGGATCGGGCGCCGCGAACGCGCCGCCGAAGAGCGAGGGCTCGCGCCACACTTCCGGGTCGTTCCATGCCCCGGTGCCGAGGAATTTCACCTGGCGCACATTGACGTCAAAATAGGGCAGCAGCGGCGCCACGGTGCGAAGCTGCACACCACGCTCCGGGATGAGCACCGCAACCTGGCCCGGATAGGCTTTGTTTTCCTGCCGGACCACAGCGGCGAGCCGCTTGGCGGCGTCGAGAGGGGCCGTATCGCCCGCGCGATAGTATTCGACCGAGATCACGAGCGCTCCACGACGGCCGGCTTCCTCGCGCAGCGCCGATTCCACGGCGCGCCCGTAGGTCGAGTTTGGACCAAACATCGCAAACCGGGTGACGCCCTCGGAGGCCGCCCAGTCCACGATTCGTCGGACTTCCGATTTCGGTGTGAGCGACATCAGATAGGCGCCCTGGCCGAGCGCCGCTTCGTCGGTGGAGAAAGCAAAGACCGGCGCGCGCGCTTCGGCTGCCTCAGCCGCGACCGGTGCGACATGTGGCGCGAAGAGCGGGCCCACGACCGCGATGGCTCCCTCGCGAACGGCCTCTTGAGCGGCTTCGGCCGCCGCCTGTATTTCGCTGCGGGTGTCCTTAGGAATCAACACAACGTCGCCTGCGCCGCCGTCGAAGAGAGCGAGCTGGATGGCGTTGAAAAGGCCGGATGCTTCGCGGCGAACTGCGGCGTCCGAGCTGGAGAAGGGCAGCAACACCGCGACCCGCTTCAGTGCGGCGGCTTCGTTCGGGGCGACATGCCGTGGAATATAAGCCTCCGGGCGACTAGCGAACGGGTTCATGAAGCCGCTGTCTCGCGGTTGCGGCGCGTCCGGCCGATCCGGGCGGCTTGGCTCCGGGCGCTCTGCGCCGCTATAGGTAGGAGTGGTCGGCCGCGTCGGTCCGCCGACGCACCCCGAAGCGATGAGCAGCGCGGCGCCCAGCAACACGACAAGGCGCTTGCCGGAACCATGTCGCGCCGGGGTCTGGGAAAGGGCGGCGGGGCCTGGAGATGTCATCAACGTCCACTCCTCATCGGTTCCGTAAGCGCCCCCGCAGGCCCCCGGGGGAGGCTATGTCGCCTGTTCCCCGGACGCAATCAGACGCGCCCGAGGAACCTCACACAGGCGGACTGATCCGCCGCAATCCAGATCTCGAACCAGGGCTCTACGTGGTTTCGACCCCAATCGGCAATCTTCGCGATATCACGCTGCGTGCGCTCGATACGTTGGCTTCGGTAGACGTCATCTACGCCGAGGACACCCGCGTTTCCCAGAAACTGCTTTCTGCGTTCGGAGTGTCGGCGCCGATGCGGCCCTATCATGACCATAACGGGGCGGAGGTGCGCCCACGTCTGTTGGCGGATCTCGAAGGCGGCGCCCGAGTCGCCCTGATCAGCGACGCTGGGACTCCGCTTGTTTCCGATCCCGGTTATCGGCTGATCCGGGAAGCCGCGGCGCTTGGAGTCCGCGTTGTTCCGGTGCCGGGCGCGAGCGCACCGCTCGCCGCGCTCGCGGTTTCGGGGCTTGCGACCGACCGTTTCCTGTTTGCGGGCTTCCCGCCGCCGCGTTCGTCGGCCCGACGCACGATGCTCGCTGAGCTTGCCGAGACGAATGCGACGCTGATCTTCTTTGAGGGGCCCTCGCGTCTCGCCGAAGCCCTCGCTGACATGCTCGCCGTGTTCGGCGAGCGCGAGGCGGTGATCGCCCGGGAGCTCACCAAGACGTTCGAGGAGGTGCGGCGGGCTCCGCTGAGCGAGCTGTCGCGCTTCTATGCCGAGGCCGAGGCTCCGCCCCGTGGCGAGATCGTCGTGCTGATCGGGCCGCCGGTCGCCGTCGTCGCCCTCGACACAACAGCGATCGACGCCGCCATCTTGGCTTGCGATCCCAAGCGACCCCTGAAGGAAGTCGCCGAAGAGGTGGCTCATCGATTCGGACTGAAGCGCCGGGATGTGTACGCGCGGGCGCTGGTGCTGCGGGACAGGGGGAAACATGGCGCTCTCGCCGACTGAGCGACGCCGCCTGGAGCGGGGCGGCAGACGGGCGGAGCGGATTGCGGCGTTCTGGCTGGTGCTGAAGGGCTACCGAATACTCGCCTCCCGCGCACGCACGCCTGTCGGCGAACTCGATCTCGTGGCCCGACGCGGCCGGCTGCTCGTCTTCGCGGAAGTAAAGGCGCGCCCGACCCTTGAGGCGGCGCTCTCGGGCGTCACGCCTACCTCCCGCCGGCGCATTGAGCAGGCGGCGCTCCTCTGGGCGTCCCGGCGGACGGACCTTGCAGGCTGCGACTGGCGGTTCGACGTCATCGCGGTGATACCCGGGCGGCCCCCCCACCATCTGCGTGACGCATGGCGACCGGAAGCCTGAAGCGCTTGTCCGCCCCGAAATCGCCGCACCTTGGTGATAGGCGGCCGCTCGTGGTTCAGGAGTTCTTTGCTTATGATTCGTCGTGTTCTGCCTGCATTGCTCGCCGCCTCGGCTCTGACCGCGTGCGCGGTCGTTCAGGAAAAGACGCTTGGCGAGAGTTTCGATGAGGCGTCTGCGTCCAATCAGATCAAGTCGCGGCTGATCGCGGCCGGCGCGAGCCGGTTCGCGGAAGTGGACGTTGAGGTCGCCCAACGCTTCGTCCTCCTCTCCGGCAGGGTGCCGACCCCGGAGGATCGTATGGAGGCGGAGCGCATCGCCTGGACGGTCACGACGATCGACGAGGTTGCAAACGAGCTGATCGTGGGCCCGCGCGACATCGGGCGAGAATTCAATGATGAGTGGATCACGGCGAGAGTACGGTCTCGCCTCGTCGGGGACGCGGAGATCAAAGGGGTCAACTATAATATCGAGACGTTCGCCGGCGTCGTTTATCTGCTCGGGCTCGCGCAGTCGGAGGACGAGCTGCGGCGCGCCGCTGAACACGCAAGCATGGTCAAGGGTGTTCAGCGGGTGGTGTCCTACGTGAAGATGCGGGACCGCAGCCCCTCTCCCGCGACGGTCGCGCCGCCTGACCTTCAGCCCGTCCAGCGCGGGACGTACTCCGACCCCTATGAGGAGCCGGTGGTGACACCCGCGCCGACCCCCGCCGTAGTCGCGAGCGAATTGTCCGCGCCGTCTCCGACCGCCGCGCCAGCGCCTTCTTCCGCGCCCACAAGTGTGGCGCCAACAGGTGGCGGCCCGACGGACCTTCGGCCCCGCAACCCGGACAATGATCTGGTCGCGACGCCAAGACAGCGATAGACGGGGGAAGACGGCGGGCCGCTCAAGGGTCTTCGGCGCGCGATTGATTCTGGACGGGCGGAACTATGGCGTCATCAAAACCCTTGCGTGTCGCGGTTCAGATGGACCCGATCGAATCCGCGAGGCCGCTCACCGACACCAGCCTGATGATGATCGAGGAAGCGCAGACGCGCGGTATGTCCGTCTATACTTATGGACCGCACCAGCTCGTCTATGACGCCGGCGAGATCTGGGCGACCGCGCGGCCAGCGAAGGTGGACACGTCGCGCACACCTCACGTCGAACAGGGGGAGGCAACGCGTCTCGATCTGCGCGCCGACGTCGATGTGGTGCTCATGCGGCAGGACCCGCCCTTCGACATGGCCTACCTGACGGCGGCCCATCTTCTGTCGTTCTTGGTGGCGGACACGCTTGTCGTGAACGATCCGCTGGGCGTCGGCTCGAGCCCGGAGAAGGTGTTTCCGCTGATGTTTCCGGATTTGCAGCCGCCGACTCTGGTGAGCCGGGACCCGGAGGCGTTTCACGAGTTCCGCCGGCGGCATTCGGAGATCGTGATCAAGCCGCTTTATGGTCATGGCGGCGCGGGGGTGCTTCGCGTAAAGCCGGATGACGGCAACTTCCCCGCGTTTCTTGAGCTTTTCTCCGGTGCGGGCCGCGAGCCGTTCATCGGTCAGGCCTTCCTTCCCGCGATTGCCGAGGGCGACAAGCGAATCATTCTCGTCGACGGCGACCCCGTGGGGGCGATCAACCGGCGACCGCAACAGGGCGGCATCCGCTCCAACATGGCTGTGGGCGGGGCGGCAGAAGCCACCGAACTTTCCGCCGCGGAGATTGAAATCTGCCGCCGCATCGCGCCCGAGCTCAAGCGTCGTGGATTGTTGTTTGTCGGAATCGACGTCATCGGCGGCCGCATGACGGAGATCAACGTCACGTCCCCGACCGGGGCCCGCGCTATCAAGCGGCTCACGGGTGCAGACCCGGTTGCGCGCATGTGGGATGCGGTGGAAGCAAGATTGGCCGGGCGCAGCTAGGCCAACCCCGCATTTTGTTCTTCTAATGTTCTAGGGATCGTGTTAACCATTCGCCATTGCCGGACAGTGCCGGGGGGTTCGAGATGGTCAGTCGCGTCACCACGTTTGCCTTCGAGGGCGTCGAAGCGCGACCGGTTGACGTCCAGGTGCAGCTGTCGTCGGGCATGCCCGCCTTCGTGATCGTCGGATTGCCGGACAAGGCGGTCGGTGAGAGCCGGGAGCGGGTCAGGGCGGCGTTCGCCTCCATCGGATTGTCGCTTCCACCGAAGCGTGTGGTGGTCAATCTCGCCCCGGCCGATCTGCCGAAAGAAGGCAGCCACTATGATCTGGCGATCGCGCTCGCTATCCTTTGCGCGATCGGGGCCGCGCCGAGTGATGCGCTCGACGGCGTCGCTGCGATCGGTGAATTATCGCTTGATGGGGGACTGACAGAGACGATCGGCGCATTGCCGGCGGCGATGGCCGCCGAGGCGATGGACCTTGCGCTCCTGTGTCCGACCGCCTGCGGGCCGGAAGCGGCCTGGTCTGGCGGCCGTGTGCACGCCGCGCCTTCGCTGATTGCTTTGGTGAACCATTTCAACGGGACGAGGGTGCTTCCGCTCGCGTCGCCAGGCGACCTTCTCGAGGGGGGCGCCATCCCCGATCTGCGGGACGTAAAGGGTCAGGATGGGGCCAAGCGGGCGCTCGAGATTGCGGCCGCGGGCGGGCACAACCTCTTGATGATCGGTCCTCCCGGTTCAGGCAAGTCCATGCTGGCGCAGCGGCTGCCCGGGCTGTTGCCGCCCCTGTCCGCGCGGGAGTTGCTGGAAGTCAGCCAGATTCATTCAATCGCCGGGATGCTCGAGCGGGGTCGCCTCTCGCGCGTTCGTCCCTTCCGTGCGCCTCACCATTCCGCGAGCATGGCGGCGCTGGTTGGCGGCGGGGTGCGGGCGCGGCCGGGAGAGGTTTCGCTCGCGCACCATGGGGTCCTGTTTCTCGACGAATTGCCGGAATTCCATTCCCAGGCGCTCGATTCGCTCCGTCAACCTCTGGAGAGCGGAGAGGCGGTGATTTCGCGGGCAAACCGGCATGTTCGATATCCGAGCCGGTTCCAGCTCATCGCCGCCGCCAACCCTTGCAAATGTGGCGGCGGAGCAGGAGCGCTCGCCTGCCGCAAGGGTCCTGCGTGCCGCGCGGCGTATTTTGGTCGCCTCTCCGGGCCCTTCCTCGACCGGATCGATCTGTTCGTGGATGTTCCCCAGGTCACGGCCGCGGATCTCGCCCTTCCGGCGCCGCAAGAAGGCTCGCAGACGGCAGCGGCGCGTGTACTCGCCGCAAGATCCATGCAGGCCGAGCGACTGGGTGATGACCTGGTCGGGCGTCGTCCCCTCAACGCCGACGCTGCAGGATCGGAGATCGAGAGCGCGTGTGCGCTCGGCGGGGACGCCAAGGACCTTCTGGTGAAGGCGGCCGAGGCGATGTCGCTGTCCGCGCGCGGATATCATCGGGTCCTGAAGGTCGCGCGCACCATCGCCGATCTCGACGGGCTTGCAAGCGTGCGGCGTGCGCATGTCGCAGAGGCTCTTTCGTATCGGTTTCGACAGGAGGGCGACGCGGTGTCCGGCGGGACCGGTTCGGCCTCCGCCAGAGCGCGTTAATCCGATACTCAGCATCCTTGGACACGATCCTTCAATGTCGCTGAAGCCACCTGATTCGCCCCCAACTCCTGACGCTCTGGACAAGGACCTCTTGTCCGTTCTGGAGGCGATCATGGATGATCTGCCGCTTGCCGCCGCGGTGCGCAGCGCGGGGGGGGCGATCGTCGCGGCGAATTCGGCGGCCGCGACGTCTGTCGCGGGCGGGACGCCCGACGGCCGGGGCGTCGGCGACAGCTGGAGGGGCGTCGACATTCCCGGCGGCCGATTCGTGTGGCGTCCGTCCCCTGAAGACACCGGCGCGGCGGCGCGTTTCACGGCAGCGGTGAGCCACGAGATCCGCACCCCGCTCAACGGCATCCTCGGTATGGCGGCGCTGCTTGAGGAGACACCGCTCGAGCCGTCCCAGCGGGCTTATGTGGAGGCGATCCGGCGCTCCGGGGCCCGCTTGCTCGACCTCTTGAACAATGTGCTCGACTTCTCGCGCCTGGAAGCGGGCGCCATGCCGCTTGAGGAATCCGTATTCGCTCCGGCCGACCTGATCCAGGATGTCGCCGAGCTCCTCGCCCCGCGCGCGCACGCGGCCGGGGTCGATCTGGCGTCCATCGTCGATCCCCGTTTGACGGCGCGGATGTCGGGCGATGTCGGACGGCTTCGGCAAATCCTGTTCAATCTGACCGGCAACGCCGTAAAATTCTCCGACCGCGGCGCGGTGCTCATCGAGGCCCGCGTGGGCGCCGGCGATCGTGGCGTCAGTTTTGTCGTTCGAGACACAGGCGTTGGAATCCCCGCGGATGCCCGGGAGCGGATTTTTGAAGCCTTCGGTCAGACGAGCGCAGCGGATTCCCGGCGTGATGGCGGAGCAGGGCTGGGGCTTGCGATCTGCGCGCGGCTGACCGCGGCCATGAAGGGCGAGATCCGATTTGAGTCCGCCCCGGGGGAGGGCGCGATGTTCGAGGTGGATCTCCCGCTGCACCCGGCCTCCGCCCCTCTCCCGGAATCGTCCTTGAAACCGTCGCCGGCCGCGATCGAAACGAGGCTGTCGGGCGCGCGAATCGCGTTGTTCCTCCCCGCCGCGTCGGCGCTCGCGTGCGCAGCGTCGCTCACCGCCCATGGCGCGACCGTACTCTGCGGCCCCGGGGCCGATCATTCGGCGACCCTGACGATCATGGACGCAGCCTTGCCGCCGTTGCGCATAGGCGCGGCGGCGCGCCGGGGCCCGGTGTTGGTCGTCCTGCGACCTGAGGATCGAGCACGGATTCCGGCGTTCCGAGACATTGGGTGCGTTGGGTACCTGATCCGGCCGCTGAGGGCGCAGTCGATCGCGGAGCGCGCGGCGCTCGCCCTCACCGGAGTGCGCGACATCGACGCCGAACGGGAGGCCGGCTCCGAGGGTCGCGGCCGGCGCGTGCTTGTCGCCGACGATAACGCTGTGAATGCGCTCCTCGCAAAGAGCGCGCTCGCGGCCGCCGGGTTCCGCGTGGATACTGCAGGGACTGGCGCCGAGGCGCTGGAGGCGGCGAGTGATGGCGGCTATGATCTCATCGTGATGGATATCCGCATGCCGGTCATGGATGGGCTCGAGGCGACGCGCCGAATCCGCGCGCTCGGCGGTGCCGCGGGGACAACACCGATCATTGCATTGACGGCGGACATCGACCCTGAACTCGAAGCGCGTGCGCGCGAGGCGGGCGTGGACGCCATGGCGTCAAAACCGATCGACCCACCGGGCCTGCGTGCGCTCGCCGCGGCGTGGACCGGCGGCGGTGTGGCTGCTGAGGCGGCGAAGCGAAGCCGGGTGTCGTCCAGATGAGTGCTCAAGCCGCGGCCGAAACTTCGCCGCGTCCTCGCTGGGTGCGTGCGCTCGCCGCGCTGCGCCGACGGAAAATGTTCGCCATGCTTGTGCTCGCCTTCGCGGCGGGCATCCCGTATGGGGCGGTCCTTGGGACGCTCAACGCATGGCTGACCGCCGAGAGCGTGAAGCCCTCAACCGTCGGCATCCTGAATTTCATCATCCTCGCCTACAGCTTCAAGCTGATATGGGCGCCGGCGTTTCAGCGCGCCTGGTTCCCGCGTATCGCGCCGTCCTTCCTGCTCGGCTTCGGCGCCCGCCGGAGCTGGCTGCTCGCCATGCAGCTGATCATCGCGGCGCTTCTCGGCTTTCTCGCCTTATCGCGACCCGCCGAGGGCGTTGGCTACCTCGCGCTGCTCACGGTGGTCATCGCGATCGCGTCGTCGGTCCATGACATCGTGCTTGACGCCTGGCGCATCGAGATCGCCGAGACCGAGGAAGACAAGGACCTGATGTCCGCGGTGTTCCAGTTCGGCTATCGATTCGCCGGCCTCTTCACCGGCATGTTCGCGCTTATTCTGGCTGATATGATTCCATGGTCGGCGGTCTATCTCATCATCGCGGTCGGCATGGCCGTCGCCGCGACCGGAACTCTGGTGGCCCGTGAGCCGGACCATGCCGCGGTTCTTGCGGGTCCTGGCGGCGTGCGCCCCTCTTTTGCTCCGGCCTTTCGGCCGTCCACGGTGACCGCTTCAGTCGGGCTCGTGGCGGCGGGTTGGGCGACCGCCATCGCCATCATCGTGATTTTCGTCGTGCAATCACTGACTCTCGACCCTCCGCCGTCGGCGGCGCTGTTCACACGGGTTCAGGCTCCGATCATCGTGGCGTTGCTCATTCTCCTGCCCGGGGCTGTTGCGGCGCTGCTGCTCCGCCGCGGTCCGGTCGCCTCCACCGAGGCGGGAGCAGGAACAGGCTTGGTTTCGAAAGCGTCGCGCGCGCTCTTTCGGACGATTCTCGATCCGCTTCTCGATCTTGTGAAGCGCCTGAAATGGGCCGCCATTCTCGTCTTGATGCTCGTGCTCATGTATCGGTTCGTCGATCTGATCTGGGGCGGGTTCGCCTATCCGTTCTATCTCGGTGAAAACTTCGGCGCCCTTGGCCACAGCAATTCAGACGTGGCGATCGCTTCAAAGACCGTCGGCGTGCTGATGACCGTCGCCGGCTCGATGATCGGAGGCGCCGCGCTGATCTTCCTCGGGCGCATGCCCTGCCTCGTGATCGGCGCGTTCGCCTCAGCGGTGACGAATCTGCTGTTCGCCGATCTCGCCAATGGAGCGATCGGGATGGATGCATTTCTTGCGCTGACAGGGCTTGATCACGCGCTTGCCTCGATGGGCGCGGACCAGCGACTTGCGCGCCTGATCATGGCGATCGCGGGTGAAAATCTCGCGGGTGGCTTCGCGAGCGTCGCCTTCGTGGCTTATCTCACCGCAATGGTGAACCCCAAATTCGCAGCCGTGCAGTACACGCTGCTTGGCTCGCTGGTTATGTTGATCGGCTCGCTCGGGCGGGCGGAGCTGGGCGTCTACATTGAAACGGACGGCTTCCATGACTTTTTCATCGTCACGTTCTGGCTTGGGCTCATCGCCGTTGTCTTAAGCGTAGTCGAGTGGGCGCGCCATGCCCTCGACCGCCGAAAAGCCGAGGCGACCCAAGGCGCGGTGGGGCAGCCGGCGGCCGCAGAGGTACCCGCAGAGTAGCCAGCGTCAGGCGCGGCGGACGCTCAACCAGCGGCCCCGAACGCGGCGAAGGCGGCGAGATTGGTTATGTCTTGCGCCTTGGCGTCGAGATTGACGATCTGGATCGGGGCCGACAGGCCGACCAGGAGCGGACCAATGACGGTCGCGCCCCCCATTTCGGCCGCGATCTTGGTGGAGATCGAGGCCGAGTGAATGGCGGGCATGACGAGCACATTCGCCGGGCCCGAGAGCCGCATGAACGGAAACAGGCGCTGCGCATCGGGGTTCAGCGCCACATCAACCGCCATCTCGCCATCATACTCGAACGCGATGTCGCCGCGCTCATCAAGCAGTCGCACCGCGTCGCGAACCTTGGCCATGCGCTCGCCCGGCGGGTTGCCGAACGTTGAATACGAAACGAACGCGACGCGGGGCGTCAGTCCGAGCCATTGGGCGCCGCGCGCTGCGCCCAGGCCGATTTCGGCAAGATCGCGTGCACCCGGCATTTCAGTGACGCTGGTGTCGGCGATGCATATTGTTCCGTGTCGTCCAATGAGGACGGACATTCCCAAGACCGGGCCCTGCGGATCGGGGTCGATCACAAGCCCAACATCCTGAAGGCAGGTGGAGTAGTTGCGCGTGACCCCCGTCACCATTCCGTCCGCGTCGCCCGCCGCGACCATGCAGGCGCCGAAGACATTCCGGTCCTGATTGACCAGTCGCTGTACGTCCCGCTGAAGATAGCCGTGGCGCTGAAGACGCCCGTAGAGCCTGTCGAGATAAACCGGCAGCCGGTCAGAAACACGGGCGTTGACGATCTCGATCTCACCCCACGGAACGCCGGCCCCATCCATGTTCTGGCGGATTTGCTCTTCGCGGCCGATCAGAACCGGCTCCCCGAGCCCCTGAAGCTTGAAGGCCCACGCGGCGCGGATCACCGATGGCTCCTCTCCCTCCGCGAAAACGATCCGCTTCGGCCGCGGATATCGGCGCAACGCCCCGTGAATGCGCTGAAGGAAGGACGCAGTCGGATCCAGGCGCTGAGCGAGCGAGTCCCGATAGGCCGACATGTTCTCGATCGGTCGGCGGGCGACGCCCGTGTCCATCGCGGCCTGGGCGACGAAAGGCGGAATATAGTGAATGAGGCGAGGATCAAACGGCGCCGGGATGATGTAGTCGGGGCCAAAACTCGGTCGCTCGCCATGATAGGCGGCGGCCACTTCCTCGGGCACATCCTCGCGGGCGAGCTGAGCGAGGGCCTGCGCCGCGGCGACCTTCATTTCCTCATTGATCGTCGTCGCGCGCGCGTCCAGGGCGCCACGAAAGATATAGGGAAAGCCCAGAACATTGTTCACCTGATTGGGATAGTCGCTGCGGCCGGTGGCGATGATCGCGTCGCTCCGTATCGCCATCACCTCCTCGGGGGTGATTTCGGGGTCCGGGTTCGCCATTGCGAAAATGATCGGCTTCGGCGCCATCGCGCGCACCATGTCCGCGGTCACGGCGCCTTTCACCGACAGGCCCATGAAGCAATCAGCGCCCGTCATGGCGTCAGCGAGTGTGCGCTTTTCAGTCTGCACGGCGAAGGCGGACTTGAACTGGTCCATCCCCTCAGACCGTCCCACATGGACGACGCCCTGCCGGTCGCAGATCAGGATATTCTCCCGCCGCACACCGAGGTGACGTATGAGGCCTGCAACCGACAGGCCGGCGGCTCCCGCGCCGGAGATCGCGACCTTCACGTCCTCGAGCTTGCGGCCGGTGATTTCGCACGCGTTGATGAGCCCGGCGGCGGCGATGATCGCCGTGCCGTGCTGGTCGTCATGGAAGACGGGGATTTCGAGCTGACTTCGCAGTTCGCTTTCGATGATGAAACACTCGGGCGCCTTGATGTCCTCGAGGTTGATGCCGCCAAACGTGTTCCCGATCGCGCGAACACAGTCGATGAACTTCTGGGGGTCGCGTTCGTCCACTTCGATATCGATGGAATCCACGTCGGCGAAGCGCTTGAAAAGGACCGCCTTACCTTCCATGACCGGCTTCGACGCCAATGCGCCAAGATCTCCGAGCCCGAGGATGGCGGTGCCGTTGGAAATAACGGCGACGAGATTTCCTTTGGAGGTGTAGTCGTAGGCGGATTCAGGGTTTTCTGCGATCGCCTTCACAGGCACTGCAACCCCGGGTGAATAGGCGAGCGACAGGTCGCGCTGGGTCGCCATGGGTTTGGTGGGGGTAACAGACAGCTTTCCCGGCGTGGGTTTCTGGTGGAAGCTCAGCGCTTCCTCGTCTGTTATGATTGGCCGCTGTTTGGTCATCTGAAAGGGCCGCCGGGGTCGGGAGGGAAGGGGATCTCGCGTGACGAGCGAGCAGAACCGGGGCATTCAGCCGGAAATGTCGAACGAATCAAGCGCCACCGCCACCGAATCCGATCACTCGCCAGAGGGTGTCGCGGCCGCGTCGCCCTTCATGGCGCAGTATCTGAGCGTAAAGTCAAACCATCCGGATTCGCTCGTGTTCTTTCGCATGGGCGATTTCTACGAATTATTCTTCGACGACGCCCGCATCGCAGCGTCCGCACTGGACATCACGCTGACGCACCGGGGCCAGCTCGGCGACCAGCCGATTCCGATGGCGGGCGTGCCGCATCACGCTGCGGAAACCTATCTTGCGCGACTCATCAAGCTCGGACACCGCGTGGCAGTGTGCGAGCAGATGGAGGACCCGGCGGCTGCGCGCAAACGCGGGTCGAAGTCGATCGTCCGCCGGGAGGTTGTCCGCGTCGTAACCCCCGGCACCATCACCGAAGCGAGCCTGCTCGACGCGCGCTCCGCCTGCTGGTTGGCCGCGGTGGGGTTTGCAGCCGGTGGGCGCGAGGCCGCCGTCGCCGCCGCGGATGTGTCGACCGGCCGGCTCGAGGTCTTCGCTGTCGAGCGAGCGGGACTTCGCGAGGCGCTCACTGCGCTCAGCCCCCGTGAGGCGTTGATCGCGGAGGGGCAGGCTGGTGAGGAGGACGTGCTTACGTCGCTATCTGAAGCCGCGATCACGTTGCGGCCCAATGCAAAGGCCGACCCGAGGCATGGCGAACGGCTCACCCGCGAGGTGTACGGCGTTGCGAGCCTTGAGGGTTTCGGCGGGTTTTCGCGCGCCGAGCTCTCTGCCCTAGCCCTCTTGTTCGACTATCTGAGCTTTACGCAGGCGGGCGTGACCGCCCGGCTCGATACGCCGCTCCGACGGGCGCCGGGCGCAACCTTGGCGATCGATCCGGCGACGCGGGCGAGCCTCGAGATCGAGCGTACGCAGGGCGGGGCGCGCGAAGGATCGCTCTTGGCCGCCATCGACCGAACCCTCACCGGCGGCGGCGCGCGCCTCCTCGCGGAGAGATTGTCGCGGCCATTGTGCGACCGGACCGAGATCGAGCGGCGCCTCGATGCGGTCGAGGTGTTCGTTGGCGACGCCCGACTACGGGAGGCGGTTCGGGCGGACCTGCGGTCCTGCCCTGATGTCGAGCGGGCCCGGACGCGCCTTGCGCTCGGTCGGGGAGCGCCGCGGGATCTCGTTCTGGTCGCTGATGCGTTGCGACGCGGCGAACGAATGGCGGGGCATATGATCGCCGCGGATGTCGCCGGAGCGAGCGGCGCGCTGTCGGAGATCGCCGTTTCAGCGTCAGCGTTGTCGCTGTTTGAAGCGCCGGCGCTTGCCACCCTCATCGATGAGATCGAGCGCGCAATCCTGCCGGACTCGCAGGCCCAGCCAAGAGAGGGCGGTTTTGTGCAGCCGGGCTTCGACCCGTCCCTCGACGAGGTGCGGTCGCTGCGGGACGGGGCGAGACGCGTGATCGCCGAGCTCCAGGCCCGTTACGCCGACTCGACCGGCGTGCCCGGTCTGCGGATCAAGCACAACAACGTGCTCGGCTATTTTGTCGAGGTCTCCCCCCGCCATGCCGACGCTGTCACGGGCCGGATGGACGATCTGTTCCGGCATCGCCAGACGCTGGCTGGCGCCGTTCGTTTCTCCACAGACGAGCTGGCCGATCTCGACGCGCGGATCGCTCGGGCCGATGAGGAGGCCGCGGCCCGCGAGTTGGAAATTTTCCAGCGTCTCGCGACCGGCGTGGAGGCGCAGTCGGCGGCCATCTCCATGGCGGCGGCCGCCATCGCCCGCATTGATGTTGCATCCGCGCTTGCTGAGTGGTCGCAGGAGGCGGGATGCGTCCGTCCGGTCTTCGCGGACGAGACTGTGCTCGAATTGGAGGCAGGCCGCCATCCCGTCGTCGAGGCGGCGCTGCGCAGGGGCGGCGGCGGGTTCACCGCGAACGATTGCTCGCTCGATGGCTCTGGCGCGGCGGGACCTCGTCTCGCGCTCGTGACGGGGCCGAACATGGCGGGAAAGTCCACCTACCTCCGGCAGGCGGCGTTGCTCGTCGTCCTCGCGCAGGCCGGCGCGTTCGTTCCCGCGCGCCGGATGCGGTTGGGCCTCGCCGATCGGCTGTTCTCACGCGTCGGCGCCTCAGACGACCTTGCCCGCGGGCGCTCAACCTTCATGGTCGAGATGACCGAAACCGCCGCCATCCTCAATCAGGCGACGCCGAGGTCGTTCGTGATCCTCGACGAGGTGGGGCGCGGCACATCCACCTGGGACGGCCTCGCCATCGCCTGGGCGGCGGTTGAGCACCTGCATGACGTCAATCGCTGCAGGGCGTTGTTTGCGACCCACTATCACGAGCTGACGGCGCTTGTTGACGGCCTGCCGAACGCGGCAAATCTGTCCGTCCAGGCGCGCGAGTGGAAGGGCGAGCTTGTCTTCCTTCACGAAGTTCGGGCGGGCCCCGCCGACAAATCCTACGGTGTTCAGGTGGCCCGGCTTGCGGGGCTTCCTCCCGCGGCCGTGCGGCGGGCGGAAGCTGTGCTGAAGCGGCTTGAGGCGCGCAGCGGCGCGAAGCCTGACGATCTGCCGTTGTTCGCGGCTGCGGCGCGCGCCGCGCCGGATCCGGGCGCGGTGTCGTTCCGTGAAGATGGAAGCGCCGCTCCGCCCGCGCCCTCTGCGGTTGAGACCATATTGACGGGAGTCACGGTCGACGACCTCACGCCCCGCGAGGCGCTCGATCTGATTTATCAGCTCAAACTCGCGTTGAACCCACCCTCATCGTGACCGGCGTCGGTGGCCTGAAGCGACGCCTGTTCGGCGATCGAAAACCCGTCTAGACACGCGTTCATGACGATGGATGGCACATCCGGCGGTGCGCCGATGCGGCGGATCAGGCCCGGTCCCTGGCGGATCGACGACATCGTCGACGCACGCAAGCTTCAGATCCAGCTTGACGCAGCCGCGCTGGACAACGCTTCGGACCCTGCCGCCAGACGTGCACGTGCAATCGATCTCATTCATGCAGCCTGGTTCCGCGGCCGCATGATCGCCCAGGAGCGTCTGGAGGACGGCGGCGACGGGCTGGACACCGCCTGGCTCCTGGGCTCTGTTATGGATCAGGTGCTCGCCGGCCTCTACGGCTTCGTCACCAACCACGTCTATCCCTCCGCCAATCAGACGGAGGCTGAACGTCTTTCGGTAATCGCCGTCGGCGGCTATGGCCGCCAGGTGCTGGCGCCATCTTCCGATGTCGATCTTCTCTTCCTCCGCAACTACAAGGCGACCGCCTGGTCGGAGAGCGTGATCGAATTCATGCTCTACGCGCTCTGGGACATGGGGATGAAGGTCGGCCACGCTTATCGAACCATCGATGAGTGCATCAAGCTCGCACGCGATGACGTCACGATCCGCACCTCGATCCTCGATCAGCGGCATCTGCTGGGCGACCCGCAGCTCGCATTGAAGCTGCAGGAACGCTTTCGGAAGGACCTGGTTGCGGGGAAAGGCGCTGAATTCGCCGCCGCCAAGCTCGCCGAGCGCGACGCCCGCCACGCCAAGGAAGGCGGATCGCGGTATCGGGTCGAGCCAAACGTCAAGGACGGCAAGGGCGGTCTGCGCGATCTGCAAACCCTGTTCTGGATCGCGAAATATCTTCACGGCGGCGACACGCTCCGGCAGGTGCTGAACAACGCTGCTTTCGCGCCCGGCGATGCAGCGGTCTACATGCGCCAGGCCCGCTTCCTCTGGACCGTAAGGTGCCATCTCCACTACCTGACCGGCAGGGGAGAAGACCGGCTGTCCTTCGACCTCCAGCCCGAGATGGCCAAGCGCATGGGCTTCAAGGCGCGCGGCGGGGTCAGCGCGGTCGAACGGTTCATGAAGCGCTATTTCATCGCGGCGAAGGAAGTGGGCGCCCTCACGCGCATTCTCTGCGCATCGCTCGAAGCGGATGAAAAGAAGCGGCCAAGCGGCCTTCAGCGCTTTATTCCAGCGCTGCCGGCGCGCCCGATCGACGAGCCAGGATTTGCGATCGAGGGTGGGCGCCTCACGGTTTCCGATCCGGACCTCCTTCGGCGAGAACCGGTCAAGCTGATGCGGCTGTTCTGGCTCGCCGAGGATCGCGGCATGGATGTTCACCCTGCCGCCATGAAGGCCATCCGTAACGCCGCTCGCCGCGTCGGGTCGGACCTTCGCGACGACCCGAACGCCCAGAAAATGTTTCTGGAAATCATTTCCGGCCGGAAGCATGCCGTCGCGGTCTTGCGACTCATGAGTGAGGCGGGATTGCTCGGTCGTTTCGTGCCCGAGTTCGGCCGCATCACCGGGCAGACGCAGTTCAACATGTACCACCACTTCACGGTGGACGATCACACCCTGCGGGCGATCGAAATCATTCATGACATCGAGGCGGGCCGCTTCGCCGACGAACACCCCCTCGCGACGGAAATCCTGCCGAAGGTCCGGTTCCGCAAAGTCCTTTATCTCGCGATGTTGCTGCATGACGTCGGCAAGGGACTTGGCGACCAGCAGATCGAAGGGGCGAAGTCGGCCGAGATCGCCGCGATCCGCCTCGGCCTGAATCCCGAAGAGGCGGAACTCACGGCCTGGCTCGTCGGCCATCACCTTCTGATGAGCGACACCGCGCAACGGCGTGATCTGTCCGACCCGCAAACGATCGCGCAGTTCTCGGCTGCCGTAGGCACTCTGGAGCGGCTGCGTCTGTTGCTCGTGCTCACGGTGGCGGACATCCGGGCGGTTGGTCCGGGGGTCTGGAATGGCTGGAAGGGGCAGCTCTTGCGGGACCTCTATCGGCTCACTGACGCGGCGCTCAAGGGCGGCCGCACGGATGAGCGGAGCCTGCGGGCGTTGTTCGCTGAGCGCGCGAACGAGGCGCGCGCCGCGCTCAAGGCGTTGCGTCCGTCCGCATCGCCCGCGCTCCTGTCGGTCGAGGACGCCTACTGGGTTCAGTTCGGATCCGATGTGCATGAACGCCACGCGTCGCAGCTTGCGGACCCGGACGCCGAAGTGTCGGCGGAAGTGTGGATCGATGACACACGATCAACGACCGAAGTTCTGGTGACGGCTCGCGATCGCATCGGACTGTTCGCGGACCTGTGCTCAACCTTCGCGGCCTACGGCGCGAACGTCACCGCGGCCTATCTCTATGAGGGCGAATCAAACCGGGTGCTCGACGTGTTCGAGGTTCAGGATTCGTCCGGCGCGCCGCTCGGCCTGCAGAACCGGTCGACGCTTGAGCGGCTGAAGCAGGACCTCAAGGCCGCCGCGCGCGGTGAGGGAGCGCGACGACCCTCCCAGAAGATTCAGCCAAGCCGTCGCCATGCGGCGTTCATCATCGAGCCGACCGTCCGGATCGATCGGTCTGCCTCCTCTCGCTGGACGGTGGTTGAGGTTTCCGGCCGCGACCGACCGGGCGTTCTGCACGAGATCGCGCAACGGATGGTGGTCGCCGGCCTGTCAATCCGTTCGGCCCATGTCGGGTCCTACGGGGAACGGGTCCACGACGTGTTCTACGTCGAATGCGAAGATGGCTCGCCTCTGCCGCCGGAGGCGGATGAGGCGCTGATCGCCGCGCTGGAGGACGTCTTCCATCAGTTCGCCCCCGCCGCGCCGTCGACCCCCGCGCGCACGCTTGCGCGCGCGCCTGCCTCCCCCGACCGCTGAGCGGGCTCACAGATGTCGCTCGCCCGAAACGTTTTCGTGCAGACCGGCTTCACGCTCGGGAGCCGCGTTCTGGGCTTTGCCCGCGACCTCGCCGCCAACGCCAGGTTCGGCGGGCAGGGACCGTTCATGGACGCCTTTGCAACCGCGTTGATGTTCCCGAACCTGTTCCGCAGGCTGTTCGCCGAAGGAGCCTTCGCGCAAGCTTTCGTGCCGGTCTACGCGAAGGAGCGTACAACGAGCGGTGACGCCGCGGCGGCGGCGATGGCGTCCGAGACCATGTCGTTCCTGATGTGCGTCGTCGCCGCGTTCTGCATCCTCGCCCAGATCGCGATGCCGTATCTGACCCCGCTGCTGCTGTCGGCCTATATCCGGGAGCCGGAGACGATGCGAGTCGCGACGCTGATGACGCAGCTCACCATGCCCTATCTCGCCTGCATGACGCTGGCCTCTTTGCTGTCGGGCGTATTGAACACGGCCGGACGGTTCGGCCTGTCCGCCGGCGTTCCCATCATTCTCAACATCTGCACGATCGCGCCGCTCCTGCTTGCGGCGAACCCGGAACAGGCGGCGATCATGGCCTCCGCTGCGGTGACCATCGCCGGGATCATGCAGGCGGGACTGCTCTGGTGGGGCGCGGCGCGCCTCGGTGTGCGGTTGAGATTTGGACTGCCGCGACTGACCGCGGTCGTGAGACGGGTGCTTGTGCTTGCGCTGCCGGGCGCGATCGCCGGCGGGGCGACGCAGCTCAACTCGCTGATCAGCCAGTTTCTGACCGGCGGGGACCAGGGCGCCCGCTCCGTCCTCTACAATGCGGACCGGCTCTATCAATTGCCGCTCGGCCTGATCGGGGTCGCTGTCGGGCTTGCCCTCACGCCGCGCCTCGCAAGGTTCTTCGCCATCGACGACAAGGCCGCTGCGCGGTCGAGCATGGATGACGGCGTAGGCCTCTCGATGGCCTTCACTCTACCAGCGGCGGTGGCGCTTCTGGTCATGCCCGTCTTCATCATCGACGCGACCGTGACGCGCGGCGCCTTCACGAGCGAGGATGCACGCAGAACGGGGGAGGTGCTCCGCCATTTCGCATGGGGGGTGCCGGCCTTCGTCCTCGCCAAAGTGTTCACGCCGCCGTTTTTCGCGCGGCAGTTGACCGCCCAGCCGATGCGCTACGCCTTGATATCGGTTGCCGTGAGCACGGTGCTCGGCGCGACGCTGTTTTTCTCGCTTCCGGCGTTGAACATAGACGGCGTCATCGGCCTGGCGATCGCCACAAGCGCGGCCGCGTGGCTCAATGTGGTGCTGCTGGCGTCGAAGCTGGCGCGCGACGGGGTCTACACGGTCGGGGCGAGCGCCTGGGCGCGTGTTCTGAAGCTCTGCGGGGCGTCGCTGGCGATGGGGGCGTTCACCGCCTGGTGCGCGATCAACTATCCGTTGCTTCGTGACCTCTTGTGGACCAAGGAAGTCGCGGTGCTCGCCGTGGTGCTTGTCTCGGCCGGGATCTATGCGGTCGCCGCCTTTGGCCTCGGGGCGGTCCGACCGTCCGAGATTCGCTCCGCCCTGCGCCGCGAGCAGGGCCCGACGGGCGGCGGCGACTTGCCCGGCGGGCTTGATGGCTGATAGGTCCGGCAGCCTGCCGGCGCGCTCAAGCGTTTCCGGCTGGGATCCGACGCCCCTCAGCTCCATTCGCCAGAAGAGCCGCCGCCGCCATGTCTGACTCCGTCTATTCCGGACCCGAGCGCGTGTTTTCGGGGGTTCAGCCCTCCGGGAGGCTGCACCTCGGCAATTATCTCGGTGCGCTGGTGAAGTTCGTGGCGCTCCAGGCGACGCATGACTGCATGTTCTGCGTGGTCGACCTGCACGCCATCACCCAGCCTCAGGACCCGAAAGCGCTCGCCGACCAGACGCGGGAGATCGCCGCCGCCTATCTCGCGGCCGGCGTGGACCCCAAACGCGCCATCGTGTTCCCGCAATCCGCTGTGTCCGCGCACGCGGAACTTGGCTGGATTTTCAACTGCGTCGCCCGGATGGGGTGGCTCGAGCGCATGACGCAGTTCAAGGACAAGTCCGGCAAGGATCGCGAACGCTCGTCCGTCGGCCTGTTCGATTATCCGGTGCTGCAGGCGGCGGACATTCTCGCCTACCGCGCGACGCATGTACCGGTGGGGGAGGACCAGAAACAGCACCTCGAGCTCAGCCGGGACATCGCCGACCGGTTCAACCGGGAGTTCAACGCGCCGGGCTTCTTCCCGCTGCCGGAGCCGCTGATCACCGGTCCAGGCGCGCGGGTGATGAGCCTGCGCGACGGCTCGAAGAAGATGTCAAAGTCCGACCCGTCCGATCAGAGCCGGATCAACCTCCTCGATTCGGCGGACGAGATCGCCAACAAGATCAAACGGGCGACCACCGACCCACATCCGTTGCCCGAAGCCGAAGACGGGCTGAAGGACCGGCCGGAGGTTGAGAATCTCGTCGGGATTTACGCCGCGATGTCGGGAAGGCCAGTGGCGTCGGTGCTGGGGGAGTGGGGCGGGGCGGGCTTCGGCAAGTTCAAACCCGCGCTCGCGGACCTGCTGGTGGAGCGTCTCGGCCCCGTGACGGCGGAGATGCGCCGTCTGATGGGCGACCCTGCGGAAGTCGACCGGGTGTTGAAGTACGGGGCGGCGCGGGCGGCCGCGATCGCCGCGCCGATCATGGCCGAGGTGCGCGCCGTGGTTGGTTTCTGGCGAGGGTGAGGGGGCGGCAACGCGCGCCCAAGGCACCGGTCATCAAACGACCAACCGCTTGCGTCGGTAGCGACCACCCCTCACAATTGCGGATGACTCGGGGGGGTGAGCATGCGTCTCAGTTGGAACGAAATGCGCGCAAGGGCGGCGGACTTTGCCCGCGAGTGGCGCGACGCCGGCTATGAGAAAGGCGAGACACAAAGCTTCTACAACGACTTTTTCGCAATCTTGGGAATCAAGCGGCGCTCGGTAGCGGTTTACGAAAAGCGCGTGGCGCGCCTCGATAATTCATCGGGCTTCATCGACCTTTTCATGCCCAAGGTGCTGCTGGTCGAGCAGAAGAGCGCCGGGCGCGATCTAGACCGGGCCCATGTCCAGGCCGAAGACTATTTCCTTGCCATCCAGGAAGCCGAACGCCCTCGCTACATCCTCGCGTGCGACTTCCAGACGTTCGACCTTAAGGACCTCGAGACCGGAGAGACGCTGTCTTTCGCGCTAGCTGATCTTCCCAAGCACATCGACAAATTCGGGTTCGTGTTGGGCGCTAAGCGGCATGCCTTCAAGGACCAGGATCCGGTCAACATCAAGGCCGCCGAACTGGTCGGCAAGCTGCATGATTCCTTGGAAGCATCGGGCTTCACGGGCCACGACCTCGAACGCTTCCTCGTGCGTATTGTGTTCTGTCTCTTTGCGGACGACACCGGCGTGTTCGAGCCGCGGAACCTGTTCTTGGACTTCATCGAACAGCGCAGCTCATAAGACGGTGGCGACCTGGGGGCAAAGCTTTCGGAGCTGTTTCAGACCCTTGACACGCCTGAAGACTCTCGTTTCGCCAATCTGGACGAAGACCTTGCGGCCTTTCCCTATGTGAATGGCGAACTGTTCTCCGGCGCCACTCGCATCCCCCACTTCAACCGCGACATGCGCGCAGCGCTGATCGACGCCGCGCGGTTCGATTGGTCTCCCATTTCGCCGGCCATTTTTGGCTCGTTGTTCCAGTCGGTGATGCATCCGAGAGAGCGCCGCGCTCAGGGCGCTCATTACACAACCGAGAAGAACATCCTGAAGGTCATCGGCCCCCTCTTCATGGATGATCTGCGGGCGGAGTTTCACCACTCGTGCGCCTTGAAGCGGGGCCGTGCTCAAGCGCTTGAGGCGCTGCAAGCAAAGCTCGCCTCGTTGCGCTTTTTCGATCCTGCATGCGGCTGCGGCAACTTCCTGATTATCGCATATCGAGAGCTTCGGCTCCTCGAGATCGAACTCCTGAAGCAGCTCCGCACCGGGGATCAGTTGGAGCTTGACGCCGCCGGCCTTTCCCTAATTGACGTGGACAAGTTCTATGGCATCGAGATTGGCGAGTTTCCAGCGGAAATCGCGCGCGCGGCGATGTGGATGATGGACCACATCATGAACAATGAGATGAGCCTCGCGTTCGGACAGAACTACGCACGCATCCCCCTAAAGGCCGCGCCGCATTTACATCATGCCGACGCGCTCGAGATCGATTGGAGTTCGGTGCTTGCCCCGGAAACCTGCAACTACATTCTCGGCAATCCGCCCTTTATCGGCGCCAAGTTTCAGACGCCCGCCCAGCGCGAACAGGTGCGCCGGATCGCTGGACTGGGCGGCGCCGGCGGCACGCTGGACTATGTGTCGGCCTGGTTTCTCAAAGCCGGCGACTATGTGAACCGCACGGCGAACCCGATTCGCATCGGCTTCGTGGCGACCAATTCCATCACACAGGGCGAACAAGTCGCACAGCTTTGGCCGCTGATCTTTGAACGCTGCGCCCTGGAAATCGCCTTCGCCCATCGCACCTTCGCTTGGGGTTCGGACGCGCGCGGCAAGGCGCATGTGCATGTCGTGATCGTCGGCCTGGTCAAGCGCGAAGATGAGCCAGGCGAAAAGCGGCTGTTCGCCTATGCCGATATCAACGGCGATCCGGCGGAAACGCAATGCCCGGCTTTGAGCCCGTATCTTGTGAGCGCAGCCGGCTTGGCAAATCGCCATCTTGTCGTGGAAGAGACGGCGCGCGCGCTCAACGGACTACCGAAACTGATTATCGGCTCAAAGCCCATAGACGGCGGCCATCTGATTTTCAGCGATGCGGAACGCGCCGAGTTTGTACACGCGCATCCGCAGGCGGCCGACCTAGTCCGCCCCTATATCGGCGCGCAGGAATATCTCAACGGCGGCGGGCGCTGGATACTCGCGCTTGATGGGGTTGAGCCCGAGCGCTTCAGATCCATTGCGCCAATCATGGATAGAATTCGCGACGTGCGGCGGTATCGTCTTGGTGAAATTCCGGCGCGCGGGAAAGACGAAGACTCGCTGAAAGAGCCAGGCATATCGTCCCGCGCATTGGCCGAAACGCCGACCAAGTTCCACGTCACGGTCATCCCCACCGCGCCATTTCTGGTCATTCCCGAAGTCAGCTCCGAACGCCGCGACTATGCGCCGATCGGCTGGCTAGGGCCTCCGGTCATTCCAAGCAATCTTGTTCGGATCGTCGAAAACGCCTCAACGTCCATGTTCGCATTGCTCACGTCTGCGATGCATATGGGCTGGCTGCGCCAGGTCGGCGGGCGGCTGAAGAGCGATTATCGCTATGCCATTGGCCTCGTTTACAACACCTTCCCGATGCCGCTCCTAAACACGAAGGCCGAAGCGGCGCTCACCGCTGCCGGCCAAGCCATTCTCGATGCGCGCGCTGCGCATCCCGGCGCGACGCTCGCGGACTTGTACGATCCGGACACAATGCCCGACGATCTGCGCGCCGCCCATCGCGCCAACGATCGTGCGGTCGACCGACTCTATCGCGCCAAGTCGTTCGAGAGCGAGCGCGAGCGCGTGGAACACCTCTTCATGCTATACGAGACCATGCGGGCGGAAAGTGGGGTCCGCTGACGCTGAGCGCCCTGCTCACCCCCGCTCTGGCGTGAACTCGACGCCGATCTTGCGGATCGCATGCACGAAATTGTTGGGGGCGATGTCGATCTCGCCGGTCCAGCGCATATCCGGGAACCGTGTCAGGATCTGGCGATAGGCCGCCTCAAGCTGCAGGTTCGCCACGCGCTGGCCGAGGCAGACATGCGGGCCGATGCCGAAGGCGATGTGATCGCCTGCGTTGGCGCGGCTTGCTTCAAACCGGTCCGGGTCGGCGAACACTTCGGGGTCGCGATTGGCCGCGCCGTAGAACATTACAACCTTTTCGCCCTCCGCGATCTTCTGTCCTCCGATCTCTGCGTCTCGTGTCGCGGTGCGCCGCATGTACATAACGGGCGAAACCATGCGGATCGCCTCGTCCACCATGGACGGAAGCAGCGAGAGATCCGCCTGCACGCGCGCCTTCTGTTCGGGGAACTCGGTGAGCAGCTTCATGGTTCCCGAAATCGAGTTTCGCGTGGTGTCATTGCCCGCAAACACGATCAGCAGCCAGGAGCCGTCGAGATAGCCGTCCGACAGTACGTCCCCGTCCACTTTGGCGTTCGCGATCGCGGACAACAGGTCCGGCTGCGGGTCGGCGCGGCGCTTCAGCAGCATGGTCCGGCCATAGTCGAACATGTCCTCGACCCCAGCGAGGAATTCCCCGAAAAAGGCGGGGTCGACCGATCCCAGCCTGCGCTCGGCGACGATGTAGCCGGCGATTTCGAGGAAGTGCATCCATTTGACCAGCTTGGGCCGGTCGGATTCCGGGAGGCCGAGAATCTCCGAGAGCGTGTAGAGCGGCAGCTCCGCCGAGAAATGTTCGACCAGATCGCAGGTCCCCATCGGCGCCATCGCATCAAGGAGCGACGTGACCTTGGCGTCCACCCGCGTTTTAAGGTCGGCGATGTAGCGCGGGGTGAAGAAGGGCAGGTGTTCGCGGCGCAGTTCAAAGTGGATCGGCGGATCCATATTGATCATCGTGTCGAGCGACGCCCGATGCAGGGTGGGGTGGCGCATGTCCGTCGACGACCCATAGGTCATCAGGATGCCGCCCTTCTGCGAGGAGAAGGTCTCCGGCGCGAGCGAGGTCGACCGGATGTCCGCGTGGCGCGTCAGCGCCCAGAAGCCGCCGCCGATCTCGGGCGGTTCCGGGCACCAGCACACCGGCGCGTTTTCGCGCATCTGGCGGAAGGCGTCGAAGGGTTGGCCTTTTGTGAAGGAGGAGAAATGCGACAGGTCGACCGGCGGATCGAAAGCGTGCAACCGCTCGTATTTCGGCGTCGGGGCGTAGGTCTCAAGGATCGTCTCTGCAATTGATTGCAACATGGTTGGGCGTTTCCGGAGACATTGTTGAGGGCTGTCCGCGGCGATCGTCGCGCTTCCGTTCGCGTCAGGTCAAGCGATTCTGAACGCCGCGCCTTTCGGGCGCAGTTCAGACGGCCCCGGAAACGGCTAAGGAGGTCGCGTGGTCCTCGATCGGCCTCGGCAAGAGGCCATGCCCGAAGCTTGGAGCCGCGCCTTGACTTCCGAACGCTCGACCCAAAGCCTTTCACGCCGTCTGCGATTGGCGGTGCTCTCCTCCATCCTGGGTCTCGCTTCCTGTGATGGGGGCGCTGGTTCCGCGCCGGCCGCGCGCGTCGCCGACGCCGTGTTCAGGCCGCCGGTCGGACAGTCCTCCGTGTCGGTCGCCTACATGTCGATAACGTCTCCAGCGGGCGATCGGCTTGTTGCCGCCTCCTCGCCGATGGCCGCCGCCGTCGAGATGCATGAGATGGTCTATGACGGCGCCCAAGTGTCCATGCGCCGGGTCGACGGGGTGGATCTCCCCGCTGGACAGGCGGTCCGCTTCGAACCGGGAGGGCTGCATCTGATGATCATCGAGCCTCGAACTGTGGCGGGCGAGGACACATTTCCGATCGTATTTGAGCTTCAATCCGGCGCCAGCCTCACAGTCGAATTTGATTCGACGCGCGCACCGGAGCGCTCTGGCGGTCGTTAACACCAAATCAACACGTGTTGGGTTGTTGTTAACAGCGAAGCTCCGCAGGATTCCCGGGCGAGCTGACTGGAGAGGGCTGTCCCGTGGCGGTGTTGCATCTGCGCCGAAGCATGGTCGTCGACGGCGAGGTCGAGGCCGACCGGACGAGACCGAAGCGCCCGGAAACCATAACGGTCGAGCCGTCGGAGGTCCGCGCACCGCCTTCGGCGGTCGCATCCCGGGCGAGGAAGCCTGTTCGCAAGCGACCCACCCGGCCCCTCTCGAGATTGTTCCTCGCCGCCGCCGCGACGCTGGTGCTCGGCGCCTATCCATTGGCCGCTATTCTCTCCAGCGACGTCGGCGAACGGATCGACGCCCCGATCGACCGGACTCAATGGGCGGCGCCCTGGGCCGGGGCGATCGCCGGCCTGCTCAAGCTTCACGATGAACGGCTCGGCTGGGCGAACGCCGCCCCCTCATGGTCACCGGAGGCACGCCTCACCGCCAAGCCCGCCTACCAGGCGGCGATGGTGCGCGCCGTGGGACAATTTGCGACGCTCGCCGCCTCGCAGCGCGCGGCGCAAGACGCGCCCGATCCGAACCTTGAGGCCGCCTCCCGGCTTCTCACCGGCCTCAGCGGGCCGGACCAGATCCGCGCCGCACGGGACGCGCTCGCGCAATTCGACCTCGGAGAGCGTCGCCGGACGGCCGAATCGCTCACCACCCTCGCGGACGCATCCGCCCGCCTTCGGCTGATCGCGTCCTGGGCGTTGGACGCCCGCGCCGATGCTTCCGCCGCCGCGAGCCGGGCGGGCGGCCTGCCGTTTGATCGTGACGCGACGATCGCTGTCTACGCCGCCAAGGGCAGGGCGCAGGCGGCGATGACGATCCTGGAGGCGCTCGATCGGCCGAACACCGTCGCCGTGGCATCGGCCCGGGAGCGCGCGCTCGCATCCTGGGAGCAGGTCGTAGATTTCCGCCCGCTCATCGTCATGAACGGTGCGCCGGACAGCCTGATCGGAGCAAGCCACGCCGCAGCGATCGTCTATCTCCTATCCGACGCCGAGGCGGCGACCGATGCCTATGCGCGGGCGGTGTTTGACACCGGCCGCACAGGGGATGCCCCCGGCCTCATCAACGGGGCCGTTCTGTCAGGCGATCTCCTGAACAGCGCCATTGCCGACCGGTCGACGCCTTCCGGCGGCTGATTCAGCCGTCGATCGATCCGTTCGCGCTGTTGCGCAGCAAGTGCATCCGTCCCATCTTTGCTTCCCGCACCAAAGCGTTGACGGATATCGCCATGTTCATACAGACCCAGTCGACTCCCAATCCCGAGACGCTGAAATTCCTGCCCGGCCGCGACGTTTCGCCGGAAACCCCTTACGAGTTCACCACGCCCGAGGAGGCGACCGCGTCCCCGCTCGCGGCGGAGTTGATTTCGATCGACGGCGTGGAGCGCATCTTCTTCGGCGATGAATTCATCGCGATCACAAAGCAAGCGGACGCAGACTGGAGCCTGATCCGAGCCCATGCGCTCGCGGCGATCATGGATCATTTCGTGGCCGGTGCGCCGCTTCTGGTGTCCCACGCGGGCGAGGCCTCCCCGACCGGCGAGGCGGACGAGGTTTATGAAGGTGAAACCGCCGAAATCGTTTCCGAGATCAAGGAGCTGATCGAAACGCGCGTGCGACCGGCCGTCGCGAAGGACGGGGGCGACATCATCTTCCAAAGGTTCGACGTTTCAAGCGGCGTCGTCACGCTCGTGCTGCGAGGGGCGTGCTCGGGCTGTCCGTCTTCGATGATGACGCTGAAGCAGGGCGTCGAGAATTTGTTGCGTCACTACGTGCCGGAGGTTACGGCCGTGGAGGCGGCCGCCTGAATCCTCGCGCCTCACCACCGCAAGGCCCGCTTCCAGGACTCAAATCCATTTCTCTTGACGGATCATCTCATGTCGAAACCGGTCCCTGACGCCTCGCTCGATCAACTGTTCCGTGCGGCGCGCACGCACAACAGCTGGCGAGACGACGCCGTGCCCGAAGTCCTGATCCGGGCCGTCTATGACCTTCACAAATTCGGTCCGACGAGCGCGAACTGCTCGCCGGCGCGCTATCTTTTCATCTCGTCGCCGGAGGCGAAGGCGCGTCTCGAGCCCCTGCTGTCGGAAGGCAACCGGAAGAAGACCATGTCCGCCCCATGGGTCGCCGTGATCGCCTATGACGAAGCGTTCGCCGAAAAGATGCCGAAGCTCTTTCCGCACAATCCGGGCGCCAAGGACTGGTTCAAGGACCCGGCCGCGGCGTTTGACACCGCGTTTCGGAACGGAACCCTGCAAGGGGCCTATCTCATGCTCGCGGCGCGCTCACTGGGTCTCGACTGCGGTCCGATGAGCGGTTTCGACAAGGACGGGGTCAATCGCGAGTTCTTCGCGGGAGACGGCGAAATGAAGACCTGGAAGGCGAATTTCCTCTGCAGCCTTGGTCATGGCGGCCAGGAAGGTCTGTTCCCCCGGTCCCCCCGTCTCGATTTTGAGGAAGCGGCACGAATTCTTTGACGGGGTTCGCGCGATACGTCCTGGGAGTCGACACGGCGGGAGACGCTTGCAGCGTCGCTCTCCTCACGCCAGCTTGCGTGATCGAGCGGACGGTGGAAGGGAGAACGGCGCACAACGCCGCCCTTGCGTCCCTCGTGAAGGACGTGCTCGCGCAGGCGGATTTGCCACCCGCCAAGCTTGATCGCATCGCGGTCATAACCGGTCCGGGCTCATTCGCGGGGCTCCGCATCGGCGTCGCCTTCGCGCGGGGACTTGGCCTCGCCGTTGATCGCGACGTTGTCGGCGTCTCCCGCCACGAATCCTCCGTCGAGATGCTGGATTCCTCCCCTCCGGTTCTGGTGATCGCTCCGGCGCGCCGCCGCCCCCCCGATCGAAGCTGGTGGGTGCAGACCGTCGGAGCCGGGAACATCGGTGACGAACTCCGGGAAGTGGAGGATGCGGGGCTCGCGCAGGCGTGTGTCGCCGCCGGACCCGCCTCGGGGACTCGGCTGGCGTCATTTGACCCCGCCGCTGTCATGCGCTGTCTGAAGGACGCCGGGAGGGATGACCTGGGCGCACTCACCATCGACGTTGCAACGCCCTCCGCCGCCCGGGCCGCCCGGATCGCCGCGGCGACAAGATATCCCTCATCGCGTCCGCCGATGCCGCTCTATGGTCGTCCACCGGACGCGACGCCGAGCCCGGTCATCGCGTCGTCGTCTATTTCCTGATGCAGGACCGGGCCCCAAGGCAGGTCAAACCAGGGGACGCACAAGCGCTCTCGCTTCTGCACGGGCGGTGTTTCGCGGTCGGCTGGTCGGCCGGCGATCTTGCTGCATGGATCGAACGCCCGGCCTGCGCCGCGGCGGCGATCGAGGACGGTGCCGGGGCGCTGATTGCGTTCGGGATCATCCTGGTGGCGGCCGAAGAGGGAGACGTACTTACCATCGCGGTCGATCCGGGCTTTCGGGGGCGGGGTGTCGGGCGTCGCCTCCTCGACGATCTCATCGATCGGGCGAGGCGCCTCGGGGCGCGTCGCGTCGTGCTCGAGGTCGGCGCAGGAAACATTCCCGCGATCAGGCTCTATCGATCGCTCGGATTTGTGGAAATTGCGCGCCGGGCCGGTTACTATGTCGGCGAACGGGCGGGCGAGGATGCTCTGGTGATGGAATGGGTCCGGTCGGACCCCTCTTGGAGCAGCGGAAGCTGGTAGAAAAAGAAGGCGGCCAATGATCGAACGGCGGTGCATCGAGAAGGGATTGCGGATGACGGATCAGCGCCGCGTGATCGCACGCGTGTTGTCGGACGCAAATGATCACCCGGACGCCGAGGAGCTGTATCGGCGCGCGTCCGCGATCGATCCCAACATATCGCTTGCAACCGTCTATCGGACGGTGAGGTTGTTTGAAGACTCCGGAATCATCGAACGCCACGATTTTCGGGATGGGCGCGCCCGCTATGAAGAAACGCCGGCCGAACACCACGACCATCTCATCGACGTGAGGTCCGGGGATGTGATCGAGTTCCAGAGCGAAGAGATCGAGGCGATGCAGATTGAGATCGCCCGAAAGCTCGGCTACAGGCTGGTGGACCACCGCCTGGAACTTTATGGAGTTCCGTTGGCCGAGAAGAAATGATGGTTCCCCGACGTCCGCCCCGCACGCGGTCAAGATTTCCGGCGCCAGGACGCCGGTCGCCAGCGAAGATGCAACGCGACGCAAATGACTGAGCCCGCCAAAGGACTCTTCATCCGCACCCACGGGTGTCAGATGAATGTCTATGACTCTGAACGCATGACGGACATCCTGCGCCCGCTCGGTTACCGCGCCGTCGACACTCCGGAAGCCGCCGATCTCGTCATTCTCAACACCTGCCACATTCGCGAGAAAGCGACCGAGAAGGTGTTCTCCGAACTTGGCGTCCTGAAGCGGCTCAAGGACGAAGCGGGCGGAAAGATGCGCATCGCGGTCGCCGGATGCGTCGCCCAGGCCGAGGGCGAGGAGATCATGCGCCGTCAGCCCGCGGTCGACATCGTGGTGGGACCGCAATCCTATCACCGTCTTCCCGAACTCATCGCGCAGGTGTCGCGTCAGACCGGAGACCGGCTGGCGACGGACTTCGACGTCGTCGACAAGTTCGACGCGCTCGCGATCGATCGTGAAGTCGATGGCCCTTCCGCCTTTCTGTCGATCCAGGAGGGTTGCGACAAGTTCTGCACCTTCTGCGTCGTGCCCTATACGAGAGGGCCCGAATACGCCCGTTCGGCTGTGGAAATCATCGACGAGGCGAAAGCGCTGGTGGATCGCGGCGTGCGCGAGATCGTCCTCCTCGGCCAGAACGTCAACGCGTGGCGCGGCGCCGCGCCGGACGGCGGCGGCGAATGGGAGTTGGGCGCGCTTATCGCGCGGCTCTCTCAACTCGGCGGGCTCGAGCGGATCCGGTATACGACCTCGCACCCGCGGGACATGACCGACGATCTCATCTTCGCGCATCGCGATGTGGCGAAGCTAGCGCCTTACCTGCACCTGCCCGTGCAGTCCGGCTCGGATCGTATCCTCAAGGCGATGAATCGCGGACATGACGCCAAGCGCTATCTCACCATCATCGAAACAGCGCGCAAACATCGCCCGGACCTCGCGGTGGCGTCGGATTTTATCGTCGGGTTTCCGGGGGAAACCGAAGCGGATTTTGAGGCGACGCTCGCTCTTGTTCGGGAGGTCCGGTTCGCATCCGCCTTTGCTTTCAAGTATTCGCCGAGGCCCGGAACCCCCGCCGCAAGCCTTCCCGGGGCCGTTCCGGACGCTGAAAAAGACGAGCGGCTTCAACGACTTCAGGCCGAGATCGGTCGCGGGCAGCAGGCCTTCAATTCGGCAACCGTGGGGCGCGTCCTGCGGGTGATCTTCGGCCGCCCCGGACGCCGCCCCGGCCAGGCGCTCGGTTACTCGCCCTACCTCCAGCCGGTGCATGTTGACGACGCGGCAAGCTGGATTGGGCGCAGCGCCGACGTCGAGATCAGGTCCGCGACGCAGTCCAGCCTGTCGGGCGAGATCCGCGCCCATGCGGAGTTGCGGACTTGAGCGAACGCAACCGGGCTGATTCCTGCAGGATGGCGGTGATGGTCGCCGACCCGCAGCTTCTTCGCACCATCTGCGGGCCGGCGCACGCCAATCTCGCGGAGCTTGAGCGGGCGTTCGCGGCGGACCGGCTGCGCGCCGAAAGTCAGGGGGGCGAGATCGTCCTCACCGGTGAAAACGACGTTTGCGCGGTGGCGGCGCGCGCGCTCAAAACCTTTATCGCCCGTGTCGAGGCGGGCGCCGTCGCGGACCCTGACGAGGTCGCGGCCGCAGTTGTGGTGTCCACAGCGTCCGCCCAGGGCGGCGGCGTGGTCAGTGGTCTGCGGCCGACGGTGATGGCGAAAACACCCGGCCAGAGCGCCTACATCGACCTCCTGCAACGACCCGACCGGGGACTGATCTTTGGCGTTGGCCCAGCGGGCACCGGCAAGACCTATCTTGCGGTGGCGGTTGGCGCAGCTGCGTTGAAGGCGCGGGCGATCCGCCGGCTCGTGATCGCGCGCCCCGCGGTGGAGGCCGGAGAGAAACTCGGCTTTCTGCCCGGCACGCAGGAGCAGAAGGTCGACCCCTACATGTTGCCGATTTGGGACGCCCTCAATGAGTTCTTCGGCGCGGTCGAGGTTGACCGCCTGAAGGAGCGTCGCGAAATCGAGGTCGCTCCGCTCGCCTTCATGCGAGGCCGGACGATGAAGGATGCGTTCGTGATCATCGATGAAGCGCAGAACGCCACTATCCCGCAGATGAAGATGGTGCTCACGCGCCTTGGCCGGAACGCAAGGATGGTGGTTACGGGCGACCCCTCTCAGACGGATCTGCCGGATCGGACGGCGTCGGGGCTCTCGCATGCGTTGCGCATCCTTGACGGAGTGGAGGGTGTTTCCTTCTGTCGCCTGACCTCGGCGGATATACAGCGACACGAACTCGTCGGGCGTATCGTCAAGGCGTATGATGACGACGCTGAAAAGGCTGGGGCTCAACCGAAGTGAACGCGCAGGCGCTGGACGATCTGGACGTGGACGTGCGCGTCGGCGACGACCGCTGGTCCGCACGGCTTGATGACGCGGAGGGCTTCTGCGGCCGCGTGCTCGCCGTGGCCGCACGCGACATGGCGATCTCCGGGGAAGTCGGCGTGCTCCTGACCGCCGATGCCGAGATGCGTGACTTGAATCACCGCTGGCGCGGGCTCGACAAGCCGACAGACGTTCTGTCCTTTCAGGGACCCGCAAAGGCGTTCCCGACACAACCAGCCCCGTTGGGGGACATCGCGATCGGGCTTGAAACGGCCATGCGTGACGCCGATGCAATGGCTCGACCGGTCGAATTCCATGTCGCCCACCTGCTGGTGCACGGTTTTCTGCACCTTCTCGGTTACGATCACATCCAACCCGAAGACGCGGACCGAATGGAACCGCTAGAAATCCGGATCCTGGCCCAGCTTGGCTGGCCGGACCCCTATGGAGACCCTCACTAAGCCATGCCAGACAGCCCCGATAGCGGCCCCCGACCGTCGTTCACGGAACGACTTGCAAGACTGGTGGGGCGCCCAGCGCCCGAGGTCGACGGCGTCAAGACCAAAGCCGGCGCCGCACCTGCCCTTTCGGTGTCGATTGAGGCGTTCAAAAGCCTCAGCGTTCGCGAGGTTATGATCTCCCGGGTCGAGATTTCGGCCTTGGACGTTGATATGACGTTGGGGGAAACGCTGAACCGGTTCGCCCTCCATCGGCACTCTCGTATGCCGGTCTATCGCGGTGAACTCGACGACGCGGTCGGTTTTGTTCACATCAAGGATATTCTCGCGGAACTGGACGCAAGCGGCATGGCGCCGGAGGTCCTCGCCTCCCGACCGCTCGATCGGCTGAAGCGTGAGATCCTCTTTGTGCCGGAATCCATGTTGCTGCCCGAGCTGCTCGTGCTGATGCAGACCAAGCGCACCCATATGGCGCTTGTCGTGGATGAGTTCGGCGGCATTGACGGCGTTGTCTGCCTTGAAGATCTCGTCGAACAGATCGTCGGCGACATCGAGGATGAGCATGACGAGCAGACCCTTCACATCATCCGCAGGGGGCGATCCTTGTGGGATGTGGACGCATCTGCGCCGATTGAGGATGTGGAAGCGGAGACCGGATGCCGGCTGGCGGTGGCCGATTTTGCGGGGGAGATAGAGACGCTCGGCGGGCTGGTTACGGCGCTGGCGGGAAGGGTTCCAGCGAAGGCTGATCTGATCAAGCATCCGAGCGGCGTTTTGTTTGAGGTGATCGACGCAGACCCCCGGCGGATTCTCAAACTTCGGATGCGCGGCATGTCTCGCGGCGGCGCAGCGCCGAACGACCAACCGATCGACGCTGGCGGCGAGCGGACGTGAGCAAAGGGACCGCCGATCAAGCTCAGACGGGCGCTGCCCCGCTCGATCCGGCGCAGGGACGGCTGGCAACCCTGAAAGGCTGGCGGGCGCTGGCCGTCGCCGCTCTGTTTGGCGCAGTCGCAAACCTTGCCTTCGCGCCGCTTTATATCTGGCCTGCCTGGGCGGTCGGGGCGGTGGGACTGATCTGGTTGCTGGACGGCGGCGCGCGGCTGCCAGCGGGGCGCGCCGCCTTCTTCTGGCGGACGTTCGCCTTCGGCTTCAGCTACTTTCTCATCGGGCTTCACTGGACCGCGGCGGCTTTCCTCGTCGATGCGCGGCAGTATCTCGGTTTCGTCTGGATGGCTGTGTTGTTGTTGCCGGGTGGACTCGCCTTCATCTGGGCGCTGTTCTTCGCGTTCGCCCGGGGCTTCTGGTCCCCCGGCCCTGCGCGGATCCTCGTTTTCGTGGTCGCGGTCTCCGCCGCGGAATGGACCCGCAGCCATCTGTTCGGCGGTCTGCCGTGGAATCTGCCCGGGATGGTCTGGGTTCCAGGGAGCGCCGTGTCGCAATCAGCCTCCGTCTGGGGGGCGACTGGCTTGTCGATCCTGACAGTGTTCGCGCTGGCCTCACCCGCGACGCTCGCCAATGTCGGCCGATCCGGAGCCATCGCGGCGGCGCCGATTCTCGTTTCGGCGATTCTGTTCGGCGCCTTATGGGGGTGGGGCGCGCAGCGTCTTTCCTCCGCTGGCCCGGTGGGGCAGGAGGGCGGCGGACCCGTTGTCCGCATCATCGACGCGGGCGTGCCGCAGCGTGACAAGTTTCAGCCCGGGTCGGCGTGGGAAGTCCTTCGTCGATATCACGAACTCACCGGCCCGCCCGCGGCCGGCGCTGCGCCGATCGTCATTTGGCCGGAGGGGGCGCTGCCCGCCTTCTTGTTTGAATGGCCCGAGGGGCTTGATGTGGTCACATCGTCGCTGGGCGACCGGCGTCTGATCCTCGGCGTCACCCGTCGTGAAATCGATCCCGAAGGACCGGGCGAGCGCGCCTATAACAGTCTCGCCGTGTTGTCGTCGACGAGCAGCATGCGCGGCGCGCTCGCTATCTATGACAAGCACCGCCTGGTGCCATTTGGCGAGTTTACCCCGCTTCGAAGCCTGGCGGCGCAGGTCGGAATTCCAACCCTCCAGGCGCTGGCGGTCAACGGCTTTTATTCCGGGCCTCGTCCGACCACGATGTCGGTGTCGGGCGTGCCGCCGTTTGGTCCCCTCATCTGCTACGAGGCGATCTTCCCTGGCCTCGCCCCGGACGGAGACGACCGTCCGAACTGGCTTGTGGTGGTTTCCAATGATTCATGGTTCGGCCAGATTTCCGGCCCCCGGCAGCACGCCGCCCAGTCGCAGTGGCGGGCCATCGAAGAGGGGCTGCCCGTCGCCCGTGCGGCATCCGGCGGACCAAGCGGCATGATTGACCCGTTCGGTCGATGGACCGCACGAGCAGGGCCGGTCGATCCGGCAATCCATGGCCCCGATCCCAAGTCATGGCGCGCGGCGCTCGTGGACGCGCCGATCCCAGCCGCGCTGCCCGAGACGATATATTCGCGCTGGGGCGATCTCGCCTTCTGGTTGTTCTTTGGGGGTTTTACCCTTGGGGTGTTGGTGCTGCGGCAAAGAAAGGCGTAAACCGGGTCCAGAGGCGCACGCGCATCATTTCTTCCGCCGGCGAGACCCGACTTGGACAGCAAGCTGCCTAACCTGATCGACAAACACGTCGGACGCCGCCTGCGCTGGCGACGCCGCGAACTGCACCTGTCTCAGGAAAAGCTCGCCGAAATGCTGGGCGTGACGTTTCAGCAGATTCAGAAATATGAGCGCGGCGCGAACCGGATTTCAGCCGGTCGCCTGTTCGAACTTGCGCAGGCGCTCGATGCTTCGATCGCCTATTTTTACGAAGGCGCGGATGAGGTGAACTGTGCCCTTGCGCGCGGTGTCGCCGAAGGGGACGAGGCGCCGGAGTTCACCGGGTTGATCGACGCCGACGCCGTCGATCTCGTGATCGCGTTCCAGTCGATCCCGGATGAAGGGCTGCGCCGTTCGATCCTTGCGATGGTGCGCAATTCGGCGTCGGCGTTTGCATCGGCGGGCGGGACCAAGCGCGACCCGGATGCTCCGCCCGGCAAGTCAAGCCAGCAAGACTAACGCATATAAAGCTTTCTTTATGTGATTTTTAAGCTAAGGGTGGTGCCGCACTTGGGCGAGGCGTTTGCCCGCGCGTCGTCTGTACATCCTAATCCAGCGGGACACGTTCCCTTGCGAGGCCATAAATGTCGCGATCGAGTTTCCTTTTCACGAGCGAGAGCGTTTCGGAGGGACACCCCGACAAGGTGTGCGACCGTATCTCCGACACCGTGGTGGATCTCTATCTCGCGCGCGACCCCGTCGCCCGGGTGGCCTGCGAAACGCTCGCCACGACCAACCTCATCGTACTCGCCGGAGAAATGCGTATCCGCGACGATCTCACGCCGTCCATGGAAGAGATCGAAACGGCGGTCCGCGAGGCGGTGCGGGATATCGGTTATCACCAGAAGGGGTTTCATTGGCAGACAGCCGAGCTGATCAACCGTCTGCACGGACAGTCTGCGGACATCGCAATGGGTGTCGACGAGGCCGCCGACAAGGAAGAGGGCGCTGGCGATCAGGGTATCATGTTCGGCTACGCGACGGACGAAACGCCCGAACTCATGCCCGCCCCGATCCAGTACGCTCACCAGATTCTTCAGCGGATGGCGCAGGCCCGCAAGTCGGGCGAACGTCCGGAGTTCGAGCCGGACGCCAAGAGCCAGGTCACGCTGCGCTATGAGAACGGCAAGCCCGTCGGCGTGACGTCTGTCGTGGTCTCCACTCAGCACAAGCAGGGCTTTTCGCCCAAGCATGTCCGCGAACTCGTTCGTCCCATCGTGGCGAGCGTGCTGCCGGAGGGCTGGTTCCCCCCCGAGGAAGAGTTCTACGTCAACCCGACGGGCAATTTCGTGATAGGAGGACCGGATGGCGACGCGGGCCTGACCGGCCGCAAGATCATCGTCGACACCTATGGCGGCGCTTCGCCCCACGGCGGCGGCGCGTTCTCGGGCAAGGACCCGACCAAGGTGGACCGATCGGCCGCCTACGCCTGCCGCTATCTCGCCAAGAACGTCGTCGCAGCGGGCCTTGCGACGCGCTGCACGATCCAGCTGTCCTATGCGATCGGCGTCGCGAAACCCCTGTCGGTGTATGTCAACACGGGGGGAACAGCGCGCGTCGACGAAGCGAAGATCGAGGCCGCGCTTCAGGAGCTCATGAACCTTACGCCCAAGGGCATCCGCACCCACCTGCAGCTCAATCGCCCGATCTACGCGCGTACCGCCGCCTACGGTCATTTCGGTCGTGCGCCGGAGGCTGACGGAGGCTTTTCTTGGGAGAAGACCGACCTCGCGGACCAGCTTCGCGGGCTGAACTGAGCGGCGAGGAGGACCCCGTTGCCGGAACGGCTCGCGGGCGCCTTGGCCGACGTCTCTACGGCCGCTCAGCGGGAAAGCCGCTGTCCGCGCGTCGGGAGGCGCTGCTTTCGGATCTGCTTCCTCGCCTGACGGTCGCCGTCCATCCGCCAGGAGCGCTAGACCCCGCGAGCCTGTTCGACGGGCGTCCGGTACGCGTGGTGCTCGAGATCGGCTTCGGCGCCGGGGAGCATCTCGTGGCGCAGGCGACGTCGCATCCGGAGACCGGTTATGTCGGCGTCGAGCCCTTTCTCGACGGCGTCGCGAAGGTTCTGGTCGGGATTGATGCGGCGGGGCTCACCAATATTTGGTTGCGCCGGGGCGACGCCCGCGACCTTCTGGATGAACTCGCTCCCGGGGTCATCGACCGGGTGTTTATCCTGTTTCCCGATCCATGGCCGAAGGCGCGGCATCACAAGCGCCGATTGATCCAGCCGGCTTTCCTCGACCAGCTCGCGCGTGTTCTGGCGCCGGAGGCTGAGGTCAGGTTCGCGACGGATTGGGCGGACTACGCCAATGAGGCGTTGCTCGTCTTCACGCGCCACGCGCGCTTCCGCTGGCGCGCTCGCTCGGCGATGGACTGGCGCGCGCCCCCTTCAGATCACGTCCCCACCCGCTATCAGCAGAAGGGACTGGGCGACTGCTCGCCGGTCTACTACGATTTCGACTTTCTCGGCTGACACATCAGATGACCCGATCAGACGCGATCATCGTCGGTGACATCGGCGGCACCAATGTGCGGCTGGCGATCGCGCACCGGATCGACGGACGGATCGGGATCGGCGATGTCTGGAGCGGCCGCGTCGCCGATTTCCCGGCCTTCGAGGATGCGCTCGCCGTCGGCCTTGCTGATACAGGAGTACGACCGGACGGGGCGGCCTTCGGTCTTGCAGGACCGGTCGAGGGATCGCGGGTTCACCTGCTCCATTCTGGCTGGACCGTGGATGGATCAGTGCTTGCCGCGCGCTTCGGCTTTCGCCGCGTCGAGCTTGCGAACGATTTTGCGGCGATGGCGCGGTCGGCGCCGGAACTCCGCGATGATCAATGGCTGGGCGTGCTCCCGGGGGCGCCGCGGCCGCCAACAGGGTGCTCCACTCAGGTGGTGGCGGGGCCTGGCACGGGCTTCGGGCTCGCCTGGCTCACGAGAACACCGGCCGGATGGTCCATCCTGAGCGGGGAGGGGGGCCATCAGCGTTTCGCGCCGGTCACCGCTTTCGAATTCGACGTCGCGGAAGCCCTCCGTTCGGCGGGGCACTATGTCTCCACGGAGCTCGTGGCCTCCGGATCCGGGTTCGACAGCGTTCGCCGTGCGTGTGCGAGTGTTCTTGGCGTCGCGGACCCGATGCTGACCGCGGCTGAGATCGGCGATCGTGCGATCGAGGGCGATCCGTTCGCGCAGCAGGTGTGCCGCTTGCGTGCGCGGGCTACGCTGTCGCTCCTGGGCGACGCCGTGCTGGCAGGCGATGGCCGGGCGGGGGCCTGGCTCGCCGGCGGCGTATCAATCCACCTTGAACCGTGGCTTAGAGAGCCCGAGAGCCTGGAGCGGTTCCTCGACCGGGGGCCGCGCCGATCCTACCTCACGGAAACGCCGCTACGACTGATCACGTCGGGTTCTGCGGCGCTCATAGGGGCCGCCGCGCTCTATTTTGACCGGTCCTGACGCTTGATCATCTGCAAACGCGGGAGCGTCGGTGAACACCGCTGAAAGAGCGCGCGCCGATCGAACGGCCGACCACGGCTGCGCCGGCGGAAGCACGCGACACCGCGATCACACGAATGCTACCGCCATAGCTGCCCCCGACACCGGCCCCGACGCCACCATCTCCGAAATTCGCCGGCAGGATTACGCCCTCGGGTTCTGCCGCGGGCGCAGGCGCGTTGATCGGCTCAGGTGGCGGAAGGGTAGGGAGCGGCGCCTCTGTGCGAAGCGGGGGAGCGGGCGTCACGGTCAGCGGCGGTGCGTTCCGGCGGCCATCCGCAAGCGCCACGGGTGCGGCGAGCGTCAGCGCCGCCGCAAGGCAGCCAAGGCGTATAAGGGTCGATGATGACAAGATGGCCTGTCCCGCAAGTTCGAGCTGAGCAGGCACAGTAACCGTGCTGCGGTTGCTTGCGCAAACGGTGGATCGCAATCGAGGAATTCCACGCTTGAGCGATCCCGGCGGGGGCGAATTGCGTTCCGGAGTGGGTCAATCCGGCGCGGCGCGCTCCTGATCCGTCAGAAGTCGATCGCGAGGCCTTTTTTCTCCCAGTCGCCGAATCGCGTGGCTTCTGCGCCGTCGCGGCCGTCGATTTCTGGGGGAAGCTCCACGGAATGGGATGCCGCCCGTCGGGCGGCGGCCTCCTCGAGCGCCCGAATCGCCTCCGGGCTGAGCGGCTTGTCGGGCGCCGCTCCCTCAGGGCGATCATCGCCGCCATGCTCCATGTCCACGTTCTCCGTCAACGAACTCTTCACCAACACCATTAACGATCAGATCATCGTACAGACGCGGGTCTCTGACGCGACCTACACCGAACGACCGGGTTTGTCGTCCGGTTGACGCTACGGAGACCAATCCGCGCTGGATCATTTGAACGCCGGGAGTGCAAGCGATGAGCTATCTTAAGGCCGCCGGAATCATGCTGGTGATCCATCTCGCATTCGCCGCCACGGGCTGGCTGATTGCGGATCGAACGGGCGCCCTCATCGGGGCGTTGATCGCCCTCGGCTTCCATCTCGTGGTGTTCTGGTGGGTGGAGTCGATCGTGCTCAGGATGCATAATGCCCGGGAGGTGTCCTCAAGCCACGACTCGCCCATGATCCGCGCCTTCGTGTCGGACTGCGACAGGCTGGCGATGCGGGCGAACATGCCGCGGCCACGCACCTTCATCATCGATGCATATCAGCCCAATGCGTTCGTCGCCGGGCGCGACACCGCCCACGCCTCGGTCGCTGTTACGGAGGGGTTGCTGAAGTCACTCACACGAGCGGAAGTCTCCGCGGTGATCGCGCACGAGTTCGCGCATATCAAACGCGGCGACGCCCTCGCCATGGGCGTCTGTTCGGCTGCCGGCGCCCTTGTCGGGGCGGTGGTCGGCGCCATCGCCTGGCCGCTTGGCCAGGGCCGCCAGGCCCGGCGGTTCGTGACCGGCATGATCGCGCGGCTTGGGCAAAGCCACGCCCGCGAGTACAACGCCGATCGGGACGCCGGAAAGCTGTGCGGGTCACCCGTCAGTCTCGCCTCGGCTTTGCTGAAACTCGAACGGTTCACGATGACGTTGCCCAATCCGATCGCGGAACGGAATCCCGCCACGGCGCACCTCTTCGTCGTGGACCCGCTTCAGGCCCCTCGCCGCCGCGCGAGCGCCACCCATCCTCCAACCGAACAGCGCGTTGCTCGTCTTCACCGCCTCGCGGCCGAGATTGAAAGCCGGCGCAGTTGATGCCGGCGCCCCCGGACCGGCGACGTCGGGGGCAGCGGTCCGGGAAGGGCGGAGGACGCCCTCCGCCTGTGGAAGGGTGGGCGAGCCGGCTTGTCGCCGCGCAACTTGTCTGGAACACGCTCGAAACGACTTCCAGCCTCGACTCAAACCTGCGCGGCAACGCGGATTACTCGGCGCTCTCTCCCCCCGATCGCGGATATGCGCGGGCGACCGCGAGCGCGGCGCTTCGCGCGCTCGGCCGGATCGATTGGTCGCTCGGCGCGCTCACCGACCGAGCCGCCGACACCATAGATCGCCCGGTTCTTGCGCTGCTCCGGATCGGTTGCGCGCAGCTCTGGCTTCTCGACAGTCCACCTTACGCCGTTGTTTCTGCTACGGTTGAAGCCGCGAGGCGTTGGCCCGAGACCCGCAGGGCCGGCGGCATGGTCAACGCCGTCCTGCGTCGCGCCAGTCGCGAGCGGCAGGTGTTTGACGCGGCGCCGCCAACGTCGGTGTGGCCGGAATGGCTGGCGGCGCGGCTGGGTTCTGCGCTCGGACCGGCCGCTGCGAGGATGGCGCAACTTCAGATTGAGCGACCCGCGATCGACCTATCGTTCCGCAACCTGGAATTGCTGAACGAGGCCGCCGACCGGCTCGACGCGGAGCGGCTGCCGAACGACATGCTTCGTCTCCGCGCAAGTGACTCGATCCCCGATCTAGACGGCTACGCCTCTGGCGACTGGTGGGTCCAAGACGCCGCCGCTTCGCTCGCGGCTCGACTTTTCGGAGATGTTTCAGGGTGCTCGGTGATCGATCTGTGTGCTGCGCCAGGGGGCAAGGCCATGCAGCTTGCGGCCGCGGGCGCGCACCTGACCGCAGTTGATCTGGAGGCCGAGCGGATGGATGTGCTGTTGCGGAATTTCGAGCGAACCGAACTTCCTGTCGTCCCGGTGCTGGCCGACGCCCGGATCTGGCGGCCCGACAATCCGGCGGATCACGTGCTGCTCGACGCTCCATGCTCGGCGCTTGGCACGCTCCGCCGCCACCCGGAGGGTGCGTGGTCGCGAACCCCTGGCGACCTTGGTCGCTATCCCGAGATTCAGCGCGCGCTACTTGCCTCGGCCTCCGAGATGGTTCGTCCCGGCGGAAGGGTGATCTACTGCGTGTGCACGCCCGTCCCGGAAGAGGGTGAAGACGTCGTTCGGAACGCCACTGCCGCCGGAAGGCTGAAGCGACTTCCAATCTCACCGGGCGAAGTTCCGGGATTTGAACACGCCCTGACGCCGGATGGGGATTTGTTGACGCTGCCGCCCGAAACCGTGACGCACGGGACCATCCTGTCCGACACTTTCTACGTATCAAGGCTTGAACGTACGTGATCGAAAATACACTTGTTTAACGGAAACCCCTGTGGTGAGCCAAAAAGCGGGTTGACACAGAAATGCCTTGGTGTTGCACGCAATCCGCTGCAAAGAATTCATCGAGGGTTCAGGGCATAGGAGCCATAGTCGCTTCAACGACCAACAGGCCGTAGAGCGGAGTAAACCAAATGACCATGACTCAAACCTCACCCCGTCCCCAGAAGGCTTTTGCTGCGGTTTTCGCCGCCATGACCATGGTCCTGGCGGGCTGCGCGTCCGGACTTGGCGCAAACTCTTACGAGCGCGGCCAGGTGGGCGCGGTGTCCCGGGTGGATGAGGGCACGGTCGTCGCCTCGCGGACGATCATCATCGAAGGTCGGGACGGCGTTGTTGGCGGCGCGACCGGAGCGGTGGTTGGCGGCATCGCCGGCAGTCAGATCGGCGGCGGACGTGACGAGCGCGCGATCGCCGGGGTCCTTGGTGCAGTCGTGGGCGGCATCGCCGGCAGCGCGATCGAAAATTCAGCGACCAAGAAGCCAGGTTTCGCCTACACCGTTCGTCTCCGGTCAGGTGAACTGATCACGGTCACCCAGGGCGGAGATCTGGCGATCGCGAACGGCACGCCGGTGCTGGTCGAGTACGGCCAGAGAGCGCGGATCATCCCGCAGAACATTTCCTACCGTTAAGGCGGCCGGCAGGCTTCCGACGGTCTTCACCTTTGGTCTCCGCAAGGTTCAACCTTGCGGAGACCTTTGTTTCTAAACGCTGCAATGACGCGTCGTCCGTGGCCGCGCGTGCTTGCCCCGGGCCATGACGACTGCTAGGCGAACGTCATGTCGCGTGTGCTGATCGCCCCTTCCATCCTTGCGGCGGATTTCTCGTGTCTTCGCGATGAGATCACGGCTGTCGACGCCGCTGGCGCGGACATGATCCATATCGACGTGATGGACGGGCATTTCGTTCCGAATATCTCGATCGGACCGGCCGTTATCCAAAAGCTCAGGCCGCACACCGGCAAGCCGTTTGACGTTCACCTTATGATCGCGCCTGTCGACCCCTATCTTGAGGAGTTTGCCGCCGCAGGAGCCGACATCATCACGGCTCACCCGGAGGCTGGACCGCACTTCCATCGCACAATCCAGGCGGTCCGAAAGCTCGGCAAGCGCGCGGGCGCAGCCCTTAATCCATCAACGCATGAATCGGCGATAGAGTATGTGTTGGACGATCTCGATCTCGTGCTCGTCATGTCGGTCAATCCGGGATTCGGCGGGCAAGGGTTCATCGATTCCCAGCTGCGAAAGATAGAAGCTCTGCGCCGCGCCATAGACCGTAGGGGGCTGTCCACGATTCTTGAGGTCGATGGCGGGGTCAACGAAGGGAACGCTTCGACAATCCTCGCCGCGGGAGCAACCGCACTCGTCGCCGGCTCCGCGATCTTCAGCCGAGGCGAAGCTCGCTATGCCGAGACCATTCGCGCCCTTAGGGGAGAAACGGTTTGACTGCCGGCTTCGCCCCGAATTCAGGTCCCTCGGATGCAGAGTGGGCGGAATGGCGGGCGCTCGTCGGGTGCGCCGGGGCTGACGTCGAGGCGTCCCCGGTCTATCGCATGGGGCTCAACGGTCCTGCGCCAGCGAGCGTTATTGCGACGCCAAAAGACCCGCGTCCTGTGAACTCGGATAGAGGCCGCGCGATCCTGGAGGGCGATTGGAGATTTGACGGTCCCGGCGCGCGGGTGCGCACGCCGCCGGATCGGGCGCCCTGGGGCCCGCCCTTTCCGACGCCTCACTTCGCCGACCAGATCCATCGCTTTCACTGGCTGCGTGACGTGGCGTCGTTCGGGAGTGACGGACAGAACCGTGCTCGATCGCTGGTCTATTCCTGGATCGAGATGTTCGGGAAATGGGACGCGTTCGCTTGGCGCACGGGTCCGACCGCGGACCGTGTGATCAACTGGTTGAGCGCCGGACCCTGGCTCTTTGGCGCTACCCAGAACGAGACGCGCGAACTCTTGCTTGGCGCCCTCGGGCGTCATGTGCGTCACTTGCAAGAACAGATATCGCAGGAGCGTGACCCGGCGAGTCGCTTTCGCGCCGCCGTAGCGCTGTGTTTGGCTGGAAGCGCCCTCCCGGACGCCGATCAGACCCTCTCCCTAGGTTCCAAAGTGCTGGAAGAGGAGGTCGCCCGACAAATCCTCGCCGACGGCGGTCATGCAAGCCGAAGCGCCGAAGCGCTTGCCGAAGCCATGATCGATCTCAATCAGGTGGAGGATCTCTTGTTGCGGGTGGGTGTGCGCTCACCTGCTTTCCTGACGCGCATCCAGACGCGGATGGCGTCGATGCTCGGATTCCTGACGCTTGACGATGGCAATCTGCTCGTCGGCCATGGCGGGGGAGAGCGGTCGGGGCTCGCCGCGGCTGCGATGGCTCCCCACGGCGACGTCAGATCGCGTTTCTCGTTCGCGCGATTGACCGGCTATCAAAGGGTGGAAGCTCACGACCTCAAGCTTTTCTTTGATTCGGGCCCGGCGCCGGAAACCGCTTTCGGAGGAGCCGCTCATGCGTCGGCCCTGGCGCTCACGGTCGCAGACGGTCCAGACCGGATTCTGACAGGTTGCGGCTCGCACGCCGCGCTGGACCCTCAATTGCGGGACGCGGCGCGCCGCACGCCGGCGCACGCCAACCTCACACTCGACAACACCGATTCCTCCGCCTTCGCGCTTGACGCCGATACGGACTTATTGGCGATCGAAGCGGCTCAGGGCGTTTCCACCCGAAGGATCGAGGAAAACGACCAGTATCTGATCGAAGGCCAGCACGCCGGCTGGCGAAACGCCCACGGCTTGATTCAGCGCCGCCGCATCTATGTCGCAAAGAACGGCGCTCGCGTCACAGGCGAGGACACCTTGTCCCACCCGCTCTCGGAGCCCGCCTCGCCCAGTCGCTCGATCCCTTATGCGCTTCGGTTTCCGCTGCACCCTGACGTCGAAGTGCGCGTCGAGCCCGGCGAAGACCGCACTGTCTATCTGGGATTGCCTGAGCGTCAGCGTATTTGGCGCTTTCGAAGCGAAGCGCCGGTTCAGGTCGAAGATTCCCCTTATTGGGGAGCTGGCGGCGCGCGACGCACGCAGCAATTGGTGATAAGGGCTTCTGCGGATGCGAATTCGGACGGCTCTTCGCCGCCGAACCGCGTTCGTTGGGCGATGTCGCGTGTAGAACCGGGCGTTTGAGGGGGTCGATTTTGGCGGGACACGGGAATTCGAGTCGCCGATCGGCGATCGAGGCAAAGGCGGTATGCTTCGGCTATGACGTGGCGACCGGGGTTGTCGCCATGCTGGTCGCGCCCCTTCTGGTGCAGCGGCAAGAGGCGGTCGCCACTCCGATCTGGCTGGTGGTGTTCGCGGCAGTGGTCTTTGGCGTTGCGGCGACCTTTTCGCTCTGGTTGAGGGGCGTGCACCGTCAGGTCTGGCGGCACACATCCCTGCGCGACGTGGTGCGGGTGCTGCAGGGGGTCGCACTTGCGCATCTCATGCTGCTTCCGCTGGTGATTCTGGCGCGCAGCCTCAGCGGTTTTCCTCTCGCAGCCATCTATGTTCAGCTCGGTATCTGGCTTTCTCTGCTGCTGATCGCTCGGCTTTGGGCGCGAGGGAGGTCCACGGGAGACCTGCTCGCCATGATCCGGCGAGAGCCGCCCTATGCACCACGCGCGTTGGTGGTCGGGCCTGCGGACACGGTCGCCCAGGTGCTTAGGGCGGCGCGACGGGCGCCGACCGGTTCGCCGATCCGGGCAATCGGGATCATCGAGACGACCGGTTCCGATTTCGGACGCGACGTTGAGGGCGTTCAGATCATCGGCGGGCTCGACCAGCTCGCTTCCATGTTTGATCACTACACCGCCCGCTTTGGCGAGATGCCGTGGATCGCGATCGCCGCACCGCGAGACGACCGGGAGACCATGGAAGCTGCCCTCGCCGTGTCGTCGGCGCGACGCGCGACCCTGCTGCGATTGACGACGGACGACAGCGCGCGCTTGTTGCCAGTGCGCCCCGCTGACCTGCTCGCGCGTCCTGAACGGCGACTGGACATGAGCCCGGTCGCTCGTCTTGTGTCGGGCTGCAGGGTGTTCATCACCGGCGGAGGCGGCACGATCGGGGGCGAGCTCGCCCGCCAGTGCGCTGCGCTCGGCCCCGCGGAACTCACGCTGTATGACGCCTCGGAGTTCAATCTCTTCGAAATCGACCAGGAGTTGCTGAGGCTTTATCCCAATGTCGTGCGGCACATGGTGATCGGCGATGTGCGCGACGAGGCGCGCCTGTCGCAGGCGATGCGGGACGCGGCGCCTGATCTCGTGATCCATGCGGCGGCCCTGAAACATGTGCCGTTGATGGAGCAAAACCCGAACGAGGCGATCCTGACCAACGTGCTGGGGGCGAGCCGGGCCGCAACGATCGCGGCGGAGCTTGGCGTTGCGTCTTTTGTGTTCGTCTCCACCGACAAGGCGGTCAACCCCAGCAACGTCATGGGGGCGACGAAACGGGCGGCGGAGCTGTTCATTCAGGCGCTGGCGCCCGCCGCCCCCAACACCAGGTTCTCGCTCGTCCGGTTCGGCAATGTGCTCGGCTCCAAGGGCTCGGTCGCGCCGCTGTTTGAGCGGCAGATCGCCGAAGGCGGGCCGGTCACCGTGACCCATCCGGACATGACCCGGTTCTTCATGAGCGTGGAGGAAGCCTCGGCGCTTGTCCTTCAGTCTGCGGCGCTGTCGTCCTCGGCCCAGGGCGGCGAGGCGGCGCTCTATGTGCTCGACATGGGTGAGGCGGTCCGGATCGTTGAGCTCGCCGAAAAAATGATCCGACTCAAGGGACTGGCTCCCGGTCTCGACATTCAGATCCGCTATACTGGCCCGCGGCCCGGCGAGAAGCTGACGGAGAGCGTCTTCTACGAAAGCGAGCAGGTCAAACCGACGACTGTCGACGGGGTTCTGGAGGTCACGAGCGTGAACGCTCCTCCCTTCGCGGAAGTCCAGGCGAGCCTCGACGCCATCATCGCCTACGCTTCGAGACGCGATCCGAACGCCTCGCTCAGCATGATGAAAGCGCTGGCGCCAAACCTGTTCTCCGGCGATCCATGGGGGACGCACGCGCCGCAGTTGCACTGACGTTTGAGTCGGGTTGGGCGCTTGTTCGGGGCGCGTATCGCCGCGAGTCGCCGAACACGTCCTGATCCGGAGGATTTTGGCTTGATTGACGAGGCGTGAACGGGCGACAGATGCGGGCCCCAAGCCCCCTCCTCAATCGATTCGCCAGGAGCCTCATTCATGTCACCCCCGTCCGTCGTCATTCGTCGCGCGCTGATTTCGGTTTCCGACAAGACCGGACTTGTCGAGCGGGCGCGGCGACTTGCGGCCCTCGGCGTGGAGCTGGTGTCGACGGGGGGCACATCCAGCGCGCTCATTGAGGCGGGCCTTCAGGTGAAGGATGTCGCCTCACTGACGGGGTCGCCTGAAATGATGGATGGACGGGTGAAAACTCTCCATCCCAAGGTTCACGGCGCTTTGCTCTATCGCAGGGACAACTCGTCGCACGTCCAGGACGCCCGCTCCCACGGGGTCGAACCCATCGATCTCGTTTACATCAACCTCTATCCGTTCGAGGAAACGGTCCGCTCCGGCGCGGCGTTCGACGCCTGCATCGAGAACATCGACATTGGCGGTCCGGCGATGATCCGGGCGGCGGCCAAGAATGCGGACTTCGTGGCGGTCTGCACGGACGGGGGCGATCTCGACGCCGTGCTCGCCGAGATGGAGGCAGGCGAGGGCGCGGTCAGCGGCGGGTTGCGCAGACGCCTCGCCGCCAAAGCCTACAGCCGGACGGCGGCCTACGACGCCGCCATCAGTGAATGGTACGCGGCGCAGGTCGGGGATGACACGCCGGCGTGGCGGGCGATGGCGGGACCAATCGTCCAGACGCTTCGATACGGTGAGAACCCCCACCAGAAGGCGGCGGCCTATGCATCGGCCGCGCAGCGCACCGGGGTCCTCACTGCAAACCAGGTCCAGGGCAAGGAGCTCTCCTACAACAATCTGAATGACACCGACGCCGCCTTCGAACTCGTCGCGGAGTTCGATCCCGGGGCGGCCGCGGCGGTTGCGATCATAAAGCACGCAAACCCGTGCGGCGTCGCCCTCGGCGCCACGGCGCTCGACGCCTACCGGGAGGCGCTCGCCTGCGATCCGGTCTCTGCGTTTGGCGGCATCGTGGCGCTCAACACGCCGCTCGACGGCGCCACGGCGTCCGCCATCTGCGAGGTCTTCACCGAGGTGGTGATCGCGCCGGGCGCCGACCAGGACGCCCGGGCGGTGTTCGCCAGGAAGAAGAATCTCCGGCTGCTGATCACGGACGGCCTGCCCGATCCGCGACGCCCGGGCCTCGCGGTGCGATCGATCGCGGGCGGCTATCTCGTTCAGGATTGCGACGCTGGAATGGTGACCCCGGCCGAGCTGCGCGTCGTCACCCGGCGGGCTCCAACCGAGGCGGAGCTTGCCGACCTCTTGTTCGCGTGGCGGGTCGCCAAGCATGTGAAGTCGAACGCCATCGTTTTTGCGAAGAACGGTGTAACGGCCGGGATCGGCCCCGGACAGCCGAGCCGGCTCGACTCAACCCGTGTGGCGGTGCGAAAGGCGCTCGACGCACAGACCGCCGCGGGCTGGCGGGCGCCGCGCACCCAGGCCAGCGTTTGCGCCTCGGATGCGTTCTTTCCTTTCCCGGACGGGCTGCTCGCCGCCGTGGAGGCGGGCGCGGCGGCGATCATTCAGCCCGGCGGGTCGGTGCGGGACGAGGACGTGATCGCGGCCGCCGACGAAGCGGGTGTCGCGATGGTGTTCACCGGCATGCGCCACTTCCGGCACTGAACGCGTCGCGGCCATTCCGACGCGGCGGCGGGCTTCAGGCGTCGGGGACGGGAGCATGTGCGGCGGCGGCCGTTCGCCTGCGACGGACCATCAGGTTCAGCCCTTCAACGAAGGCCGAGAACGCCATCGCGGCGTAGATATAGCCTTTCGGCACGTGGACGCCGAACCCGTCGGCGATCAGCACCATACCGATCATGAGCAGGAAGCCGAGCGCCAGCATCACCACGGTCGGGTTCGCGCTGATGAAGCGTGACAGCGGGCCGGCGGCGATCAGCATGACGGTGACCGCGACGACGACGGCGACGACCATGATGGGCAAATGGTCGGTCATGCCGACCGCCGTCAGGATCGAGTCGATCGAGAAGACGAGGTCGAGGATCAGGATCTGGACGATAACCGCCATGAAGGTGGCGCCCACCCGTCCGCTCGTCGGCGTGGCGTGGCCGTGGTTCGGGTCGACATTGTGGTGGATCTCGGTAGTGGCCTTCCACACGAGGAACAGTCCGCCGACGATGAGGATGAGGTCCCGCCACGAGAATTCCGTCTCGAAGGAGGGCGCCCCATGCTCCGTCGCCGCGCCTTCGATACCGAGGTTGAACACCGGCGCGGTGAGTCCGACCAGCCATGCGATGGCGCCGAGCAGGGCGAGCCTGAGGATGAGCGCCAGTCCGATGCCGATGCGCCGGGCCCGGGCGCGTTCGGCCTCCGGCAGCTTGTTGGTCAGGATCGAGATGAAGACGAGATTGTCGATGCCGAGCACGACTTCCATGACGATGAGGGAGATGAGCGCGGCCCACGCGGCGGGGTCGGCGATCAGATGGGCGACATCAAACATGGGGCGGTGTCCAGACGTGATGGAGGAAGCGTGAGGCCAGTCTAGGTCACGCCAGCCGCCGACTCAAACGGGTGGAGACCGGCGCGGTCGACACGGGTTCAGCGGGTGTTGGAGGCGATGGGAGCATGGGTTGGGCGATCAGCCGAGACGCCGCCGCATGATGATCTCGTCGTCGAGGGTTTCACCGACCCGGAACTTGTAACGACCGACGGCCTCGAACTCCCGGCTTTCATACATGGCGATCGCGCGGGCGTTTGATTCCCAGACGCCGAGATAAAGGCTCTTCGCGCCGCGCTGGCGAGCGCGGTCGATCGCCCAGGTGAGCAGAATCCTTCCGACGCCCACGCCCTGGCGGTCGCGATAGACATACAGCCGGTGCAGTTCCAGCCCCGGTTCGGGATCGACGGTGACGGGAAGCTTCACCGGGCCGATCTTGCAGTATCCGACGATGCGCCGACCGGCGGTCGCGATGCGGATCTCCACATCGGGCGAGGCGATCTCGGATTCAGCGGCGTCGACCGAATAGGTCTCGTCAAGGAAGGTTCGCAGGTCGCCCGGCGGGTAATTCGATCCGAAGGTTTCGATGAAGGTCTCACGGCCGATTTCCGCGAGATCGGCCGCATCCGACGCCTTGGCGTCCCGGAAGGTGAGGGTGCGATCGAGCACCGGCGCGTCCTATTCGTCGTCAGTGTGGATGTCGGAGCGGGAAGCATAAACGAATTCACGAAGCGCGTCGCCTAGCAGCACAAGTTTTGCGAGCGACCAGCCCGATCTGTCGAAGGCGCGCATCGGGTCCGCCAGCCGATTGAGCAGATCCTGCCTCGGAGCCGCCCATCCGCGCACAAAGCGCAGCGAGGACTCCCGGTCCATCATTCCGGGGGGCACGCCGTCGCGATGCGCCGTCCGGACGACGGAGGCGGTCAATTCCATCTGCAGGCGCGGCAATTCGTCGGCCACCCGCTGGAGGGCCATGCGGTCCCAGTGATCGCGCGGTTCAAGGTCGCGGGCGGCGGCGCGCATCTTGTCGAGGCCGAGCACCTCTCCCACGGCGTGCTGGACAAAGGCGATCGACAGGAGCGGCCAGTCGAACCGTTCGGCGATGTCGACGGTTTCGCGCGCGGAGGCAAGGGCGCGCACCATCGCGACGTCGCGGGCAAGGTCGTCCGGCGCCCCGGCGGCGCGGTAGCGTTCGGCGCGGGCTTCGACGCGGCTGCTGACGAGGTCGGACAGGGCGGAGGACAGACTGGGGCGCAGTTCGCCGATCCGCTCGCGATAGCGGTTGATGATGTCCGCCGCGCCGCCGGCTCCGCCAAGGGCCGCGTCGGAGGTGAAGGCGCCTGCGAGCAGGCGCAGATTGGAGGCGGTCTCCGACATCATGAGGAGTTGGGCGTCGGCGGGAATTTTCTGATCGAGCGCCTCGATCCGGTCCATGAGGTCGTCGAAATGGAACACGGCGTAGGCGGCCTCGACCGCCTGGACGACCCGTCCCGCATCGACGCCTTCGGCCTCCTGCTTGTAATAGACATAGGCCGGACCGACCACGTTGACGACGCGGTTGGCGAGCGAGGTAGAGATGATCTCGCGGCGCAGCCGGTGGCGCGCCATCGCCTCGGGCATGTCCCGCAAGGCCGGCGGGAAATAGGCCGCGAGCAGGCTCTCGAACGCCGGATCGTCGGGCGCGTCGCCGGCGATCAGGAGGTTGAACAGGTCGATCTTGGCGTAGGCGAGAAGGATCGCGAGTTCGGGTCTGGTGAGGCCGAGCCCCGCCTCTCGCAGTCGGCGAATCCCCTCGGCGCCGGGCAGCCCCTCCACCTCGCGGTCGAGCTTGCCGCGGGCTTCGAGCACCTCCATCAGGCGCTCATGGCTGTCGAGGTCCTCCGCGGCGGAGGCCTGCATCAGGCTGAGCGCGCCGGTCTGATCGTAATTGTTGCGCAGCACCAGCGCGGCGACGTCGTCGGTCATGTCCGCGAGCAGAGCGTCGCGCTGATTTGCGGCGACGGCGCCGGCGGCGATGGCGTCCGACAGCATGATCTTGATGTTCACCTCATGGTCGGAGGTGTCGACGCCCGCCGAATTGTCGATCGCGTCGGAATTGATCCGGCCGCCCTTCCGGGCGAATTCAATGCGGGCCGCCTGGGTGACGCCGAGATTGGCCCCCTCGCCGATGACGCGCGCGCGCACGTCCGCTGCGTCGACCCGGACGCCGTCATTGGTCTTGTCGCCGACGTCCGAATGGGCCTGGGTGGAGGCTTTGACATAGGTGCCGATGCCGCCGAACCAGAGAAGGTCCGTCTCCGCGGCGAGCAGCGCCTTGATCAGCTGGTCCGGCGTCGCCGTTCCGTCGGCGGGCAGGCCGGTGAGCGCGCCGATGTCGTAGTTGAGCGGAATCGACTTGGCGCTGCGCTCGAATACGCCGCCGCCCCGTGACAGAAGCGACTTGTCATAGTCCGCCCAGGTGGAACGCGGCAGGTCGAACAGGCGCTGACGCTCGTTGAAGGCGGCCTCGAGGTCTTCCGGGTTCGGGTCGATGAAGATGTGACGGTGGTCGAAAGCAGCGATCAGGCGGATCGCGCCCGATCGCAGCATCGCGTTGCCGAAGACGTCGCCGGACATGTCACCGACGCCGATCACCCGGAAGGGGTCGGTCTGCACATTGACGCCGAGTTCCCGGAAATGGCGGTCGACGGCGACCCAGGCGCCGCGCGCGGTGATGCCCATCTTCTTGTGGTCGAACCCGACCGAGCCGCCCGAGGCGAAAGCGTCGCCCAGCCAGAAGCCGCGCTCGGCGGACACGCCGTTCGCGATATCGGAGAAGGTGGCGGTGCCCTTGTCCGCGGCGACCACCAGATAGGGGTCCTCATCGTCCCAGCAGACGACGCGCTCCGGGCGGACGGTGCGCCCTTTGACGATGTTGTCGGTAAGGTCAAGCAGCGCGCCGATGAAGGTGCGGTAGGCGGCGACGCCTTCGGCCTGGATCTCGTCGCGCGAGCCGCCGACGGGCAGTTTCTTTGGGAAGAACCCGCCCTTTGCGCCGACCGGAACAATAACGGCGTTCTTGACCTGCTGCGCCTTGACCAGCCCCAGCACCTCGGTGCGGAAATCGTCGCGGCGGTCGGACCAGCGAAGGCCGCCGCGCGCAACCGGCCCGAAGCGCAGGTGCACACCCTCCACCTCCGGCGACCAGACGAAGAATTCGCGGTCCGGGCGGGGCGCGGGGAGGGGATCGGCGGCCTTGCTCGCGATCTTGATGACGATGTGGCGCGGCGGGCTGCCGTCGGCAGTGAGCTGATAGAAATTGGTTCGGGTGCAGGCGGTCACGAGGGCGACGAGACGGCGGAGCACGCGGTCGGCGTCGAGGGAGGTGACGGCCTCGAGCTTCCGGTTGAGGGCGGCGAGCAGCGGCGCGACGAGACCTGAACGGGCCTCGGCGTCGCCCGGAAGTCCGGGGTCGAACTTCGAGGCGAAGACCTTGAGAATGTCCGAGGTGATGTCCGAATGGTCGCAAAGCGCCGCCACCTGCACCGCCTCGGAGGGATCAAGGCCGGTCTGCGCCCGGTAGCGGCACAGGGTCCGCAGGAGCGCGGCGGAGCGCCAATCGACGCCGAGCGTCGTGACGATGCGGTTGAACCGATCATTCTCGGTCGAGCCCGACCAGATGGCGTGGAACGCTTCTTCGAACGTGTGGTCGAGACGGCGGGAAGTCGGCGGGCGTTCGATCGTGAGGTCGTGTACGAAAACCTGGCGTTCGGCGCCGCCGTCATCGGTGAAGCGCACCGGATAGGCGAACTCCGCGAGCGTGTTCAGGCCCATCCGTTCGAGCACGGGTACGATCTGCGACAGCGGGAGTGCGGAGTCGTTGTGGTAGATTTTGCAACGCGCCGCTCCGGGCTGGAGGTCTGATCCCCAGGCGCGGACCTTGATCTCTCCTCCCGACGGCATGGCGGCGATGACGTTGAGGTCCGCGAGCGCCTCCTCGCCGGAGAAGGCTTCCTTGTAGGCCGCCGAAAAGGTCGCCCGGCTGATGAGACTGGCGTCGAGCCCGCCGGCGCGGGCGGCGCGGCCGACGCTTTCCTCCCAGGTTTCGAAGAGCTGCCGCATCTGCAGGTCAAGCAGATCCTCGTCGGGTTCCGGGTGTCCGCGGTCCACGCCGATGATGAAATGGACGCGCGCGAGATGGTTGTCGCCGAGCGTCGGATAGAAGGCGGACATGCGCCCGCCATAGGCCTCCGCCAGCATGCGGTGCGCGCGCTCCCGAAGCTGGGAGTTGAAATTCTCCCGCGGGGTGTAGAGGAGGGCGGAGACGAAGCGGTCGAACCGGTCGCGCCGGATGAAGAGCTGGGTGCGCGGCCGGGTCTGGAGCTTTAGCAGGCCGGAGGCGATGCGCGCGAGATCGGCCTCGTCGATCTGGAACAGCTCGTCGCGGGGGAGCGTCTCGAGCACGTTCTCGAGGCGCTTCATCGAGAAACGCGATTCGGTTGCGAAATAGGCCTGCTTCAGCCGGCTGAGCTTGCGGCGGATCAGCGGCACATCATTGGTCGCGCGGGTGTAGGCGTCGGAGGTGAGCAGGCCGACGAAGCGCGTCTCGCCGATCACCGCGCCCGACGCGTCATAGCGCTTGACCCCGATATAATCGGCGTGAACGCGGCGATGCACCTGGGAGACGAAACTCGCCTTCGACACGATGATCGGGGCCGGCTCCCGAAGGAAGGCGCTGATGCGAGGGGTTATGAGCGTCGTCTCGTCCCCGCGCTTCAGGATGCGCCGTTGCGGGTCCCGGAGGATCCCGAGGCCCGACGGGATGTCGAGTATCGGCTCCTCCTCGGCGAGCGCCCCGTCCGGCGTTCGCGGGAACGTATATTCGCGGGCGCCCAGAAACGTGAACTTGTCGTCGACCAGCCACAGCAGGAAGTCGCGATACTCGCGGAGGTCGTCGAGCGCGATTTCGGGTCTGGGTTTCAGCCGGTCGATGGCCTCGGCGCAGGATCGCATCCGGTCGCGCAAGGAGAGAAAGTCGGCGTTGACTTCGGCGACCTCGGCGAGGGCGATCTCGAGGCGGCGCTTGAGGTCCGCCCGCTGCGCGGGTTCAAGCGGCGGCAGATGGATCTGGATGAGGGAGCGCGGCCCGTGCGCGGAGTTGATCACCGGGTGCAAGACCGCCCGGATTTCCAGTCGCGCGTCCTGGAGGACGCCGATCGTGCTGTCGACAAGAAAGGCCATGTCCGCGCCGACGATGTCGACCACGTCGAGCTTCAGCGATTTGCCCCCGAACCCCTTCGCACGCCGGATCGAGATTTCCCGGGCGCCATGGGGCTGGGCGGCGAGATTCAGCTCCCACAGCTCGATCGCGAGCAGGGCGGCGTCTTCGGTGGACAAGGCCAGAAAGTCCTCGGCGTAGGCGTCGTTCCGGTACTGGTCGAGGAAGGCCGCCATCGCGGTGACGGCGGGCGCGCTTTCTCTGGTGGCGGCGACGCGTTCGGCGGCCGCGAGAAAATTGGCGTCGGAAAACGCTAGCTCGTTCAGTCTCGTCACAGAACACTCCGCGGGGCTGTTGTGCGCCCCTTGTTTCCAACCCTTCGCGCTTGTCGCGCCTGTCGACTGCAGTGCTACCCCCGCAGGGTGGAGATCAGCAAGAGAGGCGGACAGACGGGTCCGGCGCCGGCGTCCAGCCGCTGGGTGCCCGGCCGCCGGGTGTCAGGCCGCTGGATCTTGGGCCGCCGGGTCTTGGGCGGCGTTCTTGTCGGCGCCCTCCTTGAGCGGGGAGCGGACGCCGGGCGAACCGTCGGCCGACAACAGGACCGCAATCCACCGCGCGCCGGGCACCTGCGCGATCAGGATCATGATCATCACGGTCATGGGCGCGGCGAGGAACATGCCGGGAATTCCCCAGAGCGCGCCCCAGATGGCGAGCGACAGGAGCACGACCAGCGCCGACAGGTTGAGCGAATCGCCCATGAGTCGCGGCTGGACGAAATTGCCGATGCCGAACTGCCAGACGCTGACGGCGAGGAACACGATCAGCGCGCACCAGGCGGGGTCGGCCGGCATGAAGTCCGGCCAGGCCGGCTGCACCAGCGCGAAGAGCGCGGGCAAAACGGCGGCGAAGATCGATCCGATGGTCGGAATGAAGTTGAGGAAGAAGATGATGAAGGCCCAGAACATCGGGTTGTCGAGGCCCAGCGTCAGAAGGGTGGCGTAGGTGAGGAGGGAGATGATGACGCTGATCAGCGTCTGCACCCAGAGATATTGCTCCATCGACCGGCGCACCTCCTCGCCGACCTCGCGGGCCTGGTCGCGGGCGGTCGAGGCGGGGAAGATCTTGTCGAGCTTCTGCGACCAGGTGGTCGATGCGAGATAGAGGAAGCCGACATAAATAAGGATGAGCACGAGATTGGCGGCGAGTCCTTGCGCCGCCTCGAGCGCCGGCTCGATGAAGCGCACGCTGGCGTCGCTGAACAGGAGTTCGCCGAGCGTGGGCGCCCGCTCCATCCCGATGACGCCGTAGACTTTGGCGATGACGTCGTTGATGCGGGCCTCGTAGAGATCGGCGTGGCTTGCGAACTCCCGCACGCCCTGGGCCATCACGCTGATGACGAGCACCACGCCGACCGCGACGATGGCGATCGACGCCATGTGCGCGAGCCAGTCGGGCAGGGCGGGCACGAATTTGCGTATGGATCGCGCGAACCCCTCCATGACGAGCCAGATGAAGACCGCTAGCGCGAATGGCGCGAGAATGTCTCGGCCCTGGTGGAGCGCGAACCCGAGCGCGACGGTGGCGATCAGCCACACCCCCCACGACTGGAGATTGCGGTTCATGGCCTGTCCCCTTCTTGGTGCGTCGCCGGGAGGGCGGGTAGGCCGTCCGCGCGCCCGGATTGCGTTTCAAGCATGTATTCACTCACACACCATGCGAATCCGCGCTAGCTTCGCTCCGGGTTCTGGTCGACGGAGGCGGTGATGAGCGACAGCATCTTTATCGGCGGCGGGGGTGCGGACCACACCATCGCGCAGACGCTGCTTCTGGCGCGGGCGAACAGGCACGGGCTGGTCGCCGGCGCGACCGGGACGGGAAAGACCGTCACACTGCAGGTGCTGGCCGAGGCGTTCTCGGCGGCCGGCGTTCCGGTCTTCTGCGCGGACGTGAAGGGTGATCTGTCCGGGCTTGCGGCGGCCGGTGATCCGGCGGGAAAACTGCACGAGAAACTTGTCGCCAGGGCTCGTCTGATCGGCCTCGGGGCGCTGGAGTACCGCGCGGCGCCGGTCGTCTTCTGGGATCTTTACGGCAAGCGCGGTCATCCGATCCGGGCGACCGTGTCGGAGATGGGCCCGCAGCTTCTCGCCCGCCTGTTGCAGCTGAACGACACGCAGGAGGGCGTGCTGACGATCGCGTTTCAGTATGCCGACGACAACGATCTCTTGCTTCTGGACTTCAAGGATCTGCGCAGCCTCCTCGCCTGGATCGCCAAGCCGGAGGTCGCAAAGGAAATCCAGCAGCAGTATGGCAATGTCGCCGCGGCTTCGGTGGGGGCGGTGCAGCGCTCCCTGCTGCTGCTCGAACGGGAAGGCGCCGAGACGTTCTTCGGGGAGCCGGCGCTGGAGCTCGCCGATCTCATGCGCACGACGACAGACGGGCGCGGTTATGTGAATATCCTCGACGCGACGACGCTGATCAACTCGCCGAAGCTCTATTCGACGTTCCTGTTGTGGCTGCTGGCCGAACTCTTCGAACAGCTGCCGGAAGTGGGCGACCCCGACAAGCCGAAGCTCGTCTTCTTCTTCGATGAGGCGCACCTGTTGTTTGCGGACGCGCCGCGCGCGCTGGTCGAGAAGGTGGAGCAGGTGGTGCGCCTGATCCGGTCAAAGGGAGTCGGTGTCTATTTCGTGACGCAGAACCCGCGCGATCTGCCCGAGACGGTGCTCGCGCAGCTCGGCGCGCGGATCCAGCATGCGCTGCGGGCCTACACGCCGATGGAGCGCAAGGCGGTGAAGGCGGCGTCGGAGAGTTTCCGGCCGAACCCCGATCTCGACACGCAGCAGGTGATCACCGAGCTTGGCGTCGGGGAGGCGCTGGTCTCGACCCTCGACCAGAAGGGCGCGCCGTCCATCGTCCAGCGGACGCTGATCCGGCCTCCGTCGTCGCGCATGGGGCCAGTAAGCGATGCGGAGCGGTCCGCGATCCAGGCGGCGAGCCCCGTTGTGGGCCGTTACGATAAGGAGATCGACCGGGAGTCTGCCTATGAACTGCTCGAAGACCGGGAGCGGCGGGCGGCGCGGGAAGCCGAAAAGCTCGCTCAGAAGGAAGAGCGGGAGGCTGCTGCAGCGGCGAAGAAGCGAAAGACGTCTTCCGGCAGGTCCCGTCGCCAAACGCCGACCGAGGCCGCCACCAACACTTTCATGCGGACCGCGTCGCGGGAGCTGACGAAGTATGTGCTTCGCGGGATATTTGGCTCCCGCCGGAGATAGGAGCAGGCGCCCCTGCGGCGAGCTGGGATGCGCCGTAGAATTTCGGGCGGAAGGGCTTGAACCAGAACACCTTGCCGGCGCCCTCGGCGAATCGGCGATAGAGGAAGGCGCGGCGTGGCCATCGGGCGATGATGGCGAGCAGAGCCGCCGCGCCGTAGATCAGCATCTGGCCGGCCCCGACGATCATCCAGACACAGGTTTCCCGAAGCGCGTTGGCTGGGGAGGCGCGTGCGATCCGCACCGGACCCTGTCCGTAGGCGAACGACCGGCGGAGCGTGTAGGACAGCGACAGGCGTTTGGGGTCAGGTTGCTCAAACACCGCCGCGCCGGGGGCCCAGGCGAACCGGCGTCCGGCGTCGAACATGGCCTGGAACAGCGCGTCATCCTCCCCGCCGGATTCATTGCGGGAGGTCTCGAAGGGCTGGGCGGAGGGCAGAGACGCACGGCGGACGAGGCTGCAGCCGCATCCGTAGAACGTATCGATCAATCCCTCGTCATGATCGGGCGTTCGGGCGAAGAACGCCTCGAAATAGGCGAGATGACGATCGGGCGGTGTATCAAAACGGGTGATGACCGGCCCGAACACGACATCCGCCCCGGATTGGTCCATCACCCGCAGCAAGTCGTCGAGCCAGGACCCGGACGCCGTCTGGTCGTCGTCGAGGAAGGCGATGATCTCGCCGCGGGCGGCCCGCAAGCCTGCGTTACGCGCCGACGCCACGCCGGGGTTCGGCTCATGCACGGCGATCACCGGAGCCGAGGTCGAGGACGCGAATTTCCGGATCAACGGCAGGGCCGACGCCTGCGGATCATTGTCGACGAGCACGATCTCGAAGCCGCCGCGCGCCGACTGTCTGTGAACCGACAGGGCGGCCGCGATGGCGCGCCCGGGCCGGCGAAAGGTCGGAATGATGATGGACACCAGAGGCGCTGACGGTTCGCTGATCACAGCTTCCGTCAACGCGCCGAGCGCGTGCGCGTCGCCAAGCGTTGGCGTCCCGTTCATTCCGCATCCTCCAGGCGTCAGGTCAGCTGGAGGATGCCATGCAAGTTTTGGAGAACCGTTTCCAAAGGCTGGAAATTCGCGGCGACCCGACGCGAAGTCTTGCCTGACCCGCTCCGCCTAGCGCCCGAACCAGCCCCAGAGCGCGGCCGCGGACAGGCCGGCGACGACAACGCCGACGCCAAACCAGAGCAGGGCGACCGGCCCGTTTGAGCGAGGTTTCGGCGCCGGTGGGGGCGGGGCTGAGGCCGCGTGGGCGATCGCCTCCAGCCGATCCAGCAGCGCCGGAGCGTCGCGCAACCGTTTCGCGCCGTCCCGGATCACGTTCATGGCGAGGGTTTTCAGTCCCTCCGGTCCGAATTGGCGCCCTGTCCAACGGGAGACGATCGGGTCCGCCGCCTGCCAGATGTTGTGCGCCGGGTCGACCGTGCGGGCGACGCCCTCCACCTGCACCATTGTCTTTTGCAGCAGGATCAGTTCCGGGCGGAGATGCATGCCGAACTGATGGGTGATGTCGAACAGCTGGAGCAGCACGCGGGCCATCGACACCTCCTCCGCGGCCCGCCCGAAGATCGGCTCACCGACGGACCGGAGCGCCTGCGCGAAATCGTCGACCGACTGACCTTGCGGCACATAGCCCGCCTCGAAATGGACCTCGGACACGCGGCGATAGTCCCGTTTCAGGAAACCGGCGAGAATTTCCGCAAGGAAGCGCCGCTCGGGGGGGCCGATGCGGCCCATGATCCCGAAGTCGACCAGCACAAGGCGGCCGTCATCGGCGAGGATCATGTTTCCCTCATGGAGGTCGGCGTGGAAGAAGCCGTGGTCCAACGCCGTCGCGAGGAAGCCGCGGGTGATGCGGTTGGCGAGGTCGGCCCGGTCGACGCCGGCGAGGGCGCCTGCATCCGTGAGGCTGCGACCCGAAATCCATTCGGTGGTGAGCACCCGGCGTCCGGTGCGCGCCCAGTCCACGGCCGGCGCGTGGACAAATCCGTCGATCGCGGCGATCTCCGCGAACTCGCTCGCGGCGCCGGCTTCAAGCCTGAGGTCCATCTCGCGCGAGAGGGAACGGGCCATGGTCTCGACGAACTGAACGGGCTCCATCCTGGCGGCTTCGGGGTGGCCGGAGGCCTCGGCGAGACCCGCGGCGCGGCGCATGGCGCGCAGTTCGACCTCGATCATGCGTTCGACTCCGGGCCGAAGGATCTTGACCGCGCGCTCGCCCTCCGGGGTGCGAATGCGATGAACCTGCGCCACGGAGGCGGCGGCGATGGCGGGCCCGAGTTGCGGAAAGAGCGCGGCGGCTTCGTCGCCGAACTCGGTCTCGAGCGCACGGCGCGCCTCGCGCTCGGGGAAGGGGGCGAGCTGGTCCTTCAGTCGGGAGAGGTCAGTCGCGGCCTCGACGCCAATCACGTCGGGCCGGGTGGCGAGGAATTGTCCGAGCTTGATCCAGGCGGGGCCAAGGCGTTCAAGCGCTGCGGCGAGCCGTTCGGCGGGGCGACGGCCGCGGGAGCCGGACGCCGGTGTCAGGCGAAGCAGGGCGCCTGCGGCCTTCAGCGGCCAGGGCGCGCGGGAGCGGATCGCCTCGGGCGCGACCACATCGTGGCGGGCGAGCACCGCCGCAGCGCGCATCAGGCGGGAATAGTCTGACAAGGCGTCGAGCAAGGCGCTGGGCTCGCAGGTGAAGGGTTGGCCTCAAAGGCTAGGCGAAGACCATGCCGCACTTGGCCGCCGTCGCGAAGGGGCGGCGTGGTCGCGGGCGCCGAGGCGTCAGGATGTCAGGGCCTCAGACCGCCCAGCCGGTGTGGAGCGCGGCGACGCCGCCGGTGAAATTCGTGAAGCTGACGCCGCTGAAGCCTGCGTCGCTGATCCGCGCCGCGAAGGACGACTGGTCTGGAAAGCGGCGGATCGACTCCACGAGATATTCATAGGACTCCCGGTCGCCCGTCACCCAGTCGCCGAGCGACGGGATCACGGCGTCGGAATAGCGGTCATAGGCGTCCTGAAGCATGCTGTGCGAGAGCCGGGAGAATTCGAGGCAGGCGAAGCGGCCGCCCGGCTTCAGGACCCGGCGGAACTCCCTCAACGCATCGTCCATGGCGGCCACATTGCGAATGCCGAACGAGATCGTCAGCGCGTCGGCGGAGCGATCGGCGAAGGGCAGGCGGCAGGCGTCGGCGGCGACGTGCGCGAGATGGGCGCGGCGGCGCTTGCGTCCCGCTTCGAGCATGGCTTCGTTGATGTCGGCGACGATGGCGAAGGCGGGCCGCGCGGAGCGTGTCCGGCGCTGGACGCGCTCGGCGTGGTCGAGGAAGGCGCGGGCGACGTCTCCCGTGCCGCCGGCGACGTCGATCAGCGTTTCTCCGGGACGCGGCGCTAGACGCGCGATCAGGTTCGCCTTCCAGATCCGGTGAACGCCGGCGGACATGAGGTCGTTCATCAGGTCGTAGCGGCTTGCAACCGAACGGAAGACGTCGCCGACGCGGCGGGTCTTCTCCGCGCGGGTGACGGTCTCCCGGCCGAAAGACACGAACTCCTCGTCCTGACGGGTGTCGGATGCGGGGTCTGGGGCGTCGATCGGGGCGTCTCCCATCGAATCAATCCTGTGCGGGCTGGGTCGTGCGGCCGACCGACCATAGGCGAAGGTCGGGGAGGGGGCTATATCCCGCCGCCATGCCAGAGCTTCCAGAAGTCGAGACGGTTCGTCGCGGGCTCGCCCCCGCCCTGGAGGGGCGTCGAATCCTCCGAGCGCACACGCGGCGGGCTGACCTGCGGTTTCCGTTCCCCGACCGGATGGCGGAGCGGCTTTCGGGCGCGCGCGTCAACCGGTTGGGGAGGCGGGCGAAATACCTCGCGGCCGACCTCGACACAGGCGAAACGCTGATCATGCATCTTGGCATGTCGGGCCGGTTCACCCTGGGCGGCGAGGGTCTTGCGAGCTTCGTTCACGGGGCGGGCGGCGACCCCCGCCACGACCATGTTCTGCTGGAGATCGAGGGCGGAACCACCGTGACGTTCAACGATCCGAGGCGGTTTGGCTTCTTCCAGCTCTGGCCGAGCGCGGGCGTCGACACCTATCCGGCCTTCGCCGCGCTCGGTCCGGAGCCCCTGGCGAACGACTTCTCCGGTGCGGCTCTCGCGGAGGCGTTCCAGGGCAGGCGCACGCCGGTGAAGACGGCGCTGCTGGATCAACGAGTCGTGGCGGGGCTGGGCAATATATATGTGTGCGAGGCGCTGCACCGGGCGGGGATCAGTCCGCGCCGCCAGGCCGCATCGATCGGCACGGCGCGCAGCGAGCGGCTGGCGGAAGCGGTGCGGGCGGTGATCCGGGAGGCGATCGAGGCGGGGGGCTCGTCGATCAGCGATTTTGCCGCGGCCGATGGCGGGCTCGGCTATTTCCAGCACCGGTTCGAGGTCTATGGACGCGAAGGCGAGGCGTGCCGCGGGTGCGGGGGGGCGATCCGGCGGATCGTGCAGTCCGGGCGTTCGAGCTTCTATTGCGGGACCTGCCAGCGATAACGGGCGCGCCCTTGCGCCGGGGCGTCTCCTTCGCTTCATTCAAGGAAGACGAGACCTGCGGAAGGACGACAGACATGGCCTATGCGACGCTGCTCACCGAAGTCGAAGGCGCTGTCGCCCTCATAACGCTCAACCGGCCGGAAGCGCTGAACGCGCTGAACGACCAGCTGATGAACGAGCTGACCGAGGTGCTGGACAGCTATGAGGCGGATCCCGAAATCCGCTGCGTGATTCTGACCGGCTCGACGCGTGCGTTCGCGGCGGGAGCGGACATCAAGGCGATGCGCACCCAGTCCTACATGGACGCCTATATGGGCGATTTCATCACGCGCAACTGGGAGCGTGCGGCGACCTTCCGCAAGCCGATCATCGCGGCGGTTGCAGGGTATGCGCTGGGCGGCGGGTGCGAGCTTGCGATGATGTGCGATTTCATCATCGCGGCGGAGAACGCCCAGTTCGGCCAGCCTGAGATCACGCTCGGGGTCATGCCCGGGGCGGGCGGGACGCAACGCCTGACGCGCTTCGTCGGCAAGTCGAAGGCGATGGAGATGTGTCTCACCGGGCGGCGCATCGCCGCGGAGGAGGCTGAACGCTGCGGTCTCGTGTCACGGGTCGTGGCGACCGATCAGTTGCTGACGGAGGCGTGGGAGGCGGCGCGCAAGGTTGCATCGATGTCGCTCCCCATCACGATGATGACCAAGGAGAGCGTCAACGCCGCCTACGAAACATCGCTGTCGCAAGGGGTGATGTTCGAGCGTCGGCTGTTTCATTCGATGTTCGCAACCGCGGACCAGAAGGAAGGCATGGCGGCCTTCGTCGAGAAGCGCCCCGCCGCCTTCCGGCACGAATAGGCCAGTGCGGCCGGGGATGAATGCGCATTGAGCGGGGCGCCAAACCGCTCGGTCGTGATTGACCTCCAACGAGCCGCTTGATATGAGCGCGCGTCCCTGATGAGGCTTGGCGATGGCTGCCGGGCTCCGGGGCAAAGGGAAAGACGAGGAAGACCGGCGATGGCCAACACGAAATCCGCCAAGAAAATGGTCAGAAAGATCGCTCGGCGGACCGAAGTGAACAAGGCGCGCCGCTCCCGCTTCCGGACCTTTGTCCGTTCGGTCGAGGACGCCATCAGCAATGGCGACAAGAAGGCGGCGGAGGCTGCGTTCAAGCTCGCCGAGCCTGAAATCATGCGCAGCGTGAGCCGCGGCGTCATCCACAAGAATACCGGCGCGCGCAAGGTTTCGAGACTTGCGGCCCGTCTCCGGAAGATGGCGTAATAAGTCTCGCGATCGGGCTTTTCGGCCGTCGAAAAATCACACCATTCTGAACAGATGCGCGCGGAGCCTTCGTTCCGGGCGTCAAGTGTTTTTTTGTCCGAAAGCGGACGTTTTTTTCAGCGCTGGAATGTTGCCCAAAAGCCGCGGTTAACCTTTTGGCAACCACATAGAACATTGATTGTAAAAAGAATTTAAAATTTCTAGGATGGTTCGGCGACTCTTTTTCGATCACGTCTCCACCAACCCCGGATAGCCCTATTGACCCTTCCGGCGTCGTCATGAAAATGACGCTCAGTAGTCAGTTTTCTCCCGTGTACAGATGAATCGTCAGCGGCCCCTGGCTGGGGGCCGTCGGCCAGGTTTTGCGCTTTTTCGGGGCGCGGGCTTGGTCCGGGTCCGGGAGCTTTTGCCTGCGGGCGGGTCATGGTGGCCGGCCCGAAAATAATGCGAGGGGCTAATGAGAGACGAACAGGGCACGCCACGATTCGCCGGACTGAGGATGGACGGCATCTCCCCGGTCGCGGACCTGATCGGAGGATTGTCGAGCGCACCGGTGCGCCGCCGGGTGATCGAGGATCGCGGCCGTCGCAAGATTTGGGAGCAGGTCCGCTACGGCCTGCGGGCGAAGGTTGGTCCACAGCAGTTCGAGCACTGGATTATGCCTTTGTCCTTCGTCGCCGAGGTTGATGACGAGGTTCTTCTCGCCGCGCCGAGCGAAGCCGAGCGTGACCGGGCCCGCAATCAGTATGGCGTCATGATCCAATCCCTGTGGAGCGCGGTCGATCCGGCGGGCGGAAAGGTGACGATCGTCGCCCGCTCCGACATCCCCGAGGATGTGCTGGCGCTGGTGGAGGGCGAGGACGCCCCCGACGACGTGGAAGAGATCGTTGACGACGCAGAGGACGAAGAGGTCGCGCCCGGCGACGGCATGGCGCTGTTCGATTCCTTCATCGTCGGCGGATCGAACCGGATCGCGCACGGCATCATGAAGCGGCTCGCCACCGGACGCGGCGTCGCGTCGAGCATCGCGATGATCGTCGGCCCGCACGGTGTTGGAAAGACGCTGATCCTGCGCGGCGTCGAGAGCGCGCTGCAGGCCTCCCACGGCGACGCGCACGTGATCTACATGAGCGCAGAGGACTTCATGCTCGCCTTCGTCGACGGGGTGAAGCGGCGCGACACGTCCGAATTGCGCAAGATGATTCGGCGCGCGCGCGTGATCATGCTCGATGATTTCCAGTTCATCTGTTCAAGGCCCGGAACGCTGACAGAGTTCTTCTCTCATGTGCGCGCCGTTTCCGCGGCGGGCGGAGTCATCGTGCTTGCGGGCGATCAGGCGCCGTCGGCCCTGCCTCAGCTCGACAGCCGGATGCGGGACGAATTGCAGGGCGGAGCCTACGCCGAGATCGGCCTGCCGGAGCTGGCGCTGCGCCGTGAGATCGTGCGGGCGAGCGTTCGCGCAATCGCCGAAACGGACCCGGAGTTCAATCTGCCCGAAGAGTTCGTCGAGCTGATGGCGCAGAAGCTCGCCTCATCCGGCCGGGCGCTCCACGGTGCGGTGCGCAATGTGTATGTCGGGACGACGCTCCTCGAGAAGCCGATCACGGCTGCGGCGGTCGAAAAGGCGATCCAGCTTCAGATCGGAACGCCGGGCATGCGCCGTCCGCGCATCGAGGTGATCAAGGATATCGTCGCGAACGCCTATGGGGTCACCAAGGCGGACATGGAGTCCTCCTCCCGCAAGCACTCGATCGCCCACCCCCGGCAGTATGCGATGTATTTCTGTCGGAAGCTGACCACGGCGTCCTACCCGCTGATCGGCAAGAAGTTCGGGGACAGGGACCACACGACGATTCTTTACGCCTTCCGCAAGATCACCAAGAGACTGGCGAGCGACCGTCGCTTCATGCAGGAAATGCTGGAGCTGGAGTACCGGATTCTGTCCGATCAGCGGAACGCGCAATAGCGCTTCAGGCGCGAGCTCCGGCGGTTAAGGTTCGCCGGGGCTTTTCGTCGGCGGCGAATAGGTTAATCTTCCGGCCCGGTTTCCATGACGGAGCCGGGCCGTTTCTTCCAGCGGCCCCGCCGGCGCGAAAGCCCATCCGGCGATCGGCCGACCGGCTGACGCGGCGTTTTCAGTCCATTTTTCAGGCAGAGGGCTCATGAAGCTCACGATCGACCGCACCGCTCTTCTCCGCGCCCTGTCTCACGTGCAGGCGGTCGTTGAACGCAGAAACACGATCCCGATCCTGTCGAATGTGCTGATGTCGGCGGATGCGGGCTCCCTGCGCCTCACTGCAACCGATCTCGATATCGAGGCCACCGACCGCGGCGAAGCCAAGGTGACGGCCGCCGGCGAGACGACGGTGTCCGCGCAGACGCTGTTCGATGTCGTGCGAAAGCTGCCGGAGGGGTCCGAGATCCAGCTCGACAGCGACGCCACGCCGGGTCAGCTCAAGATGTCGGCCGGGCGCTCCCGTTTCTCGCTGCCGACCCTGCCTGCATCCGATTTCCAGACGATGTCGCGCGAGGATGCACCGGTGAAGTTCACCATGCCGGCCGCCGAATTCCGCAGTATCATCGACAAGACAAAGTTCGCGATCTCGACCGAGGAGAGCCGTTTCTATCTCAACGGCGTGTTCCTGCAGCACACCAAGGGAGCGGACGGTCAGGTTCTGCGCGCGGTCGCCACGGACGGCCACCGGCTCGCGCTCGCGGACACCAACGCTCCTCCAGGATCGGCGAAGCTTGAAGGCGTGATCGTGCCGCGCAAGGCGGTCGCCGAAATCCGTCGGCTGCTCGACGACGCGCCGGAGGAGATCGCGATCGAGGTTTCGAGCGCCAAGATCGTCGTTCGCGTGGGCGACGCGGTTCTCACCTCCAAACTGATTGACGGCTCTTTCCCGGACTATGCGCGGGTGATCCCGAAGTCGAATTCGCGTGTGCTGACGATCTCACGGGATGATTTCGCCGCGGCGGTGGATCGGGTCGCGACCGTTTCGGCGGAGCGTTCGCGGTCGATCAAGCTCTCCCTGTCGGAGGGCAGGGCGACGATCGCTGTCAGCCAGTCAGAAGCCGGACACGGCGTGGAGGAGATCGAGGCGGAGTATGCCGACGAGCCGATGGAGATCGGGTTCAATGCGCGCTATCTGCTCGATGTGACACAGCAGATCGAGGGTGAGATGGCGCGGGTCGAGTTCAACGATCCGGCGTCGCCCGTCCGGGTGCTCGACCCCGTCGATCCAGGGGCGCAATACGTCCTGATGCCGCTGCGCGTGTGAGCGCGGGCGTGGCTCGCGCGGCGGGCCGGAAGGCTGACGGCGAGAGAGACGGCGAGACCGTCGGCGCGCCGTCCGATGGCCGGGTCTTCAGCATCCGGCGGCTGGGCCTGATGTCCTTCCGCAACTACGCCGGGCTGTCCCTGCGGCTCGACGGCCGGCATGTCTGCCTCCACGGCGCGAACGGGGCGGGGAAGACCAACCTGATCGAGGCGGTGTCGATGCTGGGGCCGGGCAAGGGCCTTCGAGGCGCCGCGCTGCCGGACCTGGTGCGGGCGTCGCGGGATGCGGACCGGCCCTCGGGCTGGGCGATATCCGCCGACATTGATGATGGAGGTCATGCTCGCAAGATCAACGTCGCGCTGGAGGTGGACGACGTCGGCCGGACCAAACGATCGTCGCAGCTGGACGGGGCGGCGGCGTCGCAGTCGGACCTCGCGGAACTCGTCCGCATTGTCTGGCTGACGCCCGCCATGGACCGGGTGTTCGCCGGTGGGCCGGGAGACCGACGCAGGTTCTTCGACCGGCAGGTGCTGGCGCACACCCCCTCGCACGGTCAGGCGGCGACGAGATATGAAGCGGCGATGCGGGACCGCAACGCGCTGCTCGAACGGGGCGGGGCGGACGCCAGCTGGCTGACAGCGCTTGAGGCCCGGATGGCGGAGTTCGGGGCTCAGATGGCGCTCAACCGGGTCGACACGCTGCGGCGCATGCGCGCCGCGATCGACACCCGGCCGGACGGGGCCTTTCCCAAGGCCGATCTCGAACTGGAGGGACGGATCGAGCAGATCGCCGCGGATGCGGGCGATCTGACGGCTGTCACGGAGGCGTTCGCGGGTCTTCTGCGGTCCGGGCGGTCGAGGGACGCGGCGGCGGGGAGGGCGCTCGAGGGCGTCCACCGCACGGACCTCAGCGTGGTTCACCGCCCGAAAGGGCTGCCGGCCGCGCAATGCTCAACGGGCGAGCAGAAGGCGCTGCTGATCGGGCTGATCCTCGCGAATGCGCACGCGCTTTTTGGGCGCGACTTCGCCCCCAATCCATTGGTATTATTGGATGAGGCGGCCGCCCACCTTGATTCGGACCGTCGCGCGGCGCTTTACGATGAACTCTCCGCGCTGGGGGGGCAGGCGTGGTTGACCGGAACCGATCGCGGTCTGTTCGACGCGTTCGGCGCCCGGGCTCAGCGATTTGAGGTTAGCGCGGGCGAGGTGCGTGAATCGTGAGTTAGGGCGTGCGCCAGAACTGGTGATACACGCGGTTGGGAGAGTGTTCGGGCCGATGGCCCAAGGGGAGACTTGCTCAGCCCTTGCGGCGGGGATGGGCGCAAGAGACGGCATACGGCTAGGGAACGACCATGGGAGAACCGGCAATCGCTTCGGGAGAGGCATACAGCGCAGACTCCATCAAGGTGCTGCGCGGACTGGAGGCGGTTCGCAAGCGCCCGGGAATGTATATCGGCGACACGGACGACGGCTCCGGTCTCCATCACATGGTTTACGAGGTTGTCGACAATTCGATCGACGAAGCCCTCGCCGGGCACGCCACCTATGTGCATGTCCAGTTGCTGCCGGACGGTTCGGTGGAAGTCGAGGATGACGGGCGCGGCATCCCGGTCGACCTGCATCCCGAGGAAGGGGTGTCGGCGGCGGAGGTGGTGATGACGCAGCTGCACGCCGGCGGAAAATTCCAGAACACGGAGGAGCAGGGCTCCTACAAGGTGTCTGGCGGGCTGCACGGCGTTGGCGTGTCCGTGGTGAACGCGCTGTCAGAAGAGCTCGAACTCACGATCCAGCGCGGCGGCCAGAGCCATATGATCCGGTTCCGGCTCGGCGTTCCGGAAGCGCCGCTGAAGGTCGTCGGGAAATCGCCCAAGCGTGCGGACGGCCGTCCGGTGACGGGAACGCGGGTGCGCTTCAGGCCGTCGACCGAGATCTTCTCGATGACCGAGTTCAATCGTTCGACGCTCGAGCATCGGCTCCGGGAGCTCGCGTTCCTGAATTCGGGCGTGAAGATCACGCTGCGCGACGAGCGCGAGGCCGAGCCCGTCGAGACGGTCCTGCTTTACGAGGGCGGGGTGCAGGCGTTCGTCCGCCACATTGACCGGCTGCGGACGGCGATCATTCCCGCGCCGATCGCCATTCGCGGCAAGAAGGACGGCGTCGAGGTCGACGCGTCCCTTCAGTGGAACGGCGAGTATCACGAGAACGTCTTCTGCTTCACCAACAACATCCCGCAGCGGGACGGCGGAACGCACCTCGCCGGGTTCCGCGGAGCTTTGACGCGCGTCGTGACGAAATACGCAACCGAATCCGGCATCGCGAAGAAGGAAAAGGTCGAGATCGTCGGCGAGGACGTGCGTGAGGGCTTGACCTGCGTGCTGTCGGTGAAAGTGCCCGATCCGAAATTCTCTTCACAGACCAAGGACAAGCTGGTGTCCTCGGAAGTCCGGCCGGTGGTCGAGGGGATCGTCGGAGAGATGCTGGCGCAGTGGTTCGAGGAGAATCCGGCTCCGGCGCGGGCGGTGTGCCAGAAGATCGCTGAAGCGGCCGCGGCGCGCGAAGCCGCTCGCAAGGTACGCGACATCAAGCGCAAGAGCGCGCTCGACGTGACCTCGCTGCCGGGCAAGCTTGCAGACTGTCAGGAAAAGGATCCGGCGAAATCGGAGCTGTTCATCGTCGAGGGTGACTCGGCGGGCGGGTCCGCCAAGCAGGGGCGCAATCGCGAGAACCAGGCGGTGCTTCCGCTGCGGGGCAAGATCCTGAATGTCGAACGCGCCCGTTTCGACAAGATGCTGACGTCCGATCAGGTGGGCACGCTGATCACCGCCCTTGGCGCCGGCATCGGGCGGCGGTCGGAAGAGCGGCCGCAGGATGGCTTCCACCCGGAGAAGCTGCGCTATCACCGCATCATCATCATGACCGACGCGGACGTCGACGGATCTCACATCCGCACGCTGCTGCTGACTTTCTTCTATCGGCAGATGCCGGAACTGATCGAGCGCGGCTATCTCTACATCGCTCAGCCGCCGCTTTATCGCATCGAGCGGGGCAAATCCTCGCGTTATCTCAAGGACGACGCCGAGCTTGACGCCTTCCGCATCGAGGAAGGCGTGAAGGGCCGCACGCTGGTGCTCGGGTCGGGCGAGCAGATCGCCGGCGAGGATCTGCGGATGCGGGCGAAAGACGCAGCTGTCTTCAAGGCGACGCTCGCGCGACTTGCGCTGCGCATGCCCGCCGGCATCATCGAGCAGGCCGCGCTTGCGGGCCTGTTCCGGCCCGGCGCAGGTCAGGCGGAGGCCGAAGCGGCCGCCGAGCGGCTGAATCGGATCGACGAGGACGGGCAGGGCGAGTGGACAGGGACGTTCGAGGATGGCGGAGCCCTGCTCAGTCGCACCGTGCGGGGCGTGAGCGAGCGGGCGGGTTTCGATCGCGGAATGCTGGCCTCAGTCGACGGCCGGAGGCTGGGCGATCGTGCCGACGCGATGGCGGACATCTATGCCGAGCCGGCGCGGCTGATGGACGAAAAAGGGGAGGGGATCGTGATCAACGGACCGCTTTCGCTTCTCGCGTCGGTGCTGCAGGCCGGGGAAAAGGGGTTCAAGATCCAGCGTTACAAGGGTCTCGGTGAGATGAATCCCGAGCAGCTCTGGGAAACCACGCTGGATGCAAATGTACGCACGCTGCTTCAGGTGCGGGTGGAGCACGCCGACACGGCGGACGAGATGTTCTCCAAACTGATGGGCGATCTCGTCGAGCCGCGGCGTGAATTCATCCAGGAAAACGCGCTGGACGCCGACGTCGACGCCTGACCTCGGCGCTTATGTCGCGCGAATCAGGCGCGCCGTGCGACCGACATGGCGGCAAGTGAGAGAGCCAAGGCTCAAAAAACGTGGCAAATCTGCCCCGGTTTTTCCGGATCGGGCGGTGAGGTCTTGCGCGGCGAGCGAATCGCTGTTGCGCAAATGCCGCACGATCAAGCGAGTTTGACAAAAATTTGAAACGAAACTCGCCCCCGCATTGACGATGTCAGGCCCGTGAAGGATGTGTGACACAGCTCGGCTACAACAGGCGTTCCATGCGAGGGACTCTAGGCCGGTCGAATTTTTTGTCCGCTCAGCAACTCCAAGGGGATTTCTTTGAAAACCAGTCCGCTCAAATTCGCGCTGCTCCGCTCGACCCTGATGGCTTCCGTCGCCTTTGCGTGTGCGGCGCCAGTGTTCGCGCAGACGGCGGCAGAGACCGACGCGTCGGCCACGGTCGTGATCACCGGCACACGCGTCACGATCCCGGGCGTTGAATCGTCCAGCCCGGTGTTCTCGCTCGGAGCCGACGAAATTCGCCTCCAGCAGCAGCCGGAAGTCGAGAAGCTGATCCGCGTCCTGCCGATCACGATCCCGGGCGACGGCCAGAACACGAACAACGGCACGGTCGGCGCCGCGACGGTCAACCTGCGCGGTCTCGGCTCGCAGCGGAACCTCCTGCTGCTCGACGGTCAGCGCATCACGCCCTTCGACATCAATGGCCGCGTCGACACGCAGGTCATCCCGACCGCCATGCTCGAGCGGATCGACATTGTCACCGGCGGCGCATCGGCGGTGTACGGTTCGGACGCCATGTCGGGCGCGATCAACTTCATCCTCAAGCGCAATTTCGAGGGCGTCGAACTCAACTACGACTACTCGATCACCGGAGAGAACGACGGCGCGATCAACAACATCTCGCTGACGACAGGCGCCAATCTCGACGATGGTCGCGGCAACGTCATGCTCGGCGTGAACTACGCCAAGCGCGAGTCGGTGCTGCTCGGTGATCGTCCGCTCGGTCTCCTCGGCATCGGAACCGCGGACGGCGGCAACTACCAGCAATTCCTCGACGGTCGTCCGCCGACGCCTCCGCCTGCCGGCTGCGAAGCCCCCGACGCGGCGGCGACGGGCGGCTCGACCACCACGATCCCGACCCGCGTCGCGATCGCTGGCGGGCCGGGCCTCGGCCAGTTCCGCAATGACGGCACTCTGGGGTCGAACTGTTCGGTGTTCAACTTCAACCCGTACAACTACTACCAGACCCCGCAGGAGCGTTTCGGCGCAACCGCAGTTGGGCACTATGAGATCAACCAGCACGTCGACCTCTATTCGCGTGCGTCGTTCTCGTCGACCAACGTCGTGCAACAGATCGCCCCTTCGGGCATCTTCGGCACCACCTTCTTCACCCCGCTCGCCAACCCGTTGATCGGCGCGCAGGCGCGCACGGCGATCCTCGCCGCCGCCAACACGGGACGCCTTGCCGGCACCGTGTCGACGACGGGCGCGCTGCCGAACTGGCGCGACGTGAACAACAACGGCGTCGTCGACGCAGCGGATGACCTGCTCATCTCTTACCGTCGCCGCACGCTGGAACTCGGGCCGCGCTCCTCGGAGTACGACCAGAACTGGTTCCAGTTCGTCGTCGGTGCGCGCGGCGAGATCGTGAACGGATGGAACTACGACGTGTCCTACTCGCACGGCGAGTCCGACCGTTCGAACACCAGCCGCGGCTACACCAACGTCGCCAACATCGAACAGCAGATCAATTCGGTCGACGGCGTCACATGCCGCGGCACGAGCGATCCGGCCTGCGTCCCGATCAACCTGTTCGGCGGCTTCGGCACGATCACTCCGGCGATGGCGGCCTATGCCGGCGCGACGGCGATCGAACTGCGCAACTACCGCCAGGACATCCTAGTCGGTACAGTCACCGGCAGCGTCGACCAGTTCAAGACGCCATGGGCTGATGCTGGTCTCGGCCTCAGCTTCGGAGCCGAATACCGCGAAGAAGAGGGCCGCACGACCCCGGACGAGTGTCTCAAGCTTGCCCCGACGAGCTGCCTCGGCGGCGCCGGCGGCAACACCCTGCCGATCGAAGGCGGGTTCTCCGCCTACGAATACTTCGGCGAGGCGATCCTGCCTATCGTTCAGGGAATGCCCTTCGCCGAGTCGCTTGACCTCGAACTCGGCTACCGCACCGCGGACTATGATCCGTCGGGGACGCTCGAGAGCTGGAAGTATGGCTTGAGCTGGGAGCCGATTTCCGGCCTCCGCTTCCGCGCCATGCAGCAGCGTGCGAACCGCGCCCCGAACGTCGGCGAACTTGCGGCCCCGGTCACCACGGGTCTCGACAACGCCACACTCGATCCGTGCTCGATCGCCAATGCGGCCAACATCAACGCCACGCTCCGCGCGCTTTGCATCTCCACGGGGATGACGAATGCGCAGGTCGGGACGGTGGAGGACATTGTTTCCGGCCAGATCAACGGCTTCTTCGGAACGAACCTCGCTCGCCTCCCCGCGCCGGAAAGCGCCGATACGACAACTTTCGGTGTGGTGTGGACCCCGAGCAATATCGGTCTGCCCTTCATCACGCGGCCGACGGTCACGCTCGACTATTACGACATCCAGATCGACGACTACATCAACTCGCCCCCGGCGCAGGGCATCCTTGACGGCTGCTATGTCCTCGGCGATCCCACCCAGTGCGGGCTCATCCGTCGTATCGGCGGCACGCTCACGCTTCCGGGCTCGGGCCTCGAGCAGTTCACCACCAACCTGACCTACCTCAAGGCAGAGGGTGTTGAACTCGGCGTAAGCTTCGGCGTCGATCTCCAGGCCTATGGCGAACTGTCGGTCAGCTTTAACGGCAACATGTACCTGAGCAACGAGTTCCAGGCGGCGACGACCCTGCCGGTCCAGGACTGCAAGGGCTTCTACTCGGCGGCTTGCGGCGGGAACTTCGGTACGCCGCTTCCCGAAACCCGCTGGGTGCAGCGCACGCTGTGGGACTTCGAGGCGCTCGGGCAGGAATTCCAGCTCGGCTATCTCTGGCGCCACCTCGACGAAGTCACGTCAGACGTTCCGGTGTTCGCGGCCTTCCAGACGATCGACACTTATGACTATCTCGATCTGACGGGCGCCTGGCGCATCAACGACATGGTGAAGCTGAACGCTGGCATCACCAACGTGTTCGAGGAAGAGCCCCCGGTCGTCGGGAACGAGGCCGCCGACACGGGTTCGAACTCGGGCAACACCTTCCCCTCGACGTATGACGTGCTGGGCCGGGTGTTCTCGATCGGTGTGAACCTCCGCTTCTAGGAGCGAGGGTCCAACCCAAGAAACTGGGAACGGCGGGCTTCGGCCCGCCGTTTCTGCGTTTGGCGGCAGGCGTTGCCGGATCGTCACTGGCGCGACATAAACAACGCATGAGTGATGTCGAAACGCTGGCCGCGGCCGCCGATCAAGCCGCGCGCACCTCCCGCTGGGATGAGGCGGAACGCTTGTGGGAGCAGGTGCTGGCGCTCGCGCCGCGTGACGGCCGCGCCCTGTTCAGTCTCAGCATGCATGCGCTGCAGCGCAACGATCTCGCCGGTGCGCGGGCGAAGCTGATCGCGGCGCGGGAGGTGGCGCCATCCGATCTGCGCGTGTTGCATGCGCTTGGCGTGGTGCTCGGCCGGATGGGGGAGGCGGAGGCGGAGCTCGAGGCGATCCAGAGCGCGCTTGCGGTCGACCCGTACTTTCTTCCGGGCATGCTCTCGAAAGGCGGCTGGCTGGAGCGAAACTCGACCCGAAGCGCCGCGGCGACCATGTTCCGTCACTGCCTGAAGGTTGCGCCGCCGCAGGCGCATTGGCCGGAGTCGCTGCGGCCGCAGCTGGAGCATGCGAAAGCCTTCGTCGACGCCTGGGCGGGGGAGTTCTCGCAGCATCTGGACGCCGCGATGGGGCCTCATCTGTCGCGCCTCGACGGGCCGCAGCGTGAACGCTGGCGGGAGGCGGCGTCGATCATGGCCGGCCGCACGCGGCCTTATGTGCAGGAGGCGAACCAGCTCGCCGTGCCGAGGCTGCCGGCGATTCCCTTCCATGAGCGGAGCCAGTTTCCGTGGGCGGCGAAGCTGGAGGCGCAGACAGACGCAATTCACGCGGAACTCGAACGGGCGCTGCAGGAACAGGCGGACGCGTTCTCGCCCTATATCGCCTATCGTCCCGGCGATCCCGTGAATCAGTGGCGGGAGCTCAACCACTCCAATCGCTGGAGCCATCTGTCGCTCTGGCGCGGCGGGGTTCCGGATCAGGACAATCTCGCGGCCTGTCCGGTGACGGCGGCGGCGCTCCAGCAGGTCGATATGGCGACCATTGGCGGTCTGTGTCCGAATGCGATGTTCTCCGCCCTCGCGCCCCACACCGAAATCCCGCCGCATCACGGTGAGACGAACGCCCGGCTTGTGGTGCATCTGCCGCTGATCGTGCCTTCCGGCTGCACGTATCGCGTGGGCTTTGAGGACCGGCGCTGGTCGGTTGGCGAGATTCTCGTCTTTGACGACACGATCGAACATACCGCCCGCAATGACGGTGACGAGTTGCGGGTCGTGTTAATCTTCGACATCTGGAACCCGCTATTGTCTCTGGAGGAGCGAGCGGTCGTGAGCGCGATGGCGGCCGCCGCCCGCAGCTTCACCTGATGGATGCAACCTTTTCACCGGAGGACCTGGGCGATTGACCCGTTTCCATGAACTGATCGACACCGTGGCTCGCCACCAGGAGCTCGCGGAAGAAAATTACCGGCGCGTTCGTCTCGTGGCGGAGGGCGTACGCTCGGGCCTTTGCGAGTATCTCGACGCGCGCGACGGCGAGTGTGTGCGGCTGGTGCCGCCGGCGGGGCCGTTTCAGCCGCGAAGCTATACCGACGAGGCGTTCTCCATGCCGCCGCGCGGACTAAGGGCGATCGGGCCGGTCGTGTTCGGTCTCGCCATCCGGGTCTCACGTGGAACGGACTGGGTCCGGCTGGTGCTGCGGTGCACGAAGGAGGGCGAACAATTCCGTGTCGACCTCGCGGAGGGAAAATCCCACGTCTGCACGCTGCCCTTCACCGAGGCGGACCATCAGGATCTCTACGAGATGATCTACCGCCATCTGCTCTCCGATTTTGAGGATCAGGTGCGCGACTATCAGGTGGGCCAGTATGGCGGCCAGGAGATCGGCTTTGACGTCAACGAGCAGAAGGGCGCCGAGCCGGAGGGCGCAGGCGTCTGACCGTCTCGCCATGAGGTTCGGGGCGGGAAGACACGCGGCGGATTTCGAGTCATTCTGCACCGATCAGAAAAGCCCTGCCAGACGGGCCGAGGGAGAGAAACATGCGGTCGATTCGAGGGGCGTTGACCCCGTTCGCCCTTTTTGCAGCGATCGTCTTGCCAGGATGCATGGCTCCGCCGTCGCCCGCCGCGCCGCCGTCCGTCGCCGCCGCGGTTACGCCGGGCGAGATCAAGTTGAGGGCGGTGTCGACCCGGGCGGAGTTCGTGTCCGGCGGCGATGTGCTGATCGAAGCCGTCACCCGCGGCGTCACGGGAGGCGTCAGCTTCACCCTCAATGGCGATCCCGTCAGCCCGAAAATGTTCGGACATGGCGACACGCACCTGGTGATGGTGACGGGACTGAGAGCAGGACCAAACCGGCTCACCGTGACAGCGGGCGACGGCGCCGCGGCGACGCTCGATCTCGTCAATCACAGCCTCGCCGGTCCAATTCTTTCAGGGCCTCACCTCTCTCCTTACGAGTGCCGCACGGTCGAGAGCGGGCTTGGCGAACCGCTGGACGCCAATTGTTCGGCGCGCACCCGGATCGATTATTTCTATCGCAGCAGCGCGGACGATGACCGTGGACGCCCGGTGTTCAAGCCGCTGGCGGACCCCTCGGCGGCGCGTCCAGCCGATCTCGCGTTCACGACGACGATCGAGGGCCGCAGAGTGCCTTATATCGTGCGGGTCGAGAGCGGAACGATCAACCGAACCATCTACCGGCTCGCGGTGCTGGATGATCCCATGGCGATCACGACGACCGCACCGGATGCGACCTGGCGGCCGGGGGAGGGCTGGAACGGCCGCCTCGCGGTCACCTTCGGCGGCGGATCGGGCACGCAGTACAATCAGGGCCAGAACGACGTCACATCCATCCTGAATGACCTTTATCTCTCCCGCGGGTTCGCCTTTCTGAATGCGACCGAGCTCGTGAACCAGCTGCACTCGAACGCCGTGCTGCAGGGCGAGACGCTGATGATGCTGAAGGAGCATGTGATCGAGACCTTCGGTCCGCCGAAATGGACCGTTGGCACGGGCGGGTCGGGCGGGGCGATCCAGCAGCTTGTGATCACCCAGATGTTTCCGGGCCTGCTCGACGGACTGCAGCCTTCGCTCTCTTATCCCGACTCCACGCTCAACACCGCCGATTGCGGTCTGTTCCAGAAATACTGGGCGACCGAGGCCGGCGCAAAATGGTCGAAGGAGAAGCGGTTCGCGGTCGAGGGCCTGACGCCCGGCACGTGCGCCGCTTGGGAGCGTTCGTTCGTGCCGGTGATGAGCGCGTCGAACAAGCGGGGCTGCGCGCTGAAGGATGAAAGCCTCATCTACGATCCGGTGACCAATCCCAAGGGCGCCCGCTGCACGATCGCGGACATGCGGGCGAACATCTACGGCCGCGACCCCGCGACGGGATTCGCCCGCAAGCCGCAGGACAATGTCGGCGTGCAGTATGGTCTTGCCGCGCTGAAGTCGGGTGCGATCACGGTCGAAGAGTTCCTGAACCTGAACGAGGGCATGGGGGGCAATGATATTGACGGCGCGTTCACGGGCGAGCGGTCGGTCGGCGACCCCATAGCCATCAAGGCGCTCTACGATTCCGGCCTCCTCAATTCAGGCGGTGGCGGGCTGTCGAATGTCCCGATTCTCAGCTACCGGCCCTATCTCGATCCGCTCGGTGACATCCACGACCGCCACCGGGACTTCACCATTCGCGCACGGCTTGAACGGGCGAACGGGTCGGCGGCCAATCATGTCATCTGGGTGAGCCCGGCCAATTCGGTCCGGCCGGGAAGTCCGGGGCCGGACGTTCCGGCGCTTGCACTCGACGCGATGACGCGCTGGCTGGACGGCTTGGCGGCGGACCCCGCGCCTCTGTCGCTCGACAAGGTGGTGCTGCACAAGCCGGCGGACGTGGTCGACGGGTTCTGGACGGGCGAGGGCGTGTGGACCGCGTCGCCGGCAAGTTTCAGCGGCGACACGCCCTTCAACGCGGCCTACCCGGTGCATTCGGAGCCTCGCCTGATCGCGGGGGCGCCGCTCACCAATGATGTGATGAAGTGCGCGCTGAAGCCGGTGGACTTCGCCGATTATGGCGTGTCTTTTTCGGCCCGGCAGAAGACTCGCATGATGAAAATCTTCGCCGAGGGGGTTTGCGACTACACGCGGCCCGGCCTGCACCAGGGACCAATCGCGGGCGTCTATCGCGCCTACTGACGCGCGCAGTTTCCGCTTCATCGCCGGAGACCCGGCGGACGCACGTTGACGCGGCGCCGGGGAGGGCGTGTCCGCGTGCGCGCCGTCAGCCCTGTTGACCGATCGACCGGGATAGATAATATCTAGATGATATCACTAGGATATCGATCGGGAGGACGGGATGTCGTTGAATCACACACGGGAGCGGCCTGCATCCACGCAGAGCGGCGGCGGGCTTCTGGTGCTCGCGCTCGCGCTGATGATCGGCGCGGGGGCGATCATGCTCAGAGGGATCGTCACGGGGAGCGAGACCAATGATGAGTTTGTGGTGGTCGCCCACGTCATCGCGGCATCCCTCGTGATTCTCGTCGCGGCCTTCATCTTCAGCGGGCTGTTCTCGTTGCAACCGAATGAAGCTGCCGCGATCTCTTTGTTCAGCAACTACAAGGGGACCGACCGCCGCCCGGGCCTTCGCTGGGTCGTTCCCTGGTATGGCCGCAAGAAGATTTCGGTGCGCGTCCGCAATGACACGTCCGAAACGCTGAAAGTGAACGACAAGCGGGGCAACCCGATCGAGATCGCCGCGGTCGTGGTCTGGCGGGTCGTCGATACCGCGCAGGCGTTGTTTGATGTCGAGGACTTTGCCGAGTTCCTGGACATCCAGGTCGAGACGGCGCTCCGCGAAATCACGTCGCACTTCGCCTATGACCATGGCGACGACCATGAGCCGACCCTGCGCGCGGACGGTGACAAGGTGGCGGACCTGCTGCGGGAGAAGTTGCAGGAGCGGGTCTCGGTCGCGGGGATTGAGGTGGATGAAGCCAAGCTGTCCCACCTCGCCTACGCGCCGGAGATCGCCGCGGCGATGCTCCGCCGGCAGCAGGCCGAGGCGGTGCTCGCGGCGCGTCAGAAGATCGTCGAGGGTGCGGTCTACATGGTCGAGAACGCGCTGCAGCAGCTCTCGGATCGGGCGATCGTGACGCTCGACGACGAGCGCCGGGCGTCGATGGTGTCGAATCTCCTTGTGGTCCTGTGTTCGGACCGCGACGCGTCGCCGGTGGTGAACGCCGGGTCGCTCTACTGACGGTGGTGCGCAGGCGTGGCGGGCAAGCGCAAATCCTTCCCCCTGAGGCTCGATCCGGTGCTCTACGCCGCGATCGAGCGCCTCGCCGCGGATGATCTGCGCAGCGTCAACGCCGAGATCGAGTTTCTGTTGCGCCAGGCGGTTCGCAAACGCGCCGCGCTCATCATCCCGGAGGGGGGCGGATCCGAAGAGGACTCCTAAAGCAGCGTCTGTCCGGTGTGGCGGCGTTCATGGTCGAGCAGCCACTGCTTGCGCCACAAGCCCCCGGCATAGCCGGTCAAAGCGCCATCGGCGCCGATCACGCGGTGGCAGGGAATGATGATGGCGCAGCGGTTCAGCCGGTTGGCGTTCGCAACGGCGCGGGTGGCGGTCGGACGGCCGATGGCGGCGGCGACGTCGGCGTAGGACCGGGTCTCGCCCGGAGGAATATCTCCAAGTGCACGCCAGACCGTCGCCTGGAAGTCTGTGCCGGCGTCGGCGATCCCGGTGTCGAAGGTCAGCCGCCGTCCCGCGAAGTAGTCCGCGAGTTCAGAGCGGATCCTGAGGATGGCCGGCCCCTCGCCGGGGATGATGGCGGCGTTGAAGCCCCGCCGGTAGCGCTCGATATGCTCCTGGAGGCGCTTGCGCTCGGAAAACTCCAGCATGTGCAGCCGCTCCCCCTCGGCGACCGCAAACAGGGGCCCCAGCGGACTGTCGATCCAGGCCATGTCGAAAAGGCGGGTCCGGCGCGACTTGAGCGGCGCGTCGCCGAACGCCCGCGCGAAGGCGTCCCGAAATCCGCTGCCGGATTCAAACCCCGCGTCGAGCTGCGCCTCGATCACCGCGCCGCCCGCCTGGATGGCTGAGAAGGCGTGGCCCAGGCGGCGTGCGCGGGCGTATTGAGAGAAACTCATGTCGAAGCGCTTTCGGAACTGACGGCGGGCGGTCGCGGGCTCGATCCCCTCCCGGCGAAGATCGTCTTCTGTCCAGCGTCGCGTCGGATCGCCCTCCACCAGCGCAAGCAGGCGTGACAGCACAGCGCCCGGTGCGCCGGGATCGTCCAGCGGTCGGCAGCGTTTGCACGGGCGAAAGCCCGCCGCCAGCGCGTCTTCCGGAGAGGGGTGGAACTCGACATTCTCGCGCCGGGGCGTGCGGGCGGGACAGACCGGCCGGCAGAAAATTCGCGTTGTGCGCACCGCCACATAGAACACGCCGTCGAAATCCGCGTCGCGACGGGTGAGGGCGGCGTAGAGCTGATCTTCGTCCGGAAGAGAGTGCAGCATGGCTCGGGCTCCTTTCCCAGACGGACTATCCCAAACCATGCGCGTGTGCGGCCGAAAAAACGACCTTGCAGCGCCGCACGGAGCCAGGCGCTTGACAGATGTGCCCGGGGTCGGATGGTGGCGGCATGAAACTTCCCTCCCAGAGACAGCTTCGCGCCGGAGAGCTGATCCGTCACGCCCTGATGGGGATTCTCGCGCGCGAGGAATTCGATGACCCGCACCTGCACGGTGTGCCCGTGACCATCACGGAGGTGCGGGTGTCCCCGGATCTCAAGCATTCGACCGCCTATTGTGCACCGCTCGGGGGGGGCGAACGGACAGAGGAGGTTGTGAGCGCCCTCAATCGGGCGCAGCGCTTCCTGCGCGGACGACTGTCGCAGGAGATCGATTTCAAGTTTGCGCCCACGCTTCGTTTCATGGCGGATGAGAGCTTTGAGGAGGCGCGCAAGATCGATGAATTGCTGGCGTCTCCGCGCGTGCGGCGCGATCTCGACGGCGACAGATGACGTCGGCCGTGCGGCCGTATCTCATCGCGATCACCGGCGGCTCGGGGTCCGGCAAGTCGACGCTTGCTCGGGGGCTTCAGGATCGGATGGGGCCGAAGCGTTGCGCGCTTCTGACCGAAGACAATTACTATCTGCCGCGCTCCGCCCATGGGCCCGATGCGCACACCTGGTCGAATGAGACGGTCGAGGCGCGCATCAATTTCGACGACCCGGCGTCGAAGGATATGGCGCTGTTCGCGGCGCACCTCGATCAGCTGAGGCAGGGGCTCGCGATCCGCCAGCCGGTTTATGATTTTGCGACGCACGACCGTCGGGTCGGCGAGTGGCGCGATGTGCCCGCGACGCCGCTCGTCATCGTGGAGGGCGTGCACGTGCTGTCCGACCGGTCGCTGAGGCCCAGATATGACGTGTCGATCTATGTCGACACGGAGACCGATGTTCGGTTGTTGCGGCGTATCCGGCGTGATGTCGAGGAGCGGGGGCGGTCGCTGCCGCGTGCGATCGACCAGTATCTGAGGTTTGTGCGGGCCGCTCACCTGCGCTTCACGCAGCCTGCCAAAGCAGTTTGCGACCTCGTTCTTGAGGATTCCGGGGCGGGGGCCGGGGACGTCCTCGAACCGGTCTGGCGCTGGCTTGCGGCGCGCGGCGCGCCGCTCAATCCTGCCGAAACGGACTGATCGCGAGGGTCACCCGAGCGCGGCGATGCAGGCCGCCATCGCTGATGGTCGCGTGTCCGGCGTGAAGAAGGTCTGGAGCGACCAGTTTTCGTCCATCAGGTAGATCAGGGCGCTGTGATCGACGAGATAGCCCACCCGGCTCGCGGGGTCGTCGACGCGCTGGAACGCCGCCGCGAAGGCGCGGCTGGCGGCGCGGAGTTCTTCTTCGGTTCCGGTGAGACCCACGGTCTTCGCGGGGAAGCCGGCGCTCGCGACGTAGGCGGACATCGCCTCCGGCGTGTCGCGCTCGGGATCGACGGAGATGAGGGCGGTCACCGGCGGCTCCGTCCCCTCGGGGAGCTGGTCGAGCGCCGCGCCGATGGCGTAGAGCGTGTTGGGGCAGACGTCCGGACAATGCGTGAAGCCGAAGAAGACAAGAGTGCGTGACCCTTTGAAATCGGCCTCCGTGACGCGGACGCCGTCATTCCTGACAAGCGAGAAGGGGCCGCCGATCTCCGGGTAGGCCCGCGTCCGGCAGTCGGGGGCGATCGCGGTTTCGGTGCGCTGTCCGCCGCAGGCCGCAAGCAGGATCGCGGCCCCGGCGAGGAGCGCCGCTGTGACGCCGTTGCGCGCGCGCCGATCCGCCGCGTGTCGCTCGACGCTCGAAGGTGTGGTGTCGCTTCTCATGGGATGCGTTATGCACGCGAGGCGACAGGATCGCAAAGGGAGGCTTTTGACGCATGGGCGAGATTCGTCCGCTGGTCCCGGGTGCTCAGCGCGCGGTCTCCGGCGAGCCGGAGAGTCTGCAGCGCGGCGGGCTGACAGGGATTCCTTCCGCGCTTGGGCGTACGCGACTGCGCACGCTGATCACGCTGCGCTGGCTTGCGATCATGGGGCAGGCCTCCGCGCTGGTCTTTGTCGAGGTTGTGCTGGGCTTCGACTTTCCGTTCGGGGCTGCGCTCGCTGTCGTTGCGGCGTCCGCCTGGCTCAACGTGATTCTGATGGCGATTTACCCCGCGCAGCACCTGTCGCGGCCGGCGGAGACGGCTGGGCAGCTCGCCTTCGACGTGGTGCAGCTCGCGACCCTGATCGGCCTTACCGGGGGGCTGCAGAACCCGTTCCTGCTGATGCTGCTCGCCCCGGTCACGGTGGGGGCCGCGCGGCTCTCGCCGCCCTATGCGATGCTGCTGTCGGGTCTCGCGATCGCCTGCGCCGCGGCGATGCCCCTGTTCGCGCTTGACGTGCCCTGGCGCGAGGGCGAGCAGATCGAACTGCCGCAGATGTATCAGGCGGGCCAGTTCATCGCGGTGGTGATCGGGCTCGCCTTTTTCGCCATTTCCGCCTCCCGGACCGGCCGGGACGAATCGAGGCTCGTTTCGGCCCTTGACGCGGTGGAGGCGGTGCTCGCCCGCGAGCAGCGACTGTCCGCGCTCGGAGCGCTGGCGGCGGCGACGGCGCATGAACTGGGAACCCCGCTCGCGACGATCCATCTGGCGGCCAAGGATCTTGGCAAGTCCGTTCCAAAGGACCATCCAGCGCATGACGACATCGCGCTGATCATCGAGCAGAGCGAGCGGTGCCGGGCGATCCTGCGTCAGCTGTCAGAGCGGCGGGAGGCGGCGGACGCCGCCTATGCACGGATGACGGTGAGCGCGCTGATCGAGGAAGCCTCCGAACCGCACCGGGACATGGGGCGGGAGCTTGTGTTCACGAGTTCGCCCCTCTCGACGGCCACGGATCGCGACGAACGTGCGCCGATCATCGTGCGGCGGCCGGAAATCATTCACGCGCTTGGGGCGTTCGTCGAGAATTCCACGAGTTTCGCCGCCTCGCGGGTGGAGGTCAGCGCGCGCTGGTCGGAGAGCGAGGTTCGCATCTATGTGAGCGATGACGGACCGGGGTTTGCGCCGTCCGTGCTTGCAAAACTCGGCGAGCCTTACTTTTCGGAACGCTCGATCGAACAGAGGGGCGGCGGCCTCGGTCTTGGGTTCTTTATTGCGGTCACGCTGCTTGAGCGAACCGGAGCGCGGGTTTCGCCGTACAACAAGCCAGCGCCAGAACGCGGTGCGGTTGTGCGAATTTCGTGGCCTCGCCACATGGTGGAGGCGGGACCGGGTTGGTCCGGACACTGACGGGACAAACACAGGCTTTCGCATCGCATTGTGCTGGATATGGCGCTGCGGAGCGGGCTAAACTCCGCCCCGCAAGCGTTTTGGAATGACAACAACTCCGGGTTCAGGCGGTGCGCCGCGGACGGTCCGGGCAGGAGAGTTAGGTTTGGTGGAATCGGGACAGATCGATGCACGTCTGGCGGAGGTGAAGGACAGGTCCCTTCTGGTGCTGGATGATGACGGCCCTTTCCGCACGCGGCTTTCGCGTGCGCTTGCAGCGGTTGGGTTTGATGTGTCCGCCGCGTCGTCCGTCGCGGAAGCCCGGGCGCTGCTGAAGCAGGCCCCGCCCGCGTTCGCGGTGGTCGATCTGCGGCTGGAAGATGGCTCGGGCCTTGAGGTCGTCGAGGCGCTGCATGAGGCGCGCGAAGACAGCCACGCCGTGATCCTCACCGGCTATGGAGCGATCGCGACCGCGGTCGCGGCGGTGAAGGCCGGGGCGGTCGACTATCTGCCGAAGCCCGCCGACCTTGAGGATGTGGTGAACGCGCTGCTGTCGAGCCGGGAAGACAAGCCGGAACCGCCGGAGAATCCCATGTCCGCCGATCGCGTGCGGTGGGAGCACATCCAGCGCGTGTATGAGCTCTGCAACCACAACGTCTCGGAAACCGCACGGCGGCTGAACATGCACCGGCGGACGCTCCAGCGCATCCTCGCCAAGCGGGCGCCGCGCTAGCCGTTCGGGATCTCGGGACCAGCAACAGGCGCGAGCGCGGGGGCGATTAAGGCTTGCGTCAAATTTCCCCCATAGTTTGCCGCGAAGCTCCACGCTGTCGCTTGTGAGTCTTTGAGGGAGAGGGCGGGATGAAGAGCCGGTGGCCGGCAAGGCTCATGGCGCTGTCCATCGGGGCAGGCGCGCTCGCAGGCTCCGCGAGCGCCGAGGTGAAGGCGATCGGCCGCTATAATGACTGGCGCGTGTTCACCGAGACCGTGGACCGGGACCTGGTGTGCTACGCCGCCACGGAAGCCAACGACCTTGCTCCCAAGGCGACCCGGCATGGGGAGGTCAATTTCGTTGTGGCGACCTGGCGGTCCGGGTCCGCGTCCGATCAGCCGAGCCTCAAGGTCGGCTACACTCTGAGACCCGATCTTCCGCCGGTCGCGACGATCGGACGAGAGCGCTTTCAGATGTTTGCGGTGAAGAACGAGGCTTTCGTGGAGGATTCCTCCGACAAGGCGCTCGTCGCGGCGCTGAAAAAGGGGTCTGAACTCCGGGTCGAGGCCGCGGCGCCGACCGAACGGACGGCCTATTCGTTCTCGCTCAAGGGATCGTCGGACGCGATCGACAAGGCGCGAGCGTTGTGCCGCCGCTAAGCCGAAGACGTTTCGGCGGGACTTGACCCAAGCCCGCTCGCGCCATTTCAGTCAGCCAGCATCGAAGGAGACGCCCGCATGCCGCATCTTGCGCTTGTGCGCCACGGCCAGAGCGAATGGAACCTGCAGGACCGTTTCACCGGCTGGTGGGATGTCGACCTCACCGCACAGGGCGAGATCGAGGCGCGCAACGCCGGCGTCTTGCTGAAAGAGACGGGCGCGGCCTTTGACTGCGCCTATGCAAGCGTGCTCAAGCGCGCGATCCGCACCCTCTGGCTCGCGCTCGAGGAGATGGATCGGGTGTGGCTCCCGGTCGTCAAGGATTATCGGCTGAACGAGCGGCACTATGGCGGGTTGACGGGCCTCAACAAGACGCAGACCGCGGCGCGCCACGGCGATGAGCAGGTGAAGATCTGGCGCCGGTCGTTCGACATTCCGCCGCCTGATGCTGAACCCGGTTCCGAGTTCGATCTCTCCGGGGACCCGCGCTATGCGGGCCTTGCGATTCCGCGAACCGAAAGCCTCAAGACCACGCTCGACCGCGTGCTGCCCTACTGGGACGGTGAAATCGCTCCGCACCTGAAGGCGGGGAAGTCGGTGCTAGTCGCCGCCCACGGCAATTCGCTTCGCGCCATCGTGAAGCATCTGTTCGGGGTGTCGGACGCCGGGATCATGGACATCGAGGTGCCTACCGGCAATCCGCTGCTGATCGAGCTTGGGCTGTCCGGAGCGATACGATCCGCGAGATATCTCAACGAGGCGCGGGCGAAGCCCCTGCCGGTGGTGTGAGCACGTCCGCCGACCGCGATGTGGCGTTCATGCGTCGGGCGCTGGCGTGCGCGCAGGCGCAGCTCGGCCGCACCTCTCCCAATCCGAGCGTGGGCTGCGTCATCGTAGCCCGCGACCGGATCCTCGCGGAGGCCGCGACCGGGGGTGGCGGCCGGTCCCATGCGGAGGAGATCGCGCTTGGTCTTGCTGGCGACACGGCAAGGGATGCGGACGCCTACGTGACCCTTGAGCCCTGCGCGGCGCGAACATCGGGGGCGGCTTCCTGCGCCGACCGGCTGATCGCAAGCGGCGTGCGGCGTGTGGTGATCGCTTGCCCCGAACCCAATCCCGTCTCGCTCGGGGGTGCGGAGCGGCTGGCGGCGGCGGGTGTGTCGGTCGTTGCGGGCGTGCTGCGCGCGGAGGCCGAGGCGCTCAACATCGGCTTCTTCACGCGACTTCGCACGGGACGTCCATGGCTCGCTGAATCAACCGAAGGCAACGGGTTCGACGCACGCTTCGACCGGTTGCCGGGGGAAAGCCATGAAGCCGCGCTCGACCGCTTGGGGGCCGCCGGCTTGACGCGAGTTTATGTGATGACGGGTTCTGCGGAGGCGGCGCTGCTGCGCGCGCGCAATCTCCTGCCGCCGGCATAGGACCTGAACCGCTGTCGTCGGATGAGTGGGGAAAGCCGGCGAGGCGGTCGGCCGGATCGGCGAAGGGTCAGCGAACCGCTCGCCCGCCTCGCCGAGGGGATCAGCCGGGAATGATTTCGAGCGCGGTCGCCGCGACGCGGCCGGAGCGCTTGTCCGTTTCCAGCTCGAATTTCACGCGCTGGTTCTCCTCAAGGCCGCGGAGACCGGCGCGCGTGACGGCGGAGATATGGACGAAAACGTCCTTGCCGCCCTCTTCGGGTTCGATGAATCCGAACCCCTTCTGCTCGTTGAACCACTTCACTTTGCCCGTAGCCATTGGGATCGTCTCTCAGTGTCGGCTCCGGACCGGGGGGACGGCCGGAGGTCGATGAGCGCGCTCGCTGCGCTCGAGCGGGACCGATTTTGGGGGCGCCGGCAACCAGATCCGGTGCTCAATCCGCGAGAAGGAGCAAGGAGAGTGACCGGACCTTCCAAGTTCGACGACCATGACTATTCCACAGAGGCGGACGAGAGGAAAGCGCGCGAAAGGATGCTGACACAGAGTTTAACTCTCACACATTTGAGTGATCGTCTGCGGAGCCTTCGCCGGCCCCGGGCGTTCTCCATCACGCCGAAAGACCCTATCTCTTGGCGATGACCGAGCACATCCATCTTCATCACCGTAGCGTCGTCACGGTCGACGGCCTGGACGCCGAGACGTTTCTTCATGGCGTTCTCACCCAGTCGACGCTCGGAATGAACATCGGCGACCGGCGTTTCGGAGCGCTGCTGACGCCGCAGGGCAAGGTGGTGGCGGACCTCTTCATCGAGCGCAGCGCCGAGGGATTCCGGCTCGATGCGCCGGCGGATGCTGTGGATGCGGTGGTGCGCCGGCTCACGCTCTTCAAGCTGCGGGCGAGGGTCATGATCGCGGCGAGGCCTGAATTGGAGGTGGCGGCCTGTCCGGAACCGGGCGATTCGCTGCGCCGGACGGTCATCAAGGCGGGTGAGGGCGATCGGTCGACCGAAGCGCTGGCCCGTTGGGACGCGGCCCGGATCGCGGCGTGCGCGCCGGAACAGGGCCGCGACTTCGCCGCCGAGGAGGTGTTCCCGGCCGATGTGAACATGGACCTGCGCGGCGGCGTCGAATTCGCCAAAGGCTGTTTTGTCGGGCAGGAGGTCGTCTCCCGCATGAAGCGGCGCGGGATCGTCCGCAAGCGAACGCTTGCGGCGCTCGGCTGCGGCGCGGCCGTCACGGCGGGTGCACCGGTGCTTGCCGGGTCGGCGGAAATCGGCGTCATCTCCTCTGCCGCAGAGGGAGCAGCGCTCGCGCGGATCCGCATCGACCGGCTCGTCGCCGCCGAGGCCGCGGGAGAGCCTGTCACCTGCGCGTCGCAGCAGATGAAATTTGAACGACCCCCTTGGCTCGCTGAAGCGTCGGCCTCATTGTCCCGCGGATGAGCGATGTCCCCTGCGGTTGGGCGCCCGTAGCCGACCCGATCTATCGGACCTATCACGACACCGAATGGGGCGTGCCGGAGCGCGATTCACGCGCGCTTTGGGAAAAGGTTCAACTCGACGGCTTCCAGGCGGGACTGTCGTGGATCACCATCCTGCGCAAGCGATCTTCGATGCGCGCGGAGTTCGACCGCTTCGATCCGGAAGCGATCGCACGGTGGACGCCTCACCGGGTCGAGCGCGCGCTCGCCAACCCCGGCGTGATCCGCAGCCCGGCCAAGATCAACGCGATGATCGGCAATGCGCGCATCTATCTCGACATGCGCGACGCGGGCGTAAGCTACTCTGATTATCTCTGGGGCTTCGTTGACGGGCGGCCGATCGTGAACCGGCTGGATCATTGGAAAAACGTCGCCGCGAAGACGCCGCTTTCGGAACGGATCGCCAAGGACATGAAGGCGCGAGGGTTCAAATTCTGCGGCCCGACCATCGTGTATGCGGTGATGCAGGCGGTGGGAATCGTAAACGATCACGAAGTACGATGCCCGCGTCACGCCGAAGTTCAGGCGCTCGCCTGACAGGTTGAAGGAGTGATGAGGATGCCGCGCGGAATGAAACGGATAGCGGCGGCGCTGCTTCTGGGCCTGTGTTCGACGGTCGCGGGCGGCTGCATGTCTTTCGCCCAGGATGTCTACGACAGCGCCGCCCTCAAAGCCTGCCGCGACGAGACCTTCGGCGATGAGCGCCGCGCGTGCGAGAGACGGGTTCGCGAGAACAGCGACCAGAAACACCGGGAACGAAGAGACGAGTCGGGCACATAGCCGGAGAAGGTTCATGGGCGAGCAGAAGTCGGCCGAGTTCCGGGAGGCGATGCGCCGGATCGTGACCGCCGTCGGGGCGGGCGGGAAGTCCGCCATCCTGATCGATGGTCCGCCATCGTCCGAGATCGGTTCGCCGGACATCGGCGGCCTGTTTGAGATCTGGCATGACCTTGCTACCGGCCCGCTCGATCCGGCGGGACGGGACGATCTTGGCGAGTCCCGTCCGGTGCTTGCGCCGGCGAGTGGCAAGGTGAAGGTGCGCTGGTTTGTCGTGACGCCGACGCCGGATGATGTCCCGGTCGAGGTGTTGAACGAGCAGACGCGCCAGCGATTCGCCGATTTCGACGGCGATCATCATATCGTCGACCAGACCCGGCACCCGGCCATGCACACGACCCACTCGATCGATGTGATCTGTCTGCTGAAGGGGGAGGTCAGCCTCATTCTGGATGACGGCGAGACGCAGATGAAGCCGGGTCAGGTGGTCATCCAGCGCGGCACGAATCACGCCTGGCGTGCGCATGGCGGGCCGGCGCTGCTCCTCGCCGTGCTGATCGATCGTCCGCTGAACGCGTGATCGTCCGAGGGTTGAGGGTTTGCGGCGGAGCTCCGCCGCCTTAGGGTGAGGGCGGGCGGTCCTGCCTGCGTGGAGGTGTGCTGATGTCGAGCAGATGGATGAGGCCCGCGGCGATGCTGGTCGGGCTCGCGGCGTCAGCGGGTGTGACGGGCTGTCTCGGAATTGGGACCGACGCGGAATTGTCGCAGGAAGTCGCCTGCCGGGAGCATTTCAAGAATGATCCTGCCGGTCGCGCCTCGTGCAGCGCGGACCCCGCCAGCCGCCGGACCACCGACGTCCGCCCCGAGGATCTGCCAATCCGAACCGACCAGCGCGGGCAGTAACGGCCGGCGCGGGCAGTAACGGCCGGCGGCCTCGTGACTTCGCCCCACGCAGCTCCGGCTCACCCCGCCCGGGACGTGCAGGCGATATCGGCGCTGGCCTCCATGCCGATGAGGCTCGTGATCCGCCAGCCCTCGGGGAAGCGCCGCAGCAGATAGACGCTCGCCCGGTCGCGCGGCGGCAGGGGCTCGCCAGATGTGGTGAGGCGGGTGAAGCGCATCTCTGCGATGGCTTGCCCATCGTTCAGACGGCATCCCTCAACGGAATGGATGTCCGAACGCACATAGCCCTGTGCCCGCAAGGCTTCAAACTGCTGCTCCAACGAGGCTGCCTGGGTCGCGACATCCGGCCCGAGCCGATAGAAATCGCGCGCGATTGTGGCCGCGTCATGCCGGTTCCAGGCTTCGGTATAGGCCCACATGAACGCCTCGACATCGGCGGCGGGCGACGAGGCCTCGGCTGGCGGCTGAGGCTGAGGGCCTGCTCCGGGCGAAGCACAGGCCGCGAACAGCGCCGCCGCCAGAGGGGCCGCGAACAGGAATCGGGAGTGGATCAAGCTGGTCATGCTGCGATAATGGCGCCGGACGACGCAGGATGCTACCGGCGGTATCGAGCTTGAGAGGAAGGGCCCGAAGATGACGACCCGCGTTCCAGGACTCCTTGCCGTGTCCGGCGAAGTCGGCGGCCACGGCGCCGCGGGGCCCTCTCGCCGCGCGGTTATGGCGTGCGGCGCAGCAATGGTGATCGCCGGTTGCAGCAATCCTCCGACTCCCGCGACCGGGTCAGACGGCGAGATATCCGTTGGCAGTTCGCCGGCTTCTGGAGGGGCGGGGTGTTGGCGGGCGCGGCCGCGTTTGCCCTTCGCGGTGCAGGAGATCTATCCGGCGCTGCACCAGGGCCGCATCCACATCGCCGGCGGATTCCTCGCCGATGGCGGTCGCATCATCGGGGCGACCGCTCGTCATATTGCTTATGATCCCGCCACGCGTGAGACGCAGGAAGGTGCGCCGCTGCCTGAAGCGCGTCATCACCCGCATCTTGTCGCCCATGACGGCCGGCTCTACGCGCTTGGCGGCTTCGCTTCGAGCGCGGATGCGCCCTGGCGGATGACGGCCGATACGTTCGTGCTGGACGAGGCGGCGGGCGTCTGGGTCCGGCTCGCGGATGCGCCGGAGGTGCATGGCGAAGTGGTCGCGGCAAGTCTCGGCGGCCGCATTCATGTCGTTGGCGGGCGGCGTCCCGTCGGCGCCGCCAATGCGCAATGGACCGATCAGGGCGATGTCGACCGGCATCTGGTGTTCGATCCCGCCGCGAACAGCTGGTCGCGGGCGGCCCCCGCTCCGACGGCGCGAAACAGCGCCGCGGCGGTGGTGTTCGAGGGCAAGCTCTACGTCTTCGGAGGTCGGCGGGTGGGCGGCGGCAATGTCAAGGACACCGAGATCTATGACCCCGCCTCCGACCGCTGGAGCCCTGGCGCGCCGATGCCGCAAGGGCAGGGCGGGCTCGCCGCCGGCATGATCGGCCGATCGATCTATGTTTTTGGCGGAGAGGCGCTGAACGCCGCGCTCGACGGGTCGCCTCCAGAGGGGGTCTATCCGCAGTCGTGGCGCTATGATCCGCAGGCCGACCGCTGGAGCGAGGCTGCGTCGATGATGACCCCGCGCCATGGGCTCGGCGCGGTTTCGGTCGATGGCGGCGTCTATCTTGTCGGCGGCGCCCGCCGTCGCGGCGGCGCGGAGACCAGCGACGCGGTGGAGGAGTTTCGTCTCGACTGCGCGTGAGCGATGGACAGCGGATCGCCTATTTCGGCCGAATGCGCAGGATTTTGCCGTCGTCGGCGTCGGTGACGAGGTACAACAGGCCGTCCGGCCCCTGACGCACATCGCGAATGCGCTCGCACCGGTCGCGCAGGAGCTTCTCCTCGGCGACGACGCGCCCGTCCTTCAGCACCACCCGCACGAGCTGTTGGCCGGAGAGCCCGCCCATGAAGAGATTGCCCCGCCATTCGGGAATCGCATCGCCTGTGTAGAACGCCATGCCCGAGAAGGCGACCGAGGGCGTCCAGAAATGCACGGGCTGCTCGAGCCCCTCCTGCGTCGTTTTTCCGCCATTGAGCAGCGAGCCGTCATTGTCGCGCCCGTAGGAAATGAGCGGGAAGCCGTAATTCTTGCCACGCTCGAGCCGATTCAGCTCGTCGCCGCCGCGCGGTTGATTCTCGATCGTCCAGAGCTCTCCGGTGGTCGGATGGAAGGTGAGGCCCTGTGCGTCCCTCAACCCGAGCGCCCAGATCGACGGTTCGACATCAGGCGTTCCAACAAACGGGTTGTTGCGCGGAACACGGCCGTCGGTTGTGATCCTCAGCACCTTGCCCTGCAGGCTCTGCATCGACTGGGTCGCGGTGTAGGGCGTGATGATGTCGGCGGTGATCACCATCAGCGAGCCGTCGGCGGCCTGGGCGAGGCGCCTCGGCGTCATCACCCCTTTCTCGAGGATGCGAAAATCGGTGAGTGCGGTTTCATCCGCGCTGAGCCTGGCGCTCGCGACATAGCCCGTGTTCGGCGGATCCCCGTCGGCCTGCGACACATAGGCAAGATAGATCGTCCGCGTGCCGGGGAAATCGCGGTCGAGGATCACGTCATGCATCCCGAACAGGCGGAAGCTCGTCTTGATCGCGGGGACGCCGGAAAGAAGCGGCGACACGGTTCCGTCCGGCGACACCGTTTTCAGGCCTTCGCCCCGGATCGTCACCAGCATCTTGCCGCTCGGCAGGAAGGCGAGGCCCCAGGCGTGCGACAGGCCCGTGGCGACTTCCTCGACCTCGAAGGGTTGGGTGGTCGCGATGCGCGGGGCGCGGGTCTGGTCCGGGAACATCGGGGCGGGGCGATAGTCGTCCGCGGCGTTGCGGGGCACACCACAGGCCTCGGCGCTGAGCTGATCCTCCTCGAAGGTTTTCGCGAGTTGTTCCGGGGTCGGCTTCGGGGCGACCTGGGCGAAGGCGAGCGGAATGGCGAGCAACGCGGTGGATGCGGTTGCGGCAAGCCAAGACAGTTTCATGAGCGGTCTCCCCGGTCTTCGCACCCGGCGCCAGGCCGCGTCGAACCCGTCGGGTGTAGGCCATTGCGGGGCCAAGCGACAATGCCCGGGCCCAGCCCGCGCCGCAATTCGTTGGTTCAGGCTTCGCCGGCTCCCCCGTCCGCGAGCCGCGCGCGCAGGCGCTCGGAGGCCTTCTGCTTCACGCTCTCCGACCGGAGTTGTCCGCAGGCGGCGAGAATGTCGCGTCCGCGGGGCGTGCGGATCGGGCTTGCATAGCCGGCGCGGTTGAGAACTTCGGCGAACGCCTCGATCGTCTCCCAGTCGGAACACTCATAGGCGGTCCCCGGCCATGGATTGAACGGAATGAGGTTGATCTTGGAGGGCACCCCCTTCAGCAGCCGGACGAGGTCGCGCGCTTCGGCGAGCGTGTCGTTGACGCCCTTGAGCATCACATATTCAAACGTCACGCGCTTGGAATTGGACAGGTCCGGATAGGCGCGGATCGCCTCGAACAGAGTCTTCAGATCGTATTTGCGGTTGATCGGCACGAGTTCGTTGCGCAGATCGTCGCGCGTCGCATGCAGGCTGATCGCGAGCATCGCGCCTGTGCGCTCGCCAAGTTCCGAGATGCGCGGGGCGACTCCCGCGGTGGAGACCGTGATCCGCCTCCGGCTGATCGAGATGCCGTCCCCGTCGGCGATTGTGTCGATCGCCTCCGCGACCGCGTCCAGGTTGAACAGCGGCTCACCCATGCCCATGAACACGATGTTGGTGAGCTTGCGGTCCTCCGTGGAGGTTGGCCATTCTCCTAGGGCGTCGCGGGCGATCATCACCTGGCCGACGATTTCTGGCGCGGAGAGATTGCGCACGAGCGTCTGGGTGCCGGTGTGACAGAAGGTGCAGGTGAGCGTGCAGCCAACCTGCGACGAGACGCAGAGCGCGCCGGCCTTGCCGACATCCGGAATGAACACCGATTCCGCCTCGACATTCGGGCCGTAGCGCAGCAGCCATTTGCGCGTCCCGTCCGTCGATATCTGCTGGTCGGCGATCTCCGGCCTGCCGATCACGTGGGCGGCGTGGAGCTGATCGCGCAAATCCCGCGCGATGTCGGTCATGCCGTCAAACCCGGTGAGCCCGTAGTGATAAATCCAGCGCCAGAGCTGGCCTGCGCGCATCCGCGCCTTCTTCGGCTCAACGCCGAGCTCGACGACCGCCGACTGGAGCGCGTCGCGGCCAAGGCCGGCGAGGTCCCGCGGCGGAGCGGGCGCCCGTTCGGCGGTGCGGTGGGACAGGTCGAGCGGCGTTCGCATCGCTTCTCTCTAGGCGACGCGTCGCGGGGACGGAAGGCCCCGGGCTCCGTCCGCGAGCGTCAGCGCCCGTCCTGGCCGCCGCCAGTCGATGCAACGCCGATCTGCGTATCGCCGTCGGCGACGAGCGCTCCCGGATTGCTCTCCCTGCGTTGATAGGCGGCGAGCAGCGACGAATAGGGCGGCACATAGGCCCAGCCGTGCTCGGCGGTGTTCATCTTGATCTCGAAGTGCAGATGCAGCGTCGTCGGAGTGCCGCCAAAATCGTTCGAGACATAGCCGATGACGTCGCCCTTCTTGACGGTGTCACCGGTCTTCACCGACAGCTTCGCCATGTTGAGGTGCAGATAGCGATAGATGCGGCCGCCGGAGCGCACGTTCACCGAATAGCTGCCGACGTTGGAGATCACGCCGTCCTCGACCGCCACCACGGCGTAACGCTGACGATCGGCCGCCTTGGTGCGCCGTTCGGCGTTGCAACCCTCTGGGGTGCCTACGCGGATGTCCTGGCCGAGATGCACTCCGCCGACGGGACACCATGGCGTGGTGCTGGAGGTGCCGCGCTTCTCGCAATAATTGTCGCGCCACGGGGCGGTGAAGTTGCGCGGGTCACACTGGTCTCCGCCCTTAACGCCGCCGCCGAACCGGTAGACCTGGCTTTGCGGGAAGGAGGGCGCGTCCTTGATCGGGAAGGCCATGTCCGGAGCAAAGACCATCTGATCGGTTGCGCCGGTTCCGCTGGACGGCTCGAGCGAGCCGGCGGTGTGGAAGAAGAAGCTGGGCCGCGGCGCGGGCGGGGGAGATCCGGGATCGGGCGCCGGATCTGGCGACGGTCCTGAGCCCGGGGTCGTCGGAGCCGGGGTCGTCGGCGCGCCAGCGTCCGCCTCGCCCGGATTGGGGCCGCTGTTTTCGGACGGCGGTGGGATCACCACCGGCTGGCCGGTGTTCGGATCGACCGGCGGATTGGCGTCGCTGATCGGGACGAGCGGGTTTTCCGGCGCATCGATGAAGGGAGTCCCGTCTTCGGGCGCGCCGGAATTGGCGTTGGGGTTCGGCGTCAGCGGCGGGGGCTCCGCATCCACCGGAACGAGCGGGTCGATCGGTTCGAGGGGCGGCGGAGGCGGAGGCGGCCGCTCGGCCGTCTCGGTTTCCTCCCGCTCCACCCAGGGCCACAGCAGGATGCTCGCGTCGCACGCCGAGAGCGTGAACGCCGCCGCGATCGCCGCAAGCCCCGCCTTGATTCCAGACTGACGCATCTCAATCCCCACCGTTCGGGCCTTCAGGACGCAAGCCCGGTCACTGTGTCGCTGCAACAAAGAGGCTGTCGGCGAACTCCCTCGCCTCGTCCGCCGTGATGCACGATTCCGATCCATCGAGCTCCCGGCATTCGAACTCGATCAGATAGTCCGCGCCGAACCGCGAGAATGCGAGCTGGGCCGAACCGTCGCTCGAGGTGAATTTCATCTCGTCGGAGGGTTGCGCCGGCGTTCCGGCGGCCGTGGCGAAGGCCTGTTTCGAGCCGTTCACGATCGCGTCCCAGCGCGCCATCTGATAGGTGGCGAAATAGCCGTCATCGGTCGCGACGATGGTCGGCGGCGGTGCATTCTGGGGCTGGACAATTCCCGACGGCAGCAGCATCGGCACCACTGTGCCGAACCCGACACGCTCGACGCCGACCGGAGCGTCCGTCACGCGGCCGGCGGCGCGGGCCGCACGGGCGGCTTCCCAATCGATCGTCGACTCAACGGCCGGCGGACCCGCGGGCGCCTGCGCGACCTGGGCGAGCTGCGCCGTCTCGACCGGTGGAGCGCCGTCGGCCGTCGCGGTCCCGGGGGCCGCCGCGGGTGGTTCGGCGGTCGCGGCGGTCTGATCGTCGGGCTCTTCGAGACATCCGGCGAGAGCGAGCGCGCACACGCAAGCGAGAACGATCGATCGCATCATTTGTCTCCCGGATGAGCGGTCATGCTGGGTTCGGCGTAACTGATGTCGGCTGCGCCTCCGATACGGGCCGCCGCCTCCCGCATCGCCCGCATCGGATTTGCGGGCGCGTCGCCTTCATAGACGAGGATCAGTTCGTCCGAATAGGTCACGCGGTCGAGCCGCATGCCCTCGAATTCGGGCCGTCCTGCGCTGAACTGCTTGAACGCGGCTTTCGCCGCCTCGGCGTCGCGCCAGAACAGATCGATCATGGGTTTGATCTTTGGGTTGTCCTTGAACTTGACCGTGATCTCGACCGTTCCGCCAACCGGGGCAGCCGCATTGCGCCCCTGCTCGAATGCGACGCCGACCATCGGCGCGGCTTCGGTGATCTGTGCAGATTCGATCCCTGGCGCCGAGGTTTCTATCGCCTCGGCAAGTTTCGCTGTTTCGGTTTGCGAGGCGCCAGGCCCATTCCGGCCGGGCGCCAGCAGAGACCCCGCAACGAGCGCCCCGACGATCGCGATCGCCGCGGCGCCGGACGTCATGACCCGCCCACTGGAATCGGGTTCGGGCCCGGACCCCTGCTTCGGCGACTGATCCTGTTCCTTCACCGGGTCGTTCTCCTCATCCCACGGGCGGTCTTCCGCCTCCAGCCCGCGCTCACTGGACCGACGCGTTGGAGAGGTTGAGCATTTTCCCACCGCACGGTCTGAAACACATGCCGTCCTGGTCCGGGATCGGTTCCGAACCCGGGTAGGCCGAGCACTTGCCCGAACACTGCATCGGTGTGCGAGCTGTCGTGGCGGCCATAAGTCGGTCAACCGTTTTCGATGGCACCTCCTTGGGGAAGCGCGCCTTCAGCAGCGCGAGCGCGGCGGCCACATGCGGAGCGGCCATCGATGTGCCGTTCTCATAGGAGTAGAAGCACTGGGCGACCGGCTTTCCCGTCACCGGGTCCGCGCAGTCCGCGGAGAATTTGGTGGACAGGATGCCGTCGGGTCGGCCGTCGCCGTCATCGTCGCGGGTCATGTCGCCGCCCGGGGCGATGAGGTCGACCTCCGGGCCGTAATTGGAATAGGGCGTGAGCTGGCCTCGTTCATCGCCCGCGCCGACGGAGATCACGTTGGCGCAGCCGCCAGGGGCGTAGAACTCCGTCTTGATGCGGGCGTTGCCGGCTGCGGCGACGACGATCGCGCCGGCGGCCACGGCGTCGTTGATCGCCGCCTGCATGGAGGCGGGGCAGGGCTCGAACAAGCCAATCGACAGGTTGATGATGTCCGCCGGCTGTTCCACCCAGACTTCATTGCCGACGGAATCGCGGGCCGGGACGACCCCTGCCGCCCAGCGGATCGCGTCGTTTATGTCGGACAGCTTGCCGCCACAGCGGCCGAGCGCCCGTACCGGGACGATCGTGACGTCCCAGGCTCCGCCGGCGACGCCGGTGGCGTTGTTCGTCGCGCCGACGCCGATCGTGCCCGCGACATGGGTGCCGTGGAAGCTGTCGGACGAGGTCGGGTCATTCGGGTCGCACTTGTCGCCCGGATCGTTGGGATTGGGGTCGCGCCCGTCGCCGTCGTTACCGATCGCCGGATCGGACACCATGTCGAAGCCCTTGGCGATGTTGGGAGAGCCTGCGATGTCCGGGTGGCTCATCTGAAGGCCGGTATCCACCACCGCCACCGTGACGGAGCGCGACCCGGTGAGTTTCGCCTTGTTCCAGAAATCGGCGAAGCCCGCGCCGCCGGCGGACTGTCCAGGCTGAGCGCCATTGGCCTTGAAATTCCACTGCAGCGACCAGAGCGGGTCGTTGGGGGTCAGGCTCAAGGCCGCGTCTTCAACCTGCTTCTTCGGCCGGCGCAGCATCTGGTGGCTGAACACATAGTCTTTCTCGACATATTCATACTCGCCTGACTCCGCGAGCACCTTCACGACGCACTCGGTCGCGAGCACGGGATCCTCCTGAAGCCGGGCGCGCGAGGGGATGCGCTCGCATCCTCCGTCGTTGCGACGCGCGGCCGCAAACATCTGCTGCATTCCCGCGATGCGCTCCCGGGTCGATTCTCCCGGCGCGAACTGGGTGGGGTCGACGCCGATCATGATCCGCATCTGGCCGCCCTCCTCGGGCAGAACGACGCCGGACAGTCCCATCTCCTCGAGCTTGTTGAATGCCCGCTCGCGCGCCGTTAGGGCCGCATCGACATTCAGCTTGCGGCGAACCTGAAGCGCTTTCGGAGCGGCCGTCTCCTCGACCTTTCGGGCGATCTCATCGCCGATGCTTTGCGCCGTCTCCTGATTGACCTTCAGTGTCGCTTCTGCAGATTCCCGCGCATCCTTCAGGATGCGGTCGGTGACGCGGACGCCCTTTTCTCGCACCACCTGCTCTAGCACGCCGGGCTTCATCTCGAGCTTCTGGCGCATCTCGGGAACATCCCGAATCGTGCGCTCCGCGATCCGCGGCAGCCGGCCGGTGCGCAGGTCGACATTGGGAGCGGACGCGCCGGGAGGGGCGGTCCTCGCCTCAGCGGTTGGCGGGGTCGCATCCGGCTCCGCGCCGCTCGGAGCCTGGGCGTCAGGGGCTCCCGCCGCGGGCGCGCCGGATTCCAGGACCGTGGTTTCAGGGGCGGCTTGCGGGGCGCTCTCAGCGCTTGGCGCCGGGTCCGGCTGGAATTCCTCCGGGGCGCCGGCGTCCACCGCCGCGTCGGAGCTCGCGGCGTCGATGTCGAACGATTCCGGTTCGACGAGCGGCACCACCATCTCAAGACGCGGTTTGGCGATCACCGAGCCGACCGCGAAGAAACTGCCCGTGGCGAGGGCCTCCTCAAGCGTGACATCGGGCAGGGCTTCCGGTGCGAGCCGCTGTCCCGCGAAGGCGCGCGCTTCCACCGGCGCTTCGGCCATGGGATCAACCGGTCCGGCGCCCGTCACCTGATCGATCACGTCCCAGGTGAGTTCGACGAACTGATCCGCCTTGTCCTGGGCCGCGCCGCAGGCGGCGAGGGAAATGGCCGCGACGCCGGCCGCGAGCCAGCGAAGTGAGAAGCCGCCGCCGATTTTGCCTCGGAACATGATGAGCACCCCTGCGTTCCACCCAGCATCCACCTCTCTAGCACGGCCGTCATGGTTAGCGAAACCGCCGAGCGCTCTCCTTTCGCCGGTCGGGCGTCGCCTCCGCCGCGTCCTAAATCGGCTGGATGTGCTTCGGAGCGCCTAAAAAGATAACCGCGACGCCGGCTGCGATCAGGCCAAAACCAGCGGCGTGGCGCCACCCGAGCGGCTCCTTCAGCACCAGAACCGAAAACGCGCAGAACACGATGAGCGTGATCGCTTCCTGGATCGTCTTGAGCTCTGCAGCCGAATAGACGGCGTGGCCGATGCGGTTGGCCGGCACGGCGAGCACATATTCGAAGAGCGCCACTCCCCAACTCGCAAGAATGACAACGATGAGCGGCGACGCTTTGAAGCGGAGGTGGCCATACCAGGCGAAAGTCATGAACACGTTCGATGCCGACAGCATCACGATTGGCAACCAATAGGGGAGAGCGGGTATCTGCAAGCGGTCAGCTCCAGCGACGTTGGTGCAATAGGGCCATGCATCCATAAGGCTCCGGCGCGTTCGGCGTAAGGAGGCGTGGCGTCGCCATTCAGGTCGCGTATGCAGGGTGAAGATTTGTTCTCGCCGGATGGGTCCGGTAAACATGCGGTCGCGCGCCGGTTGCGGGGTCCATGCGACTTTGGGCGTCCGCCGTTGGAGAGAGACTATGCAGGTGCGCCGTATCGTGCTTCTCACCGGAGCGGGGATCTCCGCGGAGAGCGGCCTCGGGACGTTTCGCGACCGTGACGGCCTCTGGACCCGCCACCGGCTGGAGGATGTCGCGACGCCGGACGGGTTCCGGCGGAATCCGGTGCTCGTGCACGATTTCTACAACCGCCGCCGAAGCGACCTGAAAACGGCAAGCCCGAACGCCGCCCATCTTGCCCTGGCGCGGCTCGAGCAAGAAATGATCGGGGCGGGCGGCTCAGTGACGATCGTGACCCAGAATGTCGACGACCTGCACGAACGTGCGGGCTCGAAGACCGTCATCCACATGCATGGTGAGCTGCTCTCCGCCCTGTGCGGGGCCTGCGAGACGCGGGATCGCTGGGAGGCGGATCTCGGCGTCGAAACCGAATGCCGCCGTTGCGGCGTGGTCGGAACGCTCCGGCCGGACGTCGTGTGGTTCGGCGAAATCCCCTATCACATGACGAACATCCAACGTGCGCTCGCCGCCTGCGACCTCTTCGTGGCGGTCGGAACCTCGGGCGAAGTGTATCCGGCCGCGGGCTTTGTCGAGATGGCGCGCGTCCTCGGGGCGGCGACGCTGGAACTCAATCTCGAACCATCGAGTTCGGCGCGCGTGTTCGACGCTGGGCGATATGGCCCGGCGACCGAAATCGTGCCCGTCTGGGTCGCTGAAACGCTGGCGTCGGTCCCCCACTGAGGTCCGGTCGGACGCCCGCGACCCGCGCCTTGGAGATCAGGGTTCGTCGTCCATCTCCAGCACCCGGTCGATTTCCTCGTCGGACCAGCCGAAATGGTGGGCGAGCTCGTGCACCAGTACATGGGCGATGAGGTCTTCGAGCGCGACCTCGCCGTCCGCCAGCCATTCGTCGATGATCGCAAGCCGGTAGAGCCAGACCACCGGCGGGGTGGTCGAGGGCGCAGAATGCAGGTCCAGCGTCAGCGCCACGCCGGAGTAGAGCCCGGTCAGTTCAAACGGATCCTCGATATGCAGATGTTCGAGCGTATCCTCGTCGGCGAGGTTCTCGATGCGGATGCTCACCGCCCCCGCCCGTTCCCGGAACGGCTCGCCGAGGGAGTCGAGCGCCGCTTGCGCGATCGCGGCGAAGTCGTCGAGCGACGGGGCGGGGCCGAATCGGGTGCGTGTCGACATGGCGTTCTCCATAGCGGGGAGGGCGTCCGCCGCGAAGGGGGCTTTTCTTTTTCGCCGCAACGGGCTTTGTACGGCGGCTCAGGCGAAGTCCGCCTCGCCGGAAGAAGCAACAGGGGCGTCCCATGACTCCAGTCGAAGGCCTGAGAAGCCTCGCGACCAGTTTCCGCATCTACCGCCGCAATATCGACGGCCGGAAGTTCGAGCCGGAAGCGCCGTTCATGAAATACCTCGTCAAGCCGGGCGACATCTGCCTGCATTTCGGCGGCTCCGACGGGCGGCACTCCTATCTGCTGTCGCAGTGGATCGGGCCGGATGGACGGGTGCACGTCTACGAACCCTCAAACTATTCCTACGCGATCATGACGCGCCTGATCCGCTGGCATGGACTCAAGAACGTGATCCCGCACAACGCCGCCATCGGTGCGCAGGAGGGGCGGATGCTTCTTTCCGTGCCCCGAAAACGCTCAGGCCATTTCGGACGGGCCTACGGCGTCGTGACCGCGGAGGGCGGATCGGCGTCCGATGAGGTGCTCGCGACCGCGAACTCGACCGAGTTTGTGGACCAGGACACGGCGGTCGTCTCGCTGGACGGGCTGATGGACAGCGAAAGATTGCCGAAGGTCGATTTCATCCGTTGCGATGTGGAAGGCGCCGAGGCGCGCTTCATCGAGGGCGGGGCGAAGACGCTGCAACGCGACCTGCCGAGCCTGCTGATCGAGATTCACCCCTTCTCGCTGATGCGCAATTTCGGGTCCTCCGCCGAGCATGTGCGCGATTTCTTCCTGCGCCTCGGCTATCGCATGTGGCAGCTCGATGACGACAACACGACGCTGATCGAGTCGGTCGACATCGATCACAAGCGTCGCTGGAAGGACTATTTTCTGGTTCATCCGTCTCGCGCGGAGACCCTTCCCGAGGGTGTGTTCCGCGACGCCCTGATGAAGGGCCGGGCCTGACTGGGCCTGACGACAACGCGGCGCGTCCCCGCGCCCCGGATGCTGCGTCTGACGCCGGGGCAGGCCGCGCGAGCCATGTGACGCGCGGGGTTCGGATCATGCTGGAGTCGCTCGGCGCGGCCTCGCTCACGGAATTCGTGCTCGCCAACAACCGCCGCGCCGACGTGATGGCGCTCGGTGCGCGCGGCGAGATTGCCATCATCGAGGTGAAGTCCTGCCTCGTCGACTTCCAGACCGACGCCAAGTGGCGCGACTATCTGCCGTTCTGCGAACGCTTCTACTTCGCGGTGGATGAGGATTTCCCAGCCGACGTGATCCCCGCTGACGCCGGCTTGATCATCGCCGACCGCTTCGGCGCCGCCATTGTTCGTGACCCCTCCGTGCGGCCGATGTCCCCAGCCCGACGCAAGGCGCTGACGCTTGGCTTCGCCCGCGCCGCCGCTTTGCGCCTGCATCGCGCGATGCTTGACTCAGAGGCGCTCGCGCCGCCTAGCCTTCCAGAGCCGTCTGCGGTTTGATGACCGTCGACCGGAGCGCAAATGCCCCTTGCCTATCCCATCGCCGACGATGTGAATTCGGCGCTCGAGTCCGAGGAGACGGCGCGCACACGCGTGGAGGCCGCCCACCTCGCGGGCGTTGGCGTCTCGCTGGTCAACGCCTGGCTTCGCCCGTCGGACGCCGAGCTGGAAACGCTTGCCGTCGGTATCGAGCGCGGAATCGGAATGGGGTTCATCCAGCGCTATGAGGACGACGCGGGACGTCCCGCGCTCGCCGTCACCTTCTGGAAACCCGAAACCGCGCGAACGCCCCCACGACCGCGCGAACCGGCTGCAGCGGTCGAATCCGAGACCGCGCAGAGCCAGCCGAAGCCGACCGCTCCGCCGCCGAGGCCCGTTCGCCGCAGGGTCCGTCAGCGTCCGGTCGACCCGCGCCAGCTTGATCTCTTCATGGCGCCCGATCAACGCGGGTATGAGTCGAAAGACCCCGGCAATCCTCGCGTGGTGATCGTTGACGAGGAGGGCGACGGCGCCTCCTTCGGCGGCGTTGCGATTTCCCCTGAAGATTAGTGAGTTTGTCGCAGGCAGGTGAATTTGTTGCACGCGTCGCACTCCCTTATCGTTGGGAAAGCCTCTAGGGTGCGACGTTCAGTTTCAGGACGGAGACGATGCGACCCGACGACACTTCTCCACGGCCGCCGACGCGACCGGCTGGGGACGGCCTCGCCGAAACCGATCGGGAGAGATTCGCGGACCTGCTTGGGGCCGTCGCCGCATCGCGTGATCGAAGCGCCTACGCCGAGCTTTTTTCCTATTACGCGCCGCGCGTGAAGAGCTATCTGATGCGCCTTGGCGCGGACGCGGCCCTCGCGGAGGAAATCGCCCAAGACGCGATGGTCACGGTCTGGCGCAAGGCGGACCTCTTTGACCGCCGGCAGGCGTCTGTGTCCACGTGGATTTTCAGGATCGCCCGCAATCGGCGGATCGACGTCTTCCGGCGCTCGCGCAAGCCCGATCTCGATCCCGACGAGCCGATGGTGCTGCCCGCGGCGGCGGAGGCGCCCGAGGCTCGCGTGGAGGCGAAGGAGACGGAGGCGCGCGTGCGCGAGGCGATGAAGGGGCTCCCGCAAGAGCAGCTCGACATGCTCAATCTCGCTTTCTATGAAGGCTTGTCACACCGGGAGATCGCGGAAAAACTCGACCTGCCGCTCGGCACCGTCAAATCGCGCATCAGACTTGCATTCACGAAGATGAAAGTACGGCTTGATGGAGACGCCTGAGCGATCGGATGATCCGGTCTGCGATTGAAGGCGTACCGGACAAGTTGAAGTGTGGAATGAGGGTTTCGGACGTGGATCCGGCTAAAGTGACCATCGGACCGTCGACCGGGTTCGACGAAGAAACGCTGACAGCGGTGACGTCCGGCCGCGTCGATCCTGCGGTGCGCCTGTTCATCGAAACGGCGGCGGCGATGCGCGGCTGCGACGAGCCGGCGGCCGACGCGCTCGCGGGCGCGCTGCTTGAGAGCGAAATCCCCGCGGACATGGGCGCAGACGCGCTTGAAAAGGCGCTCGCCGCGATTGACGAGAGCGATCGTGCGATCCGGTCGGTGTCGCGTTCGGCCAGGCTTTCGGCGGAACTTTCCGGTCTTCCGGAGGGTGTCCGCTCGGCCGTCCTCGACGCGGAAGCCGCAGCAGGGTGGCGCTATGCCGGCCCGGGCATCAGGGTTCTCCCGCTCGATCTCGGCGGATCGGCGAGCGCCGAGATTCTGCGCATTTCGGCCGGGGCTGCGGCGCCCCGTCATTCCCACAAGGGCATGGAATACACGCTCTGCCTCATTGGCGGGTTCAACGATGGTCCCGGCTCCTATGGTCCGGGCGATGTGTCCGTCGCCGATCCGGACGTCACGCACCGGCCTGTCGCCGATGACGACGGACCGTGTTTCGTGCTCGCGGTGACCGACGATGATCTGAAGCTCACGGGCTTCATGGGCGTGCTGCAGCGGCTCGTCGGCGGCTGACGCCGCACGGTTCCTCACCGCTTCGTCAGGGCTCGGGCAGGCCGGTCAGCGGATAGACCGCCTCCTCGACATAAGCCCTTGTCCGTTTCGTCGGTCGGGACGAGAAGAGCGCGAAATGGTCAACCCAGAACCGGTCTGAGCGGAATTCCGAGAACCGCTCGTGATATCTCGCGACATCGACGTCCGTCGTCCCCTCGCAATAGGCGAGCGTGACGTGCGGCGTGTAGGCCCGCCCGTCCGGTTTCAGTCCCACCCGCCGCGCCGCGCGCTCGCAACCCGCCGCGATCGCCTTCAGCACGGGCGGCGCGTCCACGCCCGCCCAGACGGCGGTGGGCTGGCGTCCGCCAAAGCTGCCGACGGATGCAAGGCGCATCTGAAACGGTCCAGCGACGATCCCGGCGATCTCCTCATCGAGGTCGCGCGCCACCGGCTCATCGATCTCGCCGAAGAAGCTCAACGTCAGATGGAAGGCCTCCCGCGGCCGCCAGGCGGCGCCCGGCAGATCGCGCTGAAGCTGGACCAGCGCATCGCTGATCTCATCCGGAATTGCGATCGCAGCAAACAGGCGCAGGCTCATTCTCAGCCCTCCGCCATGAGCGAGGCACCGCCGGCGCAGCAGGGCCGATGGCCATGGGCTGCGCGGCGGTCGGAAGGTGTGATCCTCCCGTCGCGGTCTAGAGGTCCTTCAGTTTTCCAAACTTTTCGGCGAGCAGATAGTAGAAGGTGACGCGCTGCTTGGCGCGCTCTTCCTTCATTACCGTCGCCACTTCCTGGATAGCAGCGTCCAGCTTGTCGTCCGACTGGGTCAGCTGAAGCTTTTTCTTGAGCCACTTCTCGCGCACGCGCTCGAGCTCGGCGGGGTCGCTCGCCGACACGAGCGAGGAGTCACGGCGCTGGAGCGCGATGCCCAGATGGCGCACGATCTTGCCGACGACCGCTTCGTCGGCGTTCTTGGCGTACTTGCGGACATTCTCGATATAGTCAGCGGCGGTCGGCATGGGCATCCTCTCCCTGATTGTGTCCCTGAGCCGCACCATTTCGTATTCGGCGCGCATTTTCAATGGGTTCCGTCAACGAAGAAGTGACCAGCCGCGGCCCGCCTATGACCGGATCCTCCCCCGGATTTCCTTGCATTTGGGACCGGCCGGCCCCATTATTCGAGCACAAAGACCGGCGTGCGCCGGCCTAAATGAGAGGTTATACAAACACATCATGGCTGACTTCCAGTTTGCTCAAAGCCGCGTCGATTCGCGCGCTGCGGACATGTCTGTGGACGCCGGCCTGCGCGGCTTCATGCTCGGCGTCTTCAACAAGATGGCCGTCGGTCTCGCGCTGTCTGCGGTGCTTGCTTACATCGTCGGCACGGTGCCGCCGGTGACGGAGATCGTTTTCGGCACGCCGCTCCGGTATGTGGTCCAGTGGGGCCCGATCGCGATCCTGCTGATTTCAGCGTTCGCGATGCGCAACCCGTCGCCGCTGGCTTCGGGCGTTATCTACTGGTCGGTGGTGACCCTCATCGGGGCGAGCCTCGGCATGTGGTTCCTCGCCGCGACCTCGGGGCAGATCGGCGGCTCCGTCGGCGCCGGCATGACAACGATCGCGAAGGCGTTCCTCGTCACCTCGATCGCCTTTGGCGGGCTGAGTCTCTGGGGATACACCACGAAGCGCGACCTGTCGGGCTTCGGCACGTTCCTCATCATGGGACTGATCGGTCTCATCGTCGCGTCGATCGTGAACATGTTCCTGCAGTCGGACATGATGAGCTTCATCATCTCGATCGCCGGCGTGCTGATCTTCTCCGGCCTCACCGCCTTCGACACCCAGCGTCTGAAGCACACCTACTTCCAGCTGGGCGGTGATCAGCGCTCAATGGCGGTGGCGACGAACTATGGCGCGCTGTCGCTCTATCTGAACTTCGTGAACCTGTTCCAGTTCCTCATGTCGCTGATGTCCCGCGACTGAACTTCGGGTCCATGACGATAAGCGGGAAGCCCCGGCCGAGAGGTCGGGGCTTCTTGCGTTCTGGGCATCACGCGCCTTCAGCTTCACGCCGCGCGCGGCAGGTTCAGTCGACAACCCGAAGCCGCCTCTTGTCGAAAACGGACAGGACCTGAGCAAGATCGTGGCCTCGTTTCAGGATCATCCCGGCGGCGTTCGACACTGACCACGCGCCTTGCTTGCGCGCGAGAGCGGGGCGTTTCTCCACGATCCAGGTGGGTGCCTCCGACGCCCGCTCGTGCATGCTGAACACGGCCCGGTCAGGATACGCGCCGATCGCATAGTCCCGGCACTGCCCCGTCGCGACCAGATCGCCATACCTTGCGAGAATGAGGTCGAGTTCCTTGCGGGAAAACCAGATGGGCGCAGGTTCGGTCGGCGGGGGACCAGATGGACGAAGCGGGCGGATATTGGTCAAGGGCGCGTCCTGTTCCGTAAGTCGCAAACCGCGGAAGATGCGTCTTACAAAGGGTTAATCCGAAATCGCAATATTGCCGCATTTAGGCCTAGCCAAAGCCGCTTAGCCAAGCCAGATTAACCCTTGTCGGGCGGACGGCAACACCGCTGACCTTGGACCCAACAGCCCCCCAGCCCCCCAGGGTTGCGGTCGCGGTCCGCCCGGCACCCTCATCCCCAAAATTGAAGACTCTCGCAAAAGCAAGTCCTTGTGCTTTGGACTGCGCCATGTGCGGCCATCCGAACGCGCTGGGGGCCCGCAGGCCGGGCGCTTCCGGGAGCAACCAGGCCGCCACCCCGGGGGCGAACGACTGATTCGCGCAGTCTGCCGATCTCTGCCCGCCGATCACTCCGTGGCGGTCTGGCGTCGCGGGGGCGGCGCCCGCGAATCGTGATCGCCGTTCGACGAAAACCTCGATGCCCGGGCTTCACACCGGCGGCGACGCGGACTACCCGAATACACCCATGTCTCGACCAGCCGACAGCGCGCCATGCAGCTGCTAAACGTCGACCAGCTGACAAAGACCTTTCCTCGCGTGCCAGCCGTGCGCGGCGTCAGCTTTTCCGTGTCGGAGGGCGAGGTCGTCGCGGTGCTGGGTCCGAACGGAGCTGGCAAGTCGACCACTCTGCGCATGATTGCGGGCTATCTTGAGCCGGACTCCGGCGACGCCGAAATCGCGGGGTTTTCGATCCGGCGCGAGGCCATGCGGGCGAGGTCAAGGCTCGGCTACCTGCCGGAGGGGGCGCCGCTCTATCTCGATCTCACCCCCCACGCCTTCCTTGCCTTCATCGCGAGGCTCCACGGTCTGCACGGTCCGGCGGGGCGCAGCGCCGTGGAGCGGGTCGAGGCGGACGCGCGTCTCTCAGGCGTGATGGACCGCACCATCGAGACCCTGTCGAAGGGATATCGCCGTCGGGTCGCGATCGCCGCCGCGATTCTTCACGACCCCCCGGTACTGGTGCTCGACGAGCCGACCGACGGTCTCGACCCCAATCAGAAAGTCGCGATGCGGGCGCTCATCCGGCGCATGGCGGAACGCAAGGCCATCGTGATCTCCACCCACCAGTTCGATGAGGTTGAGGCGATGTGCCCGCGCGTCGTCCTCATCCATCGAGGCAGCGTCGTCGCTGACGAGACCTCCGCCGCGCTTGCCGGGCGCACTCTGTCTGGGCGCATCGCGGACGCCTTTCACGCGCTCACCGCGGATGGAGAGGCGGCGTGACCCGATTGCTGGACGCGCTCACCGCCATCTATCTGCGCGAGCTTCGGGCCTACTTCCTGACGCCGCTCGCCTATGTCTTCATCGCCGTCTGCCTTCTTGCGCTTGGGGCGTTCACCTTCGAGATCGGCCGGCTGTTCGACACCAACCGGGTGGATCTGTCGCCCTTCTTCTTCTTCCACCCCTGGGTGTTTCTCGTCTTTCTCCCTGCGGTCTCGATGCGCCTGTGGGCCGAGGAGGCGAGGGGCGGAACGATCGAGCTTCTGCTCACCGTCCCTGCACCCACAATCGCCCTGGTGGCGGGAAAATTCCTTGCGGCCTGGACGGTCGCGTTCGCGACCCTCGCCGCGACAACGCCGATCTGGATATCGATGAATGTGCTCGGCGCGCCAGACAATGCGGCGATCGCAGTCGCCTATCTGATGAGCCTGTTCATGGCGGGCGGCTACATCGCCATCGGCGCCGCAATGTCGGCGATGTCGGGCAATCAGGTGGTGGCCTTCGTTCTCTCTGCTTCGGTCGGATTTCTGATCACCGCGGCGGGGCTTCCGGTCGTCGGCTCCGGTCTTGCCGCGGTGTTCGGTCCGGGCGGGGCGGACATGCTCGCGGCGCTGTCCTTGCTCGGCCACTTCGAGACGGCGCAACGCGGCGTGCTCGAGCTTCGTTCGATCGTCTATTTTGCAGCGGTGATCGGCGTCTTCCTCGCCATCAACACCGTCTGGGTGGAGGCGCGCAGGTCAAGCGGCGCAAGCCGCCTCACCCATCCGCTCGCCGTGACAGGGCTCGCGCTGATCCTGTTCTGCGGTGGCGTGCTCACCACTCACCGGGCGCTTTCCGGCGCCCGTCTCGACCTGACGTCGAGCCGTCTCTTCACCCTGTCGCAAGGGACGCGCGCAACGCTCGCCCGGATCAGCGGGCCTATCGATCTGGCGCTCGTCTTCTCCCGCGCCGCCGCCGCGGACTATCCCGCCCTGCGCGCGCACGGCGAGCGCGTCAGCGAGTTGATGCGCGGCGTTGCGGCGCAGTCCGGCGGCAAGGTCCGCGTCACTCTGCAGGACCCGCCGCCCTATTCCGAAGCCGAGGACCGCGCCGCCGCCGCCGGACTGACCCCCGCGCCGGTCGAGGGCGGCGATCCGGTCTATTTCGGCGTGATCGGCCGCAACTCGGTCGACGACGAGATCGCGATCCCGTTTCTGGCGCCTGAGCGTGATGCGATGCTCGAATACGAGCTTGTGCGCCTGATCGCGCAGCTTGATGACCCGAGCCCGCCGAAAGTCGCGGTGATCACCGCCCTGCCAGGTCAGTTCGATCCGTCCGGCCGCCCGCAATCCTTCATTATGCGGGAGCTTGCCCGCGCCTTCGACATCGAGCTTGCGCCGGATGATTTCGTCAGCCTGCCCGAGGACGCGGACCTCCTGCTCATCGTCCATCCCTGGGGCCTCAACCCCTGGCAGACCTATCAGATCGACCAGTTCCTGCTGCGCAAGGGCAGGGCGATCATCGCGGTCGATCCCGCAGCGCGGGCGGTGATCGCCGATCCACGGCCGACAGCGTCGTTCCAGTCGACGCTTCCGGGAGTGCTTGACTCGCTTGGGGTATCGATGACGACGGGGGTCACGGTCGACGCCTCGCTCGGTCTGCCCGTCGAAACCGATGTTGGCGGGGGACGGCGCGTGCTCGAAGCCCAGCCTCTGTTCATCGGCGCTCCGGCGGCGAATCTCGACCGGACGGACGTCATCACATCGGAGCTGACGCGCCCCGTCAATTTTGGTCTTGCGGGCTCATTCGAGACGGTTCCCCGCGAAGGCCTCGCCTACACGCCCCTTGTCTTCACGTCGGCCGCCGCGGCCCGCGCGCCCGTCGAGCTTGCGCTCTCAAACCCTCGGCCCGCCGATGTGGTGAGAGGATCAACCGCCACAATGAAGCCCGAAGTCCTTGCGCTTCGCGTGTCCGGCAGGTGGCGCACCGCGTTTCCGGGAGCCATCCCCGATCCGGTGCTTCCCGAAGATCCGATCTTCGCCCGGATGGCGTCGCAGGAGCTTCAGGCGCTCCCGCCGCGCGTCACCGAAAGTCAGGGCGCGGGCGAGGTGGTGCTGCTTGCGGACGCCGACGTCTTCGACGACGGTTTCTTCGTCAATCCGTCGGACGGCTCTCCCCTTGCGGACAACGCGGCGCTGATCCTCAACGCGGTCGACAATCTCTGGGGGGACGACGCGCTCGTGTCGCTGCGCTCCCGCACGCCGGCCCTTCGGCCCATGGCCCTGGTCGACCGGATGCGCGAAACCGCGCGCCGTCGCCTTTATAGTGAACAGGAAGCCCTCGAGGTCGAGCTTCAGTCCACCGAAGCCCGGGTGGCCGAACTCAATGCGCAGCGGGCCGCGCTCGGAGGAGGCGCCGAAGCCGAGGACGAGGCTGTTCGCACGGAACTGAAACGGTTTCAGGAGGAGGTTGTGTCGATCCGCGGCCGCCTCCGGGAGGTCGAGCGCTCCTTTCGCAGGGATATCGACGCTTTGGAGGCCCGGCTCGAATTGGTGAATGTCTGGCTGCCGCCGGCGCTTGTCCTGATCATCGGGCTCTTCGTCTACATCCGCAGGCAGTCCGCCGGAGCAAGGCCATGAGCCGAACACAGGATCAGGTCCGCCGCCGAACGCTCATCGCGCTCGGCTCCGCCGCAGCAGCATCGGTGGCGACCGCCGCCGTCGCCTGGGCGCCATCGGGCAGCCGAACACCAACTGGCGGGGCGCTCGCCGCTCCCGAGCTTGCCGTCCGTCGCGAACAGGTCCGTCTCATCATGGTGACGACGAAGGACGAGGTCTCGCACCTCGTTCGCGAGGACTCAGGCTGGGTCCTGACGGAAAAGGGGCTCTACCCGGTTTCTCCCGCCATCGTCCCGCAGTTGCTGGACGCCGTCGCCGAGATGCGCCTGACCTTCCCGATGACGACAGACCAGCGCAAGTTTGACCGGATCGGCCTTGGCGATCCGCTAACGGGCGGGTCGGGCGCGCTCGTCGAGATTGGGGACGGGCAGGGCGAGGTGTTCGCGACCCTCATCATCGGGCGGCGAACCGATGAAGTCTACGCCCGGCGGCCGGACGACGTGCAGGCCTGGCGAACCGAAGGCCCGCCTCCGCCGCCGCTCATGCGGTCCGCCCGCTGGCTCGATCTCGACGTGCTCTCCCTTCAGCCTGGCGATATCGCCGAAGTCGAAGTGGCTCCGTTGCAGGGACCAGCCTACACGCTCCTGCCCCGCGATGAGGCAGCGGAGGGTTTCCGGCTCGCCCCGCCCCATGACGCGCGGCCCCTCGTTTCCGAAATGTTTCTGTCGCCGCCCGCCCTGTCGTTGGCGGAGTTTGCCCCGGTCGATGTGCTTCCGGCCGAGCGGGTGCGGGCGTCCGGCGCAGCGAGGGCCCGCCAGCGGCTGCGGACCCGTTCGGGGGTGACCTACGAGGCCTCGGGCCTGCTCGACGACGCTGGTCGGGGGTGGGTGACGCTGCAAGCCGCCGCCGGTCCGGATGTTGCGGGATTTGACGCGGTGGCCTTCAACGAGCGGGTCGGGCCGTGGGCGTTCCAGCTCGGTCCATCCGAATGGGCGACGTTCAATACGCCGCTGTCGACCTTGCTGAGGACCGATCGATAGACGGTAAGGCAGTCGCAGCCTCAGCGGTTGGCCGCAGCCCCGATCACGCGACCGACGTCCCCGGTCTGCACGAGCACCGCACACGCGTCGGGACACTTGACGGCGAATCGCTCATCGCCGCCCGTCCAGCTTCCGAGCGTCTCGATATGGGTGACGAGATTTAGGTGCCCCATCGGCTTGCCATGATTGGCGCCGCCGCCGGGCGTCACTTCGGTCACGCCCGCAATGTAGTGGACCACGCGCACGCGCGCCGGTTGCGTCGTCGATCCGGAGACCTCAACGCCGCCGCCGGTGAACGACACCTGCGCCGATTTCGCGCCCGGTTTGGCGCGGCTCATGGCTTCCTTCACGGACTTCATCTTCGAACCCGAGCAGTGTTCGATCCCGTCGAAGACGACCTGCGGCGTGTAGGGCCCGCGATGTCCGAGCGACCGGTTGTACTGCTTCTGCAGTTCGGCGAATTCCGGTTTGGCGTGCGTGTCGTGCCAGCCGAGATAATCCCAGTAGCCGACCGGGTAGGTGAGGACGAGGAGCGAGTCATCGTCCTTGGCGAGGTTGATCAGATTGCGGTTCGCCTCCGGGCAATTCGGGCAGGACTGGCTCGAGAACAGCTCCATCACCAGCGGCTCCGCCGGCGGCTGCGCAGCCGCGGAAGCCATGCCGAGCCATGTCGCCGTCGCGAGCGCTCCTGCGCCCCTCAATACTGTCAGAGTCCAACCTGTCATGAAACGATCATAGCCGGCCGGTCAGACACGAGCCAATCAAGAGGGTGTGACGACGGCCACCGCCGCCTCACCCGCGCGCGAGGCCCCTCAGGACGTAGTGGAGAATCCCGCCATGGCGGAAGTATTCCAGCTCGTTCTCGGTGTCGATGCGCACCCGCGCCTCGATCTTCCGCACGCTTCCGTCCGCCGCTTTGAGCTCGACCGTGACCATCTGGCGTGGGGCGAGCGACGCGACGCCCGCGATCGACACGTGCTCCACGCCTGTCACGCCGAGCGATTTCCAGCTCTGTCCGCCGGTGAATTCGAGCGGCAGCACGCCCATTCCGATGAGGTTCGAACGGTGGATGCGCTCGAAACTCTCGGCGATCACGGCTCGAACGCCGAGAAGGCGCGTCCCCTTCGCCGCCCAGTCGCGGGACGAGCCGGTGCCGTACTCCTTGCCCGCCATGACGACGAGGCCCGACCCTTCGGCGATGTAGCGCATCGCGGCGTCATAGATCGACATCTGTTCGCCGGAGGGCTGGTGGATGGTCACCCCGCCTTCCACGCCCGGGACCATCTGGTTCTTGATGCGGATGTTCGCAAACGTACCCCGCATCATCACTTCATGATTGCCCCGCCGGGCGCCGTAGGAATTGAATTCCGACACCGGAACCTGGTGCTGCGACAGGTAATGTCCGGCCGGTCCGGACTTCGCGATATTGCCCGCGGGTGAGATATGATCGGTGGTGATCGAGTCGCCGAACAGACCGAGAATCCGGGCGTCCTTCACGTCCGTCAGGGGTTCGGGTTCGGGGCCCATCCCCTCGAAATAGGGCGGGTTCTGCACGTAGGTGGACCCGGCGGGCCAGCCATAGGTCTCGCCGCCGCTCACCTCGATCGCGCGCCAGGCGTCGTCGCCGCGGAACACATCCGAATAGCGGGTTGCGAACATTTCGGGCGTCACCGCCTCCCGCACGGTCGCCGCGACATCCTGCGAGGACGGCCAGATTTCCGAGAGGAAGACGGGTTCATTCTCTTCGTCGAACCCGATCGGATCATCGATCAGATCGACATTCATCGAGCCCGCGAGGGCGTAGGCGACCACGAGCGGCGGGGAAGCGAGATAGTTCGCCCGAACGTCGGGGTTCACCCGGCCCTCGAAATTGCGGTTGCCCGACAGCACCGACGCGGCGACGAGATCGCTCTTTGCGATCGCCGACGAAATCTTCTCCGGCAACGGCCCCGAATTGCCGATGCAGGTGGTGCAGCCATAGCCGACGAGATTGAATCCCAGCGCGTCGAGATCGTCCTGCAGCTTCGTTCGGTTGAGATAGTCGGTGACGACCTGCGACCCGGGCGCGAGCGAGGTCTTGACGTGGGGATGGGTCTTCAGCCCGCGCTTGCGCGCGTTTCGCGCGAGCAGGCCGGCCGCGATCATCACGGACGGGTTCGACGTGTTGGTGCAGGAGGTGATCGCCGCGATCACCACGTCGCCATGGCCGAGCGTGTAGGTTTCGCCGTCCACCTTGGCGCGCACATGCGCCTTGTCGAGCCGGTTGAAATCCTTGTCGAGCGATATGGCGAACGCATCGGCCGCATCTGCGAGCGGAACCCGGTCCTGCGGCCGCTTTGGCCCTGCGATGGAGGGCTCGACGCCTGACAGGTCGAGCTCGAGCGTGTCGGTGAAGACCGGCTCCACCCCCTCCGACCACCACATGCCCTGCGCCTTGGCGTAGGCTTCGACGAGCGCGACGCGCTCCGGCGCGCGCCCCGTATCGGTGAGGTATTTGATCGTCTCCGCCGAGATCGGGAAGAAGCCGCACGTCGCCCCGTATTCCGGCGCCATGTTGGCGATCGTTGCAGCGTCCGCGAGCGACAGTTTGGACAGCCCCGGGCCGAAGAACTCGACGAACTTGCCGACCACACCCTTCTTGCGCAGCATCTGCGTCACGGTCAGCACGAGATCAGTGGCGGTCGCCCCGTTCGGCAGCGCGCCCGTCAGCTTGAAGCCGATGACCTCCGGGATCAGCATGGACACCGGCTGGCCGAGCATCGCCGCCTCCGCCTCGATTCCGCCGACGCCCCAGCCGAGCACAGCGAGGCCGTTCACCATGGTGGTGTGGCTGTCCGTGCCGACGCAGGTGTCAGGGAAGGCGACCGTCTCGCCGCCCTCTGCCTTCGTCCACACCGTCTGGGCGAGATACTCGAGGTTGACCTGATGGCAGATGCCGGTCCCCGGAGGCACAACGCGGAAATTGTCGAACGCGGACTGTCCCCAGCGCAGGAACTCATAGCGTTCGATATTGCGTTCATACTCCCGCTGGACATTGAGTTCGAAGGAATTCGCCTGGCCGAAATTGTCGACCATGACCGAATGATCGATCACGAGGTCCACCGGCACGAGCGGGTTCACGCGCTTCGGATCGGCGCCGAGCTTTCGCGCCGCGTCCCGCATCGCGGCGAGGTCGACCACGGCGGGCACGCCGGTGAAATCCTGCATCAGCACGCGCGCCGGGCGGTATTCGATCTCGACCTGCGCGGAGCCGCGATCCTTCAGCCAGCCCGCGAACGCCATGATGTTGTCGCGGGTGACGGTCCTGCCGTCCTCGTTGCGCAGGAGGTTCTCCAGCAGAACCTTCAGCGACACCGGCAGGCGCGAAATGTCGCCGAGACCATTTTGCGCAGCCGCCTCAAGGCTGTAATAGACGTAAGGTGCTCCGCCGACGGTCAAGGTGCGGCGGGACTTGAAGCTGTCGAGTGACGGCATGGTGCAGGCGCCCTTCCAGGGAAGAAGGTGGGACATGGTCGAGCGAGCGACACGCGCCGCGCCCGGCTCTGCGGGTGGTGGTATAAGAAGCTGCGCGGCTTCGCAATCGATCCCGCGCGCGTGTTCGCGATCCGTGCGAGCGCCTGATCGGCGGCGGCGATGCCCGCAGCGCTGACGGTTCGTGGTCTCGGGGCCGCTCGGGGCTACCGGATTCTCTTCGAGGCGCTGGATTTCGACGTCGGCCGCGGCGAAATCGTGGAGCTGCGCGGTCCGAACGGGTCGGGAAAGTCCACCCTCCTTCGCGTGCTCGCGGGCCTAACCCGGCCGATGGCGGGCAGCATCACCTGGGCGGACGCCGCCGCTGGCCGGTCAGGCGGGCTCGCGCGCCACTATCTTGGCCACGCGGATGGGGTGAAGCCGTCCGAAGCCGCCGGCGAGCAGGCGCGCTTCTGGGCGACCTTCTTCGCGCGTCCGCCGGCCGTCGCGGTCGAAGCGCTCGGCGAGGTCGGTCTCGCCGACCGGGCGGACATTCCGGGGCGCGGCCTCTCCGCCGGCCAGCGCCGTCGTCTCGCCCTTGCGCGGCTTCTCATCGAGCCCCGGCCCGTCTGGCTGCTCGACGAGCCCATGGCGGCGCTCGACCAGCAGGGTCAGGCGCGCGTCCGGCGCCTGGCGGCCGACCATACCGCGCGCGGCGGACTGATCGTCGCCGCCATGCATGGCGAGGGATTCGCCGGCGCCCGTCCCATCGATCTTGGAGCCGCAGCGTGATCTTCAGCGGGGCTGCGGCCACCTTCATCCGCGAGCTTCGGCTTGCCTGGGGCGGCGGCGGCGGCGCTGCGCTGCCGCTCGGCTTTTTCGCGGCGGCGACGAGCCTCACCCCGCTGGCGCTTGGGCCCGCGCCTGATCTGCTGCGCGCCGCTGGCCCGGGGGTGTTGTGGATCGCGCTCGCCCTGTCCAGCCTCCTGCCCATGGAGCGGATGTTCCAGGCCGATCTGGAGGATGGAACGCTCGACGCCTACGCTGGTTCGGGCGTTGCGCTCGAGGGTGTCGCGCTCGCCAAGATCGCCGCGCACTGGCTCGCCACGGGGGTGCCGCTCGCACTCGCGTCGCCGATCTTCTGGGTGATGCTGCAAGGGCCGGTCGCGGCTGCGCCGCTCGTCGCCGCCTCCGCCCTGATCGGCGGCGCGGCCTTTTTCTGCTTCGGAGCGATTGGGGCGGCGCTCGCGGCCGGAATTCGTCGCGGCGGCCTCTTGATCGCATTGATCGCGATGCCTCTCTATGTTCCAGCTATGATCTTCGGCGCCGCGGCGATCTATGCTGCGGCGGACGGCGCAAGCTGGCGCGAACCCCTGATGCTGACGGCCGCCGTCGCGTTGGCGGCCGCGGCGGTGGCGCCCTTTGCATCCGCCGGCGCGTTGCGCGCGGCGCTCGACTAGGAGCTACCGGAATGGCCGTCCTCTCCTATTTTGCAAACCCGCAGCGGTTCATGGCGGTCTCGCGTCCGCTCTCCCTCATCTTCATGGCGCTCGGCGTCACGCTGATCCTGTTCGGCGGCTGGCTCGGCCTGTTCGTTGCGCCTTCGGACTACCGTCAGGGCGACGCCGCCCGGATCATGTTCGTGCATGTGCCGTCGGCCTGGCTGTCGATGGGCGTTTTTGCGTTCATGGCGGGCGCGAGTTTTGTCTCGCTCGTCTGGCGGCACGCGCTCGCCGATGTCGCTGCGAAGTCGGCGGCGCCGATCGGCGCGGCGTTCACCCTGCTTTGCCTCGTCACCGGGTCGATCTGGGGCCGGCCGATCTGGGGCACATGGTGGGAGTGGGACGGCCGCATGACCTCCGTGCTCGTGCTCTTCTTCATCTATCTCGGCTACATCGCCGTCTGGGCGTCGATGGAGACGCAGGAGAAGGCCGCGCGCGCCGCCGCCATCCTGTGCCTGGTGGGCGTCATCAACCTGCCGATCATCAAATTCTCGGTCGACTGGTGGAACACGCTGCATCAGCCGGCGACGTTCTTCACCGGCGACAACAACGCCACAGACGGGTTCAAGTATCCGATGTATGTGATGGCGCTCGGCTATCTCTCCCTGTTTGGCGGCGCAACCCTGCTCAACATGCGCGCCGAGGTGATGAGCCGGCGCGCCGAAGCGATCGCGCAGCGCCGCGCCCGCCAGGGCTGACCCGATGGACAAGTATGCGCCCTTCGTCATCGCCTCCTACCTCATTGCGGGCGTCGTGCTGGCCTGGATCGCGCTCAGCGCCATCCTGCGGGCGAGATCCGCGGCGCGCCTGCTAGCCCGGCTCGAGGCGGACGAGACTGGAGAGAGCTGATGCGCTGGATCGCGTTCACGCCGCTCGCCCTGTTGCTCGCGCTCGTCCTTGCGGCGGGCGTGCGGCTGGTCACAAAAGACCCCGACGAACAGCTCTTTACCTCGCCCGAGCGGCCCGCGCCCGCGATCTCCGCGCCGACGCTCACCGGCGGTGAAGTGAATTTCGCCGATCTCGGGCCGGGGCCCGTTCTCGTGAACTTCTGGGCCACCTGGTGCGCGCCCTGCGAGGTGGAGCACCCCATGCTCATCAGGCTCGCCGAGCAAGGGGTTCGGATTGTCGGCGTGCTTCACCGCGACGACCCCGCGAAGGGCGCGCAGGCACTGGCCCAGGCCGGTAATCCGTTTTCGGAAGTTGCGCTCGATCCGCAGGGCGAGGTCTATCTCGCCTTCGGGCTCGCGGGCGTGCCGGAGACCTTCCTGGTCAATCGCGAGGGGCGGATCGTCAAGACCCTGCGCGGGCCGCTGACAGCGGCGGATGTCGCTGACTTCCTCTCCGCCTACCGCGCGGAGGCCGCCGCGGGCTGAGCCCGTCAGTCCGACTTCTTGCGCTTCTTGCGCTTGCCGGCGTCCTTGCGCTTCTTCTTGGACGCGCCGCCCGACTTCGCCTTGACCGACGGAGCGGCGGGCTCCGCCTGGGCGCCGAGCAGATCGATCCCGTTCAGCTGGTCGAGCGCGGCGAGGAAAGCGTCACGCTTCTTTTTTGGGATCAGCTGGAGGAGTGCGTCATTGACCTCCCGCATGCGGGGCTGCGCCTCATTCAGCACCTCCCAGCCCTCAGCGGTCAGGGCCACCGATTTCGCGCGGCCGTCCCGCGCCGCAGTCGCACGGTTGATGAGGCCCTTGTCCTGCATCCGCTTCAGCATGTCGGCCATGGTCGAGCGATCGACCCCCGTCGCGATCACGAGGTCCGCCTGGCTTGCGCCTTCCTGCTGGGCGATCGCCGCGAGCACCTCCGCCTGGCGCAAGGTAACGCCATCCGCCATCGGCTGTTTCTGGAACGCCTCGGAGGCAACCTGCAGCGTTCGGCGCAGCTTGTGTGAAATCGAATCGTTGAGCAGGAAGACGTCGATGGACGACGCTTCTGCCCGCGCGGTTGGTCGTGCGCCGGATTTCGACATGGTTGGCAGCCCACCCTCCGAGTCGACGTCCGCATACGGAATAGAGTTCAAGTACCCTCCGGGCAAATGAAAGTTTCTTGTCGATTACATTTGACCGAACAAGAAGAACAGGCACACTCGCTTCATGAGCGAGTGGAATGATCCGGTTTCTTTTTCACTAATTCGACCGGAGGGGGACGATCGACTACGTCGAACCTGCGACCGGTGCGGCTGGGTCGACTATGTCAACCCGAAGATCGTCGTCGGTTCGGTGGTTCACAGCGACGGCCGCATCCTCCTGTGTCGCCGCGCGATCGAGCCTCGGCGCGGCTATTGGACCCTTCCCGCCGGCTATATGGAGGAGGGCGAGAGCGTCGAGGCCGCGGCGCGCCGTGAAGCCCGTGAGGAGGCCTGCGCCGAGCTTGAGCTCGAGGCGATGCTGGCGGTCTATTCCATCACCCGGATCAGCCAGGTGCAGATCATGTTCCGGGCGCGCCTCATCTCCAGCATCGCTCCCGGACCCGAGAGCGAGGAAGTCGGCCTGTTTCTGTGGGACGACATCCCCTGGACGGAGCTTGCCTTCCCATCGGTGAAATGGGCCCTCGATCACTATCGGGCCTCTTCTGGCCTCACCGGATTTCCGCCGTTCTCCAATCCGCACGCCGCCTAGCTGCGCGGTGGATCGCCCGGATCGGCGGCGACCTTCGGGGAGGCCCCCGGCGTGGGTTCGGCCGCGGCGCCCGGGCCGATCTGATGTTTCATCAGATAGGGCAGGTTCAGCAGCATGAAGCCGATGAACAGCGGATAGGTCAGAAACAGCTTCGAATTCGCCCAGAAGCTCTCCGAGAAATTCCGCCAGATGATTTCATTGAGACCCGCGAGCACGATGTAGAAAACGCCCCATCGGATCGCGAAGACGCGCCAGGCGTGGTCGGGCAGGCTGAATGCATGCTCGAAGGCGAGCTTCCAGACATTCCGGCCGACCGCGAGCCCGCCGAAGATCACGCCGGCGAACAGAAGGTTGATGATGGTCGGCTTGTAGTACGCGAATTCAGGGCTCTGCAGCGCGATCGTCAGCGTGCCGAACACCGTCACCACCACGCCGGTGATGATCAGCATCGGAGGCAGGCGACGCCCCTTGGCGAGACTCCAGCCGATGACGCCGAGGATCGCCGCCATGAAGACGCCCGTCGACCAGTAGATGGCGTTGGTGCGGGCGAACAGTCCGCCGTCCTCGCCAAACTGGCGGATGCCGTTATAGGCCACCATGAAGGCGATCACCGGCCCGAGATCGGTCCACAGATTGCCCGCACTCTTGGCCGCGGTCTTCAGCTCTTCGCGGCTCTCGTCGGTCATTGGTGCTCCTCTGGCCGACGTGCTGAGTTGCATGGCCGTGCGATGGGTTCAAGCCCTCGCGTCATCAGCGACGACCGGTCCGGCCGGTCGCCGCCGCAGCCATTGTCTGACACCACCCGCATCAAGGGCAAGCGCCGCGGCGCCATAGACCGCAGCGCCCGCGCCGGCCTTCAGCAGCAGTTCCGGCCACCCGCCCGGCGATGGCAGCGCGACGATCACGAGCGCCATCACCCCGCACGCCGCGGCAACCTTGGCGGCGTCCGCCAGCGGCCAGGCGAGCGGAGCGAGCCGGCTTGACCGCCAGCCGAGCGCGGCGAACGCCGCTGCATAGGAGGCGACCGTCGCCGCGACCGCGCCAGAAAGCCCGTAAGCCGGTATCAGCGCCGCGTTCAGCCCGAGATTGAGCACGGTCGGACCGATCAGCCACAGCGCCCGCTCGCGCGTCCGCTCGTTCAGCTGGAATGCTTCGGAGAAATAGTGCAGCGCAAAGCCGCCGAACCAGGCGGCGGCCGCGATCCAGGGGATGATCGCCACCGCGTCAGTCCGGAGCGCCTCGCCGACCAGCACCTCGCCGACCGGGCGCGCGACCAGCGCCACCCCCACCGCCGCCGGGGTCGCGGCCACCAGCAGCGTCCGGGCGTAGTCGCGTGAGGCGGCGCGCAAGCCAACCAGATCGCTTTCCCGCCACGCCGCCAGCAGGACGGGGCTCATCGCGGTGGCGCCCCAGGCGAAGATGATGGCGATGCTGCGGTCCGCGACGCCATATCCCGCCGCGTAGGCCCCGACCGCCTCGGGGCCGAGAAAGAAGGCGATCATGAACCGGTCGCCGACCGTCAGCACGAGATTGAACACCAGCGCCAGCGTTACCGGCCAGCCGAACGCGGCATAGCGGTTCAGCTGCTCGCGCGTCGGCGGGGTCGCTTGCTGCATCGCACGGCCGAGCGGCGCCCATCCCGCGACCGCCAGCGCGCCTGCAACGAGCGCCATGGCGAGAAAGGGTGCGCCCGCACCCAGCCCGGACGTCCAGACCAGCCACACGCCGAGCGCGAGCCCACCCAGGTCGAGCGCCATCCGGTCGACGGCGTACCGCGCGGAGCGGAACGTCGCTTTGCGGATTTCCTGCAGCGCGTTGAAGAAGGGCAGGGTCACGAGCACCAGCGCCGCGAAGGCGAAGGCCGGGCGCGCCTCGCCGTCGCCAGCGATGGCGGCGGCTGCAAGTGCGACCAGCGCCGCCGCCGCGGCCCCGCGTGCAACGAGGCCGAAGACCGCCCGCGCATGCGACTCCGCTTTGCCCTCCTGCTCAGCGTCACCCGCGAACCGGTAGGCCGCCGCCTCGGCCCAGGTGATCACGCCCGTATGCACGAAACTCATCAGCGCGTAGGCAAGCGCGTACCAGCCATAGGTTTCGGGCGTCATCAGCCGCGTGAAGGCGTAGACCGCGCCGAAGCTCGCGACGGCGCCGGTCGCCGTCACCGGCAGGAACAGGAAGAGGCGGCGTGACGTCATGCGCTTGGCGTTGCTTCGCTCGATCCTGCGGCCGCCGGAACCGGGGTGGCGCGACGCGAATCACTGCGGCGGCGCATCGGCGACCTTCAGCATCCCGCGAGCATGCTGACGAAGCGTTGACGCCTCAATCCTTCAGCCCGACCAGGGCGCGCGCGAACGCGTCGGCGCTGAACGGGTGCAGATCCTCCGCCTTCTCGCCCACGCCGACGAAATGGATGGGCAGAGCGTGTTTCTCGGCGATCGCGACCAGCACGCCCCCTTTGGCCGTGCCGTCGAGCTTGGTCATCACAAGCCCGGTCACGCCCGCCGTGTGATGGAAGGCCTCCACCTGAGACAGGGCGTTCTGGCCGACCGTCGCGTCGAGCACCAGAAACACGTCATGCGGCGCGGCGGGATCGAGCTTGCGGATCGCGCGCACGATCTTCGACAGTTCGTCCATCAGCTGCGTCTTGTTCTGGAGCCGTCCGGCGGTGTCGATCAGCACGATGTCGCGGTCGTCGCGGCGCGCCATCTCCACCGCTTCATAGGCAAGCCCAGCGGCGTCCGCCCCCGCGGGTTTGGACAGGAAGCCCGCTCCGGCCCGCTCCGCCCAGACTTTCAGTTGCTCAACCGCCGCCGCGCGAAACGTGTCGCCGGCCGCCAGAAGGACGCTCGCCCCCATGCCCGAGAGCGACGCCGCGATCTTGCCGATCGTCGTCGTCTTGCCGGAGCCGTTCACCCCCACGAACAGAACGATGCGCGGGCGCGGTCCGGTCGAGAAATCCACCAGCACCTCGCGGGGTCTTAGAATCTCGGCGATCTCGACGGCGAGCGCGCGACGCACCTCCTCATCGGAAACCTCCTTGTCGAACCGGTCGGCGGCGATGGCTTTGGTGATCCTTCGCGCGACCGCCGCGCCCATGTCGGAGGTGACGAGCAGGTCCTCGAGTTCGTCGAGCGTCTCCTGGTCGAGCTTCTTGCGGGTGAGCACCGCCCCCAGCCCGTCGATCAGGCGGCTGGAGGATTTGCGGAGCCCCTCCGTCAGCCGCCTGAACAGTCCGGTTTTGCGCGCCCCGTCGACCACAGGCGGCGGCGCGGCTGGCGGGGGCGTCAGGTCAGGCGCCGCGGGCCCGCCCTCCGACGCGGGCTCGAACTCAGCCGGCGATGCATCAGCCACCGGTTCGAGCGGCGTCTCGCCAGTCGTCTCGTCCTTGGCCTTCTTCTTTCCCCACCACAGGATCATGACGCCCGCCCGATCAACTCGTCGCCGGTGCGTCCGACCAGGTCGAACATTGCGGGCCCGCCCGGCGGCGGCGAGGGTCCGTCGATCCGAACCGGGGCGAAGTCAGGCAGGCGCGCCCGTCCGCCTGCCTCAACCAGCGCGGATGCGCGCAAGCCGACATGCCGGTCCAGCCGCGACGCGAGGCGCTCAGCGCCCTTTTCCCGCAAGCGCCGCGCGCGATCCTTGATGTCCGCCGCCCCGACCGCCGGCATGCGCGCGGCCGGCGTCCCTTCCCGCGCGGAGTAGGGGAAGACGTGCAGGTAATCGATCCCGCAGGCGTCCACCAGATCCAGCGTCATCTGGAACATCTCCTCGGTTTCGGTCGGGAAGCCGACAATGAAGTCGGCGCCGAGCGCGATTTCTGGACGATGGGCGCGCAGCCTTGTGCAGAGCTCGATCGCCTCTTTGCGGCTGTGGCGACGCTTCATCCGCTTGAGGATCAGATCGTCCCCGGCCTGAAGCGACAGATGCAGGTGCGGCGCAACCCGCGCGTCGCCGGTCACGGTCTCGAACAATTGCTCGTCCATTTCGATCGCGTCGATCGACGACAGGCGCAACTGCGCGAGGTCTGGAACCAGCTTCAGGATGCGGGCGACAAGATTGCCGAGTTTCGGCTGGTTCGGCAGGTCGCCCCCCCAGCTTGTGAGATCCACCCCGGTCAGCACGACCTCATGATGTCTCGCCGCGAGCCGACGCACCTGGTCGACGATCTCGCCCGCCGGCGCCGAGCGCGAGTTGCCGCGTCCATAAGGGATGATGCAGAAGGTGCAGCGGTGGTCGCACCCCGTCTGCACCTGAACGAAGGCGCGCGCGCGTCCGTCCAGCCCGTCCACCAGATGGTTCGCGGTCTCGGTGACGCTCATGATGTCGCCGACCTGCACGCGCGGCGCATCCGGGGCGAGCAGGCGCGCCGGATCGAACGTCGCCGCATCCAGCTTTTCGGTGTTGCCGATGACCTGCGTCACCCCGTCGAGCGAGGCAAAGCTCGACGGATCGATCTGCGCCGCGCAGCCGGTCACCACGATCCGCGCCCCGGGCCGTCGCCGGTGAGCACGACGGATCGCCTGGCGCGACTGGCGGACGGCTTCGGCCGTCACTGCGCAGGTGTTCACCACGACGACCTCGTCCAGCCCCGCCGCGGCGGCGTGGTTGCGCATCACTTCCGATTCATAGGCGTTGAGCCGGCAGCCGAGCGTGATCACTTCGACGTCGCGCCGCTGCTCTTCCAGCCGTGGGGACCTGTCCATTGGGGTCAGATAGGCCGCGGGGAGCCGGCTGTCATCTTCAGCCTGCCGGAACCTTGCGCAGAAGCGCGCGCAGCGGCAGCGCGATCGGCTCAGGTCCCGCGATCACGTCCCCGGTCGCAAGGAGGTCGCCTCCGCTGATGTCCTCGGCCATGCCGCCGGCCTCGCGCACCAGAACCGCGCCCGCCGCGATGTCCCACGGCGCAAGCCCGCGCTCCCAGTAGGCGTCGAGCCGCCCCGCCGCCACCCATGCAAGGTCGAGCGCCGCCGAGCCGTGACGGCGCACGCCGGAGACTTCCTCCATCACCACCGACAGCTCCTTGCCGAAGCGGTCCTTGCCGGACTTGCCGAGCTGGGGAATGCCGGTCACCACCAGCGCATCGACCAGTTTCTTGCGGGCGGCGACCTTGAGCCGGCGGTTCTCCAGCCATGCCCCCTGATCGGTCTCGGCCCAGAAATACTCGTTGCGCATCACATCGCAGACGACGCCCGCGCGCAGGACGCCTTCACGCTCCAGCCCGATCGAGATCGAAAAATGCGGCAGGCCGTGCAGGAAATTCAGCGTCCCGTCCAGCGGATCGACCAGGAAGCGGTGGCTCTTGTCCGACCCCTCGACCGCGCCCGTCTCCTCCATCAGGAAGCCATAGCCGGGCCGCGCCTTCGACAGCTTCTCGTGGATGATCTCCTCGGCCTTGCGGTCCGCGGTCGACACGAAATCTGCTGGCCCCTTGCGCGACACCTGCAGGTTCTCAACCTCGCCGAAATCACGCACCAGCCGCTTCGCCGCGGCGCGAGCGGCGTCGAGCATCACGCTGACGGTGGGGGAAGGACGGGACATTGTATGTCGGTCTCAGTCCTTGGCCCGCTCGACGTAGGAATTGTCCTCCGTCGACACCACGATCCGCGTGCCGACCCCGACATGCGGCGGCACCATGGTGCGCAGGCCGTTCGACAGGATCGCCGGCTTGTAGGACGAGGACGCCGTCTGTCCCTTCGTCACCGGCTCGGTCTCGACGATTTCGAGCGTCACCCGCGGCGGCAGCTCGATCGAGATGCCCTGGCCCTCATGGAGCAGCAGGAACACTTCCATGTCGGAGGCAAGATAGGCCGCCATGTCGCCAAGCACGTCCTTGGACACCGTCACCTGCTCGTAGTTCTCGGGGTTCATGAACACATAGCCGACATCGCCGTCCTCATAGAGGTAGGTGTGCTTAACCTCCTCGACGAAGGCTTTCTCCAGCCCGTCCGATGTCTTGTAGGTGACCTGAAGCTTCACCCCGTCGGAGATGCGCCGCATGGTGATCGTCGTCGTCGGCGTGCCCTTGCCGGGCCGGAACGTCTCATAGCTCATCACGATGTAGAGATGGCCGTCCGAGTGTTCGATGACGTTGCCCTTGCGAACGTCGCTTGCGATGACCTTGACCACTGGGTTGCGCCTTGTGCTGATCTCGACGCCGGCGCGCCTGTGTGCGCCCGTCGCGGCGGGAGGTGTCGGGAATGCTGCAGCGGCTCATAGCCTGAAACAGCCCGTGGGGCCAAGGGCGTCTGTCGCCGCGAACCCGAACGCGCGCCGATAGGGGCTCACGACTCCCGATCACCGCCCGCGAGCGTCCGCGCCCGTTCCGCCTCCCGTCGCTCGCCGATCACCCGCTTCACGCCCTCATCAGCGAAGCCGAGACCGAGCAACAGCGCCTCGCCAAGCTGCAGCATCGCCTCCGTCGTTTCGGGGCTCGCAAAGCGCGCGCCGGATGCATGGAGCCCCCGGGCCTGCTCGGAATCGCGCGCACGGGCGAATACCGGCGCGCCGGGCCAGGCCGCACGCACCGCCTCGACGACCCGCTCGACCCCGTCCGGCGAATTCATCGTCACCACGATCGCCGCCGCGCGCTCGGCCCCCACCGCCGCCAGCACCTCCTTCCGGCTCGCGTCGCCGAAATGCACCGGCCAGCCCTTGCCGCGCAGCGCCGCCACCCGCTCCGCATCGAGATCGAGCGCGACATGCGGCACGCCCTGATCCTGCAGCACATCGCCGATCGCCTGTCCGACCCGCCCATATCCTGCGATCACCACATGGCCGCGGAGCTCCGCATATTCCGCCGGATCCGCCTCGGGTCCCGCCGGCGCTCCCAGTCGCTGCGCGAGCCGCGCTCCGGCGCTCGCGACCATCGGTGTCAGGAAGATCGAGGCGGCCACCACCAGCAGCATGTAGTCGGCGACGTCTGCGGCGATGAGGCCGCCGCCCGACGCCGCCGCGATGATCACGAACGCGAACTCCCCGGCCTGAGCGAGCAGGAACGCCGTCTCAACCGCCTGCCGCCAGCTCAGCCCGAACGCCCGCGCGAGGGGGACGAGAATCGCGATCTTCACCGTGAACAGTCCGACGACCCCGGCGGCGAGCCGCAGCGGGTCCGACCAGGCGAGGCCAAGGTCGATCTGCATCCCCACCGTGACGAAGAACAGGCCGAGCAGCAGCCCCTTGAACGGCTCGATGTCGGATTCGATCTCGTGCCGGAATTCCGTCTCCGCGAGGAGCAGTCCGGCCAGAAACGCTCCGAGCGCCATCGACAGTCCCGCCAGGTAGGCGATCAGCGCCGACGCCGTGACCACCAGCAGCGCCGTCGCCACGAACACCTCGCGACTGCCGATCGACGCCGCCCAACGAAACAGCGGCCGCATGAGAAACCGCCCGGCGACCAGAATGATCGCGATCGCCGCCCCCCCCGCCGCGACCGCCGTGAGCAGTCCGAACCCTCCCGCATTCGAGGGCGAGGCGAGGGCGGTGACGATGAACAGGATCGGCACGACGGCGAGGTCCTGCAGCAGCAGAACGGAAAACGATGCACGCCCCGCCGGGCCCGCAAGCTGCCGCCGTTCGCCGAGCAGCTGCAGCACAACCGCGGTCGAGGACAGCGCGAACGCCATGCCGATCACTGCGGCGGCTGCGGGCGCATTGCCGAAGGTGAGCGCGATCAGCCCGATCACAACCGCCGAGATCAGCACCTGCAATCCGCCGAGGCCGAGCACCATCCGGCGCAGGGCCCACAGGCGTTCGGACGACACCTCAAGCCCGATCGCAAACAGCAGAAACACCACGCCGAGTTCGGCGAGCCAGTGCGCCGGCCCCTTCGGATCGAGCGCAAGCCCCTCATCCCAAGGCGGACCGAGCGCGAGGGCCTCGTCGAGCCGGCCGAGCACGCCCGGGCCGATCAGCACGCCGATGATCAGGAACGCCATCACGGCGCTCAGCCCCGCCTTCCGGAAGGCCGGCACGAACACGCTGGTGGCGAGGAGGAACACCACCGCCTGCAGCACCGCTTCGGTCATGATGGTCGCCGCCCCGCTTCCGCCCTCGCTACCGCGCTCAGCCGACATGATGGAACATCGGCGCGCGGGGTTCTATACCAGCCGAAGCTTTCGCGCGGGGTGAGCCGTCCCCATGCGCGAGCCGAAGGCGCGCCCCGCCTTGCGCCCCACCCGCGCGCTGGAGAGACGAGAACGTGACTGCATCCGCTCATCCGGCCTCCGATCCTTGGTGGTCGCCCCATCGCCACCGGGACCGCCGTCCGGGACTCGTCGCCCGGTCGCGCGCGCTGGCCTCTGTCCGCGCCTGGTTCGACCGCGAGGGCTTTCTCGAAACCGATGTCGGGGCGGTGGTCCTTCAGCCGGGGGCGGAGCTGCACACGGCGGCGATCCGCGCCGGCGCCGGCTATCTCCATACCAGCCCGGAACTCTCGATGAAGAAGCTGCTCGCGGCCGGCGAGCGCAACATTTTCTTTCTTGGGAAATGCTACCGGGCGGGCGAGACGGGCCCGCTTCACGCACCGGAATTCACCATGCTCGAATGGTATCGGGCCGAAGCGCCGCTTCACGCGATCATGGAGGACGCTGCGGCCATGCTGGGCGTTGTCGCCGCGGCCGCCGGAGCCGGACCCCTTCGCTGGCGGGGGCGGTCCTGTGATCCCGTCGCGGAACCGGAACGCCTGACCGTCGCCGAAGCGTTCCAGCGCTACGCCGACGTGGACCTTTTGGGGACCCTCATGCCTGCCGATCCTGAACCCGGCGCCGGCGACCGGAACGCGCTCGCGGCCGCGGCCGCGCGGATCGGCGTCCCCGTTCGTCCGGATGACGGCTGGAGCGACCTGCTCAGCGTCATCCTGACCGACCGCGTCGAACCCCGGCTCGGGCTTGGGCGGCCGACCATCCTTTACGACTATCCAGCCCCAGAAGCCGCGCTTGCTCGCCGGAACCCGGACGATCCCCGCATCGCCCGAAGGTTCGAGCTTTATGCCTGCGGGGTCGAACTCGCCAACGGCTTTGACGAGCTCGTGGACCCGATTGAACAGCGCGCGCGGTTTGCGGCGACGATGGCCCGCAAGCGCGAACTGTTCGGCGAGGCCTGGCCGATCGACGAGGGTTTTCTCGCGGCCCTCGCCGACATGCCCCCTGCCAGCGGCTGCGCGCTCGGCTTTGACCGGCTGCTGACCCTCGCCCTTGGCGCGCCGCGCCTCGCCGACGCGCTGTGGTCGCCGCCCTTCCACGACGGGACCGGCGAATGAACACGCGTCTCAACCGAGCGGCCGACGCTCCCCACAATCCGTCCGACGACTCCGCCAACGACGCAGCGGCGCTCGCCGCCGTCGCCGCCCGCTACGCCGTCGCGATCACGCCCGCCATGGAGGCGCTGATCGATCCGTCGGACCCCGACGACCCGATCGCCCGGCAGTTCCGCCCCGATAAACGCGAACTCGACAGTCTGCCCGCCGAGCGCGGCGACCCCATCGCGGACCGGCCTTTCAGCCCGCTCTCGGGCGTTGTCCACCGCTATCCTGACCGGTGCCTGCTGAAGGTGATCCATGTCTGCCCGGTCTATTGCCGGTTCTGCTTCCGCCGCGAAATGGTCGGCCCGTCAGGGGAGGGGTCGCTCAATGACGCCGAGCTCGACGCCGCGCTCGGCTACATCGCCGCGGATCCCCGCATCTGGGAGGTGATCCTCACGGGCGGCGATCCGTTTCTCCTGTCCGTCCGGCGCGCCGCTGATATCACCGGACGTCTCGCCGCCATCCCGCATGTGAAGGTCGTCCGCTGGCACACCCGCATTCCTCTGGTCGATCCCTCGCGGGTGACGCCGGAGTTCGCCACCGCGCTCCGGGCCGAAGGCGTTGCGACATGGGTGGCGCTCCACGCCAACCACCCCCGCGAATTCACCCCGGCGGGCGCCGCCGCCATCGCCCGTCTCGTCGATGCGGGAATTCCGCTCGTCAGCCAGAGCGTGCTCCTGAAGGGCGTCAACGACGACCCCGGCGTGCTCGAAGCGCTCATGCGATGCTTCGTGGAACATCGGGTGAAGCCCTACTACCTGCATCAGGGCGACCTCGCACCCGGCACGTCGCACCTGCGCACCTCGATCGAGGCCGGTCAGGACCTCGTGGCCGGGCTTCATCATGCCGCTTCAGGGCTCTGTCAGCCGACTTATGTGATCGACGCGCCGGACGGATCAGGAAAGGCGCCGCTTACCCCCGCTTTCGCGCGGCGGACGGAAGCCGGCGGCTGGCTCCTTCTCGGCCGGGATGGCTGTTGGCGGCCCTGCGGCGACGACGAAGCCAAGGGGCGAGACCCGCTCGCCTGAACCCTGCGCCGCGCCCGCCTCAACCCTCGCTCGAACGCGCCTCGAACAGGCGGTTGAAGGCGGCCACAGCCGCGCCCGGCCCCTCCTTGTGGCCCCAGACGCCGGAACTGACCGCAAGGAAATCCGCGCCCGCCGCCACCAGAGACGGCGCGTTCTCGACGGTGATTCCGCCGATGGCGACGCATGGCAGCACCACCATCTCCTGCCACCAGGTCAACAGGTCGAGCTCCGCTCGCGTCGTCGCCTGCTTTGTTTCCGTTGGGAAAAACGCTCCGAACGCGACATAGTCCGCGCCTGCCTCCCCGGCCTCGAGCGCAAGATGTTTCGAGGCGTGGCAGGTCACCCCGACGATCCCCGCATCGCCGACCATCCGCCGGGCGTCCCTGTAGGATGCATCCGACTGGCCGATATGCACCCCGTCGGCCCCAAGGTCCCTCGCAAGGTCGGGCCGGTCATTGATCAGCACCGCAACGCCCTTGTCCTGCGCCACCGGCAACAGTCGCTTCGCCACCTTGATGATGTGGTCGTCGCTCGCGGACTGATCGTCGCGATCCTTCAGTCGGATCTGAAGACAGGCGACGTCGCCGCCCGACAGGGCGTCGACAAGACTTGCCTCGAACGCCCCCGCGTCCGGAATGACAGGCGGTGTGATGAGATAGAGCCGGCAGCGCTGCATCAGGACCGCACTTGGGCCCGCGTCCCGCATTGCGTCAAGTCAGCCTGGCGCGAACACTCCGCGCCTCGCCCGCCCCGATCAGGGATCGCGCGCGGCGCATCCCGCCGCACGAACGACCCGCCGCGCGGACGCGGGGTTTCGCTTCAGCGCCGCCCCAACCCGGCGCGGCCGCCTCGAAAGGTCGCCGCCGCAGTTCGGGCACGTCCCTTTCAGGACATCCTCCGTGCAGGTCACGCAGAACGTGCATTCGAACGAACAGATGAGCGCGTCCCCTCCCTCGGGCGAGAGGTCGCGACCGCAGCATTCGCAATTCGGACGCATCTCAAGCACCGGACGTCCGTCCTTCCGGGGTGGTCAGTAATTGTGCGGCCCAGGACCGCGGATCGACGCCAGCCCCCGCAACACCCCCCCGCCTGACGGGCTTGTCTGGTTGGCGGCCTGCGGGCGGATCGCTTCAACAGCCGGGTTCGGGCTGAAGGTCGCGTGCGGCGCTTCCACCACCGGTCTCGCCGCCGCCTGCTGGGCCGGCCGCCGGTCAGACCGGAACAGCGGCGCGGCGTCGCTCCAGAGCCGGTCGAACTCGGTCATCATCACGGAGTGAAACACACTGCCCGCCGCGGCGTGTAGGGTCGGGCTCTCGGATGTCGGCAGGCTCGCCATGTAGGGCGTCGACACCACCGACCGGTCGGTGATCAGCGCGCTCGCCAGCGGCACGATCTGCTGCTGCCGGCGAACGGACACCGCGACGTTGGCGCCAGCCTGATCGACGATACGCTTCCACGCCTCGGCGGCTGAATCGATTTCATTCTTGACGGCGGCGAGATGGTCCGCCTCGCGCGACCCGAACAGCGACAGCAGGCCGGGATTGGTCGGCGAACACTGCAACACCCGAAGTTCGAGCCCGCCGCTCGCATGGTCCCGCACCGCATCCAGCGTGTCCGGGTGGAGCGCGATCGCGAGGTTCGCGACCCCCATGATGTCGATGCGGCGCTCCGCCTTGCGGATCATGTCCAGTCGCGAGTCGTAGCGGAACATCCGCGACCGTTCGAACAGCGTCGCGCCGTGCGCGCCGGAGCCGGCGAGCGGGTTTGCGCCGGGCCGGAAGGGCTGCTGCGCAGGCGTCTCCTCAAGCTGCGCGATCGCGTCCTGCAGCCGGCGCACGTTTGCACCGGAGAACACCGCGTCCGTGTCGAGCGAATAGGTCACCACCGCCGCGCCGCGCGGATCGATCGCCGGCGACTGACCCTCCTCGACGAGAAGGATCACCGGCCGCCCCGCAGCCTGCGCCACGGCGATCTCATAATAGACATTGGAGTAGGGCCCGGATGCGAGTGCGATCACGAGATCTGAATCGAGCAGCGCGTCGATCACCGTCTGCGGCGTGCCGGAGCGTCCCTCTTCACCGCGCGTGACTTGATAAGCCCCATCGAGCATCGCCGGACGGATGATGTACTTCCAGACCGCGTCGCTGCGTCGTCTGGCGTCCGCGTCCGTCTTCGCCGCCGGCGCGATCAGGAAACAGCGCCGCGCCTTCTCCTGCGCGGCCGGGTCCCCGTCGTCGATCACGCTCCTGAAGAGCGGCCATGCGCTCAGATCATAACTCGACACGCCAACACCACTTGGCTTGCACCGCCGCCGCGGTGGTTCCCGCTGGCCCTTGGCCCACAAGCCGTCTTACCGGAACTTAACCCTTCAAGAAAGGGTTTAGCGCACCGGCTGCGCTCCTCTCGTTCATCCGCCCAAATCCGCGGCGCCCTCGATCTCGAGCGCCCCACCGCCGAGGATTGGTCCCGGCGGGCTGATCCGGGCGCTTGCTCCACGCCTCTTGCGTTCAACGCGGCTGAAGCCCTATTCCGCCGCCTTCGCCGTCACGCCCACCTTCGGCGCGAGCTCGCCCGACGCATAGCGTTTCGCCATCTGGCTCATCGCCACCGGCTTGATCTTCGCCGCCATCCCCTCCGCGCCGAATTCCTGGAAGCGCTGACGGCAGACCGTCCTCATCGCCTCCTTGGCGGGTTTAAGGTACGAGCGCGGGTCGAACTCGCCGGGCTTGTCGACGAACACTTTGCGGATCGCCGCCGTGATCGCCATGCGGTTGTCGGTGTCGATGTTGATCTTGCGCACGCCGTGCTTGATGCCGCGCTGGATTTCCTCAACCGGCACACCCCAGGTCTGCGGCATCTTCCCGCCATAGCGGTTGATCATCTCCTGCAGGTCCTCGGGCACCGACGACGAGCCGTGCATCACGAGGTGGGTGTTGGGCAGTCTGCGGTGGATCTCCTCGATCACATTCATCGCCAGCACGTCGCCATCCGGCTTGCGCGAGAACTTGTAGGCGCCGTGCGAGGTTCCCATCGCGATCGCGAGCGCGTCGACGCCGGTCGCCTTCACGAAATCGACCGCCTGGTCGGGATCGGTCAGGAGCTGCGAATGATCGAGCTTGCCCTCCGCGCCGTGGCCGTCTTCCTTTTCGCCCATGCCGGTTTCGAGCGAACCCAGCACGCCAAGCTCGCCCTCGACCGAAGCGCCGACCCAGTGCGCCATGTCGCAAACGGCCTTGGTGACGCGGACATTGTAATCATAGTCGGCCGGGGTCTTGCCGTCGGCCATCAGCGAGCCGTCCATCATCACCGAGGTGAAGCCGTACTGGATCGCGGTGGCGCAGGTCGCCTCGTTGTTGCCGTGGTCCTGATGCATGCAGATCGGGATGTGCGGATAGAGTTCCGCCATGGCGTCGATCAGGTGTTTCAGCACGATGTCGTTGGCGTAGGACCGCGCCCCGCGCGAGGCCTGCATGATCACCGGAGCGCCGACCTCGTCGGCGGCCTCCATGATCGCGAGCGCCTGCTCCATGTTGTTGATGTTGAACGCCGGCAGTCCGTAATTGTGTTCCGCTGCGTGATCGAGCAGCTGTCGCAATGTGATACGGGCCATCGTCTCTCCTCCCACTAACTTTCGAACAACACCCCGGCGCGCCGGCCGGAGCGGCGATCAGATCCGCAGCGCCTCGACGCCCGGAAGCGCCTTTCCCTCCATCCATTCAAGGAACGCGCCGCCCGCCGTCGACATGAAGCTGAGATCGTCCGCGACGCCCGCTGCGTTCATCGCGGAGACTGTATCACCCCCGCCGGCGACCGCCACCAGCTTCCCCGCCCTGACGAGTTCCGCCGCGCCGCGCGCCGCCTCCATCGTGCCCCGGTCGAAGGGCGGGATTTCAAACACGCCGAGCGGGCCGTTCCAGATCAGTGTCCTGGAGTTCGCCATCGCCCGCTGCAGCCGTGCCACCGTTTCCGGGCCCGCATCGAGAATCCGCTCGTGCTCATCCACCTCGCCGAGGCCCCGCACCCGCGACGGCGCGTTGAGCGCCATCTGTTCGGCGACCACGATGTCGAGCGGCAGGAACAGCTTGCAGTTGTTCTCGCCCGCGAGCCTGATGATGTCGCGCGCCGTGTCCGCGAGGTCCTTCTCGCAGTAGGACGCGCCGACCCCATGGCCCTGCGCATGCAGGAAGGTGTTCGCCATGCCGCCGCCGATCGCGAGCTTGTCGAGCTTGGTGACGAGGTTCTTCAGAAGATCGAGTTTCGTCGACACTTTCGATCCGCCGACAATGCCCATCACCGGGCGTTCGGGATGGCCGAGCGCGGCGTCGAGCGCATTCAGTTCGCGCTCCATCGACAGGCCGGGATAGGCCGGCAGCAGGCGGGCGAGCCCCTCCGTCGACGCGTGGGCCCGGTGCGCCGCGGAGAAGGCGTCATTCACATAGAGGTCGCCGAGCTTCGCGAGGTCGGCTGCGAATCCGGCGTCGTTCGCTTCCTCGCCGCTGTGAAAGCGCAGGTTTTCCATGAGGGCGACCCCGCCCGCCGGCATGTCGCGGATCGTCTGCGCGGCGGTCTCGCCGATGCAGTCGTCCGCCCACGCGACCGGCTTTCCGACCAGAGCCGAAAGGTCCGACAGCACCGGCTTCAGGCTCATCTCGGGAACGCGGCGGCCCTTGGGTCGGTCGAAGTGCGCCAGCAGCGCCACCTTCGCGCCCTTGCGGGTCAACAGCTCAATGGTCGGCAGCGCCGCCCGCAGACGGGTGTCGTCCGTGACCCGGCCCGCCTCCATCGGCACGTTGAAATCGACCCGAACGAGAGCGGTCCGACCGGCGAGGTCGGCGGCGGAAAGGCTTCGAAACGCTGACATCAGAACCTCAGGCGAGCAGCTTGCCCATGGCGACGGCGGTGTCGCTCATGCGGGTCGAGAAGCCCCACTCATTGTCATACCAGGTGAGGATCGAGACGAACGTGCCGTCCATCACCTTGGTCTGATCCATGTGGAAGATCGAGGAGTGCGGGTTGTGGTTGAAGTCCGTCGAGACGTTCTTCTCGTTGGTGTAGGTCAGGATGCCCTTCATGGGGCCGTCGGCGGCGGCCTTGATCACGGCGTTGACCTCATCCTTCGTGGTCGCGCGCCTGGCGAGGAATTTCAGGTCCACCACCGAGACGTTGGGCGTCGGCACTCGCATCGCGAACCCGTCCAGCTTGCCGTTGAGTTCCGGCAGAACGAGGCCGACCGCCTTCGCCGCGCCTGTTGAGGTCGGGATCATCGACAGCGCCGCCGCCCGGCCGCGATAGAGATCCTTGTGCATCGTGTCGAGCGTCGGTTGGTCGCCGGTGTAGGAGTGGATAGTCGTCATCATCCCGCGCTCGATGCCGATCGCGTCATTCAGCGCCTTGGCGACCGGCGATAGGCAGTTGGTCGTGCAGGACGCGTTCGAGACGACCAAGTGGTCCTTCGTCAGCTTGTCGTGGTTCACGCCATAGACCACCGTGAGATCGGCGTTTTCGCCCGGGGCGGAGATCAGCACCCGCTTCGCGCCGGCCGAAAGATGCGCCGCCGCCTTGTCCTTCGCCGTGAAGATGCCCGTGCACTCAAGCGCGATGTCCACCCCGAGCTCCTTGTGCGGAAGCTCCTTGGGATCGCGGATCGCTGTCACCTTGAAGGCCTGGCCGCCGACGCGCACCGTGTCGCCGTCGATCGTCACCTCCTTGCCGAGCGCGCCGTGCACGCTGTCATATTTCAGCAGGTGGGCGTTGGTCTCGACCGGTCCGAGATCGTTCACGGCCACCACTTCGATGTCGCGGCGGTCATGCTCCAGGATCGAGCGAAGCACGAGGCGGCCGATCCGGCCAAATCCATTGATCGCGACACGTACAGGCATGAAGAGAGGTCCTTCCGAAGTGGCTGGCCGGGCTGGTGCGTGCAGACGTGTGTCCAGCGCGGCGGCGTTTGGATCGCGGGTATGCAGGAATGACGCCGCACCTGCCTGCCCCGCGCCTATTATTCACAAATCGCCCGAAAGGGGAGGCCCGGCCGACCGATTTTGCGCCGCCGCGGGCCGTTTTTCCGCCGCCTGGGGCGGGCTTCGCCGCGCCGCGGCCGCGCACTTGCATCACGGACGCAACACAACCCAGGCGTGAGCATGCGCACCTTGGGCCATTGCGAACCGTCCACAGCCGTTCCAGATTGGGTCCGCCATGACGTCCGACGACCCGAACGCCTCACCGCTCGCCGCCGCTGCAGAGCGGCTCACCGTCGCCATCGAGCGGCTGGAGGCGCGCGTCGCCGGTCTCTTGGACGGCATCGAGGCGTCCGAGCCCCATCGGCGGGAGGCGGAGGCGCTGCGGCGCGACCGGGCCAAGCTCGCCGCCGATCTCGACGCTGCGAAGGCGCGCGAACGGGAATTGCAGAAACTGGCGGATGAAGCGTCGGAAGCGCTGGGCGCGGCCATAAACGAGGTGCGCGAGGCGCTGGGTAAGGTCTAGGCGCAGGGTCGGGACGCGCGCCGGGCGACGAGGTCCGGCGTCGCGAATGATGGAAAAAGGCGGGGCGGGCGTGGCGGTTGCGGAACTCTCGGTTGGCGGAAAGATTTATCGGCTTCCCTGTGCGGCGGAGCAGGAGCCGCATCTGCAGCAGCTCTGCCGCGTGTTCGAGGCGCGCGCGGCCGAGATCGGCGGCGCGCTCGGCGACATCGGGGCCGACGTGTTGTTTCTCGCCGCCGGCCTCTCCTTCATCGAGGAGATGAGCGCGCTCGCGGACGCGTCCGGCGAGACTGAATCCCTCCGCCAGATCGCGGCGCTCGAGACCCAGGTCGCCGGCCTGATCGAGAAGGCGGCCGCGCGCATTGAGGCGATCACATCGGAGATCGACGCCTCGACCTGATCCAGCGCGGCGGCGCGTCCATGCGCCCCGACATTCCGGCTTTGCGCTGCGCGCGATTTGGCGCCACCATCGGGTGATCACACATCGGCGAGGCCGACGAGCTCCGACCGAACACTTGAAGGGGGAGGGCGCAGCATGGCCAATCTCAACACGCTCGCGCGCGAGAAGAACACCTACGACGCCATCGTCGTCGGCAGCGGCATTTCCGGCGGCTGGGCGGCCAAGGAGCTCGCCGAGAAGGGGTTGAAGACCCTCGTCCTCGAGCGCGGCCGCCAGGTGCGCCATATCGCCGACTATCCCACCGTCAACACGCCCCCCTGGGCCTTCCGCTTCCCCGGCGCGCGCGTGCCCCAGGACGAGATCGACAGCCGCTACGCCAAACAGGCCCGCACCGGCTACACGATCACCGACGCCACCAAGCACTTCTACATCCGCGACGACCAGCACCCCTATTCCGAGACCCGCCGCTTCGACTGGATCCGCAGCTATCAGGTCGGCGGCCGTTCCCTCGTCTGGGGGCGCCAGAGCTATCGCTGGTCCGATCTCGACTTCGAGGCGAACGCCCGCGAGGGCGTCGCGGTCGACTGGCCGATCCGCTACGCCGATCTCGCACCCTGGTATGACCATGTCGAGGAATTCATCGGCGTCTCCGGTCAGGCCGAAGGGCTGCCGCACCTGCCCGACGGACGGTTCCAGCCGCCGATGGACATGAACTGCGTCGAGAAGCACATGAAGTCCGCGGTCGAGGGCCGCTTCCGCGAGCGCCGCGTCACCATCGGGCGGACGGCGCACATCACCCAGCCCACCGAGGCGCAGAAGGCGCTCGGCCGCACCGCCTGCCAGCACCAGAACCAGTGCAGCCGCGGCTGCGTGTTCGGGGCCTATTTCGCCTCCAACTCCTCAACCCTTCTCGCCGCGAACAACACGGGCAACCTCACCCTCCAGCCGGACGCCGTGGTCACCAGCATCATCTTCGACCCGGTGAAGAACCGCGCCTCTGGCGTGCGGGTGCGCGACGCCGAGACGGGAGACGAGGTCGAGCTCTACGCCCGCGTCATCTTCCTCTGCGCGTCGGCCCTGAACAGCGCCTGGCTGATGATGAATTCGACGAGCAACCGCTTCCCGGATGGGTTCGGCAACGGCTCGGGCCAGCTCGGCCGCAATGTCATGGACCACCATTTCCTCGTCGGCGCCTCCGCCGATGTCGAAGGTTGGGAGGACCGCTACTACAAGGGCCGCCGTCCCAACGGCTTCTACATTCCCCGCTTCCGCAATCTCGGCGACGCGGCCACGAAGAAGGATTTCCTGCGCGGCTACGGCTATCAGGGCGGCGCAAGCCGCCAGGGCTGGCAGCGTCTCGTCGCCGAACTCGGCTTCGGCAAGGAGATGAAGGACGAACTCATGGATCCGGGCGCCTGGACGATCGGCATGACCGCGTTCGGCGAAATGCTCCCCGATCCGTCAAACCGCATCACGCTCAACAAGGATGTGCGCGACATGCACGGCCTGCCCACGCTCACCATCGATGTGGGTCTCGGTGACAACGAGCTGCGCATGCGCAAGGACATGCAGTCCGCCGCCGTCGAGATGCTGGAGGCGTCCGGCTTCCGCAATGTCCGCGGCTATGAGCGCTCCTACGGGCCCGGCCTCGGCATCCATGAGATGGGGACCGCCCGCATGGGCCGCGACCCGAAGACGTCCGTCCTCAACGCCCACAATCAGGTGCATGAATGCCTGAACGTCTATGTCACCGACGGCGCGGCGATGACCTCGGCGTCCTGCGTGAACCCGTCCCTCACCTACATGGCGCTGACGGCGCGCGCGGCGGATCACGCCGTCTCGGCGCTCAAGCGCGGCGAACTGTGAGGCCGCGCACATGAAGGAGACGCACCCCATGACCGAAGACCTCATCCATCGCCGCGCCGTGCTCGGCCGGGCCGCCTCGCTGCTTGGCGGCGCCTTGTCGATGAGCGCGGTGGCCGGCGTCCTCGCCGGCTGCGCCGCGAGCCCGTCGCCCGTCGCTGACGCCTCGCCCGCCGGCGATCCGGCGACCGCCCGCAGCGCCGCCATCGCTGTCATTGCGGACCTCATCCTCCCCCGCACCGATACGCCGGGCGCGATTGATGTCGGCGTGCCGGCGTTCATCGAGCGGATGATGGCGGACTATTATCGCCCCGAGGAAAGGCGGGCCTTCATGGCCGGCCTCGACCGCGTCGACACGGACGCGCGCGCGACCCTCGGTCGACCCTTCCTCGCCCTCTCGTCGGGCGAGCAGACCGCGCTTCTCGAACGCTATGACCGGGAAGCCTATGACTGGGCGCGCGCCGGGGGGGAGGGCGCAACGCCCTTCTTCCGCACGATGAAGGAGCTGACGACGCTCGGCTATTTCACGTCCGAGACCGGCGCTTCGAAAGTCCTCAAATACGATCCGATCCCAGGCGCCTACGAAGCCTGCATCCCCTATGCGGATGTGGGCCGCGCCTGGTCGACCTGACCGTCACCCACCCGTGCGAGCGAGGGCGCGCTGGGCGGTCCGTGTGGATAGTCGAGGCTGCTGAACCTTTTCTCGGCAAGAGTGCCCAGCGGAATTGCGTCGCCGCGTGTCAAGTCTGGTGCGAAGCCGACTAAATTTTGAATGAGCGCCGTGTAACTGGGCGCCGCGGAGGGCCAACACAAAGGGTCAATCACCGACTTTGAGTCTCGCCAATGCAGGAGGACCAAGTTTGGGCACAGTGACGACGAGAGGGCGACGCTCGCAATTATGATAGCCACAGACTGGGGTAGAGTGCGGCGACCGCCGATAGGACTTCAAGCCCGGCATGATCTAGATCGCGATGAAAGCGAAATTGCCTAATCAATCGAACTCTTGAGGTTTGACGGGTTCGAGCCCAACTTTTTCTCGTGGTGCTCGTCGGTCACGAGCGGGGTTTTCTGCCTCACTTGAGGCCTCCATTGCGGAACACTACCTTATCAATGGCTCTGCGCAGGTCTGTATTGCGAGGACTTCATCATGGGATCTCTCTACGGCGCCCCTCCACCTGGGCTACGCTCCGGTCGTGGTGCAAGCGAAAATGAACGACTGCGAACATTAGAATCTTGTCTGAGTTCGATGTGCAGAGAAGTAGATGATTTTTGTTCTGCGGTTGCTCTACTTAAGGAAGTTCAGTCGTTAAGGAAGCCTGATCAGCGTTCTGCCAATATCGTTAGGCGATGGGCCTTCATCGCGGCGCGCGATGCAACGATTAGAGTTTCGGAATTCGAGGACGCTCTTCGCGGCGCGCTTGGCGCTCTTGGCCAGCTTGCTAAAGACGAGATCGTTGACGTAGATCCTTCTCCAATTCAACTGTTACAGCGCTACTTCCCGGACAGAAAAAGAGCCCGGAACAGTGCCGCGCATCGCGTCCGGAAGACCAAGAACCCAAAACAAGTTAATGCACACACGTTCACAGGGACATTCGAGACGAGCTCGTTCGTTTTTGAAAATTCGTCGGGTATCCTGGGGGAAGGGTTGTTTGAAGACGTTTATACAACTACTTGGGAAGGGCGAATGGTCACTTGCCCCGTCACTTGGGCCTCCGCCCACAGGTTGGAAGACATCAAGGTGGCGTTTTTTAAAATGATTCCACAATCGATCCTAATGCCTCGAGTTGACTGACTCCGTTGTCAAGGGTGAGTTCAACGTAGAGTCTAGGCGGCCGGGTCGCCGCGATTCTCATCGACCACCGCTCCCTCTCGCAGGAACCCTAGGATGTCATCCAGCGCTCCGCGCTCCTCTGGACTGTCACAATTGGTGACACCTTTCAAAACGGCAATTGAGGTGATGTGCAAAGCTTAGTTGGCGGCGCGGCGCACGCCTGGTCGACCTGACCGTCACCCGCGCCAGTCGTCACCCACCCGTGCGCGCGAAGGCCCGCTGGAACGCCGGGCGCGCGAGGTTCCGGTCGAGATACGCCCCAAGCGTTGGATGGCCGTCGAGCTCATTCAGCCGCCGCGCCATGCTCAGAATATAGGTGAGGCCGACATCGGGCGCCTGGAAGCGGTCGCCGAGGATGAACGGCCGGTCGCCAAGCTGGTCCCGGATATAGCCAAGCTGCAGCGCGACCTCGCCGCTCGCGAACGCGCTGATCACCGGCGGGTGCGGCTGTTGCTCCCGGCTCAGCAGCAGCTTGAACAGGAAGGGCGCGAACGCGGACGCTTCCGAATAGGCGAGCCACTGGTTCCAGACCGCCCGCGCCTTCACATCGCTCCTCGGCGGGGCGAGCGTGTTCTCGGCGTCGAACAGGTCGATGAGATAGGTCGCGATCGCCCCGGACTCCGCGAGCGTCATGCCGTCGTGCTCGATCACCGGCGACTTGCCGAGCGGGTGGGCGCCCTTCAACTCGGGCGGCGCACGGCCCATTTCGTTGCGGACATAGATTTTCGCCTCGTACTCAAGCCCCAGCTCCTCGATCAGCCAGGCGGTGAACACCGAACGGCCGATGCGCAGATGGTGGAGGATGATCATGGGGCGGTCTCCTTGGGTCTTCGATGCAGCCGGGAAACCCTAGCGGCGCTTGAGCGTCCGCGTCGAGAGACAACCCCCCCTACTTCAACTCCATGATCTCGATGTTGCGAAACTCGATCGGCGGGCCCTCGCTCTGCAGCGCGATGTAGCCACCCGTCAGCTTCAGCTCGCCGCCCGCCGCCGCGATCAGCTTCGTGGCGTCGCCCAGGCTGTCGGGCTTCGGATCGTATTGCGGGTCCGAATAGGTGAGCACGTCGACGCCGTTCTGGCGGTGGGTCACGACGCCCTCCGGGCTCACCTCCAGCTCGAAGCGGACCCATTCCCCGTTCGGCGGCGGGGCGACCTTGGCGTTGGTGCAGTGCTGCGTGATCAGTTGTCCGTTCATCACGATGTTGGTGCCCGGCGTGCAGACATTGCCGTTGAACCGGACCTGTCCCTCGTCCGGCCCGAGGAGCTGCGCCTCGATCGAGACCGGAAACGCCTGTTCGACGCCCATCGACTGGGCGCTCTCGGAATGAAACATCACGCCGGAATTCGCGCGCGCCCAGTTCGGTGTATCCTCAAGCGGCGGCGCGTAGAAGCGATAGTCCAGCCGAAGGCGGAAGGCGGAAAAGGGGGTTTTGTAGAAGATATGCCCGAACCGGTTGTCGAAGGTCGGATAGTCCGCATAGGACACCCGCATCACGCCATCCGCCGCAACAAAGGTGTTCAAGAAGTTATCCCCGGCGGGGCGGCCGCGAATCTTTGGCGTCCATCCGTCGAGCGTGCGTCCGTCGAACAGCGAGACCCAGCCGGACTCCCTGTTGTTTCCGGGAGTTGGCGCGTTTTCCCGATGAATCGCGCAGCTGCCGAGCAGCAGTCCGCTCACCGCTGAAAGCAAGAAGCCGCGGGCGACGGCGCCCGGATTCGCATGGTCCATCGGACCCTCCCCTCAAACATCGCCCCAACCCCGTCGAAACCCGCTCTCAACCTGCGTCGCCGACGATGGACTCCGATCGAATTGGAGGGCTAGATCGCTTCGAAGTAAACACCCGCCGGGCGGTCAGCGAAAATTGACGGGCGCCGCCGGTGGGGAAGACAGGCAAAGTCGCGGTACAGCGGCGCTGGGAAGGAAGCATCGCCATGGTTGCGGCTGCGTCGAGTTCACGTTCGAGCCTGTTCATCACGTCATTCGCAGCGATTGTTGCAACATCGTTCTGCTTTATTCTGCGATCTATGGTGATCGGTGACTGGGGAGATGAATTTGCTCTCTCCGAAACCCAGAAAGGTGAACTTCTGGGCGCTGGCCTCTGGCCCTTCGCGATCACGATCGTCCTGTTCAGCCTGTTGATCGACCGCATTGGATTCGAGCTCACCTTCTGGTTTGCCTGCGCCTGTCATGTGTCAGGATTGGTGATACTTCTCACAGCTCAAGGATATTGGCCGCTTTACATCGGCACCTTTATCATGGCGCTCGGTAACGGGGCCGTGGAAGCCGCCGCCAACCCGCTCGTGGCGACCGTTTATTCCGAAGACAAGCCCAAATGGCTGAACCGGCTCCATGCCGCTTGGCCTTTGGGCTTGATTCTAGGGGGAGTTTTGGCCATCGCGCTCGGCTCGGGCGTGGATTGGCGCATCAAGGTTGCGCTCATGGCGGCGCCGATCGCGGTCTATGCGTTCCTGCTGCTCGCCCGGAAGTTCCCGGTGTCTGAGCGTGTCGCTTCCGGCGTCTCCTACAAGGAGATGCTGGCGGAGGCTGGCGCGATGAGCGCGCTTGTCATCATCGCGCTCATGATGCTGGAGGTCGGCCGAGTCGCCGGACTTGGCCTTCCCGTTGTTCTTGCGGTGATTTTTGTCCTCACCGCGGCCTATGCCTGGGTCTCGAGGTCCGCCGGGCGACCGCTCTACATCATCTTCGTGCTCTTGATGATCCCGCTTGCGATCACCGAATTGTCGACCGACAGCTGGATCACAGAGCTGATGGAGCCGGAGATGTCGGCGATCGGCCTCCAGGCGGGCTGGGTGCTCGTCTACACCTCCGCGATCATGTTCGTCATGCGCATGTTCGCAGGCCCCGTTCTGCACCGCCTGAAGCCGCTCGGCGTTCTGGCGATGGCGTCTGGGGTCGCGGCGGCGGGCATCTTCCTGCTGTCCGGCGCGACGGGGCTCGCGCTCCTCGCTGCGGCGACGCTTTACGGCATAGGCAAGAGCTTCTTCTGGGGCACCAGCCTTGCGATCGCCTCCGAACAGTTCCCCAAGGGCGGCGCGGTGACGCTCAACGTGATGGCCGGCGCGGGCATGCTGGCGGCCGGCATCGTCGGAACGGTGATGCTCGGCTCCCTGCAGGACGCCGCGATCGCGCGCGGCCTCAACGCGCACGATTCATCGGTCGGCGCCTCCATGAGCTCGACTTATCTGGTGGAGCGTCAGGGCCTTCTCGGCTCCTATCAGGCGCTTGATTCATCAGCGGTTTCCGCGGCTCCCGCGGCGGACCAGGCGCTCATCGGCGAGATCACGCGCAGCGGCAAGAAGGAGGCGCTGCGCGATGTTGCGCTCGTCCCGATCTTCATGATGCTCTGCTATCTCGGCCTCATCGCCTTCTTCCGCTCGCGGGGCGGATACAAGCCGGTGGTGCTGGCGGCCCAGCCGCGGGCGAGCGGACCTGGCGTCGAGGCTTCGGCGCCGGCGTCTCCGGCTCCCTGAAGCAAGACCGGGACATGAGCAGGCAGTCAGAGGGCGGATCACACACATGGGCGACATTTCAAGGCGCGACATCTCCCGATCCCTCCTCGCGCTCGCCGGGATCGCCCCGTTGAGCAGCTGCGCCACCGCTCAGCCGGCGCCCTTCTTCCGTTCGCGGCAGCTGCCGATCGGCATCCAGCTCTACACCCTGGCTCCGGACCTCCGGGAAAACCTCGACGGCGTGCTCCAGCGCGTCGCCGAGATCGGCTACGAAACGGTCGAAATCCCGGGCTATATGGGGCGCACCCCGCAAGAGCTTCGCCGGGCGCTCGACGCCGTTGGGCTCGCCTGTCCGTCGGCGCATGTGGGGCTGCGACCCGGGAGCGAAGCCGAGCCCGGACTTCTCGGGGATCTTGATCGCCTCGCCGAGCACATGAAGGTGCTCGGCGTCGAATATGTCGTCGCGCCCAGCATCTCTCCGCCCGTTGATCTCAACATCACCGCGGCGCCCGGCGAGGGTTATGGCTTCATGGGCCGGGTCGCCGCCGCGATGTCGGAGGATCACTGGAAGCGCATCGCCGATATGCTGAACCAGGCCGCGATCGGGTTGGGCGGCCACGGGCTCAAGGTCGGCTATCACAACCACAATTTCGAGTTCACGCCGGTTCTTGGTCAACCCCCCGGGGGCACGACCGGACTTGACGTGCTGCTGCGCGCCACCGACCCCGCTCTTGTGGTGTTCGAACTGGATGTCGGCTGGGCGGCGGCCGCCGGGGCGGATCCGGTGGCTGTGCTGCGGTCCTCTCCCGGGCGGTTCAGGCTCATGCATGTAAAGGACATCCTCGCCTCCACCCGGCCCAACTTCGCCCTGAAGATGGACCCGACCGAGGTCGGATCCGGCCGCGTCGACTGGCCGACCCTCATCCCGGAGGCAAATCGTCTTGGCGTCACCGGCTTTTTCGTCGAGCAGGAGCCGCCCTTCACCATGGCGCGCATCGAGTCCGCGGCGAAGAGCTACGCCTACCTCGCCCAGATCATGGCCTGAGGGAATCATGGCCTGATCGGCGCACGCCCTGCTGCGTCGTCCGCGAAGGCGCGGGCGACAGCCTTTACTGGATCCGCTCGACCCTGAGGCCCTTCTGTTGGACCAGCAGGGCGAGGCTCTCGGGCCCCGCGATGTGCGCCGCGCCGACCGCCACGAAGAACACACCCGCTTCTTCTGAGGCGAGCGATGACAGCGTATCGGCCCAGCGCCTGTTCCGCTGCACCAGGATCGCGTCATAAACCTCCGGGGCGCTGTCCATCTCGTCCTCGACGACCAGACGGTCCAGCGTCGCCACGTCCCCGGTCGACCACGCCGCGACGAGCTGATCCAGCAATTCCGGCTCCTCATTGATCTGGCGCACACCATCCAGCAGATAGGCCAGCTGCACCTCATCGGAGAGGTCGGCGAAGAACCGCAGCTGCTGCTCGATCGTCTCGAAATACCGCATCGTCTTGCCCGCCGCCGCGGCCTGGGGTCCGAGCGTCCGTTCAACGCCTGAGCCGGAGTCATATCCCGCCGCCACGACGAACGCGTCGGAGAGGGTCAGCGCCGCGAGCCAGGGCCGCATTGCTCCAAGATCGATGCGCAGGTTGAGTTTGGCCGCCGCGTCCTGAACCCTCGCGGCGTCGGCTTCGGACATCCGGTCCCACAGCCGGTCGGGCGGCACGTAGAAGCCGAGCAGGGCGACAAGCCGCTGCAGCTCCGTCATGTCGGGCTCCACCGGCGTTTCGAAATAAACCGCGTCCGCGCGGTTGAAGGCGTCAAGGATCGCCGGCGTCTCCCAGTCGAGCGACGGCGGAAGAATGTGAACCGTTCCGAAGAGATAGATCGTCGTGTCGGCGTCGGTCACCCGCCACAGCGCCGGCTGGATCGCGGCCGGCTCATTCGCGCCCGCCGGTTCGGTGCCGGATGCGGCCGTCGTGGGGCTGCATGCCGCGAGCATTAGCGCGACCCCTGCTGTCAGCCCTCGCGCAAGCCCCTCAATCGCCCTCATCAATCCCGTCATGCCGTCCATCCCGCCCGGTCTGCGCGCCACGAGCCGCGAAGTCGTCCGCCTGCCCGCGAGCACCCTAGCAGACGCGCACGCAGGGGCGGAGAGAATTGCGCTTCCATGCTGAGCAAGGCTGGACTAGTGTCCGCCCGCCAGAGGCGACCGCTACGCGGCCCCGCACCCATAGCTCAGCTGGATAGAGCGTTGCCCTCCGAAGGCGGATGTCAAGTCCAGCGAGAGTTGAGGGTGCTGCGAAAAGGAAGTGACTAAACAATGGCTTGAGCGGATATCGGGTTCGCTCTTCAATGGGCCGAAAATCTCGCGTAAGCATGGCGTAAGCATCTCGCGAACGGTATGCACCCGTAGCTCAGCTGGATAGAGCGTCGCCCTCCGAAGGCGAAGGCCACAGGTTCGAATCCTGTCGGGTGCGCCATTTCCTAACATATACAATGACTTAAAGATTGGCTGCGGCCAGCGAAGTCTGGTCCACGTTGGCTTCCCTTGACGCTCAATATGCGGAACGGAAGGAGGGCTCGCGGATCGCGGCCTTCCTGTCGCCCTGTGGGCTGCTTGGTTCGAAACCCCCTCGGCACGCCAATCGCCGTTTGGCTCGCCGTAGCGCAACGTGTGGATCAGCAGCGTTACCCCGCAAGAAGTTGCTAGGCTACCGGTTGGTGAGACGTTCGCGAAGAAGACAGGAACAATGTCGTCGCCATTACGCCATGAGTGCGAGTGCCAAAGTCAGGATCTATCTTTCACTTCCGTGATGATGCCCCGCTGGGTGCGGCGGCTGAAACGAACTGTATCTCCCGCTGGTCTGCGGTTGGCTTGATTAGACTCCAACTTCGCCTAAGCGAGCCACCGTTTGCGTTGGCCGTTTCGCGACCTGCTCTCCTGGCTCGCCCTCGCCGCTGATCCAGATCGCGTGCAATCCGAAGGCGCTGGCGTGATAGGCGTCCCAGGCGTTAGCCGACACGAAGCGGATGTCTCCGCGAGTCTGAAATCCCGGGATGGTTTCGACGAGCGCATAGACGCGCGGATCGGGCTTGTAGGTCCGCAGCGTCTCGGCCGAGAGGATGACGTCGATCCACGTGCTCAGGCCGTTCGCCTTGATCGCGCGCTGCGTCGCTTCTGCGCCGCCGTTGGTGAGGATCGCGATCGTCGCGCTGCATTCTTCCTTAAGGCGGTGCAGCAGGTGATGCGCGCCGTCGGTCGCCGGAAGCGTTTCGTAGGCTGACAGAAGAGCATCGCGGATAGTTGTTCCACTCTCGCCGTGTCTCAGCAGTGCATAGTCGAGCGCCCGTTCGGTCAGGCTCGCAAAATCGAGATAGTGTCCCGACGCGGCTGTGAGCCAGGTATAGGCGAGCTGCTTCTCCCGCCAGGTGCGAGAGATTGCCGCCCAGCGCTCCTCGTCCCCGGCGCTCAGCGCACGCACCGCCGCATGGACATCGAGCAGCGTGCCGTAGGCGTCGAACACCCAGATGTCGCTTGCGGTCATCGTGGAGAGGCTCCTTCGGCGAGAAGCGTGTCGAGCGCGCAGGCGATGAAGTCGTCGAGCGGGTCGAGCGTGCCCTCCAGCGCCGCACGCGCGAGCGCGCCCTGCCAGCTGTTGAGCAACACCATCGCCAGGCGATGCGAGTCGCGCGAAGTGGACCCGTCGGCACGATCGATGCCGCTGATCGCAGCGGCGATCTGCCCGCCCCAGTTTGCATAGGCGCGCTTCAGGGCTTCGCGGGCCTCGTCGCTGACATGGCCGATTTCGAGTGTCAGCTTGGCGATCAGGCAGGCCTTGTGGAGTCCATCGCGCGCAGCGCGGCGCCTGACCCCCTCGAAAATGGCGCGAATGCCTCGTCGCGGATCATCCGTATGCGCATCGAGAAGTGCGGCAACGAGTTTGCCGTCATGCGCGACGATCTGATCGATGAGGGCCACGACGAGCGCGTCCTTCGAGGGAAAAGCGTAGTAGAAGGACCCCTTGGGAACCCCGGCGCGCTCGGCGATCGCGGCGATCCCCGCTGCGTGATAGCTTTGCTCGGAGAAGACGTCATGCGCGGCGCGAAGGATCGCTTCGCGGGTGCGTTCCCCGGCCGGCCCAGGTCCTGCTGGCCGACCGCGCGGACGGCGCTTTGGCGCTGCGGTCATGGCTCTGGGGTGTCCGGTGAGGTGGCGGTGCGAACCGCGGCAATCACAGCGTCGGGGTCGGCATACATCAGCATATGCCCTGCGCCCGGCAATTCCTCGATCGTAGCAGCTGGAAGTCTGCGCAGTGCATCAAGGTGCGCCTGCGGATCGAGGATCGCGTCCTTAAGCCCGAACAGCACGGTCGTCGGCGTGCGGATCGTTGGCAGCTCAGCGGTCAGCGCAGAAAGCCCGTCGTTGAGGGCAGACATGTCTTCGAAATTGGCGATGATCTGGCCTGGCCGACGCGAGAGAAGCGCACCGCCGGCCGTGCCAAGATCTTCCGGTGGCGACTGGGGCGAGAAGATGATGCGCAGCGTCTCTGGCCCGGAGCGCTTGGATGCCGGGATCGCGACGGTATAGGCGAGCGCAGTGCGCATGAATGCGGAATCGACCTCGAACCGGTCGACGGGCGGTCCCGGCTCGAAGGGCGTTGCTGCCGGGGCCAGGAGGACGAGGCGGGAAAGATCTTCGGGGTATCGGGCCGCATAGGCGAGCGCGACCGCGCCGCCAAGCGAATGGCCGACTATGACCGGACGCTGAAGCCCGAGTTCCTCGACCACCCGATGGACGACTTCGGCCTGGGACTGGATCGATGCGGTCGTGCCGTCAGGGCGTTCGCTATATCCTGAACCGGGGCGGTCGATGAGGATGACGCGATGGGTGCGGGCGAGCTCATTCGCCACCGTCTGCGTGTAATTGCGCACATTGCCGGCAAGACCGTGGAGCATCACGACCGGCGGACCTTCGCCCAGGTCGACATAATGAATTCGTGCCCCGTCGATTGTGAGGAACTCGCCCACGGCCGGGACGGCGGCCTCAGCCCGCCGGGCTTCGGCCAGGTTCGAAAAGACGAGGATTGCCAATCCGACGACCATGAGGCCGGCGACGGCAGCAGCGGAGAAAGCGACAGGGCGACGCATGATAGGCTCCTGTTATCGTAGACCAGTCGTCTATATTACTGCCTCAATAGGCGCAAGGGATTTCCGCGCGGAGAGTTCGCGCTGCTGCTACGACGAGGTTTCCGGCCCGGACGCAAGGCGGTCGGCGAGCTCCGGCAACGCCGCCTTGGCCTCAGCAACAGATCGGGCGTGCCGCGCATCGCCGAATTCCTGATACTCGATACCGATATGATGGAATTGAGCGACGCCGAGATAGGAAGAGAGCGCCCGCAGGTGGGTGTCCAGATGGTTCCACGTCTCCCGGATACTGCCGGGCGCGAAGCCGAACTCGCCCGACGCAGTCAGCAGAGCAAGCGCCTTGCCGCCGAGGATTGGCGCGAGCGGCCAGTCGCCGCGCGCAAGATCGAAGCTGAAGGTGCGATCGACGCGCACCACCTGATCGACCCATGCCTTGAGGGCGGCGGGCAGACCGTAATTGTACATCGGCGTACCGAGTACGATAATGTCGGCGCGCTCAAGTTCAGCAATGGCGGCGTCGGACCAGGCAAGCGCCGCCCGGTCGGCTGTTGTGCGCGCCTCGGTCTTGGTGAAAGCCGCTTTGATCCACGTCTCGGTGACAAAGGGCGGCGGATCGCTGGCGAGATCGCGGCGGAGAATGACGGCGCCGCTGAACCGTTCGCGAAGCAGCGCGACCAGCGACGTGCTGAGGTCGCGGGAGAGCGAGCGCGTGGTCCGTGCGCTTGCATCAATGTGCAGGATGACGGTCATCGCTCAGCGCGCCGCCTCGCCGATCGCACCCCAGAAGCGCAGGACGCCCTGTCCGGTTCCTGGGTCGATCGCGCCCCAGGACCTGAAGCTGCCCGACATGCCCTCGAAGGCGCCTGTGGCCTTGACGACGGTGTAGGTCGTGGCGGCAAGGAGCCGTGTCTGTCCGGGAACCGCCGAAAGGATGCTCTTGTCGCGGGTCTGGATGGTCGAACCATCCCGGCGCATGAAGAAATGTTCGAGATCAAGATGGGTCGCGCGCTCTTCTTCGCGTGCCTCGCCGACCTGCCGGGCGAAGACCCCGCCGTCGAAGTCGCCGGTCATGGCGACGACATAGCCGGCGAGCGGCTCGAAAAAGTCGAACGTGGCGGTTCCGCCCATGGTGAAACTGCGGGTCATGATGAGTTCTCCTGAAGGGGGATGGACGGGATTACGGGCGGCAGATCTGGCCAGAGAAGCGCAGGACGCCTTCGCCGGTCCTCGCGTCAATTGAGCCCCATGAGCGGAACTCGCCGGTGGCGCCTTCGAGTGGCCCGGTCGCCCGCGCGACACGGTAGGTCGTGGCCGCGAGCACCCGGTCCTCGCCGGGCACAGCGATCCAGACACTCTCGTCGCGGGTCGAGATCGTCGCGCCGTCCGCGCGGGCGAAGAAGTGCTGGAGGTCGTAGCCGGTCTTGCCGCCGCCGAGATCGCGCGGATCGCCCGCGAGGCGGGCGAAGGCCCCGCCTTCGAAGTCGCCGGTCATGGCGACCATGAAGCCGCCGGTTTCGGGAACGCCTTCGAAAATTGCGGTCCCGCCCATCGGCTGGCAGGTCTCGGCATGGGCGGCGGTGGCAAGGCCCGTAGCGGCGAACGCGCATAGCGCGGCGATGATCGTTCTCATGGGAGTCTCCTCTGGCAATCCGGCTCAGGGCCGGGGTGAGAAGACACTTGCGCATCAAGGAACTGTTGGTAAAGTACGCACCATTTGGTGCCTATAAAAAAGGCCGCGATCATGAACCAGATGAAGCCCGATGTCTTCGCAGAGGCCTGCCCGTCACGCGCCGTGCTCGCCAAGATCGCCAACAAATGGTCGCTGCTTGTCATCGATGCGCTGGAGGATGGCCCGGTGCGCAACGGCGCGCTGATGCGGCGGATTGAAGGCATCTCGCAGAAGATGCTGACGGCCACGCTGCGGGAGCTGGAGGACCTTGGCCTCGTCTCGCGCCGACAGCTGGAGACGGTTCCGCCGCATGTCGAATACAGCCTCACCCCGATTGGCCAGTCACTGCGCGGCGCGGTCTGCGAACTCGATCGGTGGGTCGAGAATAATCTCTACGCCTTGCGATGACGAAGCGCGCTACTTGCCAGTTGTGCACTTGCCGCGCGTTCTTGAACCCACCGACTGGTTTTCACGAGCATCAAGGCCGTTATGCTTGGCGATAGGGTCGGCGCTGGCGCGTTCTCAGCTTTATCCATGTCTGCAGCAGACCGGAAACGACCAGAACGCAAACGGCTAGTCCCGCAAAAAATACAGCGATCCTTCCGGGCCAGCCGAAGATCTTGCCGCTGTGGACCGGGTACTGCAACGCCACGAGCATATCGCCGGCAGAGCCGCTTGAGGAATGTCGGTCGGAGACGACCGAGCCGGACTGGGCGTCGATAAAGATCCAGCGGTGCCCCTCATCGATCAGGTCGCGGTCATTGAATAGGCGCGCCCAGTAAAGAGTTTTGTACGGATTGTAGGCGATGGCGTCGACGGCATGGCTTTTGAGCGATCTGTGCACGTCAGCGAAGCTCAAGGAGGGATTGTAAAGCGGCTCCGGGCGCGCGGGCCGGTTCAGGTCGGCTCGTTCGGTAAGCGGCGAAAGCGCGCCAACGACCGTCACAAACTCTGTCCTCCAGTTGAAATAGACGCCCGAGAAGGCAAGGACGAAGGTGATCGGGAGGAGCCAAAGCGCGAGGGCGCGATGAACGTCGAAAATCCGTTTGTAGCCGCGCGCACGGCGGCGGACCCCGAAACTCGCCGCCCAGCCTCTGAGCTTCGGGAATGCCAGACTGACCGACAAGAGGTGGTCGACCAGCCAGGCAAATGACACGAGGCCCAAGAACCACGCCATGATCGGTCCAAGGTGCAGGGACTGGTGGAAACGGTTGAGGAAGTTCGCAAGGTCCCGCCGGCCAAGGCCGATCGCATTGAAGTCGCGTGAGCCCAGCACCCGAGCGGTCGCCGGATCGACGTAGATCTGCCATGCGGCCGTGGAATCTGTCGCTCCGACAACCGGATCGAGCCAGACGACTACGGTCGTCCGATGCTCATTGGGAAGCTCGACAAAGCTGGCAAAGTGGCCCGGCTTTTCTGCCTCGGCGGCGTTGACAAGCAGGTCGATGGACGCTGCTGGTCCTGCCGTTGCGGCAAAAAGGTCTGCGTTCAGCCATCGGTCAATCTCATCCTGGAAAACGATGATTGAGCCTGAGGCCGCGAGCAGGAGCAACCAGATCGCGGCCACGATCCCGAAGGCGCGATGCCAGGCGAGGAGCAGTTTGCGCGCCATGCGTTAGAAACTGGCGGTGATCGTCGCCCGGAAAGTTCGCGGCGCGCCCGGCGCGAAATTGCCGCGCGCTGAAGGAAAATAGAGCTCGTTGAACACGTTTGAGGCGTTCACCCGGGCAACGAAAGTGGTCTCGCCGATCTGCCAGCCATAGCGAACGCCGAAGTCGACGAGATCGGTGGCGTCGATTGAACGCGCGTTTGCAAGATCGATGAACTGTGCGCCGACATGGCGGTAGTTGAACAAGACGCCAAGGCCTTCGACCTGCGGGATGCTCGCATCCAGACCGAGCGTAAGAACATGTTCCGGAACGCCGATCGGACGTCGCCCATCAAGAGTTCCCCCTGCACTTCGCTTAAGGGCCGCATCAAGATAGGCGTAGCTGGCGTGAACGCGCAGGCCTTCGCGAATTTCCCCGAACAGATCGATCTCAAGGCCCCGGTGCCGCTGGCGCCCGAACAGTCCGAAAACAAGCGTGTCGGGATCAAGAAAAGCGCTCGGCCGCGTGATCTCGAACGCGGAGACCGTTGCTCCATAGCGGCCGAAATCAGCTTTCGCTCCGACCTCGTGTTGCTGGGCCACGCCGGGCGGCGTGGCTTCGTTGGCATTGACCGCAATAGCGGGAGCGACCGCGCCGAACTCAAGCGACCGCAATGCGTTTGCGTAAACGCTGATGCGCTCCGTGGCTTTGTAGAGGATGCCGAAATGCGGAGACACGTCGCTCTCGTCATAGACAAGATTGGGTCCATCGGGCGAGGGCGCAGCGAAATTGAACCGCTCCTGACGCAGATTGGCCCAGCGCAGCCCGACCGTGACGAGGAGGCGGTCGTCGAGCAAGCCGATCTCATCGGTGATGAGCCCGCCGCGACCGCGGTCGCGGCGCAGGACGAAGACCTCGCTGTCCACAAAGTCCGGACGTGCGACATCGAAGGACGACGGGTCGAATATGTTGAGCGTGTTGCCATCCGTGTCCGCGATCCCTTGGCCGAACCGCGTGACATTCTGATTTTCACCGTAGCTGGCGAGCACGCGGTGCGTGACGGGTCCGGTTGTAAACTCGCCGCGGATGCCGACATCGCCCGACCACAGATCGCCCCAGCCGCCGCGCGAAAACTCACGAAGCGGGAAACCTGCGGCATCGCCATTCTCGTTGATGACGCGAACGAAATTGTAGACAAAGTCTTCGTCCTGAGCGCTCGCTCCGTAGCTTGCGAAAGCGCTCCAGTTCTCAGTAAGAGCGACGGTCAGCGCCGCGCGGGCGAATTGAAAATCAAACACCGTATTGGCCCAGTCAGGGCCCCGATAAGTTTCCGGATCGGGCACCGGCGGTACCGGAAGGCCGGCGCCGAGGCTGAAGCCGAAATCCGTACCGTCGATGCGGGCAAAGGCCTGGCCATATTGGAGATCAAGGTCGAAGACGTCAGTGTGCCAGTTGAGGGCGATGTGCGCGACGCGGTTCTCCTCGCTCACGCCGTCGACAGAGGTTTCGCCATCGCGGTAGGCGAAGTTTGCGCGCACACCAAAGGCATCGTTCTCCCCGAAACGGGTGCTGATGTCGGCCTGCCCGCCAAACTGGCTGCCGCCGCCGTAAAGCGAGGTGAAGCGCTGGAAGTCGCCCGTCGGCTTTTTGGAGGCATAATTGATCGACCCGCCGACGCCGCCGTTGAAGCGGGTGCCGGAGTAGAAGGTATTGGGACCCTTCAGAATATCGACGCGCTCAATGAGTTCGAGGGGAAAACGCCGCCGGAGGATCTGCGCCGAACCATCGAAGCTCGCGTCCGCTCCCGAAGTTGGAAACCCGCGCAGGAAGCCCTGCACTTCCCCGGTGAGGTTTGTCGACTGGCCGCTGACGAAGGAGGCATCCCGCACGCTCAGTTCAGCCGAGGTGAAAGCGATCTGGTCGGCGATGAACGTCTCGGTGAATGATTTCGCGCTGATCGGAGTGTCCAGCAAGGCGCGATCGCCGAGAACCCCGATCGTCGCTTCCTTGTCGAGGCCGTTGGGGTAGCTTCCGCCGAAGCCTGTAACCACGATTTCGTCGATCACCAGCGGCGGTTCTTCAGCCCCGTCAGGTTCAGCCGGAATGTCTTGGGCGAATGCCTGCCCCATCGGAAAAAATCCCAACGCCAGCAAAAAACCCGGTCGAAACACGATCATAAACACTCCCGATGAATACGTTAATGCGTCTCATTCGCATTTAGGCGGGGCAATGCTCATTGTCAATTCGCGCTGGGCCGCAGTTGAGAGCAGATGCCGAGCGTTAATCGGCCGATGCACGCATTTTGATCTTCGGCTTTCGCCAGCGGAGCTTCTCGACGGCGGCGTCGAGGGGCGTTCCCGCGATCGAATTGGTGTAATTGCTCATCACCTTGACCGCGAGCCCGAGCACGACCTCGAGCGCCTGCACGTGGGTGTATCCGGCGGCCAGAAAATCGTCGAGCTGCGCGGGCGCGACTTTCCCGCGCTCCTGGATGAGCGCCTTGGCGAAGCGATGAAGCGCCTCGAGCTTCGCGGTCTGCAGGCTCCCTCCGGTCCGCAGCGCGTCGAGGTCGCCGCGATCCATGCCGGCTTTTTGCGCCAGAAGGCTGTGCCAGGGGACGCAGTACTCGCAGTCATTCTCGAAATTGGCCGTGAGGTAGACCACCTGCCGCTCGACCGGGGTGAGCGAGGTCTCGTCGAACAGGTCCCACAAAGTGCTGTAGCCCGTCAGAAGCGCTGGCGCATTGGCCATCACACGTTCGAGGTTGGGGATCAGGCCGAAATTCGTGCGCGTTGCGGCCAGTGCCGCCTGCGCGGCTTCCGGCGCCGTCGTCTCGTCATGAAGGGGGAAGGTCACTGGCGTTCTCCGATGTTTGATGGGGGGTCAATGAAGACCGCGCCCAGGAAGGCAGATAGCGCCCGCTCTGCGAACGCCGCCCCGCCGCGCTTTCTCGCATGCACGAGGCAGCCATCGCCGCAGGCGACGGCCAGCGCGCCGAGGGCGTTTGCCTCCAGCCCTGCACGCAAATGTCCGCTGTGCTTCGCGCGCTCGAAGGCAGCAGCAAAACACGCCACAAGCCTGTCGCGGGACCGCTCAACGAGAGCGGCGATCTCCGGGTCCGATATGCCCGCGTCGGCCGCGGTCGACACCATCAGACAGCCTTTGCCCTCCGCAGCAGCGTCTCGCCAGAGCCCAAATGCGGCCTCTATGCCGGAGCGCCCGCCCGGCGAAGCATCGAGCGCGGCGCACACGCCGCCTACGATTTCCGACTCGTAGGCGCGCAGAGCGCGCACGAACATCTCGTGCTTGGTGCCGAAGGCGTAGACAAGGCTTTGGCGGCCGATGCCGGTGGTCTCGCAGAGGGCCTCGTAGGTCGTCTGCTCATAACCCTTTGCCCAGAAGGTTTCGACGATCGCCACCAGGGCGGCCACCTCGTCGAAGGCCCGGGGGCGGCCGCGTGACGAAACGTGATCCATTCGGCCCATATATGAACATGTGTTCTTAAATTCAACGCGGCCACGGCGCCTCACGGAAATTGGGTGCGTATCATAGCCGGAAAGATCGGACCGTCTGATCGATTCCCGTCTCGAAGGACGTGGCGTCGCCCCAGAACCGCGCGCTGAACTTGGATGAGTCCACGCTGTAGGACCGGTCCCACTGGAACCGCATCTCGGCCATCTCGCGGAAAAACGGAACGACCGGCGCTATCACGGTCTGAAGCGCGAACGGGAGGCGGCGAATACGCGGTTCCACGCCGAGTGAGGCAGCCGCGAGGCCGATAATCTCGCGCGGTGTGCGCGTCGGCGCGCACGGCAGATGCCAGGCCTGGCCAAAGACGTCGTCTTTGGCCGCCAAGAGGCTCACTATCCCACGCGCGAAGTCCGGCACATAGGCGAAGTCGTGAGGCATGTCTGGATCGACAAGGAGCGTCGCCGCACGGCCCTTGGCGAGAGAACCGAACACCGGTCCGCCAAGATGGGAGTTGGCGACGCCCGGGCCGTAGAAATCCGGCGCCCGCAGGGCGGCGACCCGCACGCGTCCACCTTTGGAAGCTTCCTGCCACAAGCGCGTGACCTTCGCGCGGGCAGCAGGCTTGCGTCCCCTGTCGGTTAGCGGCATCGTCTCAACGAGCGCTGCGGTCTGCGGGCCGTACATGTAAAGATTGTCGGCGAAGACAAGCCGCGATCCCGCCGCTTCGCAGGCGGCGAGAGCATGATGCATCGCGCGCGGCCAGGCCTCGGCCCAGATCTTGCCGACATAGGGAAAGCCCGCTGCGAGCACGACCTGCCTCGCGCCCGCAGCGGCGCTTCGAACGGCCTCCTCGTTCAGAAGATCGCACGGGATGAATGCGGCCTGCGGCGGGAGTTCTGCCGGTCGCCGCCGCTGCGCGACCCGCACCGCTGCGCCCTCTGCGAGCAGGCGGGCCGTCACCGCCGCGCCAACCGGCCCATACCCAAACACCACCACATCGCTCATCGCCGTCTCCATGTTCGAGCGGAGAGTGCGCGAGGGCTTCTTATATCACAAATGCATGTTTAGTATCGTTTACATGCGCCAGACAAATTTGAACGGGATCGATCTGAACCTTCTTCCGCCGCTCGAGGCGGCGCTCCGCACGCGCAGCGTCAGCGAGGCGGCGGTGGAGGTGGGGCTCAGCCAGCCGGCCATGAGCCGCGCGTTGGCGCGCTTGCGGCACCTGCTCGACGATCCCCTTCTCGTGCGCGTGGGCCGATACATGGTCAGGACGCCGCGCGGCGATGCGCTCTATCCGCTGGTCGTGCAAGCGCTGGAAGGCATGCGTCCTGTGTTCGCGCCGCAGAGCTTCAACCCGGCTGCTGCCGAACGCCGGGTCGTGATTGCCGGATCAGACCTGCACGCGATCCTGCTCCTGCCCGCTCTGGCGCGGCGAGTGGCCCGCGAGGCGCCGGGCATCACGCTCGTCCTCGAAGGCTATGGCAGAGACCCGGCTCGGCGAATGCTGGAAGGCGCGGTTGATGTCATTTTCGCCACTTCGGCAACTCCCTTGCCGCCCGGCGCGATGAGCGCGGTCATCGGCGCCGACCGGTTGGTTCTGGTCACCCGGCGCGGGCACGCGCTGGCGAACGGCCTCGTCACCATGGAGGCATACGCCTCGGCGGGCCATGTCACCGTCAGCATTCTCGGTGATGGCGCCTCTGAGGTCGACGCCCGGCTCGCCGCATGCGGACTGAGCCGTCTTGTCGCGGCGACGACGCCACATTTCATGGCGGCGCTCTCGATCGTCGCGAAGACCGATCTCGTGACAACGATCTCAGAGGCGTTCGCCGCACGCTTCGCGGAGCCACTTAGCCTGACGGTGCGGCCCGCGCCGTTTGGGGAAGCGGCGTTCGAGCTGAGCCTCGTCTGGGCCGCGTTCAAGGACGTAGACCCGGTGCTTAGCTGGCTGCGAACTGTGATCCGTGACGTTGCGCGCGAGGGCTTTGGTGAACTGGCCCAGGGAAGCGGTGTTTAGCTTCTGAGGCAAAATACGTTGAACAGCTCACGATCGTAGTTCCGACTAGCTCGATAATACCTGATCGCGTTGCGAACTATTCGACAACGACCGTTGACAAATGCCTTCTGAGCGGCCAATCTGCGATGACAAACACGAGGATGCCGGATGGGCCGAAAGCTGGAATTCGAGCCTGGAGACGCCGTCGAGAAGGCCATGATGGTCTTCTGGCGCAAGGGTTATGAGCGGACGTCGGTGGGCGATCTGGAGGATGAGACCGGCGTCGGGCGCAAGAGCCTATACCGGGCGTTCCGCGACAAGGAGGATCTTTTTCTCGCCGCGCTGGCGAACTACCGCCGCTTCATGGCCGATGAGAATCTCGCACCACTCAAGGCAGACGGCGCCGATGCGGAGACAATACGCGCGCTCCTGGAAAAGCTCGCCAGCTTTGGCGGGACCCCCGAAGGCGCGATGGGTTGCCTGATCTGCAATACGGCGATCGAGCTCGGCCGGGACTTGCCCGAGGTCTCTCGCCATGTGGACGGTTATTTCGAGCAGATCAGGAGCGGGATGGCGCACGCGCTTCACGGCGCCGTCGCGAAGGGACAGCTGCGCCTGTCCGATGATGAGATCGTTCAGGAGGCGAACTTTCTGTTCGGCGTCGTTCAAAGCCTGTGTGTGCTCGGGCGCGCCGGCGCGCCGCCGGACACGATGCGCGATGTTGTCGCTTCCGCCATGCGTCGGCTCGGCTGAGTTTTTTTGACCGAAACGACAACGATTGTTGTCAAACAAGGAGGCCAACGATGAAGAAGACCACAACCGCGACCGCCACCGTGACGGCGCCAGCCGACAGGATCTGGGCCACCATCGCTGCCGGCGGCGGTGTCCACCAATGGTTCAGCGCGGTCATCACCGCCTGCGAACTGAAAGGCTCGGGCGAAGGCGCGCAGCGCTTCTGCACGATGTCGAATGGCGCTGCGCTCGAGGAGCGCATTCTGGAGGTGGACGAGACCGCCCGCCGGTTCCGTTACGCTATCGATGAGCACCCGCTGCCCGCCAGCGAGGTCATTGCCACGATCGAGGTCGACGATCTCGGCGACGGGAAGGCGCGGATCACCTGGGGAGCGGAGTACCTGGCCGAGGATGCCCATGCGGACCTCGTCGATCAGACCCTGAGCGGGCTCTACACGCAAGGCATCCAGGCGCTCGAAGACCATTGCCGCGTCGCGGCCTGAGGAAAGAGGAACCCATGATCATCAAGATGTTGACCACCCGTAATGTTGGCGTCTTCGACCGTATTCTCCGGACGCTGCCGGCCATCCTTGTCGGCCTTGCCTGGTATTCGGGCTGGATCGGCGGCTGGCTCGCGGTCGTGCTGACCGTCCTCGCAGGCATGCTGCTGATGACCAGCCTGCTGGGCGCCTGCAGCATCTACTACATGCTCGGCTTCTCAACCTGTCCGGTCAGCGGCGCGCCGCGTCCGAAGAACTGAAAGGGGTGGGGTTCAATCCCCCCGCTTCTGAAACGCATGTCGCGTTCGATCCCTGCAACAAAACCCCGAAACGAAAGGAATCAAGATGGTTCTGAAATCCCTGTTGGTTGCCACTGCGATGGCGGCAAGTCTCGCGATCCCTGCCGCGGCACAGGAGTCTGAGAGGCCCGTCTACCTGATCGCGTCGCTGACCGTTCCCGATTTCGAAACGTATATGGGCGAGTACGGCATGCCGGTGTTTCCGATGCTGCTCGGCGCAGGCGGAGAGGTCCTTGTCGGCACGCCGACGGTCGAGGTACTCGAAGGTCAGTATGCGTCCAACTGGACGGTGGTCGTGCGTTTTCCGAGCGAGGCCGCGGCCCAGGGCTGGTATAATTCGCCGGAATATCAAGCGCTGATTCCGGTCCGTCAAAGGCTGACGGATGTCTCGCGGTCAACCTTGCTGCTTGCGCCGCAATTCGTCTTCCCGACGGCTCAGTAGCCCAATGTCCCGGGCAGGCCGTCAGCCAGGCGCCTGCAGGAAACTCTGCAAGCCTCCTTTACATCCGGACACTTGCGGTCATCTCCCGTTTCAGGAAGTCGATGACCGCGCGGACGCGCGCGGGCATGTGGGTGCGGCTGGGATAGAGCAGCCAGGCGGCGGTGTCGAAGCTCGTCGCGGTCACGTCATGATCTGCGAACAGATCGACGAGCCGGCCCGACGCAAGATCATCGCCAATCAGCCAGTCGGCCAGCAGCGCGGGCCCGTGACCGGCCCGCGCCGCTTCGCGCAGGATCAGCGCGTTCGTGACCAGCAGCGCAGGCCGGACGGGAACTTCCTCAATCGTCTCGCCGGAGCGGAAGAGCCAGCGCGTGCGGAAATCGGGAAAGGAGAACAGCAGGCAATCATGTCCGCTCAGCTCGGCAGGAGAGGCCAGCGGGCCATGACGCGCAACCCATCCCGGCGCCGCAACCACCCGGTAGCGGGTGGGGAACAGGCGCGCGCCGATCACGTCCGCAGAATAGCTCGGGCCAAGCCGGATGGCGATGTCGATCCGATCGGCAACGAGGTCGAGATTGCGGTCGGTCAGTACGAGGTCAAGCACGAGTTTCGGGAAGCGGCCGCGGAACCGCCCCAGCAGCGGCGCGAGACAAGCCTGCGCGAAGGCGACGGAGGCGGTGAGCCGAACCATGCCAGCCGGATCGGAGTCCTCAGACCGGGCCGCCTCGGCGGCGCGGTCGAGCCCCTCTATCAGCGGCGTGATCTGCGCAAGATAGCGCGCACCGGCCTCGGTCAGCGACATGGCGCGCGTTGTTCGCTGGAGCAGGCGCACGCCGAGTTCGCTCTCCAATCCGGAAATGGCGCGCGAGACCTGCGACGGGTCGATATCGGCGCCGCGCGCGACCGCGGCGAAGCTGCCCGAGCGGGCGACTTCGACAAAAAGCTTCAGTGCGTCCACATCCATTCATGCGGATATCGCACGAAGTTGGTGCGTTTTCCATGGTTTTTCCGAGCCAATCGAAGGGGTACGCAGACTCACGAGAATAGACAGGAGGCGGCCTTGGCGCGCATCGCGATTTTGGGACTGGGCGCCATGGGCGCCCGCATGGCCGCCAATCTGCTGGAGGCAGGGCACGAACTTGCGGTGTGGAACCGCTCGCCCGGCCGCGATGCAGCGCTGGTCGAGCGCGGCGCCCGGCGCGCCAGATCTCCTAAGGAGGCAGCGACGGGAGCGGAGTTCGTCATCGCCATGCTGCGCGACGATGACGCCTCGCGGGAAGTCTGGACAGATCAGGCGCACGGCGCGCTGGCAGGCACGAACCATGAGGCCATCGCCATCGAAAGCTCGACACTCAGCGTGGGCTGGTCGCGCGCCCTAGCTGCACGCTGCGCGGAGGCTGGTATTGCCTTCCTAGACGCACCGGTCGCCGGTTCGCGGCCCCAGGCCGAGGCGAAAGCGCTCATTCATCTCGTCGGCGGCGAGCGGGAAACTGTCGAACGCGCGCGCCCTGTGCTTGCGGCGATGGGCGCGGCGCTCATCCATGCAGGTCCCGCAGGCAGCGGCGCGGTGCTGAAGCTCGCCGTCAACATGCTGTTCGGCGTTCAGGTCGCCTGCGTCGCGGAAATGCTCGCGCTGATGCGGCGCGGCGGCCTTGCGCCGGAGGAAGCGTTCACGCGCCTCTCGGCGACGCCCGTATGCAGCCTGGCGGCCAAGGCGGCGGGCGAGGCGATACTTGCAGGCAATTTCGCACCGCAATTCCCGGTCGAACTGGTCGAGAAAGATTTCGGCTATGCAGTCGAGGCGCTGGGCGGTGCTGACGCCGCGCCTGTGGCCGCCGCTGTCCGGCAAGTGTTCAGCCGGGCGATGGAAGAGGATCTCGGAGACCAGAACCTGACCGCCATCGCGCAACTCTACGGACAGGACGCATGACTGCGTTTCGGTCCCTCACCGCCCTCGCGGCTCTGACAGTCGGCACGTCCGTCCCCGCAGACGCGCAGCCCGCGCCGCTGCCGACCCGGCCGTATCTGCCGCTTGAACTCGCGGAGACCGCCGTGCGGGCCTGCCGCACGCTCGCAGAGTCGCAGGGCTGGAACGTCGCCATCGCCATCCGGGATCCGGGCGGCGAACTGCTCGCCTTCGCACGGATGGACGGCGCGCGGGCCATGCCGGTCGAAATCTCAATGCTCAAGGCGCAAACCGCCGCCACGACCGGGCGCTCCACGCTCGACCTGCGCCGCATCGCCCTCATCGATAGTGACCCACCGCACGGCATCGAGCGACTTCCCGGCATCGTCGTGATCGAGGGCGGCGAACCGGTCTTCACTTCGAGCCGCGCCCTCGTCGGCGGCATCGGCGTCTCGGGCGCAACGCCGGCGCAGGACGGCGAATGCGCGCGCGCCGCCATCGCGGCGATAGCCGACCGGCTCTGACTCTCCCAACCTGAAGACCCAGCAAGGACCAAGGCCATGATCAAGTTCTACTTCCACCACACCCCCAACCCGCGCAAGGTGGCGCTCGCGCTCGAAGAGATGGGCCTCGCCCATGAGGTCGTGCCGGTCGACACCTACAAGGGCGAGCAGCACGCGCCGGCGTTCCGCAAGATCAATCCCAACGGCAAGCTGCCCGCGATCGAGGATGACGGGGTCGCGGTGTTCGATTCGAGCGCCATCCTTCTCTACCTCGCCGAGAAGTCCGGCCAGTTCCTCGGCGCGCCGGGCGACCGCGCGGCCCTCCTCTCCTGGCTGATGTTCATCGGCACAGGGCTCGGCCCGTTTTCCGGCCAGGCGGTCCATTTCAGCCGGGTCCATGCGGATAGCGCCTACGCCACCAACCGCTACCGGCGCGAGGTGGAGCGGCACTACGAGGTGCTGAACGATCGGCTGGCCGTCTCAGGGTTCATTGCCTCGGACGATTACACCATCGCGGACATGTCGGCCTGGGGCTGGGTCGCGCTCGCTGGCTATATCCTGGGCGACGAGACAGCGATGGACCGGTGGCCACAACTGAAGCGCTGGTTCCAGAGCGTCGACGCCCGCCCGGCGGCCGCGCGTGCGCGTGAGGTCGGCAAGGATCTCAAATTCAAGAGCGAGTTCGACGAGGAAACCATGCGCGCCATGTTCCCGCAGAATTTCCCGGCAGCCGTCTGATGTCAGGTGAGCAACACAGGCGGGGCACAGCTCCCGCACGGTTATGATACCATGTCCCCGCAAGCTCATCATTCGGGCGTGTGCGGGGACATCCCTAATGAGAGGCAGGCTGGCACATCGACTCGTCCTTATGGGGTGATCCAGTCGAAATATGGGCCGCCAGTTTCGCCGCAATCTTCCGGACCGTCGGCACGATCTGCCGGTCGTGACCTGCCGTTCAGATCGTCCGTATCTTCGGCAAGCCTCAAGGATCTCGCACTGTTGCTTGCGGTTTGCGAGTTCGGGAGCTTTCGTCGCGCCGGCGTCAATCTGAGCCGCGCACAGTCTTCGATCTCACGCCGCATCCAGCGGATCGAGGATGATCTTGGGGTCTCAATCTTCGAACGATCAACGGCAGGCGCATCGCTGACCGCTGCGGGCGAGGCCTTTGTATTGGAAGTGCGCACGCTCTTCACGAGTTTGGACGCAGCGGTAAGTGCAGCGAGGCTTGCGGGTGAGGGTCAAAGAGGACGCCTGCGTGTCGGAATGTTGGGGAGCCTGTCTCGCGGCATTGTCCGCGACATTGTCGATCGCTTCATCAGTGAGCATCGCGAAGTGGAGCTCAGTTTTGTCGAAGCCGCGCGAAGTGAGCTCATTTCCGGATTGACGCAAAGGACGTTGGATGTCCTTGCAATGCCGGGCGAGGCGCCATCGACACAGAATGACAGCCTGTTTCTTTCGTGGGAGCCGGTGTTCCTTGCGGTATCGACACGGCACGAACTGGCGCGGAGGGATCAGCTCCGATGGCCCGACATAGCCGACCAGACATTCCTCATAAGCGAACATGGGGCAGGTCCCGAGATCGCAAACTTTGTGGTACGTATGCTGAGCGATGTGGATTGCAGCCCGCGGATCGATTTTTTCCGAATTCCAAGAGCCGATATATTCAATCTCGTTGGCCTTGGTATGGGAGTGACGCCCGTTGTTGATCAGTGCCTCGGGTGCAGTTATCCGGATGTCGCCTTTGTTCCCCTGCTTAGCCGGACAGATCAGAATGAACAAATACCGTTCTCATTGATCTGGCGCCCTGAGAACGACAACCCGGCGCTCAGGCGCTTCCTGAGCTTGGCGCGGATCGAGGTGAAGCGGAACGGCTCTCTTTCCGCGCCTTCGCGAACCCCCGATCCGTCGCCATGAACCGACTTAACATCGGCGCGATCAGCTTCGCAGGCTCGCAGGCCTGCCCGGTCTCGCGTGCAAGCAGATCGGCATAGGCAACGAGATCGCGGTGGAGGTCGGCGGGCAGTTCCACTGTAACCTTCACTGGCTTGTCGTCGGGGATCGAGCCGAGCTTGAGTTTCGTCATCGTCCATCTCCATAGGGTTCGAGGATCAGGTCGCGCGTGACCATCACGCGCACCGGGAACCCGGGGCGGATGGTAAGGGTCGGAGGGATCTGAAGGTCGCGGCGCACGATCTCCTCGCCGGCGCGGCCGATCGTATCCTGCGTGCTTTCTCGGATCGCCCGTGCAATCTCGTCGCCGTCGTCCCGTCCGGTCTCAAGTCCGACATTGAGAAGCGTCGCGAGCCCGGCGGCGCGGAACAGCCGGCCCCAATGGTTGTCGACGCTGTCCTCGAGCCCGGCATAGCCCGCCTCATCGGTCCCGGGCTGACGTTCGAGTGCAACCGAGCGCCCATCGGGCAGGATGAGCCGGGTCCAGGCGAGCAGTAGGCGGCGTTGGCCGAAGGCGACGCGGCTGTCGTATTCGCCGATGAGGCGCGAGCCCTGCGGGATCAGCAGGAAGCGGCCGCTCGGGCTGTCATAGACATTGGCGGTCACCTGCGCGCTGATCTGGCCCGGCAGGTCGGAGCGCAGGCCTGTGATGAGGGCGGCCTCGATGACGGAGCTGGCCTGCAGCACATAGGGGCTTGCCGGAGGCTGCAGGCGGTCGGCTGCGGTGGTGCGGCGGTCGACTTCGCGACTGAGGAAGCTCTCACGGCGGTCGACGGCGTCGGGCGGCGCCGAAGTAACTGCCGCGGCCGGAAACAGCCCCGTGAATTGCGGGATCTGCGCCGACGGCGGGCCCAACGCCGGCGTCGCGGCGGCGACCGATGTGTTGGCCTCTGCGAAGAGATGGCTCAGGCGGGCGGCTTCTTCCTCCTGCAGGCGCAGCTGCTCGGCCGGATCGACCGCGGGCGGGGCGGGCGTCGTGACCGTCGGGGCCGGCTCGCCCCGGCGCTGCGCCGAGAGAACCGGACGGCCGAGCTCGCCCGGTAGAGGCGGGCCGAGACGCGGGACGTCGCCATAGTCGCGCGGCAATTGCGTCAGGCCCTCGGCCTGCTGGACGCGATCCGTGGAGAACAGCTCAGGCGCCCGGTCTATGAAGGAGCGGTCCTGAAGGGCAACGATCAGGATCGCGCCCAACCCGAGCGCGCCAACCGTCGCCAGCGTGGCGATGGCCTTGCGGGACAGGCGCATGACGCGGGGCGGATCGGGCCGCAGCCGCAGCTCGGCTGCGATATCCGCCTCGCCGCGCCGGCGCGGCTCGTCCGGTTTCTCTTCACGACCGGTTTCGGTGTCGCCCATCGCGGTCACCGCCCGCCTTCGGGCCGCCAGGCGGAGACGACGGTCTCCCGCTCCTGCCGGGTGGCCTGACGCACGCCATCGTTGCGCACGATGCGCACCACGCGCTGGCGGTCGCCGAGACGGAGCTGTGCGGCGGCGAAGAGGCGGTCGACGATCATGTAGTTGCGCCGGATGCGGTAGTTGACGAGCTGGCCGTCGCCTTCCGGGCCGATCACGAAGAGCGGTGGCATCTCGCCCTGGCCGATCCCGCGCGGGAACTCGATGAAGACCTGCCGCCCGTCATCAAAGGCGCGCACGGGCCGCCAAGGCGGGCGATCACCCTCGATCCGGTAGCGGAAGTGCAGGTCCTCGAGCGCGACGTCGCGGCCGATGGGGAGCGCGGCCTCGGCCTCGGCATTGCGACGACGAAGCGCAATGAGCGAATCTTCGGCGTAGGTCCAGGACACCGACGCCATATAGGCCGAGGGCGTCGCGCGCAGCTCGAGATGATAAGTCCGACGGTCGGTGTTTATGACGAGGTTGGTGGTGAGGTCGGGCCTTGTCGGCTTGACGAGAATGTGGATGCGCCGGGTGTTACCCGTCCCGCTCTCGGTGTCGCCGATGATCCAGCGGGCGGTATCGCCCGCCGCAATGGGGCCGGAGCCGACGAGGCTCTCGCCGGGCTGCAGCGCGATGTCGGTCACCTGCCCGGGCGCGGTGTAGACCTGATAGAGCGCGCCCGCGCTGTAGGGGTAGAGCTGGACCGCGTTGATGAAGCCGTCTCGCACCGGCTCGATGCGCGCGGCGGCGTTGGCCTGATCGACGCGCTCTGTGGGCTCGGCGGGTTCCGGCTCCCGGTCGTCCGCGTCGACCCGCATGAGCTGGCCCGGCAGCGGCAGCGGCCGGGGCCGCTCGACGATCTCGACCGGCCGCGCCGGTTCGGGCAGCAGAGTCGCCTCGACCGGATCGTCATAGCTGATCTCGGGCGGCTGATAGGTCGCGCAGCCGGCCAGCGCCGTCGTGGCGACCAGACCGATCACGGTGATGCGGAGGGTATTGGATTTCATGGGGCGTTCTCCCGTGACCAGTTGATGGCGTGCACGAAGACGCCGAGGGGGTTCCTGATCAGCCGCTCGGCCTCGCGCGGCGGCTGGACGACGATGGTGAGGATGGCGGTCCAGCGCTCGGTCCGGTCGAGCTGTCCGTTGACGTAGCGGCGCTCGATCCAGGCCACGCGGAAGCTGTTGTCCGACGCGCGGATGACGCTGGAGACCTCGACCGACACCTGGACTTCGCCGACACGGGCGAAAGGGTCGGTCTGGCGCGCATAGTCGTTGAGCGCGACCGAGCCGCGATCAGTGGTGAAGTCGTAGGCCCGCAGCCAGTTCTGCCGCAGCACGATCGGGTCGGCGGGGATCTGGCGAACGTTCTCGACGAAGCGCGCGAGGTGGAAAGCGATCTGGGGATCGGTCGGGCGATAGTCGGCGGTGGCGGGCGCGACGGCGCGCGCAGCCCCCAGCCGATCGACCTCCACCACATAGGGCACCACCGTGCTTTGGGTGGACTGCCAGACGAGCGCAGCGCTCGTGCCGACGCTGAGCGCCAGACAGCCGAGCGCCATGATCCGCCAATTGCGGGCCTGCACGCGGACCGAGCCCATACGTTCGTCCCAGGCCTGCGCGGCCTTCTGATAGGGCGTGACCGGCTCGGGCGTCTTCGCGTAGCGGACAGAGTCTCTGCGGAACATCTAGCTCTTCTCCGAAAGGCTGACCGACGTGCCCCCGCCGCCATGATCGCCGGAGCGGATCACATGGGCCGCGGTGGCGACGCCGTGATGGAGGGATTGCTGGCGCTTCAGGCGCTGCGCCCAGGCGGGCGGCCCGTCACTCGCAGATCTAGGAGTCGGTGCGCCGCCGGAGACGCCTCCGCCGGTTGCCGCGTACGCCGCGTGCGATCCGGCGCGGTAGCTCTCAGTCATGGCGCGCTTGAGCGGGCTGATCGCGGCGCCAGCGCCCGCCTTGGCGACGCCGCCCATGCCACCGGCGATTCTGCCCGCCGGACTGGTTGCGGATGCGGCGCCGAGCTGCCAGGCGGTCGAGGCGCCGCCCGCCACTGCTGCGCCGCCGCGGGCGGCCGAGGCGACGGCCCCGAGGGCGAGACGGCCCGCCGCAGCCCCGCCCACCACGGTCGCGCCGGCCGCGAGGCCTGCGCCGACGGCCGTGCCGGCGCCAAGCTGCGGCCCGCCCGAGACGATGCCGTTGGCGATGCCCGGCCCGAAGATGCCGAGCGCGAGCAAAGAGAGCGCGGCGAGCACCACCGCCATCGCGTCCTCGATGGTGGGCTCGCCCGCGAAGCCGGATGTGAACTCGCCAAAAATGGTCGAGCCGATGCCGACGATGACGGCGAGAACCAGCACCTTGACGCCTGAGGAAATGACGAGCCCGAGCACGCGTTCGGCCATGAAGGCGGTCTTGTTGAAGAGACCGAAGGGCACCAGCACGAAGCCCGCGAGCGTGGCGAGCTTGAATTCGATGAGGGTGACGAAGAGCTGGATCGCCAGGATGAAGAAGGACAGGATCACCACGATCCAGGCGAACATCAGGATCGCGATCTGGATGAAGTTCTCGAAGAAGGAGACGAAGCCCATCAGGTCGGCGATGGAGGCGAGGATCGGTCGCCCGGCTTCGAGCCCGACCTGCGCGATCCTACCCGGCTGGAGGAGCTCGCCCGCGGCGAGCGCGCCGCCGGTGGCGACGAGGCCGAGCCCGGCGAAGCTCTCGAAGACGATGCGCGCCAGCGTGTTCCAGTTGGAGATGATGTAGGCGAAGACGCCGACGAAGAGCGTCTTCTTGACGAGCCGGGCGATGATGTCGTCATCGGTTCCCCAGGCCCAGAAGAGTGCGGCGAGCGTGACGTCGATGACGATGAGGGTGGTAGCGAGAAAAGCGACGTCGCCGCCAAGCAGGCCGAAGCCTGAATCGATGTAGGATGCGAAGACCTCGAGGAACCGGTCGATGACACCGACGCCGCCCATGGCTCAGTCCTCCGGGGTTTCGGGCGGCGCGCCGAAGAAGCGCCGCCGGTTCTCGGCCCAAGCGGCCTGGCAGGCGGTATCGGTCGAGAGATCGTCCGGCGTCAGGTCGCGGCAGCGCGCGAGTTCCACGCGCAGCGGATCGTCTGTGGACGGCATGACGGTCGCGCCCATGTCCTCGCGCACGGCCTTGCCGAGCTCCATCGCCGTCATGAGCAGGACGAGCCCGCCCATCGCGAACGCGATCGCCTGCAGCACCCTGTCCGGACGGCTGCGCATCGCTCAGCCCCCGAACAGGCGCACGGTGGTCGGCGTGTAGCCAGACCCGTAGTCGAGGAAGCGGGCGAGGTTCTCGCGCGCCTGGGCTTCGGCGGACGCCGCGCGCGCGGCTTCGAGCGACTGCGCGCGGTTCTGCGCGGCGATGGCGGCGGTTAGGTCCGCGATCTGGGCCGATTGGAGAGCGAGGATCTGATTGCCAGCCTGGGCGGCCTGCAGCGCGCCGGTCGCCGACTGGCTGCGGGCGACGAGCGCGGCCATTTCGGCGCGGGCGCCCTCGATATTGCCGACGACGCCGGCCTGGATTTTGAGCGCGTCCTCGAAGCCTGCCACGGAGTCGCGCCAGCGCTCCTGCGCGCCCGCCACGCGCGCGTCGAAGTCGCCCGTTCCGGCCGCGGCGCCATAGCGCTCGGAGAAGGCCGTCTCGATCGCCGCGACGTCGAAGGCGAGCCGCTGGGCCTCGTCGAGCAGTTCTTGCGTGCGCTGCAGGGTCGCCTGAAGCTGGGCGAGCGAGGAGTAAGGCAGGCTCGCGAGGTTGCGGGCCTGGTTGATCAGCATCTGCGCCTCGTTCTGCAGCTGGGTGATCTGGTTGTTGATCTGCTGCAGGGTGCGCGCGGCGGTCAGCAGGTTTTGGGCGTGGTTGGCCGGATCATAGACGATGCGCCCGAACCCCAACTGCGCATGGGCGGGCGGCGCCATTATGGGCGACAGCGCCGCGCCGACGGGCACTGCGGCGAGCGTCGCGGCGAGTATAGCGCGGCGAAGGCTTGTACGGATCATGTTGAGATCTCCTTCTGTGGGATGGAACCGGGGATAGCGGGCGGGACGCCGTCGGAGGGCCCGAGCAGCTCGACCGCCCAGTCGAGGCCGCGGCGCTCCAGCCAGGCGGCGGCGAAGCCGTCGCGGCCATGCGCGGAGAGCGTTTCGTCGATGGCGGCGTGGTCGGCTTTCGAGGAGGCGGCGGTGAAGACGAGCGCGACCTCGCTTAAGCCCAGCGCGAACAGCCGGTTGCCGCGCCGCGACTGGCAGTAATAGTCACGCTTGGGCAGGCTGCGCGC
>WGML01000005.1 GCA_016125045.1 bacterium
GATATCCCGCCTGACCTCCGGCCCGCCAACCCCAACACATCCTCCCGGACCTCCCCGAGGACATCCTGGCGGGCGATAAACGTGGATTCAACACTCGCGCTTCATTAGTGTGCGCGAAACCCTACCTCGTTGAGTTCACGGTCGCTAACGCGACGCACAGTCTGACAATCGCTCGGACCGAGTCCTGACAATCGCTCGGACCGAGTCGATCCGACACCTCAAATCGCAAACACGAGACGACGCCCGGCACGCACCGTTACGATGATGGCCATGGTCCAAAGGCCCACGATCCAGCATCCGATCGTGATACCCTGCTCCTGCGTCCACCACTCCCCGTGAACGACTGCGGCCCGGAACATGTCGAGGACGGTGATCATCGGATTCAGCAATCGCAGTAGCTGGAGCTTGTCCGAATCGAACATCGCCCGCTCAAACATCACCGGTGAGAGAAGGAAGAGCGCCGACACCACCATGGTCGACAAATGTTTCAGATCACGGAACTGCGTCCCAAGGACCGACAACACGATGCACATCGGGGCCATGAACAGGAACAGGACCACAAACGCCGCCGGCGTCTGCACGGCCCACGCAAGACCGATTGGCACTTTGCCCATGATCACTTGAAGACCGATGAGTCCGCAAAAGGCCGCCGCCAGAACAACCAGCCCTGACATTGCGGGACGCAGCTGGAACACAAGAAACGGAATTCGGGTCTGCTTCAGATAACCCTCGCCATTGAGCAGCGAGTCTTGCGAAGACACCACACAATTCGAGAAATATTCCCAGACGATCAGGCCGGCGTAAACGTAGACCAGGAATGTCCAATAGTCCGGAATGACCAACAGATTGGCCCAGACATAGGCGAGCGCCAGCGCGAAGCCGAGCGGCTGCACGAGCGACCACAGGATTCCGAAATAGCTGCGGCGAAAGCGGGAGCGCAGGTCTGATCCGACAAGGCTCCACATCAGGTGGCGGTAGGTGAACAGCTCAATGATGTAACGAATGACAAAGGGCATCGAGCGGCCGTTGACGTTGACATAGCTCATGCGGATCTCCCGGCGCTGTCGAAGAGACGGCGCGGCATCAGGCCTCTGACTGGATAGCGTTAAGAACTTGCGGGACGACGATCTCCGGATGCCCATCGCGAACAATCTCGCCGCGATCCAGCCAGATGACCCGGGTGCAGGCCCGCTGCACAAGCGCGAGGTCGTGGGTCGCGATCACCATTATTCCTGCACGAGCGACGATGCCCTCCATGCGCGCGAGGGCTTTCTTGGCGAAGTCCGCATCACCCGCCCCGAACACCTCATCGATGAGCAGAATGTCCGGCGCGAACTGGGTGGAAATTGCGAATCCCAGCCGTACATACATGCCCGCCGAATAGGTCCGGACCGGAAGATCGATGAAATCACCAAGCTCCGCGAAGTCGATGATCGCCTGTTCAACCTCGCGGATCCGCCGCCTTGAATACCCCATGGCCATAGCGCGGTAGTAGATGTTTTCGCGGCCAGTCGCCTCGGACTCAAAGCCGAGAGCGATGTCGAGCAGCGTGCCGATCTGGCCCACGACCCGAATGGTGCCGCTGCGCAGCGGATAGATGCCGCCAAGCGCCCGAAGCAGTGACGACTTGCCGGAGCCGTTTCGGCCGACCAGCGCGACCCGTTCGCCATGGGAGATCGAGAAGCTGATGTGGCGCAGCGCGTCTACATAGGCGGGCCGTTGAATGTTGGAGCGGTGCCCGAGCAGCCGGAACAGGTTTTCCTTAAGGCTGCCCCTGGCAAACGCCCCGAGCGGATAATGAATGCTCGCCTCGGTTACTTCGATGGCGAGCGAGCGCGGATCGTTGATCGCGGGCACTGATTGGTTGGACTGCTCTCCTGGTCGGACGAGACGCAGCTCCTCGGCTCCCTGACGCGAAACCATTGTACTTACTTCCCCTGTATCGACCTGACATACGGCCGACAAACGCCGGGCGGTTTCACGCGGAGTCTCGACACCGACGCCTAGCATCGTTGATCGCCTTATATGTGGGCGGCAAATGATTGGCTATAGCGCTCGGCGCCTCAGGCGATGGTGCAGGCAGCAGGCAGAAGAGCGCCGGCCGAACGGGTCAACCTCCCCTGCCCGGAGGCGCAACAATCCGGCAAAGCCGTGCGGTTGATGCCCGCGCCGCCTCAGCCTAGACACGCGCTCGGACGAATGTTCGCGCATGGTGCGGATCGCCGCAGTTGCATCCATAGGGCGGGACGGCGAGCCAAGTGTTTGACGTTGATGCATTCGTGGTCGGTGCAGGCGTCGTCGGGCTTGCCTGCGCGGCGCGCCTTGCCCGTGCGGGATCCAGCGTGGTTGTCAGCGAAGCCGGACCGCGCATCGGCGGGGGCAATTCCTCGCGCAACAGCGAGGTGATGCACGCAGGGATATACTACGCCACCGGCAGCTTGAAGCACCGACTATGCGTCGACGGGCGGCGGCGTCTCTACGCCTACCTCGCCGAGCGCGGCGTACCATATGCGAAGTGCGGCAAGCTGATCGTCGCAACGGACGCTCGGGAAATCGGCGCGATCAACGACATTTTGCTGCGAGGACAGGCGAACGGCGTCGAGAACCTGTCGATGCTGAGCGCCCGCGAGGCGGGATCTCTCGAACCGGAACTGTCTTGCGTCGGAGCCTTGCTGTCAAAGGAATCCGGAATTGTCGACAGCCACAATCTGATGCTCGCGCTCCAGGGAGACCTTGTAGATCTTGGCGGCATGATCGCTTTCCGGACGCCCGTGCTCGGCGCAGAGGCGCTCGCAGGGGGAGGGTTCGAGGTGCGGACCAACGATGCGCGCATCCGCACCAGAGTGCTTGTGAACGCGGCTGGCCTTTGGGCGCAGAAACTGGCGATGTCGATTGCTGGTCTCGACGCCGAGCACACGCCGCCACTCAAGCTTGTGAAAGGGAGCTATTTCAGCTGCGCTGGCCGACCAGCGTTTTCTCGATTGATCTATCCTGCGCCGGTCGACGGTGGACTTGGCGTGCATGTCACGCTCGACCTTGCCGGTCGGATGCGGTTTGGCCCGGATGTGGAATGGCTCGACCATGACGATCCGGCGGCGGTGGACTACGCGGTCGATCCCGAACGAGCGAACGCGTTCTACACCGCGGTGAGACGCTACTGGCCCCGTTTGCCCGACGGGGCCATCGCTCCAGACTATGCCGGCTGTCGCCCCAAACTGTCCGGACCGGGCGCGCCCGTGGCCGACTTCCGGATCGACGGGTCGGCGGTGCATGGGCTTCCCGGTCTCGTGAACCTGTTCGGGATAGAGAGCCCGGGGCTCACAAGCTGCCTCGCGATCGCGGAGGAGGTTCTGACCTGCGTCTCGGACGCCTGACGCCCCTAAAACCGCGAAGCAGAGCCAACGATACGGAAGAAAGATACTAGCTGGCGGAGAGACAGGGATTCGAACCCTGGGTGCCCGCAAAGGCACAACGGTTTTCGAGACCGCCCCGATCGACCACTCCGGCATCTCTCCCGCAAGAAGCCGCTGCATATAGCACCGCTCCAGCGAGGTGCAATCTCCCCGTTGGGCTTTCGCCGATCTCCGGCGGACGTAGGCGGGGGCACGGTCCCGTCGGATTGCCGGTCATCAAACGCGGTCAACGTTTGACAGGCGCTCAGGGTTGTGAGTATACGCGCGGTCTTCGTCGGCGGCGTTTTGCCGGCGATCTCCTTTTGCTTTTCAGACGGGTCGAAGCGCCGACAGTGCGTCAGCGGCGCCGGCGAATTGCAGACAGGGGAAGCCGCGGTCGGCTCTTATGGGCCATAGCCCGGTACGGACTTGATCAGCCTTCCCGGCCCTGGTTTGGCGGCGGCAGGGGTCGATCACGATCAAGAAGTTGCCCAACGGGCTGCGTCGGTGACCCCGTCACCCCAGCCGCAAGACGAGAGACCAGTAGACCATGTTCGCGGTGATCAAGACAGGCGGTAAGCAGTATCGTGTCGCAACCGACGATCTGATCGTAGTCGAGCGCTTGCAGGCGGAAGCGGGCGACACCTTCGTGTTCGGCGAAGTGCTGATGCTCGGCGACGGCGACAAGGTTCACCTCGGCGAGAAGGAAGTCGCCAGCGCACAGGTGGTGGGAGAGATCGTCGAGCAGCGCCGCGGCGCTAAAGTGATCATCTTCAAGAAGAAGCAGCGCAACACCTATCGCCGCAAGAAGGGCCACAAACAGCACGAGACCGTGGTCAAGATCACGGAGATCCTGGCGAAGGGCGGGCGCAGCGAGGGCGTCGCCAAGGGCGCCAAACCTGCCAAGGCCGCAGCGACCGAATCCAAGCCGAAGGCGGCAAAGCCCGCAAAGCCGGCGAAAGAGGCCGCGGCCCCGGCCCCCGCCGCAACGGCGACGGCGGCGGCGGCGGTTGATGCCCGTGGGCGGATGTCGGCCCCGATTGGCGCGGCCGACGATCTGAAGAAGATCAATGGCGTGGGCAAGGTTCTAGAAAAAAAGCTCAACGACGCCGGAGTGTTCTACTTCTGGCAGATCGCAGCGCTTACCAGCGAGCAGGTTGAAGAACTCGAGAAAGACATGAGCTTCCCCGGCCGCATCACCCGCGACAACTGGATCGAGCAAGCCGAAACACTGGCCAAGGCCGCCAAAGGCGACTAAACGACAATCGGTCTCCGCTTAGTATCGGCCGGGCGGGACCAAGAGAGGAATGTTGCGTCATGGCGCACAAGAAATCAGGCGGTTCATCGAAGAACGGCCGCGATTCACACTCAAAGCGACTGGGCGTGAAGCGCTTCGGCGGTGAGGCTGTGGTCGCCGGAAACATCATCGTTCGCCAACGCGGAACGAAGTTTGGAGCCGGCGAGAATGTCGGCGTCGGCCGAGATCACACGCTGTTCGCCACCGTGGACGGGGTCGTAACCTTCCGCGAGCGAGCCGGCGGCAAGAAGTTCGTGGCGGTGGCCCCGCTTACGAACAACAAAGCCGCGGAATAGGCGATCCGTCACCCCCGGACCGCCTCCTCCCGCAGGAGAGCCGGTCCCGGAGCAGGAAGCGCCAACGGGAGACCGGATCGGCCTCCCCCAAACATGGTCTCCCGATCGACAGGCCGCCGCGCCCGGGAGGGAAACATGTCAGAGCCGCTGACGAACGAAACGGATATCTTGCTGCAGTCTGAGCGGCTGGTCCTGCGCCCCTTCAAGGCGTCGGACGCCGCGCTGGTCGCTGAACTTGCGGGCGATTATGACGTCGCGAAAATGTGCGGGCGGGTGCCGCATCCCTATCCAACACTCGCCGCCGAAGGCTGGATCGCGATGCACGCCGCGGGCCGCGCCAACGGACAGGAGCATCCACTTGCAATAACCCTCAAGACAGGAGACCTGATCGGGTCGGTCGGCCTGACGCGGCACACGTTCGACGGTCAGGTGATGCACGAATTGGGCTATTGGCTCGGGAAGCCCTATTGGGGCCAGGGTTTCGCGCAGGAAGCCGCCGCGCGCATCATGGCGTGGGGGCGCGACGCCCTCGGAGCGCAAGTCTTCACCTCCGGCCATTTCGTGGACAACCCGGCGTCCGGAGCCGTGCTGACGCGACTGGGGTTTGTGGGCGTGGGGCAGGACGAACTCTTCGGTCTCGCCCGCGCACGCAAGGACACCTGCGAGCGGTATGTCTGGCCGGCGGCGGCGGCGAGCGCTAGGCTGATCCAAGCTCGTCCGCATTAGGCGATCAGTCCGACAATGAAATTTCTCGATCAGTGCAAGGTGTTCGTCCGATCCGGAGCCGGCGGAGACGGGTGCGTGTCGTTTCGGAGGGAAAAATTCATTCCCTTCGGCGGGCCGGACGGCGGCGATGGCGGACGCGGCGGCGATGTTTATATCGAGGCGGTCGAGGGTTTGAACACCCTCATCGATTACCGCTACTCTCAGCATTTCAAGGCGGAGCGCGGCGTGCATGGGATGGGCAAGGACCGGCACGGCGCCAACGCACCGGATCTCGTCTTGCGCGTTCCCGTCGGCACACAAGTGTTTGAAGAAGATCAGGAAACCCTGGTTGCAGACCTCGCCGAGACCGGGGACAGGGTGCTGGTGGCGCAAGGCGGCAATGGCGGCTGGGGAAACACGCGCTTCAAGTCCTCGACCAACCGCGCGCCCAGGCGATTCAACCCCGGCCAGCCCGCCGAGGAACGCTGGCTGTGGCTTCGCCTCAAACTGATCGCGGACGCAGGCCTTGTCGGGCTGCCGAACGCTGGAAAGTCGACATTTCTCGCAGCCGTCAGCGCAGCAAAGCCCAAGATCGCCGACTACCCGTTCACAACGCTCCACCCGAACCTCGGCGTCGTGGAGGTCGCGACGGGCGCAAGCTTCGTGCTTGCCGACATTCCAGGCCTCATAGAGGGGGCGGCGGAGGGGGCGGGAGTGGGGACACGTTTCCTGGGGCATGTCGAGCGCTGCGCGGTGCTTCTCCACCTGGTCGACGGGACGCAGGACGACGTCGCGGACGCCTACCGCATCGTGAGGACAGAACTCGAAGCGTATGGGGGAGACCTGATCGACAAACCCGAGATCGTGGCGCTCAACAAGATTGACGCGCTGAGCGCGGACGATATCTCGCAAAAGGCGAAGGCGCTGAAGAAGGCCTGCAAGTCCACGCCCCTGCGACTGTCCGGCGTGTCGGGAAAAGGCGTCCGCGAGGCGGTCGCCGCCCTCTATCGGGTGATCGAGGAGGACCGCGGCCGCCGGCGATCCGAGCAGGCGGACGCGGCGATGTCGCCGGAGGAAAAGGCCGAAGGGTGGACCCCGTGACCACGCCCGCGACGCCCGCCCGGGATCGCTGGAGAGACGCGCGACTGATCGTCGTCAAGCTCGGCTCGGCGCTGCTGGTGGACCAACACTCGGGCGCGCCGGAGGCCGAACGCTTCGGGCGGGTGGCGCGCGACATCGGGGATCTGCAACGTCGCGGAAAGCGGGTCGTCATCGTGTCCTCCGGCGCGGTCGCGCTCGGCCGACGAGCGCTCGGCCTGAAATCCGGCAAGCTGAAACTTGAGGAGAAACAAGCCTCTGCGGCGACGGGCCAGCCCCGGTTGATGCGCGCCTGGGAGGACGCCCTCGCCGGTGAGGGCCTGCCGGTCGCCCAAGCGCTTCTGACCTTCGACGACACCGAACGCCGCCGGCGGTGGCTGAACGCCCGCGCCACACTCGAAACGCTGCTCGATCGCGGGGCCGTGCCGGTGGTCAATGAGAACGACACCGTGGCGACGGAAGAGATCCGCTATGGCGACAATGACCGGCTGGCGGCCCGCGTCGCCCAGATGTTGTCCGCGGACATTCTGGTGCTGCTGTCCGACATTGACGGGCTCTACACCGCTGATCCGAGGACGACTTCCGACGCCCGGCACATCGCCGAAGTGAGGCGCCTGACGCCCGATATCCTCGCCATGGCGGGGGGTGCGAACATCGCGGCCGGGGTCGGGTCCGGAGGCATGGCGACGAAGCTCGAAGCGGCGCGGATCGCCATGGCCGCGGGATGTGCAACGGTGGTGACGCTCGGCGCGCGGATCACGGACGCCGGCGGGCCGCTCGCGGCCCTGGAGGCCGGTGAGCAAGCGACCTGGTTCCTTCCCGATATGTCGCCGCGCACGGCGCGCAAGCAGTGGCTCGCAGGCGCGCTGAAGCCCTCCGGCGCCGTCGCGGTGGATGCGGGCGCCGCCCGCGCGCTTGTCGCCGGCCAGAGTCTTCTGAGCGCTGGACTGACAGGGGTTTTCGGGCAGTTCGAGCGGGGCGACGCCGTCGATGTGAAAGGGCCGGACGGAGCGCTGATCGCGCGCGGCATCTGCGCCTACTCGGCCGGGGACGCCGCAAGGCTGGTCGGACAGAAGTCGGCGAAGATCGAGGAAATCCTGGGCTTTCGGGGCCGTCCGGCGCTGATCCACCGCGACGATCTCGTGCTGATGGTGGAGGCCGAAACGGCGCCGCTATCCCCGCAACCGAATGCATGACTCCGAAGGTTTGAGTGACGTTTCGTCACAGGTTCGGGCTAGGTTCGCCGGAGGTGTCGTGCGTGGCGGCTTTTTGGCGGATATCTGGAGCGGCGGGATGAGGCAGAATCGCAGGCGAATCCTCGTGGGCGCGGCGAGTCTGCTCGCCCTTCCCTCCTTTCGGGCGGTCGCGCAAAGCGGGGACAGGTCCGGCTTCACGCACGGCGTGGCGAGCGGCGACCCCTCGCCTGAATCTGTTGTGTTGTGGACCCGCTATGCCACCAAAACGGCGCAAGAGACGAACCTGCGGGTGGAGGTGGCGCTCGACCCGGACTTCGCCTACCCGATCGCCGCCGCGACGACGGCGGCGTCGCCCTTCACCGACAACTGCGCCAAGGTGCGGATCGGCGGCCTGCCCGCGGGGGCGTGGTTTCACTATCGCTTCATCGCACCGGACGGCGCGGCTTCGCCGACGGGACGCACCCGCACCCTGCCCTCGCCGGAGGATGGGAGGTCCTTCCGCATCGCGGTGTTCTCGTGCTCGAACGGCACCTCGGGCTGGTTCAACGCCTACGCCCACGCCGCGGAACGCGGCGACATCGACCTCGCCGTGCATCTTGGCGACTACATCTATGAGAGCCCGCTCACGCGCTCGGACGCTCTGGCCGAACTCGTGAGCCTCCGGGGGCTGGAGCCGCTGACCGAGGTGGTGACGCTCACCGACTATCGCCGGCGCTATGGCAGCTATCGGCAGGACCCTGACCTGCAGGCGCTGCACGCGCGGCTGCCGATGATCAATGTGTGGGACGATCACGAGACCGCCAACAATTCCTGGGTGAGCGGCGCGTCGGGCCATGACCCGGCGACGGAAGGCAACTGGGCGGCGCGGCGCGATGCGGGCGTGCGCGCCTATTACGAATGGCTGCCGATGGATGAGGAGCCCTACGCCGCCTACCATATTGGCGCGAACGCGACGCTGCACCGGCTGGAGACCCGGCTGCTCGGACGCACCGAACAGCTCGACATCGATGAGGTGCTGGGCGCGGCGGGTGACCGGATGGCGGCGCTGGACGCCTTCCGCAAGGGGCCGCTCGCCGACCCTCAACGCACCATGATGGGGCTTGAGCAGGAGGCCTGGCTCGCGGCGGGCATGAAGGCCTCGGCGCAGTCGGGGCGGCGCTGGCAGGTGCTCGCGCAACAGACGGTGATGCATGCGCGCGGCACGACGGCGCCCCGCCGGGAATGGCTCGCGCCGGACGAGGCCCTGACGCCGGAAATGGAGCGCGACATCGCCTTCCGGACGATGCTCGCGCGGGCGGGGGCGACGTCGGCGATGGACCGCTGGGACGGCTATCCCGCCGCGCGGGCGAGGCTCTATGCGGCCGCCCGGGCGTCCGGCGGGGACCTGGTGACCCTCACGGGCGACAGCCATAATGCGTGGGCGTCGAACCTGTTCGACGAGGGCGGCGCGGCGGGCGTCGAATTCGCGGGTCAGGCGGTGTCGTCCTTCGGCATCGAGCGGCGCTTCCGGGGCGACCCGGCGCTCATCGCGGCGGACTTCGTGGCGTCGAACCCGGGGCTCGTCTGGTGCGACACGAGCCAGAAGGGCTATTTCACGCTCGACATCACGCGCGACGCCGTGACGGCGGAGTTCGTGTTCGTGCCTTCAGGCGCTGTGCGGTCCTCGCGCGAGACCGGACGCCGCATCCTCACGGTCGAGGCGGGTGCGCGGCGGATCGCGTGACCGCGCGCAGAGGGTGCGGGCCGCCCTACTCCACGGTGACGGACTTGGCGAGGTTGCGGGGCTGGTCCACGTCCGCGCCTTTCTCAACCGCGACGGCATAGGCGAGAAGCTGAAGCGGGACGACGGCGAGGATCGGCGCGAGCAGCGGGTCGCAGTCGGGGACGACCAGCGTGCGGGCGGGCGACGGGCCGGCGCTCGTCACGCCGTCGGCGGTGCTGATGAGGATGACCTTGCCGCGGCGAGTCGCCACCTCCTCGAGGTTGGACAGCGATTTGTCGAGCAGCTCGTCCGCCGGCGCGACCATGATGACGGGCGTTGCGTCGTCGACGAGGGCGATGGGCCCGTGTTTCAGCTCGCCCGACGCATAGCCCTCGGCGTGGATGTAGGAGATTTCCTTCAGCTTCAGCGCGCCCTCGAGCGCCATCGGATAGAAGACGCCGCGACCAAGGTAGAGGACGTCGCGCGCGCGGGACAGGTCGATCGCGATGTCGGCGGTCTCGGCCTCGAGCTTCAGCGTCTCCGAAAGCAGGCGGGGCCGCTCCATCATCGAGCGGGCGAAAGCGCGCTCCCGGTCGCGGCTGACGGCCCCGCGATGGCGTCCGAGCGCGATGGCGACCGAGAGCAGCGCGCAGAGCTGGGCGGTGAACGCCTTGGTCGATGCAACTCCGATCTCGGTCCCGGCGAGGGTTGGGAAGACGGCGTCGACCTCGCGCGCGATCGAGGAGGTGGGCACGTTGACGACCGCGGCGGTGGTCAGACCCTGCGACCGGCAGAGATCGAGCGCGGCGCGCGTGTCGGCGGTCTCGCCCGACTGCGACACGAACAGGCAGAGCGTGGTGGGGGAGAGGACGGGCGAGCGGTAGCGGAATTCGGAGGCGATGTCGGCGGTCGCGGGGACGCGGGCGATCCGTTCGAACCAGTAGGCGGCGGCGAGGCCGGCATAGTAGGCGGTGCCGCAGGCGACGATCTGCACCCTGTCGACTTTGGCGAGGTCGATCGCGCCGCCGCCCGGCCGATCGGGCAGACCGACCGTCTCCTCGATGGCGTCGACATAGGCGGCGATGGTGCGCGAGGCGCTGTCGGGCTGTTCGTGGATCTCCTTCAGCATGAAGTGGCGGTAATTGCCCTTGTCGACGGCGGCGGCGATCGCGTCGATCTGCGTCACCGGGCGCTGCACCTCCTCGCCGGCGGTGTTGAAGATGGAGCGGGAGCCGCGATGCAGGACGCAGGCGTCGCCCTCCTCCAGATAGATCACCTGGCTGGTGAACGGCCCGACCGCGAGGGCGTCCGACCCGAGGAACATCTCGCCGCGACCGACGCCGATGACGAGCGGCGACCCCTGGCGGGCTCCCATCATCAGGTCCTCCTCCCCCTCGACGATCACCGCGAGGGCGTAGGCGCCCTTGAGCTGGCGGACGGCGCGCAGAAGCGCGTCCCTGGGGGTAAGGCCCTCGGTCAGCCCCTCGTCGATGAGATGGGCGATGGTCTCGCTGTCGGTCTGGGTGTCGAAGCGGCGGCCACGCGCCTCAAGGGCGAGACGAAGGTCGCGGAAATTCTCGATGATGCCGTTGTGGACGATCGCGACGCGGCCGGAGGCATGCGGGTGGGCGTTGATCTCGTTCGCCTCGCCATGCGTCGCCCAGCGGGTGTGGCCGACGCCGACGCCGCTTTCGAGACGCGCGGCGCGCACCTTGTCGTCGAGATTGATGAGCTTGCCGGGAGCGCGCACCCGCGTGACGCCGCCCGCCTCTAGTGTCGCGACGCCGGCGGAGTCATAGCCGCGGTATTCGAGCCGGCGCAGCGCCTCCACGAGCCGCAGGGCGACGGGCTCATCGCTCAGTATGCCTATGATTCCGCACATGACGACCCTCCTCTCACGCCCACCCGAACTGCGCGGGAGCTATAGGGGAGCGGTGGCGAAATGATGTTACAAAAAGGCGTCAGGCTTGGTCACGATCATCACGAGTGATGAACGCGCCGCTTGCGTTTGTGCGCCGCCGCGGGTTCAACCGCGCTCCGGTCCGTGTTTCAGGCGAGATCGCGGATCAGGCGACGGAGCCGCGGACCGGGGGGAGATGCAAGACGAATGACTGCGCGCAAGATTTTCGGGACGGACGGCGTGAGGGGCACCGCCAACCGGTTTCCGGTGACGCCGGAAATGGCGATGCGGCTCGGCATGGCGGCGGCGACCTATTTCAGACGGTCCGACCCGCGCCGGCATCTCGTTGTCATCGGCAAGGACACGCGGCTCTCCGGCTACATGCTCGAGCCCGCGCTCACCACGGGTTTCGCGGCCAAGGGGATGGACGTGATCCTGTTCGGACCGCTGCCGACGCCCGGGGTCGCGATGATGACGCGGTCGCTGCGCGCCGACCTCGGCGTGATGATCTCGGCCTCCCACAACTCGTTTGAGGACAACGGGATCAAGCTGTTCGGCCCGGACGGCTACAAACTCTCCGATGAGGCGGAAGCCGAGATCGAAAAGCTGATGTCGCGCCCGCTGGATGAGGATCTGGCGGCGCCCGCGGAACTGGGCCGGGCGCAGCGGGTGGACGACGCGCAGTCGCGCTATGTCGAAATCATCAAGGCGACCTTCCCAAAGAAGCTGCGGCTGACGAATCTGCGGGTGGTGGTCGACTGCGCGAACGGGGCGGCCTACCGCGTCGCGCCGAAGGCGCTGTTCGAACTCGGGGCGGAAGTGTTCCCGATCGGGGTGGAGCCCAATGGCTTCAACATCAACCGCGAGGTCGGATCGACCGACACGCGGGCGCTCGTCGAGGCGGTGCACCGCTTCCGGGCCGATATCGGGATCGCGCTCGACGGCGACGCCGACCGGGTTGTGCTGTGCGACGAGACCGGGCGGATCATCGACGGCGACCAGGTGCTCGGCATGATCGCGCGCAGCTGGAAGGCGCAAGGGCGGCTGTCCAAGCCCGCGGTCGTCGCAACGATCATGTCCAATCTCGGCCTCGAGACCTATCTGAAGGGCATCGGGGTGACGCTCGAGCGCACCAAGGTCGGCGACCGCTATGTGGTGGCGCGGATGATCGAGAAGGGCATCAATCTCGGCGGAGAACAGTCCGGCCACGTCGTGATGTCGGATTTCTCGACGACCGGCGACGGGCTGATCGCGGCGCTTCAGGTGCTCGCGGCGCTGATGGAATCGGGCAAGCGGCTGAGCGAGGTCGCCCACGTCTTCGACCCGGCGCCGCAGCGTCTGGTCAATGTGCCCTACAAGGGCGGCGATCCCCTGTCGCGCAAGCCCGTGCAGGAAGCAATCGCGGCGGCGGAGAAAGCGCTTGGCGCGCGCGGCCGCCTCGTGGTGCGTAAATCCGGGACGGAGCCCGTGGTGCGGGTGATGGCGCAGGCGGAAACCGAGGCGCTGGTGGCCGAGGCGGTCGAGGGTGTTCTGGACGCGCTCGATCCGCGCTAGAGGGTCCTCTGACACAGGGCTTCCGGGTTCGGGAAGCGGACGAGGTGGTTGATGCGTATTGCTATGATCGGGACCGGCTATGTCGGCCTGGTGTCCGGCGCCTGTTTCGCCGACTTCGGACACAATGTGACGTGCGTCGACAAGGACGCGCGCAAGATCGACCGCCTGATGCACGGCGAAATCCCGATCTTCGAGCCGGGGCTCGATCAGCTTGTCGCATCGAATGTGCGCGAGGGACGGCTCGACTTCGCGGTGGAGAGCGACGCCGCGATCCATGATGCGGACGCGGTGTTCATCGCCGTGGGCACGCCATCCCGCCGCGGCGACGGCCATGCGGACCTCTCCTATGTGTACGCCGCCGCCAAGGAAATCGCCGAGAACATGACCGGCTTCACCGTGGTGGTGACGAAATCGACGGTTCCGGTGGGCACGGGCGACGAGGTCGAGCAGATCATCCGCCAGACGCGGCCGGACGCCGAATTCGCCGTGGTCTCCAATCCGGAATTCCTGCGCGAGGGGGCGGCGATCGCCGACTTCAAACGCCCGGACCGGGTGGTGGTCGGCACCGATGACGAGCGCGCCCGCGAGGTGATGCGCGAAATCTATCGTCCGCTCTATCTCAACGAGACGCCGATCCTGTTCACCTCACGGCGGACGTCGGAGCTGATCAAGTATGCGGCGAACGCCTTCCTTGCGGTGAAGATCACCTTCATCAACGAAATGGCGGACCTGTGCGAGAAGGTCGGAGCCAATGTGCAGGAGGTGTCGCGCGGCATCGGCCTCGACAACCGGATCGGGAAGAAGTTCCTGCACGCGGGGCCGGGCTATGGCGGGTCGTGCTTCCCCAAGGACACGCTCGCCCTCACCAAGACGGCCAATGATCACGGCAGCCCGGTGCGGATCGTCGACACGGTGGTTGAGGTCAACAACGCCCGCAAGAAGGCGATGGCGGGCAAGATCATCCGCGCGATGGGCGGCGACGTGCAGGGTCGGACGATCGCCGTGCTCGGCCTCGCCTTCAAGCCCAACACCGACGACATGCGGGACGCGCCGGCGCTCGACATCATTCCGGCGTTGCAGGAGGCGGGCGCGTCGGTGCGCGCGTTCGATCCCGAAGCGATGAACGAAGCCGACAAGATGCTGCACGACGTGTTCTTCTGCGACGGCCCGTATCACGCCGTCGAGGGCGCGGACGCGATGGTCATCATCACCGAATGGGATCCGTTCCGCGCGCTTGATCTCGACCGCGTCAAATCGCTGATGCGGACGCCGCTGATCGTCGACCTGCGAAACATCTACGCCCCGGAGGAGGTGACGCGCCGCGGGTTCGCCTATGACAGCGTCGGGCGCCCGCAGCGGTGACGGGAGCCGCTACTCCGCCGCCGCGGCGCCGGTGAACTGCAGCTCGGCGAGACGGGCGTAGAGACCGCCCGCGCGGACGAGGCTCTGATGGTCGCCCTCCTCCACGATCCTGCCGCCCTCCATGACGAGGATGCGGTCGGCGCGGCGCACGGTGGCCAGACGGTGCGCGATCACGAAGGTGGTGCGGCCCTCGGCGGCGCGCTCAAGCGCCTGCTGGACGAGCCGCTCATTGTTGGCGTCGAGGGCGCTCGTCGCCTCGTCGAGCAGCATGACCGGCGCGCCGCGAACGAGCGCGCGGGCGATGGCGATGCGCTGGCGCTCACCGCCCGACAGCGACTTGCCCTTTGAGCCGACCTCGGCGGTGAGGCCGCCGCGCGGTTCGAGAAAGGCGAGCGCCTCGGCCCTGGCGAGCGCCTCGCGCACCTCCTCGTCGGTCGCGTCGGCGCGGCCGAACCGCACATTGTCGACCGCGGCGCCGGTGAAGATCGGGGCTTCCTGCGGGACGTAGGCGAAGCGCGCGCGCCAGTCCGCCGGGTCGCAGTCGCGGGCGTCGACATCATCGAGCAGGACCCGGCCGGTCGTCGGGTCGAAGAAGCGCAGCAGGAGCCGCAGGACGGTCGACTTTCCGGCGCCCGACGGGCCGACGAGGGCGACGAGCTCGCCCGGTCGTGCATCAAAGCTCAGCCGGTCGAGGGAGGGTGTGTCCGCCCCGGGATAGGTGAAGGAGACGTGGTCGAACACCACCCGTCCGGCGGCGCGTTGCGGCAGCGCGGTCGGCGTCGCGGGGGCGGCGATATCGGGCCGCTGGCCGAGAATCTCCATCGCCCGCATGGCGGCGCCGGAGGCGCGCATGGCGTCGCCATAGACCTCCGCCACGGTGGCGAATCCACCGACGCCGAGAAGGGCGAGAAAAGCGAACTGGAGGAAGGCCCCGGTGGTCATGTCGCCCGAGATCACGCTGCGCGCGCCGAGCCAGACGACGCCGGCGACGCCTGCAAAGAACAGCGAGATGATGACGCCGGTGAGAAACGCCCGGGCGTTGATGCGGGCGAGCGCGGCGCGGAAGGCGGCCTCCACCGCGTCGCGGAACCGCCGGTCCCGCGCCGTCTCCATGCCGTAGGCCTGCACAAGATCGATGGCGTCGAGCGTTTCGGTGGCTTCGGCGGCGGCGTCCGCGAGCCGGTCCTGCGCGGAGACGGAGAGGCGGCGGACGCGACGGCCGACCGCCATGATCGGGAAGATCGTCACCGGCGCGAGCACGAAGAGGAGCGCGGTCAGCTGCCAGCTCACCACCGCCATGAGGATGAGGGCGCCAAGGCCGGTCAGCGTGGAGCGCACCGCCATCGAGAAGCTCGAGCCGAAAAAGGTTTCGATGAGGGTGATGTCGGCGGTGAGGCGCGAGACCGCCTCGCCCGTGCGCAGCTTCGCAAAATAGGCCGGAGACAGGCTGAGCAGCCGGGTGTAGACGTCCGCGCGCAGATCAGCCGCGAGCCGCTCCCCGAAGCGCGAGAAGAAGTAGAAGCGGACGGCGGAAAACAGGCCGAGGATGAGCGACAGCGCGATGACCGCGAGAAATCCCTGATTGATGGTGGTCATGTCGGCGCTGAGGCCCGCATCGCCGAGCCAGCGCACCGGCAGGGTGATGGCGAGGTTCGCGGCCGCCGACAGGACGAGAAAAACGATCGCCGCCGCCGCGACGCTTTTCTGGCGCATGACATAGGGAAGCAGCAGCAGGAGCGGACGCAGGGACTTGGCCTTTGCGCGCTCGGCGCCGCCCTCCCCCCAACGCATCTGGTTGACCTGACGGTCGAACTCAGCGCCGCCGCCGCTTGGTGTTTCGGCCATGAGGGGTCCACCTCCTGTTGGTTGCGCGGGCTCGGTCGTGCTGCGAGGCAGACGCCTTGCCAGAAGCCGGCCGATGGCGTAAGAACGCGCTCCGATTTTTTGGCGGGCGCCGCCGCAAGCGATTGCGCCCCTCATCCCAAGTTGAGATGCGGACGATGAAAAAAGAAGGCCACCCCGACTATCACTTCATCACCGTGGTGATGACGGACGGCACGTCGTTCAAGACGCGGTCGACGGTTGGCAAGGCAGGCCACGTCATCAATCTCGACATCGATCCGAAGACGCACCCGGCCTGGACCGGCGGCAACCAGACCGTACTGGATCGCGGCGGACGGGTGTCGCGCTTCAAGGACAAGTTCAAGGGCTTCGTCCGCTAGGCCCGAAGGCTCACGCGTCCGGCGCCCGCCGGCGCGAGCGGGCGCGTATCCACGGAACAAGGGCAAACAGCAGCTGGCCGACAAGGCCGGTCGCGCCGGCGGGCGTCAGCCAGTCCCGCAGCCAGGCGACGAGGGATCGCCCCATCGCGGCCCCCAGCACCGCCTCCATCACCAGCAGCATGACGAAAGCGATGGCGCCCGCGACGAGCGCTTGGCCCTCGCGGGATCCAATGCGGGCGACGCGCTCCGTCGCCGCGCACGCGACCCAGGACGCGAGGAGCATGAAAGGGAGTTCAATCGCGACGGCGGCGAGCGGTCCCACAGCCGGCGCAAGGACGAGGACGCGAACCACGCCGAGCGCGAACCCGACCGCGAACACGAGCGCGGCGTAGACGACGCCGAACAGCAGGAGGGTGGACAGGCGCGCCGTGCGCGGCGGCCCCGGACGGCCGGAGGCCGTCAAGTCTGCTCGCGCCAGATCGCGAGCGGGTCGAACACGCCGCCCTCAGCCGCTGACTTGAGCTTGTCGAGCTGGCGGATCACGGGATTGTCGCCGATCAGCGGATCCTCGCAGTAGAGCGCCTCATCGAGACGCCACACACGATCGTAGAGCGCGCGGGAGCGGTCGATCAGGACACGCAGCTCGGCCGGCATCAGCACCCGCTCGGTCGACCGCACGCTGGTGGGCGGGGCGAGGCGGAATTTCTGCTCGCCGGCCTCATCAAGCGTCATGTCCTTGTCGCGCACGGCGCGCTGGACGACGAGCCAGCTCGCGGCCTGCATGAGGCGCGTGGTCACTTCCATGCTTTCGGCGGCGTAGACGAGCGCGCCCTCGCGCGGAAGGCTGCGCGACGCCTGACGGCCGGGGCCGTCGAGATAGGCGGCCGCTTCCTCGACGAGCTTCATGCCGTCCTTGAACAAACGGTCGAAGACCTCGGAGGCCGCGAAATCCGCCACCCGTTGCTTCCAGTCATGGGCTCCCGCCCCGATGGAATGGATCGCGTCCCGCATCGTCAGCCTCACACCCGAATCAGTCACGCCTTGGGTCACACACGGTCGACGCCAGAGCTTAGTGGAACATTAGCGCCGCCCGGAGAGGGCGCCAGCGATCGCTGCACACGCAAGCATCGCGCCGATTCACCAAGGCGGGCCGTCAACGCTTGAAAAAGGCGGCCTCCGCGGCGCGGCGTGTGGCTTCCTTCTTGGCGATCTCCGCTTCGCAGAGCGCGATTTCGGCGTTGAGCCGTTCGATGCGCTCCTTGAGCTCGTTGATCGACATGTCCTCGAGCAGGCGTTTGGTCTTGGGGGTCAGCTCCTCGTCGCCCAGCATTGCCTCTCACCTCCAGGGTCAATATGGCTTGTGGACGACTATGCCGGAGACGCCAGAAATGTCCAAAACCCAGATGAAGGCGATCGCAGTCGTCAAGGACGCCCCGCTGAAGCTGATCGAGATCGACCGGCCGGTCCCTGGACAGGCCGACGTGCTGATCCGGGTCGAGGCCGCGGGCGTGAACCGGCCGGACCTGCTGCAGCGGTCGGGCCTTTATCCCCCTCCCCCCGGCGCGCCGGCGACGCTCGGGCTTGAGGTGGCGGGTGTGGTGGAGGCGGTCGGCGCGCAGGTGACGCGCTGGAAGGCCGGCGACCGGGTGTGCGCGCTGCTCGGCGGCGGCGGCTATGCGGAGTATGCAACCGTGCATGAGGGATCGGTTCTGCCGATTCCGGAACCGCTCGATTTCGTGGGTGCAGCGAGCCTGCCCGAGACGGTGTTCACGGTCTGGAACAACGTCTTTCACATCTGCAAGCTGAAGCCCGGGGAGGCCTTCCTCGTCCATGGCGGCGCGAGCGGCATCGGCGTCGCGGCGATCCAGATGACCGCCGCATGGGGCGCCAGGGTTTACGCGACGGCGGGCACGGACGAGAAATGCCGAACCTGCGAGGCGCTCGGGGCGACGCGGGCGGTCAACTACCGCACCGAACGATTCGATGAGGTGCTCGCCGCCGAAGGCGGGGTCGATGTCATCCTCGACATGGTGGGAGCGCCTTATTTCGAAGCGAATGTGGCGATCCTGAAGGATCTCGGTCGGCTGGCCTATATCGCGTTCCTGCACGGGTCGCGGATCGAGGGCGACTTCATGCGCCTGATGCTGAAACGGCTGACGGTGACGGGCTCGACCCTGCGAATCCGCAGCACCGACTACAAGGCGATGCTCGCGCGGGAGATCGAAACGCATGTCTGGCCGATGATCCGCGAGGAACTGGTGCGCCCGGTCATCGACAGCGTCTTTCCGCTCGCCGAGGCGGAAGCGGCGCACGCCCGGCTGACCGGCGGGGACCATGTCGGCAAGATCGTGCTCACGCCCGGAGCCTGAAACGCAAAAGCCGCCGATTGAAATTGTTCACAAAACCAAGAATTGCGCCTATACCCAGCGCGCTGAGAGCAATTTTTCCGCAACACGAGTTCGGAACGCGCAGGCCCCGGCGCCGGGCGCGGCCCCTTGGGAGACGATGATGCCGAGTTTTCTGATGCCGAAAGCCACCGCGGTGTGGCTGATCGAGAATACCGGTCTGACCTTCGAGCAGATCGGGGATGTGTGCGGACTTCACTGGCTGGAGGTGAAGGTGATCGCGGACAGCGAGACCAACAACTCCATCCGGGCGAGCGACCCGGTGGCGAATGAGGAGCTGAGCCGCGAGGAAATCGCGAAGGGCGAGGCCGACCCCTCCTACAGGCTGAAAGCGCTGCCGCCGAAACACCAGAACCTGCCGCAGACCAAGCGCAAGGGCGCCCGCTTCACGCCGGTGTCGCGGCGCAAGGACCGGCCGGATGCGATCGCCTGGTTCCTTCGCCACCACCCCGAGATCACCGACCCGCAGATCGCCCGTCTGATCGGGACCACCAAGCCGACGATCGAATCGGTGCGCGCGCGCACCCACACCAACATGGCGAACATCAAGCCGGTGGACCCGGTGACGCTCGGCCTCTGTTCGCAGATAGAGCTCGACGAACTGGTCTCGAAGGCGGCCTCGAAGAAGTCGAACGCGGCGGCCGAACGCGATGCGCGGCTGGCTGGCCCGACGCTGCGCCGCGTGGCGCCGCCGCCGCCGAAGCCGGCGGCCCCGGAAGCCGATGACGAGGATCCGGATGCGCCGCGCCGCGAGGTGTCCGCCGAGGAAGTGTTCGCGCGGTTCGACCAGTCGTCCGGCAAGGACGACTGACCTTGCGACATGACAGGCTGGGGGCGTCAGTCCTCGGACTGGCGCTCCAGCGTGGGATCGGGGCTCGCCGACGCGGCGGCGGAACCCGGCCGCGCGGGACGCGGGCGCGAACTCGCGGGCTGATAGGTCGACGCACCCGTGCCTGCCGCCGTTCCTCCTCGCGCGCCGCCCCGCTCGTCTTCGGCGTCCGTGGTGGCGCGGGCAGCGGGCTCAGCGTCCGGGCCGGCGTCGCGCCAGTGCTGGAGGATGAGGAGATCGGCCTGGATGCGGACCACGAGATAGATCGCAAGCGGCACCGCGAGCGACCCCGCGGCCTGGATCAGGGCGGCGAGAATCCGCCCGGAAAACAGCGCTCCGAGCGCCCCGAGCACGCCCGCCGCCGCCAGAAACACAAGCAGCACGGTCAAAGCGGTGAGCGTCGTGCGCAGCGTTCCCGGCGCCAGGGGTTGTTCGGATTCCCAAAGACCACGCATGAGACGATTCTCGCAGACTGATGTCCCGCTCGTTTACGCGGGCGGCTCGCCCATCGCCCGGCGCGCGCGCCATGTGTGCGGTGCGCCGGGGTCAGAGCCGCTGTGAGACTGGATTATCGGTTCAGCATGTCAACCCGCGGACGCGCTGGGCGCGGCGTCTGCGGGGGGATTGAGGAGTGCGCTAATTCGTTCGCAATTGCGCGATCTCGTCCTTCAGCTTGAGCTTTCGTCGCTTGAGTTCGGCGAGATGGGCCGCATCGGAGCTCGCGCGCTTGATTTGGTCAGAGATCTCGGCGTCAAGCCGCTTGTGACGAACCGTGAGTTCACGGATGCGGGCTTCAAGGCTCATGTCGTCATCTCCCGTGTCGGGGGGGCGACGGAAGCCTGGACCTGGAGACGGGCCCAGTCGGACCGAACGCCCTCGCCACCAAACCAGGGAGGCCGCACGAACCCCTTCGCACGAGCGCGCAGAGAGCGGCGCTCCCATGAAGAGTGAAACATGATCGGGCGGCCAAGTCATCCGGGCCCAGATCGATTCGCGATCAATTATGACAGTTTCGCAAGATTTTTGATCGCCCGGTGTGCGAAGACCAGGCGACCCGCTCGCTTTGCGGTCTGCGCGAAACTTGCTAGATCAACGCTGTGTCGACCGGGGGGCGACTCCGGTCCGGCGCATGCCGATCGTTCATGTGGAATCAAGGACTTGAAGCTTGGACAGGGATGGAAATGATCCGCTCGATCCGGATTCCATGGAGCGCTGGCTGGAGGAGCTGCGATCCGAGCATCGCGAACTCGATCTGAGGATCGAACAGCTTGCGGCCGATGGCGGTTCGCCGTTCGAGATCATGACGCTGAAGCGCCGGAAGCTGCGCGTGAAGGACCGCATCGCCTGGCTCGCGACCAAGCTGACGCCAGATATCATCGCCTGACATCATCGCCTGAAGTGATCGCCTGATATGGTCGACCGATTCCGGGCTTGCGGTGTGCGCGCGCCGTTCAGGATCGGGCCAGACGGGATCGGGCCAGACGGGATCGGGCCAGACGGGATCGGGCCGGACAGGATCGATCCGCCTGGCCCTACCGCAAGGATGACCGGTTCAGGACGGCAGGCTCGCCGTGGTCGGGGCCGCCGGGGCGGCGGGCGTCTCCGTCGGCAGAGGCGCCGCGCCGGCCATGCAGCAGCGCACCTTCATCTCAAGCACGCGGGCATGGAAACGGCACTGCTGATCATCGATCGCGCGCATGATGGACGGCCCGCCCGCGCGATAGGTGAAGCGCGACTGCGTGCAGCTGACGAGCGTGTATCCCGGTGAGCAGGATCCGGTGTCCGTGCGCTGAAGGGTGCGGGTCTCGCAATAGATCTTGTCCTCACGCTCCGCGGCGGCCTTGGCCTCCATGCGGGCGGCGGTGGCCTCACGCAGCGCCTCGTCGGCGCGAACGCGGGCGTCGCTGAGGCTGAGATTGGTCTGTGCGAGAGCCTGCTTCTGCCCGTCGACATCGACCCACACCTTGCAGATCTCGCGGTCGGTGTTTCCGGCGTCGGCGCAGTATTCGGCGACGCTCATCTCCCGCGGCACACCCTGACAGGCGGACGCCAGAAGTGCGGCGCCGGCGGCGGCGATGAAAGCGAACCTGGTCATCGGTGACCTCCTGAATGGTTAACACATGAGCGTTCGATAGGCCCCGATCGCGAGGTCGACAAGCAGCGGGATCAGCCCGCCTCACGCAAAACGCCATTCCTGACAAAGGTTTAACGCAGCGCCCCGTCAGGCCCGGGAAAAAATCTCCGTCCGGGCGAGTTGGCCGGGTATCACGCGGCGGAACGGCCCGCATCAACGCCGCCGGTTGCGTGTGCGTGGGCGCGCTCGCGGGAATGTGCGATCAGACGCTGGGAGACTTTCGTCCCCGAAGCCTTGAGGACGTCGCCGGAAACAATCGCCGAAACAGCGAGTTAGCGTCGCACCGGGACTGCAGCCCCAGACGAAATCTTTTCTTTACACACCGTCCGTATGTCCTTATGTACATCGCGCCGGCGGACATCGGCTCGAGGCTCTGCGCTCTGATTCCACGTGGCGTCTGAACTTCCCGCGATCGATGAGGGTCCTCTAACAGGGAACTCCAATCGGGTAGGGGTTTGGATGACGTGTGCGGGTTGAGGGGCAGACTTAACGAGTCAAAGATCCGTACTAACGCCGGATTGGGTTTAACGATTACAGGGGTTTGCGTGACGTGCTCACGTTCAATACGCCCCTGGACCTGGTCCGGGATAGGCTCCCAGAGAAGCCGGTCGCATGCGTGCGTCCGGAACGGGCAGCTCTAGCAACGGCTTGGTTCCAGGAAAACTTTCCGGGTGAGGTTCTTTACGCTGTAAAGGCGAACCCGTCGCCATGGGTGCTCGACGCGATGTACGCGGCCGGCCAGCGCTGGTTTGACGTCGCGTCGGAAGCCGAGATCGAGCTGATCGCGTCCCGCTTCCCGGACGCGGTGATGGCTTACATGCATCCGGTGAAACCCCGCGAGGCGATCCGGCGCGCCTATTTCGATCATGGCGTGCGGATCTTCGTGCTCGACTGCGAGGCCGAGCTGCGGAAAATCGTCGAGGCGACGAACGGCGCGGGCGATCTGACGCTCGTTGTGCGGCTCGCGGTGTCGAACGAGGACGCCGGCCTGCCGCTCAAGCACAAATTCGGCGCCTCGGCGGCCGAAGCGCCGTCGCTGCTTCAGGCGGTGCGTCGGCATGCCGACCAGCTTGGCGTGTCGTTCCATGTCGGGTCGCAGTGCATGAACCCCGGCGCTTATCGCCGGGCGATGGCGGACGCGTCCCGCGTGATCCTGAAGGCGGCGGTCACGGTCGACATCGTTGATGTCGGCGGCGGCTTTCCGTCGCGCTATCCGGGAATGAACCCGCCCGATCTGTCGCGCTATGTCGACGTGATCGACGCGGCCTTCGAGGAAATGCCGGTTCTCGCGAACGCGGACCTGTGGTGCGAGCCCGGGCGCGCGCTCGTCGCGGAGTCGACCTCGATCCTTGTGCGTGTGGAGCTCGTGAAGGACGGCGCCGCCTACATCAATGACGGCGCCTACGGGAACCTTTTCGATGCGGCGCACTGCAAGTGGCAGTTTCCGCTGCGCGTGCATCGGGCCGACGGATCGACCGCGACCGAAACGCGGGCGTTCAAACTCTACGGTCCGACATGCGACTCGATCGACACGCTGGAGGGTCCGTTCGAGCTTCCGGCCGACCTCAGCGAGGGCGATTACATCGAGTTCGGCATGCTGGGCGCCTATGGCGTCGCGATGCAGACACGGTTCAACGGCTTCGGCGACACCGATGACGTGATCGTCCGGGATGCGCCGTGGACCTCGATGTTTGGCGATGCAACGGCCCCGGCGCGGTCTGGCGAGGTCGTCGCCTTCCCCCGCCGCAAGCGGAGCCGCCGGGCCGGGTGACCGGCGCGTGACAACGCTTGTCGCACCCTGCTCAAGGGCTTGATCGATCGCGACGCCGGGGCCACAACGCTCCGGCGTCGCGGCCTTGTCGCGATGCGGCGTCCCGATCAGGGACCAAACGGGAGGCGGCGCTCAACCGTCACACGACCGACAGACTTGGCCGACATAATGTCTCGCCGACACGTATGTCTCGCCCTCACCTTGCGTGGTCTCACCCGTTGCGCCGTCCGGGCCGGGACCTGACTCTACCCACCGACGCCTTGCGCTTGACACGGAGTAACTGATCCCATGGCTGCTGCCTCAAACACCAAGGCGGAACTGCTCTCGAACACGATCGAGCATGTCGACATCACGTCCTATGATGCGCGGCCGATCATCGACTCGATGCGCAAGATGAGCTTCTCGTCCCGCGACACGGCGCGGGCGGCGGACATCCTCGACATGGCGATCGCGGACGACACGTGTTCGCCCTGGCTGATCCTCGCCGGCTCCACATCCGCGGGCGGCTGCATGCACGTCTATCGCGACATGGTGAAGTTCGGGATGATCGATGCGGTGGTGGCGACCGGCGCCTCCATCGTCGACATGGATTTCTTCGAGGCGCTCGGCTTCAAGCACTATCAGGCGGCGGGCTCGGTCGACGACAACCGGCTGCGCGAACTCTATATCGACCGGATCTACGACACCTATATCGACGAGGAAGAGCTTCAGGCCTGCGATCACACGATCCTCGAGATCGCCGACAGCCTCGAACCCCGGCCCTATTCGTCGCGCGAGTTCATTCACGAGATGGGCAAGTGGCTGGCGAACGGCAACGCGAAGAAGCCGGCGAGCCTGATCCAGACCGCCTATGAGGAGGGCGCGCCGATCTTCTGCCCTGCCTTCGTCGACTCCTCGGCGGGCTTCGGCCTCGTGAAGCACCAGAAGCAGCGCATGAAGGCCGGCAAGCCCTATATGTCGATCGATGCGGTGGCGGACTTCCGCGAACTGACCGACATCAAGATCGCCGCTGGAACCACGGGCCTGTTCATGGTGGGCGGCGGCGTGCCCAAGAACTTCGCGCAGGATACGGTGGTGTGCGCCGAGATTCTGGGCGTCGAGGCCGACATGCACAAATACGCGGTGCAGATCACGGTCGCCGACGTCCGCGACGGAGCCTGCTCGTCGTCGACGCTGAAAGAGGCGGCGAGCTGGGGAAAGGTCGAGACCACTTATGAACAAATGGTGTTCGCCGAAGCCACGACAGTCGTTCCCCTGATCGCCTCGGACACGTATCATAGGGGAAGCTGGCGGGCGCGCCGCAAGCGGCGCTGGTCGGAGCTGTTCTCCGGATAGGTGAAAGCATGTCGGAAGGTTGGATGTGGGTGTTGGGTGCGGTCGCGCTCGCCGCGTTCGCTTGGGCCGTGAAGGGAATGCTGGACGCCGCCTGGCGTCAGCGCGCCGACAAGGCGTCGCTCTATGAGGAAATGATCAACTGCGCCGCCGGCTGCCTGCCGGAGGCGGGCAATGAGGAGTCCCGCACGCAGGCGCGGGCGCTGTTTTCGCGGGCGTTCTTTTCGCTCAGCCTCGTCGGGTCGCCGCGCGTGGTGCGGGCCTGCCGGCGCTTTCTGGAGGCTCAGGGGGCGTCAAGCGCCGCGCCGCAGCTCGCGCAGGACACACGGACCCGCCTTGCGGAAATGATGCACGCGATGCGCAAGGATCTCTCCTTGTTCAACAACATCGCGCCACCCTCGACATCCGGCCTAAAGCTCGCCGACTTCACCCTCCCCTCGATGAGGACGCATGCCCCGAAGGCGCCCGGCGCCCAGCACGCGGCGCACGCCGAAGCCCCGCCGCGCGCGACGCCGTTCCCGCAACTGCTTCGCGCCGACCGGGTGGATAATTTCGTGAGAGAGCGCCGCACGGGCTGACGGTTCAGCGGCGGCGGCTCGATCTCAAAAAGGGCTCTCCGGCCGCGGATGGCCGGGCCGATTGCGCGGTGACGCTTTCGCAGGCATTCTCACGCCATGCCTCTTCACGCCCAGATCATCTGCATCGGCGGAAACGCGCTCCTTGCGCTTTTGTTTGCGGTCGCGGCCTTGGCCGGCGGCGGTGACGAGAATGCGCCGCCCATGCTGCTGATGCTCGCGTTCGCGGGGGTGTGCGCCTACTCGGCCTGGGTGCTGATCAAGTTCCGAAACTTTCTGGCGGCGGAGGCTGAACGCGGGCGAGGCGCCCAGCGGCCCGACCTCTATGTCATCAAGACGCCGGACACCGCGTCTCGGGACGACTCCTCGCGGGACGATTCGCAGGATGATCCGCCGACGGGGGCCGGCGGCAAGCTGCACTGACACGACGCGCGGGGCGCTTCTGAGGGCCCGGCCGTCAGCTTCCCGCTGAGGCGGCCTGACGTCTGGCGAGCGCATCGAGCGCGGAGCGGGCCTCGGGATCCTGCGGGGGCGACGCTCCGCCGCCGTTCGCGGACGCACCGTCGCCGTTGGCGCGGGCGCTCACTTCGGTCGATGCGGGCTGGCCTGAGCCGTGGTTTTGGCCGGAGCCATGGTTTTGGGAGGAGCCGGACGGTCCCCTGCCTCCATTCTCCAGTCCCTCGCCGGGGCGGCGCCGACCGCGTCTGCGGCGGCCGCGATTCTGGGATTCGGAGGCGACGGCGTCAGGGGCGTCATCATCGCCCTCGTCGCCGTCATCGCCATCGTCGACGCCAGATGCGCCAAGCTCATCATCACCGCGATCATCGACGACCTTCATCGGATCGGAAGACTCATCCTGATCACGGGCGCCGTTGTCAGCTTCATCCTGATTGAACTGAAAGCGTTCGCGGGGCGACATGGCGGCCATCAACCGAAAGTAATGCTCGGCGTGCTGCATCAGGTTCTCGAAACGGACCCTGTCTCCAGCAGACTGGGCGTCGCGCGCATACTGTGAATACTTTTCATAGATTTGCGCAGCGGTTCCGCGAATCTTGACTTCAGGACCATTGCTTTCGAGCGGTCGATTGACCGGGTTGCCACCCGGCTTCCGCCCGCGTCCCCGCTGACGTTTCATGCAAACATCCTGTTCTCGATTACGTCCCGAGGGACGGAAAGGCCCGAAATACCTGCTGAGAGCCTTCGGCTGCTGGCGAAAGAACCTTGGAGCGCCTGCGGAGCCGCAAGGAGGACGTTAGCGCTTCGCCGACGGCATTCCAAGTGTTTTTGCGCATGACGCGACTTCAATTCGACATTCCCTCGGCGCCGGGGCCCCCGCTGACAGGAAGGGTGCGCGCGCAGATCATCCGGACATGACCAGCCAGATCCCGATGCGAGCGAATCTGCTGGTATTCGGCCGACTTGAAAAGCCCGAGAACGTCCTGCTCCTGGCCGAGGCCGATCTCGACCGCCAGCCAGCCGCCGGGCGCGAGCAGGCGGCGCGACAGATCGATGATCGGCGCATAGGCGGCAAGTCCGTCCGGTCCGCCGTCAAGCGCCCCGACCGGATCGAAGAGGCGGACATCGGGGTCAAGCGCCCGGATGTCGTCTGAGCGGATATAGGGTGGATTGGAGACGACAAGATCGAACGGCCCTTGCGGCAGACCGTTCGCCGTCGACCCCCAGCCGCCGACCTCCAACTCGGCGCGGCCGGAGAGCCCGAGCGCCCGCGCATTCCGTCGGGCACAGTCCACCGCTTCGGCCGAGAGGTCGACGCCGCAACCGGTCGCGTCCGGACGAGCGTTGAGAATGGCGAGCAGGATCGCCCCCGAACCGACGCCAAGATCGAGAACCCGTCCCGCCCGGGGAAGGGCGTCGACGGCGAAGTCGACAAGAAGCTCCGTATCCGGACGAGGATCAAGCACCGCCTGATTGATCGCGAGCTGAACCCCATGAAACGCCCGCCAGCCGCGGATGCGGGCGACGGGCTCCCCGGCCGCACGGCGGGCGACCAGTTCCAGACACCGCTCGCGGTCGGGAGTGCTCACGAGCCTCGCATCGTCGGCGATGAGGGCTTCGGGAGGCAGCGCGAGCGCGTGGGCGAGGAGAAGGCGCGCATCGCGCAAGGGATCGTCCACACCCGCCTCGCGCAGGCGGACCGCCGCCTCACGGATCAGGAGCGCCCGGGACTGAAGACCCGCCTCATCCGTCATCACGGTCACGTCTCGCCGCCATCGAGCGCGGCCAGCCGCTCGGCCTGGTCTTCGGCGATGAGCGCATCCAGAAGCTCATCGAGCCCGTCGCCCGTGAGGACGATATCAAGCTTGTGCAGCGTGAGATTGATCCGGTGATCGGTCACGCGGCCCTGGGGGAAGTTATAGGTGCGGATGCGTTCTGACCGGTCGCCGGAGCCGACCTGAAGCTTGCGCGCCTGCGCGCGGGCGGCGTCCTTCATTTCGCGCTCGCGCTCATAGAGTCGGATCTTCAGAACCTCCATCGCCTTGGCGCGGTTGTAGTGCTGCGATTTTTCAGACGATGTCACGACGATCCCGGTGGGCAGGTGGGTGATGCGCACGGCGGAATCGGTCTTGTTGACGTGCTGTCCGCCCGCGCCGGATGCGCGCATGGGGTCGACGCGGATGTGCTGATCGCGCACCTCGATGTCGACGTCTTCGGGGGCGGGCAGCACCGCGACCGTCGCGGCGGAGGTGTGGATCCGGCCGCCGCCCTCGGTGACAGGGACGCGCTGGACGCGGTGCACACCGCTCTCGAACTTCCACCGCCCGAACACGCCGTCACCGACGACGCTGGCGATCACCTCCTTGAAGCCGCCGACCTCCCCTTCCGACACGGAGACGATCTCGACCTGCCAGCCGCGGGATGCGGCATAGCGCTGGTACATGCGGAACAGATCGCCCGCGAAGAGCGCCGCCTCGTCGCCGCCCGTGCCGGCGCGGACTTCAAGAACCGCGTTCGCCGCATCGTCGGCGTCCTTGGGAAGCAACAAGAGCTGCATGTCACGCTCGCGCTCGGGCAGGATGTCGCGCAGCTCGCCGACCTCCTCGAACGCCAGCTCGGCGAGGTCGGGGTCGTCGGCCCCGGCCGCCACCAGCGCCTCGGCTTCGGCGAGGCGTGCGCGCATTGAAAGAAGACTGCTCGCCGCGTCGGCCGCCCGCTTGATTTCGGCATGTTCGCGCGACAGGCGCACGATTTCCTTCGGGTCGACGGCCGCGCCCATCCGCGCCTCGACCTGTTCGAAGCGGTCAATGATCTGTCGCAGTCGAGATTCAGACAGTACGGCCATTCTGCATCCGGAAGGTGGGCGCCGCGCGCATCGGCTTGCGCCTGCGGTCACAATCGGCGGATATGCGGCCAAGCGGCGATGAGGTCCAGCCCTGTGGTGGAAACCGGGGGACGCTCGCGAAGGGAGTCAGGGGATTGGGCGCTCCGTTGAGGACATGGCTCGACGTCTCGCCGGCCGAGGCGCTCGCCATAAGGGAGGCGGTGCGCGCGGCCGACCCGTCCGGGCTGGGGAGCGGGTGCGTTGTGGCGGAGCAGGCGCATGCGGGCGCCCTCCTGGAGCTGCTTTGCGATGAGCGGGTGTCCGGCCCGATCCACGACTTGCCGCGCCCGTTCAGCGAGGCATCCATCGCGCGCTGGATCGCCGACGCCGCCACTTTGAAGGCGCAAGGAGACGCGATGCTGGTGCTGACGCTGGACGATCGGACGCGGGCGGCGTCGTTCTCCCGATTCACGATCTGGCCGGAGCGCGCGGCGGGAGAAATCATCGGCGCTCGTCGGGCGGACCTTCAGGGAGCGGGAACGGGCGGCGCAGGCGCGGCGCGCAGCTTCGGCTGGATGTTCGATGTGCTGAAACTGAGGCTGATCGCGGTGACCGCGGCGCTCGACAATTTCCGCTCGGCGCGGGTCATCGAGGCCGCGGGCTTTGTCTATATCGGCGAAACCGACAGCGTGCGTCCGGACGGGGCCGTTCGGCGCTCGCATGCATGGGAGCTGAGCCGGGATGCGTGGATGGCGGCGCGCAAGGTGCGCGACAGTCCGCCCGGTTGACCCGGTCGTCTGCGGCTCAGGCGGCGAACAGCGCGATCACATTCCGCCCCGCAAGGATCATGAGGACGATCGAGCCCACGGCGAACACCGAAAACCGCACCGGGACGAAGTTCGCCGTGCACTGCACCATCGAGTGGACGACCCTGACGCCGACATAGGCCCAGGCGAGACCGACGTTCAGGGGATCGGCGACGCCGACCAGATGGGAGTAGACGCAGAGCGCGTAGAACAGCGTCGGCTGTTCGTGCAGGTGATTGTAGTTGTCGGCGATCTGTTTGACGGACAGGGGAAGACCGTCGAGGTCCGCCGCCCGTTTCAGCTTGCGGGCGTCGACGCCCATCCGGTTCATCGCCGGAATCCGCGTCGCGTAGAGCCACACCCAGATGATGAACGTCCAGACGATGAGGGCGAGCATCGGCGTCAAGATCGAGGTCATTGATAGCGTCCTGCGTGGAGGGTGATCCCGCCACGCTTTAGGCTCCGGCGCGCCGCGCGGCAATGCGATGGGCGCGGCCCAAGCCCTCCCTTCGCCGCCGAGGCTTCAGAGGCGTCGGTCGAGGAAGTCGAGAAACGCCGCCCAATCGGCGGACCGGACGCCATGCCCGCCCTCGCGGATGAAGAATTCGAGCACGCCGCCGGAGACCGGCTCGCGCAGGTCGGCCTGGGTGAGCCCCTCCGCGCCGAGCAGCCGCCAGACGGGATCCGCCCCTTGCAGCGCGCGGAAGGATCCGTTGGGGTCCGACCAGACATCCTTCCAGCCATTGCTGACGAAGAGCGGACGCGGCGCCGCGAGCGCGATCAGCTGGTGCTGGTCGACCGGGATGGCGGCCTCATTGTCGGCGTAGGCCGCATAGGCCGGGGCGAACCAGTGGGGGTAGGATCTGGTGATCTGCGCGACGCTCTCGCCGGCATAGGACCGGGTGAGCGTCGCCCCGCCCTTTCCGGACTGGTGGATGATCGCGGCCTCGACCCGAGGCTCGAAGGCGGCGGAGATCAGCGCGGCCTTGCCATGCCGGGAGTGTCCATAGATCGCGGTTCTGGACGCATCGATCCGCGGGTCGGCCTCGAGCACATCAAGCGCCCAGCTGTAGGCGGCGGCCCAGACCGCGAGCGCGCTGGTGGGCGCGGGCGATCCCGCGAGCGCTGGCGCCAGCGCCGCGAGGTCCGCCTGCGCCCGCTCGGCATTGTCGCCGACGATCTCGGACGGATAGAGCGATGCGTAGGCGTAGCCGCGCGCGAGAATGTCGGCGACAGGGGCCTCGATGATGTGCACGCCGAAGATCAGGCGGATCACCCGCGCCATGAAGCCGGTGTTCTCGCAGCCGCCGTCGCCGCGCGGCGGAGCGAGACCGGGAGCGCCCATATGGCCCGGATTTCCGCAAAAGCTTTCGGAGAGCAGGAGCGGCGCCGCCCGTGGCGGGCGATCGACATCCGCAAGCGGCTTCGGCAGGGCGAGGGCGAGCCGGAAGCGCGGGCCGGCGTCGCCGTCGCCGATCGCGATCTCGATTTCCTCAAGGGTTCCGGCGCCCTCGGCGAAAGCCGCATCGATGATCCGGCGCGACACCTCGTGCGCCTTCACGCCGGCCGGAACCGGGCCATAGAGCTGATCCTCGAACGCCCTGCGCAAGAGGGGCGCCCGCCTTTGCGTCCAGTCCGCAGCGGAAAGGACGGGGCGGTCCTCGCCGAACGCATCGAGGACGGCGGGCCGCGCCGGCTCCATGCCGTCGAGCCGGTTGCTCGCGGTGTTGAGGCCGAGCGGCGTGCAGCCCGAGAGGCCGGCCGCGAGCGCCAGAACCGCCGCGCGTCTCATGACGCCTGCAAACATGGTCACGCCCCCTTCCGGAAGGATGCTCGTCAGGGTTTGAGCGGATCCCGAGAAAAAAGGCTAAGCACATCAGCGTCGGCGATGTCAGCCGGTTCCCCCGTCAACAGATCGCGACGGCTGGGGAGTCTTCGTTCGCGGAGGGGTGATCGAAGGCGATCAGGCCGAGAGCGATTTCAGGCGCTCCGCGTCGAGACCGACCGTGACCCGATCGTTGGCGACGATCACCGGCCGCTTGATCAGTTCGGGCTTGCGGAGGATGAGCGTGAGCGCCCCTGCATCATCGTCGGCCTCGCCCTGCTCGGACGGCGAAAGGGACCGCCAGGTCGTGGACCGGCGGTTGACCAGCGTCTCTCGTCCGACCTCGCGCAGCCAGTCCGGCGCGAGGGATACAAGATCGTCCAGCTCGCGAAGGTCAACGAAGGCGGGGTCCCGTCCGGCCGCGCGCAGGGCGGAGAGCGCCTTGCGGCAGGCGTCGCAGGATTTCAGTCCGTAGACGGTGATGGACGACGCGAGCGCTTTCGGGTCACCGGGCGGCGTCATGACACGCCCTGAAGCGATTGACGCTCCGCGCGAAGCTGTTCGGCGCGCGCCTCGACCATGCGGACGATGTGGTCGATCATACCGTCATTGCCGAGCTTGTGGTCCGGCCGGCCCGCGACATACATCATGCCGGAATCCTTGCCGCCGCCGGTGAAACCGAGGTCGGTCATCGCCGCCTCGCCCGGTCCGTTGACGACGCACCCGATGATGGAGAGAGAGATCGGCTCCGAAATGTGGGCGAGGCGCGCCTCGAGCGCCTCCACCGTGCGGATGACGTCGAAGCCCTGACGGGCGCAGGACGGGCACGCGATGATGTTGACCCCCCGCGTGCGCAGGTTGAGCGATTTGAGGATGTCGAATCCGACCTTGATCTCCTCCACCGGATCGGCCGAGAGCGACACCCGGATCGTGTCGCCGATCCCCGCCCAGAGCAGCGAGCCCATGCCGATCGCTGACTTCACAGCCCCCGTCCGCATGCCGCCGGCCTCCGTCACCCCAAGATGGAGCGGAGCGTCCGTCGCTTCGGCGAGCATCTGATAGGCGGCCACGGTGAGGAAGACGTCCGACGCCTTCACCGAAATCTTGTACTCGCGGAAATCATGCTCCTCGAGCAGCCGGGCGTGATCAAGCGCGCTCTCGACCATCGCTTCGGGGCAAGGCTCGCCGTATTTCTCAAGGAGGTGTCGCTCGAGCGAGCCGCCATTGACGCCGATGCGGATCGAGCAGCCATGGTCCTTCGCCGCCTGCACGACATCACGGACGCGCTGCGCCGACCCGATATTGCCCGGATTGATGCGCAGGCACGCCGCCCCGGCCTCGGCCGCCTCGATCGCCCGGCGATAGTGAAAATGAATGTCGGCGACGAGCGGCGCCTTCGCCTCGCGGGCGATCTCGCGGAAGGCGGCGGTCGACTCCTCCGTCGGACAGGACACGCGGATGATGTCCGCCCCCGCCTCCTCCAGTTGGCGGATCTGGTCGATCGTCGCGCCCACATCCTCGGTCGGGGTGTTGGTCATCGACTGGACGGAGATCGGCGCGTCCCCGCCGACCTCAATCTGGCCGACGCGAATTTTTCGTGAGCGGCGGCGCTCGATCGAGCGCCAGGGTCTGACCGGATTGTGCATCGCCCTCACCCGTTCACGCCGTCGCGGCGAACCGCATTCGCATGAGGTTCATTTGGCCCCTGAGCCCGCGTCCGTAAAGCCGCGGCGGATCACAACCGCTAGAAGGGCGCGCCCGGGGCGGGCTCGATCGCCTCGACCCCACGCTCGATGTCCGCCGGGCCGGTGTTGACGACCGCGGGCGGCGCGACCGCCGGGCTCGCTGGAGCGGGCGTTGGAGCCGCCGCGGGAGCGGGTGCACTCGCCGCCGGGCGAGGCGTTGTGCGGCGGGGAGCGGGCGCGGGAGGAGGCGTCGCCGCGGCCGGATCCGCCGACCCGGAGACCGCGGCCGGCTCGCTCAGCACGGCTTCGCGCTGCAAGGCGAGATCGACGCTCTGCGCATAGATCGGCCCGCCATCCTCCGACAGCAGACCAAGCGATGCGTCGCCGAGACGCCATTCGAAGGCGTCGCCGTCGCGTGCCGTGATCGTCCAGCCGGCGCCGACGCGGGGGGCGTAGCTCTCGCCGGCTTCGAAATAGCGCGAGCGGTATTTCGTGCCGTCCGCCGCGCGAACCTCGATCCAGGCCTTGCGCAGCGCGACAAGCCGAAGCGGCGGGCGTTCTACGGTCGGCCCGACGATCGCGTCGTTCGTCGATTGCTGGATCACCTCCGGCCGGTCGGCCTGAGCGGCGTCCGCCGGCGCAGGATCGTCCCGGTCGGACGCCGACTGCGTGGCGAGATAGAAGCCGCCGATGGCCGCTGCGACGATCAGGGTCGCAACGCCCGCGACGATCGCCCCGACCGGAGGCGGCTTGGCGGGCGCGGGCGGCGCAATCTCATGCCGCACGGGATCCGCGAGAAAGCCGGACTCCTCGCGGTACCGCCGAACAATCTCAGTCGCATCAAGACGAAGGTGACGGGCGTAGCTCGTGATGGCGCCGATGGCGTAGACCGGGGCTTCGAAGGCGTTGGGCGTCATCTCCTCGATCGCACGAAGGTGCGCCTCGCTGATCCGGGTGACGTGGGCGACATCGGAGAGGTCGAGATTGCGGCTCTCGCGCACGGATCTCAGATAGGGCCCGACGCGCATGGTCGCGCTGGCGTCATCAACATTGTCAGGATTGTCGGCGTCGGACACGACGCGAAGATGCGGCGCGGATTTCCGGACGGGCCTGGCTTCCGGTTCGGCCGGCGCGGCGGTCGGGGGCGCGACATCAGAAGGACCTGCCTCCTGAGACGGCGTCAATGCTGCGTCCGCCTCGATCTTGTCTGAACCCGTTCCGTCTTTTATCGCACCGCTCATGAACTCAACCGCCTCGAAAGGCCCGTCTGTTAAGAACGCACCCTCCGCTTACGCCCACCGCCCTAAAGGATTGGTAAAGACCGTAAGGCCCCCGCACCTTGCGAACAACTTAAATTTTGATAGCCAACTGCTGACAAACCCGGCTGATCTCCGTCCGAAAGGGGGCGCCGCCATCCCTCAGGAGATCGTGCACGGTTGGCGCCAACCGTGACAGGTCGGTTGATCGTATCGTCTGCTTGATCAGCGGCAGGCGCGCCGCCGACATCGACAGGCTGCGATAGCCGAGCGCAAGCAGGGTGAGCGCCTCGATCGGACGGCCCGCCGCCTCACCGCAGACGGAGATCGGAACGCCTGCGTCGCCGGCGCGCTGAACCATCCGGTCAAGGAGAACAAGCGCCGGGCGGGACAGGAGGTCATAGCGGCCCCAGACGCGCGTGTTCTCCCGGTCCGCGGCGAAGAAGAACTGCATCAGATCATTCGTGCCGACCGACAGGAAATCGGCCTTGCCCTTCAGATGATCGATCGAGAAAGCGAGCGACGGCGTCTCGACCATCGCGCCGACGAGGACGCGGGCGGGCGCCGACCGCCCGAACTTCAGCGTCCATTCGATCTCGGCGTCGAGCAGGCTGCGCGCCTCCTCGAACTCATCGACGGTTGCAACCATCGGAAACATCACACGCAGCGTCCGGCCCGCGGCGGCGCGGGTGAGCGCGCGCAGCTGACGGCGGAAGAAGTAGGGATGATCGAGCGCCATCCGCAGCGCGCGCCATCCGAGCGCCGGGTTTTCCTCGCGATCCCGACGGCCCATGAAGGGGGCGACCTTGTCGCCGCCGAGGTCGATCGTGCGGAAGGTGACCGGCCGGCCGTCCGCCCGGTCCATCACCGACGCGTAGAAGCGCGTCTGCTCATCCAGTCCCGGCATGGTTTCCGACGCCATGAACTGGAATTCGGTGCGGAACAGGCCGACGCCGCTTGCTCCAACCGCGTCGAGATGATCAAGGTCGAAGGAGAGACCCGCATTGATCATCAACTCGCAGTCGACGCCGTCGATCGTGCGCGCGGGCTCATCGCGGAGCCGGGCGAGTTCGGTGAGTTGTTCGTCCTTCAGGAGCTGGCGGGCGCGGAAACTCTCGACGCGCTCCGCCTCGGGCCTGATGTTGACGATGCCCGCCTCAGCGTCGACCATCAGCCGGTCGCCGGGCTCGACCCCGTTGACCAGCCCTTCGAGCCCGCCAATCGCCGGCACGCCCATCGCGCGGGCGACGATCGCCGCATGCGATCCGGCCCCGGTCTCCTCGAGCACAACGCCCGCGAGGTGCGCGTCGCGATAGTCCAACAGCTCGGCCGGACCGAGCCGGCTCGCCACCAGGATCGATCCCGGCGGAACTGGCGCCTGTTCATCCCCGCCGCCCGACAGATGCCGCAGCAGCCGGTTGTCGAGATCCTCCAGATCGTGGAGCCGCTCACGCAGCAGACCGTCGCGCGCGCTCCCGAGCCGCGCGCGGTGCTCCCGGCGCACCCGGTCGACCGCCGCCTCGGCGCTGAGACCAGAGCGCACGGCGTCAGTGAGGCGCGCCTCCCACGACGGGTCGTGCGCAAAGAGCCGGTAGGTTTCAAGGACGTCCCGGCTCTCTCCGAAGAGCACGGGACCGGCGCGCGTCAGCATCGCATCGATCGATTCGCGCAGCTGGCGCATGGCGGCCGCAAGCCGCGCCTGCTCCTCGTCGACGTCGGCGGCGAACAGGCGGGCGGCCGACAGAACAGGATCGTGCAGATGGGCCGAACCGATGGCGAGCCCCTCGTTCAGCGTGCGCCCGTGCAGTTCAAGCGGGCGGGTCGGGCGGACGCCGACCATGACGGCGTCGCCGAGAATGCCCACGAGTTCGGCAAGAACCATGGCGATGGTCTGCAGCGCCTCGACCTCTTCATCGTCGTAGACGCGCTCGGTGCGGTTCTGCACCACCAGCACGCCAAGCGCCCCGCCGGCGCGCAGGATCGGCACGCCGAGGAAGGAATTGAAGGGATCCTCCCCGGTTTCCGGTCGATAGGAGAAACGGGGATGCGCGAAAGCGTCGGTGATCCTGAGCGGCCGTGCGCTCGAGCAGACGAGACCGACGAGACCCTCATTCTCGGCGAGGCGCGTTCGCCCCACCGCCTCGGCCTTGAGCCCCTCGGTCGCGACGAGCAGAAGAGTGTTGTCGTCCGCCCGAAGATAGATCGAGCAGACGTCCGCCACCATGGTGTTGGCGACAAGCTCGACGACGGCGGCGAGCCGGTCGGCCCCGGTCGCCTGTTGCGCCATCATCGCCCGGAGCCTGGTCAGCAGGAGCCGCGCGCCGCCCTGCGACGTCCGGGCGCGATCGGGCGGCCGGTCGCCCGGCGGGGAGCGATCAGGCATCTGGGGACCCTCTCGGATCGGCGGTCGACCCTCTCGAGAGGGGGCGGGGAGCGGTGAGACTGGGCAAGGGCCTACTCGGCGTCGAGTCCATAGGCGGTGTGAAGTGCACGAACCGCGAGTTCAGTATAGGACGCATCGATCAGCACGGATATCTTGATCTCCGATGTGGAGATCACCTGAATGTTGATGCCCTTCCCCGACAGCGCCTCGAACATCGTTTTGGCGACGCCGGTGTGGCTGCGCATGCCAACGCCGATCACCGACACTTTCGCGACCTCGCGGCCGACGGTGAGGGCTTCGTAGCCGATCTTCTCCTGCAGGCTTTCGAGGCGGGCCTTCGCACGCTCGGCTTCGCGATCCGGAGCGGTGAAGACGATGTTCTGGCGGCCCTCCGATCGCGCGCTCGCCTGCACGATCATGTCGACATTCACCCCCTCGTCCGCGAGGGCGCCGAAGATCACCGCCGCGACGCCCGGATTGTCGGCGACCCCGTACAGCGTGAACTTTGCTTCGTCCCTGGAGTACGCAACCCCGCTTACGACCTGCTTTTCCAAGATTTCTTCCTCATCGCACACCAGAGTTCCAGCGTCTTCGCCCGGGACGTCCCCCTCAAAGCTCGACAGCACACGCACACGCACGCGGTGGTTCATCGCCATCTCGACCGAGCGGGTCTGGAGCACTTTCGCGCCGAGCGACGCAAACTCCAGCATCTCCTCATAGGAAATCCGGCTCAGCCGCCGCGCCTTCGACACGATGCGGGGGTCGGTGGTGTAGACGCCGTCGACATCGGTATAGATGTCGCAGGTTCTCGCCTGCAAGGCTGCGGCGACCGCCACCGCGCTGGTGTCCGACCCGCCCCGACCGAGCGTCGAGACCCGGCCGTTCCGGTCGACGCCCTGGAATCCGGCGATAACGGCGATCTCGCCGGAGTCGACCGCGGCGGAGAAATGCGGATTGTCGACCCCGATGATCCGCGCCTTCCCGTGCGCCTCGTCGGTGTTGAGCAGCAATTGCCAGCCGAGCCAGGAGCGCGCCCTCAGGCCTTTGCGCCGCAGGGCGAGGGCGAGCAGTCCGGCGGTCACCTGCTCGCCGGAGGCGACCACCACATCATATTCATCGTCGAACGCCTGCCCATGGAGGGCGTCGCCCGCGGCGCCGCGCGCGAGTTCTACGAGGGAATTGGTCGCGCCCGCCATCGCCGACACGACCACCGCGACGCCGCCGCCGCCGCCGCCACGGGCGCGCGCCTCCACGATCTCGGCGACACGCGCAATCCGGTTGAGGTCGCCGACCGAGGTTCCCCCGAATTTCATCACCGTGCGCGTAACCAAGGCGAAACGCCTCCTGAGAGTGAGAAACCGCCGCGTTCAACCTTGGACAGCCAACCCTGGACAGCAAAGTCGGGACGTCCGGTCCTGCGTGAGCGACGGGTCCGGTTGCCCAATTCATCGCGACGCGTCAGAACCGAAGGCCCCTCTCTTACGTAGCGAAGGGGTCGCTCACAAGTCGCCGAAACCGTGAAGGAGGGGCAGGATGGTGAAAGTGCTGGCGCACGATGCAGCTCCACCCCGCTCGGCGAGCGTCGATCCGGCGGAGATCGAGAAGTTCCGCGCGATGGCCGCCGACTGGTGGAATCCGGCCGGGAAGTTTCGCCCGCTGCACAAGTTCAATCCGGTCCGGCTCGATTTCATCCGCAATCTCGCGGTGCGGCATTTCGCACGTGATGACGCCGCGAGGCGGCCGCTCGATGGTCTCAGACTGCTGGATGTCGGCTGCGGAGGGGGGCTTGTGGCGGAACCCATGGCCCGCCTCGGCGCCTCCGTCGTCGGGGTGGACGCGGGAGAAGCCAATATCAAGGCGGCGAGCGTTCATGCGACGGAAGCGGGCGTCGACGTCGACTATCGGGTGGGAACGGTCGAGGGCCTGATCGGCGCCGGAGAAGCCCCGTTCGACATCGTCCTGACGCTCGAAGTCGTCGAACATGTGGTTGATCCCGCACGCTTCCTATCGGATTGCGCGGCCCTCGTGAAACCTGGCGGGATCTTGGTGGTCGCGACGCTGAACCGAACCCCGAAAGCGTTCGCGCTCGCGATCGTGGGAGCCGAGCATGTGCTGCGCTGGCTTCCGGTCGGCACCCATGACTGGTCGAAATTCGTCACCCCCGCCGAAGCCAGGGCGGCGCTCGTCGGCGCGGGGCTCCGCGTCGACCCGCCGATCGGTGTGAGCTTCTCGCCGCTGCAGGACCGCTGGTCGCTCTCGCGGGACACCGGGGTCAACTACATGCTGACCGCCGTTCGCGAGGTCAGTTGATCTTGTCCGGCGGCGGCGGACGCGGCGGCGCAAACGGCGCGGGCAGCGGGGTCGCGGGGACGCCCTCCTCCATCAGCTCCTTCGCCGTGTCCGGGTTCACTTCGCCCCACACGGGCCGATGGTCGACATCTCCATAGAACATCGCACGCGCCTCGTCCGCGAACCGGTCGCCGACGAATTCATGCGTTTCGGCAATGTGAGCGCGCACCTTCGCGGCGATCCGGGCGAGGTCCTCCGGGCCGGGCTCCTTCGCGCTCCTCGACGATCGGACGGCTGGAGCCATGATCTGCTTGCGGACTTCCGCAGACCCGCACACCGGACATTCGATCAATGACCGCGCGCTTTGATCGTCGTACGCGCCGGACGAGGCGAACCAGGCCTCGAACGCATGCTCCGCGTCACAGACAAGCGCATACCGGATCATGGGCGCCGCGCCACGAACATCCGGGTCAGCGAAGCAGCGGATCGAGTCCGCCCGCGCGATCCAGCGCGTGCAGATCGTCCGACCCGCCGATATGCCGCCCGTCGATGAAGATCTGCGGATAGGTGCGCCCGCCATTGGACCGGCTCAGCATGTCGTCGCGCAAGGCGGGATCAGCGCCGGCGTTGAGCTCCTGGTAGGCGGCGCCCTTGCGGTCGAGCAGAGCTTTGGCGGCGGCGCAATAGCCGCACCAGTCCCGCGTGTAGATTTCTATCTTCGCCAAGGCGACAATGCTCCCGTGCAGACCTGAACCGCTATATAGGGTGCGTTCCCGCCCCGGCAACGCGGGCCAGGGTGAGGACATCGACCCGGGCGGCGCCGGACCGCTTCAGCACCCGGGCGCAGGCTTCCACCGTCGCCCCGGTGGTCAGCACGTCATCGACCAGCACCACGGACCGCCCGGCGATGCGGCTCACCGCGCCTTTTTGCACCGTGAAGGCGCCCTGCACATTTCGCCTGCGGCCGTCGGCGGTGAGGCCTGCCTGCGACGGGGTGGACCGACGTCGCACGAGCGCGTCGAGACAGACCCGGACGCCGCAGCGACGAGAGAGCGCAGCGGCGAGCCAGACCGACTGGTTGAAACCGCGCTGCGCCATTCTGAAGCGGTGAAGCGGCACGGGAACCAGAACATCCGCCTCCGCCAGCACCGCCTCGCCCGCATGGGCCATCCAGGAGCCCATCAGCGCCAGGCCGTCGCGCCGTCCCTGGCGCTTGAGCGCGAGCACCATCGCGCGTGCGGCGTCGCCATAGAGGAGCGCGGCCCGGGCGCGGTCGTAGGCAGGAGGGGTCACAAGGCAGTCGCCGCAGACCTGGTCGCGATCGACGTCGATCTCGAAGGGTTCACCGCAGCGCGCGCAGATCGGGCCACGCACGAAGTCGAGCGAGGGCCAGAGGTCAGGCTCGATCCCGCCTGGACCCGCAATCGCCTCGCCGGTGATGAGGGAGCGCCGCGGCCAGATCACCCTCGCAAGATGAGCGGCCGCCGCGGCGATGACCGTCGACCTGCGGCCGCGAGGGGAATGCCCTTCCGATGCGGCCTCGGCTATATGCAACCGTGATGACTTCGCCACCCCCACCCCCCCCTTCCCGACCGCCCGTGGACGGGCTGGATGATCGAGCACTGATCTTCGACCGGCGCCGTCACGCCCGGCGGCGCGAGCGCACCCGCCGCGAGTTTCCCGCCCACGCCTTCCTCAAAGACCTTGCGGCGGAGGATATTGTCGAGCGGCTGGCCGCGGTGAACCGTTCCTTTCCGCGCGTGCTTGATCTTGGCGCACATGACGGCCGGCTGGGAAGGCGCCTTGCATCGGACCCGCTTCTCGCCCCCCGGATCGGCGAGGTGTTCAGCTGCGATCTTGCTCCGGGCTGGCCCAAGGCGCCGCTCGGCGTCGCGGCTGATGAGGAAGCCCTGCCCTTCCGGGACGGTTCGCTCGATCTCGTCGTCTCGGCGATGAGCCTGCACTGGGTGAACGATCTTCCCGGCGCGCTGATCCAGGTTCGGCGGGCGCTGAAACCGGACGGGCTTTTCATCGGCGTTCTGCCCGGCGGCCGGACGCTTCAGGAACTGCGCCGGGCGCTGCTTCTGGCCGAGGCGCAGGTCCGCGGCGGCGCGGGGATGCGCGTGTCGCCCTTCCTCGACGTGATTGATGCCGCGCAACTGCTTCAGCGGGCGGGATTCGCAATGCCGGTGAGCGATTCCGAGACGCGCACCGTTCGCTACCCGGATGTCTTTGCCCTGTTTTCCGAGCTGCGTGGGCTGGGTGAGACGGCGGCCTTCCGCACCGCCGCACCGCCGCTGTCCCGGCGCATCCTCACCCGCGCGGCGGAGATCTATTCCGACGCGTTCAGCGACCCGGATGGGAGGATCAGGGCGACCGTCGAACTGGTCGCGATGTCCGGATGGGCCCCGGCCCCGACGCAGCCCAAACCGCTGCGGCCGGGAAGCGCCAAGACCCGGCTCGCCGACGCCCTCGGAGTGAAGGAGCAGGCGGCGGGAGACGCGGCGATACCAAGGAGGCTGGCGCGGCCGTCTCCGGATCAATCCGGCGGTGAGGACCCATCGGGCGAAGGCTGAGGCGCAGCTGCGGCGCCGGCGAGACCGGACAGCACGAAGCGGACGAGCGCCTGAAACCTCGGGTCCTGCGCCGCGGGCTGGCTGTCATTCGCCCAGAGGAACCGGGCGAGACCGAGGAGGAGAATGCTCGGGCCGGTCACCAGATCGAGCAGGTCGCCGGCGCGGAACCGGCCACGCGCAACCCCGTGTTCGAGCGCTCCGACCAGAAGTCCGCGCATCTCGGCGTCGGCGCGCTCCATTTCGGCGCGTATCTCCGGGCTGACATCATTGCGAAAGCCTTCCCGGTCGCACCAGGCGGCGACGCGACGGAAACTCTGATTGCCGCGCCAGCCATCCCAGAGCACGCCGAGCATCGCCTCGAGCCGCGCCTCTGGATCGTCCAACCCGCTGACGTCGCGAAGCTTTTCGGCCATCTCCGACGAGAAGCGCACGGCGATGGTGGCGCACACATCATCCTTGCTGGCGAAATGATTGTAGAGCGTTCCCTTTGATATCCCCACCTCGGCGGCGAGGTCCTCCATGGTGACGCGATGGAGCTTGTCCTTCCAGAACAGGGCCAGCGCGGTGTCGAGAATGTCCTTCTCCCGCTGCCTGATTTCTCGCTGTTTGCGGGACTCTGTGATCATATTTCGACGCTAGGTCATAAATTGACTATTCGTCAAGAACATGGTTGACTGCCGTTGAACCCGTGTCCGGCGCACGTTGGGTCATGTTACGTTTCGGACGCTCGCGCGGAGCCGCCTGTTCGGCCGAATTCCAGAGGGGTGATCGGGCTCATGATCTATGACGTCATGCTCGTCGGAAGCTTCGTCGGCTTCATCGCGGCCTGGGTCTGGCGACGGCACAGCATCCGGGAACAGGCGCTGTGGCTGCTTGCGTTCGCGGTGCTGATCACCGCGTTCATCGGTTTCCTCGAAGGCCGCTGGCAAGCGGTTCCCGCCGGCGGGGTCGGCGCGGTGCTGCTGGCGATCCTCGCGATCAAGCGGTCGCGGGGTCCTGCGCCGAAGGCGGGGCTCGCCTGGGCGTCTGGCGCCGGGATCGCGCTTCTGTCGCTCGCGTCGCTGATCCCGATCTATCTGTTCCCGCTGTTCAACCTGCCAGAGCCGACGGGCCAGCATCCGGTCGGCGTGCGCGATTTCGACCTTGTTGATGAAAGCCGCACCATGGAAGCGGCGACGGGCCAACCGGAGGGTGGAGGGGAGCGGCAAGCGCGAAAGCTGTTCGTGCGCGTCTGGTATCCCGCGGCGTTCATCGAGGACGCCGAGGTGCGCCCCTATGCGACCCGCGACGAAGTGGCGGCGGTGTTCGAACCGCTCGCGACGGCGTTCCGGCTGCCGCCCTTTTTCTTTTCGCACCTGACGCAGGTCGGGACCCATTCGCATGTCGATGCGCCGGCGCTCAGCGCCACCGGGGGCCGGTTGCCGGTGGTGTTCTTCAGCCACGGATACGGATCCTATGGATCGCAGAACTGGGTTCTGATGGAGGAGCTGGCGAGCCACGGCTATGTCGTGTTCGCGGTCACCCATACCGGCGACTCGGCGGGCGTGCTCTTCGCGGACGGGAGCACCGCGCGCGCCAAGCCGCCCGAACAGCCCGGCGACGGCGGCGTGGCGCTGCCTCCGGGGCTTCGCAAGCTGATCTTCGGGGTCTCAGGTGATGAGCGTTTCGCCGGCGTCGTCGAGACCGCCGCGGCCGACGACCCTCCATCGCTCCAGATCAAGCGGAGCGCGCCGATATGGACGGCGGACCGGCAATTCATCAAGGCGACCCTGTCGAACGGACAGGGGCCTGCCAGCATCGCGGACATTGTCGCCGCGGCGGACTTTTCACGGGTCGCGCACATGGGCATGTCGTTTGGCGGATCGACCTCCGGGGCGGTGTGTCTTGCGGACCCTGCCTGCGTCGCGGCGGTCAATCTCGACGGCGGGGACTATCACTACACGACGCTCGGCCGGACGCTCCCGGCGCCGTTCCTGATGATGCATGCGGACTGGCGAACCATGGGCGCGCAGATCGGCGTGGACGACCCGGTGGACCCGAACCGGGCGTTCAATGATTTCTCGTATGAAGCGTTCGCCGCCGCCGGGACCAATCCAGGTGTCTATCGGATGCGGATCAACGGCGTCGCCCATCTCGGACTCTCCGACATGGGCCTGATGCTGCGCCAGCCCGTGCGCGGCCTGCTCGCCGGACCGCGCGACGGGGCCGAAGTGGTGTGGGTGATCAACCGGTTCACCCTGGGCTTCCTCGACAAGCACATGCGCGGCATGGGCAACAGCTTCCCGGACGAGACGTTCGCCGCCTTTCCGGAGGCGACGACGCCGCACGACGCGTCCTGGGTGCGGGACTGGTTTCTCGCCAAGTCGCCCGACGAGCAGGCGCGCATCACGGCGGAGGCCGATCGGATCGCGGGGCGCTCCCCCGCCGCGGAGACGCCCTGACGCGCTGGGCGGCGCGATCAGTCCTCGACGCCCGTCGTGTTCGCGCGCAACCAGGCGGCGAAATCCGCCTCCGACAGGTCGCCCGCGGCGAGCGCGATCTTGTTGAGGGTCGCCTCGACCTCACTCGCCTGCAACGAGACGCGATTGATCTCGAGAAAGACGGCCGCGGCAAGGAAGCCCGTTCGCTTGTTGCCGTCGATGAAGGGATGATTTCTCACAATCGCGGCCGCGTAGAGGGCGGCAAGGTCAAAAATATCCGCCGCGCCATAGGCGAACAGGTTCTGGGGACGAGCAAGCGCGCTCTCCAGCAACGCCGCTTCCCGCAAACCGCCGGCTCCGCCGTGCTCGGCGAGGGTCGCATCGTGAAGGATCAGGACCGCTTCGCGGCGCAGCCACCTCGGCGCCGCGCCTCGCGTCATTTTGCGAGTTCGCGAAGCGTGTTGCGATATCTGCGGGCAAGCTTGCGACCCGCCTCGACCTGTTCGGAGACGGCGGCGTCATAGACGTCGAGCCGGAACCCGTCCGGCGTCTCGCTCAGGATCAGGGTGTCGCCCTGGCCGATGCGGTGACGGCTCAGCGCATCGGCGGGCAGGACCACACCAAGGGAATTGCCGATTCGTCGGATCTTGAGATGGGTCAAGCCCCTGCTCCCGTCATGTCACGCGTTATCACACGCGTTATAACGTGCCATGGGCGGCGCGGGAAGGCGCAGACAGGCTGCGGCGAAGCTATTCGCCCTCGCCGCCGGCGCTCCAGCCCTGTTCGGCAAGGCTGTCATACATGCCGCTGGCGGACTCGCCCCAATAGGTCATCGCGCCGATCAGGCCCAGCGTGATGAGCGCGGCGATCATGGTGTATTCGATCGCTGTTCCGCCGCGGCGGTCCCTGACGAATCGTCTGAACATGGGTCTCTCCTTCACCAGCCGAGCTCCGACCAGGCGATGAATCGTTCGATGAGCGGCATATCGGCCGGGGGGACGGCGAAGCTGCGAAGATCGGCGGGGGCGGCCCAGGCGAGCGCCTGCCCTTCCCGCGCCTCCGGATCGCCCCGCCAGGACCGGCACATGTAAAGCGGCATGAGGAGGTGGAAGCGGTCATAGCTGTGCGAGGCGAAGGCGAAGGCCGAGAGGTCGGCTTCATCCACCTCGATCGCCAGTTCCTCGCGGAGTTCACGCACGAGGCCGGCTTCCGGACTCTCGCCCGGCTCCAGCTTTCCGCCGGGAAACTCCCACAGGCCCGCCATCGACTTCCCTTCCGGCCGCCGGGCGAGAAGCAGACTGCCGTCGCTACGAACCAGCGCCGCCGCGACGACGATCAGAACCGATCGCCCTGTCATGACAAGTGCCATAACGGGGTGTGGATGGCGTTCATCCGGAGGGTCAACTTCGGTAGGCGCCGTTAATCCTCACATAACCGTCCGTGAGGTCGCAGGTCCACATGCGGGCGCGTCCGTCGCCGAGGCCGAGATCGACCTCCACCTCGATGGCTGGTCCGGAGACGGCGGCCGTGGCGGCGCTTTCCGAATAATCCGGGGCGCGCGCGCCGTGACTTGCGAGCAGGACGCCGCCGACGCGGATGGCGATGCGGTCGCGATCGACGGGGGCGCCGGACTTGCCGATCGCCATGACGATGCGGCCCCAGTTGGCGTCACCCGCGGCCATGGCTGTCTTGAACAGCGGCGAGTTGGCGATCGAGGCGGCGACGATGCGGGCCGCGGCGTCGTCCGTCGCGCCGGTGACGGTGATGGTGATGAGTTTGGTTGCGCCCTCCCCGTCGCGGACGATCTGGAGCGCGAGGTCCTGAAACACGCCGTGCAGCGCATCGCGGAACCCGGCGAGGCGGGGGTCGTCCGGTTCATCGATCTTCGCGCCGCCGGTCGCAAACAGCATCAGCGTGTCGGAGGTGGAAGTGTCGCCGTCGACCGTGATGCTGTTGAAGGTGAGATCAACGAAGCGGCTGAGCAGCGCCTGCACCGCGTGCGGACCGAGGGGCGCGTCGGTGAAGACATAGTTGAGCGTGGTCGCCATGTTGGGCGCAATCATGCCGGAGCCTTTGGCGATGCCGACGATGGCGACGCGCCGCCCCTCGATGTCGCACACCGCGCCGGACGCCTTGGGGAAGGTGTCGGTGGTCATGATGGCGCGGGCCGCCGCCTCCCAGTCGGCGGGCCCAAGACCGCTCCACGCCGCGCGGACGCCGTCGGCGACAAGGGAAGCGGGAAGCGGCTCGCCGATGACGCCCGTCGCGCCGACATAGACCTCGTCCAGGCTGCAGGACGCGAGCGCCGCGGCGGCGGCGATGGTCGCGTCGTTCTTGGCGACGCCGGCGGCCCCGGTGAAGGCGTTCGAATTGCCGGCGTTGACAACCAGCACCCCCGCGCGCCCGCCACTGCGTTTCAGGGCGGCGCGGCACCAGTCGACATCGGCCGAGCGCGTCGCGGAGGTGGTGAAGGCGCCGCCCACCGCCGCGCCGTCAGGAAACCGCGCGATCAGGAGATCGTCGCGCGCCCGGCCGCGATAGAGGCCAAGCCCGGCCGTCGCGAGCCGCACCCCGGCGACCTCGGGGAGGGACGGAAAGGCGTCGGGCGCAAGCGGCGACCGCGTCAGGGCCATTGCCATGGATCGTCCCTTTCAGTCCGGCGAGACCGGCGCGCGGCTTTCATCCGCTCCGGACGGCGCGGGCTGCGGAAGGACGTCCCCCGGCGCGCGGGCGTCGATCTGGGCGGGAAGCTGCGTCGGCGGCGGCGCGTCGGCGAGCGGGTCCGCCTCGCCCGGCTTGATGACCGGCGCAAGCTCGAAGGGATCAACGTCGAGCGGCGCATTCACGGGACCGCCGGTCCGGCGGATCGAGGCGGTCTTGCGGAGCTCCTTCAGGGTTTTCTCGATTTCGAGATAGGAGAGATGTTCAAGGATCGGCCCGCGCAGCTCGTCTAGCGAGGGCGGCTCTTCCTGGCGGCGGTCGACGACCTTCACGATATGCCAGCCCTGCGCGGTCTGGAACGGCTTCGACACGCCGCCGACCGGCGTGGTCTCGATCACCCGTTTCAACTCGGGCGGGGCCTCGCTCGAAGTGAAATAGCCCAGATCGCCGCCTTCAAGACGGGTCGCCTCGTCGATCGACTTTTCCGAGGCGAGAACGGCGAAGTCCGCACCGGCGGCGAGCTGTTTTGCGACCTCGTCGATCTCGTCGCGGGTGGCGGTGACGATATGCCGGAGTTCGGCCTCCTCGCCGAGTTCGAAGAAGGCGATCTGCGTTTCATACATCTTGCGGATGGCGGCTTCGTCGACCCGCTGCGCCACCAGGGTCTCGATCAGGATGTTGCCGAGGATGCGCTCGCGGGCGGCGTTCAACCGGTGGCGGGAGGCCGGGTCGTCCTCGAGCCCCCGGGCCTCGGCCTCGTCGGCGAGCAGCGCCTGGTCGATGAGCTGATCGAGGATCGAGTGAAATTCGCCGCTTTCAGGCTCGAGCGCCTCGCCGGACTTCACGACGCCCTGGGCCTCGGCCTCGAGTTGAACATCGCTGACGAAAATGTCCCGGCCGTTCACCGTCGCGGCGATGGCGGTGTCCACGACCGGCGTCGTCACCGCGGGAAGTTCGCCCTGATCGCATCCGGCGACCACAACCAGGCTGAGGAGAGCCGCCGAGACGTTGAGCACCCGGGCGCCGATGCGCATGCGCTGTCACCTCACTGCAATAGCACCCCTTGCTGCTGTGGCTTCCAGGGGCGTTTGGATTGACACTCGAACAGGCGCTCCTTACGTCTCGGGCATGCGCAAGTCGAGAAGGATTGTCGGCTTGTCGCGCCTGGCTGGCCCGGACGGTTCGACCCAGGATAGCGGCTGATCGCGGAGTGCGCCATGGTGGGAATGGTGCTGCGGTCCGATGAATCATGGCGAGTGAACAATGACGGGTGAACGTTGATGCTAGGGATCGCCCGGAAGCTGTTTGGGTCTGCAAACGAGCGTCAGCTCCGCCAGTTCCGCTCGCTGGTGCAGCGGATAAATGCGATCGAACCGGTCACCGAGGCGTTGTCCGACGACGCATTGAAACAGCGCACGAGCGAGTTCCGCCAGCAGATCGCCAACGGCGCGACGCTGACCGACATCCTCCCCGAGGCGTTTGCCGTCGTGCGCGAGGGCGCCAAACGCTCGATCGGCCTGCGGCATTTCGATGTGCAGCTCGTCGGCGGGATGCTGCTGCATTCGGGCGGCATCGCCGAGATGCGCACCGGCGAGGGCAAGACGCTGGTTGCAACCGCGCCGGTCTATCTCAACGCGCTGGAAGGCCGCGGCGTGCACGTCATCACGGTCAACGACTACCTGGCGAGCCGCGACGCCGAATGGATGGGACGCGTCTATCGCTTCCTCGGGCTTTCGGTCGGCAAGATCGTTCACGGGCTCGACGACAACCAGCGCCGCGCGGCCTACGCCTGCGATGTCACCTACGGCACGAACAATGAGTTCGGCTTCGACTATCTGCGTGACAACATGAAGTATTCGCTCGCCGACATGGTGCAGCGCGGGCACCGCTACGCGATTGTCGACGAGGTGGACTCGATCCTGATCGACGAGAGCCGCACGCCGCTGATCATTTCCGGCCCGACGGACGACCGCTCGGAACTCTATCAGGCGATCGACGCGCTGATGCCGGACCTCGGGCCCGAGGACTTCTCGCTCGATGAAAAGCAGCGCTCGGTGGTGTACACCGAAGAGGGCAATGAGAAGATCGAGGAATTGCTGACCCGTGCGGGCATTCTGCAGGGCTCGCTCTACGAGCCGGCGAATGTCACGATCGTCCACCACTGCAACCAGGGCCTGCGCGCCCACAAGCTGTTCCATCGCGACAAGGACTACATCGTCAAGGGCGACGAGGTGGTGCTGATCGACGAGTTCACCGGCCGCATGATGCAGGGCCGCCGCCTGTCCGAGGGCCTGCACCAGGCGATCGAGGCGAAGGAGAAGGTCAAGATCCAGCCCGAGAACCAGACGCTGGCCTCGATCACCTTCCAGAACTATTTCCGGCTCTACGACAAGCTGTCGGGCATGACCGGCACGGCCTCGACCGAGGCTGCCGAATTCCAGGACATCTACCGGCTGGAAGTTGCGGAAATTCCGACCAACAAGCCGGTGAAGCGGATCGACGAGGACGATGTCGTCTACCGGACCGCGAAGGAAAAATACAAGGCGATCATCGCCGACATCCGCAGCTGCGTGGAGCGCCGCCAGCCGGTGCTCGTCGGCACGGTGTCGATCGAGAAGTCGGAACTCCTGTCGTCGATGCTGACGGCCGAGGGCATCCAGCACAAGGTGCTGAACGCGCGGCATCACGAACAGGAAGCGCAGATCGTCGCGCAGGCGGGCGTGCCCGCGGCCGTGACGGTGGCGACCAACATGGCGGGCCGCGGAACGGACATCCAGCTCGGCGGCAATCTCGAGATGCGGATGGAGGTGGAGGGCGAGCAACTCGCGCAGAAGCTCGGACGGGCGCCGAGCGAGGCGGAACTCGCCGAATTGCGGGACACGATCCGCCGCGACATCGAGGTGAACCGCCAGGAGGCCCTTCAGGCGGGCGGGCTCTACGTACTCGGCACGGAACGGCATGAAAGCCGCCGCATCGACAATCAGCTTCGTGGACGCACAGGCCGCCAGGGCGATCCGGGCCGGTCGAAGTTCTACATCTGCCTTGAGGATGATCTGCTTCGCATCTTCGCGGCCGAGCGGCTCGACGGGATCATGCGCAGCCTCGGGATCAAGGAAGACGAGGCGATCACCCACAAATGGATGAACAAGGCGCTCGAAACCTCGCAGAAGCGGGTGGAGCAGCGCAATTTCGAGATCCGCAAGAACCTGCTGAAATACGACGACGTGATCAACGATCAGCGCAAGGCGGTGTTCGAGCAGCGCATCGAGTTCATGCGCGCGGCGCACGTCGCCGAGACGATCCGCGAGATGCGCCATCAGGTGATCGAGGACATGTGCAAGCGTCACATGCCGGAAAAAGCCTATGCCGAACAGTGGGATGTGGTCGGGCTCGACGCCGAGGTGAAGGAGACGCTGGGGATCGCCGCGCCGGTCGACGACTGGGCGAAGGAGGAAGGCGTCGCCACCGCCGAAGTGCTGGAGCGGCTGACCAACGCCGCCGACGAGATCTACGCCCGCAAGACCGCCATGGCCGGCGAAGACCGCATGCGTCTGCTCGAAAAGCAGGTGCTGCTGCAGGAAGTGGACGTGCGCTGGCGCGAACACCTCAGCCAGCTTGACCAGTTGCGGTCGGTGATCCACCTGCGCGGCTATGCGCAGCGTGACCCGCTGAACGAGTTCAAGAGCGAGGCGTTCACGCTGTTCGAGACGCTGCTGACGGATCTGCGCCGGGCGGTGACGCGCCTTTTGATGCGTATCCAGTTCGCGGCGGAACAGGCTCCGCCAAGCAACACCGGCGGTGGGCGGCAGCTCGCTGGAGCCGGCGCAGGCGCCGGAGTGGGGGCCCAACCTGCTTCCCAGGCTGCGGCCCAGACTGTGGCCTCACGCGCGGGAGCGATCACCGGAACGGGCCCCGGCGCGACGCCCGATCCCTCCTGGGCGTCGACGCCGCGCAACTCGCCCTGCCCGTGCGGATCGGGCAAGCGCTACAAGAACTGCCACGGCGACGTGTCGGCGGCGGCGCGGGCCTAGCGGCGAGGCGGACCCGACGCGCGCCGGGCGGCTGCTACGCCAGCCCCTCGCGGCCGATCGCGTAGAAGCGTTCCTTGCGCTGCGTGCGCAACTCCTCCGGCGACAGTTTGACGAGCGGGACGAGCACGGTCTCGATCGCGTCGCCCAGCCTCGCGATGGCGGTCTTCGGGTCGCGGTGCGCCCCGCCCATGGGCTCGGGGACGACCAGATCGACGATGCGGAATTTCTCGAGGTCCTGCGCCGTGATCTTCATCGCCTCCGCCGTGTCCTTGGCGCGCTTGGAATCATGGAAGAGAATCGACGCCGCCCCCTCCGGCGAGATCACCGAATAGACCGCGTGTTCCAGCATCAGCACCTTGTTGCCGGATGCGAGCGCGACCGCGCCGCCCGATCCCCCCTCGCCGACAATCACCGAGACCATGGGGGTGTCGAGCATCAGGCAGGCTTCGATCGAACGGGCGAGCGCCTCGGCCTGGCCGCGTTCCTCCCCGCCCTTGCCCGGAAAGGCGCCTGACGTATCGACAAGGGCGATCACCGGCAGTCCGAACCGTCCGGCAAGCTCCATCAGGCGCACCGCCTTGCGATAGCCTTCCGGGCGCGCCATGCCGAAATTGTGCTTGATGCGGCCTTGCGTGTCGCGGCCCTTCTCGTGGCCGATGACGACGACCGGGCGCCCGCGAAAGCGCGCGAGCCCGCCGAGGATCGCATTGTCGTTCATGTATTTGCGGTCGCCGGAGAGCTCCACGAACTCGTCGAACAGGCCGTCCACATAGTCCATGAAATGCGGCCGGTCGGGATGACGAGCGACCTGGGTTTTCTGCCAGGCGTTGAGGTGGGAGTAGATGTCTTTCAGCTGTTTGGCGGCCTTCTCGCGCAGGCGCGCCACATCGTCCTCGACGGCGGGTCCGCCGGCGGCCTGGAGCTCCGCGATCTTCAGTTCGAGCTCGGCGAGGGGCTTTTCAAAATCCAGATAGGTCGAGGGGGTCGCCATTCAGATGCGCTGCTCCGTTCCGCCGACATCCATACAACACGCCGGGTTAGAGCGTCGCGCGTTTCGGGGCAAGCGCAAGCGGGGCTCGCCGCTTGGGCAAGCGCCTCAGCGGCGGTTCATCACCATCTTGAGAATGTCGTCCGTCGGGTCGCCGTCGCCATCGGCGTCGAGCAGTCCGCCGAGCATGCCGAGCATCCCGCCCTGACCCTGCTGCTGCTGCGCCTGCTGGCCGCGACGACCCATGAGACCGCCGAGAAGCGCGCCGATCATCCCGCCCGCCGCGCCGCCCTGCGCGGGCTGTTGACCGCCGAGGGCGCCGCCAAGCGCCGCCGCGAGCGCATTGCCGACGTCCGGCTTCTTGCTCTGCTTGGACAGGGCGCCCATGGCGAGCGCCGCCACCACGGGGAGCATCTGCTTCATCAACTCAGGCGAGACGCCGGCGCGCTCGGACGCCTTGGCGGCGACAGCGCGGGAGACATCCTTCGATCCGAGCAGATGGCCAAGAATGGCGTTGCCGTCGGCGACGGTTTCCGGACGGGTCAGCGCCTCCGGCTGTTCGAGATACTTCGCGTGCGATCCGGACTGCAGAACGCCGACGAGCGCCTGGAGCCCCCCCGGCTGAGCGACATTGCGCTTCAACCCGCCGGAGATCGCCGGCAACAGCGCGCGCACGGCCTGTTGGGTGGTCGCCTCGTCGAGGCCGAACTGCTTGCCGAGCTGGCTCACGGCGCCCTGCCCGGCGCTGGAGGTGAGCATGTCGAAGAGATTGACGCCGGCCATCCGAGTGATCCTCATTCCCAATTCCGGCGAACCTCATAGGACGAAATCGGCCGACACGCGAATCGCAAAACGCGCATCCCGCGGTCAACCGCCGTCAGCGCCGCTCATCCTCGCGAATCATCCTCGCGCATCATCGCCGCCGCCTTCTCGGCGATCATCAGCACGGGCGAGTTGGTGTTGCCCGAGGTGATGGTGGGCATGACGGACGCATCGACCACCCGCAAGCCGTCGACCCCGCGCACACGCAGGCGCGCGTCGACGACCGCCATCGGATCATCCGCCCGGCCCATCCGCGCCGTACCCACGGGATGAAAAATCGTCGTGCCGATCCGCGCGGCGGCGGAGGCGAGCTCGGCGTCGGTGACGGCCTCCGGGCCGGGCGCGACTTCCTGCGGCGCGTATCGTGCGAACGGAGGCGCGGCGACAATGCGCCGGACCAGCCGCAGCGCATCGACCGCCACGACGCGGTCGCCCTCGGTCGCAAGATAGTTGGGCTGGATGGAGGGCGGATCGTCGGGAGAAGGCCCCAGCGCATGCACCGCGCCGCGGCTCTCCGGCCGCAGATTGCACACGCTTGCCGTGATCGCCGGGAAGCGATGGAGCGGCTCGCCGAACCGGTCGAGCGACAGCGGTTGCACGTGGAATTCGAGATTGGCGGTGGCGAACCGGTCCGACGAGCGGGCGAAGGCGCCGAGCTGGGAGGGCGCCATGGTCATCGGTCCGCGCCGGCGCAGGGCATAATCGAGCGCCATCAGCGGCCGTCGCCAGACCTGCGCATACTGTTCATTGAGGGTCGGCACGCCCGACACCCGATAGACCGGCCGCAGCTGAAGATGGTCCTGCAGGTTTTCCCCGACCCCCGGCAGATGCTGGACGACATCGACCCCTAGCCGTTTCAGGCGCTCGCCGTCGCCGATCCCGGAGCGTTCGAGCAGGACCGGCGTCATCACGGCGCCGGCGCAGAGGGTGATCCGCGACGCACGCGCCTCGCGAACCGCCCCGCCCTCGCGCCAGCGGACGCCGGACGCGCGAAGCTGCGACTGCCTTCCGCCTGCGCCCGCGTCCGCCTCGAACAGCAGGCGTTCCACGAGCGCGCCCGTGGCAAGCGTGAGATTGGCCCGGGAGAGCGCCGGCTTCAGGAAGGCGGTGGCGGCGCTCACCCGCACGCCGCGTCGCTGGTTCACCTGGAAGTAGGAGACGCCCTCATTGTCGCCGGAGTTGAAATCGGCGACGCGCGGAACACCGCAAGCCTCCATGGCGTCGGCGAACGCATCGAGCACCGCCCAGCGCAGGCGCATCTCCTCGACCCGCCATTCTCCGCCCGAGCGGTGGAGCGGTCCCGGCGGCGCGACATGGTCCTCATGCGCGAGGAAGAAGGGAAGCACATCCTCCCAGCCCCAGCCGGGAAGGCCCATCTGCCGCCAGCCGTCATAGTCCGCCGCCTGCCCGCGCATGTAGATCATGCCGTTGATCGCCGACGAGCCGCCGATGACTCGCCCGCGCGGATAGGCGAGGCTGCGGCCGCCCAGCCCCGGCACGGGCTCGGTGGCGAACCGCCAGTCCGCGCGCGGGTCGCCGATGGCGAAGAGGTAGCCGACCGGAATATGGAACCAGATCCAGTCATCGCGGCCGCCGGCCTCCAGCACCAGCACGCGGCGGGAAGGATCGGCCGACAGGCGGTTGGCGAGGAGACATCCGGCGCTCCCCGCCCCCACGATGATGTCGTCAAATTCCATGACGCCGGCGATGCTCCCTCGGGCCCGGTGCGAACGGGCGCCCCGCATGCGCTTGCAGCCCGCCGCCCTGCATGGTCAACCTTGGCCGAGAGAAATCGCGATCCGGAAGCCACATCCGGGCGACCAGCGGGGAGATGTTCCGATGACAATCGATGCGATCGACAGGGCGGCTCATACACGCGCGCGGCTTGGCCCTGGCGGGGCGGGATGGCTCGGGGCGGCGCTCGCCGGACTGATGCTGAGCGCCTGTGTGACGGTGTCGGAAACCCAGACTGTCGCTCCGGCCGCCGCTCCGGCTTCCACTCCGGCCGCGGCGACCATCCGAGGCGCCGACCCCGCCCGGCTGTCGCGCATCGACGAGGCGATGCGGGCCTATGTCGACGCAGGCGAGCTTGCGGGCGCTGTGCTGGTGGTGCGCCGCGACGGCCGGGAGATTTATTCCGGCGCCTGGGGATGGCGCGACAAGGAAGCGGGCGCGGCGATGCAGGCCGACACCATCTTCCGCATCGCCTCCCAGACCAAGGCGCTGGTGAGCGTCGGCGTGATGATGCTGCAGGAAGACGGCAAGCTGCTCATTTCCGACCCCGTCGGCAAATACCTGCCCGAATGGTCACAGACCAAGGTTGCGGTGGCGAAGGATGGCGGCGGATATGACGTGGTCGCGGCGAAACGGCCGATCACCGTCCGGGATTTGCTGACCCACACGGCGGGCGTCTCCTACGGGCGAGGCCCGGCCGCCGACGCCTGGCAGGCAGCAGGCATTCAGGGCTGGTATTTCGCCGACCGGACCGAACCGGTTTCGGCGGTGGTGGCGCGCATGGCGGGCCTGCCGATGGACGCCCAGCCGGGCGAACGCTTCGTCTATGGCTATTCCACCGATATTCTCGGCGCGGTGATCGAGAAGGTGAGCGGCCAGACGCTCGCGGCGTTTCTTGATGAGCGGCTGATCAAGCCGCTCGGCATGACGGATACAAGCTTCTATCTTCCGCCGGAGAAGGCGAGCCGTTTCGCGGCGGTCTACTCCGCAAATCCTTCAGGTGTGCGCAAGGCGCCCTCCCCCGGCGCCCTGATCGCGGGCAGCCATATCGGCCAGGGACACTATCTAGATGGACCGAGGGTCGCCTATTCCGGCGGCGCGGGGCTCTTGTCGACAGCGCGGGACTACGGCCGCTTCCTGCAGATGATGCTGGACGGCGGGGTGGCGCCGGACGGAACGCGGCTCCTGTCGCGCAAGACAGTGGAGCTGATGACCGTCGACCATCTCCACATGCCGGCGTTCGGGCGACCGGGCACGGGCTTCGGGCTCGGCTTTCAGGTGACGACCGACCTCGGCGCGGCGGGGGCGACCGGCAGCGAGGGCGAGTTCGGCTGGGGCGGGGCCTATCATTCGACCTATTGGGTCGACCCGAAGGAAGGCCTCACCGTCGCCTACATGACGCAGATCATCCCCGCCGGCGACGTGAATGATCACGGCAAGGTGCGCGCACTGATCTATCAGGCGCTGGAGTAGGCGGAGTTCAGCTGGTGAGGGGCCTCGACGCCGCCGCCCTTTACGTCGCCCTTGATGCGGAGCGCCGCCGGCGCGGACTTTCATGGTCGGCCGTGGGACGCGAGATCGGTGTGGCTCCAAACACGATGACGCGCCTGAAGGCGGGCGGGCGCATGGAGGTCGACGGCATGCTCGCGATGGTCGGATGGCTCGGTCGGTCTGTCGAAGACTTCGTCGTTGAAACGCCCTTCTAGCGCTTCAAGGGCCGACCGCGATCCGTGCCGCCCCGCCTATTTCGCGAGGCGGCTTGCCCGCGCCATGACGTGGAAAATCTCATTCTGCTCGATGACGCCCGAGAACAGCTCCGCGCCCGGCCCGGACGCGAAGACCGCGACGTCCTCTCCGGCATGGGTTTCCGACGCGAGCGGGATCAGGGCCTCCTGCTGAAAATCGACCGCCGTCGTGTCGACGTTCGAGAGGTCCTTGCGCTCGCAGCGCGCCTCGGCCCCGACGCCGCGGCAGACCGACCCCGGCCCGTTCATGTAGCCGAGCGTGGTGAAGGGCTTGCCGTCGATCCCGCGGGCGTTCCCCTCCCCGGCGGGGTATTGCACAAGCCCCAGGATCGGATTGTTGCGCGTCGGATACCCCGCGATCGTGAAGACGTGGCTGTGATCGGCGGTGACGATGATCAGCGTCTCGGACGGATCGGTCATGGCGAGCGCCGCGGCGACCGCCTGATCCAGCGCATCCGTGTCCGCGAGCGCCCGGGCGGCGTTGCCCGCATGGTGGGCGTGGTCGATACGGCCGGCCTCGACCATCAGCACATAGCCATCGGGATCGCGCGACAGGCGGGTGATGGCGGCGCGGGTCATCTCGGCGATCGAGGGCTCGCCCCGCCGGTCCTTCAGGCGGTCGGCCTCATACTGCATGTGGGAGGGCTCAAACAGGCCGAGCACCTGCACATCGCTTGCGAAGTTCACGGCGTCGAAGCCCTCGCGGCCGTCGACATAGACGCGGTTGGCCCCGCCGGCGCGCCATTCGGCGGTGATGTCCCGGCCGTCCTTCCGGCCGCCCGTGCTGTTCGGATACTCTGGGTCGGCCTGGGTTTCCGGCATGAATTGACGGCGGCCGCCGGCGAGCGCAACCTCGAATCCGTCGCCATGCGCGGCGTTCCAGGCGATGAATTGCGCGGCGATATCGGTGCAGCCCGCGTCCTTCGCCGACTGCGGCACCTGGCTGTCATCCTCCCAGTCGCGCTCAGTGGTCTGGGCGAAGGTCGCAGCCGGCGTTGCGTGAGTGAGCCGGGCGGTCGAGACGACGCCGGTGGCGAGGCCTGCATCCTCCGCGATCGACCAGAGCGAGGTGGTGGCGCTGGTGCGGGCCGTGGCGCAGCGGGCGGTGTCGGCCGCTTGGGTCACGCCGATCGTCCCGTTGCGCGACTTGACGCCGGTGGTCATCGCAGCCGCGGTCGGGGCGCTGTCGGCGACCTGGGCGTCATGCGTGTAGGTGCGCGAGAAGGCCGACCAGGGGAGCTGCTCCATGGCGAGGCGGTGGCTTTCGCCGTCGACGCCGGCCTGCTGACCCTGCCAGATGCGCGCCGCTGTGATGGTGGATATTCCCATGCCGTCGCCGACAAATAGGATCACATTCCTGGCGGGTTTGACGCCGCGGGCGTCGATCCGGCTTTGCACGGCGGCGGCGGCGGCCCTGTAATAGCTGTCCTCGGCCTGGACGACGGGCGCGGGCTGGCGGCGGCTGACCACCGGATTGGCCGCGGCGGTCGGGGCGGCGGATCCAGCCGCGCCGCCTGCGGTCGGAGCCTCCAGCGGCGCGCTCGCGCAGGCGGCGGCGAGCACCATCGCGGAGGACAGGATCGCCGCACGGGCGACGGAGGCGCGAGGGGACATGACAGGCTCCAGCATTCGTTTCCTGTCCCCCTCTAGCGCAGGAGCGAGACACTTCGAAGACGTAATTCGTGCGATTGCCCGCCCGCTCAGCCTTCGCCCCTTGCCCTTCAGCGCCTGTCCCCCGATTATGCACACGACGCGCGTCCTTTGGCGCGACCGGACGGAGAGGCCCACATGGCGACCATCGCCCTTGTCGACGACGACGAGCACATCGTTGAGGCGCTGAAGGCGTTCTTCGAGGCCGAGGGGTATCAGGTGCGCCCCTATCATGACGGTGCCTCCGCGCTCGCGGGGCTTTCGGACAATCCTCCGGATATCGCCATTCTCGACGTGAAGATGCCGAAGATGGACGGAATGGAGCTGCTGCGCCGCCTGCGGCAGACATCGAACCTGCCGGCGATCTTCCTCACCTCCAAGGATGACGAGATCGACGAGGTGGTCGGATTCAACATCGGCGCCGATGATTTCATCCGCAAGCCGTGCTCGAACCGCCTGCTGGCGGAACGGGTGAAGGCGATTCTGCGCCGGTCGCGGGGTGCGCCGGCGGGAAGCGACGACGCCGACCGCAAGTCGATCGTGCGCGGACGCCTGACGCTCGATCCCAACCGCCACGCCTGCACGTGGGACGGCAAGGTGGTACGTCTCACGGTGACGGAGTTCCTGATCCTGCAGGCGCTCGCCCAGCGCCCGGGCTTCGTGAAGAGCCGCGACCAGCTTATGGACGCGGCCTATGACGATCAGGTCTATGTCGACGACCGCACGATCGACAGCCACATCAAGCGATTGCGCAAGAAATTCCGCGATATCGACGACGAGTTTGAGTCGATCGAGACGCTCTATGGCGTGGGGTACCGCTATAAGGAAGCCTGAGCGCTATTCGGGCCGCCGACGGCGGGACGCGGCGCGGTCCAAGCTTTGGTCGCCGATCGCGGGGCTCATTCTGGCCTCGAACCTCGCAGGGCTCATCATCCTCATCGTCGGCGCGCTTGTGCTGAACGAGATCCGCTCGGGGCTCGTCCAGGCGCGCACGGAGTCCCTTCGCGAACAGAGCGATCTGATCGCCTCGGTGCTGGTGGATGTCGCAACACGCGGCGACCCGGAACCGCAGCTTCTCGAAAGCCAGGCGAGGAGCCTGCTGAAACGCCTGAGGACGACCGCGAACACGCGGATGCGGATTTTCAACGCCGATACGGAAGTGGCGGCGGACACCTATCTGCTGAACGACGAGGTCGAAGCGCAGACCCTGCCGCCCATCCGCGAACCCGGCGTCGTCCAGCAGGGCTGGTTGGAGCTGTCGCGCTTTGTAAGCGGCGTGATCGAGCGCCTTGACCGGCGCGGCGGACCGGGAATCGCCGACGCGCGCAGCCTTGAGGAGGAGGTCGCGATCGCGCTGCGCGGGGATGCGGCCGCGTCGCAACGTTTCAGCGATCTCGGCGAACGGGTGATCTCGGTCTCGATCCCGATCCGCCATGTTGGCGCGGTCGTCGGCGCGCTGACGGTGGAATCGAGCGACGTCGCTGAGATCATCGCTGCGGAGCGGGCCGCGCTCCTGCCGTTCATTTTCGTGGCGATCCTTGTCGCAATCGTCACCTCCGCCCTGCTGACCACGGTGATCGCACGGCCGCTGCGGCGGCTATCGATCGCGTCCGATCAGGTGCGCACCGGGGCCGCCGATCGGCTGGACCTCGGCAAGCTGCCAAACCGCAAGGACGAGATCGGCGATCTTGCGCAGGCGCTCGCTGCGATGACGGCGGCGCTGAATGACCGGATCCAGGCGAACGAACGTTTCGCCGCCGACGTCGCCCATGAACTGAAGAACCCGCTGACCTCGATCCGGTCGGCGGTGGAGACCGCGCAGACCGTCTCCGATCCCGCGGTGCGCGAACGTATGGGACAGGTGATCGCGCGCGACGTGATCCGGCTCGACCGGCTGATCACGGACATCTCCAACCTGTCGCGGGCCGAGGCGGAAATCATGCGCGAGAAGGCGACGCGCGTCGATCTCTCCCGGCTGCTGGAGGATCTTGTGTCGATCTACGCCGACACCGGACGGGAGGGCGAAGCGCGGGTCACCCTGCACGCCGAACCCGGCGTCTCCGCGGTGATGGGGCGGGAAGGCCCGATCGGGCAGGTCGTGCGCAATCTCATCGACAACGCCCGCTCCTTTTCGCCGCCAGGCGGCGAGGTTCGGGTGACGCTCAACCGGCGGCAGACCGCGCACGGCCCGGTCATGCACATCCTCGTTGACGATGACGGGCCGGGCGTGCCGCCGGACAAGCTCGAGAAGATTTTCGAGCGCTTCTATTCGGACCGGCCGCAGGGCGCCAAATTCGGCAACAATTCGGGCCTCGGGCTCTCGCTCGTGAAGCAGATCGTCGAGACGCATCGCGGGAAGGTCTGGGCGGAAAACCGGATTGCGGAGGGTGTCGTAAAAGGAGCACGCTTCAACGTCGAATTGCCCGCGGTGCGCGGCGACACATAAGTATGCTTCACGCTCTTGCAGCAATTTGGCAGGATGTTGTTCGCAGGTGCGGCATTCGGGAGATGCGGTGATGATCGGCGTCGTGGTGGTGACGCATGGCAGGCTGGCGGAAGAGTTCGTTGCAGCGGCCGTGCATGTTGTCGGGCCGCAGGACCGTCTGGTTCCGGTCTGCATCGGGCCGGACGACGACATGGACATGCGCAGGCGCGAGATCATCGCCGCCGCGAAGGGCGTCGATGACGGCTCGGGCGTCGTGATTCTCACCGACATGTTCGGCGGCACACCCTGCAACCTCGCGATTTCGGTGATGGGCTCCGGCCAGATCGAGGTCATCGCGGGCGCAAACCTTCCGATGCTGATCACGCTTTGCGAGACGCGGGCGAAACTCCCGCTCGCCGAAGCGTGCGAGCGCGCCGCCGACGCCGGCCGGCGTTTCGTCTCGGTGGTCTCCAAACTGCTCCAGCGCGCCTGATGTCGGGCGCGGACGTCGCGCGCCGGGACGTGTTGATCGTCAATCAGCGCGGCCTGCACGCCAGGGCGTCCGCCGCCTTCGCCCGCGAGGCCGGGGCGTTCACCTGCCGCATCACGGTGCGCCACCTTGCACTGGCGGCCAATGGCGCCTCGATCATGGAGCTGTTGACGCTCGGAGCGGCCTGCGGGGACACGATCCGCATCGAGGCGGAGGGCGAAGGCGCGCAAGCGGCGGCCGACGCGCTTGTCGCGCTGGTGGCGGGGCGGTTCGGCGAAAGCACCTGATCCGCGCTGATCCGCGCACACGCGCCAACAATCACATATAAAGATATCTTTATATCCTTTACAGGCCGACGCCCGGCTTGCTACATCGCCCGATCACATACGGGAAGGAAGGCGCGACATGGCGTTCGACGATTTCAAGGTTGCGGATCTGAAGCTGGCGGACTGGGGCCGCAAGGAGCTCGATATCGCCGAAACCGAAATGCCGGGCCTGATGGCGCTGCGCGAGGAGTTTGCGGGCAAGGCCCCGCTTAAGGGCGCGCGCGTCACCGGATCGCTGCACATGACGATCCAGACGGGCGTCCTCATCGAAACGCTGACGGCCCTCGGCGCCGATGTGCGCTGGGCGTCCTGCAACATCTTCTCGACCCAGGACCACGCGGCGGCGGCGATCGCCAAGTCCGGCGTTCCGGTGTTCGCGATCAAGGGCGAGAGCCTCGAGGATTATTGGGACTACACCGACCGGATCTTCCACTGGGCGGACGGCGGCTTCACCAACATGATCCTCGATGATGGCGGCGACGCCACGATGTATGTGCTCACCGGCGCGCGCGTCGAAGAGGGCGAGACCGACCTCATCAAGACCCCGACCTCCGAGGAGGAGGAGTATTTCTTCGCGCAGATCCAGAAGCGGCTCGCCGCCTCGCCGGGCTGGTTCGTGAAGCAGCGCCACGCCATCAAGGGCGTGACCGAAGAAACGACGACCGGCGTCAACCGTCTCTACCGGCTGATGGAGAAGGGCCGCCTGCCCTTCCCCGCGATCAACGTGAATGACAGCGTCACCAAGTCGAAATTCGACAACAAGTATGGCTGCAAGGAATCGCTGGTCGACGGCATCCGCCGCGCCACCGACGTGATGATGGCGGGCAAGGTCGCGGTGGTCTGCGGCTATGGCGATGTCGGCAAGGGCTCGGCCGCCAGCCTGCGCGGCGCGGGCGCCCGCGTGAAGGTGACGGAAGTCGACCCGATCTGCGCCCTTCAGGCGGCGATGGACGGGTTTGAGGTCGTCACCCTCGAGGACGTGGTCAAGACGGCGGACATCTTCATCACCACCACCGGCAACAAAGACGTGATCCGCATCGAGCACATGCGCGAGATGAAGGACATGGCGATCGTCGGCAATATCGGCCATTTCGACAACGAGATTCAGGTCGCCGCGCTGAAGAACCACAAATGGACCAACATCAAGCCGCAGGTCGACATGATCGAGATGCCGGCCGGCAACCGGATGCTGCTCCTGTCGGAGGGGCGGCTGCTCAATCTCGGCAATGCGACCGGCCACCCGTCCTTCGTGATGTCGGCCTCGTTCACCAACCAGGTGCTGGCGCAGATCGAGCTTTGGACCAATGGCGCGGCCTATGAGAACAAGGTCTACACCCTGCCCAAACACCTCGACGAGAAGGTCGCGGCGCTTCATCTCGCCAAGCTCGGCGCTCGTCTGACGGAGCTGTCGAGCGAACAGGCGGACTATATCGGCGTCGCCAAGACCGGCCCGTTCAAGCCGGAACACTATCGTTACTGAGCCGAACCAGGCGGACCTGCGGGACCGCTTGCGACATTGCGTAGCACGGGGCTGACCGCGAAGGTCGGAACCGTGCTAACGCGCTTCCGTCAGAAACCGGGAGGCGGGAGAAATGGCGGCCTCGACCGCCGGCGGGAGCGCCGAGCCAGACGGGCAACCGAACGGACGGCGTCTGTTCTGGGCGTCAGCCCTCGGCTCTGTCGGGGTGGTGTTCGGCGATATCGGCACAAGCCCGCTCTACGCGTTCAAGGAATCGGTGGCGGCGCTTGGCCGCGACGGCGAGGTGGCGAACCGGACCGAAGTGTTCGGCGTCATTTCGCTGATGCTCTGGTCGCTGCTGATCGTGGTCTTCCTCAAATATGTCGTGCTGCTGATGCGGCTCGACAATCGCGGGGAAGGCGGAACGCTGTCGCTGATGGCGCTGCTGCAGCGGGCGCTCGGCAAGCGGCCGCTCGCCCTGCTGGTGATGGGGATCTGCGGCGCCGGCCTGTTTTATGGCGATGCGTTGCTGACACCGGCGATCTCGGTCTTGTCGGCCGTCGAGGGTCTCACCGTCATTCCGGCGTTCGAGGGCTGGATCGATCCATTGATCGTTCCGCTTGCGCTCATCATTCTGACGGGACTGTTTCTCGTTCAGCGACGCGGCACAGGCGTCGTCGGGGCCTGGTTCGGGCCGATCTGTCTCGTCTGGTTCCTGACGCTTGGCGGGCTCGGCGTTTATCGTCTGATCGGCGAGCCGACCATTCTCGCCGCGATCAGCCCGCACCACGCGATCCAGTTCATGACCTCCCACTCGGTTCTCGCCTTCGTGGTGCTGGGATCGGTGTTCCTCACGGTCACGGGCGCCGAGGCGCTCTACGCCGACATGGGACATTTCGGCCGCAAGCCCGTGACGGCGGCGTGGACGGCGCTGGTGCTGCCGTCGCTTGCGTTGAACTATCTCGGCCAGGGCGCGCTGGTGCTGCGTCATCCGGAGACGATTGAGAACCCGTTCTTCATGATGGCGCCGCAGGTCCTGCAAGGCCCGCTCGTGCTGCTGGCGACCATGGCGACGGTGATCGCGAGCCAGGCGGTGATCACCGGCGCGTTCTCGCTGACCCGCCAGGCGATCCAGCTCGGCCTGCTGCCGCGGCTCAACATCGTCAACACATCGGAGCAGCATCAGGGGCAGATCTACATTCCGCAGGTGAACTATCTTCTGCTCGCGGGCGTGGTGGCGCTGGTGCTCGGCTTCCGCACCTCATCGGGGCTCGCTGCGGCCTATGGCATCTCGGTGAGCGGCGAGATGATCATCTCGACGCTGCTCGCCTTCATCGCGATCCAGCGGGTGTGGGGCCGCAAGCTGTGGCAGGCGGGGCTGATCGTGCTGCCCTTCCTGCTGGTCGAACTCGTCTTCCTCGCATCGAACCTGCTGAAACTGTTCCAAGGCGGGTATCTGACGTTGCTGATCGCGGGGGCGATCGCGATCACCATGTGGACGTGGGTGCGCGGGTCGCGACTGCTGAGCGAACGCTCTAGCAAGGGCGTGCCGCTGGAAGCGGTGATGGATTCGCTGCGGGTCTCGCCGCCGCACACGGTGAGCGGCACGGCCGTGTTCCTGACGCAGGATCCCGCGGCCGCGCCGGCGGCCTTCCTGCATAATCTCAAGCACAACAAGGTGTTGCACGAAACCATCGTCGTGCTGACGGTGCGCGCGGACGAACAGCCGCGCGTCGCGGATGAGGACAAGATCGAAATCACCGAGGTCCGCCCCGGCGTGAAGCGGATGACGATCAGCTATGGCTTCATGGAGACGCCGAACATCTCGCGCAGCCTGTCGATCGCCCGCAAACGGGGGCTGTGGTCGCACGACATCATGTCGACCTCCTTCTTCCTCAGTCGCAGGTCGCTCCTGCCGGACTCAAAGACGGGGATGCCGATCTGGCAGGACCATCTGTTCATCTTCCTTGCGCGGAACGCGAGCCACGCCTCGGAATTCTTCCGGGTGCCGACCTCCCGCGTCGTCGAGCTCGGAACGCAGATGCTCATCTGAGGGGCCGGCGCGCGCCGGGCCCGCGGGTTGCATGGACGGGGGGGCGCAGCGACTTAGAAGCGTCATTGCTGTTCAATCGGGTCGCATATGCATTGAGAATCGGCGGCGCGGCGGCTACCCCGTCCGCACGTCCGAAGCCAAGGGGAAAGCACGATCATGAGAACGCCGCGTGCCGACATCGCAGCCAACACCTACGACTTCGAGATGACGCCGCTCGTCAAGCCCACCGGGTTTCGGGAATACGATGCGCGCTGGTGGTTCGGCGGACCACAATACGCCAAGGCGCCGGAGCTGAACTTCCTCGGCGTGCAGGCGCTCGGCCTCGGGCTCGGCACGCTGATCCGCCGGATGGGCGTCGCGCCGCGTATCGTGACGGGGCATGACTACCGGGCGTACTCTCTCTCGATCAAACAGGCGCTCACGCTCGGCCTTCTGGAAGCGGGGCTGGAGGTGCACGATATCGGCCTCGCCCTCTCGCCGGTCGCCTATTATGCGCAGTTCGCCCTCGATGTACCCTGCGTCGCGATGGTGACCGCCAGCCACAACGAAAACGGGTGGACGGGCGTGAAGATGGGGGCGAACAAGCCGCTCACCTTCGGTCCGGACGAGATGGGCCAGCTGAAGGAGATCGTGCTCGGCGGCACGTTCGATCCGCAGCCGGGCGGCCGGCTGATCCGCGTCGAGGGCATGCGGGAGCGCTATATCGAGGCGGTGTCCAAGGATGTGAAGCTCTCGCGGCCGATCCGGGTGATCGCCGCCTGCGGCAATGGCGCGGCGGGGGCGTTCGCGCCGGACGCCCTGAGGCGGATGGGCGCCGAAGTGATCGAGATGGACACGGCGCTCGACTACACTTTCCCGAAATACAATCCGAACCCCGAGGACATGGAGATGCTGCACGCCATGTCCGCAGCGGTTAAGGCTCACGGCGCGGACCTCTGCGTCGGCTTTGACGGCGACGGCGACCGGTGCGGCGTTGTCGACAATCTCGGCGAGGAGATTTTCGCCGACAAGATCGGGCTAATGCTGGCGCGCGACCTGTCGAAGCTGCACCGGGACGCAACCTTCGTGGTCGATGTGAAGTCCACCGGTCTCTACAAGACCGATCCCGTCCTGAAGGCGAACGGCGCGACCGTCGACTATTTCAAGACCGGCCATTCCTACATCAAGCGCCGCACGACCGAGCTTGATGCGCTCGCCGGCTTCGAGAAGTCCGGCCATTTCTTCTTCCGCCCCCCCTATGGATTTGGCTATGACGACGGCCTCGTCGCGGCGGCGGAAGTGCTGAAGATGCTCGACCGCAATCCCGGGCGGACGCTCGCCGACCTGAAGGGCGAGCTTGGCGCGGCGTGGACCTCCGCCACCATGTCGCCCCACTGCGACGACGAGACGAAATACCAGGTGATCGAAACCGTCGTCGCGGACTATCAGAAACTCCACGCGGCGGGCGGCGAGATCGCCGGCCGCAAGATCATCGACGTCAACACGGTGAACGGCGCAAGGGTGACCTTGTCGGACGGCTCCTGGGTGCTGGTGCGCGCCTCGTCCAACAAGCCGGAACTCGTGGTGGTGGTGGAGAGCATGACGGGCGAGGACGACATGCGCACGCTGTTCCGCTCCGAGGTGAAGCCGCGCCTTGCGGCCTTCTCGCAGGTCGGCGCTTACAATCAGGAGATCTGACCGCGGAGTCGCGGCGAGACTCGCCCATATCATCTGCATCCCGCGCCGAAGCGTTAACGACACGTTAACGCTCGCAGTCCCCATTTGGCGAACGGGCGAATTCGCCTATGCCGAATCGCGCGCCGAATCACATGTGCTGGTCGCATGTCCGATTCGCCGCTGATGGAAAGTGCTGCAGGGACGACTGAATATGACCGAGCCGCTGCTGATTCTCGTCTCCGGCGCCGCCGCCTTCGGCCTCGCGGCCTTGCTCTGGTCGCTGCGGATTTCGGACGGCGCACGCGGGGCCGCCCGGAAGTTCAAGGAGGAAGCCCAGAAGCTGCGTGACCGGCTGGCCCGCGCCGACAGCGTGTTCGGCGCCCATCCGGGCGTCATCGTGGTCTGGGAGGATGACGCCGCCGACGACAGCGCCGCAAAGACCGGCGACTGGGGAAGCCCCAGCGTCTACGGCTCGCCGGTGGCGCTGATGGGCCTGTTGCGCTTCACCGACGACGCCGCGTCCGCCAATCCGGCCGTGCGGATTCTCGAAGGGCTCGCCGATTATGAGGCGCGCGACGGCGCCGGCCAGGACGCCACCCTGCGCGAGCGGCTGAAACAGCTGCGCACCGAGGGCGCGCCCTTCTCGCTCACCATCATCGGCCCGTCGGGGCGCTTTCTTGAGGCGGACGGACGCACCGCCGGCGCCCGCGCCGTGCTCTGGATCACTGACACCACGATCAAGGGGCTTGAGGAATCGAGCGCCCGCGGCCGGCTCGAGGAGGCCCGCCAGGTCGTCGCGCGCAATCCGATGGCCTTCCTTGAAATGCTCGGGAAAGCGCCCTTCCCCGCCTGGCGCATGGCGAGTTCCGGCAAACTGCAATGGGTGAACGAGGCCTATCTCGACGCGGTCGGGGCCGGATCGATGGACCAGGTGCTCGATCGCCAGATCATGCTCGACCAGCACATCACCACCCAGGCCCACAAGACGATCACCGCCGGCGCGAACACCACCGACGTGCGCCATGTCGTCGTCGGCGGCGACCGCAAGACCTTGCGCGTGATCATGTTCCCGCTGACGGCGGGGCTCGGCGGCATGGCGCTCGATGTGACCGCGGAGGACTCCTTCCGCGAGGCGCTTGAGGCTCACACCAAGGCGCACGACGAGACGCTCAACCATGTCGCCGACGCGGTCGCGATATTCGGTCCGGAGCGGAAGCTGATTTTCCACAACCACGCCTTCGCGGAGCTGTGGGACCTCGACCCCGCCTATCTGCGCGAAAAGCCGGACCATGGCTCGCTGCTCGACCGGCTGCGCGAGCGTCGCAAACTGCAATCCCGCACCGACTACGCCAAATGGCGGGCCGAGCAGCTCTCCTATTCGCAGGGCGCGAAGGACACGCTGTCGGAAGACATCTGGACGCTTCCTGACGGCCGCGTGCTGCGCGTGACCCGTCAGCGCCACCCCCTCGGCGGCCTCCTGATGATCTGCAAGGACATCACCAACGAACTCGCGCATCAGGCGCGCTACAACGAACAGATCAAGGTGCAGAGCGCGACGCTCGACAACCTCCGCGAGGCGGTGGTCGTGTTCAAGGCGGACAGCAAGCTGCGCCTGCGCAACCGGGCGTTCGAACAGCTGTGGAACATTCCGCCTGAACGGCTGAAGGACCAGCCGGACTTCGACACGGTCGTGGAGTGCTGCACGGAGATGTTCCACGACCGCGCCGTGTGGGCGAACATCAAGGCGCGGGTCACCAATCCCGACCCGGATTACCGCGTCTCCGACACCGGCGTGATGCGCACCTCCAACAACAAGACGCTGGTCTGGCTCACCCAGCCCCTGCCCGACGGCGCGACTCTCATTGCCTTCATGGACGTCACCGCCCAGCGCCAGGTCGAGACCGCGCTCAAGGACCGGGCGGAGGCCTTCGCGGCGGCGGACCGGCTGAAGACCGAGTTCGTGCACAATGTCTCGCGCCAGCTCCGCGCGCCGCTGACGACGATCCTCGGCTTCGCGGAATTCCTCGAAAGCGAAAAGCCCGGGGCCCTGAACGACAAGCAGAAGCAACAGGTCGGCGCGATCCTCTCGGCGTCCGACCATCTGTCGAAACTGATCAGCAACATTCTCGATCTCGCCATGATCGAGGCGGGGCGACTCGATCTCGATCTCTCCGACGTCAACCTGCGGCGGGCGATCGACGATTCGGTCGATCTTCTGGTTTCGACCGCCGACAAGACGAAGGTTCGCGTCGAGGTGCAGTGCGACGAGAAGGTGGGTACGATTCACGCCGATGAGCGGCGCATCCGCCAGATCCTGTTCAACCTGCTGTCGAATGCGCTCCGCTTCACCTCGCCGGGAGGGCTCATCCGGGTGGAGGCGAGCCGCGAGGACGGGGTGGTGCGTCTCACCGTCACCGACAATGGCAAGGGCGTGCCGTTCGACCGCCAGCCGAGCGCGTTCGACAGTTTCACCTCCGGCGATCAGCGGGGCGCCGGGCTCGGTCTCGCCCTGGTGCGCTCGTTCGTCGAGCTGCACGGGGGCCAGGTGCTGATGAAATCCGCGCCGGACGCCGGCACGACGGTGCTCTGCTTCTTCCCGGAAACCGCCATGCCGCGCGGGTCACGGGGCGAACTCAATCTCGGCGCCGAGGCCGTGACGCTCCAGTAGGCGCTCCGCCCGCGCCGCTGCTCAGGTCGGTTCAGCCTCGCTTGCGAGCACCGAGGCCGTCCAGTCGCGAACCCGCCGTTCGAGCACCGACATGGGCAGCGCGCCACCGCCCAGCACGACATCATGGAACTGGCGGATGTCGAACCGGTCGCCGAGGGCGGTGCGCGCCTCCTCACGCAGCTGCTGGATGCGGATCTGGCCGATCTTGTAGGCGGTCGCCTGCCCCGGATTGACGAGATAACGCCGCATCTCGGACCGGACGGAGGCCTCCGGACGGGGCGAATTCGTCAGCGCGTAGTCGATCGCCTGATCCTGCGTCCAGCCCTTGGCGTGCAGGCCGGTGTCGACGACGAGGCGCACGGCGCGCCAGATTTCGGACGACAGCCTGCCGAAGTCTGAATACGGGTCCTGGAAGAAGCCGACTTCCTTGCCGAGCGCTTCCGAATAGAGGCCCCAGCCCTCCGAATAGGCGGTATAGCCATACTGGGTGCGGAATTGCGGCAGCCCTTCCAGCTCCTGCGCGATCGCAATCTGCATGTGGTGACCGGGAACCGCCTCGTGATAGGTCAGCGCCTCGAGCAGGAAGGTCGGGACGGCGTTCATGTCGACGAGGTGGGCGTAGAACACCCCCGGCCGCGACCCGTCCGGCGCCGAGCGGGAATAGTGCGCCGCGCCGCCCGCCTCCTCGCGAAAGGACTCCACACGGCGGACGACCACGTCGGCCTTTGGCAGCCGGCCGAACAGTTCGGGCAGCTTCGCCTTCATCGCGCCGATATAGCCCTCGGCGATTGCGATGTATTCGGCCCGGCCGGCGTCGGTGTTCGGCAGAAGGAAACGCTTGTCGGCCCGCATGGCGTCGAAGAATTCCGGCAGCGACCCTTCAAAGCCGACCTTCTGCTTGATCGCCTCCATCTCGGCGTGGATGCGCGCCACCTCAGCGAGGCCGAGTTCGTGGATCTGGTCGGCCGTCAGGTCGGTCGTCGTCTGCTGGCGCAGCATCGCCTGGTAGTAGGCCGCCCCGTCCGGCAGACCCGACGAGCCGAGCGGCGTCTCGGACGCCTTCGCGCGGTCCGCCTCAAGCCAGGCGATGAGCCGGTCATAGCCCGGCTTCATTTCCTCCAGCATCGCGGTGCGCACGGCGTTGTCGAGCTCGCCCGCCTGGGCGGGCACCGCCTTTCCGGAACGCACGAGCTCGGTGATCTTCGAGCGGGCGTCCGCGTAGAGCGGCGAGTCGGGGCCATCGGAGAACGGCGCACCGGTGATCACGCGCCGCGCCTCGTCGATCGCCTGATCATAGGCGAACCGCGGCTGGCGCACGCCCGGCACGTCGGCGGCGACTTTCGCGCGAACGGTGAGCTTGTCGAGCACGTCGTCGATCTGGCGGATGCGCGCGGTGTAGTTGCGCATGTCGGACACATCGTCGACGCGGTGGAAGTTGATCATGAAGTTCGGCAGCGAGGCGTGCGCCCCGCCGCGGGCGAAGATGTAGCGGTGACGCCGCCAGCGCTGCGCTTCCTCCGCGCGGGCGAGCGACAGCTCCCAGACCTCGAACGAGGTCCGCGCCTCGGCGTCCAGCCTCGCCGGGTCGAACGTGCGCTTCATCTCCTCGACGCTCGCGCGCCGCCATTCGAGATCTGCGTCCTCCGCCGCCTCGCTTGGATCATCGAGCTTGTCGTACTGCTCCTTGCGGCCGTTGCGGGTCAGCCATTGCGGACTGCGCTGGAGTTCCTCCTCGAACGCGGCGTCCAGATAGGCCGTCAGCCGCGCGCTCTCGGCGGCGACCTCCTCCGGCGTCAGCTGCTGGACGATGTTGAGGCCCTGGCCGCAGGCCGCGAGCAGGGTGATGAGACAAGCGATGACAAGTTGACGCATTCGGCAGACTCCACTCCGGTGTCGAGACATGGATCGTGTCGGCGTTCAGCCCGGTGGCTCTTGCACCACGCGAGACCGGAACACGCAAGCCGAATTGGATGCATGCGCGCCGACGCGGGGCCGGATTGCGCGGCCAAACGGGCGTGATAATCTCGATTTCCGTTCGGCCATGAACGCCGCAGGCGCCCGTGCTCCCGGACTGATCGGAGACAAATCAGTCATGGACAAGACAAGCGGTGCGCCCGTCGCGGGCGCGGTGCGCGGGCTCGGCCGGCTCTGGCAGCGCAAATCCGTGGACCAGGTGCAGGCGGAATACGCCTCGAGCGAGCTGAAACGATCGCTCGGGGCGGTGAACCTGGTGCTCCTCGGCATCGGCTGCATCATCGGCGCGGGCATCTTCGTGCGCACCGGCACCGCGGCGGCGCTCCACGCGGGGCCGGCGGTGATCCTGTCTTTCGTGATCGCGGGGCTGATCTGCGCCTTTGCGGGTCTCTGCTATGCGGAACTCGCCTCCGCCCTGCCTGTTTCAGGATCGGCCTACACCTACGCCTACACGACGCTCGGCGAGTTCGTGGCGTGGATGATGGGCGCGTTGCTGGTGCTTGAATACGGGCTCGCCGCGTCGGTGGTGGCGGCCGGCTGGGCTGGCTACGTCGTGAGTTTCCTGCACGATTTCAACATTGTCATACCCCCGGAACTGACCGCGGCGACCGGCAAGGAGATCATCCTCGCGGACGGCGGCACGGGCACGGCGCTGTTCAACCTGCCGGCGGCCGCGATCGTGATCGCGCTCGCCTCGCTTCTGGTGCTCGGCATCTCGGAGTCGGCGACCGTCAACAACATCATCGTCGCGATCAAGGTGTCGGTGATCCTCGCCTTCATCGTGGTCGGCGCCTTCCATGTGAATCCGGCGAACTGGACGCCGTTCATCCCGGAACCCACGGGCGAGCCTGGCGAGTTCGGCTGGGGCGGGGTCTTACGCGCCGCGACCATCGTGTTCTTCGCTTATATCGGCTTCGAGGCGATCTCGACCGCCGGCCAGGAGGCCCGCAACCCCAAGCGCGACCTGCCGATCGGCATCATCGGGTCGCTGGTGATCTGCACCGTGCTCTACATGGCGACATCCGCCGTGCTGACGGGCGTGGTGCCCTATGCGCAACTCGATTCCCCGGCTCCGGTCGCGGATGCGGTGAACGCCTTCGGAGCGGGTTGGGCCTGGCTCGGCACGGCGATCAAGATCGGCGCCATTGCGGGGCTGACGTCGGTGATCCTGGTCCTGATGTATGGCCAGACGCGCATCTTCTACACCATGGCGCGCGACGGCCTTCTGCCGGGCGTGCTGTCGCGGGTGCATCCGACCCTCAAGACGCCCTGGATCAACACGCTCGTCGTGGCGGTGCTGGTGGCGGTCGCCGCCGGCCTCTTCGACATCAACACGCTCGGCGATCTCACCTCGATCGGCACGCTCGCCGCATTCGCGATCGTGTGCATCAGCGTGATCTGGCTGCGCCAGACGCGGCCCGACCTGCCGCGCGGGTTCAAGACGCCGCTTTATCCGATCACGCCGATCCTCGGCATCCTCTCCTGCCTGTTCCTGATCTTTCAGGTGGAGCCGCGGGTGCAGCTGTTCTTCCTGGTCTTCCTCGTCGGCGCGGTGGCGGTGTATTTCGTCTACAGCCTGCACCACTCCAAGCTCGGCAAGGGCGTGATCGTGAGCGGGCACGAGCCGTCGCCGGACGAAATTCTTGCTCCGCCGCCACACTGACCGCATCCGCCCGGAGATCTACCGCCGCCTTTCCGGCTGGCCCTGCGCGTCCGCCGAGGATAAGCCGGTCCATCACAGTCCGAACGAGGCCTCGCACATGACGCTCCGACCCCACCGCACCGTCGCCGCCGCCCTCGCCGTCTGCTTCGGTTCGCTGGCCGCCCCGACGGCGACCGGGCAGGTTCCGATCACCGATCCGCCCGCGCCCATGATTCTGACCTGGACGCCTGAACAACAGGCGAACTGGTACAAGGCAATCGAAAAGGTCTACGAGGTTCGCACCGTCCGGCGCGGCGACCAGGTGCACGCCCTCCCCATCTCGACCGAGCCCGTCACCGACCTCGCCGTCGACGTCGGCGGCAAGACAAGCGACCTTCGGACCTTCATGGCCGACCACAAGATGTCCGGCGTGCTCGCCCTCAAGGACGGCAAGATCATCCTCGAAGCCTACGGCCTCGGCAGGTCGCGCACCGATCGCTGGACGTCGTTTTCCGTCGCCAAGTCCGTCACCTCGACGCTTGTTGGGGCGGCGATCGCGGACGGGAAGATCAAGTCGCTCGACGACCCGATCACCGACTATCTGCCGGACCTGAAGGGCGGCGGCTATGACGGGGTCACCGTTCGCCAGATCATCACCATGACCTCCGGCGTGAAGTGGAACGAGGACTATACCGACCCGAAATCAGACGTCGCGAACGCCGGCCGCGACCCGATGGTGGGCGGCGTCAACCCGATCATCGCCTACATGGCGAAGCTGCCCCGCGAGGCCGAACCCGGAACCAAGTTCGTCTACAAGACCGGAGAGACGGACCTCGCCGGCTTCCTCGTGTCGAAGGCGGTGGGCAAGCCGATGTCGGAGTATCTGTCGGAAAAGATCTGGCGACCCTATGGCATGGAGCAGGATGCGATCTGGATGGTCGACGGCGCGGGCCATGAGCGCGGCGGGTGCTGCATGTCGATGACGCTGCGCGACTATGGCCGCTTCGCCCAATTCTTCCTCGACGGCGGCATGATCGACGGTCGCTCCATCCTTCCTGAGGGCTGGGTGAAGGAAGGGTCCACCAACCAGATCAAGCCGCCGGCGGAGGGCCAGTACGGCTATTTCTGGTGGACCGAAACCGCCCCGAACTTCCGCGCGAGCGGCATCTACGGACAACAGATCGCCTTCTTCCCGGAGGACCGTCTGATCGTGGTCATCAACTCCGCCATGCCGAAGGCGACCGACCGCGACCAGTCGCTCGCGATCCGCGGGCTCTACAACAGCATCCACAAGGCGGCGACGGCCAACTGACGCGGGGCGGCCTTGCGGAGCAGGGAGAATGGCGGTGCTCAAGAGCGCGCTGAGATGGACCGGCCGGGCGCTTGGCGCCGGGCTCATCGGCCTCATCGCGATCGGCGGCTTTGGACAGATTTCCGCCATGGGTGACGAGCCCTCCTTCGACATGGTCGAGGTCGAGCCCGGCCGGCGCCTGCATGTCGAGTGCGAGGGCGAGCCCGAAGCGCCGTTCGCGCTTTACGACGCTGGCGCCTTCGGCATCTATTCGGACGGCTGGTGGATCAAGGAGGAGCTGAAGCGGGACTTCCGCGTCTGTCTCTATGATCGCGCGGGCATGGGCTGGAGCGATCCTGTGCCTGCAGGCGTCTCTCCGTCGCCCGACTGGCATGTCGAGGATATGCGCCGGCTCGCAAGAGCGGTCGGGGCCGCCCCGCCCTATTACCTGATCGGCCATTCGATGTCGGGCCTGCGGCTGCACGCCTTCGCGAGCCTCCATCTGGACGAACTCGCCGGCCTCGTCTTCATCGACGCCGCCCGGCCGGCGGGCTTCACCGGCGAGAGCGCGCGACGCCTGATGAACCGGTTTTCCGGCGCGATGTCGGCCGGCGTGTTCGCCGCGCAGGTCGGGCTCGCCCGCGTCGCGGCGCAGGTTCTGCCGGACTCCCTCGACCTGCCTCGCGGCCCCGCCCGCGACAAGCGACGATCGATCGCCTCGGTGCGCCATCACAAGGCGTCGCGGGAGGAGGTGCGCGCGGTGGACACGAACGCGGAATGGCTCACGCGCGAGCTCGCTCAGGAGGTTCCGGTGTCCGTCTTCGCCACATCAGCCGACGGCGGGAGAAACGCCGCCGTGGCGGAGGCCGCCCGGGCGATATCCGGCTTCGGCCGCGTCCACGGCCTGCCCGATGAGAACCACGTCTCGCTCCTGTCGAGGAAGATCGCGCCGCTGATCGCAGAGGATGTCCGCGCCATGGCCGCCTTCCGAGCCGCCCGGACGGGGCCAGGGTGATGGCCGCCTCGCCCGCCGTCGCCGAGGCCGGCCCCCTCGCCCGGGTTGAGGCGGTGCTGTTCGATCATGCGCCGCGGTGGCTTGGCGCGCTCACCTTCGTCGCGGGCGTGATGTCGATGATCGCCTCCGCCAACCCATCCATGCTCGGCGCCAATCCGGTGCTAATGGACTGGCTGGTCGCCGAACTGCCCAACTTCGCCGCGGCGATAGGCGGTCTCGCCCTTATGGCGCTCTCGCTCGGCCTGATGCGGCGCATCTGGATGGCGTGGGCGTTCACCCTCGCCACCGCGGCTCACGGCCTCTGGCTGTCGGTGTTCGTGAAGCCCTGGGTGCTCGAGGCGGTGGTGTACGCCGGACTGATCGTCGTGCTGATCGCGGCGCGCCGGGCGTTTTTCCGCCGCTCGGCCCTTCTCGCCATCCGCCTGCCCCGGATCTGGTTCTTCGCCGCGGGCGGGGCGATCGCGCTCGCGGCGGTCGGCGCCGCCCTTTGGGCCGGGCACCGCAGCGGGTTTGTGGCCGCCGAGTGGTGGGACCTCATCATCCATCCGGTGATCGGCGCAGCGGGGCGCCCGATCCTGCTTGCGACCCTGATCCTGGCGTTTCTCGCCTTCGGATCGCTGGTGACCAGTCCGGTGGCGCCGCACGCGCCGCCGCCCGGCGGGGAGGATTTCCGCAAGGTCGAGGCGATCCTCGCCGCAACCTCGCGGCCACGGCCGGAGGGACTTCTCGCCTTCGCCGGAGACAAGAGCTTTCTGTTCTCCGAGGCGGACGACGCCTTCATCATGTTCGCCTCGATCGGTAACGCGATCATCGCCTTCGGGGCGCCTATCGGACCGCGCGCGCGCTGGAAACCGCTTCTGTCGCAGTTTCGCCAGCGGGCCGACCAGCTCGGCGCGAACTGCGCCGTTTACGCCGCACCGCCGGATTTGCTGCCCGATCTCCTCGATCTCGGCTTCAAGGTCGAGAAGGTCGGCGAGAACGCGATCATCGACCTGCCCGCCTTCAGCCTCGCGGGGGGCCGGCGCGAAGTCATCCGCCGCGGCCGCCGCAAGCTCGCCGAACGCTCCGGCGCGCGCTTCCAGATGATCGAGACCGGCGTCACGAACGACCTGATGGACCGCCTGAAACCCGTCTCGGACGCCTGGCTGACCGCCCAGAAGGGCAAGGAAAAGGCGTTCTCGCTCGGCCGGTTCGATCCGGATTTTCTTCAGCGCTGCCCGATCGGCGTGGTCGAGATCGGCGGGCGAACCGCCGCGTTCGGAACCCTGCTTGCGACGCCGGACCGGTCCTGGGCCGGCATCGACCTGATGCGTTATGACCCGGAGATCGCCGTCACCAACACGATGGATTTCCTGCTGGTCGAGATGATCCTGTGGGCCAAGGAGGCTGGCTTCCAGCGCTTTGATCTCTCGATGGCGCCCTTGTCGGGCCTCGTGGAGGAGGATCACGCCCCGCTCTTTGCGCGCATCGGCAACGAGATCTACCAGCGCAGCGAACGCTTCTACAATTTCCAGGGGCTGCGGCGTTTCAAGGAAAAATTCGATCCGGAATGGGAGCCCCGCTACATCGCCGCGCCGGGCTATTGGGACCTGCCTGTCGCGCTCGCCCAGGCGGCGCTATTGACCAACGGTGCCGCACGTGTCGCCCCCGCCGCGGGCGCGGCCGCTGGACAACCGCAGGAAGGCGGCGCAACGACCGCGCAAACCTCCGGGAAATCGATCGGCAGGTCGTCGCCCGGCTCCGCCGACAAGCCCATCACGCAGGACGGTTAGACCCCTTGCGACCACCGCGCACGATGACCTGCGAGGTCATCGCCGCGCGCCAGATCGTGAGTTAGGTTCAGCCGGTCACGCGCAGTCTCAAGCCACCAGCCTCAAACCACCCGGGCGACGACACATGCTCCTGTTCCGCATCTTCCTGATCGCGTTTCTCATCTTCCTTTCCGTCTATACCGGCGTCGTCATCGCCAATCACGGATGGAACCTGTTCGCCGTCTTCTTCGGCGACCTGCTCGCGATGACCTGGCCGGGCCAGTTCAACGCCGACTTCCTCGGCTTCCTCATGCTGTCCGCGATCTGGACCGCGTGGCGCCATCAGTACTCGGCGCTCGGCCTCGCGCTCAGCGTGGCGGCGTTCTTCGGCGGCATGATATTCCTGACGATCTATCTGACCATCGAGACGGGACGCGCGCGCGGCGACGTGCGCGAGCTTCTGCTCGGGCGGGCCCGGGCGCGGAGCTGACCTCGAGCGACTCAGCGGAGCTTGAAGGGGTTAGTGCTGGCTTTCGGGCGTCGTGACGACCAGCCCGTCAAGCGCGTCGGTCACCTTGATCTGGCACGACAGGCGCGAGAACTCGGTCACACCTTCCGCGAAATCGAGCATCGACTGCTCCATCGAGCCGGGCGATCCGACCTTGGCGATCCAGTCCGGATGCACCTGAACATGGCAGGTCGCGCAGGCGCAGGCGCCGCCGCAATCGGCGTCGATGCCCGGCACGTTGTTCTTGATCGCCGTCTCCATGACGGACATGCCGTTCTTCGCTTCCACCGTGCGGGTCTCGCGGGCGGCGTCGATGAAGGTGATCTTCGGCATTGGACGGGTTGACTCCTCAAGTCCGCGCAAGGGCGCGCGCGGCGATATCTTTCATCGCCACCGATTTATCTGCTAGTTCGCCGGGCGCAACCATCGCTCCCAGCGAGACGAGCTTTTTGCCAACAATATATTCCGGCGCGGCGTTGACCGCGTCGACCGCGATCAGGCGTCCGGCCTGAAGGTAGAACACGGCGAACGACCGTTCCGCCGGGTCGCCGCGCACCACAGTCGCGTCCGCTCCGGTCCACAGGCCGGCGGTCTGCAGCTTCAGATCATACTGGTCGGACCAGAACCAGGGCGCATCCTCCGCCGGATGCGGCGCGCCGAGGATGGCCGCCGCGGCGATCTTCCCGCCCTCGATGGCGTTATGGACCGATTCCAGCCGCATCATCCGGTCGCCGAAATGGACAAGCGGCCGCCGCGCCACATCGCCGATGGCGAACACGGCCGCGTCGGATGTCCGCTGCGCACGATCCACCACGATTCCGTCGTCGCAAACGAGGCCCGCCTCCCGCGCGATCTCGTCATTGGCGATCACCCCCACGCCCACGATCACGACGTCGCAGCCAATGACCTCCCCTCCCGCAAGGCGGACGCCGGACACACTGCCCGCGCCCTCGAAGGCTTCCAGGCGCGCGCCGAGTCGCAGCTGGACGCCGCGCGATCTGTGTTCGTTTGCGAAGAAGGCCGACAGCTCCTCCCCGGCGACGCGGGACAGCACCCGGTCCATCGCCTCGATCACCGTCACTTCGCAGCCGAGCGCGCGCGCGGCCGCGGCCGTCTCCAGTCCTATATATCCGGCGCCGACCACGCAAAGGCGCTCTCCCGGTTTCAGCGCGGGCTTCAACCGCTCGACATCGGCGCGCGTGCGCAATTCGAACACGCCACCCAGCCCCGCCCCCGGCGCCGCCAACCGGCGGGGCCGCGTTCCGGTTGCGATGATCAGGGCGTTGTAGCCGAGTCCCGCCTCTCCCTGCTCAGCGTCGGTCGTCACGCGCCGCGCCGCTCGATCAATCGCGGTCACCCGTTCGCCGAGCCGAAGCTCGATCCGCTCCTCCGCGTAGAAGCTCTCGGGCCGGATGAGCAGCCGCTCCGCCTCGATCTCGCCCTTCAGATAGGCTTTCGAGAGCGGCGGGCGCTGATACGGGGCGTCCGGCTCCTCTGCGATGATCACGATCTCGCCGGCGTGGCCGAGCTGGCGCAGCGACGCCGCGGCCTGGCATCCCGCCTGACCGCCGCCGATGATGACTACCCTGTCCGGAGCCCGCTCCGCCACGATTCCGCGCCCTCACGCCGCTTCGTTCCGCTCCCGTCTGTATCACACGGGCCGGGGACGAACAGGCGCTACACCGCCGCGCTTGCCAATCCCGTCCCGCGTCGGCACACAGCCGCCATGGCTTCGCCGCCCGGCCCGTTCAACTCTTTCCTCGCCCCCACGTCGGCCGGCGCCGCGCAGCGCGCGGTCCTGCTGCTCGACGACGAGGCCGCGACCGAACGTCTCGCCGCCGAAATCGCCGCGGTGTGCAGGGCCGGCGACGTGATCCATCTCATCGGCGATCTCGGTGCGGGCAAGACCGCCCTTGCGCGCGGCCTCATCCGATCACTCGCGGGCGATCCCCGGCTTGAGGTGCCGAGCCCGACCTTCACGCTCGTGCAGACCTACCCCGCCCCCGCCTTCGACATCTGGCACTTCGACCTCTACCGGACCCGCGACCCGGAGGAGGTGCGTGAACTCGGCCTCGACGACTCCATGGACGGCCTCGCTCTCATCGAATGGCCGGAACGCCTCGGCCCGCATACGCCGCGCCTCCGCCTCGATATTGCGCTATCCTTCGGCGATTCGGGTGGTTCGGACCCTATCACCGGCCCGTCCGCCCGGATCGCCCACCTTGAGGACCACCATGACTGGAGCCGCCGCCTCCGCGCCGACTGGAGCTAATCTCCGCGCTCGCGAGATCATCGACTTTCTGTCGCGCTCGGGCTGGGAGGCCGCCCACCGTGCGCCGCTCAAGATCGACGCCTCGACGCGGCGCTACGAGCGCCTGCGGCTGAAATCCATGGGCGCGATCCTCATGGACGCACCGCGCGTGGAGTCGAGCCCCTGCCCGCCCGGCGCGAGCGAGGAGGAGCGTGTCGCGATGGGCTGGAACGCGATCGCCCGGCTTGCGGCGTCGCGGGTTGAGGCGTTCGCCGCGGTGGACGGCTTCCTCACCTCGATCGGACTGTCAGCCCCCGGCGTGCTCGACATCGACGTGCCGCGCGGCCTCGCCCTCCTCGAGGATCTGGGCGACGATCTGTTCTCCGTCGTGATCGAACGGGGCGGCGACGAGACCGCGCTCTACACCGCCGCCGCGCAGGTGCTGGCCCGCGTTCACACGACGCCGCCACCCTTCTCCCTGCCTTATCCGGGCGGCGAGTGGCCGATCCTTTCCTATGACGAACTCGCCCTCGCCGGCGGCTTCGACCTGTTCTGCGAGTGGATGCCGCGCCGGTTCGACGACATCCGCATCGGCGACGCCCAGCGCATCCGGTGGGAGCGTATTCGTTCCGATCTCTTCGCGCTGGCGGACGAGTTCCCCCGGGCCCTGATCCTGCGCGACACGCACGCCGAGAACCTGATCTGGCTGCCTGACCGTGAGGGTCCCGCGCGTGTCGGCCTGCTCGACTTCCAGGACGCCGTTCTCGGCTGGGGGGAGTGGGACCTATCCATGCTGCTCCACGACGCCCGGCGGGATGTGTCGCCGGAGGCCGCCGAAGCCGCCATCCGGTCCTATCTCGATCTCACCGGCGGCGAGCGGGCCGCGCTCGACCACAGGCTGGCGGTGCTTGGCGCGATCAACATCATGCGCATTCAGGGCGTCTTCGCCCGGCTGGTCACACGCGACCAGAAGCCAAGATACGACGCCTTCCAGCCGCGCCTCGCCAGACTCCTCGGAGGCGTCGCGAAAGCGCCGGCGCTCGACGATCTTGCAAGCTTCCTGCGCGCGATCGCGCCGCGCGCCATCGCCGGCTGATGGCCCCGCCCGTCGCCCATTCGCCAGTCGTCGGTCGCAAGGTGCGCAGCGCGATGCTTCTGTCAGCCGGGCTTGGCACCCGCATGCGCCCGCTCACGGATCACACGCCGAAACCGCTGATCGAGATCGCCGGCCGGACGCTCATCGACCGCGTGCTCGACAAGCTCGTTGCTCAGGGCGTGGAGCGGGCGGTGGTCAACGTCCACCATCTCGCCGGACAGATGGAGGCGCACCTCGCCCGCCGCGCGGATATCGAGATCATCATCTCAGACGAACGCGATCTGCTGCTGGAGACAGGCGGCGGAGTGGTCAAGGCGCTGCCACATCTCGGGTCGGAGCCGTTTTTCGCGATCAACACCGACGTCGCCTGGGAAACCGAGGGCGACGACACCTTCCTGCGGCTCGCCCGCGCCTTCGATCCGGGCCGGATGGACGCGGTGCTGCTGCTCGCGGACATGACCCGCACACTCGGCTTTCACGGCGCCGGCGACTTTTTCCTCGACGATGAGGGACGCCCGGTCCGGCGCGGCGACCGGGCCCGCGCGCCCTATGTCTACGCCGGCGCCTATGTCTGCACCGCGGGGGCGCTCGCGGGCGAGACTGTTCACCCCTTCTCGGCCAACCGCTACTGGGACAGGTTCGCGGCCGCCGGCCGCCTGTTTGCAACCGTGATGTCACCCTTCTGGCTGCATGTCGGCGACCCCGAGGCCCGCGACAAAGCTGAACGCTGGCTGCTTGATCGGGCGGCGGGGCCGTGAGCGCGCAGCGCCTCTTCACGCTGGCGCCGGGAAGCCGTTTCCTTGACGCGATCGCACGCGAACTCCTCCGCCGCACCAACGCCGTCGCTGACCCGATCAGCCTGTCCCGCGCGCAGGTGTTCGCACCCAACCGGCGCGCCGCACGCGCCTTCGCCGAAGCGCTTCACGCCGCCGCGGGCCGGCCGGTGCTCCTGCCCGACATCCGGGCGCTCGGCGACCTGGACGAGGAAGAGTCCGGCGCATCCTTCGGGGTGGACAGCCTGTCGCTTCCCGAAGCACTCGCCCCCGCCCTTCGAAGGGGCGCCCTCATCCGGCTGGTGTCGGCATGGCGGAAGCGTCGGGACGAGGCTCCACTTCCGCCCGCGACGCTCCTCGCCGCGGTCGACGAACTCAGCCAGCTCATCGACCAGTCGGCGATGGGGGGAGAGGTCGACTGGTCGATGCTGCCGCACCTGGTCGAGGATCAGGACCTCGCACGCCATTGGAGCGCGTCGGCGAGCTTTCTCAACATTGTCGGAGAGGCCTGGCCGCAGCAGCTTGCAGAGCTGCGCATGCTCGACCCGGCGCTTCGTCGCCTCAAGGCCGCCCATGCACTCGCCGAACGATGGACCCGGGAGCCGCCACGCGATCCGGTGCTCGTGATCGGATCGACCGGAGCGATGCCCGCCACCCGCATCCTGATGGCGGCGACGCTGCGTCTCTCCGCCGGCGCGGTTGTGCTGCCGGGCCTTGACCGCGAACTCGACGACGACGCCTGGAAGGCCGTCGCCCGCGCCCCGAGCCACCCGCAATACGTTCTCGCCCGCACCCTGCGCGACCTCGATGCGACCCCCGCCGACGTCGCCGACTGGCCGGACGAGCCCCGCGCCCCGGCGGCGATCGCCCGCGCCAAGCTGATCAACGAGGCGCTCGCCCCGGCCGTCGCGACCCGCGGCTGGAATGCGCGGCTCACCCGGCTCGCGACCCCGGAAGAAGCGCCAGATTTCGTCCGCAGGGGCCTTGCCGGCGTCCGGCTGATCGAGGCGGCGGATCAGTCCGAACAGGCGCTGACCGCCGCGCTCCTCCTCCGGGAGGTTCTGGAGACGCCCGGCCGCACCGCCGCGCTCGTCACGCCGGACGGCGATCTTGCGCGGCGCACCTCCGCCACGCTGCGATCGTGGGGGATCGATGTCGCCCCATCCGCCGGCACGCCGTTCAACCGCACCCTCCCGGGCGGCCTCGCGCTGATCCTGCTCGGCTGGATCCGCGACCCGGCGGACCCGACCCTGCTCCTCGCGCTGCTCAAGCATCCGCTCACCACCCCCGAAACCTCACCCGAAACCTCACCCGAGCCCCGCCGCGCGGCGATCACCTGGCTCGAACGCGAGTGGCTTCGGGGGCCCCGGCGCCATTCCGATCTCGCCGCCTTGTCCGCGAGCGCCGAGGCGAAGGACCAGCCCGCCGCCGCCGCTCTGCTCCGGGGGATCGAGCAGGCGCTTTCCACCATGTCATCGCTCCTCTCCGCCGACGAGGTGGAGGGCCCGACCCTCGCCCGGGAACTCGCCGCGCTGGGGGAAGCGCTGGTTCTGCACCTTGGCGCGCGGCCGCCGGAGAGTTTGTGGGCCGGGCCTGCCGGTCGCGCCGCCGGCCAGTGGTTCCGCGATCTATCCGACATCACGAGCGGGATGGGACCACTGCCGCCGGATCAGGTGCTCGACCTCGCCGAGGCGCTCGCCGCCGAAGTGGTCGCCGCGCCAGACGCCGCCGAACACCCCCGCCTCGCGATCTGGGGACCGCTGGAGGCCCGCCTGCAACGCCGCGACCTGATGATCCTCGGCGGCCTGAATGAGGGGAGCTGGCCGCGCCTGCCCGCCGCCGATCCCTTCCTCAACCGCAAGCTGCGCCAGGAACTCGGGCTGAACGACCCCGACGAACGCGTCGGCCTCGCCGCGCACGACTTCGCCGAACTCGCCAATGCACCCGAGGTCGTCCTTCTGCGCGCCCGGCGCGTGGACGAACAGCCACGGGTCGCGTCCCGCTGGATCTGGCGCTTGTCCACGCTCGCCGCAGGGGGACTTAAGAGCCGCGCCGAGGCGGACCGGCTGCTCGCCCCTCCGCCGGACAAGGACCCGCTCCGCTGGGCGCGTCACCTGCGGCGAACACCGGCGGTCACACCTGTCTCGGCGCCCGCTCCCCGACCACCCGCGGACGCGCGCGAGCTTACCTACGCCTCGCCGAGCCGGGTGTCCGATCTCATCCGCGACCCGTTCACGGACTACGCCAAGCGCATCCTGCGGCTGGCGCCGCTTGAACGCGTCGGCGGTCCGGTGGATCCCGGGCGGCGCGGCACGGCGGCCCACGCCGCGATCGAACGTCACGCCCAGGCGATGCGGGAGGGCCGCGCGCTCGATCTTGAGGACCTGTTCATCGACCAGCTTCGGCGTCAGGGCGAGACCATATCGAACCTCGTCTATGAACGCCCGCTGTGGCGGCGGGCCGCGACCGCCTATCTCGACTGGACGGCGCGCAGGGCGAACCGGGTGCGTGACTACGAGCTCGAAGCCAAGGCGCAGATCGTGCTCGAAACCAGCTACGGCGTCTGCCGCCTCTCCGCGACCGCTGACCGGATCGAACGGCTCGACGACGACACGATCGCCATCATCGACTTCAAGACGACGCCAAAAAGCAGGTCGCAGGTCGAGAGCGGACTCGAACCGCAACTGCCGCTTGAGGCGGCGATCGCCAATCAGACCGCCTTTGGCGGGATCGGACCCGCGACGACATCCGAGATCATCTATTTCCAGGTATCCACGAGCAAAGGGGTGGACAACCCGAAAAACGGCGAGCCGCTGAACGTCGACGTGATGGCGCTCGCGTCCGAACATACCCTGGCGCTTGTGGACCTGCTCAACCAGTTCGCCGACGAGGCCACGCCCTACCGGTCCAAACCCCGCGCCCAGTACGCCGCCGATTGGGGGGATTATGACCGCCTCGCCCGCCGGCAGGAGTGGACAGCCGACGGGCACGCGGACGAATGACCGAACCGGACCCCGCCGCACGCGACTCCTCTGACCGGCCCGAATACGTCGCCGCCCTCTCTGGCCAGGCGCAGGCCGCGCACCCCGCCCATTCCGCCTGGGTGTCCGCCAACGCCGGCTCCGGCAAGACCAAGGTGCTGATCGACCGCGTGGCCCGCCTGCTTCTCAGCGGCGCGGCGCCGGACGAAATCCTCTGCGTCACCTACACCCGCGCGGCGGCGATGGAGATGCAGGCCCGCCTCTATCAACGTCTCGGCGACTGGTGTGTCGCCGCCGAAGCCGATCTCGCGGCGCAAATCGAGGCGCTGGAGCAAGCCACCCCCGGCAGCCTTGACCCGGCCCGCATCGGCCGCGCGCGCGAGCTCTTCGCCCAGGCGCTCGAGACGCCCGGGGGCCTGCGCATCGAGACCATCCACGCGTTCTGCGCGCGCCTGCTCAAACGGTTTCCGATCGAGGCCGGATGCCCACCCGGCTTTCAGGAACTGGACGAGCGTGAAGCCGATCTGCTCTGGCGGGACGCCCTCGACGAGGTCGCCGAACGGATCGCCGCCGGCGACGAAGACCTTGCCGCCGCCGCGACATTCGTCGCGGAAGTCGCCGGAGCGGCGCTGCGCCCCCTCGAAGCCCTGACCTCCCGCCGCGGGCAGGTGTCCGCCTGGCTCGCGGAGGCCTCCAGCATCGACGACGCCATCGCCCGGCTGGCCGCCGAGCACGGCGCCGGCGACGAGACCGCCGAGGAAATGCTCGAACGCTTCATGGGGCGGGACCTCCCCAGAGCGGATCTGCGACGCGCCGCGGACGCGCTTATGAGCGGCGCCAAGACCGACAAGACCGCGGCGGAGAAACTCCTCGTCGCGCTGTCGGATGCTCCGGCCGCCGAGCGATGGGACGCCTATCAGGGGGTCGTCCTGACGACGACCGGAGACTTGCGGAAGAGCGCTGCCACGAAAGGGACGGCTTCCGCCCATCCCTTCATCAATGATCTGTTCTCCACCGCGCCGCCCACGGGCCGCGAGACCGGCCGTATTCTCGCCTTCCGCGCCGACCTGCGGATCCGGCGCACCTTCGAACGCTCCGCCGCCCTCACCCGCCTCGCCGCCGCCGCCCTCGACATCTACGCCAAACGCAAGGCCGAGCGCGGACTGCTCGACTTCGACGACCTGATCGATACCGCGCTCCGCCTCCTCGACAATCCCGGCGACGGCGCATGGGTGCTCTGGAAGCTCGACGGCCGGCTGTCCCATGTCCTGCTCGACGAAGCGCAGGACACGAGCCCGGCGCAGTGGCGGCTGCTGCGCCGGCTGACCGAGGAATTCTTCGCTGGGGCCGGCGCGCATGACGGCGCCCCCCGGACGCTGTTCGTGGTCGGCGACCAGAAACAGTCGATCTATTCCTTCCAGGGCGCGGAGCCGGAACGGTTCGGGGCCGAGCGCGAGGACCTTCGGCGGCGGCTGGAGAGCCATTCGGCGCCGCTCGCCCATCCGAGCCTCGACATGTCTTTCCGGTCGGCCCCAGAAATCCTCAGCTTCGTCGACACCGCCTTCCTCACCGACGCGTTCGACGGGCAGGACCCGTTTTCCATCGCGCCTCCGCCGGAAGCCGATCTCATGCGCCACACCGCCTATCGGCGCGGAGAATGCGGATCGGTGGAGCTTTGGCCGCCGCACCGGCCGGCCGAGGCCCCCGCGTCGCGACCATGGGATGCGCCCCTCGATCAGGAGCCGGAATCATCCCCCAGGCAGGTGCTCGCCGCCGCCATCGCCCGCTTTGTCCGCGAGGAGATCGACGCCGGCGCCGCCGTCTGGGACGCGGGCCGCAAGCGCGCCATGCGGCCGGGCGATGTGCTCATTCTGGTGCGCAAGCGATCCGGCGGACTGTTCGATGCGATCCTCCATCATCTGAAACGACAGGGACTTCCCGTCGCGGGGGCCGACCGCATCGCGCTTCTCGACACGCTTGGCGTTCAGGACCTGCTCAACCTCATCCGCTTTGTCCTGCACCCGGACGATGATCTCGTGCTCGCCGAAATCCTCGTCGGCCCCTTCGGCGGCTTCGACTATGACGCGGACCTGTTTCCGCTGGCCCATGGACGCGGCGCCGCCTTGCTCCTTGACCGGCTGCGCGCCTCACCCGCTCAGAAGGCCCGCCCTGCGGTCGCGTTTCTCGATCGTCTGCTCGAAATGCGCGGCGCCGCGCCTTATGATTTCCTCGCCACCGTCCTTGATCAAGCGGCGCCCTCGCGCTCCCCGGACGTGGTGATGTCCGGCTGGCAGGCCATCCTGTCCCGCCTCGGAGCGCCCGCACGCGAACCCGTCATCGCCCTCCTCGACCGCGCCGCCCGATTCGACTCAGGCTCGCCTGCGTCGCTGCAGATGTTTCTCACCGAAATCACCCGCGACGGCGGAGAGATCAAACGCGAGCTGTCCGAGGCCGGTGACGCGGTGCGGGTGATGACCGTGCACGGCGCGAAGGGACTGGAAGCCCCGGTTGTCATCCTGCCCGACACGACCTCGAACAAGGCCCCCACATCCGCCGGCGTCTACCTCACCGAGACCGGCGCGCCGGTGTGGTCGTCCGGCAAGAAGGAAGAGACCAAGCTGGTCGAGACACTCCGAACCGAGGCGGAGGCCAAGGCGCTCCGGGAGCAGCGCCGGCTTCTCTATGTGGCGCTGACGCGCGCCCGCGACCGGCTCGTGATCTGCGGGCACTGGACGGGAAAGCGCGACGGCGCCGGAGAGGACGCCGCCTGCTGGCTCGGCGTCTGCCGGGCCGCGATGGTCCGCCTCCAGGCTGAGGGCCGCGCCCTGCCCGAGCCCTCGGATCAGGGGGAAATCCTGCGCTATGGGACGCGCAGCCTCGCCAGTCGCGAGGATCCCGAGGCGCTCGAAGGAGCAGCGCTTCCCCACTGGCTGGAGCGCCTTTCGGACGCCCCGGCCGCCCCTGCGCTCCCGCCGCGCGCACCGTCTTCGCGCGAGACCCCCACCGGCGCGGCGCGGACAAGGGAAGCAGCAAACCCGTTCATGGAACGCGCATCCCCGGGCGCGCGCCGGGGCGTGCTGATCCATCGCCTGCTTGAAACCCTTCCCGATCTGCCGCCCGACGCGCGGCCTGACGCCGCCCGCGCCTGGCTTGCCGCGCGCGACGATCTCGACGACGCGGCCCGCGAGGATATCGCCGCAGCGGCGCTCGGCGTTCTCTACGACCGGCGCTTCGCCGCCCTGTTCAACGCCCCTGGACGCGCCGAAGCGCCCATCATCGGCGGCGCTGATCCGGGCCAGGCGGAGGGGGCGTCGCCCGGCGGCGGGCTGATGTTCGGACGGGTGGACCGCCTCGTCGTGACCGATGACGCCGTCTGGATCGTCGACTTCAAGTCGGACCTCGACCCGCCCGCCGACGCCACGGGGGTTGCCGCGCCCTATATCGCGCAGATGGCCGCCTACCGGTCCATCCTGCGTCAGACCTGGACCGATCGGCCGGTGCGCGCGCTCCTGATCTTCACGGAAGGGCCGACTCCGGTTGAACTCTCCGATCACGACCTCGCCCGAGCCGTCAATTTGGCGTGACGAGGCCTCGAACAAGACTGGACCTTTGACGCAGCAGGGCTACTTACCCGTCATACCCGCCCGCCGGATGCGGGCTTAAAGAGGATTTCCGAGATGGCCATCAAGACCGTGAACGACGACACGTTCGAGGGTGAAGTGCTGGGCGCCAAGGGCCCCGTGATCGTGGACTTCTGGGCGGAGTGGTGCGGCCCGTGCAAACAGGTCGCCCCGCATCTGGAAGCGCTCGCCGCCGAACTCGGCGACACGGTTTCGGTGGTGAAGCTCAATGTGGACGACAATCCGGTCACCGCCGGCAAGTTCGGGGTTCGCGGCCTGCCGACCTTCATGATCTTTGTCGACGGGAAGGTCGCGGCGACCCATCTTGGCGCGATGAACAAGGCCAAGATGGCTGAGTGGATCCGGGAAGCTGCCCCCTCGAACGCCTGATCTCTCCCGACCTTCCGAACCGTTCCCTTGCGCGGCGTCCGGAGCGGGTTAACGCCCCCCGCGTTCGCGGCTTCTTAACCAGAGCGCGCGAAGAGAAACGCTCCAGAACGGTTTGGAACGGTCATTCTCATGCCTGCGTCACGAAAAACCGACCCGTCCGCCCTTCAGACAGGGCTCGGGCATTTTGCGCTCAGCATCCTCACCTTCGGGGTTGCCGCCTCCGCGCTGGGCGGCGCGGCCGCCGCGCTCGGCGATGCATCGGACGCAGCGCCGGTCGTGGAATACGCGCTGTTTGATCATAAGGACGCCGCCGCTCCCTATCTGAAGGCCCGCACCGACGCCGGCGCGCTGGTGAACCACGCCGCCGAGCCGAGCCTCGGCGTCGACTATGATCCCGACGCGGACGCCGGCGCGCGGCCCGTCACCATCACCATAACGGACCTAGAGCAGGGCTCCCTCGCGCCCGCGGCCCTTCCGCGCGCGCCCATTCTGGGCTTCTTCGAGCGCACGCCGTCGGGCGACCTGCCGCGCATTGCCGCCGATGGATCGACCCCGGCGCAGGCCTACGCCCGTCCGTTCGTTTCGTCCGGCCAACCCCGTGTCTCGCTGATCATCGGCGGTCTCGGCCTCAACGCCACCCACACGCTCGCGGCGATCAACGAACTGCCGCCGGAAGTGACGCTTTCCTTCGTGCCGTATTCCAACAACCTGCAGACCTGGATCAACCGGGCGCGGGCGGCCGGGCATGAAGTGCTGCTTGAACTTCCGATGGAGCCCTATGATTATCCCAATGTGGACACCGGACCTCAAACCCTGCTGACGTCGGCTTCGACCGGCGAAAACCTCCGCCGGCTCAACCTGCTGCTCGGCAAGGCGACCGGCTATTTCGGCGTGACGAATTATCAGGGCGCGAAGTTCGCAACCGATGAGCGGGCAGCCGCCCCGATCATGAAATCGCTGAACGAGCGCGGCCTCGTTTTCGTCCACGACGGTGCGGCGGCGCGGTCCTCCCTGCCCGAGGCGGCCGAGAGCGCTGGCCTGTCCTTCGCCGCCGCGGATCGCATCATCGACGCGGAAGCCTCCGCGGACGCGATCGACCGCCAGTTGCTGGAGCTTGAGGCGCTGGCGCTCCAGAACGGGTCGGCGGTGGGTGTCGGCTTCGCCTATCCCGTGACGGTGGAACAGCTCCAGCAATGGGCCGCCGGGCTCAAGACCAAGGGCTATGAGCTCGCCCCGGCCTCCCAGGCGGTTGGCGTGACCGCCCTCTCCCTCGGCGACGCGACCTGACCATGATCGCCCATCCGCTCGAAAACGGACGGGACCCCACGCTCTACCGGGCCAATGTCGGCCTCGCCGTCTTCTCGAAGAAGGGCCATGTGATGGTCGGCCACCGCGCCGGCGGCGGGCGCAATGACGATCAACGCTTCTCCTGGCAGATGCCGCAGGGCGGGATCGATCGCGGTGAGACCCCCGCCGAGGCCTCGCTGCGCGAGCTGAAGGAGGAGACCGGGATCAACCCGTCCATGGTCGAGCTGCTGGAAGAGCTCGACCCCTGGCTCTACTACGACTTCCCGCCGGACCTGAAGGCGCGCCTGACCGGTCCCTACCTGGGACAGCGGCAGAAATGGTTCGCCTTCCGCTTCAAGGGGAGCGAGAGCGATGTGCGCCTCGATGAGCACACGCCGGAATTCGACGCCTGGCGCTGGGCCGAACTCGCGGAAGCCCCTGCCCTCGTCATCCCTTTCAAGCGGGCGGTCTACGAAGAGGTCGCCCGGCGGTTCGTGCGCTGGACCGAACCGGTGTGAGGGCGCCGCTCTTGCGTGCTACCAGCGCGCGATCTGATCGGGCGCATTGCCTTCGACCAGTTCCCGTGCGAGGCGAGTTGCGACGCCGGAGCCTCTCCCGGCTGTATCGGTGGGGCCACCAGACCCGGCGCGCTTCTTGCTCTGACTGGGCGCTAAGTGCGTCAACGGGTGCGTGCGAGGGACGAAAATGGCTCAGACTGGCGGGTCTCGGAAAGTCGGCGTGAAGGCGAGTTCGCTGCTCGACGGGCGAACGCTGGTGACTGGCGGGTCCGGCTTTCTTGGCTCCCATCTCTGCGACAAGCTCCTTGCGCAAGGGCGCGAAGTGCTCTGCGTCGACAATCTCTTCACCGGACAAAAGCGCAATGTCGCCCACCTCATCGGGCACAGCCGGTTCGAATTTCTCCGTCATGACGTGACGATGCCGCTCTTTGTCGAGGTCGACGAGATCTACAATCTCGCCTGCCCCGCCTCTCCGGTGCACTACCAGCACGATCCCGTGCAGACGACGAAGACCTCGGTCCACGGCGCGATCAACATGCTTGGCCTCGCCAAGCGCCTGCACGCCAAAATCCTCCAGGCGTCGACGTCGGAGGTCTATGGCGACCCCAAGGTTCACCCGCAGACGGAGGATTACTGGGGACATGTGAACCCGATCGGCCCGCGCTCCTGCTATGACGAGGGCAAGCGCTGCGCCGAAACCCTGTTCTTCGATTACCACCGCCAGCACGATCTTAAGATCAAGGTCGTTCGCATTTTCAACACCTACGGCCCCCGCATGCATCCGAATGACGGACGAGTGGTGTCGAACTTCATCCTTCAGGCGCTTCGCGGCGAGGCGATCACCCTCTATGGCGACGGCGGCCAGACGCGGTCCTTCTGCTATTGCGACGACCTGCTCGACGCCATGGTCTGCATGATGCAAACCGGCGACGACGTGACCGGCCCGATCAATATCGGCAATCCCGGCGAATTCTCGATGCGCGAACTGGCCGAGATCGTGCTCGAACTCACCGGCTCGAAGTCGCCGCTCGAATATCGCCCCCTGCCAGCGGACGACCCCAAGCAGCGCCGGCCGGACATCACCCTTGCGCGCCAGACGCTGGGCTGGGAGCCCAAGGTTCAGCTCCGCGACGGGCTGAAGGAAACCATCGCCTATTTCCGCTCACTCATCGCAAGCTGATCCCGTTCCGCACGCGACGTGCGGGGCCAGCCGGAGGTCGAAACCCAGATGACAACAGTTCTCGTGATCGGCGGGGCAGGATATGTCGGCAGCCATTGCTGCAAGGCGTTCGCCGAAGCGGGCTGGAACGTCGTGACGTTCGACAATCTGTCGGGCGGCTGGCGGGATTTCGTGAAGTTCGGCCCCCTAATCGAGGGCGACATCCGCGACCGCGCCGCCCTCGACGCCGCCATCCGTGAAACCAGGCCGGATGTCGTCGCCCATTTCGCCGGGCTGATCGAGGTAGGGCTGTCGGTCACCAATCCCGGCGCCTTCTACGACGTCAACGTCACCGGCACGCTGAACATCCTCGAAGCGATGACCGCCGCCGGGGTCAACCGGATGATCTTCTCCTCGACCTGCGCCACCTATGGCGCGCCGGTGCGCACGCCGATGGACGAGACCCATCCGCAATGGCCGATCAATCCCTATGGTTGGACCAAGCTGTTCGCCGAACGGATGATGGCGGACTTCGACCGCGCCCACGGCCTTCGCTACGCGGCCCTTCGCTATTTCAACGCCGCGGGCGCCGACGCATCGGCGGAGATCGGTGAACGCCACGAGCCGGAAACCCACGTCATCCCGCTTGCCATTCGCGGCGCGAAAAGCTCTGACTACACCTTCACCATCTTCGGCGATGACTACGACACGCGCGACGGCACCTGCGTGCGCGACTATATCCACGTCACCGATCTCGCCGACGCGCATCGCCGGGCGATCCAGCATCTGCTCGACGGCGGAGCAAGCGAGGCGTTCAATCTGGGCACGGGCGTCGGCACCACCGTCGCCGAAGTCGCGGCGGCCGTGGAGACCGCCTCCGGGCGTCCCCTGCCCCGCAAGTTCGGACCGCGCCGACCGGGTGATTCCCCCGCCCTCGTCGCCGCCGCGGAGAAGGCGAACCGTCTGCTCGGCTGGACACCGCGGCACTCCTCGATCGACAATATCGTGCAGACCGCCTGGCGCTGGCACCTTCGCCAACCCTGATCGCGGTGATCGGCGCGCCGACCACCCGTCCGCGCGCCGCCGCCCTGCACACGCGCGAGGACTTTCCCGCGGCACGCGATTTGCTCGTCCCTATCAAACCGCCGCGGGCGAGAAGCGATCGGCGAAGCGAAACTGAGGAGTTCCCCGAATGAAAAAGGTCCGCAAGGCCGTCCTCCCCGTCGCCGGCTTCGGCACACGCGTGCTGCCCGCCACGAAATCCATCCCCAAGGAGATGCTGCCCGCCTTCGACCGGCCGGCGATCCAGTATGTCGTGGACGAGGCGCGCGCGGCGGGCGTTGAGCATTTCATCTTCGTCACCGGCCGCAACAAGGGCGCGATCGAGGACTATTTCGACCGCGCCTATGAGCTCGAGACCACGCTCAAGGAAAAGAACAAGACCGCGCTGCTGGAAGAGCTCGACCGGCTCTGCCTTCCGCCGGGCGCCGCAAGCTTCGTGCGCCAGCAGGCCCCGCTCGGCCTCGGCCACGCCGTGCTCTGCGCCCGCGATCTCGTCGGCGACGAGCCGTTCGCGGTCCTCCTGCCCGACGTCCTCGTCCATGCCTCGCCCTCCTGCCTCGCGCAGATGACCGCGGCCTACGCCGAGGTCGGCGGCAATATCGTGGCGGTGGACGAGGTTCCGGCCGAACGCGTCTCGTCCTACGGCGTCATCGCTCCGAAGACCGCGGGCGACCAGGGGCCATTGATCGAGATGAGCGGCATGGTCGAGAAGCCGCCGCGCGAGAGCGCTCCTTCGCGCCTCAAGATCACCGGCCGCTACATCCTTCAGCCTGAAATCTTCGGCCTGCTCGCCACCCAGGCCCGCGGCGCCGGAGGCGAGATCCAGCTGACGGACGCGATGCAGCGCCTGATGGGATCGCAGACCTTCCACGCCTTCCGCTACGCCGGACGCGACTATGATTGCGGCGACAAGCTGCTTTATCTGGAGGCCTTCGCCGCGCTCGCCCTCGCCCACCCGGAGCTTGGCAAGGACGCACGGGCGGTGCTCGAAGCGGTGCTCGCCCGCAAGCCCTGACGGCGTCGCGTCTCAACCGCGAAGGAACTCCGCCTTGATAAGGCCCGGCTGTTCGCCCCGCGCCGGATACTCGAGAACATCGACATAACGCCCCGCCGGCGAGCGGAAGCGCGTGAACAGCACGCTTTCATCCAGCGTCTCTTCCGACGTCTTTTCAAACCGCGACTCGGTTTGCGTCAGTGCGCTTCGTAGACGCGGGCCCGCCGCATCGCTGAGCGGGCGAGCGATGATCACCCCGCATCCCGCCGCACCAGAGTGGGCATAGAGATACACCTGGCTGTCGGTTGACTCCGCGGCCCAGGTGACGGCGTCGGCTGGCAGGGTCCGCTTCACGAAGTCCGGCGCTTCGGCGGTCTGCAGACCGGCCGCCCCGGCGAGGGCCGCCGGCGTAGACGCGTCTTCCGCGGCGGACTGACAGATGCTCAGCAACAGGCCCTGCGCGACTTCGAACGAGAACTGACCGAATTGCTCCGATCGGGGCGGCGGCGGCTCCTGCGGCCGGGCCAGCGTGCGCGGCGGTTCGGGCGGCTCTGATGGTCCGTCGACGACAGGCGCGCGCGCCGCCGGGGAAGGCGGAGCGGTCGGGACAGAGGCCGATGCTGCGTCGGGCGCGGCCTGGACCGTGATTTCAGGTGACGGCTCCGGAGTCGGAACTGGCGTCTGAACTGGCGTCTGAACTGGCGTCGGCGCTTGTTCTGTCGCCGCCGCTTCAGATGGTGTGGCGGCTTCCCCAGGCGACGCCGCGCCCGAGCCCGGATCGCCCTCTCGCACGACCATCCACATCCCGCCGCCGGGCGCGGGCGGCGTCTCGGTTTCCGAGGGAACAGCGCCCTGCGGGTTCGGGGCGGAGACTGCGGGCGGAGGGACAGGATCAGGCCGCGGTTGCGTCTCCGGCGGGGACTGCGCCACCGCGGTCGACCCGATCCACAGACCTGCTCCGATCACGGCTGTGATCGCTGCTTCAAGCGCATGGCGCATCGCCCACCCATCCCCCTCCCGGATGACCCTTGGTCCAACCATACCCGACTTTAGACGGGAAGTGCGACGTTTGGTTTCGCGTGAAGCGGGATTCTTTGCGTTTCGTGAACGAGAGGCTCTGCGCCGCCACCGGGCTGACCTGTCTATTGCAGGCGCGCGGTCACAAGCGGAGACCGCGAGCCCTAGCCGACCGACACCGCGGCTTTCAGGGCCTCAAGATAGGCGAGCCGGTCCGCCGCCCGCGCGCGCCGCGCTTCGTCGCCGGGATCGGCGGCGTCCGTGCGCACCACCTCGATCTCCGCCGACAGCTTCGCGACATCGACATCCGACAGCCGCACCGCCTCCTCCGCGAGGATGGTCAGCCCGTCCGGGGTGACGTCCGCGAACCCGCCCCGCACGAACACCGCAGTCTTGTCGCCCGCCTCATGGATCGTCACGACGCCCGGCTTCAGCGTCGTCATGAAGGGCGCGTGGTTGGGCAGAACGCCGAACTCCCCCTCGACGCCCGGCGCATCCACCTGCTTCACCGCGCCGGAGAACAGTTCGCGCTCGGGCGAGACCAGCGAGAATTGGAGAACGTCGGCCATGAGAATTTCCTTTTCCGCCGCTCGTCTAGCAGGACCAGACCGCGTGTAAAGGCCGCATCTTGTCTTGCCAATCGGGCATGCCGCGCGCAAAATCCGACAAGGCATCCATGGCGGGACGAGATGCTCATGGGAAACATTGTCGCCCTTTCGATCAAGCGCCTGTTGCTGATCATTGCCGCTTGGGCCGTTATGACGGTCCCGCTTGGTCCAAGGTCGTTTGCGGCCCCCGCCACAGAATTTGCCTGCAATGTCTTCCTGGGCGTCGCGACCTGCGGCCTCGCGATCGGTGACGCGGCGCGACCGTTATCCCAAAGCGAACCCTTCGCCTCGAAAGATCCTGTCTCCTCCATCGCCGCCTTTTCGGAGCCGACAACCCGCACCTTCAATCTCAACAACACGAGCTTCACCACCGAGACCGGCGAGCCGACGGAGGGCGGGCTGATGACCAGGACATCCTGGTTCCGGCTCGAGCTCGCCGGATCGGGAGCCTCGACGCGCCGGGCGATGATCCATACGTTCGGGTCCGAAATCGATACCGTAATCGCCGTCTATTCCGGGCCGGGCGGCTCTTTTGGCGGCCTCACCCGAATTGCCGGAAACAACGACTTCGTGGCGCCCGGCGTCTCGTCCCAGCAGAGCCTGGTGCAGGTGGATCTGCAACCGGGAATGACCTATTGGCTACAGGTTGGATCGATCGGGGGAGCCCAAGGAAACATAGCCATCACCTCATCCGTCCTCGCAGACCAGGGCGGTCTTTCGGCGTTTCTCTACAAATACGGCGCGAACACCTCCTTCAACGGCCGCGAGTATTTCTGCACAAGCGGGGTCTGCCCGACAGCGGGATTCATCCTCTATAACGCCACCGCCGGTGCGATGACTGTCACGCCATCGACGACCCTTCCCACACGCTTCAGCGCGCCGGCGGCCTTCCAGCTCGCGGCCGGCGCCGTTGCGACAGCTGAATTCACCGGCCTCGCTCTCACTGACTCAACCACCCGAACGGAAATCGGCTCGTTCGTGTTTGAAGGACGGACCGCAGGCGCTCTGACGGGTCGCGCCACCGAGCGTGCGGTCACACGGGTGCGCGGCGCGGCTCCGGCGACCACCATCGCCGCCGCCGTGCTTCCATCAGGTCGCGCCGGGTCCCCCAACGAGCCCCTCACCGGCTTCATGAGCATTATCAACTCCGGCGCTCAGCCCGCGATCGGCTGTCACCTCCGGACCGCCCAGTTCTCAGCCTACAGGATGTTCTTCCAGGCTACGGACCCGGCGAGCAACCTTCCCATCGGATCGATCGACGCCCCGATCGATATTCCGGCCGGCGCGACCCGCACATTCGTCTTTTCGGTGGAGAGTTTCGCCACCGAACTCGGCGACCCCACCGCCGCCGTGAACCCGTTTCAGATCGAGTGCGCCAACGCCACATCAGGCGCGATCGGCGGGCTCGCGAGCGCCTTCGCCCTCACCTCCATCTTCACCTTCGACCCGGCGGACATGATATCCATCGGCGTCACGCCCTCCGGCGACGGGATTCTGAACGTGCCTTCCGCCGGGCAGGCGTTCCCGGTGGCGACCGTGAACATCGGGGCTTCGGCGACGATCCGCGCGCGCGCGATCTACGCGCGGCCGTTCAGCGATCCGTCGGATCAGGCGTTCACGGCGACGATCTGCAAGACCAATCCGTCGACCGGCCAGTGCCTCGCCCCGCCGACGGCGGAAGTGGCTTTCACCGCCGCGCCGAACGTCGTTCACACATTCACCGCCTTTGTGTCGCGTCCGGCGTCTGCGCCCGCCTATTCCCCGAGCGAACGGCGCATGATCGTTGAATTCCGACAGGACTCGCCTGTGGGATTCATCTCGTCGTCCAGCGCCACGCCGGTATCGGTCGGGTCAACCAGCGCCGCGGTTCGGGCGCAGTAACCAGCCGGACGGTCTCAGGCCGCTTCGGCGGCCATGCGCTGCGCCTTGGCCACCACATCCTCGATCTTCCCGCACATCAGGAAGGCCTGTTCGGGAATGTCGTCATACTTGCCCTCGAGGATCTGCTTGAAGCCCTGCACCGTGTCCTTCACCTCGACGAACTGGCCTTCGAGGTTGGTGAACTGCTGCGCCACGAAGAAGGGCTGCGACAGGAACCGCTCGATCTTGCGGGCGCGGGCGACGGTGAGCTTGTCCTCCTCCGATAGTTCATCCATGCCGAGAATGGCGATGATGTCCTGCAAACCCTTGTATTTTTGAAGAATTTCCTGAACCGATCGGGCGACGTTATAGTGCTCCTCGCCGACGATCAGCGGGTCGAGAATCCGCGAGGAGGAATCGAGCGGATCGACCGCCGGATAGATGCCCTTCTCGGAGATCGCCCGGTTCAGCACGGTTTGCGCGTCGAGGTGGGCGAAGGATGTGGCAGGCGCCGGGTCGGTGAGGTCGTCGGCCGGAACATAAATCGCCTGCACCGAAGTGATCGATCCCTTGGTGGTCGAGGTGATGCGCTCCTGCAGCGCGCCCATGTCGGTGGCGAGCGTCGGCTGGTAGCCCACCGCGGACGGGATGCGGCCGAGCAGCGCCGACATTTCCGAGCCTGCCTGTGTGAAGCGGAAGATGTTGTCGACGAAGAACAGGATGTCCTTGCCCTGGTCGCGGAAGTGTTCCGCGATCGTCAGGCCCGTCAACGCCACGCGGGCGCGGGCGCCCGGCGGCTCGTTCATTTGGCCGAACACGAGCGAGCAGCGCGAATTGCCGCCGCCGCCTTCCTGATTCACGCCGGATTCGATCATCTCGTGATAGAGGTCGTTGCCCTCGCGGGTGCGCTCGCCGACGCCGGCGAACACCGAATAGCCGCCATAGGCCTTCGCGATGTTGTTGATCAGCTCCTGGATCAGCACGGTCTTGCCGACGCCCGCGCCGCCGAAAAGGCCGATCTTGCCGCCCTTGGTGTAGGGACAGAGCAGATCCACGACCTTGATGCCCGTGGGCAGGATTTCCGGCACGGGCTTCTGGTCCACGAAGGCCGGCGCCAGCTGGTGGATGCCGCGGCGGACATCCGACTTCACCGGGCCCGCCTCATCGATCGGTTCGCCGATGACGTTGATGATGCGGCCGAGAGTCGCCTCACCCACGGGCACGGCGATCGCTTCGCCGGTGTCGACCACCTCATGGCCGCGGGTCAGGCCCTCGGTTGAGTCCATCGCGATCGTGCGAACCAGGTGCTCGCCGAGGTGCTGGGCGACTTCGAGCACCAGCCGGTTGCCATTGTTGTTGGTCTCCAGCGCATTCAGGATGGAGGGAAGATGGCCGTCGAACTCGACGTCCACGACAGCGCCGATGACCTGGCTGACGCGGCCTTTGACGTTGGTTGCGGTGGCGGTGGGCATGCTCGGTTCCTCGTTTGCGTCTGGTCTTGCGGGCGCGATCAGAGCGCCTCCGCTCCTGAAATAATCTCGATGAGTTCCTTGGTGATCTGCGCCTGACGCGCGCGGTTATAGCGCAGGTTCAGCTGGCGGATCAGGTCTCCGGCGTTGCGGGTCGCATTGTCCATCGCCGTCATCTGCGCACCGAAGAAGCCGGCCTGCGTTTCGAGCAGGGCCGACAGGATCTGGGTGGAGATATAACGCGGAAGCAGCGTCTCCAGGATCGCGGCTTCGGACGGCTCATAGATGTAGCGCGCGCCGGCGAGGTCGACCTTTGGTGCGTCCTCCGGCGCCTCCGCCGGAATCAGCCGCATCGCGGTCGGCGTCTGCGTCAGCACATTGCGGAAGCGCGCGAACACCAGCGTCGCGACGTCGAACTCGCCTGCGTCGAACCGTTCCGTCAGCGCGGCGGCGACGCGCTGGGCGCTGTCATTGGTGATCGACCGTTCACCGCGCATGCTGATCGTGCCGATGATCATCGGCGCATGCGTCCGGCGCAGAGCGTCATTGCCCTTCTTGCCGACGGTGAGGATCTTCACCGTCTTGCCCTCGCCCGTCAGCCGGCGGATCTCGTTGCGCGCCAGGCGCACCACATTGGTGTTGAAGCCGCCGCACAGGCCGCGTTCGGCGGTCATCACCACGAGCAGGTGCACATCGTCCTTGCCCGTGCCAGCGATCAGCTTCGGCCCCCCGGCCGCGGAGGCGCCGCCCGCGAGGTTGGCGATCACCGCCGCCATGCGCGAGGCGTAGGGCCGCGCGGACTCCGCCTGTTCCTGCGAACGCTTCAGCTTCGCGGCGGCGACCATCTGCATGGCCTTGGTGATCTTCTGTGTGGACTTCACGCTCGCGATCCGCAGGCGCAGGTCCTTCAAGCTGGGCATTCAGCAGCCCCTGTTCCCGTGTTGGGTCCGATGGACCAGTCGGCTCATACGAATGTCGCGACGAAGGTCTCGACGGCCGTCTTGATGCGGTCCTCGATCCCGTCCTTCTTGGTGTCCTTCTTGTCCCGGATGTCCTTCAGAAGCGGGCCGTGATCGCGATGGAGGTAGGCAAGAAGCTCCTTCTCGAACCTCGGCACGTCCTCGACGGCCACCTTGTCGAGATAGCCCTTCGTGCCGGCGAAGATCACGCACACCTGCTCTTCCATCTGAAGCGGGGAGTATTGCGGCTGCTTCAGGAGCTGGGTGAGCCGCGCGCCGCGGTTGAGCTGGCGCTGCGTGGCGGCGTCGAGATCCGACCCGAATTTCGCGAACGCCGCCATCTCGCGATACTGCGACAGGTCCGACTTCAGCGTGCCGGACACCTGTTTCGTCGCCTTGGTCTGAGCCGAACCGCCGACGCGGGACACCGACAGGCCGACGTTCACCGCCGGCCGGATGCCCTGATAGAACAGGTCCGTCTCGAGGAAGATCTGGCCGTCCGTGATCGAGATCACATTGGTCGGGATGTAGGCCGACACGTCGTTCGCCTGCGTCTCGATCACCGGCAGCGCGGTCATCGAGCCCGAGCCATGCTCCTCGTTGAGCTTCGCCGCGCGCTCCAGCAGACGCGAGTGCAGATAGAACACGTCGCCTGGATAGGCTTCCCGGCCCGGCGGGCGGCGCAGCAGCAACGACATCTGCCGGTAGGCGACCGCCTGTTTCGACAGATCGTCATAGATGATCAGCGCGTGCATGCCGTTGTCGCGGAACCATTCGGCCATCGCGCACCCGGTGAACGGCGCAAGGTACTGCAAGGGCGCGGGCTCTGACGCCGTCGCGGCGATGACGATCGTGTAGTCGAGACCGCCGCGCTCGGCGAGCGTCTGGACCACCTGCGCCACCGTCGAGCGCTTCTGCCCGACCGCGACATACACGCAGTAGAGCTTCTCGCTCTCGCTGCCGCGGGCGTTGATTTCCTTCTGGTTGAGGATCGTGTCGATCGCCACCGCCGTCTTGCCGGTCTGGCGGTCGCCGATGATCAGTTCGCGCTGGCCCCGACCGATCGGAATGAGGCAGTCGATCGCCTTGATGCCGGTCGCCATCGGCTCATGCACCGATTTGCGCGGCAGAACACCCGGCGCCTTCACATCCACGCGGCGACGCTCGGCCACATCCTTCAGCGGGCCCTTGCCGTCGATCGGCTCGCCGAGCGCGTTCAGCACGCGGCCGAGCAAGCCCTTTCCGACCGGAGCGGACACGATCTCCTCGGTCCGGCGGACGGTGTCGCCTTCCTTGACGCCCCGGTCCTCGCCGAAGATCACGACGCCCACATTGTCGCGCTCGAGGTTGAGCGCCATGCCTTTGACGCCGTTCTCGAACTCGACCATTTCGCCCGCCTGGACGCTGTCGAGGCCGTGAATGCGCGCAATCCCGTCGCCGACCGACAACACCTGGCCGACATCGGACACTTGGGCTTCGGCGCCGAAATTCTTGATCTGCGCCTTGAGGATGTCGGAGATTTCCGCGGCTCTGATATCCATCTCGCTCACATTCCCTTCATGATCGTCGTCAACTGGTTCAGCTTGGTGCGCACGGAGGCGTCGATGAGTTTCGACCCGAAGCGGAGCTGCATTCCGGCGATCAGCGCCGGATCGACCTCGATCTGCACCTTCACCGTGCGGCCGAGCGCGCGCGACACGTCCGATTCAAGCTTGGCCGCCTGCGCCTCGCTCACCTGATGCGCGACGCGCGCGGTCACCTGCGTCGCGCCGCGATGGCGCGCCGCCCGCGTGGCGAACGCCCGCGCGATCGCTGGAATGTCGCCCGCTCGCCGGTTCATTGCCGCGACGCCGACGGCGCGACGCACCAGGTCAGGCGACTTGAGCTTGCCGCAAAGGGTTTCGAGCACCCCCGCTTTCTCTTCCGACTTGTAAAGCGGAGAGCGCATCGCCCGGTTGAGCGCCGCGTCGCCTTCGATCAGCTTCGCGATCGCCGTGAAACCGGCTTCGACGCCGTCAACGTCGCCGCTGTCGAGCGCAAGCTCAAAGACGGCCGCCGCGTAACGCTGCGCCGCCTCGCCCGGGGAAGAGGTTGAGGAAGTCGTCAAATCTGTGCCCGCAATCTCCGGCCCGCCGCGCCCGGGCCCGAGCGTTTGAAAATTCGCTCACAAATCAGGTGACTGCAGGCGGCCAGACGCGGAGCCCCCCTCAGGTTGAGGCGGCTCCTAGCATGAGCCCCTACCCATGACAACATGACGCCGTCGCGACAATTCGCTTTGCCGGCGCGTTCCGTGGCCGGAGGGTCGCGCGCGCCCCCTCTCCGCGTCCGGGCGGCATGCTCGGGCCGCATCGCCTGATCCACAGGACGCGCCGCCGGCGTATACCTGCAACACACAAGGAATTACCGGCCCATGTCCCCTCCCGCATCGCTTCTGGTCGTCGCCGCCACAGCCATGTTCGCGGCGGTCGCGGCCCCCGCCGCCAGCGCCGTCGAGGAACCGAAATTCGCCCGCGTCCTCAAAGATGGCGACTTCGAGGTACGCGACTACGCCCCGCAGATCGTCGCCTCGGTCGACACGCGCGGCGAGGCGGTTGACGCCCGTAATTCCGGCTTCATGCCGCTCGCGAACTACATCTTCGCCAAGGAGAGGCCCGGCGAGAAGATCGCCATGACGGCCCCCGTCGTCCAGGCGCCGCGAGCGAAGATCGCGATGACCGCCCCCGTCACCCAGACAGCGTCCGCCGGGGATGAGTGGCGCGTCTCCTTCATCATGCCCTCGTCCTGGACCATGGAGACCCTTCCCTCCCCGGAAAATCCCGCGGTCGAACTCGCCGAGCGCCCGGCCCGCCGCATGGCCGTCGTCCGCTATTCCTGGTTCGCCGGGCCGGACAAGATGGCCCGCAAGGAGGCCGAACTGCTTGCCTGGGTGTCGGCTCAGGGGCTCACCCCCGTCGGCGAGCCGGAGCACGCCTTCTACGACCCGCCATGGACGCCGCCTTTCGCGCGCCGGAATGAAGTCATGGTCGAGATCGCCGCCGACGCAAGTTAGGCGGACCGCCGGGGCTCGCCTCCCCGCTATCGATCGCTCCGCCGCCTCGCGAGCGCCGCAAGCGTCGGCGAAAGGGCGAGGCCGATGAAATCCGTCACGATGTGGCCGAGAATATTGGCGCCGAGATCGCCATGGATCCGGTAGAGCCCCATCAACACGCCTCTCGAAATGAAGAAGGTCACCGTCGGTCCGACGCCCCACATCGGGAGATGCGCGAGCGCAAAAATCGTCACGCCGACCAGGGTCGCAATCACCGGATCGCCGACCAGGCGATCAAGCCAGGCGAGCGCGACGCCCGTGAAGAGTATGTCCTCTGCGGCGACGCCAACCACCACTCCGGCGACCATCAGCCACGGCGGGGCCTGACCGAACGCCGCCGCGCCGGCCTCGAACCCCTTGAGGCCGAGCCGGGCCGGAAGCCGCATCAGAACGCCGCCGAACCAGAGCGAGAAAAAGCCCGCGATCCCCGCAGCCCAGGCGAGCGTCGTCCATCCCGGCATGACGAAGCCCAGCTCCGCCGGCGAGAACCCGCCCGGCCCAAGCGCCAGCGCAAGTCCACTCCCCGCCGCACCGGCAAACGCGATGAGCCCGGCGACGCGCAGCCACATCGGCCTCGCCGCCGGGTCCCCCCGCGTGGTCGCCCAGGCGATCAGCGGCGGCAGGCCGCAACCCAGCGTCAGCGCAAAGAGAGCAAGCGTCATGAGGTCCCCCGCCGCCCGCGCGATTGATCCTGACCCGACATCGGTCTAACCCGAAGCACCGTTCGCCAGCCAGAGATCGATGCGCCATGACCAAGCCGACCCGCACAGAAACCGACACGTTCGGCCCGATCGAAGTGGCCGCCGATCGCTACTGGGGCGCACAGGCGCAACGCAGCCTCGGCAATTTCAAGATCGGCTGGGAGAGGCAGCCTGCCCCCATCATCCGCGGCCTAGGCGTCGTCAAGCGCGCCGCCGCCGAGGTGAACATGGCGATGGGCCGGCTCGACAGCCTCGTTGGCGATGCCATCGTGAAGGCCGCCAACGAGGTCATCGAGGGCAAGCTCGACGATCATTTCCCGCTTGTGGTCTGGCAGACCGGGTCCGGCACCCAATCCAACATGAACGCCAACGAGGTGATCGCCAATCGCGCGATCGAGATCCTCGGCGGACGCATGGGATCGAAGGCTCCCGTCCACCCGAATGACAGCGTCAACATGAGCCAGTCGTCGAACGACACCTTCCCGACGGCGATGCACGTCGCCTGCGCCGAGGAAGTCGTCCATCGCCTGCTGCCCGCCCTCGCCGGCCTGCGCAACGCCCTGAACGACAAGGCGGCGGCGTGGAAGGACATAATCAAGATCGGCCGCACCCACACCCAGGATGCAACGCCCCTCACCCTCGGGCAGGAGTTCTCCGGCTACACCCAGCAGCTCACCAACGGCATCGCCCGCATCGAACAGACGCTGCCCGCCCTCATGGAGCTCGCCCAAGGCGGAACGGCGGTCGGCACGGGTCTCAACGCTCCGGTCGGCTTCGCCGAGGGGGTCGCCGAGAAGATATCGCAGATCACCGGGCTTCGCTTCACCACCGCGCCCAACAAGTTCGAGGCGCTCGCCGCTCACGACGCCATGGTGATGACCCACGGGGCGATCACCACGGTCGCCGCCTCCCTGTTCAAGATCGCCAACGACATCCGCTTCCTCGGCTCCGGCCCGCGCGCGGGGCTCGGCGAACTCGCCCTGCCGGAGAACGAGCCCGGATCGTCCATCATGCCCGGCAAGGTGAACCCGACCCAGTGCGAGGCGCTGACGCAGGTCTGCGCGCACATCATGGGAAACAACGCCGCGATCACCTTCGCCGGCAGCCAGGGCCATTTTGAACTGAACGTCTTCAATCCGATGATGGCCTACAATTTCCTCCAGTCGGTCCGGCTGATGGCCGACGCCGCCGTCAGCTTCACCGACAATTGCGTCGTCGGGATCGAGCCCCGCCTCGACAACATCCGTTCAGGTGTCGAGCGTTCGCTGATGCTGGTGACGGCGCTTGCGCCGAAATACGGTTATGACCGCGCGGCGAAGATTGCCAAGACCGCCCACAAGAACGGGACGACGCTGCGCGATGAGGCGATCAAGGACGGCATTCCCGCCGATGACTACGACGCCATCGTCCGGCCCGAGAAAATGATCGGTCCGGACGAGCGCTGAACCCGGGCTCGCTTATACCTTCGAGGTCGGCGCGTCAGGTGCCTCTCAGGCGTCCTCAAGATCGAAGAATGACCGGAACAGGGAGTCGCCGACGATGTTCAGGTTGAACTGAAGCACGTCGATGAATTCGTGCAGCCCGCCCTGCAGGATCGGCTCGATCTCCGCCGTGTCGATCCCGGCGCGAAGCTTCTCCATTTCAGCCGTCGCCGCGACGTCCACACCGAGCATCCGCACGATCCGCTGAAGCGCGTCCGACGCGCCGTTGACGCAGAAGCGGATCGATCGCGGGAACTCCGGATCGAGGATCAGGAAGGTGGTGACATCCTTGTAGTTCGCGCGGTGGAATCTCTGGCGGTACATCTCAAATCCGCTCACCGACTTCAGCACGGCCCCCCAGTGAACCGAGTCATAGGGCGACTGGAAATAGTCCGCCCTCGGCAGCAGGTGGAAATACTTCACATCGAGAATCCGCGCCGTCTTGTCGGCGCGCTCGAGCAGCCGCCCCATGCGCAGGAAGTGCCAGCCCTCGCCATGCGACATAACATTCTCGGTGAGGCCCTCCAGCAGGTTGCTGGCGTTGCGCACCGCGATGTAGACGTCCTGCAGATTGTCGATCTTCCGCTTCCGGCTGTGCCGTTCGATTTCATGGTGCAGTTCGTTGATCGCCTCCCACATTTCCGACGGAATGATCTCCCGCAGGGTGCGAGCGTTCTCCCGCGCGGCCTTGATGCAGGAGAGGATGGAGTTGGGGTTCACCGGATCGAACGTCAGGAACCGGACGACATCCGCTTCGGTTTGCGTCGCATAGCGGGCGGCGAAATCCTCATCATCCCCGGACGCCTGCACCAGCGGCTCCCACTGCGCGCTGTCACGGTCGAGCCGCAGGTCCAGGATCAGATGCGAATTGACCGCGATGAACCGCGCGACATTCTCGGCCCGCTCCAGATAGCGGCCCATCCAGTGGATGGAACTGGCGGCGCGGCTAAGCATCGAGGATCTCGTCCATCGAACGGAGGTCGTCGCCGAGCACCCAGGTATCCTTGCTGCCGCCGCCCTGCGACGAGTTCACCACGAGCGAGCCGCGTTTCAGCGCCACGCGCGTCAGACCGCCCGGCAGCACATAGATCTCCCGGCCGTAGAGAATGTACGGCCTGAAATCGACATGCCGGCCCTCGATCGCGTCACCGATGATCGTCGGCGTGCGCGAAAGCGACAGCGTCGGCTGGGCGATATAATCCCGCGGCGCCTTTCGGATGCGTTCGGCGAAGATGTCCCGTTCGGCCGCCGTCGATTTCGGCCCGATCAGCATGCCGTATCCGCCGGACAGGTTGACCGCCTTCACGACCAGCGAATCGAGATTCTCGAGCACATGCTTGCGCTGCTTTTCATCGTCGCAGATGAAGGTCGGCACGTTCGCGGTGATCGCATCCTCGCCGAGATAGTATCGGATGATCTGCGGCACATAGGCGTAGACCGCCTTGTCGTCGGCGATCCCCGTCCCGGGCGCGTTGGCGAGCGTCACATTGCCCTTGCGGAAGCAATCCATGATGCCGGGAACGCCGAGCAGGGAGTCCTTGCGGAACACGAGCGGATCAAGAAACGCGTCATCGATCCGGCGATAGATCACGTCGACCCGCTGGAAGCCGGTGGTCGTGCGCAGATAAACCTTGTCGTCCCGCACCGCCAGATCGGAACCCTGCGCCAGCATCACTCCCATCTGCTGGGCGAGGAAGGAGTGCTCGTAATAGGCCGAATTGTAGATGCCGGGCGTCAGCACCACGACCGTCGGCTTCTCCACCCCCTCCGGCGCGGCGTGGCGCAGCGTCTCGTAAAGATGGTCGCCATAGTTCGACACCGGGCGCACCCGCATTTCCTGGAAGGCGTTCGGAAAGGTGTGCTTCTGGATCGCCCGGTTCTGCAGCACGTAGGAGATGCCGGACGGACAGCGCAGATTGTCCTCCAGCACATAGAATTCACCGTCGCCGTCGCGCACGAGGTCGGTGCCGGTGATGTGGATCCAGATCCCCTTGGGAGGCGACAGCCCGACGCATTCCTTCAGGAAGCATTCCGAGGACAGGACGAGATCCCTCGGAACCACGCCGTCCTTCAGGATCTTCTGGTCATTGTAGATGTCGTCGATGAAGAGGTTCAGCGCCTCGATCCGCTGCTTCAGTCCGGCTTCCAGCGTCTTCCATTCCTTCGACGGCACGATGCGCGGAACGATGTCGAACGGGAAAATCTTCTCCGTGCCCTTCTTGTCGCCATAGACGCTGAAGGTGATGCCCTGCTGATAGAGCGCGTGCTCGGCCGCCTTCTGCCGCCTGCGCAGCTCCTTGGGCGGGAGCGCGTTGATCTGCTGGATCAGCGGCAGCGCCTCCTTGCGGGGCCGACCGTTCGGCTGGATCAACTCGTCATAGAACCCTTCCGTGTCGTAGTTCGCGAAGTTCATACACAAAGGGTCCTTCAGCTGACCGGTTCATTGAGCTCCCGCATCTGCACATCGATCAGGAGCGATTCCGTTCCGCCGCCGCGATAGATCGTGCCGGAGGTCGGAGTGGCGTCGAGATAGTTTCGGCCGCTGGCTACGCGAACATGATCTTGCGCGACCGAGCAACCGTTCGTCGGGTCAAATCCGCGCCAGCCGACGTAAGGCAGATAGACTTCAGCCCACGCATGCGACGCGTCCGACTGAATCTTGTTGGCGTAATTCGCCCCTGTATAGATGTAACCCATCCGATAACGGGCGGGAATGCTGAGCAGTCTTGCAAGACAAATAAAGAGATTGGCGAAATCCTGACAGACGCCCCGTCGCGACTTGTAGACCTCATACGGCGTCGTACTCAGGGCAGTGGCGCCCGGAGAATAGGCATAATCGCGATAGATGCTGACATTGATATCCTGAATCGTCTTCAGAAGATGGTAGCCGTTCCTCTCGACAAACCCCATCGCATAGTCGGTGAGTTCGAGAAGCTGCGACTCCGGCAATTCCATAGGCAACAGGTAGGGCATCATCATCTGCCGCTGCCAGGGCATCCAGACGAGCGGGATCGATGACTGCCTTCGGGACAGGCTGTGATCATCGGGCGGGGCCGCGAACACTTTCACCACGCTCGACGCCGTCACGTCGAGCCGCGTATAGGGCGCATCGATCAGATAATGCATGGCCTGATTGCCGAACACATCGTCGAACAGGATCCGTTCACCCGGAGACGACAGCGTCACCGTGGAGCGGACCACGTCCTGAACTGCGTCCTCCACCGGCTGGAGTCGGAACAGGTGCGTCGAATGCTCAACTGGCGCCGAATAGACGTATTGCGTCCGATGAACGATCTCGAACAGGCGATAATGCAGCGGCTGACCGTCCTGCGTGCGGGTGATCGCGCGCACATTGGTGACGGACCCGGAATCCGCTATAGGTCGATCGTCATTCATCCGCAGCCTCCTCGCGCCTACCGGCCGCAGCGCCTGCGTGCGTCCGTCGCCCGCGGGCCGGATCGCGGACGTGTCCCGCGAGCGGCCCTCTGTCCGCCTCCTGTCGTCTAGCACGGAACACCCGCACATTGAGCATTCTCGTCGGCCTCCATCATCTCACCCGCTACACCTACGATCGACCGATCGAACTCGGGCCGCAGACGATCCGGCTTCGCCCGGCCCCGCACGCCCGTGCGCAGATCCAGTCCTACTCCCTTCGGATTGCCCCGGACGGCCATTTCATCAACTGGCAGCAGGACCCGTTCGGCAACTTCCTCGCGCGCGTCGTGTTTCCCGAAAAGGTGAAATCCTTCGAGATCGAGGTGGATCTCGTCACATCGATCCGGGTCTTCAACCCGTTCGACTTCTTCCTCGAAGACTACGCCAGGGACTTTCCCTTCGCCTACGAGCCCGGCCTGCGGGAGGAACTCGCGCCCTATCTTGAGATCAAGGACGCCGGCCCCGCCCTGCTCGGCTGGCTGAGCCGCGTCGACCGCACGCCGCGCGGCATGGTGGATTTCCTCGTCGGCGCCAATCAGCTTCTCAACCAGAGCCTGACCTACACCGTTCGCCTCGAGCCCGGAATCCAGACGCCGGAGGAAAGCCTCGCCCTCGGTTCGGGGTCGTGCCGCGACATGGCCTGGATGCTCTGCCAGGCGCTTCGGCACCTGGGGCTCGCAACAAGGTTCGCCTCCGGCTATCTGATCCAGCTGAAAGCGGACGTGAAATCGCTCGACGGACCGTCCGGAACCGAGGTCGACTTCACTGATCTCCACGCCTGGACCGAGGTCTATCTTCCCGGCGCGGGCTGGGTCGGCCTTGATCCCACATCCGGCCTGTTCGCGGGCGAGGGGCATATCCCGCTCTGCTGCACGCCGAACCCGTCCAGCGCGGCCCCCGTCACCGGGCTGATCGAAGGCGGCGCCCACGCCACCCTTCATCACGAGATGTCCATCACCCGCATCGTCGAGGCCCCGCGCGTGACACGTCCACTGCCCGAGGGCGGCTGGGAGCGCATCGACGCGCTCGGCGCGGAGGTCGACAAGCGCCTCGCCGCCGCCGACGTCCGCCTGACCATGGGCGGGGAGCCGACCTTCGTCTCACTCGACGACCGCGAGGGCCAGACCTGGCACTACACCGCGCTCGGCGGCGAGAAAAAGCCCCTCGCCAAAGCCCTGATGCAGCGGCTTCGCGACCGGTTCGCGCCGGGCGGGCTGCCAATTTTCACGCAAGGCAAATGGTATCCGGGCGAAATCCTGCCTCGCTGGGCGATGCCTTGCTTCTGGCGGCGCGACGGCCAGCCGATGTGGGCCTCACCGGACCTCCTCGCCGACCCGGACAAGCCGCTCGGCCACGACGCCGCGACGGCCGGACGTTTCCTCGGCGCGCTCGCCGAACGCCTGGGCGTACCGTCCGACTATGTTCTGCCCGTCCGGGAAGACGCGCCTTACTATCTCTGGCGGGACCGCAAACTCCCGCAAACGGACGAGATTCTCGCCGCCAGCCTGTTCGAGCGCGCCGAGCGCGAGCGCCTCCAGGCGCTGATGGAGGGCGATCTCAACGCCCCGGTCGGCTACGCCATGCCGCTCCATTTCTCCCACCGCCGCGAGCGCTGGATCAGCAACCGTTGGCGCTTTCGCGGCCCCCACCTCATCGCCCTCACCGGGGACTCGCCGATCGGCCTGCGGCTGCCGCTCGCCAGCCTGCCCTCGCCAAAGGATGCCGATCTCGAAATCGCGCCGGAGCGCAGCACGTTCGACCGCCCGAAGCCGCTGGCGTCGCATGCGGCCTTCACCAAGGCGGCGAGAGCCCGAAAACCCTCCGACGCCGCGTTCCGCGACGATCCGAACGGACTGATCCGCAGCGCGATCTGCGTCGAAGCGCGCGGCGGAGTGCTCCATGTGTTTCTGCCGCCGGTCGCATGGGCCGAGCACGCGCTCGACCTCATCGCCGCCATCGAGCTCACGGCCGCCGAGTTGAAGACGCCCGTCGTTCTCGAGGGCTACACACCGCCCTTCGATTCCCGGCTCGCGCATTTCAGCGTGACCCCGGACCCGGGCGTGATCGAGGTCAACATCCAGCCCTGCGCGAACTGGGAGGAGCTCAAATCCGTCACCTTCGGCGTCTATGAAGACGCCCGCGCCTCACGCCTGTCGACCGAGAAATTCCTCATCGACGGCCGCCGCGTCGGCACGGGCGGCGGCAACCACATCGTCGTCGGCGCCGCCTCGCCGGACGACAGCCCGTTCCTGCGCCGGCCGGACCTTCTGCGCAGCATGCTCGGCTTCTGGCAGAACCATCCATCGCTCTCCTACCTGTTCGCGGGCCTCTATATCGGGCCGACAAGCCAGTCGCCGCGCGTCGACGAAGCCCGGCACGACTCGCTCTACGAACTCGAGATCGCGTTCCAGCAGATCACCGATGACGCCAAGGTTGCGCCCTGGATGGTCGACCGGCTGTTCCGCAATCTCCTCGTCGACCTGACCGGCAACACGCACCGGGCCGAGTTCTGCATCGACAAGCTGTACAGCCCGGACAGCGACCGCGGGCGGCTCGGACTGCTCGAAATGCGCGGCTTCGAAATGACCCCGCATCCGCAGATGAATCTCGTCCAGGCGCTGCTCCTGCGGGCGCTCATCGCCCATTTCTGGACGACCCCCCACCGTGCGCCGCTCGTGCGCTGGGGCAACCGGCTGCACGACGAATTCATGCTGCCGCACTTCATCGCGCAGGACTTTGCAAGCGTCCTCCGCGCGCTGCGGCAGGGCGGCTTCGCCTTCGAGGACAGCTGGTTTGCCCCCTTCTTCGCCTTCCGCTTCCCCGAGGCCGGCCGCGTGCAGGTCGGCGGCGTCGAACTGGTGATCCACAACGCGCTTGAACCCTGGCCGGTGATGGGTGAGGAGCCCGCGGGCGGCGGGGTCAGCCGCTCGGTCGACGCCACGGTCGAGCGTCTTCAGGTGACGGCGAGCGGCCTCGTCGAGGGGCGGCATGTGATCACCTGCAACGGCCGCCGCGTGCCCCTGTCCCCGACGCACGAGGCCGGGACCTCCGTCGCCGGCGTCCGCTTCAAGGCCTGGGCGCAACCCTCAAGCCTTCATCCGGGGATCGAACCGCACGCCCCGCTCGTGTTTGATGTCTTCGACCTGGAGAGCGGGCGGTCGCTTGGCGGCTGCCGATACCATGTCGCTCACCCCGGCGGCCGCAGTCATGATCGTTTCCCGGTCAACGAGAACGAGGCGGAGGGACGAAAGCTGTCGCGCTTCGAGGCGATGGGCCATACGCCCGGACGCGCGATCCCGCCGGTCGAGCCCCGCAATCCGGACTTTCCACGCACGCTCGATCTCCGGTTCCGGCCTGCGTCCTGACCAGAGCGCGCGCCGATCCCCGCGGGACTCGCGGCCGCGACGCTCCACCGGACAGGGTCAGCCGACCGGCCGCTGATCTGTCAAACGCGGGTCGCGGCGCAATCTAGTCCGCGCCCTTGGCGCTCGCTTTCAGACGCGCCCTGAGTTCCGCGCCGGTGACCGTAGGCGGCAGGATCGGCGCGTCGGGGCCGGCCAGAATGACGCCATCGCTGTCCGGGACAAGTCCGTCCGTGACGCGGAACCTGTTGGAGAAGAAGGCGTGGAGGCTGGGGCCCATGGGCGGCGCCTCGCTCTTGTAGGACCGAACCCCGGAGACCTTGCGGCTCGCGTCCGGCGTCATCACGTAGGCCCGCACCGCATCTATCTTCAGCGCGAACGAAATGTGAGTCTTTTCGCCATTGGCCCCGTCCGGACTGTAGTCCGCGCCGCGTTTCAGGGCGTTCCACACCCCCGGCAATTCGGCCCACGTCAGCTGCTCGATGACCGAGCCGCGGGCTTCGACCATGCCCTGATACAGACGCTTCCACGGACGGTATCCGGCCAGAATCCCGCTCAGCGATCCGTCGTCCTTCATCGTCAGCTGGAGCTGCGCCTGGAGCAGTTGCAGCTCGCGCGCGTAGCTCGGATCCCGGAGCCAGATCTCCTTCGTCGGACTGGTCGATACGATGACGCCGTCGACGGTCTTCGCCTCGAGGATCGCCTCAAACCTCGCATGCGGCTGGATCCGGAAGGTGTAGCCCGTCGCGATGTCGCCATTGCCATCCTTCACCAGCTTGTCGGTGCTGTCGTAGAAGCCGACCCGCACCTTGTCGTCGTTCATCGGATCGTCGCCCTCGCCGGAGGCGACGATCAGCACCGTCCAGCGACCCTCGCGCATCTCGTCATTGCGCGATTCCGCATTGTAGGAGAGGCGCGGCGGTCCGCGGAAATACTTCCAGCAGCCCATCGTGCGGTAGAACTGATTGTCGATGCCGGTGGTCTTTCCATCGACGCTGACAAAGCCGTTGGTCTTGTCGCCGTCCAGATCGAGGCCCTCGCCGATCGTCCCGGTGACGCCCTGCATGCCGGGATCCGCGGCCAGTTCAGGATGGACATAGACGTTCGCCCTGCCCTCGCCGCGAAACGCCATCTGATTCTGGCCGTGATTGGGGACGCGATAGGGGTGCGAGGGGTCGCGAAGCCAGAGCGCTTCCTGCTCCGTGTACCCCGCCTTCTTGAGGACGCCGATCCAGTCGGGCTCCGGGTTTGTGCCTTTCGGACAATCCGTTCCCGGATCGATGATCCCCGTCTCGGCGCCGTAATAATGCGCCGGCTCATACCATTCGATGGCCCACGTCCGTGTCCATTCGGCGCTCGCCGCGCCGTGCGCGGCGGCCATGAGAAGGGCGAGACCAGCCGCCTTGGCGAACGGAAGTTTCATCGCGCGCTCCTATGCCATGACTTCAGTGACGGGCCGCGACGTGCGCATGGCGCCCATGCCGAATTCGCCCCTCGGCACGCCGACGAGCTGCTGGGCCGTCAGGGACAGTCGGGTGATCGGTTCGCCCTTGGAGGCGATATGCTGGCCGGCGATGTGGCGGCCGCCCGCGCCGCCGGCGAACAGCACGGGAATATTCTCGAGCGAATGGATCTTGGCGTAGCCGGTGTCGGAGAACGCCATGACCAGCATGTGATCGAGCAGCGTCCCCTCGCCTTCCTGTATCGCCTCCATCTCGTTGAGGAAGTCGCCGAACGCCCCCATCACCAGGCCCGCGAGTTCGCTCGTCTTGGGCTGATAGCCGAGGGTCGTGTCGGTCGGCTCGTCATGCGTGATCTGGTGATAGGTCTTCTGCTCACCGGCGATATAGGTGATCGATGTGCCCGGCGTGTGCACGAAGTTGAACACGCGCGTCTGGTTGCAGGCGAGCCCCATGGCGAGCAGTTTCGCCAGCATTTTCGAATTCGCGTTCACGACATCGATGGTGACGGAATTGCCGAGGTCCTTTGGCGCGTCTGGAACCTCGCACGCTTCGCAGGGCTCTGGACGCTGCAGCTGGATTTCGAGCTGTTTCTCGATCTCGCGCAGCGAGGTGAAATACTGGTCCAGCTTCAGCTGGTCCGAACGGCCGACTTCCGAGATCAGCGCCTTGCGCTGTTCGGCGATGCCGGAGAGGACGCTGCGCCTCAGGACGATGCTCGGATCAGGCGTCCAGTTGGGATCATTCGGATCCTGGAAGCCCTCGCCGAACAGTCGCTGGTAGAGTTCAAGCGGCGTTGTCTCCGGCGTCGCGAAAGTGGCTCCGTTCCGGGTCGAGTGGCAGGCGGACTGGCCGCCGGACGCCGCGACGTCGACTTGCTTGAACCGCATGCCGGCGCCAAGCGCGTCCGCGACCGCCGTGTCGAAGGACGGTCCCGCCATCACCCGGTTCCTCGCCGGCGCCTCGCCGCCGAGGATCGCCGCATGGCCGCTCCAGTGGACGACGTTGGGCTTGCCGTCGCCGATGACCCGAAAGCCCGAAAACACCGAAACCTTGTGCCGCAAGTGCTTGATCGATATCAGCTCGGGCGTCGCCTCGTAGCCGCGGCCAACGGTTTCCGGCACCCAGCGCGATCCGCCCAGCGGCGTGTCGGTGAGGCCGAGCCCCCAGAAATAGGTGCCGAACCGTGTCGGCAGCGCCGCCTTGTCGGCGTAGGCGGACCCATTGCCGTTGAGGAAGGCGTCGAGCGCGGGAACGCCGACGCAGACGCCTGCGCCCGCGACCGCTCCGCGCAGGATCGAGCGGCGGTTGAATCTCTTGGTCATTGTCCTCCTCCTGAGGCGGCTGGCCGTGTCGATGTGTCTGCGTGCGTGGTTCCAGGACCCGCCGGAACGCCCTCTGGCGGGCGCACCGTCAGGAAGTTCGGATGGGTGAGGATCGTCCGGTACAGCGCCTTCATCCGATAGCCGGCGCCCGCGAACGCCTCCTGCTGTTTTGCGAGCAGCGCGTACTCGTCCGTCGCCGTCGTGCGTCCGACGCTGTAGGCGTGCACCTTGCGAACCAGGCAGGCCGGCACCAGGGGGTGACCGGAAAGATAGTCTCCGAGCCCTTGCGCGCCGGAGAAGGTCTGCCCGCCGATACTGGCGCTGACGTCGATCACCTCGCCGTTTTCAAGCAGCCTGTACTGGCCGAGCCCGTCGAAGTGTTCGAGCGCGAGGCCGGCCGGATCGGAAATCATGTGGCAGGTCGAGCAGCCGGTGTTGCTCATGTGATCGATCAGGCGGGCGCGCACGGTGCCGTTCTCCAGCGCCTGCACCTTGGAAAAGTCGACATCCGGCGGGGGATCGGGGGTGGCGACGCACAGGAAGATGTCGTGCAGCCTGACGCCTCGCACGGTGGGCGAGGAACTCCCGGGATGGGAGAACAGGGACAGGAACGTGACCTGGGTCAGCACGCCCGAGCGCTCACTGTCCTTGTCGAACGTGTGTCGCGACCACGGTTCGGCTGATGCGTAGGGCACATCATAGACGGCCGCCAGCGTGCGGTTGAGGAAGGTGTCGCGGCTCGTGAACACCTCCCGATAGTCGCGATCACGCGCGACGAGATGGTCAACAAGGAATCTCAGCGTCTCCTCGCGCGCGCTGTCGGCGACCGCCTGCGAGAATTTCGGATAGGTGAGCGAGTCCTTGGTGAGCGTGTCGAACGCCTCGAACTGCATCATGTCGGTGAAGAAGGCGCGCACGCCGCGTTCGAGCTTGGGCGACGCGAGCATCCGCTCGACCTCGGCCGCCAGTCCCTCCTCGTCATGCAGCTCGCCATTGGCGGCCGCCCGCAGCAACGCCGCATCCGGCGGGCCGTCCCAGAGCACGAAGGAGAGCCTTGATGCAATCGTGTAGGCGTCGAAACGGTGGGCGCCGGGTTTCGCCGGGTCCGGCTCGGCCGCCTCGACGCGGAACAGAAAATCGGGCGACATCAGCATGGCGACGAGGGCGTGCTGGACGCCCGTATCGAAGTCTCCGGTCTCCGTGCGCGCCTTGTCCCAGACCGCGACGAACCCCTCGATCTCGGGGGCGGACAGGGGACGACGAAAAAGCTGCTGGCCCCTGCCCTTGATGAAGGCCGTCGCGCAGTCGGCCGCCGCCTGCGCTTCCGGATCGGCGCCGCAGCCGATCAGCGCATCTCGGGCCTTGTTCGTCACCACCTGTTCGGCGATCGAACGGGCGACCGAGTAATACTGTTCCAGTCCGCTCGTGGTGATGGACAGGCGGCGGTTGCCGATCGCCTGGAGACCATCTTCGCGCATTTCGGGTTCAAACCTGGCGTTGATCTGAACGGCGTCTGCGAACATGTCGGCGATCACATTGCGATACTGACTCTCGGTCAGCCGGCGGTAGGCGGCGTTGAACGCTGTCTTGTCCTGATAGGGGGCGTAGCTTGCGTCGGGGGCGGCGTCGGGCCGCTCCCCGGCGCCCGCCCCGGCGCTTGCCTGGCTGGCGAGACCCGCCCCGACGTCGGCTGTCGTCTCCACCGACGGGCTCGCGCACCCGAAAAGCCCCGCGCACAGGACGCCAAGCAACCGTCGTCTCATATCCAGGCGCACCTTGTTCGCTCCCCAGGATCGGCGCGACCGGAAGACCGGCGCCCCGGTCATGTCATCGGTGGTTTTCTGGGCGTCAAACCCGGGCGGTCTTTGCGCCGCCAACCACAGGAAAGCTTGCTATTGGACGGACATATAGTCAATCAGTCGGGGGTCAGACAGCCAGGAGCCAATCAGTCGGGGGCCAATCAGTCGGGGACGGGCCGAGGTCGCGTCAGGGCAGATCATGACAATCGCCTCGCGCGTGTCGACAGGCTCGCGACGCCGCCCTGCCCCGACCGCGTCAGACGAGCTGCTTTGCGAACGCCGATGAGTCGGGAAGATTTCGTCCACTTCCCGGCAACTCAAAGGTTTGTTGGTTCGGGCCGTCGGCGAGGTCCGCGCATCGCCCGGTGTGCGGCGGCTACTCCAACGGCTTCATGCGGATCGACATCTGATATTCATAACCCTGCCCTTCCGCGGCCTTCGCCGACACCTCTTTTTGGTAGGCGCCCGGCAGGCTGATCGTCTGGACATTTGGAAAACCGGGAGGGGATTCCCAGTCGCAACGGACGAGCCCGCGGTCGCTAGGCGGCCTCATGCAGGTCGGCTCCGCACCGATGAGCCTCGAAAGACTGGCGACGACGGCCTCGGGCGTCCGCGCCGGATCGAGCGTTCTCTCGAAAAAAGTCCACTGGAGCCCGAGTCGTGGCATCGATTTCGGGCCGTCGATGCTCACCCTGCTTCGGTCAAACTCACGGATGTAATAGGGGCCCGGAAACCCGTTCGCCTCCAACCACGCCGCCGCCTCCACCTTCGTGCCAGTGCGCAGCGGACCCTCCGGGCCGAGCAGGCGTTCGAGCGTGAACACATCGCCGGACGTCCCTGCCGGCGCAGAGCCCGCCGGCGCCGGGGCCGGAGACGCGCCTGAGGACGCGCCTGAGGATGCCCTTTCCGGCGCAGCACCGATCAGATGGCGCTCGCGCAGCTCGTCCAGCCGCTGGATCCGGCCCGCGAACAGCGCGGCCGCGTGCGCCCGCGGCGCGAAGAGCTTTTCCCGAAGAAGGTTGACGTCACCTTCAAGAGGGATTTCGAGGTCCTCTTCACGCCCCTGGGACGCCTGAGCGTAAGTTGTGTCCCGATCACGCGCTTGGATCGCCTCGTAAAACGATTGAGTCGGGGCCACCCCGATAAACACCTGCGCGATCAGTCCGCACCCCCAAGGCCCGATGTCCTGCGTCGGGATCGAGGATCCCCTGGAAATGTTATCGTACCAGTCGAAGTCTTGGAACGCCGTGACGCACGCCGTTCCGCTGTCCGGCCGGGCAGGTTGTCCGTCGGCCTCCAGGACCCAGACCATCGCCTGCGCGGGGCCTAGCGAGCGCACCTGCCGCATGTCCTCGCGCCGCCATGCGACCTCGCCGGCGTGAATCTGGTAGAAGGGCTCCCCCCACTTCGCGACGTAGCTGTCAGCCAGCCCCTCCAATTCGCGGCTAAGCCCCGTATTGCCCTCCTCGCGTACGAACGCAGTCACCAGGCCGTCATTCGGCCAGCCGGTACCAGCGCCGACGGCGAGCACGCCCTGAACGAGAGGACGTGCTGTGCCCGGACCGGCGACCCTCGCCTGCATCTGGCTGAACATGTACTGTTCCATCCTCGGGGGTTGGTATTGAATGCTCTCCCACTCGCCCGTCTCCGGCTTCGGCCCAAGCCGGATGCCGCGAATATCAAAGCGGGCGTACGGGCCGCCGTCGATCCCTGTAGGCAGGTCGCGCACGCGCGTGACGACCTCAAGCCCACCGTCGAAGCTCCGTTCCCGCGTGCGTTCGTCGTGCGGGTTCTGGCTGGCGGCAACGGTATTCTGCGCCTGAAGGCGGACCGTTCCATCCCGCTGGCTCGTGAGGCTGAAGGGATAGCACCAGCCCGGCCGGCCGGTGTACTGGTCGGGCGTCACACCAAACGAAACGCTGGCCGCGTTCGGGTCGTCATTGCTCCAGGCCGTACACATCGCATGGCCGTTGTTGACAACGGCTGAGTAGGAACCGCTCTCTCCGAAGAACACGACGAGATCGAAAGGCCACATCCGGGAACTCGGAGCGGCCTGGGTGATCGCTTGGACCGCGTCATCCGACAGACGGATCTGCGTGTAGCCGCTCCAGTCGCCGCCGGCGTTTGCAGTCCGCGAGGGGCTCGCAGCCGTCTCGGTCGCCAAGGGACCGGAACGCTCGCTTGCCGGTGTCGATTCCTGCGTCACCGCGAGCTCAGCGCCGGCGCCCGCATCCGCCTCATTCGTCGCGGCTGGCTGACCGCAGGCTTGCGCGGCCAGCGTGAGGGCCAGCACGCAAGAAAGCAGTATTGGCCGGGAGACAGCAGACTTGCCGATCTCGATGGCGCCCCGCCTCACCAACGCACACGAACCAGTCATGCCCCTCTCCCCAAACCCGACGTCTGCGCCTCAACTCACTACTTAACCTGTATGACGAGCTTGCGAGGCGTGCTCTGAAGGTCAAGTCAAACTCGTCGCTCAGCACGAGGTTTGACGTTTTTGTTATCGAACTCTCGATCGATGTATTTGCCGAGCGCGCGCGGGTTTCCCTCGAGCAGCGGACCAGAGCCCTGTTGCTTGCCCTTGATGTCATTTGGGTCGAGCCGGATCGCGAGCCGGGAGGGCCGCCCGGTTCAAAACGTCAAGGGCCGCCCCATCCCACTGCGCGGCGACCTGCTGACATCACCAAAGATGGTCGGTCAGATGGTGGGCGGTACAAGGTTCGAACTTGTGACCCCTACGATGTCAACGTAGTGCTCTACCACTGAGCTAACCGCCCGGCGCATGGGTCTGCGCGAAGACGCTGCTAATGCCGCCTCCGTGGTGCGGCGTCAATGGCGCCTGGCGGAGCATGAGGGCGCCCGCCGGATGCCGCGCCAGACGCCTCGGCCACGACCCCGAGACCCTCCGCGACGCCCTTGGCGCTGACGCCCTCCGATCCGGGCGGCCCCCACCTCCGCGATCCTGCCATCATGCGTCAGGTCGGGTCCCGGTCGGATATCGCGGGGATTGTCCCCCTTTCGGTCGGGGCGACGGGGCGCTCCAGGGGGCGGAATCGGGCTGTTTCGCCGTCAAACCGGGCCGTCCCGGTGGGCCCGGAGCATCCCGCAGCCACGCCCCGAACATCACTCTGACCCGTTTCTGACGCCCGGTCACGAAAGCCGATCACAAAAGCCCGGTCACAGGCGCAGGTCAGGCCGCGACCACGCGCTCCACCTCGGCCACCAGGTCCTTCAGGTGGAAGGGCTTGGACAGGACGCGCGCCTCCTTGGGCGCCGGGTGATTCTGGCTCAGCGCCACGGCCGCGAAGCCCGTGATGAACATGATCTTCATGGCCGGATCGAGCTCCGCCCCCCGCCGCGCCAGCTCGATCCCGTCAAGCCCCGGCATCACGATGTCGGTCAGCAGAAGGTCGAACACCTCGCGTTCAAGCGCCGTCAGCGCCTGGCGGCCGTCGTCGAACGCCCGCACCGAATGGCCCGCCCGCACCAGCGCGTTGGACAGAAAGCCGCGCAGGCTGTCGTCGTCTTCCGCGAGCAGGATCTTCACCATTCCCATCGTCCGCATCAGCCTTCCCGACATCTATGCTAGACCGTGTGCACGTCGCGGGTAAAGCCGACGTGAAGATGCCGCCTTGACGATCCGTGCGCACCGGCAATGATGCCGCTCATGACGCTGGGGTTGACCATTGCAAGCGCTCCGGGGGCGCGGCCCGGGGAGGACCCCTGGGGGCCGGTGTTCGCCATCGAGGAGCCGGTGTCCGTGGTCGCGCCGGTGGTCTTCGCCTCGCCGCATTCCGGACGCCGCTACCCGGACGTGTTTCTCGACGCCTGCCGCGCGCCGCTCGCCGACCTTCGCCGCATCGAGGACGCCTATGTCGACCGGCTGCTCGCCGACGTCCACACCTGCGGCGCGCCGCTGATCCATGGCCTGATCGGGCGCGCCTGTATCGATCTGAACCGCGCCGAGACCGAGATCGACCCGGACATGTTCTCGGACGCGGGAACCATGTACGCCGCCGCCGCCCGGACCCCGCGGGTCGCCGCTGGGCTCGGCTGCATTCCGCGCGTCGCCCACAACGGGGCGGCCATCTATGGGCGCAAACTTGCGAAGGCTGACGCCGAGGCGCGCTTTCGGGCGGTCTACCGGCCTTATCACCGCGCGCTGGAGGCCCTGCTTCGGCGGGGCGAGGCGATGTTCGGCCGCTGCTGGCTGATCGATGTGCACTCCATGCCGGACGACGGCCCCGCGCCCGCCCGCGACCGCAACGCATCCGGCCCCGCCCTGCGCGCCGAGGCCTCCGGCGCGGACATCGTGATCGGCGATCGCTTCGGCGCGGCGTGCGGGGGTGAGTTCGCGGATCACATCGAGACCCTCTTCCGCCGCCGCGGCTACACCACCGCGCGCAACAAGCCCTACGCCGGCGGGTTTGCGACCGTGCACTACGGGCGACCCGCCCTCGGCCGGGAGGCCGTGCAGATCGAGGTGCGACGCCGCCTCTATCTCGACGAAGACGCCGTCGAGCCGCACGAAGGCTTCTTTGCTCTGAAGGAATGCCTGACTGAGATCGCGGGGGAGATCTGCGCCTTCGCCTGCGACCGCGTTCTCGGGGAGCGTCAGGACAAGAAAAAGGCCGCGTCGGATGCCGACGCGGCCAAGGTCTTAGGGAGGAAACGCCCATAAGGGCAGCAGCGCCGAAGCGCCACGACCCCTCTTACGCTGCAGTGCAAAAGAGTTCAAGAGCCTGCTGCTGCTTCCGGCCGCTGAGGCCAAATTGCCGCATTTTGAGGCGCTTTCTGTCCATGTTTCGGGCGGCGTCAGGTGTTTGAACCATCTCTAATGTTGCAGCGCACAAGATCTTTCGGTGTCTAACTCGCCTTTTCGCCTGTGTTGTGGCGCGCAGCTTGCTCCTCCCCCTGCGAACGGTCTCCAAATGGCACGGGGACCCGCAAACGCGGGAGCATAAACAATGGCCACAGATGTGGATATCTATGTCGGCAAGCGGCTTCGCCGACGCCGTCGTTTGCTGGGCCTCACCCAGCAGGACCTCGCCGCTCAGGTCGGAGTGCGGTTCCAGCAGATCCAGAAATATGAATGCGGCGCGAACCGGATCACGGCGAGCCGCCTGTTCAATCTGGCGCACGCCCTGAACGTCAACATCAACTACTTCTTCGACGGCCTCGCGCCGGACGGGAAACAGGCGCCGGCCAACGACTCCGCCGACCGGCTCTCGGGCGACATCCTCTCCCAGAAGGAGACGCTGGAACTCGTCCGCGCCTACTACCGGCTCGACGAACGGCCCCGCCGCCGCCTGCTCGATCTCGCCAAGGCGCTTGAATCCGGCGGCCCGGAATCGGGCGCAGCCTGATCCGAACGGGTCGCGCCCGCGGCCCTTCGCCATCTTCCGCTCCCTAGTCGCGCTCCGGCCAAATGGTCGGGGCGCGCGGGTGTTTGCCAATCGCAAGTCTCTGCTCCATGGTCGCGCGATGCTGACAGACGTCCTCGCCGCCGAACTTGAAGCGTTCGCCGAAATGTTGGCTGACGCCGCCCGCGACGTCACTTTCCGGCATTTTCGCTCGCTCGATATTTCCACTGAAAACAAGGCCTCACGAGGGTATGACCCCGTCACGATCGCCGACCGCGAGGCCGAACGGGTCATGCGTGATCTGATCGCGCGGCGTCGCCCTGACGACGCCGTCGAGGGCGAGGAGTTCGGCTTCACGCCGGGCCGCAGCGGCTTCACCTGGTATCTTGATCCGATCGACGGCACGCGCGCGTTCGTCGCCGGCCTGCCGAGCTGGACCACGCTGATCGGCCTCGTTGCGGACGGCCGCCCCTTGGTCGGCGTCATCGATCAGCCCTGGCTAGATGAACGTTATGTCGGCGGCCCGCACGGGGCCTTCGCGCGCATCCGGGGCGCCCGCGGGCCGATCCGCGTGAGCCGCTGCGCGGACCTCCGCGAAGCCGTGATGGCGACCACTGACCCTTATCTGTTTTCACCCTCCGAGCGCGGGGCGTTCGAGCATTTGCGGTCCACCGCGCGCCTCACCCGTTACGGGCTCGACGCCTATGGCTATGCGAGGGTCGCCGCCGGCACGATCGACATCGTCGCCGAGAGCGGCCTGAAGCCCCACGATGTTGCGGCGCTCATCCCGGTGATCGAGGGCGCGGGCGGCGTCGCTCTCGATTGGCGCGGCGAGCGGGCGGCGCTCGGCCGACAGATACTGGCGGCCGCCAGTCAGGACCTCGCCGAGCAGGCGCTGGTCGCCCTCCGGCGCTCGGCTGACTGACCCGGCGCCGGCGGCGGTCCATTCAGCTCAGACCCCGGCCTCCGCCAAGAGCGCGTCAAACGCCGCCCAGAACTGATCGCGGAGCGCGTCCTGCTCCATAAGGATCTCATGATAGGCGCCTGCGACCTTGATCTGCCGGATATGCGACAGCGTTCTCGCCATGCGGTCATGCGCGCGGTTATCGACGAGTTGCTCCGAACCCGCCGAAGCGATCAGGATCGGGATGGTCGACAGATGGGCCACGGCGCCCGGCTTAAAGAAGCCCGCTGTCACGCGGAGCGACGCCGCCACCCAGCCGATGGAGGGTTGACCCAAAGCCAGCCCCGGCTCGGCGGCCACGCAGTCATGATAGACGCGCCAACGCGTCTCGTCGTGCGTCAGATTGTTGGTGGCGAAGGTTTCCTTTGGCCCTGGCGGGCGGGCAGCGCGCCCGCGCATGCCGAACGAGGCCATCAACCCGATCGCGGCGCGGCTCAACCCGGCGATCCTCAGCCCCAGCATCGGCGCGCTGAACGCCGCAGCCTTCGGCGCTATCACCTTCTGGCGCAACGCTTCAAAGCCAATGGCGCCGCCCATCGAATGGGCGACGAGCACGACCGGCTTTGGGGTTCGGTCGCCAATCACCTCGAGGCCGCGACGCAGGGCGTCGACAAAGACATCGAAATGGCTGACATGGCCGACCGTCGGATCGGGCAGCATTCGGGCGGACAGGCCCTGCCCCGGCCAGTCGAACACCACGACCTCGAAGCCGCGCCGCTGCAGATCGCGGGCGACCTCGAAATACTTCTCGATGAATTCCGTGCGGCCCGGAAACACCAGGGCCGTCCCCCGCGCCGGAGACGCAAGCGCGGGCGCCGTCATCAGCCTCAGACGGCGCCCACCCTCACCTTCATACCAGATCGCCTCGGCGCCCTCGGGCGGCGGGTTGCCGGTGGTCGAAACGAGGCTGGCCGCGGCGCCCAATCGGTCAGCGCAGCTTGGAGAACAGCGACTGGAGCTTCATCGCGACGCCCATGTCGCCCGCGACCTTCAGCTTGCCCTGCATGAACGCCATGGTGGGGTCGAGCTGGCCCTGGGCGAGTTTCAGGAAATCGTCGAAGTCGACGCTGATCGTCGCATCCGCGGCGCCATCCTCATTGGAGGCCTTGCCGGCGACGCCGTCGATCAGAAGCTTGCCGACGGACCCAAAGTCGAACTTCACCTTCTTGTCGAAGCCCGAACCGCCGATGGCGCCCTGAACCTTGGAGGTCAGTTCCGCGAGATTCATGTGCAGTCTCCTTTGCTTGGTTTGTCAGCCGTTGTCGCCCACCTGCTTCTGCGACGCAACGCCGTATCCCCTGATCCGCACCGCGATATTTGATTGCACCAAGCCTTCTGCTGGTCTCCTGTGTGAAACGGGACACGCAAGAGAGGCTTCAAGCCGCGGGACGAGACGGAAGATGAGTTGGAAGCCAAGCATCGAGGAGCTTCGCGCGCGCGAGCGCCTCGCCGAACAGATGGGCGGAGAGGAGCGCGTCGAACGCCAGCGCAGCCAGGGCAAGCTCACCGTCCGCGAGCGCATCGCCTTCCTCGCCGACCCCGGCAGCTTCCACGAGCTCGGCAAGATCGCGGGCAAGGCGGACTACGACGCGGACGACCAGATCGCCAGCTTCCTGCCGGCGACCATGGTGATGGGTCGCGCGCGCGTCGACGGCCGCCCGGTCGTGTTGCTCGGCGATGATTTCACCGTGCGCGGCGGGGCGTCGGACGCCTCCATCGCCGGCAAGATGATCATGGCCGAACAGATGGCCCACGAATACGGCATGCCGATCGTGCGGATGGTCGATGGCACCGGCGGCGGCGGGTCGGTCAAAGCCCTGGAGGCGAACCCGCGGACCTATATTCCCCAGACCCCGGGCTGGGAGTGGGTTGTCGCCAACATGGCCCGTTCACCCGTCGTGTCCCTCGCCCTCGGGCCATGCGCGGGGCTTGGCGCGGGGAGGGTCGCGGCCAGCCATTATTCGGTGATGGTGAAGGGCTTGTCGCAAGTCTTTGTCGCGGGCCCGCCGGTCGCCCGCGCCATCGGAGAGGAGGTCGACAAGGAGGGGCTTGGCGGCTGGGACATCCAGGCCCGCAACGGCGTCGTTGACGACGCTGTCGCCTCGGAAGCGGACGCGTTCGCCCGCGCAAGGCGGTTCTTGTCCTACCTCCCCTCGAACGTCGACGAAGCCCCTCCGCGCACCGCGCCGACCGACGATCCCCATCGGCGGGAAGACTTCCTCATCGACATCGTTCCGAAGGACGGCCGCACCCCCTACAAGCCTCGCCGCATCATCGAGGCGGCGTTCGACCGCGGCAGTTTCTTCGAGATCGGCGAGCTCTGGGGCCGGTCGGTGGTGACCGGTTTCGCCCGGCTCGACGGCGTCCCCGTGGCGGTGCTCGCCGGAGACCCCTTCTTCCTCGACGGCGCCTGGACGGCCGACGCCTGCGACAAGGTTGTCCGCCTGATGGACCTGGCGGACACTTTCCACCTGCCCGTCATCCACCTCGTCGACTGCCCGGGGTTCGCGGTCGGGCAGCGGCACGAGCGGGCGGGCGTCACCCGGCGCGGCGTGCGCGCGATGGCTGCGGTCTATCAGGTGGACACGCCGGTCTGCGCCATCGTGATCCGAAAGGCCTACGGGCTCGCCGGGTCCGCCATGTTCAACCCGACCCGCACCAAATGGCGCTATTGCTGGCCGTCGGGCGACTGGGGCAGCCTTCCCATGGCTGGCGGCATCGAGGCGGCCTACAAGCGCCAGCTTGAAGCCTCCACCGACCCCGAGGCGGAGCTGCGCGCGCTCTACGCCAAGTTCGAGGCGATGCGATCGCCCTTCCGCACGGCGGAGGCGTTCATCGCGGAGGAGATCATCGATCCGCGCGACACCCGCCGCCTGCTCGTGGATTTCGCCCATCACGCGGTCCGCGTCCAGAAGACCGGCCCCCGCGCGAACGGGATGCGTCCTTGAGGTTCCCCGCAGGACCCGTCGCGCTCGCCGCCCTGCTTGCACAGATTGCCGGGTGCGGCTCACGCGTGTCTCATGCCGGCAAGGCTTCGTCTGCCTCTGCGGCGCTTGCCGAGGGTGGCCCGCTCGGGATCGATGTCATGACCACCGCTGCGCCTCCGCCTCCGGCCTTCCTCGTCGATCTGCCGGACGAAGAGCGTCACGGCCTTCCCACCAACTTCACGCAAGGCAAGGCCGGCGACCCCGTCTTGCCGGATCTCTTCGCCTCCCTGACCGGCGCACGCATCACCACGCCCGCGGCATGGCGCGCCATTCGACGGCCCGAACTCCTCGACCTGCTCGCGGCGCACCAGTTCGGCCGCACGCCGGATGCCGCCATCTCCGCCGAGCACGACGTCTGGGACGCCGGTTCTCCGGCTTTTGGCGGCCTCGCCATCCGCACACAGGTGGAGATCAAGCTGTCGTCGGACGCCGGCGCATCCACCATGAATGTCGTGCTTTATCTGCCGGCGGCGGCTGTGGCCCGCTCATCCGGCCGCGTGCCCGTCATCCTTCGCCTCCTGTTCAGTCCGGTTGTCATCGGCGTCGACGACGAAGGGGTCAGAGAGGTCGACGGCTGGGTCACCACGGGCCCGGACGCGCCGAGGCGTGTGGCAGGACGGGATGCGCGCAGCCTCGGCAGGGTCGATGTCGCCGCCTTCGTGACCGCTGGCGTCGGGGTCGCGCTCATCTACTACGGAGAGATCGAACCGGATTTCGCCGGAGGCGCGGCCCTTGGCGTCCGCCGCGTCTTCGCCTCCACGGCGGGACCGAGCGAACGCGCGCCAGGCGATTGGGGCGCGATCGGCGCGTGGGCCTGGGGGGCCTCCCGCGTGCTCGACTGGTTGCAAGCGCAGCCGGGGGTCGATCCCGACCGGATCGCGATCCAGGGCTTTTCACGACTCGGCAAGACCGCCCTCTGGGCCGCCGCGCAGGACGAGCGCTTCGCCGCGGTGATCGATTGCTGCTCCGGCGAGGGCGGCCAGTCTCTCTCCCGCCGCGAGTATGGGGAGACGATCGCCCACATCACCGCACCGTCCGCCTTCGCCTACTGGTTCGCTCCGCGTTTCGCCGACTACGCCCGCAATCCAGAGGCGCTTCCCGTCGACGCGCATATGCTGCTCGCGGCGATCGCGCCCCGGCCGGTGCTGCTGATCAATGGAGAGACGGACGCATGGGCCGACCCCTACGGCGCGTTTCTCGCCGCTCGGGCGGCCTCGCCCGCATGGACCCTGCTCGGCGGGACTGGAATTGAACCCGCGGCGGACTTTCCCTCGCTCGACACCTCTGTCGGGGGCGATCTGCGCTACTTCATCCATTCAGGCGGACATGACGCCGCGCCAACCGACGACGCCGCGATCCTCGCCTTCCTGCGCGAAAAACTCATCGATCAGTGATCAGTATCGCCGAAAACCGCCCGCTAGTTGCGCTCCTGCCTCCAGCGTTTCGCGCGGCCCTCGCAGTCGTTCAATCGATAGTTGAGCTCCGCAGACTGCGCTTTCAGTCGATCGCGCTGGTTCACGCCGTGGTAGATGCGCTCGCGGTTCCAAGTCGGGCATTTGTACCTCAGGTTTTCGTCACGCACGGCTTCCATAGCTTCGGGGTTACACATGTTCATGTCGGGATTGCTTCGGCAAAAATCGACGCCGATGCGCTGAATCGCAGTCAAGAGGTTGACCCCCGCCCGCGCTTCCGCCTGTTGCCGTCGCTCGCGCTCCTCAGCCCAGGCGTTTTCCTGTTCCGCGAGCATCGCGGGCAATTGTTCACATCCCTCCTGCCACTGTGGTCCGGGCGAGCGCGCACAGATGAATTCCAAAGACCGGAGGGCGTTCGCTGGATAGATCACTTCGTGCACGCCCGGCGCGTCATCGAGCCAAGACAGCAGCAGAATCTCCATCGCTTCGGGGATGTTCAACTCGGACGCGGCCGCCCACATCCTCCAAACCGTTTCCATATACAGTTCGTCAACCGCTGCGTCGTCCGCCACTTCCAGCATGGCCACGGCGCTGTCCCGAAGGCACTCACTGGTGCGCGGACTCCACGTCGCGTAAGCCCGAAACATCGAGAGCTCCACCACCGAAGCGCTGCCGACCGCCGCATCAGCCTTCAGCACGATACACGCCGCATAGCGCCAGATTCGCGCGTCTTCGGTCTGCGCCTCCTGCACCTCTCGCATCCTTACTGCGGTGGCGCCAAAGCGACGGTTTGAGGCCGCATCGAACTGGGGCGGCGGCGCGTTTGCGACGACCGCTCTCAGCCAACGTAGCTCCACCGCCTCGTCAGCGGGGTAGCTGGCGGCCCCGAGCCGCGACGCCTCCGCCAGCCAGCACGCGACCCGATAGTCCGTTTCCCCAATGCTCTCAAGGTGCGCCCGCGACGACTCCACGGTTGCCGCGGTGAACATGGGGTGAAACTCTAGGAGCGCCTTGTGGTCCTCGACTCGGTTCTCTGTGCGGACGGCTTGAGAGATCGCCGCCGCCCGGGTCTCCAGCATCAAGGCGCGCTCCCTCGTCCTCTGCTCCTGAAGCAGTCTCGCGACGACCGCGATCGCGTTCTCGGCGTAGTCGCGCGACATCCCTGTCCAGGCAGGATCGCCGCGCTCGGCCTGTGACAGCAGTCGCCGGAACGGCGGCAGAGCGGGCGATGCAGCGCTTTCTTCCAGATGTCTGCTGATTATCGGGTCACGCTCTGCCAGATCCTCGGGCGCCGAAGACCCGCCAAGCGCTTCGACCGTCTCATGCGCGCGCTTCGGCGGCCATGTACGGGTCGAAACAGCAAGGCGGCTCCAAGAGTCTCGCCGGTTGTTGTGGCGTCCCCGCGCTTCTGACACGAGCGCGCCCACGAAAGCCCGCCGCGCCTCAACGACGCTCAGCGTTTCGGTCGTCTTCTCCTCGGCTTTGGCAAGTCCGTCGCGCAGCTGGCCTTCCAGCTCCGCCGCTGACGCGCGATCGTTCGGAACAATGAAGAGCCGAATTCGGGCGGTGTCGCGCATCTGCGCGATGGGGGCGACGGGCGTTTCGCGAACCACGCAACTCTGCGGTTCGAACCGGTCGCGGGAGAACTCTAGGTCGACGGGTGTCCCGACCGACGGCCATTCTTTTGCACTCGCCGGCGACAACGTCGATAGGCCCGCAAGGATCAGGAAGATCGGGACAGACCACGTTCCGACCCGCACGAGCGACTCCCCCCCATAGTCGAGAAGCCTTTCGAGTAACATTCGCCACCGAACCCGGCAAGCGGACCCGTCAAACGGCGGCGACGCCCTGCCCTAGAGGTCGAAGGTCGAACCGATCGAATAGAAACCGGTGCGATAGACGTTGAAGCGCCGCGAAGTGCCCGCCACCGGATCATTGAAAGCGAGGGTCGTCGCGTCCGCCGGCTGGCCTCCCACGAGGCTTGCAAATCCGCCGGCCAGCGTTGCGAACAACCGGTTGGCGCTCGCGGTCAGCCCGGCCGGCGGCGGGGCGGCTGGTCCGCCGGAATTCGCCTTCAGGGCGAGCGACATCCAGTCCGCGGTCGCCGCGAAAACCTGATCCGGTGTGGCGTCCTTCAGGTCAAGAAACACGATCTCGCCCGATGGGTCGAGCGCGAGGAAGACCGGCCCCCGCGTCCCGCCGAGCCCGTAGGCCGCCTTGACGCGCGATGCGCGATCGAAATCGTAGAGAGTGGTCAGCTCGCCGCAGTTTCCCTCATCAACGGCGTTTGCCCGTACGGGCCAGTGCGTGACGAGATAATCCCCGGTCGGATCATCCCGGCGCGCCTGCGCCTCGGTGCGCACCGTCGCGGTCCTGCGGCCGAGCAGCGCGTCGCAGAGACGGCGGTTTTTCGCGCTCTCCCGGGCGTCCAGCAACACGACGCCCGTGGGCATGCCGTCCGCGCGGGGCAGATAGGATTCCGTTGGTGCGAGCACGTTGGAGACGATCTCGAAGTCAGCCGGCAGGACGACCCCCTGATCCGCGGGCTGCCGTGACGGTGCGGCGGGCCTCGGCGCGGCGGTCCCGCGTTCCGGCGACGCGGTCTGGGGCGCGCGCGAACCGGGGGCGGCTGTCTGTGGCGCGTTCGATTCAGGCGCACTCGATTCTGGCGCATTCGTGCTCGTCGATCCGGTCCGAGGCGACTGGGTTCCGAGGGCGCCGACATCGTCAGCGCCGGCCCCCGCCTCCTCCAATGCCGGCGCAGGTGGAGGGGCCGGCGGAGGCGGAGGCGGAGGCGGCGGGGGCGGCGGCGGCGCCTCCACCTCGACATACTCCTGATCCCCCGATGGACCAGAGGTCGGGCCCGCGCCGCATCCGGCGAGAAGCAGCAGGCCGCCGAGGCAAAGGGAGCCGGTGATGCGCGCGGCTGTCAGGGATCTCATCATGGCGGGCTCACTCTCTAATGGTCGAACGCGTCGCGACCGGACGCAGGAACGAACCAGCCCCTCAAGGCTGGATCAGCGGCTTTCGGAAGCGGAGGGTCATGCGGTCGCTCTCGCCGATCGCCTGATAGGTCGCCGGATCATATCCCTCCGCGCCGGGCTGGCCGGGCTCCGGCCGCCTCAGATTGGGCGGAAGCATCCACACGCCCAGCGGATGATCGGCGGTGTCCTTCAGATTGGCGTTGATCTCCGACGCCTCCTCGAAAACGAACCCCGCCGCCTCGGCGAGTTGAACGACATAGGCCTGCTGGACATAGCCGCTGGTCGCGGCCGGATCCTGCTCCGCCGACGACGGAAGCCGGTGTTCGACGACGCCGAACACGCCGCCCGGCTTCAGCGCGCGGAACGCATCTTCGAACATCTTGTCGGCGAAGCCCCCGCGCATCCAGTTGTGTACACTGCGGAAAGTCAGCACCGCATCCGCTGCGCCATCGGGAGCAACTCCCGGGGCCGTGGCGCTCGCCACGGTCAACTCGATCGCGCCGTAGCGATCGGGATCATCAATGAACGCGGCCTTGAACGCCTCGACATTTGCGCGGGCGTATTCGGACGTCGACGGATCGAAATGCGCGGCGATCAGGCGTCCGCCCCCCGCCTTCAGCCACGGCGCGAGGATCGCCGTGTACCATCCGCCGCCGGGCTGCAACTCGACCACCACGTCGGTCGGTTTGACGCCGAAGAACTCAAGCGTCTCCTTCGGATGGCGGAACACATCCCTCGCTCGCTCGGCGTCCGTCCGCCAGTCGCCGGCGATCGCCCAGTCGAGACTGCCCACAACCGGCCCCGCCTCCGTCGTCGCCGCGCTCGCTTCGACGCCTGAGGCCGCATCCGCCCGTTCCGACGGGCTGCACGCGGCGAGGCCGAGCGCCGCCAAGGCGGCGGCAAGCACCAGAGGGGTCGATCCGCGCCAGGTCATTCGCATTCGTCATCCTCTCCGATTGTCGTCTCGTTGACCGCGCCCGAGCGAAAGCCTGTTCCGCTAGGACAGACGCACCATAGCCCCGCGACGCCCCTTGACCAACCTCGACCTCGCTCCCAACTGATGTTCACGGGACGCCGATGTCGGGTCCCGCGTCGTCGACCGAGGACATGTGTCGCGGTCGGCAATCCAAACCCCCAGCCGTCTCGCCAGAGACGACTGACCTGTTGCTTGTGAAAGGACAGACACCATGACGACCTTTGACCTCTCGCCCATGTACCGCACCGTGGTCGGCTTCGACCGGCTCGCGCACATGATCGACACCGCCTCCCGCCTGGATGGCGCTCAGGGCTACCCCCCCTACAACATCGAGCAATCGGTCGAGGACGAGAACGTCTTCGCGATCGAGCTTGCGGTTGCCGGCTTCGCGGAAGCCGACCTCGAGATCGAGGTGAAGGAGGGTCAGCTCCTCGTCACCGGCAAGCGTGAGCCGACCGAGGAGTCGCGGCGCTTCCTGCATCGCGGCATCGCGGAGCGGGGTTTCATCCGCCGCTTCCAGCTTGCCGACCATGTCGTGGTCACGGGCGCGGACCTGCGCAACGGCCTCCTGCGCATCGAACTGAAGCGCGAACTCCCCGAGGCGATGAAGCCGCGGCGGATCGCGATCGGTGCGGAGAGCCGTCCGAGCGTCATCGAGGGCGGCAAGTCCAGCCGCAAGGCGACCTCGGCCGCCTGACGCGACCTCACCTCACCCGCCGCGCGGCCTGACCGCGCGGCTATCTGACACGGCGGCCGGGGTTTCCTCCCCCTCCCCCGGCAGTCGGAGCAGCGCCCTGGTCGCACCCCCGCGACCGGGGCGCGCTTGCATCAACCTGAACGACCTGGCGGTCGACCCTTCGCCTCAGAAATTGGCGATGAAGCCGCGGGCCTCGTCGACCAGTTCGTAGAGTTGCGACGGCCACAGCACGCAGACGAGCGTCAGCCCCATCAGCGCGCCGCCAAGGTGCGCGTCATGGCCGATTCCGTCCTGGGCGCGGCCGGCCGCCATCGCCGAATAGCCGATGAACAGAACCGCGAACAAAACCGCCGGCATCGGAATGAAGAAGAACAGGATCATCGCGAACGGCTGAAACAGCGCGAACACGATCATCGCGCCCGAAATCGCCCCGGACGCGCCGAGCGCGCGGTAGCGCGGATTGCGGAAGTTCTCGGTGAGCGCGAGCGCCGAGCCTGCGAGCATCGAGGCAAAATAGATCAGCAGGAAATTCACCGGACCGAGACCAAGCTCCAGAAACGGCCCGAAGAAGAACAGCGTCAGCATGTTCATGAACAGATGCATCGGATCGCCGTGCAGGAAGCCCGACGTCACCACCCGGTAATATTGCCGTCGCCGCAGCACGCCCTCGGTCGAGAGCAGGAACCGCTCCGCGATGCGGCTGTCCCGGAACGCCGCGATGCTGATCGCCACCGTCCCCAGGAGCAGGAGGATCGTGACAGGCGCCTCGAGTATCAGCATCACTTCATTTCGTCCCGACCGTGGCCGGAACCCCTGTCGCTGACTTGAGCCCGGCGCTCATTCGGTCCGTGCTGCAGGGTCCGCAGGCTCCGCTCCGACATCCGACAGGTCGGCGACCGCCTCCGCCCCATCCACCGCGACCGCCTCCACAACGGGCGTCCCCGCCGCCGCGTCAGCGTCCACTTCCGTGACGGCGTCGACCTTCGTTACGGCCTCCGCTTCCGGCACGTCCGCATCAGGCTCCGCCGCCAGTTCGGGCGCCGGTTTGTTCGCCGGTTTGGGCGCTGGGTCAGGCGCCGTCTCCGACCTTGCCGGCGCGGGCGACCCAGCCCCTCCTGACACCTTGGGCGGGCGCTGCAGATAGACCGTCGCGCCGACGGCGTCCGTGAACGCCTTCAGCTCCGGCAGCGTCTGCGCGGTGAGGAAGCGTTTGCGCACATCCTTGAAGCTCGTCGCGGCGGACCGCATCGGCGTCAGCGACACCGCATCCCGGCCGATCGACACCTCGAACTGGTCGACATGCGCATACCAGCCTTCGATATTCTCAGCCGCCCATGGCAGATAGGCGACGCAAAGCTCATCCTTGAACAGGGGCGTCAGCGTGTCGACCAGATCGCCCAGCGGCTCGAACGGACCGCCGGGCTTCGGGTCCTCGAAGAAGCGGCACCATTCGATGACGAACGCGCCCTCCTCTTCCTTCTCGATAAGCTTGGCCGGGGTCGGGTCCATCAGAAGCTGATTGAGCTGCGCCGCGATCGCGAAGTCCGCGATCGAGGGGTGTCCGCCGAACAGGTAGAGGTGTTTCTTCAGGTGCGGGATCAGCAGCTTGAGAAAGCGCTTGAACGACTTCTCAAGCACCGGGCCGAGATCGCCCTCGATCCCGATCCGCTTGAGTTCGCCCAGCATGTGGACGATCGAGGCGTCCTCCAGCGCCTTGCGATCCTGCGGCGGATCGCCGGGATAGAACTGTTCGACCACGCGTTGCGCCGCGACCCGCTGATCCCGTTTGCGCGTCCAGCGATAGTGATAGACCACCTTGGCGAGCCAGTTGTCGGCGAAGTCCGCGAGCACCAGCGACAGGAACGCCGTGGCCGGGTCGCTCGGCGTCGCGCTCGGCTCCTTCAGGTCGGCTTCAAGCGCCTCCATCACCGGGTTGGTGTTGTGCACCGCGACCCCGGACGGGCTCACCAGCACGGGGATTGTCGGGAACCGCGACACCTTCGCGAGCTCCTCCTCCGTCTCGACGGTCCGGGCGCGCCATTCATGCTCCAGGCGCTTGTAGCGCAGATAGCTGCGCAGCTTTGTCGAATAGGCCGATGTTTCCGCCCCGTAGAGGCGATAGGCGCCCGTCATGAACATGTCTCCGTGATCGGCGCGGACGCTATAGGCAACGCACAGCCGCATCAAGGCGTGTTTGCGCCGCCGTGCGGAAGCCGCTACCCCCGGGCCCGCGGAGCGCTGATCCGTCAACGGAGACACTTTCCATGCGCGTGATGCACATCATGGCGGGCGCGCCCGAAGGCGGAGCCGAAAACATTATGCTGGAATCGGTGCTGGCGCTCGCCCGCGCGGGCGTCAAGCAGCACGTCGTCACTCGCCCCGACAACGCGTTCCGCCTCACATCCCTTGCGGACGCGGGCGTCGGCGTCTCCACGGCGGGGTTCTCGAAGCTCTGGCCCTTTCCAACCAACATCGCGATCCTGAACGCCGCCAGGACCTTCCGCCCGGACGTCATCGAATGCTGGATGGGCCGCGCGGGTGAGTTCGCGCCCGCAAGCTTCCGGGACCGCTCGATCGGCTGGTATGGCGGCTACTACAAGCTCAAGCGCTTTCGCAATTGCGCCTGGCATGTCGGCCTCACGCGCGATCTCGTCCGCCACATCGCCGAACAGGGCGTCCCCGCGGACCGGATCGGGCTCATTCACACCTACGCCAGTTTCGAGGGCGCGGAGCCGGTCGATCGGGCAGCGCTCGACACTCCGACGGACGCCCCCCTCGCCCTCGCGCTCGCGCGGCTCCACTGGAAGAAGGGCCTCGACACCCTCCTTGATGCGACGGCGCGCACGCCCGGCCTCCATGTCTGGATCGCCGGCGACGGACCGATCGAGGCCGACCTCAAGGCCCAGGCGACGCGTCTCGGCCTCGACGACCGCGTGCGTTTCCTCGGCTGGCGGAACGACCGGGGTGCGCTCCTCGCCGCCTGCGATCTCGTCGCCTTCCCGTCGCGCTACGAACCCTTCGGCACGGTGACCGTCGACGCGTGGGCCGCGGGCAAGCCCCTCGTCGCGGCGGACGCGGTCGGCCCGGCGGCGTATGTCCAGGACGGCGTGAACGGCCTCCTCATCCCGAAGGACGATGTCGACGCCCTCGCCGCCGCGATGCAGCGCGTGATCTCGGAGCCCGGCCTCGCCGACCGTCTCGTCGCGGGCGGGCGGGACACCTACGCAGCGACCTTCACCGAGGCCGCCTTCGTGCGCGACAGCCTCGCCTTCTACGAGCGGATCGTCTCCACCAACCGCTGATCAATCAGCTTGCAGGGCCCGCGTGACCTGATACCTTATCGATAGTCGTTCAATCGCCGAACTCAGGGGCTCATTCGGCCGATCAGTCTTCACACGCGCCCGCATCAACCCTCAATCAGGAGACATCTCAGCATGCGCAAGCTTCTCATCGCCTCGGCCTTCGCGTTCGCGGCGGCGCCAGCCTTCGCCGACACGCTTCAGGAAATCACCACCAAGGGCGTGATCCTGATCGTTCAGGGGATGGAGATTCCCGTGAACTACAACGCCGACAACACCTTCTCCGGCGAAGTCATGGGCCAGGCGTTCGTCGGCAAGTGGCGGATCGACGGCGACAAGCTCTGCACGGTCTCCGACATGCAGCCGGAAGAGCAGTGCACGGCCTACCCCGCCGGCAAGAAGTCGGGCGACCAGTTCGATCTTGAAGGCCCGATGGGCACCTACACGATCAAGATCAACTGATCCAAACACCAGCTCATCTGATCAAAGCATCGCCGCCCTCCCAAGGGGCGGCGATTGTGTTTTCGGCCTGACCGATCTCACAGGCCGGACTCCTGTTCCCGGCCAGGGCCGCCAACCCATCGGTTGCGCTTCATCGCCCATGGGACGAAGATCGGCTCGACAGACCGGCGAAGCAACGAAGCCGGCGCAGCCATCAGGGGAAGACACCGATGAAGCTCAACCGCCGTCATTTTCTCGCAGGCGCCGGGTCCGCCGCACTCACCGCCTGCGCAAACACGCCGCGCACCGCCGCCGCGTCCGCCGAGATCGACGCAACCGCCCTCGCCCAGGCCATCCGCAGCGGTGAAACCAGCGCCGCCGCGGCGGTCGAGGCCGCGATCGGCCGGGCGAAGCGCGCGCAGCCGCTTTTGAACTTCATGGTCGTCGACATGTACGCGGCCGCGGAAGCGCGCGCGGCGACCCCGCTCGGCGGCGGCCTCGCGGGCGTTCCATTCCTGATCAAGGATCTCAACGACGTGAACGGCTTTCAGACCCGCTCCGGGTCTCACGGCACGCGCGGCGCACCGCCCGCTTCGGCTCAGGACCGTTATGTGTCGACCTTTTTCTCCGAAGGCCTCGTCCCGATCGGCAAGTCAACGACGCCTGAGTTCGGCTATCTTCCGACGACCGAACCGCTCGCCTTCGCGCCGACCCGCAATCCCTGGAACACCGAGCGTTCGAGCGGCGGGTCTTCCGGCGGTTCGGCGGCGGCGGTGGCCGCGGGCGTTGTTCCGATCGCGCACGCCAATGACGGCGGCGGCTCGATCCGCATTCCCGCCAGCAATTGCGGGCTGTTCGGCCTGAAGCCCTCCCGCGGGCGCATGATCAGCGACCAGCCCGGCGCGCGCCCGCTCGATATCGCGGTTCAGGGCCATGTTTCACGCACGGTGCGCGACAGCGCGCTTTTGTTCCACCTGACCGAGGAGACCGGCCCGAATGCTCCCCTCACCGCGGTCGGCCTCGTCCAGGGCCCTTCCAGCCGGCGGCTGAAGGTGGGCGTGCTCACCCGCACATTCGAAGGGGTTGATCCGCAGCCCGACGTGGCCCGCGCCGTCGACGACGCCGCCCGCCTGATGCAGTCGCTCGGACACACCATCACACGGACCGCCTGGCCAACCCCGAAGGGCTTCGCAGACGATTTCCTCGCCTTCTGGTCGCTTGGCGCCCTGCAGGACAAGGCCGCGATCGCAAAGGCTATCGGCCGCGAGCCCGACGAGACGGTTCTGGAGCCGTTCAGCCTCACCATGGCGGCGAACGCGACCAAGCTCTCTGGCGGTGACATCGAGGGGGTGCAGGGCCGGCTGATCGCGGCCGCCGCCGCCTATGACGCCTGGATCAAGGACTTTGACGTCGTCATATCCCCTGTTCTTGGCGCCCCCGCGCGTCCGCTCGGCTATTTCCGCGGCGACGTTGCGTTCGATGAGCTGCGCGAGCGGCTGATCGTCGATATCGGCTATACCTTGATCCACAATGTCGCCGGCGCGCCGGCGATGAGCGTGCCGCTCGCGATGTCGTCGGATGGACTGCCGGTCGGAATCCAGGTGAGCGCCGCCTGGGGAGCCGAGCGCACCCTGCTGCAACTCGCCTTCGAGCTTGAGCAGGCCCAGCCCTGGATCAGCCGGCGCCCGGCAGTCTGGGTGGGTTAGCGCGTTCGGTGCGAAACCGCCCTGTTGACCCGTCCGGCCGGACCGCGCGACACTCATCCCTTGGAGCGGTCAGGGTCCCTTGGAAGCACCCGAAACAAGACCGCCCAGGGGAGACGCCAGCCATGCCGACCACGCCGACGCCCGGATTCCGTCCGCGGGCCCTCATCGCAGCCTCGATCGCGGCGCTCGCGCTGTCGGCCTGCGCGCCGAGACCGCCCGCCGAAGTCGCGGACGCCGCGTCCGAACCCCACCCCGGCCAGGCGGTGTTCGAGCGCGCCTGTGCGTCCTGCCACGACAATCCCGAGGATAGCCGCGCTCCCGCCACCGCCACGCTCCGCCAGATGCGGCCGATGCAGATTTTCGACGCGATGATCGCCGGCCGGATGCGGCCTCAGGCCGCCGGGCTCTCCCCGACCGAACTCGACCAGGTGGCGAGCTATCTCGGCGTCGCCGAGGGTCTTGACGACGCGGTCTGGATCAACGCCATGGCGTGCCCGGCCGACCGCGCCGCGCCAAAGCTCGACGGCCGCGTCAATGTGGCGGGGTTCGGCTTCGACAAGTCCAACGCGCGCAACCTCTCCGCCGAGCAGAGCGGCCTCACGCGGGACGACATGGCCTCGCTCGAACTCGCCTGGGCGATGGCCTTCCCCGCCTCCACCACCATGCGCGGCCAGCCCGCTGTGGTCGGCGACACGCTCTTCCTGCCGGTCACCGACATCGGCCGCGTGCTCGCGATCGACGTCGCCGGCGAGACCCCTTGCATCGAATGGTCGTATGACGCCGGCGGCCCGTTGCGCACCTCGGCCGGCTTCGGTGAACGGTCGGACGGCAAGAAGGTCATCATCGTCGGCGACACGCGCGCCAATGTTCACATGATCGACGCCTCGAACGGCGCGCCGCTGTGGAAGACGCGCATCGGATTGTTCGACGCCTCGCTCTCGACCGGAACGCCGGTGCTGCACGGAGACCGCGTCTATGCCCCGGTGTCGCAGTACGAGATCATGATCGGCGCCGAGAACGCCTATGAATGCTGCAAGACTCACGGTGCCGTGCGCGCCCTCGACGCGCTGACCGGCGAGATCGACTGGACCGCCAACACCATGCCCGACGCCCAGCCGGTCCGCGATCGCGGCGACGGCCAGATGATATGGGGACCGTCCGGCGCGCCGATCTGGAACTCGCCCTCGCTCGATCCCGGGCGCGGACTGTTGTTCGTCGGCACGGGCGAGGCGACGTCCGAGCCGGCGCACGAGAACACTAACGCCATCCTCGGCATCGATCTTGAGAGCGGCGACATCCGCTGGAGCATGCAGGCGACCGCCCGCGACATCTATCTCGCCGGTTGCGGGCCGAACCCCAAGCCGGAACAGCTCAACTGCACCAGCGACACGGTCTATGAGGATGTCGACTTCGGCGCCTCGACGATTTTCGGCAAGCGGCCGGACGGATCGGATGTCGTTCTCGCGGGCCAGAAGTCCGGCGCCGTGTGGGCGATCAACCCCGACGACGGGAAGGTCATCTTCAAGCGCCCGATCGGCACAGGCTCGGCGATGGGCGGGATTCACTGGGGCATCGCCTATAATGGCCGCCACGTGTTCGCCCCGATCTCCAACCCGGGGCGCGGGCCGGAGGCGGAGGGCATCTCTCCCGGCCTCTACGCGGTCAACGTGATGACGGGCAAGATCGACTGGCGTTTCGACGCGACGCCGGATTGCGCCGATGGTCGCGACGCCCGCATCCCGCAATGCGCCCGACTGTTCGGCTTCTCCGGAGCGCCCACCGTGATCGACGAGGCGGTCGTCACCGGCAGTCTCGACGGCAAGCTTCGGGCGTTTGACGCGAAGACCGGAGACGTCCTCTGGTCCTTCGACACGGTTCGGGACTACGAGACCGTCAACGGGATACCCGGCAAGGGCGGCACGATCGACGGCGCCTCCATCGTCGCGGTCGACGGCATGGTCTTCGTCAATTCCGGCTACGGCATGTTCGGCCAGGCGCCCGGCAATGTGCTGCTCGCCTTCAAACCGAAGGCGAGCTGACCCCTCCCGGGTCAGACGGTCCGCGGCAGCGTGGCGCATCTGTCCGGATCGGGTCCAAACCGGCTTTGCAGATGCGGGGGATGCGGCTAAACCGCGCTCAATCAGCTTGGGGAGTCCACACGACCATGGCCAGTCACGCCACCGAAACATCAGGTGCACCCGTCGAGACGCCGCCGCCGCACACGCCGGCCTACATGGACATGGAGGCCCGGCGCGGCCTCTGGCGCGCGTTCGGCAAGTCGATCGAATGGTCGTCGCTGATCCTCGTCATGACGCTTGGATATGCGACCTTCACGCTGACCATGGGCGTGAACTGGCTGCCGGCCCTCATCGGCTTCGCGGGCGTCGGGATCATCGCCGGCCTCCTGCTCAAGATGGGCGGAGCCTGGTTTGCGACCGTGTTCGGCCTCGGCGTGCTCGCCTTCATCATCCAGATCTTTGTCTGGATCACGCACGCCCTGCTGTAATCGGATGCGCATCGCCGTCCCCAAGGAAACGCATGCCGGCGACCAGCGCGTCGCCGCCACTGCGGAATCGGTGAAGAAGCTCCTCGGTCTCGGCCACTCCGTCGCCGTCGAGTCGGGCGCCGGGCTCGGCGCCGGGGTCCGTGACGCCGACTACTCCGCCGCGGGCGCCGACGTGCGCGCCGATCGCGCGGCGGTGCTGAAAGACGCGGAGATCATCTTCAAGGTCCGGGCGCCGGACGCCGCCGAACTCAAGCTCTACCCCAAAGGCGCAGCGCTGGTCGCCTTGCTTGAACCCTACGCCGCGAAAAAGGAGGCGGCCGCCTACGCCAAGGCCGGCGTCACCGCCCTCGCGATGGAGTTCGTGCCCCGCATCACCCGCGCGCAATCCATGGACGCTCTGTCCAGCCAGGCGAACCTTGCCGGTTATCGCGCCGTCATTGAGGGTGCGCAGATCTATGGCCGGGCGCTGCCGATGATGATGACAGCGGCGGGCACCGTCGCCGCTGCGCGGGTGTTCGTCATGGGAGCCGGCGTTGCAGGCCTTCAGGCCATCGCAACCGCCAGGCGGCTCGGCGCGATCGTCTCCGCGACCGATGTTCGCCCGGCCGCCAAGGAACAGGTCGCCTCCCTCGGCGCGAAGTTCATCGCCGTCGAGGACGAGGAGTTCAAGGCCGCCGAGACCGCGGCCGGCTACGCAAAACCCATGTCCGCGGAGTATCAGCAGAAGCAGGCGGCGCTCGTCGCCGACCACATCGCAAAGCAGGATATCGTCGTCACGACCGCGCTCATCCCCGGCAGGCCCGCCCCCGTGCTCGTCACCGAGGCGATGGTCCGCTCCATGCGCGCGGGATCGGTGATTGTCGACCTCGCGGTGGTGCAGGGCGGCAACTGCCCCCTGTCGAAGCCGGATGAGGTCGTCGACGTCAACGGCGTGAAGGTCGTCGGCTTCTCGAACCTGCCCGGCCGCGTCGCCGCCGACGCATCCGCGCTCTACGCCCGCAATCTGGTGGCGCTTCTCCCGCTGCTCACCGGCGAAGGCGGCGCGCTGGCGCCCAAATGGGATGACGAGATCGTCAAGGCCGCCGTGATCACCCGCGACGGCTCGGTCGTGCATCCATCGCTTCAAGACGCATGACCGCCTCCCGCATCATCGGGCTGACGCTCACCATCACCGGCATCGTCCTGGCGGTCTGGTTCACCCAGATGCTGCTCGGATCGCCCCGGATGACCTGGCAGACCTATCTCGTCGCCGCGATATCCGGCGCGATGCTGTCGGTCGGCGTCCGCTATCTGCTGAAACGGAGTAAATCCCCATGATCCGCCTGCGCTCCCTTGTCCGCGCGCTCGCGCTCCTCGGGCTCTGCGTCGCCGCCGCTCCCCTGCTCGCCTCGCCTGCGCTCGCGGCGACAGGGAATGAAGCCGCCGACCCGCTGATCTTCCGGCTCGCCATTTTCGTGCTCTCGATCTTCGTCGGCTACTATGTCGTGTGGTCGGTGACGCCCGCCCTTCACACGCCGCTCATGGCCGTCACCAACGCCATTTCGTCGGTCATCATCGTCGGCGCGCTGATCGCGGCGGCCTCCGGGGCGGGCGAGGCGCTCACCCTCGATCTCGGCATGTCAAAGGGCTTCGGCGCCGTCGCGGTCGCCCTCGCCGCCGTGAACATTTTCGGCGGCTTCCTCGTCACCCAGCGCATGCTCGCGATGTACAAGAAGAAAGACAAGCCGGCCTCCCACCAGAAGCCTAGCTAGCCCTGTCAGCGACGCGAGGAGACGCCGAGATGCCGTCAACCGCCCACACCCCCCAAAGCCGTTTCCGCCTCGCCGCATTCGGCGAGGTTCTGCGCACGCCGGATGAGCGCTTCGCCGCCCTTCCGGGCTGGACCTACCAGCCTCGCTACATCGACGACCTGCCGGGACGCGAGGGCCTTCGCCTCCACTATATCGACGAAGGTCCGCCGGACGCCGCCGTCACCGTGCTCGCCCTGCATGGCCAGCCGAGCTGGTCCTATCTCAACCGCAAGATGATCCCGGTCTATGTCGCCGCGGGGTGCCGCGTGGTCGCGTTCGACTGGTTCGGCTTCGGACGCTCCGACAAGCCGGTCAGCGACGCCGTCTACACCTTCAACTTCCATCGCGACACGCTGCTCGCCTTCGTCGAGCGCATGGACCTGCTCAACGTCTGCCTCCAGGTCCAGGACTGGGGCGGCCTCCTCGGACTGACGCTCCCCATGGCGCAGCCGGAGCGCGTCACCCGGCTCGTCGTCATGAACACCGCGATCGCCGATGGCAGCCCGCCCTCCGATGGTTTCCTCGCCTGGAAGGCCTACGCGGCGACCCAGCCCGACCTTGACTGCGGCAAGCTCATTCGTCGCGGAACGCCGGTGCTTTCAGAGGCGGAGGCCGCCGCCTACAACGCCCCCTACCCCGACGCCGCCTACAAGGGCGGCGTCCGCCGCTTCCCCGAAATCGTTCCTGTGTCGCCGGACATGGAGGGCGCCGACATTGGCGTCGCCGCCCGGCGCTTCCTGTCGACCGAATGGACCGGCGAGAGCTTCATGGCGGTCGGTGAAGCGGACCCCGTTCTTGGTCTGGCCGTCATGGCCGGCCTGCGCTCGATCATTCGCGGCTGCCCGGAACCGATGCTGATCCCCGAGGGCGGTCATTTCGTCCAGGAGTGGGGAGAGCCCATCGCCAGGGCGGCGCTCGCACATTTCAAACTCGCCTGAACTTGTCCCCGCTTCGGCCGGGCGACCCGGCCTTGTATCCGACGCGCACCAGACCCGACTGAAACCCGCTTCTAACTACACTCCAGTGACGCCGAGCCCGACATGAACGCCAACATCGCCGCCCTGCTCTATCTCGTCTCAGGGGTGTTGTTCATCCTCTCCCTGAGAGGTCTCTCGAGCCCGGAAACCGCCCGCGCCGGCGCGCGAAACGGCATGATCGGGATGGCGATCGCGGTGGCGACCACTCTCGCCGTGCTCGCGACCGGGGGGGGTATCGACAGCCTTACCCTCGGCCTGATCGCCGGCGGCGTTGTCCTCGGCGGCGGCGTCGGGGCCTACATCGCCCAAAAAATTCCAATGACTGCAATGCCCCAGCTTGTGGCCGCCTTCCACTCGCTCGTCGGCCTCGCCGCCGTGCTGGTCGCCGCTGCGGCCTATTATGCTCCGGTCAGCTTCAACATCGGTGAGCCGGGGGCGATCCATGGACCGTCTCTGATCGAACTGTCGCTCGGCTCGGCGATCGGCGCGCTCACCTTCACCGGCTCGGTGATCGCCTTCGCCAAGCTGAACGGGAACATGTCGGGCGCGCCGATCATTCTGCCCGCCCGCCACCTGCTCAACATCGCCATGGGGCTTGCGATCGTCGTCCTCATCGCGCTGATGGTGCAGTCGGGCGGCGCGTCGCCCTGGATGTTCTGGGCGATCACGGGCCTTGCCCTGATCCTTGGCGTCACGCTCATCATCCCGATCGGCGGGGCGGACATGCCGGTCGTCGTCTCGATGCTCAACTCCTACTCCGGATGGGCGGCGGCGGCGCTCGGATTCACCCTTGAAAACAATGCACTGATCATCACCGGATCGCTGGTCGGGTCGTCCGGCGCGATCCTGTCCTACATCATGTGCAAGGCGATGAACCGGAGCTTCATCTCGGTCATCCTCGGCGGGTTCGGCGGCGACGGCGCTGCGGCGGCGGCCGATGGCGGCCCGGCCAAGCCCGTGAAGATCGGTTCCGCGGACGACGCCGCCTTCATCATGAAGAACGCCGGCAAGGTGATCATCGTTCCCGGCTATGGCATGGCCGTCGCGCAGGCGCAGCACGCCCTCAAGGAGATGGCCGAGAAGCTGAAGGAAGAGGGCGTCGAGGTGACCTACGCCATTCACCCGGTCGCCGGTCGGATGCCCGGGCACATGAACGTCCTGCTGGCGGAGGCCCAGGTTCCCTATGACGAGGTATTCGAGCTTGAGGATATCAACTCCTCCTTCTCTCAGGCGGACGTCGCCTTCGTCATCGGAGCCAACGACGTCACCAACCCCGACGCGGAGACCAATACGGCGTCGCCGATCTACGGCATGCCCGTGCTGAAAGTGTGGAACGCCAAGACGGTCTTCTTCATCAAGCGCTCGCTGTCGTCGGGCTATGCGGGCGTCGAGAACCCGCTGTTCTTCCGCGAGAACACGATGATGCTGCTTGGCGACGCCAAGAAGATGACCGAAGAAATCGTCAAGTCGCTCTGACGCCCGCCCAATGGACGTGATTGCGCGCCGGGTTAAGGTTTGGCAAGGTTGGCGTCCGTTCGATTTGGGACCTCACCCGGCATGGGCGCCGCCCTCGTCATTCTGACCATGATGATCATCGCCTATGGGTGGGCGGGCGCTGCGATGGTGCGCGCCGACTTCGACCTGTGGGAGATCAAGCGCCCGACCTACGCCCGCAGGCGCGGGCCTCACGTCCTGCGCATCATCGCCGCCTGGCCAAAGCGCTCCCCGCTCGTCCGCGGAGCCCTGTCCTTCCTCGCTCGCGCCGGCGCCATCCTGATGGCCTTTCTCGGACTCGGCCTGTTCATCGAGCCACACTGGATGCGGCTCCTGCTTCTCGCCATCGCGCCCATCGCTCTGGCGGCGCCGTTCGTCATTCCACGCTAGACGCCGCCTTCGCCTCAAGGGATCGCTCAACAGCCGACCGCATGCGCCGAAGGACCTCAGCATGGGCCTCTACAGCCGCCATATCGCGCCAGCCCTCGTCGACCTCGCCTGCGGCGCACGGCCGATCGATCGTCAGCGCAGGAAGATCATTCCACAGGCGGAGGGCGTTGTGCTCGAGATCGGCGCAGGCGGCGGCCGAAATCTCGCCCACTACGATCCAGCGCGCGTCACAAGCCTCATCGCGCTCGAACCGGACCCGGCGATGGCGTCACGCGGCCGCAAACGCGCCGCCGAGACCCGCCCGCCGCCGCCCTTCCCCATCGAATGGGTGGAGCGCGGCGCGGAGGTCGCGGACCTCCCCGCAGGCTCCATCGACACCATCGTCACAACCTACACGCTCTGCACGATCCCGGACGCGGTTTCGGCGCTGCGAGCGCTGCGGCCCCTGCTGAAGCCGGGCGGTCGATTGTTGTTCTGTGAGCACGGTCTCGCCCCGGACAAAGACGTGAGCAAATGGCAGAAGCGGATCGAGCCCCTCTGGCGGCCGCTCGCGGGAGGCTGTCATCTCACCCGGGATATCCCTCGCCTCATCGATGCGGGCGGATGGCGGATCGATCGCAGCGAAACGATGTATCTGCCGAACGCGCCGCGGATCGCCGGCTGGAATGTGTGGGGCTCCGCCACTCCCGCCTGACCGGTCTGGAACCCGGCGGAGACCGCTTCGCGCCGGCCCGGCGCTTCGCTCAATCGACCATGCTCTTCGCCGCCGCCCCTTGACGCGCGCGGCGCGAGCGGCACTGTGGCGTCGGGACCAAACCTCAACACCCGGAAGCCGGCGCCTTGATCGACAAAGCAGACGTTCCCACCGGAACGCCAAGCACGTTTCGGCCGGTTTTCATCGTCCTGGGATTGGTGCTGGCGGTGGCGGTGCAGCTCGCGCCGCGGCCCGACGGCCTCTCGCAGGAGGCTTGGTGGGTCGTCTCCCTCTCCGTGCTGATGGTCGTCTGGTGGATCACGGAGGCGATCCCGATCCCGGCCACATCCCTCTTGCCGATGATCGTGCTGCCGATGACGGGCGTCGCCTCCATCCGGGACGCCGCGGCGCCTTACGCGGACCAGACGATCATGCTCCTGCTCGGCGGCTTCATTCTGGCCAAGTCAGTTGAGCGTTGGAACCTGCATTCCCGGGTCGCGCTCACCATCGTGTCCTGGGCCGGATCGCGCCCTTCGGCCCTGGTCGGCGGGTTCATGGCGGCGGCCGCTCTCATCTCCATGTGGATCTCGAACACCGCGACCACACTCATGCTGACGCCGATCGCGATTTCCGTCGCGGTGGCGATGACCGGAAGCAATATCGCGAGATCGACCCTGCCCGTCGCCCTTCTGCTCGGCGTCGCCTGGGCGTCGTCGATCGGCGGCCTCGGCACGCCTGTCGGGTCGCCGACCAATCTCATTGTCATCGGCTATCTCGAGCGCGAACTCGACATCGCCATCAGCTTCCAGCAATGGATGGGGCTTGGCGTTCCGGTGGTCCTGCTGATGGTGCCCGCCGCCTGGCTGGTCGTGACACGCGGCAGCCAGCGCATCGATCCGGCGTTGATCACCAGCGGCGGAAAGCAGATCGTCCGCAAGGCGATCGCGGATCTCGGCCCGATCACAGCGCCGGAAGCGCGCGTGGCGATCCTCTTCGCCTTCATCGCAAGCCTGTGGGTGCTGCGGGAACCGCTCACCGGCGTCGAGGTTCTGGGTGTCAAACCGCTCGGCGGCCTCACGGACCATGTGATCGCCATCCTGGGCGCCGTGCTGTGCTTCATGATCCCGTCGGGAAGCAGGACAGAACGCGGAACCGCCCTGCTTCAGTGGGAAGTGGCGGAGTCCATCCCTTGGGGCGCGCTCATTCTCTTCGGCGGCGGCCTCAGCCTCGCCGCCGCGATCTCATCGACCGGGCTCGCCGACTGGCTCGGCGCCTCCTTCTCCTGGGTCACGACCCTCTCCGCCTTCCTGATCGTCCTGGTCATGGTGGGCTTCGTGATCTTTGCAACCGAAATGACCTCGAATGTCGCAACCGCCACCACGGTGATGCCGATCGTGGGAGCCCTCGCCGCCGCTGGAGGAGTTGATCCGATCCTGTTGGCGGCGCCGGTCGCCATGGCCGCAAGCTGCGCCTTCATGCTGCCGCTCGCCACCGCGCCAAACGCCATCGTTTATGCGACCGGACGGGTCGCCTTCACGCGAATGGCGACGCTGGGTCTCAAACTCAACATCGCCGGCACCATCATCCTGGCGACGGTGTGTTATTTCCTGACGCCCATCCTGTTTGGCTGATCTTTCCGGTCGGCCGGCCTGTCAGAGATTACGCCGGAACAGCGCGTGCAGCCGCGCCCAGTGGCGCTCCGCCGCCGCCTTGTCGTAGACGGCCCGCTCCGGAAACGCGAAGCCGTGATGCGTGCCCGGATAGATCTCGACTTCCGCATTCACGCGGTTTGCGGCGAGGTCCGCGCGTAGCCGCTCCACCATCTCCATCGGCGCATAGACGTCGGTTTCGGCGCACGCGAAATAGAGCTCTCCGCCGGCCTTGCGCGCCGCGATGTGCGGGCTGTTCTCCGCCTCGGTCACCAGCGCCACGCCATAGATCGATGCGGCGGCGGCCACGCGATCGGGATACTTCGCCGCCGCGCTGATCGCGTACTGGCCGCTCATGCAATATCCGAACGCCCCGATCTTGCCCTTGCGAGCGGCGGGATCGGCGTCGATCACCTGAACGAACGCCTCGGTGTCCGACATCACAAGCGGAATGTTGAGCGAGTTCATCAGTTCGAACATGCGCTTTCGCCAGGGCGAGTCCGGCGCCGGGTCGATCGGCCCGAGTTCCATCACGCCCGCCCGGTAATACATGTTCGGGAGCATGACGTAGTAGCCGCTCGAGGCGAGGCGTCGGGCCATGTCGCGCAACTCTTCGCGGATCGCCGGGGCGTCCATATAGAACAGGACCGCGGGGTGGGAACCGTCCCTGTCCGGATGCACGATGAACGTCGTGCAGCTTCCGTCCGCTGTCCTGATTTCGATCGTGCGCTCGATCATGCGGCGTCTCCGTCTTCGCAGCCACGGCAGGCGGTTCAGTTGACCCCGGCGCGTGCACCCTCGATGCGAGCGACCAACGCCGCCGCCGCGTCCCCCACATGCTTCTGCGGGTTTGACGGCGGGAGCTTCTGATCCTTCTCCCAGCCTGCAATCGTTCCAAGCGCACGGTCATAACCACTGACCAGCCCCGCGCCGGACGACAGCTCGCGGTTCAGAAACGCATCCCCGAAGAAGGTCCAGTCCCGGCTCGGTTCACACCCGAATGACGTCCGGTCCGCCGCCGCCGCCGTCAGCACGATCGTGTCAGGGTCGGAGAACGGCGCGATGAAGGCCCCGGAGAAGCAAGCGGAGATGATCAGCACCCGCTTGCGAATCCCCGCCGCGTTCAGCGCCTGCATCAGATGGATGGGCTTCATGGCGCCGCCGAGCCGGTTCACCTCCTGGAAGGCGAGCGATCCGTCCGGCGAGCCGTGCGTTGTCAGAAACACGACCACGAGGTCCTCATTCGGGTCGATCACGCCGCCGACCTTGCCGATCAGGGCATTGATGTTGTTCGGCGTGGACGCGGCGAAGCGGCGTTCAACCCTGCCCGCGCCCGCGCTCAGCACGGCCGTGCGGCCCTCGGCGGAAAAATGCCGCGCGAGGATGTCCGCTCCGTTCGACGCCTCTCGCTCGAACACCGGATCACCCCAAAGTCCCGCCGCGATCACATAGACGTCCGCGACGCCGGCCCTCTGAGGCGCGATCGCCGCAAGCGTCGAGGAGAGCAATTCGGCCTGTTTCAACGCCTCGGCCGGCGACATCGCGGCCTCGACCGCGACAAACTGCCCGGCGAACGGATTGGCTGCGGCGGCGCGCTGGGCGGCGATTGCGCCTTGCGTGCGACTGTTCGGCTGCTGAGCCGTCGCTGCGCCTGACGCCATCATGGCGATGCTGACTGCGATCGCCGCCGAGCGACCTAGCAAGAAGACCCGCCGCATCATTGAGTCCAGCATGGGTCGCCCGCCTTCCCGTCGCACACCCCGCCGAAATGGGCGGGCGTCCCGCGAAGCATCGACCCTGCGCGCAGCAGTTTCAAGTCACGGACGCTTTATGGATCTCCTCGTCCGCCGCGAATGAGTTTGAGGCGCGGCCGCGAGCGTGGCGGCCGGGATTGCTTGGCCTCGGTTTCCGCCTCTCCAGGCTGCGTTGCCGGAACCGCCTTCAAACGTGGCCCGTTCGAGCGCCCCGGGGCCGGCGGACGCTTATCCGCCGGCGTTGCGGATTCGGTCGGGAGATCGTCGTTGATGTCCCGCACGCGCGGCGGAGACGCCTTGCGCCCAAGACCCGCGGACTTTCGCTTGATGCCGCCGCGGGGCGAGTCCGCCCTCGTCTCCGGCTCAAGTCCGCCGGCCCCTTTGGTCTCTCCCACCGGCCCCGGCTTGGATTTCGCACGCCGCTTCTTCTGCAGCGCGCGCACGATCCCGGCCTGGCGCGCTGACAAAGGCTCGTCCAACGCCCCCTTCTGCGGATCGCGAAACGCCGATCCATACGTCTCCAGCCGCTGGCTCACGCCTTCGACGAAGTCCTTCTCCCACGGGGTCAGGGGCGCGCCATCGAGTTTGGGATCACCCTGCGACTCGGCCACACGTTTCAGCCGCCTCAGCGCCTTGCGGGTTTTCTTCTCGTCGACCTTGCGAGCCATAGCCTGAGCATCTTGTCTCGGGGACACGGCCGATCAGACCGTCAACGCCCCAGAATTGCTCCGGCGCGAAGCGTCAGATTTCGCCGAGCGCCAGGAGATAGGTATCCAGAATCGACTGCGCCTCCTCGCGCTTCTGCCGGTCCTGCTTGCGAAGCCGCACAACGGTGCGCAGCGCCTTCACATCATACCCCATCGACTTGGCCTCGCCGAACACATCCTTGATCTGGCCCGCGACCTCCGCCCTTTCCTCTTCGAGCTTTTCGATCCGAGCCACGATCAGCCGCAGCTTTTCGCGGGCGGCTTCGGTGAGGCTAAGCGCTGCGCCGTCGTCCATGACTGCGTCTCTCCATCCAGATGTCGGTTCTCAGGTTACGGATGCGGACCCTAGAGCGCCGCGACGCCGCTTCCAACGCCGCAGGCGCGTCCAGTGCTGCAAAGCCTGTGAACAACCATCACCCAGATCGTCGCGGATCTCAGAACGCGCGGCCGTCCACCTGCGGGGTCAGCCGCTCTTCACCGCGTTTTGCAGCCACAGCGTTCGGATGGTGTTTCAGGGCTTCGCGGTAGGATTTCAGCGCCGCCGCCGGTTGTTCGATCGACTCGAAGATCATGCCGAGCCCGATCCAGGCGCCGAAATGCCGGGGTTCACGAGCGAGCGTCGCCTCCAGATCGGCGATCGCCTGATCATATTTTCCGTCATTGAAGAACAGCAGCGCCCGGCGATACCAGGCCTCGGCATATTGAGGGCGAACCAGCACCGCCCGATCGAACATGTCCCGGGCAAGGTCGAGATCGTTCTGCTCCAGCGCATCCATGCCGCGCGTCATCAGGATATCGACGGTGGCGCTGCCGGAAATCAGCCACGCCTGCCACACCTCCTCCTCGATGACCCCCGCCTCCTGCTCATTGGTGGCGGCGGCGAGCTTGTCGAGCAGCTCGTCGGACAGGCTGGACGTCGTCGCGAGGACGATCGCGGACAGAAAATGTGCGGCGGGAACAATCGGCATGGCACAACCATGCGGCGGACGCCAGGGCTTGGCAAGCCGCTAGGAGCCGCCCGCGTGCTGCAGGTTCAGCCCTGCTTCGCCTTGAAGCGCGGATCAACCTTGTTGATCACATACATGCGGCCCTTGCGGCGCACGACCTTGCAGGCGCGATGGCGCGTCTTGAGCGATTTCAGCGAACTGCGGACCTTCATGACGCGAACCTCAACGCGAACAGACAGCGGCCCCCCGGGCGGCCGCTGAAACAGCTATCCCGCCCGAACGACCGAGACCATCTCGGAAATGGGAGCGCGCAGATAGACGGACCCGCCCCGACTTGTCAATTGCGCCGGGCGAGCGTCGCCGCCATGGACGGCGCGCCTGACCGCCTTGACCCCCTCCATCGGTCGGGGGCAATGAGGCGATGCGTCCGGACCCGGCCGCCCCGCCCGTCCGGATGTGCTGCGCCCCGACCATGGACCTCAATCCAACGCCCGCCCTCCCCCCGCCCGACCGGCGCGGCGCCTTCTTTCTCCTCTTCTGCTGCCTGCTCGCGGTCGGAGCCGGCAACACGATGCTCACCGCCGCCGTGCTTCCGCCGCTGACCCGCGAGCTCGGCCTGCCCGACTGGACCGCTGGCGCGATCTTCTCGCTCTCCGCCGCGGTGTGGGTCGTCACCGCGCCTTTCTGGGGCGCGCGGTCCAACCTCTGGGGTCGTCGGCGCGTTACAGCGATCGGGATGGTTGGCTTTGCGGTCTCGATGTTGCTCTTCGGCCTCACCTCCGTCCTGGCGCTGCTCGGCTGGATTTCGGGATGGCTGCTCATCTTCTGCCTGCTCCTCGCCTCGCGAACCATGTTCGGCATATTCGGATCAGCGACCAACCCGGCCGCGCAGGCTTATGTCGCCGACCGCACCGACCGGGAGGAGCGCACCGAACACATAGCAACCCTCACGTCCGGCTTCACCCTCGGACAGATCGCCGGTCCCGCGGCCGCAGCCGTGCTGATCACCGTTGGCACCCTCGCGTCACCGACTGTTGGCCTGGTCGCCCCGGTCTTCGTGATCACAGTGATCGCATTCCTCATCGCCGGACTCGTCGCCTTCCGCCTGCCTGAAAACCGCAAGCCTGTGTCCGACGCGGGGCTCGCCCGCGCCGGCGTGCGCGGGCTGTGGCGCGACCGGCGGATCTTTCCCTTTCTGCTCTACGCCGTCGGACTGTCGCTTGTGACCGGCGTTCTCAGCCAGACCTTCCCGTTCGCGATCATGGACCGGCTGGGCGTCTCGGGAGCCGCCTCCGCGCAATATACGGGTCCGGCGATGACGCTCGGCGCGATGGCGAGCCTCATCGCCCAGCTGGTCCTCATCCCAAGGCTGAAACTGCCGGTGCGCTCCCTCATGGTGGCGGGCGCGTTCCTGCTTTGCGGCGCTTCGCTCACAATGGTCTGGGCGGGCGACTTCGCGATCTTCGCTTTCGGACAAATCCTGTTCGGATTAGGTCAGGGGCTCGCCAGACCGGGCTTCTCCGCGGGCGCCTCGCTCGCCGCCGAACCCGAGGTTCAAGGAGACGTCGCCGGGCTGGTGACGGCGGCGAACGGCATGGGCTTCGTCGTCTCGCCGCTGTTCGGCCTCTGGATGTATGAGAATGTCGACGACGCCGCTCCGTTCGCCTTCTGCACGATCGTTCTCCTGATGATGGCGGCCTACGCCTGGCGAACGGCGCGCCCGCTCTCCGCCGCCCCGGTCGAACGAACGGGCTCGGACGACCGCCCCCCGCCAGCGTCTCCGGACTAGGAACGCGGCGAGGAACCGGCGGGTGCGGCCGACGGGACGCGCGTCAGGCCTGAAACCTAGCTTGCGACCTTCCGCAGCGCGTCCAGCATCTGCACGGTCGGGAAACCATCCGCGACGAGGCCCTGGGCTTTCTGGAACCGCTGCAGCGCGGCGCGGGTGTTGCGCCCGATGATCCCGTCCGCGCCGCCGGCATTGTGGCCGAGCGCGTTGAGCCGCGTCTGCAGTTCGATCACCTCGTCCTTCGTCAGCATCTTGATGTCCGTCGGCCACGGACGCGACAGATCCGGTCGCCCGGCGAGCCGATCGGCCAGCAATCCCACCGCGAGCGCATAACTGTCGGCATTGTTGTAGCGCTTGATGACGCCAAAATTGTCGAACAGCAGGAAGGCAGGACCATAAGACCCGGCGGGCAGGAAGAGTTCGGCGCTCGTCTGGTCGGAGGGCGCGAACGCAGCCGCCGTGGCGGGCGTGAGCCCCGCTTCCTTCCACTTCGCGACCGACTGCTTGCGACCGTCTCCGAGACTGTAGTCAAACCCGTCCGGAAGACGCGCTTCGACCGCCCACGGCTCTCCCTTGCGCCAGCCCGACACGGTGAGGTAGTTCGCCGCCGACGCCAGCGCGTCGCCCGCATTGCCCCACAAATCCTTCTTGCCGTCACGGTCGAAATCCCGTGCGTGAGCAAGGAAGGTCGAGGGCATGAACTGCGTCTGGCCCACCGCCCCGGCCCACGACGCCCGCGCGAACTGCGCCCGTTCGGCCACGCCGTCCTCGATCAGCCTCATCGCCGCGAGCAATTCGGTCTCGCCGAGCTCCTTGCGCCGGCCGGTGTAGGCGAGCGTCGCGAGCGCGCGCATGCCGTCGATATTGCCGATGAAGCCGCCATAGCTCGACTCCATGCCCCAGATCGCGGTCACGATCTCCCGCGGCGTCGCGTAGGATGTCTCGATCGCGTCGAACACCTCCTTGTTGTCCTGCAGGCGGCGCTGTCCGTTGGTGATCCGGGTCGGCGACACCGCGGACTTCGCATAGTCCCAGATCGGCTTGACGAATTCGGCCTGCTCGAAACTGGCGGTCTGCACCTGCTGATCGAGCGGCGTCAGACCATCGAGCACCGACACGATCACCGCGCGCGACCGCCCCTGCGACAGCGCGCGCGTCGCAAAACCCGTCCGCCAGGAATCGAACGCGGGCACGCCGGACGACGCGAAATTCCAGTTCGCGGTCGGCAGCGGCGCGCTTGGCGGCGGCGGCGGAGCGGGACTACGCGCGTCCCCTCCCCCCGATTGCGGTTCTGGAGCCGCGCATGCGGCGACCACCAGCAGACAAAGCGACGAAGCGAACTGAATGATGGACTGCATCGACATGATCCTGCTTGATCCCCGCAAGGGAAGCCCGACCTCAAGGACTAGCGCGCAAGAGTGACAAGAAACTGTTGGCGGCATTGTGTCCATCCGATCACACCGCCGAGAGGCAAGTTCCTCGCCACTCCGTTCCAGGCCGGACCGCTCATCCCGCCTCGGCCCCGAATGTCGCAAAGTCCGAGAGGAGACGCGCCCACGCTTCCTCCTCGGTGTGTCCCCATCGGTCCCCCAGCACATCACGGCTCACATCGCGGATGGCGATGAACAGATCATCGAATCGATCTTCTGGAACGCCATAGCCCGGATGGTGGGACCGCTCTGCGGCGATCACATTGCGCGCAAGGACTCCCCCGGAGATATGATCCAGGATGCAGGTCACGCAGGTCTCGATCATCGATCCCCTGACGCCGCCATCGGTGTCGAGAACGAACAGTGCCTCATAATCCGGCCGCGTTGCAAACAGGCGTGCGAACACCAGTTCCGTGGGGTCTCCGACCTCGTCCGCCAGCCGCTCCAGCACGCGCGTGATCACTTCCCGGTCCGGCATGGCGCTCCCACCCGTCGGCGGCTATGAACCGGCGGGACTCCCCGCCCACCCGAACAGGCATCAGGAACCACCATCATGGCCGACCGCCCTCTCCATCCTGAAACCCTCGCCCTGCACGCCGGATGGCGAGCGGATCCGACGACCGGCGCGGTCGCGCCCCCCATCTTCCAGACCACGTCCTATCAGTTCCAGTCGACCGACCACGCGGCGAACCTGTTTGCGCTGAAAGAACTCGGCAACATCTACACCCGCATCGGCAACCCGACGACCGACATTCTGGAACAACGCCTCGCCGCACTCGAAGGCGGCGCCGCCGCGCTCGCCGTCTCGTCGGGACAGGCCGCGTCCGCCTTCGCGCTTCAGAACCTCGCGCGCGCGGGCGACAACATCGTCAGCTCCACCGATCTCTATGGCGGCACCTGGAACCTTTTCGCCAACACCCTGCCCGACCTTGGAATCGAGGTCCGGTTCGTGGACCCGGCGGACCCCGAAGCCTTCCGGCGCGCCACCGACGATCGAACGCGCGCCTACTACGCCGAGACCCTGCCCAATCCGAAGCTGCGGGTGTTTCCGATCGCAGAGGTCGCGGCGATCGGGCGGCCGCTCGGAATTCCCCTCATCATGGACAACACCGCCGCCCCGCTCCTCGCCCGGCCGTTCGACCACGGGGCGGCGGTCGTGGTCTATTCGACGACGAAATATCTGGGTGGTCACGGCACGTCCATCGGCGGCGCGATCATCGACGGCGGCAATTTCGAGTGGGACGCAATCCCCGCGCGCCAGCCGCTGCTCAATACGCCCGACAAATCCTACCACGGCGCCGTGTGGAGCCAGGCGGCGAAGCCGCTTGGCCCGATCGCCTACATCCTTCGGGCTCGGGTCATCCTCCTGCGCGATCTCGGATCGGCGCTGTCTCCGTTCAATGCGTTCCAGACGCTTCAGGGGGTTGAGACCCTGGCGCTGCGCATGCCGCGGCACTGCGAGAACGCCCGCAAGGTCGCCGATTTCCTCGCCGCTCGGCCGGAGATCGCGGCCGTCATCCACCCCGCCCGTCAGTCCGGAACCGAACGGGAGCGCGCGGATCGCTACCTGAAGGGCGGCTATGGTGGGCTTGTCGGCTTTGAGCTGAAGGCGGGAATGGAGGCCGGCAGACGCTTCATCGATGCGCTGAAGCTGTTCTACCACGTCGCCAATATCGGCGACGCCCGCAGCCTCGCGATCCATCCGGCGTCGACGACGCATTCCCAGCTATCGGCCGAAGACCGGCTCGCGACCGGCGTCAGCGACGGCTATGTGCGCCTGTCGGTCGGGATCGAGCACATCGACGATATTCTCGCCGACCTCGACCAGGCGCTGTCAGCCGTCGGCTGACGCGCCGGTCCCGCCTATCGCCTGACGTTCAGCGACACGCCGATGATGCGCGGCTCGTTGACGAACGCCGTGTTGTTGTTGAAGTCGATCGCGCCCTTGATGTTGTCCTCGTCGGTGATGTTCCGGGCGAAGAGGGCGACCTCCCAGGATCCGTCCGACCTTGCATAGCCGAGCTTCAGGCCGCCTTCGAACTGGTCGTCCGTCTGGAACTCGACCGACTCGTAGAGGAACAGGTTCGTCTTGCCCTGATAGGCCCAGTCGGTGAAGGCGAAGAGTTCGCCGTCGGCTCCGAAGGGCACGGCATAACGGGCGGTGATGTCCGCGATCATCTCGGGCGCGTTCGGGAACGGGTTGCCGTTCACCAGGGCGCGGGTCGCTCCGCCCCGGACCACGGTCGGATCGGTGACCGTGCACTGGGCGCAGATGCCGACTGCGAGGCTTGAGTCCTTCAACTCCGTGTCGGTGTAGCTTAGGCCGCCGGTGAAAGTCAGATAAGGGGTCGGCTGGAAGGCCGCATCAACCTCCAGGCCCCAGGCGTCGCCCTTGCTGGCGTTGACGAGCTGCACGGTGTTTCCCGCCCCGCCGACCGCCGTCAGCTGAATGTCGGACACCGTGTAGGTGTAGACAGCCCCGTTGAGACGCAGCGCTCCGCCGGCGAGCACCGACTTCCAGCCGGCCTCCCATGACAGGATCGTCTCGGACTGCGCCACGGACGGATCTGCGAAGAACGCAACGTCGCGGCCCTGGATGGTCGGCCCACGGAAACCGTCCGCGACCCGCCCATAGACGCTCACCGTGGGGGTGAGATCATACATCCCGCTCAGCTCCCAGCTCAGATGCTGGTCAGACACCGAGCGGTTCTGTCTGGGATTCGCGAGCACGGTGAGTTCCTTGTCGTCACGCGTGAACCGCAGGCCGCCGGTCGTGGTGAAGCGATCGGTCCAGTCATAGCTCGCCTGTCCGAACACCGCCCAGGAGTCGTTCTCGTGCCGCAGCGACGCCGGCGGCGGGAAACCCGTCGGGCCGAACGTCGTCACGGTGAACTCACTCCGGAAGGCGAAGACGCCGGCCTGCCAGGTCAGTCGTTCACCCGATGGGCTCGCGATCCGCACCTCCTGCGTGAACTGGTCGAGATCGTCGAGCGTGTCCTGCGTGTCGGAGGCGAAGGGCAATTCCGGATAGGTGAAGGGACCCGTGAAATTGAACGTGTAGGGACCCGCCGAGCCATCGATGTCGCCGCGGCTGAAGCCCTCCGTGGTCTCGTATGCGGTGATCGACGTCACCGTCAGCGGACCTGCGTCATAGACAATGTTCGCCGACGTCCCCCAGCCGCGATAGGCCTGACGGTTGCCGCCGCCGCCGTCGAACGACACGCGGTCGCGTTCGTAACGAGCGTTCAGGCCGCTCGACCCCCGGTCGATCACATTCGCGCGGAACAGCGCCGAGGTTCCCTCATAGTCGCGCCCGTGGACATTGAGCAGGATGTCGAGCCGGTCGCTTGGCGTCACGAGCACCTGAAGCCGGCCCGCAAGCTCGTCGAACGCGCCAAGGTCGTTTGCTCCCGGCGTTGTTGTATTGTCGACCCAATCATTGCGATGCTGGTACAGGCCCGACAGCCGGACGGAGACGAGATCTTCGATCAACGCGCCGCCGACGCCCGCATCCACCGTCATCGTGCCGAAGCTTCCGATCGACGCCTGCCCCCGCGCCTCGAACTCATCGCTGGGCTTGATGCTCTTGAAGCGGATGATTCCCGCGGTCGTGTTGCGGCCGAACAATGTACCCTGCGGTCCGCGATAGACCTCGACCTGCTCCAGGTCGAACAGCGGCATGCTCTTCAGCGCGACATTCTCGAGCACCACGTCGTCCATGATGACCGACACCGGCTGGGACGCCGCAAGATCGAAATCCGTGTTGCCGAGCCCGCGAATATAGAAGCGCGGCGCCGCGCGCCCGTTGGAGCTTTCCGCGTAGACGCCCGGAACGCGCGTCGCGATGGCGAGAATGTCCTCCCCGCCACTGAACAGGGTCGAAAGCTGCTCCTCGCCGAGCGTCGCCGCCGAAACCGGCACATCCTGGAGATTTTCGTCCCGCTGTTGTGCGGTGACGATGATCACGTCCACGCCGGACTGCGGTCCGGTCGGGGCCTGTTGCGCGAACGCCGGCGCCGAGGTCAACACGGCGAGCCACGCGACGCCGGCCAGGAACCTGCCCGAAATCAAACCCTTTGAGTGTCTGCGCATTGTGAACTTCGCCCCGCTCGCCACTTCGGCCTTCGACTTAAGGAAGTCGGCGTAGCGCAGTCACGCGGATTCACGATCTGGATTCCCCCGAACGGCGAATTTGTCCGAACACTGTGCGATTTCGGTCACGAAGAGGCGCCCTCGCATCGCGTTCGCCGTCGCGGCGCCAAGCCTCGCAATCACGGCGCGCCACTGGGGCAGTCGCCGCTCGCTTCCCTCCGCCAGCAGGAGACACAGCCCAACGACACCGGCCAGCAGCACCGCAGCGTGCAGCGGATTGGCGGGGTCATATCCGGGCAGCGCCGACCCGAGTTTCAGGAGCGGCATGTGGAACAGGTAGAGGGAGAAGGTTCGCCCCGCGACCCACCGGATCGCCCCCGCGGCGGACTGAGGGGCGCCGGCGCGGTCGCGCACCAGCGCTGCGACCCCGAGGAAGTGGGCGCTGAACAGACCAGCGAGCACGAAGTTCCAGATGAACTCATCGGAAAACCCGAACAGCGCGTTTGGATGGATGCGGCCGAAGAGCAGCCACGTCAGATGCGTGAGATGCTGCGGCGCCTCAACCGTCAGCAGCGCCGCGTAGGCGATCCAGGGGCCGATCGCGAGTCGCCACGCCCTGCCCCGTGCAAGTCCATTCGCCGCCCCGGCCTGCAACCAGCGGTGAAGCGCCACCCCCGCAAGCCAGCAGGGCGCCAGCAGCAGAACCTTCGGGCCGAGCAGCAGCGCGGTCAGCGCGATCGCCCAGACGCGCACCCGGCCTCGCAGATAGAAGGCCATGCCGAACAGCACATAATACCAGAACTCGTAAGCGACCGACCAATAGGGACCGTTGGCGGCGATGCGCTGGCTGTCCCACCAGACATAGTTCGTGAAGGTCAGGCCCCTCAGCGTCTGCTCGAACACATCGGACCATGCGAGGCGCGCGTGCGACACCGGGTCGATCGCATGCATCAGCGCCGCGCACGCAAAGGAGAGCGCGAGCGCCGGGATCGCCACACTGTAGAGCCGGGACACGCGCGCCAGCGCATACGCGCCCGGCGTTGCATCCTTCACGCTCGTGGTGTGGGCGATGACCAGGCCGGACAGAACGAAGAACAGCACGACAGCATCGCTGCCGAGGTTCAGGTCGCGCACCCATTGCAGTCCGCCGCCCGACGCCCAGGGATAGGCGAGGTGCGACACCAGCACGACTGCCGCCGCCGCAACCCTCGCCGCATCGAGATACAGCGAGAGGCCCTGCCCGATCGCGGGCGTCCTTGCTGGCGCGGCGCTCGTCATGCCGCGCGCACGCCGACCGGAGGGTCGTCGGCGGCGCCCTTGTCCTCACGACCTGAAAGCTCGCGCGCGAAGGCGCGGATCGGCTCCAGATAGGCGTCCTTGAGCGTCGGATGCGGCTGCGCGGGTGACGCTCCGGTGGCCCCCGGATTGTCCACGACGCCGAAAGAAATCTCCTCTCGGCCGTTCGGAATGTAGATCGTACCGAACATCCAGTCCCACAGCGCGAACACCTCGCCGTAATTGCGGTCGTAGTGCTTCGGGTCGATCGAATGGTGGATCTGATGCATCGCCGGGCTGATGAAGACGCGGCTCAGAACCGGACCGAACTCGATCCAGATGTGTGAATGGCGAAGATTCGCGCCGACGAAGTTGAACATCATGTAGACGGCGTTGACGCCCATGATCGTCCAAACCCCGTGCTGGTCGAACACCACCGCGATCACCCCGATCACCGGTCCCGCGATCAGGGGCTGGATCAGGCTGCTGATGAAGCTGTAGACGGGATGCTTGCGATAGAGCGTCAGCGGGGTCAGAACCTCCGCGGAATGATGCACCCGGTGGAACGGCCACAACGCCTTGTTCTCATGCGTCAGCCGGTGCGTCACATAGGTCGCGAAATCATTGGCCATCGCCATCATGAGCGCGCAAAGCGCGAGCGCCCAGAACGCCTGCCCGTCCAGCGCGAGGCCGCCGAGAACCGGCTCCAGAACCGAAGCGGTCGCCGCCGCGATGGCGCTGATCGAAACGAGCTTCACCCCGGCTGCCTTGAAGCTCACGAAATGGTTGGCGATGTAGATTTTCAGATCGACCAGGCTCGATCGCGACAGATACATCTTCGCCGGAAAGATGAACCCGAGCGGTCCCGAGCCACTCACATTCGTCGCATCCCCCGGCCGCCGCGCATGGAGCCAGTAGACCGCCGCGCCGCAGGCGATGAAGACGATGAAATTCATATAGAAGAGCCGCGAGTCCGGCCCGATCAGAAACGGCTCGGCGAGCATGCTCCCGAGTCCGGCGAGCCACGCGCCCGCGCCCGCTGCATCCGTCGCTGTTTCCGCTCCCGCCATGGGGGTCTCCCTTGTGCGGAGACCCTACAAAAACAGGCTTAGCGGCCGGTGAAGGTCGAATATGGAAATTTCGTTCTCCGGTGAACCGGTGTACAAACGATGCTGCTCGGGTCGGCTAGGCCCGTCGCACGGAACGGGACCGGCGACCAGCCGAACACGCGAGCGACCCATGTCGAGACAGATCTTCATCAACTACCGCCGCGACGACGCGCCCGGCGATGCACGCAGCATCCACAACGGGCTCGCCGCGAGTTTTGGAAAATCCCGGATATTCATGGACGTCGACAACCTGCTGGCGGGCCAGCGGTTCGACCGCGAGCTATCACGTGCACTCGACCAGTGCGTGGCTCTGGTCTCGGTGATCGGCCCGAACTGGCTGAATCTGCTGAAGGAAAGGCAAGCGTCCGGCGAGCGCGACTATGTGAGGGAGGAGATCGCGGCCGCGCTCAAGCGAGAGATCCCCGTCATTCCCGTGTGCGTCGGTAGAGCCGGCGCCATTCCGCCGCTGCCCCGCTCGGAGGACCTGCCTGAAGACATCCGGGAACTCGTGCTACATCAAAAGCTCGACGTGGCGCACGAGAAATTCGGCCGCGACATCGAGGAACTGATCGCGGCGCTCAAACACGCCGGCGCCCGGCGGTCGTCTCCCAGGTTTGGCGCGATCGCGATCGCCGGCGTTTCCGCCGTGGCGCTGGCGGGAGTCGCCGTTGTCGTGACCTCAATGTTGAGCGGCGGTCCAGATCGCCCGCCCCCCGCGCAAGAGGCAGCCGCTCTCGAAACGGCTGCGCCGATCCCGGACCCCGACGGGGCGAAGGGCGCCGATCTCAGTCTCGATTCCGCGGTTGAGGCGCCGCCGCCTGCCGCCGATCCCGTTTCCACGCCTACCGGACCCAACGCCGGAGCGCCGTCCGCGGGATCGCAAGATGCGCCGCAGGCGCCTCCCGCCCGTCCGCCCGCGCCGGCGGCGCTCCCGGAGGGCTTGTCCGCTGACCTCGCAGCCTACGCCGACGAAAGGAAAGTCACCGACAACCTGATCGCCATTTCTTCGAGGCTCGACGAAATGGACATCGCGCCCAATTGGTTTGGATCACAGTCCTGCCGATCAAACCGCAAGGCGGCGGATGTCTACCGCGGGATGCTGATTACTCACGTCGGCTACATGCTGTTCGTCTCGCAACAGGAGCGCGGCGACTACAGTGGCTTCGGGTTCTTCGCCTGCGTCGACTGCTTCGCAGACTATCGGCCGCTCACCTCGCCGCTGGCGTTCCGGGACCGCTCGCCGCTGCTCAAATTCTGGAACAGGGTGCGCGCCGTTCGGACAATCGACGCGGTGCTGAAGGAATCGACGCTGCCAGAACGCGAGGCGCGGGCGATCTCGTCTTATATCGACACATTGATCGAATTTCGCGCCCACTATGAAACGATGAAGCGTCTGCAGTTGCTCACCTACACAGGACCAAATTCGAGCTACATCAATCTGCGGGACTACGACAAGATCGTCGAAACTGCCTTTCCGAAGGACCAGCAGGCGACGGCGAAGTGCCTCTTCGGCGATTACGGATATCAAGCTGGCGTTCCGCAATTGCCGGGACGGATCTCGTCGATCAACTTCTACCCGACCGAATACATGATCGGCTTTTGGGCGCGGCGCGACAATGAGAACAGCTCCGGCCTCGCTGAAGCATTGCTGAGACACGTTCGCGGCCGTCTCGCCTCCTAGCTCGTGTCGCGCCGATCCCGCCTCGCCCCTTCACGACAGACGGCGTTTGGGGTCAGGTGCGCGCAGACTCCCGCTGTCCCGCCGCTGAAGGTCCACCCTCCCATGCAGCTCGCCCGCTTTCCCCGCCGCCGCTACACCCACGCCGCGACGCCCATCCAGCCGCTCGACCGGTTGTCTGCGCACCTCGGCGGCGCGGAACTCTGGATCAAGCGGGATGACCTCACAGGCCTCGCCGGCGGCGGAAACAAGACCCGCAAGCTCGAATTCCTGGTGGCCGACGCGCTCGACCAGGGCGCCGACACGCTCATCACCGTCGGGGCGGTGCAATCCAACCACTGCCGCCTCACGCTCGCGGCGGCCGCCGCCGAGGGACTGAAGTGCCGCCTGCTCCTCGAACAGAGAGTGCCGAGCAGCTACCGGGCCGATGCGAGCGGAAACAATTTCCTGTTCGACCTGCTCGGCGCGGAGGCGATCGAGGTCGTCGACGGCGGTGTCGACATATCCGCCCGCATGTCGGCGATGGCCGACGCCGTGCGCGCGCAGGGCGGCCGCCCCTACATCATCCCCGGCGGCGGCTCGAACGCGCTCGGCGCCCTCGGCTACGTCGCCTGCGCCCAGGAACTTCTCACCCAATGCTTCGAGGCGGGGCTCGCCTTCGACCACATCGTCTGCGCGAGCGGCAGCGCGGGAACGCATGCCGGCCTCCTCGTCGGACTGCACATGTCAAACGCCGGTATCCCCGTGACCGGGGTGAACGTCCGTCGCCCGCGCGCGGAGCAGGAAGGAAATGTCCACAAGCTGGCGGTTGAAACCGCCGCGCTCCTTCAGGTTGCGGCCCCACCCCGTTCAGCGGTCACGGCGCTCGAGTCCTGGGTCGGGCCCGGTTACTCCCTGCCGACGCCCGAAATGATCGAAGCGGTACGCACCTTCGCCCGCATGGAGGGGGTGCTTCTTGACGCCGTCTATACCGGCAAGGCGGCAGCCGGCCTGATCGACCTCACGCGCGAAGGTCGCTTCAAGGCAGGCGAGCGGGTCTTGTTTCTTCACACCGGCGGGGCGCCCTCCCTCTCCGCCTTCGAGCCTCTTTTGCGCACCCAAACGAAGTGAGGATCGCGCCATGCGCCCCCTGACCATCGGCGTGATCGGCGGCATGGGTCCCGCCGCCACCTTTGACTTCTGCGCGCGCCTCACCGCACTCGCCCCGGCGGCGCGCGACCAGGACCACCCGCGCATCCTCGTGGACTGCGACCCCTCCATTCCGGACCGCAATGCCGCCGCGCGCGGAGATGGGCCGCAACCGGGACCGGTCCTCGCGGCCAAGGCCGCCGACCTTCAGGCGGCCGGCGCCGAGCTCATCGTCATGCCGTGCAACGCGGCGCACGCTTACGCGCGCGACATCCAGGCGGCCATAAGCATCCCCTTCCTCGACATGATCGACGCGACCGTGCGCGCCGCACGCTCCGGCGGGGCGCGAAAGATCGGCGTGCTCGCCGCGGATGGGGCCCGCCAGGCGCGTCTCTATGAAACCGCCCTGACGCGCTCCAGCGCCGCGCCCGTGCTGCTGTCGACAGAGGACCAGGCCGCGTTCATGGCGGTGGTATACGCCATCAAGTCCGGCGATATCGGTCCGGCGGTTCGCGCGTCGATGCAGTCGAGCGCCCGAACGCTCCTCGCGTCCGGGGCCGAGACGATCGTATCCGGCTGTACGGAAGTCCCTCTCGCGCTGTCGGAGTCGGACATCTCCGCGCCGCTCATCTCGTGCACGGATGAACTCGCACGCGCGACGCTCGCCCGCGCCTATCGGGACACCGGCGCAACGCCGCGCGCTAACCCTTGATGCACACGACCTGCTTCAGCGTATGCATCACCTCGATCAGGTCCGCCTGCGCCGCGATCACCGCGTCGACATCCTTGTAGGCCGCCGGGGTCTCGTCGATGACGCCCGCGTCCTTGCGGCACTCCACACCCTCGGTCGCCTCGCGGTGATCCTTCAGCGTGAACGCCTGCTTGGCCGCTGAGCGCGACATCGCGCGGCCCGCCCCATGCGAGCACGAGCAGAACGAATCCGGATCGCCCTTTCCGCGCACGATGAAGGATTTGGCGCCCATCGATCCGGGAATGATGCCGAGGTCTCCGTCGCCGGCGCGCACCGCACCTTTCCGGGTCACCCAGACGTCAGCGCCGAAATGATGCTCCTTCTCCACATAGTTGTGGTGGCAGTTCACCGCCTGCTTCCCCAGCTTGAACTTGCCGAGCACCGAGCGCATCGCCTGCAGGGTGCGGTCCATCATCGCTTCACGGTTCATGCGCGCATAGTCCTGCGCCCAGCCGACCGCCTCGACATAGTCGTCGAACAGCGCCTCTCCCTCCATGAAGAAGGCGAGATCCCGGTCGGGCACATGGAAGCCGAGCACCCGGCGCTCCAGCTCCCGGCGCGCCCGTTCGATGAAGTAGGTTCCGATCTGGTTGCCCGTTCCGCGCGATCCGGAATGCAGCATCACCCACACCATCTGGCGTTCGTCGATGCACACCTCGACAAAGTGGTTCCCGCCGCCGAGCGTTCCCAGCTGTGCGCCGACCTTGTGGTTGGGAATGCGCTTGTGCTTGTCGCGGATGCGGTCCAGCCGGGCCTCGAGGTCGGAATTTCGCCAGCGGGTCGCGATCGAATCCGGAACGTCGCCGTACTCCCCCGCCCGGCCGTTGCCGACCGGAACCTTGCGCTCGATCTCCGAACGCAGCTTCGAGAGCGAATCCGGAAGCTCGGACGCCGTCATCGAGGTCTCGACCGCCATCATCCCGCAGCCGATATCGACGCCGACCGCCGCCGGTATGATCGCGCCCCGCGTGGGAATCACCGACCCGACCGTCGCCCCGCGCCCGTAATGCACATCGGGCATCACCGCGAGGTGTTCGTGCACGAAGGGCAGCCCCGCGACATTCTCGAGTTGGCGGCGCGCCACGTCCTCGACCGGTACGCCCTTGATCCACGCCTTGATGCGTCCCCCGCCTCCGGTTTCAATCAGTTCATAGGCGCTCATGGTCGCGACGCCCGCTTGGGGGCGGTCCTTATTCAGGAGTTTGCTTCGGGGGCGCGGCTTATCGCCGAAGCAACGATCTGCGTCAACCCGTCGCAGCCTCATCTTCCGGCAAGCAGCCCGTTCATGACAGGAAGATAATCCGCGCCGCGCCGCTTTACGGTCAAGGCGCCGCCCGCCATCTTCTCGCCGTCTCCTGCAGGGCTCCCCACATGGTTTTCGTCCTTATCGCGGTTGGCTTGGCGATGCTCGTCGCCGGCGGCGAAATGCTCGTGCGCGGAGCGGTGGCGCTCGCCAAACGCTTCGGCATGTCGCCGCTTCTCATCGGCCTCACCCTCGTCGGATTCGGCACATCGGCGCCGGAGCTCGTCACCAGCATCAACGCCGCCCTCGCCGGGTCGCCCGGCATCGCGGTCGGCAATGTCGTCGGCAGCAACATCGCCAACATCCTGCTCATTCTGGGCGTGAGCGCCCTCATTTTCCCGGTCGCCGTGGCGTCGGGTCCGTTCCGCCGCGACGGAACGGCGCTGGCGATCGCGACTGTCCTCTGCGTCCTCGCCGTCCTCGCGGGGCAGCTGACGCTCTGGATGGGGCTTGGCCTCGTCGCGGCGCTCATCGCCTACATCGCGATCGCCTGGTTCCAGGATCGCAAGGCGCAAGCCGCGCTCGCCCCGGAGGTTCTGGGCGCGCCCGCCACCGCATCCACCGGCCCGGCGGGTAGTCTCATCGAGATCGCGCTCGTGGTCGCCGGCCTTGCATCGACCATCGTCGGGGCGAACCTCCTCGTGACGGGCGCGATCGACCTCGCCTCCAGCTTCGGCGTTCCGGAGTCCGTCATCGGCCTCACCATTGTCGCGGTCGGCACCTCACTGCCCGAGCTTGTCACGTCGGTCATGGCGGCGCTGCGCAAGCACAGCGACCTCGCCTTCGGCAACATCGTCGGCAGCAACATCTACAACATTTTCGGCATTCTCGGCGCGACCGCCGTCATCCATCCGATCGCCGTGCCGCCGGAGATCGCTCGCCTTGACATCTGGGTGATGGCCGCCGCGACCGCGGCGCTGTTCATCGTCACCATCACCGGCTGGCGGATCGCCCGATGGGAGGGCGGCGTCATGGTGGCGGCTTACGCCGGTTATATCGGCTGGCTCGCGATGACGACCCTCGGCTGACGGATCGGCGGGCCGAAGCCCGCCGCCTTCACCGCTAGAAACCGAGATTGAACCTCAGGCCCACGACGTCGCCGACCCCGGCCCCAACGCCGCCGACCGCCGATCCCTCGCCCGTTTCCGCGCGCAGGAACGCCGCGATTTCGGCCCGGTCGCCCATGATCGGCCGGGCGTAGAAGGCTTCAAGCGCCATCACCCGCTCGCGGCCCGAGATCGAGGTCCGGCGAACCACCTGACCGATGTCGCCCGTCGTGCGGTCGACCACCTCAAAGCCGGACACATCAAGCGCGCCCGTCTCGATGTGCATCGGCTGAACGAGCGCGAGCCGCGCCCGGTCGGTCTTGCCGAACACGCCATTGAAATCGAGCGCCGCCTCGAAGGCGGTCGACTGCACCCCGGCGTCGGTGACGCCAAGGCCCTGCACGCCGTCGCTGCCACGCGTCCGGCCATAGGTCGCGGATCCTGTGAAGTTCAGCCGGTCGTTGAGCGCATAGTTCAGTCCCACGGTCACCGCATCGGTGCGGGAACGACCCGTGAAGTCCGTCGGATCAAGCGACTGCACGCCGAGCAGGCCATTACGCTCCTCAAGATAGGTGTAGCCGGCCGTCACCTCGGCGCGATCGCCGAACGCCCTCGACACCGAGGCGTTCGTCGCCATCGCGCGATACGTCCCGAGCCCTTGATAGAGCGGCCGTTCCTCGCGTGACAGCGGATCGATTTCCACCGCATCGAACCGACGTTCCGTCACGCCGAGATTGAACCGGAGACCGCCATATTGCGGGCTCTCCACCCGGGCGAACGCACCGCCGGAGGCAAGTCCGAGCAGCGGGTTTCCGCCTCCCGTCGCCTGAGCGAACGCGCCATCCCACGTCCCCGCCTGGCCATTGAGCGCCCGCGCGCCCTCGCCGTTGCCGAACCGCACGGTAAGGTCCTCCGGCGACGTGAGCGCAAACTCCGTGCGGTACGGCATACCGCCATCACGCACCTGTTCCTGCAGCGCGAGCGGACTTGCCGACATCTTCAGGTTCCAGCCGAACGGATTGGCGACCTGCGCATTGTCGACAAGACGGCGGTCCCCGGTTGGCGACCAGGCGTTCAGCGCACCGTGGACGTAGGACCGGAACGCTTCGCTCGACCCGAGCACGCGCTCGGTCGTGCCGGTGAGGCTGGCATCGAGCGGCGCCACGAAGTCGCGATAGGTGTCGCCTAGGCGCTCGAACACGGTCAGCCCCGCGCCCGACGCCCCCCAGATCCGTGCGGTCGGGGCGCGCCGCTGGCGGTGAAGCAACAGCGCTTCGCTGCGCGCACCGGACCCGCGCGCCTCATACGTGAAGACGTCGCCCAGATTGATCGGAGCCTGGGCCGCCGCGATGTCGAGCATACCGTGCCCGTACACCGGATCGACCCCCGGCGCGCCAAGATCGCGCGCGGTGTTGAGGATGAGGTCGACCGTCGCGCCCGGGTGCTGCCGCAGCCAGCCCCAGCGGTCCTGCAGGAGCGCGATCGCTCCCGTGACCAGCGGCGCCGCCAGCGACGTGCCGGACTGACGGGTGACCCCGCCATTGCCGTCCGAAACCAGGATCCATTCGCCCGGAGCGACGATGAACCGGTTCATCAACCGGTTGCGATCCTCGCATGCGCCGCCCGTGGTAAGACAGGCGAGGCCGGGCGTGTTGGAAAAGGGAGAGATCACTCCCGTCGGCCCGACGGACCCCACCACCAGTAGGTGGGGCTGGCTTGCGGAACTCCAGTCGATGTTCTGCGCCTGCGCGAGGCCGTCATTGCCCGCAGCGTGGACGTAGATCGTGCGGCCGGCGGTCGCCTGGACCCCGGCGTCGCTGTAAACATTCGCCCAATCCGGATGCAGCGTGTACCCCGGCACGCCGAGCGACATGTTGACGACGCTCGCCCCGGCGCCGACGACCGATGTGACGGCGCTCGTCACGTCCGCCCAGCCCGCCGTCAGCGTCGAGTCATACGGGTTGTACGCCGCGATCGACGCGCGTGGCGCGATGCCCATCAGCCCCCGTCCGTCGAACGGCGAGACGAGAAGGCTCGCCACCGCCGCGCCGTGGCCGGTTCCGGTTTCGGAATAGCCGCCGGTCGAGATCAGCCGGCTGTCGACGCCGGCGCCGCTGGCGACCGAGAAATCGACAAGCCCGATGACCGATGTGCGGCCGCCGCCCTGCCGGGTCGCCAGCGCCGGCGACCAGTTGACGTTGCGCATCCAGTAGTCGACCTGGTCGCGCCCCGAAAACCCCATGAGCCCGTCATACCAGGCGAAGAAGAAGGATTCCCGGCCGTAGGTGTTGACCCGTCCGAAGGACGACGGATCAGCAAGATCGATCCCGTAGCGCGCAAGCAGGTCCGCCACGAAGCCCTCGCGGAAGGACCGACCCGTCCGCGCCTCCACCGCACGCCCCCAGAAGGCCTCCGAACGCGAGATCAGTGCTTCGAACATGCCGGGCAGATCCCCGGCGTCCGCGGAAAAGGGCGCGATGTCGCCCCAAGCGGCCCGCAACTCGCCCATGAAGGGTGAAATGTCGCCCCAGAACGGCGCGATGTCCCCATAGAAGGGTGAAATGTCCCCGTAGAACGGCGAGATATCTCCATAGAACGGAGCAATATCCCCGTAGAACGGAGCGATGTCTCCGTAGAACGGAGAGATGTCCCCGTAGAACGGAGAGATGTCCCCGTAGAACGGAGAGATGTCCCCGTAGAACGGCGAGATATCGCCCCAAAACGGAGAGATGTCGCCGTAGAAGGGCGAGATGTCGCCCCAGAAAGGAGAGATGTCCCTGTAGAAGGGCGAGATGTCTCCCCAGAACGGAGAGATGTCGCCGTAGAAAGGCGAGATGTCTCCCCAGAACGGAGAGATGTCGCCGTAGAAAGGCGAGATGTCTCCCCAGAACGGAGAGATGTCCCCGTAGAAAGGCGAGATGTCTCCCCAGAACGGAGAGATGTCGCCGTAGAAAGGCGAGATGTCTCCCCAGAACGGAGAGATGTCCCCGTAGAACGGGCTGACATCCCCATAAAGCGCCCGGATCGGCCCCCCTCGCGTCAGGGATGTCGACTCCCCGCCGGGCGCCGTCGAGGTCGCCTCTACCGGGTCAGCAGCCGCCGCGGGTAAAAAAGCCGAACTTGCCGCGATCGCGATAACGGAAACGTAAGAAATGCGTGCTTTATTCATAGCCTTGCCCCAGACGTAATTCGCGTCTTGGGGGAATTCGTATATGCGCTTGGTTAACAATTTGTTAACGAAAACGCGAATCTTTGCACTGATTCGTAAATAATTTGTTGCGCCTTATTTTTTCAATAAAAACAGGGCGAGAGATTGAGACGGGGGCCTCACTCACGCCTTTCGCGACGTCACCCCTCGCCTCTGGGGCGCTCGGATCAGCCCCTGTTGACACGTGTTGGCGGTGAACCGCCGCAAAGAAAATCAACCAGCTGCGCGACGGATCGCTGTCAAGACTTCGCGTCTCGGACGACCCCCGCTGACCCCTCCCCAAACCCCCGCCTGACACGGGCGGGCCATCACGCCAACCCGACCCATCCCTATCGATACTGCGGATTTTTCTTGCCCTCGAAACAGCGCGTTAAGCTTGATCAGGCATAAACGCCGTCGGTTGAGTTCCCGCCCGCCGAAGGCTTCGTCATGTTCCAGATCATCGGCATTGTGATTGTTTGCGGCATGGTGTTCGGCGGCTTCCTGCTCGCCGGCGGCCATCTCGACGTGATCATCGCCGCCCTGCCATTCGAGATGATGATGATCGGCGGGGCGGCCGTCGGCGCCTTCCTTATCGGAAACTCCTTTCCCACCGTGCTCGCGGCGGTCGGCGGGTTCGGCAAGATCATGGCGGGACCGAAGTGGAAAGCCAAGGATTACAAGGACCTGCTTTCTCTCCTCTTCATCCTCACCAAGACGATGAAGACCAAGGGCGTGGTCGCGATCGAGGCTCATATCGAGAACCCGAAAGAGTCGACCATCTTCCAGAACTACCCCAAGATTCTGAAGGACCACTTCGCCACGGACCTCATCTGCGACACGCTGCGGATGATGACGATGAACCTCGAAGACCCGCACCAGGTCGAGGACATCATCGATAAGCAGATCGAAAAACATCACCATGAGGCGCACAACGCCTCGCACGCGATCCAGAACATGGCGGACGCGCTCCCGGCTCTCGGCATCGTCGCCGCCGTGCTCGGCATCATCAAGACGATGGGCGCGATCAGCCAGCCGCCGGAATATCTGGGCAAGCTGATCGGGTCGGCGCTCGTCGGAACGTTTCTTGGCGTGTTCCTCGCCTATGGCTTTGTCGGCCCGTTCGCCGCGAGGCTCGGTCAGATCATCGACGAGGAAGGCGCGTTCTACAAGATCATCAAGGACGTCCTGGTCGCCCACCTGCATGGCAACGCCGCCCAGGTGTCGGTGGAAATCGGGCGCGGTCAGATTCCCTCCGGCTCCCAGCCCTCCTTCGCGGACCTCGAGGAAGCATTGTCGGCAGTCACGATCTGAGGAAACCCGACGAGCGGTCCCGATGATCAGGCGGGCAGCCGCCGACCTTCCGCATCAAACACCAGTATCGCGTCTGGCTCGACAAAAGCATTGATGACAAGGCCTGGCGCCGGATCATCTCCGTCGACAATCATTGACCAGTGGGCACCTGCAAAGCCGAGCCTCGCGACGCGCTTGGCGCCGGTGGCCGTCGTGTCCTCGACCCGGACAGCGAACCGCAGGGCCGCCTCGCTCGTCCGGCGACGCGTGATGTGTTCGGCCCGAAAGGCGATGCTGTAGCGCCCGGGTCCGGCCTGTCGCACAGCCGCTGGCGGTTCGAGGGTCGAGCCGTCGGTCAAGCGAAAACGGTCGCCGGTCGCTTCGACTTCAATGACGTTGAGGCCGGGGTTGGCCAGCAGCCGGGCCGCCGCCAGCGTTTCCGGGCGTCGCAGAAGATCAACAGCCGGTCCCACCTGCAGAAGGCGACCGTCTTCAATCACTGCGATCTGGCCGCCCTCCCCCGCCGCCAGGACGAGAGCGTCGTCAGGATGCGTGGTCACCAGAACGACCGCCGGCCCGCCTCGGGCGAGCGCCTGTGCGATCCGCTCTCTCGCCTTGCCGCGGGAGGCGTCGTCGTGACCCGCCAACGGATCGTCGAGAATAACCAGTTCCGCGCCCGTCTGCGCAAGGACCCGGCCGATCCGGTCGCCCTCATCCTTTGCGCGACCATCGCCTGACCGCCTGACCGTCCGTCGCGACAGCGTTTTCAGTCTTTGGGCTCTTTTGGAGAGCCGGTGCAGCGGCTCGCCCGCCAGCGTCACGCGGCCCGAAGTCGGCTTGTCACGGCCATCGCAGAGGCGCGCCAGCGCACGGGTGAGCGCCGCGTCGCTCACAATGATCGCCAGCCGTCCTCCCGCTCCCACGCTCAGCGTCAACGGCGCGATCGCCGGGCCGCGCGACCAGAGCGCCGCCGAGGATCGCGCGGCCCGTTCGAGTTTCAACATTCGGGCGGCCCTCCCCCGGAGATCCGTCAGGCCGCTTTCAGACGGCCGCCTGACAAATCCCCGGCCGAGAATAGGCCCGCCGAACTTTCGCGTCAAAGGCGGTGCGAGAGCGCCGGCGCATCGGTGTTCGCTGAATTTTGCGTGATGAATCGACGGAAGCCATGACCCAATGGCATTGAACGCCCGTATGGATCGTCGCACCGCAACCCGCGACGACGCAGGAGCGACCCTAATGAATCGTCTGATTCTGTTCGGCGGCGTCGCCGCCGCGATCGCTGGCATTGGCGGAACCGTTGTCCTGCTTGGCAGCCCGGCGTCGGCCGCGAAGGCCGCCTTTGAATATGAGACCAGGGCGGTCGACAAAGGCGCGGTGCAGCGGATCGTCTCCGCCTCGGGTCAGGTTCGCGCGCTCACCCAGGTCGAGGTCGGCTCGGAGGTGTCTGGTCGCATCATCGAGCTGAAGGCGGACTATAACTCACAGGTCAAGGCCGGTGACATTCTGGCGCGCATCGACCCGCAGACCTTCGACACGCAGGTGCGCAGCGCCGAGGCGAATCTTCGGTCCGCCGAGGCGACCATATCCATCCAGCGCGCCTCCATCGAGAAGGCGCGCGCAACGCTCGAGAATTCGCGAAAGTCCTACACCCGGCAGAAGAACCTGTTCGAACAGGAAGCGATCTCGCAGGCGTCCATGGAGCAGTCCGAACGGGACATCGCCGTCGCGACGGCTGACCTCGAACTCAGCGAAGCGCAGCTCACTTCGGCGCTGGCGGCGCGTGAACAGCGCAAGGCGGCGCTGGAATCGGCCCGGGTCGATCTTTCGCGCACCCTGATCCGCTCTCCGATTGACGGAGTGGTGATCGACCGCTCCATCGAAGTGGGTCAGACCGTTCAGGCGTCGTTCTCCGCGCCGAAGCTCTTCATCATCGCCCAGGACCTGTCCGACATCCGGATCGACGCCGAGGTGGTCGAGTCGGACATCGGCGGCCTCGACTCAGGGGACCCGGTAACCTTCACGGTCGACGCTTATCCCGGCGAGCGGTTCACCGGCGTGGTGGAACAGGTGCGCAAGGCGGGCGTCGAGCGCTCCAACGTGGTGACCTACACCGTGGTGGTGGCGGCTCAAAACCCCCGGCTCATGCTCCTTCCCGGAATGACCGCAAATGTCGAGATCACCGCTGAACAGCGCAATGATGTGCTCCGCATCAGCAGCGACGCCTTGAGATTCTCGCCGCCCAAGGAGATTCAGGAAGCCCTCGCGGCCGCCGAGGGGACCGCCCAGGGCGGCGGTCAAGCCGGCGGTGGTTCGGGCGGAGGGTTTGGCGGCGGCGGTCCGGGTGGCGGACGGGGCGGTCCTCCCTTTGGCGAGTGGCTCGCAGCAGCCGGCGTCGACGCGCCACGCATCCAGACGATCACCGCCGAAATGCGTGAGGAAATCCAGAAAGTGATGCCGCGCCAGGGCGCGCAGAGCTTTGGGCCTCCGCCGGACATGCAGGCCCTGCGTCAGCGCATGACCGGCATTCAGGACACGGTGATGAAGCGCAATCTCTCGCCGGAGGAATATGCCAGATACGCCGAACAGCGCGCGCAGGCCCAACAGATCAAGCGCGCTCCGGCCTATGTGCTCACCGCGGACGGAACGCTCGAGCGCAAGATGCTCGTGATCGGAATCAATGACGGCAATCAGGTGGAAATCCTCCGCGGCGCGGAAGCAGGCGACCAGTTCATCGTCCGGTCCAAGGCGAAGGCGGCGAAGTGAGCGCCGGCGACCCGCCCCCTGCCCTCATCGCATGCCGGGATGTGACGAAAGTCTACCGTATGGGCGATCAGGAGGTGCACGCGCTCGCCGGCGTCACGCTCGACATTTCGGCGGGCGAGTTCGTCGCCATCATGGGGCCGTCCGGCTCCGGGAAGTCTTCGCTGATGAATCTCATCGGCGCCCTTGATCGTCCGACGAGCGGAGAGATGTGGATCGCGGGTCGGGGGCTGTCACAGATGTCGAGTGATGAGCTTGCCGATCTGCGCAACGAGACGCTCGGCTTCGTCTTCCAGCAGTTCAATCTCCTTCCCCGCCAGTCCGCGCTTGCAAACGTCAAGCTGCCGCTGCGCTACGCCCGGACCGAAGTGACCGACGCGGATGCGCGCGCCGCGGAGTGTCTCGAACTCGTGGGCCTGGGCGACCGCATGGATCACCGCCCGATGCAGCTGTCCGGCGGGCAGCAGCAACGAGTCGCGATCGCTCGCGCGCTTGTCAACAAGCCCCGAATCCTGCTCGCGGATGAGCCGACCGGAGCGCTCGACACCCGCACAACAGAGGAAATCATGGGCATCCTCACCCAACTCAATCGCCAGGGAATCACCATCATCGTGGTGACCCATGAGAGTGAAGTCGCAGAGTATGCCTCGCGGCAGATTCATTTCCGTGACGGAAACATCGAGGTCGACAGCGCCCGCCCGAACGCGAAGCGCGCATGAGCCGGAGGGAACGGACATGAAGGTTGGGGTAGCCGCCGCTTCGGCGCTTGAAGCGCTTTTGTCCAATCCGATGCGCAGCCTGCTCACCATGCTGGGCATCATCATCGGCGTTGCCTCCGTGATGACGATGATGGCGATCGGCGAAGGCGCACGCATACAGATCGACCAGCAGATCGCCTCGGTCGGCTCCAACGTGCTCACCATGTCTCCCGGCAACATGTCGCGCGGCGGCCGCAGCTTCGGCGGCGGCTCGGGTAAGCCGTTCAACGAGGCTGACGTGGCGGCCATCCGCGGCCTGTCGATCGTCGACGCGGCGTCTGGAACGCTCAGCGGCGGTGTGACCGCCGTCTCCGACTCGGCGAACTGGGCGACACAGGTGCTCGGCGTCGATGCTGACTATTTCACGGTGCAGAACTGGGACGCCGCCGAGGGGCGCATTTTCACGGCGCAGGAAGCGGGGTCGGGAGCCCTCGTCGCGGTGATCGGCAAGACGGTCGCCGACAATCTCTTCCCGAACGGCGGCGCGCTGGGACAGCGGATTCGTCTCGACGGTACGCCAGTCGAGATCATCGGACTGCTTGGCGAAAAGGGAACCTCCGGCCCGTTCAACCGGGATGATCAGGTTCTCGTTCCGCTGTCCCTTTCCCGCAACCGAATCGTCGGCGGCAACAAGACCGTGGCCCGCCACGTCAACCGGGTTGAAATCTTGGTCCAGGATGGCGTCGACATGGAGGACGCCCAGACCGAAATCGGCGACATGATGCGTGAGCGACGGCGAATCCAGCCCGGCGCCGAAGCGGATTTCCGGATGTTCAGCGTCGCGGACTTCATTCGCGCGCGAGGCGAGGCGATGAACACAATGGGGATTCTGCTTGCATTCACCGCCGCAGTGTCGCTGATCGTGGGCGGGGTCGGCGTAATGAACATCATGCTCGTGTCAGTGACCGAGCGCACGCGGGAAATAGGCTTACGTATGGCCATCGGGGCTCGGGGGGGAGACATCCTCACGCAATTCCTTGTCGAGGCGGTGTCACTCTGCGCGATCGGCGGCCTGATCGGGGTCGTCATCGGCTTCGGAGGCGCCCTCGGCGCCGCCGCGGTCGGGGGGTGGCCCGCGGCGGTGAGCCCGTTCATCGTCGGCATCGCCTTTGGCGCGGCCGCCCTCGTCGGCCTCATGTTCGGCTTCTTCCCCGCGCGGCGCGCATCACGGCTCGACCCAATTCAGGCGCTCAGACATGACTAAAACCCTCCTCACCCGCGGTTCAGCGGCCGGCGTCCTTGCGGCGATGCTTTCGGCCTGCGGCCATCTGCCGATCGCGCCCCAGGCGTTCGAAGACATGTCCGCCAAGCGGGCGGGCCTGCCGACCGACTGGACGATTGCGCCGATGACCGGAGACGCGACAGCGATCGTCGCGGATTTTTCCGTGTTCGGCGACCCGAACCTCACCGCCTATGTCGCCGAGGCGCTTGAGAACAACCGGTCCTTGCGTGCGACGGCGGAGAATATCCGCCAGTCGGAAGCGCTGCTGCGCCAGGCGCGATCCGGCCTGTTCCCCAGCCTCTTCGGATCGGTCGGCGTGAACGCCTCCACGCCGGTCGATGACTTCAACCTGAACGAGATCTACTCGGTCAGCGCCACCGCCGCCTACGCCCCGGACGTCATGGGCGACGTCTCCGCCAGTGTGCGTGCCTCGATCGCGGGTCTGCGCTCGACCGAGGCGACCTACGAATTCGCGCGCCGCCAGCTCGCCGCGCAAACGGCCAGAGCCTATTTCGCGATCATCGAAGCCAAGCTCCAGCTGGAGCTCAACCGTCGCTCGCTCAATCGCGCCAAGGAATCGAACCGGATCACGCAGGCGCGCTTCGATGAGGGTTCGGTCGCCCGCGACGATCTTGTGCTCGACCAGTCGGATCTCGCCTCGGCTGAGGATTCGGTCATCGCGTTCGAGGCCAGCGTGCGCACGGCGGAACGCGCCCTCGAAACGCTTCTCGGCCGCTTCTCGCGCAACCAGGTGACGACGGCGGCTGTTCTGCCCTCGCCTCCCGAAGCCCCGCCGCTCGGGGTGCCGGAGTTCACGATCCGCTCGCGGCCGGACGTGGTGGCCGCCGAATACAACCTCATCCAGGTCTTCGCGCAGAACCGGGTGGCCCGCCTCGCCCGCTGGCCGCAGCTCAACGGCGACATCTCCCTTGCCTTGTCCAACACCACTCCCGAGGCGTCGGACCTGTTCGACATCGACGATCTGATCTTCCGGATCGGAGCGAGCCTCGCGGACACCCTCTTCGACGGCGGTCTCATCGAAGGCCGGATCGATGCATCGGACGCCGTCAAGCGGGGGGCGCTCGAACGCTACGGGCAGACCGTGATCGAGGCCTATAACGACGTGCTCGACTCCCTCGATCAGTTCACGACGCTCCGGGCGCGGTCGCGGAGCCTGACCACGGCGTCGGACGCCGCCCGCGAGACGCTGCGGCTCGGCGAACTGCGCTACAGCGAGGGAAGCCAGGCGTTGCTGGACGTGCTCATCGTGCGCAACCGCGCCGATGTCGCCGAGTCGGCGCTCATCTCGAACCGGCGGGCGCTGCTCGAACAATGGGTGTTGCTGCATCTCGCGCTCGGCGGCGATCCGGTCGCGCCATCGCCGCTGCCTTCGGCCGCCGCCACGGCGGAGGTTCGCTGGCAGGACCGCTGAACGGCGTCGAACACCGACCGCAGCGCAACAGCGTCGACAAGGCCGACGGCGCCTGTTGACCCCCTCCCCCGAGGCGATACGCTCCGCCTTGTGCGTGCTTGCGCGCAAGGTCATGCCAACTGTCGAGGGTATCCATGAAAAAGCTTCTGTTGTGCGGCTCCGCAGTCCTTGCGCTCGCCCTGTCGAGCTGCAGCAGCGTCGCGCCGGTCCCGGAAACAATCGCCGCCGCGCCTGCGACAGTCGCCGCTCCCGCGAAACCCACGGTGGACGAAGCCCGCGCCTTCCTCGCCGCCGCCGAAAAGGAAATGGCTGAATTCAGCCAGAGAGCCAGCCGGATCGCCTGGGTGCAGGCGACCTATATCAACGACGACACCGACTGGCTTGCGGCGCGGTCCGGCTCCGAGGGGGTCCAACTCGCCGTCCGGCTTGCGAACGAAACCAAGCGCTTCGAGGGCGTGGACCTGCCGCAGGATCTCGCCCGAAAGATGCAGACTCTGCGGGCGGGCATCACGATCCCTGCGCCTACCGGAGCCGCGGTCGCCGATGAACTCGCGACGATCACCACCCGCCTCGAAAGCACCTACGCGACGGGTAAGTTCGATCTCGACGGCCAGACGCTCGATCTCGACGGCCTGTCCGACATCATCGAGTCCTCCCGCGATCCCAATAAGCTGAAGGCCGCGTGGGAAGGGTGGCGCACCGTTTCGCCCGCGATGAAGGGTGACTATGCGCGCATGGTCGAGATCGCCAACGAAGGGGCGCGCGAACTCGGTTTCGCCAACGTCGCCGAGATGTGGCTCTCGAACTACGACATGCCCCCCGAAGCGATGGAGGCCGAGGTCGAGCGTCTCTGGTCGCAGGTGGAGCCGCTCTACAAGGAGCTGCACTGCCACGTCCGCGCGAAACTGAACGAGACCCATGGCGACGCGATCCAGCCGAAGACCGGCCCCATCCGCGCGGATCTGCTGGGCAATATGTGGGCTCAGACCTGGGGGAACATCTATCCCCTGGTCGGCGTCAAGGCGTCGGATCCGGGCTACGATCTGTCCAAGATTCTCGTCAGCCGGAAGTATGACGAGGAGAAGATGGTCCGCACCGGCGAGGCCTTCTTCTCATCCCTCGGCTTTGCGCCGCTTCCTGACACCTTCTGGAAGCGCTCCATGATCAAGAAGCCGGCGGACCGCGAGGTGGTCTGTCATGCGTCCGCCTGGAATATCGACGACGAGGACGATGTGCGCATCAAGATGTGCACTCAGATCAACGCGGAGGACTTTCAGACCGTCCACCACGAACTCGGACACAATTACTACCAGCGCGCCTACAACAAGCAGGACTATCTCTTCCGAACCGGCGCGCACGACGGTTTCCACGAGGCCATCGGCGACTTCGTCGCGCTCTCGATCACGCCGGAGTATCTGAAGGAGATCGGCCTCATCAACAAGGTTCCGCCCGCATCGGCGGACCTGGGCCTCCTCATGAACCAGGCGCTCGACAAGATCGCGTTCCTGCCCTTCGGCCTGATGGTCGACAAATGGCGCTGGGAGGTGTTCCGCGGCGAAGTGACCCCGGCCGGATACAACGACGCGTGGTGGAAGCTTCGCCAGCAATATCAGGGCGTCGCGCCCCCCGGCCCCCGGCCCGCCGACGCGTTTGATCCAGGCGCGAAATACCACATTCCCGGAAACACGCCCTACCTGCGCTACTTCCTGTCGTTCGTGATGCAGTTCCAGTTCCACAAGGCCGCCTGCGAGCAGGCCGGATGGACGGGTCCGCTGCACCGCTGCTCCATCTATGGAAACAAGGAGGTCGGACAACGCTTCAACGCCATGCTGGAGATGGGCGCTTCCAAACCCTGGCCGGACGCCCTTGAGGCGTTTACCGGAACCCGCGAAATGGATGGTTCGGCGATCGAGGAATATTTCGCGCCGCTGATGGTCTACCTGAAGCAGCAGAACGCTGGCCGGCAGTGCGGCTGGTAGGGGCCGGCGCTCCCCTCCCCGGTCAGGGCCGTGGCGGGTGAGCGGGGAGTCCGGCTCCGATCACCGCCGAGCTTTCCCGCTGCGACCTGCGTCCCCCCGCCCTTTTCGGCGATTACACACCGCATGGGCGAGCTGGAGGTTGTGAGACCCGTCGCCGCCGCCGCGGGACCTCGCGACGATGTGGTCGATCGTCGGCCGCTGTTTCCGCCAGATCGTCGCGTGCAGCGTCCGCCAGCGGTCCGAGGGCATCGGCTCGCCGCACAGTGCGCATCGACCGCCCTGGCGCTCGAACATCGCCTCGACGAACGGTCTCAAGCGTCTAGCCCCTCGATGGCGACGCCGCGCTGCAGGCCCGCGGCGATCACCGTGTTCCGCAGCAGGCACGCAACCGTCATCAACCCCACCCCGCCCGGCACGGGGGTGATCCAGCCTGCGACCTCCCCGCATTCATCGAAGCGCGCATCGCCGACGATCCTCGTCTTGCCCTCGCCCTTCTCCGGCGCCGGAATGCGGTTGAGGCCGACATCGATCAGCGTCGCGCCCGGCTTGATCCAGTCGCCGCGCACCATCTCGGGGCGACCAACCGCCGGAACCAGGATGTCGGCCGTTCGGCAGAGGGCGGCGAGGTCGCGCGTCCTTGAATGGGCGATCGTCACCGTGCAGTTGTCGGCGAGAAACAAGAGCGCCGCGGGTTTCCCGACGAGGATCGATCGCCCGACCACCACGACGCTGGCGCCCGCGAGGTCCGGCCCCAGCGCATGTTTTGCGAGGATCACGCAGCCGACCGGCGTACAGGGTTGCAGCCCCGGCCGCCCCTGCGACAGCCGTCCCGCCGATACTTCCGTGAGCCCGTCGACATCCTTGTCGGGATGGATCAGCGCGATCGCGGGTCCCTCCCTCAGTCCCGAAGGAAGCGGCAGTTGCAGCAGGATGCCGTTCACCGAAGCATCCGCGTTGAGCGCCCTGATCTCGGCTTCGACCTCGCCTTGGGTGGCCGTCGCCGGAAGCCGGCGCACGATCGAGCGCATTCCCGCCGCTTCGCATTTCTCGGCCTTTGAGCGGACATAGACCTGGCTTGCGGGGTCATCTCCGACGAGCACCACGGCGAGGCAGGGCGGTTCATCGAGCCGCGCGACCGCCGCGGCGACCCGGGCGCGGATGCCCCCCGAAATGACGGCGCCGTCCAGCAGTTCAGCAGCCATGAACACCTCTTGGTCGGGAGACCCGGCCCTGCCTCAGAACACGTTGGGATAGACGTAGTAGGCGATCACCCGCTGCACGAGGATCACCCCCAGCACCACAACCATGGGCGACAGGTCCAGCGCGCCAAAGCGCGGCATGATCCGGCGCACCGGTCCGACGATCGGCTCCGTCACGGCGAGCAGGGTCCGCCAGATGGTCGAGACGAAACTGTTGCGCTGATTGAGCACGTTGAACGAAATCAACCATGACATCACCGCTTGAATGATGATGACCCAGATGAACAGATCGAGGACGATCATCACGATGTCGAGTACGGCCTTCATAGGGTGGTTCGTCCTCTCGTCGGTGCGGCGTCGCGGCGCGCCCCCGCTCCGGAGGCGGCTCCGATGCTGTATCGTGCGTCGAACATGGCCCGCAACCCGTTCTTGACGAAACCGGGCGGCGGGCCTAGCACACGCCGTTCCAAGCCTGCGGGGCCGTAGCTCAGTTGGGAGAGCGCGTCGTTCGCAATGACGAGGTCAGGGGTTCGATTCCCCTCGGCTCCACCACGGGCTTGACCACCAAAACGCGCGTCGAACGCGCAGCCCCCGCACGCAGTGCCGGCCCAAGGCAGCCGGGGCCCAGATCGCCTCCGCGTCAAGCCGCCCTTAACTTCGCTCGGCTATACGGCTCCCATGCGCAGCCTGCTCCTCACCATCGCCCTCGTCCTGCCGCTCGCGGCCGCCGCGCCAGCGCGCGCGGCGCCTCCGCCGGCTGCGAAGATCGACAAGGTCGCCCAGTCCATCTCAGGGTCGGAGACCTATGTTCCAACCTTCGGGCTTCGCGCGAGCGTCGCGCGCGGCTTTGAGGTCTACGGCATGATCTCGGTCGACGCCGGCCTCGATGTTCCGACCGCCGCAGCGCGCAAGCGCGTCCAGTCCCAGCGTCCGCGTGTGTTCGACGCGATGCGGGCGGCGGTGTCGAGCTATGCCTCCACCTCCTACACCCCGGGAGCGGCGCCCGACGCGGACATGCTGCGCGCCCGCATGCAAAAGGCGGTCGACACGGTGCTCGGCAAGGGCGAGGCGACGGTCGCGCTCGCCTCCGTCATCGTGTTCGCGAAATAGGCCCCGCGACTTCCAGCCCTCGCGCCCTCAGGCGGCGGCTTCATCCATGAACGCCGCAAGATCCACATCCTTGCGCGTGACCCCGCCAGCGTCATGCGTCGCGAGCGTCACCTCCACCCGGCTGTAGACGTTGAACCACTCCGGGTGGTGGTCCATCTGTTCGGCCTTCATCGCCACGCGTGTCATGAACGCAAAGGCGCGATTGAAATCGCGGAATCGATACGTCTTGCAGATCGCATCCCGCCCCTCCACCACCGCCCAGCCGGACAGCGCCTGCACCGCCGCGGCGGCGCCGATGAGATCCTTCGCCGGAGTGGTCGTCATGCTGCTCGCCTCCGTCTCGGGTTCAGAACGTCAGTCCGGTGGCCCGCGACAGGTCAGCGAGCAACTGGGCCTCTGAAACCACCTTGATCGTCGTCATGCCCATCTCGCGGGCCGGTTTCAAGTTCACGCCAAGATCATCGAGATAGACGCAGGCGGACGGCTCGACGCCGAGCGCGTCGCACATCATCCGATAGATTCGCGGGTCGGGCTTTCTCAGGCCAGCCTTTGAACTCTCGATCACATGGTCAAACAGCGCGAATATCCCTGCAATCTGCTCCGCCTTGACGGGGTCGCCGGCCATCCCCGCGCCGCGCCCCGTTGGGGCGTTGTTCGTGATGCACCCCACGCGAACATGCGCTTTGCAGATATTGAGCGCTTCGACCACGCGCGGCCGGACATCCCCCGACAGAAGGGCCAGCACGTCGCGCCCCCGCACCGCGCGCCCACGTGCGGCGGACTCCTGCTCGAACAACCGGTCAAACGCGTCGGCGTCAAGCTCCGAACGCTCGAGCTTCGCCCAGGCGTTTTCATCCGGATTCACCGCATTGACACCGCGCAGGAAATTCTCGGGGAGCCCGTGTTCGCGCTCATAGCGGTTGAACGCGTCGAACGGCGAGGTCGTCACCACGCCGCCAAAATCCCAAAGGACCGCCTGGACGCCAGGGTTTATCGACATGAGTCCTCCAGGAGTTCCTTGCGCCCCCCGATCAGATTTCGATTTCAGGCTGATCGGCCTCTCGGCGGAACGGACCCTTGTACCGCGGATCGGTCCGGCGGCGCCGATCCGGCCCGAAATATCCGAACGCCTTTATGAACGGGCGACGCCGCTCGATCACGGCGTTGATGCGGCTCGCAAGATCGGCTGGCCGGATCGGCTTGACGAGAAACTCGTCGACGCCCGCGTTGATCGCCTGAAGGATGTTGTGCCGCTCCGAATACCCGCTGATCATGATGATCGGAACGAATGGGTTGGCGCTGTCGGAACTCGTGCGCACGGTTCTGCAGAACTCGAACCCGTCGACCCCCATCAGCTTGATGTCGATCAGGACAAGATCGATCGAGCCGGTGTTGAAAATCTGCAGGCCGTCGATCACATCCGACGCCTCGCGCACATTGCGGATGCCGAACCCCCCCAGCATCGCACGCATGAGCACACGCATCTGCGAATTGTCGTCAACGATGAGGACGTTCGTGGTCTTCAACGACGTATGACGCCGGCAGCTTTCATCCGCAGACGAACGCCCGCCCTTTCCCCGACTTCCCTGCCCCTCGCCTCCCCAGGCGTGGAGTCCCCCTGATTATTCCGCACATTCTTCCGACCGCCTCTGCCTGGACTTTCATCCAACAGTCCGAATGAAGGCAAGATTGTCGGAGCGCAAGCCACCCTGAAACCAGCGTTACGTCAAGCGAAATCGAACGAGGTCGAGGTGCTGGGTGTCTGAAGCCCAACGCCTCTTGCCGCCAGTATCTTGCGATCTCTATCTGCCGGCTTCGGTGCACGGACATTCTTCATCACGCGGGATATTTGTGCGACAGCACGTTCGGCCGCCGCGTTCAAAGCTCACCGCGTCGCGAGGCGGCTCCCGGAGACGGACGGATGCTGAACACGACCCGAATCAACACGCTTGCGCAGGGCCGCGTGCTCGTGGTCGGGGATGTCATGCTCGATCACTATGTTTCCGGTCGGGTCTCCCGCGTCTCGGAGGAAGCGCCCGTGCCGATCATAAGGGTCGAGAGCGAGCGCTCGACACCCGGCGGGGCGGCCAATGTCGCGCTCAACATAACCGCTCTCGGCGGCCGCGCGCACCTCGTCGGAGCCGTCGGAGAGGACCATGCCGGCGCGTCTCTCGCCTCCCTGCTGGACCTCGCCCCGGGCCTCGATCATCAGCTCGTTCGGACCCCCGCGCGGCCGACAACACTCAAGACCCGATACCTCGGCGCGCAGCATCAGCTCCTCCGAGTGGACCATGAGGACAGCTCGGCGCTCTCCCCTGAACTCGCCCACGCCGTCGCCGAGGCCGCGACCGCCTCGCTTGCGGGATGCGGCGCCGTCATTCTTTCCGACTACGCAAAGGGCGTGCTCACCGATGAGGTGATCGCCGGCGTCATCGGGGCGGCCCAGACCCTCGGCGTACCTGTGGTGATTGATCCCAAGCGCCACGACTGGGCGGCGTATTCCGGCGCCTTCCTGATCACCCCGAACCGCCGGGAACTCGCGCTGGCCTCGGGGCTGCCGGTCGACAGCGACGAAGACGCCGAGGCCGCCGCCAAGGCCATGTCGGCCTTGACCGGCGCGGCGATCCTCCTCACCCGGTCGGAGCGCGGCATGTCGCTCTTCACTCCCGGAGCCGCGACGGTTCATCTTCCGGCCCGCGCGCGAGAAGTGTTCGATGTCTCCGGCGCGGGCGACACCGTGACCGCCGTCGTCGCGCTCGCGCTCGCCTCGGGGTTGGACCTCGCGACGGGGATGTCGCTTGCAAACGCCGCCGCCGGCGTCGTCGTCGGCAAGCGAGGAACCGCCACCGCATCGCGGGAGGACATCATCCGCGAACTTGGGCTTGCTCCTGATCCATCCTCGGGACCGGGTGCAAGCGCGCTTGGCGACGTGGTGGAAGCGCGCCAGGCCTGGGCCGCGGCCGGGCTCCGGGTCGGCTTCACCAACGGATGCTTCGACATCCTCCACGCCGGCCATATCGCCCTCATCGGCGAAGCGGCCGCCGCCTGCGACCGGCTCATCGTCGCCATCAACTCCGATGCATCCGTCTCCCGTTTGAAAGGGCCGTCGCGACCCGTGCAGTCGGAAGCGGCGCGGGCGCGCGTGATGTCGGCGCTGCGAGGCGTCTCCGCGGTCGTCGTCTTCGCGGACGACACCCCGCTTCGCATCATCGAGGCGCTCCAGCCGGACGTGCTGATCAAGGGCGCCGACTACGCGGAAGCAGAGATCGTCGGCGCCGATCTCGTGAAGTCGCGGGGCGGACGCGTCATCCGGGTCGGTCTGGTCGATGGCCAGTCCTCGAGCGCCGTGATCGCCCGGTCCAAGGGCGAATAACGGCGCGACCTTTTCGCGGATCAATGGTTTTGCAGGACTTGTTCGGCCATACTGCCAAGGTTGGCGGGGCGTCATGGTCGATCGCTCCCGCGGCGCGCGCCCGGTGCGTCCCGATCAGTCGAGTTGTCATCACGCCATGGCCGCCATCGATTTCACGCCTGTCGACCGCCTCTCCTCCTGGGGGCGTCTGACCGCCGCGCCGCACCGCGTCGCCCGTCCTCGCTTTCGCGACCAGCTGCCGGGCGTCGTTGCCTCGCTCTCATCCGCCGATCCCGGCCTCGCGATCGGCCTGCGACGCGCTTACGGTGACAGCAATCTCAACCCTGGCGGCCGGGTGATCGACATGACCGGCCTCGACCGGCTGATCGCCTTCGATCGCGAGACGGGAATCGTGCGCGCGGAAGCGGGCGCGTCCCTGTCCCAGATCATCGCTGTCCTGGCGCCCGCGGGCTGGTTCCCGGCGACCACGCCCGGAACGCGCTTCGTGACGTTGGGCGGCGCCGTCGCGAACGACGTCCACGGCAAGAACCACCACGCCGTGGGCAGCTTCGGCAACTGGGTCACGCGCATGATGATCCATCGCAGCGACGGGCCTCCGCGGGAGGTCGCCATCGGCGACCCGCTGTTCCACGCCACGGTGGGGGGGCTTGGCCTCACCGGCCTTATCGAGTGGGTCGAGTTCCAGGCGACGCCGATTGATTCCACCTGGCTCGAGGCGGAGGAGACATCCTTCGAGTCGCTCGACGGCTACTTCGAGCTTTCCGACACGCGACGCGCGTCCTTCGAACACACGCTCGCCTGGATCGATTGTCTTGCTCACGGCGACAATCTCGGCCGGGGCGTGTTCTCGTCGGCGAACTGGGCGGCGACCGGCGGGCTCAGACTGCACGCCGCCTCTCCTCGCCTGTCTGCGCCCTTCGGCGCGCCGGGCTTTGCCTTCAACCGGATGACGATCGGCGCGCTCAACACGCTGTATCATGGTGCGAAGTCGATGAGCGGCGGACGCAAGCGGGTCCACTATTCCGGGTTTCTCTACCCGCTCGACGGCGTGGCGCACTGGAACCGGCTGTATGGCGGTCGCGGGTTTTATCAATACCAGTGCGTGATCCCGAAGTCGGAGGCGAGAGCCGCGCTGACGGACATTCTCAGTCTCGTCGCAAAGTCCGGACAGGGGTCATTTCCGGCCGTGCTGAAGGACTTCGGCGACATCGCGCCGGTCGGACTGATATCATTCCCGATGGAGGGGGTCACGCTTGCGATCGACTTCCCGAACAAGGGATCGCGCACGACCAGCCTGTTCTCGGAACTCGATGCGATCGTGTCTTCAGCCGGCGGCCGCATCTATCCCGCCAAGGACGCACGGGCCGCCGCCCGGATGTTCAGGGACAGCTATCCCGGCTGGGAAGGCTTTGGCGCCTATGTCGACCCGGCATTCCGTTCCGCATTCTGGGAGCGCGTGTCCAGTTGAGCCCGTCCCCCACCGACTCCGCCACGCCCCCGGACACGCCGCCCCCGGACACGCCGCCCTCGGACAAGTCGCCGCCAAACACGGCGTCAACCGATCGAGACCCCGCGCCGCGCGCCGCTTCGCACGCCGGATCAAAGGGCGTCGTCATCCTTGGCGGGCTGTCGGCCATCGCTCAGGCGACCGCCCGCCTCTACGCGGCTGAAGGCGCGCGCATCATGCTGGTGGGCCGGAACGCGGACCGCCTCTCCCAGGTCGCCGCCGACCTGCGCGCAAGAGGCGCCGCGCGCAGCGAAGTCTCCGTGCTCGATCTCGCCGCCGCCGCGCCTCAGGCGCGCGACCACCTCACCGGCTGGTCCGATTCGCTCGGCGGAATCGACCACATCCATCTTGCCTATGGGGTGCTGGGCGAGGGTCCGGCGCCCGACACCCTGCCCGATCTTGCATCGCTTCTGGACGTGAACTTCACCAGCGCCGCCCTCTGGAGCGAGGCCGCCGTCGACCATCTGGCGACGCGCGGCCGAGGCGCTCTTGTCGTTATCGGGTCTGTCGCCGGGGACCGCGGCCGCCAATCGAACTACGCCTATGGCGCCGCGAAGGGCGGTCTTGCTCTCTTTGTGCAGGGCCTCGCGCATCGGGTGTCGGGATCCGGCGTCCGGGTCGCGCTCGTCAAACCGGGCTTTGTCGACACGCCGATGACCGACCGGATGAAAAAAGGCGGGCCGCTCTGGGCGACGCCCGATGCGGTCGCACGCACCTTGCGACGGGCGGCCGACCGCGGCGGACCGATCCACTACGCTCCATGGTTCTGGCGCTTCATCATGCTCGCCATCCGCGCAACGCCCGCCCTCGTGTTCCACCGCACGAAGCTGTGAGCGGGTTTTGCTGGCGCACGCCGGCGTCGATGTTATAAAGTTACGTTCCTTAGAGGAGCGTGAGGATGTCCGGGGAACCACCTGCTGTCGCAATGCGCGACCTCGTCTTCGGCTGGGGAAGCGGCCGCGCCATTCTCGACATCGAAACATTTCGCGTGGACCGCGGCGAGCGCGTCTTCCTGCGCGGCCCCAGCGGCAGCGGCAAGAGCACGCTTCTCGGCGTCATCTCGGGCGTCCTCGAACCGCGCGCGGGCGAGGTCGAGCTCTTCGGCGAACGGCTCGGCGCGCTGTCGGCCTCCCGTCGCGACCGCCTGAGAGGCGCGGAGCTGGGGGTGATCTTCCAGCTGTTCAATCTCGTTCCCTACCTGTCGGTGACAGAGAATGTCGTCCTGCCCTGTCGACTGTCCGCTGAGCGGGCGAGGCGGGTGAAGGAGACCGGGCGCTCCCTGGATGCGGAAGCAAAACGGCTGCTCGACCGGCTCGGCCTCGGCGCGGAGGCGCTGCTTCGGCGCCGCGTCACCGACCTCAGCGTCGGGCAGCAGCAACGCGTCGCGGCCGCCCGCGCGCTCATGGGCGGGCCATCCCTCATCATCGCCGACGAGCCGACCTCCTCGCTGGACATCGATGCAAGAGAGCGCTTCGTGGACCTGCTGAAGGAGGGATGCGCGGAACGAGGCTCGGCCCTCTTGTTCGTCAGCCACGACACCACCCTGTCGGCGCAGTTCGACCGGGTGGTGGACCTCGCCGCCATCAACCGCGCCCGCGTCGAGGAGGCGGCCTAGTCCGATGAAAATCGCCCCGCTTTCCATCCTTGCCCTGCGCAGCGTCATGAATCGGCGGTGGAGCGCCCTGCTCAGCCTCCTCGCCATAGCCGTGAGCGTGTTCCTTTTCGTCGGCGTCGAGAAGGTCCGCGAGGGGGCCCGGCAGAGCTTCGAGCGCACCATTTCCGGCGCGGACCTCGTCGTCGGCGCGCGCTCGGGCCCGGTGAACCTCATTCTCTATTCGATCTTCCGCATCGGCGACCCGACCGGATCGATCTCCTGGAAGAGCTATCAGGAGATCGCCGCCATGGACGAGGTGGCCTGGACGATCCCCCTGTCGCTCGGCGACGCGCATCGCGGCTTTCGCGTCGTCGGCACCGAGAACACCTTCTTCGACCACTACCAGTATGGCGACGGTGAGACCCTCCGCTTCGCCGTGGGCGACCGCTTCACCGACCTGTTCGACGCGGTGATCGGGGCCGACGTCGCAGAGGCGCTGGGCTACACGCTCGGCGCCGAGATCGTCGTCTCACACGGGCTTGGCGAGCACAGTTTCGCCCATCACGACGACAAGCCCTTCCGCGTCGCCGGCGTTCTCGCCCGCACGGGCACGCCGGTCGACCGCTCCGTCCACGTCACGCTCCAGGGCGTCGAGGCGATGCATGTCGGCTGGGAGACCGGCGCGCGCTCGCCGCTCGCCAGCATAATGACCGCCGAACGCCTGCGCGGCATATCGCTTGAGCCCGACGAGATCACCGCCATCATTGTCGGGCTGAAGGACCGCTCCTCCGCGCTCGCCGTCCAGCGCCGCATCAACACGATGGACGCCGAGCCCCTGCTCGCGGCCCTGCCCGCCCTCGCCCTGTCCCAGCTGTGGCAGATCGTCGGCGTCGTCGAGCGGGCCTTGTCGGCGGTGTCGGCCTGCGTCGTCGTCGTCGGCCTCATCGTCATTCTCGTCACCATCCTCAACGGCCTCAACGAACGCCGACGCGAGATGGCGATCCTGCGATCGGTCGGCGCCGGGCGGTTCGACGTGTTCGCGCTCCTCATCGCGGAGGCGAAGCTGCTCGCGTTTCTCGGCGCGATCGCCGGGCTCGCGGCGCTCTACGCCGCCCTCTACGCGCTTGCGCCGCTGGTGCGCGAGCGAACCGGCGTGTCGATCGACATGGCGGGGCCTGGCTGGTTTGACGTCGCCGTCGTGGTTGGGGTCACCGCCGCCGCCGCCCTGCTCGCGCTGTTTCCGGCGTGGCGGAACTATCGCAACTCCCTCGCCGACGGCCTCGCGATCCGGCTTTAGCAGCGCCGCTCTGATCACGCGATGGATGAGTGTCCGACCGCTAAGACCGATTGCCGGACCTGGGGGCCTCGCCATCGGCGTCTGGATGATTGTTGATCGCCTGAATGCAAATTGACTCATCGATTGAAGGGCGCGGCGTTCACATCGCATTTCCGATGATCAGGTCAACCGGCCAACGCTTCCAGCCGCTCACGGTTGAGCAGGCGAATTTCTCCGCGAGATAGTGATACGAGAGCTTGGCGTGAGAACTCTCCCAATTGACGACTGACGACAGCTCGTCCCGAACCGGTTTCAACAGCAAGGCTCTCATGCGTCGCCTGAACAACATCCTGCGATCCTGCAAGTCGAAGCAAGGCGCGCGCAAGTCGACGGTCGAACCCAGAAAGAGCGACATCTTCGACAAGTTGCTCAAAATCCGCAAATCTATGCGCAACGGCTTGAAAGATGTTCTCTCTAAATCCAGCATCCGTTGCGAGTTTTTCTCGAAAATCAGACGGCGAAATGATTTCAGCATCCAAGTCCGTCTCTACGATCCCTTCCGCTGAGTATTTGCGCCCCTCGATGAGACACGAAAAGGTTTGCAGACAAACGTCGCCGGGATGAACTCGATATAACACGATTTCCCGGCCATTCGCGGCAGTCAGAGACACTCTGATCGACCCGCCCTTGACGATGACGAAACCGGGGCATGCGTCTTCTGGCCTGAACAAGATAGCGCCAGCATCGCACTTTAACGGTCGAGCATTCTTGACGGTCACCACGTGCGCTCCAATCAGGGGAGTGGAGCGCACACTAAACGGCGAACCCGGACTCTTGAACAGAGCGAGTTACTTATTGCGCGGCATCGGACAAGTGCGCAGGCCAAACAGGCCATATACCGGGCAGAACCCAACCAGACCTGTCACCAATGGAACCAGGCCGATCCAGGCCCACGGCGTTTGCGGCCCAATGAATACAAGCGACAAGATCGCCAACCCGGCGACCACTCGCAATACGCGGTCAATTGTTCCCTCATTTCGGGGCATTTTTTTCACTCCTTCAGATCAACCCCGCTAACGGGGCGCGAGCTGAGTTAAGTGCGATCTGACCGCTCATGTCGGTGACAAAGTCACATTGGGGTCCGATGTCTGATTGAACGACAGGTCCGTCGCCAGATTGGACGCTGAATGGATGCATTGTGTGAGCGGCCTCAACGCGCGGCGCCGCGAGATCGCGATCCTGCGATCGGTCACCGCCGCCGTACTCGCGCTGTTTCCGGCGTGGCGGAACGCGCGGATCGCGAACGTCTGGCCCCTCAGGCGAGATCGCGCATGTAAACGATCTCCGGATCACCCTCGTCCAGGAAATCGATGACGCCCGCCTCCAGATAGCCGCGCGCGGCGAGCAGCGCCCGCATCGGATGATTGGACTGGTTGGTGGAGGTGAAGAGCCGCCCGGTTGTTGCGCCCGTCTCCGCCGCCTGGAGAAGCGCGCTCGCGAGGCCCTGACGCCGCGCGCTTTCCTTGACGTCCACCAGCGCCACGAAATCCCGGCCAAAGAAGTGGCGGCGCAACATCACGAGACAGCCTTCGGGCGGACCGGCGCGCCCTGCGATCCAGCAGCCGTCCTGTTCAATCCCCTGCAGGATCAGCGAGCGTCGATACACGTCAGTGCTCGCGCCGGGCTCAATCCCGGCGATGGCGTCAAGATCGTTGTCGGTCGCAAGTCGTATCCACATGCCCCTATCGTACACGCTTGGACGGAAAAGACCGGAACCCGCGAAAGTCCGCGAGGCAACGTCTCGCCGGTTTCGCTCCCGTTGCGCCAGCCCGCGCATCCTTCGGCGCATCGCGAGCGCAATACGATCTCCGCCGGCTTTACGGCCGGTCACAGGCCGCCAAGCGTGAGCCATAGGCGGATTATGGCCCATTCTTGTCGGTCGCTCCGCGTCGTCTAAAGACGGCAGATCCGCCCTGCATCGCAATCACAATTGGCGAGTTGATCGAGTTCGGCTGCTTGAGCGCCAAGACTGGAGATCAGCGTTCTGAACTCGTGTGCTTTCACTTTAGCGGAAGTTCGCCAGCCTTGAACGCCTAGCCGGGCGAGGTCTTCGAGTTCCCGGATCGAGTACCCCAGGCGGCGGGCAGCCACGATGGCCTTCAAACGGCTGACAGCATCCGTAGCATACCGGCGTTGTCCTGATCGCCGCTCGGGTGCGGGCATAAGTCCGCGCTGCTCGTAATACCGGATCGCCGACGCCCGCACATGCGTTAGGCGCGCCAACTCGCCGATCGAAAGATCGCTTGACTTCAAGTGCGCTTGAACTGGTACGCGGCGCCCATCTCTCATTTCGGAGACTCCCATGCAGAAAGTTTCCTTCGCTACCCTCCCAGCATTGGTCCAGTTCGCGTCACTGGCAACTATCTTCATCGGATGGGTGCTGTTCGCCGAACTGATCATCGACCGACATGGACTGGACCGCTTCCTCCCGTTCTATCGGGTAGGGAATCTCTGCCCGTACGACCTTGCGGTTCTCGCGCTACTATTGGCCGCCTGGATCGTGCTGCGACGTCGATGAATGCCAGCTATGCTGGGAGCCATCAGTTGAGGGGGAGGCGGCCGATCGGATCAAAGACATGCACAGCGTTGGCAGACTGCCGACGCTGATTAAGCGGGCCGACAGGTTGGCCCGGCAGGAGCTGAAATCTCCTATGGGTGAGTGACGCATTTCGGCGAAACCTCGCCCGTCGGACTGGCGTAGAAGCCGATCCGATCAGCCTCCCCCCTGTTCACGAACGCGCGCGACCTGTTCCCGCCTTCGCGCGCCGGCGTTATAAGTATCCGTTGAACGGGTGGTCGGCCCAGCCTTGGGCCGCCAGCCCCCCCGACACCCGCGCGCCACAAGCGCCCGCCGAACGAGGTGAAACAGACCATGACCCCACGACGGATGCGCCTCGTCGCCCTCGCCCTCTGCCTCCTCGCCGCCGGCGCGACCGGCGTCGCGCTCCAGCGGCCGACCGCCGACGCGCAGTCCACGACCAAATCCCCCGCCGCCAAGGCCGCCTCCGGCAAGGCGCTCCCCATCCTCTGGGAGGACCTGCTGCCCGAAGGCGAGGAGGAGCGCATCATGCAGCTCTACGAGGCCTTTTACCTGAATCTCGAACGCCAGGCGAAGGCGAGCGGCCAGCCCGGCGGCCTCGGGATCATCGCCGAGGGCAGCGCCGCCGACTCCATGCCGCAGATCGGCACCTACAACACCGTCGCCGCGCTTGAGGGCCGCAAGGTGCGCCTGCCGGGCTATATCGTGCCCTTCGATTTCAACGCCGGCGACAAGTTCACCGAGTTCCTGCTGGTGCCCTATTTCGGCGCGTGCATCCACACGCCCCCGCCGCCGCCCAACCAGATCATCTATGTGAAGGCGAGCCCGGCGGCGAAGATCGATGATGTCTGGGCGCCCGTCTGGCTTGAAGGCGTGCTGACCGGCCGGCAGCACAAGAACGACCTTGGCAACGCCGCCTACACGCTCGACCTGACCAAGCTCGAACCTTACGAAGACTGATCGCCAGTTCGTTCGCCAGCGCCCCCGCCAGCGTCCTCGGCGCCGGTCTGCTGGCTGAACGGCCTCACCACCGGCCGGCGTCGCACATAGTCGAACGGGTTCCACGCGAGCGCCGCGGCCACCTCGCCAAGGCTGGCGGTTCGCGCCCGCTGGATGCGCCTCCGGTCGCGCAAGGCCGGCCCCATCCGCGCAAGCCCGTGCCAGAAGCCGCGCAGCGTCGCCGCGAACTGTCCGACGAGCGCGCCCCGGATCAGCAGGGCGAGCGCGCCCGCCGCCCATACGGGCAGCGTCGCGGCGAGGAACACCGCCGGCATGTTGCGGACATAGGTCCATACCCCATTGCGGATTCCGTGGTAGATTGCAAACGCGCTGCGCTTGCCGGCGATGGCCGATCCGGCGTGGCGCACGCGGGCGGTGGGGTCGAACTGGCAGCGCTCGCCGAGGAGGCGCATCCGGAAGCCGAGATCGACGTCCTCATGGTAACAAAAGTAGTACGATTCAAAACCGCCCGCTTCCAGAAACCTCTCACGCGGGTAGAACGCCGCCGCCCCGCACGGGGCAAAACAGTCCCCGGCGTCCGGCGTTCGCTCGACCGGCGCGCCATACCCGCCCCGCCACGCGTAGCCATAGGCCGAGTAGCAGTCCCCCGCCCCGTCCAGACGGGTTGAATCCGCCAGATCGATCTGGACGGAGGCCACAAGCCGGTGGGTCGGGCGCTTGCTCACGGCGCGCAGCAGCGCCTCCAGCCAGTCCGGGTCGGCGACAGCATCCGGGTTGAGAAGCGCAAGCCACTCCCCCCTGCCCGCCTTCGCGGCGATATTGTTAGCGGCGGCGAAGCCGAGATTTGCGTCCTGCCGGAGGATTCGAAGCTCGGATGGCGCCTCTTCGATAAGTTCGAGCGACCCGTCCGTCGAGGCGTTGTCCACGACCAGCGTCTCAAAATCGGTGAAGGTCTGGCGCGCGAGCGAGCGCAGGCATTCGCGGAGATAGTCCCCGCCATTGAAGTTCACCACCGCCACGCTGATCCGCGGCGACCGCCCGCCACCCTCTCCAGCCCGGCTCATTCTGCATGTCGATAGGCGGAGTCGCGGCGCAGCGCCGGCCGTTCAACCAGCCGCCAGAGCACGAACGCGACGACGAGCGTCAGGAGAATCGATAGGCCGGCGGCGAGCCACGGCGACGCCGCAAACACGCCGGTCGCCACCAGCACCTGGATCAGCGGGAAATGCACGATATAGACGCCGTAGGAAAGGTCCCCGAACCTCGCTGCATCGAAAGGGGCAGGTAACCCCGCCCCAATCCAGATGACGACCACACCGAGTCCCAACGCCCGTAAGCCCTCGATTGCGGGAAAGGCGATCGACCCCGCGAGGAGAGCGACGCCAAGGATCGGCAACGCCGAACGCCATGTGAATGCGTCCCGAAGCATGTACAGGGCGACGCCGACAATGAAAAAGCTCATCTGCCCCGGGAGCTGCCGCGCGAGCTCCATTTCGATGCCGTCGGCACCGGCTTCGCCGAGCGTCGGCAACAGGGCGCGCCAGAGCTCGGCCCCGATGTAGATGAGGATGATCAGTGCCCATTTCGCTTGGCCCGCGCGGCGTAATACGAACGCCAGAGGCGGCAAAACAAGGTAGAAGAGCACCTCGATCTTGAGGGTCCAGAGGGCGCCATTTACCTCAGACTGCGGATTTCCGCCAAACACACCCGGCAATTCGGGGGACATGAGATTCAGGAACAGGAGATTCCAGCCGAGATACTGGGCGACGCCCGCCGCGCTCTCGCGAGCAGCGGGAACCAAGGCGACAGCCGCGATCGCGCAAGTGATGACAACTGCTGCGTACGCCGGATACAAACGTCGAACCCGCTTGTCCGCATACGCCAGAAGGTTCGAAGAGCGCTCAAGACTGGCGTAAACGAGATAGCCCGAAAGAACGAAGAAGCCTTGAACTCCGAGCTCAGCGCCGATGGATAATGCTGGCGCAGCGGCAGCCCACGAGTCCATTCCGGAGAGCACGACAAGGTGGTAAATCACCACCGCGAACGCAAACAACAGCCGCAAGCTATTGAAATTATTTTGAAACTCTGGCCGAGGGGTAGGCGACTGACTTGGACCTGGCTGCGTCCCTGCTGCCGGTGCGTCTGAGGACGCGCTGCGCTCGTCATCTAGCGTCGCCGGGGACTGAGCGGGGGCGAAGCCGCCCGCAACCAGCCCCACCCCCTCGGAGCGCGCCTTCGTCCACACGCTCGGGTCCGTCCGGCTCCAGATGGAGAGCAGTCCGACAAGCAATCCGCAAAGCGCCCACCACCAATCATTCCACAGGTCAAACGACACGCTCGCGATCACGGCCAGCGACGCGATCAAGGCGGCCGCGGCAAACCCCACCCGTCCGAGCGACGCAGGCGTCGGCAGGCGCAAGCCAAGCAAGATCAGACCCGCCGCGACGAGGCATGCGCCAACCGCTCCGGTCTCCGCCCAGATTTGCAGAAACATGTTGTGCGGGTGGTTTGGCACAAGGAGCTGGCCTTCGAGCGGCCCCGCGGGAAAGGTTTCCTTGATGGTGCGCAGGACGCCCAAGCCCGAACCGAACCAGGGCTGTTCAGCGATCAGATCGCATACGCGCCTCCAGATTGCGAGCCGCCATTCACCAGACGTCTGCACCTCCACGGGATCCGCGGCACGTGAGAGAAATCCGAACAACAGCGGCGCGCTCAGCAGGCCGCCCGCGAGCGCGGCGGCTAAGAGGACAAAGCCTCGCTTTTGGAACACTGCCACGAGCAAGGCGGCCGCCGACCCTGCCACAATCGCCAGCACACCTGCCTGCACGCCGCGGATGAGGAACATCATGGCCGCGACCACCGCGACACCACCTGCGATCGCGAGCGCCTCACCCCCAGACCGCCCGCGCGACAATCCAAGCGCCGCGAGCGGCGCGGCGGCGGCGAGGACCAGACCATTGCGCGTCAGGTTCTGGACGCCTTCCGCTTCATCCGGCATCCAGCCCGAGAACAGTTTCAGCGCATCGGCTTCGAACATGGTCAGAATCGCTACACTCACGCCCTGGGCGACGATCGCGAACGTCGCGAACCGTGCAACGCTCAGCGCCTGATCAGGCGCAAGACGCCTTGTCGAGGCGATCATCACTCCCGCGAGCAGCGTCGTCAGCGCGAGACGCAGCGGCTCGCTTCGAACCGCGAACGAAAGGTCTTCGAAATCAAAGTCTAGAAGCGTGACTTCGCGGGGAGACCACATGGCGGAAATGGTCGCGAACCCGAGCGCCAACGCCAGCGGGATCATATAGAACCGGATCGAAACCTGTCGCGCCGACGGAGCCAGTGCAATCAAGCCCGCCAAAGCCAACAGGGGCGAGAACGCCAATCCGCCGGCGAACGCTGCGATCGGCCACACTGCGAACACGAAATACCACACGCTCGCAATGGCGCCGCTTCGTTCACTCATGCGACAAACACCCCGTGATGCGAATGCCGGGACGCACCCCACACCGCGACATTGCAAGGCGGCGTCGTTCGGTCAACCGGCACACGCTTTCATGCCCGCGCACCCTTGCGTCCACCACCATGCACCGGCGCGTGGTCGGCAGCGGCGCCGTCGAGCGGCCAGCGGGCTCTCACCTCGATGGTCAAAGGGCTCTTGCGTCCCGCCAGCAGATGCAGCGCTCCAGCATGAGCGATCATCGCTGCGTTGTCGGTGCACCAGCGCATCGGCGGAGCACTGAAGGTGAAGTCCAGCGTATCCGCCGTGGCCTTCAGCCGTTCACGAATCTGAGCATTGGCGGCAACGCCGCCCGCCACGACGAAGCGACCGCGCTCGCCGGGGTGGGACTTCGCGAACAGCCCCATGGCGCGTTCCGCCTTGGCGGCGAGGACATCTGCGACCGCGAGTTGAAAGGAGGCGCAAACGTCAGCGGTGCGTTCGGAGCCGACTTCCTCGACGATGCGACGCACGGCCGTTTTGAGACCGGAAAACGACATGTCGAGACCGGGTCGGTCGAGCAGTGGGCGTGGCAAGTTGAAAGCCGTCGCGTCCCCCTGACGTGCAAGGCGCTCCACAGATGGACCGCCCGGCTGGGGCAATCCGAGAAGTTTTGCTGTCTTGTCGAAGGCTTCACCAACGGCGTCGTCGATCGTCGACCCGAGCCGGCGGTAGGACCCAAGGCTCTCGACCGCGATGAACTGGCAGTGCCCACCCGAAACGAGCAGCAGCAGGTAGGGAAAGCCCAGCGGGCCGACGAGGCCCGGCGACAACGCATGACCCTCCAGATGGTTGACCGCGATCAAGGGTGTGTTCAGCCCCACCGAGATCGCCTTGGCGGTCGACAGACCGACCATCACTCCACCGATGAGCCCCGGCCCTGACGTGGCGGCGACCCCATGAATGGATGACAGGCTCAGTTGCGCCTCGGAGAGCGCACGTCGGATGAGCCCGTCGAGACGCTCGACGTGAGCGCGGGCCGCGATTTCCGGGACTACGCCGCCGTAGACTGCATGATCCTCCACCTGACTTGCGATCACGTCGGACAGCACCCGTACGCCGCTCGCGCCAAGGCGCACCACCGCCGCGGCGGTTTCATCGCAACTGGTTTCGATCCCGAGAACGGTGATGTCTTGCATCATGCTGGCGGGCCTTGTACGCCGCTCAACTGTTGCGGCCAAGCCGCACTCCATCCGCCACGAGCGGTCCGTCGATCAGCCCCAAGGAGCGGCCCTCCCGTCTGACCCGGACACGCAGTCGAGAGGTAAGGTCCGGCATGAAGCGCAGTGCGCGCAAGGCGGGCGGCGTTGAGCGCCAGGTGCGCATCGGGACGAGAGGGTCTCCGCTCGCCATGGCGCAGGCCGTCGCGTTCGCTGAGGCGCTCGGCCAGGCGTCCGGAGGCGCGCTGAGCACCTCGCTCCACACGTTCACCACGACGGGTGACCGCATCCTCGACAAACCGCTTCAAGATGCTGGTGGCAAAGGACTTTTTACCAAGGAACTGGATCGCGCCCAACTCGATGGGGCGATCGACTGCGCGGTCCATTCGCTGAAGGACGTGACAACCGTGGCGCCGCGAGGTCTTCACATCGCCGCCTACCTCGAACGGGAGGATCCGCGCGATTGTCTGATCGGCGCCAAACGCATCGCGGACTTGCCGAAGGAGGGGGTCGTTGGAACCTCCAGCCTTCGCCGGAAGGCGCAAATCCTCGCGCAACGGCCGGACCTGAGAGTGATCATGTTCCGAGGCAATGTGCAGACTCGCCTCGCCAAGCTTGCCGCTGGCGAGGCGGACGCAACGCTGCTCGCCGCGGCGGGCTTGCGGCGACTTGGCCTGTTCGATCATACACAGCACCCTGTTCCTATTGAAGAAATGCTGCCCGCGGCGGGACAGGGCGTCATCGCGGTGACGCTACGAAACGACGCCCCTGTGTGGCTCGCTGCGGCCTGCGCGGCGCTCGACCACTGGCCGTCGCGGCTGGCGGCGATCGCTGAGCGGAGCTTCCTCAGACGCCTGGACGGCTCGTGCAGGACGCCGATCGCCGCGCACTTCAGGTTGACCGAGGACGGCGCCGTGATGGCGGGGGAGGTTCTGAGCGATGACGGCGGCTTCCGCTGGCGGGCGGAGGGCGCCCTCACCCGCACGCCGAGCGAAGCCGACGCACGGGAGCTGGGCCTCTTCCTCGCCGAGGATGTTGCCTCGCACCGCGCGGCGCAGCTTGATTCGGAATGATTTTTCGGGCGCTCATAACGCGCACCGAGCCCGGCGCATCGGCCACGGCGGACCGGGTCCGCCAACGCGGACTGCACCCGATCATCGAGCCGTTCTCACGGATCGAGCCGATCAAGTTTGAGCCTCCGACGCCGCCCTACACCGCCATTTTCACTAGCCAGAACGGCGTCAGGAGCGTGTTTGAGGCGGGTTTGACTCATGTTTCGGCTGTCTACTGCGTCGGCGATGCAACCGCCGCCGAGGCGCACAACCTAGGATTTAAAAACATCCATTCAGCGAGGGGAGATGTCGAGGCCCTGTTTGAGCTGATCCAATCCAACGTCGCGGTAAGTGGTTGTCCTCTCGTGCATTTTTCGAACGAGCAGCCTCGCGGAGATCTGGTGGGGCGGTTGAAGAACGCCGGCTTCGAAGCACGCTTCGTTCCCGTCTATCGCGCCGTCGAACGGCCCGCGCCCGGTCCTGAGCTGTCCCGCCTGCTCGCTGGCGAAGCGAGGACTGACGTGGTGCTTATTCACGCGCCCCGGGCCGGCTCGCTGCTAGCGAAGTGGGCCGCAGCCAGGACAGGGGCAGGGTCTCGCGTCGCCTCACTCAATGTGGCTGCGATTTCGCATGCCGCCGCTGAAGCAGTAAGGTCTGTCGCAGATCGGGTCGTCGTCGCCGACCACCCTGACGAGGCGGCGCTGATCGAAGCTGCGGCGGCCCTGGTGGGTCTGCCTTGAGAAAAACCGGCCCGCGCCGATAATATGTTAGATTACGTCAACAGGGGAGCTCGCATGACCAACGATCGCTCCATCGGCGATGGCCCCGAGCCCATCGAGGCCGAATTTGAACCGGCGCCCGGCGCGGAGGACCGCGCGGGCGAGCGCGCGCCGCCGAATGGGACGGCCAAGGGGCCCCGCCTGCGTCGCGGGGTTTCGCACGGCGAACTGGCGCTCGCGACGGGCGTCGCGGCGATTTCGGGCGCCGTGATGGCGATTGTCGTGAACGGATCAGGGGCCGGCGGCCCGGCCGGGCTCGGTGTCGAGGTCGCCCGGCTCACGGCGGAGCAGGAGGCGACCGCCAAGCGTGCGGATGACGCCAGCGGCCAGATCGCAAGCCTCGCCGCCCGCGTCGAGGACGAGACGCGCCGCCTCGCCGGCCAACTGCAGCAGCAGCGCAACGAGACAGCGGCGCTGCAGAACATTCTGGATGAGCTTTCGGACGCCTCCGCTGGCGGCGTGGTCAATGGCGGGCTCGTCGATCGGGTCACCGCGCTGGAGGACGCGGCGGCCGCCGCCGCAACCGGTCCGCAGAGCCCCGCTCAGCTTCAGAGCGCGATGCGCGATCTCGCCGCGCGTGTCGCGAAGCTTGAGTCGAGCGTCACCGCCGCATCACAAGACCTTCAGCAGCTGCGAACCGACGTCGCCGGCGCGACAGAGCTTCGCACCGAGGTCGGTGCGGTGAGACAGACCCTGACGACCCTTGAGTCCGAGCGCGCGCCGGTCGAGGGGGCGCTCGCCGGCATGAAAGCGATCCGGGCGTTGAACGCTGTGGAGTCGGCCGCCGGCAAGGGCCGCCCCTTCCCACAGCAGCACAGCCTGCTCGCAGACGCCCTCCCCGCGGACGCAGACGTCGCGGCGCTGCAACCGATCGCCCGCAAGGGAGCGCCGACCTTTGAACAGATCCGCCGGGAGTTCGAAGCCGCGGCGAAGCGCGCGGAACAGGCAGCGATCAGCGGCACGGATGACGGGTGGAACTGGCTGCGGACCGCCGTTTCAGGCGTCATGACCATTGAGCGCACGCAGTCGGGCGGCGCCGAAAGCAGGGCGATCAACCGGGCGCGGACCGCGCTCGAAGGCGGGGACGTGCCGGCCTCCCTGACCGAGATCGCGGCGATCGATGGGGACGCCGCCGCTGCCTTCCAGCCCTGGCGCGAACGAACGCAGAGGCGGGTGGAACTGGACACGAGGCTGGAAGCGATCGGCGCGCGACTTGCAGCGGGACAGGCGGCTCAGGACTGATCGAACGATAGGGACAACCACAGGTGGCGAGGTTCACGGGTCTTCTGCTGATCGTCATCCTCGCGATGGGCGCGGTGTTGTGGGCGGTCCAGTCGCCGAACGAGATCACTTTCCAGGGGCCTGGTTTCGAGGGATCGACCTCTCGTGTGGCGCTGGCGCTGATCGTCATTGTCGCAAGCGCAGTGCTCGCCGCCCTGTGGTGGGGCCTTGTCAGTATCTGGGACATTCCAAGACGCCTCGCGCGCAGCGCGAGACGTCTGAAAACCCGCCGCATGCACGATGCGATCGCAGACGGACTTCTGGCTGTGGAGGCCGAGGACGCAGCCGCCGCGCAGCGAGCGGCCTCCCGCCTCGAAAAAGCGCCGCCCGATGCACCGGGCCTGCGCAAACTCGCCTTCCTGCTCAAGGCGCGGGCCTATGAGGCCGATGAGAACTGGATCGAAGCGGAACGGTCCTATTCCGATCTCGCCCGAGAGAGCGGCGGCGAACTGGCTGGCTTGAGAGGACTGGCGGCGGCGGCGCTCAAGCGCGGCGACCACAAGACCGCGTCGGTTCACGCGCGCTCGGCCCTCGCCCACAAGACGCATGCGGCGTGGCCCTTCCGCTCCTTGTTCGAGATCCAACTGAAGACCGCCGACTGGAGCGGTGCGGCGCGAACGCTCGAGGACGGCGACAAGCGGGGACTGATCCCAACCGAGACCGCCCGGAGGATGCGCGCGGTGCTGCTCACCGCCGAGGCCGAGCGGCTGCGGAAATCCTCGACCGCGGACGCAGAATCGCTTGCGCTTGAGGCCGCCAAGCTTTGCCCGGCCTTCCCGCCCGCGGCGGCGCTCGCGGCCCGGCTTCTCACCGCTTCGGGAAAGGCTGCACGGGCGCAGGCCGTGATCGAGGCCGCTTGGAAGGCGCGGCCGCACCCCGCCCTGTCGATCGCGTGGTCGAACCTGCGGCCGAAGGAAACCCAGCGCGACGCGGCGCGACGGATGCGGACGCTCGCAGACCTGAACCCCGCCCACCGCGAGAGCCGCATCCTGTTCGGCGAGGCCGCGATTACCGAGGGCGACTGGTTGACCGCCGCCGAGGCGCTCGCCCCGTTGCTGGAATTCGGCGCAACCTCGCGGCTGTGCACGCTGATGGAGCGCGTGGCGCACGGCCAGGGATCGTATGACGACGAACGCCGCTGGGCGCGGGTCGCCGCCTCCGCGCCGCGCGAACCCGACTGGTCGGACATCGATCCCGAGCGGAAGTCGTTCCGGTATAGCGACGAGGAATGGGCCCGCCTGGTGCGGAGCTATGGCGACCATGAGGAGCTGATCCACACGCGGCACGAAGCCTTCGGCGGCGAACTTGAGGCGCTGTCACGCGTGGCCCTGCCGGCGCCGACCGTCCGCTCGGTGAAGCCGCCCCCGCCGCCCAAGCCGGTTCCGGGCCGCAGGCGCGCAGGACCGCAGCCCACCATCGGCCCGCTGCGGCCGCCCGCGCCCGACTACGCGCCTGAAGAATAATCCCGCAAAAACAATAATGAAGCGCGCGTGGTCGTGGGTCGCGTCCGGATGCTGACGAGGATGTCATCGAGAGCAGCCTTGTCCGGCGAAGCGTTTACCTTATGGTCCCGCGATCATTTGCTGGAGATCACCATGATCATTCGTTACGGACTTGCGATGGGCGCCGCGCTCGCGCTCGCGGCTTGCGCGTCTGCGCCGGCGGTTGATGAGGCGGCGGCCCCGGCGGCTCCCGCAACGACGGCTGCGCCCGCCGCAGCGGCGGCAGCAGCGGAACCGGCGGCGGCAGCGGCGGCGGCGGCGGAGGCTCAGGCCGCGAGCCCGCTCGCAAAGGCGTTGGCGAACCCGGAGCGGGACGCCGGAAACGTCGCGCGCGATGTCTTCCGTCATCCGGCTGAAGTGCTGGCGTTCTTTGAACTGAAGCCCGGCCAGACGATTGTCGAATTCTCACCGGGCGGCGGCTACTGGACGGAGATTCTTTCGCCCTACGCCATGGCGACCGGCGGCCGGTATGTCGCGGCGGGGCGGAAGATCGACAAGCTCGCCGACGAGGCCAAGTGGGGCAAGCAGGAATATGTCGCGTTCGGGATGGATTCCGGTCCGCTGGTGGCGCCGGGGTCCGCCGACCTCGTTCTGACCTTCCGCAACATCCACAACTTCATGTGGCAGCCTGGCATGCTCGACAAGTCGATGGCGGATTCATTCGCCGCCCTGAAGCCTGGCGGCGTGCTCGGCGTGGTGGAGCATCGCGCTGACCCCCGTCCGGAGACGGTGCGCGGCGGACGTTCGGCGGCGGACGGCTATGTCTCGGTGGCGACCGTGGTCGCGGCGGCGGAAAAGGCGGGCTTCAAGCTTGAGGCACAGTCCGAGGTCAACGCGAACCCCAAGGACACCAAGGATCACCCGTTCGGCGTGTGGACACTGCCGCCGAACTCGCGCACCTCGGGCGGCGCCAACACCCCGACGCCGGCGGACTTCGATCCCGCAAAATACGCGGCGATCGGTGAAAGCGACCGCATGACGCTGAGGTTCCGCAAGCCGGCCTGACGCGGAGGCTGGATCGACGCTGTTCGAGCGACCGCCGGAGCGATCCGGCGGTCGTTTGCTGTCTGGAGCTGAAGGCCGCTCAGTCGAGGCCGAGAATGCGGCGGTTGCGGGCCGCATCCGTGCCGCCGCCCGCGAAGTCGTCGAAGGCGCGGTCCGCCCGGGTGATCATGTGCCGCGCGATGAATGGGGCGCCTTCGCGTGCGCCCTGCTCGGGGTGTTTCAGGCAGCACTCCCACTCGAGCACGGCCCAGCCGTCGAAGCCGTAGCGGGTGAGCTTGGAGAAGATCTGGCCGAAATCGATCTGCCCGTCGCCGAGCGAGCGGAAGCGCCCGGCGCGGTCGACCCAATCCGCATATCCGCCATAGGCGCCGACGCGCCCGTTCGGCCGGAACTCGGCGTCCTTGACGTGAAACATCCTGATCCGCTCGTGGTAGATGTCGATATAGGCGAGATAATCGAGCTGCTGCAGCACGAAGTGGCTGGGGTCGTAGAGAATGTTGCAGCGCCGGTGACCGTTGAGGCGGTCGAGGAACATCTCGAAGGTGACGCCGTCGTGGAGATCCTCGCCGGGATGCACTTCATAGCAGAGGTCCACCCCCTGCTCGTCATAGGCGTCGAGGATGGGCCGCCAGCGGCGGGCGAGTTCATCAAATCCTTCCGCCACCAGGCCGGCGGGCCGCTGCGGCCAAGGATACATCATCGGCCAGAGCAGCGAGCCGGAAAACGTGACCGACCGGTCAAGGCCAAGCCTGCGGCTCGCGATCGCGGTCTTCTTCACCTGGTCCACCGCCCACTCCTGCCGGGCGGCGGGGCGGCCGCGCAGGGCCTTCGGGGCGAACGCATCGAAGAGATCGTCATAAGCGGGATGGACCGCGACGAGCTGACCCTGGATGTGGGTCGACAGCTCGGTGATCTCGACTCCCGCCTCGAGGGCGACGCCCTTCACCTCGTCGCAATAGTCCTGGCTCTCCGCAGCGAGGGCGAGGTTGAAGCAGCGCGGATCGTTGGAGGGAACCTGCACCCCCTTGTAGCCGACGTCCGCCATCCAGCGGGCGGCGGAGCCAAGCGTGTTGAAGGGCGCCTCGTCGGTCATGAACTGGGCGAGGAATACGGCCGGTCCCTTCATGGTGCAGTCTCCGCTGGCGGCTTGGGGTCAGTTGGCATCGAGCGCGGTCCATTTCCCCCCGGCGGCGCTTGATCGCAAGGCCGCGTCGATGAAGGCCATGCCGCGCACGCCGGCGTCGATCCCGGGCAGATGAGGGGACATCGGCGCGGAGGAGCCGCTGCGGATCGCCTCGGCGGCGCGCGTGTAGAGGGTCGCGAAGGCCTCAAGATAGCCCTCCGGGTGGCCGGCGGGCGTACGGAACTCGGCGGCGACGTCCGGCGCGAGGTAGGCGACATTGCCGCCCGCCCGCCAACGCTGGGCGGGGCCGTCGATGGGCTTCAGCCAGAGGGTATTAGGCTCCTCCTGTCGCCAGTCGAGCCCGCCCGTCTCGCCATAGACCCGCAGGCGGAGCGCATTTTCCTCGCCCGGACAGATCTGGCTTGCGGTGAGCACGCCACGTGCGCCGCTCTCGAACCGCAGGAGCGAGGCTCCGTCATCGTCCAGCCGGCGGCCTGGAACCTGAACGGCGAGTTCGGTCAGAAGCTCGGTGACGCGCTGGCCCGCGACATATTCCGCAAGGTTGTGCGCGTGGGAGCCGATATCGCCATAGCAGCCGGACGGGCCGGACAGATCGGGATCGGTGCGCCAGGCGGCCTGTTTCTGGCCGCCCGCCTCCTCCGGCCGGGCGAGCCAGCCTTGCGTGTATTCGACATAGACCCGGCGAACCGGGCCGATCGCGCCGCTCGCGACGAGCTCTCGCGCCTGACGGACGAGCGGATAGCCGAGATAGGTGTGTGTGAGCACGAACAACCGGCCCGAGGCGCGCACATGATCACGAAGCTCGCGGGCCTCGCCGAGCGTGCGGGCGGCCGGCTTGTCGCAGATGACATCGAACCCCGCGTCAAGCGCGGCGGCGGAGGCTTTCAGGTGGAGGTGGTTGGGCGTGACGATCACGACCGCCTGCATGCGCTCGGCCGGCGGCAGGGCGGCCTCGGCGGCGATCATGCGTTCAAAATCAGGGTAGGCGCGGGCGGGATCGATCCCGATCGCGGCCCCGGACGCCCGCGAGCGCGCAGGATCGCTCGAGAACGCGCCGCAGACGAGATCATAGGCGCCGGTGATGCGCATCGCCGTGCGGTGTACGGCGCCGATGAACGCGCCCTCCCCGCCTCCGATCATTCCGACGCGAATGGGTGTCACGCGGCCTCCCCTTCAGCTCACAGCGACCGGATCATAGGTGGGCGGACGTGAGGCGCAAAGGCCGGAGTGGGGGGTGTCGGAGTGACGACAATCAAGATCTCGCACTCGGTCCACGCCATGAATTGGCCTGAGGCGCCTTGCGGCCCGCGGCGTCCAGGATCAAGGAGCCGTCCTCCCTTGCGAACGGCGGGTTTGGAGCGCGCGAATGGCATGCGTCAGACGCCCGGCCACGGCAGTCGTTGGCCCTTGTTTGCCGCTCAGCAAGTTGCTGCTGAAGCGCATTTATGCATATCGATGAGTGCGACCCCGAGTTTTGGGATAAGATTTGGCGCCCAGGATACGGGAGGCGCGCGGTGAAGCTTGCGATTGACAGGATGATCGCCATGCTTCTGCTGGTGATCGGCGGCTGCGCACAGGGCTCGGAGACTGAAGCTTTAGGCGGCCGTGCTGACACCGTGCTGGAGCGCATGTACGAGGCTGGGGACTTCAGCGGCGCTGTCATCCTCTCGCGCGACGGCGTCATCGTCTACGAGGGAGCTTTTGGAGCGGCCGATCGGACACGTCCCTTCTCGCTCGATACTCCGGCTGACGGCGCTTCGCTCGCAAAGACGGTCACGGCGGCGCTCATCTGGCGTTTGATCGATGAAGGGAGAATCGCGCTCGATGATCCGGTGCAGGCGCACGTAGCTGAGTTTCCCTACGCCGACGTCACGATCGAGCAATTGCTCAGCCATACATCGGGGGCGCCCGATTATAATCCTTTTCAGCCCCTGCCCGACACCGATGCCGCGACCGGAAACGTGGCGTTGCAGGCCTTCATGCGCCGCATATCGCTTCGCCCTTTGCGGCAACCGGGCGCAACGTTCAGTTATTGCAATGCCTGCTACGACACGCTTGCCCTTCTAACCGAGCGCGTTGCCGGCGCGTCGTACGAGGACCAGATTGGTCGCTTGCTCGGCGGCATCGGCGCGAGCGCTGCGTTCTTGCGGCCTGCGCGGTTCGCCGATTGGCCCCAATCGCGGACTTTGGGATTTCGTTCCAGCCTGCCCGGCGCCGAGGAGTTGGACGTATTCGATAACGAGGCGATCTACGGAGGGTCCAACATCTACTTTACGGCACGCGACCTGCACGCCTGGGCAAGCGCTTGGGTCGATGGTCATGTGCATACCGAAGCAGTGCTCAAAGACGCCTTTGCGCCCGCGCGGGTCGGCGGCGATCTCTCGGCTGTGAATCTCTCCAGCTGGTACTGCACGCCGGATCGCGCGCGTTGTTACTACACCGGCCACCATCAAGCGTTCTTCAACCTGGTTTATTGGGACTCTTCCCGACGGATCAGCGTGGTTTTCGTCAGTAACAATACGATGGCGCCGCCGCTTCAGCCCTGGCTCATGAGGAGCCTTGTGGCGATCGCCGAGGGGCGCGGAGCAGAGCCGCCGCCAAACGTGCCACCCGAGGAAATGGAGGTAGACGCCGAGGCGCTGGCAGGACGTTATCGTCTGCCCGGCATCGGCGACGCGCAGATCAGCATCGACGGCGCGGGACCAAGCATTCAAGTCGGACAAGGCCCTCGCTATCAGCTCTACCAGGTGGGATACGGCGTTCTCTATGCGCCGGGTACAGATGCTTATCTATCATTCGAGCCCGGCGAAAACGGGTCTCCGCCTGCATTGATCTGGACGTCGGTTTTCGCCGTGGCTGAGGGACGGCGGACGGCGTGAAGCGTCGGAGCTCCGCCCGATGGCGGCCCCGCATCCGGGTGACCGGAATGAGGCAACGCGGCCTCAGACGAGAACTCCGGCGCCGATGAACGCGCCCTCCCCGCCTCCGATCATTCCGACGCGAATGGGTGTCACGCGGCCTCCCCTCAAGATCACAGCGCCCGGATCATAGGTGGGCGGACGGGAGGCGCAAAGGCCGGAGTGGGGGTGTCGGAGTGACGACGATCAAGAACTCGCACTCGGTCCACGCCATGAATTGGCCTGAGGCGCCTTGCGGCCCGCGGCGTCCAGGATCAAGGAGCCGTCCTCCCTTGCGAACGGTCCGGGCGGCCAGCGTTCCAACAGATCAAGCACGCTCTCAGAGGGACGGCACAGACGAACGCCTTTCGGGGTGGCCACGATCGGCCTGTTCACAAGAACCGGATTCGCCAGCATCGCCGAAAGGAGATCGTCGTCGGTGACGGAAGGCTCCAGCAGTCCCATCTCCCGCGCGGGAGTCTTGGAATCGCGCAGCGCCGTCCGAGGCGTGAGCCCCGCCGCCGCGAACAGCGCGAGCAGCTGCGGACGAACCCACCCGAGCGTCAGATAGTCGATGATCGTGGGCTCATAACCCGCCGCCTCGATGATCGCGAGGACATTCCGGGAGGTTCCGCAGTCCGGGTTGTGATGAATGACCACCGGAAAATGATCCGTCATGCTTCCGCTCCTGCGCGCGTGATCCAATCCATGAAGAGCCACGCCGCCAGCGCTCCTGCGGCCTGGGCGGCGACAAAAGCAGGAACGCTCGCGAGCGCGATCCCGGTGAATGTGTCGGTCAGCGTTCGCGCAAGAGTCACCGCGGGATTCGCGAAAGAGGTGGACGCGGTGAACCAGTAGGCTGCGGTGATATAGAGGCCGACTGCGTAGGGCGTCGCTTCGGGTCGAAAGCGGACGCCGCCGAGGATCACAAAGACAAGGCCAAACGCCGCAACCATCTCGGAAACGATGAGCGCCGAACCATCGCGCGCCTGCATCGACGCCTGCAGCAAGGGTTGATCGAACATGGCGTGAGCGAGCAGCACGCCCGCCGCGGCACCGGCGCACTGAGCCAACGCATAAGCCCCCGCCAGCGACCATCCGACGTCGCGTTTCAATGCGAAAACGAACGTCACCACCGGGTTGAGGTGCGCGCCGGATATCGGACCCAGCACCAGGATCAGCACCATGAGGCCCGCACCGGTCGCGAGACTGTTCGCAAGCAGGGCGAGTGCGACAGACCCGCCGGCCAGTCGCTCCCCCATGACGCCGGAGCCCACCACGATCGCAAGCAGCAGCATCGAGCCAACCGCTTCAGCCGCCAATTTCCGAAGAAGCACGTCCCGTTCACCTATGACAGGGAGACGCCTGTCGGCCCGGCGCCCGCCGCGTCGGAGGGTCGGCGTCGAAAGGCGTCAGCGCCGAGCAGAATTCTGGTCGCCCGTCGCAGCATTCATCAATGAGAAAGGCCAGCAGCTCGCCCAGAGTGTCAAAACGGGCGGTGTAGATGATCGACCGGCCGTCCCTGCGGCTGTCGACGAGCCCTGCATGCGCCAGGATGGACAACTGCGCGGACAGGGTGTTCGGGGCGATGGACAGCTCACGCGCGATCGCACCAGCGGCCAGCCCGTCGGGGCCCGCACGCACCAAGGCGCGGAAGACCGCGAGTCGACTTTCCTGCGCAAGCCCCACCAGACGGGAAACGGCGACTGAAAATTCCATATTTCAACGATAATTGAAATCAAAATGGGTCGCAAGGTCCGGTCCCGGGCGCTTCGCGGACCATGTCGCGCGGGGACGCTTGGGGCTCGATGTCACCGCGGGACAGGCGGCGACACGGATACCGGCGGGGTTGGCGGGCGGCCGGGCCGATGCTGGAGCGGCTCGCGAAGGAGCGGCGCCGCCTCGCGACGCCCCTAATCGGCTTCCGCTATTCGCCCTTGGGAGCATGATCATGCGGCGCGCGGGCTCGCGAACACCTGGTCAAAATGTCGACTGGCGCACCCAAGAGGATTCGAACCTCTGACCTTTGCCTTCGGAGTGGATTTTTGGCAGTTTTCCGGGCTTGTCGCAACTTGCATCGGCTCGCAAAAGTCCATTTAAATCAACGAATTTTCTTGCATCGCCTAAGTGTGTCTGGTCACGTGTTTTGGATTTCGGTGCGGACCAGGTGTGGACCAAGGTTACCTCTGCCCTCTCGGAAAAGCGGCCGTCGGCGACTCCTGTGCGACTTACCAAGCGTGTTGTTGATGCCGCAGAGCCGCGCACCGCACGCTATCAGATTTGGGACTCTGAGCTGGTCGGGTTTGGTCTGCGCGTCGAGACCTCGGGACGCAAGTCCTTCATCATCCGCTATCGCGCGGACGGTGGGGGACGCAATGCCGCCCACCGCTTGGTCACGATCGGCGCATACGGCGTCATGACGCCGGATCAGGCGCGAGCGGAAGCCAAAAAGCTTTTGGGCGCTGTGGCGACAGGCGCTGATCCCGGCGCCGAGCGCCGATCAAAGCGCCAGGACCTCACCGTTGCCGAACTCTGCGAACTCTACCTGCGCGAGGGCTGTCCCACGAAGAAGGCGTCAACGCTGGCGACGGATCGCGGGCGCATCGATCGCCACATCAAACCGATGATTGGCACGAAGAGAATTTCGTCCATCACGCGCGGCGACATTCAATGGCTGATGCGCCAAATCGCCGATGGCAAAACCAAGGCTGACGTGAAAACGCGCCCGCGCGGCCGCGCCATCGTCCGCGGCGGCAAGGGCACCGCAAGCCGCACGATCGGTATGCTCGGCGGCATTTTCACTTACGCCGTTCGCGAAGGCATGATCCCGGATAATCCCGTCCGCATGGTCAAACGCTGGCAGGATCGCCGCCTCGACCGCTACCTCAGCCAAGAGGAGCTCGAACGTCTTGGCGACGCTTTGACGAAGGCGGAAGCCGCCTGCGAGAACCCCAAAGCACTCGCCATCATTCGGCTGCTAGCGCTTACCGGCGCGCGCAGGGGCGAGATCATCAATCTCGCTTGGGACGAAGTCGATTTCGACAAGGGCATGTTGCGGCTGCGCGATTCCAAAACAGGCCAGAAGATTATTCCGGTTGGCAAGTCGGCGCTTGCAATCCTGGCGTCACAGCCGCGCACGGCGGACTCGGGATTAGTGTTTCCGGCCGACAAGCTCGGACGGCAGGGCGCCACGCGAACTCACTTTCAGGGCATCGACGCGATCTGGTACCGGGTCCGGGCCAAGGCCAAGCTGCCAGACGTGCGTCTGCACGATCTCAGGCATACAGCCGCAAGCGTCGCCGTCGCCAACGGCGCCTCTCTGCCAATGATCGCACGCATCCTCGGCCATGCCGACACAAAGACCACGCAGCGTTACGCCCACCTCTCGGATGCACCTGTGCGCCACGTCGTGGAGGAATTGGCCGAACAGGTTGCCGCCGCCATACGCGTGCGCACGACGGCATCTTAACATTGCCCCTTGCACGACGCGCCGCAGGCCGTCGTGCTTTTTTCAGACGCCCCTCGCCGCGACGGCTTCTATCGGACACCGCGCGCAGGGTGGGTCAAGGATCGCGCGGTAGCGCGACCCGAAGGGCTGCGTCCTTGACGCACCGGAGCACGGTGTCAGGCTCCAGCCTAAACACAAGCGGCAACTCCGGGGCGATCAGGCGCTCGGGTTCAAGGCTTTCATAAACCTTCATCCGGTTGCCGAGGTCATCCTTTATGGCCATCTTAATTACCCGACGCTATGAAGCCCGGCGTCGGGCGGTGCGCGGCGATGTCCCTGTGCCGCCACGTGCGATCTTCATGTCGATATGCAGCCCCGCCGCAGAAGCCATGTTGACCAGCATATCGATGCTGAACAGCTCGATCTTGCCGCGCACCAGATCAGATATACGCGGCTGCGTCACCCCGAAGAGCTTCGCGGCTTGAGCTTGGCTCAGCCCTTGGCGCTCGATGTGGTCGCGCACCGCAATCATCAGGCGCGAACGCAGCTTCATGTTTTCGGCCTCGACAGGGCTGTCCTCAATCGCGTCCCAGACGCTGGCGAAGCGCTTGCTGCTCATGGCTTGAGTTCCTTGATCAGATCCTTGTACCGTTTGGCGGCCAAATCCAAATCCTCGCGGCTAGTCTTCTGCGACTTCTTCTGAAAGCAGTGCAAGACGAAGACCGCCTCCGTAAACTTGGCGACATAGACGACTCGAAACGCCCCGTCGGCGGCGCGTATGCGTATCTCGCGCACGCCCTCGCCGACGCCCTTCATCGGTTTCCAGTCGTCCGGATCGCGGCCACGTTGGACCCGATCAAGCTGATAACCTGCGTCACGCCGAGCCGCCTCCGGGAAGGCGCGAAGATCAGCAAGCGCGCCGCTGCGAAACTCGACGGGCTTTATCGTTCCAGGCACCCTTTGCCTCATATATAAAGTTTTGTATGGGACTGCAAGGGGGGGGCCTTTACGCTGATTCCCGGCCGTACTCGCTGGTGGAGCCGTGCAGGCGCTTTTGCGCCCAGGCGTCGAGCACATGGTCGATGTAGCGCACCAGGCGCGGCCCGTATTTGACGAAGGGGGGGCCTTCGCCCGTGACGCGCCAGCGATTGAGCGTGTGCTTGGAGATTTTGAGCCGCGCGGCGGCGTCTTCCACCGTGAGCAGGGTTTCGACAGACATATGCACTCTCCTTATCCAGCATGACGCGGAAGGCTGAAACACGTCCCGCTTGGTTAAGGAGAACGCCGACAAGC
>WGML01000010.1 GCA_016125045.1 bacterium
ATGTTCATGCGCCGCGCAGGCCTTGAGGCCCGGCCGCACGGCTTCCGCACCAGCCTGCGGGTCTGGCTTGCCGAGCAGACCGACGCCCCAAGGGAGGTCGCCGAAACCATCCTCGCCCACACGGTCGGCGGCAAGGTGGAGTCGCCAAGCGACTCCAGTTCCGGCGGCAGGTCGTAGTCAAAGCCGATCGTTTTGGGCACCCAGCGCCCGGGAGTGAGACCAAGGCCCCAGAAAAAGGTGCCAAAGCGGATCGGAAGCCGCGCCTCGTCCGCGTACGCGTCTCCGTTCCCGTTCAGGAACTGGTCGAGTGTCGGAATGCCGACCCCCACGGCGAGGCCGCCGACAGCGCCTCTGAGGATGGTCCTGCGATCGATCGAAAACGGCATGGCTTCGGCTCCGGTCAATCCGCCTGGATGGGCGCGCTGGGATCGGGATTCACAGTGAAGAAATGGTCATCCAGCGCGATACGCGACATGAGTTCCGGCACCTTGTAGCCGCTTTCAGCGAACGCGCGGGTGAGTCCGGCGAGATGATCGCGGTCGGCCCGCCGCCGCTCGCGGTCCTCATGGGCCTCCAGCGCGCGGCCGCGCCCATAGGCCCAGACGCGATCGACAAGGCACGCAGGCACCCGGGGATCCTCATACAACGCTCGTCCGAGACCCTGGGCCCCGCTGACCGGCTTGCCGGCGAACTCCACGCTGACGTCGATGAGGGCGCCGTTCTCCTTAAATCTCAGCTGCCCGATCCCGTCGAACTGCTCGAGCGCAAGACCCTGCGGGTCTGTCTGGGTGTGGCAGGCTGCGCAAAGCGGCTCGGTGCGATGCAGTTCCAGCCGCTCGCGAACTGTGTGGGCGTTGGCTTTCGCAGAGTCATTCAGAGCGCGGAGATCCGCGTCCGCAGGTGGCTGGGGGACGGTCTGGCAAAGGAACATTTCCGAGATGGCCGCGCCTCGCTTGGTCGGCGAACTACGGCCCGGGTGGGAGAACAGCGAAAAAAGCCACCTGGGTCAGCACGCCCGACTGGCCGGAGGCTTCATCGAAGGTGTAGCGCATCCACTCGCCATTGGAGGCGAAAGGGACCTGATAGACAGACCCGAGAGGCCGATTGATGAACGAATCGCGCGTCGTGAAAATTTCGCGATAGTCGCCGCGCTTCGTCGCGAGGTGATCAACCAGCACCTTGAGCGTCTGCTCGCGGGCTGAGGCGGCGACCGCCTGGCTGAATTTCGGATACTGGGAGGCGTCCTTGTTCAGGCCATCGAACAATTCAAGATGGAGCAGGTCGGCGAAGAAAGCGCGGGTGCCGTCTTCAATCCTTGGGGACGCGACCAGGCGCGCGACCTGAGCTTCAAGCCCCGCGCGTGACGACAGTGCGCCAGACTCGGCTGCAGCGAGCAACTCCTCGTCGGGCAGCGAGTCCCAGAGCAGGTAGCTGATCCGCGACGCACGCGACCAGGGATCAAGATCGATCCCGCCCGCCGCGTTGGGATAGCCCCGCTCGATGCGGAAGACAAAGTCCGGCGCCGTCAACAGGCTGATCAGCGCGAGCCGCAGCCCGTCATGGAACCCGCCCGAAGCCTCGGCTCCGCCTCGCGCAAGCGAGACGCGAGACGCGAGACGCGATCTCTTCCTCATCTAAGGGACGACGCAAAAGCAACCGCCCGGTACGTTCGATGAAGGCGCGTGCGCACGCGTCGTCGGCGGCTGCAGGATTGACGGGCGTGCACCCCGCCACCGCGTCGCGTCGCTTCTCACTTCCGAGCGTTTGCGCCGCGATGCTCTGCGCGACAGCAAAATACTGTTCAAACCCGCTCGCTGACACCGAGGCGGAACTCGCCCCGACCGCAAGCAGACCGTCTAGCCGCGGGTCCGGCTCGAAACGGGCGTTCAGCACGATGTCCGGCCCGAACACGTTGTTGATGGCGTGACGATACTGGCTTTCCGTGACGCGGCGAACCTCCGCGACCACGGGCGCTCCGCCCGAGGAGGCGCGCGCAGCGGACGCGGCCTCTGGGACGGTGGGTTCCCCACCCAGGGCGTAGCTTCCGAGGAACAGCGGAAACAAAACCCCGGCGCTGAGAGTGACGGCACGAGAAAGCAATTCAGATGTCTTCATTTGCTGATCCGTCAATTGGAAGGGCTTGTCCGCTCGATGAGTTCGAGCAGATGTCCGTCCGGGTCGCGAGCGAAAGCGATGAGCATGCCGGGCGCCTCGACAGGTTTGCTGACGCCGTCCGCCCCAGCCGCCTTCAGGGCTCCAAGTGCGGACGGCAAGTCCTCCACGAAGAAGATCAACCGGACGGACGAGGGTTTCACCTCTCCAGTCTTGGGGCTCGCGAGCACAAGAACCGCAGCGTCCGGCCGCGCCGCGAGGAAGACTTCACGCAGCGCCGGCGTTTCATGGCTGCCGATCGCGCTCATGCCGAATGCGCTCTTGTAGAAGGTTTGCGCCGTGTCGAGGTCCGCAACCGTGAGCGCCACCCCGCCGACGGGCACAGCCGACGTCGCTGGCGCCGCAGGCGCTTGCGCGCTTGCGAGCGGGCTCGAACACAGGATCATCAGCGGCAGCGCCAAGCACGCGACCCGACGACAGATATGATCCACGGCCATGAGCATTCCTCCCGATGACACGCAGTCTCGGCGCGAGCAGCCTGGGAGCGTCGCCGGGGTGGGTTCCCGATCTGACTTAGAGTCAGCCCAAGACAGAATGTCGCTGCCGCTCGAGCCTGCCAAACAAAAACCGAACGCGTTCACTAAACTGTCGACACGCTCGCCAAGAGGTCTACTCGCCAGGAGGCCTAACCGGCCACCAGGCTCCGCAACAGCGCGCGCGACATCTCCTCGACGAGGGCGCGCGGAGGAGCGAAGCGAAACATCTCCATGTGGTTCGGCAAGGCGAGCGCGCCGTGCAGCCCCGCCCACAGAATCTGCGCCGCAAGATCAGGGTCGCAGGGCCGCAGTCGTTCGGCCGCCTGCCCTTCCTTGATCGCTTCCCTGAGCAGAACATGGAATTCCAAAGTCTCGAGCGCCGCAGCCTCCGGTGGCGGCATTCGCGCCGGACGCACAAACAGGAAGGCGCCGCGATAGATTTCCGGATTGTCGCAAGCCAGTTTGATGTAGCCAGCGAGGATGCGTTCGATCCGTAGAAGGGGATCGGCGACCTCCGCCGCCGTCTCGCGCATTTCAACGATCGCCTGACTCACCGGCGCACTCCAGAGAGACTGAAGCAGCGCCATGCGGTTGGGATAATACGCGTACAGCGCTCCCGGCGACATTCCAGCAGCCGCCGCCACCGCGCGCATCGAGATCGCTTCGATCCCGCCCTCGCGATAGAGCCCGATCGCAACGCTGCGGATGCGGGCGCGAGCGGCCTCCAGCTGTTCCTCTGAACGTGCGGGACGTCCCAAGTATCGCCTCAATTCGTGTTGCTTCGTCTCAAATTCAGGGTGGAACGCTCAGCCCGATCGAGACACACCCAAAGGATCCAAAGTCCCGTCAGTCGCCATGTTGCGCCTCATGCCGAGCAACGTACCCAGATTAGGTCGACCGGACCGAAAGCGGCAAGACGAATTCTGGCGCATCCGCCGAACGACCAACCCTGAGCGGCCAACGTCGCGTTCCCCCTCGCGCGGGCGCAGATCTTACGATGACAGTTGCGCGGATCGCGGTTCGGCCAACGAGAAGAGCAACATCCCATGTCGACGCGAATGTTGCGAATTCGGCTGCCTGACGAAAGGGCCGAGGCAGCCTAGTGACGAAGATTAAGGTGGTGCGGCGGCAGGAATGTCACGTGTTTTTCTTTGATCCGGCGCCTCCCGGCCCTTTCGCGTCCGCAATCACGTCGCCTACAATCATTTGTGAAGGCGCGAACGCGTGCCGGGGAGAAGCGACGTGAAAATCAAGCACTTCGGTCAAATTGCGGCCGTGATGATCATGGCTTTCATGATCACGGCGTGCAATCGGGACCCTGCTGCGGGCGACGGGTCCGCGGAGGTTCTCGCGAACCGCCAAGACGGTCTCCTGCTCGAACGTCGCCAGCCGAGTTCATCCCGCGCGGACGCCCCCGGGAGCCGAGAATTCGAGTTCGTGCGCTACGCGATCGATGTGTCTCAGGACCAACCGCGTGCATGCCTGGTATTCAGTTCCTCGCTCGACCCGCAGCGAGACTATCGCCCGTTCCTGGACCTGGCGCCTGACACACAGATCGCCCTGGCGGTCGACAACGCGCAGTTGTGCATCGGGGGACTCAGCTTCAACCGCTCCCTGGAAGTGACCCTCCGCCCCGGCCTGCCGTCGCTCGACGGGCGGACGCTTGCGTTCTCGGAAGCCGTGCCAATTGAGTTTGGCGATCGTCCGGCTTTTGTCGGCTTCTCCGGGGACGGCGTCATCCTTCCCAGGGTCGAGGCGGATGGTGTTGCGATCCAGACGGTGAATGTCCCTTCCGTGCGCGTTGAAGTCTCTCGGATCACGGACCGCTCCCTCGCCTTCAAACGGATAACGCAAGGCTACAGCGTGGCGCAGGGCGATTATGGCTGGCTCGACTATGATGCCGATCCGTCAGACGTCGCGGAACCCGTCTGGGCCGGTACGATGTCCACCGCGGGCTCGCCAAACGCCGCCAAGACAACCGTGTTTCCGATCGCCGAGACGATCGGCCGCCTGAAGCCGGGCGCCTACTTCCTCGATATCGCCCAACTGGACGCTGCGGGAAAGATTCCGGACAACGCTGCGCGCGCCAAACGCTGGCTGATCATCACCGACCTCGCACTCACCACTTATACCGGCGAAGACGGCATGATGGCGACCGTGCGCTCCCTTCAGACCGCCAAGCCCGTTCGGGGCGTCAAGCTTGAGCTCGTCGCGGCGACAAACGAGATTTTGGCGCGCGGCGAAAGCGACGCCGAAGGCCATGTGAGATTCCCGGGTCCGGCGATCAACGGACAAGGCCGACAGTCCCCGCGTCTCGTCACCGCCTATGCGTCGAATGGCGATTTCGCCGTGCTCGATCTGGACCGCTCCCCGGTCGACCTTACAGAGCGCGACATCGGTGGCCGCGCTCCAGCGAAGGCCGCGGACGCATTCCTTTACACGGAAAGGGGCGTCTATCGTCCTGGTGAAACCGTGCACGCCACGGCCCTCCTGAGGGACGCCTCAGGAAATGCGGTCGACGACCGCCCCGGTTCACTCGTGGTCTATGGGCCGAACGGGATCGAAGCCAGCCGGCTGAGGTTTGAACGCGCGCCTCGTGCCGGCGGCGTGCAGTTCGACCATGCGCTCGCCAAGACTTCAGCGCGCGGTGAGTGGAGGATCGCGGCCGAAGTGGACGGCGTCGGCGAAGTCGGTCAAGTCCGATTCTCGGTTGAGGACTTCGTCCCTCAACGTATCGCCCTCCAACTCACGGTTGACCGGGAGACGCCACTCGGCCCGAGCGACACGCGCCGCATCATGTCCAACGTCCGCTTCCTCTATGGAGCGCCCGGCGCCGGCTTGCCCGTCGAGACGTCGGTCCGCATCGAAACGGACCCCAACCCCTTCCCGGGGCTCGCGGGCTACAGATTCGGTCGCCACGATGAGACCTTCCGCGAAGCAAGCTTTGATCTGCCGGTCACCACGACGGACGGAGCGGGCGCGGCCGTGATCAATCTTGACCCCCGCAACCAGGCGCCCGCTTCTTCACACCCGCTCCGCATCCGCGCTGCGGTCAGCGCCCTCGAACCCGGCGGTCGCCCTGTGCGGGACGATGTGCGGGTCCCCTACCGCCCGAACGAACGCTATCTCGCGGTCAAGCAGGCGTTTGAATACTCCGCCGACGAAGGCAAGCCCGCATCCTTCGAGATCGCAGCGGTCGATCGCGCCGGAGCCCTCAAGGCCGGTGAAGTCAACTGGCGGCTCGTGCGGATCGACTGGAAGTATGACTGGTACCGTGAAGGGGGGGGCGAATGGCGTTGGCGCCGTTCGCGGGAAGTGGTCGAAATCGAGTCCGGCGTCGCCCGTATGGCGGAGGGCGCAGCCGCCAGCATATCAACCCGAAATCTGGACTGGGGCGACTACGAACTCTACCTCACCGAGGCTAGCAGCGGCGCAGAAGCCAGCGTTGGGTTTTGGGCCGGTTGGGGCGGCGAGCCACAGGATGGGGTCGAAGCTCCAGATCGGGTTCGCCTGACGGTCCCTGAAACACTACCATCAGTAGGGTCGACCATCGAAATCGAGGTGCTCCCGCCCTACGCCGGCGAAGCCGAGATCGTGATCGCTTCGGAAAATGTGATCCTGACACGAACGTTGACCGTGCCCGCAGGCGGTGCACGCGTTCGGCTGCCGGTAACGCGTGACTGGGGCGCAGGTGTCTATGTGATGGCGAGCGTATACACGCCGCGGGACACCGTAGATCGGCCAAGACCCAGACGCGCTGTGGGCGTTGCGTACATGGGGGTCGATGTATCGCCTCGCACGTTTGATCTCGCAATCACGGCCCCGGATGTCGCGCGTCCGCGCGGGGAGGTGGTGATCGACCTCGCCTCGGCCGGAGGGCCAGTGCGCGAAGATGCGTATCTGACGCTCGCGGCCGTCGACGAGGGCATTCTTCTCCTCACGGGCTTCCAATCACCGGACCCTGCCGCTTACTTCTTCGGTAAGCGCGCTCTGGGCGTCACGTTGAGGGATGACTACGGTCGCCTGCTTGACCCTAACCAGGGAGCGTCCGCCGAGGTCCGCTCCGGCGGTGACCAGATCGGCGGCGCGGGCTTGAGCGTCGTTCCGACCAAGACCGTCGCGCTGTTCACTGGCCCCATACAGTTCGACCGCGGCAAGGCGCGGGTCTCGCTCAATCTGCCGGATTTCAACGGTGAATTGCGACTGATGGCGGTTGTTTGGTCGAAGACCGGATTGGGGTCCGCGTCGCGTCCCGTCACCGTCCGCGACCAGGTGCCCTCGGAGCTCATCCTGCCGCGCTTCCTTGCGCCCGGGGACACGGCGATCGCAACCGCGACGCTCGACAATGTCGAAGGAACCGCAGGCGCTTATCGAGCGTCGTTGACCGGCGCGGGCGGCGTCACCTTTGCGAGCAACGCAGTTTCGGCAACATTAGGTCAGCGGGAACGACGCGACATTGATGCGCCGCTCAGCGCGTCCGGAACAGGCGTCTCGACCCTATCGCTCTCTGTCACCGGCCCAGGCGGATTTGCGGTTGCTCGCAACTACCCCATCGAAACGCGCTCGGCGTTTCTGCCCGTCAGCTATGTCGACCGCGCGGTGCTTCAGCCAGGGGAAAGCTATACGCCCCGGCTGGATTCGCTTGCTTCGTTCACCGCCGGATCGGGCCGGGTGACTTTGAGCTTCTCACCGCTGCCGCTCGACGCGGTTGCGCTCTTCGACTCGCTCGATCGCTACCCCTACGGGTGCACCGAACAGATCACCAGCCGGGCCATGCCGCTCCTCTACACGGATCGTCTCGCCATTCTCGCTGGTCGGCAGTCATCAGGAGAGATCCGCACCCGTATTCAAGAAGCGGTGTCGACCCTTCTCAGCCGCCAAGGCGCGGACGGCGCGATCGGCCTCTGGCGTGTGGGAGACCGTTACGCAACGCCTTGGCTTGGGGCCTATGCGGTCGATTTCCTCGCTCGGGCGAAGGCTGCGGGGTACGTCGTTCCTGATGCCGCCCTCGACCGCGCATATGACGCACTGGAGGCGTTTGCGGTCCGCGAGGACACGTGGTCTTCGGGCTACGACTTCGAGGTGTACGAAAGCCGTTGGAATCCCGACACGGCGAGCCTGATGCGCGACCGGTCGAACGCCTATGCCGCTTACGTACTCGCGAGAGCGGGGAGGATGGATCGGGCGCGCCTTCGGTATCTTCATGACAGTCAGCTCGACAATGACCCGAGTCCGCTGTCGCGGGCCCATGTCGGCGCCGCGCTCGCGCTCATCGGAGACAGGGCGCGCTCCTCTTCTTCTTTCCAGAAAGCAGAACGGGCGCTCGGCTACTCCAACTCCGGCGACTACTACCAGACGCCGCGCCGCGACCTGGCGGGCGTTCTGGCGCTGGCCGCAGAGGCGAACAATGCCGGGCTGGTTCAGCGTCTCACCGAACGGGTTGGCGACGAACTCCCGGAGCCGGATCGGCTGACGACCCAGGAGAAGGCCTTCCTGCTGCTCGCTGCGAATGCGCTCACCGGGGCCGGCGAGGAGGTCCGCGTCGCGGTGCGGGGGTCGCCGACCGTGGTGTCGCCGGGACGTGTGTTCGCGCTCGACGACGCAGGGGTGCGTCAGCTGCCGACCTTCACCAACAGCGCCCAGGGCCCGGTGTGGGTGACGGCGATTTCGCACGGCTCCCCCGCAGCCCCGCCGCCGCCCGCGTCGGAGGGCTTGCGGATATCAAAACGCTACTGGACGACCGCCGGGCGCCTCGCATCAGGCTCATCGTTCACGCAGGGCGATCGCCTCATCGTCCAGATCGACGTTGCGTCCACCGAAAACCGGCTGACGCCGCTCATCGTGGCGGACCTTCTTCCGGCCGGTTTCGAGATCGAAGCGGTGCTCCGGCCAGAAGACGGCGGAGACACGGGGGCCTACCGGTTCGTTGGCGACATCGCCTACCCGAAGATCGCCGAAGCACGGGATGATCGGTTCGTTGCGGCGATCGACCTCTTCGACCAGAAGACCCAGACGCTCGCCTACATGGTCCGCGCAGTGACGCCAGGTGAGTTCACACTGCCCGGCGCTGTTGCGGAAGACATGTATCGTCCGGACGTCTTCGCCCGAAGCGAAGCGGGTCGCGTGGCGGTGGCGCGGCGCAATTGATGGCGGTCTGGCGACGCATCGCCATGAGCCTATGGCCGCGCGACGGCTGGCGACGGGTTCTGGTGGCCCTGGTCGCTGTCCTCATCCCTGTCGAACTGATCGACCGGGCCGCGCCGCCGCCTGTCGAGAAGGCAAAAGACGCGTCGGTCGTCGTCAAGGACCATAGAGGCGCGCCCCTGCGCGTTTTCCCGGCCTCCGGAGGCGTCTGGCGGATCCCGGCGGACATCGACCAGCTCGATCCTGATTTCATCAAGGCGCTTCTCGCCTACGAGGATGAACGATTTCTGGAACATGGGGGCGTCGACCTCACCGCGCTGATGCGAGCGGTTTCGACGTCCGTCCACGCCGGCAGGATCGTCTCCGGCGGCTCGACGATAACGATGCAGACCGCGAGGCTCCTTGAGCCGCGTCCCCGCACCATCGGGTCAAAACTGATTGAGATGTTTCGCGCCTACCAACTGGAACACAGACTTTCGAAGCGGGAAATCCTCCAGCTCTATCTGACCCTTGCTCCCTATGGCGGAAACCTTGAAGGGGTCCGCGCTGCCTCATTCGCGTATTTCGGTCGGGAGCCGGACAATCTCGCTCCAGACGAAATCGCGATGTTGATCGCCCTGCCGCAATCTCCGGAAGCCCGCCGACCGGACTTGCGGCCAGCGGCGGCCGTCAGAGCACGGGCGCGCGTGCTTGACCGACTCGCGGCCAAGGGCGTTTTCGCGCGCGACCTCGCGGAGGCTTCCTCGGCGGACCCGCCCCCCACGCGGAGAGACTTTCCGGCGATCGCTTGGCACGCCGCAGACGCCGTTCGCGGGATGAGTGCGAACCGAGATTCCGACGTCGTCTCCACAATCGACATCGCCTTGCAGAAGGAGGTCGAAGCGATCGCGCGTCGCGCGGTCGCCGTCCAGACAGATGGCGCCCAGACGGCGATCATCGTAGTCGAGACCGCCTCCAGAAAGGTTCGCGCCGCCGCGGGCTCTGCAGACCTCGATCGACCCGGCGGGTGGCTCGATCTCACGAACCGGCCCCGCTCGCCCGGTTCAACGCTCAAGCCTTTCATCTATGGACTCGCGTTTGACGACGGCGTCGCCGCGCCGAGAACCCGAATCTCCGACGCGCCAAGACAGTTTGCGTCCTACCGTCCGAACAATTTCGACCGGACCTTTCGCGGCGACGTCACCATCGCCGAGGCCTTGCAGCATTCCCTCAACGTGCCCGCCGTCGCCGCGCTCGACTCTGTGGGCGCGAAACGTTTCGTCGCTGCACTCGCTTTCGCCGGCGCCGCCGTTTCGACCCCACTCACTGCGGAGGACGACACCGGGCTCGCGATTGCGCTCGGCGGCGCCGGCATGACGCTGCGCGATCTCGCCGCCCTGTACGCGGCGCTGGGTGACGGAGGTCAGGCGCGGCCCTTGATCTGGGTGGATTCAAAGCCCGGAAATTCGCCGCCGCCGAAGACATCTCAGCTGATGTCGGCCGAATCGGCCCGCGAAATCGTCGACATCCTGTCGCGCGCTCCTGCCCCGGAAGGGCGGATGCCAGCGCGACTGACGGTGGGCGCCCCCAATATCGCATTCAAGACCGGCACATCCTACGGCTACCGCGATGCTTGGGCGGCCGGAGTCAGCCGAGCATTCACGGTCGTCGTCTGGGTAGGACGCGCCGATGGCGCACCTCGCCCCGGGATCACCGGCAGGGATGTCGCCCTGCCGATCCTGTTTGAGGCGTTCGACGCAGCCGAGCGCGTTCGACCCGCCCGGGGGTCGGCGCCTGAGCTCGTCGAACCTGACTCATCCGATTTCGAGGTTTCCGGGAGCCTGCACGAATTCGATCATCGGTCCGCTCCCCCCAACGTATTGTTTCCGCCCGACGGATCGGAAATCTGGTCTGATGACGAGCACAGCGCATTTGTCCTCGCAGCGGACGGGGTCCGCCCTCTCGCCTGGTATGCTGAGGGGGCGCCTGTTCCGCTCAACGCTGCTGGCGATCCAGTTTGGAGCCCGCGGCTCCCAGGCTTCTACGCACTTTCCGTCGTGGACGCCGAAGGCCGCACAACATCGACACGCGTCAGGGTTCGCACACCCGAAGGTTGATGGGGACAGCGCGTTGCTGCGTCAGCCTGCGAACTTGTCGCGTGCGCGTTCGATCAGCCTCATCGTGGTTGGATCGCGCCCCTCGGAACCTCCGTCGCGGATCGCAAGCTCGATTTCCTCGGCCAGCACCTTGCCGCGCTCAACGCCCCACTGATCAAATGGATTCACGCCCCAAAGCACCCCGGCGGCGAAGGTTCGGTGCTCATAAAGCGCCAGCAACGCTCCGACGCTCTCAGGCGAGAGGTCGTCGAGCAGGATCGTCGTCGACCCTCTCCCGCCGGGCATGTGCATGTGACGCGCCTGTTCGCGCGCCGCATCCGCTTCCATGCCAGAAGCAAGAAGCGTTGCCTCTGCGGACGCGGCGCTTCGCCCGACCAGAAAGGCCTCCCCCTGGCCGAATGCGTTGGCGAGCAACGCCCTGCCCCTCGCACGATCGCGTCCGCCGGCGTCGAGCGACGCCACGAACTCCACGGCGGTGTCACGCATTCCCTGATGAAGCAGCTGGTGAAAGCTGTGCTGGCCGAGCGTTCCGACCGAGCCCCAGACCACCGGCGCTGTTGGCGCGATGAGCCCGCCCGGGGCGTCTGCGACGGATTTTCCGTTCGATTCCATCTCAAGCTGCTGCAGGAAATCCGGCAGACGGCGAAGTCGGTGCGCATAGGCGAGAACTGTGCGCGTGGGCAGATTCAGCGCCGAGTGCAGCCAGACATCCAGCGCGCCGAGTCTGGCCGCGAGATTGCCCTCCATAGGCGCATCTCGGACATGACTGTCCATCTCCGCCGCGCCGGCCAGAAAGCGCCTCCAGACGTCCGCGCCAAGCGCGATCTGAAGGGAGAGGCCGACAGAAGACCAGACCGAATATCGGCCGCCGACAGCCTCATCCATGGCGAAGATGCGAGCCGCGGGCGCGCCCCAGTCCTGAGCCCGGTCGGGCGCGGACGACACGGCGGCGAGGCGAGCCTCGACTTCGGCGCGGTCGCCGAGCTTCTCGGCGAGCCAGATGTGCGCCAGCCGAGCATTCGACGCTGTTTCGGGGGTTTTGAATGACTTGGAGACCACGATGAACAATGTCGTTGATGGATCGAGCCCAGTGACAGCTTCCCGAAAATCATCCGGATCGACATTGGCGCAGAAGCGAATCTCCGGCCCCGAACCATAGGCTCGCAGGGCGTCCCAAACGAGCCGGGGTCCGAGATCGGATCCCCCGATTCCGATGTGAACGATCGTCTTCACATCGAACCCGAGCCCTCCGGACGCCGCAATCGCCGCGAACGCCGAGACGCGGGCGGCCTCGCGCTGCATCCTGGCGACGGCGGGGATTTCCCCGCCTCCACCGCGCAGCGCCCAATGCAACGCCGGGCGATCTTCCGAGGCGTTGACGATCCGACCCGCGAAGAGATCGGCGAGCTTCGCGTCGAGCCCCCGCTCGATGACCAACTTCGCCAACACGGACAAGACCGCCGAATCGATCCGCTGGCGTGAGACATCGACTTCAAGGTGCGGTCCACGCCAGACGAAGCCATCGACGCCCCGCCGCGCAACGATATCTGCGAGGGATTCCGTAGCGATTCGGCGGGCTTCTGCTTCAATCGGTCGCCAAGCACTCAACGCCATGGACGGATATCTCCCTTGCGCCACAGGGGCGCTTTGTTTCATTCATCCTGGACCGAAGCCTCACCACAGTGAAGTTTCGGAGGCGTTAGCGGCGGGTTGGCGGCAAGGTCATGAACCGGCGCCCGCCCCAAGAGTGTACATAGCCAATTGGAGGATTTCTGTGGCGCGGAACAAGCTGAGGACTGCGGGCGTACTGTCGGGCGTCGCCGCGACCTTGCTCCTTGCCGCCTGCAGCAACGACGCTCCGGCGTCGCCCGAGGCGGCGACCGAAGCCCTCTCCGCCGCGTCGCTCCCGCCGCCGTATAACGAAGCGGATGTCGCCGCGGGCGAGGGACTGTTTCTCGTTCACAAGTGCGGAAGCTGTCACTTCCTTGAGGCCGGCGCCGGGAACCGGATCGGACCCAATCTGCACGGCGTGTTCGATCGTCGGGCCGCATCGCTCGAGGGCTTTGCCTACTCAGAAGCCTTCAAGACGCTGGACCTTGCCTGGACTCCGGAGGAAGTGGATCGCCTGATCACCGACCCGAAGGCTTTCGCTCCCGGCACCTCGATGTTCTACAACGGGGTCTATGACGAAACCGAGCGGAAAAATCTGATCGCCTATCTGATGGTGGCGACGTCGAATTAGAGCGCCGCGCCCGGCTTACCCCCTTATCCTGACGCCAGCGACTTTGACCGCGCCGCGGCGGCCGCCATCGCGCTCCGCACCATCGCCTCGAACGCCTGGTCCTTTTGCAACACATCGAGCGCCGCCCTTGTCGTCCCGCCGGGCGATGTGACCGCCTCCCGGAACGCGCCCGCATCCGCCTGATCGCCGCGCAGCATCTGGCCCGCCCCCCCGACCGTGGCGTAGGCGAGCCGCCTCGCCGTCTCCGGCGCGAGACCCAGTTCTACTCCCGCCTTCTCCATGGCCTCAGCCAGAAGGAAAACATAGGCTGGGCCCGATCCTGAGAGGGCCGTCACCGCGTCGATCTGAGCCTCCGCCAGCGGGCCCACCACATCCCCCAGCGGCGACAACACGGCCGCCACCCGGGAGACGTCGCCATCCGGAAAGCCGGTGGACACCGCGAACGCCGTCACGCCCGCGCCAATGGCGCCGGGAGTGTTCGGCATCGCCCGGACAACCGCCGAAGCGTGAAGAGCGTCAGAGATGGGCGCGATCGTCATTCCCGCCATGATCGAAACGACCGTGGTCGTCGGGGCGGTCCATCCGCGTATCTGATCGGCGGCCGCCCTGAAGGCCTGCGGCTTGATCGCGATCATGACCAGGTCAGCCGCTTTCGAGGGCGGGTTCAACCGGATGCGGCCACGGGCTGCGAGCTCGACCAAATCCCCTGATGGATCCGGTTCGATCACGTCAAATTCCGATCCGGAGGCCGCCGACAGCCACCCCCGCAGCATCGCTGTCCCCATGCGGCCGGCTCCAATCAACGCGATGCGTTCATAGGAACCCGGCGCCGGCATCGCGTCAGGCTTCTCCCGCGGTTTCCAGCAGAACAGCTTCCAGCGCTTCGGTGGCTGACTTTCCCGCCCAAACCACGAAGTTGAAGGCGGGCAGGAACTGCTCAACCGCGTCCTGCGCCGCCGTGATGATGGCGGCGACCTCGCCCGGCTCCGGGCTCACCCGGTCCAGCATCGGGATCGTTTGCCGGAAGACCGCGACCCCGTCTTCCGCCCAATAGTCGAAATGACCGAGCCAAAGGCGCTCGTTGATCTGCCGGAGAAGCTCAGAAATCGCCGCCTTGCGGGCGAGCGGCGCGCGCAGGTCCAGCGTCAATGAAAAGTGGATGGCGGCCGGCTCATCCCGCCACGCGAACATGCCGGCGCAGTCGCCCCAGCGCGTCGACGTCGAGCAATGAATGATTCCCTCGTCGGAACGTTCGCTCACCCAGTCGGCCGCCACGAGCGTCTGTTCAACGACATCGAGGGCGGATTCGGCGAACTCCACATAGGTGTCTTCAAGCATCGTCATGAGAAGCCTCCATCGGATACGAGGCGCGACCGCCAGTCCCCGAATACGACGCTAGCGGGCGTCGCAGGTTACGACAATCACGCTCCCGGCATGAGCATCAATCAGCGAATCTTAAGAGGACGTGACCGCGCCTTTTCCCTTGGCGGGCCGTCCTTCCAGCTCCGCCACGCGTTTCTCCAGTTGCTCGACGCGTTCGAGCGCCGTGGCGGCGAGCGTTTTCAGCGCCTCGATCTCGTCCCGGCGGGCGAGATCCATTTCTGCGACAATTCTGTCGGCCTGTGACCGAAACACAGCGCGCATCTCCTCGCCAGCGGCCTGCGCAACCCCAGCGGCGCCGCTGAAGGCCCTCGCCATGTCGTCGAACATGGGGTTTCTCGTCTGCATGCGCGTCTCCGTGCTGGAAGCCTGCGGCGTGAACCGATAAGGGAATATGGCGTCGAAGTGCGTCGCGTTCAAACGCCAGGTGATCGTCAGATGCTAGTGGAACTGCCCTTCCCGCTGCTGGACCCTGCCGCGTTCACGATCCCTTTGCCGCGATTCGACCTCGGCCCCATCGCGATCGGCCCGCTTCCAATCCGCTGGTACGCCCTTGCCTACATCGCGGGCCTTCTGCTCGGCTGGCGCTACGCGAACGCGCTCGCCGCCAGGCCGCGCCTGTGGGGACAGACGGAGCGCGCCCCAGTCAGCAAGCTCGACATAGATGACTTCGCATTTTGGGCGATGATCGGCATCCTTCTCGGCGGCCGGCTTGGTTATGTCGCTTTCTATCTTCTGCCGTTCGAGCCCGATCAGCTGCTTCGAGACCCGTTTCTTGTTCTGCGCATGTGGGAAGGCGGGATGTCATTCCACGGCGGCCTCATCGGTGTGGCGCTCGCGCTCATCTTCACCGCGAAAGCGCGAAAGATACCCTTGCTCAACCTTGCCGACGTCGCCGCCGCGGCGACCCCGATCGGCCTGTTCCTCGGACGCATCGCCAACTTCATCAACGGCGAATTGTATGGTCGGCCGACGGATGCACCCTGGGCGGTGCGCTTTCCCCAATGGGACCCCTCGCTCGGGCAATGGCAGTATGAGCGAACCAACGTGCTGGGCGTGGTGGAGGCGCTCGGCAGCAAGGTGCCCGTGCATCCAAGCCAGCTCTACGAATCGGCGCTGGAAGGCGTGGTGTTGTTCACGGTGCTCGCGATCGCGGTCTGGCGCTTCAAGGTGCTCGAGCGCCCGGGTCTGGCGACGGGCGTTTTCCTTGTCGGCTACGCCGCGGCGCGCACGTTCGTGGAAAACTTCCGCGAGCCCGACGCGCATATCGGCTTCCTTCCGCTGGGGATCACCATGGGCATGCTGCTCTCGGCGCCGATGATCATCGGCGGCGCGTGGCTGATCATGCGATCCACCCGGACGCCACGCCCGGCGTGACCAGCCTGAAGCAGCGGATCGCGAGAATGATCAGGGCGGAAGGACCGATGTCGGTCGCCGCCTACATGACCTACTGCCTGCACGACCCCGTGGACGGCTATTACGCGTCCCGCCCAGCGCTCGGGCGCGATTTTGCAACGGCTCCAGAGGTCAGCCAGGTGTTCGGCGAACTGCTTGGTGTCTGGGTCGTGCACGAATGGCGCGCCCTTGGATCGCCGGACAGGTTTCATCTCATCGAACTCGGACCCGGGCGGGGCGTCATGATGGCGGACGTCCTGCGCGCCGCCGCGCGCGTTCCGGACTTCCTCGCGGCACTGGAGCTCGCGCTGGTGGAGGCGAGCCCTGTGCTGCGCCAGGAGCAGTCGGCCCGGCTCGCCGCCTATTCGCCCCGTCACGTCGACGCGCTCGCACGCGTTCCCGGGGGCCCGAGCCTGATCATCGCCAATGAATTCCTGGACTGCATGCCGATCCGCCAGCTTGTCCGGACAGAGGCTGGGTGGCGGGAGCGTTCGATCGGTCTCGGGGAGGACGGAGCGCTGTCCTTCGGGGTGGGGCTGCCGGCTGAACCGCCGGGCGATCTCCGCCCGAACGGGAACGCGGTCGAATTCGCCCCGGGTCTGGAGGCCATCACCGACGCGATCTCCCTGCGCCTCAAGTCAGCCCCGGGCCGGGCGTTGTTCGTCGATTACGGACCGGATGACCGCTCGCCAGACGATTCGCTGCGCGCCTTCACGCAAGGCGTGCAGGTTCACCCCCTTGAGTCGCCCGGAGCGTCCGATCTCACCGCCGATGTTGACTTCGGCCGTGTGGTTTCCCTCCTCAGCGCGGCGGAGGTCGACGTGGCGGGGCCGGTCGGCCAGGGAGACTTTCTTCGATCGCTCGGGGCTGCGGAACGGTTTGAAACGCTGGCCGCGCGGAACCCCGAGCGAGCGGAGGCCCTGAAGCGGGACTTGCTTCGACTCACCGCCCCGGATGAGATGGGAACTCGATTCAAGGCGATCTGCGCATCATCCCGGGATCTCATTGTCCCGGCCGGCTTTTGACGCTGACCAGAAACCGACCGGCCGCACACGAGCCGGAGCAAACCTGACGGGCGGACATGACGACCGGAGCAAGCACCACGCCTTTTTTCCTTCAGTCACCGGCGCTTGGCCGATTTACGATGCATATCCGCCACGGCTTCTTCGGGCGGCGGGGCGGCGTCTCCGTTGGCGCGTTCAGCGGCCTCAACTGCAGTCTTTCCAACGGCGACGAGGCGTCGAAGGTCGACGAGAACCGGTCGCGCGCCGCCGCCGCGTTGGGGGCCACGGCCAGTCAGCTGGTTTTCGTCAAGCAGGTCCACTCGTCACGCGCGCTGGTTGTGGATGCGCCTATCGCCCACGATTCGCGACCCGAGGCGGACGGCCTCGCCACCCGGACTCCCGGCCTCGCCCTCTCGCTGCTGACAGCAGATTGCGCACCGATTCTGCTGTGTGACCCCCATGCGGGCGTTGTCGGGGCGGCCCACGCCGGGTGGCGCGGCGCGGTCGACGGCGTCGTGGAAGCGACCCTCGACGCCATGGCCTCCCTCGGCGCGGATCCGGCGCGAACGAGCGCCGGGGTCGGCCCCATGATCGGGCCGTCCTCGTTCGAGGTCGGCCCCGAAGTCGTCGACACATTCCTCGACGCCTCGCCCTGGGTGGAAACGCTGATCCGACCGGGGGACGGCGACCGTTCGTTCATCGATCTCGGACGCTATTTGTTGGGGCGGCTGACCCGGAGCGGGGTCAAGTCGGTCGACATTCTCGACGAAGACACGTTCGCGGAACCGGACACCTATTTCAGCCATCGGGCCGCAGTGCGGGCGGGAGCCGCGACGGCGGGACGAAACCTTTCGGCGATCATGATCCTGTGAACACGCAGAGCCCGCCGGAGCCGATCAAAGTGCGGCTTTTGGGTCACGCCCCCTTGAAGCCCGCGCCGAGCCACAGCTTTTCGACGACCCACGATTGAACGCGCACCCCGATTGCGACAGAAGCATGACGCAACGTCCAGGCGATCGCTGACTCCAGAGGGCTCCAGCCATGAAGCTCATCACTTGCAACGCCAACCGACCCCTCGGCGCCGCCATATCGGAATACCTGGACGTCAAACTGACCGACACCGAGGTGAAGACGTTCAAGGACCGGGAGGTCTTCGTTCGCGTGAACGAGAATGTCCGGGGCAAGGACGTCTACGTCATTCAATCTACGTCCGCGCCCGCCAACGACCATCTGATGGAACTGCTCATCACGATCGATGCGCTGGTCCGGGCGAGCGCACACAGGATCACGGCGGTCATCCCCTATTTCGGCTACGCTCGGCAGGACCGGAAGACCGACGGGCGCACGCCCATTTCCGCAAAGCTCGTGGCGAACCTGATCACGGTTGCGGGGGCGGACCGCGTTCTCACCGTCGACCTGCATGCCGCGCAGATCCAGGGCTTTTTCGACAAGCCGACGGACAATCTGTTCGCAGGGCCCGTGTTCGAAGAGGACATCCGCCGCAAATATGACCCCCGCAATCTTGTCGTCGTGTCTCCGGACGTCGGCGGCGTGGTCCGCGCGCGCATGCTGGCGCGTCGGCTCGATTGCGCCCTCGCCATCGTCGACAAGCGCCGCGAGAAGGCCGGCGAATCCGAAGTCATGAACATCATTGGCGACGTGTCAGGGATGCGTTGCATCCTCGTTGACGACATGGCGGACTCGGGCGGCACGCTGGTCAACGCAGCGGACGCGCTGCTCGACAAGGGAGCTAAGGAAGTCGCCGCCTACGTGTCCCACGGCGTGCTCTCGAACGGAGCTGCGGCCCGCATCGACAAGTCCCGTCTGAAGGAGCTTGTGATCTCCGACACCATCGCTCCGAGCCTATCCGTGCAAGAGTCGAAGAAGATCAGGACCGTGTCGCTCGCCCCGCTCATCGGGGAGGCCATCCGACGCATCGCCCACGACGAGAGCGTGTCGAAACTCTTCGACTGACCACCCATGGCGAGCGTCCAGCGAATTGCCGTCCCGATGCGTCTGAGAATCGAGACGCCGGTGGCGGGCGTCGCCTACAGCCTGCAGGACAAATCGGGAGAAGCCATCCAGGCGCAGGTCGCGTCGGGCGACACGCCGCTGGTCTTCGAGTTCGCCAGCGAAGCCAGTATCCCCGACGGAAAGCCCGCCCCGCGTTTCTTCGGCGCCTTTATCCGCAGCGAGGGGAAGGAGCGACAATTCGTTTACGTCGCCGTCGGTCAGGTCGCCGGGCAGGCCGCATCTTGCTGGACGCGCCGCATGAAGATCGACATTCATTCGATTGCCGCCGATGACGTCCACCTGCTGGGGTCGGGTCGCGTGCTCGAAGCCACCGTTTCGGGAACCGGCCCGGATGGGACGCCGGCCTGCGCAACAGTGAGACCGACACGTGACTGGCGGCGCACCGATCGCTAGCAGCCCCGCTTGTCCACACCCCCGGCCTTGCGTATAAGCCCGCCTTCCCCGGAAAGTCCGCGATGGTCGCGGGCTGTGTAGTCAGGCTGCCACCGCGACTTCGCGGCGGGCTTCAGGGCGAAACGGAGCATGAATTATGAGCGATATCGTTCTCACCGTCGAAGTGCGCGAGCGCACGGGCCGCGGCGGAGCAAGAGAAGCCCGACGCCAGGGCATGATCCCGGGTGTGCTGTATGGCGGCGCCCAGGGGCCGGTCTCCATCAACCTCGTGAAGCGTGAAGTCAGCAAGGCGCTGCACTCAGGCAAATTCCTGTCGCATGTCGTCCAGATCGACCATCGCGGCGAGAAGCAATCGGTTTTCACGCAGGACGTCCAGTTTCATCCGGTGACCGACGAGCCCTTCCACATCGACCTGTATCGGGTGAAGGATGATCAGCTGATCAAGGTGGACGTGCCGATCCGGGTGACCGGCGAAGACGTGTCCCCTGGCATCAAGCGCGGCGGCACCTTGAACCTCGTGCGCCACGAAATCGAACTCATGTGCCCCGCGAACGCGATTCCGGAGGACATCCATATCGACATCTCGACCGCAGAAATCGGCGACGTGGTCAAAATCTCGATGGTGGCGCTTCCGGCGAAGGTCCGCCCGACCATCACCGATCGCGACTTCACGATCGCCACGATCCAGGGCCGAGGCGGCAAGGCGGATGTCGAGGACGCGTCGACCGAGGCGACCGAGGACGAACCGAAGGCCTGATATTCGGGATCGCCTTGATCGGGTGCGTCGGCGAACGCCGCACCCTCCTTCTCCGACGGAGCCAAACAGGCTGCGAACCGGTTCTGCAACGGGATGACGCCCGATGCTTCTCATTACAGGTCTGGGGAACCCCGGAGCGGCCTACGCCGGCCACCGACACAATATCGGCTTTCGCGTGGTCGAGCGGATCGCCGACGTGCATGGTTTTGGCCCTTGGCGTTCGCGGTTTCTGGGACTGGCCAGCGAAGGGGCCGTCCCCTCCCTTTCCGGCGATCGCGTAAAGGTGCTGCTGCTGAAGCCGCAGACCTACATGAACGAGAGCGGCCGGTCGGTTGGCGAGGCGATGAGCTTCTTCAAGCTGTCACCCTCGGCGGTGGTGGCCTTTTATGACGAACTCGACCTCGCCCCGGGCCGTTTCCGGATGAAGACCGGCGGCGGAGCGGCGGGCCACAACGGCGTGCGGTCCATCATTGCGCAAGCCTCGCCGGATGTGCGCCGCGCCCGGCTGGGCATCGGACATCCCGGCGACAAGGACAAGGTGCTGGCTCACGTGCTCTCGGATTTTGCGAAGGCGGACGAGCCCTGGGTGAGAGCGCTCTGTGATGCATGCGCGCGAGCGCTCCCCATGCTGGTTTCCGGTGAGGACGAGAAATATCAGGCGGAAGTCATGCGCCTTGCGCCCGCTCCGAAGGGCGATCCGAGACAAAACGCGGCGAAGGAGTGACCACGCCGGTCGCGCGCCCGTGCCCATAGCCCCGCGCGGCCGAAGCCGCTAAGAGCCAGTTTTCACAGTCAGGTCGGAATCAGACATGGGCTTCAAATGTGGGATTGTCGGCCTGCCGAACGTGGGCAAATCGACCCTTTTCAACGCGCTGACTCGTACCGCCGCGGCGCAGGCTGCGAACTATCCGTTCTGCACGATCGAACCGAATGTCGGCGATGTCGCGGTGCCTGAACCGCGCCTCCCGGTGCTCGCGAAGATTGCGGGATCGAAGGACATCATTCCGGCCCGGATGAGCTTCGTCGACATCGCCGGCCTCGTGAAAGGCGCATCACAAGGCGAGGGCCTCGGCAACCAGTTTCTCGCCAACATCCGCGAGTGCGATGCTGTGGCTTATGTTCTGCGCTGCTTCGAGGACGACGACATCACCCATGTTTCAGGCAAGATCGACCCGCGGGCGGACTATGAGGTCGTCGAAACAGAGTTGATGCTGGCGGATCTTGAAAGCCTGGAGAAACGCCGCGCCAACGTCGAAAAGAAGGCCAAGGGAGGCGACAAGGATGCAAGACTCACCCTCTCCCTGATTGACCTCGCTCTCACCGAACTGAGCGCCGGAAGGCCGGCCCGACGGGCGAAAGTGGCGGCCGAAGATCAGCGCGCTTGGCGCATGCTCCAGCTTCTGACCGCCAAGCCGGTCATGTTCATCTGCAATGTCGACGAAGCGTCGGCGGCTTCGGGTAATGCCTGGTCCCGCGCCGTGTCCGAGCAGGCGCTCGCGGAAGGGGCGCCGGCGGTCGTCATCTCGGCGCGCATCGAGAGCGAGATTGCGGTGCTCGCAGACGATGAGCAGCGCGAATTCCTGGAGTCGCTTGGCCTGGAGGAACCGGGCCTCAACCGGGCGATCGCGGCGGGCTACACGCTGCTCGGCCTCATGACCTATTTCACGGTCGGCCCCAAGGAAGCACGCGCCTGGACGATCCGCGAGGGCACAACCGCTCCGCAGGCCGCAGGCGTGATCCATGGCGATTTTGAGCGCGGCTTCATCAAGGCAGAGACCATCGCATACGACGATTATGTGCGCTTCAAGGGCGAGGCGGGCGCCAAGGAAGCCGGCAAGGCGCGCCAGGAAGGGAAGGATTACATCGTCAAGGACGGCGATGTGATGCATTTCCGCTTCAACGTGTAAAGCTGAGCCTGGGCGCTCATCCCGACCGCGTCTTCACCCCCCCGGAACAGCGCGCGGACGCCGCCTTCGCGAGGTGTCGCCGTGTTGTCGATGTCGGCGGCCGATCGCCGCGCAAGAGAACTCTCGGACGAATTTCTCATCGACCCCGGCTGGAAATCGGCTAGGCCAAACTCGCTCTCCACTTCCGCGCGGATATCGCTCTCGTGTCACCTCCAGACGCCTCTTCTAATGAACCGACGACGCGACAGAAGCTCGGGCTCGTCGAGTTCGTCGCGATGACCGCCGCCCTCATGGCGATGAACGCGCTTGCAATCGACATCATGTTGCCGGCGCTCGGCGACATCTCCGCCGATTTTGGGCTCATCAACGAAAATGATCGCCAGCTGGTGATTGTGCTCTACATGCTGGGGTTCGGCGTCTCCCAGCTGTTCTGGGGCCCCTTGAGCGACCGCTTCGGGCGCAGGCCGATCCTCCGCTACACGCTGCTTGGCTACGCTGCGGCCGGCATGGCCTGCGTCTTCGCCCCGAATTTCGAGACCATGCTGTTGGCGCGGGTCGTCCAGGGCATGTTCGCGGGAGCAAGCCGCGTCATCGCTGTCGCCGCCGCGCGCGACCTCTATTCCGGACGGCGGATGGCGCAAGTGATGTCGCTTGTCATGATCGTCTTCATGGCGGCCCCCATCCTCGCCCCATCCATCGGACAGGCGATCCTGTTCATCGCGCCTTGGCGGGCGATCTTCTGGGTGCTGGCGGGCTTTGGCGTGATCATGTTCGTCTGGTGCCTCTTCCGCCTGCCGGAGACGCTGCCGCTCGACCGACGCGCATCGATCAGGCCTGCGGCCATAATCGGGAACTACTGGCGCGTCCTCTCCTTCCCGGAGACGCGCGGCTATATGGCGGCGATGCTGTTCAACTTCGCCGGCCTGTTCGCCTACATCTCGTCGTCGCAGCAGGTGTTCACGGAAACCTATCCCACCGGCGCGACCTATACGCTCTGGTTTGCGGGCATCGCCGGTGCGATGAGCGCGGCGAATCTCCTGAACTCGCGGATTGTCATGCGAATGGGGATGCGCCGGGTCTCCCATACCGGCCTCATCCTCCTGTGCGCGGCGACGGCGGGGCTGACCTTGCTGTCGCTTGCCGGACCGATCGGGTTTCCGGTGTTCTACGGGCTGACGCTTGCGTCCTTTTTCGCCATCGGGCTTCAGGGGCCGAACTTCAACGCGATCATGATGGAGCCGCTCGGGTCGCTCGCCGGATCAGGGGCCGCGCTTTCCGGTTTTGTCACCTCCGCCGGCGCCGCGCTCATCGGGGGTGTGGTCGCGCGGGGGTATGACGGCACGGTCAATCCGATTGTCGGTGGACAATTCGTGCTCGCTTTGCTCGTTCTTGGGATCGTTCTGGTCACCGAGGGAGGGAAACTGATGCGCTCACATGAGGATCGATCCTGATCGCCGGCGCCGCCCCGCGCCGGCGTGCGACCTTGATTGAGGAGCCTGTTCGATGACGGACATTCTGGGCTTCCTCGTCGCCGCCTTGATCATCGAGCTGACGCCGGGCCCGAACATGACCTGGCTCGCAATCCTCGCGGCCACCCGCGGACGCACCGCCGCACTGTCAGCCGTCGCTGGCGTGGCGCTGGGGCTCGCCCTGCTCGGCGGGTTGGCGGCGCTCGGCCTCGCGGCGATCGTTGCAACCACCCCGCTGCTCTGGGAAGCGCTTCGCTGGCTTGGAGCCGCCTATCTTCTATGGCTCGCGTGGGAGACATGGACCGGCCCCACCGAATCCACCGCTGAAGCGGGCGACGTCCTGCACGGCTTCCGTCGCGGATTGATCGTCAACGCGCTCAATCCCAAGGCCGCGGCGGTGTTTCTCACCCTTATCCCGCGACATGTCAGCGAGCCGGCGCACTGGGCGTCGTTGTTTGCGGCGGCGATGGTGTATGTGGCGGTCGCAACCCTCATCCACGCACTCATCGTCGCTTTCGCGTCGAACCTGCATGGCCTGTTCAAGGACCCGCTCCTCGGCCGTCGCCTGCGGATCGGTTTCGCGCTCGCCTTGATCGGTGTGGCGGTGTGGTCCCTGTTCAGCACCGCCCGTTGAGGCTGTGACCCGGTCCTTTCATCGGGGATGCTCGACGCGCCAGCCGGCGTCGTCCGATTGCCGCAACAGGTCTGTCAGCCAAGGAAGCAGTCCGCGAAGGTCCGCCTCCAGACCGAAGGGCGCGTTGATCACGAGAAGCCCCGCACCTGCGAGTTTTCCGGGCCCGGGCGCGCGCACCCAATGATCCACCGCAATGATCTTCTCAGCCGCGACACCGCCCGAACCCGCGAGCCAGCCTGCGAGATCCCGATCAAACGCCTCGACGTCCGCAAGCGCCTTCAACGGCCGCCAAAACAGGTAACGACCCTCAGGCCAGCGGCGCAACGCCCGGTGCGCCGCCTCGATCATCGCCTTGAACTCGTCGCGGTTTTCAAACGGAGGGTCGACGATCACGAGGCCGCGGCGTTCCGGCGGCGGAAGATAGGCCGCAAGCGCCCCGTAGCCGTCACGCTCCTCGACACTCCAGCGCGGCCCGCCGTCGAAGGGCGATTTCAACGTTTCCCTCAAGGTTTCCGCGTCTTGCGGATGAAGCTCACACATCTGCAGCCGGTCGATCGACCTCATGAGCATGCGGGCGATCAGCGGCGAACCGGGATAGCGCGCAAGCTCTCCGCTCGGGTTGAGCGCCCGCAGAACGCCCATCAAGGGCGCCAGCCCCGGAAGCGCCTCCGGCGGCGCGCGGCCGGCCTCCTCCCAAAGCCGCAACACACCGTCGCGCCATTCGGGACTCCGCCGGGCCTCATCGCTCGCAAGGTCGTAGACGCCAACCCCGGCATGCGTGTCGACGACCCGAAAGGGCGTGGGCTTCTCGGTCATCCCGACGACGCAGCGGGCGAACACCGCGTGCTTCACGACGTCGGCGAAATTGCCGGCATGGAAGGCGTGACGATAATTCATGGCTTGATCTCAACACCCCGGCGGCGGTCGTCTCGTCCGCCCAAGGCCCTCGTCTAGTCCTTGAAACCCGGATCGGGATGGATCGGCGGCAGGCGCCCGACAAGATCGTTGACCCCCCCAAGCCCCTGCACCCCCGACTGCATGGAGCGCCCGCGCCGGACCCCGCCGGAACTCGGCAGCGTCCCGCCTGGCGGCGCGTCCGGGCCTCCCCCCATGTGAAACGGCGCGGACGTCGCGAACTCGCTCGCGTCCACGTCTTCCGCGCCAATCCACTGGTCCGGATTGTAGCGCAGATAGGCTCCGATCGGCGGACAATCCGCCCGTCGACGCAACTGAATGTCCTCGCAGGCGGCCTGACCGAGCATCCGCCGCAGCCGCTCGTCATCTATCCCGGTGGGGGACGTCGCCCCCGGCTGTCGCGACGGACCAATGTTCACCGCCGCCGGGTCACCGCCAGGCTCCGACCGCTCCTCGCCTCGCCCGGTTTCGTCGATCCGCGGCAGGGCTGGCGCCGGCGGTGCGGCGGGAACGCGTTCGCGCGGCTCGTTCTCCGGTCGGGCGGCCGCCCGTGGCGGAACATAAGTCGCGCTCTCGATCCTCGTCAGATCGGGCGCGGGCGCACGCTCGAAGACCACGTTGACCGTCGACAGGTCTTCAAGATCGGGAAACCGCGTCGCATGCCCGGCGACCGACATCGATACCGCGAGGAACAATAAGGCGTTCACCGCGACAGAAGCGCCGGGAGCGATGAGCCTCGCCGCGCGCGTGCCGCTCGCCCGGTCCCGAAGGTCGAGAAGACTTCGCACCTGCGCCTCCCGTTTTCGCGCTGCGCTGGGCGACCCCGGTTGAACCTTAGCCGATTTCCTTCTGCGACGTCACGATCTTGCCGACGAGACCGTACTCCACCGCGTCGGCGGCCTGCATCCAGTAGTCCCGATCGGTGTCCTTCTTGATCCGCTCTAGCGGCTGGCCGGTTGCTTCCGCGAAGATCTTGTTGAGCCGCTCACGCATGCGAATGATTTCACGCGCCTGAATCTCAACGTCCGAGGCTTGCCCGCCTACGCCGCCACGAGGTTCGTGAAGCAGAAACCGCGTGTTGGGAAGCGCGTACCGGTTCTCGCGTTTGGCCGCCGCGTAAATGAGCGCACCGGCGGAAGCGACCCATCCCGTTCCAAGGATACGAACGGGCGCCCAGACGAACCTGATCATATCGTGGATCATGTCGCCGCTTTCGACGTGGCCCCCGGGTGAGGACAGAACGACGAGGATCGGCTTGTCGCTGACCGCCGAATACGCAAGCAATTGCTGGCTCACGGCCTTCGCCTGCTTGTCATTGATCTCGCCAGTGAGAAGAATGGTGCGCGCCTCGAACAGCGCCTTCTCGAGCAACGAACCCGGAGCTTCGTCCTTCCCCTTGGCGGGGGCGTCGTCGTCATCGTCCAATCGAATCGTCATTTCGGCTCCAGTGCAGACAGACTGACTACGTGGCGGCGCGAACTCGCCGGGTCAATGGGTTAGTCCTCAAGCGCGATCGACACGAGCGAGCGCGGTGGCTTCCATCATCGCCAGACGCACCCATTCCGCCATCGCTTCTTCGGCGAAGATCGCTTGGATGTAGCGCGCAGCTGAGTCGCTTCTCGGGATAGCGTAGGTTTCAAACCGGGTCGCGGCGGGCGCGTACATGGCGTCCGCGATCGACCAGTCTCCGAAGAGAAACGGGCCGCCGCTCGCCTGCAACTCCTCCTGCCAGAGCGCATCCATCGCCCGTGCATCGCGCAACCCCGCCTCCGTCATGCGGCCGCAATCTGATCTGCGCCGCAGATTCATGGGCGCCTCACGACGAAGATCAGGGAAACCGGAGTGCATGATGGCCGCGAACGATCGGGCGCGTGCGCGAGCGATCGGGTCGGAAGGCCACAATGCCGGGGCCTGTTCGGCCGCCCATTCGCAGATCGCGAGGCTCTCGGCGATGCGCACCGCCCCGAGGTGAAGCACCGGAACGCGGCCTGTCGGAGAAATCGCCTGAAACGCCGGCGCGCCGCCGCCCTCGTCAGGCAGGCTGACAACCGTCTCATCGAACGCGACGCCGCCGCGCCTGAGCGCCAGCCACGGACGAAGCGACCAGGAAGAGTAGTTGCGATCTCCGATATAAAGATGCGGCCTCGTCACTCGCCCTGCTCCATCGCCTTCCAGACGGTCCATCAAACAGCCGTTTCCGGCGGCCGGGAGCGCCTGCCGCTTGCGCGGCGCCTGTCCATACGCCCGCCCTCCACGGGCAATCAAGCGCTTGCCCCGGCCAGCGGGGCTTCCGTTGTTGCAGCCCGCTCCCGGCGCGCCCATAAAGCATGCGAAACAGGAGGCTGCTTCATGTCGGCATGGTTCAGAATCCCGCTCTGGCAGCGGGTGATGCTGGGGCTCGCGCTTGGGTCAGCGATCGGCCTCGCCCTGCGCTACTCGATCGGAGCCGACGCCGCCAGCGAGATCGCGACGACCTGGTTCAAGCCGTTCGGCGACGCGTTCGTCAATCTGATCCGTATGCTGGTCGTGCCGCTGATCTTCACGACCCTCGTGGCCGGGGTCACCGCGATGGGGGATCCTTCGAGGCTCGGCGCGCTCGGCGGGCGGGCGATCATCACCTACATGATCACCACGTGGTTTGCGGTTGCGCTCGGTCTCCTCATCGGCTCGATCGTTCAGCCGGGCGCCGGGTTCGACGTCGGCTCCATTCCCGCATCGGAGCTCGAAACCGCGCGCGAACGTCTTGGAGCCAACGACGCAAACCAGGGGCTGATCGACCGACTCGTGGCGATCATTCCAACCAATCCCGTCGCCGCGATGGCGAATGGTGACGTTCTGCAGATCATATTCTTCGCCATTCTTGTGGGGCTTGGCTGCCTCCTCGCCCGCGACGCAGGAAGGCCGCTCGCCCAAACCGTGGAGAGCGGCGCCGATGTGATGATGCGGATCACCCACATCGTCATGGAAGCAGCGCCGATCGGCGTTCTTGCGCTCATGACCTGGGTGATGGCCACGCAGGGATTGGGCGTATTCGTCATTCTCGGAAAGATGGTGCTGGCGCTCTACGTTGCGTGCCTGCTCCACATCCTCATCACCTACGGCTTCCTGATCAAGGTGGTGGCTCGCCTGCCCTTCGTGCGGTTCATACGCGGCATTCTGGATGCGCAAGCCGTCGCGTTCTCGACCTCTTCCTCGAACGCGACCTTGCCTGTCACGATGGCCTGCGTGCGCGACAATCTCGGGGTGAGCCGAACCGTCTCGTCCTCCGTTCTGCCGCTCGGCGCCACCATCAACATGGACGGAACCGCGCTGTACCAAGGCCTGATCGCCCTGTTCGCGGCGCAGGCCTTCGGAATCGAGATGACGCCCGCGATGTACGGGCTGGTGATGCTCACCGCCACGCTTGTCTCGATCGGCACCGCCGGAATCCCGTCGGTCAGCCTGTTCCTGGCGGCGACGACGCTCAGCGTGATCGGCGCGACGCCGGAACAGACCGTCATCGTGATCGCCGTGCTGTTTCCGTTTGATCGCCTGCTCGACATGATGCGGACCGTGACGAACATCACGGGCGACGCGGCGGTCGCCGTCGTCGTCGCAAAATGGGAGGGAGAAATCGACGAGGACGTTTTCCGAGCCCCCGCGACCACCTGACCGAACCATCGGCGACGGCGAGGGATGACGGGCCCGCGCAAAGGCGGAGGGCGCCGCCCCGACCTGACGTCGCATCAAGCTTGAGGTGGACGATGACCTAGTGCTGGATATTCCGCCAGATCCGCCGGTAGGAGGCATAGGTCAACCCGGCCATGATCAGCAGATACCCGATCACCGAGAACCCCATCATCCGGCGGGTTTCGGCCTTTGGCTCACCCGCCCAGGCGAGGAAGGTCGCGACGTCCGCGGACATCTGCTCGACGGTGGACGCGGTTCCATCATCAAACACCACCAGCCCTTCCCTCAGCGGCGGGGCCATGGCGAGGAAGCCGCCCGCAGGCGCCTCGCGGGGGTCGCCCGCCCACTGCGGCTTGGTGTCGCCCGGGAAGAAAGGGTTGTAGTACAGGCCGGGCGAGACCGTCAGGCCTGCCGGCGGACTCACATAACCCGTCAACAAGGAATAGATATAGCTCGCGCCGCCGTGGCGGGCTTTCGTGATCACGGACAGATCTGGCGGCAGAGCGCCGCCATTGCTTCCGCGCGCCGCCGCCTCGTTCGCATAGGGGCTGGGGAAAGCCGTGACCGTCGTCGCTGCAACCTGGATCGGGTCGCCGGTTTCCTCATCGAAGGCGGCGACCATGTATTCCGAGGCGATCTGCTTGACCTTCGGATTGCTGTTCTCGTCGGGATAGGCCTCGTCGAAGAAGGGTGCACCTTTTTGTCCGAGGTTCCGGAACGACAGGAGCTTCATCCCGTGGCAGCTCGCGCAAACCTCCCGATACACCTTGTAGCCGCGCTGAAGGGCGTTCTGGTCGAAAGTGCCGAACGGCCCTTCAAACTCCCAGCCTTCGTGCGGCCCGTGGGGGTGCAGCACCTTCCCCTCCGCGCTCGCGGGCTGCGCGATGGCGATGAAACTGGCGGCTGCAACGCACGCAGTGAGTGCCGAAACAAGGCGCATGTTGGTGTTCCTCACTCGGCCGGTTTCAGGGAGCCGGTCGTCTGGGGACCGGGCGAGGTTGCGGCGACTGCGGCGGCGGTTGTCTTCTTCTTGCCGTGAACGCTGTCAGCGATCGACGCCGGGCGCGCCTTGGGTTTCTCGATCACACCCAGCAGCGGCAGCAGGATGAAGAAGAACGCGAAATAGTAAGCGCCGGCGATCTGGGCGACCCACAGCCACTTGAACCCGGACGCCGAGACCTCGAGCGCGCCGGCGGCTGACGAAGGCAGGGTCGCGAGGAAGGAATTCGCCTCCGCGAACTCCGTGAACGTCCGCACCGCCGCGCCCCCATTGGCGTCGGTGTAGGACATGGCGAGCTTGTCCGCCCCGAACTTGAACACGAGGTCGTCCGGGTTGTTCGCTCCAGCAAATCCCAGCACCACACAGGCGATGACAAATCCGAGGAAGCACTGCTGGGCCAGCGGACGGTACCGCATCGACCGCACTTTGGAGGTATCGAGCCAGGGCAGCGCGAACAACACGAGGATAGAGCCGAACATGGCGATCACGCCGAGCAATTTCGCCTCGATCGGGCCGATGTCGAACGTGACCGCGCGGAGGATCGCGTAGAACGGCAGCAGGTACCATTCAGGCACGATATGGGTCGGCGTCTGCAGCGGATTGGCCTCGATGTAATTGTCCGCATGGCCGAGCACGTTCGGGAAGTAGAACACGAACACCGCGAACATGATCAGGAAGAGGATGATCGCGAAGCCATCCTTCACCGTGTAGTAGGGCGTGAAAGGGACCGTGTCCGCTTTCACGTTCTTGACGCTGACGCCGGTGGGATTGTTGTTTCCCGTGACGTGCAGCGCCCAGATGTGAAGGATCACAACGCCCGCGATCACGAACGGCAGCAAATAGTGCAACGAGAAGAACCGGTTGAGCGTCGCATCGCCGATCGCCGGACCGCCCTGCAGATAGGTCTTGATGCCCTCCCCCACGAGCGGAATGGCCCCGAGCAAATTCGTGATGACGCTCGCCCCGTGATAGGACATCTGCCCCCAGGGAAGCACATACCCCATGAAGGCGGTCGCCATCATGAGGAAGTAGATGACCATGCCGAGAATCCAGAGAAGCTCCCTCGGCTCCTTGTACGAGCCGTAATAAAGGCCTCGGAACATGTGGAGATAAACAGCGAGGAAGAACATCGACGCGCCGTTGGAGTGGATGTAGCGGATCAGCCAGCCATACTCGACGTCACGCATGATCCGCTCGACACTCGCGAAAGCGGCGTCCGTCGACGCGACATAGTGCATCGCCAGCACAACACCGGTCACGATCTGGATGACCAGGCACACGGCCAGGATGCCGCCGAACGTGTACCAGTAGTTCAGGTTTTTCGGCGTCGGAAAATCGACGAAGCTGTCGTGCGCAAGCCGCACGATCGGCATGCGGGCGTCGAGCCATTTCGTGAAGCCGGTCTTCGGCTCATAAGTGGATTGTCCGCTCACGCTGGTCTCCTAGAGCGAGATCTTGATGACGGTGTCCGAAAGGTACTCGTACTCCGGAACCGGGAGGTTCAGAGGCGCCGGTCCTTTGCGGATGCGTCCCGACGTATCGTAATAAGATCCATGGCACGGGCAGTACCAGCCGCCGAATTCCCCGACCGAACCCTGGCTCGGGCCGAGCGGAACACAGCCGAGGTGCGTGCAGCTGCCGGACGTCACCAGAATCGCCCGGTTCAGCGTCCCGTCGAGCTTCGGAACAAGCCGGTCATCGTCCGTCTGGGGATCACGAAGGCGGGACACATCGACATTTTGCGCCGCCTGGATTTCCTCTTCCGTCCTGTGACGGATGAAAAACGGCATCCCGCCAATCAGAACCCTGATCTCACCGCCAAGCGGCACTTTCGTGATGTCCACATCCTTGCTGGAGGCCGCTCGGGTGTCGGCGGCGGGGCCCAATTGCTGGATGAACGGCCAAGCGACGGCCGCCGCGCCGCCCGCCGTCACCGCCACCGCGGCGATGTGGATGAAATCCCGCCGCGTCTCGCCCTCGGGCGCGCCGTGGCCCTGGGCCGTGTCATCCGCGTGACCAGCAGAGGCATGTTCCGACACCGGATTCTCCCATGGTGCGAGGGATCTTGCGCCACTCATATAAAGCATTGCCACCCGCTCGCGAGTGGCGCGATGTCGCAAGTCGTCCCCAGTCGATGGCGAAGGCTCTAAAGTGCGTTTGGCGTTCTATCAACCGGACATCCCCCAAAATCTGGGGGCAGCTATCCGACTGGCGGCTTGCTTCGCGACTCCCATCGACATTATCGATCCATGCGGTTTCCCTCTCACGGACCGGGCGCTGCGGCGTTCGGCCATGGATTATGGCGATCTCGCGGTCATCAAACGCCATGACGGATGGAACGCATTCCTGCAGACGCTCGACACCCCGGCTCACCCGCCCCGCCTCCGGTTAGTCTTGTTCACCACGCGCGGCGATGCGTCGCTGCAGGATTTCTCGTTCCGAAAGACCGATGTTCTGGTGTTCGGTCGCGAATCGGCCGGCGTCCCGCCAGACGTTCACGCCGCGGCGGACGCCAGGGTGCAGATTCCGATCGCCGCCGAGGCCCGGTCGCTCAATCTGGCGACCGCGGCCGCCATCGCCCTGTGGGAAGCGTCCCGCCAGACCGCGCTACTCCCTTGACGGCGAGGTCAGGCCGCACTGGTCGATGGCGGCGATGGAAAAATCGACGACGCTGAGCTGCACCATCGGAGACAGCGCGGCCATTGCGGCGTCCGCCTCTTCCTCAAGGCCTTGGGCGCCAAGCTTCATCGCCGCGAGAACCTGTGGGTCGAGGGAGCTTTCAGCCAGGCGCGCCATGCATTCGCAGGCTTCCCGATTGTCGCCGTCGCGCGTGCAGCGTTCGACCAGCACGGACTCCTCCGCCGGACGGCTGCACCCGAGCAGCACGACGAGGCCGGTCGAGCCGATGAGCAGTTTCAACATCTATTTCCACCCGGTTTGATCTTTCTCAAACTAGCCGCGCGCCGGCATGAGTGTAAATCAAAGTCGCTTCGCCAAAGGAACGACAGGACACAGCGCTCATGCCCGCACACGATTCTACCCCTGACGCGATCCTCGCCGATCGCAAAGCCCGCGCGCGCGCCTGGTTCGAAACGCTGCAGGAACGTCTGATCGCCCGGTTCGAGCAGATCGAGGATGAGGCGGGCCCGCCGCATTACTCAGGCCCTGCCGGTCGCTTCGAGCGCACGCCCTGGCGCAGGGGAGACGGCGGGGAGGACCTTGGCGGCGGCACGATGGCCGTGATGCGCGGTCGCGTGTTTGAGAAGGTCGGGGTGCACGTGTCTTGTGTGTACGGAACGTTCGCCCCTGACTTTGCAAAACAGATCCCGGGCGCGGAAGCGTCCGGCGGACGGTTCTGGGCGAGCGGTGTCTCGCTCATCGCCCACATGCATTCGCCGCGCGTACCGGCGGCGCACATGAACACACGGATGCTCGTCACCGACCAGAGCTGGTTCGGCGGCGGGGGCGACCTCACGCCCCTGCTCGACTATCAGCGCGACCAGACGTTCGAGGACGCGGTGGACTTTCACGCGGCGATGGAGGCGGCCTGCGAGGGACACGCCGCGGTCGACTACGGGGACCTCAAGCGCCAGTGCGACGAATACTTTCACCTGCCGCATCGGGACGAGCCGCGCGGCGTTGGCGGCATTTTCTATGATCGCTTCAATAGCGGCGACTGGGAGGCGGATTTCCGGTTCACCCAGCGCGTGGGCGAGGCGTTCGAAGACATTTATCCGGCGCTTGTCCGCCGCCGGATGTGGGAAGGCTGGAGCGAGGCCGAACGTGAGGAGCAGTTGATCCGTCGCGGGCGTTATGTGGAATACAACCTGCTGTACGACCGGGGCACGGTGTTCGGACTGAAAACCGGTGGTAATGTGCAGAGCATCCTGTCCAGCATGCCGCCTGTGGTGAAGTGGCCCTGAACCGAACGGGCAAGTCCTCCGGCTCCGAGTGGAACAATTCTTGAATCCTCCGGGTCACTGTACCGTTCTGGGTTCGGGAGGAGACTATGGCGCGCGTCGGATTTTCGGAATGGGTCGCTGCGGGGATGGCGATCTCCGAAGGCCACCTGCTGCGCTATGGCGGCAAACACAACCGGGTCGACCGATTTGAATCCAGGCTCTCCGCGCTCACCGGCGCCAAATACGTCCTGGCTGTCGACCATGGGACTGGCGCCCTCGTCGCCGCGCTCGCCGCGGCCGGCGTCGGCCCCGGAGATGAGGTGCTCGTTCCGGCGTACACTTGGATGTCGACGCCCGCCGCGCCGGTCGCGGTCGGGGCGGTCCCGGTTCTTGTCGAGATCGACGAGACCCTGACGATGGACCCCAAGGACCTTGAGCGGAAGATCACGCCCTACACCAAGGCGATCATACCGGTTCACATGGTCAACACGCCGGCCGACATGACCGCGATCATGGCGATCGCGCGCAAGCACAACCTGCTCGTGATCGAGGACTCCTGTCAGGCCGTCGGAGTGACCTACAAGGGCAAATTCCTCGGCGCGATCGGCGACGCCGGAGCGTTCAGCTTCAACAAATACAAGAACCTCAACATCGGCGAGGGCGGCGCGGTGCTCACTTCGTCCGAAAAAATCTACGCCCGGACGCGAAACTTCCACGACCTCGGGTCGTTTGTTCGCAATCACGCTGAAACCTTCAATGAACCGACCTTCATCGGATCCAACATGCGGATCACTGAGATCGAAGGCGCGATGCTGAACGTCCAGCTGACAAAACTGATGCCGTTGATGCGACGGCTGCGCGAACGCCGCAAGGCGCTGGAACCGATCTTCAACGCCGGAGAAGGGTTCCGCATCTCGCCGCACAATGATGTCGACAGCGCCGTTACGCTCACACTTCTGTTCGATCGGGAATCGGACGCGATTGCATTCTCAAATCAGCGCGGCGTGGCGCGGCTGCTCGACAACTCCAAACACGTCTACACGAATTGGGAGCCGCTTCTCTCGAAACGCACCTACCATCCGAAGTTCAATCCCTGGGCGTGGGCGAACCGGGAGATCAACTACTCGGACGACATGTGCCCGCGCACACTCAACATCATTTCGCGAACCTGCGTGGTCAATCTCGGGCCGCAATATCCGGTGGCGGCGATGAAGGTGCTTGCGTCAAAGATGGTCTCCGGCCGGTGGCCCTGGCAGGGCGCATCCAAGCCCGCGCGGCCTGCCGCCGAAGACAAGCGCTACGCCTCGACTAACGCACAAAGCGCATCAACGCGCTGAGGGTCGAGGCCCGATCCGCGCGAAAATCACCGTCGATCCACCAGGCTTCGACCTGACGCAGGACCTCCCCGACCCTCGGGCCGGCGGGGACGCCGACGGCCAGAACATCATCCCCCGACACCGGCAGTTGGGGCGGCTTCCATTTCTGGGCGAGCGTCAGAAGCGAGACCCAGGCGCCGTCCAGCGACGGATCTCCGCTCGCCGCCCACGCCAGAACCAGACGGTCGGTGAAGGTCGCCTCACCCAGGAGAAATACCGCTCTTCGGCAAGCGGCGGGCGTCATCGTCGAGCGGATGGGGGTCGAATCCATCGACGCGGAGGCGAGCCGCCCCTTCTCCTCGTTTGACAGTCGCAACCGCGCTGAAACGGTGTCGAACACCTCCCGATCCTTTGAAAACAGGGACATGAACCGCCGAAGCGGTTGCGGCGATAGACCCGCGCGGCGTTCAAGCGCGACGAGCCGCTCCAACAATTCCAACCCGTGTGCTTCCGGCAACACCTGGTGGAGCACGCCAGCCTGCGCCATGCCGCGCAGCGCGAAGGATGGCTCGGGCGCAGCGAGCAGTTTGCGCAACTCCATCCAGATTCGCTCCGGCGAGATCTGGTCCAGCCCCCCCCTGAGTGCGGAACACGCCGCAAGTCCGTCGGCATTGAGGACGCGCCGCCCATACCAGGCGCTGAACCGGAAGAAGCGAAGAATCCGCAGATAGTCTTCTCGGATCCGCGCCTCCGGATCGCCGATGAAGACGATCCTGCGCGAGCGCGCGTCCGTCACGCCCGAGCCGGTGGGATCATGAATGACGCCCCGTTCATCGCAATAAAGCGCATTGAGGCGAAAATCACGCCGGTGTGCGTCCTCGCTCCAGTCCTCGGTGAACGAAACCACCGCCCTGCGACCGTCCGTCTGCACATCTCGGCGCAGCGTCGTCACTTCAAACGGGTGATGGTCGACGACGACGGTCACGGTTCCGTGCTCGATCCCCGTGGGATGCACCCGCGCGCCCGCGCCCGACATGATCTGTGTAACAACGTCCGGCGTGAGCTGCGTCGCAATGTCGATATCGCTCACCGGCTCACCCAGCAGCGTGTTGCGGACGCAGCCGCCGACAAATCGCGCCGAATCGCGCCGCTCGCCGTTCAGGACCGACAGGATGCGCCGAACTGGAGGGGCTTGCATCCAGGGGGCGTGCAGCAGCGCCGACATCGCATCACCGTCGCTCGTCCCGAGGGGCGACCGGTGGTGTGGTGGGCGTCGCAGGCGGGGCCTGCCGCGCTTCGATCTCGCTGCAGTCGACCATCCGGCCTGGGATCGTGACGCCATTCTCGTAGCGCTGCGCCTGGTAGCACTGACCGCCAGCGGAAGGAGATCGGAGCGGAGCGATGACCAGCGCCGCGATCGCTAGCGCCGCACCTATCATCACCAGCGTCGTGATGGGCCAGCGGTCGCGCACCGAAACGCCTTCTGTGAGCGACCGGTACAGAAAGAACACCGCGAAGGGCGTCAGGAACAGAGCAAGTTCAAGCAGTAGTCTCGACACGATCAGTCCTTGCCTGCGTCGCCATAAAGCCCATCGTAGAGCCCCCGGATTATTCCCGCGGTCGCACCCCAGATGTAACGCCCATTGTGCGGCATGGCAAAGAAGGATCGAACGACGCCGCCATAACTCCGTTCATGGAGTTCATGATTTCTTGGGTCCATCAAAAACGAAAGCGGCGTCTCAAACACATCTGCAACTTCCCTGGGGTCGGGTGACGGCGTGAAATCGTCAGGGAGAATCCCCACGAACGGCGCGACCAGAAACCCCGTGCTCGTGAGATAGGGCGGCGTCTGGCCGATCACCCGGACGCGTTCCGCATCCACCCCCACCTCTTCATGCGCCTCTCGAAGCGCCGCGCGCAGCGCCGAGCCGTCGCCTGCGTCAATCCGTCCGCCAGGAAAGGCGACCTGTCCGGCATGTCTCGCCATGGTGTCCGGCCGCAGCGTCAGCAGCACGCCGAAATCGTCTCCGCGCTCGATGAGGCCGATCAGCACCGCGGCGCGCGACGGCGCGAGAACGACACCCGTCCGCGGCCGCTCTTGGGGGCCGAGATCGTAGTCCGAACGCTGCGGCTCCGTCAGATCGGCGTCGGCGGGCGACAGGCGCAGGCGCGCCCGCTGTTCAAAATCCAGTCGTGTCGTGAAGGCGGCTTTCACTCGACCTCGCCGAGATCGAACGTCGCACCCGCAGAGCGCACGACGAGCGACCCGCCTTCCGACACGGGCTCAGCCAGGTCGACCAGCTCGTAATAGGGCGGGCGCGCCAGCCGCGCCTCGAGACCCCTGCGCACCTCGACATAAACAGACGGCTCGCCCGTTTCGGGATGCAGCGACACCCGCAAGGGATGGTCCGGTCCGAGCGTCACGATATCTCCGACGTTGGTGGTGAAGACGATCTGCGACTCCCCGTCCTCGGTCACCCTGTCCACCCGGATGGCGACGAACGGCGCATCCTCCACCCGGACAGTCACTTTTTCGTGCGGCGTCACAAGGTGGTAGCCGTCAGCGTCAAGCCGTAGGATGGTGGAGAACAGACGGACAAGCCGGTCACGCGTGAACCGGACGCCGTCCTGCCACCAGCTGCCGTCCTTGCGGATCTCCAGACCGATGTCTCCGCAATGCTCCGGCGACCACAAATGCACCGGGGGAAGCGTTCGGGGCTTTCCTAACCCGGCGTCCGCCTGCAATCTGGCGATAAGGTCGCTGAGCCCCGGGCCCGGCTGGTCGATTGAACTGGACATGCGCGTGTTTGCTCTCCGAACCGCCAGAAAGATAGGTAGACCGTCTCCATGAGTGAAGCCGCACATACTTCTAACGACGATATCGTGGCGGAGGCGGACCGAGCGATGGAGTCCCTCGCCCGGGTTCGCGCTGAAATCGGCAAGGCCGTCTTCGGACAGGACCGGGTGATCGAACTCACGCTTTCGGCGATCATCGCCGGCGGTCACGCGCTGCTGATCGGGGCGCCGGGCCTCGCCAAGACGCGGCTCGTTGACGCAACCGCCCGCGCGCTTGGTCTGGACTGGGGCCGGGTACAATTCACGCCGGACCTCATGCCGGGTGACATTCTGGGCTCGGAAATCCTCGACGAGGGGGCGGGCGGCAAGTCCTTCCGTTTCGTGCGCGGCCCGATCTTCACCAGCTTGCTGATGGCGGACGAGATCAACCGTGCATCACCGCGAACCCAGTCCGCACTGTTGCAGGCGATGCAGGAGCGCCATGTGACGATCGCAGGCGCCCGTCACGACCTGCCGAAGCCGTTTCATGTTCTCGCCACCCAGAACCCCATCGAGCAAGAGGGCACCTACCCGTTGCCGGAGGCGCAACTCGACCGGTTCCTGCTCAAGGTCGACGTGAACTATCCCGATCTCGAAACCGAACGGCGTATCCTGATCGAGACCACTGGCGTGTCGGAGGCTGAGGTTGCGTCCGCCCTTGATGGCCCCCGACTTATCGCGATCCAGTCGCTCGTGCGGCGGATGCCTGTGCCGGAGCGAGTGGTGGAATCGATCATCCGGCTGGTGCGATCGGCCCGCCCGGAGCAGAGCGAGGATGCGCAGGTGAAGGAGCGCGTGCAGTGGGGACCTTCTCCACGCGCAGGACAGTCCCTCATGCTTGCGGCGCGCGCCCGCGCGCTGTTGCGCGGCCGGCTCGCCCCGTCGCTCGACGACGTGGAGGCGCTTGCGGAACCGGCGCTCGGGCATCGTATGGCGCTCGCCTATGACCCAACCGGGTCAGCGGCTGCGCTGCCAAAACTGATTTCAAGTCTCGTCGCGAAAGTCGGGTGAGGACCAGGCGCGCGTGCCCCCAGCCCCTCTCAGTCAGCTCAAGTCCGAAGCCGCCGCGCTCGCATCGCAGATCGGCACGGTAACGTCGCGTGCGCGCGCCGCGAGCGAGACCCATCTTGGCACCGCCGGACGCAGGCGAACCGGCGTCGGTGAGACCTTCTGGCAGTATCGCCGCCACCGCAGCGAGGACGGGGCGTCGCGCGTCGACTGGCGCCGGTCGGCCCGCGAATCGAACCTCTTCGTTCGCGAGACGGAACTCGAAACCGCGCGCACCTTCCTGTTCTGGGTCGACCCTTCGGAGGGCTTCGCTTGGTCAGGCGACGCCGCTCGTCCCGACAAGGCTGACCGCGGCGTCGTCCTTGCGATGGCGCTCGCCGACGTTCTGGCAAGAGGCGGCGAGCGTTGCGGCGTGCTCGGCGGCGCGCGTGGGCCGGCGACCGGAGCCAAGGCGCCGTCAAGGGTGGGCGAGGATCTGAGAGAGCTGAAGCCCGGCGCTGTGCTCCCCGCCCCGCCGAGAGAGCATTGCGCGCTGGTGATCATCAGCGACTTCTACGCCCCGATGGAGGGGTGGACGCGTGGATTGAACGCCCTCGCGAGGAAGTCACGCGACGCGGTTCTTATCGCCGTCAGCGACCCGATCGAGGAGCAATACCCCTTCGGCGGTCGTGTGAGGTTCTTCCGTCCCGGGGAAGAGCGACAGCGCCTCGTCGGGCGCGCCGAAATCCTGCGCGACGGGTATCTCGACCGCTTCGCAAAACGCAGGGCCGACATGACGGCGCTTGCCGCGTCACTCGGATGGCGCTGCACGACACACTCCACCGTCGACGATCCGCGGCCGCTCCTTGGTCGCCTCGCGGCTGATTTTGCTGCGGAAGGAGCCCGATCGTGATCCTCGGACCGTTCCTGTTCCTCCAGCCTTGGGCGCTGGCGGGGCTCGCCGCACTCCCCATCCTGTGGCTGCTTCTGCGCGCAACGCCGCCTGAGCCGCAGCGCCGGGCGCTTCCGTCGCTGGCGCTCATGGACGATCTCAACCCGACAGAAGAAACGCCGGCGAGGACGCCTTGGTGGCTCCTGCTCCTGCGGCTGCTCGCGCTCGCGCTCGCCATCATCGGCTTCGCCCAGCCGACCGCCGCGCCGAGGGGCGGCGCCCCGGTCGCCGGCGCTGGTTCGCTGATCGTGCTCGACGACGGGTGGACCAGCGCGGAGCGCTGGCGCGACATGGTGCGGGCCGCCCTCGCCGCAGTGGACGAGGAGGCAAGTCGCGGCGGCGCCGTCCACATCCTGACGACCGCTCCACGCGAAATTGCTTCTGATCCTGCCGAAGCCCTCGACGCGGAGACCGCGCGTCAGAAACTCCGGGCGGCGAGGCCTGTCGCATGGGCGCCCGACCGGCTCGCCGCGATCGAGCGCGCCAACGCTATTTCGCCGCGACCCGGGCGCGTGGTGTGGATCAGCGACGGCTTCGATCACGGCTCCGCGCAGGAGGCCGGGCGGCGCATGACGACGATCGCCCCCACGGAAGCAAGAGTGTTTCGGCCCAAGGGCGCCTTCGCGCTCACCTCCGCCGACTCATCCGCCGAAGGGGCGAGAGTGGCCGTCGTCCGCGCCACTCCGACCGCAAGCTCGAACGCCGATCTGATCGCCGAGACCTCCGAGGGCGCCTCGATCGCGTCCACGCGCATCACGTTCGAGGCCGATGAGACAACCGCGGAGGCGTTGTTCTCTATCCCGACCGCCGCCTTGAACCGCGTCGCGCGCTTCCGCATCGCCGGCTCGAACTCCGCAGGCGGGGTCTGGCTCTGGGATGACGCCGCACGGCGCCCGCATGTCGGCCTCGCCGACACGCGCGATGAGGCGCAGCCGCTGTTGTCGGAGCACTATTACGTCCGCAAGGCGCTCCAGCCCTATGTGCAGCTCACCGAGAAGCCGTTATCCGAAATCATCACCCCTTCGATCGACGCGATCATTCTCGGGGACCGGGGAGCGATTTCAGAATCCGACGCGGTCGACCTCGACGCATGGATCGAGGCCGGGGGGGTGCTGATCCGTTTCGCCGGCCCACGCCTCGCCGGCCTCGGCGACTCACTCACCCCGGTCCTCCTACGTCCGACCTCCAGAGCGATGGGAGGCGCGCTCGCATGGGAAACGCCGCAGAAGATCGCCGCGTTTGAGCCCGCATCGCCGTTCTTCGGAATCCCCACGCCGACCGACGCCGTGGTGCGTCGGCAGGTGCTCGCCCAGCCCATCCCTGAACTCGCCGACCTGACCTGGGCGAGGCTCGCCGACGGCACCCCGCTCGTGACCGCAAAGGGTCGCGGGCTAGGCCAGATCATCCTCTTTCACGTCACGGCCGACCCTGACTGGTCCGACCTGCCCTACACGGGCGCGTTCGTGGAGATGCTGCGGCGCGCCGTGGTGTCGGGCGGTCAGCGCGCAAAGCCAAGCGAGACGGCGTCCGGCTCGCTGACGCCGCTGCGCGTGCTGGACGGATTTGGCGCCCTCACCGCGCCGAACGCATCGGCTGCGCCGATCGACGCCGAAGCCTTCGCGACCGTCACGCCGGGGCCGGCGTCTCCGCCCGGCCTCTATTCGGGTGCGGGCGGCGAGCGCGCCCTCAATGTCGGGGCGCCCGCGCCCCAGCCTCTCTTCAACCTCGCCTCAGACATCGTCGTGACGGAAGACGCTCCGACGACTGCGCGTCGCGGAATCGGCGGATGGTTGATCGCGGCGGCGCTTGCGATCGTCGCCTTCGACCTTCTGATCGCGCTGGCGTTCGCGGGAAAGCTGCCGCGCCTGTCACGCGCCGGCGCCGTGGCGGCCGCCTTCGCGACCGCGGCGTTGGTCTCGACAGACCCGGCCTCGGCGCAGGACCGGGCAGACGACATCGCCGGCGAACTCCATCTCGCCTATGTGCAAACGGGCGACACACGACTCGACAATGTAACCCGGGCAGGTCTCGCCGGATTGAGCTACCAGCTCGCCGAACGCACATCCGTTGAGCCCGGCGACCCCATCGGCGTCGACCTTGTGAACGATGAACTGGAGCTGTTTCCGCTGATCTATTACGCCGTGCCGCGCGGCGCCGAACCGCTTCCCCCGGCGGCTGTCGCCAAGGTCAACGCGTATCTTCGATCCGGCGGCGCGCTGATCATCGACACGCGTGACGCCTCACCGGGACGGGACATGTCGACCGATCTGGGAACGCTCCTGTCCGGCATCGACGCGCCTCCGCTGCAGCCGACGCCGCCGACCCATGTGTTGACCCGCACCTATTACCTGCTCACCTCTTTCCCTGGCCGCCTCAACGGACGCCTATGGGTCGAGAGCGGCACCGCGGACCGGGACACGCGTCGCGGCGACGGCGTCTCCGGCCTCTTTATCGGCGGCGGCGACTGGGCTGGCGCCTGGGCGGTCGACGCCCGCAAACAACCCCTTTTCACCATGCCAGGCGGTGAACGCAACCGCGAGATGGCCTACCGCTTCGGCATCAACCTCGTGATGTATGTGCTGACGGGAAACTACAAGGAAGATCAGGTTCACTACTCGACCCTGCTCGAGCGACTGGGGAAAGAGAAGGTGCAACCGCGCGCGCCGATCGACACCAACCGTGGCCCTCGGGCGAGCGAGGGCGAATAGATGCTTGACGCCGCACGCCTGGGCTTCGACCCGCTGATCCCATGGATTCTGCTCTGGTGCCTCGCGGCGGCGGCCGGCGTGTTGTGGGGATTCTATGTCCTGCGTCGCGGTCGAGCCTGGCTGACCCGCGCGCTGGCGGCGTCAATCCTCACCCTCGCCTTGTCGAACCCGCTCTGGATCGAGGAGGAACGCGAACCGCTGAAGGATATCGTGGCGGTCGTGCTGGACAAGTCCGAGAGCATGAACTTCCAGGGCCGCACCGAGGCTGCGCAGGCCGCCTTTGAAGCCTTGCGAACGCGGATCGGCGCGGACGAGACCCTTGAATTGCGGGTGGCGGAAACTGACCCCGACGCCGACGGCACAGATCTCTACTCCGCGCTCTACTCCGCGCTTTCGGATGCGCCGCGGGACCGCCTCGCCGGCGCCATCCTGATCACGGACGGACAGGCTGACGATATTCCCGAAGATACCTCCGCCGCTGAACAACTTGGCCCGATTCACGGACTGATCGTTGGCTCGGACGCCGAAATCGACCGTCGCGTCGAGATCCTGTCCGCACCGAGTTTCGGGATCGTCGACACCGAGATCGAGATGATGATCCAGGTGGACGACCCGACCGAGTCGAACTTGCCGGTGTCGATCTCCATCAATGGCGAGGCGAAACCACCGCAGCGCGTGCCGGTCGGTGAACCCACAAAAATCACGCTCACCCTGCCGCGGCGCGGCGACAATCTGGTGGTGCTTGAGGTCGAAGGCCGGCCAGGCGAACTGACGTTTGCAAACAACCTCGCCTCGGCGCCCATGTCCGGCGTTCGCGACCGGCTGCGCGTCTTGCTCATTACCGGCGAACCCCACTCGGGCGCGCGGGTGTGGCGCGATCTGTTGAAGGCCGACCCGTCGGTTGATCTCGTGCACTTCACCATCCTGCGGCCGCCGACCAAGACGGACGCGGCGACGACGGACGAGCTTGCCCTCATCCAGTTTCCGCGTCGGCAGTTGTTCGCCGAGAAGCTGGACCAGTTCGATCTTGTGATCTTCGACCATGAAATCCGGCGTCAGGTCATCGAGCTCGAATATCTGAACAACATCGCTCGCTACGTCGAACAGGGCGGCGCCCTGATGATCGCCGCCGGGCCGCCCTACCCGGACTCTGAACTGCTTTATCGCACGCCGCTCGCCGCGGTCCTTCCCGGACGGGCGACGGGCCGCGTGATTGCAGGGCGGTTCGTTCCGGAACTCACCCCGCTCGGGCGTCGGCACTCCGTCACGGCCGGGCTCCCGACACAACCTGAGTGGGGACCGTGGCGGCGTTACATGGAACTCGACCCCGGACGGGCCGAAGCGCTCATCCAGACACCGGATGGGGCGCCTTTGCTTGTCTTGAACCGCGTCGCGAAAGGGCGCGTTGCAAGCTTCATGTCGGACCAGATCTGGCTCTGGGCGCGCGGCCATGAGGGCGGCGGGCCTTATGCGGAACTGATCCGGCGCACCGCGCACTGGCTCATGAAGGAACCGGAACTCGAAGAAGAACTCCTGAAGCTCGAGGCCGACACTCAGGACGTCCAGGCGACCCTGCGCACGCTCAGCGACGATCCTCCGCCGCTGCGCATGACGGATCCGGGCGGCATAGTGAAGGAAACGCCCTGGACCCTGACCCAGCCCGGCGAATATTCCGCGACGGTTGCGGCGCCCGGACTCGGCCTTTACAGCGCCTCGACCGGAGACCTCTCAAGCGTCGTATTGCGGGGCCCGAAATATCCCCGCGAATACATTGATGTCCGGTCCACCACAGACAAGCTGCAGCCGCTCGCCACCGCCACGCTCGGAGGCATGTTCCGCATCGGCGCAGACGCCTCGGTCAACCTGCCGAACATCCGCCGGGTCGGTGTACGCGGGAACGCTTCCGGCTCGGACTGGATCGGGCTGCGCAGCCGCAACGCCTACGCTGTTCGCTCGACGCGATCGGAACCGTTGCTTCCAGGCGTCGTCGGGATGGGACTTGCGGTTCTGTTCATGATGCTGGCCTGGCGCCGCGAGGGACGCTGAGCGCCCCCTCCAGTGTCTGTGCGCCGGGAGTGAGTTCACGGACAAGAATCCGCGCTGGGTCCACCGGACCGGGGAATGAAAACCGCCCCGGCGCCGACCGGGCAAATCCCGCCCGCGAATAATAGCTCTCGTCACCCACCAGAATGACGGCTGCAAAGCCCTGTCTCGCGCACTCGGCGATGGCGGCCTCCATCAGCGCGAACGCGACCCCGTTGCGGCGGCGCCGCTCCGCCACCGCGAGCGGTCCGAGAAAGGCCGCCACTTGGGTGTCGCCCACAAGCACCGGCCAGAGGCGCACGACCCCGGTAAGGCCCTGATCATCGACCGCCACGAGACACGCCTTGCCGATGGGCTGATTGGACTCGCGGAGCCGCTCGGCCGTCTTGGCGAAACGCCCCGGCCCGAACACGGCGTCATAGAGGCGGTCAACCGCCTCGGCGTGTTCCGCGGTTTCTGGAAGAAGGGAATAGGTCGACAGATCTTGCGGCATGGGCGCGCTCCGAGGACAGGCGTGACGAACCATGATCGAAACGCCCCGGATACGAGCGCACCGACCAGCACATCACCGCTGGTCGCCGTTTTCCTTCTCTTCCCAGAGGAGGCCCTTCGCGCAGCCGGTAGAGGGCGCGGGAAATAGGGCCGCCCGCTCTGGTTGTCAAAGGTTTTTCGCGCACGCGTGCACCTCGCGCGGATTTCCATCGCCTCGCTTTTCGTCCACGAATGCGCAACGGACTTCTGAAGGTAACCGGACGAACAGGGAGAAGACAGGCGATGGGCGTTCTCGATGGCAAGGTCGTGCTCGTGACCGGTGGCGGCAATGGCATCGGCAAGGAGACAGCGCTGCTTGCCGCCCGCGAAGGCGCGCGCGTGGTGGTCAACGATCTGGGAGGCTCGCTCACCGGGGCCGATGAGGGGTCCGCGGGCCCAGCGGAAACCGTCGTGCGGCAGATCCGGACTGCGGGTGGCGAGGCCGTCTCGAATTCTGACAGCGTCGCTGACTACCGCGCGGTTGCTGGAATGGTCACTCAGGCGCTGGATACGTTCGGCCGCCTCGACGTCGTGATCAACCCGGCCGGGATCCTTCGCGACGTCATGTTCCACAAGATGTCGGAGGCCGACTGGGACGCCGTGATCGCCGTCCATCTGCGTGGTTCGTTCAATGTCGCACGCGCCGCGATCGAACACTTTCGGGACAAGGAAGACGGCGCATTTGTGTTGTTCACGTCCACTTCGGGCCTGATCGGCAACATCGGACAGGCGAACTACGCCGCCGCCAAGATGGGCATCTGCGGCCTGTCGCGGATTCTTGCGATGGAGGGCGCGCGCAAGTCCATCCGCTCGAACGTCATCGCGCCGTTTGCGTGGACGCGAATGCTCGAGTCGATCCCCGTGAAGGACGAGGCCTCCGCCGAACGCGTTCGCCGAATGCAGGCCGGCATGCGCGCGGACCAGGTTGCGCAACTCGCGGTCGCCCTCGGCGCGGACAGCGCACGGCACGTCAGCGGTCAGATTTTCGGCGTCAGGGGCAATGAGGTGGTGCTGTTCGATCAGCCCCGTCCGGTTCGGTCGATCGCAGCGCTGGAAGGTTGGACGCCGCAATCGCTGCTCGACACGTGCCTGCCCGCGATGAAAAGCGACTTCTTCGACCTCAGCGCCTCGGCGGACGTGTTTCCTTACGATCCGATCTGACGCGCCCGCCCGGACACCGGCTCAGCCAGTGGGGTCTTCTTCCCGCGCATTCCGGCGGACGATCACCTTGTCGGTGCGTCTGCCATCCATGTCGACGACCTCGAACGCCAGCGGGGAGCGCTCCACGCGGTCGCCTTCAACGGGAACGCGCCGCAGCAGATGCATGATCAGGCCGCCGACAGTTGAGAAGCTGCCCCCCTCATCGAGCCCTCGAAGTCCCACCAGCTGTTCCAGCTCGTCGATCGGCGTCATGCCATCGACAAGCCACGACCCGTCTTCCCGCGTGACTGGCGGCGCAATTCCCTCATCGTCGCCGAGCGCGGCGTCCCCGGCGATCGACTCAAGCACGTCAGCCGCGGTGACAATGCCGAGGACCGCCCCATACTCGTCCGCAACCACGAGCATGCGGACGGAGTGTCCCCGCATGGCGTCGAGCAGCCGAAGCACCGGCGTCGTCTCCGGCACGAACGCCGGCGGATGCATGACCGCGCGCAGGTCGATTTTGCCCGTGGCCGCGAAAGACGCGAGCAGATCCTTCGCCTGCACCACGCCGATGATCTTGTCGGGATCGGCTTCAGCGACGGGAAAGCGCGAGTGCTGGCTCTCCCGTATTTCGAGCAGGATTTCGTCCTGCGGCTGATCGACATCAAGCCACACCATCTCGGTCCGCGGCGTCATGATCGTGCGCACGGAACGATCGCCAAGGCGCATCACCCCCTCGATCATCTCGCGCTCCTCGGACTCGATCAGGCCGACCTTGGCGCCCTCATCGATCAGCGACTGGAGCTCTTCCTCGGTCACGTCTTCCTGGCGCGTCTTGTCCATCCTCAGGATCTTCAGAAACACTTCGGTCGTCGCCCCCAGCAACCAGACGAGCGGCGACGCGCCGACCGACAACAGAGACATCAGGGGCGCCATGGCGGACGCCAGGACTTCCGGCGCCGCAAGCGCGACCCGCTTCGGGACAAGTTCCCCAAAGACAAGCGACGCAAACGTCGTGAACACGATGACGACGCCGAACGCGGCGGGCTTGGCGTACTCTGCAAGATCCGGCAGCAGCCGCGCGAGCAGCGGCGCAAGATCGTCCGACAGCGCGGTTGCGCCATAAGCGCCCGCAATGATGCTGATCAGCGTGATTCCAACCTGCACGGTCGAAAGAAGCTTCGAGGGATCGTCAAGCAGCCGCAACGCGCTCTTGGCCCCGACGGAGCCGCGGTCCGCCATGGCTTTGAGCCGAGGCCGGCGCGCCGAGACGAGCGCCATTTCCGAGAGGGCGAAAACACCGTTCAGCAGGATCAGGCAGACGAGAATCAACAGGTCCATGATGAGGTCGCCGTGAAGCCGGCGCAGCGTCTCCTTCAGTCCGGCGAAACGTCGCCGGCTCCAACTCGTCCGAACCCTATTTGCGATACTCCGTCGCCTACAGCAACGAGGATGTTTCGCGTCTCGGGGCTGGCCCCGCCCTGACAGTTGATTTTGGCGGCCCCACCATCCGATGATCGAAGCTGAAAATGGGAGGACCGAGGTGGCTGATACAACGCAAGCGGACGGAACGCTCTTCAACTCGGCCCGAAGGACCGTCGTCACCTGCCTTGCAGGATTTTGCCTGACTGCGTGCGCCGGCCTCGCCTCGAACTCGTCAATCGCGGCTTCGACAGCACCGCAGGCCGCCGATTTTATCGGGACCTGGCGTCTTGTGAGCTGGACCGCGCAGACGCCCGGACAGGCCGCGACCTATCCGATGGGGGCCGATGCGCTGGGGTTCATCATCTACGCTGCGGATGGAAGCATGTCCGCTCACCTTGCCCCGAATCCCGAAGGCGCGGCGGCCGGAGGCGCCGAACCACCCAGAGCGATCGCGTATTCGGGAGGATACGACCTCACCCCTGACACCCGGCAGGTGCACCACCGCGTCCGAATTGCGACCATTCCGCAATGGATCGGGACCACGCTCACGAGGTCCTATGACTTCGACAACGGCCGCCTCACCCTCTCGACACCGCCCGCGAGCACTGGCTCGACGAACGCCCTGGTGTGGGAGCGCCTTCCCGTCCCTCGTTGAGATCCGTGCGATCGGCGCTTCAGCTTTCCCTTGGCGACCGCCACCCAATGGCGCTAACTGAAACAACGACCCGACAGGGCGAATACAGGGAGGGATTGAATTGACATCGATGACATTCGCGCGGGCGCCACGCCTTGCGGCGCTGATCGGCGCGCTCGCCATGAGCGTGCTCGCCGCGTGCACGACCAAGCCGGCGGAAACCTCGGCGGCGGCCCCCGCTCAGCCGGTCGCCGCACAGGAGCCCCTGGGCCTTTATGAGCTGCGCATCTACACGGCCGCCGAAGGCAAGATGGACGCCTTGCACAGCAGGTTCCGGGACCATACGACACGGCTGTTCGAGAAGCACGGGATGACGAACATCGCCTACTTCTCTCCGATCGACCCCGCCGACGGTCGGCTGATCTACATCCTTGGCTACAAGGACCGGGCGGCGCGTGATGCATCCTGGCGAGCCTTCGCGACCGATCCGGCCTGGACGGCCGTATATCAGGCGTCACAGGCCAATGGCTCACTCACGAGCAAGATCGAGAACGTCTTCATGACCCCGGCGGAGTACTTCCCGTCGCCCAGGCTTGAGAACGGTTCGGCGCCGCGCGTGTTCGAGCTGCGGACCTACACCGCGACGCCCGGCAAGCTGGAGAACGTCCACAACCGCTTCAAGAATCACACGATCGACCTCTTCACGAAGCATGGGCTGACTTCGATCGCCTATTTCAGGCCCGATCAGATGAACCCCGCCTTCGGCAACAAGATGACCTACATCCTCTCGTTCCCGAGCGCCGAAGCCCGTGGACCGGCCTTCCGCGCATTCGCCACGGATCCGGAATGGGTGAAGGTCGCCGCTGACAGCGAGAAAGACGGGCCGATCCTCGCGCAGCCGAACGCAATCGCATCCACCATGATGAAGGCGACCGACTATTCGCCGCTGAAGTAACGGACGACCTCGACTGACAGGCCCTGCGCCCTTTCGCCCGATCCCGGGGGAAGGGGCGCATCCGTTTTTGGAGCCCACACCGTTGGCCGCTCGCCCAGGGCGCTCTCGGTTTCGGGAGCAGACGTGATCGGCCGCGAGCCCTCTAGCCCCTCCCGGGCCAAGAACACTCCTTGTGTTCGCCGGGTTGCGCCACATTTTGGCGTCTGGGCTTGGCAGCGACGCCGACGCACCGCCGGGTCCCCAGCACGATGGGAGCGCAGACATGATCGAACATCGCCCGTTTTCGAGCCTTGGGCGCGCAAACCATGGCTGGCTGGACGCAAGACACCACTTTTCGTTCGCGGACTACTTCAACCCCACGCGGATGAATTGGGGCCGTCTGCGGGTCTGGAATGACGATACGATCCAGCCGCGAGCGGGCTTCCCGCCTCACCCGCACCGCGACATGGAGATCATCACCTATGTGCGCTCCGGGGCCATCACCCACGAAGATTCGATGGGAAATCGCGGCCGTACCGCGGCGGGTGACGTGCAGGTCATGTCGGCGGGAAGCGGCGTTCGGCATTCCGAGTATAACCTCGAAGACGAGCCGACGACGCTGTTCCAGATCTGGATCGAGCCCGATCGTTCGGGCGGCGAGCCGTCCTGGGGCGCGCGGGAGTTTCCGACGGCTGACCGCGCCGGGTCGTGGTCTGTTCTGGCGTCGGGCCACGACGACGACGACGCGCTGCCGATCCGCGCCGACGCCCGAATCCTTGGCGCAACGATTTCCGAGGGCGACGAACTCACCTATCCGCTTGAGCCCGGTCGGCACGCGTATCTCGTCCTCGCAACCGGCGCGGCGGACGTGAACGGCGTGAGGCTTGACGCGCGCGACGCCGTCGCGGTGCGCGACGAGCCGGCCCTCACGATCAAGGGATTGAAGGGACCCGTTGAAATCGTCCTCGCCGACACGCTTTGAGGTATGATGCCGGCGGATGAGGGTCCGTGCGCAGCCTTCATCCGCCGTTCACCGCAGCACGGTAATCATCGTAATACGATTTTGAACGCCTTCCCTCGCCCGGAAAACCGTAGTCAAATCAATGGAGTTGACCATGCGCGCTTTGCTGCTCCTTCCCACGCTTCTCACGCTCACCGGATGCGGAACCCTGATCGGTGTGACCGGCAATGTGGTCGAGGGCGCCGTTGGCGTGACCGGAGCCGTCGTCGGCGGCGCGGTCGACGCAGTCACGACCAGTGAGGACGAGCAGATGCGCAAGGATGTGAAGCACATGAAAAAGGAGAGGGATCAGGACTAGCCGCACCTCCTCTCGCACCGATCGCTTCGAGTTGACCTGCCGCCATCAGCTCTACCGTTGCAAATTGGTGACAGTTGAGCGACTTTGAGCTCACCAGTGTCGTGTCGGCCCGGATGCGGGTCGGCGGGACAAGCCAAATGGAGACATGACATGCGCACCGCGCTTCTTGCTGTCGCCGGCTTCGCCCTTCTTGGCGCCCCGGCGCACGCGCTTTCCGTCGAAACCCGTATCTCCGCGGCGTTCGAGGAAAAGCTGAAGGACGATTATGGATTGCGCGAGGCCGACATCCTCAAGCAGGCACTCGCCGCCAAGATCGAGCGTCGCCTCGCGGCCGCGCCAAACGTCGACCGCGTGGTCGTCACCATCGAGGACGCCGTTCCGAACCGCCCGACTTTCGGTCAGCTCAACGACGAACCGAGCCTCGATCTGGTTCGCAGCTTCTCGATCGGCGGCGCCCGGGTCACCGGCGTAGCTTACGACGCGGCGGGGCGCGAAATCGGCTCCCTCGATTACGACTGGTATGAAACCGACATCACCCAGGCGATCGGGTCGACTACGTGGACCGATGCACGCTGGGTGTTTGACCGTTTCGCCCGCAAGTTCGCCAAGGAATTGGCGAGCTGAAAACCTGGGGGCGCGCGACACGCCACGCGCCTTTCAAGGCAAGCCGATCAGCTTGTGTGACTGCAGACTGAGACGCCACTGAGGGTGGGCGAGGCAATACTCAGCCGCGGCTGCAGTCGCCTCGCTCTTCATCGGACCGTCCATCGGCTGAAGAAAAAAGTGCTTGAAATCAAGTTTCGAAAACTGCTCTGGCGCGGCGTCCACCTGCGGAAACACCAGTTTCAACTCGTCGCCACGCATGATCACCAGTCGTGCGGTCGACTTCGGGCTCACACACAACCAGTCAATCCCTGCAGGCGCCTCCACGGTCCCGTTGGTCTCAACGCCGATCTCGAAGCCCTTGCGATGCAGGGCGTCGATCAGGTTCGAGTCGAGCTGAAGAAGCGGTTCGCCGCCCGTGCAGACAACATAGGGACGCGCGCCCGATCCGGTCCCTGGCCACATCGCCGATACGTGCTCCGCCAGGTGCTCGGCATTCGCGAAACGACCGCCCCCCGGACCATTCGTCCCGACAAAGTCGGTGTCGCAGAAGGTGCAGACCGCGGACCGACGGTCACGCTCGAGGCCGGACCAGAGGTTGCAGCCCGCAAACCGCAAGAAGACCGCGGCCCGTCCGGAATGGGCCCCCTCACCCTGCAGCGTGTAATAGGTTTCCTTGACGGAATAGGTCACGCCGCCCCCCCGCCGGCCGCATAGGAGACCCATCCCTTCGCCCTGAGGTCGCAGGCCGGACACGACCCGCACCCATATCCCCAGTCATGGCGAAGACCTCGCTCGCCGAAATAGCAGGTATGGGTCTCCTCGACGATCAGATCGACCAGCTCCCGCCCGCCAAGGGACCGGGCGAGACGCCAGGTCGCCGCCTTGTCGATGTGCATGAGCGGCGTCTCGATCGGCATGTCTCGGTCAAGCCCGAGGCCGAGCGTCGTCGCCATCGAACGGATCGTACCCTCCCGGCAGTCGGGATAGCCGGAAAAATCCGCCTGCGACGCTCCGATGACCAGCGAGGCGAGCCCGCGGCGATAGGCGACGGCCGCCGCAAACACCAGAAAGACAAGATTGCGCCCGGGCACGAAGGTCGACGGCAGCCCCGACTCGAGCATGGTGATCTCGGTCTCACGCGTGAGCGCCGTGTCCGAAACATCCCCGAGCACCGACAGGTCGATCACATGATCATCGCCGAGCCGCTCGGTCCAGTCGGCGCCAAGCGCCGGCAGCAAGGCGCGGATTCGCGGCCGGCACTGAAGTTCGATCGCATGTCGCTGACCATAGCTGAAGCCAATCGTCTCCACCCGCTCGAATCGGGTGAGCGCCCAGGCAAGACAGACGGTGGAATCCTGCCCACCGGAAAAGAGGACGAGCGCGTTCGACGAAGCCATGTGCGGTGTCTCGGTCAGCTCCGGTTCGTTGTCCAGACCGGCGGACGCCGCGGGCGACACGCAGAACAACTCAGAGGATCATATATGGACACAATACGACCTCTGGTTGTATTCCTCGGTCTGCGCCTTTTGCGCTGACGCAGGAGAACGGACGTGATCCATGTGGTGACCAGCGAAACGCAACATCTTTACGGGCGCCAGCTCGATGACATGTTTCGGATGCGTCACGCCTACTACATTGAGGGCCACGCCTGGGCCGGGCTTGTTGGACAGGACGGCAAGGAAGTTGACGCCTTCGATGATGGCGGCGTGGTCTACCTCCTCAGCCTTGACCCATGGGGCCGTGTGGCGGCCTCCGTGCGTTTGAACCCGACCACAGAGCCGACCCTCCTTGGCGCGTTCGCCGACCACAGCGATGAGCCCCTTCCGTCCTCCGCCGCGTGCTGGGACATATCAAGATGGATCGCCGACCCTGTGCACCGCCGATCGACGCATGGGGCCTGGCCGTCCAACCATCAGCGTGAACTCATCGTCGGCATGCTCGAATTCGCCGAGAGCCGCGGGGTGACTCACTTCACGATGCTGTCCGAACTCCGTCTTGCCGAGCGGGTTGCAACCTACGGCTGGCCGGTGAGATGTCTCGGCGCGCCACGCGACTATGAAGGCGGAAAAGGCACGGCTGTGGCCGCGGAAATACGGGTCGGTCCCGACATCCTCGCGCTTACGCGCCAGAAGACGGGCGTATTCCATCGCGTTCTCTTCGAGGCGCCGCCCGCGATCCACCGCCCCGCGCCGGAGCTCTCCGCTGCCCTCACCTCAGCGCTCGATGCGTGCGGGGTTGAACAGGCGGCAAGGCTGGTGCGAGCGCTCGCCGACCAGATCGCCGCCGGATATGGAGCGGAGTCGGCCGCCGCAATTGAGCTGGTTTCGGCGATCCAGCGAATTCTTGAATCCGCCGGCGCAAGTCTCAGCCGCGAAGACACCCTTGAGGACGCCGAAACACCCGCCGAAACACCGGATGTCCGCGCAAAATCAGGGCGCGCTGCGGCCGCTTCCTGAGCGGCCGAAGATTGCGCTGTGCAACGCCTCGAACTCGCTGGAAGCGACGATGTTGCGGATCAGCCTGCCACGCGTGAGGCGGCCCTCTTCGATTTCCCGGAGATAGGTTTCCCTGGCGACGCCGTCCGGCTCCCGATTCAGCATCGCCCGGTACACAAGTCGCAAGAACGCAGAGCTCCCGCAGCGCTGCGGCGGGCACCGCGCAGCCCATTCCGCGTCGACGCGAATGGCCGCCACCATCCCGTCGACATCGTCCTTTTCGAGAAACGCCATCGCCTTCGCAAGCTCCGCATCATCGGGGGCGCGGCGGACCGTGACGCAATAGGCGTACTTCACCCGCTCGGCCGGCGAAGCGCCCTTCGGCGACGATGCGCCGCCACCGCACCCGGCCTCCTTGCCCGCAAGCGCGCGGTCGCCGAGCACGAAGTCGCGAACCGCATCGTAGGATGGCTTCGCGGCAAGCGATTCCCAGCGCCCGGCCCGGTTCTTTGACACGGCGACAAGTCCCATGACGGACTCATGGCTTGGCGCCCAATAGGGTTCGTCGAGCAGCTCATAGATGTGGGCGAGTTCCAGCGGATAGGTGCGCGACAGCTCTTCAAGCCGTTTCATCCAGAAAACGAGCCCCTCGCTCTGGCGGATCGGGTCGTAGTCGTCTTCCCAGGGATGATTGAATTCGGTCACCCAGATCGGCTTGCCGTAACGCGCGAGTTCCTTGAACGCCCATTCCGGATCCTGGCCGTACATGTGCCAGACGGAGATGTCCCAGACGACGCCGTCATCGGCGAGCCGGTGAAACGCGCCAATATGGCCCCAACCAGCGGTGCCGATCGCCTTTCGCGCCGTCGGGTCGACCTTCATGACCCCCTCGGAGAGGCCGCGAAGATACGCGCTCACCTTCTCCCAGCGCGGGCCGTAATAGTCGAGGCGATCCAGCCCGCCCGCGGGTCCCCAGTCGCAGTTGTACTGGGTGCCGTCATCGCGCATTTCGCAGGCGGTGATGATCGCGTAGTTCTCCTGCTCGTTTCCAAGCTCCCAGTCCCGGATCCTGGATTTGAGGCGCGAAACATAAGCCTCCGCGAAGCTCTGCGTCGCGCGCCTGATCTCAGCGGGGGTCGAATTGTCCATGTCGACCCCCGGCGTCAGGATCGGGACCACGGTCACCCCGACCTTCTCGGCCGTGATGATCAAACGCTCCAGACGCGGGAGGTCGTCCATGCTTCGCACATTCACGCGATAGGAGGTCAGACCAAGGTCGTGGACGAGGGCGATCTGTTCATCGACCGAAACGTCATACGCGCTGAACGGGTGCCCGTTCACGCCCCATTCGATCGCCGCGCCTTGCGCGTCCGCGCGCGGCTGGAGCGACCCTGTCGCCAGCGCGATCGCGCAGATCGCGAAGGCCGCAATTCCCCTCATCCAGTGTCCCTCCCTGCCATCGCCGGAGACGAGCTTGATCCTCACGCCAAGGGGGCGAGACCTGCCGTGCGACCGCCGACGATCCGACACGGAAGCGCTGTGCAAGATACGCCCCACTTTCCGCTACGAAAAGCCGGTTCGCGCCGCGGCGTCGGCGGGGCCGCGTGGTCTCGCGCCTAGCGATAGCCCGCTTCAGGGTTTCACCTTGCCGGGAGCAGGAGGCCTCCACACGGTCGCTTGAGATCGCGCCAGAAGAAAAAGGCAGCCCGACGGAACCGCCAGGCTGCCTTTTTCTTCTGCTCGTCGATCTCTAGCGTCGGAAGGGAGGAAGCCGTGGTCGGCCTCCTCCCAACCGAATGCGTAGGCGCTTAAGACCCGGTTCCACCGATCGTGATGGACACGACCGCCCGGCGGTTCAGCGGTTCGACGACGCCGTCGGCGGTCGGACGCGCGTTGTCGTTTTCGCCGCGCGCTTCCGTGCGGATCATGCCTTCCGGCACACCGGCGGCCACGAGCTGGCCACGGACGGTCGACGCCCGGCGAGCAGACAGACGCTCGTTGTAGGCGGCGGAGCCGGTCCGGTCCGTGTGACCTTCCACGACCGTGAGCGTGATCGTGCATCCACCCTGACGCGCACGCGAAACCGCCTGGTTGATCAGTTCGACGTTGTTCGGCGTCAGATCGGAACGATCATTCTCGAAGTAGATCGGGAACGGTTCAGGCTGTGTCGCGCAGGTCGCCGCTTGCTGGTTCTGGGTCACCGGCGGGGGCGGCGGAGGCGGCGGAGGAGGCGGCGGGGGCGGCGGGGGCGGCGGAGGCGGCGGAGGCGGGGCCGGCGGCGGAGGCGCCGCGAACTGCCAGCGAAGGCCAGCCGTCACGGAGTGATCATTGTAGCTGACGTCATAGTTTCCGCCGACGCCATTGAGGCCGAGATTGTCCGTCGCGGTGTAGGCGTAGCCGATGTCGAGCTTCAGGCGCTTGGTGATATCGAACGCAAATCCCGCAAGGGCGTTGTAAGCCAGCACGGTTTCGCTGTCGTCAAATCCGTTGGCCGGAGCCCCGCCCGGAATGGTGTAGAGCGAACGGCCGGTGATCCGGGCGTCCGCCACCCCGACGCCGACGCCGAGATAGGGCTGGACGGTTCCGCCGCGGTTGAAATCGCGGATACCGTTGAGGAGCAGCGTGGTCACGCGTGCGCTGCCGTGGCCCTCCGGACCCGCGACGCCTGCGGGACGCACACCCTCGAAGGTGTTCGCGACGCCGAGGTCGGTCGAACGATTCGCGAGCGCGGCTTCGACACGGTAGCCGGACTTCAGGCCATAACCGATGCTGCCCCCGTAGATGAAGTCTTCCTCGACGTCCGCGCGGTCATCAAGCGCGCCGTTCAGGCGCACACTGCCCGAACCACGAACAAACCGGGGCGCATCGATGTCGGAGATACCATCGAAGACGGCGCCGACCTTGAAGCTGGCGTACCAGCCCTCTTCCGCCATAGCGGTCGGAGCTGCAGCGACGCTCGCCGCGGCGGTCGCGAACAACAACACTCGTTTCATACACATTCCCCTGTCTGACAGTCTGCGCCAACGGACGCCGGAAGCGTCGGGGCGTCGGTTAAACGCTCGAACACTCGCATAAGTTCCCCGAGTTACACTCTTTTGACGATGAAGGCGATACCGCGTTAAGGCCCTCGGTCGCCGCCCCCTGCGGTTTTCCGGCCGACGCGGCGCCGCGGCAACACGCTTGCCCTTTGATATTCATCAGGTTCGCACCCTCAGGATGCACGTCCCTGAATTCGGCGTAAGGCTCTTCCACAGGACCGCCATCCGTTTTCGCTCAACGTTCCGGCGCGCGCCCGGGCCTGCGAAAATGTTTTGACATTCGGTTAATTCGCGAACAAACATGGAACATCGCTGGCTGGGCGGCTTGGCGAAGGAGGCGCGGACATGGCGCGATACCTGTGCATCTGGCCGGAGGCGTTCCTCCCCGGCCTCGAGACGGTCGCCGAGTCGCAAATCGATCGGCCGGCTCTCATCGCGCTTGCAAATTCACTTCGCCGGTTCTCGCCTCATGTCGGCCTCGTCGAGTCACGCGCGATCGTTCTTGATCTGCGTTCAGCCGATTCGGACCGACGGTCATTTGACGACTGGAAGCGCAGCGAGGTCTTTTCCCGTCTCACGGCGGGAGCGCGGATCGCCGTCGCCGACACGATCGGCGCGGCCTGGGGCCTCGCGGGATGGGGAGCCAAGGCCCTGGCCGCTGGAGTTGAAGCGCGGCCGGAGACGCAACCGACGTCGCAATCTGTGCGTTCCCTCCCGGTCGCGGCCCTGCGGCTTGGTTCAGCGTCGGCCGCGCGTCTGCGGTCGGTGGGGCTGAGAACCGTGGAGGATCTCATCGGGCGGACGACGAGCGATCTGCGGGAGCTGCTCCAGTCCAGCGGCCTTGCCGAACGCGTTCGGCGGCGCATCGATCAGGTGCTTGGCCTGCGAGCTGAAACCTTTCACGCCGTTGAACCGGCGCCGCGCGCCCTCGAACGGGTGAACCTCGGCGCCCGCGGTTTCGGAGGCTCACAGCTGCGCAGCGGCCTTCAGGCGGGCTTGACGAGACTTGAGACCCGGCTGGAGCGTGATGGTTGGGGTGCGCGCCGTCTTGTCGTGCGGCTCTTCGACCGCGACGGGGTCGCGACGTCTGCTCCGACAACCGTGCGCGCGCCGCTCGCCGACGCTGAAACCTGGCTCAGGCTGATCGAAACCAACATCCTGCGCGCGTCGATCGAGGGCGAGCTGGAATGTCTGTTGATCGAAGCTCATCGTTGCGGCCCGATCGAGGAGAGTGAGCCGGACGAGGATGCGGAAATCCTCTCCGGTCCGTCGGACTTCACGACGCTCGGGACGCTTGTCTGGCGTGTCGTTGCGGACGTCGCCGGGGACGCACCCTGCGCAAGGGCGAGTTGAAGCGGGGACCCGTATCACTTTTTTTGCGCCGCCGGCGCACCTCACCCAGGCTGAACAAGGGGCTGCTGACGATCATCCGCCGCTGAGCGGCGGCAGGAGCGCCACCTCGTCGGTTGGCTGGATGATGCGCCCCTGCTCATCGGCGACGATTTCGCGGTTGATTGCGATGCGAACGGTCGAGCCGTCCAGCGCTGCGGCGATCTGCGGAATATGATCCGCCGCAAGCGACCTCAAGCGCGCCGCCGTTAGATGCGACCCGTCACGCCGGACAACCGGAACCCTGACCGTCGCCGCGCCGGCCAGGTCACGCAGGCGGCCGAACAGATGAAGCGTGATGCTCGTCCCGTCTCCATGGCCAACGGACTCGCGCATCTCACCCACCCGTGTGGGACATGGTTCGCGGGCTCGCCGGGATTGCGAGGCGGGACGCATCGAAATCATGGCCCCGCGGCTTCGCCCCGATGGCGGCCCGAACCAGCGTCTCGAGGCGTTCATCGTCCGCATGCTCACGCACAGCGGCGCGAAGGTCGGCCCCGTCCTCACGCCCGAGACAGGTATAGAGCCGCCCCGTGCATGTGAGCCTAACGCGGTTGCAGCTTTCGCAAAAATTATGGCTGAGCGGCGTGATGAAGCCGAGGCGTCCGCCGGTCTCCTCAACCCGGACATACCTCGCAGGACCGCCGGTGGAATGCGCGATATCGGTCAGCGTCCAACGGTTCCGAAGCTCTTCACGCGCCTGCGACAACGACAGATAGTCGCCCACCCGATCGGTTTCAGCCTCCCCCATCGGCATGGTTTCAATCAGCGTCATGTCATGGCCCTGGCCGTGCGCCCAGGCGATCAGCGACGGCAGCTCGGCGTCGTTCACACCCTTCATCGCCACCGTGTTGATTTTCACCTTCAGCCCGGCCTTGGCCGCGGCAGCGATGCCAGCGAGCACCACCTCAAGACGATCGCGCCTCGCGATCTTCTCGAACAGTCCGCGATCGAGTGTGTCGAGCGACACGTTGATGCGCTTGACGCCGATGTCCGCGAGCTCGGCGGCGTATCGTTCGAGCAGCGTCCCATTGGTGGTGAGGGTCAGTTCGCGAAGGGCTCCGGCCTCGATGTGCCGCGCGAAGCGACGCATCAGCGCCATCACATCCCGGCGGACGAGGGGTTCCCCGCCCGTCACACGCAGCTTGTCGACACCGAATTGCGCGAACAGCGAGACGATCCGGTCCAGCTCCTCGAAGCTTAGAACGTCATCCTTGGGAAGGAAGGTCATGCGCTCCGGCATGCAATAGGTGCAGCGCAGATCGCAGCGATCCGTGATCGACACCCGAAGATAGCTGACCCGCCGGCCGAAACTGTCGATCAGCGGCGCATCCGATCCGCCCACACGAAGCGGCGCGGCCATGCCTCCAGGCGAAAGGCCGCGAACCGGTCGCGCATCGATCAGCGTCCGCCTCAAGGCACTAGCTCTCCATCAACCGCGGCATGAGTTCGACCATGTTGCAGGGCGCATGTCGGCTGTCGAGCTGCCAGCGAATGATCTTGTCCCAACCATCCTTCACCGCCCCGTTCGATCCGGGGAGGCAGAAGATGAATGTTCCGCCGGCGACGCCCGCGCACGCGCGCGACTGCAAAGTAGAAAGACCCACCGACTGATAGCTGATCATGTGCCAGATCACGTTGAAGCCATCGATTTCCTTGTCGAACAGCGGCCGCATCGCCTCTGGCGTCACGTCCCGGCCTGTGATCCCCGTCCCGCCGGTGGTCACGACCGCATCGACATCAGGATCCGCGATCCAGCGACGGGCCGCCGCGCGAATGGCGTTGACCTCATCCGGAACGATCGCCTTGTCCGCCAGCGTGTGACCGGCTGCGACCACGCGCTCGGCCAGCAGATGACCTGACGTGTCTGTCTCATCCGTGCGCGTGTCGGAAATCGTCAGCACCGCGATCCGCACCGACTTGAACGGCTGATCGGCGAGCATCTTGCCGCCCGGCGCCGGCAGCGGCGGCGTCTCCGGAGCAGGATGTCCAGGTTTCGAGGTCATGATGCGGGCTCCCGCTCCCAGCGCGCGCGGGAGGCTACGTCATCCGCGCGCGGTTCGATCCATTCGGACTCGCCATTGTCGCGCCGCTCCCGCTTCCAGAACGGCGCTTCGGTCTTCAGCCTGTCCATCAGATAGTCCACCGCATCCAGCGCCTCGCGCCGATGCCGTCCCAGCGCCGCCACGAGCACGATCGCTTCGCCCGGCGCCATCAGGCCGTAGCGATGGATGATCAGCGTATCGAGCACGTCAAACCGCGCCCGCGCATCGGCGTCGATCGCCGCGATCTGGCGTTCGGTGAAGCCCGGATAGTGTTCAAGCTCGAGCAACTGAACCCTCGCGCCACCTGCGTCCCGCCGCACACTGCCCACGAACATGGCCAGCGCGCCCGCTTCAGCCCGCCCGGCCTGAAGCATCGCGGTTTCTGCAAACGGATCGAACGGCTCTGCCTGAACGCGGATCATGACCCTACCGTTAAGCCATATCCTGAAGCTTTCCAACGCGAACGGCGCTCAGTGGGGCCCGCTTCACGCCGATTTCAGAATGGCGAAGCCAAAAGGCGCAAGTTCAATCCCGCGCCCGATCCTGCGCGCGCCAACTCCCAAGAGGAGTTCGCCGTCATGTGCCGACACGCGCGCGGCCGCCGAAAAATTGTACATCAGTAGAACGCGCCCCTCCGCGGCGGTGGAGCCTCGGCGCTCGATCACGAGAGCGTTGTCCGCCGCCTCAAGCACGCGGATCCCGCCAAGCCTCAACACCTTCTCCCTCGCTCGGATCAAGAGCAGTTCGCGGGCGATCGACAGCATCGACCCCGGCCTTGTGTCCTGGCGGTCGACCGCCTGCGCAACGTGATGCGCATCCACCGGCAACCATGGGTCGCCGTCTGTAAAACCGCCATGGGTCGAGGCGGCCTCCCACGGCATGGGCGTGCGGCAGCCGTCACGCCCCTTCGTCGCTGGCCAGCCTGCGATACCCCACGGATCACGAAGCCGCTCGAACGGAACCTCCCCATCGATGAGGCCCAGTTCCTCGCCCTGGTAGATGAACACGGTCCCGCGAAGGCCTATCAACAGCGCAAAAAGAATCGGTCCCGCCTGATCCGGCGAGCAGCCGAGCGCCGTCGCCCAGCGCCCCGCAACGCGCGGAACATCGTGGTTCGACATCGCCCAGGAGGGCCAGCCGTCGCCCTGGTCCTCACCCCATTGCGTGATGATCGCCGCAAGCTGCTCCACCCCCGGCCAGTCCGCGAGGAGCGCAAAGGAATAGGCCGTGTGCAGCCGGTCCGTCCCCTTCGTGTACGCCGCCATGACGTCGAACGAGCCCGGCGCAACCTCCGCGACCATCATCCGGGCGCCATACCCGTCCGTCAGCGCCCGCAACTCGTTCAGCACCCCGATCGTCTCCTCCTGATTGGAGTTCCAGGCATGAATCTGCATGTCGCGGGGCAAGGCGGGTGCGGACCGCCCGGACGGCGGGTTGTCCCTCAACTGCGCGTCGTGGACGTAGTAATTCGCGACATCCAGACGGAAGCCGTCGACGCCGCGTTCGAGCCAGAAGCGTGCGACCTCCCGGATCGCGTCGCGCACGGACGGGTTGCGAAGGTTGAGATCGGGCTGGGTCGATAGAAAATTATGCAGGTAATACTGGCGGCGTCTCGGCTCCCAGCTCCAGGCGGCTCCCCCGAACCACGCCTGCCAGTTGTTGGGCGGCGACCCGTCAGGCCGGGGATCCGCCCAGACATACCAGTCCGCCTTTGGATTATCCCGCGACTGACGGCTATCCTGAAACCACGCATGATCGGAGGATGAGTGGGACCACACCTGATCGATGATCACTTTCAGACCGCGCGCATGGGCGGCCGCGATCAGCGTGTCGAAATCCTGAAGCGACCCAAACAGCGGATCAACGCCGCAATAGTCGGCCACGTCATACCCGAAGTCGCGCATCGGGCTCGGGAAGAAGGGCGAGATCCACACGCCGTCGACCGAAAGCGACTTGATGTGGTCGAGCCGCCGGACGATCCCCTTCAGGTCGCCGACGCCATCCCTGTCGGAATCCTGAAACGACCGCGGATAGATCTGATAGATCGCGGCGCCCCGCCACCAGTCCTGCGACACTCGAAGCCTCCACCACATCGGCGATCATCAGCCATAGCGATGAATCCCCGGTTCGGCACGGCATTTGCTGCACACGCAGCGAGCGATCCGGTTTCGCTTGTGAGGAGAAACATGATGGCGGACGCCCCGCGCCCTGACCGCATCGACTGGATCGACCACGCGAAGGGCCTGTGCATCCTGCTCGTCGTCGGATTCCACGCCGCCAACCACTACGAAGCCGCGGTGGCGGCCGAAGGCTGGATGAGAGCGGTCATCGATTTCTCCAAACCCTTCCGCATGCCGGATTTCTTTCTCGTGTCCGGCCTCTTCCTTGGGCGCACGATCAATGCACCATTGCGGGACTTTCTCGACCGCAAGGTTCTGCACTTCGCATGGTTCTATCTTGTCTGGCTCGCGATCTGGCTGGTCGCGACCGAGCCGCAACTGCTGATGCGGGACCAACTGGCTTGGGCCGGACGGATCGTTGAGACGACGCTTCAGCCGGTCGGAACGCTCTGGTTCATCCATATGCTGGCGCTGTTCCACATCGCCGCCCGCCTGCTGCGGCGCGCGCCGCCGACCCTGATCATCGTGGGCGCGGCCGCCCTTCAGCTTCTGTCATCTACCGGGCTCGCGGAGACCCCCTCCTTCGCGGTGAACCGGTTCTGCGAGTATTTCATCTTCTTCTGCATCGGCTGGCTGTGTTCCCCGCACGTGTTTCGTCTGGCGGGCGCCGCCGCGCGCCGACCGGTTCGCGCCACCGTCGCGCTATTCCTTTGGGCGATCATTCACGGCGGCCTCGTCGCGGCGGGCGCGCATCACCTGCCAATGCTGGCGCTCGTCATCAGTCTCGCCGGCGCGATCGCGGTCACTGGATTTGCAGCCGTCGCTTCCACCACCGTCACGCTGGGTTGGCTTGCAAGCCTCGGCCGTCACTCGCTCGCCATCTATCTTGGCTTTATGTTTCCGCTGACTGTCCTCGAGCGGCTGCTCGCCGAGCATCAGATCATTCCGGACGTCGGCGCCGCGACGCTCGCCATCGTGATCGCATCGGTTGCCGCGGCGCTCATCGCCGAACAGGTGACGCTGCGAACCCCGTTGAAGCTGCTCTATCGCCGACCGTCCTGGGCGAGATTGCGGCGGCGGACGGATATCTCGGCGACCACAGCAAGCAACCGGAAGGCAGGCGCCGTGCAGGGCGCTCCGGAGCCGCTCGGCGCGCGCTGATCGCTGTGTCTTGCGATCACGACGCGGCGTCGAACATCGATTTCGCCGCGACATAGTCCGGCTTGCCGTTCGGAGCCCTCGGCGCACGATCCACGATCACGATCCGCCTCGGCGCTTTGTAGTGCGCGAGCCGGGAGCGCACATGCTCGATCAGCGCCGCCTCGTTCGCGACCGCACCTGAGCGAAGCCCGACCACCGCTGCAACCGTCTGTCCGAAACGAGGGTCCGGCCGCCCGAAGACGAGTGCATCCGCGACGCCGTCATGCGACTTCAGCGCCTCCTCGACCTCCTCGGGATAGATTTTCTCGCCGCCCGAATTGATGCAGTGGCTGCCCCGGCCGAGCAGCCTGATCCGGCCGTCGGCGTCGACCGTCGCGTGATCGCCCGAGAGCAGGTGCCGCACTCCGTTGATCGTGACATAGGTGCGCGCGGTCTTGTCCGGATCCTTGTAGTATCCCAGGGGCAGATTTCCCCACTTCGCCACCAACCCCACTTCGCCGGACCCCGGCTGAACGGGCGTCAGGCTTTCCGGGTGCACGACAAGCGTGTTCGGCGCATCAAACCTCGCGGCTTCGGGCGGCGCATCGCGCGATGCGATCGACCCGCCTAGGCCGGTGCCTTCAGACGCCCCGAAACTGTCGAACATCATCGCGGCGGGCATGAAATCGAGCAGCCCCTGCTTGACCTCCGGGCTCCACATCATCCCGCTTGATGTGACCACTTCCACGGAAGTCACATCATACCGCCCGGGTTCCGCGCGCAGCGCTTCAAGCAGCGGCTTTCCGAACGCATCGCCGACGAGCGACAGCCCGCCGCAGCGCAGCCGCGTGATCGTTTCGAGCACCGCTTCCGGCTGGAACTTCGCCGATCGCGACACCACGATCGGAGCGGCTTTCGACAACGCCCCGATCCCGGTGAACAGGCCGGTCCCGTGCATCAGCGGCGGCGCGACGTAGAAAGGTGCGCGCCCGGCCCCCGTTCGGATCTGCACCTGCAACGCCTCGATGGTGGCCGGACCTTCAAGCCCCAGCCGCGTGGCTCTCCCGGGAGCCAGCACTTCCCACCAAACGCTGCTCGGCCACATCACGCCTTTCGGCATGCCCGTCGTGCCGCCGGTATAGAGGAGAAACATGTCGTTGGGAGAGCGATCAATCGCGAGCCGCGCGCCATCCCCGGCTTCCAGATCCCCGAGAAACGAAAACCCGTCCACGCGCGCGCCGACGCTCGCCCAAACGAGAACCTTCGGGAGCGACGCCCGGATGCCGCGGATGACCGGGGCGAACTCGGCGTCGAACAACACCGCCTGCGCATCGCTGTTGTCGATGAGGTAGGAGACCTCCTCTGCGCCATATCGATAGTTCACGTTGACGGGCGCCATGCGCGCCTTGAACGCCGCGACGAAGCCGATCGCATAGTCGGGGCTGTTGCGCATGTACTGGGCGACCTTCGCCCCTGTCGGCATTCCCGCCGCGATGAAGGCGCGGGCGAGGGCGTTGGTCCGCGCATCGAACGCACCCCAGTTCACCACGTCGCCGTCGCAATAGATCGCTGGATCCGTCGCCTTGACCGTCTTCGCGACGGCGTCGAACACATCCCCGAAACTGACCGTCACGCCACTGCTCCGCTCTACATCAAACCGTCGGCCCCGCGCGGGGCGGCGACGTCGTCAGACCCACCCCTGAAGTCTCGCCGCATCGTGTCGGACGCGTTCGGGCCCGCCAAGCAATTGGCGGTTCGCCCCGATGCGCTTGAACCAGAAATGCAGTCCGAGGAGGTCGGTGAAACCCATCCCCCCATGCACCTCGGTAGCCGTTCGCGCGATGAACGTCCCGACCTCGGCAAGGTGCGCCTTGGCGAGGCACGCCATCACCTCCGCCTCATCAGCCCCTTCATCGAGTGCATGCGCCGCATGCCATACCAGCGATCGGCAGGGTTCGAGTTCCGCGGCCATCTCTGCGCACATGTGCTTGACCGCCTGAAAGGAGCCGATGACACGGCCAAACTGCTTGCGCTCCTGGGCATAGGCGACGGCCCGGTCGAGCATCGTCTGGGCCGCCCCGAGCGTATCGGCCGCCAGCAGCAACCGTCCCACCGTCACCATGCGGTCGACCCCGCGGCCGGGACTGTTCTCGCCGACCAGCGCTTCGCTCCGGGCGTTGTCGAGATCGATCCGGCTGAACACCCTCACCTCGTCAATGGCCGGGAGCGCCCGCAACCCGACGCCCGGCCCCTCCGCCGCGACAATGTGAACGCGGCCGTCCTGATCGGCTACCATGACGTGCGTCGCATCCGCCGCGCCAAGAACGAAGACCGAGGCCCCCGAAAGTCCCGAAGCGCTCGACCGGACGCCGGCGTCGTCGCGGGCGCCCGCCCGTTCGGCGACGGCGCAGGCGAGGCGGACCTCTCCGGAAACAACCCGGGCGAGCCAGGCAGCTTGCTGATCCCGCGACCCCGCCGCCATCAAGCCTTCGACCGCCATGGATGGAGCGATTATGTCCGCAGGCGCAGCCGCCGCACCGCATTGCTCCTGCACGATCGCGGCGTCGAGCAGCCCGAGCCCAAGCCCGCCAAGATCGGTCGCAACCAGCATCTCGCGGACGCCCAGCGCGGCGAGTTCACCGGCGGCGGCGTTCACCGGGCCGCGATCCCGCGCAGCCGCCTTGCGGACCGCTTCCAACGGCGCGCAGCGCTCGAGCACCCGCTTTGCCGAGGCCTGCATGGCGATCTGGTCGTCAGAGAGCGCGAAATCCATCGACGATCCTTCAGCCTCCTGACGCCCTGGGTTCACGCGGCAAGCCGAGACCACGTTCGGATATGATGTTCTTCTGGATCTGCGCTGTGCCGCCGCCGATGATCAGGCCGAGATCATACATGTACATCTGCTGCCACTCGCCGGCGTCTCGAAGCTGCGGATGGTCACCATAGAGCAAGCCGAGTTCGCCGAGCGCGTCGATCGCGAGACGCGCGATCTCGTGATTGAGTTCGCACCCCTGCAGCTTGACGACGAGTTCCGGCATGCCTGCGGGCTCATTGCGAAGCTGTCGGGTCGTCACCCGCAGCCCGTTCGCCTGCATCGCGAACACCCGCGCCTGGAGCGCGAGGAGCCGGTCGCGCAGGAGCGGATTGTGCATCAGCGCCATACCGTCGACGGTTTCACGGCGCATGAGCGCCACCAGCCGCATGAACCGCGCCTTGGTGGCGCTCGGGTCGCCGAGCATTCCGCGTTCATGCTTCAGTGTTGCGTTCGCGACCGCCCATCCCTCGCCTGGCGCGCCCATGATCTGCCGCCTCGGAACCCGCACATCCGTGAAGAACACCTCGTTGAAATTCGCCGCCCCCGTCATGTCCACGAGCGGACGGATCTCGATCCCCGGCGTCGCCATGGAAAACAACAGGTAGGAGATGCCCTTGTGTTTCGGCGCATCGGCTTCGGTGCGGACGAGACAGAAGATCATGTCTGCTTCGCGCGCGGTCGACGTCCAGATCTTCTGACCGTTGATCACATAGTCGTCGCCATCGATATGCGCCCGTGTCGCGAGGCTTGCGAGATCAGACCCTGAACCCGGTTCCGAATACCCCTGACACCACACCATCTCGCCATGCAGGGTTGGCCGGACAAGCGTCTGTTTCTGCTCCTCGGTCCCGAGTTCGAGCAGCGTCGGGACCAGCATCGATATTCCCTGGTTCGCCAGCGGACGCGGAAGCCCCGTGGATGCGAAGGCTTCGGCGATGATGCGCGCCTCCAGAATGTCCGGCGGCGCGCCGAAGCCGCCATAGGCCTCAGGGACGGTCCGCGCGGCGATTCCGTTTTCGATCAGCAGGCGCTGCCAAGCGAGCCGTCTTGGATGCTTCAGCCCCCGATGCTCGGAGGTCGGCGCCTTATCGCGGTTCGAATCGAGCACTGCCAGAACGTGGTCGCGAAAAGCCGCATGCCGGGCGCTCAGCCTCAGGTCCACGTTCCGCTCCCTGTTCCGGCGCCCTCGACGGCGCTCTCGTCTTCCCACTGGGCGCACGACGCCTGAACCCGCGCGCGCCACCCCCGATACTCTACGCCCTGAAAAGGCCGCCGGTGAAGCCGCTATTTGGCGCTCGCCTCGCAACGCGGATAAAGTCTATTGAGCGATGGACCGGGCGAGGCGGTCCGGCAGGGGGAGACCCGCGATGAAGCTGTATCACTGCGCGGACGCCCGGTCGTTTCGCGCCCTCTGGGCGCTCGAGGAATTCGGGAGCCAGTATGATCTGATCAACATGGCGTTCCCGCCGCGCGCCACCTATCCCGGCTATCTCGACATCAACCCGCTCGGCACCGTGCCCACCCTCGTCGACGGCGAAGTGACACTGACCGAGAGCGCTGCGATCTGCCACTATCTTGCCGAGCGGAACGCTCCGACACCCTTGCGGGTCGCGCCGGACGAGCCCGCCTACGGGGCCTATCTCAACTGGCTCTACCGCAGCGACGCCACGCTCACCTTCCCGCAAACGATCGTCCTGCGCTATTCCCGCCTGGAGCCCGAAGAGCGCCGGCTGCCGCAGGCGGTTGAGGATTATTCGATCTGGTATCTTTCGAGATTGCGGAGCGTCGAGACCACCCTCACGGACGCGTCGTTTCTGTGCGCGAACCGGTTCACGGTCGCCGACATCGCCGTCCACTATGCGCTTTATCTCGGCCGGTCGCTCGGTCTGGACAAACGCTACAAACCGAACTGCGCCGCCTATCTGGAGCGCCTCATGGAGCGCCCCGCCTTTCAGCGCGCCCTGGAGCTTCAGGCCCCGACCTGACCACCGCCGTCCGCCACCTCAGCTCCTGGCTTCCGCGACGAGGCTTGACGGGGCGAGGATGTATTTCGCGCGCAGGTATTCGCCGAGCGACTTGGCCTGCCGGTCGATGCGGTGATTTGACGACGCGCCGCCGCCCAGCACCCCGCGAATGTAGAAATTCACGGCGCGCAGGTTGGGCATCTCGTAGCGTTCCACGGAAAACGCCGAGAGATCCGGACAGAGCCGCTTGAACTCGTCCGCGGTGAGGTAGGCGTGCAGGAACGCATACGCCGCATCGCTTCGCGCCCAGACGCCGCAATTCGCATTGCCTCCCTTGTCGCCGGAGCGCGCGCCGAACAGCCGACCGAGCGGCGTTCGCACCATCTCGCCGGCCGGCGCATCCGGCCGCGTCCACGGCGCCAACTGAACACCGACCTCGCCAAGTCCCAGGCGCTGGGTAGGAAGGACCTCGATCGTCGCCCCGTCCACATGCACACGTTCGGTGACGTGAGCGCTGTCGATGAGCGCAGGCCAATGGACGATCGCCCGCTCGCCGCCAAAGCCGGATGCGCCGCGGCCCGCATTTCCCGGGATCCCTGCAAGCGCAAGCTCGATCACCTTTGCGGAAAACAGGCGGCCGAGCTTTTCGGGCGTGCTCGCGGTCACCGTGAGGCGCAGCATCGCGTGCGCTTCCTCATTCGTGGCGGGGTCTTCCTTGTCGCTCCGGATCAGCTGCACGTCGACGTCGTCGAAACTGTCCCGGCCGCCGAGATTGTGCAGAATCTGATCGACATGCACCGCGGCCTTCTCCTCGATGTCGAGGCCCGTCAGCAACACCTCATGTGTCTGCTTGTATGGCCCCAGCGTGTTGAGGCAGACCTTGTGCGTCGGCGGGGGAGAGCTGCCGCGGCACCCGGTCACGCGGACCCGGTCCGGCCCGGCTTGCTCGATCGCCATGGTGTCGAAATGCGCGACCACGTCGGGATTGAGATAGGCCGGCGTCGAAATCTCATAGAGCAGTTGCGCGGTGACGGTCCCGACCGAAACCAGCCCCCCCGTGCCCGGATGCTTCGTTATGGTGAACGATCCGTCCCGTTCGATCTCGGCGATCGGATAACCGACGTTCCGGAAACTCGGCACCTCCTTGAAGAAGGCGTAATTGCCGCCGCAGCACTGCGCTCCGCACTCGATTATATGCCCCGCGGCGAGCGCGCCTGCGAGCGCGTCAAAATCGTCCCGCGCCCAGTTGAACTTCCAGGCGGCCGGCCCGATGACGACGGCCGCATCCGTGACCCTCGGACAGATCACGATGTCCGCTCCCCGATCGAGCGCCTCTTTTATGCTCCACGCACCGAGATAGGTGTTGGCGGTGACGGGCGGCTGCCCCCCCGATCTCAGTTCGACCCCCGTGTCGAGATTGACGAACGCCTCGCCACCTTCCTGAAGCCGGGCGAGATCAGGCATCAGGTCGTCGCCATCGATCCACGCCACCTTCAGCTTCAGCCCCAGCCGGTCCAGCAGGCGCTCGACCTCTCGGGCCATGCTCGCGGGATTGAGCCCTCCCGCATTCGAGACGATCTTTATTCCGCGCTCGGCGCAGAGCGCTGCGACGTCTTCAAGTTGCTTCAGGAACGTGCCGACATAGCCCGCTTCCTCCCCCCGCGCTTTGCGTTGCGCGAACAGGATCGACATGGTGAGCTCGGCAAGATAGTCGCCGCTGAGGACATCGATGGGGCCGCCCTCCACCATCTCGCGCGCCGCATCCAGCCGGTCGCCGTAGAAGCCGCTGCAATTGGCGATGCGGATCAGGTCGGACATCACTCATCCTCCCCGCTTTGCGGCTCCACCCAGGCCGGACGACGTTTCTCGCGAAAGGCCGCCATGCCTTCGGCCGCTTCTTCCGACTGAAACATGCGCAGGCTCCAAGGCGTGGTCTCGCGGAATCCCTGCTCCATCGATATCGACGCGACACGCCGAACCAGCTTCTTGCATTCACGCACCGCCGCAGGTCCTCCGAGCCTGATCATCTCCGCCTCCGTCCGCACGGCCGCTTCAAGATCGCCAGCAGCGACGGCGCGGTGCGCAAGGCCGAGCGCCACCGCGTCGCGACCGGTGAATCGCTCGCCCGTCAGAAACAGTTTCATCGCATTGTGCACGCCGAGCTTGGGGACGCAGACGACCGAGATGATCCCCGGGATCACCCCGATGCGGACCTCGCTGAAACTGAACACCGCGTCCTCGGCCGCGATCACGATATCGCTCGCGCCGACGAGCCCCAGCCCGCCGGCGAACGCTGACCCGTTCACCGCCGCGATGATCGGCTTTGAGCTCTCGACCATCGTCGTCAGGAGTTCGGCCATCCCAACGGATCGCTCGCCCCCGATCACCCCGCCGGGCGGGCTCTTGAGGTCCGCTCCCGAACAGAAGGCCGACCCCTCTCCCGTGATGATGATCGATCGCACGGCCTCGTCCCGGTCGGCGTCCAGGAGCCGCGCATGGAGCGCGTTCACCAGCGCTGCGGAGAGCGCATTGCGGGCCTCGGGACGGTTGAGGCGGATCCAAGCGTTCCCATCTCTTAACTCACAAAGGATCGGCTCAGCATCCATGTCGCGGCGCCTTTCGGTCAGGTTTCGATCTGCAGGAGCAATTGCCCGTTCGTGACCTGATCCCCGACCGCAACCTTCAGCTCGGTGATCCGCCCGTCATGGGGCGCGACGATACGATGCTCCATCTTCATCGCTTCAAGCACCATCAGAACCTGCCCCTTCGTCACCTGATCGCCGCTTGCGACGCTGATCGCAAAGACGACTCCCGGCATGGGGGCGGTCAGACGCCCGGTCTCGGCCTCGGACTGCGGCGGCGGGAAACGCGGGCGCTCAACCAGTTCAAGATCGCCGAGCCGGCTGTGAACGAACCAGGACGCATCCCGGGCCCTGATGCGAAATCGCTCCCGCACGCCGTCTATGTCGACCTCGAGCCCCTCACCGTCCCGGGCGCGGATGCGCGCGGCGTGAGTCTCCCCGTCGACCTCGATGCGGAACACATTTGAACGGTCCATCCGATAGGACACCGCGACCGTGATCCCATCGAGCATGAACTGGATCTGCTCGTCGGGCGTCGTGGTGTGGCGCCAGCCGCTCGGAAGCGACCGCAGCACACGGGCCGCGGCGCGCCTGCGAACCTGCCCCTCGAGCGTCGCAGCGATCACCGCCCTTTTGATCTCGCCCGGGTCCGGCCGCCGCCGCGTCGCCGGCGCACACCGTGCGATGAAATCGGTCGTCGTGTCGCCAGACAGAAACGCTTCATGACGCAGGCAGGCGACCAGGAAATCCCGGTTCGTCACGAGCCCCTGAATCTCTGTCGTCTCAAGGCTCCTCGCCAGACGACTCGCAGCCTCCCGCCGCGTCGCGGCGTGGACGATCACCTTGGCGATCATCGCGTCGAAGTCCGGGCTCACAACCGCGCCCGGTTCGACGCCTGAGTCGAACCTCGCCCCACCGACCGGGGAGGGCCGCCACGCGACCAGAGCGCCCGGCGAGGGCAGGAACCCCGCGCTCGGGTCCTCCGCGCAAAGCCGCGCCTCGATCGCCCAACCATTGATCGCAAGATCGGACTGCCGGAAAGACAGCGGTTCTCCCTCTGCGATCCGGATCTGCTCGCGCACCAGATCGCGCCCGATGATCGCTTCCGTCACCGGGTGCTCCACCTGCAGGCGGGCGTTCACTTCAAGGAACCAGAACTCCCCGCCGCTGACCAGGAACTCAACCGTCCCCGCGGACGCGTAGCCGAGCACCCGCGCGGCCGACAGCGCCGCCTCGCACATCGCATTGCGCAAGGCTGCATCGACCGCCGGCGAGGGCGCCTCTTCGATGATCTTCTGGTGTCGGCGCTGGATCGAACACTCGCGCTCGAAACAATGCACCAGCGACCCATGTTGATCACCGAGTATCTGGACTTCGACATGCCGCGCACGGTCGAGCCACTTCTCCAGAAACACCGTATCGTCGCCGAACGCGCCGCGCGCCTCGCGCCTTGCACTGTCGATCGCCGCCTCGAGGTCTGCCTCCTCGGCGACCACGCGCATGCCGCGTCCGCCGCCACCCGCCGACGCCTTGACCAGAACGGGGTAGCCGATCTTCCGCGCCGCCTGCCGGACGTCGGTTCGCTTCTTCAGTTCGATCGCCGGCAGGGTCGGCACACCCGCTTCCGCCATCACGGCCTTGGCGGAGAGCTTGTCGCCCATCTTGGCGATCACAGCCGGCGACGGGCCGACCCAGATGAGGCCAGCGTCCAGCACGGCCTGCGCAAAGCCTGCATTCTCCGACAGGAAGCCATAGCCCGGGTGCACGGCGTCCGCGCCGCTGCGACGGCAGGCGTCGATGATCTTGCCGATATCGAGATAGCTCTCGGCCGACGTGCGCCCGCCGAGCGCCACCGCTTGATCCGCGTCGCGCACGAACGGGGCGTCCGCATCACCCTCGGAATGGACCGCGACGGTGGCGATCCCCATCTCGCGCGCGGTCCGGAACACGCGCCTTGCGATCTCGCCGCGATTGGCGACGAGAAGCCGGTGGATCGCGCGCCGCTCGATCACATCCGCCATGTGCCGAACTCCTTGGCGCCCTTCACGTCATTGCTGAAACAGGCCGAAAGCGCCATCGCGATCACCGTGCGGGTGTCACGGGGATCGATCATCCCGTCGTCCGACACGCGCGATGTCGCATAAAGCCCCTTCGATCGTTCCTCCGCCCAGTGTTCGACATGGGCGGCACGCTTCGCATCGGCCGCCTCGTCGAACGCCTGCCCCCTGCGCTCCGCCGAGGCGCGGCCAACGATCGACATCACCCCGGCCATCTGTTTCGGCCCCATCACCGCGATTTTCGCGGTCGGCCAGATGAAGGTGAAGCGTGGACCGAACGCCCGTCCGCTCATGCCGTAATTGCCGGCCCCATAGGACGCCCCGAGAATGATCGAGATATGCGGAACGGTCGAATTCGACACCGCATTGATCATCTTCGACCCGTTCTTGGTGATGCCCCCCTGTTCGAAATCCGTGCCCACGATGAAGCCCGTAATGTTGTGCAGGAACAGAAGCGGCGTATCGATCTGGTTGCACAGCTGGATGAACTGGGCCGCCTTCTCCGCCGACTCGGAGAACAAGGCGCCGTTGTTGCCGAGCACGCCGACGGGATAGCCGTGGAGCGTCGCCCAGCCGCAAACCAGGGTCGGTCCGTAGAGCGGCTTGAACTCCTCAAAGCGCGATCCGTCGACAATCCGCGCGATCACTTCGCGAACATCGAACGGCTGGCGGAGATCGCGCGACACCAGCCCGAGCAGGCCCTCCGGGTCGTGTATCGGCGGCGCGAAGTCCGCGGCGGGTTCCGGGCCGCGCTTGCGCCAGTTGAGATGCCCGACCACCTCCCGGCACATGCGGATCGCGTCCATCTCGTCCCGCGCCAGATAGTCGCCGAGCCCCGACGCCGTCGCATGCATGTCCGCGCCGCCGAGACTCTCGACATCCGCATCCTCTCCAGTCGCCATCTTCACGAGCGGCGGCCCGCCGAGAAACACCTGCGACTGGTTCTGGATCAGGATCGTGTAGTCGCTCATCCCGGGCTGGTAGGCGCCGCCCGCGGTCGAGGACCCGAACACGACGGAGATCGTCGGGATGCGCAGCTTCGAGAGTTCCGATATTTCATAGAACAACCGCCCCGATTCGGCGAAATGGTCGACCTCCCGCCGGATCGCCGCCTCGGGATCCTCGCTCCGGTCGCCGCTCAGATCTCCCCCCGCGGACTCGACGAACTGCACATAGGGCAGCCGGTTGACGCGCGCGATCTCCAGTCCGCGCATCAGCTTCTTGGCGTTGAACGGATTGAACGCGCCCGCTCGCACCGACGGGTCATGCCCGAGGATGACGCACTCGACATTCTCGATCACGCCGACGCCCATCACGAAGCCGGACCCCACGGTGTAGGACGACCGCCACGCCGCGAGCGCGCTGATTTCAAGAAACGGAGAGTCGCGATCCAGCACATGCGAAATCCGTTCGCGGATCGGCAGCTTTCCCCGCGCCCTCAGCCGCGCCACAGCCTCATCGCCGCCGCCGCGCGCGGCCTCCGCGCCGAGCTGGTTCATCTCCTCGATCATTTCGAGCATGTCGGTCCGGTTCTTCAGGAAGACCTCGGAACGTGTGTCGAGATGCGTGTCCAGAACTGGCAAGCCTTCCTCCCATGTCGCGGCGCCCGTGATTCCGGGTCTGTGGTCCGGCGCGCGGCAGGCTCGACCGCTCGCGGACACAGTGTTGCGTCCGGGCGCCGGCCGCGTAAAGCTTCCCGTCGCCAGATTTCGATCCGGCCGGTCGAAATGCATGAACACGGAAAGAGGCGACAGAACATGTCGGACGCTCCCGGCCCCGATCCCAAGGACCTCGCCGCGTTCGCCGAGGACGCCGACGCCTGGTTTCGCGAGAACGTGGAGCCCGATCCCGGTTTCATGCTTCCGCTCACCTTCATGGAAGTTGGAACCGACCAGCAGTTCGACTTCCTCCAGAACTGGCAGCGGCGCGTCTACGAGGCGGGATATCTCGGCGCGTCATGGCCCAAGGCCTATGGCGGCGGCGGCCTGCATCCTGACTTCCAGGCGGCGGCGACGCGCGCCATGCGCCGCGCCAACGGACCGATCATGCTGAACGCGATCGGCCTCAACTGGACCGGACCGCTGCTTCTCGACCTCGGATCGGAGGCGCACCGGCACGCCTATCTGAAGGGAATCCTCTCCGCGGAGGACATCTGGTGCCAGGGATTTTCCGAACCGGATCACGGCTCTGATCTCGGCTCGGCGCAAACCCGCGCCGTGCGCGACGGCGACCACTACATCGTCAACGGCTCGAAAATCTGGACCACGCTCGGGCGCTATGCGCGCTACATGATCCTGCTTGCGCGCACCAACCCGGATGCGCCGCGCAAGTATGACGGATTGAGCTTCTTTCTCGCCCCTATGAAGGCCGGCGGCGTCGAGACCACGCCAATCCGAAAGCTCACGGGCGAACACGGCTTCACCCAGACCTTCTTCAACGACGCCCGCATTCCCGCGTCCGGGCGCATCGGCGAAGAGGGCGACGGCTGGAAGGTCGCCATGCGGACGCTCGAATACGAACGCGGCGCCCGGGGAGGCCAGGCCGGCGGCTACGTCTCCGTCCAGGCGGACGCCTGGGATGTGGTGCGGCTCGCCGAGCGCTCCACCCGCGCCGGCAGGCCTGCGCTCGAGGACCCGGTCATCCGCGAGCGCATGGTCGATTTCATCATCGAGATCCAGAGCCTTTCGCTCTGCCGCGACCGGCTTTCGGTCAGCCCCCTCAACGCCGAGCGGCCGTCCGGCCTGCCGCTCAGCTCCAAGCTGATGCAGACGGAGTTCGCGCGCCGGATCAACGAGTTCGCCGTGACGCTGACGGGCGCCCGCGGCGCCTATTATGTGGGTGACCCGAACGCGGTCGATGACGGGATCTGGGCGCGCGCCTACCTCAACGCCTTCTCCGCCACGATCGGGGGCGGAACCTCGCAGATCCAGCACAACATCATCGCCGAACACGTGCTTGGACTGCCAAAGGGCTGATCCTCATGCAGAACCTTGGACGCCTCGGCTTCAGTGAAGAGCAGGCCGACCTTCTCGACGTCGCGGCGAACTTCTGCGCCCAGCGCTCGCCGGTCCAGCGCGTGCGCGCGCTCATGACCGATGAACTCGGGCACGACCCCGGCGTCTGGCGCGAGACGGTGGACCTCGGCTGGCTCGGTGTCGCGATACCGGAAGCCTATGGCGGCGTCGGGCTTTCGTTGGCCGAGGTGGTTCCGATCGCCGAGCAGATGGGCCGCCGGCTTCTCACCGTCCCCTTTGTCTCGTCCACACTCGCCGCGCAGGCGCTGCTCAAGGGCGCAAGCGAAGACCAGAAGCAGCGGATCCTGCCGCTCATCGTGTCCGGCTCACCCGCCACGCTCGCCCTCGCGGAAGCCGAGAGCGACTGGGATCTCGAAGCGATCGCCAGCACCGCAATGCGCCTGCCCGACGGCGGCCTGACGCTTTCCGGGGTCAAGCGCCTCACCGTCGACGCGCATGTGGCGGAACGCATCATCACGTCGGTTATGCTCGACGGATCACCCGCGCTCGTGATCGTCGACGCCGCCGACATTCCCGCTGCCGCGCGTCGCCGCGAGACCATCATCGACGAGACGCGCCGCAGCTTCGAGATCGACCTCACCGGCGTCCCCGTCGCCGGCGCGAACCTCATGCCGCAGGAGCTGGCCCGCCACGCGCTTCACCACATCCACCTTGCGGCGAATCTGCTGACCGCCGCGGAGATGTGCGGCGGCGCCCAGGCCGTGATCGACACCACGCTCGACTACCTCAAGACCCGCAAGCAGTTCGGACAACTGATCGGGTCCTATCAGGCGCTGAAACACCCCATCGTCGACGCCTATGTCCGCTACGAGCAGGCGCGCTCGCATCTCTACAGCGCGGCCCATAATTTCAGCGATCAGGGTGCCGGCGAGATCGCAACCCGCATGGCCAAGGCGGAGGCGGACGCGGCCTTTTCCTTCGCGTCGGACCGCGCGATCCAGTTCCACGGCGGCTTCGGCTTCACCTATGACTGTGACGCGCAGCTCTATCGGCGCCGGGCGATCTGGAGCGCGGCCCAGCATGGCGATGCGACCTATCACAAGCGCAGGCTCGCGGAGCTGCTGCTTCCCGCGCCCTGACGGGCGGCCCCAAGACGGAATTGTCGGCGCCGGAGACCTCGCGTCTCATGTCAAGGAAACACACGAGGGCAAATGGTCGGAGCGGCGGGATTCGAACCCACGACCCCCAGTCCCCCAGACTGGTGCGCTAACCGGGCTGCGCCACGCTCCGTCCATATCGAAGAGCGCCCCTTATAGGGGGGTGGGATCGGCCCTGTCCAGTCGCGCGTCAGCTGCACCGACCGCCTTCGGACCGCTGGGAATCACCCCGAAATCAGGGACGCAGAACCGGTCCCGCCGGCGGCGCCCAAACCGCCGCGAAGGTGCACAAGACAGGGTCGACCCGTCTCAGGCCGACTTGCGGACAAGATCCACGCGCGACTTGAGGCCTGTCAGGTCGGACAGCAACCCTTCCAGCCGCCGCCTTGCAAGCTCGTTGCCCTCGACCGCGCCGGAGACGAAATCGCCGCGTTCGACCGCCGCCCGAACAGCCTCCTGAAGCCCTTTCACGGAGCGCCCCGCCGCCAGCGGACCTTCGACGCTCACCGATTCGGCGCCCTGCGTCGGGCGGGGCGCCGCCGCCTCCCTCAGCCGCTGGCGGAAGGCCAGCTGAGCGCCCCGGATCGTAAGCCCCTCCACATGCAGCATGTGCTGCACCAGACGCAGGCGCTCGACATCCTCGGCGCGATAGTAGCGACGCCCGTCGGCGCGCTTCATCGGTTTGATCTGGGCGAATTTTGTTTCCCAAAACCGCAGCACATGCGGTTTCAGGCCCAACTCCGCCGCGGCCTCGCCGATGGTGCGGAACAGCGGCTGGCCCGCATCGGGCGACTGCGCCGCAGCCACGTCGCGCTCCGCTTCGACTGGAGCATCCGCGCCCGCACCCACCTGCGGCTCCGCAAACGTCCGCGCGAGCCGCCCAGAAGCGGCGCTCACGCCCGGCCTCCACCCTGGTGGGCCGTTTCGATCCGGTTGCGCAGGACCGGCGAGGGCTTGAAGGTCACCACGCGCCTTGCGGAAATCGACGCCTCCTCGCCGGTCTTGGGGTTGCGCCCGATGCGCTGGTTCTTCTTGCGGACGACGAAATTCCCGAACTTCGCGAGTTTTACATCCTGATCGCGCTCGAGTTCGGCGCACACCGTCTCGAGCACGTCCTCCAGGATCATCTGGCATTCCTGCCGCGGCAGGTTGGTGACCTCATGCAGCCGTTCAACGATGTCGGCGCGTGTCAGTGTCTTGTCCGCCACGTGTCACCTCCTCATCAGATTCGCTGATGCTAATCGCAGCGATCCGGTTTGTTAAGGTCACATGCGTTCAAATACCGAATAATTTCATTCGTTTACGATTGTTTCATACCCATGCGGATCAGCGCGGCGCCCCAGGTGAATCCGCCCCCGATCGCCTCCATCAGCACAAGCTCGCCATCCTTGATGCGCCCATCGTCGATCGCCGCCGCGAGCGCGAGCGGCACGGATGCGGCCGACGTATTGCCATGTTGGGCGACGGTGGAGACGACCCTCGCCTCATCGACGCCAAGCTCCCTTGCAACCGCCGTCAGAATTCGCTGGTTCGCCTGATGCGGCACGAACCAGTCGACCTCGTCGAGGGATACGCCCGCCCGTTCGGCGACCGCGCGCACGCTCTCGGAGATTTTCAGCACCGCATGCTTGAAGACCTGATTGCCCGCCATGCGCAGCTTGCCGGTCGTCCGTGTGGACGATGGACCGCCGTCGGCGAACAACAGATCCCGGAACCGTCCGTCGCTGCGCAGCTCGACCGCCAGCACGCCTGCGTCCGCCGGCTTTCCCGCCGGGGTGCGCTCCAGCACCATCGCCCCGGCTCCGTCCCCGAACAGAACGCAGGTCGAGCGGTCGGACCAGTCGAGAATGCGCGACAGGGTCTCGGCCCCGATCACCAGCGCCCGCTCGAACTGTCCGCGCACCAGGAAATTGTCGGCTGTCGCAAGGGAAAAGATGAAACCCGAACACACCGCCTGCACGTCAAACGCCGCGCCGCGCGTGACGCCGAGCTTCTGCTGCACCATCGTCGCCGTCGACGGAAATGTGAAATCGGGCGTCGTGGTGCCGAGCACGATGAGATCGATGTCGTCCGCGGTCAGTCCCGCACGCTGCAGCGCGTCCTCGGCCGCCCGGGTCGCAAGATCGGACGTCGTCTCGCAATCGGCGGCGATGTGGCGCTGGCGGATGCCGGTGCGCTCGGCGATCCATTCATCGGTCGTGCTGACGATCCGCGACAGGTCGGCGTTCGTCAGGACCTTCGCCGGGAGATACCCGCCGACGCTGCGAACCCGTGTCGCATACGCACTCACTTCGCCGTTTCCTCATTCACGGGAGCGTCCGGAAACGGCAGCTCCTCGGTTTTCAGCCGCGCGAGCTGGGCTGAGATCTCGGCGCTGAACCGGCTCTCGCCCATATCCGCGGCGACCTCGATCGCATGACGGAACCCCACGGCGTCCGCTCCGCCATGACTCTTCACCACAACGCCGTTGAGCCCCAGAAAAACCGCGCCGTTGACCCGGCGCGGATCCAGCCGGTCGCGGAAGGACCGCAGCGCCGGCATGGCGATTGCCGCGCCGAGCTTGCCGCGCGTCGATGACGTGAGCGCCTCTCGCAGCAGATCGGTCACCATCTTCGCAACGCCCTCGGCGGTCTTCAGCGCCACATTGCCGGTGAACCCGTCCGTCACCACCACGTCGACCGCGCCCTCCGATATGTCGGCGCCCTCAACAAATCCACGGAAATCTAGGTCGAGATCGGCGGCCCTGAGCAGCCGCGCCGCCTCACGCACCGCGTCGTGTCCCTTCAGATCCTCCGAACCGATATTGAGGAGCGCGACGCTGGGGCGCGGCTTGTGATGAACCGCCCGGGCGAACGCCACGCCCATGATCGCGAATTCCACCAGCTGGGTTGCGTCCGCCGTGATGTCGGCCCCCAGATCCAGCACCGCCGCAACTCCGGAGCGCGTCGGCCAGCTTCCGACGAGCGCCGGGCGGTGCAAGCCCTCGACCGTCCTCAGGGCGAGTTTGGAGATCGCCATCAGCGCCCCCGTATTCCCTGCGGACACCGCCGCGACCGCTTCGTGCGCGCGAACGGCCTCGACCGCATTCCACATTGAGGAATTGCGGCCCTTCGGCCGCAGCGCCTGGCTCGGCTTCTCGTCCATGGCGATCGTCTTGTCAGTGTGACGAAACTCCACCCGCGCCGGCAGCCCCGCATGGGCCTCAACGAGAGGACGCAGCCTTTGTTCGTCGCCATGAAGAATGAAGCCGAACGCCGGATGCGACGAAGCAAACGCCGCCAGCCCGTCGATCACGACGCCGGGCGCATTGTCGCCGCCCATTCCATCTATGGAGATCAGCTTCCGGCTGGTCATGAGCCCTTTACACCCCCGCCGCTTGCCCCGGTGCGTCCCGCTCCGATTTCAAGGTGGAGCGCCCCCATGTCAGGACTCCACCGTCTGCCCGGAGTTGAGCGCCGGACGCGGCCAGCTCACCTCGCCCGTCAACAGGGCTTCATCCGCCTGCCGGTCGAGCAGGGCGGCGGCTTTTCTGACATATTTAGCAAGCGACGCGGAGACGGGCTCGCTGAGGGCGGTGTTGCGGCGGATCGCGTCGACCAGCGCCTCGTCGCCCGCATTGATCCCCGACTCGTCCGCCAGGGCGGCGTCGTAGGCCTTCGCGCGGCCATAGAAGGCTTCCCCCATCTTGCGCATCTTGCGACCGACGCTCAGATCCCCCGTGCCGATTTCCCTCAAGGCGTCATCGAAGCCGTTGAACATGGCGTTGAAGGTTTCCTGCGACAGCTCCTCGCCCACAGGCCCGATCTTCCTCAGCCGCCGCATCACCAGAACGCCGTGCAGCGCGGTCATCTCGAACCGGCCGCCGAACGTGTCGCGCATGGCTCCCTCGCCATAGAGTTCGGGGCGGAGCGCTTGCGCCATGATGGTGCGGTTCAGCCGATCCACCGCCCACTTGTTCTGCTTCCGGCGATTGAGCCAGCGTCCAAGCAATGTTCTGCCCTCGATGCTTGCCAAGCTGTTGTGTCCGCCGCTACTTACACGGCCGCGAAGGGAGTCCTCATATGGCGTTCCGCTCGATTGCGATAGGTCTTGCTGCGCTCCTCGCCGCCGGGGGGTGCACGGCGACGCGCGATTTCCACGGCTATGTTCCAGATCAGGCGCTGCCGACCGACATCAAACCGGTCGAGGACACCCGCTCAAGCGTGCTCGCCCGACTCGGCTCGCCCTCCACCACCAGCATCTTTGACGACAAGCTCTGGGTCTACATGTCGTCGACGCGGGAGTATTACGCCTACTATTATCCGCGCGTGATCCAGCGCGAGATCGTGGCGATCCAGTTCGACGAGAACGATGTCGTGTCCGACGTGCTCGTGTACGACGTCGATGACGGCAGGGTGGTCGACTACAACTCCCGCGTCACTCCGACCCGCGGGCGCGAGCTCGGCATCCTGGAGCAACTCTTCGGCACGATCGGCCGCCTCCCGCAGCAGCTTCCCGGACAGCGCGACCCCCGCCAGCCCGGGCAGTAGCGATCCCCGTCGCGCGGGGATCAGCCCCCGACCTGGCTCGCGATCTGGGTGAAGGTGATGTTGACCATCGCGCCCGATTCGCCGACCGCTTCATTCGCCGCTTGGAGGAAGCGTTCCGCGGCCCGCTTCTCGTCAAGCTTGGATGAGTCGCCTTCAACCTGAAGGCTTTCACGGTGGGCGGATCGAACCACCGCGTCGCGAATGAAGTGCGCCTTTTCGCGGTATTTCCAGATATCCTTCCCCGGCGCGACCAGCAGTCGGGCGTTCACGAAGAAGTAGTTGAGCAGCCTCCGATCCTCGTCGAACACGGGCACCGCCATGCCGCTGAGATCGATCGATCTTGCAAGCTCCTTTTCCGAGGCTTCTCCGGCCTGGTCGCCCTTGTCCCCGCCGGAGGGCGGCGCGGCCGCAGCGACCGGCTGAATCATCAGACTGAGCGCGAGCAACGCAAGACGTAGGCGCATGGAACCAACTCCGGAAGGCGAACCGACAGTCCGTCACTTAACCGGCAAGACGTTTCGCTTTGATTGACGGGGCTCGGATGACGGGCCTCGATTCGCGCGCAGATCAGCTCCAGCGATGCCGCCACCCGCCGGCCCCGGCCCCGATCTCGATCCGCCCGCCATCCGCCCGCTGGAACTCCACGCCCTCGCCGGCCGTCACCGATCCGATGCGACGGAGCTTCACGCCGCCCGCATCCGCGACGGCTGCGACGGCGTCTCGCGCCTGCCGGGGGGCGCAGAACAAGGTCTGGTAGTCATCCCCGCCGGTAACCAGTTGCACAAGCCGAGCCTCCGCCTCTGCACCCGCGGCGGCCGCCCAGGCGCGCGCCGGCGCGCTGAGCGGGACCTCTGGAGCCAGCAGCACGATCCCAACGCCGGACGCCGCCGCCACATGCCCCGCATCGGCGATCATCCCGTCGGACACATCGACCGACGCGCTCGCAAACCGCGCCACCACTTCGGCTACGCACCGCGACGGCGGCTGCGGCGTGCGATAGCGATCCGCCAGCGCGCGTGCGTCCGCTTCCGAGACCCCCGCGAGGCTCCCCCGCGCCGCCTGAAGCCCCAGCCAGCCGTCGCCGATCTCCCCCGTGACCCACACATCATCGCCGGGCCTCGCGCCGGACCTGCGGACGGGGCCGCGATCGCCGCACACACCGCAAAGCGTCAACGACAGCACCATCGGCCCGGCGGTGCGTGTTGTGTCGCCGCCGGCAAGCTTCACCCCCCAGAGGTCGCACTCCTCCCCGAACGCGGCGGCGAACCGTTCAAGCTCGCTCACCGGCCGTCCCTCCGGCCAGACAAGAGTCAACAGCGCGGCGTCGGGCGCGGCGCCCTTGGCCAGCACATCCGACACATTCACCCGCACGAGCTTGCGCGCGACCGTCTCGATCGGATCCTCGGTGAGGAAATGGACCCCCTCCACGATCGCGTCGGTTGTCGCGATCAGCCGGCCCGCATCCGGAAGGTCGATCTCGGCTGCGTCGTCTCTCAGCCCGTCCGCCCCCGGTGCGCGTGCGAGCGGCGCAAACAGGCGGCGGATGATGTCGAACTCGTCCAAGCCAGCTATCCCGTCCCGGGGCGGACGTCCCCCGCGACCGCATCCATCACCCCGTTCACGAACCGGCCTTCCTTGTCGTCGAAGAAGGCGTGGGCGATCGCGACATACTCGCTGAGGATCACGCCGCGCGGCAGGTCCGCGAAGGACATCAGCTCCAGCACCCCGGCCCTCAGGATTGCACGCGAGGTGGCGTCCAGCCGGTCGATCCGCCATCCGCTCGCGAGGCGCCGGCTTATGGCAGCGTCGATCTCGTCCTGTCGCTCGACCACCCCCAGCACCACCGATCGAAAGATATCCGGATCGGCCTCCTCGATCGGTTCCCCTTCGGCGCCGAGGCCGAGGCGGTCGTCGAGGAATTCCTGGATGACGGCGTTCACGCTCTCCTGCGTCTGCTCCATCTGATAGAGCGCCTGCACCGCCGCCAGCCGCGCCCCCGCGCGGCGCGCGCGCGTCAGCTCCCGCTGGGCCTCCGCCCGGCTTATGGGTTCTGCGTCTGCGGGTCCAGCGCCTGTCATACACTCTCGTCCGAAAACTCGCGCGCGATCGCGACCATGCGCAGCACGGCCTCGGCGACCTCCCGCCCCTTGTTCTTGCCGGTGCGGCTCGCCCGCACGACGGCCTGAGCCTCGGTCTCGCAGGTCAGCACCCCGAAAGCGAGCGGAATTCCGGTCAGCGACAGATCCATCAGCCCCTTGGCCACGGCCTCGCAGATCAGATCATAATGGCTGGTCTCACCGCGGATCACGCAGCCGAGCGCGACAAACCCGTCAAACTCACCGCTCGGCGCCGCATGTCCGATCGCCGCCGGCAGCTCGAACGCCCCCGGCGCCTCGAGCAGCTCCCACTCGGCTCCGGCCGCCTCGAGCGTCTCGGCGACTCCCGCCTCCAACTCCGCCGCGATCGCCGCATAATAACGCGAGGACACAATGAGGATTTTCACGCCCGGCTCATCCCGTTCAGTCTCCGCCATGCGCGCCCCCCTTTATGACCCGCCACCCCTCGACGGTGAGACCATAACCGTCGAGGCCCGGCAACTGGCTGGGTCGCGAATTGGTCAGCAGCGTCATGCGCCGCACGCCGAGATCCTGCAGGATCTGCGCGCCGACGCCATACTCCCGCAAGGGCTGGCTGGCGTCTCGTTCCTGGTCTTTCGGACCGCCCGGCACAACCCCGAGACGCCGACCGATCTCCTCGCCCATGCCCATCCGAACAAACACCGCGACGCCAGGCTCGGGCGCGGCGGAAAGGGTCTCGAGCGCCATCGCCACCAGTCCAGCCCGCGGTCCCGCTTCACCGAGCACATCCGCCAGAAAGTCGACCCGATGGACCCGCACCAGCGTCAGCTGATCTGGCGTGATCTCGCCCTTCACCAGCGCCACATGCTCCGCGCCGTCGATCTGGTTGCGGAACACCACAACGCGGAACCGGCCGCCGGACGCCGTTTCAAATGCCCCCTCCACACGGCGCTCGAGAAACCGATCGTGCGAGCCTCTCCACGCAATCAGGTCGGCGATCGTGCCGATCTTGATCCCGTGGCGCTGCGCGAAGGCGACGAGTTCCGGCAGGCGCGCCATCGTGCCGTCATCGTTCATGATCTCGCAGATCATCGCGGACGGATGCAGCCCGGCGATGCGGGAGATATCGACCCCGGCCTCGGTATGTCCGGCCCGCACGAGCACGCCCCCGTCGCGCGCAACAAGCGGGAACACATGCCCCGGCGTCACGATGTCATTCGGTCCCTTCGTCGGATCAATCGCAACCGCGATCGTGTGCGCCCTGTCATGCGCGGAGATGCCCGTGGTGACACCCTCGGCAGCCTCGATCGACACGGTGAAGGCGGTCTTCATGGCCTCCCGGTTCTCGCGCCCCATCATGTCGAGTTCGAGCGCCCGCGCCCGTTCTCCGGTCAACGCAAGACAGATCAGGCCGCGCCCGTGCTTGGCCATGAAATTCACCGCCGACGGCGTCGCAAACTGCGCCGGGATCACGAGATCGCCCTCATTCTCGCGGTCCTCGGCGTCGACAAGGATATACATGCGGCCATTTCTGGCCTCCTCGACAATCTCGTCGATCGAGGAGATTGCTGACGTGAAATCGCCGGTCATCGGCTTCGGCCCTCCAGCATCCGGGCGACATAGCGCGCGATGAGATCGACTTCCAGATTGACACGCACGCCCGGTTTCAGGTCGCCGAGCGTCGTCGCCGCCAGCGTATGCGGGATCACCGCCACCTCAAACCAGCAAGGGTCGCTCCCCACGGGCGAGCTCGCGGCGATGGTGAGCGAAACACCGTCCACCGCCACCGATCCCTTCTCGGCGAGGAAGGACGCAAGTCGCACCGGCGCTTCGAACCGAACGCGCCAGCTCCCGCCCTCGCGATCGATCGACGTCACCTGGCCGACACCGTCGACATGTCCGCCCACAAGATGACCGCCGAGCTCGTCGCCAAGCTTGAGCGACAACTCCAGATTGGCGCGCGCCCCGGCCTCCCAGCCGCCCAGCACCGTTCGTGACAGCGTTTCGCTGACCGCCTCGACCTCCCACCAGACGCCGCCCGGCCGCGCCCCCATCGCCACGACGGTGAGGCAGACGCCCGAATGCATGATCGACGCGCCGATCTCGATGTCGTCCGGCGTATAGCCCGCCTCGACGCGGAAGGCGCGCACGCCATTGCGGTCCTGCGCAGCGGTGATGCGGCCCACATCCGTCACAAGCCCGGTGAACATCGCGCGTCGTGCTCCTTCAAGCGCCGGCGTTGAGACGCATGTAGGTCTCCCAAAGGTCGGCTCCGATGCGGCATTCAGCCGTGCGGGTGAATCCCGGTGCGTCCGCGAGCGCCGCCACCTGCAGATCGCCGATCGCTGGACGACCCTCCGCTCCCAGGAGGATCGGCGCCCGGAACCATTCGATGCGGTCGACCAGGCCCGCGCGCAGGAAGGACGCCGCGACCTCGCCGCCGCCTTCCACCATCACCGATCCGATGCCGAGCTGCGCACACAGCGCCAACAGCGCCCGCAGATCGACGCCCCGACCACCGCGCGCGAGCGGCGTCGGCCACCAGACGACATCTCCTTCCGCCGCGGCGGAAGCCTCCGCGAACCGCGGCGCGCACGAGGGGTCATGCGCGAGGATCAGACGCGCCGCGTCCGCTGTGCGAAACAGCCGCGACGCGGCCTGCAGGCGCAACCGCGTGTCGAGCACGATCCGCGCGGGCTGGCGCGCCGGCGGCGGATCAAGCCGCACCGTGAGTTCGGGGTCGTCGGCGAGCGCGGTTCCCGATCCCACAAGCACGGCGTCATGGCTTGCGCGCAGGCGGTGGACCTCAAGGCGCGCCGCCTCGCCGGTGATCCAGCGGCTTTCCCCGGACGCGGTGGCGATCCGCCCGTCCATCGAGGTTGCAAGCTTGAGGGTGACGTGCGGCGGCGCAGTCCGCCGGTCCTCGGGCGCGTCCCGCGGCGAATCGTTGTCGGCCGGGGTCACTTCTCCTCTTCCGGTTCAGCCGCCTCGACCCGGCTGCGCGTCTCGGGCTGAGTTTCGATGAAGCGGGCGAAATCCGCCGGCGTGCGGAAGTCACGATACACCGACGCGTAGCGGACATAGGCGACCGGATCGAGCGATCCGAGCGAATCCATCACCAGTTGACCAATGACGGAGGAGGGGAATTCCGCCTCGCCCTTGTTCTCGAGCTTCCTCACGATGCCGGAGATCATCTGGTCGAGCTGCTCGTCCGTGACGGGGCGTTTCTGCAACGCGAGCTTGACCGAACGTCTCAGCTTCTCGCGGTCAAACAAAACGCGTCGCCCGCCGCGCTTCAACACCATGAGTTCGCGCAGCTGCACCCGCTCGAAGGTCGTGAACCGCCCGCCGCAAGTGTCACACCCCCGCCGCCTGCGCACCACCGTATCATTTTCGGCAGCCCGACTGTCCCGCACCACCGTCTCGGCAGATCCACAATGGGGACAGCGCAAGGGGTTATCTCCTGTCGTTCGCGATCCCGGCGGCCGACACATCCGAACCATAGATCGGGAACTGGGCGGTCAGCGCCTTCACCTCGTCGCGCACTTTCGTCTCGACCGCGGTCGTGTCGCCGCCCGCCGCCAGCGCATCGATCACTTCTACCATCCACGCTCCGATCTGGCGGAATTCCGCCTCATCGAAACCGCGCGTCGTCCCCGCGGGCGACCCCACGCGAACGCCGGACGTCACCGTCGGCTTTTCCGGATCGAACGGCACGCCATTCTTGTTGCAGGTGATGTAGGCGCGTTCGAGCGCCTTTTCAGCGACATTTCCGGTGACCCGCTTCGGACGCAGATCGACCAGCGCGAGGTGGGTGTCGGTGCCGCCGGAGACGATGTCGAGACCGCCCTGTTTCAGCGCCGCCGCCAGGGCCCGCGCATTGGCGATCACGCGCTTGGCGTAGAGCTTGAACTCCGGCCGCAGGGCCTCCCCGAACGCGACCGCCTTGGCGGCGATCACATGCATCAGCGGGCCGCCCTGAAGCCCCGGGAACACCGCCGAATTCACCTTCTTGGCGATGCTTTCGTCATTGGTCAGCACCATCCCGCCCCGCGGTCCGCGCAGCGTCTTGTGCGTGGTCGTCGTCGCGACGTGGGCATGGTCCAGCGGATTGGGATGGGCGCCGCCCGCCACCAGACCCGCAAAATGCGCCATGTCCACCAGGAAATACGCGCCGACTTCTTCCGCGATCGAACGGAAGGCTGCAAAGTCGATCACCCGCGAATATGCCGACCCGCCGGCGATGATCAGCTTCGGCCGCACGCTCTTTGCAAGCTTGCGCACCTCGTCGAGGTCGATCAGCCCGTCCTCGCGGCGGACACCATACTGGTGCGCGGAGAACCACTTGCCGGACTGGTTGGGCGCTGCGCCGTGCGTCAGGTGACCGCCGGCGTCGAGGCTCATGCCAAGGATGGCGTCACCCGGCTTCAGCAGGGACTGAAACACCGCCTGGTTCGCCTGGCTTCCGGAGTGCGGCTGCACATTGGCGAAGCCGCACGAAAAAAGCTGCTTTGCACGTTCGATCGCGAGCGTCTCGACCACGTCGACATGTTCGCAACCGCCATAATACCGCCGGCCCGGATAGCCCTCGGCGTATTTGTTCGTCAGGACAGAGCCCTGCGCTTCCAGAACCGCCCGCGAGACGATGTTCTCCGACGCGATGAGTTCGATCTCTTCCGACTGGCGTTTCAGTTCGTGCGCCATGGCCAGCGCGACGTCCGAATCCGCGGCGGCGAGGCCAGTCTCGAAGAAGCCGGAAGTCGCGATCGCCGGTGCAGGATGCGCACGACCCATGGGGATGTCCTCCACGCTCGTCATCAGTTGCGTGACGCCTAGATGGAACCGAACCGGCGCGCAAGCCGTTGCTTCGCGCCCGCTTCCCTCAGGCTTCAACGTTCTTATTTAGTATTTGGAAAAAACTTCCCATGACACTAAGGTAGAGAGCTTGATTTCCCGTCCAGACTGCGCATGTATGCTGCGGTCTTGCACCCATAGACTGGTTGTTACATGGCCGACTCTGAAGAAAATTCTGCTTTGACGCACGACGAGTTGATGCGCATCACTTCGGATATCGTGGCGTCATTCGTTTCAAACAATCCGGTGACAGCCGATAGCCTGCCGGATGTCATTCATTCGGTCTTCAGAACCGTCTCAGGACTGAGCACAGCGAACGAGGCAAAGTCAGAAGAACGCCCCAAGCCGGCTGTTCCGATCAGCAAGTCGATCTCGAACGATTATATTGTCTGCCTTGAAGACGGACGCAAACTCAAGATGCTTAAGCGCTATTTGCGATCCCGCTACGATATGTCGCCCGACGATTATCGCCGGCGCTGGGGCCTGCCGTCCGACTATCCGATGGTTGCGCCGAGCTACACCGAGCGCAGATCGGCGTTTGCAAAGTCCATCGGCCTTGGCCGCGGCGTCCGCAAGCCCGGTCGCTGACCTGTCTCAATAGTCGAAACTCAGGCGATCCAGCCCCGACGCGTGGACGGCGCAGGCGGCTCCGCGCCCCCATCACCTCCCTGCGACGCCTTGCGTCGCCCATAGGTTAGTTTCGCCGCCGCCAGGTGTTCGATGTCGCCGCGCGACGCGGACAGGGGCGCCATGAAGCTCACTTCCAACCCGTCGCTTGTGTCGACGGCGCGAACCTCGACCAGCCCCGCCACCTGGCGCATTTCAAGGAGCACGCCGCCCGCAGGCTCTCCCTTGTCGGCTCCGCCCTGACGGGTTCGGCTCAGGCGGCCCTCTCAAGACCAAGCTGCTTCCACACCGCGAGGATCGACGACACCAGATCGTCCATCATCGCCTCGGTATGCAGGGGCGAGGGGGTGAACCGCAGCCGCTCGGTTCCGCGCGGCACGGTGGGATAATTGATCGGCTGCACATAGATGCCGAAATCGAACAGCAGCGTGTCGGACAACGCCTTGCAGCGTTCCGGATCGCCGACCAGCAGCGGCACGATATGCGTCTCGGACGGCATCACCGGCAGGCCCGCTTCGGCGAATTTGCGCTTCAGCATCGCCGCCTTCGCCTGATGGGTCTCCCGCAGCGCCCGGCCGTGCTCGCCCCGCAGTTTGCGGATCGAGGCGAGCGCCCCCGCCGCCAGCACCGGACAGGTGGAGGTCGTGAAGATGAACCCCGGCGCCATAGACCGGATCGCGTCGATCACCGCCGTGCGCGAGGCGATATACCCACCCATCACACCGAACGCCTTGGCGAGGGTGCCCTCGCAGATGTCGATCCGGTGCATAACGTCATCGCGCTGCGCGACGCCCGCGCCCTCGGCTCCGTACATGCCCACCGCATGCACTTCATCGAGATAGGTGATGGCGTCGAATTCCTCCGCGAGATCGCACATCGCCGCCATCGGCGCGACGTCGCCATCCATCGAATAGACCGACTCGAAGGCGATCACTTTCGGGGCGTCAGCCGGGTCATTCTCCATCAGCGCGCGCAGGTGTCCGAGATCATTGTGCCGGAACACGCGCTTGGCGCACTTCGCACGCTTGATGCCCTCGATCATCGAGGCGTGGTTGAGCTCGTCCGAGTAGATGATCAGGTTCGGCATGATGCGCGCCAGCGTCGACAGCGTCGCCTCATTCGACACATAGCCCGACGTGAACAGCAGCGCCGCTTCCTTGCCGTGCAGCGAGGCGAGCTCGCGCTCAAGATCCACATGATAGCGCGTCGTGCCCGATATGTTGCGCGTGCCGCCGGACCCCGCCCCGAAGCTGTCGACCGCTTCGTGCATCGCCGCGATCACATCCTCGTCCTGTCCCATGCCGAGATAGTCGTTGGAACACCATACGACGACCGGCTGCTCCGATCCGTCCGGGTGACGCACTGTCGCCTTCGGAAACTCGCCGCGGTGCCGCTTCAGATCGATGAAGACGCGATAGCGGCCTTCGGAATGGATATCTGCAAGCGCGGCTTCAAACGCAGCAAGATGTTTCATGGTCGGGTCTCCGGTCGTGTCCGACGGAAAAGAGTTGCCAAAGAAACTAGGCACGGTTTCGACGCAAGGAAAGGACTTTCGCGTGACGAAACACATTGAAACCTTGACGAATTGTCGCGAAGTACTTGCGAATAAGTCGCAAGAGCGGATGCTGTCCTCTGAGCGCCATGATCCGGCGGCCATGCCTTGCCAATCATCGATCTGATCTTGCGCTTGATAACCGCTTGGTGGGACGTGGATGACAGCCATTCCGCGCGCAGCTAGGATCAAGCTTCCCCTGCGGGTCCATCACGGAAAGGCCGGAGCATGCGTTCCATCGTCGTTGCGTTGGCGCTCTTGAGCCTGCCGACGCCGGCGATCGCCCAGGCCGCCGAAATCCCGCGAACACGGGATGGACGCCCCGACTTTCAAGGCGTTTGGGAAAGCCGCTGGCGCACACCGTTCGAGCGACAGGACGAAGCGAAGGGCGACATCGCCTCGGCGGAGGAAGTCGCCGCCCTCATCGAGGCGGACAAAAAAGAACAGGCGTCCGACGGCGATCTGCACCCCGATGAGGATTTCGACTGGGGCCCCTTCATGCCGGCCCCGGGAGGCGGCTACAGAACCTCGCTCTTCGTCGAGCCCTATGACGGCAAGGAGCCGCTGACCGCTGAGGCGCGCATCCACCGCAAAGCGCTCGGCGACCTCCGAAACGGCGCGGAGGGTCCGGAAGCGCGCGGCCTCATGGAGCGGTGCGTAAGAGGCCCCGGCACGGCGCCGCTCCGCATCACCCCCGGCAACATGCACCGCCTCATCGTCCAGACGAGCGACCACCTCGTCATCAACACCGAGGACATGGCCGAGGCCCGGATCATCGAATTTGCGGCCCCGAGACGGCCGACTGCGCTCACCTCCTACATGGGCGAATCCACCGGACGCTGGGATGGCGACACGCTGATCGTCGAAACCCGCCTCCTGCGGCACGAGCCCATCACCCCCCCGGCGGAGGTCGGACGGTCGGACCGCAAGGTCACCGAAACCTTCATACTGGTCGCGCCTGACGTAATCAGCTACGGCTATGTCATCGACGACCGAGCGATCTACACGACGCCGGTGCGAGCCGATTTCACCCTGTTGCGATCCGCCTCGCCCATGTTCGAGGCGAGTTGCCACGAGGGCAATTACAGCATGGCCGGAATCCTGGGCGGCGCCCGGGTCACCGAACGCCGCGAGCAGGCGCGCAAGGCCGGCCGGCCATAGCAAATCCGGGCAAATCCCGGCAAATCCGGCCGGAGCGCCAACGCCCCGGCCGGATTGCATCAGGATCAGAGCTGGTAGCGGATCTGATCGGACCAGAAGCGCTCGAGGCGCGAGACCGTCTTGTTCAGCTGATCGAGATCGTCCCGCCGAACACTCGCCGTCGGTTCAAGAGCGTTCGCCTGCTTCTCGAACATTTCCTGCACACGCGCCCGCACCGCCTTGCCCGACGGCGTGAGCTTGAGACGCACCGCCCGGCGGTCGTCGCTTGAGCGCGACTGCACCAGATAGCCGCCCTCCTGCAGTTTCTTCACATTGTAGGACATCGAGGTCCCGGCGAAGGCGCCGCGCGCGCGAAGTGCGCTCGCCGGTGTTTCAGAATCGCCGATCTCGTACAGCAGCAACGCCTGGACGCCCGTCAGCGACCGCTCGCCCACACGCTCCAGATTGTCTTTCACGACATCGTGGAGCCGACGATGCGCCTGCTCCAGCAATGACAAGGCCTTGAGAAACGACTGTTCAACGAGTTCGTCCGCGCCGGAAGCCGGACGCTTTGCATTCACCAACATCACCACACCCTGTTTTTGTATTGGGTTGATGGCAATATACCGCGACTTGGATAATCATTCGCTAAATTATGACGGGTTTTACATGACAATTATTCGAAATTGTTCTGTTCGTGTTTGGTTTACTGGCCTTTCTTGTCTGTAAACGAAATACTTCCAATCAGTTCATTTGAATAACTGCTTACCTCAATTTTAACCTCGCGCTCCAGCGACGACCGCAGCGCGCGCCCCCCCCTAGTCAAACGTCAGCTCCGCGGGCTCACCAGGCTTGAGCGGGGCGAAAATCGTATCCAGCAGCTCATCGCTCACCTCCTCGACACGCGCCGGTTTCCAGCGGGGGGCGCCGTCCTTGTCGATGATGACCGCCCGCACACCCTCCTGAAAGTCATGCAGCTTCACCGCCCGGCAGCCGATGCGGAATTCCATCCTCATATTGTCTTCGAAGTGCTCCATCGCCGAACCGAGGGATAGCTGCCTATGCGCTACCTTCAGCGTCTGAGGCGATTTTGTCCGCAGCGCCGCGAGTTGCGCCGCCGCCCAGCCGCTCTCGCCCTCCGATTCAAGGGCGGACAGGACGCCCTCTATGCTCTGAGCCCCAAAACAGCGCTCGAGCTCGCCCCGAACTTCACCGAAACTCGACTCCAACCTGCCGGCATGTGAGGAGACGGCCTCCAGACGCCCCGCGGATAAGGCCCGCTTCAGGTCCGGGATATCCGCCTCCTCGACGAGATGGGTCGCCACCCCCGCCGCCACCACGTCCGCGCCCTTGAGCCGCTGACCGGTGAGCGCAAGCCACATCCCCATGGCGAGCCCGCCCGGCAGGCGCGGCAGAAACCATCCCCCTCCGACATCCGGGAACAGGCCGATGCCGGTCTCGGGCATCGCAAACACCGTCCGCCCGGTCGCAACCCGGTGCGATCCATGCACGCTCACGCCCACGCCGCCGCCCATGGTCACGCCGTCGATGATGGCGACATAAGGCTTCGGATAGGACTTTATCCGCGCATTCAGCCGGTACTCCGCGCGAAAGAACTCCGCCGCCTCTAGCCCGTCGCCAGCGCCGCTTTCCGCGAGCATGCGAATGTCGCCTCCGGCGCAAAATCCCCTTGTGCCGTCAGCATGATCGACGAGGACGAGTTCGATCGACGGGTCGTCGGCCCACGCCCTCAACGCCTCATCCATGGCGACGCACATCCCCCGATTTAGGGCGTGCAGCGCTTGCGGGCGATTGAGCGTTATCCGCCCCGCCACGCCCTCCTTGCGAATGATCACCTCGTCCGTCATGTCCGCCCGCTCCCGCATCGCTCCACCCCGGATCGCGGGGCCCGCCGCCGGAAGTATCGGGCCGCCGCGCGCCGGCGACAACCGCCGCGCCGACAGACTTCGATCCGCCGCCCGGGCATGGCGTTCCGCGCGCAGGACGACTAGGTAGGGTCCATGACCAGATCACCAAAGCCCGCGCCCACCACCCCTTCGGAACAAACCACAAGCTCCATCGGAAACGCTGCGCAGATGGCCTCGCCCGCCTACCGGCTCGCCGCGCTCGACCAGGACTTCCTGCTCGGCGACAGCATGCGGGGCGTCAGGTTCCTGCTTGAGTATGCAAAGGCTGAGGAGCGCCTGCGCGCCTGGGGCGTGCGCTCGACGATCGTCGTCTTCGGATCGGCCCGCATCGCGCTAGACGGGCCTCCCGATCACGCACGTTGGTATAGGGAGGCGCGCGCCTTCGGCCGCCTCGCGTCGGAGAAGGGCGGCGCTCTCGTGTCCAACGGGACGGTGCGGGACAATGTCATCGCCACAGGCGGCGGCCCGGGTGTCATGGAGGCGGCGAACCTTGGCGCCACCGACGCCGGCGCCCCCTCGATCGGCTTCAACATCACCCTGCCGCACGAGCAGGAGCCGAATGCTTATTCAACACCTGACCTGACCTTCCGGTTTCACTATTTCGCGATGCGGAAGATGCACCTCGCGATGCGCGCCAATGCGCTCGTCGTGTTTCCGGGCGGCTTCGGCACCATGGACGAACTCTTCGAAGTGCTCACCCTGCGTCAGACGCAGAAGATCGGACAGCCGATTCCGATCATCATGTTCGACCGGGCGTTCTGGAACAAAGCCGTGAATTTCCAGGCGTTCGTCGACGCCGGCACGATCAATCCCGCTGACCTCGACCTGTTCTCCTACGCCGACACCGCCTTCGACGCGTGGAGCCAGCTTGAGCGGGCGGGGGTCCGCCATGCCCGCCCATCCACCTAGGCCGGTCCGCGCAGACCCCGGCCCGTCGCGACCTCGCTATCGCAGCCGCGCCTCAGGGGCTCGCAGGAACTCGTCCGACTGGGCGAGAAGATAAAGCTGGTTGAGCAGCGACAACACGCTCCCCGTCACATCCTGAAGCGCCGCCGGCTCGCCCTCCGATCGAGACTGCGGAGCGATGAAATGAACCTCTCCTGCATGCTCCACCCGGACAGCATACTGCCTCGCGCCGCGGTCGGGATAAGTCCGGAACAATATGACTCCCCCGATCGGGTTGGGCACGCCGGCGGTCTCGTTACGCATCGACTCGCCAAGGAAATAGATCATGTCGTCGAACGACCGCGTCCGCACGGCCGCCAACGGCCGGCCGGTCGCCGAGTCCACAAATCCCCAGCGAACCTCTGCGGCGTCGCACAGCATCACCCTCCGACCGCGGAAATCCGCAGGCAGCCCCGTCTCCGCTGATGCGCGCGAGCGGTTGTCAGGGGCGAACACCACCTTCCTGCCCGTCATGGACTCGACCGCCTGGACCGTGGCGGCCGTCGTTTCGTCGCGTTGCCCGAACATCGAGAGCAGCCAGGACAGATCGAGCGGGTCACAGTTGCGGACATCTTGCGGATCCGGGGCGAGCTTCTCGAATCGGACCTTTCCGGCCTCAGCCTGCAGCATGATCTCGCGATAGCGGGAGAGATTCTCGATATCCTCGGGTTTACGGTCCTCCCCAAACTCGTCGCCATCAACAAACCAGGGCTGTTCGCCGTCGAACGCCGACGCGCCCGACCCGGCAAACGTTATGGAATCCACGAAGAGCCACATCAGGATGTCCTTGCGCCAGCCCGCATTCCAGTAGCTCTCGAGGATTTGCGGCTGGACCGGCTGCAGAAGGCTCTGCGTCTTGTCGTTGTTGGAGAAAGGGTTCACCGAGTACTCGGCGTTCGCGGACTCGTTTCGCGACACTTCCGCCGACGAACCGCTGAACGGCAGCCGCGAATTGCCAAGGCCGAGGGGCGTCAGGCTCGCACGTCCACCGAGCGCAAGGGTCGGATTGGAACGGATGCCCGACAGGGTCGTGTAGTTGGTTGGCCAGCGATCCCGCGCCCGCAACACGTTCATCGCGATCACCGTCGTCATCGCCCGCGTGTGGGCGTCATTCAGGGTGGCGGCGTTGTTCTCGATGTTCTCCGCAAGTCCGTTCGCGCCGAGATCGCTGATCACGGCGCATCCCGACGCCGCCAGAACTGAGACGCCTGCAAGGAAATGTCTGATCGTGCGCATTGCACATCCCCGATCCGCCCGCTTGGAACGCGACTAACAGCAAGAACCAGGCCGCCGCGCCAGCGGACTGATGCGAATCTTGGGAGCGTTCCGACTAGGCCCCTCGCTGCGAGGCGATGCGTTCAGCGGGGCATTCGACCGCATCTGTCCCCAGGAAGTCGTTCCGCGCTCGCGCGTCGTCGGCGGCCCGCGCAAGGGCTTCCAGAAACACGCGCCCCGCCGCGATCTCCTGTTCCGACAGCCCGACCAGCAGCTGATCATTCGCCCAGCTCCAGACCGGCAGCGCCCGCGTGATCACCTCTTCGCCGCTCTGCGTCAGCGACACTCGCTTTCCGAGACGGCCAAACGACCCTTCCCGGCGAACCAGACCCTTGCGCTCGAGCACGCCCAGATTCCTGTTGATGGTGGAATCGTCCAGCGTCAGGCTGCTGGCGATCGACGACAGCGGCTGATCCGGCGACTGTGAAATCGCCGTCAGTAGGAAGAATTGCTCCGACGAAAGCTCCAGCGGCCTCAGCAGGCTGTTGTGAAAATTGGTGATCGAGCGCGCGGCTCGGCGCGTAACACCCCCGATGCACCTGCGCGCGACGTCGTTTAGAGCGTCTATCATGATGTTGCAGATACAACATTTTGCTTGAGCGTTGCAACGGCGCCCGTTAGAGCTAACGTAGAGGAAACGCCCCGGGCAAGGGTCTGATACAAGTCCAACCGGGAGCTAAAAAATGAACGTTCGCACTATTCTGCTGGTCGCCGCCTCCACGCTGTTCGCGACGACATCTTTCGCCGACGTGCCAGTCCGCAAGACAAAGGACATCTGCACGCAAGCCGCGGCGGCGCAACTCACGCCCGCCCCCACAAAAGTGCGCGTGCGCATCGACGACGCCCGCCTCTATGGGGACACCATCCGTAACGTGATCCAGGTCACGATGGCCGACGGCACGCGCGCCAAGGCTGTCTGCGACGTCAACAAGGAGACGGCGGAAGTCACGGTGAAACTCGAAGACGCCGCTTCCTGAACCTGAACTGACAGCGACCTCGCGGCGCGAGAAGCGGCCCTGTTTCCGACAGTCGAAACGCCCGGAACCTGAGGACCGACACACGCCGCGAGGATCGTCTTGCAGAACGCACGATCCTCCCAGTCGAACGCCGCGCGTACAGTCTATTGCCGAAGCATGTCCCGGCTGACGATCACGCGCATGACCTCGTTGGTGCCTTCGAGGATCTGATGCACACGCAGATCGCGAACGATGCGCTCGACCCCATAGTCTGACAGATAGCCGTAGCCGCCATGCAGCTGCAGCGCGTCATTGGCGACCTTTGAGCCGGTGTCGGTGACGAACCTCTTGGCCATGGCGCACCATCTCGTCGCGGACGGATCCTTGGCGTCCAGCAACCGCGCCGCGTTGTAGAGCATCGAGCGCGCGGCCTGGCACTCGGTCTCCATGTCGGCGAGCTTGAATTGCGTGGCCTGAAACTCGGCGATCGCCTGTCCGAACTGCCGTCGCTCCCGGGTGTACTGGAGCGCGCGGTCCAGCGCTTCCTGCATGCCGCCCAGGGAGCATGCGGCGATGTTCAGCCTCCCGCCGTCAAGACCCGCCATGGCGAAGCGAAAGCCATGTCCCTCCGCCCCCACGCGCTGGCGGGCTGGAATGCGCACGTCGTCGAACGCGACCTGCCGGGTTGGTTGCGAGTTCCAGCCCATTTTCCGTTCGTTCGCGCCAAAGGAGAGCCCCTTTGTCCCTTTCTCGACGATGAAGGTCGACACGCCTCTCGCGCCGTCCTCACCGGTTCTCGCCATGACGAGGTAGATATCCGACGTCCCGGCGCCGGATATGAACGCCTTCGCGCCGTTGATAACGTAGTTGTCGCCGTCGCGCACGGCGCGTGTGCGAAGCGACGCCGCGTCCGAGCCGGCCCCCGGTTCTGTGAGGCAATAACTGGCGACAAGCTCCATCGAGGTCAGACGTGGCGCCCACTGCCGACGAAGGTCATCGCCGCCGAAGGTGTCGACCATCCAGGTGCACATATTGTGGATAGACAAGAAGGCCGCCGTCGAAATGCAGCCTTTCGACAGCTCCTCAAACACCAGCACCGCGTCGAGCCTCGTCAATCCCGACCCGCCAACGTCTTCCCGGGCGTAAATGCCGCCAAGCCCAAGTTCGGCCGCCGAACGGATAACATCAATTGGAAAGTGTTTGGTTTCATCCCACTCGGCGGCGTGCGGTCTCAGGCGGTCAGCTGCGAACGCCGCCGCCGTTTCCTTGATCAGCACCTGTTCTTCTGTGAGCATCGCTGTCATCGGCTCTGGTCCCGGAGTTTGGTCTTGCCCTAAGGTCTTTGTCGAATCGGAAGATTTGCGGGGCGATTAATGGCGACTTTGTCAAAAGAGTCCGCGCCGGACTATAGAATTCGACAAGCGCGCGGAAACGAGGTCATCGCGCTGCAGTCGATCGATCTTGAATCCGCGACCCTGTTCGTCGGAACCGGACTGATCGATTTTGGTCCTTCCGGCAAGCCGCTCGAACCCATCCCGGAAGTACGGCTGCGCAAGGGATTCGGCGACGGGCTCGTCTGGGCGGCCGTCGATGACCGGGACAATCTTGTCGGCTTCGCGCTGTGCTCCGACAAGGGCGAGGACCTTTACCTCGACCAGCTTTCCGTTCTGCCTGAGCACGGCCGGCGCGGCGTGGGCCGACGGCTGGTCCGCCGCGCACTTTCGGAGGCCGTGACGCGCGCGCACAAGCGCGTCTCTCTTTCGACTTTTCGCAAAGTTCCCTGGAATGCTCCCTTTTATCGTCGGCTCGGATTCAAGGAGATCCCGGTCTGGCTCCTGTCGGATTGGCAGCTGTCGATTCGCGAAGCTCAAAAGCAGACCATGGACGTTCGGCTTCGTTGCTTCATGCAAAAGAGTGTAAAGCCGGGAGACCTTAACGCTCAGACCTGAGGGAGCACGCCGATGCCGCGCATGATCACGACAGGACGCTTTCCCGACGTCCGCATGCGCCGGCTTCGGCAGCACGATTGGAGCCGCCGCCTCGTGCGGGAGACGCGTCCATCGCCGGACGATCTGGTCTGGGGCATGATCGTGCATGACGGCGCAGAGGCGCGGATTCCCGTGAAGGCGATGCCTGGTGTGGACCGGCTGAACATAGACGAGGCAGCAAAGGCAGCCGTCCGCGCCCGCGATCTCGGCATTCCCGCAATCGCGGTGTTTCCCCACATCAACGCCGCCCGCAAGAATCCGGACGGCTCCGAAGCGCTCAACCCGGAAGGCCTCATACCGCAGGTCATTCAGGCGATGAAAGCCGCCGCACCAGGGGTTGGCGTGGTCTGCGACGTCGCCCTCGATCCGTTCACAAGCCACGGCCATGATGGCCTTCTCGATCCCCATGGGCGCATACTGAACGATGAGACCGTCCATATGCTCCGGTCTCAGGCCTTGGTGCAGGCGCGGGCCGGGGCGGACATCGTCGCCCCATCCGACATGATGGACGGCCGCATCGGAGCGATCCGTAAGGCGCTGGACGCCGACGGCTTCCAGAACGTGATGATCCTGTCCTACGCGGCGAAATACGCATCCGCCTTCTACGGCCCCTATCGCGATGCGGTGGGAAGCGCGTCGGTGCTAACGGGCGACAAGAAGACCTACCAGATGGACTTCGGCAACCTCGAGGAGGCGCTGCGGGAGGTCGCGCTCGATCTCGAGGAGGGTGCGGACATGGTCATGGTGAAGCCCGGGCTGCCCTATCTGGATATCGTGTCCCGGGTGTCGGAAACGTTCGGCGCGCCAACGCTGGTTTTCCAGGTGTCCGGCGAATATGCACAGATCAAAGCTTCCGCCGCACAAGGCTGGATCGACGAGGACAAGGCGATCATCGAAACGCTGTCGTCCTTTAAGCGCGCCGGTGCGGCCGCCGTGATCACCTATTTCGCGGAACGCGCCGCCCAGCTGTTGGCGTGACGAAGAACGATACAACGCACCCGCGCACCGACCGCAATCGCCGCCGCCGCTCCGGCGGCCCCCGCCGCTAGATCCCATACGTCGGCGGTTCGACCTAAGCCCATCGCCTGCTGCGCCGCCTCGATACCGGCGGCGAACATGATCAGTCCCGAACCGGCGAACACATGATGTCGGGACGGCAGGGCGACAGCGAGCGGGACCGCGAGTGCGCCCAACGCGATGAAATGCCAGACCTTGTCAGCGTGCGGAAACCAGTCGGCCTGCCCGGTCGGCGCCCGCAGCATCAGCCAGCACGTCGCGGCCAGCATGCCACCCCACGCACCACCAAGAATGGACATGGCGACTGCGCGCAAGACCGGGCTTCCCCTGAATTCACTCACATCCATTCTGCGCCTTTCACAAATCTCACTCGACATGGGGGCGGGCGCGGCGCTAAACGCGGGTCTTTCCCGGGGAGAGGCCCAACATGACCCCCGACGGGTCACGCGTCAGGATTCGCGACGCGACAACGGCAGACCTTTCACAGCTTCTCGTCATCGAGCAGGTGTGTTTTCGCACGGACAGGTTGACGAAACGCAGCCTGGCGCGGCTCATCCGGTCGCCGAGCGCTGATATATTTGTTGGATGCATTGAAGACCGCTTGGTCGGAATGTGTGTGGTTCTCTACCGCAAGGGCGCGAAGGTGGGCCGCATCTATTCCCTGGCGACCCTTCCCGCCGCCCGCGGCGAGGGGCTGGGAGGCGCGATGCTTGCCGAGTCGGAGCGCCGCGCTCTGCGCCGCGGACTGGTCGAAATTCGCCTGGAAGCCCGCGCAACAGACGTGGGCGTCGTCGAGTTTTACCTTCGTCACGGGTATGAGTCCGAAGGCCACGTCGCCAAGTACTACCAAGATGGAGAAGACGCATTGCGCTTTCGCAAGTCGCTCTTTGCGCCCCGATCACCGGGCGTAGAGGCGTCAACCGCACCCGCAGAAATCACGTCCAGATGAGAGACTGGATTCTCATCGCAGACGACCTGCGAGACTTGGCGCCCCTCGGCGCACCGTTCAGGATGATGACGACACGCGACTACGTTCTGCGGCCCGGACTGCTGGCAGGGGCTCGTCCCAAAATCATCAACCTGTCGCGCTCCTACACCTATCAGGCCGACGGCTATTACGGCTCGCTTCTGGCTGAAGCCAGAGGTCATCGCGTCGTACCGAGCGTCGCCACACTGATCGATCTTCAGGATCGAAGCGGCGCTGAAGAAGCGCTCCCGGACCTTGAGGAGGCCCTGCACAAGGACGCGGCGAAAGCGAACACGCCCATCCCAGAGCGGCTTCTCGTATGCTTCGGTGAGACCGAGAGTGACGCATTCCGCAAATTCGGCCGCCTGCTGTTTGACTGGTATCGAGCCCCGGCGATCATCGTGACGGTTGGCGCAAACGGAGCGCCGGGCGTGAAGATCAAGCGGCTCAAGATCGCGCCATTCACGTCCCTGCGCGGCGACGAGCTGCAGTTTTTTGTCGCATCGCTGACCAAGTATTCCGGTCGCGTCTGGAAGTCTCCCAAGACCCGCACGGTGGCGAAACATTCGATCGCGGTGCTCTACGACCCCAATGAGGTCATGCCTCCATCGGACGTCGAAACGCTGAAGTATTTCGCCCGGCAAGCTGAAAAGGATGGGGTCGAAATCGAACCCATTACGCGCCGGGATCTGTCGCGGCTCGCGGAATTCGACGCCCTGTTCATCCGTGAAACCACGTCCATTACCAACCACACTTATCGGTTCGCGCGGCGCGCCGTCGCCGAAGGGATGCCGGTCATCGACGACCCGACATCGATGATGCGATGCACGAACAAGGTCTATCTTTGGGAGCGTCTGGTGGGAGCCGGCCTCCCCGCCCCGCGCACCGTGATCATTCAAGAAAAGGCGAGGCTTGAAGAGGTGGCGGACATCCTCGGCTTCCCGCTCGTCCTAAAGATTCCTGACGGTTCGTTCTCGCGCGGCGTCAAGAAGGCGGAGTCCATGTCGGAACTGGTCGAACTCACCAATGCGTTTCTCGAGGAGAGCGACCTGGTGATCGCCCAGGAGTACATTCCGACCAGCTTCGACTGGCGCATCGGCGTCCTTGATCAGCGGCCGCTCTTCGCCTGCCGCTACAAGATGGCGAGGGGTCACTGGCAGATCATCCGCCACCGAGAGGACGGCGGCGCAACAGAAGGCGGAGCGGAAGCCGTCGCCATCGCCGAAGCGCCCGCAGACGTGGTCGACATCGGCGTGCGCGCGGCGAACCTGATCGGCGACGGGCTCTACGGCGTCGACATCAAAGTCGGCCCCAACGGGCCCACGGTCATCGAGATCAACGACAACCCCAATCTCGACCATGGGGTCGAGGACGCGATCGAGAAGGCCGCACTGTGGGCGCGGCTGACGGACTGGTTTGTCCGCCGCCTCACGGTTTGATGGGTCAGCCGACCCCGAGAAGCTCAACATCAAAGATCAGCGTCGCATTCGGCGGAATGACGTCTCCCGCGCCCCTTGCGCCGTAGCCATACTCGGGTGGCAGGATCAGTGTACGTTTGCCGCCGACTTTCATCGTCGAAACGCCCTCATCCCAACCCCTGATCACCTGCCCAACCCCGACCTTGAACGAGAACGGCCGGCCGCGGTCAACGGAGCTGTCAAACTTGTCGCCCCGTTCTCCACCGACTGACAGCCAGCCCGTATAATGAACCGTGACCGTATCGCCCCGCGCCGGCGACGCCCCTGTTCCAACAACGGAATCGATCGTCTCAAAGGTCATGCGAAGGCCTTCTCTGCACGGGGCAGCCGACATGATCGTTCGGCATTCCATCCCTAGGGCTGGGGCCGCTAAGAGGCAACCCGGAGCTTCCAAAGCAGCCCGCCTAGAACAACTCCCCCTGACCGCCGCGCGGTTTGGCGGCGGCGCCGGTCCCCGAGCCTCCCTTCTTCCCGGAACGCGGCTCTGACGACGCATCGACGGGGCGTTTCTGAGGGCGGCGCCGGGAGGCGGGAGCGGTCGACTCGCCTTCATCCGCCGCCCCCTTGCGACCATCCGGATCGATCGTCGCTCCCGCTTCGCCGTCGCCGAGACGCAGCCGGACGCGATTGCCCGGCGTCAATCGCCCGACCGACCGAACGATCTGGCCCGATCCATCCACAACGAGCGCGAAGCCGCGTTTGAGAACGCCCGCGTGCGAAAGCGTCTCAAGAAGTCGGCCTTGCGCCTCCAGCCGGCGTGCGGCGTCGGTCAGCCGCCGGCCTATGGCGGGTTGCAGAAGCTGGCCAAGATGCGCCGTGCGCTGCGCGCGATTGGCGATCTCACGCTTGAGCAGCGTTGGTTGCAGGCGGCCCGCACGGGATTCATACACTGACCGCTTGCGGGAGACCGCCCGCCCGAGCGCCCCGGACAACCGCTCGATGAGAACGTCAAACTTCTGGCGCGGCTGCTGAAGCAGCGCTTCCGGCTTCGGAAGCCGAGCGGCCACCGAGGCCATCTGCAGGCGTCGGCGCTCCACACCCCGCACGAGCGACCTTCGGGTTCGCCCTCCAAGATCGTCGACCAGCGAAATCAGCTCCGACCGGACAGGAAGCGCCATCTCCGCAGCCCCCGTAGGCGTCGGCGCTCGCTTGTCGGACGCAAAATCGATTAGCGTCGTGTCGGTTTCGTGCCCGACCGCGGAAATGAGCGGGATCCCGCTCGCCGCCGCCGCCCTCACGACGCGCTCCTCATTGAACGCCCACAGATCCTCGATGGATCCACCACCGCGCGCAACGATGATCACGTCGGGTCGGGGAATGACCCCTCCGGCTTTCAGAGCGTTGAACCCCAAAATGCCCGCTTCGATCTGTTCGGCCGCCTTCTCCCCCTGCACCAGCACTGGCCACACCAGCACCCGCACCGGAAACCGATCGCGCACCCGATGAATGATGTCTCGAATGACGGCGCCTGTAGGGCTGGTCACCACGCCGATGACGCTTGGCAGGAATGGTAGGTCTCGCTTCCGGGACGGGTCAAATAGTCCCTCCGCCGCAAGCTTTCGCTTGCGCTCCTCCAGCAGCTGCATGAGCGCGCCGACTCCAGCCGGGCGCATGGTCTCGACGACGAGCTGATAGTTGGATCGGCCGGGATAGGTGGACAGGCGGCCCTCGGCCACAACTTCAAGCCCTTCTTCCGCCTTGAAGGGCAGCTTCCCCGCCGCCCCTTTCCACATGATGGCGTTGATGAGCGCCTTGTCGTCCTTCAGATCGAAATACATATGGCCGGACTTCGCGACCGTCACTCGGCCAAGCTCACCGCGAACCCGCACGACGCCGAACGAACTCTCGAGCGTCCGCTTGATGGACATCGCGAGTTCTGAAACCGACAGCTCGGCCAGATTGTCGCCGCCTTCGCTCAGCAACGGCGCGTCGACGTCGGGGGAGGCGTCTCCATCATGCATGCGCCCTTATAGTCCGACTCGGCTCTTATCCGACACACCCGCAAACACCGCGGCAGTCAGCGCTTTACGGGGCGATCGGCGCGGCGGGCCACTTCGACCGCTGCGGCGCGACGACCGACGCGTTTGAGAATGAACCCGCCCGTGATGCCGGCCGCGAACGCGAACCGCCACTCGCCGTCGATCCGTTCACCATCCGCGCTCAACGCGCCGGAATAGATGATCGCCGCCTGATGGGCGCCTGGCGCAGGATCATATCGTTTGGTGAACTCGACGCTCAGGCCTTTCCGGTCGCCAAAAATCGACGCCGAAAGTTCCTCGATCGATGGATCGGCGAAGGTGTTCGGCTCCAGCGTCTCGCCCGAAAACAATCCCGCTTCTTCATGGATGTGCGCTGAAAACGGGGTCGCGGCAGCTCGCCCGGCATAGGAATAGGACCCTGACCAATAGCCGGTGAGCGACGCCTCACCCGCAGACTGTCGTTTGGTGTTGCTCAAGCGAACCCCTTTGGCTTGCCGGTGGACGCACGGGAGCCTAATCGTAACCTCGCGGACGGTCGGCGTCCAAAGCTTGCGGGCGGGACGTATGAGAATTCTTGTGGTCGGAGGCGGCGGACGTGAACATGCGCTCGCCTGGAAACTGGCCCAGAGCCCGCGCGTCAGCGAAGTGATGTCGGCTCCCGGCAATCCGGGAATGTCGCAGCTTGGACGTTGTTTTCCGATCTCCGCGAACGACATCGACGGGCTCGAGGCGCTGGTGCTGACGGAACGACCGCACCTTGTCGTCGTCGGCCCGGAGGGACCGCTCGCCGCAGGAATCGCCGACAGATTGCGCGAGCGGGACACCCCCGTCTTCGGACCGTCGGCGAGGGCCGCGAAGCTGGAAGCGTCCAAGGGGTTCGCCAAGGCGCTGATGGCCCGCGCCGGTGTGCCGACCGCCGCCTACGGCTCCTTCACAGAACCGTCCCCTGCAAAGGCGTTTCTGGACCGCATGCAGCCTCCCTACGTGCTGAAGGCCGATGGGCTCGCTTCGGGCAAGGGAGTGGTGATCTGCGAAACCCGACAGGAAGCTGAGGCCGAAATTGATCTGATGCTCTCGGGGCGGTTCGGCGCGGCGTCGTCCTCCCTGGTGATCGAAGAGTTCATGACCGGCGAGGAGGCAAGTTTTTTTGCGCTGTGCGACGGCGAGAGCGCGGTCCCCTTCGCCGGCGCCCAGGATCACAAGCGGGTGGGAGCGGGAGACACCGGACCGAACACCGGCGGCATGGGCGCCTATTCGCCTGCGCCGATCCTCGACGAATCCATGCAGGCCCGGGTCATGACCGAAGTCGTCTCCCCGACGCTCGCCGCCATGCGCGCGGAGGGTCGAACCTACAGGGGCGTACTGTTCGTCGGCCTCATGATCAACGAGCAAGGCCCTCGTGTCGTGGAGTTCAACTGCCGGTTCGGCGACCCGGAAACGCAGACCATCATGATGCGCCTCAAGGAGGACCCGCTGCCGCAGCTTCTCGCCTGCGCCGCCGGCGGCCTTCACGGCTGCAAACGACTGGAGCGCTTCGTCGATCCCGCCGTCACCGTCGTGGTTGCAGCGAAAGGCTATCCCGCTTCGCCCGTCGAGGGTGGGGTGATCGACGGGCTTGACGCCGCCGGCGCCGTGAAGGGCGTTCAGATTTTCCATGCAGGAACGGCGATACGTGGAGGGCGCCTCGTTGCAGCGGGCGGCCGAGTCCTCAACGTCAGCGCGACCGCCTCCTCCCTTGAGAAAGCCGTGGCGCGCGCCTACGAGGCGGTTGACCGGATCCGCTGGGAGGATGGTTTCTGCCGACGCGACATCGGCTGGCGCGCCCTCTCCCGCGGATGACGGCCGCCGCGCCAATCCCTGTGTTGTCTCCCCGCGCGGTCGGAGGCTAAGGTGACGCCCACCCCGCGAAATCGTCCAACGACAGAGATCAACGCCATGACGGCAGACCCCCAGTCACAATTCTCCGGCGTGAAAGAAGTCGCTGAGGCCCACCGGTTCGATGAAGCGGCGCTCGCCAGCTGGATGGCACGCCACGTCGAGGGGTATGCCGGGCCATTGGAGGTTCGCCAGTTCAAGGGCGGCCAGTCAAACCCGACCTACCAACTGATCACTCCGCGCCAGAAATATGTCCTGCGCCGCAAGCCGCCCGGAAAGCTTCTGCCGTCGGCCCACGCTGTCGACCGCGAGTACCGCATCCTCGCCGCCCTTCATCCGCTCGGCTTCCCCGTCGCCAGGCCCTACGCCCTTTGCGAGGACGAGAGCATCATAGGAACGATGTTCTACGTGATGGACATGGTGGAGGGTCGGATTCTCTGGGATCAGACCCTGCCCGGCCTCGCCCCGGCCGAACGGCGCGCGATCTACGAGGCGAAGGTGCGCACGCTCGCTGATCTCCACCGGATCGACTGGCGGGTCGCGGGGCTCGAGGGGTTCGGCAAGGAAGGCGACTACATCGCCCGCCAGATCCACCGCTGGACGAAGCAATATCAAGCGTCTGAAACCACCAAGATTCCGGAAATGGACGCGCTGATCGAATGGCTGCCGAAAAACATCCCGCCCGGCGAAACGACGACGATCGTTCATGGGGATTATCGCCTGGACAACATGATCCTGCATCCGACCGAGCCGCGCATCCTCGCCGTACTCGACTGGGAACTTTCCACGCTTGGCGATCCGCTCGCCGACTTCACCTACCATTTGATGCAATGGGTGATGCCGAGTTCCGATCCCGTCCGCAGGTCGCTGGCCAATCTCACCAATCTCACCGAACTCGGTATCCCGACGCGCGACGAATATGTTGACCTGTATTGCCAGCGCGTCGGACGGGCGGGGCTTCCTGAACTCGACTATTACTTCGCCTACAATGGCTTTCGCCTCGCCGGCATCCTTCAGGGGATTGTCGGCCGGGTTCGGGACGGCACCGCGTCGAACGCCGCGGCCGCGGAGAACGAAGGGCGCGTCGCGCCTCTGGCGCAATTCGCCTACGCCTTTGCGCAGCGCGCCGGGCTCGCGGGCTGACGTCAGATCTAACCTTCTTTGCGCCCCACACATTCACAAGCACTCGCCGCCGGAGCGGCCCCGGCGGCGAGAAGGCTCTATGAACGTCGTCCCCTTCAAGAACCGGGTCACGCTCTCCAGCCGACCCAGGACTTAGCGAAGGTCAAAGGACAGCACCTGACCATTGCGGATCAGGCAGGTGGCTCGAGCCGAGTAAAACCCGCGATCATGATGTACCCTGACTCGGCCTGTCACTTCCGCGCCTCGGCGCCCCCATTCAACCCGCGGTTCGCTCTCATACTGAGCTGACCAGGCGTCGCTTCTCCAGGCTTCACGGACGGCCGCGCGCGCGCACAGACCGATCGCATGACGGGTGTCAAGCCGGTCATCGCGCCAGTCTCGGTCCTCGTCGCCGCGGCGGCGATAGCCGGGGCCGCCGATCAGGTCGTAGTCGCGCGGGCGGGCGGAAAACACTTCAAAATCCGCCCGGCAGCCATCTTTCACCCACAGCTGACCGCGCGTGAGGTCCCAGTCGCGGCCGCGATCACAATCGGCGGACGAGTGTCTGCGAAGAACGCGGGCGTCGACGGGGTCGAAATCCCGCGGCAACCGGCAAACGACCCGTTCATAGTCCCCGGAAGAACAGTTCACGGTGATCCGGGTCGCAGAAAAATCCTCCGGCGTCGCATAGTCGCCGTGAGACTGGGCTTCCAGCTTGCGAATGACCTCGTTGACCTGCGCACTGGCGACAGGGGCGGCAAGCGCGGACGCAGCCAACGCTACGGCAGACGCTTGGAACTTTCTCAGAGAGTTGCTCATGCGAAGCAGAGTGCGCTCTGCGGACCGAACGCAGCCTGAACGCCGCCTTCACCCTTCCGTCGGCATGAGGGCCATTCGCAGTGTCAGCTCAACAGGTCGAACTTCTTGTAGAAATGCCGTTCGACCCGGCCCGTCGGCAGATGGACGTTCGAACACTCGACGTCATACCGGGCCTGCTCGATGAAGAAGCACTGCATCAGCCACGCTCCCACCACGTCGTGTCGATACTTCTCTTCAAGGTCGTTCACATCCTGTCGAGCCCGTGCATCAGCGTTTCGATAAAACTCGGTCAGGAGACCGATCTTCTGGTCGCCATCGACGATCGCAAGATCCGCATTCATCGACTCCCACGCAATCGCGTCGCTCTGATCGAAATCGCCGTCCGTGAACTCAAAAAGGAACCCCCGGTTGTTGGGGTCCCAGAGCATGCTCTCGGCGCCCTCCGACTTGATCTTGTAGTACGGGAATGCACTCAGGACGTCGTAGTTGCGTGACACGCTGAGCGAAGACACCGACTGCACAACAGTGGTCCGCCCCATCATCTCGAATGTGCGTCGGGACCGGATGTCGAGGACCCCTCGGCTCTCATGGTATGTGGACTCGGTCAGGAAACGCCCCGGCGCGAAATAGGTGGCGTAGTCATCCCGCTCGAATGGTCGCGCCTGGGCGTCGGCCGTCTCGCCCGCGCCAAGCACAGCAACCAGAACCGCGCACGCCGCGCCCAGCAACCGGATCGTTCTCATCGACCGCCCTCGATCAAGTCTCCGAGAGCGTATCAAACCACAAATCGAGCGCCTGCGCGCTCTTTCTTGCCAGCGCGCGGCGCGCAACTGCTTCTTCGTCCGCGCCCCATCTTTCGGCCTGATAGACTTCATCCAGACTGGCCGCCGCATGCGCCTCCTCGCCCGACAGCCAACGGCGCTCCAGTGCCGCCGCAAGAATGACCGATCCGAACAACCCGCACCCGTATCCGACACCGGAGAGACGGAAATCATCCAGGGCTTCCGTATACGCCCTCACCCTCGCGACTGCGTCCGCCGGTTGCGGATGGGCGAGGACGCCCGCCACCGGCTGCAGAGTAAAGCCAAGCTGCGCCGCCGCCCTGACGCGAACCTTTCCCCAAATGTCGTCCTGACGCGCCTTCAACTCGGCGTCACCTTCCTCCAGATGACACAGAAGATCGGTGCGGGCGTAGCCCGCGGCTTCATCAACCAGGGCTGCGCGCGTGAGCGGCGTCCGGTCGATCGCGACGTTTGCTAGGCGGGTCAGCGGCATCGAGCGCGGGTCCACACGATCCCCCTGCGCGGACCACTCGGCCTGCAACGCCTCGGCGAGCCGCCTCGTCGGAAGCTCAAGTCCCTTCCCCGCGGGCGACACCAGGGGCCGCGCGTCGAGGTGAACCCGCCAACCGCCATTCGTCTTGGCGATCTCGACCGTGGTGTAGAATCGTCGCGCGTCCGTCGTCATCGCGGACGGGCGCCCTCTCGCCCGAACCGGGCCAAGGCTTCCGACAACGATCCGAAATCATGATGAATTTCGTGAGCGCCTGCGGCGTCCATCTCATCCGGCAATCCGAACCCCCAGCTCACTCCGATCGCCTGCACGCCGGCCGCACGAGCCATCACCACATCGTGGGTGGCGTCTCCGATCACGACCGTTGCATCGGGCGCCGCGCCGACCGCGCGCATGTTCGCTTCAACCATGAACGGATGGGGTTTGCCGGGACCATCCTCGGCGCACCAATGGGTCGCAAACCAGCGTCCGAGGTCATGGCTGTCCAGGATGTGGTTCAGCCCCCGTCTCGACTTTCCGGTTGCAACACCAAGAATCCAGCCTTCGCGGTCGAGTTGAAGAAGCAAATCCATCGCGCCGTCGAACAGCGGATCGGCGCCGCCATGGGTCTCCCTTTGCTGCGCAAATGCCGCGCGATAGCTGTCTGCAAGTGCGTTGCACAGCTTGGCGGGAGCAGATGGCTCAAGGGCTTGGAACGCCTCCACGAGCCCAAGTCCGATCACCCTTCGGGTCCGATCGTAAGCGGGATCAGGCAGCCCGCACGTCCGGTACGCAGCGCACATCGCGCTATGGATGCTCTCCCGGCTGTCCACCAGCGTGCCGTCCATGTCGAAAATCGCGAACCGTGTCGTCATTTTCGCGCTCGCCCACCTCTTTCAAACGGTCGAAACGGGTCATCGGCGATGTCCGCGTCGAATCCCAGAACTTCGAAAGTCAGTTCGAAATGTTGCGGAAGCTCGGCGACCAGCTCTAGTGGCCGTCCGTTTCGTCCCGGCAACTTCAATGCTCGCGCATGCAGATGAAGGCCGTCAGGAACGCCCCCAGGCTCTGGCCGCACGCAGGTGTACTTGTTGTCGCCCAGAATGGCGCACCCGATCTCCGCCATATGAAACCGCAGTTGATGCGTCCGCCCCGTTTGGGGGCTCAGCGCGACCCAGGCGGCCAGCTGGCCGGCGTTCGAGAGCACCGCGTAGTCGGTCACCGCGTGCACAGCACCTTTTTCGCCGTGCACAGCGGACCGCATCTTTTCCTTATCGCCGCCAGGTCCTTCGGCCTTGATCATCCATCCCCGCAATTGGGCCTCCGGCGGATAGGGCGACCCCAGCGTCACCGCCCAGTAGACCTTTTGCAGCGCTCGCGACCGGAACAACTTCCCGAGCTCAGCCGCTGCTGACGCGGTCTTCGCGAGAACAAGCACTCCGGTCGTGTCTCGATCCAGCCTGTGCACCAGACGGGGCTTTTCTTCACCTTCGCGCACCAGGGCGGACGAAAACCCGTCTATGTGTCGGTGGGTTCCGGTACCTCCCTGAACCGCAAGACCAAACGGCTTGTTCAATGCGATCAGCCGATCGTCTTCATGGATCACCATCGACCGGATCCATTCGGCGTCCTCGGCTGAGACCCGACCAACATTCGAGGACTTGCGCGGGCGATCTTCCTCCGGGCGATCCTGCAAGGGCGGAATGCGGACGCTCTGACCGGGCCTCAGGCGCGCGTTCGATTTCGCCCTCGCCCCGTCAACGCGTATCTCGCCGCGACGCAAAAGCCGTTCGATCTGGGGCTGGGAGAGGTGCTGAAACTTCCGCCGCAGCCAACGGTCCAGCCGCACGTCCCCCTCATCCGGATGGACGGTGATGTGGACCACCTGGCCAGCATTCCAGGTCATGCCGCCACGCGCCTGACGAACCAGTAGCCGAGGCCTGCGGCGCACACCCCCATCACCACGGACGCCCCGACATAAGAAAACGCGACCGCGTATGCGCGCCGCTCGAACATCTCGATCACCTCGAACGAGAAGGTGGAAAAGGTCGTGAACCCGCCCAGCACTCCCACTCCAAGAAGCAACCGCCACGAGTCTCCCGCCTCGCCCGCTCGCGCCGTCCAACCAGCGAGCGCCCCAAGCAGAAGCGCCCCGGTGACATTCACAAGGAAGGTCGCGACCGGCCACTGCCTTCCGGCCAGCAGAAGGCTAGCGCCGTAGCGCAGCATCGCTCCAATCGCGCCGCCCGCGGCGACAAGCAAGAACCCGTTCATGATCCGCGAGTGTTTATGGACAGCCGCCCCAATTGACCAGAGCGCAGCCGCACAACGGCTGCCCGAGCGAGCCGCCGAGCCGCTCCGCCTAGTCAGTGCATCACGGTCTCGGCGAGACTTCCGCCCATCGCAGTTGTTCCAGCGAGAAGCACGGAGGCGGCGATGCATAAACAGAAAAATGACCGCCGTCAGGATGAGGCCCCCCCAGCTGCTCCGCATGCAGCATCATCCGCGGCGCCGTGACCCCCGACACACTTGCAGCCCCGCCATAGTAGGGATCCCCCACGATCGGCCGTCCGGCGATCGCCAGGTGCACTCTCAATTGATGCATCCGCCCGGTTTCCGGGAATAGCTTCAGCAGGTGGAGCCGCCCCTCGGAGCGCACGACCCGGTACCTTGTCCGCGCCGCCAACGGCTCGGCGTCGCCCGGACGCGCAGCGCGCATGAGTTCGAGGTCCGGCCTCGGGCGGTACCGGACGAGCTCATCGACAAATTCTCCCTCGACCGCAGCGAATCGATCGCCAGTCACCAGAGCGAGGTAGGTCTTCAACATCGACCGCCCGGCGAATGCCGCGGAAAGCGCGGCTGCGGATGGCTGGGTGTGCGCGGCGATGATGACGCCGGAGGTCTGGGCGTCGAGTCGGTGCACCAATCGCGGGCGCTTGCCGTTGGAACGTTCAAACGCCCGCAGCAAAAGATCGAGCGTTCTGTCATCAGGGTTGCGAGTCTGGACGGGGAGGCCCGCCGGTTTGTTGAACGCGATGAGGCTGCGGTCCTCATGAATGACGAGTGATCTTACAAAGACGCTATCAGCCGCGGAGAGAGCGGAGGCGCGATCCACCAGTCCGCGGCGCTTCATCAGGGATCATTCCTTCGGCGGCGACGGTCTGCGAGGTCCATGAGGTGCGCCTGGAGCCGCTTCTCCTCGCCGCGATCCGTTGGCGCGTAGAAGCCGCGCCGATCCATTCCCTCGGGGAAGTAATCCTGCCCGGAAAATCCGTCAGCCAGATCGTGATCATAAACATAGTCCGCTCCACGACGCATCTCCCGCATCAGCTGCGTCGGCGCATTCAGGATGTGCGGCGGCGGCGGTAGGGAGCCCGACTCTTCGGCGGCTGCGATCGCAGACTTGAAAGCGAAGTAGGCCGCATTCGATTTCGGCGCCGCCGCCAGGTGCAACACAGCTTGCGCGAGTGCGAGTTCGCCCTCAGGCGAGCCGAGCCGCTCGTACGCCGCGGCGGCGGCCTGCGCGACCAGCAGCGACTGCGGATCGGCAAGTCCGATATCCTCGCTCGCCATTCGGATGAGCCGTCTTCCGAGAAACAACGGATCTTCGCCGCCTTTCAGCATGCGGGCGAACCAGTAAAGGGCGGCGTCGGGATCGGACCCGCGGATGGATTTGTGCAGAGCCGAGATGAGGTTGTAGTGCTCTTCGCGATCCCGATCATAAGCGGCGGATCGTTTCGTAAGGATCCGTTGGAGCTCGTCGGGCCCCATCGGGGGTCCGTCCCACGCGAAGACCTCTTCGACAAGGTTCAGGAAGTATCGACCGTCGCCGTCGGCGAGCGAATACAGCACCCTCTTCCCCTCCTCCGTGAGCGGCGCCGATCGCCCGAAGTGAGCTTCGGAGCGCCGCAACAACTCATCGAGTGCGGCGGCCTCAAGACGGTTCAACACCACCACCCGACACCGGGACAGCAATGCCGAGTTGAGTTCGAAGCTCGGATTCTCGGTGGTCGCACCGATCAACGTCACGACACCTCGCTCAACGAAGGGCAGAAACCCATCCTGCTGCGCTCGGTTGAACCGGTGGATTTCATCGACGAACAGCAAGGTTCCCTTGCCGATCTTGCGGCGCTGTTCGGCCCGCTCGAACACCTCCCGAAGATCCTTAACTCCGGAGAACACCGCTGAAAGCTGCTCGAACTCGAGCCGGGCGTCTCGCGCCAGCAAGCGTGCGATGGAGGTCTTGCCTACGCCCGGCGGCCCCCACAGAATGACGCTCGCCAGTCGACCCTTTGCGAGCATCCGTCCGATCGGCCCATCGGAGCCAAGAACATGGTCCTGGCCGACGATCTGGTCGATCCGCTCAGGCCGCAATCGGTCCGCGAGCGGACGCGGCGCGTCGCCTTCTAGGTCGGAAGCGGAAAAAAGATCGGTCACAGACCGCACACTACCGTTGAGCGATCCGGTGTGAAAGCGCCTGGATCGTCTTCGCGCTCGTCACGTTCAGTTGGGTCGCTTCATCGTGGCGATATAGCTGTACAGGTCCTCACGCTGGTCAATCGGAACGATCAGGTGCGGCATGTCCTTGTGCCCTGTGGTCATCCAGACATTGAACGCAGTGAGCGTCATCCCAGGCGCCGACGCGATCGATCTGAAGGTAGGGGCGGCGGGGTTCGGCGACCGCTCCGTCAGGGGGTCAATTGCATGACAGCCCGCACACGACCGCGACGCATAGGCCAGACCCGCATCCGCGTCACCGACCTTCTGGGCGCTCGCTGGAGCGATGGCAGGGAGCGTGAACACCGCCCCGATCATCAGGATACGCACCACAAGGCTCATGCTGTCGCCTCCGTTTGATGAACAGAGGAAGCATGGAGCCGAGAGATTGCGCGCGCGCTGATTCAGATCAAATGCGTACCGACGTTTCGATCCGTTCGCCATTGCGTTCGATCGCAAGGCGCCAGATGGGCTGTCCTGCCTTCTCCGAACGTTCGATGGCTGTTTCGAGATCAACCGCGGTCCGGATCGCAGCGCCGTTGACCTCGCGCACGATGTCGCCGGGCCGGAGGCCAAGTTGGGATGCAATCGAACGGCGGACGACCCGGTTGACCAGAAGCCCGGTCTGAAAGCCGTCTCTTCCCAGTTCTTCGGCGAGGGCGGGCGAAATCTCCGCAACCTCCGCGCCGGAGAACGGATTGCGGCCGTCGATGCGCAACAACTCTGCTTCGGTTGCCCCGGGCGGCGGCGCGAACGTTAGGGTAAGTTCACGCGACCGCCCATCCCGCCAGATATCGACCTTCGCCCGGTCACCCGGAGCAAACGTCGCCGCAACGAATTTCATGCCCCGCTCGTCGAATACCTCGCGACCGTCGATCGACAGCACCACGTCGCCGGCCCTGAGCCCCGCCTTCGCCGCCGGTCCATCCGGATAGATATCCTTGATCAGCACGCCGCGCGGCCGTCCGAGAGCCAACTTGACAGCGAGTTCGCTGTTAACGCCCTCGCCTTTGGCGCCTAGCCACGGGCGCACGATGCGACCATCGTTCATGGCGGCGTCCACTACGCGCTTCACCATCTCGGCTGGCACCGCAAACCCGATGCCGTTAGAACCACCGCCTCTGGAGTAGATCGCCGAATTGACGCCTACGAGGCGACCGCTCATGTCGACGAGCGCCCCCCCGGAATTACCCGGATTGATGGCGGCGTCCGTCTGAATGAAAAATGAGAAGTCCGAGACGCCGACATCGGTTCGGGCAAGCGCCGACACGATGCCCGTTGTCACGGTCTGTCCCACACCGAACGGATTGCCGATCGCCATCACGAGATCGCCAACTTCGATGCCACGTGTGTCCGCGAATGAGAGCGTGGGCAGCGTCTCGCGGCCGACATCTATCTTCAAAACAGCGAGGTCGGTGCGGGCGTCCGCGAGAACCAGCTCGGCATTGAACTCCCTTCGGTCGGACAGCATGACTTTGAATTCGTCCGCCCCCTCGATCACATGGTTGTTGGTGACGATCACCCCATCGGACGCAACGATGACGCCCGATCCAAGGGATTGCTGGACACGCTGAGCCGGTCCGGCCCCCGTTCCACCGCCGAAGAACTGCCCAAAGAACGGGTCGTTCGCAAACGGCGAGGTCGACCGCCGAACCAGTTTGGACGAATAGACATTCACCACCGCGGGCGCCGAGTCGTGCACCACCGGCGCAAAAGACATTGTGATCTGCTCGCGCGATGCAGGAAGCACGCGGGCCTGGGTGGGCTCTGCGACCTGCGGACCAGACAGTTGCGCCAGGTTCGCCGCCGTCTCGGGGGCGGGCTCCCCCGGAGAGATCGCCTCCGTTCTTTGACCACATGCGGGGAAGACTGCAAAAGCCGCGAAGGCGGCGACCAGACCAAGCGTTCTGACGCTACGCGATTGTTGCATTCGTGAACCGCTCCCGATTGACCTATCCAACTGGCGCGACTGATGCGCCCGATCGATCCAAGGCTGAGAGCTAGGCACCGAATTCGGCGGCATCAAGGCGACCGGAGAGATAGATGGATGGACCCGCATCGCGGCCAATGCGCCTGTCGCTATGGCACGCGCAAGCCAGCTCTCGTCCTCAGGAGCAGCGCACGATCAATCCGCGTCGGCGGCTTCGCGCTCCGCCTCGACGCGTTCGCGGTCGGCCTTGCCCTTGGCGTCGTGATCGCGATCCACGAGTTCGATCACCGCCAACGGCGCGTTGTCGCCAAACCGGAAACCCGCCTTCAGCACACGCGTGTAACCGCCTTTCCGGTCCTTGTAGCGATCAGCCAGCGTCGAGAACAGCTTGCGGACGACATCGTCCTCTTTCAACTGTGAGGCGGCCAGCCTGCGGGCTGCGAGGTCGCCCTTTTTTGAAAGAGTGACGAGCTTATCGACTACCGAACGCAGTTCCTTCGCCTTGGGGAGGGTCGTCGTGATCTGCTCATGGCGGATCAACGCCCCCGCCATATTGGCGAACATCGCCTTGCGATGGGAGGCCGTTCGATTGAGCTTACGAAGCGCGAAGCCGTGGCGCATCTGTTATTCGACCCCGGTCACCCGGCGAGCCGCTCCTTATCTGATCAGGGGTGTTCGTCGTACTTCTTGGCGAGGTCTTCAATATTTTCCGGCGGCCAGCTCGACACTTCCATCCCGAGGTGAAGCCCCATCCCGGAAAGGACTTCCTTGATCTCGTTGAGCGACTTTCGCCCGAAGTTGGGCGTCCGCAGCATCTCCGCCTCGGACTTCTGGATCAGATCGCCGATATAAACGATGTTGTCGTTGCGCAGACAGTTTGCGGAACGGACCGAGAGCTCCAGCTCATCGACTTTCTTCAACAGAACCGGGTTGAACCCGAGATCCGGCTCATCCGCGCCCACGGCCGCCTCGACGGGTTCGTCGAAAGTGATAAGCAATTGAAGCTGGTCCTGAAGGATGCGCGCCGCGTATGCCACGGCGTTCTCCGGCGTCACCGAACCGTCGGTGTGCACATCGAGCGTCAAGCGATCATAGTCCAACACCTGGCCCGACCGGGTGTCCTCGATCTGGATGCCGACGCGCTCTACAGGCGAGAAAATCGCATCAATCGGAATAAACCCAAGCGGCGCATCGTCAGGCCGATTGCGATCCGAAGGCACGTACCCTTTGCCGGTCGCAACGTGGAACTCCATCCGCACCTCAGCGCCGTCGTCCACATGACAGATCACGTGCTCAGGATTCAGGATCTCTATGTCGCCGGGCGTCTCGATCTGCTTGGCGGTCACTACGCCAGGCCCCTTCACTCGAAGCGTCATGCGCTTCGGCGTCTCGGAAATCATGCGAAGGCGCACACGCTTCAGATTGAGGACAATGTCCGTCACGTCCTCACGCACGCCGGCGATCGACGAAAACTCGTGAACAACGCCCTCTATCTGTACGCCGGTGATCGCGGCGCCCTGCAGGGACGACAGGAGCACTCGCCGCAGGGAGTTGCCGAGCGTCGCGCCGAACCCGCGCTCGAGCGGTTCAATGACTAGCTTGGCGCGCCTTTGCGCGTCATAATCGTGCTCGACGACCGGACGGTTGGGACGGATCAGGTCCTTCCAGTTCTTGTCGTTCACGGATACGGCGGTTGTCGCCATCTGAATGCCTCTCAATCGGGTTCTGTCCCGTTCGCAGCCGCCCCGATCGTCGTTCGAAGCAGCCCGTACTTGATGTTTAAACGCGCCTGCGCTTGGGCGGACGGCATCCGTTGTGCGGGACCGAGGTCGTGTCATGGATGGTCGTGACCGCGAAGCCGACCGCCTGGAGCGCGCGCAACGCTGATTCTCGACCAGACCCCGGACCGTGCACGAGGACCTCCAGCGTCTTCATCCCGTGCTCCTGCGCCTTGCGGCCCGCGTCTTCTGCGGCGACCTGCGCGGCGTAGGGGGTAGACTTGCGTGAACCCTTGAACCCCATCGACCCCGCCGAAGACCAGGAAATCGTGTTGCCCTGAGCGTCAGTGATCGTGATGATCGTATTGTTGAAGCTGGCGTTCACATGAGCGACGCCTGAAGCGATATTCTTTCTTTCCCTGCGCCGAACGCGTTGGGCTTCGCGAGCCATGATCCGATCCTCGCCTTATTTCTTCTTGCCGGCGATGGGCTTGGCCGGCCCCTTGCGCGTGCGTGCGTTGGTGTGGGTTCGTTGACCACGGACCGGAAGGCCGCGGCGATGACGAAGTCCGCGGTAGCAACCGAGGTCCATCAATCTCTTGATGTTCATCGCGACTTCCCGGCGAAGATCGCCTTCGACCACATAGTCGCGGTCGATAGTTTCTCTGATCTGCAAGACTTCCGAATCCGAAAGCTGATTGACGCGACGAGCCGACTCGATCCCGACTTTCTCGCAAATCTCCTTCGCCATCGACGGACCGATTCCGTGGATGTAGCGAAGGGCGATCTCCACACGCTTCCCGGTGGGGATATTCACGCCAGCGATACGGGCCAAACGCCCCTCCTTACACCGCATAATCTGAAGGACGCCCGAAAAGCCTCCACCGCGCGCCGAAAAGCGCGGGCGGGGAACCTCTCCGACGCGAAGCCGCCACTTATATGACGCTTAAGAGCCCCGTCAACCGGATAATTGGCCAAGCCCTCGGTCACCCTCCCGAAGGTTTCAATCGTCGGGATCACTCCCTGAGTCGAAATCGAGCGCGGCGGCGATCGCGCGCGACACGTCATCAATGTCCCGCATTCCATCGATCTCGATGAGCTTGCCCTGCGATCGATAGATTGGAAGCAGCGGCGCTGTTTGATCATTGTACGCCGTCAAGCGCTTCTTGAAGCTTTCCGGATTGTCGTCTGCACGGCCTTCCTGCTCGAACCTGCGCGTAACGCGCTCGATCAGCTGTGTCTCGTCCACGCGCAGACGGATGACCAGGTCGATTCCGGTGCCGTGGTCTGCGAGCATCCTGTCAAGCGCTCGCGCCTGTGCGACCGTGCGCGGAAATCCGTCGAAAATAAACCCGGGGGCGTCCGGCTCCTCCTCGACTCGCGCGGCGATGAGCTCGATAACGATTTCGTCGGACACCAGCGATCCCGAGTCCATGATCGCTGCCACCCGCCTCCCCAGTTCGGAACCGGATGCACGCGCGGCCCGCAGCATGTCGCCGGTCGAAAGCTGAACGTAGCCACGCTCATTGACCAGACGCTTCGCCTGGGTGCCTTTGCCCGCGGCGGGCGGGCCGAACAGGATCAGATTCATCTCTTCCGCCCCCCGAGGCGGGCGCGCTTGATCATGCCTTCATACTGGTGGGCGACGAGGTGCGACTGAATCTGGGCGACCGTATCCATGGTGACCGACACGACAATCAGGATGGATGTGCCGCCTATCGCGAGCGTCAGCCCATAATATCCCCTGAGGATTTCAGGCAGCAGACAGACCGCGGTGAGATAGACGGCTCCGATCACCGTCAGGCGAGACAAGACGAAGTCGAGATGCTCCGCTGTCCGTTTCCCTGGCTTATAGCCGGGGATGAATCCCCCATACTTCCGAAGATTCTCGGCCGTTTCCTCAGGGTTGAACACAACCGATGTATAGAAGAAGCAGAAGAAAATGATCAGGACGCCATATAGGATGATGTGCAGCGGTTGCCCGGGCCCAAGGTAGGCGATCATCGTCTGGAGCGCATTTGAGAACCACCCGTCCGCCGTCACACCGCCCTGGCCAGCCGTCGAGAACCCGGCGAGCGTTGTTGGCAGCAAGAGAAGGGAAGAGGCGAAGATTGGCGGGATGACGCCCGACGTGTTGAGCTTGAGCGGAAGGAAGGAACTTTCGCCCCCGACCATCCGGTTGCCCTGCTGGCGGCGCGGATACTGGATGAGCAACCGCCTCTGCGACCGCTCGATAAACACGATGAACACAATGATTGCGATCGAGAGCGCCGCGAGGGCCAGCAGCGCCACCAGCGACAGACTACCCTGCCGCGTCTGCTCCAGAGACCGGAACACGACCCGCGGCAGCTCTGCGACAATGCCCGCGAATATGATGAGCGAAATGCCGTTCCCGACCCCCCGCGCGGTGATCTGCTCGCCGAGCCACATGAGGAAAATCGTCCCCCCCACGAGCGTGATGACCGTCGACGCAAGGAAGAAGAGGCCCGGACTCGTTGCGATCGCGGTTCCCCTCGTCGGGTCGACAGCGTTGAACGCCAGCGCGATCCCAAACGCTTGGACGATCGCGAGCAACACAGTCAGGTAGCGTGTGTACTGATTGATCTGTTTGCGCCCCGCCTCGCCCTCCTTCTTGAGCCTTTCCAACGTCGGCACGGCGGTCGTCATCAACTGGACGATGATCGACGCGGAGATATAGGGCATCACATTCAGCGCGAAGATCGCCATGCGCTCAACGGCGCCGCCGGAGAACATGTTGTACATGCCAAGCAGTCCTCCGGACGCTTGGCCAAACGCGCGTGCAAATTCCTGCGGATCAATGCCGGGCAGCGGGATGTAGGTGCCTAGCCGATAAACAACGAGCGCGCCGAGCGTGAACCAGATCCGCGCCTGAAGCTCCTTCGCCCGTCCGAAGGAGGCGAAGTTGATATTTCGCGCGAGCTGCTCGGCCGCAGAAACCATTCGCCCGCTCCCTTGTATCAACGGCTGCGGCGGGCGTGTCTGCCGCTTCCGGTGCGAGTACTCGTCCGATCGGCGGACGCAAAGCTTCGGCGCTTGTGGGTCGGGGCTGCCGCTTAGTCCGCGGCGACCGTTGGCGCTGTAATCGTAACCGACCCGCCCGCTTTCTCGACCGCGGCGATCGCCGCTTGGGAGGCTCCGGCCACGACGAGCGTTATCTTGGACTTCAGGTCGCCTTTTGCAAGCAGGCGCACGCCGTCGCGTTCACGTCGCACGAGACCGGCGGCGATGAGTTGAGCGGCGTCAATCGGGCGTCCGGCGTCAAGCTTGCCCGAGGCAATCGCCGAGTCCAGGCGGCCGATATTGATCCAGGCGAACCGAACCTGGTTCGGTTTGCGGAAGCCGCGCTTGGGCAAGCGCATGTAGATGGGCATCTGGCCGCCCTCAAAACCCTTGATGGCGACACCGCTGCGGGCCTTCTGACCCTTGACGCCGCGACCGGCCGTCTTTCCCTTGCCCGACCCCACGCCGAGGCCCACGCGCATACGCTTCTTGCGGGCGCCGGCATTGTCAGAAATCTCGTTCAGTTTCATCGTTTCGCTCCGCCGGAACAGACTTGGCCGTGAAGGCCGGCCCGCCCGGCCTGATCCTAATCCAACACCGCTATGAGGTGCGCAACTTTCGCGATCATGCCACGCACCGCCGGCGTATCTTCAAGTTCGCGCTCGCGACCCATTTTGTTGAGGCCGAGACCGACCAGCGTCGCCCGCTGCGACGCATCGCGACGGATCGGGCTACCGGTCTGCCGCACACGCACTGTTTTTTTCGTCGCCATGTTCTTGTCTCCGCGATGATCTGACGATCAGCGCCGTCTGTTATTGCGCGGCCTCGGACACACCCGCACCGTCCGTGCGCCGCGCGGCGAGGTCCTGAACTTTCAGCCCCCGCTTGGAGGCGATCTGCTTGGGCGACGCCTGCCGCTTCAGCGCATCCACCGTCGCCCGCACCATATTGTAGGGGTTCGACGATCCGAGCGACTTCGCAACGACGTCCTGCACACCGAGCACCTCGAACACCGCCCGCATCGGACCGCCCGCGATGACGCCCGTTCCCGCGGGAGCAGCACGGAGCACGACCTTGCCCGCTCCCCAGCGCCCGGCGCCATCGTGATGCAGCGTCCGTCCCTCACGAAGCGGCACGCGAACCATGGTCTTGCGCGCCTCGTCGGTCGCCTTCCGGATGGCTTCCGGCACTTCGCGAGCCTTGCCGTGGCCAAAACCGACCCGCCCCTTCTGGTCGCCGACAACAACGAGCGCGGCGAAACCGAAATTCTTGCCGCCCTTCACCACCTTCGCGACGCGGTTGATTGCGACCAGCTTGTCGACAATCTCTGACTGCTCACGGTCTTCGTCCCGACCTCGACGGCCGCCGCCACGATCGGATCTCTCGCCTCTTTCGCGCGCCATCGCCTACTCCTTCAGAACTTAAGCCCGCCCTCGCGGGCGGCTTCGGCGAGCGCCTTGACGCGGCCATGATAGACAAAACCGCCGCGGTCGAACACGACTTCCGTAACCCCGGCCTTCGCCGCCCGCTGCGCGATCATCTTCCCGACGATTTCGGCCGCTGACAAATTGGCTCCCGACTTGCCTGACGACCGGAACTCTTTCTCCATCGTCGAAGCGTGCGCCAGGGTCACGCCCTGAGCGTCGTCGATCACCTGCACCGAGATATGCTTTGACGACCGCGCGACCGACAGACGGGGTTTGCCGCCCGCTCGCGCCCGGAGCTGGGCGCGGTTGCGCATGGCCCTGCGATGAAATTTTTCGCGCTGAGAGAGCATGTTACTTCTTCTTGCCTTCCTTGCGGCGAACGAATTCGCCGACGCGATGCACACCCTTGCCCTTGTAAGGTTCAGGCGGGCGGATCGAACGGATTTCCGCGGCCACCTGGCCCACGACCTGCTTGTCTGCGCCGGAGATCTTGATCTCTGTCGGCTTCGTCGAAGCGAACGTGATCCCCTTCGGCGCCTTGTAGGGCACCGGATGCGAGTAACCGAGGCTCAGTTCGAGATCGCGCCCCTTGAGCGCGGCCCGGTACCCGACCCCGACCAGTTCGAGCGTTTTTTCGAACCCGTCCGTCACGCCCTTCACCATATTGGCGATGTTGGCGCGTGTGGTCCCCCACATCGCGCGCGAGAACGCGTCTTCGGCATTGCGAGGCGTGACCGCTACCTCACCATTTTCAATCTTCACAGACACCTGATCGCTCAGTTGCATGGAGAGTTCGCCCTTCGGCCCCTTCACGAGGACGCGGCCATCGCTGAGCTTGATCTCGACGCCCTTGGGCGCGGCGACGGGCAGTTTTCCGATCCTGGACATGTCAGTTTTTCCTCATCCTCGCCCTAGGACACCTGACACAGGACTTCGCCGCCAACATTCTCGGTTCGCGCATCCTGATCCGACATGACCCCTTTCGGCGTCGACAGGATCGATATCCCGAGCCCGTTACGAACGAGCGTCAAGTCCCTGACCGAGGAATAGACGCGCCGGCCTGGCTTCGACACGCGGCGGACCACGGAAATCACCGGAGCCCCGTCATAATACTTGAGCTCGATGTCGAGTTCGCGCCTGCCGTCCTTCTCGATTTCCGAATAGCCGCGAATATAACCCTCGCGCTGCAGAACGTCGAGAACGCGCTGACGGAGCTTGGAGGAGGGCGTGGACACGCTGGACCGGCCACGCATCTGCGCGTTCCGGATACGGGTCAGCATATCGCCAAGAGGATCGCCGATGTTCATGCGTATGCGCCCCTCACCAGCTCGACTTGACCATACCGGGCACCATTCCCTGGGACCCGTATTCGCGAAGCGCGATGCGCGACATTTTCAGCTTCCGATAATAGCCGCGCGGGCGGCCGGTAATCTCACACCGGTTGCGGACGCGGCTCGGCGCTGAGTTCCGAGGCAGTTTCGCAAGCGCAAGCCGCGCCTCGAACCGCTCCTCCAGCGGCAGCGCCTCGTCGAGGGCGCGCTCCTTCAGCATCGCCCGCTTTTCAGCGTAGCGGTCCACCAGCTTCTGCCGGTGTTTGTTCTTCTCGATTGAGCTCTTCTTCGCCATGTCAGGTTCCTTCGGCGCGCTCTAGTTTCTGAAGGGGAAGCCAAACTCGGCGAGCAACGCCTTGGCCTCCTCGTTCGTGCGCGCCGTCGTGCACACGATGATGTCCATTCCCCAGGTCTGGTCGACTTGGTCGTAGTTGATTTCCGGGAACACAAGGTGCTCCTTCAGTCCCATCGCGTAGTTTCCGCGACCATCGAAGCTGCGCCCATTGAGCCCGCGGAAATCCTTCACCCTGGGAAGCGCAATCGTTGTGAGCCGGTCAACGAACTCATACATGCGCGCCCGACGCAGCGTCACCTTGCAGCCGACCGTCATGCCCTCGCGCAGCTTGAAACCGGCGATCGACTTGCGTGACTTGGTTTCCACCGGAAGCTGACCGGAGATCGCCGCAAGATCGGCCATCGCAGACCGGATCTTCTTGGAATCCGACACCGCTTCGCCGACGCCCATATTGATCACGACCTTGTCGAGACTCGGCACCTGCATCGGGTTGGTGTACTTGAATTTTTCGACGAGCTTCTCGCGGATGGAGTCTCGGTAGAGCGATTTCAGCCGCGGTTCGTAGTGCGCCTCAGACATCGATCGCCTCCCCGGAGCGTTTCGCGAAGCGGATCTTTCGGCCCTTGTCGTCGGTGCGGAAGCCAACGCGCGTCGCCTTGCCGTCACGCGGGTCTATATGAGCCACGTTTGACACGTGAATCGGCGCTTCAATCCGCTTGATGCCACCCTGATCGGCGCGCGACGGCTTCTGATGCCGCGTCGCGAGATTAAGACCCGAAACAACGACGCGATCCTCCGAGGGGATCGACCGGATCACCTCGCCCTGCTTGCCCTTGTCGCGACCGGCGATGACAATCACCTTGTCGCCCTTCTTGATCTTAGCCGCCATCACAACACCTCTGGCGCAAGCGAAATGATCTTCATGTGGTTCTTCGCCCGCAACTCGCGCGGCACTGGCCCGAAGATGCGGGTTCCGATCGGCTCGCCAGAATTGTTGACGAGAACCGCTGCGTTGCTGTCGAAACGGATCACGGAACCGTCCCGCCGCTGGATATCCTTGGCGATCCGGACCACCACAGCCTTGCGCACATCGCCCTTCTTGACCCGCCCCTTGGGCGCTGCCTCCTTGATCGACACAACGATGATGTCGCCGACGCTGGCGTACCGGCGCTTCGACCCGCCCAGCACCTTGATGCACTGGACAAGACGCGCTCCGGAGTTATCCGCGACGTCGAGGTGAGTCTGCATCTGGATCATTGAGCGCCCTCCGCCGGGACCACTTCCCAGTGCTTCAGCTTGGATCGGGGCGGACACTCGCGGATGAGAACCTGTTGCCCCTCCGTCAGAGCGTTGCTCTCGTCATGCGCATGGTACCGCTTCGAGCGGCGGACGATCTTCTTGAACAACGGGTGCATGAAGGTCCGCTCGACGCGCACCACCACGGTCTTCTCCATCTTGGTGGAGACCACCACGCCTTCCATGACGCGTTTCGGCATCGACCCGTCTCCTCGTCCGTCAGCTTGCGCTGGCGGTGCGGGATTTCTCGCCCAGCACCGTCTTGATCCGCGCAATATCGCGCCGCACTTCACGCACGCGCGAAGTGTTCTCCAGTTGCCCGGTGGCCTTCTGGAACCGCAGGTTGAACTGCTCTTTCTTCAGGTTTGCGAGATCGTCGCGGAGTTGGTCCGGCGTCTTGCGCCTCACGTCCTCAGACTTGAGCATGGGCATTATTCGCCTCCCCCAATCCGTGACACGATCTTCGTCTTGATCGGCAGCTTGGCGGCGCCGAGCCGAAGCGCCTCGCGCGCCACGGCGTCCGGAACCCCGTCGATCTCAAACATGATCCGGCCAGGCTTGATCCTGACCGCCCAGAATTCTGGCGACCCCTTGCCCTTGCCCATCCGGACTTCGACCGGCTTTTTCGACACGGGCACATCCGGAAAAATCCGAATCCAGACCTTGCCCGCCCGCTTCATTTCGCGGGTGATGGCACGGCGCGTCGCCTCGATCTGGCGAGCCGTGACCCGCTCAGGCTCGAGCGCCTTCAGACCATATGCGCCGAAATTGAGCGAAAATCCTGCCTTCGCGACGCCTTTGATGCGTCCCTTGAACTGCTTTCTGAAGCGAGTGCGTTTGGGTTGCAGCATTGTCCTTCACCTCAACCCTGGGCCGGCGCGTTCGGTCGCTGCGACCGCTGACGATTGTCGCCCTGCGCTTCGGCTCGTTTATCCTGCGCCATCGGGTCATGCTCCATGATCTCGCCCTTGAAGATCCAGCACTTGATCCCGATCACGCCATAGGTCGTGCGCGCTTCGGCCGTCCCGTAGTCGATATCTGCCCGCAGGGTGTGCAGCGGCACCCGACCCTCACGGTACCATTCGGTTCGCGCGATCTCCGCGCCACCGAGGCGACCCGCCACATTCAATCTGATCCCGAGCGCACCCATGCGCATCGAGGTCTGCATGGCGCGCTTCATGGCGCGGCGGAACGACACCCGGCGTTCAAGTTGGCGAGCCACATCCTCCGCCACCAAATTCGCATCAATCTCCGGCTTCCGGATTTCGACGAGGTTCACAAACACCTCATCCGTCACCAGCTTCGACAGCGCCTTGCGCAGCGTTTCGATATCGGCGCCCTTCTTGCCGATCACCATCCCTGGGCGGGCGGTGTGCACGGTGATCCTGCATTTGCGGTGCGGACGCTCGATGATGACTTTCGAGACGCCTGACTGCTTCAGCCGATCCTTGATGAACTGCCGGATCTTGATGTCTTCGTGCAGCAGCCGACCATAGTCGCCGGATTCCGCAAACCAACGGCTGTCAGACGTCCGATTGACGCCGAGCCGAAGACCGATCGGATTGACCTTCTGACCCATTACGCGCTCTCCCTCGTCTCGGCGGCCATCGACGTATCGCGCAACAGGATGGTCATCTGTGAGAACGGCTTTTCGACGCGAACGCCGCGACCGCGCGCCCGCGCGTGCATCCGCTTCATCACGAGATTCTTGCCGACATGAGCCTCGGCGACGACCAGACTGTCGATGTCGAGGCCATGATTGTTTTCAGCGTTGTGCATCGCCGACTTGAGGAGCTTGCGCACATCCAGCGCGATCCGTTTGCGTGAGAATTCGAGCTCCGCGAGCGCCTTCTCCACGGAGAGGCCGCGGATTTGCTGGGCGACAAGATTTAGTTTCTGCGGGCTCACACGAACCATGCGCAGAACGGCGCGCGCCTCATTGGACGCCTGCTTGGGAGGAGCCTTAGGCTTGGCCATGTTACTTCCTCTTCGCCTTCTTGTCGGCGCCGTGTCCGTAATAGGTGCGCGTTGGTGCGAACTCTCCGAGCTTCTGACCGACCATCTCCTCCGAGACGAGCACGGGAATGAAGCTCTTGCCGTTGTGCACCTGGAACGTCAGGCCGATGAATTGCGGCATGATCGTCGAACGGCGCGACCAGGTCTTGATCGGGGTCGGACGTCCGGCGCCCTGCGCCGCTTCGGCCTTCTTGAGCAGATATCCGTCGACAAACGGACCTTTCCAGACGGAGCGAGCCATGATCTTTCCCTCCGCTATTTCTTGTTGCGCCGGCGGATGATCAGCCGGTCGGTGGACTTGTTGCGACGGGTCTTGGGACCGCGAGTTTTCTTGCCCCAGGGCGTCACAGGATGACGTCCGCCGGACGTCTTGCCTTCGCCGCCGCCATGGGGGTGATCGACCGGGTTCATGGCAACACCGCGAACAGACGGGCGACGCCCCTGGTGACGGGTGCGGCCGGCCTTCCCGCTCACTTCATTCATGTTGTCCGGGTTGGACACCGCGCCGATCGTCGCCATGCAGCCTTCCGGCACCATGCGGACTTCGCCTGAGGAAAGTTTGATCTGCGCGTAGCCGTCCGAGCGGCCGACGAGCTGAACATAAGCGCCTGCCGAGCGAGCGATCTGCCCGCCCTTCATCGGCTTCATCTCCACATTGTGGACGATCGTACCCACCGGGACGCTCTTCAGCGGCAGAGCGTTGCCTGGCTTGATGTCAACCGACGCGCCCGCCACAACCTCGTCACCCGGGCTCACGCGCTGCGGCGCGAGGATGTAGGCTTGTTCGCCATCCTGATACGTGATCAGCGCAATGAACGCCGTGCGGTTGGGATCATATTCCAGCCGCTCCACCTTCGCAGGCATGTCCCACTTGCGGCGCTTGAAATCGATCACGCGATAAAGGCGCTTCGCGCCACCGCCGATCCAGCGCATGGTCACGCGACCGGTGTTGTTCCGCCCGCCTTTCTTCGTCAGGCCCTCGGTGAGCGCCTTGACCGGACGGCCCTTGTGCAGCCCCTCGCGGTTGACGATCACGAGTTGGCGTCGGCCGGGGGAAGTCGGATTGAATGTCTTCAGCGCCATCGCGTCACGCGTCCCTTACAGCCCGGTCGCCACATCGATGGACTGCCCGTCCTGCAGCGTCACGATGGCTTTCTTGATATCGACCCGTCGGCCCTTGACGCCGCGGAAGTGCTTCGTCTTGCCCTTCTGGACGATGGTGTTCACCGAGACGACGTTCACTTTGAAGAGCGCCTGCACCGCTTCCTTGATCTGCGGCTTGGTGGCCGTCAGCGGGACGCGGAACACGACCTTGTTCAACTCCGACAACACCGTCGACTTCTCGGTGATGATCGGCGCCGTGATCAGGTCGTAATGGAGGGTTTTGGGTTCGATCATGACTTAGGCCCCCCGCATCTGCTGTTCGCGCATCTGGCGCAGCAATCGCTGGTCGACTTTTGCACGAGGCGCACCGCCGGCCACCAGGTCACGCGCCTGCGCCAGCCACTCTTCCCGCGCCGCCTTATCTGCATAACCCGCTCGCGCGAACATGGCTGCCGCGTCAGCGTCGCTGAGCGATGCCAGGGCCGTCAGCTTGGCGAAGCCTTCCGCGGCCAACTGTTTGGCCGACTGCTCACCAACACCGTCGATCAGGACCACATCGTCAACAAATCCCGGTTCGCCCGCCTTGGCGCCCGAAACCTGCCCGTCCTTCGCGTCGGCCGAAAACCGAGCGTGCACCCCTTCGACAGCTTCGCGCGTTAGGACGAGCTTCCGCCGGCGAAGCACGTCATAAACGTTGAGCCCCGCGAGCGGCAGCACGTCGATGTTCGGAATGTTACGAGCTGCGCGTGCGAAATTCTCGTTCAACTCCACGCCGCCAATCACCAAGGCGTTTTCGAGCCCGAGCTTCTTGAACGCAGACGACAGGTCCTTCGTTTTCGGCGCGGCCATTGCAGCCTCGTCGATGATGATCAGAGATTCTTCCCTGACCTTGGACGACAACGCGTGGCGCAGCGCGAGCGCACGCACCTTCTTGGGGAGATCATGCGCATGGCTGCGCGGGTGAGGGCCGTGAGCGACGCCACCGCCGACAAAGATCGGCGCATTGCGCGATCCGTGGCGAGCGCCTCCGGTGCCTTTTTGGCGGTACATCTTCTTCGTGGTGCGCGCGACATTGGACCGCGACTTAACCGAGTGTGTGCCCGCCTGACGCTTCGAGAGCTGGTAGCGGACCATGCGCTGCAGCAAATCGCCGCGGATTTCGGTGAGTCCGAACACCGCGTCGAGCAGCTCAATGTCGCCGGCCTTCTTCGAATCGAGCCCGAGAACTGGCATCTTCATCAGACTTCGCCCTCCGCCTGAGCCGCGGTCGCCGACTTCAGCGCCGCCGGAGTCGGGGCGGCCTCGGGACGCGCGCGCTTTACCGCGTCACGAATCTCCACCCAACCGTTCTCTGCGCCGGGCACCGCCCCGCGAACCATGATGAGACCACGAGCGGGATCCGTCCGTACGATCTCGAGATTTTGTTGGGTGACCCGTTCGACGCCGTAATGGCCCGCCATCTTCTTCCCGCGGAACACCTTGCCGGGATCCTGACGCTGACCGGTCGATCCATGCGACCGGTGAGACACGGAAACGCCGTGCGTTGCGCGCAGGCCGCCAAAGTTCCAGCGTCGCATCGCCCCTGAGAAACCGCGTCCCTTGGTGATCCCAGCGATGTCGACCTTCTGGCCCGGCACGAAATGCTCGGCGGAGAGCTCTGCGCCGACATCCAGAAGCATGTCCTCCGCGACCCGGAACTCCCGCACCACGGCTTTGGGCGCGACGCCAGCCTTGGAGAACTGTCCGCGGACCGGTTTTGCGATGTTCTTTGCCTTGCGCTCGCCCGCCGCCAGCACCACAGCTGTGTAGCCGTCATTGCGCGTCGCCTTGCCGACCACTTCGCCGCGCTTCTTCACATCGACTTCGCGGTCCTGCTTGGTGCGGACAGCGACCACCTGGCAGCCCTCCAGCGACAAAACAGTCACCGGGATATGTGCGCCGTCCTCGGCGAACACACGCGTCATCCCGACCTTCTTGGCGATCAGTCCGGTGCGCATCAGCCGCCCCTTCCCTCGAGCTTGATCTCGACGGCGACGCCGGCCGAAAGATCGAGCTTCATGAGCGCGTCGACGGTCTGTGGGGTGGGGTCTACGATATCCAGCACGCGCTTGTGGGTTCTGATCTCGAACTGTTCCCTCGATTTCTTGTCCACATGAGGCGAGCGGTTCACAGTGAATCTTTCGATCCGGGTGGGCAGCGGCACCGGACCGCGGACCTGCGCGCCGGTCCGCTTGGCGGTCGACACAATCTCGCGCGCCGACTGGTCAAGCGCCCGGTGGTCGAAGGCCTTCAGCCTGATGCGGATATTTTGTCGTTCCATCGGACCCACCGGAGTCAAAGGCTCAAAGCCAATTTCAAAGGCAAAACCGACGGGTGCGTCCCGGTAGGGCCCGTCGAAAGCGCCTGCTTATTCGGTTCGCCAGAGAGCGAAGCGTCTAGTGTCGAGCGCTGCCGCACCCGCACTACTGCCAACGCCACCTCAGCGAGGCGCTCTGATAGAATCAACAATTCACCAGGTCAAGCGGTGCGGCGAGTATTCTTGCTGGGTCCCACGGCACGCAGAGCCGTCAGCAAGCCAGTGGGAGCGGCCGCCCGCCAAGAAGCACGGCTTCCAGAGCGAACAGCAATCACCGACTCCACCGCCACCTCCTGATCCGCCTATCTCGATAAGGTCCGCCCACGCGAGAGTTCCGTTCGCGCCACAATCTGCGATCGGACGCCGCGAAGCCGCACTGTGACGGGATCTGCCGAATAGGCCGCGAAGTCTGCTTCGTTCGGAAACGTCAGGACATGTATTTCAAAAGGCGCCCCCGCTGCGCCCGCGGCTGCGCCCGTCCGAACCACGACCACCATGCGTCCACCATGCTGCGCCATGATGTCCGCCGACCGCTTCTCGAGCGCGTCGTACTCCTGCTCACGTCCCTGATGCACCCAGACGCTGACGACCACCGCGAAGTCACCGCTCATGCAACCTTCCCTCCCGCGGCATCGCGACGACGACCGAAAGGAAAAGGGGCGCCGGTCACCCGGCGCCCCTCAGCCCTTGGCCAGCCTCGCACGAACCACGCGCGAAACCCGCTTCAAACTCTAGTCCAGAATACGGGCGACGACGCCGGAGCCAACCGTGCGGCCACCCTCGCGGATTGCGAAACGGAGCTTTTCCTCCATGGCGATCGGCTGGATCAACTCGACGTTCAACTTCAGGTTGTCCCCCGGCATCACCATTTCGGTGCCGGCAGGCAATTCAACGATGCCGGTCACATCAGTGGTGCGGAAGTAGAACTGGGGCCGATAGTTCGCAAAGAACGGCGTATGGCGACCACCTTCTTCCTTGGTCAGAATATAGACCTCGGCCTCGAACTTCTTGTGCGGCTTGACACTGCCGGGCTTGCAAAGCACCTGCCCACGCTCGACCTGCGTCCGATCGATACCGCGGAGCAGAGCGCCGATATTGTCGCCCGCCTGCCCTTGGTCAAGCAACTTGCGGAACATCTCGACGCCGGTGCAAGTCGTCTTTTGCGTATCGCGGATGCCGACGATCTCCAATTCATCGCCGACCTTAACAATGCCGCGCTCGATACGGCCCGTAACGACCGTGCCGCGTCCCGAGATCGAGAAAACGTCCTCAATCGGCATCAGGAAAGGTTGGTCAATCGGCCGCTCAGGCGTCGGGATGAATTCGTCGACCGCCTTCATGAGCTCGAGAATTCGCTCTTCGCCAATCTGCGGATCACGGTTTTCGACGGCAGCCAGCGCCGACCCCTTGACGATCGGGATGTCGTCGCCAGGGAAGTCGTAGGACGACAGCAGTTCGCGAACTTCGAGTTCGACGAGTTCGAGAAGTTCTTCGTCGTCGACCATGTCAACTTTGTTCATGAACACGACGAGCGCCGGAACGCCAACCTGACGCGCAAGCAGGATGTGCTCACGGGTCTGCGGCATCGGGCCGTCCGCCGCGGACACAACGAGGATGCCCCCGTCCATCTGCGCGGCTCCGGTGATCATGTTCTTGACATAGTCGGCGTGCCCTGGGCAGTCGACGTGCGCGTAGTGTCGCGCGTCCGTCTCATACTCGACATGGGCGGTATTGATGGTGATGCCTCGCGCCTTTTCTTCGGGCGCCGCGTCGATTTCCTCATACTTGCGAGCCTGAGCCTTCCCCGTTTTCGCAAGCGTCATGGTGATCGCCGCCGTCAGCGTCGTCTTGCCATGGTCGACGTGGCCGATCGTGCCGATGTTGGCATGCGGCTTATTCCGGTTGAACTTTTCCTTACCCATCTCTCTTCTTCCACTCCGTGGCCTTCAAAGGCGGTTGTCCCGCTACGCTGGATGAAACGCGCGGCGTTATCCGCTCAACTTCTCGATGACGTCCTTCGCGACAGCGCTTGGCACTGCCTCGTAATGATCGAACTGCATGGTGTAGTTCGCCCGGCCCTGCGTCGCAGACCGCAGATTGTTCACATAGCCGAACATGTTCGCCAATGGCACCATGGCGTTGATGACGGTGGCGTTCCCACGCATTTCCTGGCCCTGAATCATGCCGCGGCGGGAATTCAGATCTCCGATGACCGTACCCACAAAATCTTCCGGGCTGACCACTTCCACCTTCATGACCGGCTCGAGAAGCTTCATTTGCGCTTTCTGCGAGGCTTCCTTGAATGCGGCCCGGGCGGCGATCTCGAACGCAAGAACGCTCGAGTCCACGTCGTGGAACGCTCCATCGAGAAGCGTCGCCTTGAAATCGATCACGGGAAAGCCAACCAGCGGCCCGGAGGCCATGACTGACTTGATGCCCTTCTCGACGCCGGGAATGAATTCCTTCGGAATCGATCCGCCGACGATGGCGCTTTCGAACGTGTAGCCAGCGCCCGGCTCCTGCGGCTCAAACAGCAGCTTCACACGCGCAAACTGCCCGGTTCCGCCCGTTTGCTTCTTGTGCGTGTAGTCGATCTCGGTCGCGCGGCCGAGCGTTTCGCGGTAGGCGACCTGCGGCGCGCCGACATTGGCGTCCACCTTGTAGGTGCGCCGAAGGATATCAACTTTGATGTCGAGGTGGAGTTCGCCCATACCTTTGAGCCGCGTTTCGCCGGACTCATGGTCCGTCGACACGCGGAAGGAGGGGTCTTCCGCCGCGAGACGCTGGAGCGCGAGAGCGAGCTTTTCTTGGTCTGCTTTCGTCTTCGGCTCGATCTTGATCTCGATCACCGGCTCCGGGAACTCCATGCGCTCCAGGATGACGGGTTTGGCCGGATCGCAGAGCGTGTCGCCCGTGGTGGATTCCTTGAGCGAGGCGACGGCCACGATATCGCCAGCAAACGCCTCCTTGATGTCTTTCCGGTCATTCGCGTGCATTTCGAGCATCCGACCGATACGCTCCTTTTTCTCCTTGGTGGAGTTCAGGAGAGTCGTTCCCGACTGAAGCACGCCTGAGTAGACGCGGCAGAATGTGATCGACCCCACGAACGGGTCGTCCATGATCTTGAAGGCCAGCATGGAAAGCGGCTCTTCGTCCGTCGAGCGGCGCTCCACTTCCAGGTCCGTTTTCGGGTCAACGCCCTTGATCGCAGGAACATCAAGCGGCGACGGCAGGTAATCGACAACGGCGTCGAGAAGCGGCTGAACGCCCTTGTTCTTGAACGCCGAGCCGCAAAGGACGGGGTAGAACGCGCCTGTCAGCACCGCCTTGCGAATCAGTCGCTTCAGCGTCGCAACGTCCGGCTCCTGGCCATCCAGATAAGCGGACATGACATCATCGTCGAGCTCAACGGCCGCCTCGACCAGCGCCGCGCGATAATCTGTCGCTTTACCCATGAGGTCCGGAGGAACCGGCGCTTCATGAAATTTCGCGCCGAGGCTTTCCTCTTCCCAGATGATCGAGTTCATCTCTACGAGATCGACGACGCCTTTGAAGTCGCTCTCGATACCGATCGGGAGCTGCAGCGGGACCGGCTTGACGCCGAGACGCTTCACGAGATCGTCCACGCAGCGATAAAAATCGGCGCCGATCTTGTCCATCTTGTTTGCGAAGACGATCCGCGGGACCTTGTACTTGTCGGCTTGCCGCCAAACCGTCTCAGTCTGCGGCTCCACCCCCTGGTTGCCGTCAAGCACGGCGACCGCTCCGTCGAGCACACGCAGACTGCGTTCGACTTCGATCGTGAAGTCGACATGGCCGGGCGTATCGATGATGTTAAGACGCTTGTCCCGCCAGAAGCAGGTGGTCGCCGCGGACGTGATCGTGATGCCGCGCTCCTGTTCCTGCTCCATGAAATCCATGGTCGCGGCGCCGTCGTGAACTTCCCCGATCTTGTGCGACTTGCCGGTGTAATAAAGCACACGCTCAGTGGTCGTGGTCTTGCCGGCGTCAATGTGCGCCATGATTCCGAAATTTCGATAGTCTGCGAGTTGATGCGTGCGGGGCATGGGGGAGCCGCCTTATCAGTTCAGTTGAAGGTGCGCTGGATCACCAGCGGTAGTGGGAGAAGGCCCGATTTGCTTCGGCCATGCGGTGCGTGTCTTCACGCTTCTTGACCGCCGAACCTCTGCCATTCGCAGCGTCGAGCAATTCAGCCGCGAGTCGCTCGTGCATCGTGTTTTCCGACCGGGATCGCGCCGCGGAGATGATCCAGCGGATGGCGAGCGCCTGACGGCGTTCAGGCCGCACTTCCACCGGCACCTGGTAGGTGGCGCCGCCCACGCGACGGGACCGCACTTCCACTGAAGGCGCGACGTTGTCGAGCGCCTCGTGAAACATCTCAACCGCATTCCGCTTGGCGCGGCTCTCAACCGTGTCGAGTGCGCCGTAGACGATCTGCTCCGCAACCGACTTCTTCCCTTCGTACATCACCTGATTCATGAATCGGGTGAGCACCTGATCGCCAAACTTGGCGTCCGGAAGAACCTGGCGTTTCTCAGCACGGTGGCGGCGGGACATCTGGGGTTGACCTCGATTATTTCGGACGTTTCACGCCGTAGTGCGAACGGCGCTGTTTGCGGTCCTTGACGCCTTGCGTGTCTAGCACGCCGCGCAGGATATGATACCGAACACCAGGAAGGTCTTTCACGCGCCCGCCTCGGATCAGCACGACAGAATGTTCCTGCAGATTGTGGCCTTCACCGGGGATGTAGCACACGGCTTCATACTGGGTTGTCAGACGAACCTTCGCCACTTTGCGAAGCGCCGAGTTCGGCTTCTTTGGGGTCGTAGTGTAGACGCGGGTGCACACGCCCCGACGCTGCGGGCAAGCCTTCAAAGCCGGGACCTTGTTCCGCTTAGGCTTGTCGCTCCGCGGCTTGCGGATGAGCTGCTGGATCGTCGGCATTCGCCCTCGTTCGCCTCACTCTTGCTGGGGTTCGCACAATCGACGCACCCCGCCCAATTCAAAACACACCGGCCGTGACAGGCCCTAGCCCGCCCCGGCCACAAGTCGACGAGGCTTTCGCTCTCTCTGAACCCACTGGCGCCGCTGCACGAGATAGCGCCGCCAAAACAAGGTAACGCCAACGCCGGCCGCCGATGTGAAGCGCGGTCATAATGGTGCGCATCACACCGGTCAAGAGCGTTCGTTGCTCCGCCGCTCGCCTACCGATAGGCGGAGCAAAGCCGAGCCCCTTCCTACTCCGCGAGCGTACTTTCCGGGGCGGACAACGCTTTCGCATCGGCCGCCACCTGACGCTGCTCCTTGATCTTGCTGTCTCGATCGGACGCGATGCGCCGATACCGCCTGAGAGCGCCACCTGTACCCGCCGGGATGAGACGACCAACAATCACATTCTCCTTCAGGCCCTCCAGAGGGTCAAGTTTACCCTGGATCGCAGCTTCGGTCAGAACGCGCGTTGTCTCCTGGAAGGACGCCGCCGAGAAGAAGGACCGCGTCTGCAGACTGGCTTTCGTGATCCCCAGCAGGACCCGCGATCCTGACGCCTCCTCGCGACCGGCCTTCCGGGCCAGATCGTTTGCTTCCTCGAAGTCGAGCGCATCCACATGTTCCCCTGAGAGCAACGTTGTGGACCCGGGATCCGAGATCTCGACCTTCTGAAGCATCTGGCGGACGATCACCTCGATGTGCTTGTCGTCAATCGGCACGCCTTGCAGACGATAGACTTTCTGGATCTCGTTCACGAGATAGTCGGCCAACGCCTCGACGCCGAGGATGGAGAGAATGTCCTGAGGGGCAGGATTTCCTTCGAGGATGAATTCCCCCTTGCGTATGAAATCACCCTCCTGGACCATCAGGTGCTTAGCCTTCGGAACCAGGTATTCCATGGGCTCCACATCGGCGTCTTCAGGCACAATTCGAACGCGCCGCTTGTTCTTAAAATCGCGCCCGAACTCGACCCGGCCGGAGATGTCGGAGATGATTGCGTGATCCTTGGGACGGCGCGCCTCGAAGAGTTCGGCGACGCGCGGCAAACCACCCGTGATGTCGCGGGTCGTCGCACCTCCCGTTTGCACACGAGCCAGCGTGTCTCCCGGTTTCACCTCGTCGCCTTCTGCAACTGACAGAATGGAGTCGACCGGGAGGAAGTAGCGCGCTTCCACGCCGTTGGCGTTCTTGATGATTTCGCCTTTCTTGTCGACGAGCACCATTGCCGGTCTAAGGTCCGCGCCCCGAGAGCCCGAACGCGGATCGATAACAATTCTGTTGGCGATGCCGGTTTCTTCGTTGTTCTCGTCCCGCGTGGTCACCCCCTCCACCAGATCCTCATACTGCACCCGGCCGGCCCGCTCTGTAATGAGCGGGGTCGCGAACGGATCCCAATCGGCGAGCCGGTCGCCACGCTTCACTTTGGCGCGTTCGGCGAACACGATTCTCGCTCCGTAGACGGGCTTGAAGGTTTGACGAACGCGTCCTTCGGCGTCGACAAGCTTCACTTCCATGGACCGGCTGACGACGACATGGGTGCCATCCTCGCGCTTCACCAGCGCAGCATTCTCGAACTTCAGCTCGCCATCGAATGCGGCGTCGATCGAGCTTTCGTTTGCCACCTGGGCCGCCCCACCGATGTGGAATGTCCGCATCGTAAGCTGCGTGCCCGGTTCACCGATAGACTGGGCCGCGATCACGCCGATGGCTTCTCCCACATTGACCCGGGTTCCCCGGGCAAGGTCACGCCCGTAGCAGCTTGCGCAAACGCCATTCCGCGTTTCGCAGGTCAGCACCGAACGCACCATCACCTTGTCGACCCCGGCGGCCTCGAACATCGCGGACACGTCTTCCTCGACATACGTATTGGCAGGCGCGATCACTTTCCCCGTCACCGGGTGAACCACATCCTCTGCGGTGGTGCGCCCGAGGATCCGGTCGCCGAGAGTCACAACGACCTCAGCGCCCTCCATGACCGCCGAAAGCGTGATCCCGTTCTCCGCTCCGCAATCCTCCTCCAGAACGATGCAATCGTTCGCGACGTCGACGAGGCGGCGGGTGAGATAACCCGAGTTGGCGGTCTTCAAAGCGGTATCGGCCAGCCCCTTTCGCGCGCCGTGGGTCGAATTGAAGTACTCGAGGACGGTGAGGCCTTCCTTGAAGTTTGAAATGATCGGCGTTTCGATGATTTCGCCCGACGGCTTGGCCATCAGCCCGCGCATACCGGCGAGCTGCTTCATCTGGTTCTTCGAGCCGCGGGCCTGGCTGTGCGCCATCATGAACACGGAGTTGAGTTCACCGGCCCGCCCCGTCTTCGGATCAACGGAGGGCGATCCGGCCGCCTCCATCATCGCGTTCGCCACCTTGTCGGTGCATTCGGACCACGCATCGACCACCTTGTTGAACTTCTCGCCGCGCGTGATCAGACCTCCGGCGTATTGCCGTTCGTACTCAGCGACTTGCTTTCGGGTATCCGCGACCAATTTCTCCTTGGCCGCGGGGACGACCATGTCGTCCTTGCCGAACGAAATCCCGGCCTTGCAGGCCTCACGGAACCCGAGCGCCATAACGCGATCGCAGAAGATCACCGTCGCCTTCTGCCCGCAGGTCCGATAGACGATATCGATCAGTTTCCCGATAGCCTTCTTGGTCATCAGTTCCCCGACAAGATCAGGATCGATCCCGTGGAATTTGGGGAGCGCTTCGGCGATCAGCATCCTGCCCGGAGTCGACTCGAAGAGCTTGAACACTTCTTTCCCGTGTTCATCGCGCGTTTCGAACTTGGCCCGGATTTTGGTGTGAAGGCTCACGGCGCCGGACGCAAGCGCATGCTCGATTTCGCCCATATCCGCGAAGGCCTTGTTTTCGCCCGGCTCTCCATCCTTCACGATCGAAAGATAATAGAGCCCGAGGATCACGTCCTGGGACGGCACGATGATCGGCCGCCCGTTGGCCGGCGACAGGATGTTATTCGTCGACATCATGAGGACGCGCGCTTCCAACTGCGCTTCGAGCGACAGGGGCACGTGGACCGCCATCTGGTCCCCGTCGAAGTCGGCGTTGAACGCGGAACAGACGAGCGGGTGCAGCTGGATCGCCTTCCCCTCGATCAGTTTTGGCTCGAACGCCTGGATGCCAAGCCTGTGAAGGGTCGGCGCCCTGTTCAGCAGAACCGGATGCTCGCGAATGACCTCTTCCAGGATTTCCCAGACTTCGGGTCTTTCTTTTTCGACCAGCTTCTTCGAGTTCTTGACCGTTCCCGACAAGCCTTTCGCGTCAAGGCGCGCGTAAATGAACGGCTTGAACAACTCCAGCGCCATCTTCTTTGGGAGACCGCACTGGTGCAGCTTCAATTCGGGACCGACGACGATCACCGATCGGCCGGAATAGTCCACCCGCTTTCCAAGAAGGTTCTGGCGGAAGCGGCCCTGCTTCCCCTTCAGCATGTCGCTGAGCGACTTGAGCGGCCGTTTGTTCGTCCCCGTGATGACGCGACCACGCCGGCCGTTGTCGAACAGGGCGTCTACAGCCTCCTGCAACATCCGCTTTTCATTTCGGATGATGATATCCGGCGCGCGAAGCTCGATCAGCCGCTTCAATCGGTTGTTGCGATTGATCACACGGCGGTAAAGGTCATTCAGATCGGACGTCGCAAACCGGCCGCCATCAAGAGGCACCAGCGGGCGCAGATCCGGCGGGATCACCGGAATGATCGTCATGATCATCCATTCCGGCTTGGTCTGGGACTGGAGGAAACTTTCCACCAGCTTCAGTCGCTTCGCGATCTTCTTGGGCTTCAGCTCTCCAGTCGCTTCGGCAAGCTCTTGACGCAGCTTGTCCGCCTCGGTCTCGAGATCGATCGCGCGCATCAATTCGCGGATCGCCTCAGCGCCGATCATCGCCGTGAACGCGTCCTCTCCCATTTCCTCCTGGGCGCGCAGATACTCATCCTCTGACAGGATTTGCTTTTCCTTCAGCGTTGTGAGTCCCGGCTCGGTGACGACATACCCCTCGAAGTAGAGCACGCGCTCAACATCCTTGAGCGCCATGTCCAGCATGAGTGAAATTCGAGAGGGGAGCGACTTCAAGAACCAGATGTGCGCGACCGGCGCGGCGAGCTCGATATGCCCCATCCGTTCGCGGCGCACCTTCTGGAGCGTCACTTCGACGCCGCATTTTTCACAGGTGACGCCGCGGAACTTGATCCGCTTATACTTGCCGCAAAGGCACTCGTAATCCTTGATCGGACCAAAAATGCGGGCGCAGAACAGACCGTCTCGTTCAGGCTTGAACGTGCGATAATTGATGGTTTCGGGCTTCTTTATCTCCCCGGACGACCACTTCTTGATCTGCTCAGGGCTCGCGATCGCGATCTTGATCGCCTCGAATGTCGGCGCCGGCGCGTTCGGGTTGAAGAGATTTGTGACTTCCTGGCTCATGGAACGAATAGTCTCCCTCTGGGGACGACCCGCCGACGGTCAAACCGCCGGCGGAACCTGTAAGCGACGTTGTCGAAAGCCCCGGTGTCAAACAGCCGGCGTCGGGACGTCTTCCGGGTCCAGCAACTCGACGTTGAGACCCAGTGAGCGCATTTCCTTGATCAACACATTGAAGCTTTCGGGAATGCCGGCTTCGAACGCGTCGTCGCCGCGGACGATGGCCTCATACACCTTGGATCGGCCCGCCGTGTCGTCTGACTTGACCGTGAGCATTTCCTGAAGCGTGTAAGCAGCGCCATACGCTTCAAGCGCCCAGACCTCCATCTCCCCGAACCTCTGACCACCGAACTGCGCCTTCCCGCCGAGCGGCTGTTGCGTGACCAGCGAGTACGGCCCGGTCGAACGCGCGTGGATCTTGTCGTCCACGAGGTGGTGAAGCTTCAGAAGATACTTGTATCCAACGGTCACCTTCCGGGTGAACTTTTCGCTGGTCCGCCCGTCATAGAGCTCAACCTGCCCGGACGGGTCGAGACCCGCCGCCTTCAGCAGCTCGACAATGTCCTCCTCGTTCGCCCCGTCGAAGACCGGGGTTGCGATCGGAACGCCCGCCGTCAAGTTGGATGCGAGCTCCTCAAGCTCGGCAGCTTCCGTCGGTAGCTCGACATCGGGGCCGTACGCCTCACGAAGCTTCGCCGCCAGGGCTTTCACATCGTGGACACGCCGGTAGGCCGCGAGCGCGTCGTCGATCATGCGACCGATGCCCGCGCACGCCCAACCAAGATGCGTCTCAAGAATCTGCCCGACATTCATACGCGACGGAACGCCCAGGGGATTCAGGACGATGTCCACGCACGTGCCGTCGGCGAGGAAAGGCATATCCTCAAGCGCGTTGATCTTGGAGATCACCCCCTTGTTGCCATGTCGGCCGGCCATTTTGTCGCCCGGTTGCAGCTTGCGTTTGACCGCAACGAAGACCTTCACAACCTTCATGACGCCGGGCGGCAGGTCGTCACCGCGCCGCACCTTGTCGACCTTGTCCTGGAAGCGTGCTTCGATGAGCTCCACGCTTTCGTCAAACGATGAACGCAGCTTGGCGATCGCTTCCTCGGCCGCCGCATCTTCGACAGCGATTTTCCAGAGCTCGGCGGATGAAACCCCAATGAGGGATTCCTGGGTGATCGGCGTCTTTTTGCCGCCCTTCGCCACCGACTTCTGTCCGACCAGCAGGCCGCGAAGCCGAGTCAGGGCGTCCCGTTCAATGATCGCAAGCTCGTCCGCCTTGTCGACCATCAATTGATCGATCTGCTCTCGTTCGATCTGGAGCGCTCGCTGATCCTTCTCCACACCATGGCGATTGAACACCCGAACTTCCACCACGGTCCCGGTCGCGCCGGGTGGCATGCGAAGGGACGTGTCTCTCACATCGGAGGCCTTTTCGCCGAAGATTGCGCGCAGGAGCTTTTCCTCCGGCGTCATCGGACTTTCACCCTTCGGTGTGACCTTGCCGACCAGGATGTCGCCCGCCTGCATCTCGGCCCCGACCGCAACAATTCCGGCCTCATCGAGGTTGCGGAGCGCTTCCTCGCCTACGTTTGGAATGTCACGCGTGATTTCTTCGGGCCCAAGCTTGGTGTCGCGCGCTGCAACCTCGAACTCCTCAATGTGGATCGAGGTGAAAACATCATCGCGCACGATGCGCTCGGAAATCAGGATCGAGTCCTCGAAATTATACCCGTTCCAAGGCATGAACGCGACGAGCACGTTTCGGCCAAGGGCAAGTTCCCCCAGATCGGTCGAAGGTCCATCGGCAATGATGTCGCCCCGCTCAACCTTGTCGCCGACCTTCACGATCGGACGCTGGTTGATGCAAGAGTTTTGGTTTGATCTCTGGAACTTCGCGAGGCGGTAGATATCGACGCCGGAGCGTGCGCCTTCCATCTCCTCGGTGGAACGAACCACGATACGGGTTGCATCCACCTGTTCAACCACCCCCGCCCGCCGGGCCGAAACCGCGGCTCGGCTGTCGCTTGCGACCACCGCCTCCATTCCTGTTCCGACGAGCGGCGCTTCGGTTCGCACCAAAGGAACCGCCTGACGCTGCATGTTCGATCCCATGAGCGCGCGGTTCGCGTCGTCGTTCTCAAGGAAGGGAATGAGCGCGGCGGCGACCGAGACCACCTGCTTGGGCGACACGTCGATGAAATCGATCTCGTCGCGCTTCACCAGCGTCGCGTCACGCGCCGGGCCGACACGGGCGTTGACCAGTTCGTTCTTCAGCACGCCTTTGGCGTCGACTTGGGCGTTCGCCTGCGCAATGCTGTAGCGCTGCTCCTCCATGGCGGAAAGATAGCGCACTTCATCCATCAGCTTGCCGTTCTGAACGCGGCGATACGGACTTTCAATGAACCCGTATTTGTTGATCCGCGCATGGGTCGACAGTGAGTTGATGAGGCCGATATTCGGCCCTTCCGGGGTCTCGATCGGGCAGATTCGACCATAGTGCGTGGGATGCACGTCTCGCACTTCAAATCCGGCGCGCTCGCGGGTCAGACCGCCCGGCCCAAGCGCCGAAAGGCGTCGCTTGTGGGTGATTTCCGACAGCGGATTTGTCTGATCCATGAACTGAGACAGCTGCGATGAACCAAAGAATTCCCGCACCGCGGCCACTACAGGCTTAGCGTTGATCAGATCGTGCGGCATGACCGTGTCGATATCGACCGAGCTCATGCGTTCCTTGATCGCACGTTCCATCCGAACAAGTCCGACACGGAACGAATTCTCAAGAAGCTCCCCCACGGATCGAACCCGGCGATTGCCAAGGTTGTCAATGTCATCGACTTCGCCGTGCCCGTCCTTGAGGTCGAGCACGGTCCTCATGACCGCGATGATGTCTTCTTCCCTCAGGATGCGCACTGTGTCCGGGCAATCGAGCCCGAGACGCATGTTCATCTTGACGCGGCCAACTGCCGAAAGGTCATAACGCTCCGGATCGAAGAACAACTGGCCGAAAAGCGCCTCACCCGCCTCCAAGGTCGGCGGTTCCCCGGGGCGCATGACGCGGTAAATATCGGCGAGGGCCTCGCCGCGTCCTTCCGCCTTGTCAGCCTTGAGCGTATTGCGCAGCCACGGACCCCGAGCGTTGTCGCCATCGGTGTCGAGCACATTGATGAGCTTCACGCCAGCGTCGCGCAGCGTTGCAATCGACTCTTCTGTGAGCTCGTCGCCCGCCTCGACGTAGATCTCACCCGTTTCCGCATTCACAATGTCCTCAGCGATAAACCGCCCGACGAGGAAGGTGGAGGGAACCAGAATCTCCTCGACGCCATCCGCCTCGGCGCGCTTCGCCCGCACCGGCGTGATCTTCTTGCCGGCGGGAAAAACGACTTTGCCGTCATGATTTCCCACAAGATCGAACTCGGGCCTCACGCCCTTCCAACGGTCTGCGGAATAGGACGTCACCCAACCGGCCTTCTCCAGCCTGAAGGCCACCATGTTGTAGAAGGAGCCGAGAATTCCTTCAGCGTCCTTGCCAAGCGCCTGCAGCAGCGTCGTCGCGGTCAGTTTCCGTTTCCGGTCGATACGGACGTGCAGAATATCCTTCGCGTCGAACTCAAAATCGAGCCACGAACCGCGATACGGGATCACACGAGCGGCGAAAAGTAGTTTCCCGGAAGCGTGCGTCTTGCCTTTGTCGTGATCGAAGAACACCCCCGGTGAGCGGTGCATCTGCGAGACGATCACGCGCTCCGTCCCGTTGATGATGAAAGTACCCTTGTCGGTCATCAGCGGGATGTCGCCAAGATAGACATCCTGTTCCTTGATGTCTTTCACCGACTTTGAGCCCGTCTCTTCCTCGGTCTCGAATACGATCAGACGCAATTTGACCTTGAGCGGGGCCGCATAATTCAGGTCCCGCTGCATACACTCCTGCACGTCGAACTTTGGAGGCTCGAACTCGTACGAGATGTATTCAAGCGTCGCCCGATCCGAAAAATCCTTGATCGGGAACACGGATTTAAACACCGCCTCCAGGCCATCGCCGGTGCGTTCCGCGGGCGCGGTGTTGATCTGAAGGAACTGCTCGTAGGAGGACCGCTGAACCTCGATGAGGTTGGGCATCTTCACTGTTTCGGGAATCTCACCGTAGGACTTACGGATGCGCTTCTTCGCCGTAAACGAAAGAGCCATGTCTGCTCCAGGCCTCGATTGTTTCTGCCGCGGCCGCCCGAACCCAGGCTCGTCCGGACCGCATTCGCCATGTGGCGCGAAAGCGGCGGACCGATATCTCGGCCGCCGCTGTCGTCATTCCCCCGCGGAACGCCTGCCGGCGCTCTGTCCCGCTGCTTCGCGCAGCAACGGGTGCGGGTAGTCGATCGCCGAGTTACTTGATCTCGACTTTAGCGCCGCTCTCTTCGAGCTTCTTCTTGATGTTCTGCGCTTCTTCCTTGGACACGCCTTCCTTGATCGGCTTGGGAGCGGCCTCGACCAGGTCCTTGGCCTCCTTCAACCCGAGGCCCGGGACAATCTCGCGCACCACCTTGATCACGTTGATCTTCTTGTCGCCGGCGTCCGTCAGGACGACATCGAACTCGGTCTGCTCTTCGGCCGCTGCGGCCGGGGCGCCCGCGCCACCGCCCATCGGCATCGCCGCCATAGCAACCGGAGCTGCTGCGGAGACGCCCCATTTCTCTTCGAGCAGCTTCGACAACTCGGCCGCTTCAAGCACTGTGAGGGAGGACAGATCCTCAACGATTTTTTCGAGTTTGGACATTGGATGACTTCCTTCGTTTAAGTCCGTGTGACGGGTGTTTGGTTCAGGAGATTTGCACTGGCTCGTTCAGGCTGCGTCTTTCTTCGAGTAGGCGTCGAAAACGCGGACCAATTGCGCCGCGGGAGCCTGCAGCACGCCTGCAACCTTCGTCGCGGGCGCCTGGATAAGACCGATGATTTGACCGCGGAGCTGATCCAGCGACGGCAGAGTTGCGAGCGCCTTCACGCCGTCGGGGTTCAGCACCACATCGCCGAGGATGCCGCCGATCAGAACGAGCTTGTCGTTCGCCTTGGCGTAATCCGCAACGACCTTTGACGCGCTCACAGGATCCACTGAATACGCGATCGCGACCGGCCCGGTGAACATGCCGGCGGCGTTGTCTCCGCCGCGTCCATCGAGCGCAATCTTGGCCAATCGGTTCTTGATGACCTTCAGCGCCGCGCCCTCGCCCTTGAGCTTGACGCGAAGGTCGGTCATTTCAGCCACAGTCATCCCGGCATAATGGGTGACCACAACCACGCCGCTATCTCCAAACACTGTTTTCAGCATCTCGAGGGCGGCGGTTTTTCCTGCCTTGTCCATTGCGGTCTCCAACTCGGGCGACCGGACCGTCCGGTCACCCCCAGGATGCGCACACGAGAAGCCGGTCAGCCCCTAGCCGCATCCCGACGCGTCGGGTGCGAGCTTCTGGGGGGCGAACGCGAACACCTCGCGCGCCCCGTCCCAGGGCCTGACTCAAAACCGCCTTACCGGGACATGACCGGACTGGCGGGCCTTCCGTCACACCCCGTCTCATACGGACGCGCAAAAAACGAAGCGCATTAGGACCGCTCGGAGGCGAACCGCCGGCGATCATCCGCAATCATGGACGAGAGGTGGGGAAGAAACGGAAACCCGCGACGACCCCACCGGAGCGAGCGCATATAGCCCCTTCATTCTGCGCTTGCAAGCACCGATTGTGCGTCCACCTTCACGCCGGGCCCCATCGTCGAGGAGATGGCCACTCGCCGGACATAGGTGCCTTTGGCTCCAGACGGCTTCGCCCGAACAATGGCCCCCATGAACGCCCGCACATTCTCGGTGAGCGCCTCGTGCGTAAAGCTCGCCTTTCCCACGCCGGCATGGATGATGCCCGCCTTCTCTACGCGGAACTCCACGGCGCCGCCCTTGGCGTCCTTTACAGCCTGCGCGACATTCGGCGTGACCGTTCCCACTTTGGGGTTCGGCATCAGCCCTCTCGGACCAAGCACTTTTCCCAACCGACCGACCAAAGCCATCATGTCGGGCGTTGCGATCACGCGATCGAAATCGATCTTGCCGGCCTGCACCTGCTCGGCGAGATCATCCGCACCGACGATGTCGGCGCCCGCCTCACGGGCTTCGTCCGCCTTCTTGTCCTTCGCGAACACGGCGACGCGGATTGTGCGTCCGGTGCCGTTCGGAAGGTTGCAGACCCCGCGAACCATCTGATCCGCATATTTCGGATCGACACCGAGGTTGACAGCGATCTCGATCGTTTCATCGAACTTCGCCTTGGCGTTGTCCTTCACTATCTTGACCGCGTCGGCGATCGAATAGGACTTGTCGACATCGACTTTCGACCGCGCCGCGATCGTACGTTTTCCTGGTCTCGACATCGCCCTAGCCCCTGACCTCAAGACCCATCGCGCGCGCCGAACCAGCAATGATCCGCGCGCCCGCCTCAACGTCGTTCGTGTTGAGATCCTTCAACTTCGCCTGCGCGATTTCGCGGCACTGATCCATCGTCACCGATCCGGCGGAATCCCTACCGGGGGTCTTGGAGCCCGACTGAATCTTTGCCGCCTGCTTCAGCAGATAGGACGCCGGCGGCGTCTTGATCTCGAAAATGAACGACTTGTCCTGGTAGTAGTGAATCACCACTGGAAGGGGCATGCCCTTCTGCATCTCCTGCGTGCGCGCGTTGAACGCCTTGCAGAATTCCATGATGTTGATGCCCCTCTGACCAAGTGCAGGTCCGATGGGTGGAGCCGGGTTCGCGGACCCGGCGGGCACTTGAAGCTTCAAGCTGCCCAGCAGTTTCTTCGCCATTGTATCCCTCTGAGCGATGTGTCGCTCCGATGCGGAACTGCACCGGAACCGGGAGTGCGTGGTGCGGCGGCGACCATGGACTTACGGCCTCGCCTCCCACACCGATCGGTGATCAGACTTTCTCCACCTGACCGTATTCGAGATCGACCGGGGTCGCCCGGCCGAAAATCGAAACTGAAACCTTCAACCGCCCTGCAGGTTCGTCGATATCCTCGACCGTTCCCTCGAACGACATGAACGGACCATCTGTAACCTTTATCTTTTCTCCGACCTCGAAGGCGATCTTCGGGCGCGGTCTAGCGGCGGCTTCAACCTGCTGACCAAGAATGCGCTTCACCTCGATCTCGGGCACGGGCGAAGGTCGCTTACCCCCTTCTGCACCGAGGAAGCCGGTCACTTTGGGCGTATTCTTGACGAGGTGGTAAGCCTCGTCAGACATCTTCATTTTGACAAGCACGTACCCTGGGAAATACCGCTTCTCCACCGTCCGCTTGCGCCCACGAACGACTTCCACGACTTCCTCAGTCGGCACTTCGATCTGCTCGAACGCGTCGACGAGGTCATGCATCTCGGCTTGCTCGCGAATGGTTTGAGCCACCTTCTTTTCGAAGTTCGAATACGCGTGGACGATGTACCACTTGCCTTCCGTCATGACGCTGGCCCCACCCCCGTTACAAACCGGACCAACGTACTCACGACAAAATCGACTCCAAGAAAGAAGATCGCTGCAAGCACCACCATGATGAGCACCATGATCGTGGCCGCGACGGTCTCCTGCCGCGTTGTCCAGGTCACTTTCCGAGCTTCAGACCGGACCTGACTGATGAACGTAAATGGCCCAACCGCCTTCTTCTTCGCGGAAGGAGGAGCCTTGGCGGCTCCTGAAGTAGGGTTCTTCGTGTCGGCCATGATCCGTCGACGTCGTTTGCTGCGTTGGGAAAGAGAGAGCGAGCGTCTAATGCATCCCGTCGCGCGCGTCCATCGCCCTCCTTCCAAAATATGACAATCGTTTCACGCTAATGCTGAGCGACGCCCGAGGGCCGCCCGAGCATCAGATGGGAACGTGTTTCGGCCGCGTCCACTGGATCCAGTAGGCGATCATCAGTCGCGTCACGACGATCGAGGTGAACATCGACGTGAAAATACCCACCGAAAGCGTCACCGCGAAGCCGCGCACAGGGCCTGCGCCAAGGAAGAACAGAATGAGCGCTGCGAGCAGTGTCGTGATGTTGGCGTCAAGAATTGTCGACATCGCCTGAGAATAACCGGATTCAATCGACGAGACCGGCGAACGGCCCGACCGCTTTTCCTCTCGAATTCTCTCGAACACGAGAACGTTGGCGTCCACCGCCATACCGACGGTCAGCAAGATCCCTGCGATGCCTGGCAACGTTAACGTCGCCCCGACGCCGGACAACACTCCAAGCAGGAGCACCATATTGATGCCGAGCGCCACGACCGCGAACACGCCAAGCAACCCGTAGCCGACCAACATGAACAACACGACGAGACAAAGGCCGACGATCATCGCGGTGAGGCCTTTCTCGATCGAATCCCGCCCGAGACTGGCGTCGACGACCCGTTGCTCGACCACGTTAAGCTTGGCCGGAAGCGCCCCGGTGCGCAGAATGATCGCGATGTTTTCGGCCTCTTCGATGCTGAAATTCCCCTCGATCACGCCCGACCCGCCAAGAATCGGGCTCCGGATGACCGGGGCCGACACGATCTGGTTGTCCAGAACGATCGCGAACGGGGTCCCCACATTTTCCTGGGTGGCTTTGCCGAAACGGGACGCCCCAACCGGATTGAGCCGAAACTCGATCCGCGGCACGCCGCGCTCATCAAACCCTTGAGCCGCTGACTGAAGGTCGGCGCCTTCGATGATCGGATCCTCGAAGACGACCTGCGGCGCGCCATTTAGGTCATTGCTCGCCAGTGCGACGCGGCCGCCGCTCGGCTCTCCAACCACGTAATCTCCGGGGATCGCCGCGACATCGACGAGGTTGAAGGTCAGCACGCCTGCACGGCTGATGAGGTCGACGAGGCGGGCCGGATCGCTTTCACCCGGCACTTCCACGACGATGCGGCTGTCGCCCTGCTTCTGAATGTTCGGCTCGTTCACTCCACCGGCGTCAACCCGCCGACGAACGCCCTCGATCGAGTTGGCGATCGCGTCAGCCTGAAGTCGGTCAAGAGCGTCGCGGGTCAGGGACACCGCGAGAATGTTCCCGGAGCGCTGCTCGACGGTGAGCGATCGCGGCGCGCCGATCGCTCCCGTAACCGGAGCCCCGAGCTTCTCGATCCGTTCACGCGCCTCTTCAAGCTTGGCCGCGTCGCGGATCGGCACCAGTACAGCGTCACCCGCAACTTCACGCGTTCCCGTCAGGATCGAGGGTTGCGCCCTAAGGGTTTCGCGGATGTCGCGAGACAACTGCCGCAGCCGGTTGGCTCGCAGATCTTCCTGGTCAACCTCCAGCTGGATCGCGACCCCGCCCCGCAGATCGAGACCGAGTTTCAACGCCCCGGTCGGGTGCGCTTCCTGGGAGGCCAAGGGAAGCACGTTGGGAAATGCGAGGAAAGCGCCGATGGCGATGGTGATGAAGATCACCACGAGCTTCCAGGGCGCGAAGCGCAGATACATGGCTGGTTCAGCTCTCTTTCACGTCGTTCGCGGGGGCCGGCTCGGAGCGGTTGCGAACGTCCATGATCATGGAGCGCACGATACGCAGCTTCCCGCCTTCGCCTGTGTCGAGCGTGACTTCATCATCGGACAGCTTCGCGATCTTACCGATTATTCCGCCTGTCGTCACAACGCTGTCTCCGCGTTTCAGCGCGGACAACATGTCCCTGTGCGCCTTTGCACGTCGCTGCTGGGGTCGGATGAGCAGGAAATAGAAAATCGCAATCATCGGGACGATGAACAGGAGCTGCGACATGATCGACGCCCCAACCGAAGGGGTGGCGGGAGCCGCCTGAAACAGCATGGGAAGCAAAAGCATATCGGCTCCTAGCAGGGGAATTTGGCCGCCAGATCCCTATCGACCGGCCAGCATGGCGGCGGACTATAGCTGCGGCGGCGCCCAATGCAATCGACGCGATCGCAGTCCGCAGGCGCCCAGAGTTACCTCGGATCGCACCGTCACCGGCGATCTGCCAACGGGGGAAGGTATCCCGTGGGGTCGACGGGCTCGCGGCCGCGCCGCAGCTGGAAATGCACCTGTGGCGCGCGTACCGACCCGGTCGCGCCGACCTCAGCAACGACCTGGCCCTGGCGCACCATTTCGCCCTGTTTGACAAGAATTCTCGACGTGTGGGCGTAGGCGGTCACCCACCCATCCTTATGACTGATCAGCAGGAGATTTCCGAATCCCGTGACTTCAGTCCCCACATAGATAACCTCGCCCGCCGCGGCCGCGCGAACCGGCGCACCGAGTTCCGCGGAGATGCTGACCCCATCATTTCGAACGCCCCCGTCGGAAAGCCCGTAACCGGCCAGAACCGGCCCCTCCACGGGCCAGAGAAAGCGCGCACCCTGCGCCGGGTTGGACGCGAACTTGCCTGCAACCAACGCCGCCTGGGGCGCGGGCGGCGAGCCACCCTGCGGCCTGGAACCCTGGGAGGCGCCGGGTGTCGAGGTCGCCGCGGCCGCGGCCCGCTGCGTCGACGAAACGCCGGCTGGACGCCCCCGATCCGTCGCAAGTGGGGGCAGCAGGACCTCGTCTCCCGGCCTCAGCTCCCACGGTCGCGACAGCCCGTTCAGCAGGGCGAGCGACCGCCGGTCGACGCTGAATCGCTCGGCGACGGACTCAAAACTCTCGCCGCGCTCGACGACATGAACATTGGGACGAGGAAGGTAGATCACATCGCCCGGTTTGATGACGTAAGGTTCACTGAGCCCGTTCTCCGCCGCCAGCGCTCGCATGTTGACCGAATACCGGCGCGAGATCGAACCCAGCGAGTCGCCCGCCCGGACCGTGATCGCGCGGCGCGCCCGGTCATCCGCCGGCTGGCGAAGCGGTGGCCGGATCGCCCCACCGATCGATGCGCCGCCCACGGCGCTGCTCGGCGACGCTCTCGGGCGCTCGTCCACCCCCCGGTAGTCCACCGGCGCCCGGGACGACACGCCCCCTGCGCATCCTACAAGAATCAGCACCGACACGAGCCATGCGGCGTGCGCCCATATCCCCTCAAGTGAGCCCGCCTTCATGTCCACGGCGCGATCTCCATCGCTCAAGGCCAAACCGCCGAAAGGGTGATCAAAGCTCCCTCGCCACCCCGGGCGTGAGGGGCAGAAAGCGACTGGGAAGCACGACCGCACACTCTGTTTTTCCGTCTGAAATCAATTGACACCGCGTAACCGACTGCCGCTCACCATCATCGACAGGCGCGACGAGAACGCCTTTCGGGGCAAGTTGCCGGACCAAGGCTGCCGGCGCTTCGGACACCGATCCATTGAGAATGATGCGATCGAACGGCGCCGCAGTCTCCCAGCCGTTCAGCCCATCCGCGAGCCGCGTCTCTATCCGCGACGCCCCAAGCCGGTCGAGCCTGCGATCGAGGTCGTCAATCAGCGTCCGCCAACGGTCGATCGTGAAGACGCGTCGCGCCAGTCGCGAGAGCACCACCGACTGGTAGCCGGAACCGGACCCGATCTCGAGCACATGATGCTCTCGCTGCACGCCGAGGGCCTGCACCATGTGCGCGACCATCACGGGCGATGTCAGGACTTGTCCACACTCTATCGGCAATTCCACGTCGTCCCAGGCGCTCTGCGAAAAGCTCTCCGGCACAAAGGCGGTCCGGTCCGTTCGCTCGATCGCCTCGAGAACCCGAAGGTCGCTAATCCCCGTCTGGCGCAGCGAAAGCACCAACCTCGCGACCCTGAATCGCGGGTCCTTCGGATCCATCTAGTCCACCATTTCAAGCCGCTCCGCGAGCCGGTCGCGGAAGGCATGATGGGTCATGTCGATATGCAGCGGCGTGATGGAAATACGCCCGTCATAGATCGCCCGAAGGTCGGTCCCTTCGGGCGGTTTGGAGAGCTTTCCGGTGTAGCCGAGCCAGAAGTAATCCACGCCCCGCAAGTCCTGGCGCTGATCAAGATGCACGATGCTTTCATCGCGCAGCCCCTGCCGGGTGACCTCGACACCGGCGACTTCATCCGGCAGGACATCCGGAAAATTCACATTGATGACAACGTCCTTCGGCCAACCGTGCGCCAGTAATCCCTTGAGCACCCTCGGCCCCCAGGCGCGCCCGGTCTCCCAGGGGATGGGCTCGCCGCGCCTGAAGTTGCGCGACTGCGAGAATGCGATCGCCGGGATTCCCAACCGGATACCTTCGATGGCCGCGGCGACGGTTCCAGACTGGCTGGTGTCCTCGGCGAGATTCTGCCCCCGATTGACGCCCGAGAGGATCAGATCGGGAGGCTGGTCCGCCATGATATGCAACACCGCAAGCAACACCGCGTCGGCGGGCGTGCCGTCGACGGCGAACCGCTTATCCCCCTCCTGCCGGACCCGGACGGGCGCGTGGAGCGTGACCGCACGGGCCTTTCCCGACTGCTCCTCATGGGGGGCGACGACCCAGACATCGTCCGACACGGAGCGGGCGATATCCTCCAGCACCGCAAGGCCCGGAGCAAACACACCGTCGTCATTTGAAAGCAGGATGCGCACCTGGACGTCCTTGTCTGGCGACCCGATCGGGACCTTCGCGCCGGAATAAGGTCATTCGCGTGATTGGCCAAGTTGTCCACGCATTCCAAAGGTTGGGGACGCGTTTCAGGCAGGTTTCGGAGCCGGTCCGGGCGGGGCGCGGGACCTCAGAAAAACCGCCGCCGCGGAGGCGCTTGCGGGGAGGAGCGAGCGCCCTCTCCAACATCTCGCGGGGACGGCGCAAAGTCGACGTTCGCGCGATTTTCCAGACGCCGCCTGGCGATTCAGCCTCCGCGCCCGCAAGCCTGGCCCATCCAGCCGCGCCTCCAATCCGGCGATCGGTCGATGCGGGGATAAACCACCCTTCGCCTCAGCGCGTCTCGTCGCCATAGATGGCGACCCAGCGGACCCCGGTCGCATCGGCGTATCCGCGGTACATACCCTCCGAATTCATGACGAAGGCGGGCTCGCCCCCTGGTCCGAGCGCAATGACGCCTCCGTCGCCGCCAAGCGCCGCGACCTGGTTCAACGCCTCGCCGGCGGCCTCGGCGATGGTCAACCCTGAGAGCTTCACCAGATCGCAGAGCGTCTTGGCGACGCCGACGCGGATGAAATACTCGCCGTGCCCGGTCGACGAGGTGGCGCAGACGCCGTTCTCGGCATAGGTCGCAGCGCCGATGAGCGGCGCGTCGCCGACCCGCCCCGCCGCCTTGGCGGTCATACCACCGGTCGAGGTGCCCGCTGACATGTTTCCCTGAACATCGCGGGCGGCCGCCCCGACGGTGCCATGCCGATCGGACGCGCTCGACCGCTTGCGCTCCTCAAGCACGCGCTTGAGGGCTTCGGCGCGCGCAGGGGTGGTGAAGTAGCTGTTGTCGACCTGTTCGAGTCCCTGCGTCTTTGCGAAGGCGTCCGCCCCCGGCCCCGAAAACATCACGTGCTCCGATTTCTCCATGACCGCCCGGGCGGCGAGGATCGGATGCTTGACCGTGGTGACGCCCGCCACGGCGCCGGTGTTGCGATCGCGACCGTCCATGACCGCGGCGTCAAGTTCATGGGTTCCGGCGGCGGTGAGCACCGCGCCCCTGCCGGCGTTGAATTGCGGATCATCCTCCATGACCAGCACGGCGGCCTCGACCGCATCGAGCGACGCCCCGCCATTGGCGAGCACCGCCGCCCCGGCCTCCAGCGCGCGCATGAGCGACGCCCGGATCTGCGCGTCGCGCTCCGGCGTCATTCCCGACCGGGTGATGACCCCCGCGCCGCCATGGATCACGAGTGACCAGACTGGAGGCTGCGCCTGCGCCTCAGACACGGCTGCAGAGGGTGCGGCGGGCGGCGGCGTTGTGCAGGCCGCAAGCAGCGCCGCGCCCGCGGCGAACCCGACCCATGACGTCCATCTCATCGCCTGACCCTCTCGCTCCGCGCCAAACTGCTTCTCGCCGAAGCGCCTGATCATGTCGATAGCGGCGGCGCATCCGCTTCCTTAGGCGCGCCGAAGGGGCCGCGGCCGTGGCCGGCTATTCAAGCCCCGGGCTGTAGGTCAGAACGCCGGAGGGCCGTTCCGCGCCGAAGGTCAGCCACTGAACATACCGGGCGGCGAGGTCGCGATAGGTGAGCCGCCCGTCCGCGACGAAACCGAACCTGTGATAGTAACCTGGATCGCCGATCAGCACGCACCCCTTCGCGCCGGACGCCTTCACCTGCGCGAGCCCCTGCCGGATCAAAGCGCTCCCGACGCCGCGACGCTGAAGATGCGGGCGGACCGCCACCGGCCCGAGACCGAGCCACCCCACGCTCCGGGCGTCGAAGAAAACCGGAGAAAAGGCGACATGCCCCACAACGTCGCCGTCAATGACGGCCACCAGAGACAGGGTGAGGTCGCCATCCGCCCGCAGCTTGCGGATGCAGGCCGCCTCGTCGCCCGCGCTGAACGGCATCGGCGCGAACGCGGTATCGGTGACGTCGTGGATCGCGTCGACGTCAGCCGGGGTCTCTGGCCTGATCTCCATCGGCGCGAAGTAGCAGCGGCGATTTGAATCGCCAACGGGTTGCCAGTGTTCGGAAGGAACGCCCGCGCGTCAGATATCGCCGCGACGCGCCTCGATCCATTCGTGCACATCGGAGCGGTGGATCGGCACATGGGGCGCGGCGCGGAACATCAGGCGATGGCCGAAGAAGCCGAGGTCGAGGCGCACATAGATGTCGGGGGCGATCTCGACATCGCTGTCGCTGGTGACCGAACAGACCCGGCCGCCCGGCCCGAGGAGACGCGCCGCCCGAGCGCGCGGGGCGACCTCGACCACGGTCCAACAGCTCTCATCCTCACCGATGATGATCTGCTCATCGACTTTGACATCAAGGGCGATCGACATCCCTGCCTCCTGCAGCCTGACCCGTGAAGGTTGCAGGGGTTGCAGGGATCGGGCCATCAGGGCGCGGGACCGAGCACCTTCAGCGCATCGCTGAGTTTCGCCCGGACCGCCTCGGCCTCCGAGCGGCGCTCGTGCTGCTCCTCGACGATTTCGGGCGGCGCACGCTCCATGAATTGCGGGTTTGCGAGCTTCTTGTCGATCCCGGCGATGTCGGCTGTGAGGCGCGCCACCTCCTTCGTGAGGCGGACGCGCTCGGCGTCCATGTCGATGAGGCCCGCGACCCCGAGACAGACGGTCGCCTCGTCGATCACTATGCGGATCGCGCCATCTGGCGGCGCGTCGGCGAACATGAGGCCCTCGGCGCGGGCGAGGCGTTCGACAAGGGCGCCATAGGCGTCGATGCGGGCGCGGGTGGCGGCCGATGCGCCGACGATGGTGAGCGGCGCTTTGGAGCCGGGCGGCACGTTGAGGTCAGCGCGCGCGGAGCGGACCGCGGTGATGAGGCGGATCAGCCAGTCGATCTCGGCCTCTGACCGCTCGTCGATCTTCTTGGGGTCCGGCGCGGGCCAGCGCCGCGAGATCAGCAGCCCGCGTGCGACGCCCGCTTCCTGAAACAAGGCCTCGGTGACGAAGGGCATGAAGGGATGCAGCATGTGCAGGATCTGGTCGAGCGCCCACGCCGCCGTTTTCTGGGTCTCGGCCTTGGCCTGCTCGTCCTCGCCCGAGAACAGGGGTTTTGCGAATTCGAGATACCAGTCGCAGAAGACATTCCAGGTGAATTTGTAGATCGCGGCCGCGGCCTCGTTGAAGCGGTAGGCCTCGATCTCCGCGGCGACGGCGTCGGCAGTGCGGGCCGCCTGCGACACCAGCCAGCGGTTGAGCGCGAGCTTCGCCGACGCCGGATCGTAGTCCGGATCGAGGCGGCACTCGTTGAGCTGGCAGAAGCGCGCGGCGTTCCAGAGCTTGGTCGAGAAGTTGCGATAGCCCTCGACGCGCTGTTTCGACAGCTTGATGTCGCGCCCCTGGGCGGCCATGGCGGCGAGCGTCATGCGCAGGGCGTCGGCGCCGAACTCGTCGACGAGTTCGAGCGGATCGATGACATTGCCCTTGGACTTCGACATTTTCTGCCCCTTGGCGTCGCGCACCAGGGCGTGGATGTAGACGTCGCGGAACGGCACATCGTTCATGAAGTGCAGCCCCTGCATCATCATCCGGGCGACCCAGAAGAAGATGATGTCGAACGCCGTCGACAGGACGGTGGTGGGGTAGAAGTCCTTCAGCGCGGGATCGGACTCGTCGGGCCAGCCCATGGTCGAGAAGGGCCAGAGCGCGGACGAGAACCAGGTGTCGAGGACATCTTCGTCCTGCCAGAGGACGACCTTCTGCTCGTGGTCGCCGGCGAGCATGTCCCGCCGCGCGGCGTCGCGATCCGCGGCGACGGTGACGGATCGCCCATAGAAGGCGGCGGCTTTCGCGAGAGCAGCAGCCTCGTCCATGGCGACAAACACCTGAGGCGGCAGTTCGCCGAGGGAGTCGACCGCCGCCTGATGGCCGCCCTTTCCATCCGGCGCGGTCGTCCGGGCCGGCCCGTACCAGGCGGGGATGCGGTGGCCCCACCAGAGCTGGCGGGAGACGCACCATGGCTCGATGTTGCGCATCCATTCGAAGTAGGTCTTCGCCCAGTGTTCGGGATGGAAGGTGGTGCGGCCGTCCTCGACCGCCTTGATGGCGGGACCGGCGAGCGTCGCCGCGTCGACATACCACTGATCGGTGAGAAAGGGCTCGATGACGACGTTCGAGCGGTCGCCGAAGGGCTGCATGATCACCTTGTCCTCGACCTTTTCGAGGAGGCCGCGGGCGTCGATGTCGGCGACCACGCGGGCGCGGGCCTCGAAGCGGTCGAGACCGCGGTAGGCGGCGGGCACATAGTCCGCGTCGCGCATGCGGCCATATTCGTCCATCAGCTCGTAGAGCGGCAGGTTGTGGCGCTTGGCGACGGCGTAGTCGTTGAAATCGTGCGCGCCGGTGATCTTGACCGCGCCCGAGCCGAATTCCGGGTCCGGGTAGTCGTCGGCGATGATCGGGATGTAGCGATCGGCGAGTGGCAGCAGGACGCGCTTGCCGACGATCGGGGCGTAGCGTTCATCCGACGGGTGGACCGCGACCGCCCCGTCGCCGAGCATGGTCTCCGGCCGGGTGGTGGCGATCGAGATATAGTCCCGCTCCTCCTCCAGGGTCACGTTTCCGTCCGCGTCCTTCTCGACATAGGTGTAGGTTTCGCCGTTCTCGAGCGGGTATTTGAAGTGCCAGAAATGGCCCTTCACCTCGCGGTTCTCCACTTCGAGGTCGGAGATGGCGGTCTGGAAATGCGGATCCCAGTTCACGAGGCGCTTGTCGCGATAGATCAGCCCCTCCGCATGGAGCTGGACGAACACCTTGATGACGGCCTGCGACAGCCCCTCATCCATGGTGAAGCGCTCGCGGGTCCAGTCGCAGCTCGCGCCCAGGCGTTTGAGCTGGTTGCGGATGGCGCCCTCGCTCTGGGCCTTCCAGGCCCAGACGCGTTCGAGGAACGCCTCGCGGCCCATCTCGCGGCGGGACAGGTTGCCCTCCTTCGCTATTTCCCGCTCGACGACCATCTGCGTGGCGATGCCGGCGTGGTCGGTCCCCGGCTGCCAGAGCACCCGCTTGCCGCTCATGCGGTGAAAGCGCGTGAGCACGTCCTGCAGCGTGTTGTTGAGCGCATGCCCGACATGCAGGACGCCGGTGACGTTGGGCGGCGGGATGACGATGGAGAAGGGCTTGCCATCGCCTTGCGGCTGGAATGCGCCGGATTCCTCCCACATCTCATAGATGCGGCCTTCTGCTGCGGCGGGGTCGAAACGGTCGTCGATCATGGCGGGCTTTGCACTGCGCTGGAGCGTGTCGGAGGGAACCGCCGCTCCGATAGCCCGCAGCGGCCGGGTTGTCATGTGGGGGGCTCGCCCGTATGCGCCGACTGTGCTCCCCCTACCCCTCGATCGCTGCGTAGACGAGCTGCTGGAGCTGGGGTCGGATCGGATACGCGCCGGAGGGCATGAGCTGCGTCATCTGGATGGCGATCAGGTCCTCGACCGGGTCGATCCAGAAGAAGGTGGAGGCCATCCCGCCCCATGAAAATGCACCCGCCGATCCGGGCTGGGTGGTCGCGATGACGTCCGTCGTCACCGCCCAGCCAAGCCCGAAGCCAGACCCCTCCATACGGGTCTCGGAGAAGGTCTTGTCGCCCATCTCCGCGATGGTGCGTCCGCCGGGCAGATGGTTCATGCGCATGAAGGCGAGCGTCTTCGGCGAGAGAATGCGGACGCCTTCCAGCTCGCCGCCGCGCGCAAGCATCATGCAGAAACGCAGATAGTCGCCGATCGTGGACACGAGCCCGCCGCCGCCCGACAGCAGGTTGGGCGGATGATTGTATGAACTTTCCCCGCCCTTCGGATCGCTCTGCGTGATCTTGCCGGTCGTCGGGTCGCGCGCATAGCACGCCATCAGCCTGCGCGCGTTGTCCGGGCGGACGGTGAAGCCGGTGTCGACCATGCCGAGCGGAGCGAAGATGCGCTCGGCGAAGAACCGGTCGAGCGTCATGCCCGAGGCGACCTCGACGACGCGGCCGAGCACGTCGATCGAGATCGAATAGTTCCAGCGATCGCCGGGCGAGAAGACGAGCGGCGCCTTCACGATCTCGCGGCAGAACGCCTCGAGCCCGCCGACATGGCGCGAATGATCGAGCTTGTTCTTCCGGTAGAAGGCGTCGACCGGGTGCTGGAACAGGAAGGCGTAGGACAGGCCCGACGTGTGGAGAAACAGATCGCGCACCAGCATGGGACGGTCCGGCGCGCGGGTGACCGGCGCGTCGACCGTTCCGCCGTCCCAGACACGCAGATCGGCGAATTCCGGGATGTAGCGGGAGACTTCGTGGTCGAGGCGGATCGCGCCCTCCTCGAACAGCATCATCGCGGCGACCGAGGTGACCGGCTTGGTCATGGAATAGATGCGATAGATCGTGTCCTCTGAAATCCCTCTCGCGCCGCCCAGTTCCGTGGCCCCCTGAAGCGACAGGTGGGCGACCTTGCCCCGCCGCGCGACGAGGGCGGCGACGCAGGGCAGCTTCCCGCGGTCGATATAGCCGGCGAAATAGTCAGGGATGCGGGCGAGACGTTCGGCCGACAACCCGACCGCGCCGGGCTGAACCTGTTCGATGCCAGCGATCATGGAAGGGGCCTTTCGACGAGGTGTTGAGCTGCGGCACCATCCATCGACCAGACGCGTGCGGCAAGCCCGCAGGACGACGCCCTCCAAGCCGCGCGGCGCACCGGCGGCGTTGATGATTGGATTCCGGGGGGCCGGTTTTGGGGTCGGTTTGGGGGAGCGGGTTCAGTGGCCGGTTCGGGGGGGGCCGGTGACGGACTCGGTGACGGACTCGGGCCGGACGGGTTTTGCGGGGCCGTGGGGACGGATCGCGCCGCGCGAAGGCTTGCACGATGGCCAAATGTCGATAGGAGTTCCGCCTCGCCGGTCCGCAAGGGCGCGCGAAGGAGAGGTGGCCGAGAGGTCGAAGGCGCTCCCCTGCTAAGGGAGTATACCCGTTAAACGGTATCGTGGGTTCGAATCCCATCCTCTCCGCCACTTCGGAACAAAGCTGGGCACTGCGCCCGGCAATGTTCCGGAACCGCCTGCAGCGACAAGCGTCCGCAGCAGGTCGGCCTTCGATCCCATGATCCGAACCTCGCCGTCGTTGACCTCGACGCGCTGCGCCAGCGCGCGAAGATGGTCGCGCCGGTAGCCGCCTCCGTCCAGCCGGATGCGCTGGCGTGCGGTCTGCGCGAACTTTGCAAGCATCGGCGCGGTGATGGCCTTCTGTCCCACTGTTTCCAGCATCGTCGATGCGCGGTCGGCATCGACGCGGGACTGGTCGCGGATGGTCTTGAGGCTGGCGATGCGGTCCTTGAGGTCCGGGTCGTCGAGGTCCGCAACGCCGCTCTCGATGGCATCGTAAAGCCGCTTGAGGCGCAGGTCGGTCTCGGTAGCGCGTTTGTTCAGCTCGGCGATGTGCTCGCGGCGGCGGTCGGTGCGCTCCTGCCGCCGGTCGAGAACGGTCGCCAGCACGTCTTCAAGCCGAGCCGGGTCGAGCAGCCGCTCCTCCAGGTGACCGGCAACCAGCGCGTCCAGCTTCTCCATCGGAACCGTTATGCCGCTGCAAGCGGTCGGTCCCTGCCGGGCCTTGGTCGAACAGGTGTAGTAGCGATAGCGCCCGCCCTTGCCGGTGCGGATAGTCATGGCCCCGCCGCACTTGGCACAGTGGATCAGGCCGGTCAGCAGCGTCGGGCCGCCGACGACCTGTGGCGGCGTTACCTTGGGGTTCCGCGCCTTCATGCGCGCCTGCACGGCGTTGAAAACGGCCTGGTCAATGATCGGCGGGACCGCGACGGGGATGACCTCCTCGTCGGGCTTGTTGTCGCCGTTCTTGGTGCGGCGGTTGAACTCGTGGCGACCGATATAGGTCTGCCGGGTCAGCAGCCGGTGGACCGTGCCGATGCCCCAGCGCCCACCGTCTCGGGTGAAGATGCGGTGTTCGTTGAGATGCTTGGCGATGGCTTTGACACCCATCGGGCCTGACGTGCCGTCGCCCTCCAGCGCCAACCGGAACGCGAGCCGCACGGTCTCGGCGTGGATCGGGTCAATCTCCAACTTCTTCTTGATCTTGGCCCCGCGCTGCTCGGCGGCGACGACGCGGTAGCCGATCGGCGGCAGCGAGCCGTTCCAGAAGCCCTGCCGGGCATTCTCCTTCAAGGCGCGAAGGACGTGCTTGGCATTCTCTTTCGACTGATACTCGTCGAACAGCGCCATGATCTGACGCATCATGACGTGCATCGGGTCGTCGCCCATCTCCTGGGTGATCGACAACAGGCGGATGCCGTTCTTCGCCAGCTTGCGGACGTAGAACTCAAGCTCGAAGTGATCGCGGAAGAACCGGCTGAACGAGTGGACGACGACGACCTCGAAGGGAGCGGGCTTCGCCGTCCCGGCCTCGATCATCTGCTGGAACTCGGGGCGACGATCATTGGTGGCGGATGCGCCGGCGTCAACGAATGTCTCGACAAGCTGGTAGCCGCGCGCGGCGCAATAGGCTTCGCCCTGCTTGCGCTGGTCGGGGATCGACACGTCATGCTCGGCCTGCCGCGCGGTCGATACGCGCAGGTAGAGGGCGGCGCGCAGCGGGACTGTGCTGGGAAGCACGGCGGTCATGCCGCCCTGCTCAACGCGCGCTGCACCGCCTTGGGATCGCGGTCGATGACGAGCAGATAGGCCCGCGCCGGGCCTTCGGGCGCGCGCTGCTTCTGTTCCCAATGCCGGAGCGTCTTGATCGAAAAGCCGAACCGCCCGGCAAACTCTTGCTGCGTCATGTCGAGCCTTGCCCGGATCGCTTTCACGTCGATCTCTTGCGGAATATGCACACCGAAGCGACTGGCGTCAGCCGTACCCTCGGCAAAGGCGACGGCTTCTTCCAGTCCGCGCCGAATGCTGTCAGCCACCTTTCTCGTCATAGCTTGCTCCTCTTCGCATAGGCGTCTGCCAGCATGGCTGTCAGACGGCGAAAATCGTTGCGGTCGGCCTGGGAAACGTCCGACCGTTCGTTCTTGGCTTAGGCGGTCAGCGCAAACAGCGGCATGGCCTCGCTGTGGTAGAAATAGACTACCCGCGCGCCGCCGCGTTTGCCGCGTCCCTCCAGCCCCCAACGCAGCTTGCGCACTCCACCCGCGCCGGGGATCAAGTCACCCGCCGCAGGGTTATAGGCCAGATAGTCCACCAAGAGGCTGCGCTCCTCGTCCGTCATCATCCGCCGGGTTGCCGCCAGGAACTCGGGCGTCTCGACGACGCTAACCGGCGCTGGCTTCGTCGTACCGAATATACTCCAATGAGGGACTAAATGCAAGCGTGCGATGGGATTGTGACAGCAAAGGCCGATGGTCAGACGGGTCCGAGAAGCTCGTCGAAGAGGTCGCCGAACCACGCCTCGAAAACTGCGATTTCGACATCGGTTACAGGGACGCTCGCGGGCCAGTCGTCGGTCACGCGCCAAGCCTCAAGGTCATGCTTGGGCGGTCGGCCCCGAAAAGGCCATGGCTCCCCAAGCAGCCGTTCAAGTTGCTCGGATGCGGTGGGTTCATGGAGGGGCGACGGGCGGGGCATCGCGTCAGACTCGGCGATACAATCGCGATGTGGAACAACGCATCTGTACGCCCCGCTACGCTGGGTGCCCTAGCGCACAAATACAGGTGAACGGCGGCCTCCGGCAGACCTCGGCGGTTCTAGCGTAGGGTGAGCGGCGGCAGCGGCTCCATTACACAGCGGGTGACCGTGTAGCCTGGACCGGCTAAACCACCGAATCGACAGAACAGTGAAAGTGGCGCGGACGATGAAGACGATGACATGGTGGCAATCGCCCGGCTCCGTCAGTTGGGCCGTGCTGATCCGCCTGAGCCTGGCCGGGGTGTTCGTCTTTGAGGGCTATCAGAAACTTGTCTATCCCGACGTTCTGGGGGCCGGGCGGTTCGCCAAGATCGGCATTCCCGCCCCGGAACTGATGGGTCCATTTGTCGGCTGGGTCGAGCTGGTCTGCGGGCTGTTGATGCTGCTCGGACTATTCAGCCGCTTCGCCGCTGTGCCGTTGATCGTCATCATGATCGTGGCGATTGCCAGCACCAAGATACCCATCTTGCTCGGGCAAGAATGGATGGGCTTCTCGCTGCGCGACCTCGATCGCTACGGGTTTCTGAGCATGACCCATGAAACGCGCACGGACTGGGCCATGCTGCTCGAATCCATTTTCATCCTGCTTTCCGGTGCGGGGCGCTGGTCTATCGACGCTTGGCTCGCAGAGCGGCGCACGAACCAAGACGCGACGCAGCCCATTGCCGAGTAGCGATATCCCTTCTCACGCGGAAGCTACGCCGGGCCATCGCGGCTCTGCGCTGGAAGTCTTCGCCGCCTTCCTCAAGCTCGGCCTGACTTCGTTCGGCGGGCCGATCGCGCATCTCGGTTACTTCCGTGACGAACTGGTCGTGCGTCGTCGCTGGCTCGATGAAGCCGCCTATGCCGATCTGGTCGCGCTGTGCCAGTTCCTGCCGGGACCGGCATCGAGCCAGGTGGGTTTCGCGCTGGGCCTGCGGCGTGCGGGCGCGCTCGGTGCTCTGGCGGCCTGGACAGCGTTCACGCTTCCATCGGCAGTGTTGCTGCTACTGGTTGCCTACAGCGCGGGCGCGCTTGATGGGCCGATAGGCCTTGCGGTCGTCCACGGCCTCAAACTCGTCGCTGTGGCGATCGTCGCTCAAGCGGTCTGGGGGATGGCGCGAACGCTGACGCCGGATGTACGCCGCGCCGTCATCGCGGTCCTGGCCGCCATTCTGGTGATAATAGTCGGCGGCTCGATCGGACAGATCGCGGCGATCGTGGCGGGTGCTGTGTTGGGATGGATCCTGTGTCGGGCGGCCATACCTGCACAGACGGTGATCGCCGCACCACTGCCCTCACGGCGGATCGGGACGCTTTGCCTGGTGTCGTTCGCCGCTATTCTACTGGTCATGCCTCTGCTGGTAACGGCAACCGGCTGGCAAGGGCTGGCGCTATTCGATGCCTTTTATCGCTCGGGCGCTCTGGTTTTTGGCGGCGGCCATGTCGTCCTGCCGCTGCTCGAAACCGAGGTCGTCCAATCGGGATGGACAAGCGCGGATACGTTTCTGACCGGCTATGGCGCGGCGCAAGCGGTGCCGGGTCCATTGTTCACATTCGCGGCCTATCTCGGCGCGGTCGTCGAGCCTTCTCCCAACGGCGTCATTGGTGCGGCGATTGCATTGGTTGCGGTGTTTCTGCCCGGCTTCCTGATCCTGCTCGGCGTTTTGCCATTCTGGGAGCGACTGCGTGGCTGGACGTCGGCGCAAGCGGCACTGCGCGGCACGAACGCGGCGGTGGTCGGCATTCTCGCGTCGGCGCTCTACGACCCGGTGATAACAAGCGCCATCGATGGACCGGCGGATATCGGCCTCGCGTTGGCTGGATTCATTGCCCTGACCCGCTGGGCGGTTCCACCTTGGGCCGTTGTTGTCGGCATGGTCAGCTTGCGGGTGCTTCTGAGCATGGCGTTCGCGACCACCTCATAGCGACAGTCCCCGGGTTCGCCCGAAAGTCCAGTCGATGCCGCCGCCGGGCATGGGGATGCCGTCCACCTGCTGGCCGAGGCGTTTGGCGAGCGTGTCGTTCCACGGCACGAGCTGGAAGCCGAGGCCGTTGTCGATCATGGCGAACCGCCCACTGCTGAGCTGGGCCTGACCGACAAGCTTGCCCGAGACACGATCGCCGATGCCCGTCGGCTGCCAATCCAGACCGCGTTCGGCGGCGAACTTCCTGCCCGCCCGGTTCACCTCGGCCTGCTCCAGTTGCGCGATCAGGTCGCTGGGCGCGCGGAACTTGCTCCCGCCAAGGTCGCGGACATAGCCCATGTCGGTAAGCGCGCGTTTACGCGCTTCCCAAGCCCTGCGGACATCGCCGCCGAACCCTGTATGCGGGATGGTCTCGCGTCCGCCGTCCAGCATGGTCCGGTCGAGCCACGTCGCGCCCTCGTGGCGCACCTGCCGGTCGAGGGGCAGGTGGGACAGTTCGTCGATGCGCGGGCCATTGCCGAACCGCTGGCGGTCATGGGCGAGGCCGCGTTCGGGCAGGTCTGCGGGGATGGTCCAATGCTCGGCATGGACGCGCTCGACGATCCCGGCGCGGCGCAGCGCCTCCAGGCGACGGATATGGCTGCGGACATGGGCGTCGGCGTCATCGGCCCCGAGCCGTGCCAGCGCCTGTTCACGGTGCGCCGCCGGACTGTAGATGCCGTTCGCGTCGGTCGCTGCCAGGATATTTCGGTCGGCTACGCGCGGAACGCTTGGCGGCGGTTTCACGGCGACGATGCTGCCGCGTCCGATCTCCTCGGCACTTGTCGCTGGAACCTCAAGGTGATGGACGCGCCCGTCCATGCCGTCGATGGTAAGGCCCATTCGTTCGCCCAACTCGTCACCGCCCAGCCCATTGGCGACGACGCGCCCGACGATTCGTTCGGTTGGGATAGCGCGATGCACGGTGTAGCCCGCGTAGGCCCGCTGCTCCGCCAGCCCTTCGCGCTCCAGCGCCTGGTGCATGGTCTTGATGATGTCGCCGCGCGTGCCGAGTTCGCGAAGCATGGGTTCGGCGCGGGCTGATATGGTCCAGACGCCCGGCGTATGCTCGGTCGCCAGCCCCATGCGCTCAAGCTTGCGGGCGCGGTCGATCAGCAGCGCCCGGTTCTGCCGGGCCGTCTCCACCATGTCCTTATCGGGACGCAGGTCGGAAAACTCGTTGCGATCCTGCTCCGCGATCAGCATCCGGTCGAGCCGGGTGAACCGCTCGGCGTCCACTTCGCGTTCAAGCTGCTGGCTGACTTCCTGCTCGGTCTGGCGGCCCAGCTCCAAGGTGACGATCTCGCTCGCCCGCTCGCGGATGCCGTGGGCGATGTAGTCCTCGGCAATGTTGAGCATCTTGCCGTCTTCGGTCACGCCGCGCATCAGGATGTGGGTATGCGGGTGGCCAGTGTTGTGATGATCGACCGCGATCCAGTCGAGCCTTGTGCCAAGGTCCGCCTCCATCTGGGTCATCAGATCTCGGGTGGTCTGGCGCAGGTCGGACAGCTCGACGCCCTCCTCAGCGGAGACGATGAAGCGGAACTGGTGGCGATCCTCGCGGCCACGGTCGAGGAAGGCCGGGCCATCTGCTACGTCCCTGTCGGCGGAATAGACCTGGCCCTTCTCGCCGTCGCGGGTCACGCCGTCGCGCTCCAGATAGCGAAGGTGAGCGTCCACCGCCTTGCCGCTGACGAACTGGCGTCCCCGCGCCGCGCCGCGCTGCGGATTGAGCTTCACCACGCGGGCCTTCACCGCCACCCGGCGCGAGCGGGTGCGGACGCCGCCCTCGTCCCGGCTCTGACCCAGCCCCTTCAAACGCGTCCGACCTGAGAGTTAGGATGGACCGAGAAATTGGAGGGAAACATGCCTCGCAAGCGCTACACGCCCGAGGAGATCGTCGCGAAACTTCGCCAAGTTGAAGTGCTCACATCG
>WGML01000004.1 GCA_016125045.1 bacterium
GCGGTTACGGAAAAACTGGGTCCCGGACAACGGCTTCGCCGTTTCCGGGATGACAGGCTGGAAGGTCCGCGAAAACTGGCGGCGCCCGCGTTCCTCACCAGAAGGCCCTCACCCCCGGCCCCTCTCCCGCGGGCGGGAGAGGGGGGAGGCTGCGGCGAAGCCTCGACCGGGGTGACAATCACCTCGGTTGACGCCGGACTGTCATCCCGGACGCGCCACCGGCGCGATCCGGGACCGAGACCGTTCAGTGCGGGCGAGCGATAAGCAGACCTGAGACCCCACAGCGGTTACGGAAAAACTGGGTCCCGGACAACGGCTTCGCCGTTTCCGGGATGACAGGCTGGAAGGTCCGCGAAAACTGGCGGCGCCCGCGTTCCTCACCTGAAGTCCCTCACCCCCGGCCCCTCTCCCGCAGGCGGGAGAGGGGGGAGGCTGCGGCGGTGGTTGTTGTCCTCCCGTGCGAAGCGAGAGATGAGAGTCAGGCGGCGGCTTCGGCCGCGGCGCGGATGCGGGCGATCATCGATCGCAGCCCGTTCGAGCGCTGCGGCGTGATGGCGTCGGCGACGCCGACATCGGCGAGGAATCCCTCGACGTCGAAGGCGAGGATGCGGTCCGGCGTCTCATCCGAATAGAGGCGGAGCAGCATGCCGATCAGGCCGGAGACGATCATGGCGTCCGACGCGCCGCGGAAGGCGAGGCCGCCCTCGACGAGGCGTGAGGGCTCCGACACCAACCAGACCTGGCTGGCGCAGCCGCGCACGCGGTTCACCTCCGACATCTCGGCGTCGGTGAGGGGCGGCAGCGATTTGCCGAGATCGATGAGGTGCTGGAAACGGTCGTCCCATTCGCCGAGGAAGGCGAATTCCTCCGCGAAGTCGCGGGCGCGGTCGTCGATGGTGGGCGGGCGGTTGGTCATGGCGCAGGAGATGGGCCGAACCGCCGGCGAGGGCAAGACGCTGCGGCGTTTGGGGGGCGTTTGGGGGGGGGGCTCAGCTCTTGGGTTCGATGATGAGGTAGATGGAGGTGTCCTCCCCGATATTCTCGGTGATGTGCCAGCGGACGCCCGGATTCCAGAAGCCGGTCCCGGTGGGCGTGGCGACCTCGCGGACGCCGGTTTCATCGGTGATGCGCGCCCGCCCGCCCTGGATGGCGTAGCCGTAGTGCGGTGCGTGGAAATGGCGCTCGTGGCCGACGCCGGGCGGGAAGGTGCAGCGCAGGACCCGCAGGGCGGCGTCCTCGTGGAGACGCTCGCAGACCGTATCGCCCTTCCATCCGGCGGCGAGCGGGTCCGGCAGGCCGGTCGGCGGCGCGGGCGGATGCGCGCAGGCGGCGGCGAGAGCCGCGACGGCGACGGGAAGGCGGGAGATCAGACGCATGGCACGGCTCGCAGTTGACGGGAGCGGCGGGGTAGCGCGTCGCGAGACCAGGAGCAATCGCGGTGGTTCAGGCGCGGCGGTTCAGGGGTGGTGGTTCAGGGCAGGTTGAGGCGCTGGCGCTCGGCCCGCGTGAACCGGCGCATGGACACGGCGTAGACGCCCTCGGCGCCGTAGAGCCGGTCTGACGGCAGGGGCGGCGCGGGGAGGAGGCCGGAGGCGGCGAGCACGTCGTCGACGGCGAGCGCAACCTCGCGCGTGCGGACGGTGTTGGCGCTGTCGCGGTAGGTTTCGGTCGCGGTGGGAACGGGCTCCAGCACCACATCCCACCATGCGCCGTCGCGCAGGCGGTGCGCCTGGCGGAAGGGGCCAAGATCACGGCGGCGCGCGGCGACATCGTCGGGCGTGCGCCTGAACCGGGCGCGGCGGGATTTGCGCGAAGCGGGGTTGCGCAGGAGGAGGCCGGACTTCGGGTGCACGAAGTAGTCCGCCCAGTGCTGGTCGATCGGCAGCTCGGCGCCGAAGCGGGAGCGCCCGATCACCACCCCGTCGCGCACGCAGGTGTTGATGACGACGATGTCGGTGAGGTGGTCGAGCACGTGTTGCTGGACCGTCGAGCGGGGGTTCAGATGCTCGGCGATCTCTGCGTGCACCTTGTTCCAGGGCCGCCCGGTGCGCGAGCCGATGAAGCGCCGGAGCGGGGCGAGGTTTTCGTTGAGGAATTTGGAGCCCGGCGTCCAGCGGGGCGCGACGTCGGAGGGGCGCGCGGCGCGGTAGGGCGCGCCGTCATCGTCGGTGAGCGGCCGGGTGCGGCCCTTCCGCCGCCAGCCGGCTCCCTTTCGGGGACGCTCGACGATGACCTTGAACATATCCCGCCGCATGACCGCAAGGCTAGCGCGGCGGGGCGGCTGCGCCAACCGCCCGGACCGCTGGCGGCTGAAGAGAAAAGGGCCCCCGACCGTCGCCGGGAGCCCTTTCAGACAGGGAGACTGATCAGCCGCCGCTTCGCGGCGACGGACAGTCCGGCGTCAGCGGGCGATGTCCGCAAAGCAGGCGCCGGCGTCGCCGATCGCGTGCTCGGCGAGGCAGAAGGAGAGATCGGACCGCGTGTAGGACGCGGAGACGCACGCCTGGAGCTGGAGCTGCGACCAGTCGATGCAGTCGGTCGTTGGCTTGTCGCGCATGGCCGCCTTGACGTCCTGCTCGTGGGACGTTTCGGCGCCGAGCACGTGGAAGGCAGCAAGGGTCGCCATGCGGTTGACCGTGCCCTCGCGGCGGGGGTCGACCTTCAGCTCGCGGGTCTCGCCCACGCCGGGGGCGATGGCGGAGATGGCCGAGCCGCTCGCGCTGGCGGTGAGGTTGGCGACGCGGTCCCAGACCGAGCCCTGCGCCGCGGAGGCGAGCACGACATTGTCGCCGCCGCCGAGGAAGAGCTTCTTGGCGGCTTCGGCGACCGGACGCGCGGTCCTGGAGGAGAGTTTGAGGTTGGAGGCCGCGGCGCCGGCGTCCTTCACCTTGGCCTTGCCCCAGGCGACTTTCTGGAGGCTGTAGGCCTGCTCCTTGACGAAGGCGGCGGCGCTGGAGATGCGCACCGCATCCCGCGAGTTGACGTTGAGGGCGGCCTGAACCGCATCCTCGCCGCCCTTGAGCGTGCGGGCGTAGCCGACATCATTGCGCATGCCGGAGACCACGCGGTCGCGACCGTAGAAGGAGTCGATGTCGCGGACGGCGGCGGCGAACTCCTTGTTCTGGGCGGCGACGAGGGCCGCATAGGAGATCCAGCCCGACGAGAGCTGGTCCGCGTTTTGCGCGCCGAACGTGTCGAGCGCGGAATCCAGCTCATCGGAGCTCGCGAGCGGTTTGGAGGCGATGGCGCCGACTTCGGACTGATAGTCGGCGTAGGCGGCGGCGGCGGTCGGCAGAAGGACAGGGGCCGCCTGGGGCTTTGCGGAGATGGATGCGGGACTGGCGTCCAGTTTCACATCCGGAACGGCGGTTTGCTGGGCGGAGGCGGCGCCGGTGAAGGCGGCGAAGGCGAAGGCGGTCGAATGCAGAAGCGGCAGGACACGCATGCAGGAACTCCGTCTGAACGCACAACTTTAGAGGAAGCGAGCGGATGCTACCAGACGCGGCCCGCAATGTGCTTCCAAAAATGACGGTGCACATGCAGATGTTGACGCGCAGTTAGGGCGAAGGATGGGATTACATGCTTTCCCGGCGTTTGCGGCCCTCCGGGGGCCCAAATGACGCCGGGATCCGCCATCTGGCCGGCTATTGCAGCGATTGCGTGCTTCCTCGCTTTCGCGCTCGGCGCCCCAATCTGGGCCAGCGCAGCGGCGTTCATCGTCGCCTGCTCGCCCGTGGCGTGTGGAAGATTCTTGCGCGCGAGCGCCTGGTCGAGCGCCGCCGATGAGGTCGAGACCGTCCTCTGGGTGACGGCCGCGGCGGTCGGGGCGACGGCGACCGGAGGCGGGCTGTCGCCATTGTCGGCGGCGTTCGCCATTCCGGTGGTGCTGAATGCGGAGCGCGGCGGAACGCGGCTCGCGATCGAGGCGGCGGTGTTCGCGGTGATCGGCTATGGCGTCGTCCTCGCGGCGTCGGCCTGGTTCGAGACGCCGGGAGCGGGGCCGCAGACGGGGTTACAGATCGGGCTTATCGGGCCGCTTCTCGCGTTCGGCGTGTTTGTCTTCATGGCGTGGCGGATGTGGCGCGGGCGAGCAGAGCCGCGTCGCGCGGCGCCGCCCCTCCCCCGCGCCGAGGTCTCGCACCGGGTGCAGACGCCGGTCGTTCGGACCGCGCCGCCGGCGCCGGCGGCCGGCGACGCCGCGCGCGACGCGGCGGCCGCCCGGGCGGAAGCCGCCGAAGCGAGGGCGAAGGAGGCCGAGACCCGCTTTGAACGCCAGATGCTGTTCTTCTCGCAGATGACGCATGAACTGCGCACGCCGCTCAACGCCGTCCTTGGCTATTCGGAAATGATCCGCGCGGGCGTGTTTGGTCCGATCGGTCCGAAATACGCCGACTATGCGAGCCGGATCGAGGAAGGCGGCCGGATGCTCCTGATGATCGTCGACGATCTGCTTGATTTCGCCCGCATCCGGGCCGGGCGGTATGACCTCGATCGTGACGAAGCGAGCCTCAATGATATCGCGGCGGAAGCCGTTCGGCTGATGGGCGAGACGGCGGCGCGCCGGTCGGTCCGGCTGACGGTCGCGGCGGTCGAGGAGGTCGAGGCGTGGGTGGACTCCCGCGCCGTGCGGCACATGGCGCTGAACCTCGTCTCCAACGCGCTCAAGTTCACGCCGGAGGGCGGACGCGTGACCATCGCGCCGATGGCGGATGAGGACGGCGCGTGGCTGAGCGTGCAGGATACCGGGCCGGGGATGACGCAGGATGACGTCAAGCGGGTGATGTCTGACGTGTTCGAACAGACGGCGGCGGGGCGCAACAAGGGCGGCAGCGGGCTCGGGCTGTCGGTGGTGCGCCTGTTCGCGGACCTGCATCAGGGGCGGATGGTGATCGACAGCGCGCCGGGCGAAGGGACGACTGTCGCGCTGTTCTTCCCGGCCCGAGAGACATCGGGAGCGCCATCCAGTTCGGCGCCGAATCTTCAGCCCGAATGAACGGCGGCTGACCGAAACAGCGGCGCGAAGTCCACACGGCGACTCAATCGATGCGCGAGTCTCCACAAACGTCAAGAAAGCCGCTAATAAAGACTTAACGTTCGGGCTTGCGACCTTTGCACGCCCGAGCGGATGTCATTATCGGGGCGTCGCGCCCAGGTGTGGACCACCGCGATGCGGTGATGCGAAAGGGAGCATTGCCGGCGTATCCGTGTGGATGAAGGCGGCTGGTGGTGTCGCGGGTCCGGGCCGAGCGTCGCGCGCGTCTGCAGGGGCACGCTATGGTGGATGTCTTTATATCATACGCAAGCGCGGACCAGGCGCGGGTAAGCCCGATGGTTGCTCGCCTGAAAGCCGAGGGCTGGAGCGTCTGGGATCATGCGTCGGATGATCCGTCGGTGGACGCCGCGGATGCGGAGCGCCAGCTCGGGTCAGCCGGCGCGGTGTTTGTGGTCTGGTCGGCGACGGCGCGCATGTCCGAGCGGATGCGCTCGGAGGCCGGATCGGGCCTTTACAAGAACAAGCTGGTGCAGGTGCGCGTCGATGGTTCGCAGCCGCCGCGCCCTTTCGATCAGGTCGAGGTTGCCGAGCTCGGTACATGGGACGACGATCCTGATGACGGCCGCTGGCGCAGGGTGGTTGCGGCGATCCGGGTTTATGCTGGAACGCCAGGCTCCGCCCGGCCGCAGGTCGTCCGGGTCGCAGCCGCCGCTTCGCCGGCGACGGCCTCCGTGATGTCCTCAAGGTCGCCGGCGGCGCAAGGACCGGCGGCGCAGGGGCAGGCGGCGCTGGCTTCGGATCGGCGCGAGAACGAGGTCGACCGCCGGGTCGCGGGCGGCCATGTCGGTGGCCGGATCGAGACGCGCGAGCGGCGCATCGCCGCGGGCGAACGCAGGGTTGAAACCACGAGCAGGGTCGAAACGACGGGTCGGGGGGCGGCGAGTGAGCGCGCGCGGGTCGAACAGATCCACGCCAAATCAGTAGAGGACGCCATGATCTCAACGCGTGAATCCGAACGCCGCGCCGCGGAGGTGCGGGCGGCGGGCTATCACCCGACATCGAGCGAAATCGGCGGCGGGATGGTCCTGGACGATGCGGATGCGGAACGTCCGCGCCTCAGACTGTCGGTTGTCGCGGTCGCGGTGGCGGCGGTGGCCGGACTTGCATGGGCGTTCAATCCGTTCGGCGAGGGACGCAGCGGGTCCGGGGCGGCCTCGGCGAGTTCGGGCGCGAAGGTGATGGTGGATTCGGCCGCGGCGGACGCGGCGTGGGGCGAGGTGGACCGGACGAACCCTTCCGCGCTGCGGGCCTTCATCGCGAATTTTGGCGGGGCGCCGGCGGCGGAATCGGCGCGGTCGGTGCTGCGGGTGCTCGATGCTCAGGCCTGGGCCGAGGCGGTGATCTCCGACACGGAAGCGGCGTATTCGGCGTATCTTGCGTCCTTCCCGCATTCGGACACCACGCCCGGCGTGATGGCGAAGGACGCGACGGAGCGGCTGAACTCGCTCGGTCTCGAGCGTCAGCAGGCGATTTCGGCGATCCAGTCGGCGCTGCAGGCGATGTCGCGTTACAACGGGGCGCAGGACGGCGCGCCCAACGCCGCGACGGTTTCAGCGGTGCGGGCGTTTTCGGCGGACATGGACATTCCGACGCCGGATCTGGTGCTCGGCGCGCCACGCGACATCCGCGCTTACGCCGATCGGGTGATGCTGTCGCTGCCGGAGGACGCGCGGGCGCGTCTGGCCTCCGGTGCGGCGCCGGCGGGCGGCGCGGTGCAGCAGGCCTCCGTCGACACCACCGCCGCGGCGCGGGCGCAGGCGGAGGCGCAGGCCGCCGCACGGGCTAAAGCGGCGGCGGACGCCGCGGAAGCGGAAAGCCGGCGGATCGAGGACGCCCGCCGCGCGGTCCAGCAGGCGGAAGCGGAGCGCACGCGCGTCGAGACGGCGGAACGCGTGGCGGCTGAGCGGGCGGCGGCTGAGCGGGCGGAGCCTCGCGTCGACGCATCGGCGGCAGCGCCGGCGCCGGCGCCGGCTGAAGCGAGCGCCGATACGCTGGCGCTGGAACAGCTCCAGCGGGCGGAGGCGGCGGGATGGGCGAGCGCGCAGGCGCAGAACACCCTCGCCGGCTTCCAGGCCTATCTGCGCAACTTCCCAAATGGCGCGAACGCCGCGACCGCCCGGACGGAGGTCGCTCGGCTCTCACGGCCGGCGCCCTATAGTGCGGCGCAACTGCCGGCGCCGTTGCGGACCGCGGTCGAGGCGGCGCGCGCGGCGCGAACGACCGCCGAGGCACGGGCGGCGGCGGCCCGCAGCACCGCCCAGCAGGCTGATCGCATCGCGCAGGCCGCGGCGACCGGCGCGGGCGGCGCGGCGACCATCGTGGCGCCGGACGGCGATCGCTACGACGCCCAGGTGTCGAACGGGGTCGTCAACGGGCTTGGCGTCCGGGTGAGCGGCGATGAGGTGTCGCGCGGCGACCGCTATCGCGGTCAGCTGCAATCGGGCCTCAGCCAGGGTCTCGGGGTGTTCGAGTTCGCGGAGAACCCGAACAACGCCGCGGCGGGCGCCCTGCGCTATGAAGGCGAACATGCGCGCGACGCGGCGGCGGGTCTCGGCGTCACCTATTGGCGCAACGGCAATGTCTACGCCGGCGAGGACGCATCGAGCGGTGAGGCGCGCGGCGTGATGACCTTCGCGGATGGCCAGCGCTATGACGGCGAACTGCGCAACGGGCAACGCAACGGCTTCGGCGTCGTGTGGTCGGCGACCGGCGAGCCGGTGATGGCCGGCCGCTGGGAGAATGGCGAACTGGTGGAGCCGGTTCCCGTCGCTCCCTAGGGCGTCGAGGCGCCCGCGCGGAGGCGCTTGGCGTCTCCGGTCCGCCGTGCCACGGTTTGGCCGGTCACGGCTTGCGTGGCCATGACCATCCAGCGGAGCATTCGCGCATGACTGAAGGCGGCAGGTTGAAGAACAAGGTCGCGGTGATCACCGGCGCGGCCTCGGGCATCGGGCTTGCGACGCTGGAGCGCTTTGTCGCCGAGGGCGCCTCGGTGCTGGCGGCGGACATCCAGGACGAGAAGGGCGCGGGCCTCGAACACCGGTTCGGGTCGCGCGTCGTCTATCGGCACTGCAATGTCATGGATGAGTCCGACATCAAGGCGGCGGTGGAGACCGCCGCGGCGCATTTCGGGGGCCTCGACATCCTGTTCAGCAACGCCGGAGCGGTCGGCGCGCGCGGCACGATCGAGGAGGTGTCGGTCACCGATTTCGACGCCACCATGCGGTTGCTGCTGATGTCGGTGGTGGCGGGGGCCAAGCACGCCGCGCCGCTGATGATGGCGCGGGGCGGCGGATCGATCATCAACACGGCGTCGGTGGCCGGCGTGCAGGCGGGATATGGTCCGATCGCCTATTCGACCGCCAAGGCGGCCGTGGTGCATTTCACGCGGTGCGCGGCGGCGGAGCTGTCAAAACACCGGATCCGCATCAATGCGATCTGTCCCGGCATGATCGCAACCTCGATCTTCGGGGATGCGTTCGGCCTCGCGCGGCCGGTCGCCGATCAGATGGCTGCGATGCTGGCGGAGCGGTCGTCGGTGATGCAGCCGATTCCGAAGCCGGGGCTGCCGGAGGACATCGCGGCGACGGCGGCGCATCTTGCAAGCGACGATGCGGCCTTCATCACCGGCACGCATGTGATCGTGGACGGCGGACTGACCATCGGTCCCCGAAACGCCTGGGATGAGAAGGCGGTGAGCCCCTTGCTCGACGTGCTCGGCATCTCGCAGGAACAGGCCGATGCGATGATCGCGGCGCGCAAGGCGCAGGGCGAGTTCTGAGCGGCCCTTGCGTCAGTCGCTCGCGGCGTTTGCCGGATAGGTGGGCGCCGGGATCGCGACGAAATCGCTCGCGGCGGCGAAGTCGCCCGCCTCGAAGAGGATGCGCGTCTCGCTCGGACCGTCTGCGCGAGAGGAGGTGGAGATTTCGAGCACGACCGCCTCGCGCGGGTCGAGGGCTGCAAGCCTTGCGACCGTCTCGTCGGAAAAGAGCATCAACCGCCAGACTTCGCGTCCGGGACCGGTGTCGGTGCGGAACTCGCCCGCCCATGCGACATGGGACGCCGATCGCGGCGGCGCCGTCAGTGTGGGAGAGCGCGCAAACAGCGGTCCGAGCCACGGATCCTCGAGCGCCGCGGGATCGCGCATGAGCAGGCGGGCGGAGGTCGGCTGGGCGCTTGTCTCGGCCGGAAGGGCGGCGGCGAGGCGGAGCACGCTCTCGTCCGGGCCGCGAAGGAGGCCGAGGCGGGCGCCGGTGGCGGGGTCGGCGGTGAATACGGCCCATCTGTCATGGATGGAGCGTGAGGCCGCCCAGTGTCCGTTGACGCCGGCGTATTCCATGTACACCGAGCCAGCGAACGCCTTGTAGGCGTCGCGGACCATTTTCGAGGTGTCGACGATGAGCGCATGGGTGCAGGGCAGGCTCGCCGCATGGGCCCGGGCCTCGGCTTCCGCCGCGTCGATGCGGACGCGGGTGTAGTCGGCGCGCAGGAGTTCGTTGCGGACCTGCGACAGGCCGGACCGCAGGGCGATGCGTTCGCCCTCGCCGAACAGGTTGCAGCGCCGGTCGGCCTCGGAAATGGCGGCGCGCTCGAGAAAGACACGCTCGACGGCCCTCGTGCGCTGTTCCAGCGAGAGTTCGGGCGTGGGAGCTGGAGCGGTGGAGGGTTTCGCGGTCGCCTTGGGGGTCACGGCCCGCGGCTGCGGCGCGCCGACAATCACGCGGTCGGATTGCGCAAACGCCGCCGAAGGGGTCGCGGCGGCGAGGATCGCGACGAGAATCGGGGCGAGGATCGGGGCGAGAACGGCTCCGCGGCGCGCGGGGCGCGCTATGGTCCGGGCAGACGAAACGAGGGGGCGGCGAACAGGCATGGCGCGCAGTATCGGCGAGACGCGTTGACGGGCGGTGAATCCCGTGTCCTGAAACCAGTGGCTGAACCGGGCGGAAGGGAGGCGGCATGAGGGATGTTCCAACCGGCCTCTGGGTGGCGGCGCTGATCCGGCGGGCGGAGCTTCAGGGCGCGTTCGCGCTGGTGGCGGCGCGCGGCGACGCCGAGCGCGGCGACGCGGTGGTGAAGGTTGTGCAGGCGGGCGGGCTCGCGCGCGTCTATGTGCGGGCGCCGGGATGGGGCGAGGAGGATTGTTTCGACGCCCTGCCCGAGGACGGCCCGGCCCCCGAAGCGGATATCGAGGCGCTGGTGCAGCGCAGGCGCGAGCAGGACCGCGACCTCTGGGTGGTGGAGATCGAGGACGTCGGCGGTCGGCACTTTCTGACGGAACAGGTGAAGGACAAGCGGCCCCGAGGGCCGTTGGAGGGAGAGGGACGGTGATGACGTATGACGAGGTGGTGCAGGGGCGGCGCAGCATCCGGGGCTACCGCCCGGACCCGGTTCCGATGGCGCTCCTGAAGGAGATCATCGCGCTCGCCATGCGGGCGCCGTCGTCGCTGAACACGCAGCCGTGGAATTTCTACGTGTTGACGGGCGAGCCGCTGGAGCGCATCCGCGCCGGCAATGTGGAGCGCAATCTCGCCGGCGTGCCCGACAGCCGCGAATTCCGGCGCGGCCCGGGTTATGAAGGCCAGCATCGGGAGCGCCAGATCGAGATCGCCAAGCAGTTGTTCGCGGCGATGGACATCGCCCGCGACGACAAGCCCAAGCGCCAGGACTGGGTGCTGCGCGGGTTTCGGCAGTTCGACGCGCCGGTGTCGGTGGTCGTGACGTATGACCGGTCGATCCATGGAAGCGACATCGCCCCGTTCGACTGCGGCGCGGTGACGAATGCGCTGGTGAACGCCGCATGGTCGCGCGGGCTCGGCTGCGTCATCAACAGTCAGGGCATCATGCAGTCGCCGGTAGTGCGCGAACACGCCGGCATACCCGACGACCAGGTGATCATGATCTGCGTCGCGATGGGCTGGCCGGACGAGAGCTTTCCCGCGAACGCGGTGGTCTCGCGGCGCAAACCGGTGGAGGAGGCCGCGGTGTTCGTCGGGTTCGACGGCGCGGCGGGCTGATCGGGCGAAGGCGGGAAGCGACGGTTTGTTTACCTTGCTGGGCGAGCCTGACCGCCTAGTGAGTGCAAACCCTTCCGGACCGCCGAATGCTGTTCCTTCTCAATGACGAAGTGCTGGACCTTGGCGACCCGCCGACGCGCATCGCCGAGGCGCGCGAGCTGATCCGACAGTCGGAGGCGCTGCGGATGTCGCGCCGGGAGACGCTCGATCTCGCCAAGACCGCGTACTTCAAGGCGACGGTTCCGGGGCGTCCGCCCTTGCGCCTGCGGATGCTGATTTCGGCGCTGATCGCGGTGAAGTTCGAGGCGGATGCGGCGCTGTTCGTGAAGCCGGCGAACGCGCGGGTGTCGAACGATGTGCTGTCGCGCCTTGCGACGACGCCGATGACGCTGCTTGCGCATCTCTATCAGATGCAGCGGCTGGGCCCGCTGGAGCCGGACTATGTAAACGACGCTGTGTGGCGTCACGCGGCCTGAGTCGGGCCTGAGAGGGAACTGAGGCGGGGCGCGCCGCCCTTTCGCGATTCCCGCCGGTGCGGTATCGCGTCGGTTGTTCCATGCTGCAACGGACCGGTTCATGACCCTCTCGCCCGAAGCGGAGGCTGCGCGAAGGCGCACTTTCGCGATCATCTCCCACCCCGACGCCGGCAAGACGACGCTGACGGAGAACCTGCTGCTGGCCGGCGGGGCGATCCGGCTTGCGGGAGCGGTGCGGGCGCGGGGCGAGCGGCGGCGCACCACTTCGGACTGGATGAAGATCGAGCGCGATCGCGGGATCTCGGTGTCGGCGTCGGTGATGACGTTCGAGCATGACGACCGGGTGTTCAACCTGCTCGACACGCCGGGCCATGAGGATTTCTCCGAAGACACCTATCGCACGCTGACCGCCGCCGATTCGGCGGTGATGGTGCTCGACGCGGCCAAGGGCATCGAGCCGCAGACGCTGAAACTGTTCGAGGTGTGCCGGCTGCGGGACATCCCGATCATCACCTTCATCAACAAGATGGACCGCGAAGCGCAGGACCCGTTCGCGCTGCTCGACGAGATCGAGCAGAAACTCGCGCTGACCGCCGCGCCGCTCTACTGGCCGCAAGGCTCCGGGGACCGTTTCAGGGGGATGCGCGACCTGCGCAATGGCGAGTTCGTGGGCTATCGGCGCGTGGTGGCGGCCGATGGCGGGGTCAGCTTCGAGACCGGGCGCGTCGGCGGCAATGTCGAGGCGGAGATCATGGACGACGCCGAGCGGGCGGAGCTCGCCGAGCATGCGGAGATGGCGTCGGGCGTGTGCGCGCCGTTCGACCGGCGGTCCTTCCGCGAGGGACATCTGACGCCGGTGGTGTTCGGCACGGCGCTGCGGCATTTCGGCGTGCGGGAGCTGCTCGCGGTGATCGGCGAGGAGGCGCCCTCGCCGCGCGACCAGAAGGCGTGGGTGAAGGGCGAGGAGACGACGGTCGGGGCCGACCGCGACGAGGTGACGGGCTTCATTTTCAAGATTCAGGCGAACATGGACCCCAACCACCGGGACCGCATCGCCTTCCTGCGGCTGGTGTCGGGGCGCTTCCAGCGCGGCATGCGGCTGAAGACGGCGGCGGGCAAGCAGGTGAACATCCATGCGCCGGTGATGTTCCTCGCCCAGGACCGGGAGATCGCCGAGGAGGCCTATGGCGGCGACGTGATCGGCGTGCCGAACCATGGCGCGCTGAGGGTCGGGGATGCGCTGTCGGAGTCCGGGACGTTGCAGTTTCAGGGCATTCCGAACTTCGCGCCGGAAATCCTGCGCCGGGCGCGGGTGAAGGACCCGATGAAGGCCAAGCATCTGCGCAAGGCGCTGGAGGGGCTCGCCGAGGAGGGGGTGACGCAGCTGTTCACGCCGACGCTGGGCTCGGACATGATTGTGGGCGCGGTGGGCCAGTTGCAGATCGAGGTGATGGCCGAACGGGTGGCGACGGAGAATAATCTCGAAGTCGTGTTCGAGCCTGCGCCTTATAATGTCGCGCGGTGGATCGGCTGCGACGACCGGGAGAAGCTGGAGGCGTTCCTGGAGAAGAATCGCGGGGCGACGGGAACCGATCTCGACGGCGCGCCGGTGTATCTCGCCAAGAACGCCTGGGATGTGGGGTATGTGTCGGAGAAGAACCCGGACATCCGCTTCACCAAGACGAAGGAGCGGTAGGGTGGGGGCTTGCGGGTTCCAGCTTCCTGCGGTTTGCGTCTGAGGAATTGTCTGGCTCAAGAGTGCGCCGCAAGCAGACCCGCCATCAGCCTGTCGGAGACGAGGGACCAGCCATGACCACCTATTCCGAAAACCTCGACAAGATGCTGCTGATCTGGAACACGACCGACCCGGCCAAGAAGGCCGCGCTGTGCGCGGAGGCGCTGGAGCACAACGTCCACTTTGTCGATCCGAACCACAACATCGTCGGCCACAGCGCGTTTCTGAAGATGGTTGACGAGGTGCAGAAGCGGATCCCAGGTGCGCGATATTCGCGTGCGAGCAAGATCGACGTGCAGAACAATCATTGCCGGTATCACTGGGCGATCGAACACAATGGCGCGCCGCTGATGGCCGGGTTCGATGTGACCGAAGTGAATGACGCCGGAAAGATCGTGAAGGTGATCGGCTTTTTCGGCGAACTGGAGCGCTGATCGGCGGAGCCTGGAAGGAGCGATTCCGCAAGGGGGCAGCGGCACATCAGCAGATGGCGTCTGCAACGACGCGGGGCCCTATAGGTGGGTGACCGGGACCGGCCGACCTAACAACGCGCAGAGCAAGGCGACGTCTGCGCGATCGATTTCGCGCGGTGGATACGCGGTCTTGAATTCGAGCAGGAAATCCGCCTTGACACACTGAACAGGTACGCCAGCGATCACGCCGTCGCCGGTCAAAGACCCTGCTGGATACGCGATGCCATCAATTGGGTCCGCGTGAACTCCCTTGCGCGGATCGAGCATCACGACGTGGACATCGATTTTTCGTCCTTCCGGCTCGGCAAGCACGAAGTTCCATTTCGTTGGGCTCTGAGCGGGGACTTCGCGATAACCTCGTTCCACCAAGGCTTGTCGCAACGAAGGGACAGATTTCGCCTCCACCGCAATATCGAGATCATCGTGCGAGCGTGTTTGGCGTCCGACCGCCGCGTCGACCGCCCAGCCGCCGTCGATCCAGATAGGGACGCCAGCCCGGTTCAAGGTCTCATATAGTTCGACGACATCCGTTTGGCGCATGATCGCAGTCTAACGAGTGCGCGCGGAGTTCTCCAACAGGAGGACGCAGAGGCACTTTCGTGCGGATGACCGCCCTACGCCTCCGATCGGAGCCACCCATTCTTGACGGGAGGAGCGGCGGGGCGCAGGGTTGGTTCAGGTTCAGCACCAGCGCAGGGAGACGCCAGATGACAGATCTTGTTTGCGCCGGCTTCCGCCGCGCTGCCTCCCTGCGCCCGGATTGACGCCTCAGCGCGGAACCCCGGGCGGGCTGGCGGCTCTCGTAGTCCCCATGCTGCTGGACCCGATTTCATGATCGAACACTTCGGATGGAGCGATGCGCTCCGCAACGAGCTTGCGCCCTTCACCGCGCAAGGGTTTCTGCCCGCGCGCGTCACCGCGCATCATCGCGGCCTGTGGCGTCTCGTGACGCAGGACGGCGAACTGAACGGACGGCTGAGCGGACGCTTCGCGCTCGACGCCGGGCCGGGCGAGCATCCGGTCGTCGGCGACTGGCTCGCCGTGAGCCTTGGCGACACGTCCGGCGAAGCCACGATCCATGCGCTGGCGCCGCGCAAGAGCGCCTTCACGCGGCGGGCGGTGAGCGATGGCGGTGTGCAGGTCGTCGCGGCGAACGTCGATGTCGCGCTGCTGGTCGCGGCGCTGAATTCGGACCTCAATCTGCGCCGGCTGGAGCGCTATCTGGTGGCGACCCGGGACAGCGGCGCGGACCCGGTGATCGTGCTGACCAAGGCGGATCTGCATGAGGATGTGACGGACATGGTGCGGTCCGTGGAGGCGATCGCGGGCGGCGCGCCGGTGGTGAGCCTGTCGTCGGTGACCGGGGCGGGGGTCGAGGCGCTGGCGCGGTGGCTGACGCCCGGCGCGACGGCGGTGCTGCTCGGCAGTTCGGGGGCGGGCAAGTCGACGCTGCTGAACCGGCTCGCCGGCAAGGCGCTGATGGACACGGGCGAGATCCGCGAGGGGGATGAGCGCGGGCGGCACACCACGACGCATCGCGAGCTGTTCCGCCTGCCCGGCGGCGCGCTGCTGATCGATACGCCCGGCATGCGCGAACTCGGCCTGCTGGAGGTTGAGGAAGCGCTCGATGCGAGTTTCGAGGACGTGACGGCGCTGTTTCCGGACTGCCGCTTCCGCAATTGCTCGCACCATGTCGAGCCCGGCTGCGCGGTCGCCGCGGCGCTCGCGGACGGACGGCTGGGCGAGGATCGATGGGGCGCCTATCTCAAGCTAGAGCGGGAACTCGCCTTCGCCGCCACGCGCGACAATTCGGCGGCGGCGGCCGCCAAGCGCGCGAAATGGAAGCAGATCGCCAAGGCGCAGCGGGCGAAATACCGTCACCGATACAGCGCCGGGCGCGGCGACGGGGATCGGGACGACGATTGAATCGGGGGGGGGCTGAGGCGCCTTGCGCCTCGCCTCCCTGCGGATCAGGGCAGCGTGAGCGCCGGCGGTGGGGCGACGCGGCCGTCGGGCCTTGCGGCGGCGAGCATTCGCTTGAAGGCGGGTCGCGACTCCGCTCGGTCGAGCCAGGCCTTCACATTGGGATAGGCCTCCATGTCCGCGACATTCATGCGCGTCGCATAGGCGACCGGAAACACCATCATGATGTCGGCTGCGGAGAAGTCCGCCCCGCCGAACCATTGGTGGCTCGCGAGGAAATCATTGGCGAAGCGCATGGCGCGCTGGCCCGCGGTCTCGTCGCCGCGCGGCGCCTTGCTGTCGGTGGCGCGGGCGACGCGGTAGTCCGCGACGGCGTCGGCGGCGAGTGTGCCCTCCGAGTAATGCATCCACATGAGATAGGCGGGGTAGTCCGGGGAATCGACCGCGGGGACGAGCCGTCCGCCACCATGGCGGTCGAGCAGGAGCTGGAGGATCGCGCCGGACTCCATGAGCCGTTCGCCATTGTAGAAGACGGTCGGCGCGACGCCCATGCCCGGATTGACCGCGCGGATGTCCGCGAAGGAGCCCGCGACATCGCCGCGGCGGTATTTCAGCTCATAGGGAAGGCCAAGCTCCTCGCAGAGCCAGACCACGCGCTCCGAGCGCCTGCCCTCGGCGTGGTAGATGACAATGGTGGGCGTCTGGGCCGGAGCCGCGGCGCGCGGCGCGGCGGCCGCGGACGGCTGAGCGGGGGCGGGCGCGCTGGTGCACGCGGCGGCTGAGACGAGGGCGAGCGCAAGCCCGATGGCGAGGACGGTCTTCATGGGGCGCACTCCTGCGGCATCGCCAGGAGGCCGAGGTTAGCACCGTTCGCGGCCGCCGCCAGCCCGATGACGCCCCCGCCGGATCAGGTGCGAACGATCAGCCGTTCGACGCCGTGGAAGAAGGGAAGCGCCGTGCGCCATTCGGGCTGAGCGTCGGGGTCGGCGAGGCGAAGGTTCGGGAAACGCTCGAACAGCCGGCCGAGCGCGACCTGGGCCTCCAGCCGCGCGAGCGGTGAGCCGATGCAGATGTGCGAGCCGCCGCCGAAGCTGACATGCGGCGTGCGCTTGCGGGTGATGTCGAAGGCGTGCGGGTTCTCGAAGACGTCGGGATCGTGGTTCGCCGCGCGAAGGAGGACGTTGATCGCCTGCGTCTTGCGGATCGGACAGCCGCCGATCTCCATGTCGCGGGAGGCGATGCGGCCGGTGAGGAAGATCGGCGGGTCGTAGCGCAGCGTCTCCTCGACCACGGCGGGGATGAGCTTCGGGTCCGCGCGCAGGAGGGCGAGCTGGTCGGGGTGGCGCAGGAGCGCGTTCACCGCATTGCCGATGAGGTCGGAGGTGGTGAGATTGCCCGCCACCAGCAGCGCGCCGAGATTGATGCGGATCTCGGCGTCGGAGATGTCGGCGCCGGCGGCCTGGAGCTGCACCATGTCGGTGACGAGATCATCGCGCGGCGACGCGCGACGGTCGACCATGGCGGATTCGAGATAAGCGCCGAGCGCCTCGGCCGCGCGCACGAGATGGGCGGTCTGGTCGGGCGTGCGCATGGGGTTGAGCGTCTGGATCACGCCCTCCGACCAGTCACGGAAATCGGCCGTGCGTTCGATGTCGACGCCGAGGATGCCGGCGATCACCTCGATCGGGATCTGGATCGCGAAAGTGGGGACGAGGTCGAATTCCGGCTGGCCGTCGAGCTCGTCGAGGATGCGGTCGACGATGGCCTCGACCATCGGCTTGGATTTGGCCGCGCGGGCGTAGAGCGCCTGGACGAGCGGCCCGCGCACCCGTGCGTGGTCCGGGTCATCGAGGAGGAGGATGCTGGTGATGTCGGCGGTGGGGTCGTCGATGAGGCCGACACGGTCCTCGCGCAGGCGCCGGGTGAGCACGGCGGCGGGTTCGGCCTTCAGCGGATCGCGCCACATGTCGAGATCGGAGAGCACGGCGCGCACATCGGCGTAGCGGCTGAGCAGGAAATTGCCGGACATGTCGTCGCGGTGGACCGGGCATTTGGCCCGCTGGGCGTCGAGGGCGGCGTCGGGGTCGGCTGCGAAGTCCGGGTTGAGGGCGGTCATCTGCAGGATGCCGAGCGGCGGTTCGATCATGGGGGACTCCCTGAAACGAGCGGGAGCGGTAGCACAGACCGCAGGCGCGCACGATGCGCGAATTGTCTCCTTGGCGCCTGATGGCGGCGGTTTACAGCCGAACGCGTTTGACGCGGCCGCGTCGCGCACTAGTGTCGCGCCGGGACGAGACATCTCGTCGACGCAGCGATCCATAGGGGATGAGGATGGACGGCTTGCCGGAATGGATTCCCGACGACTGGACGATCCCGCCGTGGGCGGCGGACGCATGGGACTATTTCATGGTCGTGTGGTACACGGGCGTGTTCGGCCTGACCTATGGCCAGGTGTTCACGGCGATCGGGCTGTTCCTGCTGGCGCTGCTGGTGCGCGGCATCTTCGCGCGCACGATCGTCCGGGCGATCAGTCGCGCCGCGGCTGGCACGAAGACCAATCTCGACGACGCGCTGGTGAAGAGCATCGCAGAGCCGCTGAAGATGGTGCCGATCATCGTCGGCGTCTATGTGGCGATGGAGGTGATCGATCTCGGCGCGGACGCACGGGTGGCGGCCGACAAGCTTCTGCAATCCATGGTGGCGGTGTCGATCTTCTGGACGCTGAGCCGGGCGGTGAGCTCATTCTCCTTCCTGCTCGGCGGGTTTCGCGAGACGCTGAACTGGCTCCTGCGGACGCTGGAGGTGCTGTTTCTCGCGATGGGAGCGGCGGCCGTCCTCGAAATCTGGGGCGTGCCGATCCTGCCGGTGATCGGCGGCCTTGGCGTGTTCGGCATCGCGGTCGCCTTCGGCGCGCAGGACCTGGTGAAAAACCTGATCTCGGGCGTGTTCATCCTGGTCGAGCGGCGGTTCGCGATCGGCGACTGGATCAAGGTCGACGGCGTGGTCGAGGGGGTTGTCGAGAAAATGGGCTTCCGGTCGATCACCGTGCGGCAGTTCGACAAGGCGCCGATCTATGTGCCGAACGCGGTGTTCAACGACAATCCGGTGGCGAATTTCTCGCGGATGTCGCACCGGCGGATCAAGTGGGTGGTCGGGGTCGAGTACCGCACCACGGTCGAGCAGCTGCGCTATATCCGCGACGAGATCGAGGCGTTCCTGTGGGTCGACGAGGCGTTCGCCATGCCGCCCGAGGCGGCCCTGATGGTGAATGTGGATTCGTTCAACGACAGCTCGATCGACTTTCTGATCTACACCTTCACCCGGACGACGAAATGGGATGAATGGCTCGGCCACAAGGAGCGGCTGGCCTACAAGGTGATGGAGATCGTGAAGGCCGCGGGGACGGACTTCGCCTTCCCGAGCCGCACGCTCTACATGCAGCAGACCGATCCGCCGGAAATCTTCGCGCCGCCGGGCCGCAGCCCGCAGGTCGAGGAGGTGGCGAAGCTGAGGGCGGCCCGCAGGCTGACGCAGGAGCGTTCCGGCGAAACCGACGGCGAGTAGCGCTTCAGGCGCAGCTTCAGGGACAACTTCAGGCGACGGCTTCGCTGCGCGTGTTGGCCCGGACCTTCCAGAAACGGACGGCGCGCTGCGCCGCGAGCGGCGTCACCCGTTCATAGAGCTGGCCGAACGCCTCGGCCTTGGACATCCCGTAGGTGTCGCCGCCGATGAGCATGCACAGCGTGACGAAGAGCGCGCGATCGAAGGAGGCGGACCGCGCAAGGATCGCGAGCGCGTCGAGATCCTTCGCGTCGATCAGGCGCTGGGCGGCGCCGAATTCGATGTCGACGAGCTTGGCGAAGGCGATGGTGAAGGCGGTCCTCTGGTTTTCGCGCAGCAGCATGACGAGGGCGGGCGGCTTCAGCCCGCCGCGCTTTTCGAGATCCGCGACGCGGGTTGCGCCTTCCTTGAAGTCGGTCGGCAGCGCGCCATAGGCTTCCGACAGCCGGTCGCGGCTGTTCCTGAGCGCTTCTTCGAGGGCCTCCGGGGAGACCTTGTCGAACTTCTTCATGATCTCCTGGCGCAGGCCCGTCTCCACCTGGAGGTAGACCTCGTTCAGGAGATCGAGCGGCACGTGCTGGTTGCGAACGAAGGGCGCATGGAGCACCGGGCTTTCCTTCGCTCGATCGGCGACGCGCTCGAATGTCTCGCGGCCGATCTTGGCGGAGTTGTTGGACAGGAGTGACGCGACGACGCGGTCCTCGCCGCGGTCGACGAGCGCGCTGGAGACGGCTTCGCCGATGTCGCTGCGCCGGGTGACCGACATCATGTGTTCCTGCGAGGCGGCGGCGATGACTTCGAGAATGTCGGTCTCGGTGAGCGAGGCGGACTTCTCAAGCACGTGCTTGGCGACCTCGATCTTGTCGAAGGCGAAGCGGCGGGCGGTGCGCCGCAGCGGGGCTGGCGAGACGGCGATCTTCTTGGCGAGCTCGGCGCGGACCTGGAGCGCCATGTCCTGCGCGATCGCCCCGACGATCTCGTCGAACATCGCGGATTCATTCTCCGAGCGCTCGGTGGGCTGGGAGAGGAAGATATCCGTCACCTCGCGCAGAAGCTCACGCCGCTTCTCGCTGGACGGCTCCTTCGCAAGGTCGATGAGGAGCGAAAATTTTGATCCGGTCTCAGACATGCCTGCTGCTCCAACCCCCGTTGAGCGGAACCATGACCGATGCGGGTTAATGAAAAGCTGGCGCGGGAGCGATTGCGCCTGCGGCGGGCGCGGGGGCGCTGACGATCGCCAGGGTCAGCCGTTTTCGAGCGCGTCGCGCCGTTCGGCGAGGTCCAGCCAGTCGGTCTCGGCCTGTTCGAGTTCCGCGCGCGCAGCCTCAAGGCGTGCGGCGAGACCGGAGAAGCGGTCCGGCGCGCGAGTGAAGAGGCCGGGGTCGGCGAGCGCGGTCTCGATATCGGCGATCTCGGCCTCGAGCCGGGGGATGCGCTTTTCGGCGTCTTCGAGGCGTCGCGCGTCCTTGAAGCTGAGCTTGCCGCGGGTGCGTTCGGGCGTCTGCGGCGCCTTCGCCGGGGGGGCGGGCTGGCGGGGCGGGGTCGCCGCGCCGGGCGGACGGGCGGATGATTGCCGCGGCCGCTGCAGCAGATAGTCCGAATAGCCGCCGGGTGTTTCGAGCCATCGCCCGCCGCCGATAGGCGACAACACGGAGGTTGCGACCCCGTCGATGAAGGCGCGGTCGTGGCTCACAACGATGAGGGTTCCGGCATAGTCGGCGAGCATGTCCTCAAGCAGGTCGAGCGTCTCGATGTCGAGATCGTTGGTGGGTTCGTCGAGCACGAGGAGGTTTGAGTGTCTCGCAAGGGCGATGGCGAGCGTGAGGCGGTTGCGCTCGCCGCCCGACAGCGCGGAGACGGGCTGGCGGAGCTGGCGCGCGTCGAACAGGAAATCCTTGGCGTAGGACGCGACGTGACGGGGTTCGCCGCGCACCATCACCTGGTCGCCGCCGAGCGGGGCGAGCGCCTCCCACAGCGTCGCGTCCTCGGGCAGCGAGGCGCGGGACTGGTCGAGATAGGCGATCTGGAGGGTCGCGGCGCGGCGGATCACGCCTGCGTCCGGTTCGATTTCGCCGAGCAGCACGCGCAGGAGGGTCGATTTCCCGGCGCCGTTCGCCCCGATGACGCCGATGCGGTCGCCGCGCATGATGCGGATCGACACGTCCGTGACGAGGGGGGATGCGGGGTCGTAGGATTTGGCGACGCCCTTCGCCTCGATGACCAGCCGGGAGGACGGCGCGCCGGCGTCGGCTTCAAGGGAGGCGGAGGCGCGTCCCTCCGCGATCAGGGTGCGGCGCTCGCGGCGTTCGGCGCGCATGTCGGCGAGCTTGCGGACGCGGCCCATATTGCGGCGACGGCGGGCGGTGACGCCGCGCGCCATCCAGCGCTCCTCGGCCTTGAGCTGGGTTTCGAGACGGTCGAGCGCCTTTTCCTCGGCGGTCTCCACCGTTTCCGCCCAGGCCTCGAACTCGGTGTAGCCGCGGTTGAGGGAATGCATGCGGCCCTGGCGCAACCACGCCACCGAGGTCGAGACGGTTTCGAGAAAGCGCCGGTCGTGGCTGACGATGAGGGCGGCGCCGCGGAACTGGAGGAGGCGCTGTTCAAGCTGTTCGATGGCGTCGATGTCGAGATGGTTTGTCGGCTCGTCCAGCATGAGGATGTCGGGGGTTTCGGCGAAGGCGCGGGCGAGCGCGATTCGGCGCGCCTGCCCGCCGGACAGGGCTTCGAGCGACTGGCTTCGGTCGACGCCCCAGTCGTCGAGTTCGGCGTCGGCGCGCCAGAGATCGGCTTCGGGCAGGCCGGCGGAGACGAAGTCGATGGCGGTGGTGAAGCCGTCGAAGCCGGGCTCCTGGGTCAGATGGCGGGAGCGGACGCCCGGCTGGAGGAACACCTCGCCTGAGTCCGCCTCGATCGCCCCGGCGAGGATGCGCATGAGGGTCGACTTGCCGGCCCCGTTGCGGCCGACCAGCGAGATGCGCTCGCCGCGCGACAGGGCGAGGTCGACGCCGGAGAACAGCGGCGCGCCGCCGAGCGACAGACGGACGTCGCGCAAGGCGGCGATGGGGGCGGTTCTGGACATGGTCGTCGCCCGGTCAGAGGTTCGGTTGCGGCTTGTCGCCAGCAAACTGCCGCCCCGCGACCATGCCGAGCGCGGCCGACAGGCGGCGATAGAAGGTGAGGCGGGCGAGTTCGCTGTCGGAGAGGAACTCCTCGGCCTCAAGCGCGCCTTCGAGGGGCACAGGCTCGACCCCCTCAAGGGCGGTGGTCACCAGCTTCGACCAGAGGATGGCGGGAAGCTCCCCGCCCGTGGTCTTGCGCATCGCGGTGTCGTTGTCATTGCCGACCCAGACGCCGCCGACGAGGGTCGAGGTGTAGCCGATAAACCACGCGTCGCGCCATTCCTGGGAGGTGCCGGTCTTGCCCGCGACATCCCACCCCTCGACCCGGGCGGCCCGTCCGGTGCCCTGGACGACGACGCGCGACAGCATACCGGTCATCACGTCGGCGAGGTCCTGCCGATAGACCTGAACCGGCTCCGGGTTGGGCTGGCGGTAGACGAGGTCGCCGCGGGAGGTGCGGATTTCCTCGATAATGTAGGGCGAGGCGGCGATCCCGCGCCGGGCGAAGACGCCGTAGGCGCCGGTGATCTCGATGAGCGTCACCTCGTCCGTGCCGAGGGCGAGCGCGGGAAAGGGCTGGAGCTGGGAGCGGATGCCGAACCGCCTTGCGAGGGCGATGACATTCTCGATGCCGATCTCGGCGCCGAGCTGGGCGGCGACGGTGTTGACGCTTTCGGCGAGCGCCTCCGACAGGGTCATGGCCCCGCGATAGCCCTCGGAATAGTTCCGCGGCCGCCAGTCGCCGATGCGAACCGGCTCGTCATACATGATCGTGGTGGGTTTCAGGCCGGCCTCCAGGGCGGCGGCGTAGACGAAGGGCTTGAACGAGGAGCCGGGCTGACGGCGCGCCTGCACCGCGCGGTTGAACTGCGACGTCGCATAGTCGAGCCCGCCGACCATGGCCCGCACGGCGCCCGAATGATCCATGATCACGGCGGCGGCCTCGCTGGCGTTGCGGTCCGGGCCGAGGAGGCGCACCTGTTCGGTGACGATGTCCTGCGCCTTCTTCTGCAGGTCGAGATCAAGCGTCAATGTGATGACGAGGTCCGGCGGCGCGTCGGGCGACAGGAGGCGGGCCTGATCAACCGCCCAGTCGAGCGCGTGGCCGGCGAACAGGTCGGCGGGCGGTTCGGCGAGCAGGAGGGGCTGACGTTTGGCGGACTCGGCCTGGTCGGCGGTGATGAAGCCGCCCTCCATCATCTGGTCGAGGACATAGGCCTGGCGCGCCTTCGCCTCCGGCGAGGCGGTGCGCTGGCCGAAGCGGGACGGCGCCTTGGGAAAGCCGGCGATCAGCGCCGCCTGCGCGAGCGACAGGTCGCGGGCGTCGACGTTGAAATAGGTCCGCGCGGCCGCGCCAAGTCCATAGGAGGACGCGCCGAGATAGATGCGGTTGAGATAGAGTTCGAGGACTTCGTCCTTGGAGAGCATCTGCTCCAGATCGAAGGCGAGGCGGGCCTCCTGGAGCTTGCGCCGGAGGGTCTGGTCCGGGGACAGGAAGAGGTTCTTCACGAGCTGCTGGGTGATGGTGGAGCCGCCCTGCACGGTGCGGCCGGCGCGGACATTCTCGATGAGCGCGCGCAGGATGGCGGTCTGGTCGAAGCCGGTGTGATCGTAGAAGCGCTTGTCCTCGGCGGCGATGAAGGCCTGGACGACGTGAGGCGGCAGTTCGGCGAGCTTCACCGCGCGGGCATAGCGCGGCCCGCGCACGGCGATGGTCTGGCCGGCGGCGTCCTGAAACTCCACGGCGGGCGGGCGGTGCAGCGTCCACAGCGAGTCCTTGGTGGGAAGGCTCGGCATCTGGGCGAACATGGTGTTCCACAACAGGCCGAGCGTCGCAGCGGCGACAAGCGCTGCGGAGCCCCCGAAGGCGGCGAGCGGATAGATCACCCGCCGAAAGAAGGACCGGGGCGGTGCGGCCTCGGCTTGTGGAGCGTTCATGTGCAGAACCCGCGGCGCCGGACGCCAAGGAGGACGCCAAATATACAGCCGTTTCAGTATGTTCCGCCTCTAGCGGTCAGCCCGCACTGTCGACGCTGGTCAGGCGTGAATGCTTCCCCGGCGGTGAGACCATAAGCGAGGCGGGGCCGGTTTGCGAGGAGAATTGTGACCTCGACGCATTAACGGATTGTAGGGTTTGGACGCATGGCGGCCCGCGGGAGGGAGGGTCAGTTGATCGGCGAGAGAAGCTCCGGCGCGGTCACCAGAGCGCGGACGCCGTGGGATTCATGTTCCTTGAAGGGATTGTCCGCCGCGGCCGCCCAGCGGTGAAGGGAGTTGATGTCGAGCTTGGCGCAAGCCGGACGCACGCTCCAGGTGACGTTGAGGGGCGAGCACACGTTGTGCGTGTAGCTCGGCCCGGTGGTCGAGCCGCGGAACACGACGGGCGCGCCCGTGTCCACCGGCAGCGCCCTGGCCTGGTGGAAGCCGCCGGGGGCGGGCGGTCCCGCGTAGGTGAAGTCGGCGAAATCGAGCGCGGCGGGATCGTTCACCAGCAGGAATGCCTGCGCCTCGACCCGCAGGAGCGGATCGGTGCAGGCGTCGTTGAGGCAGGCGCCGAGCCCCTCGCCCGGGCCGACATTGCAGGAGGAGTGCACCCAGTGCACCTCGATCGTGTCGCCGGGCCTGACATTGGCGAAGGCCGCTTCGCCCTCGATGGGCGTGAGTTCGGCGGCGGTGAGGGCGGCGGTTTCATTGCACCGGTAGCCGCCATGTTCGCCGTCCCCGGCGAAAACGGAAAAGCCGGGCGCCTTTGTGTTCGGCGTTGGTGTGCGTGTGGATGTTGCAGAGGTTCATCCCGCGCGGCGAGGCGGCGAGGGGAAAGAGGTCGGGGTTCGCGCCGGTGGGATTGGCGATGTCGCGCGGCGTCTGCGGCCCGAAGCCGACGCAGAGTTCGGCGGCGGCGGGTTCGATCGCCGCGGCATCCGGGGCGGGCGGGCTCGCCGGACTGCACGCACCGAGGCCGAGCGCCGGCGCGACGAGAAGGGCGAGGAGCCGGGCGGGGCGGGTGTGGGTCAAGGCGGGGCGTCCTCCTGGGGGCGGAGGCTCAGGACCGCCGCGACGCCGCATTGAAGCGCGATTCGGCGCGCCGTTCCGACCTCTGACGTTGCGGCAGGTGGGGCGGCAGTGGGGGGGCTTTCGGGCGAAATCCCGGCCCGCGCGGTGGCCTTCGGCGGTCCGGGGGGGTATCATCCGCTGGTCAGACACGCTCCGGCCCTGCTCCGCACCGATCCGCCGCGAGCCGCCAACGCCGCGTTTCAGCGCGGACCTGACCCCGGAAAGCCGCCGTTCATGATGACGCCAGCCAAGCAGCACAGCCCTAAACACCCGTTGAAATTCGACCTGACGAGCACACAGGCGAAGGTCGACCCGTTCCCGATCTTCGCCGCCATGCGGGCGGAGGGAGAGGTCATCCCGGTGAAGCTGCCGCTGATCGGCGGCATCTGGGTGACGACGACGCACGCGGCGACGCAGGCTGTGATGAAGGATCAGGGGCTGTTCGTTCTGGAGGGCAAGAATGCGGGCAAGTCCGGCGTGTCGGGCGTGCCGGTTCGGTGGATGCCGCGGACGCTGAAGATCCTTCTGAACAACATGCTGGCGAAGGACGAGCCGGACCATCGCCGCCTGCGCAAGCTGGTCGACCAGGCGTTTTCACGGGCGAGCATGAGCGCGCTGCGGCCGCGGATCGAGACGATCGCGGAAGGGTTGCTGGACGACATCGAGCGCCAGGCGGCGACCGGCGAGCGCATCGACCTCGTGGACGCCTATGCGCGGCGCCTGCCGATCCTGGTGATCTGCGAACTGCTCGGCCTGCCGCCCGAGGACCATGACATGTTTTCGAACTGGTCCGGCAAGCTGACCACGGTGACCGGGCTGTTGAGCGTGTTCAGGGCGCTTGGGCCGATCAAGCAGCTGCTCGCCTATCTCGACCGGCAGATCGAGGCGGCGCGGGCGACGCCGCGTCCCGGGCTGATCAGCGATCTCGTCCGGGCGGAGGAGGACGGCGACCGGCTGAGCCATGACGAACTTCTCGCGATGGTGTTCGTGCTTCTGGTTGCGGGCTATGAGACGACGACCAACCTGATCGCGGGCGGCGTCGCGGCGCTGGAGGCCAATCCCGACCAGCGGGCGTGGCTGATGGAAGACCGCGCCGACAGGATGGAGCTGGCGGTGGAGGAACTCTGCCGGTTCGTCTCGGCGGTTCAGGGGACCAAGCCCCGCTATGTGTCGCGGGATGTCGATTTCTTCGGCCAGACGCTGAAACGCGGCGAGATCATGATGGCGCTGCCGGCGACGGCGAACGCGGACCCGGCGGTGTTCGAGGCCCCGGACCGGCTCGATCTGTCACGGTTTCCAAACCCGCATCTCGCCTTCAGCGCGGGGATTCATTTCTGTCTCGGCCAGCAATTGGCGCGCATCGAGACGCAGGTGGCGCTCGACCGGCTGTACGGGCGGTTCCCGGCGCTCAGCGTCGAGCAGCCGGGCGGGCTGGTCTACAGCGACCGGATCGGCATGCGCAGCATGCTGAAGCTCTGGGTGCACACCGGCCGCGAACAGGTGAGGCAGGCGGCCTGATCACGGGGATGCGCGCGCGGGTTGTCCATGCCCGCCGGAGGGGTTTGGCGCGTTGCGCCGCGGCGTCCGGCTCCTGAAGCGCGCAAACGATCCGACCGGTGCGGCGCGGCCGCTATACATCGGCACTCTCCCGACATGGGACTGAAACGGAGCGACGGAGGGCCGCGGACATGGCGCTGCGCGGTGAGGCTTTGGCGGATGCGGACGCAGATGGGGCGCCGGAGCCGCGGCGATCCCGGTGGGGCCGCAATGGCTGCGACTGGCTGGCGGCGGAGCTGCAGTACGCGCTCGGGATCGATGCGGACGAGATCGCGGTCCGGATGGGTGCGAGGCGGCAATGGGTGATCCAGCGGGCGCGCCTTGACGGGTGGCGCCGCGACCCCACTCCTGCCGACTGGACGCGGATGGTGACCGGCGTGGCGCGCGCGGCGGCGGCCCGGGAACTGGTCGGCGGCGCGGCGGCGGACCAGCGGGCGCGGAGCATCGAACGGCTCTTGCGGCTGGCGGCGCCGGAGGCGCTGGCGGGCGCCGGACGCCGGGGTTCGGCGGGTGTGGGAAAAAAGGGATCAGGTGATGCAGGGTCGCGCGACATGAGGGACCGACACGATGACGACGGGGTCGACTGGTGCGCCGAACTCCGGCGCCGGCTCGAAGTGCTGGTGGGTCCCCTCAAACTGGATGCCGGACCCGAACGGGGTGGCGACGGCGTTCTTCAAGAGCATAAATGCCGACCTCCTGGAGGGGCGGAAGGCGTGCTTCCGGTGGAGCCTGTGGCGAAGACCCGCCCAGACGGCGCCTGAGGGCGACTGGCGGTGCTGGCTGTTCATGGGTGGACGCGGCGCGGGCAAGACGCGTGCGGGGGCCGAATGGCTGCGCGAACAGGTGGTCGAGGGCGGCGCCCGGCGGGTCGCGCTGGTCGCCCCGACACTCGGCGATGCGCGGGAGGTGATGATCGAGGGGGTGTCCGGCGTCCGGCGCATCTCGCCGCCTGAGGAGCGGCCGGTCTATGAGCCGTCGCGCCGACGGCTGGTGTGGCCGAACGGCGCAGAGGGGTTCGTGTTCTCGGCGGAGGACCCGGATTCGCTTCGCGGCCCGCAGTTCGACGCGGCCTGGTGCGACGAAATCGCGGCATGGACGAGGGGGCGGGCGACCTTCGACACGCTGATGCTGGCGTTGCGGATCGGCGAGCGTCCGCGCTGTCTGCTGACGACGACACCGCGCTCGACCGAGCTTGTGCGGGGGCTGGTCGGCGAGGCGGGGCGAGCGGGGTCCGGCGTGGTGATGACGCGATCCGGCACGCGGGACAATTCACGATGGCTCGCGCCCGGTTTCGTCGACTCGATGGAGTCGGCCTATGCGGGCACGCGGCTCGCCCGCCAGGAGCTCGAGGGCGAGCTGATCGAGGATCCACCGGGGGCGTTGTGGACGCGGGAGATGATCGAGGCCGCGCGGGGCCGCCTCTCGGGCGAGACCGCCGGCGACGACGCCTGGGCGCGCGTGGTGGTGGCGGTCGATCCGCCGGCGGGGGTCGGGCCGGGGGCGGACGCCTGCGGGATCATCGCGGCGGCGCTTGGCGCGGATGGACGGGTGAATGTGCTGGCGGACGCCAGCGTGCGCGGCCTGCGTCCGCTCGACTGGGCGCGACGGGTGATCGAGGTCGCCGATGCATGGGGCGCGGGCGAGATCGCGGCGGAGTCCAATCAGGGCGGCGAGATGGTGCGCGATGTGCTGCGCGCGGCGGGATGCGGCGCCGGAGTGAGGGTGCGGCTCGTGCGGGCGGTGAAGTCGAAATACGATCGGGCGTCGCCGGTGTCGGCGTACTACAGCGCCGGCCGGGTGGTTCATCGCGGGGTGTTCCGCGAGCTGGAGGACGAGATGTGCGCGTTTGGCGCCTCGGGGCTTGAAGCGCCGGCGCCGCGCGGGGCGAGCCCCGACCGGGTCGATGCGCTGGTCTGGGCGGTCACGCTGCTGCTGGACGCTCCGGGCGCGCCGCCGAGAGTGAGGGAGCTTTGATGGGGAACGCTCAGTCCTCGGCGTCGAGATCGCGCAGGGCGATGAGGGCGTCGCGGGCGGCTTCACAGGCCTCGTTGGAGACGCAAGGATAGGCGGCCGCCTCGACGAGTTCGGGATCGGCGTCGGCGCGTTCTTTCAGGAGGCACAACCGGTCCGGCAGACAATGTAGGGTCAGGCGTCCGACGGTTTCGAAGAAGCCGAAGGATTCGACGCCGACCTCCAGCCGGGCCGGGTCCATCCAGGCGAGGTTGATCTGGTCGCGCGTCGTTTCGATGGTCGCGCCGGGTTCCTCGCAGGCGCTGACGGTGCTTCCGATGTTGTCGTGCCGGCAGATTTTCGTGTCGATCGCGATGTTGCGGTCGAGTGCGCTGACGTCGGTGACGAAGAAGCGAATACGCTCCGTGTTGCTGGCGGTCTCGGGTTCGACGCCGACAAGTGCGGAGCGGATGGTGTCGATGTGCGGCGCGCGGAGGTCGTCCGGCGCCTCGCTGCAGGACGCCGCCGCGATGACGGCGGACAGCAGGAAGGCGGCTCTGACAAGGGCGGCAGGCGCTGGCATGGCTGCGGCGCTCCGAAAATGTGTTGGCTCACGCGAGATGGAATACCGCAACGCCGCGTCGATCAACCCTTCAGGAGAGGGCTCGATTTCGGGACGCGACCCCGGATCAGAACGCGACGCCGAACCGCCTGAGCAGGAGCGTGAACGCCCAGGTCGCGGCGAAGGTTCCGATCACGGCCACGGCGAAGGCGGGCCAGAAGCCGAGCCCGGCCCGTTGGGCGAGCGGCAGGGTGATGAAGAAGACGAGGCCCGGCCACACCAGCATGAAGGTGGAATTGGCGAAGGCGTTGGCCTTCTCCGGCCCCTGGGTTGCGTCCGAGGCGATGAAGCCGACCGTGAGCATGGTGGCGAGCGGCAGGGCGACCATGACGGCGGCGAGCCAGGTCGAGCGGCGCGCCACCTCCGAAAGGAAGACGATGAAGCCCGCCGTCGCGAGCGCCTTGAGAATGGTCATCAGCATCGGAACGTCCCCCGGAGCGACGGGCCCTGCGGCCCGGCGGCGACAGTGCCTCGCCCGGGGCGTGAGTGGCAAGGCGGATGTGCGCGCAAGGCGGACGGAGCCGGCGCAAGGCAGCAGGGAGCAGACAAGGCATGTGGAGCCCATTCAGGACCGCGTCGAAGCGACGGGAGCCGGCGCTCGGTGAGCGAAAGTCAGGCGGTGCGCTCGCGGCGCTGGCGGGATTGCCGGCGGCGCACTGGTCCGGCGCTGGGGTGCTCGCCCGCGAGGGATTTGAGCGCAATGCGGTCGGCTATCGCTGCGTGCGGATGATCGCGGAGACGGCGGCGAGCCTGCCGATGCGCCCGACGGGTGCGGCAGGGGGTGGCGGCGCGCCGGGCGACAGGCTCGCGCGGTTGGTCGAGCGGCCGAACGCGTTCGAGGCGGGCGCGGACCTCATGGAGACGTTCTACGGCCACCTTCTGATCCATGGCGAAGCCTATCTTGAGGCGGTGCGGATCGACGATGAGGTGCGCGAGCTGCATGTGCTTCGGCCGGACCGGATGCGCGTGGTGAAGGGGCCAAGAGGCTGGCCCGCAGGATGGGAGCACCGGGTCGAGGGCCGCGTGCGGCGGCTTTTGCCGGACGGGGACGGGTTTTCGCCCGTGCTGCAGCTGAAGCTGTTTCATCCGTCGGACGATTATCGCGGCCATGCGCCGCTCGAGGCGGCGGCGCGGGCGGTCGACGTTCACAATTCGGCGGGGGCGTGGGCCAAGGCGCTGATCGACAACGCCGCCCGGCCCTCGGGTGCGCTGATCTATGGCGCGGGCGAGGCGCTGACGGAGGATCAGTATCAGCGGCTGAAGGACGAGTTGGAGCAGAGCCATCAGGGCGCGGCGAACGCGGGACGGCCGCTGCTGCTGGAAGGCGGGCTCGACTGGAAGCCGATGAGCCTCACACCCGCGGAAATGGACTTCATCGAGGCGCGCAACGCCGCGGCGCGGGAAATCGCGCTCGCCTTCGGGACGCCGCCGATGCTGCTCGGGATTCCGGGGGATGCGACCTATGCCAACTATCGGGAGGCGAACGCGGCCTTCTGGCGGCTGACGGTGCTGCCGCTCGCGCAGAAGGCGGGGCGCGCGCTGTCGCGCTGGCTGGGCGACCGGCTCGGCGGAGGCGTGGCGCCGGACGTCGAACACGCGCCGGCCTTTCAGGACGAACGCCAGGCGCAGTGGGCGCGCGTGGATGCGGCGAGTTTCCTCAGCGTCGAGGAGAAGCGCCGTCTGGTCGGGATCGGGGACGCGGATGCTGGATGAACGGGTGGAGGACAAGCTCGTGCTGGACCGGAAGGTGACGCTGGCGGTGCTGTTCGCCGTGCTCGTTCAGGCGGGCGGCGGACTGATGTGGGCGGGGGCGGCGGGCGAACGCCTGAGCGAGATCGAGGCGCGGGTGAGCGCCCAGGACGGCGTGTCGGAGCGCCTTGCGCGGGTGGAGGCGCAGCTCCATGCGACCTCGCAGCAATTGCAGCGGATCGAGGACAAGCTCGACCGGAGGTGAGGTGAGCGTGACCGGCCCCGGGCCTGCGTTGCCGAGGCGTCACGGGCTTCACGCAAGTGTGTGCGTTCGCCGGGCGTCCCGCCGGGGCCGGGGTACGTAACAGTCAGGCCGGCAAGCCGCGGGACACATGCGGAATCGGCGCTCGCGGGCCCCTGCAAGGCGGGACGGCGGGTCCGCGCTCCCAGAGACCAGCGGCGACGGCCACAGCCCGCCGCGTACCCAAAGAGGATGAACATGCGTAGCTTAGTTACAGCGGGACTGGTCGCGGCGATCACCGCGTTCACGGGGGCCGCCCACGCCCAGACCTGGTATGTCGGCGGTTCGGCCGGCTATGTCTTCCAGAACGAGTCCGACAATTCAGGCGCGACGGGGGCCTTCACCACCGGCAATGGCGCGCCCGCCCTGCCGACCGGCACGCCGATCGCGGCGGGCACGCCCTATGGCTGGACCACCGAGTTTGAAGACGGCTACTCGCTCTCGGCGGAGGCCGGCTTCTACTATGAGTCGAATTTCCGCTCGGGAATCGAACTCGTCTATTCCCAGGCGGACGTTGACCGCCACTCCGGGGTGAATGTGGCCGGAACCAATATCGACGGCGTCGATGCGGCGGTGCTCACGGGCTCCGCGACGCAGCTTGGCGCGACGGTCGGCGCGGTGGTGGCGGATGGCCGGGGCGACATCACGAATACGGCGGTGTTTGCGAACGCCTACTACCATTTCGACTTCGGGACGCCTGTTCAGCCCTATATCGGCGCCGGCATCGGCTTCTCGCAGGTCGATGTGACCTATGCGCCCTCCGGCGTCGGGATCATCGACGGCGACGACACGCAGTTCGCCTATCAGTTCAAGGCGGGCGCCGAATGGCGGGTGAATGACCGTTGGTCGGTCTATGGCGAATACGCCTATCGCGCGACCGACGACATCGATCTCGACAACCGGCTGTTCCCGGGCTCGCTGTCGATCGAGAACCAGCAAAGCGCGGTTCAGGTGGGAGCCCGTTTCCGGTTCTGACCGGAGGGACCAGACGACGACACGACGCAAGGGCGCGCGGAGGATGACACCTCCGCGCGTCTTCTTTTCTGGAGGGGCGGCGGATGCGGCGATCGGTGATGATCGAGGGATATGCGTCGCTGTTCGGGGTCGAGGACCTCGCCGGCGATGTGGTGCGGGCTGGGGCGTTCACGCGGGCGCTGCGGTCCGGTCGGGAGATCGGGATGCTGCTCGCCCATGTCGGCGGACGCACGGCCGGGCGCTGGGCCGCGATCCGGGAGGACGGGCGCGGGCTTTATGTGCGGGGGCTCGTCGAGGATGCGACGCCGGCGGGGGCGCTTGCGCTCGACCTGATCGCTGGCGACCGGCTCGACGGGCTGTCGATCGGCTTCGTGGCGCGGGACTGGTCGCCGCGCAGCGCGGCGGGCGGCGGGGTCGGGCGGGAGCTTCGCGATATCGACCTGCGCGAGATCTCGCTCGTTGCGGCGCCGATGCTGCCCGCGGCCAGGTTCCGGGCGGTTGCGGGACATGCGGGCGCGCGGCCGGCGGAGAAGCGGTCAGCGGCGAGGAAGGCGGCGGTCGAAAATTTTCGTTACACACGGGTCGCAAACGCCGACGGAGCGCGTTAAGCTTTCCGCTGGAGGCGATGTATCCGGTTCGTGTTCGGACGAAGCGCGCCGCCCGTGGGATGAGAAACGCGACAGCCGCGGAGCCGATCGAAGGCTCCCGGCGCAAAGGAGGATCTGGATGAGCACGACACATCGTATTGGCGGAACGCTGGGCTTTGACGGAACGCGGGGTTTTGGTGGAACGCGAGCTGGCCGGTGGATGGCCGGAGCCGCGCTCGCCCTCGTCATGGGTGCGGCGTCGGCCGGAGCAGCCGCCGCGCAGACCGCGCCCGGCTACACGATGCCGCGCACCGCCTGGGGCGCGCCGGATCTTCAGGGCACCTGGAACAATACCTCGATCACCAACCTGACCCGCCCGCGCGGTGTGACCGATCTCGTCGTCGACGAGGCGACCGCGCGCGACATCGTGCGCAAGAATCCGCTGACCGTGCTGTCGGCCGAGGACAACGCCCGCCAGGATGATCCGCTCGACACCTCGCTTCTCGACGACAAGAACGCCGACCGCGGCTACAATGCTTTCTGGATCGACCATGGCAGCCGGCTCGCCGATGTGAAGGGCGAGCTGAGGACGTCATGGATCGTCGAGCCGGCGAACGGCCAAATCCCGTTCAAGCAGGGCGCGCGGCGCAATCGCGGCGGCTTCTCGCCGACAAATTTCGACGGGCCGGAGACGCGTCCGCTCGCCGAACGCTGCCTGATGAGCTTCTCGGGGTCAGCAGGCCCGGTGATGCTGAACAGCATGTACAACAACTCGTTCGACATCGTGCAGTCGCCGGATGCGGTGGTGATCCTCGTGGAGATGAACCACGATGCGCGCATCATCCGGCTTGGCGACAAGCACGGCCCGTCGGAAATCCCGAAGTGGGCGGGCGACTCCATCGGCTGGTATGAGGGCGACACGCTGGTGGTCGAGACCCGCAACCCGCACCCGTTGCAGGGCGCGCTGATCTCCGATCAGGGCAAGGTGACGGAGCGGTTCACCCGGTGGTCGGACAGCCAGATCCTCTATGAGTTCACGGTCGACGATCCGACGCTCTACACGCAGGCCTGGAAGGGCGAGATGGCCCTGAACGCCCAGGCCGAGCCGCTCTACGAATATGCCTGCCATGAAGGAAACTACTCCTTCGAGGGCATTCTCGGCGGCGCGCGTGAGCTTGAGTCCCGCGGGATCAAGCCGTCGCTCGGGCCCGGGATTTTCGCCGGGATCGATATTCCCGAGTGATCCGGGGCTGGCTCCGGCGCACCTGACGCCGACGCCTTGAACGACTGAGGAGAGGGCGCGCTTCCGGGAGGGAGCGCGCCCTTTGCTTTTTCCTTGCCACGAATTCCAGCCTTCGCCCGGTCGTCCGCTCGCCGCGACCGGATCGCGACCCGTTGCGGCGATGCGTCAGTAAAGGGACGAAATGCAACCATGACGATTGAAACCAAGATGACCGATCCGCGAACCGCCGACGAGATGCAGGCGGCGTTCGCGGCGCTGAAGGCGGCCGACGCGGAACGACTGGCGGAGATCGAGAAGCGCGGCGCGGCCGATCCGCTGATCGAGGCGCAGCTGGCCCGGATCGACCGGCAGCTGAGCCAGCACCGGGCGGCGCTCGACCGCATGGCGCTCGCGCAGGCGCGGCCCGCGATCGGCGATGACCGACGCGAGGGGGACCCTGAACACAAGTCCGCCTGGGGCGCATATCTGCGCAAGGGCGATGACAGCGGCCTTGCCCGGCTCGACCTGAAGGCGTTGACGCAAGGCACCGAAGCGCAGGGCGGGTATGTCGCGCCGCCGGAACTCGACCGGCTGATCGAGGCGCGGCTGATGCAGGCCTCGCCGATGCGCCAGATCGCGACGGTACGGCAGACGTCCGCCACGGTGTTCCGCAAGCCGGTGGGGCTCGGCGCGGCGGCGGCCTGGGCGGCGGAGACGGGCGGGAGAACCGAGACGGCGGCGCCGACGCTCGATCTGCTCGAGTTTCCCGCGGCGGAGCTTTACGCCATGCCGGCGGCGACGCAGACCCTGCTCGACGACGCCTACGCCGACATCGATGAATGGCTCGCCGACGAGGTTGAGGGGGCGTTCGCGGCCCAGGAATCGGCGGCGTTCATCAGCGGCGACGGGGTGAACAAGCCGAAGGGCGTGCTCGCGTCGACCATCGTGGCGGAGGCGAGCCACAGCTGGGGCAAGCTCGGCTATGTGGCGTCGGGCGCGGCGGGCGCGTTCGCGGCGTCTGATCCGGCCGACCGGCTGATCGATCTCGTCTATGCGGTGAAGCCGCAATTCCGGGCGAATGCGCGTTTCGTGATGAACCGGCGCACCGTGGCGGAGGTGCGCAAGCTCAAGGACGGACAGGGGCAGTATATCTGGAGCCCGGGCGGCGCCAACGAGCCGGCGACGCTTCTGGGGTATCCGGTGAATGAGATCGAGGACATGCCGGACATCGCCGCGAACGCCCATGCGATCGCCTTCGGGGATTTCAGGCGGGGTTATCTGATCGTGGACCGGCAGGGCGCACGGGTGCTGCGCGATCCCTACTCGGCCAAGCCCTACGTGCTGTTCTACACGACCAAGCGCGTGGGCGGCGGCGTGCAGCATTTCGATGCGATCAAGCTGATGAAGTTCGCCGAGAGCTGACGCCTGACGGCGGGTGGTTGTTTTGGGAGCCCTCACCCCCGGCCCCTCTCCCGCGTGCGGGAGAGGGGTGAAGGGGCTGCGGTGGTGCTGAGAGGCCGCACCATCGCGCGGGAGAGGGGTGAAGGGGGGGGTCAGCGCGGCGCCATGCGGATGGCGCCGTCGAGGCGCACGCACTCGCCGTTGAAGTATCCGTTGCGGATCATCTCCATGGCGAGGGAGGCGAATTCATCCGGCACGCCGAGGCGTTTGGGATAGGGAACCGAGGCGCCGAGGGCGTCGCGGACATTCTGCGGCGCGCCGGCGAGAAGCGGCGTGTCGAAGATGCCGGGCATGATGGTGTTGACGCGGATCGCCTCGCCGGAGAGGTCGCGGGCGATCGGCAGGGTCATGCCGAGCACCCCGCCCTTGGACGCCGAATAGGCGGCCTGGCCGATCTGTCCGTCCTGCGCGGCGACCGAGGCGGTGTTGACGATCGCGCCGCGGTCGCCGTCCGGCAGAGGAGGCAGCGTCAGCATGCCGGCGGCGGACTTCGCGATGCAGCGGAACGTGCCGACGAGGTTGATCTGGATGATGAGGTCGAACTGGTTGAGCGGGAAATGCTTGATCTCGCCCGTGTCCTTGGCGCGGGAGGCGGTCTTGGCGGCGTTGCCGGTGCCCGCGCAGTTGACGAGGATGCGCTCCTGACCGTTCGCGGCCCGGGCCTTCGCGAAGCCCGCGTCGACGGACGCCTCGTCGGTGACGTTGACCTTGCAGAAAACGGAGCCGGTCGCGGCGGCGGTCTTTTCGCCGGTCGCGTCGTTCATGTCGAAGATCGCCACCTTGACGCCGGCGGCGCGCAGGGCGCGGACGGTCGCCTCGCCGAGGCCGGAGGCGCCTCCGGTCACAATCGCGGAAACGGAGGAATCGAGCTTCATCTTCGGTGAGCCTCTCTCAAGCTTCGGGGTTCCGGATCGAACGTCCGGTCTGGATGCATCTGATAGTCCCGCCCCGGCCCCTCCGACAACCACCCACATGACCGGCGCGGGCGGCGCCGAGCCTTGAAGGGCTGGCGGTCGCGCGGGTCTTCACTCTTGTTCAGGACAGATACTCATGATGGTAACGACGCTGATCGCGGCGGCGGCGGAGCCTTTGTCGCTCGCCGAAGCCAAAGCCTATCTGCGCATCGGATATGACGACGAGGACGAGCTGGTCGGCCAGCTCGCCGGCGCGGCGCGGGCGCGGATCGAGGCGGCGGCGGGCGTCGCGCTGATCAACCGGACGCTGCGCTGGCGGATCGACGCCTGGCCGAAGGGCGCGGTCGAGCAGCGGGCGGTGCGGCTGCCGGTGCGTCCGGCGGCGCAACTCGTGGCGGTGCGGGTGACGGCGGGCGGGACGCAGGGCGACGTGACCGAACGGTTCACGCTCGATGGCGGCCGAGCGGCGCGGATCGTGTGGACCTCGGGGGCGTTTCCCTGGACGGATGCACGGGCCAGTGCACCGGCGGGTCCACAGGCGGGCGGCGTCGAAATCGACTGGGTCGCGGGGTTCGGGCCGGCGCCTGGTGATGTTCCGGCCGATCTGAAGCTCGCGGTGCGGCGGCTGCTCGCCCACGCCTATCATGCAAGGGACAGCGAAACGATCGCAGGTCCGCTGCCGGTGGACGTTGCGGGGCTGATCGCTCCGTGGCGGCGGGTGCGGCTGTGAGCGGGGCGGAACTCGAACTTGAACGCGCGGTGCTCGCGGTGATCCGCGCGGATGCGGGCGTGAAGGTGCTGCTCGGCGACCCGGTTCGGATCGGTGCGGGCGGTGAACCGCCCCGGGTTTGCCGGAGGCTCCTGATCTTGAGAGGATGGAGCTATGACGGATGGAACGGGGAAGCGGCGTCGGCCGCATTATTCAGCCGAGCTGCGCGACCGCGCGGTGAGGATGGTGAAGGAGGCGGCGCCGGATCACGGCTCGCATTGGGCGGCGATTTGTTCGGTGGCAGCGAAGATCGGGTGTTCGGCGCAGACGCTTCAGACGTGGGTCCGCAAGGCTGAGGAGATCGACGGCCGTCAGGCCGCTGAGGATCGCGCTCGGCTGAAAGTCCTGGAACGGGAGAACCGTGAACTCCGCCAAGCCAATGAGATCCTGCGGAAAGCCTCTGCGTATTTTGCGGCGGCGGAGCTCGACCGCCGGTCAAAGACATGATCGCCTTTATCGACGATCACCGCGGGGCCTACGGGGTCGAGCCGATCTGCTGTCTGATGCAGATCGCCCCGTCGACCTATTATGACCACCTCGCCAAGCGGAAGGATCCATCCCGGCGGTCAGCGAGGGCGCAACGCGATGAGGCGCTGAAGGCGAAGATCGCCGGCATCTTCGAGGAGAACTTCGGTGTCTACGGCGCCCGGAAAGTCTGGCGGCAACTTGCCCGGGAAGGTGAGACCGTCGCTCGGTGTACGGTGGAGCGGCTGATGAAGGCGATGGGCCTGGTTGGGGCTGTACGCGGCAGGAAGCTCAGGACCACCGTACCCGACAAGGCGGCGGTCTGCCCGCTTGACAGAGTGGATCGCCAGTTCAGGGCGCCTTGCCCGAACAGGCTTTGGGTCAGCGACTTCACCTATGTCGCCACCTGGTCGGGCTTTGCCTACGTCGCGTTCGTGATCGATGTCTTCGCCCGAAGGATCGTCGGCTGGCGGGTCAGCGGCACGGCGCACACAAGCTTCGTCCTCGACGCCCTGGAGCAGGCCCTTCATGAGCGTCGTCCCGCAAAACAGAGCGGTCTGGTGCATCACAGCGACAGGGGCAGTCAGTACGTCAGCATCAAGTACACGGAGCGCCTTGCGGATGCTGGGATCGAGCCGTCGGTCGGCAGCGTGGGGGACAGTTACGACAACGCCCTCGCCGAGACGGTGAACGGGCTCTACAAGACCGAGCTGATCCACGCGCGCGGCCCGTGGCGCAGCCTCGAAGCCGTCGAACTCGCCACACTCGAATGGGTGGACTGGTACAATCACCGCCGACTTCTCGGCCCGATCGGCTACATCCCGCCTGTAGAGGCCGAAGAGCGATACTTCCAAAATCAAGAAGCCTACGCCATGGTGGCGTGACTCAAATAAACCTGCCTCCGGCAAACCCGGGGCGGTTCACGGCGACGGGAAGCCTGCTTTCCCGTTCATCGAAATCGTGCGGCACCAGAGTGAGGACGCCGGGGCGGCGGGGATCGAGGCGCAGCGGCACAGGATCGATCTGCGGATCGAGACGCGACCTGCGGCGAGGGATGACGCCAAGGCGGCGCTGCAGGCGGTGCGGGACGCGCTGGCGGCGGCGACGGCGGCGCCCGCGGGCTGGCGCTGCGTGCTCATGATCCCGGTGTTTGCGGATGTTCTGGAGGCGCGCGCGGGCGCGTCGTTCGCGGCGGTGCTGCGGCTTGTCGCGGTCATCGAGCGCAATGCGGAGGTGGTGCAATGAGCGGGCAAAGAGGGCGCGACGTCCTCATCAGGATCGGCGATGGCGGCGCGCCGCAGAGCTTCGTCACAGCGGCGGGGATTCGCACGAAGACCTTCCGGCTGACGACCGGTTCGGCGGATGCGACGAGCTGGGAGAGCGCGGGCGGCTGGCGGGAGCTGATCGCCGGCGGCGGCGGTCGCTTCGGCGGTGGCGGAACTCGCCCTTGCGCGGGCCTCCGGCGTAACGGAGGCGGGCGGCGGGTCCTCGCCGGTCAATGTGATGATGACAGTCGCGCCCGGGGCGGCGTCGCGAGACGTCGCCCGGTCCGGCAATCAGATCGCAGCGCTGGTCGCGCGCGCGGTTCGGCGGGGGGCGCGGTTCACATGAGCGGCTTCCATGAGGTGAGATTGCCGTTGGCGCTGGCGCTTGGCTCGAGCGGCGGCCCTCAGATCGCGGTCGAGGTGGTGCGGCTTGCGTCCGGCCGCGAGGTGCGGGTGCGGCGCTGGGCGGGATCGCTGCGGCGATGGGAGATCGGCGGCGGTGTGATGGATGTTGCGGCGGCGGAGGCGCTCGCGGGGTTCTTCGAGGCGCGGGGCGGGAAGGCGTTCGGGTTTCGCTTCCGCGACCCGGTCGATTGGCGGAGCGCTGCTTCCGGCGCGCCGGTTACGGCGCTCGACCAGCCGCTCGGCGAGGGCGACGGTGTCACGGCGGCGTTCCAGCTGGTGAAGCGGTATGGCGCCGGGGATGGGGCCGGCGACGGGGCTGGCGATCGGCCGATCCGCAAGCCGGTGGTCGGTACGGTGCGCGTTGCGATCGATGGCGTGGAGACCGCGGGCTTCCTGCTCGATTCCGGCGCCGGCGTTGTGACGTTCGACGCCGCGCCGATGGCGGGCGCGGTGCTCACGGCCGGATATGAGTTCGATACGCCGGTGCGCTTCGACATGGAGTCGCTCGACCTTGCGCTTGAGGGACCGCGGGCGATCCGCCTGGGGCCTGCGGCGATCGTCGAACTGGCGGGCTGACAGGGAAACAACCCAATGAGACGGTTATCGGATCTGCTTGCGACGCGGCTGCAGGCGGAGGTGGCGACCTTGTGCGCATGCTGGCGGTTCGAACGTCGCGACGGCGCGGTGTTCGGGGCGACGGATCATGACCGGCCGATCGACTTCGACGGCGTGCGGTTCGAGCCTGCGAACGGGATCGCGGGTGCGCGGTTTGAGCATGGCGCGACGCTCGCTCCCGGCCGGGCGGCGGGGGAAGGCGCGCTCGATCTGGCGTTTCTTGATGAGGCGGACCTCGCCGCGGGCGTCTGGGACGGGGCGCGGGTGGATGTCTGGCGCGTCGACTGGAGCGCGCCGGAACACCGGGTGCGCATCTGGTCCGGGCGGCTGTCCGAAGTGGAGCGCAGGGGGCGCAGCTTCGCCGCCGAACTCGTGAGCCTGAAGGCCGATCTGGAGACCATGATCGGCCGCATCTACCAGCGGACATGCGATGCTGAGGTGGGCGATGAGCGGTGCGGCGTCGATCTCGGCGCGGCGGCCTTTCGCGGGACGGGCGTCGTGAGCGAGGTGTTGGCGCCGGAGCGGTTTCGCGTATCCGGGCTCGATGGATTTGCGGGCGGCTGGTTCACGCTCGGCCGCCTTGCGTGGATGTCGGGGGAGAACTCCGGGGCGGTGCACCGCATCACCCGGCATGACGCCGTGGACGGCGAAGCGGTGATCGAATTGGGGGACGCGCCGCGACATCCGGTGCGTGCGGGCGACACGTTCGCCGTGACGGCGGGATGCGATCGCCGGTTCGAGACGTGCGGGGGAAAATTCGCCAACCGGGTGAATTTCAGGGGCTTTCCGCATCTGATCGGCAATGACGCGGTGGTGCGCGGCCCGTCGCCCCATGAGCCGAAGGACGGTGGGCGGCGATGAGCGCTTCGGGGAGCATGGCGCCCGGCGCTTCGATGGGCGAGCGCGTGGTCGCGGCGGCGCGGCGCTGGATCGGGACTCCCTATCGCCACCAGGCGAGCCAGATGGGGGCCGGGTGCGACTGCCTCGGGCTGGTGCGCGGCGTCTGGCGCGAGGTGAAGGGCGCCGAACCGGAAGCGCCGCCGCCCTACACGCCCGACTGGGCCGAAGTGCTGGGCGAGGAGACGCTGCTGAACGCGGCGCGCCGCTGGTTGGTCGAGATCGCGGCAGGCAATGCGGCGCCGGGGGATGTGCTGCTGTTCCGCATGGCGACGGGAGCGCCGGCGAAACATGCGGGGATCGTGTCGGCGCGCGGGCGGATCATTCACGCCTATTGGGGACGCGCTGTCTGCGAGACGCGGCTCGTGCCGTGGTGGGAGCGGCGGATCGCCGCCGCGTTCAGGTTTCCGGAGGTAGGCTGATGGCGGAACTCGTGCTTTCAAACATCGGCGCGGCGATCGGCGCGCGCGTGCTGCCGGCCGGCGTGTCGCTGTTCGGGCGAACCATCGCAGGGGCGGCGATCGGGCGGACGATTGGCTCGATCGGCGGGGCCGCGCTCGATGCGGCGCTGGCGCCGCGACGGGTCGCGGGACCGCGCATCCGCGATCTGCATGTGATGGAAAGCCGCGAGGGGGCCGGCGTCCCGGTGGTGTTCGGGCGGATGCGGGTCGGTGGCCAGGTGATCTGGGCGGCGCGGCTGAAGGAGAGTGTCTCGCGCGGCGGCGGCAAGGGCGGGCCGCGGACGGCGGAGCGGTCCTATACGTTGAGCTTCGCGGTGGGGCTTTGCGCGGGCGAGGCGGCGCGCGTCGCGCGGGCCTGGGCCGATGGCGAGCGGCTCGATCTGTCGGAGCTGACCTGGCGGTTCTATCCGGGGAGCGAGACGCAAGCGCCCGATCCGCTGATCGAAGCGGTGGAGGGGACGGACGCCGCGCCCGCCTATCGTGGGCTTGCCTACATCGTGTTCGAGGACATGCCCGTGGACCGGTATGGCGGCCGGTTGCCGCAGCTTTCATTCGAGGTGGTGCGCCCCACGGGAGACGGCGGCGAGCGGCTCGAATCGATGGTGCGAGGGATCAATCTGATTCCCGGATCGGGAGAGTTCTCGCTCGCGACGGACATCGTGCGCAGATCGCTCGGGCCGGGTGCGGAGGCGGAGGAAAATCGTCACGGTTTCGATCGCAGGGCCGACCTTCTGGCGTCGCTGGACGAGATGGAGGCGGCGTTCCCGAATCTGCGGCGGGTCAATCTGGTGACGGCGTGGTTCGGCGACGATCTGCGCTGCGGCGCCTGCGCGATACGGCCGGGGGTCGAGCTCAGGGGGAAGGCGACCAAGCCCTGGAGCTGGCGCGTCGGGCCTATGGAGCGGGAGACGGCCTATCTGGTGAGCCAGACCGGAGGGCGCGCCAATTACGGCGGCACACCGGCCGACCGGTCCGTGATCCAGGCGATCAGGGAGCTGAAGGCGCGGAGCTATCATGTCACGCTCTATCCGTTTCTGTTGATGGACCTGCCCTACGGGAACGCCCGCGCCGATCCCCATGGCGGCGGCGAGCAGGCGGCGTTTCCGTGGCGGGGTCGGATCACCTGTCACCCAGCGCCGGGGCAAGTGGGATCGCCGGATGGATCGGCGGTCGCAGCGGCGGAGGTGGCGGCGTTCTTCGGATCGGCGCAGCGGGCGGATTTTCAGGTCGCGGGCGAGACGGTCAACTGGATCGGCCCTGGCCCCTCCGGCGCGCGCGACGAGGGGTATCGGCGGTTCATCCTCCACCATGCGGCGCTGGCGCAGGCGGCTGGAGGGGTGGACGGGTTCCTCATCGGATCCGAGCTTGTGGATCTGACGCAGGTGCGGGACGCCGGCGGCGGGTTTCCGGCCGTGGCGGCGCTGCGCACGCTCGCGGGCGAGGTGAAGAGCTGGCTCGGGCCTTCGACTGAGGTGAGCTATGCGGCGGACTGGACCGAGTATGGCGCGCGCTCGCTTTCGGGCGGCGATCTCGCCTTTCCGCTCGATACGCTGTGGGCGGACCCTGCGATCGATTATGTCGGTCTCGATTGGTATCCGCCGATGGGGGACTGGCGGGAGGGGGACGGGCACGCGGATGCGGGGTTCGCCGGCCCGGATGATCCTGCCTATCTGGAGGCGGGGGTCGCGGGCGGGGAAGCGTTCGACTGGTACTATGCCGACGCGGCGGGCCGGGCGGCGCAGGCGCGGCTGCCGATCACCGACGGGGCGTATGGCGAGCCCTGGGTGTATCGCCAGAAGGATGTCCGGTCGTGGTGGTCGAACGCCCATCATTCGCGGGTCTCCGGCGTGCGCTCGGCGACGCCGACCGGCTGGATCGCCGGGATGAAGCCTGTGCGCTTCGTCGAGATGGGCTGTCCGGCGGTGGACAAGGGAGCGAACCAGCCGAACGTGTTCTTCGATCCGAAAAGCGCCGAAAGCGCCCTGCCGCATTTCTCGTCCGGCGCGCGCGACGATCTCATCCAGCGCCGGGCGATCGAGGCGTTTCACCGCTTCTGGTCGCCGGGAGCTCCGGGCAATCCGCTGTCGGCGGTCTATGGCGGGCCGATGACGCCCGAGGACGGCGTCGCCGTGTGGGCGTGGGATGCAAGGCCCTTTCCGGCGTTTCCCTCCCGCGAGGATGTGTGGAGCGACGGGCCGAACTGGCGGCTGGGGCACTGGCTGAACGGCCGCGCCGGCGCGGCGCTCCTGCCGGATGTGGTGCGCGAGATCGGCGCGGCGGCGGGAGCGGAGATGGACGCAACTCAGGCGGACGGCCTGATCGCCGGATACGGGTTTGAGGGCGTGGCGCCCGCGAGAAGCGTGCTCGACCCGCTGTTTGCGCTGCATGGTCTCTCGGCGGTGGAGCGGGACGGACGGATCGTTGTGGGCTCGCCCGGACCGGACGCCTTCACGCCCGATCAGGGCGACTTCGTGCAGGCCGAGGGCGACCCGTCCGGGGGGCTGTCGCTGACGCGGTCGGGGATGGATGACGGCGGGAGCGGCGTGCGCCTCACCTATATCGACGCGGATGGAGACTATGCCCCGGCGACCGCTGCGTCCTTGAATGCAGGGCCGGGAGGCGCGCTGGCGCTGGACGTTCCGGTGGTGCTCGATCGGGCTGAGGCCTTGCGGCGCGCGGATCAGTTGGAGGTGCAGGCTGCGGCGGCGCGCGAGTCGGTGCGGTTCGAGCTCGGCCCGGCGGGTCATGCGGTCGAGCCGGGAGATGTGGTCGCGCTTCCGGGTGGGCGATATCTGGTCTCCGAGGTGAGCGAAGGGCTGACCGTAGAGATCGAGGCGCGCCGGATCAGCGCCTCGGGGCTTGGCGCGCGTGGCGGCGTGCGGGCGCTCGCGCCGCCTGAAGCCGAGCGGGTCGACGCGGAGGGCGAACCGCTGGTGGTGCTGGTCGATGCGCCCGCCCTGCCCGGAGAGGAGGACGACGCACGACCGCTCGCGTTCGCGTTCAGTGAGCCGTGGACGGGACGGGTGACGCTGAGCGGGGGGCCGGCCGCCGGCGATGCGGGGGTGCGGGCGGTGATCGAGCGGCCGGCGACGCTCGGGTCACTCGCCGCGGCGCTCGAGCCCGCAGCGGCCGATCGGTGGGTCGGCGGTGAGCTGCTGGTGGACCTGACGGCGAGCGATCTTGCAAGCCGCGACGAGGCGGCGGTGTTGTCCGGCGCCAATGCGGTGCTAGTCGAGACGGCGGCGGGATGGGAGCTGATCCGTTTCGCCGTGGCCGATCTCGTCGCCGCGGGGCGCTATCGGCTCACGCGCCTCTTGCGCGGTCAGCAGGGCGGCGACGACGCGGCGGGCGTTGGAGCGCCGGCGGGGGCGAGGGTGGTGGTGCTGAACGGCGCCGGGGTTCGGTTGGACGCGCCCCGGCATGAGGTCGGGCGCGCGCTGGAGCTGCGTGCATGGCGGCGCCGGCCGGACGAGGCGCAGGCGTGGATGGGGCCCTTCACGCATTTCGCGGCGGCGCTGCGTGCGTGGGCGCCGGCGCATCTCAGGCTCAGCCGGCAGGGCGGCGGCGTGGCCGCATCCTGGATCCGTCGCGCGCGGTCTGGCGGGGATGCGTGGGACGCCGCCGAACCGCCGCTGGAAGGCGTGGAACGCTACCGCGTCCGGGTGCGGGCGTCAGGCGGGGGCCTGGTGCGGGAGTGGGAGACGACGGACCCGTCGACCACCTATCCGGCGAGCGAGGTGACGGCGGACTTCCCGGGCGGGGGCGAGATCCGGCTGGAGGTCGCTATGCTCGGGCCGGATGGCGCGTTCGGCGCGGCGACAGAGGCGTTGATCGTGGTGTGAGCGATCGCGGGGGCTGCTGGGGGCTTTCCGGTGGGGGGCTTTGTGGAGACTTCTGGCCAAAAATTCACTCGACGCGGCGTCCCGATGCGGCTTGGTCATTGCATGCGGCATTGTTACAACAGTTAATCGGTTGGGACGGTTGGACTGGCCCCGGGACGGACGTGCGCAATTGAGTTGGGACCCTTACGCCGCGCTCGGAGTGCCTCGCACCGCCAGCGTAGACGACATCCGCAAGGCCTATCGGAAGCTCGCCAAGGAGCTTCACCCGGACGTGCGTCCGAACGATCCGAAGACCGATGAGCGATTCAAGCGGGTGACCGCAGCGTTCAATCTGCTGAGCGACGCTGATCAGCGGGCGCGCTATGATCGCGGCGAAATCGACGCTGACGGCAATGAACGGGCGACCTTTCAGCCGGGCGCGGGCTTCGCAGGGTTCGGCGCCGGCCGTGGGCGCGGCCCGGCGGGGCAGCGGCCGGAAGCATTCGAGGACTGGTTCGACGGCATATTCAGCCGCGGCCCGAGGGGGTTTACCGCCCAGCGCGGCGAGGATGTGCGCTACCGCATGGAGATCGACTTCCTCGATGCCGTGAATGGTGGTCGCAAACGGGTGACGGTCTCCGACGGGCGCACGCTCGATCTTTCGATCCCCGCGGGCGTGGCGTCGGGCCAGACGCTGCGGCTCAAGGGTCAGGGGCTGGCGGGACCGGGCAGGGGTCCGCCCGGCGACGCGTTGGTGGAGGTGACGGTCGGCGCGCATCCGAAATTCCGCAGGGACGGCGACGATGTGCGGATGGACCTTGCGATTTCCCTCGCGGAGGCGGTGAGCGGCGGCAAGGTGTTGGCGTCGACGCCGGCAGGCCAGGTGTCGCTGACTATTCCCGCAGGGTCCAACTCCGGCGACCTGCTGAAGCTTCGTGGACGCGGCGTGCAGGTGAAGCCCGAACCCGGCGACCTGATTGTTCGGCTGATGATCGTGCTGCCGGCGAAGGCGGATGAGGAACTCACCCGGTTTGTGCAGTCCTGGACGAAGCGCGACGTTGCGCCGGCGCGATGACGGATGGGGGCCGACTGCGCCGCCGGGTTGCGTGCGGTTGGTTGACTGAAGATTATCCGCGCGTTCAGTCCGCGTTCAGCGATCCGGCCCTATCCCTCGCACCATGATCCGAGCCATTTCCCTTCTGATGCTTCTGTTCGCCGCGGTGACGCCGGCGACTGCGCAACGTTTTCCGCAGTCGCAATGGGCGCCGCAGCAGGACGAGGCGCGGCGTATTCCGTTCGCACAGATCGAGCGCGATCTTCGCGGGCGGTTCGGCGGCGAACTCATCGACGTCAATGACGGCCGCGACGTCTACATCGTGAGCTGGATTACGGGCGATGGCCGCCGGATCGTGGTGGAAGTCGACGCGCGGACAGGCCGCATCCTGTCGACGCGCGGCTGAGCGAGGCGAAATGAGAATCCTTGTCGTTGAAGATGATCCCGACCTTGGCCGCCAGCTGACTTCCGCGCTGGCGCAGGCGGGTTATGCCGTCGACCTGGCGACCGATGGCGAAGAGGGCCACTATCTCGGCGACGCGGAACCGTATGACGCGGTGGTGCTGGACCTCGGCCTGCCGAAGATGGACGGCGTGCGGGTGCTGGAGCGGTGGCGCGCCGCCGGTCGCGGCATGCCCGTGCTGATCCTGACCGCCCGGGACCGCTGGAGCGAGAAGGTGGCGGGGTTCGACGCGGGCGCCGACGACTATCTGACCAAGCCGTTCTACACGGAGGAATTGCTCGCGAGGCTCAGGGCGCTGCTGCGCCGCGCGGCGGGGCATGCGACGTCGGCCTTGGAATGCGGCGACCTGCTCGTGGATACGCGGTCGGGGCGGGCGTCGGTCGACGGCGAACCGATCAAGCTGACGGCGCACGAGTATCGGGTGCTGAGCTATCTGATGCACCATCAGGGCCGGGTTGTGCCGCGAACCGAGCTGGTCGAGCACATCTATGATCAGGATTTCGATCGCGATTCGAACACGATCGAGGTTTTCATCGGCCGCCTGCGCCGCAAGATCGGTTCGGACCGCATCTTGACGGAACGTGGTTTGGGCTATCGGTTGATCGACCCGAAAGTCGACGCGACGCAGTGACATGACGGCCGAGCCATCGGCGCCCAGCGAAACAGGTGTTCAAGACGAGCCGACCGAAAGTCGCGGGTCGATCGCGCGGCGCATGCTCGTCATGGCGATCGCCTGGAGCGCGCTGGTGCTGGCGATCGCCGGGTGGTCGCTGCTGGCGCTTTATCGCGGCGAAACCGAACAGCGGCTCGACGAGACCGTCGATGCGACGCTCGGCACGCTGCTGACGGCGGTCGACTCCACGGACGCGGGGCAGATGAAGCTCGACGAGACGCGGCTGCCCAATGATCCGCGGTTCGATCGGGTGTTCTCCGGCTGGTACTGGGCGTTTCTCGATGTCGACGACACGCTCAAGGTGGTGGACACCTTCCCTTCGCGAAGCCTGTGGGACGCAAGGCCGGCCCTGCCGGCAAGCCTGATCGAGAGCGCAACCGCTGACCCCGGCGCGATTCAGCGGGCGACGGGCGTCGGTCCACAGGGCGAATCGATCCGTATCGCGGTACGTTCGGTGAGCCTGCCCGATCGCGGCAGGCCGGTGCTGCTCTACGCGGCGATCGACCGCACGGCGGCGGACGCAGCGGCGAGCCGGTTCGCCTTCCGGCTGGCGGTTTCGCTTGCGGCGCTGGCGATCGGGCTCGCCGGCGGGGCGCTCGTGCTGATCCGGTTCGGGCTCAAGCCGCTCCTGTCGATCGAATCATCGCTCGCCGACATCAGGTCCGGGCGTCAGGAGCGGCTGCGGGGATCATTTCCGCGTGAACTCGCCCCGCTCGTGCGGGAGCTGAACACGCTGATTGCGCATAACCGCAAGGTGGTGGAGCGCGCCCGCACGCAGGTCGGCAATCTGGCGCACGCCCTGAAGACCCCGCTCGCGGTGCTGATCAACGAGGCGCGCGGCGACGACAAGCTGTCGGAGGTGGTGCGCCGGCAGGCCGACGCGATGTCGAGCAACGTCAACCACTATCTGAAACGCGCGCAGGCCGCGGCGCAGGCGGAGGTGCTGGGCGCGCGATCGGAGGTGGCTCCCGCGGTCGAGGATATCGGGCGGATGCTGGAGCGGCTCTACCGGTCGAAGGACTGCACGGTCGAGGTCGACGCTGATCCGAACGCGGTGTTTCGCGGGGAGCGAGGCGACCTCGATGAACTCGTCGGCAATCTGTTGGAAAACGCGGCCAAATGGTGCAAGTCGAGCGTGAAGGTGAAGGTGTCTCGGGCAGGAGCCGTCGTGGAGATCTGTGTTGACGACGACGGCCCCGGGCTCGCGCGAGAGGACCGGGCGAAGGCGCTCGAACGCGGACGGCGCCTCGACGAGTCGGAGCCTGGAACCGGGCTTGGCCTGTCGATCGTGCGCGATCTTGCGGAGATCTATGGCGGCCGGTTCCATCTCGAGGACAGCCCGCTCGGGGGCTTGCGGGCGCGGCTTGAACTGCCGGCGGCGGCGACATGATCTGGCTGATTCTGGTCGGTGGGGTGGTCGCGGTCGCTGGATCGCTGTGGGTCGCGCGGACCATGCGCACGCGGAGCGCGATGGCCGTCGCGGTTCTGGTCGGCGTCGGCTGTTACGCGATCTTCGGCCGGCCGGACATGCCGGACCAGCCCTACGCCGCCCGACTGGAGGCGCTCGAACGTATGGACCCGGCGCAGATGCGCGGCGACCAGGCGGTGGCCCTGTTGCAGAAGCGGGCGAAGGACGCCCCTGACGATCCGCGTCCGCACTGGCTGATGGGGCAGATCATGGCGGCGGCGGGCGATCGGGATCAGGCCTTGTTCGCCTATCAGTCGGCGCTGCGCCGCGACGCCGGGTTTGTGCCCGCCATGAAGTCGCTCGCCGACCTTCTGTTCATGTCGTCCGGCGGTGAGGTGAGCGGCGATGCGGCGCGGCTGTATCGGCGCGCGTTCGAGCTTGAGCCGAACGACGCGAGGGTCGGTTTCATGGTCGGCATCGCCGATTGGCAGGCCGGAGACCGCGAGAGCGCGGAGGCGCTCTGGGCGCGGCTTCGGGCGAGCCTGCCGCCCGGAGACCAGAGGCTGCAGATGTTCGATGCTCTGCAGGAGGCGTTCGCGTCGGACAAGCCCGCAGGCGAGGGGCCGGAAGGAGCGGAGCCAGCGCCTCCGGAGCCGCCGGACCAGTGACGCGATCGGGTTGACATGATCGTGAGCCCGATCTCGCGCCAAAGTGTCCTGTCGCGGATTTTGAACGCACGGCGTATCATGCAAAGCTGCGCGAGGATGGGAGTTCCTGACTATGCGTGCACGCTCTCAAAGACTGTGGCTGATCGCGACCGCGGGCGTCCTGCTCGCCGGCGCCACCGCCCTCGCGCTCACGGCGCTGCAGGACAGCGTGGCGTATTTCTATGCGCCGTCTGAACTGGTGGCGAAGGACGCTCACAAGGAGGGAACGCGGGTGCGGGTCGGCGGCCTCGTTGAGGCGGGCAGCATCGAGCGGCGCGAGGGCGCGGAGGTGCGCTTCAAGATCACGGACGGCGCGAACGCGGTGCCGGTGACGTTCAGCCAGCTGCTGCCGGATCTGTTCGAGGAGGGTCAGGGCGTGGTGGCGGAGGGCCGGCTCGACCCGTCCGGCCTGCTGGTGGCCGAGCGCGTTCTGGCGCGTCACGACGAGAACTACATGCCCAAGGAAGTCTATGACGCCCTGCGCAAGGCGGCGCCTGCGAACGGGGAGTCCCCGGCGGGATATGGCGCCGCGAGTGGAGCCGGCGGGTGATCGCCGAAATCGGACATCTGCTGGCGTTCCTCGCCTTTGCATCCGCCCTGTCGCAGGTTTGGTTCGGGTTCACGGGCGGCGGCGAGACGGTTAAGCGGGCGGCGGTCGGCACGTTTGCGCTGACGGTTGCGGCTTTCCTGTTGCTGATCGTCGGCTTTGTGACCCTCGACTTCTCGATGGAGCTGGTCGCCAAACACTCCCACTCGGCGAAGCCGTTGCTTTACCGCATCTCCGGAGCGTGGGGGAACCACGAAGGCTCCATGCTGATGTGGTGCGTGATCATGGCGGGGTATGGCGGCGTCGCCGCGCTCACCATGCGCGCGGATGCGCTGAAGGAGCGCGCGCTCGGCGTTCAGGGCGCGCTCACGGCGGCGTCGATGGCGTATCTGTTGTTTGCGTCGAGCCCGTTTGCGCGGCTCGACCCGGCGCCGCTCGACGGGTCGGGACTGAACCCGCTGCTGCAGGACCCGGCGCTGGCGGCGCATCCGCCCTTTCTCTATCTCGGCTATGTCGGATTTTCCTTTGTGTTCTCCCTCGCGGCGGCCGGGCTGATGCTCGGCGTGATCGACCGCGACTGGGCGAAGCGGACGAGGCCATGGGCGCTCGCCGCGTGGAGCGCGCTCACTGTCGGCATCGCGATCGGCTCGATCTGGGCCTATTACGAGCTTGGCTGGGGCGGATGGTGGTTCTGGGATCCGGTCGAGAACGCCTCGTTCATGCCGTGGCTCGTCGGGGCGGCGCTCGTCCATTCGCTGATCGTGACCCACAAGCGCGGCGGCATGGCGGCGTGGACGGTGTTCCTCGCGGTGCTCGCCTTCCTCCTGTCGCTGCTCGGGGCGTTCCTCGTGCGGTCCGGCGTTCTGACCTCGGTGCATGCATTCGCGGTCGACCCGCAGCGGGGAATGCTGCTGCTGTCGGGGCTCGCGGTAGCGGGCGGCGTCGCGTTCGGGCTCTACGCCTGGCGGGCGCCCTTGCTGAAGAGCGGCGAGCCGTTCGATCCCGTGAGCCGGGAAGGCGCGCTGATCTTCAACAATCTTTGTCTCGCGGTCGCCGCTGGGAGCGTGATGTTCGGAACCCTGCTGCCGCTTGCCGCGCAGATCTGGGGGCTGACGATCTCGGTAGGCGAGCCGTGGTTCGAGTTCGCGCTCGGACCGATGCTGGGCGCGCTGTTCCTGATCTTGCCGATGGCGCAAGGATCGACCTGGGCGCGAACGGAACCCGCGCCCATTCTCAAACGGTTGATCGTGGCGGCGGTGCTCGCTGTGGGGGCCGGCGTTCTGGCGTTCGTGCTCTACCGGCAGTCGCCATGGCTCGCGCCGGGGCTCGCGGTGGGCGTCTGGCTGGTCGCGGGCGTCGTCACGGATGTGGCCCGGCGCGTCGGCCCGGGCGGGATCTCGCGGCTGTTCAAGCTGTCGAGCGCGGTTTGGGGCATGACCATCGCGCATCTCGGGCTTGGGGTGTTCGTCATCGGCGCGGTGGGGGAGCATGCCGGCCGTTTCGAGCAGACCTTCGTGGCCGAGCCGGGCGATGAGTTCACCTTCCGCGGCATGCAGTTCCGCTTCGAGGGCGCCAAGGCGGCCGAAGGTCCGAACTACACGGCGGACCAGGCGACGATTGAGTGGATTCGCGACGGCGGCGTGGTGACGCTCCGGCCCGAACGGCGACTCTATCCGGCGTCCGGCACGCCGACCACGGAAGTCGCGATCCGCAAGACGATCGCGGGAGACGTCTATGTCGCGCTCGGCGATCCGATCCGCGACCGCCCGGGGGCGTGGTCGATGCGGGTGTCGCATCATCCGATGATCGACTGGGTGTTCGGAGGCGCGCTCCTGATCGCGGTCGGCGGCTTCGTTTCGCTGTTCTCGCTGCGTCGCCGCGCGACGCGGGAGGCGAGCGAGACCGAGACCGGGGACCGAGCGCAGCAAGGCTCGCCCGGCGCGGCGGCGGAAACGCCCCTGGGGCAGTCTGCGGGTCAGGCCGGGGGGCAACCGGCGACGCGAGAGGTTTCGACGTGATCCTCGCCCTGGTGATGGCGATCGCGACCGCGGCTGAGGCTCCGCTGGACGACCCCCGCGCGGAACAGAGGGCGCAGACCCTGATGCGGGAAATCCGCTGCGTGGTGTGCGAGAACGAACCGGTGTCGCAATCGACGGCCGATGTGGCCCGCGACATGCGCCGACTGATCCGCGAACAGATCGCCGAGGGCGCGACCAATGCGGAGGTGCGCGACTATTTTTCCGATCGCTATGGCGATTTCGTGCTGTTTCGTCCGCGGGCGGACGGAGCGCGGGTGCTGATCTGGGGCTTCCCGTTGATCCTGCTGCTGGGAGGGGCCGTGGTGCTCGGCATGCGAGCGATGCGCATGCGGCGCAAGGATCTCGCGCCGGTGGGGGACGATCGGGACGCGGCGTCGTGACGCCGTCTCGACCGACCAAGCGCCCCGACTGCGCCACATGTTCGCCAAATTGCGCGCCTTACGTCGGGTCCATGTCGCAAGGGCGTCGGGGATCCGGGCCTCCTCTTGACGCCAAGGCGACAAGTTGTGTCGGATAGACATGAGCGATCTTTAATTTGGTGACGTGAGAGTCCATCTTAACGCCGAGTCTGGAACTCCTGGTGAAGAACCAGCGAGAGGAGTGGAAATGCAGCCGCGAACGAAAACCTTTGTCCGAATTGCAACCCTGAGCGTGGGCCTCGCCTGCGGAGCCGCGATCGGAGCGATCGCGACGTCTCCGATTGTGGCGCAGACGGCAAGCGCGAAGCCGATCGTGGTCGCAGCCCCCGCGGGCGCGCCGATGAGTTTCGCCGACCTGATCGACAAGGTGAGCCCCGCCGTGGTCAGCGTGTCGGTGATCACCGAAGTGCCCGTGGCGGAACGCAGCCAACTGTTTGAACGCTTCCGGGGGCTGCCGGGGTTTGAGGATTATTTCCGCCGCCAGAACCCGGATGGCGATGATGGCGATGACGGGGAGGATGGTCCGGAGACGGACCGCGAAGGCCGGGCGCTCGGGTCGGGCTTCTTCATCTCCGCCGCGGGACATGTCGTGACCAACAACCATGTCGTGGAGAACGCCCGCGAGGTGGTCGTGACGCTCGACAATGGCGATGAACTCGAGGCCGAAGTGATCGGCAAGGACGAGCAGACCGATCTCGCCGTGCTGAAGGTGAAGAAGCCGGGATCCTACCCGTATGTGGAATTCGGCACGCGATCCAAGCCGCGGGTCGGGGACTGGGTCGTCGCGGTCGGAAACCCGTTCGGGCTTGGCGGCACGGCGACCGCCGGCATCGTTTCGGCGGACGGACGCGAGATCGGCGGCCCCTACACCGACTTCATCCAGGTCGACGCGGCGATCAACCGCGGAAATTCGGGCGGCCCGACCTTCAACCTCAACGGGCAGGTGATCGGCGTCAACACCGCGATCTTCTCGACGACGGGCGGAAGCGTCGGCATCGGGTTCGCGATCGAGGCGAACGCCGCGAAGTCGGTTGTGGACACGCTGATCCGCGACGGCAAGGTGACCCGCGGGTGGCTTGGCGTGTCGATCCAGTCGATCAGCCCGCAGGTGGCCGATGCGCTCGATCTGCCGGACGCAAAAGGCGCGATTGTCGCGGATGTGACCAAGGGCAGCCCGGCCTCCAAGAGCGGGTTCAAATCGGGCGACATCATCGTCGGCATCAATGGCGACGCGGTGAAGGACAGCCGGGACGTGACACGCCGCGTCGGCGGCCTGCTCGCGGGCTCGAACAACACGTTCAAGATCATCCGGGACGGCAAGCCGACCTCGATTTCGGTCACGGTCGCCGAACGTCCGGCGGTGATCGACAATCCGAATGCGCCGGCGTCCGGCTCGCGGCCGAGCGAACCCTCGCCGGAGGGATCGAGCTATCTCGGCGCGACAACGCGGCCGCTTTCGGCCGACGAGGTGAAGGCGCTTGATCTCGAGGCAGGCGCCGTCGGCCTGATGATCACCAAGGTGGACCGCGGAACCGCGCTCGCCGAGGCTGGGATCAGGGCGGGCGATGCGTTGCTCCGCGCCAACAACCGCACGCTGAAGACCTCGAAGGACTTCGAGGACGAGGTGAAGGCGGCGAAGGCCAAGGGCGAGAAGAATGTCGTTGTTTCAGTGCGGCGCGGCGGCCAGACGTCGTTCCTGCCGATCGACATCTCGAAATAGGGACGCCTGGGCGGGCGCGACGTGATCCAGGGATGGGGCTTGTGCGTTCCCTCCTTGCGGATCGAAGAGGAAAGGAACGCACATGCGAGTCCTTGTAATCGAGGACGACGCGGATGCCGCGGTGTTCGTCCGGCGCGTGTTGAGCGAGGCCGGGCATACCGTGGATCTGTGTTCGGACGGTGAAACCGGTCTGCACCGCGCACGCGAGGGCGAATATGACGCGCTCGTCGTCGACAGGATGTTGCCGAAGCTCGACGGGCTCGCGCTCGTCAAGCGGTATCGCGAGGTCGGGGGGCGCGCTCATGCGCTGTTCCTGTCCGCGCTCGGCGATGTCGACCACCGCGTCGAGGGCCTGAAGGCGGGCGGCGACGACTATCTCGTGAAGCCCTATGCGCCGAGTGAACTGGTGGCGCGGGTGGAGGCGCTCGGACGCCGGGCTCCGGGCGAGATGCCGGTGACGCGCCTGTTCGTCGGCGGTCTGGAAATGGACCTGCTCGCTCGGACGGTGACGCGCGACGGCCAGAAGATCGATCTTCAGCCGCGCGAGTTCCGGCTGCTGGAGTTCCTGATGCGCCACGCCGGGCAAGTGGTCACCCGCACCATGCTGCTGGAAAAGGTGTGGGACTATCATTTCGATCCCCAGACCAATGTGATCGATGTGCATGTGTCGCGGTTGCGCGGGAAGATCGACAAGGATTTCGTTAAACCCCTGCTGCACACCGTGCGCGGTGCGGGATATCGGCTTGAGGCATGAGGGTGGTGACGCAGTCGGGGCCTTCGCCAGCGATCGGCGAAGTCTTGGCTGCGCCGGTGCCCGCGCCGGTCCCCGACGCGACGGATGTGCGCAAGCGACGACACATCTGGGGCGTTGACCTCTCCCGCGTCGCATCGCTGGTGCGCACGACGACCTTCCGGCTCGCGATGCTGCACGCGGCGCTGTTCATTCTGTTCGCTGCGATCTGCCTTGCCTATCTGTATTACGAGACCGCCGGGCATTTGCAGCGCCAGGCGCAGAGGGAGCTGAACACCGAGTTCGCGGCGCTCGCGGCGGCCTACCGGTCGGGCGGGTTCGACCGGCTGAACCAGTCGGTGATCGAGCGCTCTTCGGCGAGGGGCCGGTTTTTCTATCTTCTGACAGGCCCGGACGGTGCGAAGACAGCGGGTGATTTCGACGTGATGCCGGCTGAACCGCTGCCGACGGGCGAAGTCGCCGACGTGCGCTTCGCCTACAGCGCGCGGACGATCGGCGGCGCGGAGACGCGGCGGTCCGCGCAGGGGCGCATTTCGCGGCTGATCGACGGCGGCGCGCTGTTGGTGGCATATGATGTAGGCGAGCAGGGCGACCTGTCGAACCGGGTGGGCAATGTCGTCTGGCGGTCCGCGATCGTGGGGCTGGTGCTGTCGCTGATCGGCGGCGCGCTGATTTCGCGATCCGCCGCCCGTCGCGCCGAGGAACTGGCGCGAACGACCGAGGATGTGATGGCGGGAGACCTGTCGCGGCGGGCCCCGGTGCGGGCGCGCGGCGATGAGTTCGACCGGCTGTCGGAGCGCCTCAACGCGATGCTGTCGAAGCTGGAGCGGCTGATGATCGCGTCCCGCCATGCGGGAGACGCCATCGCCCACGATCTGCGTTCACCGCTGACGCGGCTGCGCAACCGGCTGGAGGGGGGGCTGTCCGAAACCTCTCCGGAGGGGCGCATCCGCGCGATCGAGACGTCGATCGAGGATGTCGACGGCGTGCTGGACACATTCAACGCGATCCTGCGTCTGTCGCGCGTCCAGGGGGGCGCGTCCGGCGCGTTCAAACGCATCAATGCCTCCGCGATCACCGATGAGATCGCCGAGCTGTTCCAGCCGGTGTGCGAAGAGTCGGGGCTGTCATTTGACTACAGGTATGACGGCGATCTCTATGTGAACGCCGACCGGGACCTGGTTGCGCAGGCGATGGCCAATCTCATGGACAACGCGATCAAGTACACGCCGCAGGGCGGCCATGTGCAGTTACGGGCGCTGCGCGAGGCGGATGGCGGGGTATGCCTTTCGGTCTCCGACAGCGGTCCCGGCGTGCCGGAGGAGGATCGCGAGCGCGTGATCGAGCGTTTTGTGCGCCTAGAACAGTCCCGCACGAAGCCCGGGAGCGGTCTTGGCCTGTCGCTGGCGTCGGCGGTGGCGGAGGCGCATGGCGGGCGGCTCACCCTGTCCGACGGCGTCCGGCAGGATGGACGGCCGGGGCTGAAAGTCGCGCTCTTCCTTCCCGCGCGTTAGGTTGACCGGCGGCGGCTGACGTCCGATCCATGGGCGCGTTGGCTTCAGGAAGGCCGGTGCGCGACATGAAGAAAATCGAGCTGCCGAGGCTGCGGCCGCTGGCGGGCTGTGAGGGTGATCCCGCGGCGGCGCTGCGTCGGGCGGCCGCCGACGCGCCCTACCTTGCGCATCTTGCGCGCCGCCGCGCGGACCTCGTTTCCAGGCTTGAGACAGAAGCACCCGACACGATCATCGAGGAGGAGATCCGCGGGATGAGTGTCGACGGCGGTGTGGGCGGGGGACGGCCGGACATTGAGATGAAGGCGTTGCGGGACGCCAAGCAGGCCTCGCATCTCGTGATCGCGGGCGCCGATCTCGCCGGGGTTTCGACGGTTGCTCAGGTGACGGCGGCTCTGACGCGGTTCGCCGATGCGGCGGTCGAGGCGGCGTTGCGCGGGGCGGCGCGGCACGTCGCGACGCAGGGCCGGCTCGCGGCCGGGGACGCGGATCCGCTGAACGGCTTCTTCGTACTCGCGATGGGCAAGATGGGTGCGCACGAGCTGAACTATTCGAGCGATGTCGATCTCATCGTCGTGTACGAGCCCGAAACGTTTCCGGTTCCGCCGGCCGAGGCGCAGGATGTGGCGGTGCGGCTGACGCGGGAGCTGGTGCGACGGCTCGAGGAGCGCACCGAGGACGGCTATGTCGTTCGCACCGACCTGCGCCTGCGGCCGGACCCCGCTTCGACGGCGGTCGCGGTCTCAACGACGTTCGCGCACACCTATTACGGCGCGGTCGGGCAGAACTGGGAGCGGATGGCGCACATCAAGGCGCGTATCTGCGCCGGCGACCGGGAGGCGGGGGAGCGCTATCTCGCGGAGCTTGAATCGTTCATCTGGCGCCGGCATCTCGACTACTGGGCGATCGCGGACATCCACTCGATCAAGCGGCAGATTCACTCGCACGGGCGGCACGCCCCGATCGGCGACAGGGCCTTCGATGTGAAGCTCGGGGTCGGCGGCATACGGGAGATCGAGTTCCTCGCGCAGGTGCAGCAGCTCATTCTGGGCGGCCGCTCGCCGGAGCTGAGGCTCGCGAGAACGACGGAAGCGCTCGCGGCGCTGGTGAAGGGCGCGGGCATGAAGCGTGGCGAGGCGCAGGCCCTCACCACCGCCTACGACTTCCTGCGGGGCGTCGAGCACCGGCTGCAGATGATCAATGACGAACAGACCCATATGCTCGCCGACGATGCGGCGCGGCGAGAGGTCATCGCGCGCCTCTCCGGCTTTGACGTCAGGGACGAATTCGAGCGGGGGCTGGCGCAGGTCCGGCGCACGGTGCACTCGGCCTATTCGGACTTGTTCGCGCAGGAAGAACGGCTCTCGGGCGAGGCCGGCAATCTGGTCTTCACCGGCGTTGACGACGATCCGGGCACGGTTGAAACGTTGACCGCGATGGGGTTCAGCGACCCGTCCCATGTCATCGAGACGTTCCGGCGCTGGCATCGTGGCTCCATCCGCGCAACGCGGACGGCAAGGGGACGGGAGCTTCTCACGATCGTTGGGCCGCGCCTGCTCGCGGCGATGTCCGCGATGGGCGATCCGGATGGCGCGTTCGAGCGGTTCGCGGACTTTTTCGCCGCCTTGCCCGCTGGTGTGCAGACCATGTCGATGTGGGTGGCGCGCCCGGAACTCGCCGAGGACGTGGTCGAGACGATGTCGTTCGCGCCGCGACTGGCGCGCGACCTGTCGCGGCGGCCGGCGATCCTCGACGCAATGACGGACGGCGCGTTCTGGCGCCCGATCGCGGAAGATGTTGCAGGGAGGCGCCGGGAGACGCTGCAGGCCTGGATCGCGCAGGAGGATGGTTTTGAGGGCGCGCTGAACGCCGCGCGGCGTTTCCACCGCGAAGAGGCGTTCAGGATCAGCTACCAGTTGCTGCGCCGGCGAGTGGATGCTGGCGAGGCGGGCGAAGCGTTCGCCGATCTGGCCGACGCCTGTGTGCAGGTGCTGGCGGATATCGCCAGCGCCGAAGTGGAGAACCGCTACGGCCAGCCGATCGGGCGGTGGCTGGTGTGCGGCCTCGGCAAGCTCGGCGGGCGGGAGCTCAGCGCCGCATCCGATCTCGACATGATGGTGATCTATGATCCGGTCGAGGCGATGGCGGACGGACCGGCTGCAAGGTTCGTCCAGCGTCTGGTGGCGGCGCTGACGGCTCCGACGGAGGAGGGACGGCTCTATGAAGTCGACATGCAACTGCGCCCGTCGGGACGCGCCGGGCCCGTCGCCGTGAGGCTGCCCGCTTTTCAATCCTATTACGCAAAGGAGGCCTGGACCTGGGAGTTCATGGCGCTCACACGGTTGCGGCCGATCGCGGGCGACCCCGGACTGCGCGAACAGGTCGCGGCGGCGCGGCTCGCCGCGCTAGCGATCAAGGCGGGAGACCCGAAACTCGGAGAGGATGTGCTGGACATGCGACGCAGACTCGCCCGGGAGAAGCCCGCGAAGTCGCACTGGGACCTGAAATTCACCGCAGGCGGGATCGTTGATGTCGAGTTCGTGGTTCAGCACGGGATACTGACCTCCGGGGACCGGATTGGCGAGGTGGCGAACCCCGGCACGCTTCCCGCGATCGAGGCCTTGCAGCGGGCCGGAACGTTCAGCGCCGAAGAGGCGAAGGCGCTGTCGGGGGCGTTGCGCCTGCAGCTGGACCTTCAGCAGGCGTTACGGGCGGCGATCGGGGACGGTCTCGATCCGCGGACGGCCTCGCCGGGCTTGCGGAGCTGGCTTGCGAAGCTTGCCGGGGCGGACGATTTTGAGCGGCTGGAAGCCCTTCTGGCCGAGCATCAGGCGAACGCTGCGGCGGTTCGGGAGCGGCGGATCGGGTCGCTGGCGGGTGGCTGAATGGCGATGGCTCGTCCAGCGGGGGCGACTCCGGGGATCGACACCATATCTGGCGGCGCATCCGGTCGCGGATGGGCGGCCTGCGCGGCCGCGCACGACGGACATGCCCGTCGCAGGCGTTGAAGGCGATGAATGGTTGAGATTCAGAGGCCCGCCGCATGAGTCACCCCGAGGTCGTCGCCGGCGCCGGCGCGCGCCGGAACGCAGTGCGGTCAATTGCGACGCTTGACAGCGGGCCGGGTTGCGTGCGGGCATCGTGCGCCATGACCACGGGATCACCTGAAGCAATACGGGATCCGGACGGAGACCTCGTCCGGCGTGTCGGCGAAGGAGACCGGCGCGCCGCCGCGGAGCTCGTTCGGCGTCACCTGCCGCGCATGGTGGGCCTCGCGCGGCGGATGCTTGGGGATGCAAGCGAGGCCGAAGATGTGGCGCAGGAAGTGTTTCTCCGCGTCTGGAAGCATGCGGCGAAGTGGAAACCGGGTCAGGCGAAGTTCGAGACCTGGATGCACAGGGTGGCGATGAATCTCTGTCTCGACCGGCTGCGTCGCGGTTCGCGAAACGGGGGAGAAGTGCCGGCCGACCTGCCCGACGAACATGCGTCCACGACTCGGGCGCTGGATGTCGAACAGCGTCGGGAACGTGTCCAACGCGCGCTCGATCAGCTGCCTGAGCGGCAACGCGCGGCGCTTGTGCTTTGCTACTATCAGGAAAAGTCGAACATCGAAGCGGCGGAGATCATGGACGTGAGCGTTGAAGCTTTGGAGAGTCTTCTTTCCAGAGCGCGTCGCGCCCTGAAAAGCGGGCTCGCTGCGGAGCGTGCTGAACTCCTCAATGGACTGGAGACGGGATGAGCATCAAGCAGATGACAGAAACCCGCTTTCTTGAAAGGCTTGCCGTGTACGGGGCGGACCTTCGCCGATGGCCGGCTGAAGAGCGGGATGCGGCTGAAGACTTTCTCGAGGGTGCGCATCATCGGGCGCGCGACATCTGGGAAAGCGAACGGGCGTTCGACCGGTTGCTCGGCGTTGACGCAGATGAGGGTGTGTCGGACGCGCTGGCGTCCCGGGTGAGGGACTCGTTCCGCGCTCATGCCGCGGTGGAGCCGCGTCGGCGCTGGGTGTTTTACCTTCCGCGCTGGGCCGCCGGGGGGACGGTCGCCGCTTCGCTCGCGCTCGGCTTCGCGGCCGGATATGCAAGCGAGAGCGAAGTCGTGGACAATGACTATGCGCAGATGCTGACCCTCACGGAGTCGGCGTCGGGCGGCGCCCTGCTGCTCAGCTTGCCTGAATTGAGCCGCTAACGCCGTGATTACCAGCCGCACCTCCCTCCTTCTGATCGCCTCGCTCGCGCTCAATGCGGCGCTCGTGGGGATCGTGGGCGGCCGTTTCGTCAGCAAGGGGCCGCCGATCGAGCAACGCTATGTCGAGCGGTACCGGCCGACATCGGAAACCGTACTCAGCGCATGGGCCCAGCTGCCCGACTCCGACCGGCAAAGGCTTCGGCAGGAGCTGCGGGACGCCTGGAACGGCGCCGAGTCCGAACGGGAGCTGCTGCATCTTGCTGGACGGGAAGTCGCGGACGCCGCGCGGGCCGAGCCATTCGATGAAGCCCGGCTGCGCAATGCGCTGTTCATATTTCAACGACGCGAGGCGCTGCTTCAGCAGCGCGCCGAAGACATCCTGATCAGCCACATGTCGGGCATGCCGCCCGAAGCCCGCGCGATCGCGGCGGGCGGACTGCTCACGCCGTTCAACTCACGCGTGCGGGGAAGCAATCCGCGACCTGACGACCAGGCCGAGGGCGCGGCGACGAGCGTTCCCGCAGACGGTGGAGGCCGACCGTTTCAAGGCTCGCGCATCGAACAGGCCGAGTCCGATCCTGCAAGGCCAGTGCAACAGCGCTGAGCGCGCGATCACCCGACGGACGTCGTCGGTCCGCTCTCAAACGGCCGCTCAAGGACGAATTCAGGAGAGAATCGGCGTCCGCTGACCGCGAGGGGCCGGACTTGGCGCGGCCGGGCTCGCCGAGGTGATCGGCAGATAGATCGAGACGGTGGTCCCGACCCCGAGCTCGCTTTCGATCCGCAGGTACCCGCCATGCATCTCCGCGAAGGATTTGGTGAGGGCGAGGCCAAGGCCGGTGCCCTGAACCGACCGGTCGTCCGACTGGCCCGCCTGCTCGAAGGGCTGGGCGAGACGGGGCAGGTCCTGCTTCGAGATGCCGATGCCGTTGTCCTTGACGCGGATGACGATCCAGTCGCCGTCGACCGCGGTTTCGACGCGGATCGCGCCTCCGGCTTCGGTGAACTTGATCGCGTTGGCGACGAGGTTGAGCGTCATCTGCTTGATCGCGCGGTGATCGCCGTTGATCTCCGGGAGGTCTTCGTCGGCGACAGCGGTGAGGGTGAGCCCCTTCACCTCCGCCCGGCGGCGGATCATGCGCACCGCCGCATCGACGGCGTCGAAGGGATCGATGGGGCGCGACACAATCTGCATCTTGCCGGCCTCGATCTTCGCCATGTCCAGGATGTCGTTGATCATGTCGAGCAGGTGCTCGCCCGCAGCGTGGATGTCTTCGGCATAGCCCTTGTAGCGACGATCGCCGAGCGTACCGTGAACCTCGCGCATTATCATTTCGGAGAAGCCGTTGATGTGGTTCAGCGGCGTGCGCAGCTCGTGACTCATGTTCGCGAGGAAGACGTTCTTCGCGGCGTTCGCGCGTTCCGCCTTGGCCTTTTCACCGGCGTGTTGCCGGGCGAGCTCCTGCGCCTGTCCGCTCACACGCTCAAGATCGATCACGGTGGCGGTCAGCCGGCGTTCCTTGCGGAGAAGGTCGCTCTCCTGCGCTTTCAGGGTGGTGATGTCGAGGCCGGCGGTGATGTAGCCGTCGGATGAGGTTTTCCGGTCGATGAGACGTAACCAGCGATCAGATGTGAGATGGATTTCGCGGGCGTGGCTGTCCTCCCCAAGCGGACGCTCGGTGCGGATGCTTCGCGCAGCCTCCGCCATGATGTGATCATAGCTCGCACCGACCTGAACGATCGCGGGATCGAGACCGAAAATCGTCTGGAAGGCGCGGTTCCAGTGGGTGAGCCTGCGCCGCGTGTCCCAGATGGCGAACGGGCCCGGATAGGCGTCGATCGCCGTGCGGGCGAGCGCCTCGGCGCGGCGGGAGCGGTTCTTGGCGGTCACACGCTCGGAAATGTTGATGATCACGCCGGCGAAGCCATCCTCGGTCGGACCTCCGACGATTTCGAGATAGTGCTGGGCGTTCGACCCCACGCCGCGAAACGGAATGGAGAAACGCTCGATCGGGTTTGAGTGGGACAGTTCGGCAAGGACGCGCGGGCGATCGGCTTCGGCGACGAAGGACATCATGTCGTCGAGCATCATGTCTCCCGGCGCGGGGGCACCCAGAAGGGCGGCGGCTTCGTGACCGAATGACATCACGCCTTCGATGCGGTTCCAGCTCCAGAAACCAAGGACATTCGGCACCTCGTGTTCATGAAGCTGCCGGCCGAGCGGCGTTGCGCTGCCGAGCGCCCGTTTCGGGATGGGAGGCCGTTCGCCCGCGCGCAAAGCCTGGATGAGACCAAAGACTGCGAGCGCCGGCGCGGCGACGAGAAGGACATAGATCAGCAGCCGGTTGAGGTCGCCCAATCCGACGAGCGGGGCGGGCGTCTGGGTGCACACCGCCGCGCCGGCGCCGGAGACGGGCGCGCAGGCCGTCGCCAGTCGCTGTCCACCCTCGACCCGGAAGGCGCGATCCGGTCCGGCGATCTCCGCGATACGGACGGTGCGCGAGGGGCCTGTGTCCGGCAAGGCGATGGGCGTGGACCGTTCCGCCGCGACCCAGCGGCCCTGCTGATCGCGAGCGAATACGGTGGAGGCGCCGTCGGGGGCGATCTGCGCCCAGGAGCGGTCGCCGATCTCCTTGAGGTGGACGGATTTGAGCGACAGCGCCGCCCGGACGGCGTCGCGCGATGCGCCCGCCTGAAACATGCCCTCGATGCGTGACCGAAGGGCCACAAGGTCGGCGCCGACCATGTCGGCGGCGGACTGTGCCGCGAGCATTTCGTCATTGAGACGCGCCTTGTCCGCGGAGACGCGTTCCTCCCACGCCTTGAGGCCAAGGGAGCCGGTGAAGGCGATGAACAACAGGATGAGCGCCGGAACGGGAATCGCCTTCCGGTCGGTCTTGCCGGACGAACCCGACGGGCCGTGGGTATGCAACGCCTTCAGTGTCGCCTCCCGTCCTGAAGCGCCACCTTCATGGATTCGCCGGAGGACAAAAGGGACGCCGTCGCCGCGGGTATCTCGGCGACCGCTTGAAGCGCCGTCATCCTCCCGCCTTCATGACCTCGTTGACCGGGACCATATTCTTGGAGAAGCCTGTCGACTCGCGCCGCTCCTCGCCCTTGAAGCCCGCGGGATTGTGGCGACGTCGGTCCGGGCCGAAATACTCCCTCGAGCGCACGAAGGCGCGGGGGGAATTGATGATCGAAGACAGCTTCCGATACATGTCCACCGCGGTGACGGGCTTCACGCAGAACTCGTTGACGCCTGCGTCGCGGGCCGCCTCGACCTTTGATTTCTCCGAGTAGGCGGTGAGCATGATGATCGGCACGAAGGGATTTGTGCTGTCATCCGCCGACCTGACCATCCGCACGAATTCTGTGCCGTCCAGGATCGGCATCGCATGATCGCAGACGATGAGGTCGACGACTTCGGAACGGAAACGGTCAAACGCTTCCACGGCGTCGCGCGCATCGACGAACTGCTTGATGCCGAAGCCGCGCAGGATCGTCTTCACGATGTTGATCATGTGGTGGTTGTCGTCGACCACCAGCACCTTGATGCGTTCCAGAGCCCGATCCGTCACCTAGTCCGCCCTCACGCTGCAGCCGCGTTGTAGTTGGAGCGACTCGACTGAAAGAATTCCTCGTCGATCTCCGGGCGGCCAAAGAGGTAGCCCTGACCGAAGCGCACGCCGGCGTTGATCAGGACGTGCCGGTCCGTCTCGGTCTCCACCCGTTCTCCGACCGATGTGATGTCGAGTTCGAGGCACATCTGGGCCACGCTGCGCATCAAGGCGACGCTGCGCGGGCTGGAGGCGTCAGACCTCAGGAAACCGCCGTCGAACTTGAGCCCATCGACTTCGAGCGCCCTGAGATAGGTGAAGGACGCGGCGCCCGCGCCGAAATCATCGAGCGACACACCGACCCCGGCGCCACGCAGCATGGACACGCAGTGCGCGGCCGCGTCGATGTCCATGATCTCGGAGGATTCCGTCACTTCGAGGATGAGCCGGTCGCGCGCGAATTCATGTCCGGCGATCGCCGCCCGAAGCTCGGTGACGACGTCCGCGCGTTGCACCGATTCCCCGGAGATGTTGACGGCGAGCCGATAGGACGGGTCCCGCCGGTGCTCCAGCATGGCGGCGGCGGCGCGGACCATGATGTAGTCGAGATGACAGATCTGTCCCGTCTTCTCGGCCGCACCGATGAGGGAGGCGGGCGAGTCCTCGCCGTCGAAGCGCGCGAGCATCTCGTAATGGCTGATGCGCCCGTTCGAGAGGTCGATGATGGGCTGGCGGGCCGCCATCAGACGGCCATTCATCACGGCGTCGCGGAAGCGGTCTCCGAGCAGTTCCTCGATCCGGTCGCCGCGTATCTGGATCGTGGCGGGCATACGCGAAACGCAAAACAGGAACCGGTCCGGCTGAGGCAGCGAGCGCTGCGCGAGAATGCGTCGTCCGCCCTCGATCGAGCCGGGGTCCTCCCAGGACAGCCTGCGTCCTGGCCCGAGCGTCCACAGGTCCTCCCGGAACCGTGAGGCGGAGGCCTCTCCGACGAGTTCCAGCGCATTCTTGCCGATCAGGCGGTCGGCCGAGGGGTGATGCATGAGGGTGGCGTCGCCTTCGGCGTCAAGAATTCGGCCGTAGGCGTCCGTCGTCAGATGAAGGTCGGCCGCGGCGAAGGCGAACGCGCGAAACCGCTCTGCGGCCGGTCCGCCGGACCGCTGGGCGGCCGACGGTGGCGGCTCGGGCGGCGGCTTGGGCGGGAAGGCGGCTCCATCGCCTCGATTGCTTTCGTTCAACGCAGACATGAATCGACCAGAATCCGACGAATTAGCGCCTAATAACGCCAACAAACGTCGACTTGGTTAACGGTTCGTGGTCCGCGACGATGCGTCCCTCACTTTGAGAGCGCGCGTTGCACGATATCCTCGGCGTTCTTGGACAATCCCGCCGCATTCAGGCGGTTAAGTTCGATCTCCGCCGCCTGACGCCTGCGCGCGTCAAACCGCCGCCAGCTTTCAAACCCGGATGCGAGGCGCGCGGACAGGGCCGGGTTCAGCGTGTCGAGCCGGATCACAGCGTCCGCGAGGAAGCGGTAGCCCCATCCGTCCGGGGCGTGGAAGGCGACGGGATTTGACATCGAGAATGCGGCGAACACGGCCCGCGCCCGGTTCGGGGTGCGCGGGTCGAAATCGGGACGGGCGACGAGGCGCGAGAGACGTTCGCGAATGTCGCCGCGGACAGCAGTCGCCTGGACGATGAACCACTTGTCCATGGTGAGGGGGGCGTCCTTCCAGCGACGTTCGAACGCCGCGAGCGCGCGGTCGAAGGCGTCGCCCTCCATGTTCGAGAGGGCTCCGAGCGCGCCGAGGCTTTCGGTCATGGTTCTGGCGCGGCCGAACGCCTCGTAGATCTGGCGCTCGGCATCGGCTCCGAGCCGCGACAGGAGCGTCATCGCGGTCGACTTGAGCGCCCGGCGCCCGGTGGCGCGCGCGGACGCGTCGAAACGGTCCGGCTCGATCGCTTCGATCGCGCGGGTGAGGACGCCCGACAGTTTCTTGCCGAGGGCCGCCTGAACCCGGCAGCGCGCACGGTGCAGGCGATCGGGATCAGCGTCAGGCATGTCGAGCACGAGCTCCGACACGCTCGGTACGAACAGCAGAAGCGCCGCGTAGGCGGGGTCGTCCGAGGCGCGCTCCACGGCGCGGCGGGCGGCTTCAGCGAACAAGTCGAGTCGCGTCTCGTCCATCCGCTCCTGCGGATCTGAGGCCGCGGAGAGCACGAGCCCGCGCGCGAGTTCCTGGATATCCTCCCACTGGCGGAAGGCGTCGTCGTCCATGCCCGCAAGCAGGATGCGGTCCTCGTCGGACACGGTCTGCGACAAGCGAACCGGCGCGGAGAAGCCGCGATTGAGCGACACGAGCGGCGCTTCGGCGACGCCTTCGAAGCTGAAGGTCGCGGTGGGTCCGTCGAGCAAGGCGATGTGTTCGTCGGCGGGGCGACCGTCCAGCGACGCTTCGATCTTGCGGCCGTCGCGCGCGAACAGCGCGACCTTGAGCGGGGTCACCATGGCCAACTTCAGAGGCTGGCCGGGGGTCGGAGCGGTGAGTTGCGACAGGGTGAGCCGGAAGGCGCGGCGGGCGGGGTCGTGCTCGCCGCGGGCGGTGACGGTGGGGGTGCCGGCCTGGCCGTACCATTTGGCGAACGCCGCGAGGTCGCGGTTGGTCGAGGGCTGGAATGAGCCGATGAAGTCCTCGATGGTCGCGGCCGTGCCGTCAAATCGGTCGAAATATCGGTTCATGCCGGCGAAGAACGCATCCTCGCCGACGATCAGCCGCAGCATCCGGATCAGTTCGGCGCCTTTCTCATACACTGTCGCAGTGTAGAGATTGTCGATGCGCGCATAGGCGTCCGGGCGGACGGGATGTGCAAGCGGTCCGGCGTCCTCGGCGAACTGGCGGGAGCGAAGGCGGATCACCTCCTTGATCCGCGCGACCGAAGGCGACCGCATGGCCTTGGTGAACTCCTGATCCCGGAAGACGGTCAGGCCCTCCTTCAGGCAGAGCTGGAACCAGTCGCGACAGGTGATGCGATTGCCGGTCCAGTTGTGGAAGTATTCATGCGCGACGATGCTTTCGATCGCCTCGAAGTCCGCGTCGGTGGCGGTGTCGCCGTCGGCGAGAACGTAGGCGGAATTGAAGATGTTGAGACCCTTGTTCTCCATCGCCCCGAAGTTGAAATCCCGGACGGCGACGATCTGGAAGACGTCGAGGTCGTATTCCCGGCCGAAGACATCCTCATCCCAGCGCATCGCGTGCTTGAGCGAGTCCATCGCGAACGCCGCGCGTGCGGCGTCGCCCTTGTCGACATAGATGCGCAGGTCCACCCGGCGGCCGGACGCCGTGGTGAACACGTCCTCCAGTGTATCGAAGTCGCCGGCGACGAGGGCGAAGAGGTAGGACGGCTTGGGGTGCGGATCGACCCATTCGGCGAACCGTCCGCCCGACGGCAGTGCTCCGGCTTCGACCGGATTGCCGTTCGAGAGGAGGTAGGGGTAGTCGCCGGGCGCATCGATCCTGACGCTATAGGGCGCGAGCACATCCGGTCGGTCCGGGAAGTAGGTGATGCGGCGGAAACCCTCCGCCTCGCACTGCGTGCAGAAGCGTCCACCCGACATGTAGAGCCCGGAGAGTTCGGAGTTCGCGGAGGGCGCGATCTCTGTGTCGATCTCCAGGGTGAAGGTCCCGCCGTCGTCCGGACCGGCGGACGGCAGGGTCAGGGCGCCGTTCTCGATCGTATAAGCATCGCGGGCGACCTTCCGTCCGTTGAGGGAGAGGCGCGTGAGCTGGAGCTTTTCACCGTCGAGGACGAGATCCGAGCCAGCGGGGCCCGTCCGACGCAGGCGCAACGTCGAGCGAACCTTGGTGCGGTCGGGGTCGAGCGATACCTCCAAGCGGACGTGTTCGACCGCGAACGGGAAGGGCCGATAGTCTGCAAGCCGAACGACTTCAAGGGTTTCGGTGGACATACGCTCTCGCTTCGCGATCGGGCGCGCGGGGAGCCGCGCCTCTATCGCTCACATAGCGGGTTTGCAGGGGCCGATGAACCCGTGCGGTCGCGCAAATCTTGAGAAATGGACGACTATTCCGCCGCCTTGCGGGAGGTGGGGTCCGCCGGGGTCTCGTGAATGCGGCGCAGGACGGTTTCCGCCTGCTTGCCGAGTTCGATCATTTCGAGGGGCAGGTCGTCGGTGTGCTCGTGGAGCTGGCGGGCGAGCGTCTTGGCGATCTGGAACAGGTGGGGCGTCGCTTCGATCATGCGCGCCTGAAATTCGACCTTCTCCGGGTCTCGGTCGTATTCGGCGCTGGGAACCCGCCAACCGCCCCAGTTCTTTTCGTCGGTGGCGACCACCGGGAAGGTTCCGGGGAAGGGTTGATCGGCGCCCTCGGAGCCATCCTTGAGCCGGTTGCGTACCCGCAGGACACGCCAGAAACCGAGCGCGCCGTCTTCGATGTGTCCCTGGTCGGGCCGGTCCGGCACGAGTTCGGCGGCGGAAAACTCCCGTCCGAGACCGACATCGTAGAGCACCTTCAGGGGCTCATCGAGCCCCTTGACCCATTGCGGCGACACGCGTTCCACGATCGCCCAGGTGCCCACGGGCTTGACGAAGACTTTCTGGTTCTTGTGGAACGTCGCCTTGGCCATCATGCATCCCCGAAAAGATCATCGTTGATAGCTCAATCTGGTTAGTCTTCGGTGAACGGGGCGTCGTGTTCGCTCGCGGTTAAGCACCTCAGCGTAGTCTCCCGCATCTTCATGCCGAGACACGACCACATGCGCGCACCCCTTCCGCACTCGAGGCCGACGCCGCGTCCCGGCGTCTGGGTCATCGGCTGGCTCGCCGCGTGTCTCGTGTTGTCAGCATGGTTTGGCGCAGCGGCGGTCAGGCTTGACCTGTCGGACCCGGACAGCAGTCTGCGGCTCGTCGCCGTGCGCGATCTCCTCGCCGGGCGGAACTGGTTTGATCCCGTGCAGGAGCGGCTGTTCCCGCCGGACGGTGTGGCGATGCACTGGGCGCGGTGGATCGACGGCGCCCTGGCGGTGTTGATCGGACTCCTGCAGCCCGTGCTCGGGCCGAGCCGCGCGGAAGTCGCGGCGGGGTTTATCTGGCCGTTCGGCCTTCTGGCGGCGTTCACGCGGCTGACCTGGCTGGCGGCGCGGGAGATCGGGGACATGGACGGTTTGCGCGTCGAGGCGGGGATCGCCGCGACGCTCGCGACCGCGACGGCCTTCCCGGTGTTGGAGAAGTTCGGGCCAGGCGGCTTCGACCATCATGGGGTGCAGGCCGTGCTGGTGATGGCGGCGGTGCTTGGCTTGATGCGCCTCGACCGTTGGCGCTGGGGAGCGGCGGCGGGCGGCGCGCTGGCGGCGGCGATGGGGACCGCGGCGGAATCGCTGCCGTTCGCGGCGGTTGGCGCAGCGGCCGCAGGGCTCATCTGGGCGGCGCGCCCCGACGCCGCTGGCAAAGGGTTCTTCGCGTTCGGGGCCGCTTTCGCACTGACGACTATCGTGTTTTTTCTGTTGCTCGCCCCACCGACCAGCGCCGGGCCGGTGTGCGATGCGATGTCTCCGGCCTTTCTCGGTCTTGGCCTCGCCGCGGGTGGGGGGGCGATGGCGTTGGCGGTCGCGGGGAGCCGCCTCGCGACGTTTCCGTTGCGGCTTGTCGCGGGCGCGGCGGTGGGGGTCATAACCCTGTTGGGACTGGGTTTTCTGGCCCCGGAATGCCTGTCGGGCGGGTATGCCGCGCTGCCAGCCGACCTCAAGACCAACTGGATGGCGCAGATCGCGGAATCGCGTTCGGCCGCGACGCTGGCGCACGAAGATCCGGGACTCCTTCTCGCACTCGGGGGCGTTGCATTGACGGGGCTGGCGGCGGCCGCGGCGTTCGTGCGCAAGACGTCCCGCGATCCCAGGGGCTGGATTCTGCTCGGATTTCTCGTGGCGGCGCTCGGCGTGTTCGTGTGGCAGGTGCGCGGCGCCTTCTTTGCGACGGCGCTTGCGCTTCCCGTGCTTGGCTGGGCGATCGCACGGGCCCGGCGGGACTGGCGCGAGGCGCGGGGGGCAGCAGGGGGTTCGGGGCGGGCGGTGGGGCGGGCGGCGGTGTTCGCCCTCGTGCTCGCCGGGTCGCTGGGCGCCGTCTGGAGCGCCGTTGGCGTTCAGGTTCAGACGAGGTTCGCCGGCGGTTCGAACGGGGGAGCGGTCGCCGCCGGGACCGGACCCGTCGCGGCCTGCTATTCCGGCGCCGCGATCGCCTCGCTTGACGGGCTTCCGACCGGCTTGATGTTCAATCCGTTCGCGATCGGTCCTGCGGTTCTGCTCCATTCCAGACAAAGCGCCGTCGCGGGTCCTTATCATCGCAATGTCGCGGGCTTGACGGCCGTGGTGACCGCCATGCGGTCGACGCCGGAGGCGGCGCGGCCGGTGATCGAACAGACGGGGGCGGACTATGTTCTCGTCTGTCCGCCCCTGCCGGAAGGGCGCTGGTTTGCACGTCATCCGGTTGATCCCGCGATGCGGCCGGAGGATACGCTGGCCGGCGGGCTGCAGGCCGGGAAGGCGCCGGCGTGGCTGACGCCGGTCGAGGGCGTCGCGGCGCCCTTGCGGGTTTATCGGATCATCCGCGCCGGGGAGTGACCTGCTTTGGGCCGGATCGACAGCACGCGTTCGGCGGCGATCTTGATGTCCGTATCTGAAAGGCCGGGCAGAGATAGCTCCGCGATCACGCTTCCAGCCGCCCCGCGCAGCCGGGAGCGGCTGTAGAGCGGATCGTAGTGGCGCGAAATGAGGTCCCGCACCAGCGCCGCGTCCTCGCCCGCGGCGGCGAGCGCTCGCCAGTCTTCGATGACGTTGCGGGCGTGCATGGGCTGAAGCTGATCGATCGCCGCGAGGATTGCAGCCCGCGAAGCGGTGACGTCGGGGTAGGTCGCGAGAATGTGCCCGGCGCGCGCCTCCAGCGGTGCGGAGACGACGATGCGCGGTGCGGACTTCATGGCGCGCCAAAGGCGGGCGGGGACGCGCAGGCGCCCCACGCGGTTTGATTCCGCCTCAAGATAGATGGGGCGCGAGAGATCGAACCGGCGAACAGCGTCCCAGAGACCGCTCTCGAAGCGTTTCTGCGGAGGTTGTGGGCGATCCGCGAAGGCGCCGAAGGCGGAGCCGCGATGCACCGCGCGACCTTCCAGATCGATCACCTGCGCGCCGAGGCCCGCGAGCGCATCGAGGATGCGGGTCTTGGCCGTCCCGGTCTGACCGTCGATGAGGATGACCGGCAAAGACGCTTCGTCCGCATGCAGCCCGGTTGTCACCTCGCGCCGCCAGCACTTGTAACCGTCGCGGACCACTCCAACCCGCCAGCCGATGGAGGACAGAACGAGCGCCATGGCGCGCGAGCGCATGCCTCCGCGCCAGCAATAGACGAGAGGGCGGTAGCCGGGGGGGCGGTCGGAAAGGGTCGTCTCCAGCGCCCGGCTGATATTGCGCGAGACGTAAGCGGCGCCGATGCGGCGCGCGAGAAACGCCGACTGCTGGACATAGATCGTCCCGACCTCCGCGCGCTGGGCGTCATCCAGCACAGGCAGGTTGATGGCGCCCGGCACATGATCGTCGGCGAACTCCGACGGGGAGCGCACATCTATGATGTCGTCGAACGCATCGAGGGCGGCGGGCGACAGGTCTTCGATCGGGTCCATGCTGGACATGAAGGCGGATGCATCCCAGGAGAAAGCGTTGCACGCCAGGGCGTGGAAGGAGGCGCGGTGACCATGTCTGATCCCTCTGCCGAGCCGCGCCTCACCAGTCTAGCCCATGGTGGCGGGTGCGGATGCAAGCTGTCTTCCGGCGTGCTCGACGAAATTCTTGGCAAGAACGGCCTCGGGGTTGCGCCGCCCGAGCTGCTGGTGGACGCGGCGACCCGCGACGATGCCGCGGTCTACCGGCTGACGGACGAGATCGCGCTCGTCGCCACCACCGACTTTTTCACGCCGATCGTGGATGATCCGTTCGACTTCGGCAGGATCGCGGCGACCAACGCCCTGTCCGACGTATACGCGATGGGAGGGCGGCCGATCCTCTCGCTCGCCATTGCGGGCATGCCGCTCGGCAGACTGTCGTCGGCGACGATGGCGGCGATCCTCGAGGGCGGGCGAACGGTGGCGGCGGACGCCGGAGCGCCAGTTGCGGGCGGCCACTCGATCGACTCCGCGGAACCGATCTACGGGCTCGTCGCCCTCGGCGTCGTTCATCCCAAACGCATACTCACCAACGCCGGCGCGCGCGCGGGGGACGTGCTGATTCTCGGCAAACCGCTGGGCGTCGGTGTGTTCAGCGCCGCGCTACGCAAAGGAGTGCTGTCGCCCGAGGACGCAGCGGTGATGCTGGCGTCGACGACGCTGCTGAACCGTCCGGGCCTCGATCTTGCGTCGGTGGACGGCGTGCACGCGCTCACCGACGTGACCGGGTTCGGGCTGCTCGGTCATCTCTCGGAAGTGTGCCGGGCGAGCGGCGTCTCGGCGGAGATAGACGCCGCCGCCACGCCGGTGTTCGAGGGCGCGCGCCGGCTGGCGGCGGAGGGCGTCGTGACCGGCGCATCCGGACGCAACTGGACGTCCGTCGAGCCGTGGGTCGAGGTCGGGTCGACGCTAGAGTCCTCGATGTGTGCGCTGTTGACGGATCCGCAGACGAGCGGCGGTTTGCTGGTATCGTGCGCGCCGGAGGCGGTCGACGATGCGCTTGCGTGCTTCCGCAGGCACGGTCATCGCGACGCTGCGGTGATCGGGCGGATCGGGGCGGGCGCTCCGCGGGTGACGGTGCGCTAGACGTTACTCCGCGGGCGCAGGCTCGATGCGGGCGGAGGCTCCGCGCAGCAGGATGCGCGGAATGAATAGGATTGCCACGAGACCAATGGCGGTCGTGCCGAGCGCCGCGAGGAAGATCGCGCTCATGGCGTTTGCAAAGGCGTCGGCGACGACGGGCGGAATCTGGCGCACTGCGCCGCCGCCTCCCGAAATCGCGAGCATCTCCATGCGGCCGAGGTCGATCTTGCCTCCGGGGACGAGGGCTGAGAGATCGCGCGTGAGGCTGGTCGTGAGCATCACACCGAAGAGCGAGACGCCGACCATGCCGCCAGTCTGCCGCAGGAACATCGACGTGGATGTGGCCGCGCCGATCTGGTGGAGCGGTGCGGCGCTCTGGGCGACGAGATTGAACAGGCTCTGCGCGGGGCCGAGGCCGAGCCCCATGACGAAGAGCCGCCAGATGACATCCCACTCGCTCGACTGGGAGGTGAGCCGGGAGAGGAGAAACACGCCGAACATGTTGACCAAAGCGGCGGCGATCATCACGCCCTTGTATTCTCCCGTGCGGCTGACATGGCGGCCGGACAGGGTGGCGGAGACCAGCAATCCCGCCATCAGCGGTGTAAGCGCGAGGCCGCTGTTGGTCGCGCCGATGCCGAGGCCGAGCTGGAGGTAAAGCGGCAGGTAGGCGATCGCGCCCATGAACGCCATCGCCATCACGAATGATGCAATGGTTGCGGTGGTGAAGGCGCTGATCCCGAACAGGCCGAGCGGAAGCACGGGCTCGGGAAATACCCGCTCGATCATGATAAACACGATGGTGGCGACGATCGACATCGCGAACAGGCCAAGCACGCTTGGCGAAGTCCAGCCCTCGCCCTGGCCGCCGAGGCTGAGGGCGAGCATGAAAGCGCCGATGGCCAGCATCACGAACAGACCGCCGAAATAGTCGATCCGGCCTTTGCGGACCTCCCCGATCTCCGGCATCCGCAGTGTGATCAGGGCGAGGGCGATGAACGACAAGGGCAGGTTGATGTAGAACACCCAGCGCCAGCCGGCGATGTAGAGCCCGCTCACGGTGATTGAGCCGTGATCGGTGAAATAGCCGCCGACGATCGGGCCGATGATGCTCGCAAGGCCGAACACGGCGCCGAAGAGTCCGGCGTATTTGCCCCGTTCACGCGGCGGAAACAGATCGGCGATGATCGCGAACGCCGTCGTGAACAACGCGCCGCCGCCGATGCCCTGGATCCCGCGGAAGATGACGAGTTGCATCATCCCCGATCCGAGGAGCGGGAGGTAGCCGAACTCCCCGGCGACGCCGCACAGCAGGGAGCCCAGGATGAACACGCCCACGCCGATCAGCAGAATGCGCTTGCGGCCGAACAGGTCGCCGAGCTTGCCCCAGATCGGAACCATGACCGTGGAGGTGAGCAGATAGCCCGTCGTCACCCAGGGGTAGAGGTCCAGCCCCTGAAGCTCGCGCACGATGGTGGGCATCGCCGTCGAGACGATGGTCTGGTCGAGCGCGCTGAGAAAGAAGACGAGCAGCAGCGCCGCGAAGATGATGCGCTTCTCCGACGCGGGAAGCGTCTCGCCGAGGCTCGTCGCCGGCTGCGAAATGGTTGGCCCCATGTGGCTTCGTCTCCCCCGCGCGCCGCCATCATGCGGATGCAGCCGTGCAGTCGTAATCCGCGTTACACCCGGCCGGGCTTTCTTGGAAGTGGGTGGGGCGCCGAACACAAGCCCGCGCGCCTTTCGCTGTGGCCCCTGTAGCCTGCGGCGAATTGCGGCGATGAGAGCATGGGAGTAAAGTCTCGCGCGTCGGGATTCGGATCGTCCGGGACCTGCTGTGGAAAGCCGCGCCGGTCATGATCCCGACGCGCGACATGGGGAGACGCCGGATGGACAAGCTCATAGCACGGGTCAAGGGCGTCATTCTCTCGCCCAAGGCCGAGTGGGAGGTGATCGAAGCCGAACAGGCCGACCCGCAGAAAATCGCGATCAATTATGTCGCGCCCTTGCTCGCGATCGGGGTCGCGGCGAGCGCCATCGGCGGGCTGGTGTTCGGCTATGGCGGTTTCGGCGTCACGTTCCGGCCGTCCATCGGCTCGACGCTGTCGACCGCGGTTCTGAGCTTTGTGCTGGGACTCGGGGGCGTGTTCCTTGTGGCGTTCATCGTGAACCTGCTGGCGCCGACCTTCGGCGCGACCAAGAATTTCTCGCAGGCCTTCAAGGTGACGGCCTATTCGGGGACGCCCGCCTGGCTCGCGCAGGTGGTGACCATCCTTCCGTCGCTTGGCGCGCTGTCGCTGATCGGGGCGCTCTATGCGCTCTATCTGTTCTTCGTCGGCTTGCCGATGCTGATGAAACCGGCCGCGGAGAAGGCGACCAATTATGCGCTTGCGTCGATCGCGGCGGTGGTGGGAATTTCTCTGGTCGCGGGGCTCCTGATCCTGCCACTCGCGGCGTCGCGCACCGGCATGTTCGCAGCCGGCGGTCCGGCTTTCAATGCTGCGCTTGGCGGTGGATCGGTGGCGGTCGGCGGCGGGTCATCGGCTGGCCGCAGCGGCGACGGCGGCTCGTTCGAACAGCGCATGAACGACGCTGCGGAGCAGATGGAGCAGGCGGGCGCCGCAGGCGATGTGGGCGGTGTGCTTGGCGCTCTCGGCGGCGCGCTTGGCGCGTCTGATGGACCGATCGTGAAGATCGATGCGCTGCGGGCGTTGGCGCCGGAGCGTCTTCTCGGCATGTCGCGGACCTCGCTGGAGACGCAGTCGATGGGCGCCCCGCTCAAGGTGGCGACGCTTGAGGCCCGTTATGAGGGCGGCGACCGCAGCGTCGAACTCGAGATCGCCAATTCGCCGGCGATCATGATGTTCGGCGGCTTCGCGGGCGCGATGGCGCCGGAATACGACCGCCAGACCGATGACGGGTATGAGCGCATGCGCCGTGTTGGGCAGAATTTCGTCGTCGAGGAGTGGAGCAAGTCCTCGAAGACCGGCAAGTTCACCCGGTTCATCGGCGGCACATTCATGGTGTCGGCGTCCGGCCGCGGCGTCGACATGGACGACCTGAAGAAGGCGGTCGACGTTTTCAGCGAAGCCGATCTGAAGCGGCTTCCGACGGCCGAGTAACGCTCGCGCCGCGCAAGCGGTGCAGCGAAGCAGGACAGGCTTATGTCGCTGGTGGTGAGACCGTCGCGCAGCAGCGACCACGAACGATTGTCAGCCATGATCGACAGCGTCGATCCGGGCATGCTGACCATGCCGTCAACGCCCGAAGCGATGGCGCGCCGCGTGGCGCAATCGACGGAGGCCTTCGCGCGTCCCTCGCATGCGCCTGAGGGAGAGGCGTATTTTCTGGTGATGGAGGAGGCCGACGCCCTCGTCGGCACCGCGAGCATCTTCACCAATCTCGGGGTCGACCGACCTTTTTACTCCTACCGGATCTCAAGGGATTCCAAGGTTTCGCCGGAGACCGGAGTCAAGGTGGAGCTCGACCTCCTGCATCTGGTGAACGATCATCATGGCGACGCCGAACTCGGAACGCTGTTCCTGATGCCAGGATCGCGCGGCGGCGGCCGCGGCAAGTTGTTGTCCTATGCGCGTTTGCTGCTGATCGCGGTGGACCCGGTGCGGTTCGGGCCGAAAGTGATGGCCGAGATCCGAGGCTGGACGGACGATGCGGGCCGGTCTCCGTTCTGGGAGGCGGTGGGCCGGAAATTCTTCCGCATGGACTACCGGGTTGCGGACGCCAAGTCCGCCCGGGACCACCGCTTCATCGCCGATCTCATGCCCCGCTATCCGATTTACGCCGATCTGCTACCCGATGATGCGCGAGCGGTGATCGCAAAGCCGCACAGGGACGCGGAGGCGGCGGTCGTCATGCTGAAGGCGCAAGGGTTCCGTTATCACCAGGTGGTCGATATCTTTGACGCCGGCCCCTGTGTCGAGTGTTTCACGGATCAGATCGACATCGTGCGTTCGTCGGAGCGGATGTCGGCGCGCGAGGCCGCCGGAGGTGATGAATCGCGCGCGGCCCTGATGGCCATGGCGTCGCTGGAGCGGTTCGCCGCGACGCTCGCCCGGGCGGGCGAGCCGAGGGCTGCGGCGCTCGATCGGATCGGCGCGCAGCCGTCCGATGAGGTGCTGGTCTACCGGCAGCGCGAGGGGCGGAAATGATGGCGATGAAACTGACCGGGGAACTTCTTGTCGGCGACAGCTGGAGGCGGGGGGGCGGCGCGCCGTTCGCCTCGCACGCTCCGGCGGACGGCGCCGAGGTGTGGTCGGGGCGGGAGGCGTCGTCCGCCGACGTCGACGCGGCGGTGCAGGCCGCCCGGACGGGGTTTCACGCCTGGCGGCGGACCCCGCTTGCGGAACGGATCGGGCTGGTGCGGCGCTTCGCGGAGGCGTTGAAGGCGCGCAAGGATGACCTCGCCGCGCTGATCTGCCGCGAGACCGGCAAGGTGTCGTGGGACGCGGCTGGCGAAGTTGCGGCCATGATCGGAAAGGCCGACCTTTCTGTACGGGCGCACGAGGAGCGGACGGGGACGCGCGACCAGCCGGCCGGAGCGTTCATCGCCCGCGTGACGCACCGTCCGCATGGTGTGATGGCGGTGCTGGGGCCCTTCAACTTCCCCGGCCACCTGCCCAACGGTCACATCATGCCGGCGCTGATCGCCGGCAATTCGATCGTTTTCAAGCCGTCGGAAAAGGCGCCGGCGACCGCGGAATGGACGGTGCGGCTGTGGCGGGAGACGGGCGCCCCGCCCGGCGTCTTGAACCTGTTGCAGGGCGGGCGCGAGCCTGCGGGGGCGCTGGTTGCGAATGCCGGTGTGGACGGCGTCTTGTTCACCGGTGGCGCGGCAGCCGGCACGGCCATCCATCGAGCGATGTCCGGCGAGCCGCATCGGATTCTCGCGCTGGAGCTTGGCGGCAATAATCCTCTCGTCGTCTGGGACGCCGACGACGTTGACGCCGCCGCGCGCCTTGTCCTGAAGTCGGCCTACATTTCGTCGGGCCAGCGCTGCACCTGCGCGCGTAGGCTTGTGATCGCGCAGGGTGCGGCCGGTGATCGGGTGGTGGACGCGGTGCTCGGCTTGCTGGAACGGGTCATGGTCGGGGCGCCAGACGCCGACCCCCAGCCCTTCATGGGGCCGCTGATTTCGGAGGCGGCGGCCGACGCCGTTCTGGCGGCCGAAGCGGAGATGGTCGCCGGCGGCGCGCGATCACTGAAACCGCTCGCGCGACTGCCTGCCGGCGGAGCCTTTCTGTCGCCGGGGCTGATCGATGTCACGGGGCAGAGCGGACGGCGCGACGAGGAGGTCTTCGGCCCGCTCCTGCAGGTGGTTCGCGTTCGGGATTTCGATGCGGCCCTGGATGAAGCGAACGCCACACGGTTTGGCCTCGCGGCGGGACTTATCAGCGACGACGCTGCGCTGTTCGAGCGCTTCTGTAGCGAAATACGGGCGGGCGTCGTCAACTGGAACCGGCAAACGACTGGGGCCTCGGGCGCGGCCCCGTTCGGCGGCGTCGGGAGGTCGGGCAACCATCGACCGGCGGGTTATGCCGCAGCGGACTATTGCGCCTGGCCGATGGCGATGCTGCTCGCCGAGGGGCCGGTTAGCGATGACGAGCGGATCATCGGGCTTGCGCCATGACGGGCGCTGATCGCGCAGTGGAGGTCAATTTCGACGGGCTGATCGGGCCGACCCACAGCTTCGCGGGGCTCGCGCACGGCAATCTGGCGTCCGCCGCCAATCGAGGCGAGCCGTCCAATCCGAGAGCCGCCGCGCTGCAGGGCGTTGCTAAGATGCGGACGCTGATGTCGCTCGGTGTGGCGCAGGCGGTGCTGCCGCCTCATGAGCGGCCGTTTCTTCCGGCGTTGCGGCGGATGGGGTTCACCGGGGATGACGCCGCCGTGTTGGCTGCAGCCTCCCGCGCACCCGGCTTGCTGGCGAATGTCTCATCCGCATCGGCCATGTGGACCGCCAATGCCGGAACCATCAGCCCGAGCGCCGACACAACCGACGGCCGGGTGCATGTCACGCCGGCAAATCTCGCAAGCCACTTCCATCGCGCGCTGGAGACGGCCACGACGACGCGCGTCCTGAAGTCGATTTTCGCCGACGAGCGCCGGTTCGAAGTTCACGAAGCCGTGCCGTTCAGCCATTTCGGGGATGAAGGCGCGGCGAACCATATGCGCTTGGCGACCGATCACGGTGCGCCCGGGATCGAGGTGTTCGTGCACGGCGGCTCGGCCTTCGAGGAAGGCGTATCGGCGCGCTTCCGGGCGCGTCAGGCGGTGCAGGCGAGCCATGTCGTAGCGACCGGTCACGGGCTCGACTGGCGGCGGGTCCTTTTGATGCGACAATCGCAGGCGGCGATCGATGCCGGAGCCTTCCACAACGACGTGGTTGCGGTGGCGGATGGTCCCGTCCTGCTCGCCCATCCGCAGGCGTTCGAGGACCAGCGTGCGGCGCTTGATCGGCTGCGCGCGGTGGGAGAGGCGGTCGGGATCGATGTCCGGATCGAGACGCCGGACATTCCGCTCCCGGACGCCGTGTCGTCCTATCTGTTCAATTCGCAGCTCGTGACCCTGCCGGATGGCGGACGCGTGCTGATCGCGCCGGTCGAGGTCGAGGAAACGCCCAGCGCCCGGGCGGCGGTCGACGCCATGACGGGACAAGGGCGGGCGATCAATGACGTGCGATATGTCGATCTACGCCAATCGATGCGAAATGGCGGAGGGCCCGCCTGCCTGCGCCTGCGCGTGGTGTTGACGCCGCAGGAGATCGCCGCACTCGGGGCGGGCGTCATGATGACGGCCGCGAAGCTCGACCTGGTCGAGGCGTGGATCATGCGGTGGTATCGCGACCGGCTGGAGGAGGCCGATCTCGCTGATCCGGCGCTGTTGAATGAGTCCCGAAGCGCGCTGGACGAGCTGTCCAAGTTACTCGACCTCGGGAGCATCCATGACTTTCAGCGGGCTTGATCGCGCGGCAATCCCGGTCCTGCGAACAGAGCGACTGGTGCTGCGGCCGCATGAAGTGTCGGACTTCGAGGCGAGCTTCAGCCTTTGGAGCGACGCTCAGGTTGTGCGCTTCATCGGTGGGCGAGCGTCCACCGAGGAAGAAGTGTGGGCCCGGGTGCTGCGGTATGCCGGGCACTGGTCTTTGTTCGGGTTCGGCTACTGGTTGGTTGAAACCCCCGATGGCGGCTTTCTTGGCGAGATCGGGATCGCCACGGGACGGGTAGGGGTGACGCCCAGCATCGCGGGTGAGCCTGAAATGGGCTGGGCGTTCCGACCGGCGGCTCAGGGGCGGGGATACGCACGCGAGGCGATGCGCGCGGTGATCGGATGGGCGGACGCCGCCTTGTGTGCGCAGCGGCTCGTCAGCCTGATCGAGCCTCGGAATGCGAGGTCGGTGCGGGCGGCCGAAGACGTCGGGTTCACGCTCCGCGGTGAGGCGAGATATCGCGATGCGCCAAGTCTCGTGCTCGAGCGCGCACGATGCATTGAGGAAGGCATGACCGGAGCAGGCGGATGACCGATTTCATTCTGGCGCTTGACCAGGGGACTACCTCGTCCCGGGCGATGGCGATTGATCTGAAGGGGACGATTCTCGGCCTTGGACAGGAAGCGTTTCCGCAGGTTTTTCCGCAAGCTGGCTGGGTTGAGCATGACCCGGAAGCGATCTGGTCGTCGACGGTCAGATCCGCGCGCGCTGCGCTGGCCGCCGCGGCGGGCGGGCGGGCGGTTGCGATCGGTGTGACGAACCAGCGAGAAACCGTGGTGGTGTGGGACCGTGCAACGGGGGAACTCATCCACAACGCTATCGTGTGGCAAGACAGGCGGACCACGGGGATCGTTCAGGCGCTGCAGCGGCAGGGCGAAGAGGGGCGGATATCGGACCAGACCGGACTGGTTCTCGATCCCTATTTCTCCGCCACCAAGATCGCCTGGATCCTCGATCATGTGGACGGCGCACGGGCGCGCGCGGAGCGGGGCGAGCTTGCATGCGGGACGATCGACAGCTTTCTGATCCACCGCCTGACCGAGGGGCGCGTACACGCAACCGACGCGACCAATGCGTCGCGCACCTCGCTCTTTGATATATCCGCCGGTCGCTGGGATGAGGGTCTCTGCGCCCTGTTCCGGGTCCCGATGTCGATGTTGCCCGAGGTGCGGTCGTCGGATGGTTTTTTCGGCGAGACGTCCCTGTTCGGTTCCGCGCTTGCGATCACCGGCGTCGCGGGCGATCAGCAGGCCGCGCTCGTTGGCCAGGCCTGCCTCGCGGCCGGAGAGGCGAAATGCACCTACGGGACGGGCGCATTTCTCGTTCTGAACACCGGTGCGGGCAGGGTTCGATCACGTCAGCGGATGCTGTCGACGATCGCCTATCGGGTCGGAGACAAGACGACCTATGCGATCGAGGGTTCGATCCTCTCGGCGGGGACGACGATCCAATGGCTGCGCGATCAGCTTGGCGTCATTCGCGACGGCGCGCATGCCGGCGAACTGGCGGCGAGTGTCGAAGATTCCGGCGGGGTGCATCTGGTGCCTGCTTTCACCGGCCTTGGCGCGCCCTACTGGGATCCGGATGCGCGCGGCGCGATCCTTGGGCTCACGCGCGGAACCTCCATCGCCCACATCGCGCGCGCCGCGCTCGAGGCGACCGTGTTCCAGACGGCGGAAGTGGTTGAAGCGATGCGGATCGACGGCGCCGAGTTGCGGTCGCTGAAGGTCGACGGCGGGATGGCGCGCAATGACTGGATGCTCGGGTTCCTGGCCGATATCGTGCGGGCGCCGGTGCTGCGGCCGACAAATACAGAGACGACCGTGCTCGGCGCCGCGATGCTGGCGGGGGTCGGGGCGGGAGTGTTTGCATCGCTGGACGAGGCGGCCGGCGCATGGACGCTCGATCGCAGATTCGAGCCCGCCGCGCAGGATCGTTCAGCCGGGCTGATGGCGGACTGGCGCAGATCGGTCCAGCGCGTGAGGAGCTCGTAATGGCGACCCGGATCGAACTGGTTGAAGTTTCTGCGCGCGATGGGCTGCAGAACGAGCCCGGGTTTCTTCCGACGGCCGACAAGCTTGAGCTGATCCGCCGCTCGATCGCGGCGGGATACCGGCGCATCGAGGTCGCGAGTTTCGTTCACCCGGGGCGGGTTCCGCAGATGGCCGACGCCGAGGCCGTGTGTGAGGGCTTGCCGCCGGCCGGCGGAGCGACGCGGATCGGACTTGTCCTCAACAAGCGCGGCGCGTTGCGGGCGTTGGCGACGCAGGTAGAGGAACTCGGCGCTGTGGCCTGTGCGGCGGACGGATTCGCCACACGCAATCAGGGGCGAACCGCCGATGAAACCGTCGAGGACGCGCTCGAAATCCTTCGGCTGGCGAGAGAGAACGGCCGCTCGGCCCAGGCGACGATTTCGGTCGCCTTCGGCTGTCCGTTCGACGGCGAAGTCGACCCAGGCCGCGTGGGCGAAATCGCCGGAAAACTGGCGGAGGGGGGAGCCCGCGAGATCGGACTTGGCGATACCATCGGCATCGCGGTTCCCTCGCAGGTGCGGCGGGTGATGCGTGAAGTGGCGAAGGCGGCCCCGAGAACACCGATCCGTCTGCATTTCCACAATACGCGCAACACCGCGGTCGCAAACGCCTGGGCCGGCGTAGAGGAGGGTGCGTCGACGCTCGATGGCTCGATCGGCGGGATCGGCGGTTGTCCGTTTGCGCCAAATGCGACCGGCAATGTCGCGAGCGAAGACCTCGTCTACATGCTGGAACGCTCAGGCGTATCGACGGGGATTGATCTCGACGCGCTGATTGCGACCGCAAGCTGGCTGTCCGAACGTATGGGGCGCCCCCTGCCGGGGTTGGTGAGCCGAGCGGGCGGATTTCCGCCGGCGACGAGCTAGGAACGCTGGCGCAGCGGCGATCACGATTTGGCGACGGCGCCGCTTCGCCGCATTTGCGCCGCGCGGGGCGTGGAGCGTTCTGCCTGCGGGTCGCGGCTTTCCTCCCGCAGCTCGAGGCGGCTATAAGCGTCCGGAAGCGAAGCCGATTACGGGAGACGCCCTATGTGCAACGACCATCACTCAAGCGACGCGGTTTCGACCCGCATCCTGGGCAAGGACATGCACCGGCGGGACCTTGTGCGCGGGCTTTGGACCGGGTCCATGGTGCTCATGGCGACCGGCGCGGCGGGATGCGTCACCAATCCTGAAACCGGCAATCAGAATTTCCTTCTGTTCGCGCCCGACGATGCATCGCTGAAGGCGATGGCGCTCCAGGCCTGGAACGAGACCAAGAAGGAAACGCCGATATCCCGGGACCGGGCGGCAAACGCGCTGATGGGCCGGGTGGGGCCGAAGATCGCGCAGGCCGCGAACCGGCCCAATGATGACTGGGAATTCGTCGTCTTCGATTCCGAGGAAAAGAACGCGTTCGTGCTGCCCGGAGGCAAGGTCGGCTTCTACAAGGGGCTGATCGACTTCTCGGACAGCGAGGATCAGGTGGCGGCGGTGCTTGGCCATGAGGTTGGCCATGTGACGGACCGCCACGCCGCGCAACGCATCAGCCAGCAGACGGCGGCGCAACTCGGCCTCGCGATCGGCGGCGTTGCGGTGAGTGCGAGCGACATGGACAACAGTCAGAAACAACTGATCATGGCGGGACTTGGCGTCGGCGCGACGGTCGGGCTCATCCTGCCGTTTTCGCGCCAGCAGGAATTGGCGGCCGACAAGCTGGGCGTCCGGTACATGCACGCGGCGGGCTATGACGCACGGGAAGCCGTGCGCCTCTGGGAGAAGATGGGGTCGTCCGGTGGGGCGCCGCCGGAATGGATGTCGACGCATCCAAGCCCACAGACCCGGGTTCGGGAACTGCGTGAGTTCATCAACAACAATGGCTATGGGCTCGCCTGATCGGCTCGTATGTCGGGGTGGTTGACGCGTCGTTTCGGCGGCCCCGGTTGCGCGCCTGTGACAAACGGGAAATGATCCCGTCCATGGCGGGTTCCTTTAAAGTCATCGGGAATGGTCGGCGGATCAGCGGATCGGCGCGCGCGCCGTGGACCGCTCTCCTTACCTTGCTTGCTCTGCTGGTCGTCGCGGCGTGCGCCGCGCCCGCGCGGGTGATCGTCGATGCGGAGGGAGAGGCGATCGCGAGGGTCGATACCGCACACGGGGCGATCCCGGCCCGGCCGAACATCCTGTTGATCGTCGCGGAAGATCTGTCCATGCGCGTTGGCGCATTTGGAGACTCTGTCGCGCGAACGCCCCGGCTTGACCAGCTTGCGGCCGAAGGGGTGCGGTTCTCGCGGGTCTACACGGCCGCTCCGGTCTGCGCGCCGAGCCGCGCCGCGCTGATCACGGGGATGCATCAGGAGGCGATCGGAGCGCAGCACATGCGAACGAGCGCGCCGGGCGGAGGCGATGGTGGGGCGGGTTACGCTTATCTGGCGACGCCGCCGGTCGGAACAAAGGCTTTCCCCGAGCTTTTGAGGGCCGCCGGATACAGAACCGTCAACGCTTTCAAGACCGACTACCAATTTGGGGAACCGTTCACGATCTGGGATGCCCAGCGGGCGTCGTTGACGCCATGGCGGGAAGACCGGGACGAGCGGCCGTTCTTCGCCATGGTAAATCTGCTCGTGACCCATGAGAGCTATCTCTGGCCCACCACACGACCATCGCCAACACCGCTTGAGGCAAGGACGGGCGAACGCAATGCGCGCGAGCTCGGGGCCCATCCGCGGCTGACGGACCCTGCGAGCGTGATCGTTCCGCCTCAGCTCCCCGACACCCCCGTCGTGCGGGAGGACATCGCGAGGCACTATGACAATGTCGCCATCATGGATGGGCAAGTCGGCGAAATCCTGGATGCGCTGCGGGCCGATGGGTTGGCGGAGGCCACGGTCGTGATCTGGACCACTGACCATGGCGATGGTCTGCCCCACGCCAAGCGGCGGCTCTCGCCCGCGGGGCTCAACGTGCCGATGATCGTGCGGTTTCCGGATCGTCGACAGGCGGGAGACATGCGCAAGGACCTCGTCAGCTTCGTTGACCTAGGTCCAAGCATCCTGGCGTTGGCAGGGGTTGCGCCACCGGCGGGACTGCACGGCGCCCCTGCAATTGAACGGCCGTCGGGACGCAGCATGGTCTTCGCGGCGGCCGACCGCATGGATACGAATCCCGGAAAGTGGCGGGCGGTGGTGGATAGCCGGTTTCTCTATCGGCGCAACGACCGGCCCGAAACACCCATGCTCGCACCGCTGTCCTACCGCGACAGCCTGCCGACCATGGCCGAGCTGTGGCGGCTGAAGGCGGAGGGCGGGCTGACGCCCGTGCAGGCGGAACAGTTTGCAGTGAACCTGCCGCCCGAAGCGCTTTATGACCTCACGGCCGATCCCGACGCGGTTCGCAATCTGGCGGGTGAGCCCGAACATGCAGCCGATCTGGAGAGGCTTCGCCGCGCGCTCACGGCGCATGCCGCCGCGGTGGGCGATCTCTCCGTCATCCCGGAACGACAGATGATGGAGCGGATGTGGCCCGGGGGCGTCCAGCCGGTCACAGCGGTCCCGGTTGTCGCCCGATCCGGCTCGCCGGGCGCGACGCTGGTGTCGATTGCGTCGTCGACGCCGGGCGCCTTGATCGGCTATCGGTTTGACGACGATGCGCCGGGGTCCTGGCGGCTCTACACGGCGCCGTTCTCGCTCGGGCGCGGGGTCGGGGTCACAGCCAAGGCGATTCGATACGGATATGCCGAGAGCGCTGAAGCGCGACTTGCCGCGACGGTGGACTGATGTGTGAAGACGGAGGCGTAAGCATGGGGATGCAGCGCATGATCATGGCCATCCGGCAGGCCTTGCTGGCGTTGCTCGTTGCGGGCGCCGTCTCTCCCGCACTCGCGCAAGGCGGAGCGAAGCAACCCAACATCATCCTCATTCTGGCCGACGATCTCGGCTATGGGGATCTCAGCATCAACGGCTCGACCCTGTTGAAGACGCCCGAAATCGACCGGCTGGCGCGCGAGGGGGCGATGCTCAGCCATTTCTTCTCGAGCGCCAATGTCTGCACGCCGTCGCGGGCGGGCCTGCTCACCGGTCGATACGCCGCCCGGATGGGCCTCGCGCAGGGCGTGATCTTTCCTCACAGCGATTATGGCCTTCCGGCGGGCGAGGTGACCCTCGCGGAAGCCCTGAAGGAACAAGGCTACCGCACCCACATGGTCGGCAAGTGGCATCTCGGTACGGTCGAAGGGTCGTGGCCGACCGATCAGGGCTTCGAGAGCTATTTCGGCGTGCCCTACAGCAACGACATGGTTCCCCTGCCGCTGATGCGAAACCGCGAAACGCTCGAGGAGCCTGCAGCCCAGGACGAGCTGATCGGTCGCTTCACGGACGCGGCCTTGGAGGTGATCGAGCAGGCGGGCGATCACCCGTATTTTCTCTATGTGGCGCACACCGCGCCGCACATTCCACTTGCCCCGGGAGAAGGCTTTGCGGGTCGGTCGCAGGCCGGGCGCTATGGTGATGTTGTCGAGGAGCTGGACGCGAGCGTCGGGCGGCTTCGCGCCGCGGTCGAGCGGTCGGGAAAAGCGCGCGACACGCTGATCCTGTTCACCAGCGACAACGGCCCCTGGTTCCAGGGATCGAGCGGCCCCTATCGCGACCGCAAGGGCGGGACCTATGAGGGGGCCTATTCTGTGCCGCTCGTGGCCTGGCAGCCGGGGACGATTCCCGCCGGTGCGCGCAGCGACGCGATTGCGATGAACACCGACCTGTTCACGACGCTCCTGCGTCGCGCGGGTGGGACCCCGCCCACGGACCGGCCGATCGACGGCAAGGACATCTGGCCGTTGCTGCAGGGCGGACGAACAACGCCTCATGATGCGCTGTTGTTCTTCTCGAACAACAAGATCGCCGCGATCCGCACGCAAGGCTGGCGGTACGTGGTCAGATCCTTCTATCTCACCTTCGATGTCGACCTTGAACCGCGTGGCGGGAGCATGTTGTTCGACACCGTCGCGGACCCGGCTGAAACCTATGATGTGTCGGATCGCAATCCCGGTGTAGTGGAGGTCCTCCGCCAATGGGCCGAGTATGCGAGGCGCGAGCTGGAATCGATCCCGCAGAACCGCACCGGGCCGGCACCCGCGTCACGTTAGCCTCAAGCGCCCCGTGGGTGCATGATGGATTTCCGTTCAGGGGTGGGTTAGCGATGCCTTCCCGCGCCCGGTTCGGCGCCATTCAAGGGGCCAGGCGGCGCATGAGAAGGACGGAAATCGGCGGTGGAGCCCCCATGGATGTCCGGCGCGTTCTCTGAGGTGGCCGACATGCGCGTGATCGTCACCGGGTGCGCCGGCTTCATCGGATACCATCTCTGCGAGGCCCTGCTCGCGCGCGGCGATCAGGTGGTCGGCGTCGATTCGGTCACGGATTATTACGATCCCGCCCTCAAGGAGGCGCGGCTCGCAAGGCTGGACCGCTCGAAAGGCTTCGAGTTTCATCGCACCGACCTCGCCGACAGCGGGGCCGTGAAGCAGATCTTCAAATCGGCGTCGGCCGCTCATGTCGTCCACCTCGCGGCGCAGGCAGGGGTTCGCTACAGCCTCAAGCGACCCGAAGCCTACATCTCCTCCAACATAGACGGCTTTCTATCGGTGCTGGAGGCGTGCCGGGCGCATCCGGTCAAGCACCTGGTGTTTGCGTCGACCTCCTCGGTGTATGGGGCGACCGGCGCCATGCCTTTCGAGGAGCGTCGCGGATCTGAGCATCCGCTGACGCTCTATGCCGCGACCAAGAAGGCGAACGAGATGATGGCGCACACCTACGCGCATCTCTTCGGGATTCCGTCGACCGGGGTCCGGTTTTTCACCGTGTACGGCCCATGGGGACGCCCGGACATGGCGCTGTTCATTTTCACCAAAGCCATTCTGGAAGGCCGGCCGATCCCGTTGTTCAACGGCGGCGACCTGAAACGCGACTTCACCTACGTCGACGATATCGTCGACGGCCTGCTTCGGCTCCTGCCGATGGCGCCGGGGATGGATCCGGCGTGGGACCCTGCACAGCCCAACCCGGCGACCTCGGGCGTTGCGCCCTATCGTCTGCTGAACATCGGCCGCGGCAAGACCGAGCCCTTGATGCGCTATGTCGAAGTGCTGGAGAGGCGTCTCGGCCGCAAGGCGGACATCGAGCGCTTGCCGATGCAGGATGGCGATGTGAAGGAGACGTGGGCCGACACCTCGGAACTGAAGCGGCTGACGGGTTTCGATCCGTCGACGAACATCGACGAAGGCGTTGGTCGGTTCGTCGACTGGTATCTGGACCATTACGGCCGGACCTGAGGCGACAGGTCCCTGGCGCGGGAGCGGAGCGCGGCCCGGATGACTGGATGGCGATTCGCGATTGACCGCGGCGGGACGTTCACGGACGTCGTCGCGCACAGCCCTGACGGGCGGAAGAGTGTTGAAAAACTCCTCTCGGTGGACACCGGCCGATATGACGATGCGGTGCTGGAGGGGGTGAGGCGCGTTCTCGCGGCGAATGGCGCGTCCTTTGCCGACGTGGACGAAATTCGCGTCGGAACAACGGTCGCCACAAACGCTCTGCTGGAACGGGCCGGGGCGAGGGTCGCGCTTGTGGTGACGCGCGGGTTCCGGGACCTGTTGGACATCGGAACGCAGGCCCGGCCGGATATCTTTGCGCGGCGCATCGTCAAGCCGGACCTGTTGCATGCGCACGTCGTCGAGGCGGTTGAGCGGGTCGATGTATCCGGCGACGTGCTGATTCCGCTCGACGATGCCGCGGCGCGTCGCGATCTGGAAGCCGCGTTCGCGGATGGATGCCGATCGGCGGCGATCTCGTGTCTTCACGGCTGGGCGTTTCCGGAGCACGAGCGCCGGCTCGCCCGCATTGCGCGTGAGGTCGGCTTCGAGCAGGTGTCTGTCAGCCATGAGGTGAGCCGACTGGTAAGGTATCTGCCGCGAACCGACACAACGGTTGCGGATGCATATCTTTCGCCCGTCCTCGCCGCCTATGTCGGCCGGCTGGCGGCGGGACTGCACCTGAGGACGCGGCTCCTCTTCATGCAGTCGAACGGAGGGCTCGCCGCGCCGTCGGCGTTTGGCGGAAAAGATGCGGTGCTCTCGGGCCCTGCCGGCGGCGTGGTCGGCATGGCGGCGGCCGCGCGGCGCGCGGGATTTCGTCACGCGCTCGGTTTCGACATGGGCGGAACCTCCACCGACGTGTCCCACTCTTCGGGCGTGTTTGAGCGCACCACGGAGACGGTGACCGCGGGCATCCGGCTCGCCGCTCCGATGCTCCAGATCCACACGGTTGCGGCGGGCGGCGGCTCGATTTGTCGCTTCGACGGCGCGCGGTTGCGGGTGGGGCCGCAGTCGGCCGGGGCGGACCCGGGACCGGCGTGCTACCGGCGCGGCGGGCCGATCACGGTGACGGATTGCAACCTGCTGCTCGGACGGATCCGCCCGGAGTTTTTCCCGCATGTATTCGGGCCCGCGGGCGACCAGCCGCTCGATCGCGGCGCGGTCGAGGCGGGGCTTGCCGAGATCGCACGAGAGGTGCAGGCGGCGACCGGACGTGCGATGACGCCGCAGGAGATCGCGGAGGGCTTTCTCCAGATCGCGAACCTCGGCATGACGGAGGCCATTCGGCAAATCTCGATCCAGCGGGGTCGAGATCCGTCCGGATATGCCCTCGTGGCGTTCGGCGGCGCCGGCGGCCAGCACGCGTGCGCTGTGGCCGACGCCGTGGGGGTGAAGACGGTGGTTGTGCATCCCCTCGCGGGGGTTTTGTCCGCGTGGGGGATCGACCGGGCGGATGTCAGGTCCGTGGTGGAGCGCACGATCGAGCAACCGCTCACGGACGACGGCGTGCTCGAAGCCGCCATAGCGGGCGTCGCGCGGGATGCGCAGGCGGCGCTGGAAGCCCAAGTCCCCGCGCTGGGACCGGGTCGCGCCGCCCGCCCTGAGACCGAGGTGACCGCTCACCTGAAGTTCGACGGCGCGGACACGGCGCTTCCCCTGGCGACGCCTTACCCGTCGACAGCCGACGCCGCTGGCGAGCTTGCGGCGGCGTTTCTGGCGGAGCATGAGCGGCGGTTCGGCTTCATCGAACCGGAGCGACGGATCATCCTTGCGTCGGTCTCCGCTGACGCCGTGATCCGCGCGGACGCTGGCGACGAGGGCGATTTGGCGACCGCGCCGGCGCGGTCCATCCCCGACCTGCATGCAGTGGTGCGCACCGGCGGGCGCGACCATCCGGCGCCCGTCTTCCGGCGGGAGAGCCTCGCGGTCGGAGACGTGATCACCGGGCCGGCGATCGTGCTCGATCCCGGATCGACCACCTTCGTCGACGCCGGCTGGCGGGTGGCGAGGTCTGAGCAGGGTGATCTCCTGATGACGCGCGTTGCGTGCGCCCAGGCGAGCGGCGGGACGTCGAGCGATCGCGATCCGGTGCTGCTTGAGGTGTTCAACAACCGCTTCATGGCGGTCGCCGAGGAGATGGGGCTTGCGCTCCAGGCGACGGCGTCGTCCGTCAATATCAAGGAAAGACTGGATTTTTCCTGCGCGCTTTTCGACGCGGAGGGCGGGCTGGTCGCCAATGCGCCGCACATGCCGGTGCACCTCGGCTCCATGAGCGACAGCGTCCGAGCGGTGATGGCGCGCTATCGTGAGCGGATGGCGGAAGGCGATGCGTTCATGCTGAACGCGCCGCACGCCGGCGGCACGCATCTGCCCGACATCACGGTCGTCGCGCCGGTCTTCCTCGAAGGCGACGCCGCGCCCGCCTTCTACACCGCCGCGCGCGGGCACCACGCCGATGTCGGCGGGTTGACCCCCGGATCGATGCCGCCCGCGAGCCAGCGGATCGAGGATGAGGGCGTGATGTTCGAGGCGGTTCCGCTCGTGTCCGCAGGCCGGTTCCTGGAGGCGGAGACGCGCGCGCTGCTGGCTTCGGGGCCCCATCCGGCGCGCGATCCCGATCGCAACATCGCCGACCTGAAGGCTCAGGTCGCGGCGTGTGCGCGTGGCGGCGAGGACCTTCGCCGCATGGTCACCGAGCACGGACGGGACGCGGCCGCAGCCTACATGCGCCATGTCCAGGACAACGCCGAAGAGCTGATGCGCGAGGTGATCGGGCGGCTGAAGGAGGGGGAGTTCGAAGCGCCCATGGATTCCGGCGCGGTTGTTCGCGTCCGGGTGTCGCCTGATCCCGCGACGCGCAGCGTCACCGTCGACTTCACTGGAACGAGCGCCCAGACGAGCGACAATTTCAACGCGCCCTTCGCGGTCACACGCGCGGCGACTCTCTATGTTTTCAGGTCTCTGATGGACGATTCCATTCCGCTCAACGAAGGCTGCCTCAAGCCGATCCGGATCGTTGCGCCCGAGGGCTCCATGCTCAATCCGAGGCGCGGGGCGGCGGTTGTCGCCGGAAATGTCGAAACGAGCCAGATCATCGTCGATGCGCTCCATAGCGCGCTTGGCTCGCTTGCGGCCTCGCAGGGCACGATGAACAATTTCACGTTCGGAGACGCCCGCCGCCAGTACTACGAAACCGTCTGCGGGGGCGCCGGGGCGGGGCCCGACTTCGACGGCGCATCGGCGGTGCAGACGCACATGACGAACTCACGGTTGACGGATCCAGAAGTGCTGGAGGCGCGCTTTCCCGTTCAGATTCAGGCGTTTGAGGTTCGGGCCGGATCGGGCGGTGCAGGACGGTTCCGGGGCGGCGACGGCGTGGTGCGGCGCATCCGTTTCCTTGCGCCGATGACCGCGTCCATCCTTGCTAACCGGCGGACGACCGCACCGTTCGGCCTGAAGGGCGGCGGCGATGGAGCGATGGGAAGCTGCCGGGTCGAACGGGGAGACGGCTCCACCGAGACGCTTGGATCCAACCAGTCGGTCGAGATGCATCCGGGGGACATCTTCGTGATCGAGACGCCGGGCGGGGGTGGATACGGCGCGCAAGCGCGCAGGTTTGAGTGACGTTTCGGACGGGTTTCACGCCGACTTCGGTGATGCTCCGCCGCGTCAGAAAAGTCGCGTTTCACCCGGATTCGCGATCATGGCGCGCGCCTGATCGGCGGATAGTGGCGAAAACCCGGCGGAGCCGACCAATCCGGCGATCATGCCGACGCGTTCCGCATTGGACTCCGCCACCGCTCCGGACGGGTGGTGGAGGTTGTTCTCGAAGCCGACCCTGATATGGCCGCCCAGTCCCGCCGCCGCAAGCAGCACGCTCGTTTCGGCCGGTCCGAAGGCGCACGCCCCCCACAGGGGCGACGGCGCACCGGGCTCCATGAGCGCCGAGGCGAGTTGACCAAGAGCGATCGGGTCGCTGGCGCCGTTCGGCGAATAACGTCCCACGACAAGGAGCACGAAGGGATGAGGGCCGAAAGCGTCCGCTGCGTCATCTCGGGTCCGCAGCGCGTTGAACCGGCGCACATCGGCGACATCATAAAGGATGTGCTGGACGCCGATCCCCTCGCGGCGGCAGTCGCGCAGAAAGCCGAGATAGCGGTCGAGGGCCGCCCCCGGTCCATCTCCCCCGGGCGGGAGCGCCTCGCGCAGCGCGACCGAACAGGCTTCGGGACGCAGCGCCTCAACGACGCCGAACTGATCCTCGACGCCATAGACGCCGACGGCCTCGGTGGTGATCTGTATGATGAGGTCGCGTCCGACGCTGGCGACGACGGCGGCGATGGCCTCGCGGTAGCGCCCGGCGTCCAGGCTGTGGCGGCCTTCGGCGTCGCGGACATGGAGATGCAGCATGGCCGCCCCGGCGTCGCGGCAGGCGCGCGCCTCTGCGGCGATCTCATCGGGTTCGATCGGCAGGCGCGGATGATCCGCACGCGTCTTGCGCGCGCCGTTCGGTGCAACCGCGATGAGTCGCCCGCCGATCATGCCCCGCCGGCCGTCGTCACTCGCGCGGGGCCCGCGGTGGCGGCGAGCGCCTGGTGCAGCGCTCGGGAGAGCCGGTCGGCGATTTCGCCGGTTTCCGACTGGCTCACGATATAGGGCGGTGCGATCAGGATGTGGTCGCCGTCGCGACCATCCGCGCAGCCGGATCCCGGGTAGACGATCAGCCCGTTCTCGAAAGCGGCGGCCTTGATCGCGGGCGCGAGACGCCTTGCGGCGGGAAAGGGCGTTCGGGAGACCGGATCGGCGACGAGTTCGACGCCGATCATCAGGCCGCGGCCGCGAATGTCGCCGACGACGCCGCTCGGCCCGAGCGCGGAGGCGAGCTCCCGCATCAGGTGCGGTCCGAGGCGCGAGACATGCGACAGGAGGCGGTTCTCATGAATGACCTGCTGAACGGCGAGCGCCGCAGCGCAGGCGATCGCGTGACCGATATAGGTGTGTCCGTGCTCGAAGCGACCGCCGGTCCGGGTCACGACGTCCGCCACGGCGCGCGACATGAGCATCGCGCCGATCGGCTGGTAGCCGCCGCCGAGCCCCTTGGCGATGGTGATGATGTCCGGGGCGACCCCGTCAGCCTCGACGGCGAAGGTCGTCCCCGTGCGTCCCATGCCGCACATGACCTCGTCGGCGATGAAGAGAACGCCATGCCGGTCGCAGATCGATCGGATACGCTCAAGATAGCCAGGTTCGGCTGGAACCGCGCCGAGCGTCGCGCCGACCACCGGCTCGGCGATGAAGGCGGCGACGCGGGACGGGCCGACGGCCTCGATCTCGGCCTCCAGCGCGTCGGCGGCCCGGCGTGCATAGGCGGCCGGCGTCTCGTCGGCGGCGCGCTCACGGTAGGCGTAACAGGGGGCGATGAACCGGCAGGGCGAAAGGACCGGCTCGTAGGGCGCGCGTCGCGCCGGATGACCGCTGACCGCGAGCGCGCCGAGCGTCGCCCCGTGATAGCTCTGGCGCCGGGCGATGAAGACGGTTCGCTGCGGTTTGCCGTTCGCAAGGTGAAACTGGCGCGCGAGCTTGAGCGCGGCGTCGGTCGCCTCGGAGCCGCCCGACGTGAACACGACCCGCCCGAAGCCCGGGGGCGCGCGGGCGATCAGCAGGTCGGCGAGCGCTTCGCTCGGCGCGTTGGTGAAGAAGGCCGTGTGCGCATAGGCGAGTCGCGCGACCTGCTCGCGGATGGCCTCGACGACTTGCGGGTGGCCATGCCCGACGGCGGAGACGGCGGCCCCGCCGGACGCGTCGAGATAGTGGCGGCCGTCGCTGTCCTGGAGCCAGCACCCCGCGCCGGAGACGGCCGTCGGCAGGTCCGAGGCGGGATCACGGTGCAGGATCGAAGTCATGGGCGTCTCCGGTCGACCCTGTTTCTTTTACGGGGTTCAGGTCATGCGTCAAATGCTATAAAATTCTAAAAGCATAGATTTGAAACATGGGTGATCTGATTTGCGGTTCCGCCAGTTCGAGGTGTTCTACGCGGTGATGACCACCGGCAGCGTGACCGGGGCGGCGAACCTGCTCGATGTGTCGCAGCCCTCGGTGAGCAAGACCTTGCAGCAGCTCGAGGGGGACCTCGGCTATGCGCTGTTCGACCGCGTCCGCGGCCGGTTGCAGCCGACGGAAGAGGCGCGGTCGCTGATGCGGGACGCCGAGCGCACCCGGGCGGCGATGAACGATCTGCGGGAGGCGTCGCGACGGCTGCGGCGGGGCGCGCAGTCGCATCTGCGGATCGTGACCACGCCCGCGCTCGGCCATGAAGTGCTGCCGGACGCGGTCACGGCGTTCGCGCGGCGTTGGCCGGACGTGCAGCTGACGATCTCCACCCGGCATTCGGGCGAGGTGCTGGACGAAATCTCGAAGCCCGCCTTCGGCTTCGACCTGGGGCTCGTGTTCGATGCCTCGTCGCGCCCGGCCTCCGTGGGGGCGCAGGAGATCGGCGAGGCGCCGATCGCGCTGGTGGCCTCCGCGAAAGTGTTTGCAAGGCCGGGGACCGAGGTCCGGCTCGAAGATCTGGCGGGGCGGCCGGTGATCGGGCTCGCGCTGCGGTCGACGGTGCGGGTGCAGACCTACCGGCTCGCCTGCGCGCTGGCGCTGCGCGACGTCGGCGTGGCGGTCGTGGATGGCGTCACGGCGGCGAGCGTGATGAGGGATGAGCCCACTGCGGATGTCCGGCTGTTTCCCGCGGACATGAAACTGCCGGTGAACGCGGTCTACCCGTTGTCGCTCGGCTTGCCGATGATGTCGCGGGAGTTCGTCGAGCTGTTTCGGCAGGCGCTCGACGCCCAGAACAAGGGACTGGTGGAGGGACTGCAGCGGCGAGGCCGCGCGCCGGGCCGGAACAGTGGAAAATAACCTTGGTCTATGGAAACCGCAGTTCTTGGAAATAGGTTGATTGTAGCCCGGTCGTCATAAATCCTGCGCATGCGGCGGATGGTTGCATCCGGTCGGCGAGCGGGGTCGGCCCGGATATCGGGCCAGCGGAGCGGGCAAAATGACGATCAACACCAATTCAAGATTAGCTGGCGTGCTGCTGGCGGGCGTCGCCACATCGGTGCTGCCGGCATGGGGCCAGCAAGCCACGCCGGAGACGGGTGAGACAGTCGTCGTCATCGGCTCCTACATCGAGGGGGTCGCGGACAGCGGCGCGCTGCCGGTGACGGTGATCTCGCGCGAGGAGCTCGAAGCGACGGGCGCGCTGTCGACCGGTGAGCTGCTGGCGAACATCCCGTCGCTGGGCGACGCCCAGTTCACCGACAACAATACAGGCACGAATGGCGCGCGGGGCGATGTGACCGGCGCGAACCTGCGCGGCCTCGGCACCGGTCGCACGCTGACGCTCGTCAACGGCCGCCGCATCGCCGGCCACCCGCAATCGGAGGCGGTCGACAGCGTGCCGGAGACGTTCACCAACGTGAACGCGGTGCCGTCGAGCCTGATCAACCGGGTCGAGGTGCTGCGCGACGGCGCTTCGGCGCTCTACGGGTCGGATGCGATCGCCGGGGTCGTCAACATGACCCTGTTCAACGAGGGCGACGGCAAGGAATTGTCGCTGCGCGCGAGCGAGGGCGACGAACTGCCCTACAAGGAAATCGCGATCAACGGCCGGCTCGGCTTCGATTTCAATGACGGCCGGACGAACTTCACGTTCGGCGGCAATTATTACGAGCGGCAGAATGTCGACACCATCGACTATCCGGAATGGTATCGCACCTCCGACCGCCGCAACCTGCTGCCGGCGGACTGGCTCGGCGACACCCAGTTCGACAACGGGTCGTCGCTCAGCCCCTATGCGCGCCTGCGTTCCGGGACGTTGTTGCCGGACGGCCGCTTCCAGGGTATCCGCGTCAGCCGCACGACGCCCGCGCCCACCGTCAACTACACATCGGCCTCCGGCTTCGGCTCGACGGCGGCCGGCTATCACATTCAGCCCACGGGCTTTCCGGGCAGTCTTGCGACCCTGCGGCCGGGCGTGTCGCTCGACGACACGAGCACGCTCGACCGGGATCTGAACTACGATTTTTCCGAAGACGAGACGGTCATTCCGGCGGTCACCCGGCTCAATGTCGGGCTCACCTTCACGCACGAACTGATGAATGGCGTGGAGCTGTTCGGCGAGGGGCTTTTCTATTCGTCGCATTCGGAAACGAAGCGCGCGGCGGGGCCGATCGACACCTCGCTCGCCTTTCTCGTGGTGCCGGCCCAGAACTACTACAACCCGTTCGGCCCCACGGGCAGCGTCAACCGCCTGCCGGGGATCAACGCGCCGGCCGCGGGGCTGAGTTCGGTGATCGTGGGCTATCGTCCCGTGGAGCTCGGTCCGCGCCGGATCGAGGTGGAGCAGGCGCTGTCGCGCGTGCTCGGCGGACTGCGGTTCGAGGCCGGAGCGTGGGATGTGGAGTCCGCGATCGGGTGGTCGGTCGCGACGGCGACCGACGAGGAGTTCAACCGGCTGTCGAAGACGCTTCTGCAGAACCAGCTCGCGCTGTCGACCCCGGACGCGTTCAATCCGTTCGGCGGGCCGTTCGCGAACTCCGAGGACGTGTTGTCCAAGGTGCGCGTGAGCTCGGTGCGCTACGGCGAAAGCTCGCTGCTCACCTGGGACGCTAAGGCGGTGAACTCAAACCTGTTCATGCTGCCGGGCGGACCGGTCGGCGTGGCGGTCGGCTCGGACTTCCGGCGCGAGAAGATCATCGAGGACTCCGATCCGCGTCTCGACGGCACGTTGCAGTTCACCAATGGCGCGGAACGGGACCGGTCCGATCTGGTGGGCGTTTCGGCGACGAACGACTTCACGGGCGACCGTGACGTCTGGTCGGCGTTTGCGGAGGTCAACGCGCCGATCGTCGGCGAGGGCAATAATTTCCCGCTGATGTACGCGCTCGACCTGCAGCTTGCGGGGCGGTTCGAGAGCTCCTCGGACTTTGGCGACAATTTCAGCCCGAAGGCGGCGCTGCACTGGTTCGTCGCGCCCAGCCTGTCGATCCGCGCCGCCTATGGCGAGGGGTTCCGCGCCCCCAATCTGGTGCAGATCAACCAGGGCGACATCACGCGCCGCAACCAGGGCGACGTCGACCCGTACCGCGTGGGCGTCACAAACACGCCCGGCGACCTTGGCGAGACCTACCGGACCTCGCTGCGCGCGGGGAATCCCGATCTTGAGGCGGAGGAAAGCGAAAGCCGCGTGCTCGGCATCGTGTTCGAGCCGGGCTACAGCCTGCTCGATGGTCTGCGCCTGTCGGTCGACTATTTCGAGGTGGAGACGACCAACGCCATCGCGAACATCGGCGTCGACCGGCTGCTGGAAGAGGACTTCAACAACCGGGTCGCCGGGGGGGCGGGCATTCCTGAAGTGATCCGGGCGCCGATCACGCCGGATGAACTCCTGCTGTTCAACGCCTTCAACGCGGCCAATCCCACCATGCAGCGCCCGGCCGCGGGCGAGGTGATCAACGTTCTGGACGGCTATGTGAATCTCGATCGCCGACAGGTGTCGGGCTACGACATCGCCGTGTCCTACGCCTTCCCGCCGTCGGCGATCGGCGATGTCTCGATCGGCACGAGCGGGACCAACATCCTCGAACTCCTGGAAATCCAGCAGGACGGCACGAGCTTCGACAACATCCGCTTCAACGGCAATCCGGAGTGGCGGGCGAACCTGTTCTTCAACTGGTCGCGGGGCCCGTGGCGTTCGGGTTGGTCGGCCCGGTATGTATCGGACGTCGAAGATTCGAGCGCGACGAATGATGTGACCGGCGCCCGCTGGCAGGTCGACAGCTGGTACACTGTCAACGGGTTTGTGAGCTACACGTTCGACCCGGATCGCGGGTCGCTCGGCGGGACCGAACTCAAGCTCGGCGTGCGCAATCTGACCAACGAACTGCCGCCCTTCGCGGATGAAACCTATGGCTTCATCAACGGCCTCTACGACATCGCCGGCCGTGTAGTGTACGGCGAAATCAAGAAGGTGTTCTAGCGCCCCGACGGAGGTGCGTCGCGGCCGCCCGCACATCTCCAGCCCGCACATCACCAGATGGAGTCAGTTCCTGATGCCGGTCCTCAGCGTCGTCAAACCGGTGCGGGCGGTCGCCACGCCGATCCTGGCGCTCGCGATCGGGATCGCCGCCTGCTCGCGGCCGCGACAAGGCGCGGGTGATGCGGCGACGGCGTTCGCGCCTCGCGGTGTCGTGACATCCGCCTCGCCGGAGGCGACGGAAGCGGGGCTTGAGATTCTCCGGCGCGGCGGGAATGCGATCGACGCGGCGGCCGCGGTGCAGTTCGCGCTCGGCGTCACCGAACCTGCGATGTCGGGTCTCGGGGGGCAGTCGCAGATGATCGTCGCGGCGCCCGGGGAGGCTCCGTTCGTGATCAATGGTACATCCTTTGGTCCGGCGAAACTGCCGCTCGGGGAGGTTCCGCGATCCCAGTTCACGACGGGGTGGACGAGCACGACCGTGCCGTCGACCGTGAGGGTGATGGACTACGCCATGCGCGCCTACGGCGGCGGCGAGGTGGGCTGGGACGAGGTGCTCGCCCCCGCCATCCGCTATGCGGAGGACGGCTTTCGCGTCGGGAGGTTCCGGGCGCTGGTCTATGCGCGCCACGAAGAGGATCTCAGGGCGAGCCCGACCGCGGCTCCGCTGTTCCTGATCGACGGAGCAGCGCCGAAAGAGGGCGACATCGTGCGCCAGCCCGTGCTTGCGGAGACGCTGCGGCGGCTCGCATCGGCGGGCGCGCAGGACTTCTACACCGGCGACATCGCGGCGCAGATCGCAGCGGACATGGCGGGAAATGGTGGATGGCTGACGGCCGAGGACCTCGCCGCCACGCCTGATCCGCGCGTCGAGCCGGCGCTGCACACGACCTATCGCGGCTTCGATGTCTATACCCTGCCGCCGCCGGCCGGTGGGTGGGTGGTGCTCGCCGCGCTGAATCTGCTCGACCTCGACGACGCCTCGGTGCTCGGTGCGGAGACGCCGGAGCGGGCGCGGGAGATGCTGGACGCGTTGCAGCGGGCGCACTGGTCGAGGGATCGCAATTCGGAGACGGCGGCCGACGCGTTCGAGGCGGACCTGCGCCAGCGTATTTCGAAGGAAGCGGCGCGTGACCTCGCCCGGTCGACGCTGAACATACAGCGCGAAAGCCATCAGCCGGGTGGCGAGACGACGCACTTCTCGGTGGTGGACTCGGATGGCCTCGCGGTCTCGGTGACGACCAGCATCGACTCCTATTTCGGGGCCCGGGTCGCGAGCCCGACGCTCGGCTTTCTCTACAACAATTACATGCAGTCGCTCGACCGCGAGCCGGGACGGGCGTTCTCGATCGCGCCCCGGGCGCGGCCCTACTCGTCGATGAGCGCGAGCATCGTGCAGCGCGGCGGCGAGACGCAGCTGGTGCTTGGTAGTCCGGGCAGCGCGCGGATCATCTCCGCGGTGACGCAGATGATCAGCCACTGGGCGGATGTCGGCGCGGGCGTCGAACGGGCGGTCGCCGCGCCGAGGGTGCATGTGGTGCCGGACGATGACGGCCGCGACAACGCCTATGTGGAAGTCCCGCCTGACGGGCTGGATGTCGCGGCGCTGGGACTTGATCCCACGAGCCCGAGCCAGGACCTCGTGATTGGCGGCCTCAACGCCTATTTCGGCGGGGTCCACGCGATCGCGCGCGAGGGTGGGACCTGGGTCGGGGCGGCGGACCCACGCCGGGACGGAACGGTCGGCTATGCGGAGACGGGCGGTCGCTGATCGCCGGCGGCGGGCGGCGACATGTTCGGCCGGAAGAGCACGGGCGGAAGGATCCCGGCGTCGCGAAACGCGCGCAGGACGCGCAGATTGACGTCCGTGTCGAACACCTTTTCGTACTTAGCGTCCAGCACATAGGCCTTGAGGCGAATGCGGATGGCGGCGAGTCCGTCGCTGAAGGTCTGATTGACGAGGATCACAACCGGCTTTGACAGGAAGACATAGCGGCTCGACAGCGCGGCCTCGCGCACGATGTTGCGCGCGCGGTCGAAATCCTGGTCGGCGGCGATGTGGAAATCCATCACGACCTGCATGTCGAGTTCGCCGAAATTGCCGGACGACGAGATGTCGGACAAGAATTTGCTGTTGGGAATGGTGACGGTGTTGTCGTCGAGCGTCTGCAGCCGAACCGAGCGCAGCCCGATGGCGGTGATGTCGCCGTAGAAGCCGCCGAACTCGATCCGGTCGCCGACCTGGAATGGCCGGTCGAGGAGAATGATGATCCCCGCGATGAAGGAGGCGACGAGATCCTTGACCGCGAAGCCGACGGCGACGGCGACGCTGCCGCCCATGACGGCGAGCACGGTCTGGTCGATCTCGAAGGAGAGCGTGATGACAAGAATGGTTGTGACGACGAAGATGACGAACTGAAGGATCGTCTCGATCTTCTTCAGCGTCAGTCGCCGGGTCGAGAACTGTGCGCTGAAGCCCGCGACGAACCCGGAGACCAGACGCATGATCATCCACGCGCCGGCGATCAGCAGCGCGGAGGTGAGCACACCGCCCCAGCGGATCGTGTTGGCCAGCTGGCCGACCGCATCGAGCTCCGGCGCCGCTTGCGCGAATGCGGGCGCGGCGAGGCTCGTCGAAACCGCCGCGAGGAGAACAAGGCGCCAGACAGTGGTCATGCCGCGATCCGTGTCAGCAGGTTGTTGCGCTCCAGAAGCCGCCCGACATCGCGGTACCAGAACAGGGTGACGCGGCAACCGTGGGCGTGAGGCGCGAGCACGCCAAGCCTGAGGAGCGCCCGCAGTGTGATCTTGACCAGGCTGTCCTCAAGGTCGGTGCAGCGCTGGATCTGTTCGGCGCTCGCGACTTCCATCTGAACAATCGTGCGCAGGACAAACAGCTTGGCTTCCGGGAGTGCGGCGAGGTCAGCGACGCGGGGGCCCGAGAAGGTGCGCACCTGGACGGCCCGCGTCGCGGCGTTGCGGAACAGCGACCGCCGCCAGATGTCGAGCGCGATCGCGGGATTGCCGAGGCTTTCGGCGGCGAGCTGCTCGAAATAGGCGATCTTCGCCCGCTCCTCGGCGGGGAGTTCGTTGTCGAACAGGCCGAGAGCCGCATCGTCGCCAAGATCGAAGACGGGGGAGATTCCGGCCTGCGCCGTCCGGCGCTCGATCAGGGCGCGCAGGTCCGCCGGCTCCCATCGCGGAAGCCAGACGATCTCGTCGAACAGGGCGCGATCCGAACGGGCGCGCCCGATGAATGTCATGGCGGGGCCGCCGACGCCGAACACCCAGCAGGCGTCGCCCGGCAGATTGCGGGCGAGCTGGAGCACGCGGTCGAAGTGCTCGATCCCGCCGATGGCGGGCATGAACAGACGCTGCGCGTCGTCGAGGAGGACGACGGCCGGGGCGCGCATTGCGAAGGCCTGGGCGAGGGACGCCTCGTCGGGGGCGCAGCCGGCGGAGGCGGCGAGGGCCTGGAGCACGGACGGATAGCCGCCCGCGTCGGCGACGAAACGGACGACGGTGGCGGGGTCGAGGGGCCGCACGAGATCGTCGAGGGCGGTCGTCTTGCCAAGGCCCCGCTCGCCGGCGAGGGCGATGAGCTTGCCGGGTGCGAGGGTGGGGAGGCGGCGTGACGACGGGCTTCTGGTCTCCGGGTCGGGCGAGAGCGGCTGGCGGTGTGGATCGAGAGCGCCGGATTCCGCGTCGGTAAGCGGCAGGTACTGGCCGCTTGCAAGGTCCGCTGCCGCCTGCGCCGCGGCCTGTTTGCGCGAGCGCTGTTCGGAGATGTCGCGGATGATGGCGATGTCCTTGACGCGGCGCCGGAGGAAGTTGGATACGCCGCCCACGACAAGAACCGCCCCTGCGGCGAGGCGCGCGAGGTGGCCGGAGGCGCCGGGGGAATCCTTGGCCGCCCACGCAAGGACGGGGTTTGCGCCGGCGCCCGCCTTCGAGAGGGTGACGATCCGGTCCCGCCACCAGTTCGAGAGGATGAGCGCAACGAGCGGAACGATCGCCCAGAGGGTCGACAGCACCCAGTTATGGATGGCGCCGCGGCCCACGAGTTCAGCCGTGATGGACAGGGTCAGGCCGACGCCCGACGCCACCGTGGCGAGCAGTTTCAGCGACTTCATACGGATTGCGGCGCGCGGATCGTCGCCGAAGCTGCCCCGGGCCACCCGGTCTGCGAGCTGGACGAGGCTTGCCGCGACCAGGAGCCAGATCGCGACGGTCCAGAACAGGGTCTCACCGAAGAAGGTGATCTCGCCGGCCAGACTCCAGCGGATGAGCAACGCGAGAACGAGCCATTCGACGGGCCGTCTCACGTCGCGGTAGACGCTGACGGCGGAGGCGATGAACGCCGACCGCAGGGTCGCCGGCCGCCTCTCGGCGTTTGCGGCCTCAAGCCGGCTCAGCGGTCCGTCGCCGCCGCGCCGCCACAAGCGGAAGAACAGCGCCAGGATGGCGATCTGGCCGAAAGCAAGGACCAGCGCGGGCGTGGGGTTGAGGAAGGGCTGCAGTGTGCGTTCGGCGATCTGTCTTGCGTTGGCGAGATTGTAGCGCGCGATGAGGGCGATCTGGTTCACCTCGCGGGCGGCCTGGGCGGCGCCGTCATTGCCGAAACCCACGATCGCGCCGCGGTTGGACGAGGACAGTTCCGGGATGAGCGACAGGCGAAGGGCGTTGAGCGCAACCATCTGCGTGTAGAGCGCGTCGCGCTCGGAGGTGCGCTGGCCCGCGTCGAGACCTTCGAGGCGAAGTTCGTTGGCGATCAGCGCCTCGCGATCGGCGACGAGCGCTTGGGTCCGGGAGTCGCCCGGCGGCAGGGAGGGGTCGAGGGCAGGCGGTTTCAGGCGATCGAACCGGTCCGCGGAGGCGGCGCTGAGCGAGGCGCCGAGGCGCTGGCGGACGGTCTTCAGGGCTTCGACAAGGCGCGCGTAAAGCACGTCGGCTTCGGCGGTGCGGTTTGCGCCGATCCGCGGCACTTCCTGGAGTTCCCGCGCCTCACGGCGCAGGCGCAGGGTTTCCTCCTCCAGTGCACCGGCGGGGTCACCGCGGCCGGCGAGGGTCGCCTCGAACAGGGACTGCGCCTCGCGCACGGCGAGCAGGCGGCCGCGTTCCTGCGCGAACAGGCGCTGGAGTTCGGTCGCCGCCGCGCGCTCTTCCTCAAGCGCGAGCGCGGCCTGGCGCGCCGCTTCCTCGGCGAGGGCGTTGGCTTGGGAGACAGTCGCGAGATCGTCGGGCGCGTCACGCTGGATCGCGATGAGGCGCTCCTGCTCCGCGGCGGGGGTCGCAAGGAGACGCGCCCGCAGGCGGTCAAGGCGGGCCTGCTCGTCAGCGATCTGGCGGGCAAGATCAGGCGCGGCTACGGCTGTGTCCGCGTCGGACGCCGACGTAGCGTCAGGCGTCGCAGGCACGCCGGCGTCTGGCTGAGGCTCGGGCTGAGGGTCTGTCTGAGTGTCGGGCGGCGAGGACGCGTCGGGAGCGCGCACGGCGGGCGGTTGCAGCATGAGCGCGCGCCGTTCCGCGTTCAGTGCGATTCCGCCGGGGTCTGCGAGGTTGATTGACAGAAGCGCGAGATCCGTCTTCCGGCCGGCGAGGAAGTCCTCGATCGCATCGGCCTGCTGTTTCAAGGCGGCGAGGGTGCGGGCGTCGGTCGCCGCCTGCGCCGTGACAGCGTTCGCCGCTTCCCGTAGCGCTCGATGATTGCTCAGTAGCTCATCGCGCTGGTCGGAGGGGAGGGAGAGGAATTCGGCCTGGGCGAGAACGAGGGCGCCGGCGTTTTCGTCCAGCCCTTCGATGCGTCCGGCCTCCGTGGCGGCGGCGAGCCGGTCAGGGTCGGCGACCAGTTCGAGCAACAGGCGGAGACGCGCCGCCCCAGCGCCAGCGCCGCTCGCCGCGAACAGGGCGTCAGCGTCAACGTCGACAGAGAGCGCGCCGTCCATCAGCGCGCGGATGTGACCCGCCTTTTCCGGGTCGGTCATTCCCGCCGGGGCGGACTGAGCGGCGTCGGGCGAGGCGTCGTCTGATGCGGCGGGCGACTGGGGCGCCGGCTGCGCGGAGGGTTGCGCCGCGGACCGGGATGGGGACGTCTGGGCTGGCGGCGACTGGGGGGGTGACTGCGGGGGAGCCTGCGGAGGAGACTGGGCGAGCGCTAACACGCCGCTGGTTGCGAGCACGATCATGCAGAGCGCCGCCACCGCGCGTGCAACGCCGCGCGGGGGGGGAGTTCCGGGCCCTGAACGGTCATGCGTCATGGCGGACCTTCGGTCGCAAGACGAGTTAAGGCGAAGCGACCATCTGTAACACGGGCGTGGCGAATTTCGGGTTAACCTCGTCGGCGCATGTCGCGCGGTTCTGGTCACGCCGTGTCAATCAGGGTTGACGACAGGTTTCGCTTGCAAGCGCCGCGCCGCCGGGCCGCGCCTTGATCGGCGCGGCGCAGCATGGCCGAGAGGTGACAGCGCGGCTGGTGCACCCTAGCAATGCTTTTGTGAGGCCTGCGCCCCCGGTGTGATGACAGATCGGCGAGAGGCTCAAGGGAGACCAAGATGCTTCGAGTGCGCGCGATCCTGGTGGCGTTGGCGTTGCTTGCCGGAGGCCTGACCGCCTTCGCCCAGACGCCGGCCCAGAACCGCTCGGTGGCGGACCTGTTTTCATCGGCGCATCGCAACCAGCTCGTTCTCGACGTCGAGGCCGCCATCGCCACGGCTCAGGCGGCGGAGGGGGTCATACCGGCGGCCGCCGCCCGGGAGATCCGCGACAGGGCCGACATCCGATACACGCCGCAGGACGAGATCGACCGCGAGTACGCCAAGGTCCGGCATCGGATGGTGGCGATCCTCAATGTCTGGAAGCGATCGATGTCGAAGACCGCCGCCGACCATGTGCATTTCGGCGTCACCACGGTGGATGTGTACGACACCGTGCTGCTCCTGCAGATGCGAGAGTCGATCGGGCTCCTGATCCGCGACATGCGCGCGATCGAGGAGGAGTTGCTGACGCTTGCGGAGACCCATCGCGATACGCCGATGATCGGTAGGACGCTCGGCCAGCACGCGCTTCCGATCACGTTCGGCAAGAAGGTCGCGGTCTGGGCGGCGGTCAACAACCGCAACATCGAACGCCTCGAACAGGTGCGCGTGCGCATCGAGAGTCTCGGCGTGCTGAAGGGGGCGGTCGGCACGCATCTCGGTCTTGGCGAGAAGGGCGTCGAGGTGGAGCGCCGCGTGGCGCGGGAACTCGGGCTGCGCGAGCCGGGCCCGGCGGACTGGCACGGCGCGCGCGACGTGATCGCCGAGTATGCGCTGGTGCTTGCTCTCAACGCGAAGTCCTACGCCGCAATCGGCGGTGAGGTCTTCCGCCTGCAGATGACCGACATCGACGAGGTGTCGGAGGGCCGCCCCGCAACCGCGGTCGGCAGCAGCACCCTGCCGCACAAGCAGAACCCGAGCCGCTCGGAGGCGCTGATCCACCACGGGCGCACGATTCCCCGCCTCGCCGAGGTGCTGCTTGACGATGTGGAGAATGCGTTCGAGCGGGACAACACGTCCCGGCCGAATGAGGTCGCGGAGGAGATCACCCTCGCGAGCGCCGACATGCTCGACGATGCGAGCGTGCTGATCCGCCGGCTCGACGTGAATCCGGCGCAGATGAGGGCGAACCTCGACCGCACCGGGGGAATGATCATGTCGCAGCGCATCGTTCTGTTTCTCGCCGATTCGGTTGGTCGGGAGGTCGCCGAGGAGCGTGTGCGGGAGGCGGCGCTCTCCGCCCATGAGAGCGGAGGCGACTTCCGGTCGACCCTGCTCGCGGATGAGGTGATCGGTCCGCACCTCGCGGGGAAGATCGATGGGCTTCTCGACCCTGAGACCTATCTTGGCCTCTCCGGGCTGCAGGTGGACCGGACAGTCGCGCAAATCCGGGCAAGCCGCGGCGCGAAGCCGACCAGATAGGCGGGGGGCACGCCCCCCCACCGGCGCGTCCCGGGCGGCTCTCGGGGTGTCTTGGGGGGGGCTCGGGGGGGGCTACCGGTGAAGCTTCAATGACACAGTGCGACGTCTAAGGATCGGGCGGCGCAAATTCTTTGTAGACAAGCGCGCAAAACGCTCTGAACTATCGATATACTGAGGCGGTTCCCGTCCGTGTGTTGCGCGCGATGCCGGACGGGCCGTCTGACCTGACCGACAATTCGGGGCGTGTCTGGCGAACCCGCGGATCCAGTTGGAGATGCGTGTATTCGGCGTTCGCGGCTCCCTCAATACCAAGCATAGGGCGGAAAAAAAGTGACAAACGTCAAAACACTTCTCCAGTTTTCGGTCGGTTCGATCCTCGCGGTCACCGCGGCTCCAGCGCTGGCGCAGGAAGCCGGGAGCGAGTCCCAGGCGTCGGAAGTCATCATCGTCACGGGCACGAACATCCAGGGCGCGCGGATCAACGAGGCGCTGCCGGTCACGGTGATCGGCGTGGACGAAATCGCCACGATCGGCGGCGTTGACGGGGAAGACCTCATTCGCTCGCTTCCCGGACAGGGCGGCGTCGCCTTCCGGAACGACAACAATACGACGGTCAACGACGCGCGGGGCGACGTCGCGTCGATCAACCTGCGGTCCATCGGGTCGAGCGGAACGCTGGTGCTGCTCAATGGCCGCCGCGTGGTGAACCACCCGTCGACGCAGGCGGAATTGTCGACGCCGGTGACGACGACGAACATGAACTCCCTCCCGGTGTCCGGCATCGCCAGGGTCGAGGTGCTGAATGACGGCGCGTCCGCCATCTACGGCACGGATGCGGTCGCGGGCGTGTTCAACACCATTCTCGACGACGACTATGACGGGCTGTCGATCTCCGCGCGGCATCTCGAGGCGACCGGCAACGGGCTCAACGAGCAGACGTTCACGCTCAAGGCCGGACGCAATTTCAACGACGGCCGGACCAATATCTCCGTCTCGGCGGAGTATTCGGGCCGCGACGGATTGTTCGCGTCGGAAACGGATCTCGGCCGCAGCGAGGACACGCGGCCCTTCCTGGTCGGCGGGTCGTTCGAGGGCGACGCCTCGTTCGACAACCGCGCGACGCAGACCCCCTGGGGGCAGTGGACGCTGCGGACGACCTCCGCCACGCGGGTGCGGCGGAACGGGACCGCGCTCACATCGACGGCCGGGGTGTTCCACTTTCAGCCGTCGACCTTCGCCGGGTGCCTCGGCAACACCGCCGGCGCGCTCTCCGTGCCCGGCATCTGCATCGATGACGGAACGCAAGACGCGGACTTGCGTTATGACGGTGCGACCGAACGCTCGATCGTGTCCGATCGGGAACGGTTCAACGCCTTCGCCTTCCTCAACCATGATTTCGACAATGGCGTCCGCCTCTATGGCGAGCTTGGCCTCTACGGGGCCGAGACCCGGTCCACCAACGAGCCGCGCAACGGCATCGGCGCGACCGAAATCTCCGTCCCGGCGAACTATTACTACAACCCCTTCGGCCCGGTGCGGTTTTCGAACGGCATGCTGAATCCGAACCGTCTGAGCGGGCTCACCAACGTGCCCGTCAACGGGCTGCCGGTGTTCACCGACGCCGGACGCTATCGCTTCGTCGATGTCGGCTTCCGGGACATCAAGGTGATCAACCGGCAGTGGCGCGCCCTCATCGGCGCCCGGGGCGAGTTCGGGTCGTCGGGGTGGAACTGGGACACGGCGATGCTCCACAACGCCGCCAGCGCCAAGGATGTCGAGAACAATTCCGTCTCGCGAACGCTGTTCCAGCAGGCGCTCTTCAACGAGACGCCGAACGTCTACAACCTGTTCAACGGCGGAAGCCTGAACACCCCCTCGATCGGCGACGGGACGCCCAACGGGCCGGAGCTTATCGCGCCGTTCCTGATCGACGTGTTCCGGATCAGCCAGACCGAGCTTGATCTCATCGACTACAAGCTCACCAAGAACGATCTGTTCGCACTGCCGGGCGGCGATGTCGGCTTCGCCTTCGGGGTCGAGGCCCGCCGCGAGAGCTACAAGGAAGATCGCGACCCGCGCCTCGACGGCACGATCACCTTCACGGACGCGGTGACCGGCGAAGTCAGCGAGACGGACGTCTATGGCACCAGCCCGACGCCGGATTCCCGTGGCTCGCGCGAGGTGCTCGCGGCCTTCACCGAATTCTCGGTTCCGGTCGTCAGCCCCGACATGAACATCCCGCTCGTCAACACGCTGGACCTCCAGATCGCCGCGCGGATCGAAGACTATTCCGACTTTGGAAGCAGCGGGGTGAAGCCGCGGATCGCGGCGGCGTGGAAGCCGGTCGATTTCCTGAAGTTCCGCGGGGCGTGGTCGGAAGGGTTCCGCGCGCCGAACCTCATCGTCATCAATGAGGGGGTTGATCGATCGAACAGCCGTGAGGACTCCTATTTCTGTGAAGCCGGCGTCCGCAACGGCACGTTCGCCACTTTTGCGGCGTGCACGGGCTTCACCGAGGGACGCACCGAGCGCCGCTCGGTCGCGGACGACATCGGGCCGGAAGACGACACCAACGTCACTTACGGCCTGGTGTTCGAGCCGAGCGGGTTCAGCGGACTGTTCAGCGTTCTCAACCCGCTGACCGTCACGGTCGACTATTGGGACATCAAGCGCGAGGGCGTTGTCGGCGTGTTCGGCGCCGAGAACCACATCAACCTGGATTATCTGCTGCGACTGCAGGGGGCGTCGAACCCGAACGTCGTGCGGGCCACTCCGAACGCCGACGATGTCGCCTTCTTCAACGCCGCGGGCCTGACGCCGGCTGGCGACATCCTGTTCATTCGCGACACCTATGACAACAATGAGACCATCGATGTCGAAGGCATTGATTTTGCGGTCTATTACGATCTCGACGACACCCCGATCGGGGACTTCGGCTTCAAGTTCAACGCGACGAAGCTGGAAAAGTACTTCATCAATCTGTCGCCCGGGTCGCAGCAGATCCGCGACGCCGTGAACAGCGGCGCGATCTCCAACGAGATCTCGGTCGCGCAGGAGGGGAGCATCATCCTGCAGGACGGCCAGCCGGAGTGGCAGTGGGGGGCGAGCCTCACCTGGCGTCATGAGAGCGGCTTCGGCGCGGGCGTGCGGGCGGACTATATCGGCGAGTTCATCGACACCGGCGCGGGGCTCAATCCAGCGGGCGAGCCCTTTATCGTGGAGGAATGGACGACGGCCAACGCCTATGTTCAGTACGACTTCGACCGCAAGGGCCTGCTCGACGGCATGCGCGTGCGGCTTGGCGCGAACAATGTGTTCGACGAGGACCCGCCGCTCGCCGATGAAACTAATGGCTATGACGCGGGCTATCACAACATCCGCGGGCGGCAGGTGTATATCGACCTGCGCAAGAACTTCTAGGCGACGACGTCTGTCGTGACGGGCTCGGGAAGGGGGACGTCCCCGCCCGAGCCTGGAACGGCTTGTCCGTGTACACGTCGGATCGTGTATGCGCAGCCCTGCGCCAAAACGGCGATCGGGTCAAAAAGCCCTTCTTCGGTGTATGATCCGCCGGATGAGCGCGATCACCTCATTGTATGTCTACAAGGTTGTCGATCAGGCGAGCCCCGGCGTTCAGACCCGAGATCTGGTCGAAGGCTTGGGGCTTCCTCCGGACGGCCCGATCGATCCGGGCCGGTTGGTTGCGTCGGCGGACTATTATGACTTCTTCGCAGCCCTCGCGGATCGCGACCCCAATGGCCTGACCTTACCCCTGCGCATCGGCGCCTCGATGCGCTGTGATGAGTACGGCGCGTTTGGTCTCGCCTGGAAGTCCGCGCCCAACCTGCGTGGCTCATTCGTGAGATCCGAACGGTATGGGCATGTCCTCGGCAGCGCTGAAACCTATTCCCTGGAGGTCGCGGACGACGGGCTTTTCTTCAACCTTGAGAAAGCTGGAGACGGCCGGCCCGGTATGCTGCTGTCCAACGAGGCGAGCATGGCTGCGGTTGACAGGATCAGCAGGGAAGTCAGCACATCGGGCTTTTCGCCGCGCGCCGTCCATTTCAAACATGCGCCGAGGGGCGACCCGTCAGTCTATGAAGCCCATTTCGGCTGCCCGGTCCATTTCGAATCCGGGCGAGATGCGCTTCGGGTGAGCGCCGAGCGGATCGACGCTCCGAACAGGCTGGGTGACGAAACGATCGTCAGATTTTTCGACCAGCATCTGGAGCGGGAGCTGGCGTCGCTCATCTGCGATCGAGGGCTGGAGCAACAGGTGCGGCGCGCTGTTGCGAGTGTGCTCAGTGAAGGCGTGCCGACCCTTTCCCTCATCGCGGGAGAGCTGGGGATCGGCGCCCGAACCTTGCAGAGGCGACTTTCGGACAACGGTCACTCGTTTCAGGGCGTCGTCGATCTTGCGCGACGGGACCTCGCGCAGCGGCTGCTGCGAGAGACCGATTACAGTCTTGCTGAAGTGGCCTTTCTGACAGGGTTCGCTGAGCAGAGCGGTTTCACACGGGCGTTCAAGCGCTGGGCCGGCCAGACCCCCCGCTCCTACCGATTGGCGGCGGAGAAGGACTAGGGCTTCCCGATTGTCGCGATCTGCCAAGGGTCTGGCGTGAGCAGACAAGAGCCCCGGGCCGCCGTCCGATAGATCCTGACTTGCTGAAACCTGACAGGGAGCAAGTCAATGAACTTATCAAGCAACCAAAACGGTCTCACCCTCGTGCTGGGCGGCACCGGAAAAACCGGCCGCAGGATCGCGGAGCGCCTCACGGCCCGGGGCCATGGGGTGCGTATCGGATCCCGATCGGCGGTTCCGTCATTCGACTGGGAGAACGAAAAGGGTTGGGAGGCATGTCTCGACGGCGTGACGGCCGCCTACATCACCTATGCACCCGATCTCGCCATGCCTGGCGCAACGGATGCGATCCGAGCTTTTGTTGGGCAAGCCAGACAGCGCGGCGTCAGGCGACTCGTCCTCTTGTCGGGCCGAGGTGAAGCGGAAGCGCAGGCGTGCGAGCGGATCGTTCAAACCGCTGGACTGGATTGGACGATCGTTCGGGCGAGCTGGTTCCACCAGAACTTCTCAGAGGGCGCCTTCATCGACATGGTGTTGAACGGCGTGATCTCGCTGCCCGCCGGCGATCAGGTCGAGCCCTTTGTGGACGTGGACGACATCGCCGATGTAGCGACCGCGGCTCTCGCCGAAGATCACCACAACGGCCAGGTCTATGAGGTGACAGGTCCGCGTCTCATGACGTTTGCCGATGTCGCCGCCGATCTCTCCCGCGCGACGGGTCGCAAGATCGATTATGTGAATGTTCCGCACGAAGCCTTCGTGTCGGAGGCGGCGAAGTCAGGCGCGCCCAAAGACGTCGTCTGGATGCTGGACTACCTTTTTTCCACCGTGCTCGACGGCCGTAATGCGCATCTCACCGATGGAGTTCAACGCGCGCTCGGGCGTTCGCCGAAGGATTTCGCGGACTACGCTCGCGATGCCGCTGAAACCGGCGTGTGGAGGGCGGCATGACCTACGAATGGGCCCTCTATTTCTGCCTTTTTCTTGCGCTGTGGAGCGCCCTGATCGGAGGTGTCTTCTCCGCATTCTCCGAGTTCATCATGGCCGGTCTGCTGAAAGCGTCCCCCGCGGGCGGCGTCGAGTCGATGCAGCACGTCAACCGGACGGTGATCAGGACCCAGTTCGTCGCGGGTATTCTCTCGATCACGTTCTTCTCGGTGCTGTTCGCGGCCTACAGCCTGATGGTCTTTGAAGGCCCGGCTCTCGTGACGCTGATCCTCGCGCCGATCGTCTATGTGCCGAACGTCTTTCTGATGACGGTGTTTGGAAAGGTGCCGATGAACCGTCGACTGGAGCGTCTTGATCACACATCACGCGAAGCGGCGGTCTATTGGCGCCACTATGGCCGAACCTGGACCCGGCTCAATCATGTCCGCGCTGTGGGCAGTATCTTGACGGCCGGCTTGTATCTTGTCGCGGCGATCACACTCATCACCAGTGGGCAGGTCTAGTGCGCGCGTGGGCATTTGAGGAGATTGAATGCAATGACGGCGCGTTTGAACGGAGTTCGCCCTCGGCTGCGGCCGGTGGCCCAACAAATCCACCGCCAACCCATTCATTTGAATGGTACCGCCTGCTGGTCTCGAACCAGCGACCTCTAGATCCACAATCTAGCGCTCTAACCAACTGAGCTAAGGCGGCGACCGGTCAGGTCGGGTCGGGGGTGAGTGTGCGCCCGTCCGCGAACCGGACCTAATAGGCCGATGGGGGCCCGGGGACAAGCGCTGAGTGGCGCCCGCCCGACGCGCAGGTTCAAGTGATGTTTCGGTGAGGTTTGTGGCGCGGCCGGCGGATGGCGCGAGAGGCCCGAAAACCCCCGCCTCGGGACTTTTTGGGGCTCCGCCGGGAACCTGAATGGGGGGATGGACCGCGAACAATCCGACCCTCCCCCCGCCGGGCGCATCCTCCCCCCGTCAACCGGGCGATCGTCGCCCGGAGACGCTTGCGGAATGAGGAGGGCGTATGACGCCGCAAATTCCAAAGTCAGCGATCATGTCAACGACGCTGCGCTTTCTGACGGCGGGCGGGCTCACGCTCGCGGTCGCCGTGATCCAGGAGATTATCAAGGCCGACACCGACTGGGGACTGGTCGCGACGATGATCGCCGGCATTCTCGTCGGCGTCGGCGGCGGCGCCTATGGCCGGGTGACGGCGGCGGGACCGATCCTCACGCTGTTCCCGAGGCGGACCGAGGGGGGCGCACAATGAGGGCGGCGGCGACGAAGCTTGCGCGGTCCTTCGGGGTCTTGCCAAGCGCCGTGCGGGGCGGCGTCCTCTCTCTCGCCCTGACGCTGGGTGCCGCGTGCGCGCCGCTGTCGGGCGGCGTCGAACAGGTGACGGGACGGTCCGTGTCGCTTGATGCGCCGGCCGCCTTGCGCGGAGCTGACCTCGAACTGAAAGCCTACGCGGCGGCGGCCTGGTGGTCGGCGTTGCAGACGGAAGCCGCCGAGCAGGTGCTGGACCCGTCCACGCCGCCCGCGGTGAAGGAAGCGATCCGGCGGGTGGATGCGGCGGGCTCCCCGGTCGTGCTCGCCCTCATCGGTCGGATGCAGGCCTATTCGGCGCTGCGCGCGGGCGGTGCGGACGCGGTCGAAGTTGAAGCGGCGCGCGAGGGTCTTGCCGGAGCCGAGGCCGCGGCGCGGGCCTCGATCGGGGCGCTCGCGGCGCTTGTCGGGGTTTCAGCAGGCGCGATCGAAGGAGGCGAGCATGACGAGTGAGGGCTTTTCGCGGCTGAAGGGCGAGGCGGCGCTGATCGTCGATCTGTTCGACATGCTGGCGTCCGCCATTGCGCCAGGCTCGAAAGCGGCCGCCGCTGCGGCGCGGGCGACGCGTCTCGTGCGCGCGCTGTTTGACGCGCTGGAGCGGGGCGGGACCGCCTATGCCGACGTGGTGGAGCGGTTGAATGCAGTGACGGCGCTCGTCGCGCAGATGCGTGCGGCGGACCGGTCTCCGGGCGCGGTCGAGTGGGAGGCGCTGCGGCAGGAGATCGAACGCGCAAGCGCCGCCATTCAGGGGGCGTGACGGCGGCGGGCCGGCCTGTCAGTTGCCGCGCAGAAGGTCGCCGAGCCGCCGCCCGACTTCCTGGCGGGCGCGGTCCTCAAGGGTCGGGGCGTTGGCTGGCGTCTGGCCGTCGGCGGGTGCGGTCGCCGGATCGGTCCCCGGAGTGGTCGCATCTGGCGTTTCGGGGGACGTCGCCGCGGAAGCATCCTGCGGCGGCGTCCCTGCGGCCGGGGTGGGGGCGTTGCGCGCAGGTCCGAGCAGGATGGAGGAGAGGTCGCCGCCAAGCTGTCGGCGCAGCTCGGTGTCGATACGCGCCGAGGCGCGCTCGCGCAGCTGGCCTTCGGCCCGCTTGATCAGCCAGTCGAAATCGAATGACACGTCGACGCCCGACCAGCCGCCCGCAAACTTGATGGGCAGGCCGAAGCCTTCAACGCCGGCGGTCTTGTCGGTGAATTCGGGGAACAGGGAGAAGCTCAGCGACTGCTTGCCGATGTCGAGCGCGCCGCCGCCCGAAACCGAGAAGCCGGCGCCGGAGAAGGTCATGTCGGACATGGCCGCGACGCCGTCGCTCATCGCAAAGCTCGCCTTGAGATTGCGGAAGCGCGTCTCCGCGTTCCGGCCGAAGGCGTTGAGCGGGATGGACCGGGCGGCGAGCGAGTCCCGCGCGGTGCGGGCGAGCGCCGGAATGTCGACGCCCTTCATCACGCCCTCGGCGAAGGTGAATTTGCCCTCGCCGGCGAGCGAGGCCATCAGCGCATCAAGCGATCCGCCGGCGCCCGCGATATTGACCTTGAGGTCGCCAGCGCCTTCGAGCAGGTCGAAATCGGCCGCCGCGCCAAGGAAAGGTTTCAGCGACAGGCCCTTGAGGTCGGCGTCGATGGCGATCGCCGGCGTGCGCTGGCTTGCGTCGGCGACGATCCGCGCGCCGCCCGCCCCGCCGAAGAGAGAGGTTTGTTCGAGGTTCGCGACCAGCTTGCCGCCGTCGAGCGACACGAGAAGCCGCGACGGGCCGAAGGCGAATTTCTGGTATTTGAGCGCCTGCGCATCGAGGCTGAGATCGGCGTCGACGAGGGTGAGCGGAGAGAGGTCGAGCGGCTCGCTTCCCCAGCCCGGCTGCGGGGTCTCGGTCGCGGGCGCGCCGGAGGCCGCGGCGTAGGGGGTGATGTCGATCGGGCCCGTCTTGAGCTTGCCGGTGAGGCGGGGCTTGCCGGAAAACGCGAGCGCGGCGTCGCCGGTCGCGGTGATGTCGTCGAAATTGAGCGTCGCGCCCGAGAGTTTGAGATCGGTCGCCGACCCGGACATGTCGCCCGAAAGCGCGAAGCTGCGATAGGCGGGGCCGTCCGGAAGCTCCGCCCCGGCGGCCCTGGCGAGCTGTTTGAGGTCGGGGGCGGCGAGCGCGAGCTTTCCGTCATAGGCGACGTCCTCGCGCAGCGTTGCATCCCCCTTGAAGGTGAGGGCGATGAGCCCGCCCTCGTGCCGGAAATCGATGTTCACGAAGCGGAGGTCACCGGCCTTGCCGGAGACCTGGGTTGAGGCCGAGGCCCGCCCGAGCGCGCCGCCGCCCGGCGCCGGGAAGGCGAGGGCGTTTGCAAGGTCGGTGAGGCGGGGCGCGTCGGCGGCCGCCTCGCCGATGACGGTGATCTCCTCGGCGAAGCGCACCTTGCCCTTGAAGTCGGCGTTGAGCAGGGGCGATTCATGGCGCGCCGACAGGATGTCGAGGGCGATGTCTGACGGTGTGCCGGTCGCCTCGCCATTCGCGGTGATGCGGCCAAGCGCGGGGCGTCCCGGGAGGTCTTCGACGCCGAAGGCGTCGGCGAGCGCGGTGGCGGAGGGGATCGCGCCGTCGAACTTGAATTTGAAGGCGGGCGCCTCGCCCCATGACATCTCGCCGGCGAGCGCGGTCTCGATGAGGTCGGTCGAGAGCCGGATCGTCACCGGCGAGGCGACGCCCGCGAACATGTCCTGCGCGTTGTCGATGCGGCCGGAGATGGTGAAGGGGAGGTTGTCCGCCGCGCCGTCCGCCTCGATGTCGATCGGGCGGTCGAGGGCGCGCAGGTCCGCCCGCAGGTTGAAGCCGGTGAGGGCGTGGGTCTGGCCGGACGCCTCGCTGCGATAGGACACGGCGCCGTCGCGGATGCGGATGTCGCCGAGCGCGGTCTGCATCTGCGGCGCGGGTTCGCCCTCCGCCGGGGCGGCGCCGGGGAGGTCGAAGGTCCAGTTGTTCGAGCCGTCGGCGCGTTCGACCAGGTTTATCTCCGGCTTCACGAGCACGAATTCGGAGATCTCGACGCGCTGGCTGAAGATGAGCGGGAAAAGCTTCACCGCGGCGCGGAGCTGGCCCATGCTGGCGAAGGGCGCGTCGCCGAAACCCTCGGGGTTGGCGATGGAGGCGTCGGACGCGCGCGCCTCGATGCGCGGAAACACGCTGAGACGGATCGGGCCTGCGACCACGACGTCGCGGCCGAGGGCCTGGCTGCCCGCCGACTGGATCTGGTCGCGGTACACCGATGACGGAATGAGCTGCGGCGCGATCAGCAATCCCACGATGAGAAGGCCGAACACGGCGAGCCCGATGAAGATATTGCGTCGCATGGGTCCGCTTTCCGGTGCGGCCGGGCCGTCGGCCCGCGCCTGAAATCCCCGAGGTGAATCGCTCCTCGAACAGGTGGCAATAAACCAGACTTCGCCGCTTTCGGCCAGAAAGCGCCTGCAGGGACGCCGCTCGGCCGCCGGATCGTTAAGCCTGGGCGCCCTGACGGTTGAGTTGCGGCTGCTGGACGCTTCCGGCGTGCAACCCTACTTGCGGGGACGCGTCGGGGGTCCGCTCCGGCGTTTCACAGGAAGGCGCATCCTCCGTGGCCGAAAGCTTATCCCTCCCTGTTGGAGACGCAGCCGTTTCGACGATTGATGCGGCGCTTTCGGAGTACGCCGCGCGCTTCGTCGACCGGCCGGGGCGGCGGGCGCCGCTGCCGCTGCATCTGAAGCGGCTGGAAGCCGAGAGCATACACATCATGCGCGAGGTGGCAGCCGGGTTCGAGAAGCCGGTGATGCTCTACTCGATCGGCAAGGATTCGAGCGTGATGCTGCATCTCGCGCTGAAGGCGTTCTGGCCGGCGCGTCCGCCCTTTCCGCTGCTGCACGTCGACACGACCTGGAAGTTCAGGGAGATGATCCGCTTCCGCGACACGCTCGCGGACAAGCTCGGGCTAAAGCTCCACGTCCACACCAATCAGGAAGGGCTGAAGCGCGGGATCAATCCGTTTGCGTCCGGATCGAGCCTGCACACGCAGGTGATGAAGACCGAAGCGCTGCGCCAGGCGCTCGACCACCATCGTTTCGATGCGGCCTTCGGTGGCGCGCGGCGGGACGAGGAGAAGTCGCGCGCCAAGGAGCGGATCTTCTCGTTTCGCAACGCAAGCCATGGCTGGGACCCGAAGGCGCAGCGGCCGGAGCTCTGGAGCCTCTACAACACGCGGCGCGCGCGGGGGGAATCGATCCGCGTCTTCCCGCTCTCCAACTGGACCGAGCTCGACATCTGGGCCTACATCGCCGAGGAGGCGATCCCCATCGTGCCGCTCTATTTCGCGGCGCGCCGCCCAACCGCGGAGCGCGACGGCCAGATCTTCATGGTCGACGACGAGCGCATGCCGATGGAGCCGGGCGAGACCCCGGTCGCGCGCATGGTCCGGTTCCGCACGCTCGGCTGCTACCCGCTCACCGCAGGCGTCGAGAGCGAGGCGGCGACGCTAGATGAGATCATCGCGGAGATGCTGACGGCGACGACGTCGGAGCGTTCGGGCCGGCTGATCGACCGCGACGAGAGCGGGTCGATGGAAAAGAAGAAGCGCGAGGGGTATTTCTGATCATGCTGCCGGTTGCGACATCCGCCGCCAGGGCCGAGGCGCAGACGCAGCCGGGTGCCGGCGCACCGGCGCTCTCCGTCGCCGCGAGCCTCGCCCGCGAGCTCGCCGCCGCGGAGCTGGGCGTGCTGCGCTTCATCACCTGCGGATCGGTGGATGACGGGAAGTCGACGCTGATCGGGCGGCTGCTCTACGACACCAAGCTCATCTTCGAGGACCAGCTCGCGGCGCTCGAGGCCGACAGCGCCCGTCACGGGACGCAAGGCGGCGCGATCGACTTCGCCCTGCTGCTTGACGGGCTCGAGGCCGAACGGGAACAGGGCATCACGATCGACGTCGCCTATCGCTTCTTTGCGACCGACAAGCGCAAATTCATCGTCGCGGACACGCCGGGGCACGAGCAGTATACGCGCAACATGGCGACCGGGGCCTCGACCGCCGATGTGGCGGTGATCCTGATCGATGCGCGCAAGGGCGTGCTCACCCAGACGCGCAGGCACGCCTATATCAGCCACCTGCTCGGGGTCCGTTCGGTCGTGCTCGCGGTCAACAAGATGGACCTCATCGGCCATGACGAGGCGAAGTTCCGCGAGATCGTCGCGTCGTTCGGCGACTTCGCCCGCGGCCTTGCCTTCGACGAGGTGGCGGCGATCCCGATGTCGGCGCTGAACGGCGACAATGTCACCCGCCGGTCGGAGGTCATGGACTGGTATCGGGGACCGCACCTCCTCCAGCACCTCGAAACCGTGGACGCGCGCCGGGGCCGCGTTGATAAGACTCAGGCTGGCGCGACAGACGCCCCGTTCCGTCTTCCCGTCCAGTGGGTGAACCGTCCCGACCAGTCCTTCCGCGGCTACGCCGGAACGATCGCCTCGGGATCGATCTCGGTCGGGGACGAGGTGGTCGTCGCGCGATCGGGGCGGATGTCTCGCGTGATGTCCATCGTCACGGCCGACGGCGACCTGCCAGGCGCGTCCGCCGGGGATGCGGTGACGCTGTTGGTCGCCGACGAGATCGACGCGTCGCGCGGCGACGTGTTCAGCCGGCCGGACGCGCGGCCGATGGTGAGCCCGCGCATTTCGGCGCATGTCCTGTGGATGAATGAGGAGCCGCTCCAGCCCGGCCGGACCTACCTCATGAAGTGCGGCGCCCAGCTCGTTCAAGCGGTTGCATCCCGCATCGCGCACCGCGTGGACGTCAACACGATGGCGCGGGAGGAGGCCTCGGCGCTGGCGCTCAACGAGGTCGGCCTTTGCTGGTTCAACCTCAACCAGCCGCTGGCGTTCGACACCTACGCCGCCAATCGCGAGACCGGCGCATTCATCCTGATCGACCGGTTCTCGAACCAGACGGTTGCGGCGGGGATGATCGAGGCGTCGCTGATGGAAGCGACGAATGTGCACACGCAGGCGATGTCGGTGGACAAGGCGGCGCGGTCGCGTCTCAAGGGACACAAGCCGGCTGTACTGTGGTTCACCGGGCTGTCCGGCGCGGGCAAATCGACGATCGCGAACCTTGTGGAGCGACGGCTCTACGATCTCGGCGTGCACACCCATTCGCTCGACGGCGACAATGTTCGCCAGGGCCTGAACAGCGATCTCGGCTTCTCGGACGCCGAAAGGGTGGAAAACATCCGGCGTGTGGGCGAGGTGGCCAAGTTGTTCGTTGATGCGGGCCTTATCGTCACCTGCTCGTTCATTTCGCCCTTCCAGGCCGAGCGCGACGCCGTGCGGGGACTGCTGGCGCCGGGTGAGTTCATCGAGGTGTTCGTCGACGTGCCGCTGGCCGTCGCCGAGGCGCGCGACCCGAAGGGGCTCTACAAGCGCGCTCGCGCGGGGGACATCCGCAATTTCACCGGCGTGGACAGTCCATATGAACCGCCGGCCGCGCCGGACTTGCGCCTTGACGCCTCAACGGCGACGGCTGAAGCGCTCGCCGCCCGGGTCATCGCCCATTTGCGGGACGCCGGCCTCATCGAGACGCAGCTGAGCGAGGCGCTCGACTGGAGCATCTGAGCGCGCCTGTTTGAGGCGGCTGTTGACGGCATCTGTTGACGGGAACGCAACCTTGGGTTGTATTTCGGGCATCCGTCCGGAGTATGACCATGCAGGATGCACGCACGCGCGACGCCGAAGAAGATCGTCCGCCCCTGTTCCCGCGATTGACAGCGCTCGATCCCGCCGCGCGGATCGACCCCTATCCCGTGCTGGCGGAGGCGCGCGCGACGTCGGACGGCGGCATGATCCGGGATGCACGTTCTGGTTGCTGGCTGGCGCTCGATCACGCCTGCGCGCGCACGATCCTCGCCGATTTCGAGCACTGGAAGAACCCTGAGCGCGCCCGCCCGGAAGAGACGGCGATCCGACGCCGGCGCGAGACAACGCCCGAGGGGCTGGATTTTCCGGAAGATCACCGGGTGTCGATGCTCGATCTTGATCCGCCCGATCACGCGCGGGTCCGCGAACCGATTGTCGCCGCGCTCAATGCACGGGTGGCGGCCTTCCACGCCGAGGCGGAGACCATCGTCGAGCGGGTGTTGGACGGACTTGATGGAGGCGGCCGCGCCGATCTGGTCGCGGCGGTCGCGGAACAGGTTCCGATCGCGTGCATCGGGGCGATTCTCGGCGTGCCAGCCGAAGAGAACGATGCGTTCCGTTGCTGGGTGGAGGGGCTGTCGCAGACTTTCAATCCGTCGCGGACCGCCGAGGAGTCGCGGACGCTGGCGCGGTCATCGAACGCGGTCGCGGCCTTCATGCGGCGTGCGCTCGGCGAGCGGCGGGGGCGACCCTCCGATGATCTCATCGGCGACATGGCGCGCGTCCAGGCGGCGGGCGCGCCGCTGACGGACGCCGAAATCACGTTCAACCTGCGCGGGCTGCTGATCGCGGGGCATGTGACGACGACTGACCTCATCGCGAACGCGGCCTGGCTTGTGCTCACCCATCCGGACGCCCGCCGCCGCCTGATGCTGGAGCCGGGTCTCTGGGCCGGGGCCGTCGAGGAGGCGTTGCGACTGGAATCGCCGGTCGATTTCACCTGGCGGATCGCCTGCCGGTCCGGGCCGATGGGCGGGGTCGAGGTGGGCGAGGGGGAGGCGGTGAGCGTGTTCCTTCGCGGGGCGAACCGCGATCCGGCGGCGTTCGAGGCGCCGGATGTGTTCGACATCTCACGGCGCGGGGTCAGGCATGTCGCCTTCGGTGGCGGGGCGCATGGGTGTCCCGGTGCGCCGCTGGCGCGGATGGAGGCGCGGATCACGCTGCGCCGGCTGTTCGAGCGGTATCCGGCCGCGCGGCTCGCCGACCCCGATGCGCCGCCGGCGTGGCGGGGGCTGCCGGGCTTTCGCGGGCTGGAACGACTCGAGGTCCGGCTCGACTGAGGGGTCCCCAGCGCCGGTCCCCGCGCTGGCCCCCGCTTCGGCGCCTTGCGGGCGGAAGCGGGGACCGGGGGGCTTCCGATCCGGGGCTGGTGGAAGGGAGATGGGCGTCTATCGCCCGGCGCGGCGGGCCGCCATCTGCTTGAAGCCCTCCGTGATTTCCGCCTCGGTGAGCTTGCCGTCAGCGTTGGCGTCCATGAAGGTGAAGCCCTGTTCGCGACGGCCGGCGGCGGTCCATTCGGCGAGCGAGACATCGCCGCTCTTGTCGGTGTCGGCGGCGGCGACGACTTCCTTGGGCGTCGGCATCGGGCCGTCCGGGCGCTGGGCGTGAGCGGCGAGGCCGAGTCCGAGGGTCGAGGCGATGAGAAGGACGCGCATCATGGGGGTCTCCATTGGTTGTGCGGCGACGTCTGGCGGCGCCCGGTGCGGGCGTCGTCGGCGGATATAACGCAGCGCCCCCGTGCGCGCCGTCTCTGAGATGCAGCTCGATACACTTTGATACAGTCAGGCCGGGTTTCAGTCAGGCTGGGTTACAGTCAGGCCGGCGTCGCTCTGAACCATCACCTTGAAGGATCGCGTCCCGCAGTTCCTTTTTTGTACGCGGAAGGGCGCCGAGGCGATGGCGTCCGGCCGGGTCAGGCGATAAGTGACACCGCGCACTCGCCTTTGCGTCAGCCCACAGGAAAGCCCTCCGCCATGAGTTTCTCAGCCTCCGGACTTCTGAAATCCACCAGCCGGCAGACGCTCGGCGCGCTCGCAGGCGTCCTGCAGAAGGGCGCGACCTACACCCAGTCTCTGAAGGCGCCCGAGGAGGTGATGCTCGCCGCGCGGCTCTACCCGGACATGTTCCCGCTGTCGCGCCAGGTGCAGATCGCGTGCGACCAGATCACGCGGGGGTCGGCGCGGCTCGCGGGGGTGGATCTTCCGTCTTTCCCGGACACCGAGACGACCTTCGCCGAACTCATCGCCCGGACGCGGGCCGCGGATGCCTTCTGCCAGTCGATGTCGAGCGAGGCGATCGACGCGCGGACCGGGGAGTCGCTCACCGTGCCGATCGGCGGCGGGCAGGAAATGACCACGACCTGCGGCGCTTTCCTGAGCGGGTTCATCCTGCCGAACCTGTATTTCCACGCGGCGACGGCCTACGCGATCCTGCGCCACAATGGAGCGCCGCTCGGCAAGCGCGACTTCCTGTCGCCAGGCTGATCCCGCGTTCGGCGCGCTTGTCTTGCGACTATGGCCAGCGGACTTGGTATAGTATAACGAGGCCGAGGGTCGTTCTGGCCTTCTGGGTCTGGCGGGGCGGCCAGGTCCGGGGTCGCCCGCCGGCGACGTCCGACGACTGCAACTGATCGCGCGCACAATGACCGATGAGATCACCATCATCCTCATGTCGACCGCGGCCGCCACGCTCGGCGTGATCGCGGGACGATTGTGGGCGGGCGCGTCCCGCTGGTCGGCGGGGGCGGAGATGCTGGCCGGCGTCGTTCTCATCGCCGCCGCGCTGTTCCACTTCGCGCCGGAAGTGCTGCACATGGGCGGAGCCGCGCCCTACATGGCGCTCGTCGGGGCGAGCGTCGCGCTGATCGTCGATGCGGTGCTTGCGCGCGATCCGCACGATGATCACGCCGGGCTTGATCGCGGACGGGCCGGGGCGGCGCTCGGCGTGCTCGCGGTGCACTCGACGCTCGACGGTGCGCTCTACGCGCTCTCCTTCGGGCATGACCATTCGAGCGGCCTGTTCGCCGCGGCGGGCCTGCTGCTGCATGAGCTTCCCGAGGGGGCGGCGGCGGCCTTTCTCGCGGCGCAGTTCGGCTGGCGGCCGGCGCGCGTCTGGAGCGTTGCGATCCTCGCCTCGGCGCTGACGACGCCCGCGGGCTGGTATGCGGCCCGCGCGATGGAGCCGTCCGTCGCCTCGATCGCGGAGGGGTTGTTTGCGATGACGGCGGGAATTCTCTCCTATATCGGACTGCGGCTCGTGGTCCGCGCGCTCTGGCCGAAGCGCGGCCTCGCGAAATAGCGGGCCTCACGGGGTTCGCGACACGCGGCCGACGGCCTATAACCGGACCATCGAGACAGGGACGCAGCAGCAGACCGGAGGCGACCGATGGCCGATCTTTTTGACAATCCGCTGGGAACCGACGGGTTCGAGTTCGTCGAATTCACCTCGGGCCGTCCGGAGACCCTCGCGTCGCTGTTCGAGGCGATGGGCTTCACCGCGGTGTCGCGGCACCGGTCGAAGAATGTCGTTCGCTACAAGCAGGGCGACATCAATTTCATCCTCAACATGGAGCCGGCGGGTCAGCCGGCGTCCTTCCGCGGGGTCCACGGCGCAGGGGCCAATGCGATGGCGTTCCGGGTGAAGGACGCGGCGAAGGCCTATCATGAGGCGCTGGCGCGCGGCGCGCAGCCGGCGGTGGGCGAGGTCGGGCCGATGGAGCTCAACATTCCGGCGATCCAGGCGATCGGCGGAGCGCATCTCTATCTGGTGGACCGGTATGGCGCGCATGGCATCTATGACATCGACTTCTTACCGATCGAGGGGGCCGACGAAGCCGCGAACTCGGCCGGGCTGACCTATCTCGATCACCTGACCCACAACCTGTTCCGCGGCAACATGGACAAGTGGGCCGACTATTACGAGCGCATCTTCAATTTCCGCGAGATCCGCTATTTCGACATCGAGGGAAAGATGACCGGCCTCGTCTCCAAGGCGATGACGAGCCCGTGCGGCAAGATCCGCATTCCGCTGAATGAAAGCCGGGACGACAAGAGCCAGATCGAGGAGTTCCTCAAGGACTATGGCGGGGAGGGCATCCAGCACATCGCCCTGGGGACCGACGACATCTATGAGAGCGTCGAGGCGCTGCGGGCGCGCGGCGTTGAGTTCCAGTCGACGCTCGACACCTATTATGAGGGCGTCGACGGCCGTGTCGGCGCGCATGGCGAGGACATCGCCCGGCTGAAACGCAACAACATCCTGATCGACGGGGCGCCGACCAAGGGGCAGGGGCTGCTCCTGCAAATCTTCACCACCAATGCGATCGGCCCGATCTTCTTCGAGATCATCCAGCGCAAGGGCAATGAGGGCTTCGGAGAGGGTAATTTCCGGGCGCTGTTTGAATCCATCGAACTCGATCAGATCCGCAGGGGTGTGCTGAAGGAGGCGTGAGACGGGCCGGCGCGGTCCCAGGTCCGGATCGGGCGACCCCATTGCGCCGCGGCCAACTCCTGCTACTCATGATCACGGCGCCGTGATCTTCCCGACGCCATCGGGCGATGGGGTGAATGGCGATGGCGCTCATCGGCGCTGCTGACGGTGGTCCGGGGGCCGGCGTCCGGGTCCACAAGCCGTTCTGGCGACAGCTTTATTTTCAGGTGCTTGCGGCGATCCTGCTTGGCGGGCTGATCGGGCATTTCTATCGCGGCGCGCCGTGGATCGAGGCTTATCTCTATCCGCTCGGCCAGGGCTTCATCGCGCTCGTGAAGATGATCATCCCGCCGGTGATCTTTCTCACTGTGTCGGTCGGGATCGCCGGCATGCGCGACATGGGCGCGCTCGGACGGGTGGCCGGAAAGGCGTTCACCTATTTCCTGTTCTTCTCGACGCTCGCCCTGATCGTGGGGATGATCGTCAGCAATGTCTTCAAGCCCGGGCTCGGGATGAATGTGGACGTCGCGACCCTCGATCCCGGCGCGCTCGAACGCGTCTCGGGTTTTGAGGCGAAATCGCATGACCTGACGATCCAGTCGTTTCTGCTCGATATCATTCCGAAGACGTTCTTCAGCGCCTTCACGGAAGGCAGCATCCTTCAGGTGCTGTTCGTGTCGCTTCTGTTCGGCGTCGCGCTCGCGCTGGTGGGCGATCCGGCGCAGCCGGTCGTGGACATGCTGACGGCGGTGGGGCGGGTCGTGTTCAGGCTGGTCGCCCTGCTGATGTCGGCGGCTCCGATCGGCGCCTTCGGCGCCTTCGCCTTCGTGATTTCGAGCCAGGGTATCAGCGCGATCATCGGTCTTGGACAGCTCATCGCGTCCGTCTATCTGACGTCGTTCCTGTTCATCGTCGTGGTGCTCGGCGCCGTGGCGGCCTGGGCGGGGTTCTCGATCTTCCGGCTCATCGGCTATCTGCGCGAGGAGCTGATCCTGGTGCTCGGCACGTCCTCGTCGGAATCGGCCCTGCCGGCGCTGATGGAGAAGATGGAGCGCGCGGGTTGTTCCCGCCACGTCGTCGGGCTGGTCGTGCCGACGGGCTATTCCTTCAATCTCGACGGCACGAACATCTACATGACGATCGCGGCGCTGTTCATCGCGCACGCCACCAACACCGAGCTGACGATGGGGCAGCAACTGGCGCTGCTCGCGGTCGCCATGATCAGCTCGAAAGGCGCGGCGGGCGTCACGGGCGCGGGCTTCATCACGCTGGCGGCGACGCTTGAGGCGGTCCCGACGCTGCCGCTCGCGGGGATTGCGATCATTCTCGGCGTCGACCGGTTCCTGTCCGAATGCAGGGCGATCACGAATTTCATCGGGAATGCGGTCGCGACGATCGTCGTGAGCCGCTGGGAAGGCGCGCTCAACCGCGAACAGCTCGACGCCGCCCTGCGCACGCCGCCGCGGCCGGTGGCGGCGGTTCCGGTCGAGGCGGACGCGGACTGAAGGGTTACGCTTCGGGGGCGGGGCTCCGGGCGTCCCACGCTTTCAGAAAGCGTCTCGGGGCGAGGGCGCGCCAGGACTGCGTGAGATTGCGCCGCGCCCAGTCGGCGTCGAACCGGTCAGGCCGCATCAGGATGATGCTGTAGGGCCGGTGGTGGTCGCTGGTGAAGAAGGTTTCCGGCGCGGCTTCCAGCAGGAATTCGAACTCGTCGCGGTCCACCTTGAAGGCGGGCGCGTTGGCGTAGTGCGCGGGCGGCCACCACGCCCAGAGCTTGCCGTGCGCCTTGATGCAGGGGCTGCCCCAGGCGGTCGTTTCGGTGAGTTCGGGCAGGCCGAGGCCGAGGGCGAAGTCCCGATAGTCCGGCCAGCCGGACAGTCTGATCGGTGGAGATGCAGTCATCGCTCCGGCGGCCTCTCAATCGCCCGTGGCGTCCGGACTATCGCAGAGGGGCGGGCGGCGCGCCAGTCGGCGCTGGTCGGATAGGTGGGGGAAGGTTCGGTCCTGGCTTTGGCGACACTGGCTTTGGCGACACTGGCGCAGGCCCGGCGAAGGCGGCATAAAGGCCCCCATGAGCGACCCCATTCTTTATGGCTACTGGCGATCGTCGGCGTCCTATCGCGTGCGTATCGCGCTCAATCTCAAGGGTGTGGCGTACCGGTCGGTGAGCGTCGACCTGCGCAAGGGCGGGCAGACCTCCGAGGCGCACCGGGCGCGCCATCCATCGGCGCGGGTTCCGGTGCTGGAGATCGACGGCGTGACGCTCGCCCAGTCGATGGCGATCGTCGACTATCTCGACGAGACAAGGCCCGATCCGCCGCTGCTGCCGGCCTCCGCGGTCGATCGGGCGCGGGTGCGCGACATCGTCGGCCAGATCGCGGCGGACATCCATCCGCTGAACAATCTCGCCGTGCTCGCCCGGCTGCGCAGCCAGTTCGCGGCGGATGATGCTGCGGTGGCGGAGTGGTATCGCCACTGGGTCATCCGCGGGTTCGAGGTGCTGGAGCAGATGCTTCCATCGTCTGGCGGGGTGTGCTTCGGCGATCAGGTGACGGTGGCGGACATCGCCCTCGCGCCGCAGGTCGCCAATGCAAGGCGGTTCGATGTGCGGGTCGAGGACTATCCCAACATCGCGCGGATCGATGCGGCGCTGTTGAAGCGGAAGCCTTTCGCCGACGCCGCCCCAGAGAACCAGCCGGAGGCGACGAGCGCGTGACAGGCCGCGAGACCCCCTCCGTCTCGCTCGCAAGGGCGAGCGATCCACCTCCCCCGCGTTCGGGGGGGAGGCAAGCACTCTGGCGCCGGAGTCATCGATGACCAAAGGAAAATGGATTCCGGTGAGGGGGGCGGGCGGCGAGCACTCGCGCCAGGCGCACGCCGACCTGCCCGAGGGCACGTTCGAGCGGGAGATGTCGAAGGAGGGCTTTTTCGGTCCCGCGGCGTTCTTCCACCATCCGAAGCCGCCGACGGGATGGACGGACTTCGAGGGGCCGCTGCGGCCGCGTGCGTTCGATCTCGCCGCAAGTCCAGCGGGGGACGCGACGAGCGCGGGGCCGTGGTCCGCGCCGGTGATCCTGTCGAACGCGGCGATGGAGCTGAGGTATTGGCGGCTGGCGGCCGCCATGGCGGATCTTGCCCGCAACGCGGATGGGGACACGCTGTTGTTCGTCCATTCGGGCGGCGGCGACCTTTATTGCGACTGGGGCAGGCTCACGGTTGCTGCTGGCGACTATGTCTACATGCCCCGCGGCGGCATGTTCCGGCTGGTCCCCGCGGGCGGCCGGGGGATGGACCTCCTGGTGATCGAGGCGACGAACAGCCATTTCACGCTGCCCGACCGGGGGCTGCTTGGCCCGCACGCCTTCTTCGATCCGGCGATGCTCGATGTTCCGGCGATGGACGAGGGGTTCCGGGCGCACCAGGCGTCGGCCGGCAAGGCGTGGCGGGTGGAGATCAAGAAGCGGCGGGCGGTGTCGACCGTCACCTATCCGCACAATCCGCTGGACGCCGTTGGCTGGCATGGCGAACTCGCGCCGGCGCGGATCAATGTGCGCGACCTGCGCCCCGTGAACAGTCACCGCTATCATCTGCCGCCGAGCGCGCACACGACGTTTCTGGCCGACCGCTTTGTCGTCTGCACCTTCTGCCCGCGCCCGTTCGAGACCGACCCCGGCGCGATCAAGGTGCCGTTCTTCCACAACAATGACGACTATGACGAAGTGCTGTTCTATCACGCGGGCGACTTCTTCAGCCGCGACGGAATTCATGCCGGGATGATGACGCTCCATCCCTCGGGCTTCACGCACGGGCCGCATCCGAAAGCGCTCGGCAAGATGCTGAAGCAGGACAAGCCCGGAACCGACGAATACGCGGTGATGATCGACACGCGCGATCCGCTGGATGTCGGCCCGGCCGCCGAAGCGGTCGAACGCCGCGACTATGTCGACAGCTGGAAGACCTGACGGGGGGGCCGAATTCTGGCCGCATTCGCGATGTCTGCTGCCGCTGCGCCAGTCGGGAGCTGCACGAAATGTCGAACCTGATGTTGGGACCGGTGCGGCTCGCAGCCTGCCTGTTTGCCGCCGCGGTCATGCAGCCGTCGCTTGCGAGCGCGCAAGGCTACAAGCCCCGGACGTGTTCCGCCGCGGCGCCCTATGCCGGCCCGGCGCTGCTGACGCCCGCAACCGAGGGCGCGTTCGAGGCAGGACCGTTGAGTCTGCAGTCCATGCGTCCCGATGTTGCGGCGCGCCTTGACGCCGCGCTGGACAAGGCCTTCGCCGCGACCGGGGCGAAATCGATCACGGCGGCGGTGAACACCCCCGGCGTGGGTCGCTGGTCGGGCGAGCGGGGCGTTGCGGCCTCCGGCCAGGTGGGCGGGGCCGCCCCGCTGCATTTCTGGGCGAGCGCCGGCAAGGCGTTCACGGCGGTGGCGATCCTGCAACTCGTCGAGGAGGGCCGGATCAGCCTCGACCAGCCGGTCGCGACCTGGGTGAAGGGCCTCCCCAATGGCGACGTCGTCACGGTGGATCACCTGCTCAGCCACACAAGCGGCCTCTTCAGCGCCAATGAGGACCCCGCCTTCCGAAAGGCGCCCAGACGATTGTCCACGCCGGACCTCGTGAAGATCGTCCGCAAGCATGGCGCGATGTTCTGTCCGGGGGAAAACTGGCGCTACACGAATTCGGGCTATCAGCTGCTCGGAGACATTCTCGAACAGGTCGAGGGCCGCCCCTATGACGAGGTGATCGCGGCGCGCGTGCTGTCGAAACTCGCGGCCGGGCGCATCCGGATGGTGACCGCGGACGATGCGCTCATGGATGTCGCGGTCCCGTCGCCGTCCCCGGTTCTGGCCAACGGGGAGCCCGCAATCGATCCGCGCATTCCGGGGGCCGCGGGCGGCGTCGTGGCGGACGCGGACGGGATGATCGGGTTTCTGTCGGCGCTGCTCGGAGGGGAGTTGCTGTCGCCCGGAATGACGCAGGCGATGGTGGAGCGGCTCTATCCGATGTTCGGGCAGCCGCCGGGATATGGCCGCGGCCTGATGGTGTATGAGCTTCCCGCCGAGCCGGGGCGGGGCGCTGATGTGTGGCTCGGCCACAGCGGCGGAGCGCCGGGCGTCAAGGCGATCGTCGCCTACTCACTTGCCGAGAAGACGTTCGTGGCGGTCGCCCTCACGGGTGACGGGCCGGCGGAAGCGGCCGCGAACCTGCTCCTGAAGCAGCTTTCGCCGCCGCAGGACGCGGGCGAGAACTAGCTCAGCTGCGCGCGATGACCTTCGCCTGGTCGGCGTAGTTGAGCCCGGCGATCAGCACCGACACCGGCATCAGGAAGGCGCAGACGGTCGCGTAGAAGCAAGCGCGTGTGAAATACATGTCCTCAGTCCTCGCATGGCGAGGCCCGCACCGGCGCGCCGAAGGGGGCACTCGAAGTTACAACGGGTTCAGGATGCCTCGGGAGGGTTAACGAGAGGTCGACGATTCGTGACATCTGCAACACGTGCCGAAAGCGCTCACCTGCGCGTGATGGCGGCGTTCACGATCGCCACGGATTCGAGATCAGTCGATCACGCAACGTCCAAACTCTTTGATTTCGCTTGATTTCCGGTTGTCACGCGGTCGATGCTACCGGCTCGTCGCCACACAAGGGAGACGAATCTGATGCCTTTCATCATCCGCAATATTCCAAACGCGATCGCGCTTTTCATGTCGGCGATCTTTCTGGACAGCCTTCGTTACAAGTTTACCGACCATCCCAACACGCAGGTGATCTTCGGCCGTCTGAATGAGTGGGCGGCGTCGTTCGGGGCGCCTGGCCTGTTCGGCCATACGGGTTTGTTCAGTCAGTATGTGATCGGTTCAGCCGAACTCGTGGCGTCGGGGCTCCTGCTTTCGGGGCTGTTGCCGAGGCTGCGTCACCTGCAGGCGCTGGGCGCCGCGCTCGGCGTCGCGATCATGGCCGGGGCCGTCAATTTCCACCTTTGGACCCCGCTCACAACCGACCCGAACAATGACGGCGGGGGCCTGTTCGTGGCGGCGTGCATCAATCTTGTGGCCGGAATCGCGATGGTGGTCTGGTTCCGTCGAGTCGAGAGTCTCACTCTTGTGAAACGTGTCGCCGGAGTGTTTGCGCCGGTCTGAATTTCGCGCCATAGGAGGCGAATGAAGCTCGCCTCGCTGAAGCACGGAAGAGATGGTCGGCTGGTGGTGGTCGCGCGTGACCTCACCCGCTGCGCGGACGCCACACATATCGCGCCGACGCTGCAGGCGGCGCTGGACGGGTGGAGGCGGGCGGCGCCCCGGCTCGAAACCCTCGCGGAGGAGGTGGAGCTCGGATCGGTCCCCACCGAGCGGTTTCACGAAAGCGCATGCGACTCGCCGCTTCCGAGGGCCTATCAGTGGGCGGACGGCTCGGCCTACGTCAATCATGTGGAACTGGTGCGCAAGGCGCGCGGGGCGGAGATTCCGGAAAGCTTCTGGACCGATCCGCTGATGTATCAGGGCGGGTCCGACAGTTTTCTCGGCCCGCGCGATCCGATCCCGCCCGGAGAACCGGACTGGGGCCTCGACATGGAGGGAGAGGTCGCGGTCATCACGGGCGATGTGCGGCTCGGCGCCGATCGCGAGGCGGCGCAGAAGGCCATCCGGCTGATCCTCCTGTGCAATGACGTAACGTTCCGCGGCCTGACGGCGGGAGAACTCGCAAAGGGGTTCGGCTTCTTCCAGTCCAAGCCGCCGACGGCTTTTTCTCCGGTGGCCGTGACGCCGGACGAACTCGGCGAGGCCTGGGACGGCGACCGTCTGCATCTGCCGCTGACGGTGCGGCTGAACGGCAAGCCCTTCGGCAAGGCGGAGGCGGGGGTCGACATGACGTTCGATTTCCCGACGCTGATCGCCCATGCCTCGCGCACGCGGCCGCTTGCGGCGGGCAGCATCATCGGTTCGGGCACGGTATCGAACCGCGACGAGGGCGGCGGCCCGGGGCGGCCGATCACGGCGGGCGGGCTCGGCTATTCCTGCATCGCCGAACAACGGGTGGTGGAGACGCTGCTCGAGGGCGCCGCCAGGACTCCCTTCCTGAAGCCGGGCGACCGGGTCGAGATCGAGATGCTCGACAAGAAGGGACATTCGATCTTCGGACGGATCGATCAGACCGTCGGCGTCTGACCGGCTAAGGAACAGGCGCGCCCGCCGAGGCCGCCGCGCGATCGAGAAGGAAGCTTCATGGCTAGCAAGGTCTATTCATCTGCCGCGGCGGCGCTCGACGGACTGCTCTTCGACGGCATGACGCTGATGTCGGGCGGCTTTGGCCTGTGCGGCATCCCTGAGAACCTGATCGAGGCGGTGAAGGAGGCCGGGGTGAAGAACCTGACGGTCATCTCCAACAATGCCGGCGTCGACGGTTTCGGGCTCGGCGTCCTGCTCAACACGCGGCAGGTGAAGAAGATGATCTCGTCCTATGTCGGCGAGAACAAGGAGTTCGAGCGCCAGTATCTCGCGGGCGAACTGGAGCTTGAGTTCAATCCGCAGGGGACGCTCGCGGAGCGGTGTCGGGCGGGCGGCGCGGGGGTTCCGGGCTTCTACACCAAGACGGGGGTCGGAACGGTGATCGCCGAGGGCAAGGAGAGCAAGCGTTTCAACGGCGAGGAGTATATCCTCGAAACCGGTCTCGTTGCCGACGTGTCGATCGTGAAGGCCTGGAAGGGCGATGCGCAGGGCAATCTCGTCTACCGGAAGACCGCGCTCAATTTCAACGCGGACATGGCGACGGCGGGCCGCGTGACCGTGGCCGAGGTCGAGGAGATCGTTCCCGTGGGCTCGATCCCGCCCGAGCATATCCACACGCCGGGCATTTTCGTTCAGCGGATCATCCAGGGACGCCACGAGAAGCGCATCGAGAAGGTGACGACGCGGCCGCGGCGGACCGCCGCCCCCGCGGCGGAGGCGGCTGGGGGCCAGGCGGCTGGGGGCCAGGCGCCGCAGAAGCCCAAGGAGGATGCCCTGCCGGGCTGGTCTCGCGACGAGATGGCGGCCGTCGCGGCGCGGGAGCTTGAGGACGGGTTCTATGTGAATCTCGGCATCGGCATCCCGACGCTGGTCGCAAACCATATTCCGGACGGCGTCGACGTCACCCTCCAGTCGGAGAACGGCATGCTCGGCATGGGGCCGTTCCCCTATGAGGGCGAGGAGGATGCGGACCTGATCAACGCGGGCAAGCAGACCATCACCGAGCTTGACCGCACGAGTTATTTCTCCTCCTCGACATCGTTTGCGATGATCCGTGGCGGCCATATCGATCTCGCCATCCTCGGCGCGATGGAGGTGTCGGAGGACGGCGATCTTGCGAACTGGATGATCCCGGGAAAGCTCGTGAAGGGCATGGGCGGGGCGATGGACCTCGTCGCCGGCGTGAAGCGGGTGGTTGTGGTGATGGATCACACCAACAAGGCGGGAGACTCGAAACTGCTGAAGGCGTGCACGCTGCCGCTCACGGGCCGGCGCGTGGTCGACCGGATCATCACCAATCTCGGCGTGTTCGACGTCGTGGAGGGCGGGCTGAAGCTCATCGAACTCGCTCCGGGCGTGACCGAGGCCGAGGCGCGGGCCGCGACCGAAGCCCGACTTGTCGGGTAGCGGGGCTCATGGGCCGGGGGCCAGGGACGAGTGAAGAGGTGGACGCCTATGTGGCGCGGGCGCCGGAGCCGGCGCGCGTGATCCTGTCGCGGGTGCGGGACCTCGCCCGACTGGTCGCGCCGGATGCAGAAGAGGTGATCAGCTACCAGATGCCCGCCCTCAAGGGCGCCGGGATGCTCGTCTATTTCGGCGCGTTCAAGCGGCATATCGGCATGTTCCCGCCGATCGAGGGCGACCCAGCGCTGGAGGCGGAGCTGTCGCCCTTCCGCGGGCCGAAGGGAAACCTCGAATTCCCCTATTCGCAGGCGTTTCCCTACGACCTGGTGAAACGCATCATCGCGCTCAGGGTCGCGCAGGACGCGGTCAAGGCGCGGATGAAGGCGCGATGACGGGGTGAGTGTTTCGGACGCCTTCCGATCCGGCGCGGAACTTCCAAAAGAATAGAGGTATCAGATAGTTGAGGGCACCGACTTCATGTATTGCGTGAAGCGGGGCCGCGTCGTGCTCAGGTCCGCGCAGGCGCAGGGCCCGCGACGCGCACGATGATCTCGACCGCCCGCACGCGCGCCCCATCCGGGGTTGCGGGCAGGCCCTCGATCCGGATCGCTTCGCCGGGCACGTCGCTGAGTTCGCCGTGATCCTCGAAGAACAGGTGATGATGCTCGCTCGTATTGGTGTCGAACCAGGTGCGGTCGGCCTCGACGGTGATCCGCTTCATCAGGCCCGCCGCGACGAACTGGTTCAGCGTGTTGTAGACCGTGGCGAGCGATACGCGCAGGCCCGCGGCGCGCGCGAGGCGGGCGACATCATCGGCGGTCACATGCCGGTCGACGCCGTCGAGCAGCAGGGCGCCGATGGCGAGGCGTTTCGGCGTCGCGCGCAGGCCGGCGGATTGAAGGCGGTCGGCAAGGGCCATCAGACTCTCTACAAGGGGTGCAGCAGCTCAACTCTATATTCTAGAATGCTTACAATTTGCGTCAAGGCCGGGGAGTATCACCGCCGGGCGCTGACGAGGCGGCGCAGGGGTCCGCGCCACTATCCAGCGGCTGCAAGTGCGCTAAGACAGGGGAAACGCCACCAAGAAACGATGCGGGGAGAGCGACCTTGACGACAGATACAAGCCAGGCCGGACCAGCCGGCGCGCGGCGTTCGACCGGCCCGCTCGCGGGAATCAGCGTCGTCGACCTCTCCACGGTGCTGCTCGGCCCATATGCGACGCAGATTCTGGGCGATCTCGGCGCAGACGTGATCAAGGTGGAAACCGGCCGCGGCGACATCATGCGTCATGCGGGGCCTGCGCCGGCCGACGGCATGGGCGCGCTGTTCATGGCGGCCAACCGCAACAAGCGGTCGATCGTGCTCGATCTGAAGTCCGAACTCGGGGCCGAGGCGCTGCGCCGGCTGATCGCGAAATCGGATGTGTTCTTCACCAATGTGCGGATGGACGGGCTGAAACGGCTCGGCTTCGGCCCGGAGGAGGTGAAGGCGCTGCGACCCGACGGGCTCTATGTGCACTGCGCGGGATATGGCGCGAAGGGGCCGCTTGCGGGCAGTCCCGCCTATGACGACCTCATCCAGGCGGGTTCGGGCGTCGCCGAACTTCTCGCCATCCGGGAAGGCGGGCCGCCGAAATATCTGCCGTCCCTGGTGGCCGACAAGACCACGGGCCTGCACGCCGCCTATGCGACGCTCGCCGGGCTGTTCCATCGGGAGCGGACGGGCGAAGGGCAGTTCATCGAGGTTCCGATGTACGAGGTGTTCACCTCGTTCACGCTGATCGAAAACCTCTACGGGCACACCTTCATCCCTCCGACGACGGGCGTCGCTTACAGCCGGTCTGTCAGCCCCAACCGCAAACCCTATGCGACCCTGGACGGCTATATCGGCGTGCTGCCCTATTCCGACGAGCAGTGGGCGACCTTCTTTGAACTCGGCGGGCGGCCGGGCGTCATGACCGAGGATCCGCGCTTCTCGACCTACAAGGCACGCACCGCCAATATCGATGCGCTCTACGCCCTGGTGTCGGAGACGGTGGCGACCAAGACCTCGGCGGAGTGGCTGCGCCTCCTGGAGGAGGCCGACATTCCGGCCATGCGCTGCAATTCGCTGGCGGAGGTCGTCGATGACGCGCACCTGCGGGCGACGGGGCTGATCCATGAACGCGACCACCCGGCCTTCGGGCCCTATGTGGCGGTCGGGCCGCCGGTCAATTTCGATGCAACCCCATCCGACATCCGCCGCGAGCCGCCGGGGCTTGGGGAACATACGGCGGAAATCCTCGCCGAGCTTGGCCTGTCCGCGGCTTCGGACCGGTCAAGCTGAACGTCCGGCGCCAAGACGATTTACCATATGCCCCCCATGGGCGTAACGTAGCTCCACCTACAACACGATCTCGGGGAGATGAGAGATGACTTTCAAGGCAGGACTGGTTTGCGCGGCGGCGATCATGGCCGCGGGATGCGCCGCGACGCCCACCACCGGCGGCGCGCCGCTGTTCACCGGCGGAAACGTTCAGGCGGTGGCCAATATGGCGATCCCCGGCGGCTGTCCGACGTCGAGCACGCTGACCAGCAGCATCACGGCGGTCTGCCGCGGGGTCGACCTTGCCTCGCTCGCCCTCAACCGCTCGTCGCGGCCGCAATTCAACTATGCCGAGAACGACGATTTCGACCTTCAGCTCAATGCGTCGATGAAGGGTGGCGTTCCGACGATCAAGGCGATCACGCCCGCGAGCGAGTCCCTCACCGTCGCCGAGCTTGAGGCGGCGACCGTGCCCTCGGCCGACAGCCCGCGCCTCTCTTTCTGGCTCGCCAAGATCCGCGCGACCGGCGGCCAGAATCTCGTCTGCCAGGAGGAGACCGACGGGGCCGAGAGCGCCTTCGCCTGGATGGTCGCCAGCATGGCGGCGGACTGGCTGACCGACTGGCTGACCTACAAGCCGGCCGAAGCCTATCACTCGATCGTCTATGTTCGCCCGATCGAAGGGACGGAGGAGCTTCGCGTCGTGCGCACCGAGTTCCTCAGCCGGGCGTCAAACCCGAACCCGGTCTGCCCGGCCTAGGGACAGCGGGCTTCTCGACCTGTCCCTGCGTCCCGGGGGGGCGTTGACGCCTAGCGCGTCTTCGCCTTCGCGGGCGACGCGGCGTCCGGCGCGAGCGAGAGCACGACCGCCGCGACGAGCGTGTCCTTCTGGCGTTCGACCTCCGGCAGATCCTCGTAGGGGATGAGGAGGGGATGGGTTTTCTTCTTGCCGTCCTTCACCTTGCCGTAGCGCCAGCCGTTCGCGAGCTTTTCGTCCGCCCACTGGTCATGCTGGGCCGACGCCGGCGCCTTGCGGTGCGCGAGACGCCACACGACGGCCTCGCGTGAGGCCGTCTTCATCCACGCCGGAGCGCGCGACCAGGGCGGGGCCGCCTCCTGGCCGTTCGCCATCTGCCAGGCGCGCACCGCCTCGTGCATCACGCGCGCGATGCGGGTGATCTCCGGAGCGGGGTCGGGCGCGGGCGATCGAGGGGGCTTCTGGGTCGGCATGGGCGCACGCCTTTTGCGGCGGAGGGGTGAGGGACTGCGGCGAGCGTGGGCGGTCAGGCCATCGCGCCGGAGCTGAGCATGTCGTCGGCTTCCTGTTTCCAGGCGCTGATCTGGGCGAACATCGCGGGGTCGATCCATGGCCCGGAATTCGCCTGACCGAGCGCCATGGGCGTCGAGGCCTTGCCATAGGCATGGACGCCGATCGCGACCGGCGTCGGCGACGACACCGGATCGTGCAGATAGATCGGCGCGCCCGACTGTCCGGCGGTCGTGTCGGTCGCATAGAACACGCGGTTCTGCTGCACCCCGATCACCGGCGCGCGATGGTGCCAGAGCTGGGAGGCCTGAACCGGCGGCAGCGGCCGGCCGGACGGGTCTTTCGCCTGTTCGATTTTCTCGCCGGGATAGCCGGTGACGTGAACCCAGGCGGACTGCAGCTGTTCGGGCGGCCGGGAGGCGAGGCCGAACCAGCCGAGCTTGCGGCCGATCGGCTTGTCGAGAAAAATCGCCCCGACGTCGAAGGCGAAGTCGAAAGTCGACGCCCACTGGTCCGTCATGTGGATGCGTGCGGCGTTCATCACGCCATAAGGGGGCTCTTCGGCGCCATTGAGGCCGAAGATCACGTCGATCCGGTCCGGCGGCGCGCGCCGCTCCTTCGGGAACACGCAGTGTCCGGCGGTCAGGATCAGGTTCGGGCTGACGAGGAAGCCGGTGCCGACCGAGAGGCGCTGGCCCCAATAGCCGCGCAGCGCGCAGATCATCCGCCAGGGGGCGAAATGCGTGTCGAAGATGCGCACGCGGCTGTCGATCCCGATGATGCTCTCATTGCCCGAGGCGAGAATCTCCTGTTGCGAGGCCACCCCTTCGCGAAGCACCTCCCGGATGATCGACGACGCGCCGAGCGTCGGATCGCCGATCGATCCGGGCCAGAACAGGGATGGCGGCGCCGGGGTTGGTTCCGGCGGGGCGGGCGGCGCCGCGCCAAGCGTGATGCTCTTCCCGATCGGGGAGGCGGCCCGGGGCGGCGGAGCTGGCGCCGGAGCTGGGGCCGGGGCCGGCGGCGGGGGTGGCGTCGGTGCGGGTGACGTGGTCGTCGCCCCCGGCTCGGGAAGCGCCCATGGCGGCGTCCCGGTGATCCCTCCTGTAGGGGGCTGCGAGCCGGCGACGGGCGTCGTGGGCGCCGGAGCGGGAGAGGGGGCGGGCGACGCCGGCGCGCCTGCGCCCGTCGATGCCGCGGCGTCCTTGAGGACTTTGAATCCACGGCGAAGCAAGCGCCACTGGCGGTTGAAGGCGTCGTTGACGCTCAGCGATTCCTGCTCGCTCTCCGCTTCGTCCAGTGTTTGCGCGATCGCCGCGCGGATGCTCTCGATCCAGATGCCCTGATTGGCGGCGTATTCGCCGCTCTTGTAGGGCAGGCGCGGCAGGTTCGGCAGGCCGCGATGATGCACGCCGATCAGCTGGAATTTGTTGAAGTCGAACACCGGACTGCCGGAACTTCCGCCGAGCGTCGGCGCCTTGTAGTGCATGCGCACCGGTTCGGGCGAGGCGGAGAACCCCGCGCCGACGCTCTCGCCGTTCGCCGACAGGGCGGGCTTTGCGTCATGGTCGAGCAGGATGTTGTCCGCGAACGAGAAGGACAGCGGTCCACCCATCGGATAGCCGATCACATAGACCCGGCCGATGCCGTCGTCAGACTCGCAGCGCTGCGGCAGGGCGTCTTGCGCGTAGACGTCGAGCGGTCTGGCCGACTGGGGAAGCGGGCCCTTCGGTTTCAGAATGGTCACATCGTGCGCCTGATCCTCGGACTCCCAGATGATGTCTTCGAATTCGACGCGGATTTCCTGGTCGTTCTCCGGGTTCACGAACACCGCTTCGCAGTTCTGGAAGCGCTGGCTCATCCGGTTCGGCCGGGACGAGATGACATGGTTGTTGGTGACGATGACCGGGTCGTCGCCCCAGCTGTCGTGGAACACCTTGCCGTGCACCGCGAAGGCGGTTCCGATCGCGCGGCGCTGGCCGTTCATGTAGCAGTCGATGCGGCAGACGGCGGTCGCGCGCTCGAGGCCGGTGCGCAGGAGCTGGACAGCGAACGGGGCGTTGTTCGCGAAGATCTGCTCGTAGCCCTTGGGGTCCTCGGCGACCGCCTTCCCCATGCCGGGGGCCGGGGCTTCCGGCGTCGCGCTGCGGCGGACCTTGTCCTTCTGGAGTTCGGCCTCGATCATCTCCGAATCCTTGACGATCAGCGCCGCCTCGCTGGCGCTGACGTGGATTTCGGTGGTCTCGCGGGTTTCTGGCGTGTCCCCGCCTGCGGCTTTCATCTTGGTGATGAGCGCGGTCTTCAGCACTCGGACCGGGGCGCCCTCGACCTCATGCCGCCCGTCGAGGCCCCAGATCTCCTCAAGCTGGCGCAGCGCGGCGTTGAGCTGGAACAGGCTGACCTCGGGACGGAACACGAAATTGGCGTAGGACTTCGCCGCCTCGGCGAACTTCCCCTGATAGATCTGCGTCTCGCCAAGCGTCGCCCAGGACCAGGCGTCGGGCGTGCCGTCCACGGCGTTCAGAATGTCGCGGGCGAGCGCGTTGAGGTCCGCTCCGGGCACGGGATTGCCCTCGATCTCGGCGCGGCGGGCGACCGAGAGCGCGTTCACGCCATAATAGGCGGTGGAAGCCGATTGCTCGATCGACCACACCTGCGAATAGGCGCGGTAGCTCTTGTGGAGATAGGTCTCCCGCAGCGCCTCATCGAGCGGCGGAGTGGCCTTTATCCCGTCGGCGAACAGTTGCTTGTAGATGCGGCCAAGCGCGGAGAGCCCGTCCCGTCCGGCGTTGGTCGTCGGTCCCTGGGCCGCGAGCGGCGTTGCAAGCGCGAGCGCCGCCTCGTGCACGCCGAGTTCGATCAGCGCCTGGATTTCCCAGCGTTTCATGTCGAGCCGCTGCTGCAGCCGCTTGCGCCGGACCGTCAGCGCCTGAAGCTTCGCCGCGTCTCCGGCCTGCTTCGCCGTGGCGATGTCCGCGTCCAGCCCTTCCGTGTCGAAACGGGTCTCGCCCGGCGTGTTGAGTTCGGAGGTGAGGATGTAGAGGTCGTCGAACGCCCGGTTCTCGCGCAGCATCTTGCCGAAGCCGTGCAGCGCATCCAGCCCGTCCGCGCCGAGTTCGCGGGCGCGCGCGATGATCCGCAAGAGCGCCGACAGGGTCGGGCTGGTGTCGGCCTTCCAGAGGACGGGCACGAGCTGCTTCAGGTCAGCGCTCAGCGCCTCGATTTCGGCCTCGGGCGCGGCCGGAGCCGCCGTACCGGATGCGTTGAGAGCCATGGAACGGGCGGAAGGGGCCGGCGCGACGGCGGGCGCGGCAGCTTCGGGGGCCTGAGCTTCGGGGGCCTGAGCTTCAGGCGCGGCCGTATCGGGCGCCGCGTTCGGGTCGGCGGGGGTCGGGTCGGCGTCGCTCGGGTTCGGTTGGGTCGGGAGATGATCGGTCATCGCGGCTCTCCTCCTCTTCAGACGGCTGCGGCGGGGGCGGCCGTAGGCGGCGACCATCGGCTGAAATCAGGCGCGGCGGCCTGGAGCGGAACCCAGTCGGCGTCCGCTGCGGATGCGGCGGGCGCGCCGCCCTCGAGCAGCGCCTGGAGCGTGGAGCGCAGGCTGCTCACGCGCTTTAACCATCCGCGCAGGAACACGCCCTGTGACGGGTTCATCTCGACGAGGCGGCGGTAGAACGTCTCCCGCCGGTCGAGGAAAGCCTGAACCAGCCCGGGCATGTCCGAGCCGGCGCTGAGCACGCGCTTCTGGGTGGATTCGCCCCACAGCCCGTCGACCGCGAGGTCGGGCGTGCCGACGCACTGCTGCAACATGCGGATGGCGGGCTGCACCCCATGGTTCACGGCGGCGTCGAACACCGCGATCGCGATCGCCTCTCCCGGCATGTCCTGGCACCGGGCGGGGACCCAATAACCCTGGCGATAGATCTCCGCGATTTCGTCCGGGGTGATGTCCTTGACGCTGCGGATCGCCGCCTTCTTCTTCTTGCGGTAGGCGTCATAGGTCGCCTGGGTCACGCCCCGGTTGGTCGCGCGACCGGGGTCCTTCGGGTGGTTCACATAGCCGCCCTCATGTTCGAGCACGAGTTCGAGCGCCCGCGCGAACACGCCCTCCGACACCCCCATCGAACCCATCCGTCCGCTGAGGCCGGCCGGCAGGGTGAAGCTCTCCGCGGCGGCGGCCGGGGACGTCATCATGAGTTCGAGCGACTCCGCCATGTCGCCGGGGTCCTCCATCGTCGTGAAGCTCTCCGTCTGCGCCATCACGGAGGAGAATTTCCGTTCCGCCGCCTCGACCAGCCGCTGGGCGTCCGCGCGCGTGAGGTCGGGTGAGGTCACGGCGGTCACGCGGAAATAGTCGACCGCGCCGGCGACGTCCTGCTGGGCGAGGGCCGCCTCGCGGATCCGCCGCCACGCCTGATTGAGATCGGGCAGCGTCATCCAGTCCGGGCGCGTCTCCTCGCCGACGAAATCGAGCACGAGATAAGGCGCCTTGATCGGGCCGTCGGCGTTGCGCAGCGCATAACCGCCTTCATCGAAGCGCAGCCCCTTGGTGTCGACCGACGCGTCCATCAGCACGTAGCGGCCGGTCGCGATCGGCGATGTCAGCGTGGTGTTGATCGCGCCGAGCGCGCGCAGCTTGTCTGCGTCGAGCAGCGCATCGAGGCTCTGCTTGATCCGGTCAACGGTCTGCACGCCCATGCTCACAGCGCCGGCGATCGGCGCCGCCGCTGAGAAGAACGCCGCCGCCGGGGACGCCGCGATTTCCGACGCCACGTTGAGAGCGCCCGCCAGATAGTCCTTCTTGCGGATCTGCCCGAGCGTGAAATCGATCGTCACCTGCTCGCGGGCGATCAGCCGCGGCGTCAGCTGGAGATTGACAACGTGCGCGGTGCTGGCCCCGCCGAAGTCCGGCCGCTCCTCGCTGGTGTTCGGAAACAGACCGCAGAGCGTCTGTTCACCGTCGAAGGTGAAATGCTTGAGCGCCGCCCAGACCACCGGTGCATATTTCGATGTGCTGAAGAAACCCGACGGCGTGTTTACCGCCACGAGCCAGACCGAAAGATAGTCCTGCTCCGGGCGCAGCGGCGGGCCCCGCTCGCCGATCTGAGTGAGCCGGTAGCCCGAGGCGGTCGTGCGTCTTCCCCTCGCCATGGCGTCTTCCCCTTCGCCTTGCTTAACACTGTGTTAGCATGTGGTTTCGGGACCGAGTAGGTCGAACGGCGCCGGTTCACTGCATCAGCCGGCATTTTTTGGCGGTTTGCGCTCGATCTTCCGGGGCATTCGTCCGATTGTTCCGGTTCGGGGAGGATCATCTCATGGCGACGTCGCGAGGGGGGCCGGCCGTAGGCCTCGGATTCTGGCTGTTCTGGACGCCGACCGTGCTCGCGGGCGTGGTCGCGATCGTGCTCGGCGTCTGGGGCTGGTCGATGGTGGTGAAGCCCTTCGACGCCGAAACCTGGTCGGACCTGGTGAGCCGGTTGGGAGATGTGATGGTGCGGTCGGTGAAGTCGCCGCTCCTGTCCGACATCTATTATGAGGAATGGATCCACGAGGCCCGGGCCGCGACCGGATTTCCGGTGCTGGAAACCTCCCGCGATCTTGGCGTGCTGTTCGCGGTGCTGGTCGCCGCCCGCGTCTTGCTGTTCGCCGTGACGTCGATGAGCCTCGGCGTCGCCATGCGGTGGCGCAAGGGGCATGACATCGTGCTCGGCGAGACCGAAGCCGCCGAGCAGTACGCCGCCGAGACGGCGAATGTCGACAAGCGAGAAGTCACCTACATCAAGGAGATTGAACGCAACCGCCGCGGCCGGCTCGCCCTGCTGCGGCGTGACGCCCCGGTCGAGCGCGAGCTGATCGATGCAGGCTACAAGGGCGCAAGGCGGATCATGATCGCCGAGGAGACGGACGAACAGTCCTGGGCGACGGCGCAGATCGCGGCGCGCCTCGCCCCGCGCAATGTCCAGGTGCTCGTCTATGTGTCGGATTTCTGGGTGAATGAGCGGTTCTCCCGTTCCCTGCTGCTGCGGTCGTTTTCCTACGAGGGCGGCGTCGCGCGGCAGGTCATCCTCGCGCACCCGCCCTATCTGCTCGCGCGGCGGCTGAAGGCGGCCGCGCAGCACATCATCGTCGTCGGGTTCGGCGCGGTCGCGCAGGCGATCGTCCGCGAGTTCCTCCTGTCATGCGTGTCGGTTTCGCCCGAACGCATGATGGTCACCGTGATCTGTTCCGACATCGTCGCAGCCGAGTGCGAGTTCGACGAGCGGTGTCCTGGGTTCAAGCAGGGCGCGGCCGGTGGCGGCGTCGATATCGCGTTCCTGGAGGGCGACGTCTCGACCGGGGTCGGCCGCGGACGGCGGCGGAGCGGAGAGGCGTTCACCGACACCGAACACTATCTTGATCGCGATCTCGCCGAGCGCTGCATGGAGTCCCCCCCGGCGGCCGTCTACATCGCCCTTGAGGCTGAGGAGCTGCCGCTGCGGACCGCGATCATCTTCCGCGAGCGGGCGATCCGGGAGCGCTGGTTCAGCGCGCCCATCTTCATCTGGCGGGCGGGCGGGCTGGAGACGGTGGCGCACGGGGCGGGCGTCGTCGGCGAGTTCGACGACAAGTCAAATCCCAGGACCCAGACCGGCCTCCTCTCCGGGCTCGGCCTTTATGGCTTCGGCTCATGGCGCGACGCGTTCGACGGCGAGGGCTTGTTCGAGCCGGAGCTCGACGGTCGGGCGAAGGAATTCCACGCGATGTACCAGGCCGAGATGAAGCGGACCAATCCGGCCGACACGACCCCGGACTGGAGCAAGCTCGGCGAGGAGTTCCGCGTGTCGAACCGCCGGGTCGCCGCGCATATCCGCGCGAAGCTCGATGCGGTGGGGTATGACCTCGACGCCTGGCTGGCGAGACGAAGCGACTACCACACGCATGACCTGCCTGTGGGCGCCGAAAAGGAAATCGAACTCGAAAGCGTCGAGGAGATGAACCGGCTCGCGGAGCTGGAGCACCGCCGCTGGTCACTGGATCGGGTGCTCAACGGCTGGACCTATGGCGATCCGCGCGACAATTTCCGCAAGCTTCATCCGAAGCTGATCCCGTTTGAAGATCTCGACGAGGGCGAAAAGGAAAAGGACCGTCGCAATATCCGGCAGACGGCGAAAATCCTGAAACATGTCGTGGCGAAAGGGGCCGCGGCGTCAACGCATCGCTAGAGGCGGCGGTCAGACGGGTCGGCGGGATCGGCGGGGGGTGTCGCCTCAGGCGACGAGGCGGATCTGGGCGCGGCGCTTGAGGGCGGCGTCATCCTGAGGGACGCTGTCCGCATCGTTCGGGAGTGTTTCAACGGTGCCGCGTCTCGTCGCCGCCGCGGAGGCCTCGGCGATCTCGTGAAAGGCGGAGCGAACTTCAAAACCGAATGTGTCGAGCGCGTTCATCGCGGCCTCGAGGTCGGCGAGCGCGATCTTCCAGACCGGCAGGCCCTCGACCCGGCCGTCCGGGTCTTCTCCGAGAAGTGCGCAATAGCGGCGCGCAAGTGCTTCATAGGCGGTCATGGGTCTCAGCCCCTGGTTGCAGCCGGCTTCGCCTGTGCGCCGGCCTTTTCGTCCCTAGCAAGGGAAGGGCCAAGAAGGTCATTATTGTGTTAATCGCGGCGCGAAATGCGACGGCTTCGGGGTCTTTCGTTGATGCCGGCTTCCGCGAACGTGAAGCGGTTTTGAGATTAATTCCTTGATTTTGCGCGGCTTGTTGGCGTCGCAGAGGCGGGGTCCTCCGGCCAGTCATGCTTGGGATAGCGGCCGCGCAGATCCTTGCGCACATCGAGATATCCGGCGCGCCAGAAGGCGGGCAGGTCGCGTGTCGCGGCGACCACGCGGCCGGCCGGCGACAACAGCTCCAGCGTGAGCGGGCTCAGTCCGTCCGCGACAGCCGGATGAACAGCAAGGCCGAACGCCTCCTGCACCTTGCAGCGGGCGACAGGGCCGACCTCGCCGCCATAACTGACGTCCACCTCGCGGCCCGCCGGCGTGCGCCAGCGTTGCGGGGCGAGCCGGTCGAGGTCGCGCGGGAGCGGCCAATCGAGCAGGGATCGCGCCGCGCCGGAGACCGTGCCCCGGTCCAGCCGATCAAAGCCCACCGCGCCGTCCAGCAGGGGGGCAAGCCAGTCATCGAGCCGCCGCAGGAGACTTTCGCCAAATCCATCCGGCCAGGGCTCGCCGAACACCGATCGCAGATGCGCCACCCGCGCGGCGAGATCGCCGAGATCGCCATGCGGATCGACGAGGCGGGTCCCGTGTATCCGCACCGCCTCGATCAGCGCCGCGACCGTATCCGGCCCGGGCGCAACCGAGGTCGGCCGCTCGTCGAGCACGATGGCCCCGAGACGGCGCACCTGGCGGCTGCGCAACGCGCCGGAGCCGGCATCGAACCGCACCTCGCGACGTTCCTCCAACCCGCCATGAGCGAGCGCGTCGGCCTCCTCGAGCCGCACCGCCGCGGTGACGCGAAGGTCGGGGCCGGCGCCGGTGACATCGGCCGCGACGATCCAGCCCGCTGCCGCGAGCGGCTCGGTTTCCGGCATCATGACGCCGCGTCCACCGGCGAGCAGGAACCGCCCCGGCTGGCCGGCCCGCGCCTTGCCGATCCGCTCGGGAAAGCCCGCGGCGAGCACCGCCCCGGCGTCGCAGCCGGACGCTCGCCCATCGGCGCTCTCGCGCTTGGCCGTCCAGGACGCCGCGAGCCTGCGCATCCGCCTTGCGCGGTCGCCATCGTCGCGACGAAAGCGGGCGAGCCGGTCGGCGAGGTCGAGCGCCCGCCCGCCAAGATCGCGCTCGCTCAGCAGCGCCGCGAGGTCCGCCCCGAGCGCTCCGCATCCCGCCTGCTCGGCGCGCAGAACCATCAGCGCGAGCCGGGGCGGCAGAGGCAGGGCGGCGAGCCGTTCGCCGAGCGGCGTGAGACCCCCGTCCGCGGTGATGGCGCCCGCGCGTTCGAGGTCGCCGCGCGCCGCCGCCCAGGGACCTGCCGCCGGGGGATCGAGAAACCGGAGGGCTTCCGGGGATCGCGCCCCCCATCGGGCGAGATCGATCGCGAGCCGGGAGAGGTCCGCGTTGAGGATGTCCGCCGGGGCGTGCGGCTCCATGCCCTGCGTCTCCGCCTCCCGCCAGAGCCGGTAGCAGACGCCCGCCTCCGTCCGTCCCGCCCGCCCGCGCCGCTGGTCGGCGTTCGCCCGCGCGATGCGGACGGTCTCCAGCCGCGAGGCGCCAAGCGCTGGATCGAAACGCGGCACGCGCGCAAGTCCGCAGTCGATCACGATCCGCACGCCCTCGATGGTGAGGGAGCTTTCCGCGATGTCGGTGGCGAGCACGACCTTTCGCCCCCCCTCCGGAGCGGGCGCGATCGCTGTCTGCTGGTCGCGGGGTTCGAGCGTTCCGTGCAACGGCGCGATCACCACGCCGGCGGCGGCCGCAGCGCCCAGCCTTTCCGCCGTCCGGCGGATTTCCGCCGCCCCGGGCAGGAAGACGAGGATCGAGCCCTCCTCCTCGGCGAGCGCCCTGCGGACGGCGGCCGCCGCCTCATCCTCGATGCGGGCGTGCGGCGTGCTTCCGAGATAGCGGGTCTCGACGGGATGAGCGCGGCCCTCACTCGCAACCACCGGCGCGTCGATGAAGGCGGCGATCCGGCCGACATCCAGCGTCGCGGACATCACGATCAGCCGCAGGTCGTCTCGCAGCACGCTCTGCGCATCGAGGATGAGCGCGAGCGCGAGGTCCGCATCAAGCGAGCGTTCGTGGAACTCGTCGAGCAGGACGCCGGACACCCCATCCAGTGCGGGGTCGTCGAGGATCATCCGGGTGAACACGCCCTCGGTGACAACCTCGATCCTTGCGCGAGGCGATGTACGAACCTCCGCCCGCGTGCGCAGGCCGATCACGTCTCCGAGCGGGGCGTTGAGGCTGCGGGACATCCGCTCCGCCGCCGCACGCGCCGCGATCCGTCGCGGCTCCAGGAGGATGAGCCGGCCTGTAGTCCAGGGTTCGTCGAGCAGGGCGAGCGGCAGCCGCGTCGTCTTGCCGGCCCCCGGAGGCGCAGAGACGGCCAGCCGCGATCCCGACCTCAGCGTCGCGCGCACGTCGCCGAGAACCTCGTCGATCGGGAGCGGGTCGGGCGGGCGCGGATGGGCCTGGAAGCGGTGGTCACTCACCTGGCGGCGTGAGCCTGTAGATCACGTTCAGGATGTCCGACGAGACATAGACCGATCCATCGCGCTTTGAGACCGCGACACCGGTCGTGACATAGGCCGGCAGCGTCCCCTCGGCGGCGATCAGCCCCGTCTGAAGCCCCTCGGCGATGGTCTCTGTCGATCGGTCGGCGGGGTCGAACACGATCACCCGCCCCGCCGCGGCTTCCGCCACGAACACCCGACCGTCGGGACCGACATCGACCCCTTCGGGACCCGAAAGCCCGCTGAGGACGCGCTCGACTTCCATGCCCGCAAGGCTCACACGGGCAAGCGAGCCGTCGCCGGATTCGGTCACCCAGAGCGCGCCGTCGGGGCCCTGCGCCATCGCCACGGGGAGGTTCAGTCCCGTTGCGATGACCGCGCGCGGCGCATCCGGCGTCAGCGGACCATCGGGGTCGATCACGCTGATGACGCCGGACGCGGCTTCAAGCGCCGCCATGCGGCCATCGGCGAGCATGATCGCGTCGACCGGCGCCTGAAATCCGTGATGCATCGCGACCGACGCGCCGCTCTCGGCGTCCACCTCCTGCACCGTTCCGGCCGCCCAGCTCGCGAGCAGAACGCGGGAGGCGCCCGCCCCGACGCCGAGCGGATTTTCGAGTTCATCCCGATACATGCGCAGGGGATCGCGGATTTCGCGAGTCGCCGTGTCGATCACGCGGTAGGCGAACACGTCGGCGACATGCAGACGCTCGCCGCCCGGGCCGTCGGAGATCGCAAGATCGGCGGGGGTTGCAAGCGGCCCGCTGACGATCGTGCGGACATCGCCGGTCGCCGGCGCAACCTCATAGATCGTCGCGTCGGCCATGTTCGAGACATAGATCAACCCGCTCGGTCCGATCGCGAGATTGTCGAGCGCCGGCCGGAGCACGGCGACGAGCGACACCTGGCCCGTCGCCGGATCGATCCGCTTCAGCTCTCCGGTCTTGGTGTCGATCGCATAAAGCATGCCGTCCGCGCCGAAATTGGCGGCGGCGGGGACTTCAAATCCGCCTGCGACCCTGGTTGCGCTTCCATCGGAGGGATCGACGCGCACGATCGCGTTCCTAAACCAGAGCGGGCCATAGATCATGCCGTCGGGGCCGACCTCGAACCCGTTGAGGCCCCCAAGGTCGGAGCGGATCAGCCGCGCGCCGCCGCCGCCCATCCAGTCCACCTCATGCAGGGCGTCGCCGAGAAACACCTGTGTCACGTAGAGTTTGCCGTCCGCCGAGAACGCCAGCGAATTGGCGCCCGGCAGGCCGGAGGCGACGAGGCGCGGGGCGCCCCCCGGCTCCTGCACGAAAACCTTGCCCGTGAGGTAGCCGGTCCAGGCCATCACCCCGCCGGGACCGAAGGCGATGTCGTCCGCCATCCCGTCCGGCGGCCCGATCCGCACGGAGACGTCTCCCGTGGCGGGATTGATCGCATAGATCGCCTGTCCGACCACGCTTCCGGCGAGCACCGTGCCGTCCGCCTCGACCGCGAGGCCGTGAACGCCGTGGAAGTTCGACCGGCCGGTGAATTCGCTCGCCGCATAGATCGAGGGTGGCGGCGGCGACGCCTGTTCGCAGCCGGCAAGCCCGGCGGCGAGCCCGGCCGCGAGGGCGGTTGTCCAGGTCAATGCGGTCGTCTTCAGCCAGTCGGCCATGCTGGTCTCCCCTGCCGGCGGTCTCGTGCGCCCTTGAGAGGGAAACGATAGAGCAGTCCGCCGCAAGACTGAAGCCGCTGGAAAGCCTCGGGGTGGCGGAGCCGTCAGACCATCATCGCGGCGAGCGCGCGCCCGACGGCGGGCTGGGACAGGGGCAGGTGGCCGTCATTGGCGCAGACGAAGGCGGCGCGGCCGGCCTCGGCATGAAAGGCCATCTCGGCATACCAGAGCGTGTTCGACCCATTGTGCCAGAGCGAGCCGTCCTTGCGCACGATCCAGCCCATCGCATACTCCCCGCCGAAGGGCGGCGTGTGGAGCGTGGACCAGCTTTCGGGCCGCAGGAACGCCTCGTCGCGATCGCGATGGGCCGCGAGATAAGTGAGCATGTCGGCGGCGGTCGCGTGCGCCGTGCCGGCGGGACCGAGGACCGCGGGATTGTCGGTGACGCCCGACCCCGGACGATGCGGCTTGCGGCGCTGGCCAAGCATCGCCTTGGAATGTCCGACCGGGGCTTCGAGCGACGCGCCCTTCCGCGGCGTTTCTCCCGCTTCAGTTCCGGGGGGCCCAAAGCCCGCCGACGCCATTGCAAGCGGCTCGAACACGTGCCGTCGCACAAGGGTTTCCCAGGCCTCTCCGAGACGCGCCTCAAGCATCGCCCCGGCGATGACATAACCGGTGTTCGAGTATTCGAAATGCGTCTCGGCCGCGCCGGCCGGCGCCTGCGCCAGGGCCTTGCGGGCGAACTGCCGGCGCTCCTCGCGGGGGTCCGGGTTGATCCGCTTGAACCGAAGAAAGTCGACGATCCCGATGTTGGCGTTCAGTCCGCTGCGGTGGCTCAAGAGATGCCGGAAGGTGACCGGTCGGTAGGCCTCGCCCATGTCCGGCGCGACATCGGCGAGGAGGTCGCCGACCGTATCGTCCCAGCCGACCGAGCCGGCGTCGACCAGCCGCGCGACCAGCGTCGCCGTGATCGATTTGGTGCAGGAGCCGATGTGCCACGGGTCGGTCGCCGTCGCGGGCTCGGGCCGGTCCGCATCGCGCACGCCGCCGACGAACAGCCGGTCCGCTCCGGCCCGGTCCCTTGATGCTGCGATCATCGCGGGGGACCCCGCGTCGGAGCGGATTTCACCGAGCCTCGCTTGCGTCAACGGCGGCGGCGGGGCGGGATCGGCGAGCAACGCCTCGCCCCTCACGAACACCAGCGGTTGCGATGCGCCCTGGCGCCACACGCCTTTGATCTCGTCGCCTTCCAGCGCACCCTCGAACCGGCCGCCAACCACGCTGACGTCGACGACGACGCGGCGGGCGTCGGCTGAGGTGAGCTTCGCCGGGATCGCCTCATTTCCCTGATCGATGCTGAAGAGGGTGGCCTCCCCCGCCGCGGTGATGACGAGCTTGAGCCGGAGACCGTCGTCCCCCCCAAGTCTCGCGCTCCAGACGCCTTCAAGACCACCTGGGGCCGCTTGCTGGGGGGCGCCTGAGGGCGCGCATCCAATCAGGGCCGCCATGCTCGCGGCGGCGCCTTTCGCGACGGTTCTGCGATTCATGCGTCTTTCCTCCTCGGCGGGGGCGGCTGCTGTCGCCCGCTTCAGTCCTTTCGCAGCACGGTGACCACCTCGACATGAGCCGAAAACAGGAACTGATCAATGGCGGTCACGCGCTCGATCCGGTAGCCGCCGTCCAGCAGCGTTCGCAGGTCGCGTGCGAGCGTCACCGGATTGCAGGATGCATAGATCACGCTGCGAACCTTCGAGCCGGCGAGGTGGGCCGCCTGCGCATCCGCCCCCGCGCGCGGCGGGTCGAGCACCACCACGTCATGCCGGTTGAGGTCCGACGGATGGAGCGGTCGGCGGAACAGATCGCGCACCTCCGTCGTCAGCGGCTTCAGGTCCGGCGTCCCGCGAGCGGCCGCGGTCATCGCGGCGACAGCGCCCGCGTCGCTCTCGACGGCGTGGACGCGCATGTGCTCGGCGAGGCGAAGCGCGAACGCCCCGCTCCCCGCAAACAGGTCGAGCGCCGACGCCGCACCCTCGGCCGCGCCGAGCGCGATGGCCGCCATCTCGGCCTCGCAGGACTCCACCGCCTGGAGAAAGCCGCCGGGCGGGGGCGTCACCAGCGCCCGTCCAAACCGAACCTTCGGTGCGCCATGGGCGATCAACACCTCGCCCTCCAGCGACAGCCGCGTGATCCCGGCAGGCTCCGCCGCGAGGCTGAGCGCGATGCGGGCGTCGGCGTCGAGCTTGCCGGAGCCCGATATCGCAAGGTCCACGCCCCCCGGCGTATCGGTCGCGGTGAGCTGGAGGGCTCCCTTCCGGGGCGCCGCGATGCGGGCGATCGGCTCAAGCCTGGGAAGCAACGCTTCGAGACGCGGCGTCAGGATCGGGCAGGCGGTAATGTTGTGAATTTCATGGGACCTGAGACCGTGAAAGCCGATCCGCAATGCGCCGCGCGACCAGCCCGCCGCGACCACCGCCCGTCGCCGCGATCGCAGCCCCGCGCCCACGCCCATGGACACCTCGGCGGCGACCCCCCGCTGGCGCAACGCCTCCTCGACCAGCGCCTGCTTGAACACCCGATAGCGCGCAAGGTCCATGTGCTGGAGCACGCACCCGCCGCACACGCCGAAATGCGGGCATGCTGGCGCGCGCCGCTCCGGCGACGCCTCGATCACCTTGACGAGGCGGGCCTTGGCGCCCCGGCGCTCCACCACGACGCGTTCGCCGGGCAGCGTGTAGGGAACGAACACCGCCCCATCCGGCGTGTCGGCCACCCCATCGCCCTGCACGCCGAGCCGCTCGATGCGGACGGTCGCGGCGTCTGAACGATCCGGAACAGGGGTTTGCGTCATGCCGCTGGATGAAGCAGGTTCACGTCGCCTGCGCCAGCTCTTCCGGCGCGGACCTGGGAGGCGCGGGGCGCGGAATCGTCATGCTGACGGGTGAAGAGCTGACCATCCTCGCCACCAGTCTCGGCGTGGCGCTGCGTGCAGTGATCCTGTCGCTGCCTGTGGCGACGCTCGCCGCCTGGGCGCTGTCGAAGCCGACCTTTCCCGGCAAGAGCGTGCTCGACGCCGTCGCGCACCTGCCGCTCGTCCTGCCGCCGGTCCTGATCGGCTATCTTCTCCTTGTCACTTTCGGCCGCCGCGGTCCGCTCGGCGCCTGGCTGGAGGCGACGTTCGGCGTCCAGCTCGCCTTCACGATGGAGGGGGCGGCGCTCGCGACCGCGGTGATGTCCTTCCCGTTGATGGTGCGGGCGATCCGACTTGCCTTCGAGGCGACCGATCCGCGCCTGTTCGACGCCGCGGCCCTCCTCGGCGCGGGACCATGGACGCGGTTTCGCCGCCTCGCCCTGCCGCTCGCCGGGCCGGGCGTGCTCGCCGGTGCGGTCACGGCGTTCGCGGCCGGACTCGGCGAGTTCGGCGCGGTGATCACCTTCGCCTCCAACGTCCCGGGGGAGACGCAGACCCTGCCGCTCGCGATCTATACGGCGCTTCAGTCGCCCGGGGGTGAGGACCGGGCCTTGCGCCTCGCAATGATGTCGTTTGGACTTGCCGTGGCGGGCCTTGCGCTCGCCGAGCAGATCCAGCGCTGGGCGCGGCGGAGGCAGGACGCGTGACGCCGCCCGCCCTGGCCGTCGACATCCGCCTCCAGAGGGGGGGCTTCGCGCTTGAGGCGGAGTTCCGTCACGAGCACGGCGTCGCGGTGGTGTTCGGCCCCTCCGGATCGGGTAAGTCGCTCCTGTTGTCGGCGATCGCGGGGCTCAGACGCCTTGGCGGCGGACGGGTCGCGGTGCTCGGCGAGCCGGTTGAGGACGTCGCCGCCGGCGTCCGCACGCCGCCATCGAGGCGCGGTGTCGGTCTCGTCTTCCAGGAGCCGCTGCTCTTTCCCCACATGAGCGTCGCCGGAAACCTGCGCTTCGCGGCCGAACAGGCGATGCGCGCCGGGCGGTCGGCGACCCTGTCGATGGACGAGGCGATCGAGCGGTTTGAACTCGCGGCGCTGCTCCCGCGCGCGCCGCGGCAGTTGTCGGGCGGAGAGAAGAACCGCGTCGCGCTCGCCCGCGCCATCCTCGCCGCGCCGCGCCTGCTCCTGCTCGATGAACCCTTCGCGGCGCTCGACGGCCTCCGTCGTCGGGCCTATCTGCGCCACCTCCTGGACCTGTCGCGGGAGCATGGCCTGCCGATGCTTGTGGTCACCCATGAGATCGAGGACGCGGCCGCCCTCGCCGACACGCTGATCGCGCTCGCGTCCGGCCGGGTCGTGGCCTGCGGACCCGCGCGTGAGGCAATGGCGTCTCATGTCTTCCAGTCGATGCTTGATCCGCGCGATGTCGGGTCGGCGATTCCGCCATCGGCGTTCGCGGGCGAGGTTGCGGAACGGCGCGAGCGGGCGGTGTGGCTGAAGGCGGATCGGGTTCTGCTGGCGAGCGAACGGCCGCGCGGCCTGTCCGCCCGCAACATCTGGGAGGGCGAGGTCGCACGCCTGACCCGTGAGGCTGACGGATCGGTGCTCGTCGAGGTGTCCGCCCCGATCGGCGGTCTGCTCGCCCGCGTGACGCCAGAAGCCGCAAGCGATCTCGATCTTGCTCCGGGCCGTCCGGTGTGGTCGATCGTGAAGACCCATCTTGTGTGATCCGCCCCCCGGAGGCCGCCTTCATGAACCGACGACAGGTGCTGATCGCCGCCGGGGCGGGACTTGCGGCCGCGTGCGCGCCTGAGGGCGCGGACGAGCCTGCTGCGCTGCGTGTGTTCGCCGCCACGAGCCTCGTCGACGTGCTGAAGGCCGCGGGCGACCTGTTGCAGCAGATCGGCGGCGAGGAATTGGGGGCGACCCCGCCGGTGATGAATTTCGCGGCGACCTCTGATCTTGCCCGCCAGATCATCCAGGGCGCGCGGGCGGACCTGTTCATTTCGGCCGACGAAGCATGGATCGACGAACTGGACGCCAGGGCGCTGCTCGTCCGCGCGGAGCGGCGGGTGCTCGCGGGCAATCGTCTCGTTGTCATCGCGCCTGCCGATGCGCCGTTCGAGATCGATCTCTCGCCCGGCGTGGACATCGTCTCCGCCCTGAAGGGCGGGCGCATCGCAATCGCCGAACCAGAGACCGTGCCTGCGGGGCGCTATGCCCGCGAGGCGTTCACCGCGCTTGGCGTGTGGGACGAGGTGAAGTCGGCCGCGGCGTATGGGGAATCGGTCCGCTCGGCGCTCCGGCTGGTGGAGCTCGGGGAAGCTGCGGCGGGTGTGGTCTACGCAACCGATGCGCGCGCGTCGCGGGATCTTGTGCGCGTCGCCGGCGTGTTCGACCCCGCGCTCCACACGCCGATCATCTATCCGATGGCGCCGGTCGCAGCCGGAGACGTCCCCGCCGCGGTCCGCCTGATGGCGTTTCTCCTCTCCCCTCCGGCGCAGGCGGTTTTCGCGGAATTCGGGTTTCTGCCGCCCGATGTCGCAAGGGTGGACGCCGCAGCGGAGTGACGCCGTCGTCGGTCTCGATCGGCGGATTGCGTTTACGCGTCATTAACCGAAGCGATCGATCTGTGATGGTGTCTTCCTTTGAGGACACACCACCATCACCCATCGCCTTTGCGGGAGCTTCGGCTCCCGCGATTTTTTGTGCGGTGGTGGGTGGTCGCCCGGTCGCAGGCTTGCCGATGAGCGGGGATTGCACCACCGGCGGGCAGTCGTTATACCCGCCGCCTGCCGAACTGGTCCGCGGTAGCTCAGTTGGTAGAGCAGGCGACTGTTAATCGCCTGGTCGTTGGTTCGAGTCCAACCCGCGGAGCCATTCCTTGGAAGCGTGAGAATCTGCGGGTCCGAAGTGCCCTGCTCCTGCTACAGTCGATTTTCGAACGCGTCTCGCCGGCCTGTGCGGTGCGCTTCGCAGTTCCCTCAATCAGGTCGGCCTGATGCGCGGTGACGGCCAACCCCTCGGCCGTCAGTTCAGCGGCCCGCGTGAAGGTGCGGCCGGTCGTGCTTGAGATCGCGAGCGAAAACCCCGCCGCGCCAAGGGCGCGCGCCGAAGCCAGCCCGATGCCCCCCGGCGCGCCTAGCTACCGGGGCCCCGGCGGCGGGGCAAGCGGCACGGCAAGCTGCCGGGCAAGCGGCGCTAGCCGGACTGGGTCAGGCTGAGGTTGTTGCCATCGGGGTCGGCGAACCAGGCGATGCGGGCACTGCCGTCCGGGGCGGACCAGATGCCCCGCTCGTCCTGGCCAAAGCCGGGATAAACCAAGAATGTCACGCCCCGATCGTTCAGGGTCGTCACGGCCGCATGGATATCGGGCACGGTCCAGCCCAGGACGGTATGGGCCGAAGGGGTGTGACCGGCGATGTCGGTCAGCCGCACGGTCAGACCCGCCATGTCGTAGACGGCGGCGAAATCGTCTTCGGACACGAGCGCAAAGCCCATGACATCGCTGTAGAACGCCATGGCGCGGGCGCGGTCGGCCGTCAGGACAAAGCCCACCGGGCGGGCATCGGTCAGGGACATGCAGGTTACTCCGACAGGACAAGCCCAGTCTTACTCCGACAGGACAAGCCCAGTCTTAACTCCGACAGGACAAGCCCAGTCTTAACTCCGACAGGACAAGCCCGACAGCCTATCACGCGACAAAGACCCTGTCATCACGGGCAAAGCCATCGTCCTGCGGCAGGACGCGGCCAAAGCCGCGCAGCAGGTGACCGCCGCCCACCAGCAGGCCCCGCGTGGCGGCGCCCAGCAAGGCCAGGCACCGGGTCGCCCGCGCCTCGCCGGGGCTCACGTCATAGCGGGTGGCGATGCGCGGGTCGGGCAGTTGCAGGTGTTCGGCATGGATGATATCAACCATCTGCGCCAAGCTCTGCCCGATCTGCAAAAAGTGCGGGTCAGTCTGGAGCTGCAATGCTTTGTCGTAATCTCAAGACCCTCGTGGCGATCTGGTCCGCGATCGTGGTTGTTTCTTGCAACAGGGCGGCCGCCCCCGTTGATCCGGTTCCCCCGCACGACAGTTTCGTCATTGCGTCAAAAGTGCTCGGCGAAAATCGGGGTATCAATGTCTATCTCCCGCCGGGTTATGAGCAGTCCGACGGATCCTATCCGGTGGTCTACATGCCCGATGGTGGGGTGAAGGAGGACTTCCCGCACATCGCCAACACGCTTGCCGATCTGATCAAGGAGGGGAAGATTCCTCCTGTCCTCCTGGTTGGCGTCGAGAACACGGATCGGCGGCGCGATCTCACACCCGCCTCCACGACGCCATATGACAGAGACTTCGGTCCGTCGGGCGACGGTGCGACGGCCTTCAGAGCCCTGATACGGGATGAACTGATGCCTGAAGTGGCAGCGAGATATCGGACCGCTTCAGGCCGAACCATAGTCGGCGAGTCGGCGGCGGGGTTGTTTGTCGTCGACACGTTTTTTCGAGAGCCGGCTCTCTTTGACAACTATGTCGCCATGGACCCGGCGCTTTGGTGGGATAGTCAGGATCTGGTAAAACAGGCTTCGGCGCGTCTCTCCGGTATGGACTTGGAGGGGAAGTCACTGTGGTTCGCTGGGTCTGCTGCAAAGGATATCCAGCCGCAAACTCGAAACCTAGAAGGCGTGCTGAAGGAATTCGCCCCGTCTGCGCTTCGCTGGACCTATCGGGATAGCCCGACAGAGGAACACTCCACGATCTTTCGCTCCACCAAAGAGGAAGCGTTTCTCTGGACTTTGGGCGAGACTTCACCGCGCTGAGGGTATTCTTCGAGGGCGTCGCCAACGGGTCGTTCTGCTCGCTCGACGATTCAACCCGCTTTGCTGCGAGCGATATTCAGCCTTCGGTACTCGGCCGAGGGTTCGATCGGCAATAATAAACGGGCGCGCGTTCTTCCCTCAGCTGTAGAGCAGACCGGGCAGCCAGGTCGCGATCGGCGGCCACAGCGCGACAAGGAGCAGCGTCAGGATCTGGATGCCGATGAACGGGATCACGCCGCGATAGATCGCCGTGGTCGGCACGTGCGCCGGCGTCACCCCCCGCAGATAGAACAGCGCAAAGCCGAAGGGCGGCGTCAGGAAGGATGTCTGCAGGTTGAGCGCGATCAGAACGCCGAGCCACACCGGGTCCGCGCCCATCATCAGGAGCGGCGGCGCGACGAGCGGGATGACGATGAAGGTGATCTCGATGAAGTCGATGAAGAAGCCGAGCACGAAGATCAGGAGATTGACCACGATCAGCGATCCGATGAGGCCGCCGGGGATCAGTCCCAGCATTTCGGCGATCCAGTCATCGCCGCCGAGGCCGCGGAACACGAGCGCGAACAGGGCCGCGCCGATGAGGATCGTGAACACCATCGTGGTCACGCCCATGGCCGAGCGGAGCGCGGGCTGGAGATTGTTCTGCCGCCACAGCCGCCGTCCCGCCGCGAGCACGCCCGCCGCCATGACGAGCGCCGCTGTGATCGCCAGACCCTGACCGACCTCGTCCATCAAGGACACCTCCTCGCGGCCGATCCTGAGATCGACGAGGGCGTTGATGACGATGAGAAACGCCGCCGCTCCGCCCCCGGCCGCGATCACCGCGCGCTCGATGCGGTCGGGCCCGCCCGACCCCTCCTTGCGCCAGGCGGCGAGCAGCAGGGCGCCGAGCGCGCCGACCGCCGCGCCCTCCGTCGGCGTCGCGACGCCTGCGAGGATCGACCCGAGCACCGCGCCGACGAGCACGAGCGGCGCGACGAGCGCGTCGAGAATGCGCGCCAGATCCGGCCGGCCCGCCTCGCCGGGGGGCGCGACCTTGGGATCAGACCAGGCCCGCCACGCCTGATAGACGAGGTACAGCACAACGAGCAGAAGCCCCGGAAAGATCGACCCCGCGAACAGGTCGCCGACCGAAACGGCGGTCGGCGCGGTCGCGCCCTGCGCCAGCTGCGCCCGCTGGTGCGCCGCCGAAATCGCGTCCCCGAGCAAGATCAGCACGATCGAGGGCGGGATGATCTGGCCGAGCGTCCCCGCCGCCGCGAGCGACCCCGTCGCCAGCGCGCGGTCATACCCCCGGTTCAGCATCACCGGCAGGGCGAGCATTCCCATCGCGGTCACGGTCGCGCCGACCACGCCCGTAGACGCGGCGAGCACCGCGCCGACGAGGGTGGTGGCGAACAGCAGCCCGCCCCGCAATCCGCCAAACAGGTCGCCGATGGTCGAGAGCAGCCGCTCGGCGATGCGCGATCGCTCGAGGATCGCGCCCATCAGGATGAACAGCGGCACCGCCATCAGCGTCGTGTTGGTCATCGACCCGAAGATGCGGTTGGGGATCGCCTGCAGGAATCCGGTGTCGAACACTCCGAACGCCACCCCGAGCAGCGCGAAGATCAGCGCGATCCCGGCGAGCGTGAAGGCGACCGGCGCGCCGGACATGAGGCCGGCGGCGAGGGCGATGAACATCAGGATGTCGAGGGAGTCGCGAATCTCGATCACGGCCGTGGTCCACCCTCGGAGACGAAGCGCGAGCGGGGCGGAGCGAGCCGTTTCAGGGTCGCGGCGGCGCGGCACGCCTCCGCCATCGCCTGCGCCAGCAACAGCACGGCGAAGACCGGGATGGTGGTCTTGACGATGAACAGCACGGGCAGGCCGTCCGTCTCGATCGAACGCTCCGCGATCCGCCAGGACGCCGCGACATAGGGCCCGGCGAAATGCAGGATGGTCAGCAGCATGGGCGTCGCCAGGAACACATAGGCGGCGAGGTTGACGATCGCCTTCTTCCGCTCGCTGAAGCGCGAGTAGAGCACATCGACCCGCACATGCCCGTCACGGCCGAGCGCAGCCGGCGCCGCGAGGAGAAAGGCGGCCGCGTGGGCGTAGAGCGCCCCCTCCGACAGGGCGGTGAAGGAGAGGCCGAACACATATCGCAGCACCACGATCACGCCGACGCAGAGCGTCAGCACGACGAGCAGGCCCTGCGCGATGCGCTCGGCCCAGTCGGATACGGTCTCGACGAGGTCGACCGCCGGTTGCGCGATCTCGATGAACGGCCGCCCGAAGGCGAGAATCGCAAGCGGCAGCAGCAGGAACGGGGCGAGCGCGCCCAGCATCACGATCGAAACCGCGCCCAGCGGCTCGCCGAGGGCCTGCGCCGACAGGTCGATCATCGCGCCCCTCGACGGATATCGAGAAAGCCGCCGTCGCCGATCTGCGCCCAGGGGCGGAAGGCGGTGCGGGCCGCCTCGAAACTCGCATGGATCCGCCGCCCGAGATCGTCCGAGCGTCCGGCGTCGGCGCGGATGTCGGCGCTCGCCTCCGCGGCGCGGATGTTCATGTCATCCGGGAAGGAGCGCAGCTGGACGCCGTGCTGTTCGACCAGGATTTTCAGATAGGCGGCGTTCTGGAACGTGAATTCCGCGATCGACTGGTCGTTGATCGCCCGGCACGCCGCGCGAACCGCCGCCTGCTGCGTCGCCGTGAGGCCCTCGAACACCCGCTTGTTGAAGCCGACGGCGAGCGATGAGCCGGGTTCATGGAAACCCGGACCGTAATAGTAGGGGGCCTCCCGATAGAAGCCGAGAAAGAAGTCGTTCCACGGCCCCACCCATTCGGTGCCGTCGATCAGCCCGGACTGGAGCGCGCCATAGATTTCGCCGCCGGCGATCGCGACCGCGGCGCCGCCGAGTTCGCGGAACACCTCGCCGCCAAGGCCCGGAATGCGCATTTTCAGCCCGCGCACATCCGCCAGGGAATTGATCTCGCGCTTGAACCATCCGCCCATCTGGTGACCGGTGTTCGCCCCCTGCATCGGCACGATGCCGAACTGGCCGCCGAGTTCATCCCAGAGCTGCTGGCCGCCGCCGAAATCGATCCAGGCCATGTGCTCGGTGGAGGTCATGCCGAACGGCACGGCGGTGAAGAACGGGTAGGCCGGATGCTTGCCGCCCCAGTAATAGTCGGCGGCGTGATAGATGTCCGCCGCGCCGCCCGAGACCGCGTCGAACGCCTCGAACGCGCCCACGAGTTCACCCGCCGCATAGACGCGCACCTCGATCTCGCCGTCGGTCAGCTCGTTGATCAGCACCGCCAGCCGCTCCGCCGCGCTGCCAAGGCCGGGCAGGTTCTTCGGCCAGGCGGTGACCATCGAGAGACGCTTCAGGCCGCGATTGATGTTGGGCGCGCGAATCCTGCCCGTCCCCGGCGCCGAGCCGCCATCCGCGGCGGCCGGTGCGCCCTGTTGCGCCACGCGTGACACGGCGACGCCGGCGCCCGCGCCCGTGGCCGCGCCGACCAGTCCCGCAAGCAGGAGCGTTCTTCGATCCATTCCGGCTTCGCCCCTCCGCGACCCTCAGTGCGTCCACGACGCCCTCAGCATACATTGAACCGGTCGCGGGGCCAGCCTGCGGCGCGCCGGCGTTGGTCCGCCCGCCGCCCATCCACCGGCGTCCTCACTCTCCCCGCGCGAGCCTTTCCTCGGCGCGCGTGAAGGCGGAGCGCACGCCCCGGTCGTCGGGATCGACCCCGGTTACGAAATAGGCGACGCCGGTCCCGGCCGCCCGGTCGATCCAGAGCCCGGATTTCAGGCCGTAGGCGTCGCCCGCATGTCCCACCCGCGCGACGCCGTCGCCGAACGGGTCGTCGCGGCAGCCCTCGACGGCGGTCGCGAGGGTCTGGCTGGCGAGCCCGTAGCGACAGAAGAAGCCCGCGTCCGCGTCCGTGCCGGCGTCCGCCTCGAAAGTGGCGCCCGGGGTCTCGCCGAACCGCCAGACCGGGGTGAGGATCAGGTCGACCGATCGCGGGGTCAGCAGCCGCGCGCCGTCGAGGTCCCCGCCGCGCAGCAGCAGCCGGCCGATCCGGGCGAGGCCGGCCGCCGAGATCCTCAGCCCGCCCTGGGGTGAGAAGATCGCGCCGTTGACACCGGGCCGCCACCGGGTGAGGTCGCAATCCCCGCCCGTCGCCGGGGTGACCGAGCAGTCGGGCTTGGCGCCCTGATTGTCGTCCCGCGCGATCTCCCGGTTGGCGCGATAGAGCACGACGGCGCGCGCGGCGGTATCCGCATCGCACGCATCCCAGTTGAAGCAGGCGTCGAGCTTCAGGGGGGCCAGCACCAGCCGGTCCACCAGCCGGTCGAACCGCTCGCCGGTCGCGCCCTCCATCACCGAGGCGATGACCGGGAAATTGAAGTTTGCGTACTCGAAGTGTTCGCCCGGCCCATGGGTCTTCGACCACGCCTCGGGATCGGCGAGGGCGCGTTCGAGTTCGCCGTCGAGCGGCAGCGCATAGGACGTCTGGTCCGTCAGGCCCGACCGGTGCGACAGGAGCAGCCGCAGCGTTATCGGCGTGTCGGGGTGCGATGGGTGCCGAAACCGCCAGCCCAGCGTTTGCGATACGTCGGCGTCGAGCGACAGCCGCCCCTCCTCGACGAGGCGCATCACACCGATCGCGATGACCAGCTTGGAGATCGAGGCGACGCGCGCAGGATCGTCCACCGTGATCCGGCGGCCGGCGGCGATATCGGCGAGGCCCGATGCGCGGGACGCCGTGACGCCGGATGCATCGAACGCCACCCGGACCTCCGCGACGGGGCCTTCGCCGTCGTCAAGCGCACCCGCCCCGCTTGCGCATCCCGCCGCCGCGATCAGCAGGCCCGCGAGCACGCCGCCCCTCGCCCATGGCTTCAGAGGCGCGAGCGCCGTCCGGAAGAGGATGCTGGTCATCGTCTGGTCTCGCGTTTTTGACGGACGGCCATGACTATCCTGTTGCGCGCGGCGGATCGCAATCGCGCCGGCGCCGGAAGCGGCGCCCGGATAAGCGCCCGGATCAGCGCCCGAATCAGCGCCCGGTCGAAGGTGCAGCTTTCTGAGGAGATTGGAGGCCACGCCCGGAATCGAACCGGGGTACGCGGATTTGCAGTCCGATGCGTCACCACTCCGCCACGTGGCCTCAGCTCGATGGTCTGCGTTGCGAGAACAGGGGCGATCCCCGTTTGAGAAGCAGAGTCGGGCAAGAGCAGGCTCTTACCAGCTTCCGCCAAATAGTGAAGCTTCAATCACGGCGCGGCGTTCGTCGGCGCGGCTTTGGCGCCGGCATCCGGGCGACACGGGTGCGTTGCGCACGGGCGCACCTATGATAATAGGCCCGCGCACGGACATGCGCTCGATTCTCGCTTCGGAAAGGGTCCCGACTTGGACATGCAGGCCGCCCGCGAGGCGATGATCGACACCCAGGTGCGCCCGAACGACGTCACGGACCGCCGTGTGATCGCCGCGCTCGCCCTTGTGCCGAGGGAGATGTTTCTGCCGGCCGAGCGCCGCGGCCTCGCCTATGTCGACGCCGCGGTCGATTATGCGCCGGGCCGCAGCATCCAGCGCGCCCGGGACTATTCCAAACTCCTCCAGGCCGCCGAGATCGGGCCGGACGACTGCGTGCTCGATGTCGCAAGCGGCACGGGATACACATCGGCGGTGCTGTCGCGCCTCGCGCGGCATGTCGTTGCGGTGGAGGACCAGCCCGATCTGGTCGAGATCGCCCGCGCCCGCCTCGCCGATCTTCAGGTGCTCAACGTCGATATCGTCGTGGGGCCGTTGTCGGCCGGCGCGCCCGCGGCCGGCCCGTTCGATGTCGTCGTGGTCAATGGCGCCGTCGAGGAGCCCGCGGCCGCGTGGAGCGATCAGCTCGCCGAGGGCGGCCGCCTTGCGGTAGTGGTCTCGGAGGGGCCGGTGAAACGCGCCCGCATCTACACGAAAGCCGGCGGCGTCCTCGCCTGGCGCACGCCCTTCGAGGCGTCCACCCCGGTTCTGCCCGGCTTCGAGCGCGTCCAGCGATTCCGCTTCTGAGCGCGGTCGCGCGCGCATCGGATCCGCCGCCTGTCTTCGCCCCACCGCGCCCGACTCGCCTTAAGGGAGAGAGTCGGAGGGGGCGCCTTGAGCCATCGACGCGAAGCGGCAATAGTGACATGACACTGTCAAGCGGCGGTCCCAGGGCGTCGCGCCGAGGTCGAGCAAGGGCCAGACCGGGCTGGCGGAGAAGCGGCTCGCAAGCTGCATTGCCTGGCGTCCGCGCCGGACGACAATTGAGAGAGGCACGTGAATGAAACCTGTCGCCATCGCCCTGATCGCCGCCTCCATGGCCGCGCCCGCCTTCGCGCAGACGACGTCCGACACGCTCGGCGACGCCGTCTCATCGGCCTTCGACTCAAATCCGGATGTGCTCGCGGAGCGCAAGACGCGGGAGGTCGCCGGCGAAACGCTTGAACAGGCGCGGTCGTTTTTGCGCCCGTCCGTGTCGCTCACATCGGGGCTCGGCGCACAATACGTCAACCAGGACCCTGCGTTTCAGTTCAACGGCCTCTCCTTCAGCCAGGACGGCGACGCCTATCGCGCGTCGGTGGGGCTCCAGGCGCAACAGACCCTCTATGGCGGCGGCGGATTGACCGCGCGCACGCGCCAGGCTGAGGCGGGCGTCGACGCCGCCTCCGCGAGCCTGATCGCGGTGGAGCAGTCGATCATTCTCGGCGTGATCCGGTCCTATCTCGACGTGCGCCGGAGCGAATCAGTCGTCGACATCCGCGAGTCGAACGTCGCCGCCCTGCGCAAGCAGGTCGAGGCGGCGACCGACCGCTTCGATGTGGGAGAGGTCACCCGCACCGATGTCGCGCAGTCTCAGGCGAGGCTTGCCGGCGCCGAAGCCAATCTCGCGGCGGCCCGCGCTGGGCTCCAGTCGGTCCGTGCGGAGTATGAGCGCCTGGTCGGCCGTGCGCCGGTCCAGCTCGCGGCGCCGCCGCCCGCGCCGGCGATCCCGCGCACCGTCGAGGAGGCGTTCGCCGCCGCGATCGCAGCCAACCCGCAGATCGTCGCCTCCCGCGCCGCCGAGGAGGCCGCGCGACACGCGATCGACGTCGCACGCGGCGACCTGCGTCCGCGTGTGACCCTGTCGGGCAATGTCGGGCTCCAGGAGACCCGCCAGGACAACTCGCTCAGGGACTTCAACGTCGGCGTCGCCGCCAATCTCACCTTCCCGCTCTATTCGGGCGGGCTGCTGGAATCCCGCACCCGGCAGGCGAGGCTCCAGCTTGACCGCGCCCGCCTCGTCACGCGATCGCTGGAGCGTCAGGTCACGGCGGCCGTCGCAAGCGCCTGGTATGACGTCATCGCCGCGCGCCAGGCCGCGGAGGCGTCCCGCCTGCAGGTCGCGGCGGCGGAACTGGCGCTCGAGGGGACCGAGCAGGAACTCGCCGTCGGGTCGCGAATCACCCTCGACGTGCTCGATCAGGAGCAGGAGCTCCTCGAGGCCCGGCTTGGTCTCATCAATGCGGAGCAGGCGGCCTATCTGGCGGTTCACCGGCTTCTTGCGCTGTCCGGCGGCCTGTCGCCCGCGCTGTTTGATCGCTGAAGGCGCGGCGTTAACCAACCTTTAGGCGGCGCGCGACTTCTATCGTCCCTGCAAACGACGAGGTGAGACCCGCCCGGAGGCCCCGATCCCCCGGTGACGCGTCCGCCGGGGACGGATCGGAGACGGGCCATGGCTGGCGCAGCGACCACAAAAGAACCCACGATGGAGGAGATTCTCGCCTCCATCCGGCGCATCATCTCGGAGGATGACGAGCCGAAGGGCGCGGGCGGCGACGAGGATGTGCTTGATCTCACCGACGCCGAAGCCGATCCCATCGAGGAGGACGATTTCTCCTTCGAGGAGGAGAATGCTCCCGCGCCTCCCAAGAAATCGCCGCCCCGAGAGGACATCTTCGCGCAGGCCAAATCGCCGGATGTTGAACTCGACGATGTGATGGTGCTCGACGCCGATGACTTCGGCGTGGAGCTGGAAGACGAGTCCGAGGCGGAAGCGGAAGCCCCCGCTTTCGATCCCGCGCCTTCGCCCCCGCCGGCGCCTCGCGCGGTTCCGGCCGACGACCGGTTGCTCGGCGACCCGGCCGCCTCGCGGGCGGCAAGCTCGATCGGCCGGCTCATGGGCGCGATGATGGTGACCTCCGGCGCGACGCTCGACGATGTCGTCCGCGAACTCCTCAAGCCGCTGCTCAAGGACTGGCTCGACGCCCATCTGCCGACGCTCGTGGAAGCCGAGGTCGCCAAGGAGATCGAGCGCATCAGCCGCATGGCGCGCTGATATCTCCCTCGATCGGTGATTTCAGGCGCCGGCCGGCGGATGATTGCGCTTCCCGCCGTCCTCGCCCTATCGTCAGCGTCAAGTTTCCGGCTTTCCGGCCCGCCCTCCAGGTCCGAAGCAAGTGTCACCGGGGACGCGCGGCGGGGTGGATATGGCGTCTGACGGACCAAACCCTTCACTCGGTGTGAAGCTCGCCTACGGGTCTGGCGCCATGGCGTTCGGCGTCAAGGATCAGGGCTTCAGCTATTTCCTCCTGCTGTTCTACTCGCAGGTCGTCGGGGTGGACGCCCGCCTCGTCGGGCTCGCCCTCACCATCGCGCTCGTGTTCGACGCCGTGTCCGATCCGGTGGTCGGCTACTGGTCGGACAATTTCCGCTCGCGCTGGGGACGGCGCCACCCCTTTCTCTACGCCTCGGCGATTCCGACCGCGGTCGCGTTCGGGCTGATCTGGATGCCGCCCTCGGGGTGGAGCGAGTGGGGGCTGTTCGCCTACCTTCTCGTCCTCTCGGTGCTGACCCGCACCGCGATCACCTTCTTCGAGACGCCAAGCGCCGCGCTCGCGCCTGAACTCACGCGGGACTATGTCGCCCGCTCGACGCTCCTGTCCTATCGCAGCGCCTTCCAGTGGATCGGCGGCAACGGCATGACGGTGCTGATGTTCATCGTGCTGTTTCCCGCCTTCGTGACGACGACGATCCCCAACGGCCAGTTCAACCCGGAGGCCTATCGTCTCTACGGCTTCATCGGCGGCGGGGTGATTCTCGCATCGATCCTCGTATCGAGCCTCGGCACGCACGCCCGCATTCCAGACCTGCACATCCCGTCCGATCGCAGTCGGCAGTCCGTGTCGGAGGCGTTCGGCGAGATATTTGCGGTGTTCTCCAACCGGTCGTTTCTCGCGATCGCCGCTGCGGCGATCGTGCTCGCCGTGACCGCCGGGCTCAGCTCGGCGCTGTCGGTCTACATCTCGACCTATTTCTGGGGCTTCAGCTCTGAACAGATCGGCGTGCTCACGCTCGGCATCTTCGTCGGCGCCTTCGCCGGAGCGCTCATCGCCAAGCCTGTCAGCGGCGCGCTCGGCAAGCGGCGGGGGGCGATCGTCCTCGGCTTCATCGCGATGTTCGGCACGCCGGTGATCCTCGCCCTGCGCGCCTTCGACGTGCTGGCGGGCGACGGCGATCCCACCACCTTCTGGATCGTGTTCACCGTGGCCCAGTTCGAGGTCTGTCTCACCGTCTGCATGGCGATCCTGATCGCCTCGATGATCGCCGACATTTCCGAGGATGTGGAGGTCTCGACCGGCCGCCGGTCGGAGGGCGTCCTGTTCGCCGCCAACACGTTCATCGGCAAGGCGATGACCGGGATCGGCCTGACGATCGCCGCGCAGGTCATCACGCTCGCGCGCTTCCCGACCGGGGCCGCGCCGGACGCCGTGCCGCCGGAAGCGCTCCAGCGGCTCGGCCTGATCTACATCCCGATCATCATCGGGCTGCGGCTGTTGCTGCTGGTGGTTCTCGCTCGCTACCGGATTGACCGCAGCGGCCACGAGGAGAACCTGCGCAGGCTCGCCGCGTCCGGCTGAGCCGTCACAATCGTTTCACAAAACCTTCGCCTGCGCGTGGCTTGACCGCGCAAACCCGACAGTTACCGTTTGTTTAGCTATGGAGTGGGAGGGACGGGATGCGCTGGCTGATTTCTGCCCTTGCGGTTCTGGGGTTGGGCGCCTGCGCCAGCGGACCCGAATATGCGCCAACTTTGACCGGCCTCAGCCTCGCCGTCGACGCGCCCGAGGGCGATTACCAGCTGCGCGCGATGTCGGACACACGGGCGACTTATGGCGGTCTGGCGCTGGGCGGCGTCCGCGCCAAGGCCGACCGGGACAGCTTCACGGTCGACCGCACATCCTACGCGACCGTGCGGGGCGGCGGGGTGCGGAACGCCCTTCCCGAGCGGGCGGTGGAATCGGGCAGATGCTTCGTGCTGCTGGACAACAAGATGTCCGCCGCCCGTGTGTGGCCGGAGGGCGAGGGCCTCGATCGATACCGGTTCCGGCTCGATCCCGCCAAGGCGGTCCTTGATGCACGGGAGCGCGCCCAACGGGCCCAGTCGGCCCATCAGGCGGCGGTTCGTTCACATGCCTCCGCAGTCTCCGCCCTCGAGCGCGCGCGCACCAGCCTCGCGGCGTCGCCCGTCTATCGCAACGGCGCCTGCGCCTCGCTCAGTCCGACGCCGATCAGCCGGCCGTCGAACGCAATCTCGCCGTCCGAGGCGGCGCGGCAGGCTGAAAGCGTCATTCAGGAGACAATGGTCGCCCGCTATGGCTGTTCCATGGCCGGGGACATGCTGGCCCGCCTCAACCGCACGCCGAGGTGGACCGGATTTGTCGCGGGCTGGGCCTGCGGCCAGGCGGCGACCCCCAAAGCCTTTCCATCCGACGGGCTGACCTTCTTTGCGGACGAATTCGAGACCGGATCGTTCCGCTGCATGGGGAACGACAAGAACTCCATGGTCACGCGCGTCTTTTGCGGGGTCACCTGGATCGCGACCGCGTCGACCCGATACAATCAGGACATGGAGACGCTGACGAGCCGCTACAGCCGTCCCTACAACAACTGGCGGCGGAGCGTGAACGCCGAGTCCCAGCGCGTCAACAGCATCAACTCCACCTGCACGTCGCTGCTGTCGAGCTTGCAGAGGGGGCCCTCGAGCATCAGCGCGGCGGAACGGGATATCCAGGAGAAGACGCGCGCGCTCGACACGGCGATCTCAGCCCGCACCGCGGCGGAGCGCGCTGTCGTCTCGGGGGCCGCGCTCCGGTGCAGGTGACGCTGACGCGGCTTTGACTTGACCCGCCGGTCGGGCGGCGTACCCTTTTGCTCACAAGCGCGGTCCCGCGCCGCCCAAGACAGGAGTCCGCGCCGCAGGCGGGCCGGTGAGGAGAGGAAACCCGATGCTGAGCAATGAGGTGAAGGCCCGTTTCGAGGACATCGCCGCGACCGGCAAGGTCGACGCCGCGGCGCTCGGCGCCCGCGCCAAGGCCGGCGACGTCGCCGCCGCCGCCGATCTCGCCGCCGTGTTCGCCCGCGTGGGCTTCATCGAGCCGGAACTGATCCGCGACGCCTACGACGCCGCCGCCGACGGCTGGTTTGGAAACGAGGCGTCGCCGGTTGATCTCACACGCGGAACCGCGACCGCGCCCGCCGCCCTCTGGCGGGATTTCTGGGCCTTCATCGAGGATGAGAGCCCGACCGACGCCGCCGGCTTCACCGTGCGGTCCGCCTCGCTCGGCGGACATCTCGACGACGCCTTCGCCGCGCGCGCCGCCGCCCATTCGCTGTCCTATCCGGGGGTGGCGGAGGCCGCCGCGCAGGGCTGGCCGGACAAGTTCCGCCTCGAAGACCTCGCTCGTTGCCCGAAGGATTCGCTCGGCGGCGCCTTTCACAGCCTGATCGTCGACAACGGGTTCGATCTGGAAGTCCTCGACCGCGACGCGCTCGGCCTCGCCAGCCTGCGTCCGCCGCTCGACTATCTCAACGTGCGGATCCTGCAGTGCCACGACCTCTGGCACATCATGGGCGGCTACCACACGACCGGCCTGCATGAGGTCGCGATCTCGGGCTTCCAGCTCGCCCAGTTCGGACACAACTATTCGGCCCAGTTCCTCTCGGTGGTCACCACCAAGTCGACGCTCGTCCGCCCGGAGGGCATGGCGCTGATGTTCGAGACCATCCTCTCGGCCTGGCGTCATGGCCGCGAGACCCCGCTGCTGCTCGGCGTCGACTGGGAAGCGATCTGGGATGCGCCGGTGGACGAGCTTCGCGCCCGTCTCGGGGTCAAGCCCTACGCGTCGCCTTTCCCGCCGAACCTGTTCGAGATGATGCGGGCGGCCGCCTGACCCCTCAACGTCGCCGCGCGCCCGTCGCCGGCGGCGCAAAGGCTTGCCGCCGGAGGCCGACGGAGCCACGATGGCGGTCCTCATCCGTTTCCTGAAGAGCTTCCCATGAACGTATCCGAGGCCGTCGCCAGGCGCATCTCCACCCGCGCCTTCCTGCCTGACCCGCTGTCCCGCGCCGATGTGTCCGCGCTTCTGGAGGCCGCCCAGCGCTCCCCCTCCGGCGGCAATGTGCAGCCATGGAAGGTCATCGCCGTCGCGGGCGAGGCCAGGGACGCGCTGATCGCGCTTGCGGCGTCCTCCCTCGCCGGCGACCCGAGGGCGGTGGTTGAGCTTGACCGGCCGATCTATCCGCCGGACCTTCTGGAGATGGACCCCGTCTACGATCAGCGCCGCCGCCGCGTCGGCGAAATGATGTACGACATTCTCGATGTTCCGAAGACCGACCGGGCGGGCCGTCTCGCCTGGTTCGCCAACAATTACCGCTTCTTCGGTGCGCCGGTCGGCCTCTTTTTCGTCATCGACAAGCGCATGGGCCACGGCCAGTGGGCGCACATGGGCATGTACATGCAGACGATCGCGCTGCTCGCCGAGGAGCGCGGCTGGGGCACCTGCATGCAGGAGTGCTGGGCGCGGCTTCGCGAACAGCTGAACCGGCATTTCGAGCTTCCGGACAACGAGATGGTCTATTGCGGCATGTCGCTCGGGGTTCCCGACCGGACCCACAAGGTGAACTCCCTCTACGCCGAGCGCGCGCCGCAGGACGAGGTCGTGCGCTTCCTGGGCTTCTGAATGACGCCTGCCGCGCTCGCTGGCTTTTTCGGGCTCGCCCTCGTCGACAGCCTGAACCCGTCCGCCATCGCGGCGGTGATCCTGCTCGGATCGCAGCCGGGATTCGCGGGCAAGGCTGCGGTCTATGTGGCGGCGGTGTTCACCACCTATCTCTGCTTCGGGGTCGCGGCGCTGCTCGGCTTCTCGCTGGCGTGGACCGTGCTCGACACCACCGCCGGCCATGCCGTGCTCGCCCTCATCGGAGCGGCGATGCTCGCCTACGCCCTGTTTGCGAAACCTCCCGCAAGCCCTGCGGACGCCACTGAAATCCCGGCCGGCGGCGCAACCGCGACGGCGCCGCAGGACACGCTCGGCCTCCTTGCGGTCGCGGCCCTCGGCGTCGGCGTCACCTTCGCGGAACTGCCGACCGCCCTGCCATATGCCGGAGCGCTCGCGCTGCTGGTCGACGCCGGGGTCGGACCCGCGCAGTGGATTCCGCTCCTTCTGCTCTACAATCTCATCTTTGTTGCGCCGCCGACGCTCATCGCGATCCTCTATCTGGTGTTCGGGCGCGGGGCGAACGACCGGTTCCGGCGGTTCGCCGACTGGCTGAAGCGCCAGGCTACCGAAACCGTCCTTTGGCTCATGGGGATTGTCGGCTTTTTCCTGCTCGCGGATTCGGGCTTGAAGGTCGCGGCGGCAATGGGATGGATCACGCTCGGGGACGGCTGATGGCAAGGGCGCCATCGACACGCCCGCCGACGCGCAGTTAACTCGCGCCATGAAAATCGCGACCTGGAACGTCAACTCCATCAACGCCCGCCTTCCGACCGTGAAGGAGGTGCTCGCCCGCGTCGACGCCGATGTCTGGTGCCTTCAGGAAATCAAGTGCGAGGACGCGAAATTCCCCCGCGCGGAGCTGGAGGATCTCGGCTTCAACCTCGCCGTCCATGGCCAGAAAACCTATAACGGCGTCGCCATCCTCTCAAAGCATCCGATCTCGGACATCGCGGTCGGCCTGCCGGGCGACGCCTCCGACGAACAATCGCGCTATCTGGAGGCCACGATCGAGACGGCGCGGCCGGCGCGCGTCGCCGCGATCTACCTGCCGAACGGCAATCCGCGCCCCGGCGAGAAATACGACTACAAGCTCGCCTTCATGGAGCGCCTCGTCACCCGCGCGACGGACCTCCTCGCGGACGAGATCGCGACCGTCCTCGCCGGCGACTACAACTGCATCCCGACCGATGAGGACTGCTGGGACATCAATGTCTGGAAGGATGACGCGCTCGCCTTCAAGGAGACGCGCGCGCGGTTCCGCCAACTGCTCTGGCTCGGCTACACGGACGCCTTCATGTCGGCCGACGGGCGCAGCCACACCTACACCTTCTGGGACTATCAGGCGGGGGCCTGGGCGAAGGATCACGGCATCCGCATCGACCATCTCCTGCTGAGCCCCGAGGCGGCCGACCGGCTCCGCGGGGTGGACATCGCCCGCTTCGCGCGCGGGCTCGACAAGCCGTCCGACCACGTCCCCGTCACGGTCACGCTCGCGGCCTGAAGCGGCGACTGAACCGGCGCCGGATGTTTTTGGGTCGTCCCGTCAGAGCGGCGTCCGCCGCAATCCTGCCGCAAACTATCTTCGGCCCGCCTTGTTTCGGGCATTCGGCGGCCGGGATGGGCGGTCACACCCGCATCATTCTCTCCCCCGAAATGCCTCGCCCCGCGGTTCCGCCGCGGGGCTTTTTCGTTTGGGGCGACCGCTCGCACGGCTCAGCGCTCGGTTTCGGCGTCCGTGTCTGCGCGGCGGAACCGCACCTCGTCCAGCAGCCTGAACAGGGCGAGAAAATCCTTGAGAATGGCGGCGACGCGCTCGGGATCGTCGAGCGGCTTGTAGAGCGAGCCCGGTTCGAACTGGTTCTTGCCCTCGACGGCCACCAGCATTTCCCCCTCCGCGAACGCGCAGCGCAGCTGCTTGCCGCGGAAGGCGGTCTCAAGATCGACCAGCCGCTGCATGAAATCCGGGGTCAGGAGATAGCGCGCCTCGATCTGATCGGTGGAATAGACCTCGAACGCCTTCTCGAACACCGGGTCCTCCAACCGCACCCGTTCGGCGGAGGTCTGGCCGAACTTCTGGCCGATCCCGGTCAGCATGTTGAACACGCCCGCGTCGCGGACGATCTTGGTCACGCCCTGGAAGGGACGCTCGAAATCAACGATCACGCACTGGCCCTTGAAGATCGTCACCCAGGTCGTCGTCGTGCGGCCCTTTGAATCGGTGGACGTCCGCTTCTCCTCGAGGTGCGCTTCGAAGAACTCGAAGGCGAGGTCGTTGCGCACGCCCGTCATCCTGTCCTCGAACTTCGCCCGGTCCCAGGAGCCGATCAGCCCGAGGCTGCGGAAGTCGCTGATCCGCGGGCGCAGGCCCGGCTTCGCTTCGTAGGTGAGGTCGAACTGCGTCGCGATCGGCAGCACCAGAAGCGCCTTCAGCTCCTTGCGCAGCGCATCGAACTTGCGTCCGCCGTAGGCGGCGAACAGCACAAACACGATCCCGCCGACGATCAGCCCGGCAAGCGATTTCGTGAACAGCCACACCAGCCCCGCGGCGATGACGCCGCCGAGCGCCCCTATGGCTCGGAATTTTCGCGCCTCGGACACCATCGCCTGGCGATCCGCCTCCCGCGCCTGCAAGGCCGGGGCGATCGCCGTTCGGTAGCGATCCCTGAAGAACGCGAATTCCTTCGGGACGCTGTCGAGCAGGTCCGATAGGGGGTCGCCTTGCGCCATCTTGTGTCCGCCCTTCGTCCGCGCCCGATTAGGGCCGCCGCCCGCCGTCAGATGTCCGCATAGACGTGCCGTTCGCCGGTGAAGCCCGGGTGCGTCACCGCGCCCTTGCTCGCCGGGCCGACGGCCTGCGCATACTTCCACAGCGCGCCGGAGCCGTAAGCCGTCACGCGCGGCTTCCAGCTCTTCCTGCGTTCGGCGAGTTCGGCTTCGGACACTTCAAGGTCGATCACGCCGGTCTCCGCATTGAGCGAGATCATGTCGCCATTGCGCACCAGCGCGATCGGGCCGCCATCCTGAGCCTCCGGCCCGACATGGCCGACGCAGAAGCCGCGCGTCGCACCGGAAAACCGTCCGTCGGTGATCAGCGCAACCTTGTCGCCCATGTCCTGGCCATAGATGGCCGCCGTCGTCGCCAGCATCTCCCGCATGCCGGGGCCGCCCTTGGGGCCTTCGTAGCGGATCACCAGAACCTCGCCGGCCTTGTAGTCCCGCCGCTCCACCGCCGCGAACGCCTGTTCTTCGCTGTCGAAGACGCGGGCCGGGCCGCGGAACACCTGGGTCTTGAGGCCCGCCACCTTGACGATGGCGCCCTCGGGCGCGAGCGATCCCTTCAGGCCCACCACGCCGCCGGTCGGCGAAAGCGGGTTGGACGCCGGCCGGATCACCTCCTGATCGTCTCGCCACACCACCGAGGCGAGGTTTTCGCGCAGCGTCCTGCCGGTCGCGGTCATCACATCGCCATGCAGGAAGCCCGCATCGAGCAGGGTGCGCATCAGCATCGGCACGCCGCCGGCCTCGCCCATGGATTTGGCCACGAAGCGTCCGCCGGGCTTCAGGTCGGCGAGGTAGGGCGTGCGCCGCATGATCCTGCACACATCCTCCATGTCGAAGCTGACGCCGCACTCGTGCGCCATCGCCGGCAGGTGCAGCCCTCCATTGGTCGAGCCGCCGGTCGCCGCAATGATCACCGCGGCGTTCTCGAACGCCTCGCGCGTGCAGATGTCGCGCGGCCTGAGCCCCGTCCGCAGCAGATGCATCACCGCCTCGCCGGAGGCCCGCGCATACTGGTCGCGATCGAGATAGGGGGCCGGCAGCGCGGACGAGAGCGGCAGCGCCAGTCCGATCGCCTCCGACACGCAGGCCATGGTGTTCGCGGTGTACTGCCCGCCGCAGGCGCCGTCGCCCGGGCAGGCGCGTTTCTCCAGTTCGCAGAGCCGTTCGAGGCTCATCGCGCCGGCCGCGTGCGCGCCCACGCCTTCAAACACGTCCTGGACCGTCACCTCCCGGCCCTCGAACTCGCCCGGCAGGATCGATCCGCCATAGAGAAACACCGACGGCACGTTGAGACGCAGCATCGCCATCATCATGCCGGGCAGCGACTTGTCGCAACCTGCGACGCCGACCAGCGCGTCATAGGAGTGCCCGCGCATCGTCAGCTCGACAGAGTCGGCGATCACCTCCCGCGACACGAGCGACGACCGCATCCCCTCATGGCCCATCGCGATCCCGTCCGTGACCGTGATCGTGCAGAATTCGCGCGGGGTGCCGCCCGCCGCCTTCACGCCCTCGGAGACGACATGCGCCTGGCGCATCAGCGTCGTGTTGCAGGGCGCGGCCTCGTTCCAGCAGGACGCGACGCCGACGAGCGGCTGTTCGATCTCGCGGGTGCCGAGGCCCATCGCGTAGAGATACGACCGATGCGGCGCCTTGGACGGCCCCTCCGTGACATGCCGCGAAGGAAGGCGGGACTTGTCCCACGCGTGCGGACGTTTCGGATCGGACATCGTGCTCCCCTCGGCCTGCGGCGTTGCTCGCCATGCTGTTGCGCTGTTCGCGCTATACCACGCCGCACGCCTTGCGTAAGGCGTTGCGTCCGAGGTCAGGCGGGGCGGTCAGGCGTCGCGCCTGACGCGAGCGTGATTGCCTGAATCAGCCCCCGGGCTTACGCTGCGTCTCAGGATACAGACCGGGCTGCGTTGCAACATCGAGCGCGCGCCCTCTTCGGGACACACGCCATGCACCTGCTTCGCTCCAGACACGCGCTCGCCGCTGTTTTCATCGCCGCCGTCGCGATCTCCGCTCCGGCGTTCGCGCAAGGCGTCGCGCCGAGCAGTTTCGCGGGGCCGTTCAAGCCCGAAATGGGGCATGAGGACATCCCCAACCGCGAAGCCGATATCGCCGCCGCCCGCGCCGGCGCCGAAAAGCTCGGTCTCACGGGCGCATCTACGATCGCCACGGTCCTGCCGCGCAGTCCGCGTCTCGGCTTCCCTCTGAAGGAAGCCGCCGGGGTGAAGTCGTTCACCGCCTTCGGCATCTCCAACTATCTCGATCACAACAACGCTCAGGGCGCCCTGCAGGACTACACCTGCGGAACCCGCACCTATGACCTGCCGGACGGCTACGACCATGCCGGCATCGACTTCTTCACCGCGCCATTCCCGTGGACGACGATGGACGCCTCCAACGCCTTCGCGACCGCCGCCTATGCGGGCGTCGTCACCGCCGTTCGCTCGGGCGAGGCGGACCGCTCATGCGGCAACCTAAGCACGCTGCCGACGACGACCCAGCCCAACTTCGTCGCCATCCGTCAGGACGACGGCTACATGGCCTACTACTATCACTTCAAGCGGGACTCGATCCCCGCCGCCGTGACGGTCGGCGCGCGCGTCGCCAAGGGCGATGTGCTCGGCGTCATCGGCAGTTCGGGCTTCTCCTCCGGGCCGCATCTCCATTTCGAACTCCGCGACGAGCAGAACGTCGCGATCGATCCGATGTCCGGGACATGCAGCCCCGGCGCGCCCCTGTTCACGCACCAGTGGAATTTCCGCGACACGCGCGTCATGCGCATCGGCACCCACGGCGCCGCGCCGAACCTGCCGTCCGATTCCTGCGTCACCGAAACCCCGAACCTCAAGACCGTCTTCCAGCCCGGCGAGACCATCTTTGTCGCACCCTACATGCGCGATTTGCTTCCCGGCCAGACCGTCGCCGTGACGCTCTTCCGCCCGGACGGCTCAACCTACGGCCAAGCCTCCACGAACGCGAACATCCCCGAACCCTACGCCTGGGCCTATTATTACTGGTCGTGGAACCTGCCGACCAACGCGCCCGCGGGCACTTGGCGCGCCCGTGCGACGGTCGCGGGCGTCACCTATGAGCAGGCCTTCATCGTTGGGGCGGCGCCGGCGGCGTCCGGTCCGGTCTATGGCGCGACCCTGCCGGGCAGCCGCTCGGTGTCCATCGGCAATGTCGCAACGGCGTTCGCCACCATCCTCAACACCGGCGCGCAGGCGGTTCGCGGCTGCACGATCGCGCCGGCCGAGCCGATCGACGCAGATTTCTCCTTCCAGACCACCAACCCCTCCACCAATGCCCTTCAGGGCACGCGCGACCGCGCGGTCGACATCGCGGCGGGGGCGGCGCAGACCTTCCTCATCGCGATCACGCCGCGCACCGGCGCATCCGCCCAGGGGCTCGACCTGCCGTTCAAGTTCAACTGCCTCAATTCGGACGCCGCGCCGATCTTCGCGAACCTCAACACGCTGAAGCTCAGCTTCGAGGCGAACCCGGTCGCCGACGTGATCGCCCTCGCGGGGACTGTCGCGAATGACGGTCAGGTCCGCACCGGCACGCCCGCGGGCTCGGGCGCCTTCGTCGTCGCCGCAACCAATATCGGCGCGCCGGCCCAGCTCACGGTGACGCCGCGCAAGACCAGCGCCTCGATGGCCGGCAATCTCTTCGTCTGCGAAACCGTTCCGGCGACCGGCGCCTGCAAGGCCGGCCCGACCGCCAGCGTCACCCGCAGTTTCGCAACCGGCGAGAACACCACCTGGAGCGTCTTCCTTCAGGGCTCCGGAACGGCGATCCCCTTCGATCCGGCCAACAACCGGATCGCCGTCGAGTTCGAGGATGCAGGCTCGGTGTCTCGCGGCTCGACATCGGTCGCGGCGCGAACCGACTGACGCGGCGCAGCCGGCAGGGGCGGCGGGCAAGGAAGGGCGGCTCGCCCCTCAGGCCGCCATGGGTTTGAGGCGCACGGGGCCCACGCCCGCGATGAATGTCTCGGCGCGAAAGCCCGTCAGCCTCTGCGCGAACTCCACCATGAGCACAGGATAGGGGTCGACGTCCGGCGTGCGCTCCAGCCGTGTGTGGCCTGCCCGGAGGAGTTCGTCGAACCCTTCAGGCGTCTCGCCGTCAACGGTCGGCTCGCCCGGCGGGTCCGATGCCTGATGGACGATTGACCACACCACCTCGCCGCGATCCCACATCTGGAGACGGCTCGCCATCGTGTCGTCCGGGAACGTCGCGAGCAGCGCGTGTCCGTTCGCGGAGGCCGCCTTCAGCAGGTCAGGGTTTGCATCTTTCTGCCTGCGAAGCGCGATGATGTACCAGTCGCCGGACGCGACGCCCGTCCAGCTGCTCTCGAAGAAATCGTCCGCCTCCGCAGTCTCACGCAGATTGAGAAGAGACAAAAATTCCGCCTTGCGGCCAGCTTCAACACCGACCCAGACAATCGACCATACCATGGTGCGACTCCCGGTTTCTAAAGTTAACGATGTATCGGAACGCCACCATCACGCGGAGCCCTACGATGACTCCGATTACGGTGGGTGTAGCGCTTCAGATGACTTGAGCAATGGTCGCCGGTCGAAAATCTCGATTACAAATGACGCGCCGACATAATATCTAGTTGGTCGCAGGGTTAACCCTAATGTACATCAAGAATTGTCCGCATTTTCTGAATCGTGTTCGGGCAATACATTGATCTTGGGGCCGTCTCCGCCAAAGCCGCCTCCGGCCACGGGCTATCGTCAGCCGATCAACTCGACCCCGCCCATATAGGGGACCAGCGCCGCCGGCACGCGCACGCGGCCATCCGCTTCCTGATGGTTTTCGAGCACAGCCACCAGCGTCCGCCCGACGGCGAGGCCCGACCCGTTGAGCGTGTGCACGAATTCCGGCTTCGCTCCGGCTTCGGGGCGGTAGCGGGCGTCCATGCGGCGGGCCTGGAAGTCGCCGCAGTTCGAACAGGACGAGATTTCCCGATACGTGTTCTGCGACGGCAGCCACACGTCAAGGTCGTAGGTCTTGCGCGCGCTGAAGCCCATGTCGCCGGTCGAGAGCAGCATCACGCGGTACGGCAGCTCCAGCCGCTTCAGGATTTCCTCGGCGCACGCCGTCATGCGCTCGTGTTCGGCGTCGGAGTCCTCCGGCCGCGTGATCGAGACGAGTTCCACCTTGGTGAACTGGTGCTGGCGGATCATGCCTTTCGTGTCGCGGCCCGCCGAGCCCGCCTCGGCGCGAAAGCAGGGCGTCGCCGCCGTCATGCGCATCGGCAGGGCGGACGCCTCCAGCACCTGCTCGCGAACCAGGTTGGTGAGCGACACTTCGGCGGTTGGGATGAGCCATCGGCGCAAGCCCACGGGTCGCTCCTCGCCATCGTCGAAGCGTTCGACCGCCGGAGCTTCTTCGCCCGTTTCCAGATATCGGTTCACGTAAAACTGGTCGTTCAGGAACTTCGGCAGTTGGCCGGTGCCGAACATCGCCTGCTCGCGCACGATGAGCGGCGGACTGTGCTCGACATAGCCGTGCTCGCCGGTCTGAACGTCCAGCATGAAGGCGGCGAGGGCGCGCTCAAGCCTTGCGAGCTGCCCCTTCAGCACCACGAACCGCGCGCCTGACATTCTGGCCGCAGCCTCGAAGTCCATCATCCCGAGCGCCTCGCCGAGGTCGGCGTGATCCTTGGGCTGGAAGTTGAACGCGCGGGGCGCGCCCCAGCGACGCACGTCCCGGTTCGCGGTCTCGTCCGCGCCCTCCGGCGCGTCGGCGGCGGGCAGGTTGGGCAGGCTCGCCAGCAGGTCGTCGCGCTCGCGCAGATACATCTCCTCAGCCGCGCCTGCGCGCTCGATCGCCGCCTTGGCGTCCGCGACCTCCGCCATCAGCTGCGCGGCGCGGGCTTCGTCCTTTGCGGCTTTCGCCTTGCCGATCTCCTTCGACGTCGCATTGCGCGCCTGTTCGGCGGCCTGCTTCTGCGTCACCGCCGCGCGCGCGCCGGCGTCGAGTTCGAGGATCACCTCAACCACCGGGCGACCGTCCTTCAGGTGCACGCCGCCGGACCGCCTGGCGAGCGCGGTCTGGAAGGCGTGGGGATCGTCGCGAAGGGCGCGGATGTCGTGCATGGCCGGCAAACCTTAGGCTGAATTCAGGAGGGTGGGATAACACGCGGCCTGTCCCCGTAAAGCCGCCGGAAAACTGCGGGAGCATCGACCGGGGCGCGAGCGTTCGGGGGAACGGGCGGACGAGGGCCGAAGCGGCGGTGAACTTGTCCCCCTATCGGTCGCGCCATAAGCGCCCCGATCGCGATCAGATCACGTCCGGCCGCCGTAAGTGAAGCCTGCCTGAAACATCACTCAAACCTGTCGCCAACCTGCGCGCCGGGCGCGTGATCAGGCGACCGAGAAGCTCGTCCCGCAGCCGCAACCGGCGGTCGCGTTGGGGTTGTGAACCTTGAACGACGCGCCGATCAGCTCATCGACATAGTCGATTTCAGAGCCTTCCAGGAGCGGGAGGCTCGCCTCGTCGATCACCGCCTTCGCGCCGTCGCGTTCGATGACAATGTCGTCGAGCTTCACCTCGTGGGCGAAGCCGAAGCGGTAGGAGAAGCCCGAACACCCGCCTCCGATCACTTCTAGCCGAAGCATCGCGCCCGGGGGTTCGGATTGGATGATCCGGAGGATGCGCTTGGCGGCCGCGGCGCTCAGGGAGACGGTCTGGCCCGTCATGTCGGGTGTTCCTTGCACTTTTGCCTCGTCCCACGTGTGAGATAGGGTCAGTTGTTATCGAGGGAAAGACGTCATGCCGCCAAAGCCCTTTCGACCGCCCGCGCGGGCCGTCTATGCGAGCGACCCCGCGAGGTCGCGGGGGCGGCTCCATGCCGAGGCGCCGAGCCCCACCCGCACGGAGTTCCAGCGCGACCGCGACCGGATCATCCACGCAGACGCCTTTCGCCGCCTGAAGCAGAAGACGCAGGTGTTCGTCAGCCATGAGGGCGACCATTACCGCACCCGGCTCACGCATTCGCTCGAAGTGTCGCAGATCGCCCGCTCCGCCGCGAGGACCCTTGGCCTGGACGAGGATCTCGCCGAAGCCCTTGCTTTGGCTCATGATATTGGCCACCCGCCCTTCGGTCACGCCGGGGAAACCGCGCTCGACGCCTGCATGGCGGACCATGGCGGGTTCGATCACAACGCCCAGACGCTCCGGGTCCTGACGCGGCTGGAGCGCAAATATCCAACCTTCGACGGCCTCAACCTGACCTGGGAGACGCTCGAAGGCGTGATCAAGCACAATGGCCCGCTGGTGAATTCGGCCACCGGCTATGATGACCTCCCTACCGCCTTTCGGGACTATGAAGCCCTGCAGTCCCTTGAATTGACGACATTTGCCGGGCCGGAGGCGCAGGTCGCCGCGCTCGCGGACGACATCGCTTACAACAATCATGACATCCAGGACGGATTGCGGGCCGGGCTTTTCTCGATTTCCGACCTCGAAGATATCCCCCTCGCGGGAGAGACCTTCCGCACCGTGATGAAGGCGTTTCCCGACATCGACACCGATCGGGTTGTGGCTGAGTCCGTGCGGCGGCTCATCGGGGTCTGGATTCGCGACCTGACGCAGGAGTTCGCCAGCCGCGCGAAACGCTTGAAGCCCGAAAGCGTGGAGGACGTGCGGGCGCTGAGCGAGCCGCTCGCCGCCTTCTCGCCTGAGATCGACGAGAAGCAGAAGCCGCTTCGGGCGTTCCTGTTTGAGAAAATGTATAGACATTACAAGGTCAATCGCATGATGAGCCAGGCGCGACGCATCGTTGCGGAGCTGTTCGCTTTGTTCCTCGCCGAGCCGGACACCCTGCCTCCGGGGTGGCGCGAGCGGGCGCTGCAGGCGGGCTCGCAGAAGAGGCGCGCGCGAGTCGTTTGCGATTATATCGCTGGAATGACAGATACTTACGCGATGGAGGCTCACCACCGCCTGTTCAATCTCGAGCGCTGGATCTGACCCGTAGGCGCACGCCGTTTCCGGTTTGGTTACGGTTGGAGGGCGAGGTTAGGTCAAGTTTGAGTCGCGTCAGGGCGGCGTTGACGCGACGTTGGGCGCGAGCTTCGCCGCTTCAGTGCTAAGATAAGCCGTCGAGGCTGCGATTCGGACGCCATGAACCACTATCTGAAACCACCTTCCGGCGACCGCCGCCACAAACCGATCCGCATGGGCGACGCCCCGCGGGCGAAGGTCGAGTTCGGTGACGATTTCGCCCCCCTGAGCGACGCCCGCCGGGCCGATCCGGGGGAGGCGCGAGACCAGACCGAGCGCGACGATCGCTCCCCCCGGCCCGGCGGCGCACGGCGGGCCGCCCCGCGAGATGACGCAGACGCCTATCGCCGCCTTCCCGGGGAGCCGGGCTACAGGGCAGGCTATCGGCCGGTCGACGAGTCGCGCCGCGGCCCGATGGTTCTCGCGCTGGCGGTGGGGATTCTCGCTCTCTTCGGATTCGTTGTCTGGAACGCCTATCGCGACGGGGTTCGGCCCGAAGGAGCTAACGGCCGGATCGAGCTTGCAGACGCCGGCCCGTTCAAGTCGCGTCCCGAACGTTCGGATCAGCCGGCCGCGGATTCGCTGGAGGCGAGCGTTTTTGATCAGGTGGAGCCAGGCGACCCCCCTGAGGACCTGGTCGGCGGTCCTTCCGCGGCCGAGCCGGTTGCGACGCCGGAGCTCGATCCCGTTCCGGAACCGGTCGTGGCTGCAACCGAGGCTGCGCCGCCGGTTGTGCCGATCGTTCGAGACCCGCCCGCGCCCCTGACCCCTGCGGTTCAGTCGCCGCCCCCCGCTCCTGAGACACGAACGTCGGGCGCGCAGCCGGCGCGCGGCGGACCCGACGTCGTGCAACTCGCCGCCGTCAAGTCGGAAGCCGACGCCCGGGCGGAATGGGCGAGGCGGGCCGCGGCCGCTCCAGATCTCTACGCGCGGGCCGAACTCCTGATTCAGGCCGCCGACGTCAATGGGCAGACCGTCTACCGTGTTCGCGCGCAGGGCTTTGCCGACCGCGCAGAGGCGGACGCGTTCTGTGCGGCGGTGAAGTTCCGCGGGGGCGACTGTTTCAGGACCGTCAGATGAGCGCTCCGCGCGCCTGCATTCTCAGCGTGTCGGGCGATACGCTCGCGCCTTCGGAGGCGCAGCTGATCAGCCGCGTCGACCCGTGGGGGGTGATCCTCATGGGCCGGTCGTGCCGGACGCGGGCGCAAGCGCGGGCGCTGGTTGATGCGATCTGGTCGGCCTCTGGTCGACCGACGCTGATCTTCATCGACCAGGAGGGCGGGCGGGTGCGCCGCCTTCGGCCGCCGGAATGGCCGGACTTTCCAGCGCCCGATCTTTTCGGTCGCCTCTGGCTGTCAGACCCGCAAGCCGCCGTCGAAGCCTGCTGGCTGCACCACCGTCTCATCGCCGCTGAACTCGAACCACTTGGAATCCTTGCGGATTTCGCCCCGGTTCTCGACCTTCGCCATGCGGGGGCGCACGTCATCGTCGGCGACCGGTCGTTCGGGGCGGACCCCCATCGCGTCGCGGCGCTCGGGCGCGCCGCCCTGGAGGGGCTGGAAGCCGGCGGCGTGGCGGGCGCGGTCAAACACATCCCCGGCCACGGCCGCGCCCGCGTCGACAGCCATGATGAGACCCCGGTGATCGACGAACCGATCGAGGCTCTGGAGGAAGATTTCGCTCCCTTCGCGATGCTGCGGGATGCACCCATGGCCCTGACTGCCCATCTGAGATTCAATGCGATCGACCGGACGGCCTGCGCAACCCATTCGCGGATCGTGGTCTCGGAGATCATCCGCGACCGGATCGGGTTTCGCGGCCTGCTCGTCACCGACGATCTTGGCATGAAGGCACTGGGCGGGACTTTGGCCGACCGCGCGGCGCGAGCGTTTGCAGCGGGCTGCGACGTGGCGCTGCACTGTTCGGGGTTTGTCACGGACCCCTCGATTGTGCTGCGTGAAATGGAGGAAGTGGCCGACGCGTCGCCGGAACTGTCCGGCGCGGCGCAGGAACGTGCAGCGGCTGTGGAACGGGCGACGCTCAATCGCAAGCCCTTTGATGTCGAATCGGGCTGGAGCGATTTCAGATCCCTCATCGCCGGCTCGGAAAGCCTCAACGCATGACGCAAGTTTCGATGGCTGATCTCCTCGCGGACGCCGAGACGGAGGCGCAGGACGCCGAAGGTCGTGACGCTTTCGTCGTCGATGTCGACGGTTATGAGGGGCCGCTCCACCTGCTGCTTGCGCTTGCAAGGCGGCAGAAGGTTGACCTCGCGCGCGTCTCGATCCTGCAGCTGGCGGAACAGTATCTCGCCTTCGTGTCCGACGCCCGGGATCGCCGGATGGACCTCGCGGCGGACTATCTGCTCATGGCCGCATGGCTTGCCTTCCTGAAGTCGAAGCTGTTGCTTCCGGGCGCAGGGAAAGCCGAAGAGGAAGAGCCATCCGAGGGCGCTGCGGGACGCCTCGCCTTTCGGCTCGCCCGGCTCGACGCCATGCGCCAGGCGGGCGACGCACTGATGGCGGGGCTTGTCGACGGACGTGACGTTTTTGCGCGCGGGGCGCCGGAGCGTGCCGTGGTCGCCCGCACAACGCATTGGGAAGCCTCGCTCTATGACGTGATGAGCGCTTTTGCGGACATCCAGTTGCGGCGCATCAAGCTCAAGGCCCACACCGTCGAACGGCAGCCTGTGCTGACCCTGGACACCGCGCGTCGCAGGCTGGTCGCGATGGCGGCCGAAATGGAGGAATGGCGCTCCGTGCAGTCGTTGCGCCCGGAGCCGGGGGATGCGCCGGACGCGCCGGGCCGCTCCGTCGTCGCCAGTTTTTTCTCGGCGGCGCTGGAACTCACGCGTGACCGCGCGCTCGAATTGCGACAGGACGCTCCCTTGCGCGATGTCCTTGTCCGCCGCCCCCGATCGGTCGGCGAGATGAAGGCGGCTGAGTAAGGATGCTGGAATGAACGCGGCTGACGACCCCCGCGATGGTCCGGGCGACGCCCCGATCGAGCCAATCGGCGACAGCCCCGCCGACAGCCTTGACGCGATCCGCGCGGCGGTGGCGCGCCTGACGCGCGCGAACGCGGCGACCCAGGCGGACGCACGCAGCGTCGCCGAGCCCGAGCCGCAACCACCCCCTCAACCGACACAGCCGCCGATCACGCGTCCCGAAGCGCCTCACGAGGACCTGGTCGCGGATGCGGTGAGGCGTGCCGAAGCGGTGCTCTTTGCGTCCGCGCAGCCGATCGAGGCGTCCTCGCTCGCGGACGTTATGCCGGCGGGAGTTGAGCCCGGCGTCGCGCTGATGCGTCTCAAGGCGCTCTACCGCGGACGAGGAGTCCAACTCGTTGAAATCGCTGGAAAGTGGCGCTTCCAGACCGCGCCGGACCTCGCGTTTCTTTTCGAGACTCGGCGGACGGAGCAGCGAAGCCTGTCTCGGGCCGCGATGGAGACACTCGCGATCATCGCCTATTGCCAGCCCGTCACCCGAGCCGAAATCGAGGACGTGCGCGGCGTCGCGGTTTCCAAGGGGACACTCGATGTTCTGATGGAGGCAGGATGGGTGCGGCCGCGGGGGCGCAGGCGCACGCCCGGCAGGCCCGCCACCTACGGCACCACGGAGTCCTTTCTCGTGTATTTTGGGCTCGATGCGCTCGACAGCCTTCCAGGTAAGGCCGAGCTGAAGGCGGCGGGGCTGCTGTCGGCGGACATTCCGGAAGGGTTTGAGGGCGTTGGACCCGCCGCGGCGGGGCGGGACGACCTGGTCGAGGATCCCTATGAGGATGGTCCGGATTTCCACGTCGACTTCAACGAAGACGAAGGCGGCGACGACCCCGCTGGCACCTGACCGCCGAGCGCGTCGTGGATCGAGGGGCGATGCGGCGCACAGGACGTTTGCACGCCGGGCCGCCAGGCACTAAGTAGGGAGGGAATGCCGCATTGCGCGGTGCCGACCTGATGCGGTCGCAATCAACGGAGCGGATCATGTTCGGGCCCGGCGGAGTAAGCCCAATCCAGTTGCTGATCGTTCTCGCCCTCGTGCTTCTGTTCTTCGGGGGACGGGGCAAGATCTCGGCAATGATGTCCGACATGGCCAAGGGATTGCGGAGTTTCCGCAAAGGCATGAAGGACGACGAAGAGCCTGAAACCGCGGAGCGTCAGCCGCTGGAAGATGGCAAGACCATCAACGTGACGCCGCAGAAAGACAAGACCAAAGCCTGACGTCGATGACGTAGGGTCAATGGTTGCGGAGTCGGGGCTGGTGCCTGTGAGTTGCTGGGCCCCTTGCCGGTATCCAGCTTGAGGAAGTGAAGAACGGGCCATGCTGCCAGGCGTCGATTTCACCGAAATGCTGCTGCTGGTGATTATCGCGCTGGTCTTCCTCGGTCCGCGCGATCTGCCTCTGATGATGCGGAAAGTCGGTCGGTTCACCGGAAAAATGCGCGCGATGGCGTTCGAATTCCGCCAGAGCTTCGATGAGCTCGGCCGGCAGGCCGAACTCGAAGAGCTGCGCAAGGAAGTCGCCGACCTCAAGAAACAGACCGGCCTTGATGAACTCGGCAGAGACCTCGAGCAGAGCAAGCGTGACATGGAGCGGGACCTGAACAGCTCCCTGACCATTCACGACCCGGCGAAGGCCAAGGAGGCTGGCGCGCTTGCCGGCGCGGCGGAAACTGCAGGGGTCGCTCCGGCGTCCTCTGACAACCCCGCGGGTCCCGAGACGGCGAGCAACGCCGCTCCGGAATCGTCGCCCCCAGTGGAAGCAGAACCCGCGGACGCCGCGCCCGCAGCGTCTGACCACGCGACCAGCGAACCCGCTCGCCGGAGCGCCGGCGCGTGAGCGGGAAGGCGCTTGATAAGCCCAAGGCGGCTGCGGACGCCGTGGATGAGGTGGAAGCCTCCCGGGCGCCGCTGATGGATCATCTCACCGAGCTGCGATCGCGCCTCATCACCTCGATGATCGCGATCGTGGTGTGCAGCATCGTCGCGTTCGTTTTTGCAAATCAGGTGCTGGAGCTTCTGCTGAACCCGTTCACGGCCGCCGCCGTGCAGTCGGGGCTCGCCGCGCCAAAGGCTTACTTCACCGCGCCGCTCGAACTCTTCATGCTGAAGCTGAAGATATCGATGTTGCTGGGCCTCGCCGGGGCGTTCCCGGTGATCGCCTGGCAGATTTACGCCTTCGTTGCGCCGGGTCTCTACAAGCATGAGCGAGGGGCGGTCGCCCCGTTCATCATGGCGATTCCGATGCTGTTCGCGGCCGGCGGATCGGTCGTTTACTTTGTGCTCTTGCCGCTGGTGATGAATTTCGCCTTCAGCCAGCAGATGGTCGACGCGTCGACCGCGGTGGAGTACCTGCCGAAGGTCACCGAGTATTACGGGCTCGCGATCGCGCTTCTTGGCGCATTCGGCATGGCGTTCCAGCTGCCCGTCGTTCTGTCGCTGCTCGCGAAGGCGGAACTGGTGACGGTGTCCGGGCTTCAGAAATGGCGGAAATACGCGATCGTTGTGATCTTCGCCGTGTCGATGTTCATGACCCCGCCGGACGTGTTCTCCCAGACGATTCTGGCCGTCCCGGTCTATGGACTCTACGAAGCCAGCATCGTGTCCGTCTGGCTGATCGAGCGCGCCCGCAGGCGCGAGGACGCGGCCCGAGAAGCCGCCGAGAAGGCGGACGCGAAGACGTCCGCCGCCAAATCCTCCAAGAGCGCGACCCCCGCCTGACCGCCGCGCTTCCCGGGCGCGCCTAGCGCGCGGGACCGACGGCGCCGCCGCCCGCTTCTGTCAGCGCCTCCGTGATGGCGGGCTCGCCGTCGGCGTCGAGCACACCTTTGGGAAGCGCTTGCGCGCCCATGTGCCAGAGGATCGACAAGGGGTAGGTGGCCAGAACGGCCGTCGCCATCGCCCAGCGCAGCGACATGTCGCCGAGCGCCATATCCGCGTTGAAATAATCGCTCATCGCGCCAACGGCCATTGGGCCGAGGCCGAGCCCAAGAGCATTCAGGATGAAGAACAGAACAGCGCTCGACATCGCTCGCATAGACGGCGGCACAAGATGATGGGTGATCGCGAGCGACGGACCGAGGTAGACCGAAGCGCACAGGAGACCGATGGCGTAGCCGACAAGTGAAAGCTCGGCGGTGGGGGCGAGCAGACCAAAGATGAAGAATGGCCCGGCGAGCAGCTTGCCCCACATGGGAACCCACAGGAACCATCGGCGATCATGCGCGCCGAACCGGTCTGCGAGAAAGCCGCCGCCGATCGTCCCGAGTGCGCCGAATACGCCGGCGGTCAGACCATAGAACAGCCCGATTTCCGTTCGGTCCATGGCGATGCAGGCGTCGAACGTCTCGGCGGAGCATCGCCCGATCAGCTGCTGGAACTCCGGGATGGACCATTCACCGTGCGATCGGGCGAGGAAGGGCGCCATCCAGTTGCCGATGCCGTAGGTCACGAACGTGCCGGCGCCCGTCGCGATCGAATAGTACCGGAAAGATTTGAGGCTCCACAGCTTTTTGAAGGAATCCACGAAGGAGATGGTTTTTCCGGCGGGCTTCAACCCGGAGAGCCCGCGCACCGGCTCGCGCAGCGTGAACCACATCAACACGGCGAGGGCGACGCCTGGCAGTCCGACCACAAAGAAGGCGGTGCGCCAGTGAAACTCCTCAGACAGCCAACCGCCCGCGACGTTGCCCGTCATCGTGCCGATATAGACGCCGGCGGAATAGATCGCGAGCGCGCGGCCGCGCTTCTCCTGCTCATAAAGGTCGGAGAGCATGGCGTGAGAGGGGGGGCTGCCGCCCGCCTCCCCGAACGCCACTCCGAGGCGGTACAACAACAGATGCAGATAGTTGCCGGCGAGACCGGAGAGCGCGGTGAACCCGCTCCAGATGGCGAGCGACGCGGTGACCACCGTCTTGCGGCTGGTCGCGTCGGCGATGCGGGCGACGAAAATCCCCACAAACACGTAGACGAGCGTGAATGAGGTTCCGGTGAGCAGGCCAAGCTGCGTATCCGACACGCCGAGCTCCGCCTTGATCGGCTCCTGCAGGATGTTGAGAATCTGTCGATCGATGAAGTTGAAGGCGTAGACGATCATGAGGATCGCAAGCGCATACTTTCGATGCGACCTCGCCTCTTCCATGGTCGTGATCTTGGGTGGCGACAGAAACGCCATGGTCAGATTCTCCCCGAGTATTTTCTTTTTTGTATTGCGACCAGTCTTGCTGGCTCTGCGGGCGAATGTCCATCGTGCCTTCAGCGTCGTCATCGCCGCAGCGTGCGCGGCGGCCACTGGCGCGAGGGCGCGCCGTCTGAAAGGGCAGGCCGGGATTGAGGACAGCAGCGGAATGAATAGCCCCGACGAAACACGCGCGACCGGATTGCCCGATCGACTGAAGGACCGCTCGCTGCTGGAGACTCGGGCCTACCTCGCGGGCGAATGGGTCAACGCCGACGACCAGAGCGTGTTCGAGGTTCGCAATCCGTCGCGAGGAGATGTGATCGCGCAGGTGGCCGACGTCAGCCGCGTGGAAGCCGCCCGTGCGATCGCGGCCGCGACCGAAGCGCAACGTGAATGGGCCACTCGCACTGGCAAGGAGCGCGCCCGCGTTCTGAGGGCCTGGTTCGACCTGATCGTGGAAAACGCTGATGACCTCGCGACGATTCTGACGGCCGAACAGGGAAAACCGTTAGCCGAGGCGCGCGGCGAAGTGATGTATGGCGCGTCCTTCATCGACTGGTTCGCCGAAGAGGCGCGACGTATCTACGGGAGGACCGTCCCGGGGCACGAACGCGACAAGCGGATCATCGTCATGCGCCAGCCCGTTGGCGTCGCCGCATCCATCACGCCCTGGAACTTCCCGATCGCGATGATCACCCGGAAGGCGGGGCCCGCCCTGGCGGCCGGATGCGCGTTTATCTCACGGCCGGCGACCGAGACGCCATTGTCCGCTCTGGCGCTCGCGGTGCTCGCAGGCCGCGCGGGCCTGCCGAAAGGCGTTCTGTCGGTGCTTCCGTCGTCGCGCGCGGCCGAGATCGGGCAGGAGTTCTGCGACAACCCGCTCGTGCGGAAACTCACCTTTACGGGCTCGACCGAGGTCGGACGCATCCTGTTGCGGCAGGCGTCGGACCAGATCAAGAGTTGTTCGATGGAACTCGGAGGGAACGCGCCTTTTCTGGTGTTCGACGACGCCGACATCGACGCAGCGGTCAGGGGAGCGGTCGCGTCGAAATTCCGCAACAGCGGGCAGACATGTGTTTGCGCCAACCGCATCTATGTGCAGGCGCAGGTCTACGACGTGTTTGCGGAAAGGTTCGCCAAAGCCGTATCGGACCTGCGGGTTGGGGACGGGCTGGACCCTGGCTCCGATCTGGGTCCGCTGATCAGCGAAGCCGCCGTCGCGAAGGTCGAGGCGCATATCGCCGACGCAGTGTCGAAGGGGGCGAAAGTGATCGCTGGCGGCGGGCGGCACGCGCTCGGCGGAAGCTTCTTTCAGCCGACCATCCTCACAGGCGCGCGCGAGGACATGGCCTTCGCCCGGGAAGAGACGTTTGGTCCCGTGGCCCCGCTTTTTCGTTTCGAAGACGAGCAGGACGCGCTCGCCATGGCGAATGACACGATTTTCGGCCTCGCCGCCTATGTCTATTCAGGTGGGCTGGCGAGGGTCACGCGCGTCGTCGAAGCGCTGGAGTACGGAATTGTCGGCGTCAACACCGGCATCATCTCGACCGAGGCTGCGCCGTTTGGCGGGGTGAAGCAGTCCGGCCTCGGGCGGGAAGGCGGCCAGGAAGGCGTCGAGGCTTTTCTCGAGACCAAATATGTCTGCCTGTCGGTTTAGCGAGATCCCACCGCCCGATCCGGTCCCGTCGATCGGGTTCGGCCCTTCACGCCTGTGACGGGAATGTGACCGCCCGCAGGTCGATCGGCCACATTGCTGAAAGGCAATGTCAAAGTCCCGCCGCCATGCCGCGCGATACAGGATATCGCAACGTGGTGGGCGATAGTGGGATCGAACCACTGACCCCCTCGGTGTGAACGAGGTGCTCTCCCGCTGAGCTAATCGCCCGTCTGGCGTCGCTGGGACGGAGCGGGTTCATAGGCTCCGGGGCCTTTCCTCGTCAAGCGCGGCCTAGTGCAGGGGCTGTCACTGCTTGACGCAAAGGCCGACCAATATAGCAACAGGAAAACTGCGTTGACTTCCAGAACGTCAAGCAAAGGCTGACGCGTGGGAAAACCTCATTGAGGCGCAAGGCGAAACCTATCGTCAAAATACCCCAGATCATCCGAAAGTTTCTGCGTTTCGCCACATTCCTTGCCGTTTTGTATTGAAAATAGGGAATCGAAGAGACGGAATCGGAAACATCCGGGCGGCTCGAAACCGAGGGACTATCTGGACGACAAGCGACTTCATGGGGTCGGGTCGTCACTGGTTGGAGTAACGTATGTCCGGCGATTTTTGCACCGAAGACGGCGCCCGCAGGCTGAAGGCCAGGATCGAGGAATACTGGGCCGAGCGCGGTTTCAACGTGTCCATCAATCTGGTCGAGGCGGGATTCGTGGCGGCGATGCGTTCGGCTCGCACGGACGTGCGCAGCAATATGGTGAATGGCATGCCGCCCCTTCGGCCGATCACGAGGGACTCGAATGTCCGCAGCCGGCCCGGGCAGGGCTTCCGCTGACACCAGCGAAGTGACCAACGAACACTTGTAGAGGAAAGGCGGGGCCGGTTCCGGAAGAGGGGCCGGCCCTCGCTGTTTCGGACCCGGGACCGTCAAGCTGATCTCGCCAGTCGCGCAACCAGCGAGGGCGCATCCCTCCAATGATCGAGCAGCGCATCCGCCCCCAGCGTTTCAACCGGCGCGTCGGGATATCCGAAGGTCACGGCGATCGCCGGCAGGCCCGCGGCGCGCGCGGCGTTCACGTCCGCACTGCTGTCGCCGACGATCATGGCGAAGCGTGGGTCCCCACCGCCGGCGCGCACCGCCGCGAGCAGGTGCGACGGATCGGGCTTTTGCGCCGGAGCACGGTCTGCTCCGATGACGGCGAGGAATCGCGGCGCGAGGCCGATCGTTTCGAGCAGGCGCTCAGACAGGTCGGTGCGCTTGTTGGTGCACACAACGAGGCGAACGCCCCTCGCGTCGAGGTCTTCCAACGCGTCGGACACCCCGTCGAACACGCGGCTGAGATCGGCGATCCCCGACGCATAAATCTCGACGAAGCGATTGGTGAGCCGCTTGAGATCGCCCGCATCGAGCTGCGCTCCCGCCACCCTGGTCGACCGTTCGATCAACGCCCTGGACCCCTGACCCACGAAACGCCTCGTCTGATCATAGGGTTGCGCGGGCAGCCCCACCTCTTCGAGCAGCGCAAGAAGCGCGCGGTGAAGGTCCGGGGCGGTGTCCACCAGCGTTCCGTCGAGGTCGCAAGCGAGCGTGACATGAGCAAGGTCGCGGGCGTTCAACATCGGTGTGTCTCTCCTGGGGCCGCACCAACGGGGCGGCGCAACGGCGGCGAACCGACAAATGACGAGCAGGGCTGACGTGCGTGCGCGAATGGCTCTAAACCACGCTGAACAGGGAGCAAGAACCAAATGAAGGCGCGCGCGGCGGTAATTCTGGCGGCGGGGAAGGGTACGAGGATGCGCTCGCCCCGGCCGAAAGTGCTCCACGAAGTGGGCGGACGAACTCTCCTCGCCTGGTCGGTCGCGCTCGCGACGGACTTGCGCTGCGAACGCATCGTCGTCGTCGTGGGGCCGGACGCCGGGGACGTTTCGACGCAGGCGGCCCGCCTCGTCGGCGCGGAGAACGTCGTCGTTCAGCGCGAACAGCAGGGCACCGCCAACGCCGTGGACGCGGCGCGCGGACGCGTAGCCGATTTTCCGGGAGACATGGTGGTCCTATACGCGGATACGCCGCTGATCCCGGCGACTGCGGTTGAAGCTGCGTTTGCGGAAGTGGCCGCGACACGCGGCGTGTGTGTGATCGGGTTCGAAGCCTGCGTCCCCGGCGGATATGGCCGGCTGATCCTCGGTCCTGAGGGAGATTTGGAACGGATCGTCGAGGCGAAGGACGCGACGCCGGTGGAACTCGCGGTGTCGTTCTGCAATTCCGGCATCATGGCGGGTCCCGCCGCCCTCATGTACGATCTCGTGTCGAAGGTGGGGAATGAGAACAAGCAGGGCGAGTACTACCTGACCGACGTCGTGGCGCTGGCCCGCGGCCGCGACCTCGCCGCGTCGGCGACCCCCTGTGCGGAGGCGGACGTGCAGGGCGTGAACTCGCAGGCGGAGCTGGCGGCGGTGGAGGCCGCCTTCCAGTCGCGCATGCGTGAGCGATCGATGACGGACGGAGTGACCCTCAGCGCGCCGGAAACGGTCTATTTCAGCTGGGATACGCGGCTTGCGCCGGGCGTGACCGTCGAACAACATGTCGTCTTCGGCGTGAAGGTGGATGTCGCCGCCGGAGCCCGGATTCGGGCCTTCTCCCATCTGGAAGGGGCGCAAATCGCGGAGGGCGCGATCGTTGGGCCATACGCCCGCCTCCGGCCGGGGGCCGTAATCGGCCGCGACGTCCATATCGGCAATTTCGTCGAGGTGAAGAATGTCCGCGTCGGGGAAGGCGCGAAGGCGAACCACCTCTCCTATCTGGGCGATGGCGACATCGGCGCGGGCGCAAACATCGGCGCCGGAACGATATTCTGCAACTATGACGGCTATTTCAAATACCGCACGGTGATCGGCGAGGGAGCCTTTATCGGTTCGAACACGTCGCTGGTGGCGCCGGTCACGCTCGGGCCTGGCGCCTATATCGGCTCTGGGTCAGTCGTCACGAAGGATGTCGCCGCCGATGCGCTCGGCGTCGCCCGCGGACGCCAGATCGATCGGCAGGGCTGGGCGAAGACGTTCCGGGATCGCCAGTCGGCTCGCAAGAAGGCGGGAGACAAGCCGGAAGGGGCGGTCTAGCATTTCTGCGCAACTCCGCGGAAACGGTCGGCCCGAGCGCCCGTTCGCGTGGACGACAGCGCATGGAGGGCGCATGAAACTCAATATCACGGTCGACTGCACGCCGGAGGAAGCGCGCGCCTTCCTTGGCCTGCCCAATGTGGAACCGATCAACGATGTGCTCGTCACCTCGGTGAAGCAGCGGATCGAGCAGAACATGGAGCTGGTCTCACCGGAGTTTTACCTGAAGCAGTGGCATTCCATGGGCGGACAGGTCTCCGATCAATTCATGCAGATGATGACCGCGGGCGCGCGCGCCGCGGCGGGAGGGTCATCGGATACAAGCGCCGGGACTCCCGACCCAAAGGGCCGGAAGCGCTAGAGGCTCCTGCTGCCCGGCAAATTCGCAGGCTCGCGGACGGACCTCAATGCCGGCGCGGTGGGATCGCGTAGGTCAGGCTCGCTCGGGCGACCGGCCCTTCAACTCCTTCGCAAGTGATGAGCACGTCGCCGACCGAGAGGCTGCGTCCGAGTTTCAGGATCCGCGCCTCCGCGACCAGCCGCCCTGGCTTGGGTTTGCGAAGAAAGTCGATCGAGCAATTGGTGGTCACGGTCAGCGGTTCGGGGCCGATCATGGCCATGCTCAGAATGTAGAACGCGCAATCGGCGAGGCCGAACATCGCCGGTCCGGAGACCGTGCCGCCGGGGCGAAGCTCCGAGGTGTCGGTGGTCATCGCGACCGTGGCGCGGAATGGCTCGAGGGCGATGATCTGAAACCGTCCTCCGATCTGTGGAAACACGTCCGCGAGCAAGGCGTCGAGTTCTGCGATGCTCATCTTCAGCGACATGTCGAGACTCCGTATCGAGGCCGGCGCGGCTCCCCAATGCCCGCCCCTCGCTACACCCGCTTCCGAGCCGAGCGGTAGGTCAAGACGAGCGCCGCCAGCATTGCAAGAAGGATCGCCGGTTCTGGCAGCGACAGCACGCCGCTCTCCCGGATCGGTTCAGGGAAGGCGGTCGCGCCTGGGCCGGTGAACAAAGACCCGGCGGCGATGAAGAAGGCGAGGCACATCCGCCAAAGGTGGCGGGCGATGCGGTGAACGCCGGCAAGTCCACCACGCACCGTAGCGTGGCCGTCTAGCGCCGCGCCCAGCAGCGACAATCCGGCGAAGAAGGCATAAGGAGCGGGCCCGAATTCGTCGACCGTTCCTTCAGGTGAACCCATCGCAGTCAGGGCTCCCCATCCCGACAGGCCCCCAACCGCGAGCGCGCACAGAGCCGCGACGCCGGTCGCAATTCGCTGGTGATGGCTCGCGATGCGCACTGTCATCCAGCCCGTGGCGACCAGATAGAGGGTGAACAGTCCCGCGACGACCGAAATCAGCATCGGCTTCACGAACGCGATCCACGCTCCGGCGACCGCCATCATCAGCATGGTGAGGGTGAACACGGCGCCGGCGACACGGTGCACGGGACGCCCCTTCGGCGCCAGCAGTGCGACGGTCGCTGCGAGAATCGCGAGCGTTCCCGTCGAGATGTGCACCAGCATGATGGCGGACATTGGATCCGTACCCTCGTTGTCTGTTTCCGGGTCGGGACGCGTCGGACCCAGATGCGATTGATAGAGCAATCGACGCCGCCCGTCCAAAATCGTGCCGGAGATCGCGCTGCGGCGCCACTCGAATCCGCGATACACTCTGTGATCGCGCAGCCATCGAGGAAGGTCATCCGATGTCCGATCAGCAGAAACGCAGCGCTGCGCAGGCCGCGCTCGATTTCGTCGAGCCTGGAATGGTGCTCGGGCTGGGCACGGGTTCAACCGCCGCCATCTTCGTCCGTCTGCTGGCCGAACGGGTCAGGGACGGACTGGACATCGTCGGTTCGCCGACGTCCGAAGCGACCGACAGGCTCGCGAGGGAGCTGGGGGTGCCGCTGGTCGACCCCAACTCGGTGTCGGGTTTTGATCTCACCATCGACGGGGCGGACGAAGTCGACCCCCAGTTGCGCCTGATCAAGGGCGGCGGTGCGGCCCTGTTGCGGGAGAAGATCATCGCGGACGCGTCCGCGCGCATGATCGTGATCGCCGATGCGGCCAAGGAGGTTCGCCAGCTCGGCGCTTTTCCGCTGCCCGTGGAGATCAATCCGTTCGCGGCGGAGCTCACCCGCCTGATGGTGCTCGAGGCGGTCGGGTTCGTGGGACTGAGCGGGGTCGACGCCCGCTGGCGCATGGCGACGGCGGAGCAGCGGCTCCACACCGACGGGGGGCATCTCCTGCTTGACCTCCACTGCAAGGCGATCCCCGATGTGGAAGCGCTCGGGGCGGTGCTCGACCGGATTCCGGGGGTCGTGGAGCACGGGCTGTTCCTCGGAATGGCGGATGTGGCGATCTTCGGGCAGACCGAGGGCGTGCGCATCCTTGAAGTTTGACCACCGGGGAGTGCGACCGAAGCCCGCCGCGCCTGTCCAAGATTTATGGAAACCGTCTATGCTGCGGCAATGTTGAAGCTGCTAACGCTCCCTGAACTGGGGGCGGAAACGGGCGCAGCAGGTGCTGCGTCAGACCAAGCCAAGAGGAGACCTCTCATGCGTTATCTTTCAGGACTTGCCGCCGTCGCCGCGTTGTCGCTGTCCGTCGCGGCGTTCGCCATGCCGCCCGGCGTGACCTCCAAGGACGGGGCCCTCATCGCACCGGACGGCAAGCCGCTCTACACCTTCGCCCGCGACACGGAAGGCTCGGGCAAGTCGGTCTGCAATGGCGGATGCGCGACCGCCTGGCCCCCGCTCGCCGCGGCCGAGGGCGCGGCGGATGATGGCGACTGGACCGTCATCACCCGCGATGACGGTTCCAAGCAGTGGGCGCACAAGGGGTGGCCGCTCTATACATTCGCTCGTGATGCAGCCGGCGGCGAGGCGAGCGGCGTGTCGGCGAACTGGCCGATCGCCAAGGAATAGGCCGATCAACCGGACCCGGCGCGTCGCACAAACCTGTGCGGCGCGCTGGAGTCCTGGCGAAGGTGGGCGTAGTAACGGGTGACCCCCATCCGCAGCCGGACCCGCGCGCCCATGCCATACGATTTCGATCTCTTCACCATCGGCGCAGGGTCGGGCGGGGTGCGCGCCTCGCGGATCGCCGCCCTGTCTGGCGCGCGCGTCGCCGTTGCTGAAGAGCATCGCCCGGGCGGCACCTGTGTCATCCGCGGATGCGTGCCCAAGAAGTTCATGGTGTACGCAAGCGAATACGGCCGCAGCATCGAGCACATGAAGGGCTATGGCTGGACGGCCCGCGATGTGCGCTATGACCATGCAGCGTTCATGGGAGCCCTCCACCGGGAGGTCGATCGTCTCTCCGCGATCTACCGAAGAAACCTCGTGAACGCGGGCGCCGAACTCTTTGACGACCGCGCGGAACTGATTGACGCGCACACGGTGAGGCTCGTGAAGGCCGGCCGCAGTATAACGGCGGAAACGATCCTGATCGCCACCGGCGGAACGCCATGGCGGCCGCTCGACCTTCCAGGCCAGGAGCACGCGATCACGTCGGACGAGGTTTTTCATCTCGAAACCCTGCCGGATCACATCGTGATCGCCGGCGGCGGCTATATCGCGGTCGAGTTCGCCTTCATCTTTGCGGGACTCGGCGTGAAAACCTGTCTGGTCTATCGCGGCGACACGGTGCTTCGGGGGTTCGACGACGACATTCGCGTTCATGTCCACGAGGAGCTGAAGCGCAAGGGCGTCAGCGTCTACACCAACACCGTGTTCCGCGAGATCGAGAAGCGCGGCGAGGGCGCAGGCGGCATCCGGTGTCATCTCACCAATGGCGAGCGGATCGATTGCGACGTGGTGATGCTGGCGATCGGCCGCACGCCCAAAACGTCGGGTCTCGGGCTCGATGCGGCTGGCGTCGCGACCAGGGAGAACGGCGCCGTGGCGGTGGACGCGTTTTCCCGCACCAACGTCCCCAGTATTTTCGCGGTCGGAGATGTGACGGACCGGCTGAACCTCACGCCGGTCGCGATCCGCGAGGGGCACGCGTTCGCGGACACCGAGTTCAACGGCAGACCGACCTCGTTCGATCACGTCGATGTGCCGACCGCGGTGTTTTCCCAGCCGCCGGTGGGCACGGTGGGCCTCAGCGAGGCGGAAGCCCGCCGCACCCATGGAAAGGTGGATATCTACAAAACGACCTTCCGCCCCATGAAGGACATGCTGACCGGTGACGAAGAGCGTGTGCTCATGAAGATCGTGGTCAACGCAGCCGACGACCGCGTGGTCGGGGTTCATATCTGCGGCCCGGACGCGCCTGAAATCATCCAGGCCGTGGGCGTCGCCGTAAAGATGGGGGCGACCAAGGCGGATTTTGACCGTACCTGCGCCCTGCATCCATCGATCGCCGAGGAACTCGTGACGATGCGTGAGAAGTGGCTTCCTCCCGGCATGCGGGCTGCGGAGTGACGAGCGTGGGGCGGACAAGCATGCGCGGGGATGAGGCGGCGTGACGAAGATCCTGGACATCGGAATTCTGGTGGTGTTCGCGCTCGCGAGCCTGTTCGTCTGGTTCATTCCGTCGGTGTCGAATTCATCCGCGCTGAAGAACATCTCTGAGGCCGCCAAGGAACGAAAGGCCGAAAGGGAGGCGGAAGCCGCCGCCGCGGAGGCGCAGGCGCGCCGCGAACGGGAGGAAGGGCCGGTTTTCGTCACGATCGAGCCGCTTGAAAGCAATTGATCGGACAGGGCCAGAGTCATGATCCGCTGATCGGGGTGAAAACCCTTGATGATTCACAGTCCGGCGCTTGACCTAAACGGCGAAGCGACTGACGAGGAAGGGCGTCAACCGCGGGTCATCGCGCCCTCGGGCTGGGCTGGGAGGTTCCGTGGAGCCGCGCATCGTTTCCGTCGTCAACATGAAGGGCGGGGTCGGCAAGTCGACCACGGTGGCGACGCTTGCCGAGGCGCTGGCGGCGGATCATGGGCTGCGGGTGCTGGTGATGGACCTCGACCCGCAGTCCAACGTCTCGATGATGTTGGCCGGCCAGGACCGCTGGGGCGAGCTCCGCAAGGAAGGGGCGACGCTCGACGGCTATTTCGAACAATATGTGTATGGCGGCGAACCGCGGTTCTTTCGCGACGTGATCGCACGCGATGTGAGCGACCTGATGGGCGATCCCCGACTGGATCTTGTGATCGCCACGCCGGAGTTCCGCTATATCGAGCGCGACGCCCTTGCGCGCTGGGTGAGGCAGGGCTTCGATGTCGAGGGCATCCACCGCAAGCTCGGCGGTCTCACGCATTCGGCGCTGCAGAATGTCGGCGAGTCCTATGACGTCGTCCTCTTTGACTGTCCTCCGGGGATTTCGATCTTCGCCGAGGCGGCGATCGAACTGTCGGAATTCATCGTGATTCCGACCATCGCCGACTATGTCTCGCGACTTGGCATCTTCGCCTTCCGCCGGCGCGCGATCCGGTCGATGGAGCAGCGCCGATTCACCGAGGAGCGGATCTGGACGCTGATCACCAAATACGAAGCCGCGAACGCGCTTCATGTCAGCGAGGCGGAAGTCCTGCGTGCAGATTTCAACGTGTTTGATATGATGATCCCTCAAGCCGAAGCGATCGCGCGCGCAGCCGAGTGGTCGGACGCCAAGCGTTCCTTCGACCAGAAATACGGTCCGGCCGCGGACGTGATCCGGCAGACGGCGAGCGAGTTTCGGGAGCGGGCCGGCCTCATATGATCGACAAAGCGATCGCCAGTCTTCTCAAAGTGATCTCCGCCGAGGCGTCGGCGAACCCCGCGTTCGCGCGCAAGATGGAGGAGGCGCTCGACACGTTTGCGCACGACTATGTCGAGCGGCGGCGCGATGAGCGGGTGCTTTCGGGGTTCAATCCCTTCGTCGAGTTCAAGAAATCGCCGCAGGACTTCGATCAGAGGCTGTCGCGGTTCGACCGCAACCAGCTTGCGCTGATCATCGAGAAGCATGGCATCGATCCCGCGCGCTCGGTGAATTCCCGCACATCGAAGAAGAAGCTCGCCGAAATGGTCGCCGCAGCCGCCGAGAAGCGGGCGGCGCGCGATGCGAAAGTGTTCGACTACTAACCCCGCCGGAACACGCTCGCGAGGCGCCTGCGCCGGGTTGCCCCCCCACATTGATTGCGGCAAAGCTTCTGGTCGCGGCGGCGCGACGCCGTTTGGGCTGGGCGGCAGGCCATGGCGGACGCTTTCATCAGCTACAAGCGAAGCGAACGGGCGATCGTCGAGCGCCTGCGCGACCGTCTGTCCGAGCTGAAGGTCGACGTCTGGTTCGATGCGAGGCTCGAGGCCGGGGAAAGCTTCAACCAGGAAATCACGCGGGAAGCCCGGGCGGCCAAGGCGATCCTCGTCTGCTGGTCGCCCGAAGCGGCGAAGTCGGACTGGGTGCAGGCCGAGGCGCTGATCGGGCTCGAAGAGGGCAAGCTCGTCGCCGCGAATGTCGTGGCGATGAACCTGTCGTCGCTGCCGATTCCGTTCAACAGCAAGCACACGGTCGACCTCACCGGGTGGGTTTCCGGCCAGTCCGAGGAGGGTTGGCGGGAGGTTGTGAGCCGGCTTGCGGTGCTCGTCCGCCGGCCGGGATTGAGGGATTTCGTCCGCCTGCCGGACCCGGCGTCGGTGAGCGCCCCTGAACGGCTGAAGGCGCTCTCGGCCTGGGCGGCCGCCAACGGCGACGATCCGCTCGCCGAACAGGTCTGGCACGAGATCGAGACGCTCGAAACCGAAGAGCAGAAGCGCAAGGTCGCCGAGCGGAAGGCCAAGGCGGCGGCGGAGGCTGCCGCCCGCGCGCCCAAGGAGGCCTCCCCCGTCGAACGCGAAGCCCAGCGCGACGCCGCCCAGGGACGGGCGTGGCGGGCGCTCGGCGACCGGCCGACCACCGAGAAACTCCGCGCCTTCGTCAAGGAATGGAAATCCGGCCCGCTCGTTGAACTCGCCCGGCGGGAGCTCAAAGATCGCGCCGGCGGCGCGGGCGCTGGCGGGGGCCGCGCCCGCCTTGGCGGTCTCCTGGGGGCCGTGGGCGCAATCGGCGTTGTCGCGGTGATCGCGGCGGCGGTCTGGTTCTCGGGCGTGCTCCGCCCTGATGTCGACCCCGCGGACCGCGCCGCATGGCAGATCGCGCAGGACCTGAACGTCGAGGCCGCCTACACGGCCTATCTGGAAAACTATCCCACAGGCGCCTTCGTGGGAGACGCCAACGCCGCGCTCTCCCGCTTCGCGGACGACCGCCGCAAGGTGGCCGACGCCGAAAGCGCGGCGGCGGCGTGGCAGCAGGCGACCGACGCGGGGACGGTCGCCGCCTATGAGCAGTTTCTCGCCGCCTGGCCCGCAAGCGACTATGCGGATGACGCCCGCTCGGAATTGCAGCGCCTCAACAAGGCGGCCGATGACAGCGCCTGGAACGACGCGAAGGCCGCGAACGCCGTCGCGAGCTACCGCAAATACCTCGCCGATCAGCCGAACGGCGCCTACCGGACGGAGGCGGAAGCAAGCATCACCGCCCTCGAGGCCGAAGCCCGCACAAAGGCCGAGACCGAAACGGCCGACCGCGCCGCCTGGGCCGCCGCGCAGCGCACCAACACCGCCGCGGGCTATGCGTCTTACCTGCGCGCCTATCCCTCGGGTCTGTTCGCGCGACAGGCGCGCGCGGCGGGCGACCGGCTCACGACCGAAGCCGAGGACCAGCAGGCGGCGGATCAGATCGCGCAGGCCAAAGCCCTTGTCGCCCGTTTCACCTCCTCGGTCGACGCCGGCGACCGCGACTGCAGCCAGAGTTTCGTCACCTACCATGAATGGGACCGCAGCGATCTGACCAGCCAGGCCGCCGCGGTGATCGACCAGTCCGTGGCCCGCGCGACGGCGGGCGGCTGCGCCATCAAGGGGGCGCTCGTCGTCGGCCATGACGACACCTCCCAGTCGCGGCTTTATTCCTACAAGCTCGCCGAGCGGCGGGCGGCCTCCGTGCGCGCGGCCCTGACCGCCCGCGGCGTCGCGGACGGGGTGATCACGGCGGTGAGCTATGGCGAGGCCGAACCCGCAAAGGCGACCCGCGACGGCGTGCGCGAGCCACTCAACCGCCGCGTTGAGATTCGTCTGGTGGCGAGCAGGGCTGCGGGCGGGGCGGCGGCCGCGCAGCCCACCGCCGCGCCGTCGTCGCGCCTCTCGGCCGCGGAGCTGTCGAGACTGGTGGACAGCGGCAACGCCGCGGAGCTGCGGGGCGATTACGCCGCCGCGCCCAGAGACTATGGCGCCGCCTGCGACGGCGGGCAGGCGAGGGGGTGCCTCCATCTCGGGGTGCTGTTCAAGAACGGACTGGGCGTCGCGCAGGATTATGGAACGGCGCGGGAACTCTTCCAAAAGGCCTGCGACGGCGGAGAGGCGTCGGGCTGCTTCAGTCTCGGGGGGCTGTACGCCAACGGCCAGGGCGTCGCGCAGGATTATGGCCGGGCGCGGGCGCTTTACCAGAAGGCCTGCGACGGGGGGCACACGGGGTCGTGCAGCAATCTGAAGGCGATCGAGGGGCGGTGAGGGCTGGTGTGGGGCCGCGCGTGTGAGCGCCCCCTCACCCCCGGCCCCTCTCCCGCGCGCGGGAGAGGGGGGCGTTTCAGTCATCTGGCTGGGTCCCGGATATTTGCTGACGCAAATTCCGGGATGACGGGTTGGGAGGGTTCCAAACAGATTGTCATCCCGGGCGAGGCGTTAGCCGAGACCCGGGACCCAGACAATGAGTCATCACGTCAGGCTCCCCGGACGCTGCGGCCGTTCTTGTCCTCCCCTGCGAGCCGCAGGGGAGAACCAGCGCTTATCCCTTCTGGTCGCGGCCACGCTCCATCACCGCCTTGCGGGACCCCTCGGCGGCGGCAGGCGTTACGGTGGCGTTGTGCGCGTTTCCCCGCTTGATCTCGAGGGTCAGGGCCTCGTCGAGCGGCAGGGCGAGACCATCATCGATGACGCGCTTCAGCTTCGCGAGGAGCCCGCCGTCAATCCCCGCCATCTCATGCGCGAGCCCCTTGGCGGCGGACACCAGCGCCTCAGGTGCGACAAGCCGGTTCACCAGCCCCCAGCGCTCGGCCGTCTGCGCGTCGAGGAAATTGCCGGTGAGCGAAAGCTCCTTGGCGCGAGCCGGCCCGATCAGCCGGGGAAGGCGCTGCGACAGGCCCCACACCGGCATCAGGCCGACGCGGCCATGCGTGTCGGCGAAGCGCGCTTCGGTTGAGGCGAGGATCACATCGCACATCAGAACAAGCTCGAATCCGCCCGTGATGGCGAAGCCGTTGACGGCGGCGATCACCGGCCAGGGGCAGGCGTCGAACGCCCCCGCGAGGTCGATATCGCCCGTGTCGGTGCGTTCCGTTCCGAGCGCAAATCCGCTCTGCCCGGCCTCCTTGAGATCGACCCCCGCGGAGAAGGCCCGGCCTGCGCCTGTCAGCACGATGGCGCGCACTTCGTCCTGCGCGCCGAGCGTCCGCAGCGCCGCCACCAGCTCCCGCCGGAGAGCGACGGACAGCGCGTTCAGCTGCTTTGGACGGTTGAGCGTGAGCACCGCGACGGGGCCGTCATACTCGACCAGCAGAAGCGGAACGGTGGCGGGGTCGGGTGTCGACAAGGCGGGTCTCCCGGATGAGGGCCAGAGTTGCGCCCGAGTTGCGTCAGTCTTCGAAGCGGGGAGTGTAGCCCCGATCCGTCAGTTGCGAAGCGATCAATCCAGCGGCGGCCTCGACCGAGGCCTGGTCGCGCCCCCGCACGACGAGGCTTGTCCCGAAATCGGGCGCGCCGGACGGGCCCATCTTCATCCAGGGATAGGAGCCGAGGCTGAGGTCAGGACGCTCGGCGGCGATCTCGCCAAGCGCGCTCGCAAATTCCGCCTCGCGCAATCCGGCGGCCTTCACGGTGCGGGCGAACACGACCGCGCCGCCCGTGATGCGCGACGGGATGTCCTCCAGCATGCCGCGCATCACGGCGGGCACGCCCGCCAGCACGAACACATTGCCGATCTGGAAGCCCGGTGCGCCGGAGACCGGATTTGCGATGAGACTCGCCCCGTCCGGAATGCGCGCCATCCGCAGCCGCGCATCGGTGAACGGGATGTCGCGTCCGCGATACCACTCGGCGAGGATTGCGCGGGCGTCGTCCCGCACGCCGATTGTCCGGCCGAACGCGGCGGCGACGGCGTCCGCGGTGATGTCGTCATGGGTCGGCCCGATGCCTCCGGTGGTGAAGACATAGGTGTAGGCGGCCGACAGCGCCTGCACGGCCGCGATGATCGTGTTCCGCACATCGGGCACGATGCGCGCCTCGCGCACGTCGACGCCGAGGGGCGCGAGGAACTGGGCGATCGTTCGCATGTTGGAATCGTGCGTCCGCCCCGAAAGGATTTCATCGCCGATGATCAGCACGGCGGCGGTGACGATCGGGGGCTGGGTCAAGCGGTGCTCCGGGGTGAAACCTCGATGAACCGTAGCCCCGCATCCGCCTCACTGGCAAACCCGCCGGCGCTGCGCTAGGTGACGGGCGATGAGCAGGGACCCTCCATCGGAAGAAGGCTTTCTCGTGTCCGGCGTACCCCATGCCGCGGCCATTGGGATGCGCGTCATCTCGGCGGACGGCGGGCAGGTCGTCTGCAAGGTTCCCCATGATCCGAAATTCGTCGGAAACCCTGAAACCGGCGTCGTGCATGGAGGGGTGGTGACGACGCTGCTCGACAATGCGTGCGGCATTGCGGTGACGTCGAAGACGGGCCTGGCGGGCCAGATCGCCACGCTCGATCTGCGCATCGACTACATGCGCCCGGCTGCTGCTGGAGCCGATATTTTCGCGCATGCCGAGTGTTTCAAGGTCACGCGCACCATCGCGTTTGTCCGCGGCGTCGCCTTCCAGTCGGATCGTGACGATCCGGTCGCGACCTGCACGGCGGCGTTCATGCTCGGCTCCAAGAGCGGCGAGGGCGCCAACCTGCCGAAGTCGGGGGCCGCCTGATGGACGTGCTGAAGCGCGCGAGCGCCGCCGGAACACCGCCCGCGCTGGAGGAATTGGTGGCGGCGATTCCCTATTGCCGCTTTCTCGGCATCCGGGTCGACCGCAAGGGCAGCGAGGTCACAACCATTCTTCCCTTCAGTCAGCATCTGATCGGAAATCCCGTGCTGCCGGCGCTGCATGGCGGGGTGATCGGGGCCTTCATGGAGGTGACGGCGATCCTCCAGATCGCGTTTGAAACAGGCGGAGAGGCGCTCGCCAAGCCGGTGGACATCAACATCGACTATCTGCGGTCTGGACGCCCGATCGACACGTTTGGGCGGGCGCACATCACCAAGCTCGGTCGTCGGGTGATCAATGTTCATGTCGATATCTGGCAGGACCAGCACACCAAGCCGATCGCGGCGCTGAGAGGGCATTTCCTGGTCGCTGGCGACGTCGACGCCGCAGGTTGAAGGGGAGTTTGGGTCATGTTCGGGCGGTGTTTCAGTCATGTCGGGCGAAATCGCCGACAAACCAGCTCTTTCCCGGCGCGCAGGACGCCCCGCCGTCGCTTGAACGGCGGCTTTGTGGTATCAACTGTGTACCAGCGGCGCCGGACGGCTACGGACCCGCCGAAAGGCCCTCAAAGGATGGTTGACGATCAATGACGTCCTACGTTGCAGCGCTGGAAGCGCCGCCCGGCTACACCAACGAGATCAAGCTCCACGGACCGGAGGCGTTCGAGGGGATGAGGCACGCGGGCAGGCTCGCCGCCGAATGCCTCGACATGCTTGTTCCGCACGTGAAAGCAGGGGTGACGACCGCCTCGCTCGACGACCTTGCCCGGACGTTCGTGACCGATCATGGCGCGCTGCCGGCCTGCATGTTCTACAAGGGCTACCGCCACACGATCTGCACCTCCATCAACCATGTCGTGTGTCATGGAATTCCGGGGCCGAAGCCGCTCAAGGAAGGCGACATCGTCAACATTGACGTCACCGTCATCGTTGACGGCTGGCACGGCGATCACTCCCGCATGTTCGCGGTCGGGCCGGTCAAGCGCCGTGCGATGCGGTTGATGGATACGACCTATGAATGCCTGATGCGCGGACTGGCGGAGATCAAACCAGGCGCCACACTCGGCGATGTCGGCGCGGCGATTCAGGAACACGCCGAGCGACAGCACTACTCGGTCGTCGAGGCCTTCTGCGGACACGGCCTCGGGCGCGTGTTCCACGACTCGCCGAACGTTCTGCACCTCGGTAAGCGCGGCAAGGGAGTGGTCCTGAAGCCGGGGATGATGTTCACCGTCGAACCCATGATCAATATCGGCCGCAGGGACGTCTCGCTGTTGTCAGACGGCTGGACCGCGGTGACGCGCGACCGGTCTCTCACCGCGCAATACGAACACTCGGTCGGCGTCACGGAGACCGGGGTCGAGATTTTCACCCAGTCGCCTGCGGGACTGCATGAGCCCCACAAGCTGGTCGAGGTCGCCTGACAGGGCGAAGGCCGGTGGGGAGAGCGTCATGACAGGTCGCGGACCGAATGTCGGTCGGGATGGATCGTCGGCCGACGACGACGCAAGGGACCGCGCAGCCGACGCTTCCAGGCAGGGCGCCTCCACAGATCGCGGCAAGACGCCGACCCGGCATTTTCATGGTCACCGTGAACGTCTCCGCGCCCGCGTGCTCGGCGCGGGCGGCGAGAGCATGGCGGACTATGAGCTGCTTGAAACGCTGCTCGGCGCTTTCATCCCCCGCCGCGACGTGAAGCCGATCGCCAAGGCGCTGCTGGAGCGTTTCGGCGGCGTCTCGGGCGTTTTCGCGGCGCACCCGGAACGACTGATGGAGATCGACGGCGTTGGCGAGGTCGCGGCCGCCTACATCCGCACGACACACGTGCTGTTTCAGCGGGCCGCCGGCGATGCGGTGCGCGACCGGCCGGTGATTTCCAACTGGGCGGCCCTGCTCGCCTATGTGCGCATGGTGCTGCGCCACGCCCCGGCCGAGCAGTTCAGGGTGCTGTTTCTCGACCGCAAGAACCAGCTCATTTCGGATGAGGTTCTGGGACGGGGGACGGTCGATCACGCCCCGGTCTATCCAAGGGAGATCGCCCGTCGCGCGCTCGAGCTTTCGGCGTCGTCCGTCATCCTCGTCCACAACCACCCGTCGGGGGACGCCACGCCGTCTCGCGCGGACGTCGAGATCACGCGCGAAGTGATCAAGGCCCTGGCGGCGCTCGACATCAATCTGCACGACCACCTGATCGTCGGCCGGTCGGAGCCGTTGAGCATGAAAGCGAAGGGATTGATCTAGCCTTCCGGCTGTGTGCGAGCGTCGGCGAGGCGTCGCAGCGATTGCGGGGTTTGACCGAAGACGCGGTTGAAGGCTCGACGCATGCGGTCGGGATCGCCGAATCCGCACTCGCGCGACACCGTCGACAGGGGTTCCGAGCCTCCTTCAAGCCTCGATCTGGCGACATCGACGCGGATGCGCTCGACAGCCTTCGCGGGCGTGGTCCCGAACTCCGCGCGGAAGGCGCGGGCGAAGTTCCTGCTGCTCATGCCGGCTTGCTCGGCGAGCTGGTCGACATTCAGTTCGAGCGCCAGATGGTCCCGCACCCAACTCAGCAAACCGCCAAAACGTCCGCCGGCGCGATCGGAGTCGAGTAGGGCGGAGTGCTGGGACTGCCCGCCCATGCGGCGATGATAGACGACGAGCTCCTGGGCGACTGAGCGCGCGACCTCTTCGCCAAGGTCACGCGCGATGAGGGCGAGCGCCAGGTCGATTCCGGCCGTGACGCCCGCGGAGGTCCAGATCGATCCGTCCTGCACGAATATCCGATCGGGCTGGAGGCGAACCTTCGGGAAGTTCGATGCGAACATCGGGGCGTACCGCCAGTGCGTCGTCGCGGTACGGCGATCAAGGAGGCCGGCGGCCGCGAGGAGGAATGAGCCCGAGCACACGCTGCAAAGTCGGGCGCCGCTGCTCGCCGCCGACCGCAGGAGGGCGAGGAGGGCGGGCTCCTTGATCGCGGACATGGTGCCGGCCCCGCCGACGACAATCACCGTTTCGTCGCGAGTGAAGTTCGAGACGGCTTCCGCCTCGATGGTCGCGCCGCTGCTGCTGCGCACGGGGCCGGCTGTGGCGGCTGAAACGCGGAGGCGATAGCGGGCCGGCTTGTGCGCGATGCTCGCGACCTCGAAGGCGGCCAGCGGACCGGCGAGGTCGAGCAGCTGAAACCCGTTGAACACCAGAAACGAGACGGTGTGCAACGGTGGCGGAAAATGCTGGTTTTTCGTCATTTCAGCCAACACTAGGAAGTGGCAGTCTTCCCGTCAACGCACCACGGCAATGAGAGAGGCCGAAATGAACCGAAGAGAATTCGCCAAGCGTTTGGCGCTCGCCGCCGCGGCGCTCCCGACGGGCGCTTGTTCGTTGCGCGGCGCGCCAGCGCTCGCCCAGAGCCCGATAGAGCAGGCGAAAACCGCTCCTGCGACGACCCAGGGGACGCCTCCGGCGACAACGCACGAGGTCGGCATGGAGGCGTTCTATCGTCGGCTCGCGGACAACGAGGCGGAGCTGGCGGCAATTTATCCCGCCAAGCGCCGCGAGATCGTTATGCTCGCCTATCCCGGAATGTTCCCGCTCGATCTCGTTGGACCGCATTCTGTATTGAGCGGACTCGCGAACACGCGGCTCCAGATCGCCTGGAAGACCAGGGATCCGATCAATCTCGGCGGGTTCTCGATAACCCCGGCGGCGACGTTCGACGAGTGTCCGGACGACCTTGATGTGCTCTTCGTGCCTGGGGGTGGAATGGGGACGTTCAGCGCCCTGAACGATGACGCCGTGCTCAATTTCCTGACCACCCGCGCCCCGCGGGCGAAATACGTGACAAGCGTCTGCACCGGCTCGCTTGTGCTCGCAGCGGCTGGCTTGCTGGAGGGCAAGCGGGCGACCACGCATTGGGTCGCGTTCGACGCCCTGAAGGCGCTGGGAGCGGTGCCCGTGAGGGAGCGCGTGGTGGTCGACGGGGACACGGTCACCGGCGCAGGCGTGTCAGCAGGGATCGACTTCGCCCTCGCGCTCGCCGCCCGGATGACCACCGAAACCTACGCGAAGTCGCTGCAACTCAACATCGAATACGACCCGCAGCCGCCCTTCGGCGCCGGCTCGCCGGAAGGCGCCGGAACGCGAGTGGCGGGCGCCATGACGGATATGTATGCGCCGCTGATGGACGCTGGAATGAAGATGATCGCGCGCCGCCACAGCTGAAAGCGCCGCCTTGGATCAGGCGCACTCGGCGAAACCGCTTGCGCTCCCTAGCGGCCCGGTTAGTTTGCTTTCCGTAACGGCGCGTCAGCCGCCGCGTTCGGGGAGGAATTATTGGCGATCGCACCTGCAGCATCCGCCGCTGAAGCACCAGCGGGCGGACAGAGCTTCGGCCAGCCGTCTTACCGGCTCTACGTGCTCCTGTCGCTCACGCTCGTTTACACCCTCAACTTCATCGATCGAAACCTGCTGGGCGTCGTCGCCCAGCCGATCATCGCTGAATTCGGGCTCAGCGACACGCAATACGGCTTTCTGAACGGTCCTCCGTTCGCGCTGTTCTATGCGCTGATGGGCATTCCGATCGCGATGGCGGCCGACCGGTTCAACCGCGTGGCCATCATTTCGCTGTGCATCGCGATCTGGTCGCTGATGACCGCGCTGTGCGGGTTCGCCGAAAGTTTTGTGTTCCTGCTGATCTGCCGGATCGGGGTCGCGATCGGAGAGGCCGGGGGCACGCCGCCGTCGAATTCCATCATCGGCGACTATTTCAAGCCAAGAAGCCGGGCCGCCGCGCTCGGCATTTTCGCCATGGGGGTCACGATCGGCGGCGCGCTCGCGAACGCCTTCGGCGGTCCGATCGGCGGCTTGAAGGACGAGACCGTTCTGTCGATGCTCGCCACGATCGGCCTCGAAAGCATGCCGGCGGACCTTGGCTGGGGCGATAATTATGGCTGGCGTTTTGCGTTCATCGCGCTCGGTCTGCCGGGGGTGCTCATCGCGCTCCTCCTGTTCCTGACGGTCAAGGAGCCGCCGCGCGGCTATTCCGATCCGCCGGGTGTGCAGCGCGTGCAGAAGGCCTCGATCAGCGAAACCCTGAAAGAGCTCGGGTCAAAGCCGACCTTCTGGACGATGTCCCTCGGAGCCTCGCTGGTCGCCTTCGTGGGCTACGGACATTTCGGCTTCCAGGCCCCGATGGCGCAGCGCGTCGCCGATATCGGCCCCGGCCAGTTCGCGCTTCAGTTCGGACTGCCGCTCGCGCTGATTTCCGCGGTCGGCACCTTCTTGGGCGGATGGCTCACGGAACGCATCACTCCGCGCTCGCAAAGCGCCGTTGCGTGGATTCCGGCGGTCGGTCTCCTTGCGTGCATCCCCTTCTACATCGCCGGCTTCTATCTCATCGATCAGGATCCGTTCGTCGCCCGCATCGTCTGGGGCGCCGGAGCGATGCTGCACTACGCCTATCTCGGCGCGCAGTACACGATCGGCCAGGGTGTCGTGTCCCAACGATCCCGGGCGTCGGCGATCGCCATCCTCCTGTTCATTGTCGCGATCGTCGGCAACGGCATCGGTCCGCAGGTGGTGGGCATTCTGTCCGACACCTTCATGCACGCGCAGATCCAGGCGAGCGGCATGGGCGATGTGCTGACCAACGACATCTGCCGTGCGCGCGATCTCTCCGCGCTGGGAGCCGACCAGCAGGCGGTTTGCCGGGCGGCCTATGGCGAGGGCCTGCGGCAGTCGCTTGTGGCGGTGACGCTGATCTTCATCCCGGCGGCGCTCCTGTTCCTGCTCGCGGCGCGCACCCTGCCGCGGGACATGGTCGCAAAGCCGGTCTGATCGGACCGCAGACGACAAGACCGGAGGGCGGCCCAGGGATGGGTCGCCCTTCGCGCATCTGGCGCGTATCCGGCGCGTATCCGGAGCGTGCGTCCCCGCACCAATCCGGTTCTCCCCGATCACGCCGAATTCAGTGAAAACACCCCCCGGAGACGCGCAACCTTGGATTGCGTTTTTGTCATACTGATGTGACGCTTCCACCGAGCGCAGGGGACAGCAACACCACCGGCGACCATCAGGCCCGCACAGCGATGCGGCAGGGAGGAAAACATGGGGACGGTCCAGGGAACAGGCCCGGGAACGGCTGCGGCCGGTGTATCGGTCGAAGGGCAGGGCCACCTCACCGGCTTCGGCACGCCGACCTATCGCGGCTTCGTGCTGACGTCGTTGATGCTGATCTATGTGCTGAACTTCCTCGACAGGGGCCTCTTGGGCGTCGTCGCCGAGGAGGTGATGGCCGACCTGTCGATCACGGACGGCCAGTTCGGGCTGTTGACCGGGTTCGGCTTCGCGCTCTTCTACACTCTGGTCGGCATTCCCCTCGCGCAGATGGCCGAGACCCGCCACCGCGTCTGGATCATGACGATCTGCATCGCCCTGTGGTCCGGCGCGACGGCGCTGTCGGGCCTCGCCAATCCGATCACGATCGGGCCGCTGGTCATTTCAGGCTTCGTGGTGATGCTGATCTGCCGGCTGCTCGTGGGGGTGGGGGAGGCGGGATGCACGCCGCCCGCGAACTCGCTGATCGCGGACTATTACCCGCCGGCGAAGCGCGCTCAGGCGCTCGGCTTCTACGGCATGGGCGTCACGCTTGGAACCATGTCGGCGAACCTCATCGGGGGGCCTGTCGCCGATAATTTCGGCTGGCGCACCGCGTTCATCGTCATCGGCCTTGCCGGAGTGCTGGTGGCTGTCCTGTTCAAGCTCGCCGTCAGGGAGCCGCCGCGCGGCTATTCCGATCCTCCCGGCATGCCGCGACCCGAGCGGGCGGGGCTCGGCGCGGCGATGAAGGAGCTCTCGGGCAAGCCCGCTTTCTGGCTCATGGCGACGGCCGCGACGATGGCGGCGTTCTGCGGCTATGGGCAGACAACCTTCCAGACGTCGTTCATCCGGCGCACCTTCACCGATCTGTCGCTCACGGAGGTGACCCTGTTCTTCAACGCCCCGGCGTCGCTCGCTGCGTCGGTCAGCGTGTTCATGACCGGCTTTCTCGCAACCAAGCTGGTGAAGCGTTATCCGAGCGCGGTGGCGTGGCTGCCGGGCCTCGGCATCATGCTCGCCGTGCCGTTCTATTTCGTCGCCTACACGGCCGAGAACCGGTGGGTTTGCCTCACCTTCCTGATGCTCGGCGCGCTGGTGAAATATGGCTATATCGGGTCCCAGTATACGATCGGGCAGGGCGTTGTGGGCCTGCGGACGCGCGCGACGGCGATCGCGATCCTGCTGTTCGTCGTGAACCTGATTGGTTACGGGCTCGGACCGCTCTTCATTGGTGCGGTGAGCGATGTCCTCTTCACCATGAAGATGAACGCGGACGGGTTCGGGGATGTGGCGAGGGCGGTGTGCCGCGGCGCATCGTTCGAGACGCTGGATGCGGCGACGCAGGCGGCGTGCCGTTCGAACGACGCCGAAAGCCTGCGCGACTCGCTGATGACGATCGCGACCATGCACATCATTCCGGGCGTGTTCTTCTTCCTGTGCGCGCGACGTCTTCAGAGTGATCTGGTCGCCAGATAGGCGTTGCCGGGCCGGAGTGGCGTCATCGGGCGGTAAGCGCTAGTCGTGTGCGTCGCACAAGGAGCCGCCGCGCCGATGATCCCTCGCTACGCCCGACCCGAAATGACCGAGATCTGGTCCCGCGAGACCCGATACGGCATCTGGCTTGAGATCGAGACCCTGGCCGCCGAGGCCATGGCGGAGCTGGGCCAGATTCCCAGGGCGGCGGCCGAGGCCATACGCGCGCGCGGGGGCTTTGACGCAGACCGCGTCGACGAGATCGAGCGGGAAACCCGCCATGATGTGATCGCGTTCCTCACCAATGTTCAGGAACATGTCGGGGAGGAGGCGCGGTTCCTCCATCTCGGCATGACCTCATCCGATCTGCTCGACACGGCGTTGTCCGTCCAGCTCACGCGCGCGAGCGACCTCATGCTTGCGGGGGTCGACCGCGTGCTCGCCGCGCTGAAGACCCGGGCGATGGAGTTCCGGTACACGCCGACCATCGGGCGCAGCCATGGGGTGCACGCGGAACCAACGACGTTCGGACTGAAACTGGCGGGCTTCCACGCGGAAATGGCGCGCGCGCGGGTCCGGCTCGAAGCCGCGCGGGCGGAGGTGGCGGTGTGTGCGATCTCCGGCCCGGTCGGCACATTCGCCAGCGTCGATCCGCGCATCGAGGCGATGGTGGCGGGCCGCCTCGGCCTCGCGGTGGAGCCCGTATCGACCCAGGTGATCCCGCGCGACCGGCATGCGGCCTTCTTCTGCGCGCTCGGAGTGATCGCGTCCTCGATCGAACGCATCGCGACCGAAATCCGTCACCTTCAGCGCACCGAAGTGCTGGAGGCGGAGGAGTATTTCGCGGCGGGTCAGAAGGGGTCGTCCGCGATGCCGCACAAGCGCAATCCGGTCCTGACCGAGAATCTGACGGGGCTCGCAAGACTGGTCCGGTCCGCGGTGGTCCCGGCGCTCGAGAACGTCGCCCTCTGGCACGAGCGCGACATCTCGCATTCATCTGTGGAGCGCGGCATCGGGCCGGACAGCACCATCCACCTCGACTTCGCGCTGCAGCGGCTCGCGCAGGTGATCGAACAACTCGTGGTTTATCCGCAGGCCATGCGCGCCAATCTCGACCGCATGGGCGGACTGCATTTTTCGCAGCGCGTCCTCCTCGGCCTGATCAAGGCGGGCGCCAGTCGCGAGGAGGCCTACAGCCTCGTCCAGCGCAATGCGATGCTCACCTGGGAGGCGCTGCGGCGCGGCGCGCGACCCGAAGAGGCGTCGTTTCGCGGGCGGCTTGAGGCGGACCCGGATGTGACGGGACGGTTGTCCAAGCGCGATCTGGACGAGGTGTTCGACGAGGCCTGGTACGTCCGACATGTCGATGCGATCTTCCTGAGGGTGTTTGGCGCCTGACGCCCCGGAAACGAACCAAACGATGACCATGATTGCCGATCCGGACGTCTATTTCGCCGACGGCTGCGGCCGCTGCGATCGTTTCGCCACTGCTGATTGCTCGGCTCGACGCTGGGAGGCGGGGCTGAGGGCGCTGCGTCGCATCTGTCTTGGCTGCGGGCTGGAAGAGGCCGCCAAGTGGGGACACCCCTGCTACGTCCACAAGGGGCGCAACATCGCGATCATCGGGGCGTTTCGGGATGACTTCCGCATCAGCTTCTTCAACGCTGCGCTGATGCAGGACCCGGAAGGCGCGCTCGAACGGCAGGGGCCGAACACCCGGCATCCGGACATGTTGCGCTTCACCGACCCCTCGCAGCCGACGACGCGGGAGCGCCTGATCCGGTCCTATCTGCTTGAGGCGATGTCCTATGCGGACGCAGGCGTCAAACCCGCGAGGTCCGTCGAATCGCTCGAACTCCCCGACGAGTTGGTGGAGGCGCTCGACGCCGACCCTGTTCTCGCCGAGGCGTTCCACACCCTCACGCCCGGGCGCCAGAGGAGCTATGTCATCAATCTCGCGGCCGCAAAGCACGCCGAAACGCGCGTGTCGCGGATTATGAAGTTTCGTGCGAGGATTCTCGCAGGCAAGGGCGCCCTTGAGCGCTAGGCGGGCGAGGAGGCGGCCATCAGTCGTGACACGTCAAGCAGCGAGGCGGACGCCGACCCGGGCGGAGCCGATCCGGCGGACCCTGCATTCACCGCGCGCCTGATCGAGCTCGGCGTGTCGCATGCGAGCGAGGTCACGGGGCGAACCTGCCAGTTGTTGACGGTGTCGGCGAGCCTGCTGTCTCCCGATGCGAAGGGGCCGTTGCGGGCGTCCGCCAGGGTGATGCGCCAGACCGCGGCGTCCGCTTTTGTCTCGGTCGAGGCCGAGACCGTCGACGGAAAGCGCGCGGCCACGCTGTCCATGATCGTTCGTTTCGTCCGATCGGTCCGTACCGGAGACGCCTGAGCGTCTGAAGCTCACTTCGCCTCGGTTTTGACCTGCTGGATCGCTGTCATCATCAGCTCTTCCATCTGGCGGGCGATCTGGTGATCGGTCATCTCGATCCCCTTGGCGTCGAGATCGGTGCGGACCTTGCGGAAGACGTCGTCATCGCCCGGCTCCTCGAAATCGGCGCGGACCACTTCCTTCGCGTAGTCGCCGGCGGCGTCTCCCGACAGCCCCATCAGCTCCGCCGCCCAAAGCCCGAGCAGCTTGTTGCGGCGCGCCGTCGCCTTGAACCGCAGCTCCGCGTCGAGTGCGAACTTCGCTTCCTCTGTGGACTTCCGCTCGTCAAACCCGCTCACGATGACCTCCAGACTGGACTGCGCCTTGATCGGCCGCCTCCGACGCGGATATAGCGCCTCGGACGGCGGATTACACCCCCGGTGGGGCCAGCTTCATGACCGGCGGGACGAAGCCCGGCGACATGCTATAAGACCGCTCCTGACGAATGAGTCGGGTATTTCCGGGATGGCTCCTGACGGACCTCCCGGGCGAGGAGACAGGCGCACATGGCCAAGGGCCGCAAGATCTATGAGGGCAAGGCGAAGATTCTCTATGAGGGCCCGGAGCCCGGAACCCTCATCCAGTATTTCAAGGACGACGCGACCGCCTTCAACAATGAAAAGCGCGCCGTGCTCGACGGCAAGGGCGTCCTCAACAACCGGATCAGCGAATTCATCATGCTGCAGCTCGGCGGCATCGGCCTGCCGACGCATTTCATCCGGCGGCTCAACATGCGCGAGCAACTCATCAAGGAAGTCGAGATCATTCCGCTGGAAGTGATCTGTCGCAATGTGGCGGCGGGTTCGCTGTCGAAGCGCCTTGGCCTGGAGGAAGGGGCCGCCCTGCCGCGTTCGATCATCGAATTCTGCTACAAGAATGATGAACTTGGCGATCCGCTGGTGTCGGAAGAGCATATCACGGCGTTCAACTGGGCCTCGACGCAGGAGATCGACGACATCATTGCTCTGACGCTTCGGGTGAACGACTTCCTCACCGGGCTCTTCTCCGGCGTCGGGATCAAGCTCATCGATTTCAAGGTCGAATACGGCCGGCTCTATGAGGGGGAGACGGTCCGCACCGTGCTCGCCGACGAGATCAGCCCGGACAGCTGCCGCCTCTGGGACGCGTCGTCCGGCGAAAAACTCGACAAGGACCGCTTCCGCCGCGACCTCGGCGGTGTGACGGAGGCCTATTCGGAGGTCGCGCGCCGGCTGGGCATTATCAAGGAGGGCGGCGGCGCCGAGATTCTCGCCTTCAACGGGGAAAAGTGATGCGTGCGATCGTTCATGTGAGCCTCAAGCCCGGCGTGCTGGATCCGCAGGGCCGGGCGGTCGCTGATGCGCTGGGCCGGCTGGGGTTCGACACCGTGCGTGAAGCCCGCGTCGGCAAGACCATCGAGCTTGATCTCGCCGACGGGCTCAGCGCCGAAGCCGCCGAGGCGCAGGTGAAAGCGATGTGCGAGAAACTGCTCGCCAATCCCGTGATCGAGCGTTTCCGGGTGGAGATCGCCTGAAGGCGGCCGGCTGCGGCCTCAGTTGCCTTCTTTGACGTCCTTGGCGGTGTCGGCGATCACTTCCCCGCCTTTTTGCAGGTCCTTGCCGACGCCCTCGATCGTGTTGCAGGCGGCGACGGGAAGCAGAAGTGCGAGCGCGATGATCATTCTGCGCATGACGGCGATCCTGTGTGATGTGGTGCCCAAACCGGCTAGATGAGACGATCCGCGGCCCGGCGCAAGGGGTGGGCGGGCTCTGCTGCTGCGCGTGCGCCCTCTGGCGGGCGCGGCGGACCGGCGATGCGATACCGGACACAGGCGACTAGACCTGAAGGCGGGAGGTGGCGGATGGCTTCGATCAAGTCGGCGGCGTCGGTTCGTTTCGGATGGATCGCGGGGGTCGCTCTGGCGGCCGCGGCGGCCCCTGGCGCGGCCATTGCGCAGGGCGCGTCTGCGGACATGGTGATCCAGTTTCTGGACGCCGATCGCGACGGCAAGGTGAGCCTCAATGATTATCTCACCTTCCAGGTGGGGCGGATCGCGCAGTTCGACGAGAATGGCGACGGCGAACTCAACTATAAGGAATTCAAGGCGTCGCTGTCGGAAGCCGCACGCAAGAACGCGCAGCGGAGCTTTGACGCCTTCAATCGCGAGCAGAGCCTGAAGAACCTGACGCAGCGCGAGTTTCTTGGCTACCACGCCTATGTGTTCAAGAATTTCCTCGATCGGGACGGCGACGACGCCCTGTCGGCCGAGGAGCTTGCCAGCGTTTCCGGCGGCTGATCCCGCTCGCCCATCACCATTCCCGTTGACGCAAACCGATCGCCGGGCCTACAGAGACGTCATGAAGCCGTCGCTCACCAAGCGCTATTGGATTTGCTTTACGCCCGTGGGGCGGAGGGCGCCTGCGCTTTCGAGCGCGAGCTAGCCCCCCAGCCCCGCCGGTGACGGACGGGGCCAGCTTCCACAAGAGGCCGAACCCCGTCTCCAGCCGGACCATGACGACCCGGACACCAGGAGACGTGACATGCCCGCCCCCGCCAGCTCTCGCCCCATGAAGGCCGTCGCCGTGGTCGGCGCGACCGGGGCTGTCGGCAAGGAAATCATCGGGTGCCTTGAGCAGTCGCGCATCCAAGTCGGCCAGATTCGCCTCTATGCGTCCGATCGGTCGGCGGGAAAAAAGATGACCTACCGGGGAGGCGAGGTCGAACTTGAAACCCTGAGCGATGACGCCTTCCGCGGCGTGGACGTCGCCCTGTTCGCATCCGAAGCGGACATCTCCGGCCGCTATGCGCCGATCGCGGTGAAAGCCGGCGCGTTCGTGGTCGACAATTCCTCCGCGTTCCGGATGGACCCCGGGACGCCGCTGGTGGTGCCGGAAATCAACGGCGCGTTGGTGACGCCGGACACCCGCCTTGTTGCAAACCCGAACTGCGTGGCGGCGATCCTCACCATGGCGCTCTTTCCGCTGCATCTCGAGGCGCGGGTCAACCGGGTTTGGGCGGCGACCTATCAGGCGGCGTCCGGCGCCGGCGCTGCGGCGGTGGAGGAACTGGAACTCTCGACGCGCGCATTCCTCGACGGCAAGGCGTATCCGCCGAAAGTCCTTCCGCACCCGTATGCGTTCAACCTATTCAGCCACAACGCGTCGATCGACCCCGCGACCGGCTATAATGGCGAGGAATTGAAGGTCATCGCCGAGACGCGTCGGATCATGGATCTGCCCGGCCTGCCGATCAGCATCACCGCCGTTCGGGTCCCGGTCCAGCGCACGCACGCGATCGCGGCGAGCGTCGCCTTCGACCGGCCGATCACCGAGGCGCGAGCGCGGGAGGTGTTGTCGCAGTTTCCGGGCCTCCGGCTGGTCGATGACCGGGCGGCGAACCATTTCCCGATGCCCGTGGAGGCGAGCGGCAAGTCCGACGTGCTCGTCGGCCGAATCCGCACGGACCTTGGCGATCCGTCGGGGCGAACGCTCGCCATCTTCATCGCCGGCGACCAGCTCCTCAAAGGCGCCGCCCTCAACGCAGTCCAGATCGCGGAGCTTGCCGCATGACCCATTCAGATCCCATCGACGCCGGCATCGGTCACGACCTGCGGGACGCGCAGGATGGAGACGGTGCGCGCACCTCCGACTCCGCAGCGGTTGCAGCCGACTGGTCGCCCGCCTCCTGGCGCGCCCGGCCGGCGCTTCACATGCCGACTGATTATCCCGATCCCAAACGTGTGGAGGCGGTTGAGCGAGAATTGTCCGCCTATCCGCCCCTGGTCTTTGCGGGGGAAGCGCGACGGCTCACCCAGCGGCTCGCCGACGTTGCGGCCGGGAAGGCGTTCCTGCTTCAGGGCGGCGACTGCGCGGAGAGCTTCAAGGAGTTCCATCCCAACAACATCCGCGACAGTTTCCGCTTGATCCTGCAGATGGCGGTTGCGCTCACCTTCGCCGCCGGCAAGCCTGTGGTGAAGGTCGGCCGCATCGCCGGTCAGTTCGCCAAGCCCCGCTCGGCTCCGACCGAAACCCAGGGCGACGCGACGCTGCCCTCCTATCGCGGCGACAACATCAACGGCATGGAGTTCGACGCCGCCGCGCGCAGGCCCGATCCGGACCGGCTGTTGCGGGCCTATGCGCAATCGGCCTCGACGCTGAACCTGCTGCGGGCGTTCTCACAAGGGGGATATGCCTCGCTCGGCAATGTGCATCGCTGGATGCTCAGCTTCGTGGACCGGTCGCCGGCGGGGGAGCGTTACGCCGCCCTCGCGACCCGGATCAGCGAAGCGATGACGTTCATGGCGGCGTGTGGAGTGACGCCCGAGACCGCGCCGTCGCTCGATCAGACCGAGTTCTACACGTCTCACGAGGCGCTGCTGCTCGGCTATGAGCAGGCGCTGACGCGGGAGGATTCGACGCGGCCCGGCGAGTTCTACGACACCTCGGCGCACATGATCTGGATCGGCGACCGCACCCGGCAGCCCGATCATGCGCATGTCGAGTTCTGTCGCGGCGTTCGCAATCCGCTGGGGATCAAATGCGGACCGAGTCTGGACCCGGACGATCTGGTCAGGCTGCTCGATCTTCTGAACCCGTCGGACGCCCCCGGCCGCATCACGCTGATCGCGCGGTTTGGGGCCGACAAGGTGGAGGCGGGGCTGCCGAAGCTGATCCGGCGAATTCAGGCGGAGGGGCGCACGGTGGTGTGGTCGTCCGATCCCATGCACGGCAATACGGAGACCTCCGAGGCCGGGCTGAAGACCCGCCGGTTTGAGCGGATTCTCGCGGAGGCCGGACGCTTCATCGATGTCTGTCGGGCCGAGAACGCCCATGCGGGCGGCGTGCACCTCGAAATGACCGGACAGGACGTGACCGAATGCACGGGCGGCGCGGAGCAGATCACGGATGCCGATCTGACCTCGCGCTACCGCACGCATTGCGATCCGCGGCTCAACAATGAGCAGGCGCTGGAACTCGCTTTCCTTATCGCCGAAAAACTTGGAGCAAATCGCGCGGCCTGACCGTCTTTGGAGTCCGGCCGCAGGAGACAAGCGGACACGAATGTCCGCCCTGGAGACTTTCCATGACGACCGGATGGCGTGCGCCCGCGTGGGCGCGACCCTCTGACATGTTCGACCTCGTCCGGCTCGCCGGCCCGGTGATCCTGTCGCGCGCGAGCTTCATGCTGATGGGGCTCACCGACGCCGTGATCCTTGCGCGCCATGCGCCGGGCGAGTTGCCGCTCGTCCTCAATGGCTGGCTCCCGAACGGGGTGTTTCTCGGGTTCGGGATGGGGCTGCTGCTGGGCGTGCAGGTGCTCACCGCCGAACTCAACGGCTCGGGCAAGGGCGACGACACCGGCCGCATCTTCCGGCGCGGCCTGTGGGTGGGTCTGGTGTATGGCATAATCGCCACGGCGGCGTGCTATGTGGTGGCCGAACCCCTCCTGCGCCTCCTCACCTTCGAGCCGGATTTCGTCACGGCGACGACGGAAACGACGCGGATCATCGCCTATGGCGCGGTTCCCCACATGATCGGCATCGCCTGCTCCTTCTATCTCGAGGCGCTGCGGCGACCCAATCTCGTGACGGCGATTTCGCTTGGGGCGGTGCTGGTGAACCTCGTGTTCGACCTCTGGCTCGTGCCGCAGTATGGCGCGGTCGGCGTCGTCTGGGCGACAACGGGGTCCCGCGTGTTCATGATGGTGCTGCTGCTTGCGGCGGCGCTCGCGCTGACCCCAGCGCTGAAACCGTCGAGCGCCGCGCCAAGGGGGGAGTTTCTTCGCCAGAATTCGGTCGGCGTCGGCCAGGGCGTCGCCAACGTCGCCGAGTATGGAAGCTTCAACCTGACCTTCGTCATCGCGACGCTCGTGAGCATCGAGGCGGGAACGATCTACGGTCTCGCCGTGCAGATGATGGGCGTGGTCTTCATGCTGCATCTGGGCCTCGGCACCGCCACGAGCGTGAGGGTCGCGGAGAATTGCGGCCGGCGGGACGTCGCGGGCGTCGGCGATGCGTCGCGGCTGGGGATGGCGTCGTCCTTCCTTGCGGGCTCGATCCTCGCGGTCGCGCTTCTCCTCCTGAAGGACCCGATCGCCATCATCTGGCTGAACGCTGACGACCCGCAGTCGGCCGGGGCGGGCCTTGCTCCCACGCTGGCGTTGATGCTCGCAGGGGCCGCGGCTGTGTCAGTCTTCGACGGCTTGCAGGCGGTGGGGTCGATGGCGCTTCGCGCGCAGGGCGTGGTCTGGGCGCCGACGGCGATCCACATCGGCTCCTACGCCATGATCATGGTGCCGCTCTGCTGGTGGTTCGCGCTGCCGATGGGGCTCGGGGTCTGGGGCGTCTTCTACGGGATCACCATCGCTTCGGTGATCGCCGGGCTCGGGCAGAGCCTGCTTCTGGAATGGACGTTGCGACGGATCCGCCGCGAGGGCCTGCCGCACACGCTCCCCGAGCCGGTCGTCGGGTAGACTGCGGGGCGGGCGATCGGCTCCCTGAATCGGCCGCCTGAATCGGCCGCCTGAAACGGCCTCTTGAAAACGGGCGCGGCCGGAGGGCGTCTGCGTCCCCCGGCCGCGCAACCATCTTCCTCGTCGGACCTTAGAGGTCCTTCAGCGCCGCTGCGGGCTTGAACGCCGCGCTCGTGCGCTTCGGGATCTTGATCGTTTCCTTGGTCAAAGGATTGCGGCCTTCACGCGCTTCGCGGGTCTTCGCCACGAATGTTCCGAAGCCGGCGAGCGCCACTTCGTCACCCTGCTTCAGAGCCTTCGAGATATTGTCCAGCACGGCATCGACCGCCTTGCCGGCTTCGGTCTGCTTCATGCCGGTGTGGTCGGCGACGGCCCTGGTGAGGTCCGACTTGTTGAGCTTCTTCTTCATCTGGTTTCCCTCCTGACGTCAGCGCCGGCGGATAGGCCGGTCGCCGCGCGAGAACGCCGCCGACTGACGGCGACCGGCGGATTTCACGGCGAATCCCCGATTCGTAAAGGCCGAAACGTCGCTCGGACCGGCCAAAACGACCAAAAAAACGCGAAAAACCGCGCTATATCCCCAGAATCCAGCCTTCCTCGCGCTCGACGGCGGCTTTCTGCTCGTCGGTGAGCGGCGCTGAAGGGGCGAACAGGCCGCCCAGTTTTCCGGCGGAATCGCGGTCGCCGAACCACTGCGACAGGGTGCGCACCTGGGCTTCGTCGCGTATTTCATTTGCTTCCGCGCGGGTCTCGTTCATCGACGGATAGACCTCGCTGACGACCACGCGAACCTCGTCAAGCGCATCAGACCGAAGCGGGCCAAGCGGGATTTCAAACGGCCACAGCTTCATGCCGGGGATTTTGTCGCGCAGTTTTTCGATCGCCGGAATGCCGGTCATGGTCTGGCCGCCGACGGCCCCGGCGTAGGCGATCTTCCACACCGGTTGCGGCCGCCCCTTCTTCGCCGCGAGCGCGACGGTTTCCGTGATGCGGTATTCGGCGAGGTCGCCTGGTCCGTGCTCGCGCGCTTTCTTCACAGACAGTGTGGTCAGTTCGTCCTTCTTCGAACAGCCCCAGAAGGGGAAGGGTCCGCTCGAGATCAGCCGGTTCATTCGGGCGGCGAGCGCAAACCGGTTGTTGGTATTGTCCGGCTTGTCCTTCATCTCCTTCGACAGGAAGGCGCGCATCGCCCTCCAGGGCTCGCCCGAGAGGCCAAGCGCCGCCGCCGTTCCCGCCGGATAGCCGAGCGAGAAGTCGACGCCGAGCAGCACGCGGTCGCCGCGCTTGAGGCAGCGGGTCAGCAAGTCCTCGAGTTCTTCCACCGCCTTCGCCCGCGTCGGCGGGTTCGCCGACTTGAAGGCGAGCTTCAAGCGGCTGTCCGGCTGTTGAGCGCCAATCCAGATGGAGTCGGCGCCGGTCGTCGGCTTGGAGGCCGCGCTCCAGTCGACGACGATGATGCTGTCAAACAGGCGCGCCATGTGGCCTCGCTCTAGCAATGCATGAGTGGTGCGGTCTCGAACTCGGCCGCACCGTGGGAGAGTCCGCCGGTTCCAGCGCCCGCGGGGAGGAGGGTCAGCCGACCTTCACCAGCATCTTGCCGGTATTGCCGCCGGAGAACAGCGAAAGAAACGCTTCCGGCGCCTTGTCGACGCCGTCGAACACGGTTTCCTCATATCGGATCTTGCCGGAATTGATCCACCCGGTCATGTCGCGAACGAATTCCGCCTGCATGTCGCCGTGGTCGGACACGAGCATTCCCTCGATGCGGAGCCGCTTGCCGATGATCATCGGCATGTTGGTCGGCCCCGGCTGAGGCGTCGACGCATTATAGATCGAGATCATACCGCAGATCACCAGGCGCGCATGCACGTTCGCCGAATCGATCGCCGCGGTGAGGTGGTCGCCGCCGACATTGTCGAAATAGACGTCGACGCCCTTGGGCGCCGCCTGCCGGAGCGCGCCGATGAGGCCCCGAAGGTCGCCGGTCGACTTGTAATCGATCGCCTCATCGACGCCGATCGACTTCAGCCAGGCGCACTTGTCCGCGCCGCCGGCCGAGCCGACGACATAACAGCCCTTGATCTTCGCGATCTGGGCGACGAGCGAGCCGACCGCGCCCGCGGCGCCGGACACGAACACCGTGTCGCCCGACTTCGGCGCGCCGATCCTTAGCAGCCCTGAATACGCCGTGAGGCCGGGCATTCCGAGCACGCCAAGAAACGCCTGCGGGGGGGCGTTCGTGTCCGGAAGCTTGCTCAGCGCCGCGGCGGGCGCGGTGAACGCCTCGCGCCAGCCCATCATCGAGCTCACCTTGTCGCCCGGCGAGAAGCGAGGGTCGTTCGAGGCGACGACTTCGCCAATGGCTCCGCCGGTCATTGTTTCGCCGAGCGCGAACGGCGGCGAGTAGCTTTTCACGTCGTTCATGCGGCCGCGCATATAGGGGTCGACCGTCAGCCACAGATTCCGCACTTGCACCTGGCCCTCTCCCGGTTCGGGCGCGTCGGTCGTTGCAAATTCGAAGTCGGTTGGCTTCGGTTCACCGACCGGGCGCGCTTTCAGCCGCCATTCGCGGGAGGTCAGGGTGGGCATGTGGGCCTCTTTCGTGTTGGACGTTTCTTGCGTTTCTGTGTCGGAACACTGAGTGCTCAGCCTCTCCCTATCGCGCGGCGCGGCGGCTTTGAACAGTCAGGCCGGCGAAACCCGATTGAAAAATACCGTAACCTTCTTTGATGGGCCGGGCCGTTGCGTCTCGGCGTCGATTGCCGTTCTTGTCATCCACGTCATCGTGAAAGGCGGGGTATGAGTAAAGTTGTGCGTTTGGGACCGGTCGAGGCGGCGCGTCGTGGGGATGTGGCGAGGCCCGTTCGGGTCGGCCTTGTCGGCGCCGGAGTGTTCGGCGGATATCACGCATCGAAGTTTGCAGCCTCTGGCGCCGCCCGTCTTGTCGGAGCGTATGATCCGGATGCGGCCGCCGCCACGCGTCTCGTCTCTAAGGTCGGCGAGGGAGAGGCGTTCCCGTCCTTCGAGGCCCTCGCCGACGCCTGCGACGCCATCGTCGTGGCGAGCCCGGCGAGCACCCACGCCATGGTCGCCCGCAAGGCGTTGGAGGCCGGCCGCCACACCCTCGTTGAAAAGCCGCTCGCGCTGACGGGGGTCGAGGCCCGCGCCCTCGCCAGGCTGGCCGCCGACACCGGCGTCGTGCTGCAAGTCGGCCACCAGGAACGTCTCGTCTTCGCCGCCATGGGGCTGATGTCCACGCCGGAGCGGCCTCGTCGCATCGAGGCGGTTCGCGCCGGTCCGCGTTCGCCGGATGGTCGTTGCGAGGACGTGAGCGTTGTTTTCGACCTGATGATCCATGATCTCGACCTTGCGGCGGAACTGTTCGGCGGCGAGGCGTCGACCGCCAGCGCCTATGGCCGCAGCGCCCATACCGAACGTCTCGACGAGGCGACGGCGGAGCTTGTCTTCCCGGCCGGAACGGCCCGCTTGACCGCATCCCGCTGCGCCCCCGCGCGCCGGCGCCAGATGCGCATCGATTATCCCTCGGGGCGGGTGGAGATCGACTTCCTCACGCGCGAGGTCATCAACGACACGCCGTTCGACATTCGCGTTGACGTGTCGGAAACACTTCCCGATCCGCTGAAAGCGGCGGACGAGGCGTTCCTCGCCGCGATCACCGGCGGGGCGGCGTCGCCGATCACGGGCGGCGTGGGGGCAAGGGCGGCTGGGCTGGCCGAACTCGTCGAGACGAGCGCGGCGGTCGCTGTCGCCGCCTGACGCATGGAGCTGACAGGCGGATCTGACGCGCGCCGTTAACGGGGCGGGACGGCGAACCTTCAGTCCCGACATTGCCTCATCGGGAGGGGCGGCCTAATCACGTGGACCCTCTCCTCCCATCTTGCGGCCAGCACCATGTCCACCAAAGTCCGTTTTGCTCCCTCGCCCACGGGCCGCCTGCACGTCGGCAACATCCGCACGGCGCTTATCAACTGGCTGTTTGCGGCGCGCACTGGCGGCGCCTTCGTTTTACGCATCGACGACACCGACACGGTTCGCTCCACCGCCGCCAACGAGGCAGCGATCCGCGCGGACCTCACCTGGCTCGGCATGGTGTGGTCGGACAGTTTCCGCCAGTCGGAACGCTTCAAGCGCTATGGCGAGGTGTGCGAGGCGTTGAAGGCGCGCGGCCTGCTTTATCCGTGCTACGAGACCGCCGACGAACTTGAGCGCAAGCGCAAGATCGCGCTCTCGCTCGATCGTCCCCCGGTCTATGACCGGGCGGCGCTGAACCTCACGGATGCGGACAAGCGCCGCTTCGAGGCCGAGGGCCGGGCGCCGCACTGGCGGTTCAAACTCTCAGGCAACACCGTCGCCTGGCCGGACCTGGTGCGCGGCGAACAGTCGATCGAGACGTCCTCGTTGTCGGACCCGATCCTCGTGCGTGAGGACGGCTCCTACCTCTACACCCTGCCATCGGTGGTCGACGACGTTGACGCCGCGATCACCCACATCGTGCGCGGCGAGGATCACGTAACCAACTCCGCCGCGCAGATCGAAGTGTTCCGGGCGCTTGGCGCCGAGCCGCCGCTGATGGGCCACACGCCGCTGCTGATCGGGGCGGACGGTCAGGGCCTGTCGAAACGTCTCGGCTCCCTGTCGATCGAGGAGCTGCGCGCAAGCGATTTCGAGCCGATGGCGATCGCATCGCTGCTGGCGAAGATCGGCACGTCGGATCCGGTGCAGGTTCGCCCGTCGCTTCAGGCGCTCGCCGAAGAGTTCGAGTTCGCGAAAATCGGCCGGGCGCCCGCCCGCTTCGACGAGCGCGAACTCGAAAAGCTGAATGCGGCCATCGTGCATGGCATGGACTTCGCCGCGGCGCGTCCACGGCTTGCGCGGCTCGCCTATGGCGATCAGGCGACCGAAGATTTCTGGCTCACCATCCGCGGCAATCTCACCAACGTTTCCGACGCGGCGGTATGGCTCACCGTGGTTTACGCGGGCGGTCTGGTGGGGCCCGATCTCACCGCGGAGGATCAGGCGTTCGTGGGGGAGGCGGCGAAGCTTTTCCCCGCGGGCGAGGCGACGGACGAGACCTGGTCTACGTGGACCGATGCGGTTAAGGCCGCCACCGGCCGCAAGGGAAAAGCGCTCTATCAGCCACTCCGCCGGGTGCTCACCGATCAGGAGCACGGGCCCGAAATGGGGCCGATGCTGCGGCTCATCGGGTCGGCCAAGGCGCGGGAACGGCTGGAGTTGGCGAGTTGATTGTCAAGCGACCTTGACATGTTCTACTTCCCGTACCCATCCGACCCGGAGTGTGGTAGATGAGTGAACCCACATACCACGCGGAGGTTGGGCCTTTGATCCGAATATCACTGCCGTACCTGATTGATCTTAGGGAGCGGCTTGACCAGTTGAGCGCCCTCCAAGGTGGAACCTATATGGACAACATGGCGGCGCTTTACGGGGCAAAGAACGCTTTTGAGCAATTCGCAGGCAATAGCATTTACAGCTCTAGCGTTCGCACCTCTCGTGAGTCGGTTCGGCAGCTCGTGGAGCACCTGCAAGTAATGGTAGATATTGATGATTTCGAGCGCGAAATTCCACCGCGGTTAAGCGCTCAAACACGAAATTTAAGTCAGAATCTGCGGACTATATTGGTATCGGAGCTAGCTGTTTGGCCGTCATACTTTGTTTCTCCAAAAGGAGGTTATGACACCCTCGCGCTATTGGATGACGGGGAGGTTCTTTTCCCAAAAGACCTGCGGGTCAAGGTTCCAGAATCCGTGTTTGATGCAACTGAAGCAACCAAAGCCGTCGCATTCGAGATGGGTACAGCGGCTGGGTTTCATGTCTACAGGTGCTTAGAGGCAGTGCTTAGAAGATACTGGGAAGCGGTCTCAGGAGGAGCGGCGCCCCCCAAGGTGCGGAGCATCGGGGTATATGTGGCGGCGATAGAAAAGGATGGGTGCGGCGACCAAAAAGTTCTGGCCGCGTTGAAGCAAATAAACCAACTTCACCGCAACCCGCTGATACATCCAGAGGTAGCACTGGACATGGAAGAAACCATCACCGCGTTCGGTCTTGCTCGGAGCGCTATTTCCGAGATGCTAAAGCATCTTCCGGATGCCGCCACGACCACGACAAATCCTGGCGTTTAACTTCGCTCGCGCGACTTGTACTCCGCCACCTTCGGAAAGGCCCGCTCCAGCGCCTTCTGATCCCTGTCCGCGCCATGGTCGCGCGCAAACTCGATGAAACGCTGCTTCTGGGGTTTCTGATTAGGGTCCGGTGTTTTCTTGGCTGGCATGGCCAAGACGCTATCATGATTTGCGTCGTCGCTTGAAGCGCCTCTTACGTTTCCTTGATCGATTCCCGACCTTTGGTCCCGCAACGAGTTGTTTGATACGTCAACCGACGCCCAGCCACGCCCTTCAACAGATAGTCGGCGCGGGTCGCGTCATCGACGCCGCGCGCGATGCGATTCGAATAGCGGAAGTCAAACTCCGCGCAGTAGCGATGCAGGTGCTTGCGGGCGCAATGCTGATAGGTGCCCTTCATCCCTCGCTTGAAAACCGAGTAATAGTTCTCGACGGTCTGCGTGTGGATCGCGGCGTCGCCAGCCTTGTAGAACTCGCCAGCCGCATGGTTGACGCTCTTGTGGTCCGCAAAGGACTTGCCGGGCGTTTTGTAGTGGTGGGCGCCGTCCGTGTAGAGTTTGGCTTGCTCGGCGATGTTCTCGCGAAGCACTTCCATGATCTGCGCGGAATTGAGGTCGCCCATCACGAACGAACGGGCGCGACCCGAGGTACGGTCCACGAGAGTCATCACTGCGTTCATGTTCCGGATCGCGGTGCGGCTCGGAGGCGCTTCCGGGTTTTGGCCGAAATAGGTCTCATCGCTCTCGACAATGCCGCCGCCGGAAGTGCCGCCGAAGATCGCGCCGTCATCCTTCATCGCCTCGCGGATGCGGTGCGACAAAAACCAGGCTGACTTGAGCGTGACGCCAAGCACGCGCGCAAACTGCTGGGTGCTGAAGCCCTTCTTGCTCGCAGCCATCAGGTGGATCGCCTGAAGCCAGATGTGCATTGGGATGTGCGAGGACTCAAAGATGGTCCCGACCTTCACCGTGAAGGGTTTGCGGCACACATAGCACTTATGGACACCGATCCGGGTGGACCCGCCTTCCAACTTGCCAACGCGCTTCGTCTCGCCGCAGCGGGGGCATTTCGGACCTTCCGGCCAGAGGCGGGCTTCGACCCAATCGTAGGCCGCTTGCTCGTCGTGGAAGTGCTTGGCGGAAAGAACCGAGGCCATCGCTGAATCTCCAATGGACTCAACCTAGGCGGCGGCGCTGGGTACGTCAAGTAAAATATGTCAAGCGACCTTGACAATACCGATGCCTCCCTGCTAGCCCTGTAAAGGTAGCTTTACAGGGGGGACCCATGATTGATCGCAACGCGCAGGTGTCGGACACGCCGGATCGTGATCCAGGCAGCGGCGGTCGCACGCCAACCTATCGTGAAGCGAACCAGCGATACCGCCGGGCGTTCTTTCCGGTCATCGCGGTTTACGCCTGCCTCGCTTTCGCGGCGCCGGCGGTGTTGAGGCTACTGGGCGACGGCGACGTGCTCGCAAGTCCGCTTCCGCTCCGGATCGCCGCCGGTGTCTTGTGCGGCGCGCCGCTGATCGGTGTGTTTGTTCTGATGTGGCGGCTCTGCGTCGAGACCGACGAGTTCACGCGCGCCCAGCATCTAAAGGCGTTCACGATCGGCGGCATGGCCGCGGCGAGCTTCGCTGCGACATGGGGCTTTCTGGAACTCTTCGGCGCCGCGCCCGCGCTTTGGACGTTCCTCCTCGCGCCCTTGTTTTTCGGCGCCTACGGCCTCGCCTACTGGCGGATATCCGGGCGGTGCCCCGATGAGGCGCTGTTCACGGGATGCAAATGAAAAACGTGCTGAAGGCGCTGCGCGCTGAACGGGGTTGGAGCCAGGGCGATCTCGCTGACGCGCTGGGGGTGTCGCGCCAGTCGATCAACGCGATCGAAACCGGCAAATATGATCCATCGCTTCCGCTTGCGTTCCGTATCGCTCGTTTGTTCGGGCGACGGATCGAGGATGTGTTCGAGGACGGGGAGAGCGGCGCGGCGACATTGGCGGCCGAATAGCGGTCCCCCCTCGATCCATCGCGCCCGTCATCCGGGACGCGTCTGAGGGCGCTCCCGTCTGTCATCCCGGACGCGGCGAAGCCGCGATCCGGGACCCAGTCCATCGTTTGCATCTGCACCAGACCAGGTCTCGATGTTTTGCGGGGATACCTCCAAAACGATCCCCGCCCGCCCGGCCCGCCGCATACTTCCCCCGTCGCGCGCTCCACGAAGGGCGATCCGGACCGACCGGGTGGGCGCGCGGCTCGGTGATCCGTCATCTGGCTGCGGGGGGCAACGTCCCCGCTGCGGGAGGCGGGGCCGGCGCGGCACCGGGGACTCCCAGCGTCCGAACGACTGGGCGTATGGCCCCCAATCGCCAGACCGCCTCCCGCCGCAAACCCCTCATCCCTGAGGGGCCGACCGCGCTGGCCGGAGCGGGCGTAGCCTGGGAACGCGCCGGGTCTCACAGACCCCCGGCGTTCGGGCCGTGAGAGCGGTCACCCGTCGCAGACATCACCGAGCGGGGCGCGGACGCCGCGCCGGAACAGGTAAACCGCCGGGCCGGCCCCTCAAAAGGGGGTGACGGCGAACCCCGGCACTGCACATGACCTCGGACGGATGATGCGCCCCGCGCCCTTCCTTCGATGGACCACCCACCCAATCCGGCCGCCTGGGGGCGGACGGACGCGAACCCGCGTCCGGCGCACGGGCGCATCTCGGGGAATGTGGGGCTGGCGCTCTTCGGTCCTTGGGCTTACGCCTGAGCGAAACACAACCGGGAGGCCCAGATGAAACTTCAGTTCGCCGGCGTCGCCGTCCTCGCCATGATGGCGGCGGCGTGCACCACGACTGAGAGCGCCACAACCACGGCGTCCGCCGCACCGCCGGCTCCTCCCGCGGCCCAGGCCTCCGCCCCCACCCCGCCGGCCACCCCAACGCCGCCGCCTGCACCGACCCCGCCGGCAGGGCCGCCGCCGCTGCAGGTCGCCAACCCCACCTACATCACCATTCCGATGGAGATCACCATCAACAAGCCGGTCGCCGAGGTGTGGGCGCGGATCGGCAAGTATTGCGACATCGGCGAATGGTTCCAGATCCCCGGCGGCTGCAAGATGACGTCGGGCGTCGAGGGCGAGGTTGGCTCGGTTCGCTCGGTCGGCGCCGAGATCCTCGTGGGCAAGACCCAGTATTCCTACACCTACACCCAGCCGGTGCGCGAAGGCCGCCCCTACAACCTCTACCATGGCACGCTCGAGGCCCGGCCGGTGGACGCCTCAACGACGAGGCTCCTCTACACGCTGATCTACGACAACTCGCTCGTACCGGGCGACGCCGCCGCCAAACAGGCCGAGATCGACCGACGCCGCGCGGTGTTCGAAGGCGCGATGAAGAACATGAAAACGCTGGCCGAAGGCGGCGTGCTGCCGCCGCGCAGCTAGGGTGAAGACCGGCGCGGCTGACAGTTCAGCCGCGCCGGCGACACGTCCGCCTATTGGGTCGCCGCGGCTTCCTGCGCCGCTTTCTCGTCGTTGGCCCGCTTGATCACATAGGCGAGGATCGCCTCGGATTCGCCGTCCCGCAGGATGTTGGCGAAGCCGGGCATGCCGCGCTGGGCGCGATTGCCCTCCAGCACCGCCTCATTCCACTGGCCGCGGAAGCTGAGCAGCGCCGAATAGCGCAGGTCCGGACCAATGGAGCCTGCTCCGGGAACCGAATTCACGCCATGACACATGGCGCAATGGGTGGCAAAAGCCTGTTCGCCGGAGGCCACCGTCTCATTGCTGGCGGTGAGCAAGGGCGGATCGATCTTCACCGGCCCGGCGTTGTTTCTCACCTGCAATGTGGCAGGAAGCGTCTTGTCGCCGTCGATCTTGAACACGAGCAGGCGCGAATTGTTGGCGCTGGCCGGGTTCGTGCGGATCTGATCGGTCGGAAGCCCCCGCGCCCCGACCAGGATGGCGACGTGCTGTTCGCCGTTCACCATATAGGTCGAGGGAGCCGCGACCACTCGCGCTTGCGTCGGGGCGGACCACAGCTTCTCGCCCGTGTCCGCCCGATACGCCACGAACTCACCCTTGTGGTTGCCGGAGAAAATGAGATTGCCCGCCGTCGCAAGGAGCCCGCTTGCGCCATAGACCTCGTTCGGGATGCGCCAGACTTCCTTGGCCGCCACCGGGTCCCAGGCGAGGATGTAGCTCTCGACATTGCCGCGCGGAGGGGCTCCGGGCTGTTTGTAGAGGTCCGCGCCCCCGGCGAAGTCGGTGCCGGTGTTCCAGCCGGTCATGTTCGGGACGAAATTCTTCGCCGCGGCGTAGGGCGCATTGTTCACCGTGACCGGGATGTAGACGTAGCCCGTGTCCCGGCTGAACGCCATCGGATGCCAGTTGTGCATGCCAAGCGCGCCCGGAGCGACGATCGCCGGCTTGCCGGTCACTTCATAGCGCGCTTCCGCCACCTCCACCGGTCGGCCGGTCGCCATGTCGACATGCGTCGCCCAGGTGAGCGGCGCGAACTTCTCGGCCGAGAGCAATTCGCCGGTCGCCGCGTCAAGCACGTAGAAGAAGCCGTTCTTCGGCGCCTGCATCACCACGCGCCTCGGTCCGGATGGATAGGTGAGGTCCGCGATGATCATCGGCTGGGTGGCGGTGTAGTCCCAGGTTTCGCCCGGGGTGGTCTGGTAGTGCCACTTGTAGGACCCGGTTTCGGGGTCGATCGCCACGATCGAGGACAGGAACAGGTTGTCGCCGCCGCCAGGGCTGCGCAGGCCCTGGTTCCACGGTGTTCCGTTGCCGACGCCGAGATAGAGCAGGCCGGACTTTTCATCCCACGCCATCCCGTCCCACACGGTGCCGCCGCCGCCGAGCTTCCACCACTCGCCCTTCCAGGTCTTCGCGGCTTCCGCGAGTTCAGGCTGCTCGAAGGGCAGGGAGGGATCGCCGGGAACGGTGAAATAGCGCCACAACTGGTCGCCGGTCGCGGCGTCATAGGCCGTCACATAACCCCGCACGCGGTATTCGGCCCCGCCATTGCCGATGACGACCTTGCCCCGGATGATGCGCGGAACGCCGGTGATCGTGTAGGGCATCGACGCATCGACCGTCTGCTGTTGCCAGACCACCTCGCCCGTCTTTCCGTCGAGCGCGATCAGCCGGCCGTCGATCGTACCGAAATAGACCTTGCCTTCCCACACCGCGACGCCGCGATTGACGACGTCGCAGCACGCGTCGGCCCCCTTCGCCCGGTCGACCGCCGGGTCATACGCCCACAGCAGCGTTCCGTCCGCGATATTGTAGGCCTTCACCATGCTCCAGGCCGTGGTGAGGTAGAGCACGCCGTCGACCACCACGGGGGTCGCTTCCTGACCGCGTTCGGTGTCGATGTCCGCAAACCAGGCTAGGCCGAGGCGCGCCACATTGCTGGCGTCGATCTGGTCCAGCCGCGAGAAGCGCTGTTCTTCGAAGTCGCCGCCCGCCGCGAGCCAGCTTCCGGGCTCCGAAGCCGCCGCCAGCAGGCGCTCCTGGGTCACGGCGGCCGCCCCCACCGGGTTTGCGACGGCGGCGACTTGCGGCGGCTCCGTGCATGATGCGGCGAGGATCGGCAGCGCCAGGGCGAGCGACAACAGGTGAGCGCGCATGAATTGAAGTCCTTCCTCCCCGTCGGCGCCGCCCTTGAGCCAAAACCGGCCCGGGCGGTCTTCGCACCGACTTGTGACCGGCGAAACTAGGCCGAGCCCGCGGATGCGGCAAGTTGGAGCAGGGGCGCATCGGACAAGAACCCCCGCCCGGTGGTTGCGCCAAAACGTCGCCGCCGGCCGAAGGCCGCGCTCGAGCCGCTCAGTCGAGTGCGATGCGCCGGTCCTCCAGCACCTGCAGGGCTTCCTTGGGCGACCTGACTTCAGCAATCAGGTGGCGGAAGCTCGCAGGCGCGAACCGGTCCTCGATCACATGGTCGATCAGGTGGAAGAACGGCGCCCAGTAGCCATTGGTCGACAGGAAGGCCATCGGCTTGCGGTGGAGCGAAAGCTTGGCCCAGGACAGGGTCTCGATCGCTTCCTCCAGCGTGCCGATCCCGCCCGGAAGCACGATGAAGGCGTCGCCCTCGTCGAACAGGATGCGTTTGCGCTCATGCATCGTCTCGACGAACTGGTTCTCGATGTCCTCGATGACGCCTTCGATATCGCGGAGGAAGATCGGCATCACGCCGAGGACACGGGCGCCGCGCCGGTGGGCCGAGAGGGCCACCCGCCCCATCAGCCCGACATTGCCCCCGCCATAGACGAGGCGCAGGCCCGCCTCCGCGATCGCCTCCCCGAGATCATCGGCCAGAGTGAGATAGGCCTGGTCGACGTCGTTCGACGAACCGCAATAGACGGTCACTGATCGCAGTCCGGACATGCAAACACCTTTCCGCCCCTCATGGCAGATACAATCATCCCCGATTCGCACGACAAAGAGGCGAACTGTATTCCGAGCTGCATCGGGTCCCTGGAGAACCCCTATAGCGGCGAAGCGCGCAGCCGCCTAAATGAGGCTTGATGTCTGATCCCAACGCCCCGCAATCCGACTATGACGCGATCGAGTCCCGCAAGGCCGGGCTCGGCGTCGCCCTGGCGCGGATCGGCGTCATCCTCGCCCGGCCGGAGCTGAAGCGCTGGCGGCCGATGATGGTGCTGGCGCTCGCCCTCACCATCGTGGCGAAAATGCTCTCGGTGGCGGCGCCTGTCTATTTCGGGGAGGCGGTCAACCGGTTGAGCGACGGCTCGCCGGCGATCGCGCCGATCCTTGTCGGCCTCGGCGTCTGGACGCTGGCAAGGTTTCTCTCCTCAAGCCTGCCCTATCTGCGGGACGCGATCTTCGCGCCGATCAGCCAGGACGCCCAACGCGTGATCGCGGTGGACGCCTTTGGCAAGGCGCAGAGCCTGTCGTTGAAATTCCATCAGACCCGGCGCACCGGCGCCCTCAACCGCGTGATCGAGCGCGGGGCCGGCGCCCTCGATACGCTGATCCGCTTTCTGGCGTTCAACATCGGCCCGACGCTGATTGAGCTGGCGCTCGCATCCGCCGTGCTCGCAACTTTTTATGGCGGCTGGACCGCGGTCGCCGCGGTGGGGACGGTCACGCTCTACTGCGTCTTCACCCTGCTCATCACCAACGTCCGGGTGCAGCAGCAGCGCCGGCTCAATGAGGTCGACACCGAACTGCGCGCCCGCGCCATCGACTCGCTCAACAATTTCGAGACCGTGAAGGCCTTCGCCGCGGAGGAGCGGGAGACCGGGCGCTACAACACCGCTCTCATGGCCTACAATCGCCGCGCGGTGGACGTGTCGCGATCGCTTTCCATGCTCAACGCCGGGCAGGAGCTGATCATGAACATCGGCCTCACCGTGGTGGCGGTGCTGGCTGCGTTTGCTTCGCTGCAGGGCCAGGCCCGCCCCGGCGACCTCGCCGCGGTCACGCTCATCATGATGAACCTTTACCGGCCGCTCAACATCCTCGGCTGGGCGTTCCGGGAAATCCGGCAGGGTGCGGTCGACCTCGAAAAACTGTTCGGCCTGATGGCGATGGAGCCCGAAGTGGCCGACGCGCCGGGCGCCCGGCCCCTCGAAACGCCGCGGGGCGAGGTGGTGTTCCGGAACATCTCCTTCCAGCACGATGCGCGGTCGTCAGGGCTGGTCGACGTGGATTTCCGCATGCCTCCGGGTCGGCGGGTCGCCATCGTCGGCCCGTCCGGGGCCGGGAAGTCCACGCTCCTGAAGCTCCTCTTCCGCTTCTATGATGCTCAGGGCGGTTCAGTGCTGATCGATGGGCAGGACGTCCGCTCCGTCACGCAATCGTCCCTGCGCGACGCTATTGGCCTCGTCCCGCAGGAGGTCGTGCTGTTCAACACCACCTTGCGCGAGAACCTGATCTACGGACGTCCCTCCGCGACCGATGCGGAGCTTGAGGAGGCCGTCCGCAGGGCGCGGCTCGATGGTTTCGTGGCGGCGCTTCCCGACGGCCTCGATACGCGTGTCGGAGAGCGCGGGGTGAAGCTCTCGGGCGGCGAAAAACAGCGTGTCGGGATCGCCCGAGCCATCCTCAAGGATCCCGCGATCCTCGTTCTGGACGAGGCGACCTCCGCGCTCGACTCGGCGACGGAAGCCGAAGTTCAGGCGGCGCTCGACGAAGCGTCTCGCGACCGCACGACACTTATGGTGGCCCACCGGCTGTCGACGGTGGCGTCCGCTGATCTCATTATTGTGCTCGACGGGGGCAGGGTGGTCGAGAGCGGGACCCACCACGAGCTCCTCGATCGGGACGGGCTCTACGCCTCGCTCTGGATGCGCCAGTCCAGAACTCCGGACTCCGCCGTCGCAGGGACGAGCGCGCCGCCAGGCGTCGCCGCGGAATAGGCGGGCTCCACTTTAATTCGGCGCTCGCTTTCCCACTTTCTCACTGGGGTCGCGGAATGGAAAGAACGAGCGGATGTGGCTCTGGCTTTTGTGGTGGTGCGTGGACGATCACCTGGCGGCGGCGTTCGGGGCGCCGGGACTGGGCGAATTGCCGATCTGGGTGCCGTTGATCCTGTCTCTGGCGATCGCCTTCACCTTTGACAGTTCGATCCGGCGCGAGAAGCGCAGGCGGCGAGACGCCTAGCCGCGGGCGGTGAACGACTTCTGCAGCGTCCGTGGGGCCACGTGCAGCCAGGCCTGGTGCACATGGGCGGCGAGGTCCTGGTCTGTCGTGCGATCGAGGACGACGCCCACCCAGCCCTTCACGCCCACATAGGGCGGCCGAAAATAGGTGTCGGGGTTCGATCCGATCAGCAGCTCCTGCATGCCGTCCGGCGCCGGCAGCCATGCGGCGATGCGGTCCGCACCGTGATGATGGTCGTCGAACATCACGAACACGCGGTTGCGGGCGAAGAAGGTGGGTTCGCCGTGCGAGAGCCGTTCAGAGGTCTCCGGGTAGATCGCACACAGCGCGCGAAGTCGTTCCAGCTGTCGAAGCGCCTCTCCCGATTTTGTCACCCCGCTGCACCTTTCCTGCTAAGATTGCACCGATCCTCCGCGACTGTGTAAGCGTAGACATGGATCGATCAAATCCCCGCCGGCGGCTCCTTCTGAAACCGCCAGGCTTGCTGCCGAGAGACAACGCCCATGACCACCGCTCACGCGTTTTCGTTCAAGTCGATCGACGGATCGAGCCTTTCGATGAAGGATTTCGCGGACAAGGCTGTTCTCGTGGTGAACGTCGCATCGAAGTGCGGGCTGACGCCCCAGTATTCCGGCCTCGAGCGCCTCTACACCAGGTACAGGGATCAGGGCCTCGTCGTCCTCGGCGTGCCATGCAATCAGTTCCTCGGACAGGAGCCCGGGACGGAAGAGCAGATCCAGACCTTCTGCTCCACCACCTACGGGGTCGACTTTCCGCTCACCGCGAAGAACGACGTCAAGGGCAAGAGCGCGCATCCGTTCTTCACATGGGCGGTGGAGACGCTCGGCAAGGATGCGAAACCGGGCTGGAACTTCCACAAGATCCTTGTCGGCAAGCAGGGCGAGCCCCTCGCGACATTCGGGTCGCGCATGGATCCTGAGGATTCCAAGATCGTCCGCGCCATCGAGGAGGCGATCAGCGCCTGACGGGCGTTTCGGCGCTCAGATGTCCGGTGTTTCCGGGGGCGTGTCGTTCTTCACCATCCACCGGACGAGCGGTCGCAAGGGGATGATCCAGGCGAGCCCCGCGATCGGGAAGAACACCGCCTGCACGGCCCAGTGTTCGAGCGCCACCCGGTCGCCGATGATGGCGGCGATGGCGATGTAGGCGGTCATCCATGAAATGATGACGACGGAGCCGATGAGCTTGCGCATGTCCAGCCCCTCCGGGATGCGGCGTTGCGGCGCTTTTGATTATGCCGGTCCTTGCAACATATGTAGCCCATGACGGCCGCGCAAAACATTCAGATCGCCGCAGGGCTTCATTCGGGTCGGGGTGCGGCCGCCGTGCGGGTGTGGCTGCTTGTCATCGCGCTGCTCGTTTATGCGATGATCCTCGTCGGCGGCGCGACCCGGCTTACAGACTCCGGCCTGTCGATAACGGAGTGGAAGCCGATCACCGGCGCCGTTCCGCCGCTCAGCGACGCCGACTGGATGTCGGAGTTCGACAAGTATCGCTCGCAGACGGCGGAATACCGCGATCAGAACGCCGGCATGAGCCTTGCCGAATTCCAGTACATCTACTGGTGGGAATGGGGCCACCGACAGCTCGGGCGGCTGATCGGCGTCGTTTTCCTCATCCCGTTCGCCGTGTTCTGGCTGCGCGGCTTTCTGACGCCGGCGTTGCGCGGGCGGCTTCTGATCCTGTTTTCGCTGGGCGGCCTTCAGGCGGCGATCGGCTGGTGGATGGTCTCCTCCGGGGTCGGCGACACGGACCGGCTGGATGTCGCCCCTTATCGCCTCATGACGCATTTCGGGCTCGCTCTGCTCATCATCGGCTACTGTGTGTGGTTGTGGCTCGATCTCGGGCCCCGCAGGGAGCCGTCAAGCCGGGCTGCGGCGCGCTGGGCGACCGGCCTTCTCTGGCTCACTGGCCTCCAGATGGCGCTCGGCGCGCTTGTCGCGGGGCTGGACGCGGGCCGCGGCTACACCGATTGGCCGCTCATGTCGGGGCAGGTCATTCCCCGGGCGATGTGGGTGATCGAACCGTGGTGGCGCAATCTCTTTGAAAATGAGGCGACGACCCAGTTCCTGCATCGGATGACCGCGTATGTGCTGCTGTTCGCGGCTTTCTGGGCCGCATGGCGGCGCAAGGAAGAGGCGGGCGGCGCGTTCGGAGTCTTCGCCGGATTGACGGCGATCCAGGTGGTTCTGGGTGTGATCACGCTTGTCAACGCGGCGCCGGTCGGGCTCGGCCTCATGCACCAGGCGACAGGGGCGGCGCTGTTCGTGACCGCGGTGGTGCTGGTCTGGAGGACGCGCGCGGTCGAGCTGGCGCTCGGTCAGGATACCGTCGCAGCGTCGGAAGGCGCCCCGGATCAGGCCGCGTTCAAGGCGCCGCGCTCAACCTGAACATCATAAACGCACGCCTGCGACCGAAGCACCGCCTCGACCGTCCGGGATAGCCTCCGGACCGCCTCGGTCTTCCGACGACGCGTGGCGGGGAGGACGCCGCGCGAGAAATTGTCGGAGATGCGAACCTGCCAGCGGGCGACCGGCGTCGACGACACTTTCGAACAGCCAAGCAGGAACAGGTCCGGTCCCAGCTTCAGCACCATCGCCCAGCCCCAGTCCTCGGGGGCCGGCTCGAAGTCGAACTCCACCTCGGGCATCTCCCGCGCAAGCTCCTGCTTGAGCCAGCAGACGCACCGGCAGCCCTCGTGGCCGTTGATGTTGAGCGACCTCGTTGCTTCGTCGTCGTCCAGCCCCGATCGGATGAACGAGATGACACGATCGATCATGCTTAGGTCCTGTCGTCGACGCGGATGATGGCTGCGGCGACCGCGTCGCCGCGATCTTTCCGCGTTCACCTTGACCGTGCGACCTTGCCAAAATCTTGCCGCGTGGCGAAACCGACGCGCGGAATAGTCCACCGCGTCGTCGGGCGCAACAGGTCGAGGCGCCGCGGCCGGTGCGGGCACGCTGGTGCACCAGCGTGTCATCGTCGCCCGCCATTGTCGCCCGCCAGAGTCGCCTGGTTGACAACCCCCTTGTGGAACTGTAGCTCCCGCTGCTCGATTCATGGCCTGAAATCCGATCAAAGAAAGGCTCCGCACGGGAGCAATGCAGACCTATTCCGCCAAACCCGCCGAAGTGACGACGAAATGGGTGGTGATTGACGCCGAAGGCGTCGTCGTCGGCCGTCTCGCCTCCTATGTGGCGCTCCGCTTGCGCGGCAAACACCGCGCTGATTACACGCCGCACGTCGACATGGGCGATCACGTCGTGATCGTGAACGCCGACAAGGTTCGCCTGACCGGGCGAAAGCTTCGCGACAAGGTCTACCATCGGCACACCGGCTATCCGGGCGGCATCAAGACGGTGACCGCCGGCGCCCAGCTCGCCGGTCGTTTTCCGGAGCGCGTGCTCGAGGCGGCCGTGCTCCGCATGCTTCCCAAGGAGAGCTCGCTCGCCCGCAAGCAGTTTTCCAAGCTTCGCGTGTACGCCGGCCCGACGCACCCGCATGAGGCGCAGACGCCCGAAGTGATCGACTTCAAATCCCGCAACCCGAAGAATTCGAAAGCCGCCTGAGCATGTCCGATACTGTCGAGAGCCTCGAGGACCTGAAGAATCTGGGTGAGGGCGCTGTCGCTCCCGCCGTCGCTCCGGCGACCCCGAAGATCGACAAGTTCGGCCGGGCCTATGGTACGGGCCGCCGCAAGTCGGCCACAGCGCGCGTCTGGGTCAAGCGCGGCACCGGCAAGATCACGATCAATGGCAAGGACGAGAGCGAGTATTTCGCGCGTCCGGTGCTGCGCATGGTAATTCGTCAGCCGCTGGAAGCCGCGCTCCGCGCGAGCGAGATCGACGTCATCTGCACCGTTTCCGGCTCCGGCCTCTCCGGCCAGGCCGGCGCGGTTCGGCACGGCATCGCCCGCGCCCTCGTGAATTTCGAGCCGGAGATCCGTCCGGTGCTCAAGCCTTTCGGCTTCATGACCCGCGACCCGCGAACCGTCGAGCGCAAGAAATACGGCCACAAGAAAGCGCGTCGGTCGTTCCAGTTCTCGAAGCGCTAGGCCGTTTCGGTTCCTGGCTGGTTTCATCGGGCGCTTCGGGTCACCGGGGCGCCCGTATCTTTTCGGGGGAGGGCGCAGGAGTGGAGTTTTCGCCCCTCAAGGCGGCGGACATCGACCTCATGGAGCGGCAGCGCGCGCTGATCGGGATCGAGGCGAGGCGGTTCGGATGGCGGGATCTGCCCGGCGGATCGTGCGCCCGCGCCGATCTCCTGCAGCTCTTGATCGACGGCAGGGTGTTCCGCCGCGACCAGAAGTTTGAACTTCAGGCGCTCGGCGTCATTTTCGGCGATGTGCTCTGCGCGGAAGGGCCCTTCGCCTGGGTGGTCATCGAGGATGAGTATGGCCGCGATCCCACGGTCCGGTTCAAGAAGACGTCCATCTGCGTCCATGCAATGACCCTCATCTCGAAGCGCATCGAGGCGGATGAGGACGTCGACGTCCACGCGCTGCTCGACGAGCTTCTGGCGCGTTGCGAGGCGCTCGAACGGGAAGGCGCGCAATGACCCCACGGGTGTTCATCGACGGCGAGGCCGGAACCACAGGCCTCCAGATTCGCGACCGGCTGCAGGCGCGCCGCGACATCACGCTCGTCTCCATCGCGGAGGCGCATCGCAAGGATGCGTCGGCGCGGTCCGATCTCATCAATTCCGTGGACGCGGTCATCCTGTGTCTGCCTGACGACGCCGCGAAGGAGGCGGTGGCGCTCGCCACGTCGCCAAGCGTCAGGATCATCGATGCCTCCACCGCGCACCGGACAGCCGCCGGGTGGGTTTACGGCTTTCCGGAGATGGCGCCGGGGCACCGCGACCGCATTCGAGTCTCGGCCCGCATTTCGAACCCGGGCTGTTATCCAACCGGCTTCATCGCGTTGACGGCCCCGCTCGTGCGCGCCGGGCTGCTTCCGGCGGATCATCCTGTGACCGTGAATGCGGTGTCAGGCTATTCCGGCGGGGGAAAGACGATGATCGCCGAGTTCGAAGATCCGGCGAGCCCAACCTATGTCGACACGCCCTATCGCATCTATGCGCTGGGGCTTGGACACAAGCATGTCCCCGAAATGCAGGTCTATACCGGTCTCTCCCGGCCGCCGCTGTTTGCGCCGGCCGTCGGGCGATATCATCGCGGGATGCTGGTCGAAGTGCCGCTCCACACGTCGTCTCTCAATGGCGGAGTTGGACTGGCGGACATCGAGGCGTGTCTCGCCGTCGCGTATCAGGGGGAGCGGTTCGTCGAGGTCATGCCGCGCGAGGCTTTGGCGCGGCTCGGCGTGCTCGATCCCGAGGGGCTGAACGACACCAACCGGATGCGCCTGCACGTCTTTGGGAATGACGCGCAGGTCCGGCTCGTCGCTCTTCTCGACAATCTCGGCAAGGGTGCGTCGGGGGCGGCCGTCCAGAACCTCAATCTCTCTCTCGGACTGGATGAGGCGGCTGGTCTCGATTGAGGCGCGCGGCCAGTCCCGACGATCACCCCCCGCGGGCGCGGATCGTATCCAGCGTCTCATGGACATAGGCGCCGGGCGCCGGAGGGGCGTCCGGGATCGCATTGGGCGGCGGCGCCAGAGCGCCTGACCGCGCCCCGAGCCAGCGGGCCCAGCGCGGCCACCATGACCCCTCGACCTGGGTTGCGCCTTCGAGCCAGCCGCCTAGCGTTTCCGGCAAACCCTCCCGGGTCCAGTGTCGATACTTTCCGGCTGAAGGCGGATTCACCACGCCTGCGATGTGTCCGCTGTCGCACAGCACGAACTCGACCTCGCCGCCGACCAGCCTCCCGGCCTTGTAGACCGATGCAGGCGGCGAGATGTGATCGCGCAGGGCCGCCTGAAGAAACAGAGGCGCCGCGATCGCGCCAAGATCGATCGCCCGGCCGTCGATCTGGAACATCCCCCGGGCGAGCGCATTGTCGACGTAGAACGCTCTGAGGCTTTCAAGATGCAGCCGACCCGGCAGATTTGTCTGGTCGCCATTCCAGTGAAGGAGATCGAACGGCGGCGGGGTCCGACCCATGAGGTAGCGTTCGGCGGCGAACCGCCAGATCAGGCTGTCGGGACGCAGCAGATCGAACGCCTCGCGCATGGCTTCACCCGGCATGACGCCGCCGGCCTGATCGATCAGTGCGGTCATGGTGGCGATCGCTTCATCATCTACGAACAGGCCGAGATCGCCAGGTTCAGAAAAGTCGGTCTGCGTCGCGAGGAGGGAGAGGGATGCAAGGCGCGGGTCGTTCTCCTCCGCAAGCTGAGCAGCCAGCGACGCGAGCAACACACCGCCAACGCAGTAGCCGGCGGCGTTGACGGGCGCGCCATGCGCCCAGGCGACCCAGTCGAGCGCCGTCCGCCCGCCGAGGCGCATATAGTCCTCCCAGCCGAAGTCTGCGATCTCGCGGTCGGCCGAACGCCAGGAAACGATGTAGACGGTGAAACCCTGATCCCGCAGCCACGCCGCAAGTGAGTTCTCGGGCCTGAGATCCAGCACGTAGAACTTGTTGATCCAGGGAGGAAAGATCAGCAGCGGCCGCTCGTAAACCGCCTCGCGCGAAGGGAGGTAGCGAATGAGTTCGATCAATTCGTTTGCGAAAGCCACTTCGCCGGGCGTCGCAGCAAGGTCCACGCCCAGCCTGAACGCGCCGGGTTCGCTTTGCGGCGGTGCGAACCTTCCCGCGGTGAGATCATCCTTCAGGTTCGATAGCCCGCGCGACAGCGAATCGCCGCCGGTCGCAATGAAGGCTTCGAGGGCTTCGCGATTGCCGGAGAGCAGGTTGGACGGAGACAGCGCCGCCGCCGCCTGCCGTACCACGAACGCCGCCCTGCGCCGGTCGATCGCCGCCACGCCCGGGGCGTCCATCGCAAGCGATGTCAGCCAGTCGCTCGTCGCCTGATGCATCCGCCGAAGAAACTCGAAAGGGGCCGCCGGTGCTCCATCGGTCGCGTGATCCGGGCGTGCGTCCGCCGCGTCGTCCGGCTGGCGGGTGAACTCCTGCATATGGCGTCGGAACAGATCGGCTTGCGCCTCCGCCAGCCGTTGAGGGTCGGCCGCATAGGCGGACCAGACCGCCTCGATCGCCCGCTGGGCGGAGGCGAAGTCCGCGATCCGACGCGGCCGCGTCGCTTCACGGGTCAGGGCTTCGATGTCCCGGGAAAGCTCCAGGATCCGCGCCTGGATCCGGGCGACGTCCTCGGCGGGGCCATTGTCCGGGGTGTCGGTCATCCGTCCTCAGCGCTTCTCTCTCGCCAAACCCGGCGCGAATGAGTAGGGTCTCGAAACTTTGGATGCAACCTGCAAGCGCCGCAGCGGCGCCCGCGCGGGAGGCCGCAAGAAGGAATGAACCATGCGCGCCTGCGGCGTGGCGATGGCGGTGGTGGTTGCGCTCGGAGGGGCGGGGCTGACCGGCTGCGTCAACATCGCGGACGCGGTGAGCACGCGCATGTCCGACCCGCCGGAATGGTTTGAGGCCGCGCGCCGTGAAATGCGCGGCGAAGGCTATCCCGACATCCGCGACGTTCCGGCGCTCATCGATCCGCCAACGGACCAGGCGCGGTGGCAGTCGGACGCCGATGCGTTGAAGGACCAGGCGGACGCGATCGAGGCGGATCCGAAATCCGCGCCGCCGGTCGCGGCGACCGCGGACGAATTGCGAGCTAGGGCGGCGCAGTTGCGCGCACTCACCGAAGCGGGCGGCGGACCGCGCTGAGTGACTTCGCCCCCGAACCGCCTTAATGGCGGTCGTAATTCGCCTTCGGCCCCGGTTAGCCCAACGCTCTTGGAGTATTTTACCCACCCATGCGGGCTGAGGCCCGCCGACGGATGATGCAGGATGCGCCTCGAATTTCACAAGATAAGACGTCTGCCGCCCTACGTGTTCGAACAGGTCAACCGCCAGAAGGCCGCGCTTCGGGCGGAAGGCGCTGATGTGATCGATCTCGGCATGGGCAATCCCGATCTGCCCACACCGCCGCACATTGTTGAAAAGCTCTGCGAAACGGCCCGCAAGCCGGACGTCCATGGCTACAGCGCCTCGCGCGGCATACCGGGCCTGCGCCGGGCGCTCGCCGCCTACTACGACCGGCGCTTCGGTGTGAAGCTGAACCCCGAGACCGAGGCGGTGGTGACGCTCGGCTCGAAGGAGGGGTTTGCGAACCTCGCTCAGGCGATCGCCGCGCCGGGCGACGTGATCATCGCGCCGAACCCTTCCTATCCGCTGCACTCTTTCGGTTTCATCATGGCGGGGGCGACGATCCGGTCGGTTCAGGCGCACTCGCCGGAAGAATATCTCGCTGGCTTGGAGCGGGCGGTGAAACACTCGGTGCCGCCGCCGACGGCCATGATCGTCTGCTACCCGGCCAATCCGACCGCGCAGGTTGTCGGCCTCGATTTCTACGAAGAGGTGGTGAAGTTCGCCAAACGCCACGAAATCTGGGTTCTGTCCGACCTCGCCTACACGGAAATCTACTATGACGAGCCGCCGCCCTCGATCCTTCAGGTGCCCGGCGCGAAAGACATCGCGGTCGAAGTGACCTCGATGTCGAAGACGTACGCGATGGCGGGGTGGCGGATCGGCTTCGCCGCCGGCAATGAGCGCCTCGTGGCGGCGCTCGCCCGGGTGAAATCCTATCTGGACTACGGCGCTTTCACGCCGATTCAGGTGGCGGCGTCGGCCGCTCTCAACGGTCCGCAGGACTGCGTGGACGAGATGCGGGAAATCTACCGGTCCCGACGGGATGCGCTGGTGGAGTCGTTCGGGCGAGCGGGCTGGGCGATTCCGTCGCCCAGAGCGTCGATGTTCGCGTGGGCGCCCATTCCGGAGCCGTTCCGGGAGATGGGCTCGCTGGAATTCTCCATGCGCCTTATTCGCGAGGCCCATGTCGCGGTCGCGCCCGGCGCGGGCTTTGGCGAGCACGGCGACCAGCACGTGCGCCTAGCGCTCGTCGAGAATGAACAGCGCATCCGCCAGGCCGCGCGCAATGTCAGGCGGTTCTTCGAGGCCAATGGCGTGACCGAGAAGAAAGAGCCGCGCGTCGTCCAGGGACGCGCCGCAAGGAGCGCTGCGGAATGAGCCGACCGGAGGGAGTGCTGCGCCTCGGGGTCGCCGGTCTTGGCACTGTGGGCGGCGGGCTGATCAAACTTATCGAACGACAGGGCGAACTCCGCATCCCCGGCCGCCTTGAGATCGCTGGCGTTTCAGCCCGAAGCAAGTCGCGCCGACGAGGGGTCGACATCAGCGGCTATCGCTGGTTCGACGATCCGGTCGAACTCGCCTCTGCGGATGGCGTTGATGTCGTCGTGGAACTCATCGGCGGGTCCGACGGGCCCGCCAAGCGCACGGTCGAAACAGCGCTTCGCACAGGCAAACATGTCGTGACAGCCAACAAGGCGCTCATCGCCGAGCACGGGATGGAGATCGCAAGGGCGGCGGAAGCCTCTGGTGCGGCGCTCCTCTTCGAGGCCGCGGTGGCGGGCGCCATTCCGATCGTTCGCGCGCTGCGAGCATCGCTTTCGGGAGTGCGGGTGTCGCGCGTCAGCGGCATTCTCAACGGCACCTGCAACTACATCCTGTCGGAAATGCTGAGCAGCGGAGCGGCCTACGCCGATGTGCTGGCGGAAGCCAAACGCCTCGGCTACGCGGAAGCCGATCCGACGCTGGACGTGTCCGGCGCCGACGCCGCCCACAAGATCGTCATTCTCGCGGCCATCGCCTTCTCCGCCGCGCCGGAGTTTTCGCGCGTGTCGGTCGAGGGGGTGGACGCCATCCAGGCGATGGACATCGCGCTCGCCGCCAAGTTCAACTATCGGATCAAGCTGCTTGCTGAAGCGCGGGAGACGTCGGGCGGGATCGTCTGTCGGGTTGCGCCGGCGCTCACGCTCCACACCCATGCGCTTGCAGGCGTTGATGGACCGCTCAACGCTGTTGTGGTCGAGGGGGATCCCGTCGGGAGGTTGACCTTCAGCGGGCCCGGCGCGGGAGCGGGGCCGACCGCCGCCGCGGTGATGGGCGATCTGGCGCGCTTGTTCGAGGGGCCGCCCGGGGCCCCCTTTGGTCGGCGGACGCAGGACCTTTCAGACCGCATCGTCGCCGCCCCGGCGGATGTCGATCGCGGCGCCTTTTTCCTGTCGATGAAGCTTGCCGATCGGTCGGGTGCGTTCGCCGGACTGACCGAGGCGCTCGCCGAAGAATCTGTGTCGATCGACAAGATCATCCAGGACTCTGCAGGCGATTCCGGCGCCGCTCCGGTTGCGATCTTCACGCACGACTGCACGCGCGCCGCGGTTGAAAAGGCGCTTCGGACCGTCGCCAAACTCGGCATCGCTGTGGATTCGCCCCGGCTGATCCGGATCGAAGACGCGAGATCCTGACGAGAAACCGGCCGGGGGCGCACGAGTTGAGCCTTTTTCGGAAGTGGGAAGCGGCGTAAGGCTGCATTCGATGATTCGATGCTGAAAGGGCGGATGATGAGCGGCGGTGGACTCGATACCAACCTGGCTTTCGCTATGGCGCGGGTGGCGGAGCGGGCGGCGATCGCCTCGGAAGGCATGGTCGGACGCGGAGACGAGAAGGCGGCTGACCAGGCAGCGGTTGATGCGATGCGCACGGCGCTCAACGAGATTCGCATGAAAGGCCGCATCGTGATCGGCGAGGGAGAGCGGGACGAAGCGCCGATGCTCTACATTGGCGAGGAAGTGGGGACCGGCGAAGGGCCCGAGATTGATATCGCGCTCGATCCTCTGGAAGGCACAACTCTCACGGCCAAGGCGATGGCGAACGCGCTCGCCGTGCTCGCCGTGTCCACGCGCAATGGCCTCCTGCATGCGCCGGATGTCTATATGGACAAGATCGCAGTCGGCTCCGGCTATCCGGCGGGCGTCGTAGATATCGACGCCAAGCCGGGCGACAACGCCGAGCGGCTGGCGCGGGCCAAAGGCGTCGCCGTTCGGGAGATAACGGCCTGCGTGCTCGATCGCCCTCGTCACGCGGACATCATCGCCGATTTGCGTCGGGTCGGCTGTCGTATCCTTTTGATCACCGATGGTGACGTTGCGGGCGTGATCAACACCACCGACCCGGAAACGGGTGTCGACCTCTATGTCGGCCAGGGCGGTGCGCCGGAGGGGGTGCTCGCGGCGGCGGCCTTGAAATGCGTCGGCGGCCAGATGCAGGGGCGCCTGGTTTTCCGCAACGACGCCGAACGCACGCGGGCAGAACGGGTGGGCGTGACGGACTTCAACCGGCGCTACGATCTTCACGAACTGGCCTCGGGCGAAACGATTTTCTGCGCTACGGGCGTCACCAAGGGCGGGCTGCTCGACGGCGTCCGGCGCTCGGGCGGAAAAGTGCACACGCACACCCTGGTGATGTCGTCGTTCGACGGAATGGTGCGCTCGATCCGCACCTCGTCGCCAGTCGGAGGGTAACGCCATGGCGGCGACCGCCGCCCCTCACTCACACGGCGACCACGCGCCGGCTGGAGGCCGCGCCGGCGAACCTTTTCTTGGGGTTCATGCGTCGTTCTCCGGCCGGGTCTGGCGCGCACGGGACGCGGACGAAATCCTTGCGGCGCAGCACTCCCGCCGGCTGCACGCCCCCGATCTGGTCGGTCGTCTGCTCGCCGGGCGAGGTGTGTCGCTGGACGACGCGGACCAGTTTCTGAACCCGACACTGAAGGATTTGTTTCCCGATCCGTCCACCTTTGTCGACATGGACCTCGCCGCGGAGGCGATCCTCGACGCGATTGTATCCGGCCGGCCGACCGCTGTTTTTGCAGATTATGACGTCGACGGCGGCACGTCGTCAGCGCAGCTTGTGCGGTATTTCAGGGCCTGGGGGCGGGACCTCATTCTCTACGTCCCTGACCGGCTGACCGAAGGGTTTGGTCCGACGCCGGGGGCGATGCATCGGCTGAAAGCCAAGGGGGCGGAACTCGTCATCACGGTGGACTGCGGCGCCGCTGCGTTCGAGGCGCTCCACACCGCGAGGGAGATCGGGGTCGAGGTCGTGGTGCTCGACCATCATCTGATGCATGGCGACTCGCCTCCCGCGCGGGCGGTGGTCAATCCCAACCGCCCTGATTGCGCGTCGGGGTGCGGGCATCTTGCCGCTGCGGGCGTCGTGTTCGTGCTGATCGTTGCGGTCAACCGGCTGGCGCGCTTGCGTGGAGTCGCGCCGCCCGGCGGCCTGCCGGAGCCGATGCGGTGGCTTGATCTTGCTGCCCTTGGCACGCTTTGCGACATGGCGCCGCTCAAGGGTGTGAACCGGGCCTTCGTCAATCGCGGGCTGGCCGTGCTTGAGCGACTGGAGAATGCCGGCCTCGCCGCCCTTGCTGAAATCTCGAACATCGAAGCGCCGAAGTCAGTCTATCACGCGACCTTCGTGTTGGGGCCGCGGCTCAACGCCGGGGGGCGTATCGGCGACCCGTGGCTCGCCGCCAAACTGCTCGCGACGGACGATCGCGCGGAAGCGATCCAGCTCGCGGAGACGTTGAACGCGCTCAACGCCGCTCGCAAGGATGTTGAGGCGCAGATCCTCGCCGCCGCTATCGGCCAGGCCGAGGCCCGCATCGCGGCCGATCCCGAAGTCGGAGCGATCGTGGCCGGAGGGGAGGGCTGGCATCCCGGCGTCATCGGTATCGTCGCCGGCAGGCTAAAGGAGAAGTTCCACCGGCCCGCGGTGGTGATCGGCTGGGGCGAGGGGCTTGGCCCCGTGGCGAAGGGGTCCGGTCGTTCGATCGCGGGGGTCAATCTCGGGAGTCTGATCGTGGAGGCCGCGCGCGCTGGCGTCGTCTTGTCTGGCGGCGGGCATGCCATGGCGGCCGGGCTGAGCCTCAATCCGGACCAGCTTGACGGGTTTCGCACCTTTCTCGAAGCGCGAACCCGCGGCGCCACGTCGGAGCTTGCCGAAGCCCGGGTGCTTGAGCTGGACGCCGTGTTGGCGCCGGGCGCGGCGAACGCGGAGCTGCTGGAACTGGTCGAGCGCATCGGCCCCTTCGGCGCAGGCGCGCCGGAGCCCGTGTTCGCCGTCGCGGATGTCACGGCGGTGCAGGCAAGGCGCGTCGGGGCCGATCATCTCGCCTTCCAGCTTCAGGGCGAGGATGGGTCAAAGCTCCGCGCCATCGCGTTCCGCATCGCGGATGCGGATGAGGGACGGGCGATTCTCGCCGGCGAGCGCGTCCATGTGGCGGGGCGGCTGCGAGCCGACGCCTGGCGCGGCAAAGGCGCCGTTCAGATCGAGGTTGTCGATATCGCAAGGGCGGAGAGGCCCGCGCGGGAATGACTGGCGCAGCGCTGCAACCGCCCCATCGCCGGCTGCGCGCTTGGGGACCAGAGGACGAGCGCGTCCACACGATAATTCTCAACGACCGCCAGGTCGCGCGCTGGCTCGGGGGGCCGTTCCCTAGCGATGTGGCCCGTCAAATCTTCCAGAACATGTCTCGAGGGCTCGTTGAGCGGGGTTGGGGAATGTGGGCGGTGCTCGATGATGACGGCCGCGTTGTCGGGGCGGCCGGCGTCCAGCCGACGCCCGAGCGTCTCGCACTGTCTCCTGCGATCGAGGCGGCGTGGCGTCTTGCGCCCGACGCGTGGGGCCGCGGCTACATCACGGAGGTCATGCGTCCGATTCTGAGCGATGCTCACAGCCGCATTCCCTGCGAAGAAGTCGTCTCGTTCACCGCCGCGGGCAATCTCCGCTCGCAGGCGGTGATGCAGCGGCTGGGCTTCCAGCGGGATCCCTCGCGGGACTTCCATCATCCCGCCCTTCCTCCTGATCACGAACTCGGCCCGCACGTCGTCTACGCCTTGAGAACTCGCGGCGCGTGAGGGATGTGTCCCGTTCTTCGGAGCGTGTCCGCGCTCCCGCTGCTCGGTGCCGGTTCGTCGCCTCCACCCTTGCGCGGGGCGGCGTCGGCGGATATATCGCCCGCTTCGTGCTCGTGCGGGCCCTTCGTCTATCGGTTAGGACGTCAGGTTTTCAACCTGAAAAGAGGGGTTCGACTCCCCTAGGGCCTGCCAGCGCGATCTCATTCAGTCTCCACAACGCCCCAGCCTTGGGATCTGCTTGCGTCTTTCGCGCGACTTGCGGCATTGCGCAGGCCGCGTTGCACCAGCTCCCCATCGAGCAACATTCGCTTGATGATTCATTGTCGCACGCAAGATCATTGCCCATACTCTCCAGTGGATAATTGCTGTCGAAGGGTGTGCTCCCGGGATGAGCGTATGTTAGCGTTTTCGGCTCAGGGGAGCGCAAGGATCGGATGCACGCGCAATTTATCGAACGCCCGTCCTTGGATGGGGCCGCAGAAGCAGTGACGCAGATCGAGGGACGCCTGAAATGGTTTGATCCGGCGAAGGGCTTCGGCTTCGTCCTGCCGGATCAAAAGTCGGTCGACGGAATCACGATCAACGGCGATGTCATGTTGCACGTCTCGGTCTTGCGCCGGTTCGGACGCGAATCCGCGGACGAAGGCGCGCGCATCGTCTGTCTGGTGGCTGAGCGCGAACGCGGTTTTCAGGTCGTCGAAATTCTGGAACTCGCCGTCAACGAGACCATCCCAGCGCCGGCGCCGGAGGGGCCTGTCGAGGAGGTGGGCGTCAAATGGTTCAACCGGACCAAGGGTTATGGCTTCGTTCAGCGCGCCGGCGATGCGGAAGACATCTTCATTCATATGGTGGTGGTTCGCAAAGCGGGGCTGGCCGACCTTGAGCCCGGGCAGAAGCTTCGGGTGACGCTGGGGGATGGCGAGAAGGGGAGGAATGTTGCGGTCATACTTCCTCCGAAGCAGGGTTGAGCCAGTCGGCGCTCGCCGCTGATCTGGCCTCTTGGCTTCTTCGCGCGGGCGCCCTAATCCGGCTTGCATGATCCGCATCATCTCCGCACTTTTCGCTTTCGTCCTGATCGGCTGCGCCGTCCCGTCCGGGACCGCGCGGGCGCAAGCGGTCGCCGCCGATCTTACAAAGGCGCAATCCCTGCCGCTCGGGCCGTTGGAGATCCGGTCAGGCGACAAGGTGCACAAATTCCAGGTCGAACTCGCGGACTCCCCGGAGGAAACCGCGATTGGGCTCATGCACCGCCCGGAACTCGGCCGGGACCGTGGCATGATCTTCGACTTCGGCGAGGTGCGCGAAGTCGGCATGTACATGAAGAACACGCTGATTTCGCTCGACATGCTGTTCATCGATCCGACGGGGAAGGTGCTCGCGATCGCCGCCGGCGCCAGGCCAGGCTCGCTGCGTGTCATCAATCCGGGTGTGCCCACCAAAGCCGTGCTCGAGATCAATGGCGGGCAGGCGGAGGAACTCGGGATCAAACCGGGCGATACGGTCCACCACGCGATGTTCGGCAATCTTGCCGCAAATGACCGCTGAGCCGCCCGAAGGCTACACGCGCGTCGATCGTGCGCCATTCGTCAATTTTGTAGGCCCGCTCTACCAGGCGATCGCACCGCCCCCCGGCCGCGTTCGCCTCGGCCTGCGGGTCACCGGCCACCACGTCAACACGATGGGCGGTCTGCATGGCGGCATGGCCGCCACCATGGCCGATAGCGCGATGGCGCGGGCGTTGGTGTTCCAGCTCAACCGCAAGGCCGTCACCATGCGATTATCGGTCGATTATGTGGATTCCGTCCGCGAAGGCGACTGGGTCGACGTCGAGGCCTGGGTCGCCGCGGAGGATGGTGAGTTCGGTCACACCGCCTGCGAAATAAGTGTCGGGGGCGAAGTTCGCATGCGCGGCGAGGCGGTGTTTCGGATTCTCCGGCGGGCTGCGACTCCGGCGTGATGCGAGTGTGGCTTTCGCTTCCCGGCTGAAACGGTATAGACGGGGCTTTACGTCGGGGCGTAGCGCAGTCTGGTAGCGCATCTGGTTTGGGACCAGAGGGTCGCGTGTTCGAATCACGCCGCCCCGACCATGAGGACAACCCGGATGGTCGAACAGGAACCGAACGGTTCGGCGGCGGGGGGCGCCCGGCCGCTCGTCCTGCTTGCGGCGCACGGCGAGCGCGGCGGCGCCGGGAACGATGAGCGGCTGAGAGCCTTTGTCGATCGCGTGCAGGCCCAATTGCCGAACGCCGAGGTGGCGTCTGCGCGACTGTCCGTCGAAGGAGAAACTGAGTTCATCCTCGCCAAGGCCAACCATCGCAGGGTGGTCGGGCTGCCGATTCTGTTCTCTGACGGGTATTTCCACTCCGAAAGACTGGTTCCCGCATTCGCAGCGCATCCGGACGCGTCGCTTGCCCCGCCCCTTGTGTTCTGGCCTGGCTTCGCGCCCTTTCTGATGGACAATCTCACGCTGCGGCTCATCTCGCTCAGCGCTGACCCGCGGGTGCTCCTGGTTGCGCATGGGTCGGCTCGCTCCGAACGGTCCGCCGCCGCCGCCCGCCGTGTGGCGCAGCAGCTCCAGGCGCGATACGGGCGCGTCGAGCCGGTCTTTCTGGAAGAAGCCCCCTATGCCGCGGACCGGATGCGCACCGTCGAGCCGCCCTATGCGTGTGTTGGCCTGTTCTTCGGGGCGGGGCTGCATGGCCGCGATGATTTCGCATCGCTGCTCACCATCGCGTCGCGCCCGCCGATGACCGCCTTCACCGTCGGAGACCTGCCCGGGCTCGCAACCCTGGTTGCGGACGAAGCGCGCCGAGGCCTCGCCGCTTGAAATTCGGGGCGCATCCCGGCAATGAAGACTCAAGAGGGTGTCCGCCCTCCGATCCGGGACCCGTTGCGATGCTTGCTAAGATCTACAGGCCTGCGCCGACCGCCATGCAATCGGGGCGCGCCAACACCCGCGAGTGGGTCCTTGAGTATGACGTTGACCCGGCCCGCCGAACCGACCCCCTGATGGGATGGACGAGTTCGTCAGAAACGCTGACGCAGGTGCGTTTGACATTCCCCACGCGTGAACAGGCGATCGACTACGCCAAGCGCGCAGGTCTCACCTTCCGCGTCATTGATCCGCGCGAACCAAAACGTGTCATCAAGTCGTATGCGGAAAATTTCTCGAGCAACCGAAAGCGGCCCTGGACTCACTAGCCCTCGTCCGGCGTCAACCGACGGCGAGGGACGCCCGGCGCCGGGCGGTCAGGCGATTCCTAGCCGCTCGGCGAAGTCACCATAATCGATCAGGATCTCTTCGCCCGCCGAGATGTCGACCAGAGCCGTGAAGGTGACGGTCTCCGTTTTCGGGTCGACAACGAACGAGGCATTGGCCGGTCGGGCGTGGTTCACGTAGGAGATGGGGCTGAGCGCGAGCCCGGTGATCTCGCGGCCCGATCCATCGTCGCAATCGGCGATGTAGAATACATAATGGGCCGCGCGGGTCTCGGCGATGTTCGCCGCATCCTCGTTTCCGAAGACGAAGAGGTGCGCCGTGTGAAACGCTTCGCCCTTGCGCACGTTTCTGCTCGTGAACGCGCCGCGGCCATGGATTGGGGATATGCCGATTTCGATCATCCGCAAGTCCAGAACACCAGCGCGGAGCGTTTGGCAAGCGGACGGGTCTGGCGTCCGGTGCGCAGACCGCTTATCACCCGGGATCAGCGGCGAAGCTGCTCACGACCCCGTAGCTCAACCGGATAGAGCGCTCGCCTTCTAAGCGAATGGTTGCGTGTTCGAGTCACGCCGGGGTCGCCACGCCGCGTCGGCGCCTGCGACGCGGGCGATCGCGCCGGAAAGTGTGTTCCCCGGGCCACCAACGACAATCCGCCTCGCGACTCCTGTTAGGATCACTGCGTTGTTGATGGAGCCGGAGGGACGATTCCCCTATGGTGATTATGTGCTCTCTGGGGGGTGTTACAGCACATACCCTCTTCCATTCGGCGCGCGTGCGCCGACATAAGTAGGGAAGGGCCGATCGAAAGGGTCCGACGGTCTCGGCCGGTCGGATCGCGACGAAAGGCTGAGTTGTTGTCGAACGTTCGGAGGTCCGGACGTGAACGAGACGCTTACCGATGGAGCCGTGATGTCGAAAGACCTGTTCGACAGTTATGCGCGCGCCTTCGAATCGCGCCGCGAAACTGTGATGACGGTAGCCGAATATCTTCAAGGCTGCCGCAAGGATCCGCTTATGTACGCCGGCCCGCATGAGCGGTTGTTGGCGGCAATTGGCGAGCCCGAGATGATCGACACCGCCAAGGATTCCCGCCTTGGCCGCATCTTTTCCAACCGCACGATCCGGATCTATCCGGCGTTCGCGGAATTCTACGGCATGGAAGAAACGATCGAGCGGATCGTCGCGTTCTTCCGTCAGGGCGCGCAAGGATTGGAGGAACGCAAGCAGATCCTCTACCTCCTCGGCCCCGTCGGCGGCGGCAAGTCGTCCCTCGCCGAGCGGATCAAGGCGCTGATCGAGGAGCATCCGATCTATGTGCTGAAGGCCGGGGATGAACTCAGCCCGGTGTTCGAGAGCCCGCTCAGCCTGTTTGACCCGGAGACCCAGGCCGAAGCGCTCGAGAAGGAGTACGGCGTTCCAAGGCGCAGGCTCACCGGCTTGATGAGTCCGTGGGCGCTGAAGCGGCTCGACGAGTTCGGCGGAGACGTCACCAAGTTCCACGTCGCCAAGATCAAGCCGTCGCGGCTTCGTCAGATCGGCGTCGCCAAGACCGAGCCGGGGGACGAGAACAATCAGGATGTGTCGTCCCTCGTCGGCAAGGTCGATATCCGCAAGCTGGAGCTCCACTCCCAGAGCGATCCCGACGCTTATTCCTATTCGGGTGGGCTCAACCGGGCCAATCAGGGCGTTCTCGAATTCGTCGAGATGTTCAAGGCGCCGATCAAGATGCTCCATCCGCTGCTCACCGCGACGCAGGAGGGCAATTATGTCGGGTCGGAGAATATCGGCGCGATCCCGTTCCACGGCATCGTTCTCGCCCACTCGAACGAAGCCGAATGGCGCAGCTTCAAGAACAGCAAGACCAATGAGGCCTTCATCGATCGCATCTATGTGATCAAGGTGCCGTATTGCCTTCGCCAGACGGAGGAGACGCAGATATACGAGAAGCTTGTTCGCACGTCCGAACTCGCTGAAGCGCCCTGCGCGCCCGGCACGCTCGAAATGCTGGCGCGTTTCTCCGTTCTCTCTCGCCTCAAGCCGCATGAGAACTCCAATCTCTATGCGAAGATGCGCGTGTATGACGGCGAGAGCCTGAAGGAGGTCGACCCCAAAGCCCGCACGCTGCAGGAATACAAGGACGCCGCCGGCGTTGACGAGGGCATGGACGGCGTCTCCACCCGTTTTGCGTTCAAGGTGCTGTCCGCGACCTTCAATCACGACACCGAGGAGGTCGCGGCCGATCCGGTTCACCTCATGTATGTGCTCGAGCAAGCGATCCGCCGGGAGCAGTTCCCCGACGACGTTGAGAGCACCTATGTGGAGTTCATCAAGGCGGAACTCGGCCCACGCTATGCGGAGTTCATCGGCCACGAGATCCAGAAGGCCTATCTCGAGAGCTATCACGACTACGGTCAAAACCTCTTCGACCGATATGTCGACTACGCCGATGCATGGATCGAGGACCAGGACTTCAAGGATCCCGACACCGGCCAGCTACTGGACCGCGAACTTCTCAATCAGGAGCTGTCGAAGATCGAGAAGCCGGCCGGCATCGCCAATCCGAAAGACTTCCGCAACGAAGTGGTCAAGTTCACCCTGCGCGCCCGCGCCAACAACAAGGGCCGCAACCCCTCCTGGACGAGCTATGAGAAGATCCGCGAAGTGATCGAGCGGCGGATGTTCAGCCAGGTGGAGGACCTGCTGCCCGTCATCTCCTTCGGCTCCAAGAAGGACTCGGAAAGCGAGAAGAAGCACGACGAATTCGTCTCCCGCATGGTCGCGCGCGGCTACACCGAGCGTCAGGTCAGGCGGCTGGTTGAATGGTATATGCGCGTCAAGCAGGCCAGTTGAGCCGATATGCACATCATTGATCGCCGACGCGACCCGGGGGGGAAATCGCTGGCCAACCGCCAGCGTTTCATCCGGCGCGCCAGGGCGTTGGTGCGCAAGGCCGTGCGCGATGCATCGTCGAAGCGTTCGATCAAGGATGTTGATCAGGGCGGCGAGATCGGCGTCCCAGCCGACGGCGTCCGCGAGCCCGAGCTCCGCCGCTCCGGCGAAGGGGGTCGACGCGAATATGTGCTGCCCGGCAACAAGCGTTACGTCGCTGGGGACCGGATTGCGCGCCCAGACGAGAGCGGCGGCGGGAGCAGCGCCAGCGCCGATGGCGACGGCGAGGATGAATACCGCTTCGCCCTCTCCAATGAGGAATTCGTCGATCTGTTTCTCGAGGATCTCGAACTTCCGGATCTCGCCAAACGCCAGGTGCTCGGCGAGGAGGAAGACCTGCCGCGTCCGGCCGGGTTCAAATCCTCGGGCTCTCCCTCCGCGCTGTCGGTCTCGCGCACCATGCGACGCAGCCTCTCGCGCCGCGTCGCCCTGAAACGGCCGAAACCGGAAGATCTCGCCGGCGCAGAGGCGGAACTGGCCGACGCCGAGGGGAGGGGGGCGAGCAAGGCGGAGCTCAAGGCGTTATCCGACCGGGTCCAGCTGCTTCAGCGGCGGATGCGGCTGGTGCCGTTCATCGACCCGCTGGACCTTCGCTACCGGCGCTTCGAATCCCAGCCGAAGCCGGTCGCCCGCGCCGTCATGTTCTGTCTGATGGATGTGTCAGGTTCCATGGACGAGCACATGAAGGATCTCGCCAAGCGCTTCTTCAGCCTGCTCTATCTGTTTCTGAACCGGCGCTACAAGCGCGTGGACGTCGTCTTCATCCGCCATACGCATCAGGCGCGGGAGGTCGATGAGGAGACGTTTTTCTACAGCCGGGAATCTGGCGGGACGGTCGTTTCGACCGCGCTGGAAGAGATGGCGCGCATCGTTCATGACCGATACCCCGCAGCTCAGTGGAACATCTATGCGGCGCAGGCGTCCGACGGGGACAATCTGCCGATCGACAACCCGACAGTGGTCGCCCTGTTGAACACGGTCATCCTCCCGCTGTGTCAATACTACGCCTATATCGAGGTCGGTCATCCGACGGAGGATACGGGCGCGCGGGACGCAAGCTCGCTGTGGCGCACCTATCAGCACATCATCGGCGACGACGTACCAATGGCCATGCGCAAGGTCGGGGATCGGCGCGACATCTTTCCGGTGTTCCGCGACCTCTTTGGGCGCCGCCAGTCCGGCGACCGGGAGGTGGCGTAGCCATGGCCGCTCGATCCCGCGCCTCGCGGCTCCTCTTCTCCGGGTCCGAATGGAATTTCGAGACCCTCGATCGCATCTTTGCGTCGGTGCAGAGCATCGGGGAGAAGGAACTCGGTCTCGACACCTATCGCACCCAGATCGAGATCATCACCTCCGAACAGATGCTGGACGCTTATTCATCCACCGGTATGCCGCTGTTCTACAAGCACTGGTCCTTCGGCAAACATTTCGCCCGCAATGAGTCCCTTTATCGCAAGGGCTGGCAGGGCCTCGCCTACGAGATCGTCATCAACTCCGATCCGTGCGTCTGCTACATCATGGAAGAAAATTCCGCGACGATGCAGACGCTGGTGCTGGCGCACGCGGCGATGGGGCACAACCACTTCTTCAAGAACAATTACGTCTTCAGGCAGTGGACCGATGCGGAAGGAATTCTCGACTATCTCTCCTTCGCCAAGGCCTACATCTCCAAGTGCGAGGAGCGGTATGGCGTCGAGCAGGTCGAGCGGCTGATCGACGCTGCGCACGCGCTGCAAAGCCACGGCGTTCACCGCTATCCCGGCAAGCGCAAGCCCGATCTTCGGTCCGAACAGCTGCGCGAGCAGGAGCGTCGCGAGCATGGCCTTGCCCTGTTCAATGATCTGTGGCGAACGGTTCCCGGCAAGAGCAAGCGCGTCGCCGCCCGCACGGAAGCTGAGAAGCGCCGCTCCCTTCTCGGCTTGCCGGAGGAGAACATCCTCTATTTTCTTGAGAAGACGGCGCCGAAGCTGGCTCCCTGGCAGCGCGAAGTCCTTCGCATCGTTCGCCTGATCGCTCAGTATTTCTACCCTCAGCGCCAGACCAAGATGATGAATGAGGGATGCGCGAGCTTCGTCCACCATCGCATCATGACGCGTCTGCACGAACGCGGGGAAATCAACGACGGCGCGTTCCTCGAATTCCTGCACTCGCACACCAGTGTGGTGATGCAGCCTGATTTCAACGACCGGCGCTTTTCAGGTATCAACCCTTACGCGCTCGGCTTCACGATGATGCAGGACGTCGAGCGGATCGTCACCGAACCCACCGCCGAGGACCGCCAGTGGTTCCCTGACCTCGCGGGGCAGGGCGACGCCTACGGGGCGCTGCGCGACATCTGGGCCAATTATCGCGACGAGAGTTTTGTCTCGCAGTTCCTCAGCCCCGCCGTCATCCGCAAGATGGGCCTCTTCCAGCTGGTTGATGACGATATCGAGGATGAGATGGAGGTCGCGGCCATTCATGACGAGCGTGGCTATCGCGAAGTCCGACGCGCGCTCGCCCGCCAGTATGATGTCGTCCGCCGCGACCCGGACATCCAGATCGTCGATGTCGATCTTGCGGGAGACCGCCGGCTTGAACTCCGGCATTTCGTCGCCGATGGGGTCACGCTTGAGGAAAGGGATGCAGAACGGGTGCTGCAGCACCTCGCGGATCTATGGGGCTATCAGGTGCGCTTGATCGAGGCGGATGACGACGACATCTACGCCGAACACAAGGCGGACCCCATGCGCGCCTTCGCCTGACCACGAGAACCGGGAGAGACCGTTCGGGGCGATCAGCCCGTTGAGCCACGCGGACGCTGGTCTCTGAAAACCGCGCTGGCGTTCAGGTTGGCGGCCGATCTACTTGATCTTGCCTTCCTTGAACTCGACGTGCTTGCGCACGACCGGGTCATATTTCTTCAGCACCAGCTTCTCGGTCTTGGTGCGCGGGTTCTTCTTCGTGACGTAGAAAAACCCGGTGTCCGCCGTCGAATTGAGACGGATCTTGATGGTCGCCTTCTTGGCCATGGCTCAAGCTCGCAGTCTGTTCTGGGGGCGGCGTGAAGCCGGGCATAAACACGAAAGACGCTCGCCAAGTCAAGGGCTGCGGACAATCCATCCCTGGACGGTGGGTGGTTCACATCCTTTCTGTCGTCAGCTAGCGTGAGTGTCAGGCGCTCGTTCGCTCCGAACGGCATGCTCGCCCGCAAGACCGGCCGCCGGCTCCTCATCCGCGTTTGATCGAGGCGACGCGTCCGCGTGGCGCTCACCCCCAATCGCAAGCGAGGTAAGGCCCATGCCTGTCGAGATCGTTATGATCCAATCGGGAAACGCTCATATTCTCGGGCGCACTGCGCCCGATGTGTTCGACCACGACCCGCCCGACGCGCACATTCGCGCCTATCTGGCGGCCCCCGGACACGCGCTGTTTGTTGCTGTCGAGGCGGGGGAGGTGATCGGACAGGCGCGCGGCGTCCTCCACATCCAGCCGGACGCCCCGTCAGAACTCTACATCGACAATCTCGGCGTGACCCCCGGCCACAAGCGTCGGGGCGTGGCGACGCGCCTGCTGCGCGCGCTCATTGCCTGGGGAGCGGATCGGGGAGGCCGTTCGGTCTGGGTCGCCACCGAGGTCGATAATGACGAGGCGCGGGGCTTCTACGGCGCCTTCGGCTTCACCGGCGAGACGATGGCCTACTTCCAGATGGAGGACGCTGTGGGGGCATGATCGGCTCCGCCTCAGGCCGCCATCCGGCCGCTAGAGAGTGTCCCGCCGATGGCCGGTCGGCGTCCAGTAGAGATAGAAAGGCCGGCGCGGGTCCGCCTTCGGTTTCAGACGTTCGCCGATCTCCCCGATCACGAAGCGCGTCACATTTGGAAGGTCCAGCTCCAGGGCCTCCCGGAAGGTGAACCAGCGCAGGTCGACCAGCTCCGCGCCCTCCACGGGCGGCCGATCGTCCGCCAGCGTCTCGGCGGCGTCGGCCATGAAGAACCGGGCGTCAAACCGCTTGTGGCGCGCCGGCGGAGTCACGGCGCGTCCGACGAACGTGAAGGTGGAGAGATCCGGCGCCACGTCGAGATCGAAATAGGCCTTCCAACTGGCTGGGGGATTGCGCGGCCCCTCGGCTTCGCGTCCGACGATCAGTCCCGTTTCTTCAAACGTTTCCCGGATCGCCGTCAACGGAAAGGCGCGCGCCCGGCGACGGCATTTCAGCGAGAGGGCCGCGTTCTCCTCCGGCGCAAGTTCGGCGAGCGCGGGCGCCGCCGCGTCCTCCGTGTCGACCCGTCCGCCCGGAAACACATACTTGTCAGGCATGAAATCGTGGCCGCCGCTGCGACGTCCCATGAGCAAGCGAGGCAGGTCGTCGTCGATTCTGTAGAGAACCAGCGTCGCGGCGTCGCGCGGCCGCGGCGCCTTTCCCGATCCGCCATTGCCGCCGGAGCGTTTGTCAGCGCCGTCTTCGGGACCTCCGAGCGGATCAAACTCGGCCATCAACCCCTCCCGCGCGATCTGCCCCGTCCAGCGGAGCCTTTTCCGGTCGGACCCTTGCCCGGCGCGCCCTTGCCGCCCGACTTCGAACCGGATTTTCCGCGCCGGATTCCCGGAGGAAGACCGCCACCGTCGGCCGCACGTTTCTGCCGCACGCCGCCGCCGCGATTGCCGGGCCGGGGAGGCGGGAGATCGCGCCGTGCGGGCTTTGGCGGGGTGAGGATCGCGAACAACAATCCGCCCGTCAGCGGCGTTGCTTCCGTGAGACGCACCTCCACCGGCATGCCCATCTCATACCTGCGGCCCGATCGCCGCGCGACGAGCGCCGCGTGCGCCTCGTCGTGCTCCCAGAACTCATCCGAAATCCGCGCGGCCGGAACAAACCCGTCCGCTCCCGTTTCGCGCAGCTTCACAAACAGTCCGGCCCGGGTGACACCGGAGATGCGCCCTTCAAACTGCGCTCCCACCTTGTCAGCGAGGAAGATCGCCAGATATCGCTCCGTCGCCTCGCGCTCGGCCGCCATGGAGCGCCGTTCGGTCATGCTGACGTGCTCGGCGCGCTCTTCAAGGCTCGCCAGCTCCTGATCCGTCGCGCCGTCCGGCCCGAGATCCAGCGCCCGGATCAGGGCGCGATGAATGATGAGGTCCGAATACCTTCGGATGGGTGACGTGAAGTGCGCGTACTTCAAAAGATTGAGCCCGAAATGGCCGAGGTTGTCGGGCGCGTAGCGAGCCTGAGCCTGGGTGCGCAGCACCATCTCATTCACCAGATGCTCGTTCTCGCCGCCGCGTGTCTCGGCCAGCACCCGGTTGAATCGGTCCGGCGTCACCTTTTGGCCCTTGGCCCAGCTCAGATCGATGGTCGACAGAAATTTGCCGAGCGCCACAATCTTTTCGTCAGACGGTTCTTCATGCACTCGATAGACTTGCGGGCTGCGTCTCGCCTCGAGGGTTTCGGCGGCGCAGACATTCGCGAGGATCATGAACTCCTCGATCAGCCGGTGCGCTTCGAGGCGCTCCCGAACCCCGATGGTTGCGATCAGTCCGTCCTCGCCGAGGCGAACCACCCGCTCCGGCAGGTCAAGATCGAGCGGAGCCCGCCGTTGGCGCGCAGCGTCCGCCGTCCGCCACGCCGCCCAGAGCGGCTTCAGCACGCGCTCCAACAGCGGTCGAGCGCGATCGCTTGGGCGACCGTCGATTGCGGCCTGGGCCTCACCGTAGGAAAATTTCGCCGCAGAGCGCATGCGTCCGCGAATGAAGCGGTGAGACCGCTTTGAGCCGTCCGCCGCAAGCAACATTTCCACCGCCATCGTTTCGCGCACCTCGCCTTCGCGAAGCGAGCACCGGTCGGCGGAAAGCGATTCCGGCAGCATGGGCGACACGCGGTCCGGGAAGTAGGTCGAGTTTCCGCGCCGATAGGCCTCCCGATCGAGCGCCGATCCGTACCGGACATAAGCCGACACGTCGGCAATCGCGACGATCACCCGCCAGCCCCCGGCCGCCGAGGGTTCGGCGAACACCGCGTCGTCGTGGTCGCGAGCGTCCTCAGGATCGATCGTGATCAGCGGCAGGCCGGTCAGGTCCTCGCGCGGCGCTTCTGCGGCGGTCGCGGCCTTCGCTTCGGCCAATACCTCTGCAGGGAATTCATCCGGCACACCGTGCCTGTGCATGGCGATTAGGGATGCCGCTCGCGGGTCGTCCGCGCGGCCCACGACCTCGATCACGCGTGCACGGCGCGGACCGTAGCCTTTGCCTGATATCACCGAGATGCGGACGAGATCGCCGTCGGCGGCGCCTGCTGCATCCGCTCGCTCGACGATGTAATCGAAACGGTCCTTGCGCGAGGTCGGCTCCACCATCCCGCCATGACGGTTCGCGCGGAACACGCCGACTGTGCTCGTAGAGGGTTCGCTGTCGATCTTCTTGATGACCTTCGCCCGCCATACACCGTCGCCGCCACGCTCGATGCGACATAGCGCCCGATCCCCAACGCCAAGCGCCGCCGCCCGGGTGCGGCCGGCGGCCCCCGCGAACAGGATGGCGGGCCCATAGACCCCATCGCGGCCGCTCGCCCGACCGAACAGGTCGCCCTCGGCGTCAAGCCGGTCGAACACCACGATGCCGGTCGGCGGCGGCATGTCGGATGCGGCGAACGCCCGCTTGGCCGTCCGGGTGAGGGCCCCTTCCGCTTCGAGTTCGGCGAGGATGCGCCGCAACTCCGCCCGGTGTTCGGGCGGGACTTTCAGCGCGCGGGCGATGTCGCGTTTTGCTCCCGCGCCTGGTCGCTCTTCAAGAAAGGCGAGCACCTGCTCGCGTGTCGGAGGTGATGATTCGTCCGAACCGCTCATGCCTTTTCGGTCGCAGAGGGTGACGGTTTGGCGGCCTTTTTCGCCGCGGGCTTCTTCTTGGGCGCCGCCTTCTTGGCGGACTTGGCTCCGCTTTCGGCCTTCGCCGCCCCCTTCGCGCGAGCAGGCTTTCGACCGCCCTTGCCCTTGGCGGGCGCTGCCGCCGCGCGGGCGTTCACGATCTCGATCGCCTGCTCCAGCGTTACGGACGCGGGATCCATATCCTTCGGCAGAGTTGCGTTTGTGTCGCCGTGCTTCAGATAGGGGCCGTAACGTCCGGAGAAGAGCTGGATCGACGCTCCGGTTTCCGGATGTGCTCCAACCTCGCGCAGTGCGGTGGGCGCGCTTCCCCTGCGCGGGCCGCCTGCGCGTTTCTCGGCGATCAGCGTCACCGCCCGGTTGAGGCCGATCTCGAACACCTCATTCGGATCGGGCAGGTTCGCATAGGTCTTTTCGTGCTGCACATAAGGCCCATAGCGGCCGATATTGGCGAGAATTGGCTTGCCGTCCTCCGGGTGAAGGCCGACCTCGCGGGGCAGGCGGAGCAGCTTCAGCGCCTTTTCGAGATCCATATCATCCGGAGACCATCCCTTGGGAAGTGAGCCCCGCTTGGGTTTCTCCCCATCGTCGAGTTGCACATAGACGCCAAAGCGGCCGGACCTCAGCGTCACGGGCTTGCCGGTCTCCGGGTCGACGCCGAGCGGCTTGCCGTCCGGGCCGATCGCGGCGTCAGCGTTGGTCTGCTCCGTCGCGAAGGGGCGGGTGTAGCGGCATTCCGGGTAGTTGGAGCACCCGATGAACGCCCCGAACTTGCCGAGCTTCAGGCTCAGCGCGCCGCTTGCGCACAGCGGACAGGCGCGCGGGTTCAGCTCCTCGCCCGTCGTCTCATCGGACTTAGGCGGAAAAAGGTGCGGGCCAAGCACTTCGTTGATCGAGTCGAGCACATTGCTCACCCGCAATTCGCCGACGCTGTCCACGTCTGATCGGAAGGTGCGCCAGAACTCGCTGAGGAAGTCTTTCCAACCGAGCTTGCCGTCGGAAACGAGATCGAGCTTCTCTTCGAGACCTGCTGTGAAGTCATACTCGACATAGCGGCTGAAGAACTTCTCCAGAAACACAGTGACCAGGCGTCCCTTGTCCTCCGGGAACAGCCGTTTCTGGTCGATACGGACATATTCGCGGTCGGTGAGTGTCGAGAGCGTCGAGGCGTAGGTCGACGGGCGTCCGATGCCGAGTTCCTCGAGCTTCTTGACCAGCGACGCTTCCGAATACCGCGGCGGCGGTTCGGTGAAATGCTGGCTCGCCTCGGCGCCGCGAAGGTTCGGCGTGTCGCGCTCTTGGATGGGCGGCAGGCGGCCGTCGTCGTCCTCGTCCGGTTCGTCCCGGCTCTCCTGATAGAGGGCGAGGAACCCGTCGAACTTCACCACCTGGCCTGTCGCTCGCATGATCGTGCGGCGGTCGTCGGAGGCGAGATCGACGGTCGTGCGTTCGAGAACCGCCGCTTCCATCTGGCTTGCGACCGCGCGCTTCCAGATCAGCTCGTAGAGCCGCGCCATGTCTCCTTCGAGCCGCATGTCCTTCGGGTGACGATCGAAATCCGTTGGCCGGACCGCTTCGTGGGCCTCCTGCGCGTTCTTCGCCTTGGTGCTGTAGCGACGAGCTTGCGGCGGCAGATACTGGGCGCCATGGCGGCGCTCGATCGTGGCGCGGGCCGCGGCATAGGCTTCTTCCGCCATCTGCACGCCGTCGGTCCTCATATAAGTGATGAGACCGACCGTTTCGCCGCCGACCTGGACACCTTCATAAAGGCGCTGCGCCACCTGCATCGTTCGCGATGCCGAAAAACCGAGCTTGCGGGCCGCGTCCTGTTGCAGCGTCGAGGTCGTGAAGGGCGGTGGCGGGTTGCGCTTGAGCGGCTTGGCTTCGACGCTCGCCACCGCGTAGCGCCCGGCCTTAACCGCGGCGAGCGCCGCGTGCGCCATCTCGGCGTTCGGCAGCGAAAAGCGCTGCAGTTTCTTGCCGTCGAGTTCGACCAGCCGCGCTTCGAAGGTCGCTCCGTTCGTTTCGAAGTCCCCCTTGATCTGCCAGTATTCCTCGGCACGGAACGCTTCGATCTCCATCTCCCGCTGGCAGACCAGACGCAGCGCTACCGACTGCACCCGGCCCGCTGATCGCGACCCGGGCAATTTGCGCCACAACACAGGCGACAGCGTGAAGCCGACCAGATAGTCGAGCGCCCGCCGCGCGAGGTAGGCGTCGACCAGTTCCTGATCGATCTTGCGTGGATGCTCCATCGCATCGAGCACCGCGCGCCGCGTGATCGCGTTGAAGGTCACCCGGCTCACCGACTTGTCCTTCAGCACCCGCCGGGACGTCAGAGCCTCCAGCACATGCCAGGAGATCGCTTCGCCCTCCCGATCGGGGTCGGTCGCGAGGATCAGCCCGTCCGCGGTGCGAACCGCATCGGCGATTTCCTTCACATGCTTGGCCGATCGCGCGTCGATGTCCCAGGACATCGCGAAGTCTTCGTCGGGCCGCACTGAGCCGTCTTTGGAGGGCAGATCGCGTATGTGTCCGTAGCTTGCGAGGACCTTGAAGCCGCTCCCGAGATACTTGTTGATGGTCTTTGCCTTGGCGGGAGATTCGACGACGACGACCTGCATGCGCTCCTCTGGGAGGGAGTTTCTGGGGAGGTAGCGAGAGCGCGGGAAAGTGGGTGAGGGCGCCCCGGATGTCAATTCGCGGCTTTGTGACAGGTTCATATGGGTGGTGCAGATCCGGTTTCGTCGGGCGGCTGCGATGGCGATCGAATACGTCCCTGTCCTCGCGGTTTCACTCCTCCACCCGCCGGCTCGCGAGCCCGCCAACATGGGTCGCCGCGACGCCCTGAAGTTCCAGCTCCATCAGGCAAACCGCAACAAGGCGATAGGGCGCATCCACCGCTTCGGCGAGGTCCGCGATCGGCACCGGAGCAAGCGTCAGCGCGTCCCGCACCGCCTCGATCAGCGCCTGCGGTGGATCAATGGCGTCACCCTTGGGGGAGAAGTCCCCTCCGGCGGGTTCCGCCACGCGGATCGGCGACAGGCCTTCGATGGCTCGGATCACATCCTCCGCGGTCTCGACAAGGTGCGCACCCTGGCGGATCAGACCGTTTGATCCCTTCGCCCTTGGGTCAAGCGGTGAGCCCGGCACCGCCATCACCTCCCGCCCCTGTTCCAGTGCGCACCGCGCGGTGATTAGGCTGCCGGAGCGTTCCGCCGCCTCGACAACGACCACGGCGAGGGAAAGTCCTGAAATCAACCGATTTCGCTTGGGGAAGTCACGCGCCGTTGCTGTGCGTCCGAACGGGGCTTCCGTGATCGCCGCTCCCGTGCGGACGACCTCCTCAAACAGTCCCGCATGTTCCGGCGGATAGATCTGGTCGATGCCGCCTGCGAGCACCGCTACGGTTCCGGTGGACAGAGACGCCTTGTGCGCGGCAGCGTCCACGCCCCGTGCAAGTCCCGACACGATGAGGCAGCCAGCCTCCCCGAGACCGCGCGCGAGTTCGCGCGCGATGCGTAGGCCAGCCGCGGATGCGTTTCGTGCTCCCACGAGGGCGACCGCCCGCCGCGCGAGCAAGACTGCGTCTCCCGCGACACAGATCACCGGAGGCGGCGCGTCGATCGCGGCGAGCATAGGTGGATAGTCGGGCTCGCAGCTTGCGATGAACCGCCCGCCATGGCGCTCTGCATCCGCAATCTCGCGCTTAGCGGAGGCGCGGTCGGGGACCACCGGACGGGATTTCATGCGCGCACGTTCAGCCAAGCGCGGCAGTGCGTCGATGGCGGCCGATGCGCTCCCCGTGCGGCGGATCAGTTCGCTGAAGGTCACAGGACCGACGCCGTGAGTCCGGGAGAGGCGAAGCCAGTCCGTCCGCTCAGCGTCCGCGAGCATACGGCGCGTCACGGCGGTGACTTCCCCTTGGCGCCGATCTTCGGCTCGGTCCCCGCGAGAATCCTCGAAATGTTCGACCTGTGCCGCCAATAGACGAGCAGGGCGACGCCGGACGTCATCGCGCATGCGAACGGCCCATAGAACCAGAATGCGAGGACGGGCGCGGCGAGGGTTCCCGTCAGCGCGGCCAGCGATGACATCCTGGAAACGCCAGCGATCGCGAGCCAAATCGCCGCGAAGCCGAGCCCGACCTGCCACATCGCCGCGAGCAGAAGGCCGATGAAGGTTGCAACTCCCTTGCCGCCCTTGAAGTTCAGCCAGACGGGGAAACAGTGGCCAATGAACGCACTGGCTCCGGCGATCAACCCGCCATGAAAGGCCGCGGTCGGCATCCCAGCCGCTCCGCCCGCGCTCCCGGGCGCCCGGACAGCTGCGGTCAGTATGGCTGACGCGGCGAGGAACGCGAGACCGGCCTTGCCTGCATCGAGCAGGAGGGTCGCAAGCGCGAGATCCTTGCGTCCGGTCCGCAGCACGTTGGTCGCGCCGATATTGCCCGATCCTATGGTCCGTATGTCGCCAAGGCCTGCGAGCCGGGTCAGCACAAGCCCGAAGGGGATCGAGCCGAGCACGTAGCCAAGCGCGGCGGTCGCCGCGATCCAGGCCGCGGCAAACGGAAGGTCAGGGGCGATCGCAAAACCGGACACGATGTTTCCCCTCCCCTTCTCGTCTCGCCGCGCGGTCGAGATCAAACCTCATCATTGGCCCGCGGAACGCCCGGCGTCTAGCGCCGCGCCGGTCAGGGCTGCCAGGCGTCGTGAACGATGCGTCCGTCCACCCAGGTTTTCAGGACGCGTCCCTGAAGCAGCCGACCGTCAAACGGTGAATTCTTCGAACGCGAGCGCAGGTCCTCGCGTCGGCAGGCCCAGGGGGTGTCTGGATCGAACAGGATGAGATCGGCGGGCGCGCCTGCTTTCAGCCTTCCTTGCGGCAGGCCCAGAAGGTCCGCAGGGCCGCACGTCACAGGACGCAGCGCTTGCACCAGCGTCACCCGCTCGTCGCTCACCAGAGACAGCAGCGCCGACAGCAGTGTCTCCAGTCCGACAGCGCCATACGACGCGTCCGCGATGGGCAGCCGTTTGTCTTCCGGCGGTTGCGGGTCGTGCGCGGATACGACCGCGTCGATCGCGCCTCTGGCGATCCCATCGATCATCTCCTGCCTGTCCGCCTCGGCCCTGAAGGGCGGGAACACTTTGCAATAGGTGAGGTAGTCGCCGACATCGAATTCATTGAAGAACAGCGAATAGGCGCTGATGGTACACGCCGCGTTGACCTTCCGGGCGCGCGCAGCCTCGACCGCCGCCAACGCTCGCCCCGTGGAGAGGCAGTCGATCAACAGGCGGCACCCGGTCGTTTCCGCGAGCGTCAGGTCGCGCTCGACCGCGATCCATTCGGCTTCCGGGGGCGCGCCGCGCAGGCCAAGTCGGGCGGCGAAGGCTCCAGCGTTCATCACCGAGCCGCGCGTCAGCGCGTGGGTGTCCGCGCGCGATGCGATCAACGCCCGAAAGCCGGACGCGTACTGCATCGCCCGACGCATCAGTCCGGCGTCCTCGACGGCCTGGTCGCCATTGCAGAACATGACCGCCCCGGCCTCCATCATCAGACCGAGTTCGCTCATCTGCGCGCCGCGAAGGCCGACAGTGAGCCCTCCTGCGGGATAGACTTTGACTCTCGCATGGTCCCGCGCGCGACGATTGATGAAGTCGACGAGCGCCACGCTGTCGATCACCGGAGAGGTGTCCGGCATGACGACAAAGCTCGTCACGCCGCCGGCGGCCGCGGCGTCGCTCGCTGTGGCGAGGGTCTCCTTGTGCTCAAGTCCGGGCTCGCCCGTCTTCACGCGAAGGTCCACCAGCCCCGGCGCGAGCACTCGTCTGCCAGCGTCGATCGCGTCGGCGGCGCCATCCCGAACGCTTGCGAGGTGGGGGCCGACATCCGCGATCGCGCCATCCTCGACCAAGAGGCCGCCGCGTTCGTCCTTGCCCGAGGCCGGATCGACCAGCCGCGCATTCCAGATCAGCGTCGAGCGGCTCATTGATTGCGCGCCCCTGCGTCGGGAGCGTTGCGCGCAAGCGTGTCCAGAACCGCCATGCGCACCGCGACCCCCATCTCGACTTGTTCTGTGATCAGCGATCGTTCGACATCGTCGGCGACGCCGCTTTCGATCTCGACGCCACGATTCATTGGGCCCGGGTGCATGACGAAGGCGCCGGGCTTCGCATAGCTGAGCTTTTCGGAGTCGAGGCCGTAGAAATGGAAAAACTCCCGGGCGGAGGGCAGGTAGGCCCCCTCCATCCGTTCCGCCTGAAGGCGCAGCATCATGACCACGTCGCAGCCGGCAAGACCCTCCCGCATGTCGGTGAACACCTCGGCCCCCCAGTCCGCGGCGCCAGGCGGCAGCAGGGTGCGCGGAGCGATCAGCCGAACCCGTGCGCCGAGCAAGTTCAGGAGCGCCACATTCGAGCGCGCGACCCGAGAATGCAGCACGTCGCCGCAGATGGCGATCGTGAGCGATTCAATCGCGCCGACCCTGCGGCGGATCGTGAGCGCGTCGAGCAGGGCTTGCGTCGGGTGTTCGTGGCTTCCGTCGCCCGCGTTGATCACGGCGCAGCCGACCTTGCGCGACAGCAGCTTCACCGCGCCGGATGAGCCGTGACGGATCACCAGGAGGTCGGGTCTCATGGCGTTCAGCGTCATCGCCGTGTCGACCAGCGTCTCGCCCTTCTTGAGCGATGAAGTCGCCGCCTGCATGGTCACCACGTCCGCCCCGAGTCGCCGGCCCGCGATTTCGAATGAGCTCTGGGTTCGGGTCGAGGCTTCGAAGAACAGGTTCAGAAGCGTGCGCCCCTGAAGCACGTCCGCGTGCTTCACCCTCCGACGAGACAGATCGACATAGGTGTCTGCGAGTGAGAGCAACTCCTCCACGTCGAGGCGGTTCAGCCCGTCTATGCCGAGAAGGTGACGATGCGGAAAGGCGTAGCTGAACTGCGCCGTCATGGCGGACCCAATGATTTTTGTGGGGATAACGCCGGGCAGAGATTCGGGCAAGCGGCGCGTTCTGTCCCCGCAATGCGTCTCTGTCGCCCAAACCGCAGTCAGACGCGCGTCAAACCCGACTCAAAGTCCGGTCAATAGGAAGAACATAGCCGGCATGGTGAGGGCGGCGAGCACGGTCTGGACCGCGATCAGATTTGCCATCAGCGGCGCATCCCCACCCAGCTGCCGGGCGAGGATGTACCCCATGGAGGCGGTCGGCGTCGCCGCGCAGATCACGATCACGGCGAGTTCGAGCTGCGTGACGCCAAGGGCGATTGCGATGAACCCGGCGACAATCGGAAACCCGCAAAGTCTCACTGCCGACCAGAAAAACGTCCGCAATCCAGCGCGTTGCAGCGCAGCGAGGTCGACGCCGGCTCCCGCCGCTAGCAACCCGATCGCGACAGCGCTGCGGCCAAGTATGTCCATCGTGTAGCCGATCACGCCGGAAGGCGGCAGGTTTGCAACGTTCAGTAATCCCCCGAGCGCGCAGGCGATCAGGATCGGGTTGCGCGCCATTTCGGCAAGTGGGTTGCGCCGGAGTCCCTCGGGCGGGTCACCGAAATGGGAGAGGGCGCTCACCGAGATGAAATTTGCGCTTGGAATCAGGGCGGCGGCGACAATCGCGACCAGCGCCACCCCGGCCTCGCCATAAAGTGCGCCAGCGATCGACAGGCCGATCATCGTGTTCCAACGGGCGTTGGACTGGATGATCGACCCGATTGCCGGGCGCAGCGTTCCGGGCCACCAGCGCGACAAGAGCCCGGTCGCGGTGAGGACGAGTTGCGCGCCGATGCACGCCGCAGCGACCTTCCAAGGCGCCGTGTCGAACGATGCGCTGGCGAGCACGGTCACGACCATCACCGGAAAAAGCAAAAGATAACAGAGCCGTTCGACCGCACGCCATCCATCCGGTGTGAGGACGTTGCGCCACGCGAGAAACCGCCCGAGCCCCACGATCAGGACGACGGGCGCCAGGGCTGTGAGAAAGCTCATCCGGCCTCCCGCAGCCGATCGATCGCGCCTTGAAGGATCCAGGTCGCCGCGAGTTTGTCGATCACTTCGGCGCGCCGCGCGCGGCGCGTATTGGCTTCGAGCAGCGTCCGCTCGACGCCGGCGGTCGACAGCCTTTCGTCCCAGAACGCGATCGGTACGTCATGGCGTTGCAGGATGTTGTGTGCGAGCGCACGGGCCGACTGGGCGCGCGGCCCTTCGTCGCCGCTCATGTTTTTCGGCAGGCCGACCACGACGCCGACGGCGCTGCGCGCATCGAAGATCTGGAACAAACGGTCCAGCGCCGGGCCAAGGCGTTTGCCGCGTTCGATCGTTTCCACTGGGCTCGCGATTATGCGCCCGCGGTCGCAGGCGGCCACGCCGATGCTTCGCGCACCGGGATCCAGTCCGAGGAGAGTGCCCTGCGGGGGCAATTTCATGAGGTCGACGAGCGGCATCAGCCATCGTGTAGCCCGCAGATGCTTGATGCGGAAGCCGAGTGCGTCTAGGCCCAACGGGCAGCCATGGACGGAAGCCTGATGAGCGTCGACAAAGATACGGTGAGGAAGGTTGCGCGACTTGCGCGCATCGCAGTCCCCGAGGACCGGCTCGAACCGCTGGCCGCCGAGCTGAACGGCATACTCGCCTGGATCGAACAGCTCAACGAGGTGGACGTGGAGGGTGTCGAGCCAATGACGTCGCCCGTGGCGCTCTCGCTACCCATGCGCGCCGATGTCGTCACCGACGGCGGCATTCGCGATCAGGTGCTCGCGAACGCGCCCCAGACAAGCGACGGGTTTTTCATCGTTCCTAAAGTGGTTGAGTAAATGCGGGCCGAGGCAACCTCGAAACTCGTTCCTGTCATCGTGGCTGAAAGTCCGTTCGCTTCAGAAAGCCGTGAGTTGATCGCTGAGATGGGCGCACTGATCTCTCAGCTTTATCCTGAAGACGGCGATGCGTACGACACACCTCCACCGGCTCTCGCGCAAGGCGGCGCCTTCCTTGTTGCGAGGGTGCGCGGGATCGCGGCTGGCTGCGGCGGTGTCGTCCCCATCGACCCCGAGATGGGGCGGCACGCTCGACCAGTCGAGCTCAAGCGCATGTTCGTTCGCCCCGGCTTCCGGGGGATGGGAGTCGCGCGCCAGATTCTGCAAGCCCTGGAGGATACGGCGCGTCGACAGTCGGCGACAGCCATCCTCGCTCACTGCGGCCCGAGGCAACCGGAAGCCCTGCGCCTGTATGCGGCGAACGGATTTGTCCAATGCGGCGCGTTCGCCGCCTATGCCGAGCATCCGCTCAGCATATTTCTCGAGAAACGCCTGACATGACCTCTCTCACCGAACTCAAGCTGACGGACGCCGTTGCGGGCCTGAAGTCGCGAACCTTCTCGTCTCGCGAAATCACGCAGGCCTTTCTCGACGCGATCGACACTTCCAACCCGCACCTCAACGCCTATGTGGTCGTAACGCATGATAAAGCGCTCGCCATGGCCGACGCGGCTGATGCACGCCTCGCGAAAGGCAAGAAACTCGGTCGCCTCGAGGGCGCCCCGCTCGGGATCAAGGATCTCTTCTGCACCGCCGGTGTCCGCACCACCGCTTGCTCGAACATTCTCGGCGAGTTCACGCCCACTTATGAGTCGACGGTGACCGCGAACCTTTGGGACGCCGGTGCGGTCATGCTCGGCAAGCTCAACATGGATGAGTTCGCGATGGGGTCGTCAAATGAGACCTCGCGATTTGGGCCCCCCACATCACCTTGGAGGCGAAAGGGCGACAATCGACCGTTGACGGCGGGTGGTTCATCCGGTGGATCGGCGACTGCCGTGGCCGCAGACCTGTGTCTCGCCGCGACCGCCTCTGACACCGGCGGGTCGATCAGGCAGCCGGCGGCGTTCGCGGGGCTGGTGGGCATCAAGCCGACCTACGGCCGCGCGAGCCGCTATGGAATGGTGGCGTTCGCGTCGTCGCTTGATCAGGCGGGGCCGCTCGCCAAAACGGTCCGTGACTCTGCTCTGATGCTTGAGGTCATGTGTTCACCGGACCCACGCGATTCCACGTCCATTCGGTCTCCCGTTCCGGCGTGGACGAAGGCTCCGGGCAAGTCGATCAAGGGGATGACGATCGGCGTTCCCAAGGAGTATCGCGTTGACGGGATGCCCGCCGAGATCGAAAGTCTGTGGGAGAAGGGGGTCGAGTGGCTTCGCGCTGCGGGCGCGCGGATCGTCGAGGTGTCGCTGCCCCATACGAAATATGCTCTCCCGGCTTACTATATCGTGGCTCCGGCCGAGGCCTCCTCAAATCTCGCGCGTTATGACGGGATGCGATACGGCGCGCGGAAGTCGACCGACGGCGGTCTGACCGACACCTATGAAACCACGCGTGCGGCCGGCTTCGGTCTGGAGGTCCAGCGTCGGCTTCTCATTGGGACCTATGTCCTCTCCGCCGGATACTATGACGCCTACTACCTGCGCGCGCAGAAGGTGCGCGCCCGAATTCTCGCGGACTTCGATGCCGCGTTTCAGTCTGTCGATGCATTGCTGACCCCCACGACTCCGACAGCGGCTTTCGCCTATGGAGAGCGTTCGGGCGATCCCGTCGCCATGTATTTGAACGACATTTTCACAGTCACCGCGAATTTGTCCGGCCTGCCAGCGATCTCGGTTCCGGCCGGCGTGGACGCGGACGGTCTCCCGCTGGGGCTGCAGGTGATCGGCAAGCCGCTCGATGAAGACGCTTGCTTCAAGGTCGGCGCGGTCATCGAAGAGTCCGCCGGTTTCAATGCGCGCCCCGATCGCTGGTGGTAGTCGCGAAGTCTGCCGTCTCCATCAAGATTGGTCTCGTGGGGCTGAGATGACGCCGTTCGCCGAAACACTGATCCTTCGCGCCGTCGGCGACAATGTGTGGGAGGGTGAGGCGGACCCCGACTACGCGCATTCTGGCGGCCGGTTCGGCGGCTGGACCGCATCGATCGTCCTGAGAGCAGTGATGCTGGAGCCCGGGGAGCGCGGCGAGCCGCTCAGCGCGACGATGATGTTTCTGTCGATGCTGGGCGACGGCCGGATCGAGATTCGCACGCGGCTTCTGCGTGAGGGGGCGCGCCTCGAATTCTGGCAGGCTGAGCTCTGGCAGGGTGACCGCCTCTGCGTGCATGCGCAATTCACCTTCGGCGTCCGCCGGAAGACGCTTAGCTTCGTCGAAGCGCAGATGCCCGAAGCCAGGCCGCCGGAAGATCCGAGTCTCGTCATCGGCGGGGCTCCGGCTCCTTTCGGTAGGCTTCTTCCTTCGCGTTGGGTGACGCCTCCTCCGATGTCGTCAGAGGACGACGATCGGGGGGTTTCGCTATTCTGGACCCGGCACGTGCACGATCTTGCGCTTGACCACACCATGCTCGCCTTGCTTGCGGACTATGGTCCGCCGCGGCTGTTTCTGAAGCGTCCTGTGATGTCGTCCACGGTGAGCATGAACATCTACTTCCACGCGACCGCGTCTGAGATCGAACGTGTCGGGTCCGACTATGTGCTAAGCGAAATCACTTCGCGCCGATGTGAGGGCGGTTACTTCGACCACCAGGCGATTCTCTGGTCCAGAGATGGGGCGCTGCTCGCCGCCAGCGAGCAGGTGGGCGTCTTCAGGGACTAACCTTCCGCCGACGGAGGAGGCGGTCAGGCGGTGCCGCCTTCGATCTGCAGGCGATCGGGAGAAACGCCAATGCCTGCGAGCGCTCGCACCCATTTTGTCTCGAAGGCTTCGTCATAGACCAGCTCCGCCTCAGCCTCGCCGATCAGCCAGACATGCTCGTGAAGCTCCTCTTCAAGCTGGCCTGAGCCCCAGCCGGCGTAACCGAGCGCAAGGACGAAACGCTCGGGCGGATGGTCGGACGCCATCGCGTGGAGGATGTCCTTTGTCGCGGTGAGACACACCCCCTCGCACACCGAAAGCGTCGCGCCGTCGCTGTCATAATCTTCAGAGTGGAGCACGAAGCCGCGGTCCTTGCCTACGGGTCCGCCCATCAACACTGGGGCGTCTTCGGGCGCCTGGTCCCCGTCGACTCCCAGCTGATCCAGGAGTTCGGGAAGGGTGATCTCATCTGCCGCCTTATTGATGATCAGGCCCATCGCGTGATCTTCCGAGTGGGTGCACACGAGGATGACGCACTGGTGGAACCGCGGATCGGAGATCCAGGGCGACGCGATGAGCAGCTTGCCGGTGAGGGAGCCCTCCATCCGCAACGTCTCCTTTGACTGCCATCGTCCGCTTCTGAAGCCGGCAAGGCAAGAGGGAACGGACGCCGGAGCCCTCTCCCATATCCGCTGCGGGTGATGGCCGCCAAGCAAAGTCTCGCCAAACGGTTTCAGAGTTTCTAGAAACTCGTTCGGTGCATCCTCCCCGCGCCGCAACAAGGAGCAACCAGCATGACCATCAAGGTCGGAGACCGTCTTCCCAGCGCCACCTTCACCCAGATGACCGCGGACGGGCCCGCGCCGATCACGGTTGAGAACCTCACGAGCGGGCGAAAAGTGGCGCTGTTTGCTGTGCCGGGTGCCTTCACGCCCACCTGCTCAGCCAAACACCTGCCCGGGTTTCGGGATCAGGCCGAGGCGCTGAAGTCCAAAGGGGTCGATGCGATCGCCTGCGTGTCGGTGAACGATGTCTTCGTGATGACCGCCTGGGGCCGCGACCAGGGAGTGGGGGACAGTGTGTTGATGCTCGCTGACGGCAATGGCGACTTCACGCGCGCTGTGGGTCTGGAAATGGACGCAAGCAAATTCGGGATGGGCGGCCGCTCCCAGCGTTATTCGATGATCGTCGATGACGGTGTTGTAACGCAGATCAACATTGAGGGGCCGGGCGAGTTCAAGGTGTCGTCCGCAGACTACATGCTCGGCCAGCTCTGAGTTCCAATCCATGACATGCCGGCGCGCGGGCCGGACGCCGCCCGTCGCGCCGCCTTTACGCCTGAAGCTTCGAGCTGACGCGGGGACGTGGTAGTCTCACGTGCTGAGTCGCGCGTGCGAAACGGCTGAAAAAACAGATAACAAGGACGGATCGTATGGAATTCTTCGGCGATCTCTCGATCCTGGCTCTGGCCGCCATGGTTCTGGGCGTTGTCGTCCTCTTCGGAGCGGTGACAGTCGTCCCTCAGGGCTATCAATATACCGTGGAGCGGTTCGGACGCTTCACCCGGCTGCTTCAGCCGGGGCTCGCCTTCATCGTGCCATTCTTCGATCGCATTGGTCGAAAGATGAACATGATGGAGAACGTCCTCGACGTGCCCCAACAGGAAGTGATCACGCGCGACAATGCGATGGTGTCCTGCGACGCCGTGGTGTTCACCCAGATTATCGATCCGGTGCCGGCGGCCTATGAGGTCAACGATCTGTTCCGTGCGATCACCAACCTCGCGCTTACCAATATCCGCACCGTGGTTGGATCGATGGATCTCGATCAGGTGTTGTCGAACCGGGATGACATCAACGCCCGACTGCTCGGCGTGATCGATGCGGCGACGCAGCCCTGGGGCGTGAAGGTGACCCGCATCGAGATAAAGGACCTGACCCCGCCGGCCGACATCACGGAGGCCATGGCGCGCCAGATGAAGGCGGAGCGCCTGAAGCGCGCCGAAATTCTTCAGGCGGAAGGCGAAAAGCAGTCGGCGATCCTCAAGGCCGAAGGACAGAAGCAAAGCCAGATCCTGCAAGCCGAAGGGCGCCGCGAGGCTGCTTTCCGTGACGCTGAAGCGCGGGAACGAGAGGCCGAGGCGGAGGCCAAGGCAACGACAATGGTGTCCGAGGCGATCGCAGCCGGCGACATTCAGGCGATCAACTACTTCCTCGCCCAGAAATACGTGGTCGCGTTCGAGAAGCTGGCGAGCTCCGACCAGCAGAAGACCGTTATTGTTCCGGCAGATTTTGGCGGACTTGTGGGCGCCATTGAGGGCGTCCGCGCGCTGACCGACCAGGCGGCGAAACGCGGCGGCGGACAGACGGTCGCCCGCGACGGGGGACCTTCGGGCGGGGGGCCATTCTCAACCGGGAGATCGTGATGGCGGAGATCAACCAGTTCCTCGATAGCCTAACGCTGTGGCACTGGATCGGCGTCGCCGTGGTGCTGCTGACGTTCGAAGTGGTCATCGGAACGTTCGACCTCTTGTGGATATCCATCGGCGCCTTTTGCACGGCGGCGTTTGCGGCCCTCGCCCCTGAAGCGTGGGCCGGGGGACAGGGCCAACTCGCCTTTTTTGCGCTCATGGCGATCGTGTTCGTGGTTCTGGGCCGAACGGTGTTCTCGGGGATTCGGCGACCCGCCACGAGCCATCCCAATCTCAACAATCGTCTCAGTTCGATGGTTGGCAAGCAGGCGCGAGCCGTGGTTCGCTTTCAGGGGGGGCGAGGTCGCGTGAGCGTCGGGGACACGATGTGGCTGGCCGAGGCGGAAGAGGGCGCCAACATAGACGAAGGCGCGGACGTCATGATCGTCGGGGGAGACGGCACGATGCTGCGGGTTCGGCCAGGTTGATCGGAGTCACCCGGCCAGTGGGAGGGTGGTCAGCCTGGGCCTCTCCGTCCTCACACCGTCACCAGCGCTAGCGGCGCCGTTCATACCCGGCGACGGTCTGTATGTGATCTCAGGCTTTCCGGCTCGAGCCGGAGTGATCTTCGCAGCCCTTCCTCGCGAGCGCGTCGGCGCGCTCATTGCCGGGATCGCCTGCGTGCCCCTTCACCCAGCGCCAGTCTACCCGTCGTGACGCGGCGGCCCTGTCCAGTCGAACCCAGAGGTCCTGGTTTTTCACGGGCTTCCGGTCAGCCGTGCGCCAGCCATTGCGTTTCCAACCCAGAATCCACTTCGTCAGACCGTCCTTCACATAGACGGAGTCTGTGTGCAGGATCACGCGCGCGCCTTCGGGCACGCTCTCCAGCGCCATGATGGCGGCCAGCAATTCCATTCGGTTGTTCGTGGTCGCGGGCTCCCCGCCAAACAGCTCTCGGTCTTCTCCGTCGCGCCGGACAATTGCGCCCCACCCGCCTGGGCCGGGATTGCCGGAGCATGCGCCATCGGTCCAGATTTCAATCGGTTGGGTCATGGGTTGTAGGGGGTCTGCGGGTTCGGCGGTCGCGTCAAGCTGAGGGCGGAGGCTTCAGCCGCCATAATCCTCGATGCCTCTTGCTTGTCGATGGAAGCCGAGACGTTCGGCGTAGTCGAGCGGGTTTTTCGGCCGAACGAGAGCGTCCGAGGGCGTTGACGTCCAGTCGACAAGCCGGGTCAGAAAGAACCGCATGGCGGCTCCCCGCGCAAGCGTGGGCAGCGCGGCGCGTTCTGATTGCGTGAGCGTCCTCACCGAGTCATAGCCCGCGAGCAGCGCCTTGCCCTTGGAATGGTTGTACTCCCCTCGTGGCTCGAACGCCCAGGAATTCAGGCAAACCGCGACGTCGTAGGCGAGCGCGTCAGTACAGGCGAAATAGAAGTCGATCACGCCGGATAGCCGCTCTTCTAGAAAGAACGCATTGTCCGGGAACAGGTCCGCATGGATCGCTCCTGCCGGAAGTCCCTTTGGCCAGGTCGATGCGAGGTCAGCGAGATCCCCGGCGACGAGCGCCCCGAGGCCGGTCGACAGGTCTTCAGCTTGCGTCTCGCGTCCGGCGAACAATGCGATCCAGCTTTCAAGCGACAGATCGTTGGAGCGTTGCATCTCGAAGTCCGCAAGGGCGAGGTGAAAGCGAGCCAGTCCGGCGCCTAGTGCGCGACATTGAGCGGGAGTAGGCCTGCGCGGCGACACTCCCTCAAGAAAAGTGATGATGACGGCGGGCTTGCCCTTCACCTCCCGCAGCGCTTCGCCGTCCCGGCCAGCCACGGGCAGGGGTGCGGGGAATCCCTTTCGGGCGAGATGGTTCATCAGGCCGAGAAAGAACGGCAAGTCGGAGCGGCGAACCCGTTTCTCGAAGACGGTGAGGATGAATCGACCACGAGTGGTGTCGAGGATGAAGTTCGAGTTTTCAACGCCTTCAGCGATCCCCTTGAAGGCGCGCACACCGCCTAGGTCGTAGTGGTTGAGGAAGCGGTGCAGTTCCTCTTCGTCGATGTCGGTGTAGACAGCCATCCGCGGCGCGACTTCAGGCGTCTTCAAGGATGCGCGGAACGCGGAAGACGACGTCTTCCTGCGCCGTCAGGACAACCTCGAGCGTGACCTCGAACCTGGCCCGGCAAGCGGCGATGACCCCCTGGACGAGCGTTTCGGGAGCTGAAGCGCCAGCGGTCAGGCCGAGCGTCTTCACCCCGTCAAACCATGTCCAGTCAATGTCGCCGGCGCTGGAGATGAGATGGGCGGACGCCGGAGGTTCCCGGGTGCGTTCGGCGACTTCAACAAGGCGCACCGAATTTGAGGAGTTCGCCGCCCCGATCACCAGAACGAGGTCCGCGCGCGCAGCGATGGCCTTCACAGCTTCCTGGCGATTGGTGGTTGCATAGCAGATGTCGTCCTTTGCGGGTTCGACGATCGCGGGAAAACGTCGCTTCAGCACCGCCACGATCTCCGCCGTGTCGTCGACGGACAGCGTCGTCTGCGTGACGAACGCCAGACGGCTGACATCTGCGGGAGCGAAGGCTTCGGCGTCCTCGCAGGTTTCGATCAGCGTCATGGTTCCGGGGTCGGTTTGCCCCATTGTCCCCACGACTTCGGGATGTCCGGCGTGACCGATCAGGAGCGTGTGAAGTCCCTTGCGCGCGAGGCGCTGCGCTTCTGCGTGCACCTTTGATACGAGCGGGCAGGTTGCATCAACATAGGTCATGTCACGGCGTTCCGCCTCGCTGGGAACGGATTTGGGCACGCCGTGCGCGGAGAACACAACCGGACGGTCGTCGGGACAATCGGCGAGTTCCTCGACGAAGACCGCGCCCATCGCTTCCAGCCTCCTCACGACATGGGCGTTGTGGACAATCTCGTGCCGGACATAGACCGGCGCGCCCCACTTCGTGAGGGCGAGTTCGACGATCTGGATGGCCCGGTCGACGCCTGCACAAAAGCCGCGGGGCGCGGCGAGCAGGATCGTCAGGGCGGGGCGGGGAGTCATCTTCAGGTCCATGTTCCGCTCGCCGGGCCGCCAGTGACGTCGCCGGACTACAGCTTCGCAGATTGCACTGCTTCGATGATAGGGGCTATCACGCTGCTTCGGTAGCCGTGCGACGTCTGCTTCCTGCAGCGGAAGCACCAAGCACGGCGTTGTGGTCAAGGATGGCTCGATTGGCGTTCTCTTTTCCCAACGTTCGCGCCGTCGTCGGGCTAGCGTTGCTCGGCCTTAGCGCATGTTCGTCCTTTGAGTCGCGACCGAATGTCGGGCCGTGTCCGGTCGCGGGAGCGTTGTATGAAGCGTCCCGTCTGGTCGAGGTTCAGCAGCCGAACACGCACGAGAATGTCGGGTTCACGGGCGAAATCAACGGAGTCCGTGGATTTTGCCGCTATGTTGACGATGATCCCATCACCATGGAAGTCGATGTCGACTTCGCCTTTGGTCGAGGTCCGAAGGCTCAGGGCGACGCGAAGACCTACGGCTATTGGGTCGCCGTGACGCGCCGGGATCAGGCCGTGATCGCAAAGCAGTATTTCACCATGGACGTGAAGTTCCCGCGCGGCGCGGAAATCGTCCGCAAGACCGAACGAATTGACGGGATCGTCATTCCCCGCGCCAGTGAAACCGTTTCCGGGCGGAATTTCGAAGTGATCGTCGGGTTCGACCTGTCGGATGAGCAGCTGACGTTCAACCGGTCGGGCGTTCGTTTCAGGCTCCAGCAGTCCGAACCATGACGACGTCGGAAGGTGGGAGCGAACGGGCGGAGACGCTCGTTCGAGCGCTTGGCGTCTTGGGCGGGCAGGCGTTTGCGAGCCTGGGGCTGGATCCGTCACTCGGGGAATTCCGGCGTTCGGACCGTCCGGACCTTGCGGATTTTCAATGCAACGGGGCCATGACCGCGGCGCGCGCAGCCAAGCGCAGCCCGCGCGACATCGCCGGCGAGGTGGTCGAGATTCTGCGCCGCGACCCGATGGTGGCGGACGCGGAGATCGCCGGTCCAGGCTTCATCAACGTACGCGTGTCCAGTGCGGCTCTGTCGCATCGTGCACGGCGGATTTTCGAGGACCCTCGCGCAGGTGCTGAAAGCGTCTCCCGGTCCCGGCGCGTTGTCATCGATTTCGGCGGCCCCAATGTCGCCAAACCCCTCCATGTGGGTCATCTGCGCTCAACCATCATCGGGGACAGTTTGCAGCGTTTGTTCAGGTTCATGGGCGACGATGTCACGAGCGATGTGCACCTCGGTGACTGGGGGTTGCAGATGGGATTGCTCATCACCGAAGTCGAAGACGAGCGGCCTGACCTTCCCTATTTCGACGCGGCGTTCTCCGGCCCATTTCCGTCAGACAGCCCGGTGTCGATGGATGATCTGGAACGGCTCTACCCTCAAGCGTCGGCACGATCCAAAGCGGACGGAAGCCGGCGCGACCGGGCGAGGCGCGCCACTGCGGAGCTGCAGGCGGGGCGAGCGGGCTATCGCGCCCTATGGCGGCATTTCGTTGAGACGACCCAGACCGGGCTCGAACGGGAGTTTCGGGCGCTCGGCGTGTCGTTTGATCTGTGGAAGGGCGAAAGCGACGCTGATCCGTTGATTCCGGAAATCGTCGCCGACCTCAAGGCGCGCGGGCTGGCGGAACTCGATGACGGAGCGTGGATCATTCCGGTGGCCCGCGACACCGACAAGAAAGCAGTGCCGCCGTTCATGCTGGTCAATTCGGAGGGCGCCTCCGGATATCACGCAACCGATCTCGGCACCGTGCTCGATCGCAAGCGCACACTCGACCCGGAGCTGTCGCTCTATGTCGTGGATCAACGCCAGGCGCTGCATTTTGAACAGGTGTTCCGGGCGAGCGCGGCCGCGGGATATGCAGCCGAGTCGGCGCTGGAGCATATCGGCTTCGGCACCATGAACGGACCTGACGGCAAGCCCTTCAAGACCCGCGAGGGGGGCGTCTTGAAACTGCATGACCTGATTGAACAGGCCAAGGCGGCCGCCCGCGCCCGTTTGATCGAGGCCGGATTGGCGGAAGGGGTCTCGAGCGAGGAGCGAGAAGCGATCGCAACGAGGGTCGCGATCGCGGCGATCAAGTTCGCGGATCTCTCTAACGTGCGGACGACGAACTACATTTTTGATCTGGATCGGTTTACTTCGTTCGAAGGCAGAACGGGTCCCTACTTGCTCTATCAGTGTGTAAGGATGAAGTCGCTCGCTCGCCGTGCCTCCGAGGAGGGTGCCGCACCGGGGTCGATCATTGTAGAGTTGCCGGCCGAGCGTGACCTTGTGCTCGCGCTCGACAGCTTCGCCGACGCGTTGAGCGCAGCCTATGAACGCCGGATGCCGCATATCCTTTGCGAACACGCCTATGCTTTGGCGCAGGCATTTTCTGGTTTCTATGCGGCGGCGCCCGTGCTTGCAGAGACCGACGAGGCCCGCCGCCGGTCGCGACTCGCGCTCACGCTCGCGACGCTCCGCCAGCTGGAATTGGTGCTCGGGCTCATTGGCGTCGAAGCCCCGGAACGGATGTAGGCTGAGCGGTTGACCGGATCTGGGATCGCTCAGACCGCCGCTTCGTAGGCCCGCTGAAGCACCGCGACGATCTCGTCGTCGACCTCGTCCGCTGAGCCAAGAGACGCGATGTACTGGCACATTCCGCCCGGCTTCTGGGAGACGAAGCGATCGCCGTCCAATGCGTCCTTGAGGTTGACCCCGAGTTCGAAACGGTCGTTGGTCTTGGGGCCGAGCATCGCGAACTGCTTCTTGCGGCGCAGCGACACATATCCCTTCTTCGGGACGATCTCGACGTCTTCCAGACTTTCAAGCGCAATCATAATGGCATCATGGATCGGTCGATGGTGAGCCTTCTTGCCGGTGTAGATGGCGTCGAGAACGTCGTCGGTCGACGCACCTGCCGCGCGGGCGGCGCTTTCGCCATCTGACTGCAGCGCGACGTGGACCAGGGTATTTGCGTCACCATAGCCGAGCCCGTAGGCCGCCATCGCGTGGGTCCGAAGCGCCCCATGTTTCACCAGTCCCGACGCTTTCAGCTCCGCCGCAAGAGTAGGCAGCGACTTCCCGGTTTTCTTTTCAATGTTCGCGAGTTGAGTTCTGCCTGCCTGGCCGATGTCCGCCATGATTTCCTCCTCGCCACGAGCGATCAGGGCGCGGCGAGCGACGCGTCCCGGATCGCCTTGAACTCGTTGCCCAGATACCAGGTCGGCCAGTCCGCCGAATTTGCGATTCCGGCGGCAAGGTCGCGGGCGACCTTCATGTCCTCTTCCATTCCGCTGAAGTCCCAGCTGTCGCGGAATTCGTCGGACGGGCCATGGTAGGCAAGCTTGCGGTAGGCTTCGGAGGCGGCCTTTCCCTTGGCTTCGCCGCCGTCGAGCGCATCTATGCCACCATCCAGATACAGCATCGGCACGCCTTTCTTGGCGAGGCTCACATGGTCCGAGCGATAGAAATAGCCTGCTTCGGGTTCCGGATCCGGGCGGATCACGCGGCCAACCGGATCGAGCAACGCCTTGAGCCGGTCTTCAAGCTCCGATGCACCGGCCCCGACAACGATCACGTCACGCGTGCGGCCGATCGGGTTGATTGCATCAATGTTCACCCCAGCTACGATCTTCTGCAGCGGAATGAAGGGGTTCTCGGCGAAATAGGCCGAGCCGAGCAGCCCGGACTCTTCCAACGTCACCGCAATGAAGGTGATGGACCGACGCGGAGCGGGCGCGGCGGCCATGGCCTCGGCGATTTCCAGGATCGAGCTCACGCCCGTCGCATTGTCGACCGCGCCGTTATAGATGCCGTCCGCGCCGGGCATCGCAGTCGGGTTGCGGCCGATATGGTCCCAGTGCGCCATGAAGATCACGTGCTCATCCGGCGCGTAGGTTCCCCTGATCGTGCCAGCCACATTTCGCGACTGGCGACGTTCGACCGTCTGGTTGATCGTGGCTGAGGACTTCAATCCCGGCATGGGTTTGGCGGTGAACCCACGCGTGTTCGCGGCCAGTTTTTCCGCATCGAAGTCGAGACCCGCCGCAGTGAACAGCTCCTCGGCGCGGTCAAGCGTGATCCAGCCGTTGAGAACGCTCTGATCGGCGCCGCCGTCACCCCTGACGAGGTCGGCTTGCTCTCCCGTCCAGGAGTTCTCAACCACGTCCCACCCGTAGGAGGCGGGAACAGTCTCGTGAACGATCAACGCGCCGGCGGCCCCCTGGCGGCTTGCTTCCTCGAACTTGTAGGTCCAGCGGCCGTAATAGGTCATCGCTGCGCCCTTGAAGAGGCTCTCATCATTGATCGCGAACCCGGGATCGTTGACCAGGATGATGACCGTCTTTCCCTTGACGTCGATTCCCGCATAGTCGTTCCATCCGACTTCGGGCGCGTTGACGCCGTAGCCGACGAAAACCACGTCTGTGTCTGAGTAGGCGACGGTGGACTCATTCTGGCGCTTGGTGACGAATACGGCGTCCTTGCGCATCGCGAAGGGGGTCTCGACCCCATTGATGTTGAAGCTGAGGCTGGACGTCGCCTCATCCACGGTCTGCGCCACCATCTCAACCGGTTGGAAATAGCTGTCCCCGACCGCGGGGGCGAGGCCGACACGCTGCATCTCGTCCGCGATCCATTGCGCCGACGCCTCGCCCGCGACCGTGCCCGGCGCGCGACCCTCATACTTGTCGTCGGCGAGCTCCTTCACCCGTGCTGAGAGATCGGCGGCGGTGATATCGATGGACGTGTCGAGCTTGGCGCCGATAGGTGGTGCGACCTGAGTAGCGGGCTCCGGCGCTTGGGCGACTTCCGTCTCCGGCGAACAGGCGGCGAGAAACACCGTCGCGCCCACGAGAATTCCGGTCGCCGCCCCGCGCAAGTTCATGCATCACCTGTTTCTGACTTCGAAGTGACGGACATTAACGTCTGTCGGCCGCCGGACAAGTCCGGGGATGCTGCGCGCCCCATTGGCTTTGATGTTGCACACGCGCCATAACCCGCCCGATCTCAACTCGCGCGGTCCGAGACACGCCTCTGCAGGAGCAAGAAATGGATCTCTCGAAGATCGGAATCGGCAGCGCCCCCCCGCACGACGTGAATGTCGTGATCGAGGTGCCTCTCGGCGGCGAGCCCATCAAATACGAGATCGACAAGGCGTCCGGCGCGATGTTCGTGGATCGCTTTCTCTACACATCGATGCGCTACCCCTGCAATTACGGCTTCATACCCCACACTCTCAGTCTCGACGGAGATCCGATTGACGTGATGTGTGTCGGGAACCGCGCGTTGGTTCCTGGGTGCGTGTTGAGGGTGAGGCCGGTCGGGGTTCTGATGATGACCGACGACAAGGGCCAGGATGAAAAGATCCTCGCGGTGCCTCATTCAAAGCTGACTCGCTACTATGAAAAGGTCCACACCTACGGCGACCTCCCCGATATTCTCGTCGAGCGGATCGTGCACTTTTTCCAGCACTACAAGGACCTGGAACCTGGAAAGTGGGTGAAGATCGATGGGCTCTACGGACCTGAGCGCGCGCGCGAACTGATCGAGGAATCAATCGAGCGGGCGGCGGCCAAGGGAGCCGCAGCCTGAGTGAGACGACCGTCGATCGTCGCGTCAATCTTCCCCGGTTCCCTCCCGCCGCAACTCGCCGGCAGGACGACGACCATGGAGGTCAGGCCGGAGGCGTGTCCTCGGGTTCAGGCTGTGGGTCGCCGGGGAGGGGGATCCAGGAGACTTCGCCGGCGGGCTGGCTGAAATAGCTGTCGACGAACCCGGCATCGATCGATGCGCGCCAGTCGGCCTGCGCCCGTTCGATCCGCGATTTGGAAGACGAGACGAAATTCCAGTCCATCACTCGCGGTGCATCAAGCGCCGCGCCTCCGCAAATCATGGCGATGGACCCTTCAGCCAGGTGGAGTTCGCCTCGAGCGCCGTCCTTCAACACCGCCATCTGCGCCTCGCCGACCGGTTCGCCGGCGATGCCGAGGTCGCCGCGCACGGCGTAGACCGCCAGTTCCTGCGCCTTCGGAAGTTCGACGCGCGACGCGGACTGCGCTTCAATCGCCATGAGCAGGATCGGAGCAGGAAACGCCACTGGCGACGTGCGGTCGAAGGCTTCACCGGCGATCAGCGTCACCTTCAAGCCAGAAATATCAATCTTGGGCAGCTCGCTTGCCGGGTGGTGCGCGAAGGATGGGGCGCATTCTTCAAACGCTCTTGGCAGCGCGACCCAGGTCTGCACGGCATGAATTCTGTGCCCCCGAGCGCGTTCCGCCGGAGGAGACCGTTCCGTGTGAACAATGCCGCGGCCGGCCGTCATCCAGTTGACCGCCCCGGGCCGTATGGTCTTGTGAGTTCCGAGGCTGTCGCGATGATCGAGCGCCCCATCGAAGAGCCAGGTCACCGTCGCAAGTCCGATGTGGGGGTGCGAGCGGACGTCGATCCCTCGACCGGGGGCAAATTCGGCAGGCCCGAGATGGTCGAAGAACACGAAGGGGCCGACATTGCGCCGCTTGTGGAAGGGGAGCACCCGACGCACGTTGAAGCCGCCAAGGTCATGCGGCCGCGGGGTGATGATGAGGTCCACCAGATCGGCCATGTTCCCGCCTGTCCGCAATTCGCCTGATGGGAGAAAGATATGGCGCGGTCGGTCCCCATGCAAACGTTCGCTTTCCGGTTGGCGCCTTTGACGGCGCTACGAGATTTGGTCCGTCGGTTGCCGTTGCTTGCCGCGATGTTGCTGGTGACCGCATGCGCGCCTTTAACGCAGGGCGCGATACAGAAGGCGACCACCCTCGAAACGCCGATCCTGGGCGATGACTGGGTCCGGTCCTTTGACGGCTCTCGGCTCGGACTGTCCCATTGGGCGGCGGCGACGGACGCCGACGCGCGCGAAAGAATCGCGGAAGGCCTCGTCATCGTGGCGGTCCACGGCATGAATGACTACGCCGGCGCCTTCCGGGCCGCGGCGCAATTCTGGTCGCATGAAGGGGCTGAGGTGTACGCCTACGACCAGCGTGGTTTCGGGCGATCTCCAAATTCCGGGATATGGGCCGACCCGGAGGTGCTGCGGGAAGATCTTCGCACCGTCACGCGCCTTGCCCGCGCCGCGCATCCGGGGTCGCGCGTCTTGGTGGTCGGGGAGTCGATGGGCGCGGCCGTCGCGATTACTGCTTTCGCGTCAGCCGATCCGCCGGATGCCGACGCATTGGTGCTTTCCGCGCCGGGGCTTCGGGGTTGGGGGGCGTTGCCTTTCGCCTACAAGGTCAGTCTCTGGATGAGTGCGCACGTCCGGCCGGGTTGGGTCGTCGTTCCGCCCAAGGGGGTCCGGATCACACCGACCGACAACCGGGAAAAGCTCGTTGAAATGTGGAACGACCCCCATGTGCTCAAGACCACTCGGATTGACGCGGTTTACGGCGTTGTTGACCTTATGGAGGAAGCAAACGATGCACTGCCCCGCCTTGATCCCGAGACGCCTACGCTCCTCCTGTATGGCGGGCGGGACGAAGTGATCCCCCGCAACGGGGTGGAGCGCGGAACCCGCGCGCTTCCGGCGAATGTGCGCACCGCATTTTACGAGGAGGGCTACCACCTTCTCTTGAACGATCTCTCCGCAGAGCGCGTCTGGCGGGATATCGCGGGGTTCGGCCAGAGCCCGGTAGGGTCCCTGCCGTCAGCGCCGCCAGAACTTCCGTGGTTGGGGGAACGCAGGAGCGACGCCGACTAGGTGAAACTGTTCCGATCTGGGCGACTGCTTCTTAACCAAACTGTGCCAGTCTTCGAGCTTCAGGCGTCCCTGATGCGCGTTGCTCGAACGAACCTATGTTGCCGGTGTTGAAGCACATCGTTGAAGCCGACGCCCGGCGGGTGTTGACCGGACGTCTCGGCGCCTGGTGGGATGGTCGTGACTACGTCCCTGAATCGAACGATGAAAACACGTCAGCGGACCAGGTCTCGGCCCCGGCTCCCGCCAAGGGCGGTCCGGAAGCGCCAGCGGTTCCATCAGTCGCCCCTCCAATTGTTGCGACCGCCGACAAGGAGAAGGCGTTAGCTTCCCTACCGGCGCCCTCGGTTCGGCGGGGCCGTGATGCGGGGGAGGACGCAGACCCACGGGTCGCGGCGCTCGAAGCGCTCTGGGGGAGCGGCAGACTCGGACCAGGGTCAGACGCGCTCGATGCGTGCATGCTCGACGCCATGTTCGCCCGGCTTGGGGACGAAGGCGGGATCGGCTTCATCGGGGTCGACGCCCAGACCGTCATCGCGTGTCGTGAGCGATCAGAGCGTCCGTTCAAGGCGATCGAATGGCGCGAGCCGGGGGTGGAACGGCTGCGTGAGCTCGCGCCCTTTGCGGAGATCGCGATCGGCGATGTGGATCGGCCCCGGGGCCTCGCCGATGCGTCGCTCGCGGGATTACTGACGCTGGATTGCTTTGCGTTCGGAGATCACAAGTCCGGTCTTGTCACTCGCGCCCATCGGGCTTTGCGCGAAGACGGCCGGTGGGTGTTCCTGGAAGTGACACGGTGCACAACGAGGGCTCCGGCGGCTGCCTTCGCATCGGCGTGGGCCGAGCCGCAGGTCGCTTCGGACGACGAAATTCTCGGGTTGCTGCACGCCGCCGGCTTTGCCAGCGTCCACCGGGCCGACGTCGGCGATCTCTATTGCGCCGCCGCTGCCGCTGCGTTCGACCGGATCGGTCGCGAGCTGGACAGCGTGGTTTCGGGCGCAGCGCCGAGGCTGCTTCAGGAATTGTCGTGGGAGATGCAAAGCGCTCGTGCGCGCATTCGCGCGATTCAGGGCGGCGCGCTCCGGGTCGGGCTGTGGAGCGCGGTCAAGACCGAAGGAGCGCCAAATCCATTTGGCGAGGGTGCTGAAGTGATGGAGCGGCAGGATCTGCCCGTTCCTGCGGAGCGCAAGCAGGCCAAGGGGCCGCCCAAGAAAGCGGCGAAGCCCGCGACGAAACCTCCGCCAAGCCGAAAGGCTTTGACGTCCGCCGCTCCCCCGGCGCACGTTCCGCCGACTCCGACGCCCGCCGCGGTCGAGATCGAAGAGGAAGCGGAAGCCCCCGAGGCGATGGACCAGAGCGCCGTGGACGCTCTGTTCGACTAACGCACGCGACACCGTTGCGGGCTTGCGTGAGCGTTGGCAGGGCTTATGACGGGCCGTCCCGATCTGGGGACGCGAGCACCGGACCAAAGGGTCTCCCCCATGTTCGATCATGCGGCCTTCGCCGGCCACGAAAGCGTCCATCATTTTCACGATCGTGAGGCGGGGCTCCGCGCAATCATCGCGATCCACTCGACGCGACGGGGGCCGGCAGCCGGCGGCTGCCGCATGTGGAAGTATGCGTCCTCGGACGCGGCGCTGACCGACGCTTTGAGGCTGTCGCAGGGCATGAGCTACAAGAACGCGATGGCGGACCTGCCGCTCGGGGGCGGCAAGGCGGTGATCATTGGCGATTCGCACACTGAAAAGTCTCCTGAGCTGTTTCGAGCATTCGGGGACGCCGTGAATTCGCTTGCTGGACGATATTGGACCGCTGAGGATGTCGGGGTCTCCCCGACCGACATGGCGTTCGCGGCCGAGCGCACCAAGTATGTCGCAGGATTGGCGGAGGGCGCAGCTGCAAGCGGGGACCCTTCACCGGTGACGGCGCGCGGCGTGTTCCTCGGGGTTAAGGCGTGTGCGCGCCAGGCTTGGGGAGATGACGACCTCTCCGGCCGCAAGGTGGCGGTTCAGGGCGTGGGCCATGTCGGAGGGCGGGTGTGCGAACTGCTGGCTGAAGCCGGGGCAACACTTGTCATCACAGACGTCCACTCGGATCTCCTGCGATCCGTCGCTAAGGCCACGGGGGCCAGCGTTGTGGAGCCGGATGCGATCTATGACCAGGATGTCGATATCTTTTCGCCCAACGCACTTGGCGCGATCCTCAATCCTGAGACGCTCGCCCGCCTATCGTGCAGAATCATCGCGGGCGGCGCCAACAACCAGCTTGCAACACCCGACATCGGCGACCAGCTGGCTGAGCGCGGACTCATCTACGCGCCAGACTACGTCATCAACGGCGGCGGAATCATCAACGTGGCGTCGGAGATTTCCGGCGTGTTCGATGCGGACTGGGTTGAGCAGAAGCTTCAGCGTCTGATCGTCACACTGTCGGAGGTTCTGGCTCAGGCTGCAACGGAATCGAGGGGAGCCAACCGAGTAGCGGACGAAATCGCTCGTCGCCGGATAGGCGAAGTGGGATGACAATGATGCAGAAATGTCGCTTCTTGCTGCGGTGCAGCGAGGGGGGATTGACGACCGTCGCCCTGGCCCGCAGTTTGCACACCATCACCGGGATGAGGCGAGGCGATCGTCTTCATTCGAAGCGTGTTGGTTTCTTTTTCGGACCACGCGCATAGCGTACAGAGTGGGCTCGGGGGTCCAATGTCTGAAGTTGTGGTGCAGATCAGCGCTGACGAAGTTCAGGACGGCGTAATCCTGTCCAAGGCGCTGGAGGCGTTCGCCAAATGGAGCGAAGAGTCCGGAATGACGGGCACCGACGGGGACGCCCCTGACATCATGATGATGACCGAACGGTCGGATGTTGGCATTCGGCGTCGTCTGGTGTTTCAGGATCGCGACCATGCGGCGCGTTTTCTGGTCTACTGGCGCAATGAGCGCGGCCGGGCCCGCGGCTCCGATGGCGCGCTGCTCGGGGTGTGAACCGACGCTAAGGCAAGCCGGACGTCCTTATTTTTCGCGCGGCTTTTATAATCCTGCGACCAATTCACGTCTTGCATCCCCTTGCATGATCCGCCCGCGCAACCGAAACGTGTAGGGAGCGTTGGGACGGGTCGCGCCGGGAGGAGATCGCCAAGATGCACAACGTCACCGCAATGAGCGAGGAGCAGGCCGCCATCAAGGATGCGGTGGAGCGCACCTGCGCGGCGTTTCCCGCGGAGTACTGGCGCAAGGTCGACGAAACCGGCGAATGGCCGGAAGCCTTCACGAAGGCGATGGCGGAGGGCGGCTGGCTCGGCGTCGCAATGCCCGAAGAGGTCGGGGGGGCGGGTCTCGGCCTGACGGAAGCGGCGATCGTGATGCAGACCGTCACGCGCTCAGGGGCAGGGTTCTCGGGCGCCTCCGCGATCCACCTGAATATTTTCGGCCCCAAGCCCCTCGAACGTTTCGGTACGGCCGAACAGAAGCAGGTTCACCTCCCCAAGATCATCTCGGGCGAGCAGAAAATGTGCTTTGCGGTCACAGAGCCGAATTCCGGACTCGACACCTCAAGCCTCGAAACCAAAGCGGAGCGGACAAATTCCGGCTACGTCATCAACGGACGTAAAATCTGGACCACTGGTGCGCAGCGGGCCGACAAAATCCTCATCATCGCGCGCACAACGCCGAAGGATCAGTGCGCCAAGCCCTATCTTGGTCTGTCTCTCTTCTACACCGACTTCAACCGCGGCCAGATCGACGCCAAGCCGATCCCGAAAATGGGCCGCAAGGCGGTCGAGTGCAACATGCTCTACATTGACGGGCTGGAAGTCCCCCGAGAGGACCTGATCGGCGAAGAAGGCGAGGGCTTCAAATACTTGCTCCAGGGCTTGAACCCGGAACGGGTGCTGTTCGCGGTCGAGGCGATCGGTCTTGGTTTCGCCGCGCTTGAGCGGGCGTCCCAATACGCGAAGGAACGCGTGGTGTTTGGCCGCCCGATCGGCCAGAATCAGGGCGTCGCGCATCCGCTGGCGCGGTGCTGGGCGGAACTCTCGGCTGCGGAGCTTCTATCCTATAAGGCGGCAAAACTCTTCGATGACGGGCTCGACTGCGGAGCGGAAGCGAACGCCGCCAAATACCTCGGCGCAGAAGCGGGCTTCAATGCTTGCGAAGCCTCCGTGCTCGCACATGGCGGCATGGGCTATGCGAAGGAGTATGATGTCGAGCGGTATATGCGCGAGGCGATGATCGCCCGGATCGCCCCCGTCAGCCGCGAGATGATCCTGAATTTCATCTCTGAACGGGTCCTGGGGCTGCCGAAAAGCTATTGAATCGTTCCCAATGTTCCCGCAGGGACGCCCAAAGCCCGACGCGGCGGGAGCTTAGCGGGTCTCGCGCCATTTCTCCATCGCCGCGGAGATGAGGAAAGTCTCCCGGTATTTCGGCGAATCGGATGCGCGTGGCGGCTTTTGCGATGTCAGCGCCATGATTTCCGCAAGCTTGTTGTGGGCCGCACCGGCATGGCCCGCCCCGATATGCGCGTGCAACTCAACCAGCGCGCTCGAAAGCGGATCGTGGGCCCGGATGACGAAATAGGGCTCGTCTTCGGCAAGGTCCGGATAGACGTCGTATTTTGAAGGATTGGCCTTTGAGCCAAGTGGAGCGGGCATCGGACACCTCAAGCGACAAGCTGATCCGTCACCCTGTACGGATTCCGCTACTCCCGCCAGCCGGGACGCCGCCGATTAACCATTGGTCAACTCAAACCGTCGGAGCCTCTCCCCAGCTTGAGGATTGGGCCCATGGATACGAGCAAGGCGCTCGCCGCTGCTCCGATAGGGGTCGCCGCCGCCCTGAGGTCGGCGTCAGCGTCGACAGGCGTCGATTTCGGTTTTCTGGTTCGCACCGCCGCCCGCGAAAGCGGGTTTGACGCGAATGCGAAGGCGTCGTCGTCAAGTGCGACCGGCCTCTTCCAGTTCACCGAGGGCACCTGGCTCACCACGCTTGAGCGATACGGCGAGGCTCACGGGGTCGATGCAGCATCTTTAAGCCGATCTCAGCAACTCGCCCTTCGCACCGACCCTGAACTCGCATCGCGGATGGCGGCGGAGCTGACGCGCGAGAACGCATCCATTCTGTCGAAGCGTATCGGGCGCGAACCGAACGGGGGTGAGCTCTACGCAGCCCATTTCCTCGGCGCCGCAGGAGCAGCGAAGCTGATCAACGCGTTGGAAGGGGGGGACGGGACCGCAGACGCGGCAGCGCTCTTTCCATCCGCCGCGCACGCAAACCCGTCAATCTTCCGAAACAGCGCGGGCAGTCCAGCGACCCTGTCAGACCTTTACGCCAAACTGACCGCCGCTCATGGAGCGGGATCCGCACAAGCCTCTACCGACGGAACGGCGACCTCCGCGCAGGTCCAGCCCGTCCCCGGATTTGCGGGGTCACCTCGCGCGGACCAGCTGCAACTGAGCGTCCAGATGCTGGCGCTCCTGTTTGAGCTGCAGAGCGAGACGCTTCGCGATGGTGAGCACAATCAGGCGGCGGAGCGCGACCGCCTATCCGGCGATCGCAGCGCCTGAGGCAAGCATCCCATCGATTTCGGCCGGGCTGTACCCGACAGACGCGAGGACTTCGCGCGTATGTTCGCCAGGCTCCGGCGGTCTCCCCTTGGGCAGGTCGTCCACGCCGACGAACCGCACCGGTCCCGCGGGCGACCGGTAGGTTTCACCAGGCGTCTTCGACGGGGCGTCGATGATCGCACCCGAGGCGATCACTTGAGGGTCGGCCGCGACTTCTCCAAGTGTCTGGCAAGGCGCCCAGGCAAGTTCCTCCGCGTCCATGCGTGCCGCAAGCTCGTCACGCGTGAAGCGGGCGCAGGCCTCGTCGAAGATGCGGGTGAGTTCGGCCGAGTGTTTGTGGCGCCCTCGGCCATCCTGGAAGCGCTCATCACTGAGGATTTCCTCCACGCCGAACGCGCGGGCGATGCGGGGCACGTCGACCTCGCCAACCCGCGCGACGAGACAGATCCAATGATCATCGCGGGTGCGGAAGAAGTTCGATGTTGGAACATAGGGCTCGTGCCGTGGCCGGGTTGAGGCGATCCGGTCGAAAAACAGCTGGATGGAGAAGTCCGTCGCGATGGTGAACAAGCCTGCCCGCAACAGGGAGACATCCACGAGCCGTCCCTTGCCGGTCCGCGACGCCTCGATCAGCGCGGCGTTGATCGCGGCGACTGCTGTGATGGAGGTGGTGAGGTCTCCCGCCGCGGTGCGGACCGGAAACAGGTCGGTTCCTTTTGGGGCCGTCAGCCGGGCGAGCCCCGTTCGCGACCAGAATGCAGCGATATCGAAGCCCGGTCGATTCGCATCCGGGCCTTCAAGTCCGTATCCCGTGAGGGCGCAATAGACCAGTCGCGGATTGCGGGCCGACAGCGTCTCATAGTCCAGCCCGGATCGTTCAATCCCTCCCGGACGCACATTTGTCAGGAACACGTCGGCGGTGTCCGCGAGCCGACGGATCGCCTCCCGCCCGTCCTCCGTTCGGGCGTCGAGCACGACGCCCTTCTTGCCGCGGTTGGTGAAGTCGAATGAGGGATTGTCCGACAGGTGCTCCTTGCCCGAGCCGCGGGTCGGAAAGCTCTTGCGCACAGGGTCGCCGCCCGGCGGTTCGATCTTGATCACGTCCGCGCCCCAGTCGGCTAGGACCGCGCCGGCGGCTGGCGCCGCATAGTAAGTGGCGTGCTCGATCACCCGAATGCCTTGAAGCAGCATCTCTTCCTCCCGCTGGAACGGCCTTCGCCGACCGGTTTTTCGATCATTGCCTGCGCGATGCCGATCGAGCTGTAAAGCCTTGTTAACCCGCTGACCTCCATCGTCGAAAGAGTTCAGAATCGCGGCACGGGATGTCATCCGATGACAGTGGCCACCATGAGGGCAAGCCTGACCGAGAACGACATCCGTCGTCTGGTGAAAGGTGGAACGCCGGAAGAACGTGCAGGAGCGGCGCAGAAAATCTGTCGCCGCATCGATGGACTGCAGCTCCTCCCGGAAGACAAGGCTCACGCCGGACAGATCCTGGCGCTGTTGGCGAACGACGCCGCCGACCTCGTTCGCCGGACGCTCGCGGTCACCTTGCGGAACTCACCGAACCTGCCGCGTGAGGTGGCGCTGAAGCTCGCCAAGGACATCGACGCGATCGCGACGCCCGTTCTGAAGAATTCTCCGGTGTTCACCGACGAAGATCTGATCGAGATCATCGCGGCGAGCGACGCTGCAAAACAGGTGGCGATCGCCGAACGCTCCGCGCTGAGCGAGGCCGTGGTCGAAGCGATTGTCGATCATGGCGAGGAAAGAGCCGTCGAAGTGGCCGCCCTGAATGAAGGGGCGGCGTTCTCCGATCTCGCGTTCAACCGTACGATTGATCGATTTGGCGAATCCGCCGCCGTCCAGGCTGCGGTGATTTCGCGTGCGACGCTGCCCATGCATGTCACCGAGCGGCTTGTGAACCTGGTCACGGGAGAATTGTTCGACAAGCTGGTCAACCGTCACGAACTACCGCCCCAGCTCGCGATCGAACTCGCCAACGCAACGCGTGAGCGCGCGACGATCGATCTCGTCGAGCAGGCGGGTCTGGCGAGCGATATGGGCCGCTTCGTGCAACAGCTGCATCTGAACGGCCGTCTTACGCCTTCGCTCGTGATGCGCGGACTGTGCCTCGGTCAGATGGCGTTCGTCGAATGGGCGGTCGCGGAGTTGGCCGGCATCCCGCGTCAGAAGGCGTGGCTGATGATCCATGACGCCGGCGTGCTGGGCCTGAAGACGGTGTTTGAACGGGCCGGGCTTCCCTCGGGGATGTTCACGGCGTTCCGTCTGGCCTTGGAGGTTTACCACAACACCGAGATGGACGGCGGTCCGGGCGACCGGGAGCGTTTCCGCCAACGGATGGTGGAGCGCGTGCTGACCCAGTTCCAGGCGATCCCGCGCGCCGATCTCGACTACTTGCTCGAGAAACTCAACGCGGTGGAGCAAGCTGGTGAAATTGCGGACCGGGCGTCTCAGAATCCACCGGAGCGGGTCGCCCCGGCCGCCTGATCTGAATTCGGCGGGCTTTGGCCGAGGCTGTGTAAAAACGGCGAAGCAGTTCATGATTCCTGAGATGGTCTCAGGAGGTTTTGATGAAGCGGTTTGTCGAAGGCGCGGCGCGCGATCAGGGCGGTTTGTTTCCGGCGCATCTGGAAGATTTCGTTGCAGA
>WGML01000009.1 GCA_016125045.1 bacterium
AGCGTGGCGTCGTCACTACAACGCCGTGCGTCCGCATGGATCGCTGGGCTGGAAGCCGCCAGCGCCAGAGAACATCGTGCTGCCAGCCTGGCCGGCGCGGATCATCGGAAAACTAGAACTGGAGGTCGCGATGAACTAACCATGCACCTGGACGCGCTATCGGGGGCTGCTCATCAGTGCAACTGATGTATCTGTGATAGAATGGCCGATCAATAGTCGCTTCTCGTCGCGATTGCCTAAGTCACCGCGCCCAAGGTACAACAGTGCGACGTCCAGCCCGTCTCTCCGAAAATAATCGACGATTTCGGTAGGCATTGCTGTCTGGCCGTTCCATGTGGCCGAGACAGTCACGCTGGCTGGGGGTAGGAGCGGGCCGCCAATGTCTCCATCTGTAGTTACGCAATGATGGGCCGTAAGAACCCAATACTGATTCAATAGCGTTCCGGTACAAGAACCAGCTGTCGTTCGCACCTGCACCACACCGAAACGTTCGATCTGGCTTGCGCTTGCCGGCGGAGCACCTCGGATCTGCGGACGAATATTCGTGTCCAGTTCGATCTGCGCGCTGGCTGAGGTGCATGTGAACGTACCGCCAATGCCAGCCAACACCACTAGAATGGACTTTCTCAGAAATTTCAAATGGTGCGGTTGCAACTCGAACATCGCCAATCTCCAAATGGCCACATGATGAAAAATTAAATAATTGCAGTGCCAGTCACAAATGATCGAAATATGAATGTAAATTTATGTAGAAAATGATTTTCTCACAAATCTCACCAAATATTACGTTTTTAAATTCGGAATTTTAAATCGTTTCGATGAATTAGGAAGAGTGGTGTCAGTACTTCCATTGAAGCGGTGCTCCGGGCTTGTCGCGACAATAGCTGATCGGGCGAGCCATGAAGAGCAATATCGCACCCACGGAAGCCTCAGCCCTCTCAGGGTAAATCTCCTTTCGGACCGATTGTGTTTGTACAGTCATATGGCCCGTCTTGATAACGCGATGCATAAATCGTCGGGCAAAGCAGGCGGATCTGAACAGCACCGGGCTTGGCGTCGATGGCAGCGTAAAGCTCTCCGCGTTCACCGTTGTCGAGTGACATGTCCCAGCCGCACCAGCGAGTGCTTTCAAAACCCGAATAGGCAGCATCAGGGTTGCCTCTCGCAAAGCCTGTCTCGCGAGGTCGCCCGAGCTCGAGAACCGTCCTGCCAGATTCAACCATTGTTGCCTGCATCTCGTCGAACTGGAAGCGCACCGCTCGTTCAAGTGCGACGTCGTCGCAAGGCGGTGGATTGCCATCGATCGGCATCATTGCCGCAGGAGAGTTATCTGCTGTCGCAAGGCCAGACGTTCCGGCAGGAGTCTCGTTGCACCCAGCTAACCCCACAAAGGCCGCCAATATGAAAATTGTCTGACGATCTGTCATCGGACCGATGCTTCCCAGTCGACCAGTTGCTCGCCTCGTATCTGTCGGTTGATACGCTTATCGAGAGTTGCAATGGTTTCGTGCTTGCGCTGCTCCATGTGCGGCGGCGCCAAGGCTAATGCCGTGCTGTTTGTTGCCGCGCTGCCGAACAGGTCAGGGTCGGAGTACACCTTCTGGTCATTGTTTTTGCCGACAACCACCTCAAACCCTTCGATGCTAACCGCTTCGAATCCCACGGCTTTCGCAGCTACCGAATTTCCTGCCATGAGAGGGATCGCAAGCAGTGCCCGCAATTGAATTGTCACGAAATCAATTCCTCGTCCCTGACCATGAGGCATCGTCGATGGTGATGTTAAGCTTGGCCTGAGGACGGGTCATGTCGTACAGAAATACGACATGGCTCTCGCCCTGGATCGTTTGCATAATCTGCCCCAGCCGCGTCTCGAATACTGGAAGGCGCGCATAATCGGATCGCACCTCGACGGTGTCCGGACCGATCCGCGTAACGGCAATTCGCACATTCTGCCGCGAGCTTCCGCGCGCATCGGAAATTACCGATCCGGAATAGTTTCCGGCAACATGGTCCGCCAGATCAAGCATCCGTCCGGGATTTTCATCGCTCGCGGAAGAAGGAACTTGCGTCTTCCTCGCATCGGTCTGCGTCGGCTCGATTCGACGCGGCCCTGCGGGGATCGACCCTATCTGCCCAGTAACGTCGGTTTGTTCGGGCAACGAGGCTTGGTGGGCGGGAAGAGTGTTTACCACTCGGTCGCCGGGTGTAGGGCCGTTGAGAATACGCCCAGTCCTATCAGGCCCCGCTCTCTCCAATATGGTATCTGGACGCTGCGCTGTAGTAGTCGGACGCGGCTCGTCCGGCCGTGCCCTCGCATTTGGCGGAAAGGGCGAGCAGACGAGGCCGAAGGCATCAACATATTTGCCATAACGACCTTTGATCCCACTTGCCGCCTGGCCAGGGGGGCACTCGTGTAATGGATCAGCTTTGGTGACATCGCCGTCATTATATCCACCTGCAAACCGAAAGTAAGAGCGTGAAGCCGGGTACTCTGCGCTATGACAGCCTACTGAGATATAATCGATCCATCGATTATCGAGCCGGTAGATCTTTACCTTCGACCTCCCGACAACGTCTCGGTAGGAGCACCTTACGCTTTTTGCATTGCCTCCATCTCCACCCCATTGCTGGCCGCGAACAGGTGGGCCGAAGCCGGAATCCGGGTTCCATTCGGCGCAAATGGTCGTAACGGCATCAATCCATGTTCCTTCTCTAACGTCGAGGCCAACAAGGTAGGACCCGTTGTCGCAGACATCCCTAAAAGGAGTACCGGAACTGCGACCTTCAACAGGCAAGTCATCGGCTCTTGCTATTGAATTGAACGAAAGCATCACAAGAGTTACCATCATGACGCAGCCCGGAAATTGCACAAGGTGGCTATGTGAGTGTAGCTTGGTTCGGGCCATGATGTCTTAATCCCCTTGGTAGATTGCGTTGATTACTTGTACCAAAATCGAGTGCGCATCTGACACAGAGCCTTTCGATCCGCAGGTTCACTGTCTCACGCAAGTTACGGCCATCACCGAACGCACGAACCCGGCAGGGATCGAAGCAGGAGCCGACCAGATCTCAAAGGCACGTTGATTTCCCTATTCATTCAGCCGTCACGATCTGCGAAGCCATCTAGTCCGTCGCCACTATTGTCGCCTGCCGGATCGTCAGCCGCCACGCGCCATCGGCATCCTTTCGCCAGACATCGGTAAATCTGCGACGAACGACCGAACCCGCATTCAAGCTGGTGCCGATCGGTTCGAGGATCTCCGTCCCCATGAACACAACCATGTTGGCTTCGCGGAGTTCGGCAAGTTCGATGTGCCGGTCAAACCTTGCGTAGTTAATCGTACCGGCAGCAAAGAAGCGTAGTATGTCGGCTCTATGGTGCGACGTATTGCGGGGCGTGTTAACTATCGCATCATGTGCCAGAAGAGCAGAGAATCCTGCCGCATTCTGAGCCAAGACGGCCTCGTCGAGCGCCTTCATGGCGTTGAGCGCCTCTGCGACCGACGCAGTTTTCGCAGCCGAAGTCGCATGCTCCGTAACCAGTACGATCTCAGCATGTGCGGCCGGGACCACGATAGCAGTCAACAGTGCAATCGCTGCAACCATGCTGCGAACGTGGATTGCTCCAATCGTCCAGCGCAAAGGCCAGCGATACCGATGTTCCACGCCGCTTCGGCGCAACGATGTTGCACCGGCATTTCCCTTGTCTTCCGAGCTCACTTCAGAAGCTCCAGCGAAGCCCGACGTCGACATTATGTGCACCCCGCTCGCGCGTGATTGCCTCACCGCGGCCATCGACCCCCTCAAACTGGCCTTCGTCGAACCAGCGATATGCAAGTGTCATTCGCAGGCGTTCGCTTACCGGCAGGGCGACGCCTGCTATTGCCTGATATGCGAAGCCGTCGTCATTATCGTCAATCAGGCGGCGCGGCTGTTCCGTGGGAAGTCCAGCCCGCGGCGCTATCACCGAAAGGTCCGACCATGCGTAGCCGATGCCAGCGCCTACATAGGGTTCGAGACCACCCATTTTGAAATCGACGTAGGCGTTAGCCATAGCACGAAACGTTTGGGTTTCGATATCGGCGAAGATCTGGCCGGTCGGAGGCACGATAGCGGTGTACCGGTCTGCGGCGTCACGCGTGTATCCGAATTCGCCCTCGACCCGAAAGCGCCCCAAATCGCGACCGAGCGCTAAAAATCCACCGAAGCCGGGGTCGTAGTCTTCTTCAACCTGAACGGTCTGTCCCGGCATCGGGGCATTTGCGATCGTCCCAGGTTCCGATCCACGGATCGACACCGTGCCACCTGCTGCTGTATACCATTCAGCGTCCTGTGCACTCGCGCTCGCGGGGATGACCAAGGCGCTCAAGGCAAGCCCCAGCAAGATTTTCGTCGTTCGTTGAGAATTGCGTCCCATCGTACTTAATCCCTCGATGCGCAGTCAGACAAAGTTAGCGGTGCTCACGGCGGAACAAGCTGCGAGCTAGGGATCTACGTGCTCAACGCGAAATCCGCCCGGAGGAATGTCTGATGATTTCCCGATGCAAATCTGATATTTTCAGGTTTATCTGAGAAAGAGGCGACATGACGTTGGAGAATGTTCCAGAATCGTCCCGCGATGGACCCGTCAGACTCGCGAACGAATCGGTGTTTTCTCTCGGACCTGTGCGTGTGGATCCGACCATGCGAAGTTTCGGAAAACCCGGGTTCAAACGCTCGGTCGAACCACGTGCGATGCAAGTGCTCGTTGCTTTGGTTCAGGCTCGAGGCGCCGTGGTGAGCAGAGATGTTCTCGTTGCCAGATGCTGGGATGGGCGTGTCGTTGGCGACGACGCGATTTATCGCGTGATCTCGCAGCTTCGCGATTTGGCGACTGGTTTTGCGGCAGGCTCGTTCAATATCGAGACCATCCCCAAAATCGGCTATCGGCTCGTTACAGAAGCCTCGCTAGAAACTGGCGACACATCAGCACTAGATGCCGATGCAACAGGAAAGCCCCTCGAGTTTGACCCGGCGGCAGAAGCGCCGCCGAAGTCCATCCCACCGCTGAAATGGACGCGCCGAGCGATCGTCGGAGGCGCTCTAGCCGTTGGTGCCGTAGCGTTGATATTGCCTCGCAGCAACGTCAACGGAACTACTTTCAAAGACCTCATCGCTCAAGGCGAAAATGCCGAGCGTATGGATATGCCTGACAGCAACGCGAAGGGTGTGGGGTTTCTCGAAGAAGCGGTGGCATTGGAGCCATCAAATCCGCTGGGCTGGGGGCGACTTGCGCTGGCGCTAACATACGCCGCCGAATACGTCACAGCAGACCGGGCGAGCGGTATTGTGTCGCGTGCGCAGGAAGCGGCAGCTCGCGCACTTTCCCTCAATGCAGATCAGCCTGACGCTCGCGCGGCGCTTGCGATTTTGCCGCCATACTTTGGAGAATGGCAGGCGGCCGAAGATCGCATGCAGGTTGTCGTCGCGAGCAACCCCGACCATCTGCAAGCGCGGGATGCGCACGATTTTCTCCTTAGCGGGATTGGGCGAATGCGCGAAGCATCGCATAGCAGAATTGCGTACGCCAAGCAGGTACCGCTACATGCACGGTTCCAATACCGCGTGATCTATGCGTATTGGAATCTTGGAATGATCGCACACGCAGATCGCGCCGCCGACCGGGCTCTGCAATTGTGGCCATTGCATCCGGGAGTTTGGTTCGCACGACTTTGGACGCTCGCTTTTTCCGACCGTGCCGAGCAAGCTCTAGCGCAGGCGGAAGTTGCCAGCCGCCGACCAGACTTGCCTGATCAATTCGTGCAAGTGCTGCAGCTTTCGCTGCGCGCGCTCCTGTCGAGAACAGCGAGAGATACTGAAGCGGCAACCGATGCGATCCTTGCCGGGCTGAAAACTTCGCCTTCGGCGGCGATTCACGCGATCATGATTCTCAATGCGTTTGGCGACATTGATGGTGCATTCGCCGTTGCCCGCGCCTACCTTCTCGAACAAGGCCCGCTAATCGCCGAGGTCCGGTGGCGTGAAGGTCAGATCTCGATCAATGACCAAAGGCGTCGCAAGACACACATGTTGTTCGTTCCTATCTCGGCGCCGATGCGAAAGGATACGCGTTTCGCCTATTTGATGGAAGATGTCGGTTTGGCGGACTATTGGGGCGCAGCGAACGTAATCCCCGACCACCTTATCGAAGCGTGAAGTCTCGAGGCAATGCGTTTCAAACTCATCTATCCGTATCGCGCGAGGTCATTCGCTGCTATAGCGCATCGGGCAGCGGGTTTCCTGCAGGTACAACTTTTCCTCGCGAAAGCGCCATCGCCCTGTTCAGTTGCCAGAAATGATTGTTCATCGGTACTACGTCGGGCTTCAATGAGACGCTACGGATTGCAACGTTGACCCTGGCGGCCGCGTTTACTAGCATGATGTAAACAGACTGCCGACGCCGCCGATCATGATCATAGTGCTATAGCGTAGACGTAGTGATCATCTTCATCGGTCGTGGCCCGCCAGTCTTCGTTGACGGACCATCGCGTTTCCGGGGGCGACTTGTTCGGCCGGCGCTTCGCCTGTCAGTTCGGCGCGTTCCAGCTCTGAACCAGCGCGTCATAGTCGACCGTCTCGGGCGGCGGGCGCTCGTTGGCGAGCTTCGGCTTGGGCGCGCCCGGACGATCAAACCAGACCTGCGGGTCCTCCGGCGTGTTCAGCTTCGGCCCGAGCGCTCCTTGCACACCGGCGCGCTCAAGGCGCTCCAGCACCGCCTCCTGCGCGGCGCAGAGCGCGTCCATCGCCTGCTGCGGCGTCTTCGCGCCGGAGGCCGCATCGCCGATATTCTGCCACCAGAGCTGCGCGAGCTTCGGATAATCGGGCACGTTGGTGCCGGTCGGCGACCACTGGACCCGCGCCGGAGACCTGTAGAACTCGACGAGGCCGCCGAGCTTCGATGCGCGCTCGGTGAAGCTCGGGTGCTGGATCGTGCTTTCGCGAATGAAGGTGAGCCCCTCATGGCTCTTCTTCAGGTCAACGGTCTTGGATGTGACGAACTGGGCGTAGAGCCATGCGGCACGCGCGCGGTCGACCGGCGTCGACTTCATCAGCGTCCACGCCCCGGCGTCCTGATAGCCGAGCTTCTGTCCGGGCTCCCAATAGGCGCCGCGCGGGGACGGCGCGACCCGCCATTTCGGCGACCCGTCCTCGTTCACGACCGGCAGGCCGGGCTTCACCATGTCCGCGGTGAAGGTGGTGTACCAGAACATCTGCTGCGCGATCGCGCCCTGGGCCGGGACGGGGCCGGATTCCGAGAACGTCATGCCCTGCGCGGAGGGCGGCGCGAAGGCCTTCAGCCATTCGAGATATTTGGTGATCGCATAGACCGCCGCCGGGCCGTTGGTGTCGCCGCCGCGCGCGACGCAGGAGCCGACCGGCTGGGACGCCTCGTTGACGCGGATCCCCCATTCATCGACGGGAAGCCCGTTGGGCTCGCCCTTGTCGCCATTGCCCGCCATGGACAGCCAGGCGTCGGTGAAGCGCCAGCCGAGGCTTGCGTCTTTCTTTCCATAGTCCATGTGGCCGTAGACGGTCCGGCCGTCCTCGGTGCGCCCGGTGAAGAAGGCCGCGATGTCCTCATAGGCGGACCAGTTGACCGGGACGCCGAGATCGTAGCCGTACTTCGCCTTGAAGTCGGCCTTGTTCCTCGGGTCGGAGAACCAGTCATAGCGGAACCAGTAGAGGTTCGCGAACTGCTGGTCCGGGAGCTGATAGAGCTTCTTGTCCGGTCCGGTGGTGAAGCTCGAGCCGATGAAATCGGGCAGGTCCAGCGTCGGGCTTGTGACGGCCGCGCCCTCGCCCGCCATCCAGTCGGTGAGATTGCGGACCTGCTGGTAGCGCCAATGGGTGCCGATCAGGTCTGAATCATTGACATAGGCGTCATAGATGTTCTCGCCCGACTGCATCTGGGTTTGCAGCTTTTCCACGAGATCGCCCTCGCCGATCAGGTCGTGCGTGACCTTGATGCCGGTGATCGCGGTGAAGGCGGGCGCCAGAACCTTCGCCTCGTATTCGTGGGTGGCTATGGTTTCGGAAACGACCTTGATCTCCATGCCCTGATAGGGAGCGGCGGCGTTGGCGAACCAGGTGAGTTCCGCTTCCTGCGCGGTGCGGCCAAGGACGGACATCTCGCCGATCTCGGCATCGAGGAAGGCGCCGATTTCCGCCGCTGCGTTGGGGTTCGGCGCGCGGTTGGAATCAACCCCGGAGGCGGAGGTGTTTTCGGTTGGTCCGCACGCGGCGACGCCGAGCGCGAGGCATGACGCGAGCGCAAGAAAGCCAACACGAAACGATGGGCGTTTGATGGTCACGTCCTCAGCCTCCCGGAAAGAGCGGGCGCTCACGGGCCCCGCTTCGGTGTTGCGTCATACAAATCTGAAAACGAGCGCGGCGTAAACGATGGAAAGGATCGAGCCGCCCCAGAGCGGCGCCCCCTCCGGCGCGAGACCGATCCAGCCAAGATGGATGAACGCCGACCCCAGCAGGGTGAGGAACAAGCGGTCGCCGCGCTGGGTGGCGATCCCGAGCACACCGACCCGCGGCTCGCCGCCCGGCCGCATCCAGTGCCACACGCCCATCCCGCACAGCACGCACGCGACGCCAATAAAGAACAGCGCGGTCGGCGTCGTCCACGCCATCCAGGCGAGAGTCATCAGCGCTGGCCCCGACTTTCCCGGGCGTCGCGAACCATCAGAAACCCCCATATCGCGCAGGCGGCTCCGACGATCAGCGCAATCCAGCTCAACCCGCCGATCGGACCGCCCAGTACGCCAAGCCAAACCACCTTCAGCAAGATTGCGAGCACGACGCCGATGACGCCGGCTCCGAACGCCAGCACCCCGAACACAACGAGCTTGCGGCCGTCGCGCTCCTTCTGGATGGTCTGCAACTCGCCCGGCGCAAAGTGCGTCGACATACCCGCCTCCCGGTTGGCCCCGACGGATCATGTCGGCGGCGTTGACACGTTACGCCCGACGCGGCCGGGCTGCAATTTACCCGCGCGCGGCGAGATAGGCGCGCGCGGTGGTTCGGGGCACGATCGTTGTCCACGCGTCCGTCACCAGGTCCTCGACCTCCTCGGGCGACAGCACTTCGATGTCGACATAACTCCAGACCAGCGCACCGGCGCGATAGGGCTCGAACACGTCCGACCGCGCCTCGAACAGCAGCGCCTGCCTCGGTTTCGGCAGTTTGAAAATCCAGCGTGCGTGCGGCCCCCAGAAGAGCACGAACGTCTTCTTGCCGACGTTGAACCAGGGGCCGCCCCGATACATAACCTCGACCGCTTCCGGCAGGGCGAGCGCGACGCGCCGCACATCCGCTTCGCTCGCCATCAGACGCGGCCCATGGCGAATCCTCGCGCGATGAAGTTGCGCACAAACCAGATCGCGACGGCGCCTGGGATGAGGGTCAGCACGCCGCTCGCCGCGAGGACCCCCCAGTCCATTCCGGATGCGGAGACCGTGCGCGTCATGACGGCGGCGATGGGCTTTGCGTCGGTCGTCGTGAGCGTGCGCGCGATCAACAGCTCCACCCAGGAGAACATGAAGCAGAAAAAGGCCGCAACGCCGATGCCGCTCGCGATCAGGGGGGTGAAGATGCGGATGAAAAAGGACGGGAAGGAATGGCCGTCGACATAGGCGGTCTCGTCGATCTCGCGGGGCACGCCGGACATGAACCCTTCGAGGATCCAGACCGCGAGCGGCACATTGAACAGGCAGTGCGCAAGCGCGACCGCGATGTGGGTGTCGATGAGGCCGAACGCGGAATAGAGCTGAAAGAACGGCAGCGCGAAGACGGCGGCGGGGGCCATCCGGTTGGTCAACAGCCAGAAGAACAGGTGCTTGTCGCCGAAGAAACGATACCGGGAGAAGGCGTAGGCCGCGGGAAGCGCGGCCGCGACCGATATGACCGTATTCAGAACGACATACGTGACGGAGTTGATATAGCCCGAATACCAGCTCGAATCCGTGAAAATGACGATGTAGTTCTGCAAGGTCGGCGACCGCGGCCAGAGCGAGACGCCGGAGGTGATCTCCGTATTGCTCTTGAGGCTCATGTTGATGAGCCAGTAGATCGGCGTCATCAGGAAGACGATGTAGAGAGTGGGAACCAGCCAGCGCAGTTTCACTTCGATTCATCCCGCGTCATGACAGCGTAGAAGATCCAGCTCAGTGTGAGAATGATCAGGAAATAGATGATCGACCACGCCGCCGCCGGGCCGAGATCGAACTGGCCGACCGCCATCTGAACCAGATCGATCGAGAGGAAGGTGGTCGAGTTCCCCGGCCCGCCGCCGGTGACCACGAAGGGCTCGGTGTAGATCATGAAGGAGTCCATGAACCGCAGCAGCACCGCGATGGTGAGCACGCGGCCGAGGCGCGGAAGCTGGATGTAGCGGAACACCGACCATTGCGACGCGCCGTCGATCCGCGCCGCCTGATAATAGGCGTCCGGTATGGACACGAGGCCCGCATAGGCGAGCAGCGCCACGAGGCTCGTCCAGTGCCAGACGTCCATCAGGATCAGCGTCGCCCACGCATCGATAGGGTCCTGCACATAGTTGTAGTCGACACCCGCGGCGTTGAGGGTGGCCCCCAGGAGGCCGATGTCGACCCGGCCGAAGACCTGCCAGATCGTTCCGACGACATTCCACGGAATCAGCAGCGGCAGTGCGATCAGCACCAACGTGACCACGACCCCGACGCCCTTGCGCGGCATGTTGAGCGCAATGAACACGCCGAGCGGGATCTCGATCGCGAGGATGATCGCCGAGAAGCTGAGGCTGCGGGCGAGCGCCGACCAGAAGCGCTCAGAGTGCAGAACCTGCTCGTACCAGGCCGTGCCCGCCCAGAAGAACTGGTTGTTTCCGAACGTGTCCTGCACCGAATAATTCACGACGGTCATCAGCGGGATCACCGCCGAGAGCGCGACCAGCCCCAACACGGGGAGGACAAGCAGCCAGGCCTTCTGGTTGGTCGGCTTCATCGCCCGGCTCCGACAAGGGCGACGCGCCTGCTGTCGCGGTAGAGGTGAGCGCGGCCATGCGCGAAGGTGACGCGCGGATCGGCGGGGAGCGGTTCGCCCTCGTGAAGGACCGCGGCGAGGTCATGCCCCTCAAGGCGGGCGCGAACAATCCGAACGCGGCCCAAATCCTCGACGCGTTGAACCTCGATCGCGAGCCCCGTGGTTCCGACCTGCACATGCTCGGGCCGCACGCCGATCTCCAGGCGGCCGGAGAGGTCGCCGGGCGGATCGCCGTCGAGCTCGAACGATTGCCCGCCGATGCGGGCGTTGCGGCCGTCCACGTCCACCGGCAACACATTCATGCCTGGAGAGCCGATGAAATAGCCCACGAAGGTATGCTCCGGACTGTCGAACAGGTCGGACGGACTTCCCGCCTGCACCACCTCGCCATCATGCATCACCATCACCCGGTCCGCGAAGGTGAGCGCTTCGGTCTGATCGTGCGTCACATAGATCATCGTGCGTCCGGTCTGCGCGTGGAGCGCCTTGAGCCTTGAACGCAGGCGCCATTTCTGTTGGGGATCGATCACCGTCAGCGGCTCATCGAACAGGATCGCGGCGACATCGGCGCGGACAAGACCGCGCCCCAGCGACACCAGCTGTTTTTCGTCCGGCGCGAGGCTGCGCGCCCGTCGGTCAGCCATGTGCGCCAACCCCGTCATGTCGAGGATTTCCGCCACGCGGCGGCGTGCGTCCTCACGCCCGACCCCGCGATTGCGCAAGGGAAAGGCGAGGTTCTCGGCGACGGTGAGACCCTCATACACCACGGGAAACTGGAACACCTGGGCGATGTTGCGCGCCTCGGTTGGACGATCGGTGACGTCGGCCCCGTCGAACAGCACCCGGCCCTCCGAGGGCCGCAAGAGGCCGGAGATGATGTTGAGCAGGGTCGTCTTGCCGCACCCCGACGATCCGAGCAGGGCGAACCTGCCGCCGTCCTCGAACGCGATGGGAACATGCGAGAGTGCGAAGCTCGCCTGCGGGGCGGCCCCGGTCGCATAGCTGTGGCGCAAGCCCTGGAACGCGATCGTCGCCACCGTCAGCCCCTCACCGCTTCGGCCGGCGCGAGCGCCTCACCGTTTGCATCAAAGCAGAGCACGTCGTGGGGCGAGACGAACACCTCCAGAGTTGCGCCGGGCTCGTAGACGTGGACGCCACGACGAAGCATGACCCCCGCGCACCCCGGCAGGTCGATGTGCACGAAGGTCTCCGACCCGGAAATGTCCGATGCGGTGACGGTGGCTTCAAAGGCGAGGTCGGACGGGTGCGTGCGATCGGGCCTCAGATGATGCGCCCGCACGGCGCAAACGGGGGCGAGCGGCAGGTCATGAAGGACGTTGGGCGGCGGGTCTGAAAACGCCGACGCGGCGAGAAGGTTTTGCGGGCGGCGATAGACATCGTTCGCCGGACCGAACTGCGCCACCCGCCCCTCGTGCAGCACGGCGGTCGGACCGCCCAGCAGGAGCGCCTCGGCCGGATCGCTGGTGGCGTAGACGACAACCGACCCGGAATCCGTGAGCAGCCTCGGCAATTCCTCGCGCATCTCCTCGCGCAGCTTGTAGTCAAGGTTTGCGAGCGGCTCGTCGAGAAGGACCAGCTCCGCCCGTTTGACGAGCGCGCGGGCGAGCGCGACACGCTGCTGCTGCCCGCCCGACAGTTCGAGCGGCTTGCGATAGAGATAGGGATCAAGACGCAGCAACCCGGCGATGCGCCGAACCTGCTCCTCGATCGCCGCCCGTCCCTCGCCGCGAACTTTCAGCGGCGAGGCGATGTTCTCGAATACGGTCTGGCGTGGATAGTTGACGAACGCCTGGTAGACCATCGCGACATTGCGCTTGCGGACACTGCGGCCGGTGACATCGACGCCATCCATCCGAAGGCGCCCGGATGTCGGGACTTCGAGCCCGGCCATCAGCCGCATGAGGCTGGTCTTGCCCGCGCGCGTGGGGCCGAGAAGGATGTTCAGCGCGCCGCGTTCCAACACGAGCGTGGTGGGGTGAATCCAGGGGTCCTCCCCCCGGCTCAGGCTGACCTGGTCCAGCTCCAGCATCCGCGCGACGCCCTTTCCCGCAGAGGGGCCGCAGCCGAACCCTCCCGTTCTACTTGCCGGAAAGACCGGGCGTCACACAAGCGCTTGATGGGCCTGCGCCGTCTAGGCGCCGCCGCTGAAGACGCTGATGACGCGCGCGACGAGCGGCGAGTCCGACAGCATGATCACCGATGTGACCACGAGGTAGACGCCGAAAATCCGCTTCAGCTTCCGAGGGTCGAGGCTGTGCGCCGCCGCGGCCCCCATCGGCGCGGTGATGATGCTCATCGCCGTGATCGCGGCCAGCGCGATGAGGTTGACGAAGCCGACCGATCCCGCCGGCAACCCCTCCGCCCCGAGGCCGATGATCATGCTGCCGATCGCGCCGGGGACCGCGATGATGGTGCCGAAACCGGCGGCCGTCGCCACAGCGCGGTGAATGTTGACGCCGTTGAGCGTCATGATGAGGACCGCGGGCGTGCCGCCGCCGATGCCGAGCAGTGCGCAAAACGCGCCGAGCACCGATCCCAGCCCCGCCCTGACGGCTCCTTTCGGCATGTTCTCTTCCTCGCGCTGAAGGCGGGAGAGAACCGGAAAGATGAAGTGCAGCCCCATCACCAACACGCCGAGGCCGAAGATCAGCTTCAGCGTCGAGCCGTCCATCCGCCCCGTCAGCGCCACGCCGATGACGACCCCGCCAGCCACCCACGGGAGCCAGCCCTTGAGAATGGTCCAGTCGACCGCCCCCCGTTTTGCGTGCGCCTGAACCGAGCGAAGCGAGGTGAAGAAGATCGTCGCGAGCGATGTGCCGATCGCGACATGCATGATGTGCGTGGGGTCGCCGCCGCCGGGCAGGATGGTCAGAACCGCAGCCAGCGCCGGCACGACGACAAAGCCGCCGCCGATGCCGAACATTCCCGCGACAAAGCCGGCGACCAGCCCCGCCGCGAGCATCGAGCCTACGAGCGGGCCATACGCCGCGACGCCCGCTTGCAGGGCTCCGGCGTCCAAGGCGCCGCCGGACGACAGAAGGAGAGGCAGCACGGGCCAGCATCCTCGCAAACGCGCCAACCGGGCGACGCCACGGGACGGATCCCGGCGCGTCACCCGGCTGAACACAGGGTTCAGAAGGAGTGGACCGCTTTCAGGTAGGTGAACCCGCCCTGCCAATCCACAATCGAGTCGGATCGGTAGATGCGGCCGTTGGAGGTCTCGCGCAAAGCGAAGTCCCCCTCATCGGGGTACTGGTCGAACACATTGCGAAATCCGAGTGCAATCCGCGTCGCGTCTGACACATCATAGCTCACTTCGACATCAAACAGCGTCTCCGCGGAGAGCGTCTGCTTGATCAGTCCGCCCGTGCAGCTAAAGCCGTCCGCCGCGGTGGCCGCGAGACACTGAGAGGGTGTGTACTCGCCATAGTAGTTGGCGCGGGCCATGAAGGTGAGCGGGCCGACATTGTGCAGGACGGTGAAGGTCGCGCGGGTCTCCGGCTGCCCGTTCTCGAAGTCGAACACGTCCTCTTCCAGAAACAGGCCGGCGATCTTGATGCTGTCGACCTCGAACGTGTTGTAGTTGGCGCTGAGCGTGAAATTCGTGCGCCCCGCGCCGCCCCAATCGGCCGTATAGGTGGCGACGAGGTCGATCCCTTGCGTGGTGGAATCGAAGGCGTTCTGGAAGAACTGCACCGCGCCGATCGTGTCAGCGCCCGGCACAGCCGCCGCGAGAAGTTGCGTCCGGATGGCGTTGGTCACGGTGATCGAACGCGACGCGTAGAACTGGTCCGCGATCTCGATGCTGTAGAGATCGAGCGTCACATCAATCGGACCAAGGGAGGCCGTCGCTCCGACCGAGTAATTGGTCGAGGTTTCCGGATCGAGCGGTTTTGCTCCGAGGAACACGGACACGGGGTTGGTCGCGGGGAACAGTCCCGACGCGACAGGCTCACCCGCGGGGAACCGTGTCGACACATTGGTTGTCGAGAGCTGACCAGGCGTCGGCGCCCGAAAGCCGGTGCCGGCCGAAGCCCGCAGCGCGACGTCGGGAAGGATCCGCCAGCGCGCCGCGATCTTGCCGTCGGTCGCCTCGCCGAAGTCGGAGAAGCTTTCGAACCGGCCCGCCACGTTGACGAAGAACGTGTCCGTCACGTCGGCCTCGAGGTCGACATAAACGCCATAGCTGTCGCGATTGAAGGCCCCGACATATTCCGGCGGGTAACCGGGAAAGCCGTTTGCGCCGACCCCGTTGACCTGGAACACCGGATCGGAGCGGTTCGCGCAGTTGAGTGTCGAGCCGCGCGCGATGACAGCCGCTCCGGCGGCGGTCGGGACCGCGCCATTGCAGAAACCCCAAGGGTCGGGCCGCGAATAGGGTCCGCCGATATAGGACGGCTCATCCCCGGCGACGAGTTCGTAGCCCTCATCGCGGTATTCGGCGCCGAAGGCGACATTGAGGGGGCTCGCGAACATGCCCGTCTCGAACGGAAAGCTGAAGTCGGCGTTGAAGGCGAGTTCGTCCGAGATCAGGTCGCCGGGGTGGAATTCGTCGGGCGAACCGTCGCCCAGCGACGGGTTGATGGTGTTGCGCAGCGCATAGGCAATCTTGTTGTTTCCGTAGCGGGCGGAGACATCATAGTTCAGCCCGTTCGCCCAACTTCCCTTGATGCCTCCGGTCGCCGAGTAGTCGACCACATTGCCGAAGAAGCGAGGGGTGAAGCCGGCAGGGAACCGGTCGCGGAACCGGAACAGGGAGCCGTCCTGCAGGCGGATCGGCGGATCGTTCACCGAGTTGGTCGGAAAGCGGTAGTTGAAGTCGCCGTCGGACTGCGAGTTCGAATAGTTCGCAAATCCGTAGAGGCGCATGGTGGCCGACAGGTCGTACCCGGCGTTCACGAACGAGCGGAACGCCGACGCTTCCGGCTGGCCCCAGAGCTGGACGTTGGCGGTGTTGAATCGACCGCCACCCGGAAACAGAGCCGCGAGCTGGGGATTGGCGCGTACATAGTCGCCAACGTCGAAAGAGCTTTGTCCGCCATTCGCCGGAACCGCCCACTGTTCACTACGATCGGTGGGCTGCGACGACGTTCCTTCGACGCTGAAGTTGATGAAACCAGCCGAGCCGAGCGCGAGGCCGAGATTGGCGGCGATCAGCAGATCCTCGCCGTCTTCCTCATAGTATTGCCCCGCCTGAAACTGGATCTCTCCGCCCTCTGGAGCGTCCTTGAGGATGAAGTTGATGACGCCGGCGATGGCGTCCGATCCGTATTGCGCGCCCGCGCCGTCGCGCAGCACCTCCACCGTCTTGATCGCGGTCGCCGGAATGGTCGCTACGTCGGGTCCTTGCGTGCCGGAGCCGCCGATGGTGACGAGGGCCGCCCGGTGACGGCGCTTGGAGTTCACGAGGACAAGCGTCTTGTCGGATGACAGCCCGCGCAAGGACGCCGGACGGATGAAGGTTGCCCCGTCGGAGATCGGCTGGCGCGCCACTGTATAAGAGGGAACGAGCGTCTTCAGCACGTCCTGGGTGTCGGAGAACGAGACAGCCTCGATGGTCTCCTGGCTCAGCACATCCACGGGCACCGCGGAGTCGAGGGCGCTGCGTCCTGCGCTTCGGGTGCCGGTGACCACGATGACCTGGCTTGGACGTTGCGGCTCGGCCTGCGGGTCCGGCGCGGCGGTTTGCGGCTCTGACTGCGGCCCGGAGAAAGACCCGGACACCGGCGCTCCTATGCGTTCGACGGGGTCGGACCATGCCGCCCCTCCGAACAAGGCGGCGCTCAAGGCGACGACGGATGTGACCCCCCGCGAGCGGAAACGATAGAATGCCATTGAAGATCCCCTGCAGTCCTGAATTGCGCTTCGACACGATCGAAGAACACGACACAGAAGAGACGGCGGGGGCCCCGTCTACGATTAAGTAAAAATATCCGAACCAATTCGCATTAAAGAACAAACAAACGCCGTACATGATCGAAAAAACGACATGTCACCAACTTGAACAATAACATGGCAGCACTGATGAATTTTTGACATCGCGTGTCGCGCGAGATGTTCTTCACCGCGCTCAGGAAATCAATCATTCTGATCCTTGTTTGTGATTTTTTCGAATGATTTTTTCCGAAGCGCACAATCATCACCCAAACAGGAGCAAAATACCGTCATTGCGGCGATGGCCAGGGGCCGTGTGTTCGACAACTCATCAGCCCCGCGAAAATCAGCATCCGGATTGAGCAGGAGCGGACGAGGCGCCCATCACGCCGAACGGTGAGGCCCCCACACGCCGCCACCAAAACGATCAGTCGTTACAGCCTGGAGGCGCGCTGCCCCCAGAAAAACAGTGCGTCGACATCGGTCGCGCCCCGGGGCAAACCGGTCGAGACACATTTGCGGAGCTGAAGTCCGATGAAGCGCCTGCCTCCAACCTCTGGGATCGCCCGACGGTTCCGCCTCGCAATCGGGGCGCTGCTCGCCATCGCGCTTGCATCGTGCGCGACCACGCAAGCGCCAGATCGGGCGCCGGATCAAGCAACGGATCAAGCGCTGTGCGCGGTTGCGGGGGTGAGGGTCGAACTCGGCTTCGAGCGGGCGGCGGCGAAAGCCTGCTCGATCCGCAGGACGCAGGACGGCGCGAAAGTGATTGTGCGCATCGCGCCGGAGATCACTCCGATCAATCCGAGCCCGTGGTATGCGTTCAAGCTGGCCTCGGGCGCGGCCCGGCCCGTTGAGGTGGAGCTGCGCTATCTCGAAAGCGCACACCGGTATCAGCCCTGGATCAAGAGCGGGTCATCCGGCTGGAGCCGTCTCGCGCAAGCGCCTCAGCTGCGGGAGGACGGACGTGTCGCGGGCTTCACCGTGGACGTCGACGCGACGGGGGTGACGGTCGCGGCCCAGCCGATCCAGACCGTGGCGGAGGCGCTTGCGCCGTTCAAACGCCAGGTCGCCGCCGGATTGCTGGCTGAAACGGTTCTCGGGGTGTCGCATGACGGACGCGAGATCATCGGATTTGAAACCCTCCCCGAGGCGCCCTCGCGAATGCTGGTGATGATGAGCCGGCAGCATCCCCCCGAAACCACGGGCGCGTTCGCGTTTGACGTCTTCGCGGCGCGCATCCTGTCGGACACCGAGGACGCGGCGGCGTTCCGGCGCACCACCAAGCTCGTGTTCGTGCCGATGACCAACCCGGATGGCGCGGTGCGGGGCCATTGGCGAGGCAACGCGCGGGGCGTCGACATCAATCGCGACTGGGGTCCGTTCCGGCAGCCGGAGCCGAGGGCGATACGGGATTTCGTGGCCGCGCGGGCGGGCAGCGTTCCGGTCGCGGGCGTTCTCGATTTCCATTCGACGCAGCGCTCGGTCGTGTACGCGCCGCCCGCCGACCGGATAGCGGACGATCTCGCGGACGCGATGTTGCAGAACGCCGCAAGGACGCTCGGCGCGGACATGCCGCCGATCTCGCGGGCCCACAATTCGAACGGGGGGACGTCGAAAGGCTGGGCGCTTGAAACCTATGGCGTCGGCGGGCTCACGCTCGAGTTTGCGGATGACGCCGATGCGGCCGAGATCACCCGGCAGGCGACCGCGATGGCGGACGGCGTCATGGCCGCCGCAGCCGATGCGGACGCGCGGGGGGCCGCCGGGGTCGCCGGCGCGAGGCGCTTCCTCCTGACGACACCCGCCGGGGCCGATCTCCCGATCTGGTATCTGCGGCCCGAAACTGCGGGGGCCGACGCCCCCGTGGTGTTCGTGATGCACGGCGTGGGGCGCGACGCCGACCGCTATCTGCGCGAATGGGCCCCGCTCGCGGTCGCGGGCGGGTTCATCGTCGTGACGCCGGAGATGACGCAAGCGGCGTTTCCGGGCGCCGACGGGTACAATCTCGGCGCCATTCTCGACGCGAAAGGCGCGACGAAACCGCGCGACCAGTGGAGTTATTCCGTCATCGAACCGGCGTTCGATGCGGTGAGACAACGCGAGCAGCTGACCACGGAGCGCTACAGCCTCTACGGCCATTCGGCCGGCGCGCAGTTCGTTCACCGGTTCGTTCTCTTCACCGCGGGACCGCGGCTTCGCGAGGCGGTGTCGGCGAACGCCGGCTGGTACACGGCGCCCACGAGCACAGCCGAGTGGCCGTATGGACTGCGCGGCGCACCGGCCCCGATCGATGTTGCGGCGGCGCTCTCGGTTCCCATGACCCTGCTGCTCGGAGACGCCGACACAGACCCCAATGATCCCAATCTGCGCACCAGCCCGGAGGCGATGAAACAGGGACCGTTCCGGTTCGCCCGCGGCCAGTTCTTTTATCAATCCGCGCTGGAGGCAGCCAAGGCAGCGCGCGTCCAGGCCAACTGGTCTTGCGTGATCGCGCCAGGCGTCGGCCATGACAATGGAGCGGCGGCGGCCTTCGCGGTTCCCCTGCTCACCGGCGACGACCGACCGTCCGCGGGAACGCCCTGCGTCCGCGCGGCGACGCCCGCATCTCATGCGTCGGCGGGATAGACGCCGAACGGATCAAGCCGGGAAGGATCGGGAGCCCCGCACGCCGCCATCGCCGAGAGCATATCGTCGCGGAACGCGTTCCGGTCATGCATGTCCCCCAGCTTGTCGTACACGTGAAGCGCGCGGCCGTGCGTCTCCGGGAAGGGATTGAGCGCGGCGAGCGCAGCCTCCACCCTGTCCTCCCGCGCCATCAGCACGGCTCGCCCGAAGAGACCCAGACGATCGAGACGTTCCAGCTCCCATTCGGTGCCGGAGGTGACATTCGACAGGTCCACGACGACGACGTCAGACGAATTCATGAGAAGCGCAACGACATGCTTCCACCAGGCGTCGCTGGTCTGGACGATGAAGGCTTCCTTCGATGTCATGGCGACTTCGATGTTGAGACCTATTCGGTCCCGCAAGCGCTTGGCGAGGTTGATGAAGTCGCGCGCGGACGACACCTGGGCCGGTCCGAACCGCGCCCGGTTGAACTGACGCAGGATCAGCCGCAGGGGAAGCCACACGACGATCAGCGCGGCATGAAGGAAGTTGGTGGGGATCATTCCGCCAAGCCATGCCCAGCGCGATCGCCGGATGAAGCGGTCGGACAAGGTCACGATGTGGCCGAACGGACGCAGTTCGCTGGTGATGACCCTCTCGACGCTCTTGGCGATCCCCTTGTCATTGAACTTGCGAAGGAGGAGCAGCCTTGCGGGCTCCCGCCTGAAGAAACTCGCCGCCATCCAGGCAAACCAGCTCAGCACGAACCCGCCGATGACGAAGGCCGTGACGGCTTCGGCCTCTCTCACGCGGCGGGACGCGGGCGTCGCGCTGCCGATGCGAGCGAGCAGAAGCTCCTCGAGGCGCGCATCCGAGCGGAAGGGACTGTCAAACTCGAGGCCGTCAGCGATCGCGGCCGCGTATTCCTCCTCCGTCAACCGGCGCCCGCGATCAAGCAAGTCCTGCTGGGAGATGATCCCGGCAGCGACCGCCTCACGAAGGGCGGGGGTCTTCATCTCCTCGGTGTAGGCGACGACGGCGAAAGCGAGGACGATGCCTGTCAGCGTGAAGGCCCCGCTCCATTTGCGCAGGGCCCGACTGGCGCCGAAGAACCGCTTGCGAAGCGCGTCGTGCGAGCGCGATTTCAGAAACCCCGGAACCACGAGTTCAGCGTCGTCCTCGGCTCCGCCGAGCGCCTTGAGCCGGTTGAGCGCCAGCGCCCGCGCGTCGCCGTGATGGTCCGGATTGGCCGCGACGGCGGCGAGTTCAACCGCGGTGAGACGGTCGAACTTCGCCTGTTGGGCGGGCGTGCGCGGCGCACCGCGCTTCAGCCAACGCAAGGTGCGCCAGGCGCGGAGTCTCGCCTTCAGGGGGGAATGGGTCACACCTATCCGCCGCTCGCCCGCCAATCGTCACTGCGGATGACCTTAACACGGAGACGCCTTTTTGAGAGGCGAAAACCCTGAAGGCGCCGCCCCGCGTCGGCCGCCCCTCAAGCGGCGCCTCAATGCGACATGAGCATCGGTCTTTTGGTTTCGGCAAGCATGTCGCGTGTGACGCCGCCGAAAATGAACTCGCTGAGCCGCGACCGGCCATACCCGCCCATGACAACGAGATCAGCGGACACCCGATCCGCCTCGGCCATCAGCGCCCTCGCCTGACTCTTCGATTTCGACTGGATGTTGAGCACTTCGACATTGGCGTTGAAGCGCGACAGGTGCTGTGCGATGTCGACCCCTGGCAGGTCGCCATGTCCCATCGGCTCGGGCTCGGCGTCGACCGTGGCGACGATCACGCGGCCGGCTGTTTCGATGAACGCGGTTGCATCCGCGAGCGCCCGGGAGGCTTCGCGTCCCGCGTTCCAGCAGACAAAGACCGTGGGCGCTTGCGGCGGCGGAGCGGCGCCCGACGGCACAACGACGACGGGACGCCCCGCGCCGAACAGCACGCCCTCAACGATGTCGGTCCGCAGATCGCCGGAAAGGTCACGGGACGGGGCGGGCACGACGGACAGGCCGGCGTGACGGGCGTGCAGCCCGACCACGTGGCGAACGCTCGGCCATTCGATCAGCGCAGACCGGATTTCACAGCGTGCACAGGTTCGAAAGCGCTCCTCCAGCGCCGCCCGGTCCTGCGCCATATCCTCCCGCGCCCGAAGGATCACCTCGTCCCAGCGCTGGTCGACCATCCAGCCTTCCGCGACCATGGGCATGGATGGAAGGCAGTTGATGATCATCGCCGAGAGATGCGTGTCCCACCGCATCTGCAGGGCCTCGGCATAGTCCAGTGCGTGCGCATCGGTGGATGGCGATGAGATGACTGTGAGGATGTCGCGGAACACCATGGAAAGCTGGTCCTTTGCTGGTCGCGTCAACCGGCTGCGGGCGTGCAGGACGGCAGTGTGAGCGGTGCGTCAGCGTCGCAAACGTAGTCTCCCCCGGGCGTGGCGGCGCGCCACTCGATCCGGGTGAGGGAGCTTGATATCTCGGAGATGGTGACCGCATCGGCGGCGATGTGGTCTCCGATCGCGGCGACGGTCGCGGCCCGCAGCCTGTCGTGCACATCCCCGGCGTCGGCGCCCGGGGACCCACAGGCCGCAAATGCGAGCGACGATGCAACCGTCGCGAGGATTACCAATGGCGTTTTCATCTCCACCTCCCAGCTTGCACATCCCGCCGCCTCGCAGCAGAGCGCCGGGACAAGCCTGAGTATTGGCGCGCGCCAACGGCCGCGCCCTGACCTGGATCAAGCCGCGACTTGTGATGATTGTGCATCGTCCGCACAGCCGCGTCTGAAGAAGGGCCGTCGCAGGCTCTCATTGTCTGGCGCCCCGGGTTCGGGGATGATCAGGTCTGGACGCAAACCGTCGACGAGGATGAGCATCATGGCGGACGTGTTCCTGGGGGAATGGTTCCGGATCGTTTCGGAAACCATGGTCGACGGGCTGATCGTCATCGATGGCGCGGGGCGCATCATCTACATCAATCCGGCCTGTCAGCGACTGTTCGGACACCCCGTCGATGGGCTGATCGGGAACAATGTGTCGATGCTGATGCCGCGGGTGTATGCGGAAAAGCACGACGAGTATCTGGCGCGCACGCGCAATGAACGCGTCAAGCGGATCATCGGCGTCGGCCGCGAACTCACCGGGCTGCGCGCCGACGGGGCCGAGTTCCCGATGTATCTCTCCGTCGGCGAGGCGGCGATCAATGACGGGGTGATCTTTGTCGGGATCATCTATGACCTCACCGACAAGAAACGCGCTGAAGAAACGATCCTGCATCACCAGAAGCTTGATGCGATCGGCCAACTCTCGGGCGGCATCGCGCACGACTTCAACAACATTCTGAGCGTGATCGGCGGCAACCTGGAACTCGTGGCGCAGCTTGATCTGCCGCCCGCCGCGCGCCGGGCGATCACGCGGGCGCAGGAGGCTGTGACCCGCGGCGCGCGCATCACGCAGCGGTTGCTCGCGTTCGCCCGCAAGCAGCCGCTCGCCTCGCAGACGCTCGACGCCAACAAGGTGGTGTCGGACCTTTCCGAACTGCTGCGGCGGACGCTCGGAACGGCGATCACGGTTCAGATGAATCTGGAAGCCGGGCTGCCGCCGGTGGACGCCGACATCGACCAGTTCGAGACGGCGATCCTGAACCTCGCCCTGAACTCGCGGGACGCGATGCCCGAAGGCGGCGCGCTGACGATCGACACGGAGTTCGCCCGGTTTGACGACGCGCCTGCATCCCGGGACGAAGTGCCGCCGGGCGAATATGTGCGGGTGTCGGTGACGGACTCAGGGACAGGCATGACGGAGGACGTTCGCCGGCGCGCCATCGACCCCTTCTTCACCACCAAGGAGACAGGCGCCGGCACCGGTCTTGGCCTCAGCATGGTCCATGGCTTCATGAAACAGATCGGCGGCCAGGCGCGATTGTACAGCGAACCCGGCATCGGAACGCGGGTGAGCCTGTTCTTCCCGGCCTCCGCGGGGACGACCGAGAGCGCCGACGCGGGCGCCGAAGCGCCGCCGCCGCGAGGCTCGGGCGAGGTCGTCCTGGTGGTCGAGGATGACGCCGACGTGCGGGCCGTCACGGTCGGCCGGCTGGAATCCCTCGGCTATGGAGTTCGCGTCGCGGTCGACGCCGAGAACGCGCTGCGCGTGCTTGAAGCCGCGCCGGATGTGTCACTCGCGCTCGTCGACGTGGTCATGCCGGGACGCATGGACGGTCACGCCCTCGCCGAGGAGATCAATCATCGCTGGCCGCATCTGCCGATCGTCATCACTTCGGGCTATTCCGAGAAGCTCGCGACCCGCGCGGCGAATGCGTCGCGGCGGCCATTCCTGTCGAAGCCGGCCTCGCTGCAGCGCCTGGCCCAGATCGTCAGCGCCAACCTCGACAAGGAGCGCCGCCCGACGGACCCGGCCTAGCTGGCGGACTAGACGCGGGGCGCGCTGGCGCCGCCCGACCAGCTGACCTCGGATGCGAGTACATAGCCCTCGCCCCGCACCGTTTGGAAGAGGCGTGTCGAGTCGGCGTAGGGCGCAAACTTGCGTCGCAGGCGGCTCACGAGCGTATCGATCGATCGATCAAACCCGTCCCACTCCGCGCGGCGGGTCAGTTCCGCGATGTGGTCGCGGGTGAGCACGCGGTTCGGTCGCTCAATGAACGCCGCGACGAGGTTGTATTCGGCGCCGGTCAATCCGATGGCCTCGCCATTGGGCGCCTCAACCCGGCGCCGGGCGGGATCGAACAGCAGGCCGTCGCCAAAGCGTGCGACGCGTTCGGCGGCGCCGCGATCCGCAGCAGCGGTCTCGTCCGCCTGAACAGGTTGCGGGGCGGCTTTCGTCCGGCGCAAAACCGACCTGACGCGCGCCAGCAGCTCTCGCAGCTCGAATGGCTTCGCCATGTAGTCATCCGCGCCGATTTCCAGCCCGACGACGCGGTCAACCATGTCGGCCTTGCCCGAGAGAATGATGATCGGAACGGCGCCGACCGCCCGCTGTTCGGCCACGATGCCGAGCCCGCTGCCGCCGGGCATGTTGAGATCGAGGAGCACAAGATCCGGCGCCGAGCGGGCGAGCTGGTCGCGCGCCTGCGCAACATCGCCGGCTTCAACGACTTCGTAGCCTTCGAGTTCAAAGAAATCCCGGATGGTTTCGCGCAACGCGGCGTCGTCGTCCACCACGAGCAACCGGTCAGGCGCATTCCTGTCCTTCACGGGAAGGACCTCCGTTGTCAAATTTTGTCACACGCACTGTCACTGTTCGACAAACCCCCGCAACGTCAACCGATCATCCTGCGCCCTGAACCGCTTCACGCGAGATCAAGAGGCCGCATCATGTGCATCGCTCAGGGAACCCTCAACCGCGTGGTCCCCCGCTCGGGAGCGGGCGACCCCGCACCCGAAGGCGCCGTTCGCCGGTTCGCTCCCCATACGCCGATCTTCTTTCAGGGCGATCTGCGGACCCATTTGCTGGTGATCGAGAGCGGCTGGGTGAAGAGCTATGTGACGCTGGTCGACGGACAGCGCCAGATCGTCGCCTTCTCCAACGCCGGCTCCGTCCTCGGACTGGAGACGGATGTCCATCATGCTTCGTCGTGCGAGGCGATGACGGACGTGACGGCGCGGGCGATCCCGGTCTCCCGCCTTGAAGAGGTCTGCCGCCGCGATCCGTCGCTTGCGCTCAACCTGTTGCGCCAGGTCGGCCGTCAACTCGGGGCCGCGCAGGCGCTGATCGCATCTGTCGGCGCGCAGTCCGCCGAACAGAAGCTTGCAACCTTCCTGATTTCGATGGCGGACCTGTCGTCGGCGGCGGAGGACGAGGCGTTCGACCTGCCGATGAGGCGCGGTGATGTGGCGGAGTTTCTCGGTCTGCGGCTGGAGACAGTGTCCCGCAAGCTTTCGGACTTCCAGCGGCGGGGCTGGCTGCACATGCCCTCGCTCTACGCCTGCGTCATCCTGCGGAGGGACATTCTTGAAGACCTCGCGGACGGGGCCGATCTCAGCCTGCGCAAGGCGTCCTGACCGGAAACGCACGGCCCCGCAGAGGCGGCTCCCGCCGACGCCTTCAGCTCACATCCGTTCCTTCGCCCGGGCGGGACGATCGTCGTCGTCGCCGAGGATGCGGTATGCGTCCCCGTCGAGATCGTCGAACTGACCGCTGCGCAGCGCCCAGGCGAAGGTTGCAAGGCCGAGCGCTCCCAGTCCAAGCGCAATCGGAATGAGCCACAGGAGCGCGGTCATCGGACCCCTCTCATCCATCCGCCGCCGCGGCTGAGCCGGAGCGCGTTCAAGGTGACGATCAGCGACGATCCTGACATCGCGATCGCCGCGACCATCGGCGTCGCGAGACCCGCCAGCGCGACCGGAACCGCGACAAGGTTGTAGAGCGCGGCGAAGGCGAAGTTCTCGCGCATGCGGGCGCGCGCCGCCCGGGCGAACCCGATGATCCGGGGCACGGCGGCGAGACTGCCGCCCGACACCACACAATCGGCCGCAAGGCGTGCGGCGTCGATGGCGCCGCCCGGAGCGATGGATGCGTGCGCGAGCGACAGGGCGCCCGCATCGTTGAGGCCGTCTCCCACCATCAGCACGCGGCGGCCGGTCGAGGACAGCGCTTCGAGGCGGTCGACCTTCGCGCGTGGAGATGCACGTGACATCCAGCGGTCGACGCCGATCTCTTCGGCGGTGCGGCTGACATTCGCCTCGGCGTCGCCCGAGACGATCTCCACGTCGCAGCCGAGCTCGCGAAGCGCCAGAACCATGGCGCCGGCGTCCGGGCGGAGCGCGTCCCTGACCTCGAACCGAACCGGCTCGCCGCCCGCCGCCCGGAACCAGACCCCGCCGGACCGGTCGTCCGCGGCGCCGACAAAGGCCGCCGAGCCGAGGCGCGCAAGCCCGGACCCGACCATTCCCTCGACACCGCCGCCCCGGGTCTCCCGTGCATCTGTCGCGACCGGCCCCGGTCCTGCGGCCGACGCGATGGCGCGCGCGAGCGGATGCCGGCTCGCCCGGGCGAGCGTCGCCGCCGCCTGCAGGACGCTTTCGCTCTGTGCATCGGTGCGGTCGAGCACGGCGTCGCCAAGCGTCAGCGTCCCAGTCTTGTCGAGCATCACATGATCGACCGCCGCGAGGCGTTCGAGGGCGTCTCCCGAGGCAAGGAGGGCCCCCTCGCGAAACATCCGGCCCGCGGCCACCACCTGCACCGCGGGAGCGGCGAGAGCGAGCGCGCACGGACAGGTAATGATAAGAACCGTGATCGCGACGAACCCCGCTTCGGCGACGCTCGCCCCGGCGAGCAGCCAGCCGACGAAACCGAGCGCCGCGGCGCCGTGGACCAGGGGAATGTAGATGTCGGCCGCACGGTCCGCGATCCGGCGATAGGACGACCGGCGCTGTTCTCCCGCTTCGAGCATGGCGGCGACGTCGGCCATCAGCGACTGCTCGACCCGGGCCACCGCGCGCACCTCGACAGGATCGCCGAGATTGACCGCGCCGGCATGGAGCAGGCGTCCGCCCTGCGCATCTTCCGGCGTCGTTTCGCCGGTCACCAGCCGAAGGTCGACCATCGCGCGGTCGGATACGAGCTCTGCGTCGACCCCGAGCCGCTCGCCGGACGCCAGCAGCAACCGATCGCCAGGGCGCACATCGCGCATCCGGACGGGGTGAACCTTTCCGCTCTCATCAATGCGTGACGCGGTCGCAGACTGCATCGCGGCGAGCGCGTTCGCGGCGGTCCATGCCCTGCGGCGCAGCCGTGCGTCGAGAAACCGCCCGATGAGAAGAAAGAAGACGAGCGCCGCGCAGGCGTCGAAATAGGTGTGCTCGCCGCCGCGGATCGTCTCAAACAGGCTGAGGCCGAGCGCGAGCGTGATGGCGAGCGAGACCGGCACATCCATGTTGATCCGCCGGACGCGGAGACCCGCAATCGCGGAGGTGAAGAACGGGCGCGCGGCGAACAGGACAAGCGGAAACGCAACCAGCGCCGATACCCAGTGCAGCAGGTCGACCGTCTCGGGCGAGATGTCCGCCCGGGTCCAGACCGGCACCGCCATCAGCATGATGTTCGCCGCGGCGAACGCCGCCACACCAAGGGCGAGGAGAAGGTCGCGCTCACGCTGCGACTGGGCGATATCGGCCTCGTCCTCCGAATAGGGGGCGGCGCCGTAGCCGAGATCCTGCACGGCGGAGACGATCCGCCGTCCGGTGAGCGCGCCGCGCCATTCCACCCGAAGGCGGCCGGTCGTCAGATTGAGCCGCGCCTGGGACACGCCATCGAGGTCGCCGACGGCGCTTTCGATCTTGCGCATGCATCCGGCGCAGCGCGCACCGGTGATCAGCAGTTCGAGCCGCTGAAGTCCACCCGCGGCGGTGATGAACGGGGCGGGGTCCGAGGCGGTGGACGGATGCCCGAATGGCGGCGCCTGCGCCGCGCCGATGCTCATTGCCGCCGGAGGCGACGATGCGCCTCAAACATCAGGTCCTGGCCCGACGAACGGATTTCGACCGAGACGTCGAGACGTCCGCGGACATCCCCGAGCGCGCCGGAATACAGACCCTCACCAAGCGGATCGAGACCCAGTTCGAAGTCGGCGCTCGGCAGGCCGGGCGAGCGGACGGCGGCGCGCACCTCTTGTCCGTTGAGAGGGACGCCCGCGGCGTCCTTCAGGTCGACGACGAGGGCGTCCTCCGACTGGGACAATCCGATGCCGACGGTCCAGCCGAGTTCGTCCTGCTTCGCCTTTCGCTCGAGTTCGCTGTTGAACTCGATCCCCTGGACGTAGGAGCGCGGCGTCACCTCGCCCGGGAAGGACGACACGGCGTGAAAGATGAAAACGATGTCGGTCGCGATCACCACCGAGAAAAACCCCCCCATCATCGCGAGGACATGCACCCCGCGCAGGCCTTTGGGCCGCTTCGCCCGATCCGTCATGACGCGACTCCCATGGGTGTGCTGAAGGGCGCCGATCCGGATGCTTCCTCGCCGGTGGCGCCGTCCCGCACGGTGATGCGGATCGACGGGGACCGGCCCGCCGTGTCCGCGGGGGCGGTCACGAACACTCGATACCGGTCGACGCCGTCCGCTTCGGAAACGATTGTGTGGGCGGCGGGGTCGAGTTCACCGACAAGCTCGACCTTGGCGTTCTCCACGCCGTCGACTGAGACCGCGAGGGTTCGGGTTTCGTGGGCCTTGTTGATCACCTTGATCGTGTAGGCGTTGCGAATCTCTCCGGTCGACATACGGGTGAACGGCAGCGACCGGTCCTTGATGACGCTGACGGAAAGGTCGGTTCGGGTCGCAAGCCCCCAGGTCATCGTCGCCACGGTGATCGCCGAGACAACGGCGTACACGATGGTTCTTGAGCGCACCGGCCGGAACGGGTTGGGGGCCTGTTTCAGCCAGCGCCGAACGACATTCTCATCGGTGTCGTAAGCAATCAGACCCGTCGGCCGGCCGACCTTTTTCATGACGGCGTCGCAGGCGTCGATGCAGAGGGCGCAGTGGATGCATTCGAGCTGAAGACCGTGGCGGATGTCGATGCCTTGCGGGCACGCCATCACGCATTGATTGCAGTCGACGCAGTCGCCCCGTCCCTCCCAGCTGTCGCCCTTCCGGAAGGCTCCGCGCGGATCGCCGCGGTCGGAACGGTAGGTGACGGCGAGGGAGTCCTTGTCGATTAGACCCGACTGGATGCGCGGCCACGGGCAGAGATAGGTGCACACCTGCTCGCGCATCGTTCCCGCAAGCGCGTAGGTCGTCAGTGTGAGCAGCCCGGCGAACACATAGGCTGTCGCGGGCGCCTCGCCGACGAAAAAGGTCCGCGCAAGGGTCGGAGCGTCGTGCCAGTAGAGAATCCAGGCGCCGCCCGTCATGAAGGCGATGAGCAGCCAAACGGCGTGCTTGCCGGTCTTGCGCGCCGCCTTCTCGATCGACCACGGCGCCTTGTCGAGGCGGATGCGCGCGCTGCGGTCGCCCTCGAACATCCGCTCAACGGCGATGAAGAGATCGGTCCAGACGGTTTGCGGGCAGGTGTAGCCGCACCAGACCCGCCCGAAGAGCGCAGTGACCAGAAACAGGCCCATCGCGGCGAGGATCAGAAGTCCGGTGATGTAATAGACTTCCTGCGGCCAGAGCTCGATCCAGAAGAAATAGAACCGGCCGCCCTCCATGTCGGCGAGCACGGCCTGGTTGGAGGCCCCCGGCCCCCGATCCCAGCGGATCCAAGGCAGCAGGTAGTAGACGCCGAGCGTGGCGAACAGCACCGCCCACTTCAGCGCGCGAAACTTGCCGAACACGAGTTTCGGATAGATCTGCTTGCGCTTGATGTAGAGGACGATCGGAGCGTCGTCGTCCGGTCCCTCGCCGCCCGGTCCGGCGCCGGCCTGCTCGCCGCCGCGTCCCGCGGTCTGGATCAGCGTGACCCTAGTCAACGAAGCCTACTCCCCTCCGCCGAGCGAATGGACATAGATGGACACGGCGCGAATGGCGGCTGGATCGAGACGCTTGTCCCAGTTCGGCATGACGCCGGCCCGCGCTTCGTAGATCGAGGTGCGGACCTGGGCGTAGTCGCCGCCATAGAGCCATTCCGCGTCGGTGAGGTTCGGCGCCCCGCGGGTCTGGTCGCCGCGGCCCTCCGCCCCGTGACAGTCAACGCACTCGCGTTGATAGATCGGAGCGGCCCTTGCAACCGCCTGGCGATCCGCTTCCAGGCCCGACAGCGACCGGACATAGTGCGCGAGATCATCGATCTCGGACGGCTTGAGGAAGCCGTCCCGGCCATAGGCCGGCATCTGGTTGGCGCGTTCATTCGGCGCGCCGGATCTGATGCCATGGATGAGTGTGTACTCGATGGCGTCCATCGTGCCGCCCCACAGCCACACATCGTCGCGCAGGCTCGGATAACCGATGGCGCCGCCGCCGCCCGCGCCGTGGCAGGTCGCACAGTTGTCGCCGAAGATGCTCTCCCCGAACGCCAAGGCGAACTGAAGGAGCTGCGGATCGCGAACCGCATCCGTTGCCGAACGGGCGAGCAGAACCTGGCTGAACTCGGCGCGCGACGCCTGCGCCGCCGACAGGTCGGCCGCGACATTCGCCCGGTCCGAATGTCCGCGAACGCCGGGCGTGTAGCCGGACATTCCAGGCAGCCCCGGCCAGGCGGGCATCAGGATCCAGTAGACGACGGACCAGATGACCGTGCCCCAGAAGATGAACCGCCACCAGCGCGGCAAGGGTGTGTTCAGTTCCTTGATCCCGTCCCACTCATGGCCGGTGGTCTCGGTCCCGGAATGGTCGTCGACTTCAGGCGAGCGGTCGGTCATCGTCGGCTTCCCTTTCCTTGAGTGGGGCAATCGCAGCGCGCTTGAACGTGTCGCGGTTCGACGGCCAGAGCGCGTAGGCGGTCGCACCGGCGAACATCGCCACGAAGTAGAGGACGCCCCATGTCTGGGCGAAGCTCGCGAGCGTCTCGTAAGACATCAGGGTCATCTCCGATTGGCGACGTCGCCGGCTTCGTAGGTCGAGAAGTCGACGAAGGAGCCGAGCACCTGCAGATAGGCGATGACGGCGTCGAGTTCGGTCGGGGCGCCCGGCGCGCCGTCGAAATTGCGAACGATCACGGTTCCCTCCCGCCCGGCGACCACCGAATAGGCGTCGACCATCGCCTCGAAATCGGAGTCGACATCCACTTGCTGGAGAAGGTGCTCCGCAGCGCCGGCGACCATTTCGTCCGTATAGGGAACACCGAGGGCTTTCAGCGCCGCGAGGTCGGCGCGCACGGCCTCCACTTCGACCGGTCGGCCCGCAAGAAAGGCGTAGGGCGGCATGATGGACTGCGGCACGAGCGACCGCGGGTCGATCAGGTGCTGACGGTGCCATTCGTCCGAATACTTGCCGCCGACCCGCGCAAGATCGGGCCCGGTGCGCTTCGACCCCCAGAGGAAGGGATGATCGTACATGCTCTCGGCGGCGAGGGAGTAGTGCCCGTAGCGCTCGACTTCATCGCGCAGCGGCCGGACCATCTGCGAGTGGCAGACATTGCAGCCCTCGCGGACATAGATGTTCTGCCCGGCGAGTTCGAGCGGCGTCAGCGGCCGGACGCCCTGCACCTTCTCGATGGTGTTCTTCAGATAGAACAGCGGGGCGATCTCGATGATCCCGCCGATCGAGACGACGACCAGAATCCCCACCACGAGGATGAGGGAGTGGCGCTCGAACCATTTGTGGTTCCGCATCAACCAGTTGGCGCGTTTGGCGGCCATGACGACGCATCCTTTCTGCGCTGGAGGAAAGTTATTCGGCGGGCTGGAGGTTGGGGCGCGCGGCCTGGACCGCGTCTTCCTCCTCGCGGACGTCGCCGCGCGCCGTCCGGATGAGGTTGTAGGTCATGATCAGCGAGCCGACGAAGAATAGCCCGCCGCCCAGCGCACGGATGATGTAGGAGATGTATTTGGCCGAGACGGTCTCGATGAAGGAGTATTCGAGGAATCCGAACTCATTGTAGGTGCGCCACATCAGGCCCTCCATGATGCCGGAGACCCACATCGACGCGATGTAGAGGACGATGCCGATCGACGCGATCCAGAAGTGCCACTCGACGAGCGCGTTCGAGTAGAGCCGCTCGCGCTTCCACACCCATTGCGTGAGGCAATAGAGCGCTCCGAAGGAAATCAGCCCCACCCATCCGAGCGCGCCGGAGTGAACGTGGCCGATGCCCCAGTCGGTGTAGTGCGAGAGCGCGTTGACCGCGCGGATCGACAGCACCGGCCCCTCGAAGGTCGACATGCCGTAGAAGGCGACCGACACAACCATCATCCGCACCACGGGGTCGGTCCGAAGCCGGTCCCAGGCGCCCGAAAGCGTCATCAGTCCGTTGATCATGCCGCCCCAGGAGGGCATCCACAGCATGATCGAAAAGGTCATGCCGAGGGTCTGCGCCCACTGCGGCAGGGCGGTGTAGTGAAGATGGTGCGGGCCCGCCCAGATGTAGATGAAGATCAGCGACCAGAAGTGGACGATCGACAGCCGGTAGGACCAGACCGGGCGATCAACCCGCTTCGGGATGAAGTAGTACATGATCGCCAGAAAGCCCGCCGTCAGGAAGAAGCCGACCGCGTTGTGCGCGTACCACCACTGGGTGAGCGCACTCTGGACGCCCGCCATCACGGAGTAGGATTTCGAGCCGACGGCGGCGGGAAGGCTGAGATTGTTGACGAGGTGCAGCATCGCCACCGTGACGATGAAGGCGAGATAGAACCAGTTCGCGACATAGATGTGCGGCTCGCGGCGCTTCCAGATGGTCGCGAGGAAGACCAGGAGATAGGCGACCCAAACGACCGTGAGCCAGATGTCGGCGTACCATTCGGGCTCGGCGTATTCCTTGGATTGCGTGACCCCCATGAGATAGCCGGTCGCGGCGATCACGATGAAGAGCTGGTATCCCCAGAACACGAACCACGGCCACAGGCCGCCGGCGAGCCGCGTGCGGCAGGTGCGCTGGACCACGTAGAAAGAGGTTGCGATCAGCACGTTTCCGCCGAACGCGAAAATCACCGCCGAGGTGTGAAGCGGACGCAGCCGTCCGAAATTCGTGAAGCCCCAGTCGGGAAAGTAGAACAGGTTCGGCCAGGTGAGCTGGAGCGCGAGCACGAGGCCGACCAGGAAACCGGCAAGCCCCCAGAACACGCTGGCGGCGATGCCCGCCTTGATGATTCCGTCATCATAGTAGGTGGGATCAAAGCGCTTTTCAGGATCGGAGTTCGTCGTCCAGACAAGGATCGCCTGGAGGCCGACAACGGCGGCGGCCACGACCATCCACATGTGGGTCGCGAACGCGAGATCGTGCGCATTCGCCGCCGCGACCAGACCAATCGCCGCCATCACGGCGAGCGTGATCGCCACCGCCCAACTGCTCGGGTCCCCGGAGGACCGCACCTGCTCGTTCGCCCCCATGTCCGTCCTCGTCCGTGGCGTCCCCGACAAGGGCGAGGACTTGATGACGCCGGAGTAGGTTGCGCCGGGCTGGATCGGTTTGATCCAGCGCAAACCGATCCGCGGGCGGGGTGCGTAACTTTGTCCTGACCCGCCGTTGCGCGGGGGCGGGACATATCGAGGGGTTCGCATGCAGACCTATCTGACGGCGCTATCGGCCGCGGCGGCTCTCGGCGGGGCCGCGGCCCGCTCCTGCGACCCGGTGTCGTCGATCGCCGCGCGATATATGTGTCTCGGCGGCGGGACGGACGGCGGCTTTCCCGCCCTCGCCGCCCTTCACCCGCACTGTCCGGGATGCGTCGTCATGTGGGCGGGCGTCGCTGGCCTCGCGGTTTCGATCGCCGCCGCCGTGCGGCGACGCGCCCGCTGAGCGGTCCGGGGCGGACATCGGCCGGAATTCGTGCCAACACAGGCGGAATTCGGCAGGAGTTCCCCATGCGAAAGACGCCCCAACGGAGTTTGGTCATCAGCCTCGTCGGCTGTCTTGCCTGGTCCGTGTCCGCCTGTTCATCCGCGCCGCCGTCTGAGGGACCGCCCGTCGCCCCGCCCAGCACGATCGCCGACGCGGCGCGGCCGCAGCAGGCGGCGGCCGGAACTGCCGCGCGGCCGCCGGGCCCCGCGCTTCTCGCGCTCGCCGCCGGATACAAGTCGCTCTTCGCCTGCAATGGCCGCTACGCCGCCCAGCGCACACTGGAGGACATCAAGGCGGGCGAACTCTCGCGGACCTACCGGGACTATGATCCCGCCTTCGCGGCGACGCCCGATCCGGTGTTCGACGACGCCGCCCGCAGCGTTTCAACCCGTTTCGCCGCCGACTCGCCGCCGCGGATCGCGGTGTGGCGCGAGCATTTCGGCTGCACGCTGCTTCCCAAAGGGGCTGCCGCCGCAACCGCCGCAGGACTTCCGAGGCTTGCGTCCGCTGCGGCCGCGCCGGACCGCAGCGCGATCGCCTGGCCGGCGGGCGACCGACCCTCGGACGCTTCGGCGCTTGGCGCAGACGCACGCGCCGCGCTGTCAAAGGTTCTCAACTCGGCGTTCGACCGAAAAACCTATGGTCCTGGGTCGGAGACGACCGCGGTGCTGGTCGCGAGCCGCGACGCCGTGCTGGCCGAGCAGTACCGCGCGGATTTCGGCCCTTACGAGCCGCAGCGCACCTGGTCGGCGGCAAAGAGCATGGCCGCGACGCTGATCGGCGTGGCCGTCGGCGAGGGACGCCTTCGCATCGATGATCCGGCGGACCTGCCGGAATGGCGCGAGACGGGAGACCCGCGTCGCGCGATCACCTTGCGTCATCTGCTGAACATGGCGTCGGGGCTCGACGCGGGGACTGCCGGAAGCCGCACCGACGATGTCTATTTTGGCGGCGCGCGCGTCGCCGATCATTCCGGAAAGGGGTCGCTGCTTCACCCGCCCGGCTCACGCTTCAACTACGCCAACAACGACACCATGCTCACCATGCGGGTTCTGGCCGCGGCCTATCCCGATCGCGAGGCCTACTGGACCGCCGTCCACGGTTTCTTCGACAGCCTCGGCATGACGCACACCACCGCCGGCGTCGACTGGACAGGCGACTACATCATGTCGAGCCAGGTCTGGACCACGGCGCGGGACCTCGCCCGCCTCGGGCTTCTCTATCTCGATGACGGCGTCAGGGACGGCCGGCGGATCCTGCCGGAGGAATGGGCGAGGTTTGTCGCATCGCCCGCGCCCGCCCAGCCTCCGCTGGAGGGCCGGGACGGCGCTCAGCTGCCGGGCTATGGCGCGCAGTTCTGGCTGTGGGGCGAACGCCACGGACTGCCGGAAGGGTCCTACGCGGCGCAGGGCAATCGCGGCCAGTACCTGATGATCGTTCCGGCGACGGGCCTCGTCATCGTGCGCCGCGGCCTCGATGCGCCCGGCGCGGGGTTCGACATCGCGGCCTTCTCCGCCAACGTGCTCGCCGCGATCGAGCCCGAATAGGCCCGGCGCGTCCTCAGGGCGCGAGACCCAGCGCGCGCTCCACCTCGCGCCAGTCGACCAGCTTGAAGTTCTGATCCACTCCGGACCTCGGATTGCCGTCATCCTGCACCACCAGCACTCCGGCGGGATATCCCGGCAGCGCGGCCGATGACGCATCAAGCCCGTCCGTGTGGGTCACGCGATCGACGCCGTCGCCCGCGCCCACCCGGATCACCCCGCGAACGGCGTAGGGCGGCGAACGGTCATAGACCACGAAACGATCCTTCTCCTGGGCCGACACCACGAGGAATCCGCCGCCGTCAGCGCCGAGCCACAGCGACACCCCTTCAACGTCCGCCGCCAGTCCGCGCCCGGAGGAAACCGTGTCCACGCCAACCGGTGGGCCCTCCGGATCGGCGAGATTGAACGCCCAGACCCCCACCGCCTCCTCGCCGACGAACAGCCTGCGCGCCGCGTCGTCGAAGACGCAGCCCTCGACTTGCGAGCCGAGCTTCAACGTCCTCGACAGGACCGCCGTGGGGGCGCCAGCACCGACATCGGACACCGACCAGAGCTCAACCGTTCCGTCCTTGTAGGTGACGCCTGCGACATACCCGCCGTCGATCATCCCCGCACATACGCCGTAAGGCTCAACGCGTACGACAGGCGTGTCGCCAGCGTGAGTCACGGTCGCTGAACCGGGATCGATACGGAACCAGGACAGCCCGTTCACCGCATCATTGCTGCCGACCGCGAGATCGCCGCGCACATCGACATTGTTCAGCCGCCCGACGGGCAGCATCTGTGTTTCACGACCGGCAAGATCGTAGACGTGCAGCCCCTCCTCCTTGTTCGAGCCAAGGATACGGCTGTGTTCAGGCCGAAGGCGGTTGACCCACAGCGCCGGATCATCCGCGCGATCGCCGACGCCCGTCATCGGATCGGTCTCGATACTGGGGACCACCTCGACGACCGTGATCCCCCGGTGCGTGCACCCCGCCCCCGCGATCAACAGCGCAACGCCCGCAAGCACGACCCGCATCGAGACTTCCCCGCCGTTTCTGACGATCGCTCCGCCTAGTTCGTCCACCGCACCCCGAACACGACAGTCGAGCCGAACTCGTCATACTGGGACAGCCGGCGTTCGTCGCCGTGGTAGTAATACTCCGGCGCGTCTGTCAGATTCTTCCCTTCCAGCGTGAGCTGGACGTTAGGGGTGAGGTCGTACTTGATCGACGCCTCAACGAGAAGGCGGTCATCGGTGTAACGATCAAGATCAGGATCGTTGCGATCCGTGGTGAAGATCTCGTCGAGGTAGTCCCCCCGGTAGTTCGCCGACACACGGATGTCCCACGGACCCTTGTCGTAACCTAGCGCGAAATTCCAGACCGTGTCGTTCTGCTTGAGCAGCGGCACTTCACGGCCGGTTGGCAGCGTCGCCTCGGAATCGGCGAGGGTGAGGTTGGCCGATGCGAGGAAGCCCTCGAAGACAGGACCGATGAAATCGAGCTGTTGCACGTAGTTGAATTCGAGGCCGGTCACGCGCGCTGACCCCGCGTTGATGAAGGTCGACACCTCAGCGAGGCCAGCGACGGTCGCCGCCGGAAGGAATGACAGATCCACCGACGCCGGCAGGTCGCCGATATCGTAGGTGGCCGGGAAGATCGCGTTGTCGATCTCCTTGTGGAAGACGCCGCCCGAAACGACCGACAGCCGCGTTGGATAGTATTCGAGCGACAGGTCGAAATTGTCGGCGTTGTAGGCTTCGAGCGCCGGGTTGCCGAGTTCGATCTCGTCCTGGTCCTCGTTGAAGGCCACGGTCGGGGCCATCTCGCCGAACGCCGGGCGCACCACGGCGGCGTAGTATGCCGCCCGTCCGACCAACTTGTCCGAGAAGGAGTATTTCAGGTTCACGCTCGGCAGCACGTCGGTGTAGTCGCGGGAGAACCTACGCTGCGTCACCGCAGCGGGATCCCCGCCCTCGGCGAAGATGTTCCCGACCGACGAAACATCGGTCTGCTCGACGCGGACGCCGGCGACAACGGCGAGAGCGCCGATGTCGAACGTTCCCATCGCATAGCCAGCAAGGATCTGTTCTTCGATCGTATAGTCGCCCGCGATGCTCTCAAGGTCGGAGCCGGCCTCATCGAGTTGATCCGGCGTGAAGGTCCCCCGAAGCGCGCGCGTCAGCCCCGCGTCGGGCCAGTTGTACATCGGGTTTGGGAGGCGCCAGTTTCCGATCGGATTCGACGTCTGAACGAAATCGGACAGGATCAAGCTGTCGTCTTCCCAGATCAGGATATTCTGATCACGAATCTTCTCGCGATCACGGAACTTCAAGCCGCCCTTCCAGGTCACCGGCGTCGATCCGATCAGAGCATCGCGCGCAACATCGATCTTGCCCGCCCATTCGGTGTCTTCGTTGTTGGTGAACTCCTGCTCGAACGCGTCGAGTTCATAGTTCGCGGGGTTCGAAAGGAACGGCAGCGCCGGGCCGGAGATGCGAGGGCGCTCTGGATCGGCGTAGTCGAAGATGATCGACCCGGTCGTGTTGTTGCGCTGCTCCGGCGTCGACCGGAAAGTCACGTCGTGATTGTTCGAATCGTCTTCCTGCGCGAACGCGTAGGACACCTCGTAGTTGAAGGTCCAGTCGCCGAATTCCGTGATCCCGCCAGCAGAATAGGTCTGGATGTTGCGCACCTCTTCGCGCAAGCGGACCTCTGCGTCGACTTCTCCGCGACGGTAGGCGATCGTGTTCTGGGTCGCCGAGACGATCTCTTCGTCAAATTCCCTGAATTCGAACTTGTTGCGAATCTCGTCGTCTGCGTAACGGTTGTACAGGGTGCGCAGATAGAGTTCGGTTGTGTCGCTCGCCTGGAAATCGAGGTTGAGAACGACGCCGAGCCGTTCGCGGGTCAGATCGTAGAAGCGCTGCTCATAGTCGTCGTTCGGGACGATGAAGGACGCGCCGGGGGCGGGGATCAGGAAATCGGCGCCGTCCACCTCACCCCAGCCGCCGGTCTCGTTGTTGTGGGCCTCGATCCGCAGATCCTGGTAGTTCACGGAGAATGCGACGCCCAGGCGCTCGCCGAACGTATCCGAGAAGGTGAATGTGCCCTTTGGCGACAGCTCCTCGGTTATCTCGTTGTAAGCCCCTTCGAGCTTCGCGCGCATGAAGCGGCCCTTCCGATCGAAGGCGGAGATCGTCTTCAGATTGATCACGCCCCCGAGCGTGTCAGCGTCAACGTCCGGCGTCAGGGACTTCTGAACTTCGATCGAGTCGAGGAGGTCGGCAGGAACACCATCCAGGAGCACACCGCGACGATCTTCAGGAGACGGCGTCCGCACGCCGTTGATGCTGGATGCGATCAGATCGGTATTAAGCCCTCGGATTGAGACGTAGCGCCCCTCGCCCTGATCGTTCTCGATCGACACGCCGGGAACCCGTGAAATACTGTCCGCCACGGTGGTGTCCGGAAAGTTCCCGAGCGCGTCGGAGTCAATGACCGAAATGATCGCATTGGATGCACGCTGCTGGTTGATCGCACCGGCCTGCGCCGCGGCCGCGCCGACGATAAGGATGTTGGCTCCGCCAACGTCAGCGCCGATCTGCGCGTCGCCGCGCGAGTCGTCTCCGGCGACCACGACCGTGAGACTCACCGGATCGGCGCCAACATACGAGACGCGCAGGGTGTATGTGCCCGCCGGGATATTCGAGAACCGGTATTCTCCAAAGCGACCAGTCGTCGCCGTTCGGTCCAGTTCCTCGATGGTTACGATCGCACCTTGCATGGGCGACTGCCCGGACCGGTCGGTGACCACACCTTGAAGCTGGTCGGCGTATGCCGCCTGCACCGCACCCATTCCCAAAACACCAAGCGCGAACGCCCGTCCGATCCCCTTAACCATCTATCGCCCCTCCTGAAACCGAGGTCGCGCTCTGGCACGACTTTGTGACGCGGGAGATTCGGTTTGAAGACAGTCTGATGACAATTGAGCTCCGCGCTTGCGTTCGGACGGATTCGCTGGATAGGTCTCCGCAGCGATGGGTTCCCCGTGACGGGGATCAAAAGGGAATCGGGTGAAACGCCCGAGCTGTCCCCGCAACTGTCAGCGGCGAGCCGAACGCCATCAAAGCCACTGGAGACGCCCCTTGCGGGGCTGAACCGGGAAGGCGGCGGACCCGGCCTTGACCCGTGAGCCAGGAGACCTGCCCGCCGCTGTCGTCTCTGGGCCGGACCGGGTGAGTCCGAACCTGCGGAAGCTTTCCGAATGACGGCGACCCGAACAGACCGCTCCGGCGGCCGACGATGGCGTCGCGCCTGCTCCGGACGGACGCACAACCAACGGAGTCGTCCTGTGCAGAACCAGACCTTGTCTATCTTTCGATCTCATCATCTCAACTGGCCCGCCAGGGTCGCGCTCGCAACGCTCAGCTGGGCGGTGCTCATCGCCGCTCCGGCGCACGCGCAGTCTGCGGACGCGCCATCCGAGGAGACGTCGGTGATCATCGTCACCGGCGTCGCCAAGCCCACCGCACAGGCCGAAACCGGCGTCTCGACCACCGTGATCACGCTCGACGCGCTCGAGGCGGGGGGACAGGCCTATGTCGGCGACGCGCTTCGTCAGACGCCCGGGATCGCGATCACCCGGGTCGGACCGTTCGGCGGCCTGACCCAGGCGCGCATCCGCGGCGCGGAGGGAAACCACACGCTGGTCCTGCTTGACGGGGTCGATGTGTCTCCGGCCGGGACCGGCGAGACCGATCTGTCGACGCTGCTCACAGGCAATGTTCAGCGCATTGAGATCGTTCGCGGCGCACAGAGCGGGCTATACGGATCAAACGCGCTCGCCGGCGTCATCAACGTCATCACCGAGCGCGACCTCGACAGGCCGACCGTCTTTGCGTCAATCGAAGGAGGATCGTTCAACACCGGGCAGATCATTCTCGACGCCGGCCTCGGGGACGGCGAGAGTTCGCTCTCCGCCGGTCTCGTCTACCGTACAACCTCCGGGTTCGATGCATCAGTGCGCGGCGCGAACGCAGGCCCCGCGTCCCTCGAAGGCGACCGCGAAGGCGACAGGAACACCACCTACTATCTGCAGGGCGCGCGGGCGTTCGCAGGCGCGCTGCAGGTTCGGGGCTTTGCACGCTATGTCGAGAAATCCTCGGAGTTCGACGGCTTCGACTTTTCCGGCGTCCCCGAGTTTCAGGGGCTGCCCTTTGACGACCCCTCCCGCAGCAAGACGTTCGATCTGAATTTCGGCGGATCAGCGACGCTCACGCTGGCCGACGGGCGTTCGGTCTCCCGCTTCGCGGTCGGGTCGACCGACAGTGAAACCCAGGGAGGATTCTTCGGCGATGTGTCGTCGCGACGAACGGCCAATCTTCGCTCCGCCTACACGTTCGGACCGCAGGCGTTCGTCTCAACGATCACAGGCTTCGTCGACTACAAGGAGGAGACCTACCGCAACACGACGCCATTCAGCCCCGAACAAATCCCGGAACAGTCCCGCTCCCTCACCGGCATCGGCGTCGACTATCGCGCGGCGATCAGGGGGCAGGTGTTCCTCTCCGCAGTGGTGCGCCATGACGACAATGACGCGTTCGAGGATGCAGACACTTACGGCCTCTCGGCGGCGTGGCGGATTCCGGACACGGGCCTTAGGCTCCACTCGAGCGCGGGTTCAGGCGTCGCCAATCCTTCCTTCTTCGAGCAGTTCGGCTTCGACCCTGGCAGCTTTGCGGGCAACCCCAACCTCAAGCCCGAGCGGGGCGACAGCTGGGACATCGGGATCGAGTCGACGTTCTGGAACGGAAAGGCGGTCGCGGACGTCACGTGGTTCCAGTCAAGGCTTGAGGACGAGATCACCTTCTTCTTCGACCTGAACACGTTCCTGTCCTCCTACCGCAATGCATCGGGCGCGAGCGACCGGCAGGGCCTGGAGGGAAGTCTGTTGCTCCGTCCGACCGATGCACTGGACTTCACGGCGACCATCACATCGCTCGACGCATCCGACGCGTCGGGCGCCGCGGAGGTGCTGCGCCCCGAATTGCAGGGCGCGATCGATCTGAACTGGCGCGCGCCGGATGGTCGAACCCGGCTGAATGCCGGCGTCCTCCACACCGGCGACCGATTTGACAACGACTTCCGCGCCGCTCCGGCGCTGATCGGGCTCGATCCCTATACGCTGTTGCGCGTCGGCGCGTCCTACCAGCTGACACCGCGGATCGAGCTCTTCGGGCGGATCGAGAACCTCGCCGACGACGACTATGTCGAAAGCTTCGGCTACCGCACGCCCGGCCGCGCCGCCTATGTCGGGCTGCGGATCAGGGAACCCGCAACCGGCGGGCGGGCGCGATGATCGCGTTGCGCGCTTTCGTCTGTCTGTGCGCGGCCGCAACCACGCTGGCCGGGTTTGCGAAGGCTGATGACGGGCGGCCGAAACCCGCACGCATCGTCTCGCTGAATGTGTGCACCGACCAGTTGCTGCTGAAACTTGCAGACCCGGATCGCATCGCGGCGGTGTCGCATCTGTCTCTGAGCCCGCCCGATGCGCCGCCGGACATCCGCGCGCTCGCCTCCCGCCACCTCATCGTGCGCGGGCTCGCCGAGGAGGTGATCCCCCTGAAACCGGATCTGGTCGTCGCCGGCGTCTATGGCGCCCGGCCGACCGTCGATCTGCTCAAGCGACTGGGCTACCGGGTCGTCGAGTTTGCTCCGGAATCGAACTTCGACGATGTCCGGGCGACGATACGGTCCTTCGGCGCGGCGATCGGTGAAAGCGAACGCGCCGCCGCGATGATCGCCGACATGGACCGCCGGCTCGCCGCGATCGCGCCGAAAGCCGACGATCATGGGCGGGAACGGGTCTACGCCCGCATCAGCGCCAACAACTGGGTCGCGGGGAACGACACCCTCGCCGCGGCGATCAGCGCCGCTGCGGGATACCAGACACTCGGCGGGAGGATGGGGTTTTCCGGCTATCGCAACGTGTCGCTTGAAGCGCTCGTCACGATTCGCCCCGACCTGATGTCCCTGTCCTCTCCGTGGTCGGACCCGCCGTCGATGGCGACCGAAATGTTGCGCCATCCAGCGCTTCGCGCGGTTGCGGGGCGCAGCCGCATAATTGATATCCCAGACAATCTCTGGACCTGCGGCGGTCCTTACGCCGTCGAGGCGGCGGAGCGTCTGGCGGCGGCGCAATGACCCCCCCTCGCTATCCCTTGCTCGCCTATCCCGTGCTGGCGGCCGGCCTCGCCATCATCGTGGCCTGTCTGTGCGTGATGTCGATGTTGACCGGGCCGTCGCCACTGGGCGTCCTCGCCCTGATCGGCGGCGTGCGGGGCGAGGACGCCGACACCGCCTGGCTGATCCTGCGCGAGGTCAGGCTGCCGCGCACCCTGCTCGCGGCGATGATCGGCTTCTCGCTCGGCCTCGCCGGCGCGGCGCTGCAGGGCTATCTGCGCAATCCGCTGGCGGACCCGGGCGTGATCGGCGTGTCGGCGACGGCGGCGTTCGGCGCTGTGCTGGCGCTCTATACCGGTCTGTCGCTCGCCTTCCCCCTCGCCCTGCCGCTGACGGCGATCGGGGCCGCGCTCGTGTGCGTTCTGCTGCTGGAGGGGCTTGCCGGGCGCGGCGGCGCGCTCGGACTGATCCTGGCCGGCGTTGCGATCTCGAGCCTTGCCGGGGCGCTGACCTCGCTTGCGCTCAACCTGTCCCCGAACCCTTATGCGGCGCTGGAAATCATCTTCTGGTTGCTCGGATCGGTGACGGATCGAAGTCTTGATCAGGCGGCGCTCGCCGCCCCCTTCATGTTCGCAGGCTGGGTGATCCTGCTCTTCACCGCCAATTCGCTCAACGCGCTGAGCCTTGGCGAGGAGGCGGCCGCGGGCCTCGGCGTTGACCTCTCCCGGCTGCGGCTGCTCGTCGTCCTCGGCGCGGCGGTCAGCGTCGGTGCAGCGACCGCGGTGGCGGGCGCCATCGGCTTTGTCGGCCTGATCGTCCCGCACATGCTTCGCGGCCTCGTCGGACACCGGCCGGGACCGCTGTTGCTGGTGAGCGGCCTCGGCGGCGCGGTCCTCCTGCTGTCGGCCGATATACTCGTGCGGCTGATCTCGGTCGGGTCCGAACTTCGTCTGGGCGTCGTCACGGCGCTACTCGGGGCGCCGGTGTTTCTGTCGCTCGCCATGCGGTCACGACGGATGTTCGGCGCATGACCCTCACCGCCTCCAACATCACTGTGTCAGCATCCGGCAGGACCATCGTCGACGGGGTTCACCTCGCCCTGGCGGCGGGCGAGTTCGTCGGATTGATCGGCCCCAACGGCGCCGGCAAGTCGACCCTCATGCGCGCGCTGGCGGGGGTGCAGCGACCAAGCGCCGGGGTCGTCGCGGCGGCGAATCGACCGCTTCAAGCAACGCCGCCGCGCCAGCGCGCGCGAACCATCGCCTATCTTCCTCAAGATCGCCGCATCGAATGGCGTCTCAGCGTGCGCGACGTTGTGCGGCTCGGCCGCTTCCCTCATCAGGCGGGCGACGGTCGACCGACCCCGGACTGCGAAGCCGCCGTCACCCGGGCCCTGACGCGGGTGGAGCTGCTCGACCTGTCGGAGCGGCCCGCGACCGTGTTGTCCGGCGGCGAGTTGAGTCGGGTTCTGCTAGCGCGCGCCCTCGCCGTGGAAGCGCCGTTCATGCTCCTGGACGAGCCCGCCGCCGCGCTCGATCCCTACCACCAGATATTGGTGATGGAGGTTCTGCGCGATTGCGCGCGGAACGGGTGCGGGGTGATGGCGGCCATTCACGATCTCGCCCTGGCGGCGCGCTACATGGACCGGCTGATCCTGCTCGACGCCGGCCGGATCGTTTGCGACGGCCCACCGGCGGAGGTGATCACGCCGGAGCGACTGCGCGAGGTCTATCATGTGGAGTCCGTGTCCGAGATCGGGGCCGAGATGGGCGACGGATTGGGCGGCGGGGCCGCCGCCTTCCGATCCTGGCGGCGCATACGCGGTTGACGGTGGATCGCGAGCGCGGCGTCGCCTATAGGACTGGAATGCCGCGAGCTTCTCCCAACGGCCGAACACGACGGCCGACCACATGACCGAGCGGGTGGAACGGGCGCTCACCGCGCGCGAGGCCGCGTGCAATCGCGTATTCGGCCAGGACCAGGCGCGCTCCGGCGAGCGGCGGACCGCGATCGTCGTCATCGTCACCGCGGTCATGATGGTCGTGGAGATCGCCGCCGGCGTCGTCTACGGATCGATGGCGCTCCTCGCGGACGGGCTGCACATGGCCTCCCACGCGGCGGCGCTCACCGTCACGCTCTGCGCCTACGTCATCGCCAGGCGCTACGCCGCCGACTCGCGTTTCAGCTTCGGCACGGGCAAGATCAACGCGCTCGCCGGACTGGTGAGCGCCGTGCTGTTGGCCGGCTTCGCCGCCCTGATGGTGGTCGAAAGCATCGGCCGGATATTCGCCCCCGTCGAGATACACTTCGATCAGGCGATCATGGTCGCGGTCATCGGACTTGTGGTGAATGGCGGTTGCGCCTTGCTGCTGTCGCACTCCGGCGAGGATCACCACGGCCATGGCCACCATCATCACGCCTACGAACATGGGCATGGAAATGACCATCATCATGACGAGCACGGCGAGGGCGACCGCGAGCTTCACCGCGACCTCAATCTGCGGGCCGCCTATTTCCACGTCCTCGCCGACGCCCTGACGTCGGTGCTGGCGATCGCGGCGCTAGTCGCCGGCCGGTTCGCGGGACTGTCGATTCTTGATCCGGTGATCGGCATCGTCGGAGCGGTGCTCGTCGCGCACTGGTCGATCGGCCTCATGCGGCAGACCGGCGCGGTTCTGCTGGATCTGCAGGCCCCGGATGAAGTGCTCGAAGCCGTTCGCCAGTCAATCGAGGGCGACGACGGCGAGCACCAGGTGGTCGACCTCCATGTCTGGTCGATCGGCCCGGGCATCCGCAGCGCCGAAATCGTCGTATCGAGCAGCGATCCTCAGGCGCCGGGGGTGTACCGGGCGCGGCTGCCGGCGTCCGCTCGCGTCGTCCACTCGGTGATCGAGGTCAACGCGCGCGCCCCGCTCGGGACGAGCAAGCCTTGAGACCCGGACTGGACTTCGCCGCCCGCTGCGCCAGAATGAACCGGCTCTGCGTTCGAATCCGAAGGAGATCGCCATGAGAACGACCATGTTCGCGCTCGCGCTTGCCGCACTCACTCCCGGCGCGGCCTTCGCGCAGGCGGCGGGCTATGAGGTCCCACGCACCATCTGGGGCACGCCGGACCTTGGCGGCTACTGGACCAACGGGTCGCTCACCTCGCTCGAACGGTCGCCGCAGTTCAGCGGACTTGTGATCTCGGAGGCCGAGGCAGCCCGGATCGAAGGCCAGCGCGCGGCGTTTTCACAGGCGCAGGACCGGCCAAGCGATCCCAACGCCCCGGCGCCGCCGCGTGGGCAGGATGTCGGCGGATACAACGCCTTCTGGACCGACCCCGGAACCCGTTTTGGTACAGTGAAGGGCGAGATTCGCTCGTCCTGGATCGTCGAGCCTGCCAACGGGCGGATTCCCTACACCCCAGAAGGGCGCAAGAAGTTCGAGAGCGAACTCGCCAAGCGCCGCACGACGTTTGACGGTCCCGAAATGCGGCCGACGGCTGAGCGCTGCCTCGTCGGGTTCGGGTCTACCGGCGGCCCGCCGATGATCAACGTCCTGTACAACAACCACTATCAGATCGTTCAGGGACCTGACTCGGTCATGATCCTCGTGGAGATGAATCATGACGCGCGGATCATCCGGATGGAGAGCGAGCATCAGCCGCTCTCGCGCTGGCTCGGCGATTCCGTCGGCCGTTGGGAGGGCGACACGCTCGTCGTTGAGACAACCAACTTTCATCCCGACGAAGCGCTTCGCCCCTATTTCAGCGCGACATTCTGGGTGTCGCCCGATGCGAAGGTCACCGAACGGTTCACCCGCTGGTCGGACGATCAGATCCTCTACGAGTTCTCGGTCGACGATCCGAAGATGCTGGAACGCCCGTGGCACGCCGAGATGTCGCTCAACCGATCGGACGAACAGGTGTTTGAGTATGCCTGCCACGAGGGCAACTACTCGCTTCCCGGCATTCTCGCCGGAGCCCGCAAGGATGAGCGGGAAGGCCGCACGACCGTGGCGGACCTGACGGAGTGAGTCACGCGGTGATCGAGGATGGGCCGGCGTCTTGCATGTCGTGCGGGCGGCGTCGCCATATATGACCCAGCCGTCCGAGACCTCGACCAGCATGTTCGACCGCAAGAAGCTGCGCCATCTCTATCATGGCGGATCGCGCGCCGCGATCCGCTTTCAGGCGACCCTGCTCGTTTTTGACGCGCTGCTGATCGCGTTCTTCATCGTCTCGCCCTTTCTTGAGCAGGGCCCGCTTTTTCTGATCGTCGACTACGTCATCGCCGCGATCCTCTTTGTCGACCTGTGCGCGAGGGCCTACGCGTATGGCGATGTCAGCAAATGGCTGAAACGGCCGCTCGTCTGGGCGGATATCGTCGTTCTTCTTTCGCTGCTCGTGCCGAACGTCATCTTCAACATGGGATTCCTGAGAATCCTCCGGGCCTACACGCTGGTCAACTCGGCGGCCTTCTGGCGGGTTGTCGGCGGCGGACGGTGGGCCGACACGCAAACGTCCGAGACCGTCAAGGCGATCGCGAACCTGTTCGTGTTCGTGTTCATGATGTCCTCGCTCGTGCACACGAGCTTCGCGGCGCGCGTGCCGACCATCAAGTCCTACATGGACTCGCTCTATTTCACGATCACGTCCCTCTCCACGACCGGCTATGGAGACATCATCCTGCCCGGCTTCTGGGGGCGGCTCCTGTCGATGATCATCATGATCGGCGGCGTGACGCTGTTCTTCCGGCTGGTCTCGGTCGTGGTCCGCACGCCCAAGGTCCGCCACCCCTGTCACTCATGCGGCCTGTTGCGACACGATCCGGACGCCGTCTACTGCAAGGCGTGCGGAGAGAAGGTCCGCATCATTCACGACAATGACTGACCGGTTCGCAGACAGAACGCAGGCCTAGTCGTTGAGGTCGTCCGCGCCGGGATAGTCCATCGTGCCGGCAAAGCGCCGCTCTGACATCGTGCTCGCCACCCCCGCCGCCATCATTCGCCGCCCCGCCGCATCCTTCGACAGGATGAATCGGTCATAGGTCTGCCCGTCAGCGGTGTAGGCGGTGTAGTCGAGCCGGTCGCCGTCCACCCCGATGACCTGAAAGAACTGGGTGTTTTCGGCCCGCCGCGTGAGAGTCACACCGTCATCGGCGTAATCGTCCCAGCCATTCTCGCGCCAGACATACTGCTTTGCGCCGCTCACCGAGTTCACAAACATCGGCCCGACGGACCCATCCGCCGCATTCTGCGCCGATACGCGCTCAGGGGTCTGACCGCCCGCGGCGTCGAGCGCACCGCGCGCATAGGTGTGATCATGGCCCTGGAGCACGAGATCGACGTCGTTCGCCCTAAGCACGGGGAGGAGGATCTTGCGGCGAGCCTCGTCATCCCGCCCGCGTCCCGAGGAAAAGACCGGATGATGGAAGGTCACCACTTTCCAGCGCGCGTCGGACGCCTTCAGCGCCGCGTCGAGCCACCGGGCCTGAGCGTCGAGTTCACCGCCCTGCGTCGACAGGACGAACACGTGCAGATCCTGCGTGTAGCGCACATCATAGACGGTCTCGGCGAGCTCCGCCGGCAGCCCGTCGACGACTGGAAGTCGGAATTGCGGCCGCCACAGAATCGACAGCGCGCGCCGCGCGTCCTGATCGGACCCGAGGCGGAAATACTCATGATTGCCGGCGACCGGGACGGCGGGAACCATGCCATGAATGAAGCCGACCGCCTTGAACCACTGCGACCATTCATAGTCGCGGGACGCTCGGTCCACGAGATCGCCCGCGTGAAGGATGAAGCGAGCGTCCGGCGCCTTGGCGTAAGCGGCGCGCACGACCCGCGCCCAGTGGGACAGGATGCCGTTCTGCGCGTCGCCGAGATAGACGAAGCGAACCGGCCCAGCGAGCGGAGCGGTGCGAACCTGGAACCACTCGCTCCAGCGCCCCTCGGCGCCGCGGACCCGGTAGGCGTAGAGCGTGTCCGGTTCGAGCCCGTCGAACAAAACCGAATGATATCCCACGGGCGCGAGCGCCGCGTTGTCCTCGATTGCGAACATCTCGGACGCAAGGGGTACGCTCGCAAGGTCCAGCCGCTCGGTGTCGGCGCGAACGGTGCGGGCGGCGAGATCGAACCGCGCATCCGGAGTGGCGCGCGCGATCTGTGCTTCGGTGGCGGCGACGCTCGCATCCGTGCGCCAGGAGACGGCGAGCGAGCGGGCGGGATCGCCGGCGAACGTCACCACGATGCGATCCGGCCAGGCAGAGGCCGTCTGCCAGGGCGGTTGGGCGTGAGCCCCTTCATGAGCGAAGGCCCGGGGAGACAGCTCCATGGGACCCGCGATCAGAGACGCCAGGACCGCCGATGCGACGAATAGGCCGCGCGAGACATGCGTGTTCATCGTTTCTCCCCGTTTCACGTCCCCCTCCTAGCAGGGTTTTGCGACAGACCGGCGCCAAACAATTCCCGGACGCCGGTGACGAATGGCCGGGAGTATGGTGTCATTGCTCTCGAACCGATGGTCGAAGCCCCATGCTCGACCGCCCGCAAGGACCGCCGAAAGCGATGATCACCGGCGCCCACATCCAGACGAATCCGAGCGGCCGCGTGTGGCCCGATCCAGCGTCGGTCCCGCTCGCGGATTTCAACGTCGCCCGCCCGTCACTGTTTCAGGACGATGTGGTCTTGCCCTATTTCGCGCGGCTGCGCCGGGAAGCGCCGGTACATTACTGCCGCGAGAGCCGGGTCGGGCCTTACTGGTCGGTCTCGACCTTCGATCTGATCATGGCCGTCGACACGAACCACCGAGCGTTCTCCTCCGACGCCTTTCGCGGCGGCATCGGGCTCGCCGACCAGGCGCCGGACTTCACCGTGCCGAGCTTCATCGCCATGGACCCGCCGCAGCACGACGCTCATCGAAAAGTCGTCCAGCCGATCGTGGCGCCGTCCAACCTCGCCCGCCTCCAGTCGACGATCCGCGAGCGCACGGTGCGCGTGATCGACGGTCTGCCGCGCGGCGAGGTGTTTGACTGGGTGGAGCGGGTGTCGATCGAGCTCACCACCATGATGCTCGCCACCCTCTTCGATTTTCCGTTCGAGGACCGCTGGAAACTCACCCGATGGTCGGACGTCGCCACCAGCCAGCGCGGCGGACGGCTTCATGGAGGGGGCGTGCTGGAGAGCCAGGAGCACCGGCGCGCCGAACTCCTCGACTGCCTCGCCTGCTTCACCGGCCTCTGGAACGAGCGGGCGAACGCCGATCCGCGTCCCGATCTGATCTCGATGCTCGCGCACGGCGAGGCGACGCGCGACATGGACCCGATGGCGTATCTCGGCACGCTCACCCTGCTGATCGTCGGCGGTAACGACACGACCCGCAACTCGATGACAGGCGGCCTGCTCGCGCTCAGCCAATTCCCGGCGGAATTCGAGAAGCTGAAAGCGCGGCCCGCGCTCGTCGAAAGCATGGTTCCAGAAATCATCCGCTGGCAGACGCCGCTCGCCTACATGCGGCGCACCGCCGTTGAGGATGTCGAGATCGGCGGCGAAACCATTCGCGCGGGCGACAAGGTCGCGATGTGGTATGTGTCGGGCAATCGGGACGAGGCGGTCTTCGACCGGCCGGACGACTTCGTCATCGACCGCGAGCACCCACGTCGTCATCTGTCTTTCGGCTTCGGCGTGCACCGCTGCGTCGGCAACCGGCTCGCCGAGATGCAGCTGAAAATCCTGTGGGAGGAGATCCTCGCCCGCATTCCCGACATCGAGGTCATCGGCCCGCCGGAGCGCGTCCGGTCGAGTTTCGTCCGGGGGTATGAACGCCTGCCCGTTCGGATTCCCGAGCGTCGCGGGTCGATGGATGCGCGGCGTTCTTGAGATCGGGAGTTGACGGATCAGGGCTTGCGCCCCTCCAATGCTCCGCCTTGGGGAGGAGCTGACCGACGAAGGGAGCACGCCGATGCCGCTCGAAGCCGCCACAGACGCCGGTCCGCCCACTGACCGCGCGCCGGAACATGTCGATGTGCTGATCATCGGCGCGGGCATTTCGGGGATCGGCGCCGCCTGGCGCATCCAGCACAAGATGCCGCGCAAGTCCTTCCTCATCGTCGAAGCGCGCGGGGACCTTGGTGGGACATGGGATCTCTTCCGCTATCCTGGGATCCGGTCCGACAGCGACATGCACACGCTCGGCTTCGACTTCAAACCCTGGCTCGAGGCCAAGGCCATCGCGGACGGCCCGTCGATCAAGCGCTATCTGCGCGAGACGGTGGAGGAGAACCGCATCGATCGGAGGATCCGTTTCGGCCATCGCGTCAAGCGGTTGTCCTGGGACAGCAACACCGCGCAATGGACCGCCGAGATCGACACCGACGCCGGCCCGAGGCGCATCACGGCGGGGTTCGTGGTCTCCGGCGCGGGCTATTATCGCTACGACCGCGGCTACACGCCCGACTTCAAGGCGATCGAACGTTTTCGCGGGCAGGTGGTCCACCCTCAGCTCTGGCCGGAGGACCTCGATTACGCCGACAAGCGCGTTCTGGTGATCGGCTCTGGCGCGACCGCCGTGACCATCGTCCCGGAGATCGCCAAGACCGCCGCGCACGTGACCATGCTCCAGCGCTCGCCGACCTACATGATCACGAGGCCGTCGGTGGACGCCATCGCATCCACCCTGCGCAAGGTGCTGCCGCGGCGGGCTGCCTACGCCATGTCCCGGCTGAAGAATATCGGGCTGCAGCTCATCGGTTTCCGCATGGCGCGCAAGCAGCCGCAAAAGATGAAGGAGCAGCTCCTCACCCTGGTGCGCGAGCAACTGCCCAAAGACTATGACGTCGAGACGCATTTCACCCCGCGCTACAATCCCTGGGACCAGCGGCTCTGCCTCGTGCCGGACGGCGACTTCTTCAAGGCCGTCAGCGAGGGACGCGCGACCCTCGTCACGGACGAGATCGAAACCTTCACCGAGGCGGGCGTGACTCTGAACTCCGGGGACTCGATCGAGGCCGACATCGTTGTGACGGCGACCGGGCTCGAACTTCAACTTCTCGGCGGCGCGGAACTCGTTGTCGATGGAACGCCGGTCAACCTGCCGGACACGGTCGTCTATCGCGGAATGATGTTCTCGGGGGTTCCAAACCTCGCGAACGTGTTCGGCTACACCAATGCGTCCTGGACGCTGCGGTCGGATCTCGTCGCCGAGCGGGTTTGCCGCCTCATCCGGCGCATGGATCATTTGGGCGAGGCGCAGGCGACGCCCGTGCACCCAGATCCCGCCTCGGCCGTCACGCCTTTCCTGGATTTTTCATCGGGCTATGTGACCCGCGCGATGGACCGCTTCCCAAAGCAGGGCGACCGCGCTCCCTGGCGGATCAACCAGAATTATCTGCTCGACCTGTTCGAGATCCGCTACGGGCGCATCGAGGACGGAGCGCTGAAATACGGGGCGCTGGCGGGCGCTTCGCCCCGGCCGTCCCATGCGAAGGCCGCTCCCGCCGAACCCAAACCGGAACAGGCGTCGCCTGAAACCGTGGCCGCGGAATAGCCGGCCCTATTCCGCCGGCTGCACGACCTCGTCCGCCTCAACGGTCCGCGCCGGACGGTCCTTCGGCGCAAGCAGCAGATACATGGGCGGCGTCACGATCCGGGCGATCAGCGTCGAGCTGATCAGGCCGCCGATCAGCACCATGGCGAGCGGGGAGTAAAGCGGCGAGCGCTCCAGCACGAGCGGCGTGAAGGCGCCGATCGCCGTCAGCGAAGTCAGAAGCACCGGCAGGAACCTCACCTCGCCCGCCTTCTCGATCGCCTCCCTAAGCGGCGTCCCGCGGTCGCGCTCCTGGTTGGCGAACTCCACGAGCAGGATGGAATTCTTGATCTCTATGCCGACGAGCGCGATGAAGCCGATGATCGAGATGTAGGACAACGTCTCGCCGCCGATGTAGAGCGCGATCAGCCCCCCCATGATGCCGAAAGGAATGACGAACGCCACCACGGCGGCGGCGGCGAACGAGCCGAACTCCAGCAGCAGCACCGCGAGAATTCCGAACGATGCGACGATGATCGCCGGACCAAGGCCTCCGAGACTCTCGTTCGTGGCCTCGGCCTGCCCGCCGAAACTGGTGGAATAGCCAGGAGGGAGCCGCAGGGATGAGAGTTTTTCGGCCGCGGCGGCGGTGACGTCGCTTGCAAGATAGCCTTGCCGCGTGTTGGCGGTGACGGTCACGGTGCGCTCGCGCTGCAGGCGGTTGATCTGCGAAGGTCCTGACGAGAAGGTCGGCGAGGTGAACTCCGTGATCGGGGCGGCGGCGCCCGATGCGGTCCAGATGTAGAGCCGGTCGATCTGATCCACCGACACCCGCTCGTCACGCGGCCCGCGAAGCACGACCGGATAGGCGTCTCCCACCGGATCGCGGAAGGAGGCGACCCGAGCCCCGCCGATCGCGATCCGAAGGGTCTGGTCGATCGCGCCCGCCGGTACGCCGCGCAAGGCCGCCGCACTCTCATCAACCGAAAGGTCGAGATCGACCAGCGTCTCGGAGAGGGGATTCTCGATGTCGCGAGCGCCCTCGGTCTCACGGAGCGCCCGCTCGACCTCCCCGGCGATCTCGGTGAGGACGCCGATGTCCTGACCGCGGATACGCACCGCGACCGGGGCCTCGATCGGCGGTCCGTTGAGGAAGCGCTTCACGTCGAACCTCGCTCCGGGATAGGTCGCCAGCTCGTTGCGCATGGCCTCAAGCCTCGCAGGACCGGTCCTCGATTCCCATTCCTTGAAACGCGCGTAGATCTGGCCGGCGTTGGTCTGCTGTTCTTCCGGGTTTTCGTTGTAGTAGACGCGCGGATTGCCGCGGCCGGTGTTGGCGAACCGCCATTCGATCTCGCCGCTGTCGCCGAGCACCTTGTCGGCGAACAGGACCGCCTTGTCCGTCTCCGTTATCGAAGCGCCCTGTGGCAGCTTCACGCTGACCATGAAATAGGGGCTGTCATTCTCGGGAAAGAGCGCGAAGCCAAGTCGCGGCGTCACCTGCCAGACGACGAGGGCGAACGCGGCGAGGCCGATGGCGACGGTGATGCGCGGCGCATGCAGCGCCACATGAAGAATTGGCCGGTAGATCGCGTGGATCGCGCCCATCACCACCGTGAGGAAGACATTCGAATGTCCGGTGCGGGGCAGCATCCGGCTCGCCAGGAAGGGAATGATGGTGAGGGCGACGAACAGCGATGCGATGATCGTCACGACGATCGCCATCGGCAGGGGCCGAGTGAAGTCGCCCGCGCCTTCGGGGAGATTCAGAAGGGGCACGAAGGCGAGCAACAGCGTCGCCGTGCAGCCGAGAACGGCGATGTTGATCTCCTCGACGCCGGCGATGGCGGCGTCGCGCGGGGAGAGCCCCTCCCGCAATCGCCTGGCGATGTTCTCGGTCACCACGATTGAATCATCGACCAGGAGACCGAGCGCGAGCACGAAGCCTGCAATCGAGAGCTGGTTCAGCGTGTAGCCAAGCTGCTCCATGATGAAGAGGCCGATCGCGAAGGACAGCGGGATCGAGATCATCACCACCAGCGACGCCCGGAACCCAAGCGGCAGCAGGGTCAGCAGCACGAGCGCGATGGCGATCGTGAAGTCCCGGCCCAGAGACGACAGGCGCTTGCCGACCATTTCGGACTGGTCGAACCCTCGCTCGAGACGAATTTCGGGAGGCAGACGCGGTTCGAATCGATCCACCTGCGCGCGGATATTGTCCATCACCTGGAAGATCGTTCCGCCCAGCTTGGCGCGCGCCGTGACGAACAGCGCCCGTTCGCCATTAAACCTCGTGATGTGGAAGGCTTCGTCGTTTTCCCACGCGACCTCGGCGACATCGCCGACGCGGATCACCGAGCCCTCAACGCTGCGCAGAACGACATTCCTGATCTCGTCGAGACTGTCGAACGGCCCGGTGGCTTCGACGTTGAAGCGCCGTCCGTTCGATTCCACGGCCCCGATCGGCACTTCGGCGCCTTCCCGTTGCAGCGCATCGGCGACGGCCCCGAGCGGCAGCCGGTAGGCGGCGAGGCGGTCAAGGTCGGCGGTCACGCGGACTTCAGAGGTCGGCACGCCCCAGATCTCGGACTGCTGGACGCCGGACGCGCGCTCCACCGCGTCGCGCAGTTCGCGGGCATAGGCCTCCATCTGACGGATGGGCGCGGTCTCCGACACGAGCGCCATCTGGATGATGTTGGTCTGCGACGGGTCGAACCGGTCGGCTCGGACGAGCGTGACGCCGGGCGGCAGGGTCGGGCGCACCACATTCAGCTCGCGCACCACCTCGTCATACTTGCGCTTCGGGTCGGACCCGTACTCGAACTCGACCGAAACCTGCGCGAGACCCGCCCGGCTTGTCGAGCGGATTTCAACCACGTCCTCGAGCCCGTTCAGCGCGGTCTCGAGCGGGATGGCGACCGTGCGCTCCATCTGGTCGGCGTCCGCGCCCGGCAGGACGATGACCACGCCAACGCCGGGGAATTCGACCGGCGGGTCCTCCGCCTTCGGGATCGAGAACAGCGACTGCACGCCAAGGGCGAACAGGAGCGTGAAAACGATCAGCGTGAATTGCCACCGATCGACGAAGAAGCGAGTAAAGGCGCGCATGTCCGCCTCCTATTCGGCGCCGGTGATGCGGACCGGCTCGCCATCGCGCACCGTCGTCGCACCCGCTGTCACCACCCGGTCGCCCTCGGCGAGCCCTTTGAGCACGATGACGCCCTCGCTGTTGAGGCCGCCGGTCTCGACGCTTCGCCGGCGCGCGACGCCGGCGCTGTCCACCACATAGACCTGGCCCTGGTCGGCGCGGGCGTCGACGAGCGACAGAGCCGGCACGATGAAACGCATCTGCGCCCCGTCTTCGGACTGGCGCGCGATGGACGCCTCCGCCACCTCCCCGCTGCGCAGTCCGCCCGCATCCTTGATGCGCACTTCGACCTCGAATGTGCCTGTTGCATCTGCGCTCTTGGCGGCGATCCGCGACACCTCGGCGGGTCGCGGCGGGCTGGCACCGGTCTTGACCGTCGCCGCGGCCCCGACGGAAAGACGCGCGGCGTCAGCGGACGACACAGGCGCCCGAAGCACCATCCCGAAGCGGTTTTCCCCGATGGTCAGCACCGGCTGTCCGGCGCTCACGATCTGCGCGGGCTCGGCATGCCGGCGCAGCACCACCCCGGACGCCGGCGCGAAGATGGACGCGCCCTCCCGCGCCCGCTGGACGGCCAGCCTTGCATTGTCGAGCGCCGCCTGTGAGGCGAAGCCTTTCTCAAACAGCGTTTCGACGCGCGCGAGCTGCTGTTCGGCGGTTCGGCGGGCGACTTCCGCCTCCTCCGCGTCCGCGCCGACGGTGGTCCGCCTGAGCGTCGCCAATCGCGCACCGGCCGCGACCACGTCCCCCTCGTCGACCGAAAGCGTCTCGATCTGGCCGGGGGCCCCGAAAGACAGGATGGTCTCACGGACATAGCCCGTCAGCCCGCTCACCCGGAGCGAATCCCCGACATTGATCGGCCGGGCCTCGATCACCTCAACCACCGGAGCCGCGACGCCGGGCTGGACGTCGGCCACGCTCTCCTTCTCCGAACAGGCGGCGAGCGAGACCATAAGGGCGAATACGCCCGTTCCGGCAATGGTGCGCGCGGGGCTTCGCGCCGCTCGCGGCCGACGTGCGCTGAGATCGGGCATGAGGATAGGCCTTCCCTGGGAGACGAAAAGAGTTTACGTCCTCCGACCGCTGTCGTTCTTTGTTTTCGCGGACCGGCGCGACCCCGACGCCATGTTGACAGCGCCCTTGACAGTGTCAAGCCCCAGATGAAAACTCCTCCGCGTGACTGACGATCTGAAGACCTCCATCCTGCAAGCGAGCGTCCAGCTCATCGAGGACGGCGGGGTCGGCGCGCTGTCGATGCGGGAGGTCGCCCGGCGCGCGGGCGTCAGTCACCAGGCACCGTACCATTACTTCCCGGACCGCGAGAGCATCCTTTCGGAGATCGTCCGGGAGGGGTTCACCCTGCTTCACGACATGACGGCGGAAAAGGTCGCGAGGGTGGAGTCACCCGCCGCCATGATCGAGGCGATGGGGCTCGCCTATGTCGAGTTCGCGCTTCGGCATTCGGCGTACTTTCAGCTCATGTTCCGCTCCGAACTCGTGAACCTCAACCGCCACCCGGAAACGAAAGCGGCGGCGGACCGCACGTTCGAACTCGTGATCGACATTGTCACCCGCGCTTACGGCGCGGCCGAACCCGGCGCTCCCCGGGCGTCCGCGGAGGACGGCGAGGATCCGGTCATCCGCCGCGTCATCGCCTGCTGGTCGATGGTGCATGGCCTTTCGCATCTGCTGCTTGAGGGGAAGCTCGACCGGCATCACGGGGGCAGCCCCGAGGCGCGCCTCGACGCCGCCCGGGCGCTCGTCTCCGTCTATGTCGAGATGATCGCGCCGGGCCTGCCCCAGCGCTGAATCACCTTCGCGGCCCCGTCGCCGTCGCCCCCGCCGCCCTGAGCCGGCGGGCGAAACGGACGCGTTGCGGAAATGTGACAGTTCGGCCTTACCCGCGCCCTGCGGCGACGTCCGGACGGTTTTATTTATGCCGTTGCGGAATGCGCCGTTGACGACTGTCACGGTTCGTCACAATAATTTGAGTGAAGGGTCGGTGACAGACTCAAACCCAGGGGAGGAAATCCAAAGTGAAATTCATGCTTCGCGGCGCGTCGCAGGCCGCCATCCTGTTTGGTCTTGCTGGTGTGATGCCGGCCTGGGGCCAGCAAGTCATCAGCGTCACTCAGGAAACGGGACCGCAGCAGGTCAACCGCCAGCAGGTTGAGCGCACGGGGCCGCAGGCGCCCCAGGCGGCAGACCAGGCCGAAGCCCGCGTGATCGTCACGGGATCGCTGATCGTCGGCTCCGCCGAGGACGCGGCGCTGCCCGTCGAAGTCTATTCCGCCGAGGAACTCGAGGAACAGGGCTCGCCGACGGCGCTCGAATTCGTCAAGACCCTGACCATCTCCGGTCCGACGACCGGCGAGGCTTACTATTTCGGCGGCGCTGGATCGACCGGTTCGCCTTCATTCAACCTGCGCGGCATCGGCGCCGACAAGACGCTGACCCTCCTCAACGGGCGGCGGGTGACAGACAACGCCTCCAACATCCCGGCGGCTGCGATCGCCCGGACCGAGATCCTCAAGGACGGCGCGGCGGTGACCTACGGCGCCGACGCGACCGGCGGCGTTGTGAACTTCATCACCCGTGACAGCTTCAACGGACTCGAAGCGCGCGCCCAATACAAGTATATCGACGGGTCCGACGGCGACTACGGCATCAGCCTGCTCGGCGGCTTCGGCGAGGGCAACACGAACTTCATGTGGTCAGCGGAGTGGGAGCACCGCTCAGTGCTCGACACGCTCGACCGTCCGGGGATCACCGACCCGTCCTTCAATTTCGACATCGCAACAGGCGGCAACCCGGCGCCGTGGTCGACGCTGACGAACCTCGCGGGCTATCTCGCCCTCGGGCCACGCCCGACCGCCGCGACGGCGAACACCCGCACCGGTGAATTCGGCTCGCCGGTCAGCGGCACCGTCTTCTCCGACTTCACCCCTCAAAGCTGTGCAGCCGTTGGCGGGTTCTTCGTCAATAGCTTCACCTGCAACTACAACTACATTCCTTACTACAACCTGGTGGAGAACCAGGACATCTACCGCCTGTTCGGACAGCTCAACACGACCATCTCGGACAATATCGATTTCCATCTCGATGCGTCCTACGGGGAAGTGAGCGTGCCGCAAGTGTTCGGCTCGCCGTCTCAGCCGGTCGTTCGCGGTCCGGCCCGCGCGGAGGGTCTCACCTATCAGTTCTACGTGCCGCGCACGAACCCCGGCTTCCAGGACTTCGCGGTGAGATCAGGTCTCGCTGCAAACCCGGCCTTCGCCAACGTCGGGGGCGTGATGCCGATCACCTTCCGTCCGCTCGCGCATGGCGGCAACCCGGTGCTCGGCGAGGGCAATGGATTTGGTGTTCCTTCTCGCATCAACAACCAATCCTGGCGCGTGATGAGCTCGCTGTCGGGCAATCTCGGCGACGTGTCCGAAATGCTGGGCGGCGTGAATTTCGACGTCTCCGCGACCTTCAACCAGCAGAATTTCGAGGGCGATGCGCCGGACATCATCGGCTACCGCTTCCAGGACGCCCTCAACGGCTTCGGCGGACCGAACTGCAGGGCGGCTGACCTCAACCCGCTGCAATTCGGCATCCAGAACGACGCCGCGGCGGGTCGCGACGGTTGTCTCTACTGGAACCCGTTCGCGTCGAACTTCGCCAACCAGCCGGAGCGCAATCTCGCAAACCCGAACTACAATCCGGCGCTCGCGAACTCGCTCGAACTCTATCGCTGGCTCCAGGATCCGCGGAAAACGGAATCGCAGACCCAGAGCTTGACGATCGACGCCATCTTCAGCGGCGAGACGGGCGTTCAACTTCCGGGCGGCGTCGTCTCCTGGGGTCTCGGCACCCAGTGGCGGCAGGTCGAGTTCAAGGAAACCGTTCGGTCGAACTTCTACAACGGGAACACGCCCTGCATTCGCCAGTCGACAGACACGACGGGTGTGGTCATCAACGGCGTCACCACGCCGTTCCCGCAGGTTCCCCTGCCGCAGACCAGCCCATACTACACCGGCTGCGCGGGCGGCGAGGGTCCGTTCCTGTTCTTCGACATCAACCCGCCTGACGCCGCAGACCGTCAGCAATTCTCCTACTTCGGGGAACTCGCCCTGCCGGTCTTCGACACCCTGAACTTCACGGCCGCCGTTCGGCGTGAAGACTTCTCGGGCGGGCTCGGCGCGACGGTGTACAAGATCTCCGGCAAGTGGGACGTCTTCGGACCGATCTCCCTGCGCGGCTCCTACGGCACCAACTACTCCACGCCGCCGCTCGGCATCATTCCGGGTCGGGTCGAGAACCTCGTCCGCAGCTACGATCGGGCGAATCGCAACTGGAAAGCGTTCCAGCGCACCACGGCGGCCGGCCTCCAGCCGGAAACCGCAACGGCCTGGAATGCGGGAGCGATCTGGCAGTCCCAGGGCATCGCGTCCGACCACGACTTCCAGTTCATCGTCGACTATTTCGACATCCAGACCGAAGACGAGATCGGCGAACTTGCGGACCACAACCAAATCCTGGCCGCAACGACGCTCTCAACCACGATCAACGGCTTCAACGTGATGAACTGCGCGGCGCCGCTGATTTCGCTGGTGTCGTTCAACCAGCACGGGCCGAACAACCTCACCACCTGCCAGCAGGGCGTCACCACCTCCGACAACTTCTCGGTGATCCGGTCGGTGCTCGGCAACGCCTTCGGTCAAACCACCAAGGGCCTCGACATCCAGGCGCGGTACTCGATGCCGGTGGGCGCAGGGGACCTCACCTTCGATGTCACCGGCACGCGCGTCACCGAACAGACGACGTCACAGCGCACGATCAACGGCGTCGTCGTCTCGCAATCGGACGACCGCCTGGGCAACCTCAACTTCTCGACGGTTGGCGTGGCGGTTCCCGAATGGCGCGTCAATGCCTACTCGGCCTATCGCTGGGGTCCGCACATCCTCCGCCTGCAGCTGAACTATGTCAGCGCGGTCACGGACGAACGCGCCGGAATCCAGTATGGCGAAAACGGCGAGGATTGGGTCACCGGGGACATCTACTACAACCTCGACATCACCGAGGACATGCGCCTGTCGCTCTCGATCGCCAATATCTTCGATCAGGATCCTCCGCCGGCGCAGGTTGAACTCGGCTACGACCCACGCACCGGAAGCCCGCTTGGCCGGACGATCGAGGTCGGCCTCAGGAAGACCTTCTGACGTTGGTCTGACGCGCCCCAAGCGTCAGTCTGACACATTCGAACCAGCGACGGGGCGGCCTTCACGGGCCGCCCCGTTTGCGTCCGGGGTTCTGACCCTGGTCAAACCGCCGTGAGACTTATCGATTATCGTTGACTTTCAACGTCCCGGCCCCACCTTGACGTGAGGGTTCAGTTCGCATTCGCCGCTGCAAAGGAAGGACAAGATGCTTCGACACATCATGATCGCCGCCGCTCTCTCCTCGACCGTCGCCGTCGGGGCATGCTCGGCTGAACAGGTGGGATCGAAAGGCGCGGCGACCGCCGAACACACGAAAGCGCCGGCGAAACTCAATAATTTCAAGCTGGTGGATCAGAATGGGGTCACGCAGGAGCTTTACAAGCTGACCGACGCCAAGGCGATCGTGCTCATCCAGCACGGGGTCGGCTGCCCGATCGTGCAGAAGATGACCCCGACCATCAACGACATCGAAAAGGCCTACGCCCCTAAAGGCGTCACGTTCATGATGGTCAACTCGAACATCCAGGACAATCCGAAGACGATCAAGGCCGAGGCCGAGAAGTTCGGCGTCACCATCCCGATCCTCGATGACCACGCTCAGGCGCTGGGCGAGGAACTCAAGATCGAGCGGACGGCCGAGGCGTTCATCATCGAACCGAAGACCTGGAAAGTGCTCTTCCATGGCCCGGTCGACGACCGGATCACCTATGGCCGTGAGCGCCCCAAGGCCGAGAACAACTATCTGACTGACGGGCTGGATGCGGTGCTCGCCGGCCAGCCGGTGAAACAAACCCACGCCCGTGCGGAAGGCTGCCTCGTGAATTTCCCTAATCGCGCCAAGCATTCCTGATACAGGCCACGCGCAGCGCGCCCTCACCGCCTTTGCATCTATTCCTCTGCGGATCAGGGCTAACCCTAGTCCACTGAAGTGGCCCCCACAGGCATTATCTACCTGTGGTCGCATCCGGCGGGCAGATGGAAGGATGGGGTCGCGTCTGGCTCAGGCGCGTTCAGCTTCGGTCCGCTGCGCCCGCCCTGTGCGCCATTTTGGCGGTTGGCGGCCTCGGCTGGTGGGGCCTCGATCATCACTTCTACGTCCATACCGATGACGCCCGCATCGTCGCCGACATCGTTGCGGTCTCAGCGGCGGTTTCCGGTCAGATATCAGAAGTCTACGTCCAGCCGGGCGATAGGGTCGCCCAATCGCAGCCTCTCCTTCAGATAGACCCGGAGGGCGCCGTCCTGCGCCTACGGGAACTGCGCGCCGAGAGTCTTGAGAAAGAAGCCGAGATCGCCCGCGAGCGCATCCGTGCCGACGGCGCGCGCGCAAGCTACACCGCCCGACTTGACGCTGCGGCAGCCGACGTCATGGCGGCCCGGGCGGCCGAATTCGACGCCGAAACCCGGCTGGAGCTGGAGCGGGCCGAGTTCGTCCGCGCCGAGACCCTGAAGCGCTCTGGCTTTCTGTCCGCCGCCGCGTTCGAGAGGTCGAGGCAAGCGCTGTCGATCGCCGAGGCAAGTGTCGCACGCGCCCGCGCCGCGCGCGCTGCGGCCGACGCCGCCCGCGAAGAGGTGCTTGCGTCGACGAGCGCCGCCGCGGTGATCGACGCCGACATCGCCATTCATCAGCAAGCGCTGATCGTGCTGCGCGAGGCTTGCGCCGCTCAGTCCCTCATCGTTTCGCAACACAGGATCCTCGCGCCGATCGCCGGACGTGTCGACGACGTGTTCGTTCAAGCGGGCGAGCACGCCCACGTCGGCGCTCGCGTGCTGGTCATGCACGATCCTGACGACTTCAGAATCGAGGCAAATGTTCGCGAAGTCGATCTTCATCGAGTCGCGGTCGGCGCGCCGGTTTCGATCCGGTTCGACGCCGCGCCGGGGCGCGTGTTTCATGCCCGGGTCGTCAGCGTCGCCACCGCCGCCGCGAGCGAGTTTGCGGTGCTTCCCGCGCCAAACGCCAGCGGCGCCTTCACCCGGATGTCACAACGCTTTCGAGTGGTGGTGTCGATTGATCCGGACGGCGCGCCGCAGCATGTCTTGCGCCCGGGATCGATGGTGCGTCTGCGGATCCGCGCTCGTTGACCGTCCGTTCCGCAAGTTCAGCGCAGGACGATGAGAACGCCCGGGTCCGGCCCTGGTCCGCGATCCTGACCCTGCTTGTCGGCGCGCTCGCGACATCCCTGTCCGCGACGCTCGTCAACATCGCCTTGCCCTCCGTCGTTGGCGCTTTTGCGATCGAGCAGCAACAGGCGCAATGGCTTGCAACGGCCTTCCTCGCCGTATCGACGCTGACCGTGCTCCTTAACGGATGGGCGGTGGAACGCTTCGGCGTGCGCAGCGTCTTCTGCGCGGCGATGCTCGTCTTCATCGCCGGATCCCTCATCGGCGCCGCGAGCGGCGACTTCGCCTCCGCAGTGGCGGGCCGCATCCTTCAGGGCGCCGGCGCCGGATTGATCCAGCCGCTCGGCGTGCTGATGGTGTATCGCCTGTTTCCCTTGGGGCGGCGCGGGTTGGCGCTCGGTGTCTTTTCGCTCGGACTCGTTTTCGCGCCGGCGATCGGGCCGTTCCTTGGAGGCCTCGCGGTCGACCGGCTTGGCTGGCGCATCATCTTTCTGATCACCTTGCCGATCGCGGTGGCCGCACTCGGGCTCGGGGCGGATGCGCTTCCCATCCGGCCGCGTGAAGCGCCGCCGCCATCACCGCTCGACTGGCGGGGGTTCCTGCTCATCGGGAGCGCCGTGCTTCTCGCCCTCTGCGGTGTGTCGCTGCACCGCGGCGCAAACCCGGACGCCGCACTGGCCGAGGCCGCGTTTCTCGGGACCGGCGCGGCGCTCGCCGCATTCGTGATGCAGGAAACGAGATGCAAGAGGCCGCTGATGCCGCCCGCGCTGTTTCGTCAGCCCGGCTTTCTCATCGGCGTGATGGTGCTCGCGGGGACAGGCCTCGCGATCTACGGATCGACCTATCTGATCCCCCTCTACGCCCAGCTGGTCCAGCTTCATTCTCCAGCGAGCGCGGGCGGGATCATGTTGCCGGCGGGGATTGCGATGCTCGTCTTCTTCCCGGTGGCGGGACGTCTCGCCGACCGGTGGCCGCCGCAACCCATCCTGATCGTCGGCGCCGCAGGGTTCGCGCTCTCGATGGCGCTGATGTCGGAGCTTGGGCCGGCGTCTTCAGCGACGCTGTTCGCTGCGCTTGTGATGCTCGGACGGCTTGGCGTGTCGCTTGTGATGCCCGCTGCAAATACTGCGGCGCTGAACACCCTGCCGCCGGACCTCCTGCCCGCGGGCGCCACGACAGCGACCTTCTTCAGCCAGATCGGCGGCGCATTCGGCGTCACCCTGCTCGCATCCTTCATCGACGGACGACGCGCGAGCGTCTACTCGGACATGGTCGAACGTCTGACATCCGCCGAGGTCGCGATGGCGGTGGAGAAACTGGCGCCGGCCCTGTCGACCGCATCCGCCGACCCCGACGCCGCGCGGCTCGACGCCCAGCGATATGTCATGCAACGGCTTGAGGCGGAGGCCTTCGCCGCGGCCTTTCCGCAGGCGTTCACTGCGCTCGCGCTGCTCTTCCTCCTGATCGGCGTCATTGTCCTCCTCGCAACGCGACGGAGCGGGAGATCACCATGAAGCGTGAAACTTCATCGATCGGCTAAGCGGGATATTGACCCTGATCGGGTAAATCTCGACGACGTCTTCGTCGGGAGCGCCATGCGTACCGAGCCACTGTTGCAAGAACGCGTTATCGCGCATGAGGCCTCCCGCAAGGAAGCCGCAGCCGCGATGCGCCGTCCGGACGGCCGGGGCCTTCCTGTTCGCGGTCGGTGGCTCGACCGCCGGGCGGTTTCCGACATCGCGGTTGGAATTGACGCCGTTGCGGCGGTGCTTGTCAGTTTCGCGATCGCCGAGCCTCCGGCGCCGGGCGGGATCGGCGCGATGTCGCTCGCATCCGCGGCTCCCCATATCGCGCTTCCGGTCGCGGCGGTTCTGGCGATCAGGCTCGCGGGCGCGCATCGCTTCCACTATGCAGGTTCGCTGCGAGGGCATACCTCGCGGGCGGGACTGGCCGCAATCGCAGGGTCATTCATCGCGGCCGCCGTTTGCTGGCTCGCCTTCCCGCAAACGTCAGCGCCGGAAGGGCTTGTGACGCTGTCCGCGGCGCTCGTTCTTGCGCTCACCCTGCTGCACGCCGGACACCTCCTCGCCACCCGCGCCCTCACCCGCGCCGGACGCCTCTCGGAAAATGTCGTGATCGTCGGCGCAACCCCGGCCGCCGAACGCCTCGCCCAGAAGAATGCGCGCGAGCGGGAGCTGAACATTCTCGGCTATTTCGACGACCGCGCGGGCCGTCGGCCCGTGGACCTCGCCGGAGCGCCTCATCTCGGCGGCGTCGACGACCTCCTGAACTGGCCGCGTCTGCCGGATGTCGACCGCATCGTCATCACGGTGACGTCGACCGCGCAGGATCGCGTCCGCAACCTGATCGACCGGCTTCGGGGCTTGCCGCAGCAAGTGATCCTCGTCCTCGACCTCGAAGGATTCAATCCTGAGCACACTTCGCTCGCGCGGATCGCGGACGCCCCCGCCGCCTATATCTCGGGCGCACCGCGGGACTTCCGCCGCGCGGCCGTCAAGCGCTGCGTGGACGTGGCGGGCGCGCTCGCGATCGGGATCTGCGCCGCCCCGATCATGCTCCTGATCGCAGCCGCGATCCGCCTCGACAGTCCTGGCCCGGCGCTGTTCAGGCAGAAGCGCCACGGCTTCAACAACGAGGTCATCCGCGTCTGGAAGTTCCGGACGATGCGCGTCGATCCGCTCGCCGAACACGGCCTCATCGTGCAGACGATGGCCAACGATCCGCGGGTCACGCGCGTCGGAAAGTGGCTCCGCCGGCTAAGCCTCGACGAACTCCCGCAAATCCTGAACATTCTGCGGGGAGACATGTCCCTTGTCGGCCCGAGGCCGCACGCCGTTGGAATGACCGCGGAAGCCGTCGGCGTCCACACGGTGGTTGCAGACTACGCCCACCGCCACCGCATGAAGCCGGGGCTGACCGGATGGGCGCAGATCAACGGATCGCGCGGACCGGTTCACACGGCGGACGGTGTTCGCGAACGCGTGCGCTACGATCTGCACTACATCGAGCACGCCGGCTTCTGGCTCGACCTCTACATCATCGTCATGACGCTGCCGCGCCTGCTCGGCGACGCCGGAAAGGTGCGCTGACCCATGTGCGCCGGAGCGTCGTCCATGATCGATGAAGGCTTAGCCGAGACGCTTCTCGAACTCCGCGTCGAAGTGATCGACAACGCTGCACGCGTTTCCGCCGAGTCTGGCGGGTCGCCGAAGCTGACGATCGTGATCCCGACCTTCCACGACGACGCCTCCCGGCTTCTGCGCGATCTCGCCGCCTGCGACCGTAGCGGCGAAGTCGAGATCATCGTCTACGAGGATGGCCCCACGGATCGCTCGCTGCGGACGCGTCTGCAATCGGCGGCCGACACGCTCGACACCCCCGTTCGGATCCTTCGAGCGGCGGTCAATCGCGGACGCTCAGCGGCGCGAAATGTCGGCGCCGCCGCCGCACGCGCGGAATGGATCGTGCTGCTTGATGCGGACATGGCCCCGGATTCCCGGCGATTTCTCGCGGTCTACCTCGACGCCATCGAAACTGCGCCCGGCCCTGCGATCATCGTCGGCGGCTTTTCGCTCCACCAGTCGCCGCGCGACGCGCGGTTCAGCCTTCACCGGTGGCAGTCGATGCGGTCCGAATGCCGCCCGGCGGAGGTTCGTTCGTCCGCCCCCGCCTGGCACGTTTTCACCAGCAATCTGATGGTTCACAGGTCTGTTCTTGATCGTGAACCCTTCGATGAAAGCTTCAAGGGCTGGGGCTGGGAGGATGTCGAATGGGGCCTGCGGACGGAGGCTCACGCTCCGATCATTCATATCGACAACACCGCATCCCATCTCGGCCTGGACGACGCCGCCACCCTCATTGGCAAGTATGTGCGGTCTGGCCATAACTTTGTGCGCCTGATCAACGAGCATCCGGAAACCCTACGGTCGAGCCAGCTTTATCGGGCGGCCCGGCTCGCCCGCCGCGCGCCCCTGAAACGGGAATTGGGCGCCGCGGCGAAGTGGCTCGCGCTCGATCCGCTGGGTGTCATTCCGCTGCCCCTGCGGGGGCGCGCATTGAAAGTGTTGCGTGCCGTTTCCTATGCAGAGGCGCTCGCCTGATGAGCGACGCTCCGCCGCCATCCCGGTCTCTGCCGGCCCGCCTTCGCCGCCGCGCGGTGCAGTGGACATGCGCGGCTCCCGCCACGCTCGCCGCGCCTGCGCCCGTGCTCAGCTTCGCGTTCGACGACTTCCCGAAGTCCGCGCTCGACGGCGCCGACATCATCGAGCGGCATGGCGGGCGCGCCGGCTTCTTTGCTTGTACATCCTACCTCAACACACGCCGCGCCGACTATGGAGACATGTTTGACGCTGCTGCGATCCGCGCGTTGAGCGAACGCGAACACGAAATCGGCGGGCACTCGCACATGCATCCGAACTACGCCCTGCTCCCGGCGCGAGCGATCATCGACGACCTCGATCAGAACACCCGGAGTCTCAACGACCTTGGATTGCGGGGAGTCGTGAAAAGCTTCGCCTATCCCTTCGGAGAGACGTCGGTCACGGCCAAGCGTCTCGTCGCCTCGCGTTATCTGATCGCGAGGGGGGCCCTGTCCGGGTTCAATTCGGGGATGGTGGACCGGGCCCAGCTTCGCGCTGTCGCGCTCGGCCCTGATGGAGCGCATCACAGGCGCGCCTGCCGTATGCTGAAAGCGGCAGCGCGCCGCCCGGCGTGGCTGATGCTCTTCACGCACGATGTGTCGCGAAAGCCTTCCGCCTACGGCGTCACGCCGCAATGCTTAGACGACCTATGCCGCAGGGCGATCGACCTGGGCTTCAGACTTGCCACTCCGACGGATGCGGCGTTGTCTTGCGGGCTCGCTGCGTCGACGCCCGGCGCGGCGTCACCCCAAGGCCGGCCCGCTGGCCCGCGCGTTCAGGGCCAGCCTCAAGCGCAAGCCGTCCGCTGATCGCTACATAAGTCGCCCATACGATGCTGTTCTGGGCGAGGAACAAGCTCTCCGAAACACCGAACAGCAACAGCTGTCCGATGGCGGCGAGCACGAACACTCCGACCGGCGAAACGGCGCAGCGTCGGCTCCCGCGCCAGATCGAGAACGCAAGATCGAGTGCGAAAATCGCCGCGCCGCCCAACCCCACCGCCAGCGCGAGATCAAGCCAGCCGCTATGGGCCGTTGGCGCGTTCCACTCAAGCGCCGTTGCGATCATCATCCGCTCATCGCTCGCCCGGGCCCAGAACGCGCCATAGCCATAACCCGTCAGCGGGCGCTCCCAGACCGCGCTCTGGAGGAGGGTCCAGATGTCGGTCCGGCCGGTAAGGGTCGCATCGCGTCCAAGCGTCGAGAACAGGAGGCCGGGGTCAAGCAAGGCGATCGCCGCCAGCAGGGTCGCCGCGACCGCCGCCGCCCACAGCGCGATGATCGCCAAGGTCCGCCCCCGGGACGCAATCCATCCGATCGCGACCACCCCAAGGCCCAGCAGCGTTCCGAGCAGCGCGGTGACGGACTGCGACAACACGACCAGCGCCAGCGCGCCCGCGAGCGCCGCAAGCCACACGCGACGCCACGGCTCATCGCGCCACACCAGGAATGCGAACAGAAGGCTCGATCGCGCCATGTGCCCGCCGAGCTGGTTCTTCTCCCACCAGCCGCCGCTCCAGGCGCCTGGATGCACCGCATCCGAAACGCCGAACGCCGGCCAAAGCACACCCGCCGCAACGTTGAGGGCGGTCGAGATCGTCCAGGCCGCACCAAGAATGCGCAGGAGCGTCGACCAGTCATACCGCGCCGCGAGATAGAAACCGAACGCCGTGGTCGCCGCCAGCGCCAACGATCGCCGGAAGGTGACGTCGGGGAGGATCGACCAAAGCGTCGACGCGACGGCGAGCAAGGTGAGCAGACATATCCAGGGCGATCTCAGCACGACCGAGACGCTGCGGGATCCGGCGGCGACGAGACCCGCAGCGACAAGCGCGTAAACCGGCAACCACATCATGCGGAGGAGGAGACTGTCCTCACCCGCCATCGGATCGGGATTAAGAAGTTTGGGTAGAAACGCCTCCATGAACAGGAGCACTCCCACCACCGCAAGCCCGATCTCGGCGGCGTGGGGTCGTGTTCGCGCTTCTCTCACCTGATGATCCGATCGAGGAAGCGCGCGTCCGCCCGCACCCGATTGAGGACGACGCCCGCTACGCGTCCGCCGTGCTCCTCAACCGCATCCGCGAGCGCTGCGATATCTTCCGCGCGGGTCGAGTCCGCCGCCGCAACAATCACAACCTGGTCCATCTGGGATGCGACCACGAGGCCGGCCGAGGACGCCTCCAGCGAAGGGGCGTCCACGACGGTCCAGTCGCACGCACGGCGAAGCGCGTCCCAGTAGCGCGGGCGCGACCGCACCGTCAGCGCCTGCCCCTGCTTGACCTGTTCCGTGTCGAAATGCGTCACCATCAGACGGGTCTCCCCGACGCGGTGCACCGTGAACGCGCCGGGCTGCCCCTCTTTGAGCGAGGCGTTGTCCGCCTCGAGCGCGAAGAAGGGCTCTCCGCCGAGGGTCGCAGGATAGGGCTTGCTGACGCCGCCATAACGGCTCGACAGCGCGCCGACCGCGAACGTGTTGAACGCCCCGTTCTTCTGGAGGTCGAGATCGATCAGCCACACCGCGCGGCGGGACCGCTCGGCGGCAAACAGCGCAAACTCAGTGGCGACGCCGGACACCCCCTCACCCGGATGCGCCGACATGAACAATACAAGGCGTCCGCCGCTCGTCGCGGGGCGGCGCGCAAGTTCGCGATACAGAGGCTCGATGTCCTTGTCTGCGCTCAGCATGAAGACCGATCCCTCATGCCGTCACCGCGCCGGAAGGCTGGCGAGGACGCGCAGACCCACCGCATGTTCAAGCGCCCCGGCGCGCGGCGCACCCGGACGTGACAGGGCGTTGAGAAGCCCGGCGACCAGCGCTGTCAGCAGCCCCATCACGGCGCCGACAATGGCGACCGTTCGTCCTCCCGAGCGCCCCTCCGAAGGGGCCCGCGCCGGTTCGTAGATCGAAATCGAGTCGGACCGGACCTTCTCAAATTCCTTGCGGGACCTCTCCTCCTGTCCGCGTTCGGCGAGCGATCCGACCGCCGCGACCAGCGCATCGCGATCGCGCTTCAGTTTCTGATAGTCCGGCGACATGGCGATCAGGTCCTGTCGCCGATCCTCGATGCTCCGCAGCTGCTGAACCAGGGCCGCGGCGCGCCCCGTCGCGGCGGCGAGATCGGCTCGGGCGGTCCCGAGATCAGCTTCGAGCGCCTGGCGGGTCGGGTTCGGCCCGACACGGCGCGCCCCGGCGAGCGGGCTCGATGCGACCGCGCCTTCGATCTGGGCGATGCGGCGCTCGATGTCCGTCACCGTCTGGCTGTCCGGTCGATAGCGCGCGAGGAGTTGTTCCCGCTCCAGCTTGAGCTCCGCGAGCTGGCCGTCCGCCTGTGGGTCGACATAGAGATCGATCTGTCGCGGCGTGGCGGCAAGCAGCTGTTCAAGCCCGCGAACCCGGGCTTCGGTCTCCTTGACCACGGCGTCGACCGACAGGCGTTCATCGAGGGCCCGCGCATAGGACTGAGCGAGGGCCGCGCTCTCCGTTTCGAAATCGGTGACGCCGCCGACCGCGAGAAACGCCTGCAGCGCGCTCTCCGCCGTCGCGAGCTCCTGTTCGAGCGCTTCCCGCTGAGGCGCGACGGCGTTGGCCGCCGGATCGATCAGCACTTCCCGGCGGCGCTCCAGATAGATGTCGACTGCGGCGTTCAGCACGTCCGCCGCAAGATCCGGATCGTGGCTGCGATAGGACAGGCGCAACACCTGGCTGCGCACCGCCGGCTCGGCGTCAAAGTCGCGCATGAACGCCTTCAGCGCCGCCGCCTCGGCGTTGGGACGGGACCGCAATTCGGGGTAGAGCCGGTCGATGGTGAATTTGGCGATGACGCGATCGGCGATGATCGGCGAGGCCGCAAGCTCACTCTCGGCCTGCAGCACGCGTTCGACCTGAGGGAAAGCCCCGCGAGCCGCATCCCCCACCACCGGATCGTAGACGTATTCCCCGCCGAGCGAGACGAGCAGCCGGGTGGTCGCCGTGTAGTGCGTCGGCAGAGCGAGCGCGATCCCGACGGACAACAGCACGAACGGCAAAAATACGAGCGTCATCAGCCACTTGGCGCGCCACAGCTGAAGCGCCACATCAATGGCCCGGGGCGCCGCCCTCACCGGACGAGCCTCGCTGATCTCCGTGCTCACGGACGCCTCGGGCCCGCGGGGCTGATCCCAGCTGTCAATCACCGATCGATCCATTCGCGAACGAGGAGCAGACGACGAGGAGCCTCGTGTGCGCCGGCTTAATTTTTCATTATGCAATGCCGCCGATCTAGGTGTCATGGGTAACACGCTCGGCTTGCATCTGTCTGGACTTGCCGCTGCGGTGCTGGCGTCCGCCTGCGCCGGCGATCCACTTCCCAAACCCTCTCCAGACTTTGCAACGTCGCCGTTCCCCGACTGGACGGTCGCAGCGGCGGAGACGACGCTGTTTCCCGGCGACCGGATCGCACTCGCCTTCCGCACGGCGCCGGAACTGAACGCGGACTACGTCATCGGCCCGGACGGACGGATCGTGCCTCCGCTGATTGGCCCTGTGATGGCGGCGGGCAGAACGCCCACTTCCCTCGCCTGGGAGCTCCAGTCGGCGTTTCGAGCCGAGTTGCTGGACCCGGCGCTCGCCGTGACGCCGCTGTCTTTTGACTCCCAGAAAGTATTCGTCGGAGGCGACGTGCGGACGCCCGGCGTCTACGATCTTCCCGGGGCCATCGACCCGCTTCAGGCGATCATTCTGGCCGGCGGATGGACCGACACCGCAAGGCCGACGCGCGTCATCGTCTTCCGTCGCGGCCCGAATGGGGAGGTAAAATCGCGCGTCCTGAACGTACGGCGCGGGCTGTCGGATCCGTCGATCTACGACATAGGCCCGCTTCAACGGTTCGATATCGTCTACGTCACGCGCAAGGCGATCGCGGACGAGAACCTGTTCATCCGCCAGTATATTCGCGACGCCCTGCCTGTCAGTTTCGGGCTCTACTACGACGTCGCCAGATTCTGAGGCCCACGCGTTCAGTTGGCCTTGGACAACCATTCACGAGCCGCCCTTTGAGCCTTCGCGATCTCAGCCGGGGACAGCATCTCAGCCATCTCAAGGCGATAGATGCGCGCGTCCGAGGAGCCTTTCGCAGCGGCGAGATTGAACCATTTGTGGGCGGCCACGAGATCGACGGCGACGCCGATCCCTGTCGCGTACACAAGACCCAGCCGATACAGCTCGGCCGCGGCGGCGTCTTTTGCGAGTCCCGCCTCCGGCGGCTCGATGGAGATATCTGCGTAGGCCATTCTGGCGCTTCCCTTGAAATCACGATCCCCACATTCAGGAGAGACCGCTCACACACGTCATCGCATCACCCGCGACTAGATCATTCAACCGAACATAGTTTTCGTCAGGGTTAATACTGCAAATTTTTTGGGTAAATCTTCTCTTTATTTGTATTTATCAATTCTGCATTTTATGTTTGAGAAATATGCCTTGAGAGGAGGTTACCAGGCCCGCCATCGGCGCCGGCGAGGTCGGAAGAGATTTCCGCGCGCAGCAGCCTTCCACAACATCGCCAAGCGTGTAGGAGCATGCCTGCGAGCCTCCGACAGGAATGAACGATGTCCACGCTTGAACCTGTTTCCTTCTCTCTCTGGCGGCGACAGCCGAAAGCCTTCGCCGAAGCGTTCGGTCGGTCGATGCAGCAGACCGGCTTCGCCGTCGTGTCCGATCATCCCATGGATCAACGACGCCTGGACGACGGCCTCGCCGCCGCCCGCCGCTTCTTCGCGCTGCCGGACGATGTAAAGCGCCGGTACATCGATCCCGCCGGGGGCGGACAGCGCGGATACACGCCCTTCGCGGTCGAGACCGCGAAGAACGCCAACATGCCGGACCTCAAGGAATTCTGGCATGTCGGCCGCGAAACCGGACCTGATCACCCGTTCCGCGCGGACATGCCGCCAAATTTCAGCGTCGCGGAACTTCCCGAATGGGATCGCACAACGACCGCCATGTTCGATGAGCTTGATGCGTTCGGGATGACGCTGCTGGAAGCTGTCGCCCTTTTCTTGGCCGTCGATCGAGATCAGCTCGTGACGTCTGTCGCAGGTGGAAATTCGGTCTTGCGGTTTCTCCACTACCCGCCGCAGACCACACCGCCTCCGGCGGGTTCGGTGCGGGCCGGCGCGCACGAGGACATCAATGTGCTGACGCTCCTGCTCGGCGCCGAGGAAGGAGGCCTCCAGGCGCTCACCCGGGATGGCGAATGGCTCGACGTCAACCCGCCCGCCGGGTCACTCGTGGTGAATGTCGGCGACATGCTTGAGCGGTTGACCAACCGCGTCCTCCCGTCAACGACGCATCGCGTGGTGAATCCGTCGCCCGAGCGGGCGCGTTTTCCACGCTACTCGACGCCGTTCTTTCTGCATTTCCGCCCTGACTTCGAGATCCGCACGCTTCCCTCCTGCGTTACACCGGATCGACCGGACGCCTTTCCCACCCCGATTTCCGCCCGCGAATTTCTGTTTCAGCGCCTCAAGGAAATCGGACTGCTCTGACGCTGCGGGCGGTTGACGCGCCATGCGTCACGGGCCTACGCAAATGAGGGATCAGACTCAGCAGGGCGGGACCTCACATGAATCATCGCGGTCGTTTCGGTGTCGCTGGCGCAGCTCTTGCGCTCGCCCTTGGAAGCGCGGCATGCGCGCCCTCGACGCAGTCGGCCAATTCTATCCCGGCCGCGGACGCCGGTGTACAGGCGGCGCCGAGCGCCGGCCCAGCGCCAGCCCCGAAGGTTGAACTCGCGATCTCGGAAGCGAGCTTCGTCTGCATTCGCGACATGACGCCGGTCCGGGGCTTCTTCGTCGCCAGCCTCACCGGAAATCTGGACGCAACGCTTGCGGTCGCGAATTCGGCGACCGGCGGGGTCTATCCGGTAGGGTCCGTGGTTCAGCTGGTTCCCGGAGAAGCGATGGTCAAGCGTGAACCCGGCTTCAGCGCCGTCACGAAGGACTGGGAGTTCTTCGAACTCGATGCGACCCCCGCCGGCACGAAAATCCGTGTTCGCGGCACAACCGAAGCGGTGAACCGCTTCGGCGGCAACTGCCTCTCCTGCCACATTAAGGCTGATCCAGCATTCGATCTGATCTGCGAACAGACGCACGGATGCGATCCGATTCCGATCACCCCGGTCATGTCCCGGGCGATCCAGAAGACCGATCCACGTTGCCCGCCGACCGAACTGACCGCCGAGGAAGCCGAAGCAATGAAGGCGCTCGCCGCATTCATGAGGCCGCCGGCGAACTGATCTTCTGACCCGTCACGCCAGAAGACTGTCGTCGGGCCTTATGGCTGCGGACACCGCGCTTCGTGGCGCGGCAGCGCCACGCCAGGAGGCTCGCTCCATCTCCCAATAGATGGACGGTCGGGACGTTCCATTCGGCCGAACGGATGTGATGCGTCCCAGCTGACGGAAGCCGAGACGTGCAAGGAGCGCAATCGAGCGCTGGTTGTCGGGCGCCGTGGTTTCGCAGATCCGGGCGACGCCAAGCACGTCGAAGCACCATTCGACCGCAGCAAGCCCGCACAAGCCGCCGAACCCTCGCCCCTGCCGTTCCGACCTGACCGCTCCGCCGAACTTCGCGATCGACCATTGCGGCCACACCTCGACGTCGAAATACGCGGTCGCCCGCCCCTCCCTGTCGAACGAGGCGAACAGAATTCCATCCCCGCGAACCTGCTGCGCCAGGTGATCGGTGATAAACTCGCTCATTGTCTCCCGGTTGATCGGGTCGGGCATCGTGTAGATCTTGGGTCCGATCGACTCGTGTCGAAGCAGGTCCGCCAGCGCCTCGGCGTCATCAGGGATCGCCACCCGGGCGCTCGGCACTCTTCCCCCCATCAGCGACGCCGACCGGATCACGCACCGAAGCCGCTCGGCCTCCTCGTCCGACACCACCAACCGCGTGACTGGAATCTCGTCTGACATTGCGCTCCACCAAACCGTTGCTGGAACCAGAAATACAATCTCAGGTTGTATACGCGTTCGCGATATGACAATGCCCGTAGAAATGCAACCTCTAGTTGTTTTTTGAGGTGTTCTCAAACGCATGCCGATCCGACCCGGAGGGCGGGCGAGGGGCGGGGTCAGGTCCTGCGATCAGGAGTCGGGCGTCACCCGCCCGCGACCACGCTTGATCTGTCCGCGCTGGGTCTTCGCGGACAGGCGACGCTCCTTGGCCGCCCGCGACGGTTTGGTCTTGATCCTCGGACGCTGGCGTTCGAGCGCTCGCTCCAGCATTGAAAACAGCCGTTCTCGGGCGTCTTCGCGATTGGCCGACTGGGTGCGGTGAGACTGGGCGAGCAGCACGATCTCGCCGGCGAGGGTGAGGCGCGAGCGCAGCACCCGCATCAGTCTCGCGCGCTGGTCGTCATCAAACGCCGCGGAATTCACCACGCTGAACCGCAGCTGCACCGCGCTCGCCACCTTGTTGACGTTCTGTCCGCCTGGACCGCTCGCCGGAAGGAACCGCTCCTCCACCTCGGCCGCAACGATTGCGCGATCAAAGCTCACGAGCGTTCCGGTTTGGGCGCCCGGGCGGCGAGGCTGGACGTGTCCCATCGCGCTCCGCCAAGTTTCTGAACATCGGCGTAGAACTGGTCCACCAGCGCGGTCACCGGCGTCGACGCCCCACTCCGCCGCGCGGCGTCGAGCGCAATGCGAAGATCCTTGCGCATCCAGTCAACCGCGAAACCAAACTCGAACGAGCGATCCACCATCGCGGCCCACCTGTTCTCCATCTGCCAGCTTTGGGCGGCTCCCTTCGAAATCGCCTCCAGCACGCGCATGGGATCGAGCCCCGCCGCCTCGGCGAAGTGCACGCCCTCGGCAAGCCCCTGGAGCAGGCCTGCGATACAGATCTGGTTGACGGACTTGGCGAGCTGCCCGGATCCGCTTTCGCCGATATGCGTCACCTGCCGGGCGTAGGCCGCGATGATCGGGCGCGCACGTTCGACCGCCGATGCATCGCCGCCGACCATCACGGTGAGAACACCGTTCTCGGCGCCCGCCTGCCCACCGGAGACCGGCGCATCGAGAAACCAGGCGCCCCTCGCCTTGCACCGGTCATTGAGGCGGCGTGCGAGGGCCGCCGATCCGGTTGAATGGTCGACCACCACCGCCCCGGGCGACAGTCCGGCCTCCATCTGGCCGAACACATTGTCAACGTCCGGATCGTCACCGAGGCAAAGAAATACGAACTCCGCCCCGGCGGCCCCCTCAGCCGGAGACCGCGACAGACGCCCACCGGAGGCACCCTCGCGCCAGGCGCTCATTCGCGCTTCGGTCCGGTTCCACACAGCGACGTCCCGACCCTTGGCGACGAGATGCCGGGCCATCGGCCCACCCATGACGCCAAGCCCGAGGAAGGCGCAGGTCGCTGCGCCGGTGATGTCCGCCATGGCCGCCGCCTCCTGCTTGCTTCCGTTCCCGCCGCCGGTCAGACGCCGGAGGGGAAGCGCGTGTATCGCCCCCGGAAATAGCCGAGCCCGTCCGCCGCGTCACGATGGGTGAACGCGTCAACCTCTCCGAAGATCACCTCGTGATCGCCCACCGTCCGCCGATCGTGCATCCGACAGTCTAGCGCCGTCAGGGCGCGGGTCAGCACGGCTCCCCCGGTCGACAGCCGCGTCAGCATCCCCTCCGGGATCAGCCGGTCGCCTGACCTGGAGTAGCGACGGGCGAGGGCTTCATCCTCACCTTCGAGCACATTCAGAGAGAAACGGTCGGCCCGGGTGAACACCTCAAGCGCGGCCGACTGCAATCCGAGGCACCAGAGCACGATCCGCGGCTCAAGCGACACCGAGGTGAAGCTGTTGATGACGATGCCATGCGTGTTCCCGTCGGCGTCCGGGGCCGCCGCGAGAACGACGCCGGTCGCAAACCCGCCGAGCGAGCGGCGATAGGCGGCTTGATCCGGACGGTGCGGCGTCATCTCAGTCTTCATCCACACGCCCTTAACCCTGACAAGCCTATACCGCCATGGCGGGCACCAACTTCCGCGACCTGCTACGCATAAGATCGACTGCGAGATGAGCGCCAACAAACCCGTCGTCATCAAGAAAGTCAAAAAGGTCATCGGCGGCGGCCATCACGGCGGCGCCTGGAAAGTGGCCTATGCCGACTTCGTGACCGCCATGATGGCGTTCTTTCTCCTGATGTGGCTCATCAACACCACGTCGCCGGAGCAGAAGCGCGGCATCGCGGACTATTTCGCGCCAGCGAGCGTTTCGCGCGCCACGCAGGGTTCGGACGGCATGCTCGGGGGCACGGCCTTCCAGGATGATGGCGCCCGGTCATCCGGCTCGTCTCGCCCCGTCGTCGAGACACAGCAGTCGGACGCCAAGAAGAAAAACGCAAAATCCGGCGGAACGGACCCCAACGCGTCGTCGAACACCGTCTCCGAGGACGCGCTCGCGCGCGCCAAAGCCCGCCGCGACGATGCAAATTTCGAGAGCGCGGAAGAATCCCTGCGCCAGGCGCTGCAGGACATGCCCGAGATCGCCGAGCTCTCCAAACATGTGCTGATCGATCAGACGCCGGAGGGCCTGCGCATCCAGCTCATCGACCAGGAGGGCCGCGCGATGTTTTCTGGCGCGTCCGCCGAGCCGCTGCCCCGCACGGTGCAACTTCTGGAAGTGGTGGCGCAGGTGATCGACCGGCTCCCGAACCGCATCTCCATTTCGGGACACACCGACACCAGCTCGACCTCCCGGCAGGGCTACAGCAATTGGGAGCTTTCGGCTGACCGCGCGAACGCCGCAAGGCGCATTCTGGAAGCCGAGCGCGTCGATACCGACCGCATTTTCCAGGTCACGGGCAAGGCGTCGTCCGAACCCCTCTATCCGGATGACGCGAACCTTCCCGCCAACCGACGCATTTCCATCGTGCTCCTCCGCGAGGCGCCGGTGCTTCCAGGTGATCACGATTTGTGAGGTTGCCGCTGCTCCCGGCCGGTCACCGCTTGCGCACCGACTTCACCTCCTGCAGGAATCCCATTGGCGTCAGACGCGAAGCGTTGGATAACTAGCGTCACCATGAGGGAAACGGACCGCGCGCAGTTCACACCGCCGGACTTTGTCCGAAAGACGAAGTTCTATCTGACGTCGGCGCAGCCCTGCGCCTATCTGCCCGATCAGCTGGAACGCAAGGTGTTCGCCAATCTCGCGGTCGACGGCGCCGTTGGACTGAATGACCAGCTCACCCGATCGGGCTTCCGCCGCTCCCAGACCATCGCCTATCGGCCGGCCTGCCAGGCCTGCTCGGCCTGTCGTTCGGTTCGAATTGCCGTCAACAAATTCGAGTGGACACGGCGATGGAGGCGCGTGCTGCGCCAGAACTCGGCGCTTGAGCGCACGCCCCGGCACGCCGCGGCGACCCGCGAACAATTCCGCCTGCTCAAACGCTACCTTGAACACAGGCATCCGGACGGCGGCATGACCGAGATGGACCTGCGCGACTATGTCGGAATGGTCGACGCAAGCCCGGTCCGCTCCGTCGTGTTCGAGTATCGCCGCGCGTCAATCGACGATGCGGACGACCCCCCGCTCCAGGCCGTCGCGCTGACCGACGTGCTGCGCGACGGCTTGTCGATGGTCTACAGCTTCTTCCGCCCGGAGGACGAGGCGAACAGCCCGGGGGCTTTCATGGTGCTTGACCATGTGCGTTTCGCAGCGGAACTCGGCCTGCCCTACGTCTATCTCGGCTATTGGGTGAAGGCGTCCCGGAAGATGGGCTACAAGGCGCAGTTCGGGCCCCTGGAAGTTTATGCGGACAATGTCTGGCGGCCGCTCGACCCCGCCGAAACCTGACCGCAATTCGGCTGAGCCACGCGCAGTCCCGCCGCTCCAGCCAAACTCAGAACGTTACCTTCGGCGCCTCCTGGATGGCGGCGCGCTCCGCGTCGCCGACCTCGAAGAATTCGCGTGTCCCGAAGCCGAAGGAGCTCGCGATCAAATTGCCGGGGAATTGCTGGACCGAGGTGTTCAGATCCCCTACCGCGGAATTGTAGAAGCGACGCGCCGCCGCGACCTTGTCCTCGATCGCCGAGAGTTCGGTCTGCAGCTTGACGAAATTCTCGCTGGCTTTGAGGTCGGGATAGTTTTCTGCGAGCGCGAACAGCTTTCCGAGCTGCTGGGTCAACACGCCCTCCGCCGCCCCCATCGCGGCCGGACCGGTCGCGGTCGCTGCGGCGTTGCGCGCCGCGATCACAGCGTCGAGCGTCTGACGCTCGTGGGCGGCATAGCCCTTCACCGTCTCGACCAGGTTCGGAACCAGTTCGCGCCGAAGCTTGAGCTGGACGTCAATGCCGGAGAACGCCTCCTCGGCGCGCTGCCGCTGCGCCACGAGCGTGTTGTAGAGAACGATCACCGTGACGATGATCAATCCGATCAATCCCGCCGCAATATAGACTGGCAGCATGCGCCCGCTCCTCGTTCACCCGATCGTCCGGCGGACACCTTACCGGCAGTCCGCGCCGCGAACCAAGCGGAATTCCGAGCGGCCGCGAATCACAACCCACTGAATTTGCTCGCGCGCTTAAACGACCCGTCAAGCTTAATGCGCTAGGTATGCTGCTTGAGCGAAGTCGGAGCGTCCAATGTCGAACTATAGAATCGCGCAGAAGGCGTATCATCCATCCCGCCTCAACGTGCTCGTCGCGGCGTCCGACGGGTACAATCGCATGCTGATGCGGGAGGTGCTGCGCAGCCTGAACATCGGCGAGATTCACGTCGCATCGACGCCCAAGGAAGCCGCGATCGAGATCATTGAACGCAAGCTCAGCGCCGTCCTGCTCGATGAAAACCTCGGCGAGAGCACGGGGCTCGAATTCACCAAGCGCGTGCGTACCGAATTGCCGCCGCAGCACCGCGAAGTGTCGATCATCATCATCACGTCGCTGACAAGGCGCCAGGACGTCGACGTCGCCCGGAACGCCGGGATCGACGAAATCATCGCCAAGCCCATGACGACCGCCGCCGTGAACTCCCGGCTCGAAGCCGTCGTCCTCAACCCGCGCCAGTTCGTCGTGTTCCCGAGCTATATCGGCCCCTGCCGCCGCCGCAAGCCGCTCTCACCGGACTTCCAGGGCGTCCTGCGCCGTCTCAGCGACCCGCTCGACGCCGTCCAGTCGCGCGATGAAGAAGTGTCCAAGCGCACCGAAAGCATGAAACAGAGCATGACCAAGGTTCAGGACCTGCTCAACTCCATCGCGCCGGGCGTGGTGCTTCCGGTTCGGCAGGTCTACGCCGCCGCCCAGGAAACCTATGTCGAGGCGCTGGCGCTGAAGGATGTTCTCCTCGAACGCTGCACGAAATCGCTCGTCAGCTATGTTGAAGCCAATGGCGCGGCCCGCCCTCTCGACAACGAGACGGTCGCCGCCCACGTGCACGCGATCATCGATCTCGTCCGCTCCCCGCTCATCATCACGAAGGAGCGGGAAATGGTGACCGAAGGCCTTGAAAAGCTCGTCACCAAGAAGCTCAAGGAAGCCGCCCGAGCGGGATCAGCCTGAGAACCGTCCGTTGCGGTTGAAGCCTTTCGGCGCCATCCGGCCCGATGAGGCGCGACGGCCGATCCACTCCCGCCATTCGGGCAGACCGATCCTGCGCCGCGCGGGATCCGCCCAGGCGAAACCGTCCGCCTCCGCGAACACGATCGCGTCCGCGAGGCCGCCGTCCTTGAAGCCCTGAAGCCGCACGCCCTTGCCGCGCGCCATTTCGGGCAGTTCGGCCGCCGGGAAGATCAGCAGCTTGCGGTTGTCGCCAATCACCGCCACATGGTCGCCCGCTGCGGGAGTGCACACCAGCAGCTGATCGCCCGCGCCGGGCGTCATGATCACCTTCCCCTTGCGGGTCTGCGTCACCAGCTCTGCTTCGGGGACAAGGAACCCGTTGCCCGCGGTTGAGGCGAGCAGCCGCTTTGCGCCCTCCACCGGCGTCAGCATCGCGATGATCGCTTCGTCCTCCGGGAGATCGACCGACAGCCGGATCGGCTCGCCCGCTCCTCGCCCGCCGGGGAGTTTGTCTGCTCCGAAGGTGAACGCCCGCCCGCCCGACGACATCAGCACCACCTTGTCGGTCGTCTGACATTCGAGCGCGAAGGCGAGTTCGTCGCCCTCCTTGAACCGCACCTTGTCGAGGTCCTGCCCGTGGCCCTTCAGCGCCCGGATCCAGCCCATGGTCGACAGGACGACCGTCACCGGCTCCCGCGCGACCATCGCATCCAGCACCGCATCGGAATCGACCTCGACCCCTGCGCCGAAATCCGACCGCCGCCGCCCGAGCGAGGTCGACGGATCGAACACCTCGCGCGCCCTTGCGAGCTGGCCGCGCACCTCAAGCCATTGTTTCTTGGGCGACATCAGCATTGTCACCAGCGTTTCACGCTCGGCGGCGAGCTTCGCATGCTCGCCCTTGATCTCGATTTCCTCAAGCTTGCGCAGCGACCGCAAACGCATGTTGAGGATGGCGTCAGTCTGAACCTCGCTGAGGCCGAAGGCTTTCATCAGCTCGGCCTTCGGATCGTCCTCGAAACGAATGATCCGGATCACCTCGTCGATGTTGAGGTAGGCGATCAGGAAGCCGTCGAGCACCTCAAGCCGGCGCTCGATCTTCTCCAGCCGATGGCGCCCGCGCCGCACCACCACCTCACGCCGGTGATCGAGGAACGCCCGCAGCATGTCCTTGAGGCCCATCACCTTCGGCACATTCCGGTCGATGACGTTCATATTGACCGAGAAGCGCGTCTCGAAATCAGACTGCCGGAACACGCTGCCCATCAGCATGTCTGGGTCGACGGTCCGTGACTTCGGTTCGATGACGATGCGGATGTCTTCGGTGCTTTCGTCGCGCACATCCTCCACGAGCGGCAGTTTCTTCTGTTCAAGCAGTTCCGCCAGCCGCTCGATCAGTTTCGACTTCTGAACCTGATAGGGGATCTCCGTCACCACGATACGCCAGACGCCGCGGCCGACCTCCTCCTTCTCCCACCGCGCCTGCAGCCGGATCGAGCCGCGGCCCGTGACATAGGCTTCGCGAATGGTTTCAGTAGACTCCACAATCACTCCGCCCGTCGGGAAGTCCGGCCCCGGAACGATCTTCATGAGGTCGTCGATCCCGGCCTCAGGCTGATCGAGGAGCAGGATGGCCGCATCGATCGCCTCGGCCGCGTTGTGCGGCGGGATAGAGGTCGCCATGCCGACCGCGATCCCGGATGATCCATTCGCGAGAAGATTCGGAAACCCCGCCGGCAGCACCACCGGCTCGCTGTTCTCGCCGTCATAGGTGTCGCGGAAATCGACCGCGTCCTCGTCCAGCCCGTCCAGCAACAGCATGGCGGCGGGCGTGAGGCGGCTCTCGGTGTAACGGAAGGCGGCCGCGTTATCCCCGTCGATATTGCCGAAATTCCCCTGACCGTCGATCAGCGGATAGCGGACGTTGAAGTCCTGGGCGAGCCGCACAAGCGCGTCATAGATCGATTGGTCGCCATGCGGGTGGTATTTACCGATGACGTCGCCGACCACGCGGGCGCACTTCTTGTAGGCGCCGTCCGGATCGAGGTTCAGCTCCCGCATCGCATAGAGCAGACGGCGGTGGACCGGCTTCATGCCGTCGCGGACGTCGGGCAGCGCGCGCGACGTGATCGTCGACAACGCATAGGCGAGGTAGCGCTTCGACAACGCCGACGACATCGGCTCATCGATCACACCGCCGGGCGGGCGCTCGTCGGTGGCTGCATCATCACTCATCGTCTACTCCTCGTCCGGCGAATCGGCGCCAGCCGGAAAGGAGAGTCGCCCGGCTCGCTCGAGCCGGTCAATCATCAGATCGCGCGGTTCGGGCACAGGCTTGTTGAGATCGCCGAAAAGACGGCGTTCGAGGAACCATCCGGTGAGGCGAAACCCCTGCCCGACCGCCTCGCCGTCTGCGCTCGCGGCGTTGCTGACCAGGAACCCCGGCAGCGGCAGCAGACGATCGAGCCATTCCGCCGCCGCGTCGGCCCTGACCGCCCGCCCGCTCCTCGGACTGACATGCGTCAGCCCGTCGGTCGCCCCCGAAAGCGCGCAACGGCTGAGGTCAAGCCCGTAGCCGAGCGCCGTCAGCAGGCCGAGTTCCCAGCGCACGAACAGCGCCGGCCAGACGTCAACATCTCCCAGCACGTCAAGCAGCGTCTCCGTCGCGTCGAACAGGCCGGGCTTCGCCTCCCCTTCCGGCAGGGCGTCATTGAGCAGCGACGCAACACTGGTGAGTGCGCTGAGGGCGAGACTGTCCATCAGGTGCCGGGCCGACCGCTCGGTCTCAGGCTCCGCCTGGGCGAAATGTCCGAGATCGTCCGCGAGCCTCGCCCGCCATACCAGTTGCAGCGTATTGCCCGGCTGAAGGACCGATCGCCGCTTCCGGCTTGCGCCGCCATGGACAAGCCCGCGCGCCCGACCGCGGTTACGCGTGAAAACGTCGAGTATGGCCTGCGTCTCGCCGAAGCGCCGCAGTCCGAGCGCCACCCCGCGATCCGTCCACTCAGCCATGAGGCGTTCCCAGCGGCGCAGGCCCGTTCGACCAGGCCGCCTCCGCGACAAAGGTCTTGTGACGATTCACCTGTCAACCGCCAGAGCGCCGCGCGATCGCCAATCGCTAGGTTTCCTGACCTGCGTCGGCGTCGCCCGCCCCGGCCGAAACCGGCAACAGTCCGCCGCCTCCGAGCACGACTGTGGGAGCTGGTTTGCCCGCCCCCCCCGCCAGCGCCTGCAGCAGGCGGAGATTCATCAATTCTGGATTGCCTTTGAGCATCCGTGCGGCGTTCGAGAGCGACCGGAGCGACGCCTGCTCACCCCGCGCGCGTTCGAGCGCCGCCTCACCGTCCTTCTTGGCTTTCCATATGTCGGCGTAGGCGTGCTTGGCCGGCCCCGCCAGCGTGAGGTCCCTCACCATCACCTCTTCCAGTTCCAGTCCGACCGCCTGGGCGCGGTCCGCGAGGGCCCCGACGAAGCCATCCACCAGCGCGCCGCGATCTGTCACGATCGTCTCCAGAGGCTGCGCCGCGACCCGCTTGCGAAGCTCGACCTGCACGTCCTCATACAGCCGGGAATAAGGCTGGTCGCTTTGCGCCCGATAGGCCCGCGGATTGACGATCCGGTAGCGAATGATGAGGCTCACCCGAACCGGCAGGAGATCGCTAGTGAGAACCTCCTGTCCGCTCGTATGCATGGAGCGCGACCGCAGGTCATAGAGTTCGATCCGATTTTCGGTTAGCCAGGTCGAATACTTGCCGGGCTTGAGCGTCTCGACGATGAGGCCTTTGCGGATCAGAAGCCCGAGCTGGAACTCCTCGACCACGACCATGCTCGCCCGGCGCCGGCGCAGCAGGAACGGCACCCCGAAGACCGCGAACAAGACGAGCGCGATCACCACAAACCCAACAATGATGTCAGTGATCGCTTCCGTCATCCGTCTCTCCGCTCGCGCCCGACTGGCGGCGGAGGGTCTTCGCCCTCCACGGGACCGACGCGGGGGCCCGAAGCCCTCAGGGCGTCGATCCGGTTGCCCGAAGGCCGGACGGCGAAGACCCCCACAGGGTCCTGGAAGGACTGGTTAGCAGCCAGATGCTTCCCGCACACGGGGCCTGACGGTTTGCTACGCGCCCCCGGCCCGCTCACGGGTCAGCGAAGCGACACTACATCCAACCTGGATGAAATTGAAAGATGTCGCACCGAGAGGCAGTCTCCGGCATGGTCCTCATCGTTCATCACCCGGAATTCGACGCGAGCTCCGTGCCGGACGGGCACCGGTTTCCGATGCGAAAATACGGCCTGCTGGCCGATCGGCTGCGACAGTCGGGCCGGTTTCCCGAGTCGCTCTGGCGAACGCCTTCCCCCGCACTGCGCGAGGACCTCGAACGCGCCCACGATCCTCGCTATGTCGATGCTGTGCTGTCAGGGACGCTCGATACGCGCGCTCAGCGCAGGATCGGATTTCCGGTGACGCCGGATGTCGTCCGCCGATCACTCCTCTCCTGCGGCGCCACCTTGCTCGCGGGAGAGCTCGCGCTCGCCACCGGGGCCGCCGCCAGCACCGCCGGGGGCTCCCATCACGCATCGAGGGATGGCGGGGCCGGGTTCTGCGTGTTCAACGACGTCGCCGTGGCGGCGCTCGCGCTTCTGGTCGCCGGACGCGCATCATCGATCCTGATCGTCGATGCGGATGTGCACCATGGCGATGGAACGGCGATCATCTTCGGGACGACGCCGAATGTGTTCACGCTGTCGGTCCATTGCGCCGACAATTGGCCGACCCGCAAACCGCCCTCCGATCTCGATGTGGCGCTTCCGAAAGGAACGTCGGATGAAACCTATCTGCAGCACTTCTCAAACGCGATTCAAACCGCGGTACAGCGCGCCTCGCCGGACCTGATATTCTACAATGCGGGCGTGGACCCCCATGAGGAAGACCGGCTGGGCCTCCTCTCATTGACGGATGACGGGCTTCGCCGGCGTGACGCGGCGCTGGCCTCGCTCGCCCGCGAGCACCAGATTCCGGTCTGCGGGGTGCTCGGCGGCGGCTATGGCGCCTCTCCCGACGCGGTCGCAAGGCGCCACACCTTCCTGTTCGATGCCTTCGCGGACGCCTTCGGAGCGTCAGTCTGCTCCGACCGGTGACGGCGTATCCGCAAGAACGTATTCGATTTTCTGGCCGTCAGCGTTGAAGGCGCATTTCACCCAGCGCCCGGCCTCATCGAACCAGAACAGGGCGTCGATATCGGCGTCTAGGAGAAATTTCTGAGCCCGCACCTCTCGCGCGCCGACCTTCACCATCTCCGTCCCGAGGTCTTCAACCACCACCGGGATCAGCTCGCCGCTCTCCGTGGACAGCATCTTTCGCGACCGGAACTGATCGATATTCCAGTGTGAAGACGGGATGATGTCCGCAGGAGCCATCCCCTTGAACGCGGACCCCGCAATGCGCACCCCCTCCAGCGTCGCCCTGGCGGACACCTCATACCATTTGCCGCCCCGCTTGGTCCGTGCGTCCAGCGAAAGGAGCTTTCGATCCTTCCAGACTTCCCTCGATGTCTGGGCGTAGTGGTAGGCGGTGATTGGTCCGATCTTGGCCTTGAGGTCGACCCCGGTTTCAACGACCAGTTCATCCCCTCGCACCTGGAACGCCACAACGTGTCCGCCGAAAGGCTGACCGTTCCTCAGCACCTTGAACGACAGTTTCTCACCGTCGCTGGGCCACCAGCGCGCGTCCGCGGTTGCGGCAAGCGGAGTCGACAGGAGCGCCAGCGCCGCAAGTCCGACAACCGACCGCCAGGACAACAGGCGCGTCATAGGACCCTCCCTTCCCGGCCCGTTCGCCACCCGCGGGTGAGGCCGCCCAGTCCGATCGCACCAAGGAGCCCCGGCAAGGCGGGCAAGTCTTCGCGCGCCACGAGACAGACGCACGGTTCGTCACCGACCACCACTGGTCGATGGACGATGCCGGGCTCGCAGAAAGCGAGATCGCCGACTTCATAGCGCCCATGCTCGTCGCTGAAGGCTCCGCGCAGCACGAGCGTGGTTTCACGACGCGCGTGATCATGCCGTGGGGCCCACGACCCCGGGTCGAGACGCAGCAATTCCGCGCCGCGAACCGTTGAACGCCGGTGCTGGACACCGAAAATCGACTTTCGCCAGTTGAGCGCGAGCAGGTCGCCTTCGAGAAGCAGGTCGAACTCATCGCCAGCGGCGCGTCCGTCCTCGCCCGCTCGTTCGGAAAACTGAACCGAAAGCCCCGTCAGGTCACCACCCTCTGCGACCTCAGCGCGCTCGAGGACCGCCCCACCGATCGCGTCCCAGATTCCAACGAAAGACGCGCCTTCCGGTGACAGCGCCACGTGGAGATCCGCTGCGAATCGCTCCGCGGGCGACAACGCCCCGATCGCGTAGTCGAGCATAAAGGTGGTGTAGGACTCGTCTCTCGTGTTCATGCAGTCTGACCCACCTTCCAGGCCGTTCGCTTCCGGAAATGGTTACGCGCGACGGCATTCCACGGATCAGTTTCCCGCCTTTGGTTTGACGGCGGCGGCGGTGCGCCCCAATTGTGGAGTCGACGCCTGGAGAGAACACGCCCGCTCCCTCGCCACACTCTGAGGACACCCGTCGCCATGCCCATGCACTCTGTCATCGACGCCATCGGCTCGACACCGCTGATCAAGCTCCGCCGCGCATCGGAAGCGACCGGCGCGATGATCCTCGGCAAGGCGGAATTTCTCAATCCCGGGCAATCCGTCAAGGACCGCGCCGCCCTCGGTATCATCCGGCAGGCGGAAGCCCGCGGGGAGCTCCGTCCGGGCGGCGTGATCGTTGAGGGCACCGCCGGAAACACCGGAATTGGCCTCGCGATGGTCGGCAACGCACTGGGCTACCGGTCGGTCATTGTGATGCCGCGCACGCAGAGCAAGGAAAAGAAGGACGCGATCCGGATACTTGGCGCGCGGCTGATCGAGGTCGACGCCGTGCCCTACGCCAATCCCAACCATTATGTGAAATATTCGGCGAAACTCGCCGAGCAGCTGGCCCGCGAAGAGCCGAACGGCGCCATCTGGGCGAACCAGTTCGACAACACGGCGAACCGCACCGCCCACTATGAGACAACCGGCCCCGAAATCTGGGACCAGACCGGCGGCAAGGTCGATGGCTTCACCTGCGCGATCGGCTCTGGCGGGACGCTTGGCGGCGTGTCGATGGCCCTCAAGGAACGCAACCGCAAGATACGCATCGCGGCGGCGGACCCGCACGGCGCGTCGATGTTCAGCTACTACACCAGCGGCGAACTGAAATCTGAAGGCTCCTCGATCACTGAAGGCATCGGCCAGTCGCGCATCACCGCCAATCTGGAAGGCGTTGAAGTCGATACAGCCTACCGCATTTCGGACGCTGAAGCGTTGAACGTTCTGTTCGACCTCACCCTGCATGAGGGTCTGTGCCTTGGCGGCTCGGCCGGAATCAACATCGCCGGAGCGATGGCCCTCGCGCGCGAACTCGGCCCCGGCTCCACGGTCGTCACCATCCTGTGCGACTACGGCAACCGGTATATGTCCAAACTGTATGACGCCGACTTCCTCAAGTCGAAGGGCCTGCCTGTCCCTCCTTGGGCGCAGGCGCCGGACAGCTGATAGGGCCTGAAGCGCCTCAGTCTCTCCGCCGTCTTTTCGGCTGAACCCGAAGATGCGATCAGAAGAACAGTCTGGCGATAACAGCGGCGATTGCACCCCAAAAACTGGTGCAGAAAGCGATCACAAAAAGCGTCACAGCCCATGGCGGCCATTTGTCGTCATCATCGCTGGACTGACTGTGGAATGGGCCGCGGACCGCCCTGCCTCCGGCTGAGAGCACCGAACCGCGGGCGTCCCCCATGACAGAGCTGTGCGCGACCTGTCGATCATTGGCGCCGGGTGTCTGGTTCAATCTTCCTCCAGGAGGCATCGCCATAGAGACAAACACGATTCTTTTCCGCCCACACTCAACTGACGTGAGGAGCCTCCGCCCTCCCCGTTAACAATGGGTCAATTTCACGATCGCAGTTCGACGCGACCGCAACTAGACAAGACTGGTGGGGCAATGCGACGGCAATGCGGCGCTCGCGCGGAGTGATCCGGGCGCAGCGCGGCTGCGCGGTGGCGGTGCAGGCGGCGCTTGTTACCGTGCGCCTGAGGCGAACAACACGGCGGGGATCGTCTTCAGCAGGATCCCGAGATCCATCCAGATCGACCAGCTCTTGACATACTCGACGTCGAGGGCGACCCGCTCCGGATAGGTCAACCGGTTCCGGCCGTTGACCTGCCACAACCCGCTCACCCCGGGGCGCACTGCCACGTAATAGGGATAGAGCTCCCCGTACCGATGAACTTCACCGGCGGTGATCGGACGCGGTCCGATGACCGACATCTCGCCCCGAAGGATGTTGAACAGTTGCGGCAGTTCATCGAGGCTGCTCTTGCGCAGCCACTTCCCGATCATCGTCACCCGCGGATCCGGATCAAGCTTCTGATAGATGCGCCACTGTTCTGCGGCTTCCGGATCATTCTCGATAAGGGCGGCGAGGCGCTCGTCAGCGTCCACCCGCATCGTCCTGAACTTGTAGCAGCGAAAGGCCCGGTTTCCGGCTCCGCAGCGCTTCTGGACGAACAAGACTGGCCCGCCGTCGCCGAGCTTGATGGCGATCGCGGTGAGCAACATTAACGGCGACAAGACGATGAGCAGAACGACCGCCAGAACCAGGTCCAGCGACCGCTTCCAGAAGCTGTTCATCGCACGAGACGCTTGAGAGGATTTGTCACTGAGGCGCGGCCCGTCTCCGACAGAGGCCCCTGTGTCAAATGCGCCTTGCTTAAGCATGCCGTTCAGCCCCGCTCGATCCTCTGCGTCAGACGCTCACCGCCCGGACGCCTCAGCCGGTTCGATCCCCTCGGCGCCAGACCCCTAACGCCTCACGTGTCGACCGCAGCGCCACGCGACCTGATCTAAAACCCGGTCGGCGGGGGCGCTTCCCGCGGTCTCTGTAGACAACCCGGGACACGATCACAACAGGCGGCGCCCGGGATTCCCCTGACGCACGAACTGAATTCCTGATTGTGCATTGTACAGATCAAGATTTCAGCACCAGCGCCAGGCGGACAGGCATAACCCGAGATCCGTGACACAATCGCGACGCCAGGCATCAGACGTGCGCCCGCGATCCTGACGTCACGACACAATCCGGACAGGCGTCCCTCCGCTTGCAAGACGGCCGGTGCATTGGGTACCGATCTTTGGCATTCTACGCCCTCAACGGGATTTGTTCCTACGCCCACACCGACCCTTCAAGGAGCCATCTATGGCCGCTCGCTTCACGACCGACGCTTCCCTCGTTTCGGCGGAGTGGCTGCTTGAGCATGTCGATGCGCCCGATGTGCGGGTCGTGGACGCGACGTGGTTCCTGCCGGGAACATCAACTCGTTCGGCCCGTGACACCTATCTGGCGCATCACATTCCGGGCGCTCGCTTCCTCGACATCGACGAGGTCGCCGACCTCGAAAGCCCGCTCCCCCACATGTTGCCCTCGCCGGAGAAATTCGCATCGCGGATGCGCCGCCTTGGCCTCGGTGATGGACACCGGATCATCGTCTACGATCAGAACCGGCTGTTTGCATCCGCCCGGGCGTGGTGGATGTTTCGCGTGATGGGGCATGGCGATGTCGCTGTTCTGGACGGCGGTTTCGCGGCCTGGCGAGAGGCGGGAGGTGAGATCGAGGATCTTGCGCCCCCCCTCGTCGCGGACCGGCATTTCACCGCCCGAACGCGCGCTGACCTCGTCCGTAACATGGTCCAGGTCCGCGAGGCGGTTGACGCAAAATCGGCCCTCATTCTGGACGCCCGCTCCGGCGAACGGTTTCGCGGCGAGGTGGACGAGCCGCGGCCGGGGCTTCAGCGCGGGCGAATTCCCGGCTCCAGAAACCTGCCCTTCGGCGACCTTCTCGACGCCTCGGGCAAGCTCCTGCCAACGGACGAATTGAAAGTGCGCCTGTCCGACGCCGGTGTAACCTCCGCGAGGCCCGTCATCACGACCTGCGGCTCGGGAGTGTCGGCCGCGATCATCGCGCTCGCGCTCGCGGTCATCGGCAGGGATGATGTGTCCGTGTACGATGGATCGTGGGCCGAATGGGGCGGGCAGTCTGATCCGTCCCTGATCGAAACCTGAAGGCTGTCAGTTGACCGACAAGAAGCCCCGCGCGCTCGACACCCGGCTGACCCACACGGGTCGCGGATCGGTCGGTGGCGGACGCGGCGTCAATCCACCCTTGCTGAGGGCGTCCACGCTGCTCGTCGAACGGGCGAGGGACCTCTATGACCCGCGCATCCGAAGCTATGCGATCCACGGGTCCGCGATGCACGACGCGCTGGCGGAAGCCTGGTGTGAGGTCGAGACCGCGGATCACTGTGTGCTGGTCGGTTCGGGGCTTCTGGCGTGCACGCTGCCGATCTTCGCCTTCGCCGAAACCGGCGCGCATATTCTCATCTGCGACAATGTGTATGGCCCGACCCGGCGCTTCTGCGAGCGGACGCTTTCCCGCTACGGATGCACCTTCGAGTTTTTCGACCCTGCTCTGGGCGGCGGCGTCGCAGACCTCATTCGCGAGGAGACGCGCCTCGTCTTCCTTGAGAATCCCGGCTCCCTTTCAATGGAGATCTGCGACGCTCCGGCGATCGCCGAGGCGGCCCGGGCGCGCGGTGTTCTAACGGCCATGGACAACACCTGGGGGGCGGGGGTCTTCCACAAACCCCTCGACTTCGGGATCGACCTTTCGATTCAAGCCGGCACGAAATACCCGTCAGGCTCCGCCGATGTTCTGATCGGAGGGGTGTTCACGCGATCCGATCGATTGGCGGCGCGGCTTCGCGAGACGGTCGCGGACCTTGGTCTGAACACCTCTCCGGATGACGCCTTCCTGGTGTTGCGGGGCCTGCGGTCCATGCCGACCCGGCTTCGGCGGCACGAAGCGTCGGGACTCGAAATCGCCGACTGGCTGAGCGGCCTGGCGGAAGTCTCCCGTGTTCTTCACCCCGCCCTGCCGGATGCGCCCGGCCACGCGCTCTGGCGACGTGACTTCACGGGGTCGGCGGGTCTGTTCAGCATCGTCCTCAACGCACCTGCCGATGAAAACGCAGCCTGTGCCTTCCTCGACGCCCTCGAACTCTTCGGGCTGGGATTTTCCTGGGGCGGGTTTGAGAGCCTCGCCATCCATTGCGATCCGCAGCTGCGCCGCTCAGCCGCACGCGAGACGATCGAGGGCCCGCTTCTCCGATTCAGCATCGGCCTTGAAGACCCCGCCGACCTGAAAGCTGACCTTGAGCGGGGGTTCGCCGCCCTGCGCGCCGCGAACGGTCAGTCGGCGGTGTAGTACTTGTTGTAGGCCTTGTAGTTCGCCGCACTGTAGGAGTGTTGCCGCCGCCGCCGCAGATCGACCATCGTCAACACGATCCCGGTGAGGTTGGCCTTAAAGTCTTTGAGCAGCGCGAGGGTTTCGTGCAGCGAGGCGCGATTGGTCTTCCGCCAGCGGGCCGCCACGAGCACCTGATCGACCTTGCTTGCCACCACGCGGGTCTCCGCCATCAGAAGGATCGGGCCGGTGTCGATCACGATCAGGTCGTAGGTCTGTTTGAGGGTGGTCAGCAGAGCGTCGAAGGCCCGGGACCCAAACACGTCGCGCGGCGTATGCTTGCGATCCGTCAGGGGCAAGATGTGCAGCCCGGTCTGTGCATCGACGCTGACTGCGTCCGACAGACTGGTCTCGCCGAACAGATACTCAAGAAGTCCGCGCTCGGGTTCGAGGCCCGCAATCTCGGTCAGCTGACGCCGCCTGAAGTCGCCGTCGATCACGATCGTCTTGGTCCCGGACATGGCCGACATTCTACCCAGGCAATAGGAGATCGTCGTCTTGCCTTCGTCCGGGAGAGAAGACACCACGGCCACCGTCCGGGCCGCCTTGTCGAGATCTGCGAAGACAATGGACGCACGAATGTTCCGGAACGCCTCGGCGAACCCGGAGTGCGGTTTCTCTATCAAGTGCTCGCCCGGATGAAGCTTCTGTTTCCCGAAGCCGGGACCGCCGGTGATCAACGGCACCTGACCGATGAAAGGCACGTGGAACAGGCGCTCCACCTCGGACCCGGAACTGATGTAGTTGTCCAGCGCCTCGGTGATCAGTGCGACGACGGCCGCCAGCACCAGGCCCACGATGATGCCAAGCGCCAGATTGAGCGACGTTTTGGGGAAAGAGGGACCGGTCGGAGGAGATGCGCGCGACACGATCCGCGCGTCGGCCTGCTGGATTCCGTCCTGTTCGTTCGTCTGCTTGAAACGTGCAAGGAATGCCTCGTAGAGGGTCCGGCTCGCCTCGGCGTTCCGTTCGAGCTCGCGGAGCTGCACGAGCGCCCGGTTGTTGCTCGCCATCTCCCCCCGAATGCTCGACAGGCTGCCGTTCAGGGTAGCGACCTTTTCGCGCGCAATGACCACCTCGCTCTCGAGATTGGCCACGATCCGGCGCACCTCGGCGTCGATCTGGCGCGTCAGGTCCGCCTCTTCGCTCTTCACGCGTTCAAGTTCGGGATAACGCGGCCCGTAGCGCGACTCCATGTCCGCGCGCCGTCTGCGGACCTCGGCCTGCTGCTGACGCAGAGCGCCGATCACGGGCGACGCGAGCGCCTCGGCGATCCCTTCAGCGGAATCCCCTGATGCGAGCTGGGTGCGAACCGACTGCAGGCGCGCCCGTCGTTCAGCCAATTCGCCTTCAAGAATCACGCGCTGCGCGGTGAGGTCCGACACCTGCTGCTCGGTCAGGGTCGACCCTTGCGCACTGAGGAGGCCCGACGCCGCGCGGTAGGCCTCCACCATGCTTTCAGCGGTGTTCACTTCATCGCGCAGGTCCGCGAGCCGCTCATCCAGCCATTCGTTCTGGCGACGGGTCGCTTCGAATTTCGCGTCGAGCTGCTCGACCAGATAGAGTTCCGCAACGGTGTTCGCGAGTTCCGACGCCATGTCGGGATCGCCGCTATTGGCGGCGATGGCGATGATGAACGTCGTTTCGACCCGGGTGACCGAAATGCGCTCCCGCAATGACTGGATGACGAGGTCGAGTTCGAGGCGCTCGCGCGCCGCGGCGGCCTCCTCGTCCGGCGCCGCTTCCGCGGCCGCTTCGGATTCACCGGTAAGCCCGGTAATGAACGCCCGGACTTCGCCAATCGTGCGCTGGATGCGGCTTGGCTCAGCCAGGAAGGGATTGAATTCGGGATTCGTCGTGAGATCGAGCTTGCGGACCACTTTCTCCAGCAGCCCATTGCTCTGGATCACCTGAACTTCGGTATCCACCGCCGCGGAATCTGGCGGCAGCCCCGCCATGATTGAACCGATGTCGAGCTGACCCTGTTCGCGGGCCTGGATAAGCACCGTCGCCGCCGCCGTGTAGACAGGCTTCATCTGGAAGGTGATGACCGCAACCGCCGTGAACGCCATCAGGAAGACCGAGACGATCAGGCCAAGCCGTCGCTTCACCATACGGGTGATCTTGGACAGATCGACCGAGGGCTCCGCATCGGCGACAGCGGAAGCAGCACCCGCCACGGGCGAGGACAACTCGAATGGGTAAGCCTTGTTCACAGAGTCAGCTCCCGCTGCCGTATGCTTTGCGCCCGCCGGGTATACGCTATCTGGTTCCGCCAGCGAACGCCCGTCCACGCCCGCCTTGCAAGAGTGAGGCCGGAAAAACTCGCCTCATGACCGAAAACCGCGCGATCATCAGAGACGCTCATCCGATGACTGGTCCGAAGACTGATCACCGTTTCCTCCGCGGATTGGGGGGCGGTGGAACAATCTCGAAACTCAACGACTGCGCGGGCTGGTCAGCGCCCGCCGCTCCGATTATGGGTGTTTCAAGGGGGGATGTCGGCAAGGGTGCATCCGCTGAAAGCGGGGCGCCCTCATCGAGCGCCGCTTCATATCGACCCATCAGTGCGGCGGCGGCGAATTTGACCGGAGGACAAACGCCGTCCATCCGGATCACCAAGGACAGCGCATCGATCGCGCGCCGCGATCCGGCGAGTTCACCAAGTATCTGTCCATGGATCACAGCCGAAACCAGCGGATCATCGCACGGCGCGTAGGATCGGATGTTCCGCGCCAGACGCTCCGTACCCGCATCAGTCGCTTGCTGGCCGCCGCCCGATCGAGACTGCGCCAAAGACGGACTGCCGATGGATAGAAACAAGATGCCGGCGGCGCAGCAAACGAACAATCGACTGCCGAGCATCGGCGGCGCCCCTCGCAACTCAAGGCGGACGCATAGCAAACACGGCCGCAGGTTCCAACCACTGATGCGGATTCTCACCGCACCTGCTGCAGATTGCCTATACGAGACCGCCGCTGCGTTCGGTCAGAGAATTCGTTCGCGAACCCTGATCGTGTCGCCCGGGCGCACCAGCAGGTTGGGAGTGAGCTCCACTTCCCGCTCCACCGTGGTATCCGTGCTCTTCATGCAGATCTGCCGCCGGTTTGCTCGATACGTGAAGTCGCCCGCCATCGCGATCGCATTCTGAACCGTCAGCCCCTCCACATAGGGATAGTTTCCGGCGTTGTTCACTTCGCCGTAGATATAGAACGGCCGATAGTTCATCACCTCCGCGCTCACCCTCGGCTCGAGAAGGTAGCCATCTTTCAGCTTGGTCTCGAGCGCGCGCTGGAATTGGCGAACCGTCAGCCCCTGGGCGTCGATTTCGCCAACCAGCGGCAAGGATACGGCTCCCTGTCCGTCGACCGAAAACTCCCCCGACAGGCTCTCCTCACCGAAGACCGTCACACGCAACTGGTCGCCCGACGCCAGCTTGTACTGGAAATTATCTCCGACAGTCGCGACATCCCCCGGCTGCGCGGGCGGACATCCACCCGCCACGCCCGTAGCAGAGGCGCACCCCGCAAGGGCGAGCGCAGCGAGCCCCGCCACGAAAGCCGCCGGTCGCCTGCCCGCGTTCAGTGTATCACTTCGCTTCATCGTCCCGGACATCTCCCAGACCGCTAGGTGTTGGTTGTCAGAAAATCGACTGCATCTTGGTCGAACCGCGCCGCCGTCAACCGCCCGCTCAGATAGGCTCCCGTGTCGACCCCCACGCGTCGGTGATCCCGGAAGGGACGCTCCATCGGTGTGTGCCCGTGCACGATCACCGCCTCCATTGGCGAATTGTCCCCCAGGAACTCATCGCGAATCCACAACATGTCATGCTCGGTCTGCTGGTCGATGGCCCGTCCCGGGCGCATGCCCGCATGCACGAACACATAGTCGCCGATGCGAACACTCAGGCTGAGATTCGTCAGGAAGTGATAGTGCTCATTGGGCATGAGCGCGCGCAATTCGGTGCAGGCCCGCTCCCACTCTTCCATGTTGGTGCGCGCCCGCGGCGGCCGAACACCATAGGACACCAAGGTTTCCACGCCGCCGAATTCCGCCCAGCGCGGACCGATGGCGGGATTTCCCATGAACTGCAGCATCGCCGCTTCATGGTTCCCCTTCAGGAAATACGTCTCATATCCGGACAGGCGGTTTGACAGCAGAAGGTCGATCACCTCCTTCGACTGAAACCCACGATCGACATAGTCTCCCAGGAAAACCGCAATCGGGCGCGTCTCGGGCGGGTTCTCGCGCACATCCTGATCCATCATCGAGATCAGCCGATCGAGCAGATCCGCCCGACCGTGGATATCGCCGATGGCGTAGACGCGAAGCCCGTCCGGCATCACGGCGACCCGAGGCGCAACGGCCGGACGAAAAGTGGGAATGAGACGCGCGGGTGCACGCGCGCGGGTCGGCCGGGTGAAGAGCACCGCTTCAACAACCTCGCCCAGCCGCCGCAACAGGCCAGACCCCGATTCCAGTACTCGCGCCAGCGCTTGTTTCAAGGTCTAACCCCGCACCGCGTGCCGGCCGTCCAGCCGGTGCGTACTTCGCCCGCTCTCCACGATAGGCCGTTCACAGATCACCTACAAGTTGCGGCGACACCACACCCGAAACCAAACCCGCCGTCCCGTGTCTGCTCATCGACGCACAGACCTTGCCACGGCGAGGCGCCCGAACAGCGCATCCTCTTTTCAAGAACGCGCATGCATCCGTTACGTCAAGTCATCTCGCCTGCTGTTAGGACGAAGCGCGAGGTCGCGCACGCGGCGCGCGAACCTCGCTGGAATTGATCAGCCCGGCGGCGAACCGGCAGGGTGCGCCCCCGGCAGCACCATCTGCCGCACGCATTGGCGCCCGCCGTCAATCCCGCTACCACGGCCACGACGCGCGCAGGATCAGCCTCAAAATTGCGGTCAGCGCGAGGGAGAAGATCAGACATGTCCGACGAGCGAACGCTTGGCCGGGGACGCACCCAGACGATCAGCGCAGCCGCACCCGCCCCGGCCGACACGGAAGCTGGGGCGGCGGCGAGGCAAGTCACGTGGATCGCCCTTCTCGCGCTTGGGGGCCTGTCGACGGCGCTCGGGGCGATGGCGGCCTTCGACTCCATTTCGGATTTCGGGGTGACGCGCATGGACGACGCATCGTTCCGATCGGAACTCGCCTCTCCTTCGCCAAACGCTTCGGTCGACTGGCTGGAATATGCAAGCGAACGCGCGCTTGCGTTGTCCCCGCCGGACCTCGAAGCCTCCCGCCGGATGAGCGCGCTCGTGCTTGACGCGGACCCGTCGCGAGCCTTCACCTGGGCGCGGCTCGCCTATCTTGATTGGGCGACCGACCGCGAAATGACGCCAGCCGCCGTTTCGGCGCTGGACCGCTCGATCCAGGCGTGCCCGATGTGCGATGACGCGCTTGTGCGCTGGCGTCTTGAATTCGCGCTCGCCAACTGGGACGCGGTGCCGGAGGCAACCCGTCGCGCCGCCTTCATGCACATGGCCGCGCTGCCGGACACCACAGCCAACGTGGAATTCACCGCCTCCGCGCGCATTCGCTCGAACGCCGCGGGCATTCCGTTCGACGCCTACCTCGATGACGCCCGATCACCAGCGTCTCAGTAAGCGCCGCGCGAGAACAGAACCGCCGGAATCGTCATCAGGATGATACGCACATCGAGCCAGAAAGACTGCCGGGCGACGTATTCCACGTCGAGCGCAACGCGTTCGTCATAGGTCGTGTCATTGCGGCCGCTGACCTGCCACAGCCCGGTGACGCCCGGACGAACGGCGCAGTAGTCCGCGAAATGAACGCCATACTTGTCGATTTCGTCCCGAACGATCGGCCGCGCGCCCACGATCGACATCTCTCCGCGAAGAATGTTGATGAGCTGCGGAAGCTCATCAATGCTTGTCTTGCGCAGGATGTTCCCGATCGGTGTGATACGGGGATCGTTGCGAAGCTTCTGATCCTTGGCCCACTCTTCCCTCGCGGCGGGATCGCTTTCCAAGAGCGATTTGAGGCGTTCGGCGGCGTCGGGCACCATCGTGCGGAATTTGAAACACCTGAAGGTCCTCCCGCCCAGTCCGTAACGGTCCTGCACGAAGAGCGCTGGGCCGCGGTCACGCAGGCGGATGATCAGGGCGATGCAAAGGAGGAAGGGTGACAGAAACAGCGCCAACGGCGCGGCGAGTGCGATGTCGAGCGCGCGCTTGGCCGGGCTCAACCCGTTTGGCGGAACATCGCGACCAAGGCCCGCCGCGCCGGCGTCCACATTGATCGTTGAATCATATTTCATCTGGAGCGTCCCGAGCCTTGAGCCGTTGCCTTGCGGAGACGTGTTCAAGATCCGCGCCAGATTTGCGCTCTTCGCGCCGCGCCGGATCGCCCCTTACGAGCCCAATGTCTCGCTCATGAGCGCAGTATTACAAAAAAGAAAGCCAATACTGCGCCAAGGTAGAACAGTCGTCCCGGCATTCCCGCTGGGAGAGAAAAACGATTATGGGCATGGCCAAATCCGTCGCCGCGGATCAAACTGGGGCTTCGAGCGGCTGGAGATTGTCCGTCGAAACGTAAGTTGCGCGTCGTCACCGGATCGGCGCCATGTTGCGTGTGCGATGGGGAAGCCGAAGGGGAAAGAGATGGATGCGGCTACGCTGAGCGCGGCCTATCGGGAATCCGGCGCGCGTAACACGGCCCGCAGGCATCTGCTCGCGCCGGCGTCCGCGTCGATCGCCCTCGCCCTCAGCATGTTTCTGTTCGGCGCACAGGCGACGCAGATCGCGCTGCTGTTCGCATCCGTCTTATCCGTGATCGCCACCATGGGCTTGTTCTTCGGCGGGCCGCGCCGCGCGGGGTCGTGGCTGTTGCTGGGGGCGGTCGCCTTCTTCGCCTACGCCGCGTCCGGCGCCGCCGGGCCGGTCCGTGAAGCGGCCCCGGTGCTCGGCGCGGGAGCAATCCTGTCGATCGGATATGTCGGCGCGCACCATGAACGCGCCATGCGACGCGCCTGGAGCATGTTCCTGTGGGGCGCCGTCCTGTTCTGCGCGGCCTCGTTCTTTCTGTTCATCTCGGCGGCCGTTTCTCCGGAGGCCACGCGCCTCGAGACGGCTGGTGCTGCCGCGGGCTATATCGGCGGCCTCGGAAGTCATCGCATCGAAGCCGCGCTCTACGGCCTCCTCGTCCTTGTTGGCGCGGCGCGCGTCGTTCAGGTGATCAAGAGCCTCAGGGACCAGTCGACCTCGCGCTCTCAGATGGTCGACGGCACGATGCGGAAGGGCCTCTCGGGGCTCCTTCTTTTCGGGCTCGCGCTGTCCTGTCTGTCGCTGACCGAGTCACGCATCGGCGTGCTCCTCGCGCTCTGTGCTGTGTTCGTGCACGCCTTCATCGAAATCAACGGCTACACCCGCAACCGCAGGGCCTCACCCTCGCTGATGATGCTGAGATGGCCGCTCGCGGCCGCGGCGCTGATTTCGGGCGGCCTTGGCGTCGGTCTCGGGCTCTACTCCGGCGCCGATTCCTGGGGCGCGCCCTTGGCAGAAGTCGACCCCGGCCGGCTCCCGCTTGCGCTGCATTTCTGGAACGCGTTTCTCGAAAGCCCATGGATCGGCCATGGCCTTGGCTCCCTCGGCGTCGTGGAGAACGCGATCGGCGACGTGGCGGCGGCGCAGGCGACCGCGGTTCGCCCCGATGCGCCGCCCTTTATTCTTTCGGTTCTCGTCCAATCCGGCGTGGTGGGAGCTGCGCTCCTGTTCGGAGTCATCGTCGCAACCCACGCGTTCATGATCCGGGCGCTGATACGCTCGCGGCGCTCATCGCGGGACTTTATCCGCATGCTTCTCGCCGCGTCGGTCTACATGCTGCTCAACGCCTTGATCGACAGCGCCGTGGCGTTGCCGGCGACGCTCTGGCTCTACGCCTTCATGTTGGGCGTCGCGTGCGGGGCGGCGAACCTGCTAGGCGTCGCCCGGTCGAGCGTTTCCAGTCCGCTGGACGCTCCCACGCCGGCCGCGACGTGAACGATGAGTTCTCGACTGTGTCCGCGATGCGATTGCGCTCCGGCGGGATATTGGCGATGAGGGAGCGCTTGGGCGACTGCCGCCGGGTGGGGAGAGTTTCATGACGGCGATCAAGGCCGCCATCGCCAATCTGAAAGGGGGCGTCGGGAAGTCGACGACCACCGTCATGCTTGCCGACGGTCTCGCCTATTTCTATGGCCTCACCGTGCTTGTCATTGATCTCGACGCCCAGGCCAATTCAAGCCAGATGCTGCTGACCGAGCGCGGCGTCCAGCAGGCCTCGGATCAGGGAAAGGGCACCCACCACCTACTCAAGCAGTTCATGGACGGGCGAGCGACCACCGCCGGTCCGTTCATCATGCCGAACGCGGTGTCGCTTGAGGAATTGCGGCTCGCCGAGGAGCAGGACGAGCGGAAGGGCTGGATTTCCGCATTGCCGTCGCACCCGCAGCTTCGTCTGCACGAACTGACGCTCGAGGAGGAATGGTATTCCCGCTCCGGCACACCGACGACGCTGTCGGACGCGCTCGCCACCTATTTCGGCGGCTCGTTTTCGATGCTGGATTCGCTCTACGACGTCATCCTGTTCGACTGCCCGCCGCACCTGTCGCCACTGGCGCGGGCCGGGCTGTCGCTCGCCGACGTATTCGTCATGCCGACGATCGCGGACGCGGTTTCAACTTGGGGTACCAAACAGTTCTCGGACTGGGTCGGCAAGTTCATCGCGCCCGACCTGCCAAAACGGAACTTCGTGCTGGTCACGCGGTTCCGCGACACGCGATACTCGCGGCAAGTATTGACCGAGCTGAAGGAAATCTATCTGAAAGACCGATGGTTCGGGCCTACCATCCCAGAATCCGTGCATGTACTGAATGCGATGGATAGGGCGGCTCCGGACAGTTATAACACCTTTCGCGGCAAGTATGGCGGGGTTAAGGGCGATGTTCGGCGGCTCGCCGAACGCTTCTCCGATTTCCTCAGCCATCGGACGGGGACGACATGGCAGAAGATCAGGGATTGACGGCGGTCGAGTATCTCGACCGGTTCTTCGATGAGTTGCGGGACGAAGTTCGCAGCAACCCCCGCCTTGCTGCGCGTCTCGTCAAGGCGATGGGCGGCAGCGTGGTCTTCGAGGCCGAGACCTCGGTCGAGATCGCAAACCCGTATCTGCTCGCCGCCTCGGGCTCGAAGTCGCGCTTCTACACAGTGTTCTCGCAGATGAAGCCAAACCAGCTGAAGCGGGTCCTCAAGGAAAACAATCTCGCGACCTCGATCGATCTCGCCGGCAAGTCGCCAAGCCAACTCGTCGACATGCTCTACGATCGCGCGTCATCGAAGGTGTCGGAGCGCAAGAGCTCCATTTTCTGAGCCAGCCGAGCAAGGACGCCGCGATCCCGCGGCGCCCTAGGCGCGGACGGACGCAGGCGGCGGCCGGCCGATGCGGGTGAACAAGTCCCCCATTTTCTGCTTGAAGACATCCCGGCTGAACGTGCGGGCGTGCGCCATCATCGGCTCGCGGCGCTCGAATTGGCCCCAGCTCCCCTCGAACCGCTCGACCGCGTCGATCACGGAATCGACGGACTGTTCGTCGAAGAACAGCCCCGTCTCCCCATCCTTCACGCTGTCGAGCACGCCGGCCCGGCCATAAGCGATCACCGGCCGTCCCGCCGCCATTGACTCAACTGGAATGATGCCGAAATCCTCAAGCCCGGGAAATACGAGCGCGCGCGCCTCCGCCATGCACCGCTTCAGGTCATCGAAGCCGACGCGTCCTAGAAACTTGACCGTCCCGCCTGCGAACCGCTTTTCCAGCTGCGCGCGCTGCTCTCCCTCGCCAATGATCACGAGCTTGCGTTTCATCCGTGCGAAGGCCTCGGCGACGAGATCGAAGCGCTTGTAGGCGACGAGTTCGCCAGCCGCGAGGTAATAGTCGCCGACCGCCAGACCGGCCGGGGGCGCGAACCCCTCGACGTCCACCGGCGGGTGGATCACTTCCGCGTCGCGTCGCCAGAACCGCTCGACGCGACGGGCGACATGGTTGGAATTGGCGACAAAGTGGTCAACCCGCGCCGCCGCCGTCACATCCCATTGGCGCAGGGTGTGGGCGATCCCCGGGAACACCGTCCGCACAAGACGTCCCGAATTGGCCATGTACTCGTGTTGCTGGTCCCAGATGTAGCGCATCGGGGAATGCGTGTAGCAGACATGCTGGGCGTCCGGAGACGGGATCACCCCCTTCGCCGGGCCGGACTCCGACGAGATCACCAGATCATACCCCGACAGGTCGAGGTCCTCGAGGGCGCGCGGCATGAACGGCAGATACTTCTGATAATGCTTGCGGGCGAAGGGAAGGCGCGCGATCGACGTCTCGACAACCTTATGCTTGCGGATCGTGTCGGACACCGCACGGGGATCGTAGACATGCGTGAAGATGTCAGCGTCCGGATACATCTCGCACAGCGCCTCGACGACCTTTTCGCCGCCGCGCATTTTCAGCATCCAGTAGTGAACGATCGCCGTTCGCATGTCCCTGCCCTCAATTCACCCAACCAGCACCCCAGGCCGCTTCAGCAAAGACGAGCGTTCGTCGCCGTTTCGCGAAGTCGATCTCGCGCTGTGTTCACTGATTCTTCTATAAGGCGAATCTAATGCAGGTTTGGCGCCGGAGCGGGGGAATTCGCACGACCTGCCGCCCGCTGTTCGATGGCGTGGAACTTGCTCATCCGGATGCACGCGAATTTGGGAACCCGCCATGCTGATCGTTGACACCGCTCTCGCCAGACGCAAAGCGGCGGGGGCGCCCCTGCAGGTCGGACTGTTCGGCGCCGGCTTCATGGCGAAGGGGATCGTCAGTCAGGTCGCCCGCTACACGCCCGGTATGCGCATCGCGGCCATCTGCAATCGCACCATCCGCGCCGCGATCGAGACCTACGAGGTCGCAGGCGTGCCCGCCGACCGGATCGTGGAATGCAGCACCTCGGATCAGATCGAAGATGCGATACGTTCGGGTCGCTTCGCGGTCACAGCCGATCCAATCGCGATGGCGGGAGCTTCGGGCGTCGAAATCCTGATCGAGTCAACCGGCCATGTCGAATACGGCGCCCGCGTCACGCTCGCGGCGATCGAGGCGGGCAAGGACCTCGTCTCGATGAACGTCGAACTGGACGCCACTTGCGGATCGATCCTCAAGCACAAGGCCGACAAGGCGGGAGTCATTCTCTCGGGCTGCGATGGGGATCAACCCGGCGTCCAGATCAATCTCGTCCGTTATGTCGAGACGCTGGGGCTCAAGCCCGTCCTCTGCGGCAACATCAAGGGGCTGCAGGATCGCTACCGCAACCCGACGACGCAAGCCGGCTTCGCGAAGCAGTGGGGCCAGACGGCGAGCATGGTGACGTCGTTCGCGGACGGCACCAAGATATCCATGGAACAGGCGATCGTCGGCAACGCAACCGGCATGAAGGTCGCCCGCCGCGGCATGATCGGCATCGAGTATCGAGGGCATGTCGACGAGATGGTCGGAATGTATGACCTCGACCAGATGCGCGCGCTGGGCGGCGTCGTCGAGTATGTGGTCGGCGCCAAACCCTCCCCGGGCGTCTACGTGTTCGCGGAGGCGCAGGACAAGCTCCAGGCGCACTACCTGAACTACGGCAAGCTCGGCGAGGGGCCGGTCTATTCCTTCTACGTCCCCTGGCATCTGACCGCGCTTGAGGTGCACATTTCGGCCGCCCGCGTCGCGCTTCTCCGGGACGTTGTGATCGCCCCGCGCGGCGCGCCCGTGGTCGATGTCGTCGCCACCGCCAAGATCGATCTCAAGGCGGGAGAAACCCTCGACGGCCTCGGCTGGTACATGACCTATGGCCAGTGCGAGAACCACGATGTCGTTCGCCGGGACAATCTGCTCCCCATGGGGCTCGCCGAAGGATGCCGCCTGATCCGCGACGTCGCCAAGGATCAGGTCCTGACCTGGGCGGATGTCACGCCCCCGCAGAGCAGCCTCGCCCACGCGCTGCGCGCCGAGCAGGACGCCATGTTCTCGCGGGTCGCCGGGTGATGTCGTCCATGTCGCCGCCCACCGCAGCGACCTTCGCGCCCGACGGCGCTCCCGGCCACGGGCGGCGCGCACCATGTTGATCGATGCGCGAGAACTCGACCCCGGCGCGGAACTCACCGCCGACACCTGCGTCATCGGCTCGGGTCCGGCGGGGCTCGCGCTCGCGACGCGCCTAGCCGCGGCGGGACGCGCATGCGTGATTCTTGAATCGGGCGACGGATCGCGATCCGACGACCACCAATCCCTCGGCCGCCTCGATGCGAACTACACTTTCGGCGACGTCACCGACGATCAGCTCGATGAACGCCGCCAGATCGGCGGCAAATCAAACGCCTGGAGCATACGCACCGACCGCACCGCGCGGGGGTGCCGCCTCATCCCCTACAACGAGGCGAGCTTCATTGGTCGTGACCTGACAGCGGGCGCCGCGTGGCCGGTGTCGCATGGGACGCTCAAGCCCTATTTCGATCTGGCGTCGGCGTTCTTCGGCGTGTCACCGGATTATGCCGCCCCAAATGCCCCGAGCCTTCCGTTCACTGGCGGAGGAGTGGTCGCAAAACGCTTCCGGTTCGCGGACGGAGACGCCTTCGCGCGCCGGATCACCGATGAGATCGCGCCATCCACAACGATCCGTCTCATCCATCACGCCAATGCGCTCTCGATCGCCCTCTCCGACACTGGAGCAAGCGCCACCCACGTGCGGTGTGAGAGCGAACCCGGCCGGGCGTTCACCGTTCGCGCGCAGCGGATCGTCGTCGCCTGCGGCACTTTCGGAACGACCGCCCTTCTCCTGCGCTCAAACGACGTGATCCCAGGCGGCGTCGGATCGCAGCACGGGCTCCTCGGCAGGTATTTCTCGGACAATCCGCTGATCAATGGCGGCGACCTTGTCGTCACCGATCCGGCCCTGTTCGCGGCGGCCCGCCCGTTCGATATCCGATCGACGCCAGAGGGCGAGGAGATGCTCCACCTTCAACTGGATATGAACGTGCTGCAAAGCGGCGCGGTCGCGAGCCTCGGCGCGCTCCTGTTTCCGCGACCGCACCCCAGGAACCTGTCGCCCGCCTATCAGGCCGGCCGCCGCCGCGCCCAGCTCGCCTGGCGTCGCATCAAGGACGGAACGGCGAGCCCCCTCTCGCGCGCCGCGCAACTCCCTTTGCTCGCGCTTCACGCAAGACACATCCTTGAGCACCGCCGTGCGGAGGCGGACAAAAGCGACGCCCGCATCGACGGCGGCGGCTGGTCGAAGCGCGAAGACGTCGAAACCCGCTACCGCGCGTACGAAGTGCTCCATTACTGCGAACAGGCCCCGCACTTCGACAACGCCATCTCCCTCGGCGAGGAGCGAGACGGGTTCGGCCAGCGTCGCATCACCATCGACTGGCGCTGGCGCGAGGAGGATGTCGCGGCGTCCATTCGCGCACAGGACGCCTATGTCAGCGCCTTCCGCGATTGCGGCTGGGGCGAATATCGGGTGCTGCACGATCGGGGTGAGCCGGAAATCGCCCAGTACTCGCTTGGTCACCACATCGGCACGACGCGCATGAGCCAAGATCCGAAGCTTGGCGTAACCGACGCCGACGGCAAGATCCACGGCGTCGCGAACGTCTACGTGGCGTCGGCAAGCCTCTTCCCGAGCGGCGGATGGGAAAACCCCATGCTGACCGTCGTGGCCCTTGCGATCCGCCTCGCTGACCGGATCGCCTCCATCTCTCCCGTCGCCGCACAACCTGTCAGACAACACGAGAGCCAGACATGACAGCCTCCTCCGCCACACCCTCGACCGCAACCGAGATCGTCGCCGAAGACCTTGAGGACATCGGCCGGCGGCTGTCCGTCGAATTTGGCCGCATGGCCGGCAAGCGCCTGCTCATCGTCGGCGGGGCGGGCTTCCTTGGCTATTATCTGGTGCAGGCGCCCCTCGCCTGGAACCGCACGGGTCGCGGCGCCCCGATCGAGGTCACGGTCTATGACAACTGGATCCGCGGCATGCCGGACTGGATCAAGGCGCTGGCGGACGATCCCCACCTCACCCTCCACACCCACGACATCACCAACCCGATGCCGCAGGACGCCGGCGACTTCGACTACGTCATCCACGCCGCCTCGATCGCCTCGCCGATTTTTTATCGCAAATACCCCATCGAGACGATGGACGCGAACGTCAACGGCCTGCGCTACCTGCTCGAATACGCCCTCGCGCAGAAGAAGGCCGGCAAGCCGCTGTCAGGCTTCCTCTTCTACTCGACCAGCGAGATCTATGGTGACCCGACGCCGGAAAACATCCCGACGCCCGAGACCTATCGGGGCAACGTTTCCTGCACCGGCCCGCGCGCCTGCTATGACGAAAGCAAGCGCTACGGCGAGACGCTCTGCGTCAACTTCGCGGAACAGCATGACCTCCAGATCACGATCGCCCGCCCCTTCAACAATTACGGTCCCGGACTGAAGATCACCGACCGCCGGGTGCTCCCGGATTTTGCTCGCGATGTCTTCGCCGGACGGGACATCGTCATGCTCTCCAACGGCGCGCCGACGCGCACCTTCTGCTATATCGCCGACGCGATCGTCGGCTATTTCAAGGTCCTGGTGATCGGACGCAAGGGCGAGAGCTACAATGTCGGCACCGACGCAGCCGAAGTCTCGATGGCCCAGCTCGCCGACGAGGTCGTGCGCATCGCATCGGAACGCTGGGGCTATGCGGGACGCGTGGTGCGACAGGTGAGCTCCGACAAGAACTATCTGGTCGACAACCCGAACCGGCGCTGTCCGGTGATCACCAAGGCCCGCACTGAACTCGGTTATGAACCAAGGGTCGGGTTTGAAGACGGGCTTGAACGCGCACTGATCTGGTACTCTGGAAATCTCGAAGCTGAGGACGCTTGACGATGAAAGTCTCTGTGATTGGCACGGGATATGTGGGCCTCGTATCGGGCGCATGTCTCTCTGAACTCGGCCACCAGGTCGTGTGTGTCGATGTCGACGCCCGCAAGGTGGACATGATCGAGCGGAAGGACCCGCCGATCTATGAAAAGGGCCTGCAGGCGCTTCTGGAACGCAACGTTCCGGCTCGCCTCACCGCGACCACGGACCTGCGCAAGGCGGTGATCGAGAGCAACTTGTCGCTGATCGCCGTCGGGACGCCGTTCGACGGCCAGCTCATCGACCTGAAATACATCCGGCAGGCCGCCGCCGATATCGGACGGGCGCTCCGCGACAAGCCGGGCTGGCACATGGTCGTGGTCAAGAGCACCGTCGTTCCCGGCACGACGACCGATGTCGTTCTTCCCATCCTTGAGGCCGAAAGCGGCAAGACCGCGGGCGTGGACTTCGGCGTCGGCATGAACCCGGAGTTCCTGCGAGAGGGCGAAGCGGTCGACGACTTCATGAATCCCGACCGCATCGTTCTCGGCGGGATTGATGACCGCTCGATCGATGCACTGGGCCAGCTTTATGAGGTCTTCCACACTGCGGACAAGGTGCGCACCGATCCCCGCACAGCCGAGATGATCAAATACACGGCCAATTCCCTGCTTGCGACGCTCATCTCGTTCTCGAACGAGATCGCGAACCTCTGCGCCGCGCAGAAGGTCGACGTCGCCGAGGCCATGAAGGGGGTTCACCTCGATCGCCGCTTCTCGCCCATCCGACCGGATGGCGAGCGGGTCACGCCGGGCTTCATCTCCTATCTCTGGCCGGGCGCGGGCTTCGGCGGCTCGTGTTTCCCCAAGGACGTGAAGGCGCTCGTCGCCCATGGCGAGAATGGCGGCGTTCCGATGCAGCTGTTGAGAGCCGTGATCGAGGTCAACAATCGCCAGCCCCAGAAAATGATCGACATGCTCACCGACCGTGTGGGCGACCTGTCCGGAGTGCCGGTGACCGTGCTCGGCGTCGCCTTCAAGCCCGGCACCGACGACATCCGCGAGAGCCCGTCTCTTCCGGTGATCCGCGAACTCAAGTCGCGCGGCGCCGCCATCACCGCCTTCGACCCGATCGCCCGCCGCGAGGCGGAACACGCCCTCGGAGACGCGGTCACCTTCCGCGACAATCTGAAGGATGCCGTGTCTGGCGCGCGAGCCGTGCTCCTCATGACGGCGTGGCCGGAATTCCGCGGCCTGCCCGCGCTCGTGGCTTCGGTCGGACCGGACACGCTCGTGATCGACGGCCGTCGCATGCTCGACAAGGGAAGCGTCGCCAACTACGCCGGCATCGGGCTCTGACGAAACAGGTTCGCGCGTCGTTGATCGCTTCGCTCGAATGTGACGCCGGACAACCCCTAGCCAAGCGCGTCCTAACCGGCGCATGATGCAGCCCATCAAACGGGGAGGCGCGTTCGTGCGTGACGAAGCGCCGATGGTCTGGGAGTTCATCATCATGACGCTTCGCGCACTTTTCTCCGCCGCAATGGCGGCCACGTTCCTGTCGGCCTGCGCCACACCCGCGCCGGCGCCGCCGCCCGCCCTCTCAGCGCCCGCCGTGACCCAGGCGCCTGCGCCGGTGGTCGCGGTCGCGCCGCCTCGCAATCTGACGGTGACGGCAAGCCCGGAGTCCCTCGGCTTCGACGCCATGCGGCTGAAGCGGCTGGACGACTACATGGCGGGCGTTGTCTCGAGCGGGCGCGTCGCGGGGATGACGACCCTGCTCGCCCGCCGCGGCCAGATCGTCTCGTTCAACACCTACGGCAAGGCCAGCCTCGAAACCGGCGCGCCGATGACGAAGGACACCATCTTCCGCATCTATTCGATGACGAAGCCGGTCACAGGCGTCGCCATGATGATCCTCTATGAGGAAGGCAAATGGCGCCTCGACGACCCGGTGACGCGCTACGTGCCCGAGTTCAAGGACCTCAAGGTCGTCAAGTCGATCAACAAGGACGGCTCCATGGTGCTGGAGGACATGCGTCGCCCGCCGACCATGCGCGAGATCATGAGCCACACCGCTGGGTTCGGCTACGGCCTCGGCGATGAGCACCCGGTCGACAAACTCTACCGCGAACGCAAGGTGCTGAGTTCCACCGGACTGCAGCAGATGATCGATCGCACGGCGACGATCCCGCTGATGTTCCAGCCCGGGACCAACTGGTATTACTCCTCCTCCGTGGATATCCAGGGCTATATCGTCGAGAAGCTATCGGGTCAGACCTTCGGCGATTTCCTTCAGACCCGGCTGTTCGCCCCCCTCAAGATGACCGACACGGCGTTCCAGGCCGGTCAGGACAAGGCGTCGCGGCTCGCCGCCGTCTATGTCTACGACCGCGACCAGGGAAAGATCGTCGAGGCGAAAACGCTGTTCAGCGAGAGCATGCCCGACTACATCAGCCCTCCGCCCAATCAGAGCGGCGGCGGCGGCCTCGTCTCGACCACGATGGACTATGCCCGCTTCTCCCAGATGCTGCTGAACGGCGGAGAACTCGATGGCGTGAGGATCCTGTCTCCGGCGAGCGTCGAGTTGATGGGAACGAACGTCATCCCGAAAGCGGTTCTTGTGTCCAACAACGGAACGGGCGTCGCCAACTTCAACGAGGCGGTAGGCTTCGGCCTCGACTTCATGGTCGTGAATGACGCCCGGGCCTCCGGGTCGCTCGTCGGCGACGGCACGATTTCCTGGGGCGGCGCGGCCGGCACCTGGTTCTGGATCGATCCCGCCAACGACCTGATCTTCGTCGGCATGATCCAGCGGATGGGCGGAACCGGCGGGGATGACCTCGGCACGATGGCGCGCACCCTCACCTATCAGGCGCTTGTCGACCCGAAAAAGTGACGCGAACCTGCGGGAGCGGCGCTTCGGGACATGTCTCGAGGCGCCGCTCCTCGCCGACTACATCGCCCGCTCGTCTGTGAAGTCCGGCCAGCCCGCATCCTTGGGGGTGATCACGGTCGGCGTCATCGCCCATTCGATCCCGAACGCGGGATCGTTCCAGCGCACGCCGTCCTCGGCCTTGGGCGCATAGTGGGCGGACACAAGATAGCTCACCTCGACATTGTCCTCGAGCATCTGAAACCCGTGCGCGAACCCCTTTGGAACATAGAGCATGCTGCGGTTCTCCGCCGTGAGCTCAAACGCCTCCCATCGCTGATAGGTTGGCGAACCGATCCTCAAGTCCACGATGACATCCAGGATCGCCCCGCGCACGCACCGCATGAGTTTCACTTCGGCGTCGTCGCCGCGCTGGAAGTGCAGGCCGCGCAGCGTCCCCTTCAGAGCGGAGAACGACGCATTCTGCTGTACGAAGACCGTCTCCAGCCCCGCAGCCGCGAATTCCTTCTCGCAGAACGTCCGGCCGAACCAGCCGCGGTCATCCCCGCGCCGCTCGATCTCGATACGCCTCGCCCCGACCAGCGATGTTTCATGAAAGATCATTCGCCCCTCCTCCCGCTCAGAACGCCCGGACGCCACGGCGACCCACGCCGCACCGCACACTCGCCCGATGTGTCGCGACGCCACGCCGCACCCCGTCGCGAGCAGGGAGTGCTCCGTTCCGTGGAGGAGGTCAATCTCGGCGCGCAAGCACGAGGATTGCAGGGTTTCAGACGTGTTGCGCGACGGGCCGGGGCGCCCGCCCAGCGCAGTCAATCCCGCTCTCGCGGCGCGTTCAGCGGCATATGACTTGCACTTCTTGCTTTGAGAGAACCCAACTCGGCGGCTAGCAAGACACCCATGGGGCGGATGGATCAATCATGAAAGCTGTGTTCTTTGCCGGCGGTCTTGGCACGCGTCTCAGCGAAGAGACGACGCTCAAGCCGAAACCCATGGTGGAGGTCGGCGGCAAGCCGATCCTCTGGCACATCATGAAGATGTATTCGCTGCACGGGATCACGGATTTCGTCGTCCTCGGCGGCTACAAGGTGGATGCGATCCGCTCCTACTTTCTCAATTACCACAAGCTTTCGGGCGACTTCACGATCGACCTCTCGAACGGTGAGATCATCTGGTCGCGTCCGTCCGCCGAACCCTGGCGCGTGACCGTGATCGACACCGGCCCCGACACGATGACCGGCGGCCGCCTCAAGCGCGCTCGGGACGTGATCGGCGACGACCCCTTCTGCCTGACCTATGGCGACGGCGTGTCAGATGTGGACGTCACGCGCCTGATCGAGTTTCATCGCGCAAACGGCGTCTGGGCGACCGTGACGGCCGTGTCGCCGCCGGGACGCTTCGGCGTTCTGAGCTTCGACCCCGACGGCAAGCGCGTCGACGCATTCCGTGAAAAGGCCAGCGCTGACGTCGGACTGATCAATGGCGGGTTCTTCGTCTGCGAGCGTCAGGTCTTTGACCTGATCGACGGCGACGACACCGTCTGGGAGCAGGAGCCGATGCGACGCCTCGTTGAACTTGGTCAGCTTGCGGCGTTCCGTCACACGGGCTTCTGGCAGGCGATGGATACGGTCCGCGACCGTTCGGTGCTCGAAGCCGCCTGCGCGTCCGGAGCGCCATGGCTTAGCCTGCCGAATCGGGACGAGCGTTGACCCGCGCGCCATCATCTGAAGTACGTGCGCCTTCGCTTCGCCAGCAGATGAAGATCTGCGGGTCCAACCATCAAGTCGGCTCCGCCTGGGCGTAGCCGTAAACAAGACCGTGGCGGGCGACCCGCTCGATGTATCTGAGGGAGGCATTCGGTCGGACATGGGCGCATCACCTAAAAATGCGGCCGCGCTCGCCCTGATGAAGGTGTTCCCGACGCTTGCGTCACTGACGCTTTTTCTTGTCGCAGCGCGGGTGTTCAGTCTCGATGAGTTCGGCGTCTTCTCGCTGACAACCGTGATTGTCGCGCTGATCAGCCAGCTCTGCTACGTCGGGTTCTTCGAATTCTCCCTCAAGAACTACAACAATACGGATGCGCTCGACACCTCGAGGGTGATCGGCTTCATTTTCGCGATCCTGCTCGCCGCGATCACCTGGATTTCCGCCCCGTTGCTTGCGGCGGCGTTCCGCTCTCCCGCGATGGAGGACCTGCTGAAGGCGCTGAGCTGGATGCCGCTCGTCGTCATGCTCTGCACGGTCTTCATGTCCAAACTGTACTCAGAGGGCCGCTACGTCATCGTCGCCGCGGCGACGTTTGTTTCTGAAGCGATCGCGCTCGCCCTTGCGCTTGCTGCGCTCGCCATCGGATGGGGACTGTGGGCGTTCGTCGTTCAGCGCTCGGTCGCGTCGGCGATCCAGATCGCGATCCTTTGGGAGCGGTCGAGATGGCGGCCGCGACTCCATATGGACGCCAAGTCATCCCGCCAGTTCTTTACATTCGCGCCGCCGATGGGGCTTGATCACCTCATCGGCTTCATGGCGCTCTACCTTTCGGACATCCTGCTTGGACTGTTCGTCAGCCCGGCCATGGCGGGGGTCTATCGTTTTGGCGCGCGCATCGTCGCCGCCGCCGTCTCCCTGCTGACCGATCCCGCACGAACGCTGTCCTGGGTGCGCTTCGCGCAGATCGGCGAGGGACGGAATCTCTCAAAAGAGCTTGTGGAAGTGCAAGGGTTTGCGTCGATCATCTTCGCCGCCTGCCTTGGCGGGCTGGCGGCGATCGCGTCGCCCCTCGTCTTGTTCGCCGCCGGACCGGAATGGGGGCCTGCGGCGCTCGTCATCGTCACGCACTGTCTCATCTGGATGCTGATGATGCCGCTCAACATCGCGATCGAACCTGCGCTTGGCATGAAGAACGCGACCCGGCTCCTGCCGATGATGCGGGCGATCTTCGCCATCACTTCGACGATCGCCATCGCTCTTGTCGCTCGCCAGGGCGTGGAGGCGCTCGCCCTCGCGATGATCGCCCCCGGAGTGATCCAGGCCGGCGTCCTCATGATTGTCGCCCGCGCGCAGTTCGGCGTGTCGCTGCGCGGCTTGCTCAAGACCAATCTGCCGATCTGGCTGAGCGCGGCCATCATGTTCGGCGTGATCACGGCGATCGGGATCCTGACCCGGCATCTTCCACTGGTCGCGCAACTGCTTGCCGAGGTCTCCATCGGCGTTCTGACGTTCGCCGTTCTCACTTACATTCTCAATCGACGGTATTTTGACTTCTTCGCCGGGCTGATCCTCTCCCGCCTGCGTCGCAAGGGCGGCGCCGCCGGAACCGCTGCGACCGAAACGGTCCCGGCGCCGGTCATCGATGCGAAACCGACCAAGCCGACGATCTGACCCGGCCGACGGTCGCCTCACGCTCTGGACAAGCCCCCTTCGCTCGCGCATCCAAAAGCGACCGCACAGCAAGGGGTGGACCGATGAACGACCCGACCTATGAAACGATCCGGCTGGAGCGCAGCAAGGGCGTCGCCGTGGTGACCCTGCATCGCCCAGACAAAATGAACGCCTTCAACAGCCAGATGATGCTCGACCTCATGAACGCCTTCGACGTCACGGATCGCGACGGCGACGTGGGCGCCGTCATCGTCACCGGCTCGGGCGAGCGCGCCTTCTGCGCCGGCGCTGACCTGTCCGCCGGCGCCTCCACCTTCGACGCAACTGCGCGGCAGGGCCGCGGCGACCCAGGCAAGCAGGACGAGATCGGCCGTCAGCGCGATGGCGGCGGACGTCTCACCTTGCGGATCTTTGACAGCCTGAAGCCGGTGATCGCAGCCTGCAACGGCGCAGCCGTCGGCGTCGGTGTCACGATGCAGCTTCCGATGGACATCCGCCTCGCCTCGTCAACGGCGCGATACGGCTTCGTCTTCAACCGGCGGGGCATCAATCCCGAAGCCGCGTCGAGCTGGTTCCTGCCGCGGCTTGTCGGCATCCAGCAGGCGCTCGACTGGTGCTACACGGGGCGTGTGTTCGGCGCGGAGGAAGCGAAGACCGGCGGGCTAGTGCACGCCATCCATGAACCGCAGGACCTGCTCCCCGCGGCCCACCGCCTCGCCCGCGAGATCATCGACAACACCGCCCCGGTCTCAACGACGCTGACACGCCAGATGATGTGGCGAATGATGGGCGCAGACCACCCGATGGAAGCGCACAAGATCGACAGCCGCGCCATCAACTCCCGCGGCAAGTCGAAGGACGCCGCCGAAGGCGTGACGTCCTTCCTCGAGAAGCGGCCGGCCGCCTTTCCGGAAAAAGTCCCGGCGGACCTTCCGGACTTCTTCCCCTGGTGGAGTGAACGCACCTTCTCCTGACGGCGGGGTGGCCCGGAGGAGGGCTCAAAACCGCGCCGTTTCCTCGCCGCGAATTCCCGCTGAAGCAAACCTCGGGACTCCCTCAGGGGTCGTCCGCGATCGCATGGTGACTGCGAGCGTTAAACCGAAAAGCGCGGAGAGCTTGATCCCGAAATCCGGGATGGTGCCGATCAGCAACGATACGCCGAACCAGGGCAGGAAGATCATCCGCACCGCGTGAGCGATCACGGCCGCCTCGTCGGTCACTCCGCGACGAGTGAACATCTGTGCGAAGAAGCCGAACAGCGCCGCCGTGCCGAAGACGCCGGTGCTCGCAAGCACGGCGACAAACCAGTTGGACGACAGCGTCGAACCTGCGCCGACGCCCATCCCCCAGGTCGCGAAAAAGGCCTCGAGCGATTTGTTCGTCCAGTGCGAGCGCTCGATGAACGACCAGGACGTGGTCTTGGAGAACACCATCTCGTCGATCAGTTCGATCAGCGGGTTGAGGATCGCCGGCGTGAACGCCAGCACCGCGAACGCCGCTGCAATCGTGACCGCAGCCACCAGCGCCTCGAGCGGGATGGGCGCGCCAGCCTTGCGACCGAGAAGGCCACCCGCCCTGACGCCCCAGTCGAGCATGGCGAGGATGCCGAACAGGCCGCATCCGACATAGGCGGCCGATGAGGTCGAACTGAAGCTGAAGAGGATGAGGGCGACCGCGACAAGCGGCGCCCATCGCGTGCGCATCTTCGCGTCCTGCATCGCGTGCCTGAGGAACCAGATCGACGATCCGAAGAACAGCGTCGCCTCACCGAATGAGGACGCTTCCGACATGGCGCCCGTGATCCGCTTCACGCCCGCGACCTCGGCGCCGATGAGATAGTCATAGGAGGCCGTGCGCGCCGTCTCGAGAATGGCTCCGCCGCCCGCCACGTCGACCACGCCGGTCACCAGCATGGTCACGCCGCCCCAGAACATCGCCTTGAGAAAGGTCTGGCGGAGCGGCGCCTGGCGCAGCACCTCCACGAAGATGAAGACCGCGAAGACCGAAATGCACAGATAGAGCAGCTGCGAGATGTTCTGCGACGAAGGATACAGCCAGCCGATCGCGAGACTTCCATAATGCGTCCAGACATAGGGCACGATCCGCACCGCGCCCGCGAACAGGCGTGGCGCAACCAGCGTCACGACAATGGTCACGATGAGGAACAGCGTCAGCAGCCCCATGCGCCGGAAGCTGAGCGCGTTGGCGAGCACCCGTTCATACGTGCCCTCCCGCAACACCACCTTCGCGAACAGGAGGACCGCTGAAATGCTGGTCGCAAGGAGCGACATCCCTCCGGTCATGGTGGGCGGGATCACCGCGAGCGCGCCGAACGGGATGCTCATCATCAGCACATAGAGCATCGGCCCGACGCCCTTGCGCGACAGCGCCCAGATGGCAGCCAGCCAGTATATGGCCATCGGGACCGTCAGCACGGATGTCTTCCTCTCAAACCGGGCCGTCGGGCTCCGACCGGGCCGGCCCCCTCAGAGCAGCGCGCTCGTTTCCTCAAGCCGGAAACTCTCCCGGAAACGCGCCCCTGCATAGTACCGATTTTCCGAAACCTTAAGCACCTGCTCCAGGGCGAGGTACTTGACCCGTTTCATCAACGGCAGGTGCGGCCAGTTCGGCTCGAGCTCCGGATAGGCCTTCACGATGTCGAAATAGGGCTGCACACCCCGCTCGCCCCAGGGATGGAACGGGCCATGCCACGGCCGCGGGTTCGACATGAAGTGCACGATACGCGGCTCGACGGACGGCATCACATTCGAGCCGAGCAGGAAGCCCGGGAAATTCCACTTGAACGAAATGATGTCGATCCGGTCATGCGCCACCAGGTTGATCACGTCCTGATCCGCGTAACGATACTGGTCGCCGCCCGCGCGGATATGCTCGATGCACTGCCGCGCGATGACCGCCCAATCCTCCCGGCGCACCTTGAACATCCCTGAATTGATGTAGTTGTCGACCGCCTTGCCGCGCAGGCCGATCCCCTCGAGCCGCTGGCGGGCGGTCTGGCCAAGCTTGCCGCCGGTCTTCATCATCACGGTCATCGGGTCGCGCGACGCCAACATCCGCCCTTTCGGAACCTCGACCCGCGCAAGCTCGCCGACGGAGCCCCACACCTGCGTATCGCTGTCGACATAGATGAAGCTGGAATATTCTTTCGGGAGCATTCGATCGAGCATCAGCCGCGCATAGGCGATCGAGAGGCCTTCCAGCACTGAGGGATCCTTGCGGATGTAGCGCACGCCAAGCCCCTGCGCGGCCCGCTCCGCGGCGGCTCCTTCCGGGGACGGCGGCGAAATGTCGAGGATCAGCACGTCAGCGTCGGCGACGTCGCAGTTCGCCCGCGCTCCCGCCGCGCTGACGAGCGCCGGAACCAGATACCCCTTGTTGCAGGTGTAAACGAAGCACGTCTTCATAAGGACCTCTCTGCGACAAGTGGAGCGCGCCGCGGCTCTGCCCTTCTCCGTGCAAGCCTCGTGCAAGCCCCGTGCAAGCCCCGCGCAAGCTGCGGGCCTGACCCTCCCGACGCTAGCAGGTCACGCTTGTCGTTCCGTGAACTCGCGGTCGGAAGTTTTGAGCATCTGACCTCAAGCCCCGCCGCCGTCGGGCGTCCACAACTTTAAGCGAAACGTCACCAGTTGGCGAACGCGTCCTCGGTCAAAATCTCAAGCCGGCGCGATGAGCGCAGGAACCGGCGAAGATGACTGGACGCAAGATCGGTCGGATAGCTCAGGATCGCCATGAGCTGCTCGATGCGTTTGATCGGCGCCCCATCGGACTCAAATCTGGCGGAGATCGCCCTTGCCGGTTCATGCGCACCGATCAGGTGGTAAAGCACCTGGAATCGGGTCACGAACTTGCGGGCGCCCCGGGTCATTCGCCGCCGCTCGCCCTCGGACGCCGCAAGGTCAGCGTACCGCCGAACCGCCTCCCAACGCCAGAACCGCTGCTCCGGGTTGCGCTTTCGGTTCAGTTGAGACGACACTGTGTCCGCGTGATGACGCGTGTAGACCAGCGGCTCGCGGACGAACGCCACGCGTCCTTCCGACATTCGCTTCAGGGTTGCATCATTGTCGAACGCGGACGCCTTGCGATCGAAGTAATCGCAGACGCCCAGTTCCGGACGCCAGCGAATGAAGAACGCCTGCCATGGGAAATGACCGAATGTGTTCAGACAGACGGCGCGAACCCAGTCCCGACCGGACACCACATCCTCGCCCCTGGGAAGGATCGGCTCCCGGATGCGGTCGAGCACGACGTCGTAGGACCCGACGATCGAGATTTCGCGATCTGTCTCCGCCTTCGCGACCAGCTTCTCGACCGCGTCCCGACGGATCAGATCATCGGCGCAAAGCCACTGCACATAGGCGGCGGTCGCCGGCACGAGCCGCATCGCCGCATTCCAGTTGTCCACCTGTTTCAGAACGGCGGTGTTGCGTTCAACCTGGAGCGGCACGCGGCCGCCCCTGAAGCGCTCGATGATCTCTGCTGTCCCGTCGGTGCTCGCATTATCCAGGATCAGATGGACGAGGTTTGGATAGGTCTGACGCTGCACACACTGCATCGTCGCCTCAAGATACTTCTCGCCGTTATAGACGGGCGTCACGATCACAACCAATGGAAGGGCCTTGGCGGCGGAGGCCGTCGGGGACGCACCCTCCTGATCTGCGACCACGGACTGAGTGACCGAAGTGAGCTGCATCGACCGACCGGCTCCCAACATTCCGCTACCGGACTTCCGCGTCGCGGCTCTTAGACCACCCGACGCAAGTTTTGCACAAGACATTTCGCCTCTCGCACGACACTGGACCCGCCAATGACACGTTCCAGAAGCTGATCTCGTTCGACACTCGGCGAGCTTGGCTGCAAGGCGCATACCATTCCAGGACGAACATCCTCGGTTCTCCGCTATGCCCCTTTGGCAACACGCGCGCACAAAAATTGCACGGATCGCGCGAGCGAAAGTGACGCAAACACCCCGCACGGTTAGTGTTCACGGGTGTTAAACCAAATTGGCGAACAAAAGCGGGTTACAGGGAAGACCAATGGGCGACGCCTCGCCCCCCTGTCGCAACCGCGGGGAGACATGACAATGAACCGCAAGCTTCTCGTTCTCGGGGTGGTCAGCACGATCGCCGCCCCCTCGGCGTTCGCACAGGCGAACGATGATTTCTTCGCGCGGGACCGCTACACGGCCGTCACGGATCGGCCTCAGCCTGAATTCGACGCGGTGCCCCTGCGTCTCGGGACGTTCACCTTCGAGCCCGCCGTCACGGTCGGCGTGTCGACCGATTCCAACGTGCTTGCATCGGGCGTGCGGGAGGTCGACGACCTCATCTTCGTCGTCAAACCGGAATTCAGCCTCAACTCCGACTGGGGACGCAACTTCCTTGGCGTCAACTTCACCGCCACCAATCGCGAATACCAGGACGTGTCAGCCGACTCCGGCGCGGACATCGAGACCGCTGTGCGCGGCCGCCTCGATGTGACCCGCGATTTCACGCTCGACGCGGAAGCCCGCTCCGGCAGCTTCCTCGAACCGCGCGTCGCCTTCGCCGCTCTCGAAGGCGCGGCGGAGCCCGTTCACTTTGACCGCACCAGCGCCCAGATCGGCGCGCAGTATCGCCGGTCACGCATCCTCCTGCGCGGCGACGTCACGGTCACAGACGCAAATTACGATGCGGTCGCCGCGATCGGCGGCGGCTCCTTCTCGCAGGACTTCCGGGACACCACGGACACCGCCTATCAGGGTCAGGTCTCCTATGCGACGTCTCCCAGCGTCGCCGTGTTCCTGCGCACCACCTTCACCGACCGGAACGGGTCGGGCGTCGGCGGCTTCAACAGGGATACTCAGGCGACCAACGTTCAGGTCGGAACCAATTTCGAACTCGCGACTCTGGTGCGCGGCGACATCGCGGTCGGCGTCCTGCAGGAAGACCGCGCCGATCCCCGCCTGTCCGACTTCGACGGGTTCTCGGCCAACGCGCGCGTCCTCTGGTTCCCGTCTCAGCTCGCGACCGTCACCTTCCGCGCGGAACGCGCGTCATTCGATCCGGGCTTCTTCAACACCTCGACCGCGTTCAACACCCAGCTCGGCGCCCATGTCGACTACGAACTGCGCCGCAATGTGTTGGTGTTCGGCGACGTGGCCCGCTTCGATGTGGACTACCAGACGAATGTCGACTTCCTCGGCAATCCGTTCACCCGCAAGGATGAACGCTGGGAGACGTCCGCGGGCGTCGCCTACAAGCTCAACCGGAATGCGCGCATCGAGGCGGGCGTCTCCTATCTCGACCAGACCGCGAACGGCGCGCCGGCTGCCGATACCTATGACCGGACGATCTTCTCGATCGGTCTGAAGGTAAATCCGTAAGTTTCTGCCCGTTTTGCACGGCTCCCCGGGCGGTCCGCCCGGGGAGCGCCCCGCCTCAACGACGAACGACTACTTCGCGCTGCCGGCATCCGCTCCGGCGTCTGCGGGCGTCGCCTCATCATTCCACTTGTAGATGCGCCGGATCACGCACGACCCGTCAAAGCGGGAGTCGGTGACCACGTTGTCGCCGCGTTGCAGGCAGGATGACCCGCCGCGCTGCACCAGGCCGACGCTCAGGAACGCGTCATCCGGCTGGCATGTCCCGAGCAGCTCCAGCTTGTAGACATCCTTGACGCCCCGCTCCACGAGAATGGAGTCATCGTCGAGTTCCCGCCAGTTGCGGATCATGCTGGTGAAGCAGATCTGGCGCACTTCCTCGCCCTGACGAGGATCCACCTTTTCATCCGCCCTGGCGGTTTCGGCCGCGGGCGATTGGCAGGCGGCGAGAAGCACTCCGGCGACGAGCGAGGCGGCGATCGGGAACCTTCCGGACATGGTCGACACTCCTTTCCAACTGGGTTGCGGGCGACAATGCGACGGCAACCGGGCTCGATTGTGGCGACCGGGATGCTGAACCCCACCTGAACGCGTATCAAACAGGCCTGAAACACGCTTCCTACCGCGGGCCCTTCGAGGATAAGAATGTCCTTAACCAGGGAACAACTGGCGGGAGGGACGAGATAATGATCAGGACATGGGCCTTGGCCGGCGCGCTCGCGGCGCTCACGGCGGGATGCGCAACAGCGGGCGGTGGAGCAGCGGAGCCCGCTTCCACCGCCGGCCTGGAATGCCGCACATCCACGCCGACCGGCAGCACGATTCCCAAGCGGACGTGCCGCAGCCCTGAGGCTTGGGCCGCAACGGACGCCGAAGCCAGCAAGGGCGTCGAAGAGATCGATCGCCAGCTCCGCTCGGCCACCGGGACCACACAGCCCAACTGATCCTTCCGGACGCCTCTCCTCTGCAGCGCCGCCTTTGCGTTCCATGACGAATCAGAAAGTGTTGGACAGGGCCAAGGGGGCGCGACTGCGTAGGAAGGGTCGCCGTGCCTCAACATTTTTTCTGCAACGCGATGCCCGTTGGCGAAATCAAGGGCGAAGTCGCGATTGTCCGCTTTCTGATGGACAGTCCGATCGAACATGACCCGCTCGCCGGCATAGACGGGGTCTTCACTCCCCACGCGGCCCGCGCGGCCGCCGAGGTGTTCTCGCGGCTGGCGGTCGAGCTTGAGCGGCGCAGGGCGCACCCGACTCCTGTCGCGGTCTTCCCGAAGCCTCGCCGGCCCGGACGTGGTCCGTCCACAGGGGCCGCCGCGGAACAATAGCCCGCCCCTGCCTCGCCCAGCCGGCGGCTCGCCTCGGCCACGCCGCCGGCTGTCAGCGACCTCGCCCACTTGACCATCGGGGCCGCGTCGCGCACCAAGTCTCAATGCAGAAACAGGTCTCTACCCAACGCGCCGCTCTCGCCGTGCGGAATGCGACACCCTCCGATATTCCCGCGATTCTGGCGCTCGTCGCCAAAGCCTACCCGGATTTGCCGCCCTACAGTCCCGGCATGATCCAGGGACACATCACCCATTTTCCCGAAGGCCAGTTCGTCGTCGCCTATGACGGCGCGATCGTCGGCTACGCGGCCTCCTTCCGGATCGCGGAAGACATCGCACTCAAGCCGCACACCTGGTCGGAGATCACGGGCGGCGGCTACGCCTCCCGCCACGATCCGCTCGGCGACTGGCTTTATGGAATGGAGGTCTGCGTCGATCCGGACCGTCGCCGGCTTCGGATCGGCCAGCGTTTGTATGATGCGCGCCGCCAGCTCTGCGAGGGCGAATGGCTGAAAGGCGTCGTGTTCGGCGGGCGGATGCCGAACTGGCTCAGGCGCCGCAAGGACTACCCGGATCCACTCGCCTATGTCGCCGCCGTGCGCGAGCGCAAGATCGTCGACCCGATCGTCAATTTTCATTTGCGCGCAGGTTTCGAACCGATTGGCGTTCTCCAGCACTACCTGCCGAGCGACGCCGCATCCGGCGGGTTCGCCACCCATATGGTCTGGCGCAATCCTTATGCGGAGGAAGTGCGAACCAAGTCCGCGCTCGCGCACGGCCAGAAGGATTCCGTTCGCGTGGCGACGGTCCAGTTCCAACAGCGGATGGTGTCCAGTTTCGAGCAGTTCATCTCGAATGTGGAGTATTTCGTCGACATCTGCGCTGACTATCGCAGCGACTTCGTGGTGTTCCCGGAGCTGTTCACCCTGCAGCTCCTCGCCCTGGAACCGCGTCGCCTTTCCCCCGCGGAGTCGATCGAGGCGCTGACCGCCTACACGCCGCGCTTCACCAAGGCGATGCGGGAAATGGCGATCAGCTACAACATCAATATCATCGGCGGGTCCCATCCGACGCGAACCGACGACGGAGACATCCAGAACGTCGCCTACATTTTCCTCCGGGACGGATCCGTGCACGAGCAGGAGAAGGTCCATCCGACTCCCAACGAAAAGCGCTGGTGGGGCATCAAGGGCGGCGACACGATTTCCTCGATCAGCACCGATTGCGGCCCGATCGGCGTCCTCATCTGTTACGACAGCGAGTTCCCGGAGCTCGCCCGCCGCCTCGCCGATGAGGGCGCCCGGATCCTGTTCGTGCCGTTCTGCACCGATAACCGCCAGGGCTATATGCGCGTGCGCTACTGCTGCCAGGCCCGCGCGATCGAGAACCAGCTTTATGTTGTCCTCTCCGGCAATGTCGGAAATCTGCCCAACGTCGAAAACATGGACATCCAGTACGCCCAGTCCGCCATTCTCACTCCGTGCGACTTCCCATTCGCACGTGACGGGATCGCCGCCGAAGCAACCGAAAACGTGGAAACCGTCACCATCGCCGACCTGGACCTCAACGACCTGTCCTGGGCCCGCGCTCAAGGCACGGTTCAGAATATGCGCGACCGCCGGTTCGACCTTTACAAAACGGTCTGGATGAAGACTTGACGGCGACCTTCGCCACCAGCCGCAAGGCGAGACTTTCCGGGCTCTTCCTCCTCTATGCGGCCCAGGGCGCTCCCGAGGGGCTTCTCTATGTGGCCGTGCCCGCCTGGCTCGGTGCGAACGGGGTCCCGGCCGAGGCGGTCGCGGGATACATCGCCGTCATCCTGCTGCCGTGGAGCCTGAAACTCTTCAACGGTGTGCTCATGGACCGCATCACCTTCCTTCCCATGGGACGCCGCCGGCCATGGCTGATCGGCGCTCAAACCGTTCTTGTGCTGACCCTGCTGGGTTTTGGCGCCCGCGCGCCCGAGGGCGCGGACCTCGCCTGGATCACGGCCGCGGGCTTCCTCGTGAATCTCTCGGCGGCATTCCAGGACGTCGCCATCGACGGCATGGCGATCGACACCGTCCCCGAAGACGAGCGCGCCCGTGCGAACGGCGTAATGTGGGGCGGCAAGACGCTGGGGATCGGCGGCGCGTCCGTCGCGACGGGATACATCATCGCGGCTGAGGGTTTCGCCGCGGCCGCCCTCGCGACGGCGGCGTTTGTCGCCCTTGTGATGCTCGTCCCGCTCCTGTGGCGCGAACGACCCGGCGAGCGGCTGTTGCCGTGGTCGGCCGGAGAAGCTTCGACTGAGGCCCGCACCCGCCAGCTGACGAGCTGGGCGCCCATCCTGCGCGACCTGATCGCCGCCCTGATCCGTCCGCAGAGCATGCTGCTGGCGCTTGGGATATTTGTCGCGCTCATCGGTTACGGCCTCGACACCGCGTTCGGACCGCTTCTCGCGGTGCAGGACCTCGAATGGGAGCAGGAACGCTATGGCGCGCTGGCCGGCGCATCAAACCTCGCGGGCGGACTGTTCGGCGTATTCGCTGCGGGCGTCATCGCGGATCGACTGGGTCCGGGGCGTGCGCTCATCATCACGCTCGTCGGCGTCGCGTTGCTGCAAGGAGGAATGGGGGCGACCTCGCACCTGTGGAGCGCCCCTTGGGTCTTTTCGGGATACACAATCCTCTACTCGCTTCTGTTCGTTATGATGTCGGTGTGCATCTACGCCCAGGCGATGGCGGCGAGCGCGCCATCGGTCGCCGCGACCCAGTTCTCCGTCTTCATGGCGATCCTCAACCTCGGAACGTCCTTCGGGGCGGGCCGACTGGACGTGATCAAGCCCGCCTTCGGATATGAAGGCGCCTTCCTGGCCGCCGCCGCTGCGGCGCTTGCTGGAGCGGTCCTGTTTGCGCTGTCCAGCCGGCTGTCGGCGCGCGCCCCTGCGCGATGAAAGGCCGCAAGGAGCACCGGCCCGATCCCGTGCGATCTCCGCTCACGGTATGGGTGCACAGAGGGGTTGATGCGCCCGCCTACCGCGCCACGATCTTCGATCCGCCGCTCCCCGGCCCTGCCCCTTCGCGCGGCTGGCCGATCTGGATCGTCGAACACCGCGGACGCGAACTGGTGTTCGCCTCACCAGAGGAGATTCGCCACGCCATCGATGTTCTTGGACGCCGCGTGATGCCCCGTGCGCGCGATCTTGCCGGCCCTCACCTCCCGCGCAACCGACACTGGCTGTCCCGGCTGCACTCGAGCTGGAAGTCCTGGAAGGTTCGCCAACGCCTCACGAAAACGCTCGCGCGGCTCCTGACCGAAGGCTGATCAACCGCACGGACCAATGGGTTGCGGCGACCGCTCAGCGGCCCTCTTCCGCCGTCACCGAGGCCACGACACCGCCACGTTTCTCCTGCATCCGCGCGCCAGCGAGAATGCCCTCGAAAGAGTAATTCCCTTCGTGGCAGGCGTACTCATAGAGCGGCTGATCGGTCTTGTTGAACGCCATCTCTCCCCGCCATGTCTGGGTGTACAGGGTCGGATCCTCGACGATGAATTCATAGACGATCTGGTCGTCCGACCAGCGTGTGAATCTCTCGGTCACCTTGCCCTCGGACGAAATATAGCCCCGCTGCATGGGGTGCATGTTTCGCGTCTCGATGACCAGCGTGTCGCCCTCATACCAGCCGATGGAGTCTCCGAGCCACGGCTTGATAACGTCCGGCCGGACCCGCTCGCGGGTGATGGGAATGATCCGCGCATCGTGCACCATTTCAACCAAAATCATAACGTGATCAGGGGCTTGCACGATCTGATAGGTGTTGTTGTAGAGCACGTTCTGCATCACCGGACCGCCGGTGTTGCCAAACCCGATCAGGCAGCGCTCGCCGATCGGGCGGGTTTCCGGCCCATCGAAACTCCCGTAATTCGTCTGGATCGGTCCCGGCCCCTGCACCGTCACGCCATCCGCGCCGGCGCCGCCGGTCGGGCGGGCGGGTTGGGCGGCGGGGCGACGCGGCTGGGGCCGGTTCTTGTACGGAATGCGTCCATCCGCGGGCTCGACAATCCACGATGAGCGAAGCTCGCCGCGCACCTTCGCAACCTTGGTTCCCGGGTCGACCCAGAACGCGTTATAGCCGCCGCCGGACAGGAGGTCCGTGCCGTCGAGCAGCGTCGTGTCTTTCGGATCCGCCGGCTTTGCGTCCTCGCGTGTCCGGTTGTTGTAATAGTCCGCGCCTTCAAGCTTCGCCGCCTGCTCGGGGGTGAGGACGAGCGTCTCGGCGAGGGGATCGCGCTGCATGTCCGTGATCGAGGAATTGCTCCAGAACCCCTGCAGGTCCGGGCGTCCGTCGGGCATGCGGGCCGGCGTGTAGCCCGGCGCCGTGGTCTGCGCGGCGGCGGAGGCGGCCAGTGCGCAACTGAAGGTCAGGGCTGAAACGATCGACTTGATGAACATGGCGTGCTCCCTCTTTGGTCGCGGACAGGCGCGCGTCTTGTCCGGCGCGCCTCGCCGCATGGAATCTGCGCCAACATGCGGTAAAACGTCTCTGCGATGCAATCGGACAAACCGGACCGGCGGAGCTTGCGTACGTTTTTTGCATTCCGAAGCCGTATATTCGCCCTCCGGATCGCTTGCCGGCCGTCCATGCGACAGCGTGCATGACCGGGGGGTGAGGAGTGGGCGTCAGGAACGGTTTCGGCGCGGGTTTGAGTGATGTTTGGGCGATGGCTTCATCACGGGGCCGCCGCCGGGGACCAGACGAAGGGACGACAAGATGGACGGATCGATGGCGGCTGGCCCGGTGCTCTCTGATCTGCGCGGCCTGATGCGCGAAGGCGCGACGGCGGCGGAGACCTATTTCCTCGCGGTCCGCAAGGCCGTCGCCGGCAAGGTCGCGCCCGCCGGCAAGGTCGACCGCACGCTCATCGACGTCGAACAACGCGCCACCCACGGCCTCGCCTGGGTGCTGACCTATGTCGAAACGCTGAAAGAGGTCGCCAACTGGGCGGACCGTCTCGCCGCAGCCGGCAAGTGGGGCGAAACGGAACAGCTGCTCTCCCAGATCCTCTTCGGCGAATACCTGAACCAGCTCGCCGGCGGCCTGCCGATGACCCAGGTCGAGATCGTGCGCCCGCTCGACATGACGGCGGAAGCATCGATCACCGCGCCGTTGCTCGCGCCCGCCGTGACGACCCTCATGACTGGCGGAAACACCCCCGCGGCCCGGCTGCGGGCGGCGGAACTGATCCGCGAAGCGCAGGGCCGGGCGACGGTCGAGAACACCGGGCTCGACGAAACCTATGAAATGATCCGCGACCAGTTCCGCCGCTTCGGCGAGGAGCGCGTCGTTCCTTACGCTCATGACTGGCATCTGAAGGATGAACTCATCCCCGACGCCGTCGTCAACGAAATGGGCGAGATGGGTGTCTTCGGCCTCACCATCCCTGAAGCCTATGGCGGGCTCGGCATGGGCAAGACCGCGATGTGCGTCGTCTCGGAGGAGCTGTCGCGCGCCTATATCGGCGTCGGCTCGCTCGGCACGCGCTCCGAGATCGCCGCCGAACTCGTCCTCGTCGGCGGAACCGAGGCGCAGAAGCAGGCATGGCTGCCCGGCATCGCTTCCGGAGCCATCCTGCCCACCGCCGTTTTCACCGAACCCAACACCGGATCGGACCTCGGTTCGCTCCGCACCCGCGCCGAGCGCGCGCCGGACGGCGGCTGGACCATCACCGGGAACAAGACCTGGATCACCCACGCGGCCCGCACCGACATGATGACCGTGCTCGCCCGCTCGGTCGCCGGCACCGACAATTTCTCCGGCCTGTCGATGTTCCTGTGCAGGAAACCGCGTGGGACGGATGAGGCTCCCTTCCCCGCCGAGGGAATGACCGGCGGCGAGATCGAGGTGCTCGGCTATCGCGGCATGAAGGAATACGAGATTGCCTTCGACGGCTTCCGCGCGCCGGCCGACGCCCTGCTCGGCGAGGTCGAGGGACAGGGCTTCCGCCACCTGATGGCGACGTTCGAGGGCGCCCGCATCCAGACCGCCGCACGCGCCATCGGGGTCGCGCAGAACGCGCTTGAACTCGGGCTCAAATATGCGCTGGAGCGCAGCCAGTTCGGCCGCCCGATCTTTGAATTCCCGCGCGTGTCCGACAAGCTCGTGATGATGGCCGCCGAACTCATCGGCGTGCGCCAGCTCACCTATTACTCCGCGCGCCAGAAGGATGAGGGCAAGCGCTGCGATCTTGAGGCCGGCCTCGCCAAGATGCTCGCGGCGCGCGTCGCCTGGGGCGCGGCGGACAATGCGCTGCAGATCCACGGCGGCAATGGCTTCGCGCTCGAATATCCGATCAGCCGGGTGCTGTGCGATGCGCGCATCCTCAACATCTTCGAGGGCGCGGGCGAGGTGCAGGCCATGGTCATCGCCCGCCGCACGCTGGACGAATTCCTCGCCGGGAAGAACTGACGTTCGGTTGTTCCTCACGGGAAACCGTCTAGGTTTCCCCTTCGCGCCTCCAAACCGGAAAGGGGCGTTAATGCGGGGAGCAGCGAGCGATGGCCTATCCGCCAGACTGGCGCCGAGTTTCGGACCCGTCCGCCGCGACGGAGCTGATGCGCCACCACCCCTTCGCTCACCTCGCGACGGCGCATTCGGGACTGCGGAGCACGCGGATTCCCTTCATCGCCGATGTTGAGGATGGCAAGCCGGTGCGCCTCCGCGCGCATCTCAACGCACAGAACCCGCAGGTCGATGGCCTTGATGGACAGGACGCCCTCGTCACGTTCGCCGGGCGCGCCACCTATGTCTCACCGAACTGGCGCACCGATCTCGCGCGCGCGGCCACCTATGACTACGAGGAGGTGCAGGTGCGCGGCGTCATTCGCGTGGTTCGCGACATCGACTTCTTTCGTCAGCTCATCGACGATCTCTCGGCGATGATCGAGCCGCAATACGCCGACGTGGGGGACTATCCGGTTTGGAACACTTCGATGACGCCGCCGGGATATGTCGAACGCCTGTTTCCCGCCATCACTGCTTTTGAGGTGGTGATCCAGTCGGTCGAGATGATCTCCAAACTCCACCAGCACTTCCCGGAAGCCGACCGGCGGAGCATCGCAGACCACCTCGCACGGTCGGGTCGGGAGGACGCCCGCGCCATCGCCGACAAGATTCGCCGCCAGATCGGCGACTGATCGCTCTGGCGTTCCGGCGCGGGGCGCATCTATCATCGCATCGACCAAGGTCGCGGCGTCGACGCCGCGACCGCCACTGACGCCCTCAAGGAGCCCCGCCCATGCCCGAAGCCTGGATCATCGACGCCTGCCGCACCCCGCGCGGCATCGGCAAGGTCGGCAAGGGATCGCTCGCCGGCATCCATCCGCAACAGCTCGCGGCGACCGTGCTGAAGGCCATCGCCGACCGCAACGAACTGAAGACCGCGGAGGTCGACGACATCATCTGGGGCACCTCCACCCAGAAGGGCAAGCAGGGCGCGGACCTCGGACGCATGGCCGCGCTCGACGCCGGCTATGACGTGCGCGCCAGCGGCGTGACGCTCGACCGGTTCTGCGGCTCCGGCATCACCACCGTGAACATGGCCGCAGCGCAGATCATGTCCGGCATGGAGGATCTCGTGATCGCCGGCGGCACCGAGATGATGAGCTACACCGCCTCCATCGCGAGCCCGACCGAGCCGCCGATGATCGACGCCGGCAATCTGCGTCTGCGCGCCCGCCACCCGCAATCGCACCAGGGCGTGTGCGCGGACGCCATCGCGACGCTGGAGGGCATTTCCCGGGAGGCGGCGGACGATCTCGCCCTCGTCAGCCAGCAGCGCGCAGACGCGGCGATCCGCGGCGGCCATTTCGACCGCAGCCTCGTTGCGGTCCACCACGAGGACGGATCGGTGGCGCTCGACCGCGAGGAATTCCCGCGTCCGCAGACCACGCGCGAAGGCCTCGCGGGCCTCAAGGCGTCGTTCGCGCAGATGGCGGACATTCCGCTCGATGAGAAGGGCACGACCTATGGCGGCCTCATCCGTCAGGTCTACCCGGAGCTTGAGATCAACCACATCCACCATGCGGGGAACTCCTCCGGTGTGGTTGACGGGGCGGCGGCCGTCCTGCTCGCCTCGCCGGACTATGCGCGCAAGAACGGGCTGAAGCCGCGGGCGCGCATCGTCGCGACGGCCAATGTCGGCGACAGCCCGACGCTGATGCTGAATGCACCCGTGCCCGCCGCCCGCAAGGTGCTGGAAAAGGCCGGCCTCACCCTCGACGACATCGACCTGTTCGAGATCAACGAGGCGTTCGCCGTGGTCGCCGAGAAGTTCATCCGCGACCTGAAACTCGACCGCGACAAGGTGAATGTGAACGGCGGAGCGATGGCGCTCGGCCACCCGATCGGGGCGACGGGCTCGATCCTCATCGGCACGATCCTCGACGAGCTTGAGCGGCGCGACCTGAAGCGCGGCCTCGTCACGATGTGCGCGGCCGGCGGCATGGCCCCCGCGATCATTATCGAACGGGTGTGAGGGAACGAAGGGGCCCCGCGCCAGTTACTTCGCCGCGGCGGCTTTCGCCTCCTGGACGCGGGCGCCGCCGAGAATGCCCGGCATAGCGTAATTGCCCTCATGGCAGGCGTATTCATAAACCGGGCCCTCGGTCTTGTAGAAGCTGAGCTCGGCCTTCCACGGCTTGGAATAGTAATTCGGGTCCTCCACCTCGAACTGGTAGAAGATTTCATCCGCGCTGATGCGGGTGAAGCGCTCTTTCATCTTGCCCTCCGGCGAGAGCGGGATCGACGAGGCGCTCGCCTGCTCGGGACGGACATTCTTGGTCTGGACGACGAGCGTGTCGCCCTCCCACCAGCCGACGCTGTCGCCAAGCCAGCGCGCCATGACGCCCGGACGGTGTTTCTGCGTCGCCTCCGCCTCGCTCTTGAACAGCGGAACCACGCGCGCGTCGTGGTTCATCTCAACCAGCACCATGAGGTGATCGGGCGTCAGCACGAACTGGTAGGTGTTGTTGTACAGCACGCTCAGCATGCCCGGCCCGCCGGTGTTGCCGAAGCCGATCAGGCAGCGCTCCGGCAGGGGCGGCGCCTCCGGGCCTTCATTGCCGCCGACGCCGGTGACGTAGCGGATGCCGCCCGCCGTGCGGGCGCGCTGAACGGCGGCCGGGTCGCGCCATGGGATCGCGCCGCTCGGCGGATCGACGATGTAGGAGGTGCGGATCTCGCCCTTCACCTTGGCGAGCTGCTGGCCGGGATCGACCCAGAACGCGTCGTAGCCCTTGAGGCCGAAATCCTGGCTGCCCTTCGGCGGAGCCGGCGCATTCGGATCGGAGAAGGTGGGGTCGCCGGCGTCTTCCCGGCTGACGCCGGCGATCGACATGTTCTCCGCGATCTTCTGCGCCTCCTCGGGCGTGACGACCAGCTTGTCCACACCAGCCGGGCGGCTGAGGCCGGTGAGCGATCGGTTGGTCCAGATTCCGTTGAGATCGGGCTTGCCGGACGGCGTCACCGGCAGGTCCTCGGCGAACGCTGCGGGCGAAACGGCCAGCATCAGGGCGGCGACGGCCGAGCTGACCATGGGTGCGAAGCGATGCGCGGACATTCTGGCTCTCCTTTCAGGTGCGGATATCGGTTTCGGGCGAATTCCCTGCATGACGCAACAAGGTCCACGACGCGGCGCGCCATGGCAACACAAGGTGGTTCAAAACCGCGTGGGCGGAGGGGCCAGACCCTCGCCCCGGACCCTCGCCCCAGACCCTCACCCCGGCGATCGACTAGCGCGCGCGCCCGGCATTCGCCGCCGCGGCTTCCTGAATCCGCGCGCCGCCCAGAATCCCCGGCATGGCGTAGTTGCCCTCATGGCAGGCGTATTCAAAGACATCCTCATCGGAGTCGTAGAAGCTGAGTTCGGCGGTCCACGGCCGGGTGTAGATAGTCGGATCCTCCACCGTGAAGGTGTAGAAGATCTCATGGTCGGAATAGCGGGTCAGCCGTTCCGTCACCTTGCCGCGCGGCGACAGCGGGATCGCACTCGCCCGCGCCTGCTCGGGGCGGACATTGATCGTCTCGATCACCAGCGTCGATCCCTCATACCAGCCGACGGAATCACCAAGCCATGGCGTCATCACGTCCGGGCGGTGGTTGCGTCGCGCCTCCTCGGCCGAGGCGAAGGTCGGGATGATGCGCGCGTCGTGCACCATCTCGACGAGGATCATCACATGATCCGGTGCCTGAACGATGCGATGGGTGTTGTTGTAGAGCGTCGACAACATGCCGGGTCCGCCCGTATTCCCAAAACCGATGAGACACCGCTCGGCGAGACCGGTGGCCTCCGGGCCTTCATTCCCGCCGATCCCCGTCGCATACCGCGTCGCGCCGATCTGACGCTGCCGCGCGATGCCCGCCGGATCGACGAACGGCACCTGCCCGTTCGGCGGATCGACGATGTAGGACGACCTGATCTCGCCCTTCACGAGCGCAAGTCGTTCACCCGGCGCGACCCAGAACTGGTCATAGGCCTTCACCCCGAAATCCGCGGCGCCGGCCTCCGGCGCCGGCGCGTCGGGATCGGAAATCGGCGGCGCGGGCCCGCCCTCGGCCGCGAACGCGCCGGCAATGGTCATCCGGCTGACGATGGCCTGCGCCTCGGCCTCGTCGACCACAAGTTTGGAGACGCCCGGCGGGCGGGTGAGGCCGGTGAGCGATGCGTTCGTCCACACCCCATTGAGATCGGTCGGAACGCCCGCCGAAGCATTCGTCCCGGACGCCGCCTCCGGCGCCCCTTGCGCCATGCAGGCCCCGGCCCCGAACACCATCAACGCCGCCACGGCCGCCACACCGCCCAATCCAGGCCGCCCGCCAAACCTCATGGTTCCGCCCTCCAGTCGCCAAGCCCGCTTCCGGGTCTGCGTGGAGACTAGCGCGACAGGCCGCCGCAGCAAGTGCAATCCATCTCCGGCGAGCGACGGTATTGCGGTCGTCCGCCCGTTAGTTCCCGTGATTGTGTTCGGCGACTTCGCCCGGATGGTTGGATTCACCCGCCGAAGCGATTGCCTGACGCATGCGTAAATGGTTTCAATCGAATCTGCGGCCGCAATCTGACGGTCGCCCAAAACGGAGGCAGATTTGCGTCGTTCCCTCATGCTCGCCCTCGGTGCGGCTCTTGTCGCCGCTCCGGTCCTGACATCAGGCCAGACGGCCGCTTTCGGCCAGTCCGCCGAAGCCTACAAGGCGCCCCGCACGTCGTTCGGCCAGCCCGACATCATGGGCTACTGGACCAACAACACCCTCACCCCGCTCACCCGCCGCGCCAATGTGCGCGACCGGCTCGCCTACACCGAGGAGGAGGTGAAGAAGCTCGAAGGGGACGTTCTCATCGAGGTCGAGGAGGGCAACGCCCCGACCGACCCGGACGCCCCGGCTGACTTCCGCCAGGAGTCGACCGTCGTTCGCCCCGAATTCCAGGCGGCGGGCGGCGAAGTCGGCGGCTACAACCGGTTCTGGCTCGACCCCGGCAACCGCGTCATGCGCGTGAATGGCGAACCGCGGACCTCCCTGCTCACCACCGCCAATGGCCAGTTCCCGCAGCGCAAGCCCGACGCGACGCCGCCGCCCCGTTCGCCCCGTCCCGCGGGCGGACCGCTCGGCTCGTTCGACAGCTACGAGACCCGCTCGCTGGGTGAACGCTGCGTCATCGGCTTCGGCCGGAATGGCGGCCCGCCGATGTTCCCGAACGGGTTCTACAACAACAACTACCACATCGTTCAGTCGCCCGACGCCGTGATGATCGAAGTCGAGATGAACCACGACGCCCGGATCATCCGGCTCAACGCGCAGCACCGTCCCGGCGATGTGCGCCCCTATTTCGGCGACTCGATCGGCCGCTGGGAGGGCGAAACCCTCGTCATCGAGACGATCAACCTGCCGGAGTCGCAGCAGATCGCGGGCTCCTGGAAGGACCTCAAGGTCACCGAGCGGCTGACCCGCGTCGGCGAGAACCGTCTGCACTACGCTTTCACGATCGAGGACCCGACCCTCTGGGCCGAGCCCTTCGGCGGGGAGTATGAATTCTCGCCGCTGGACGGGCAGATCTATGAGTACGCCTGCCATGAGGGCAACTACGCCCTGCCAGGCATCCTGATCGGCGCGCGGGTCGAGGAAGGCGCCAAGCCGACCGGTTCGTCGCACTGATCGGTCGACCCTCGACGCATTCGCGTCCCTTGCTTCAAGCGCCGCTCTCCTACGGGAGGGCGGCGCTCCTGTTTGAGGCCCCGCCCGCGCGATTGCGGGCGGCCTCGCGGCGAGTTCATCGAAACCCGGTCGCATGGCGCTGTTCGTAGTCGTCAGGTCTGATACACTCCCAAGCAGTGGACTTCGAACCATTCCAGAGGAACCCCGACATGAAGGGACTTGCACTGATCGCTCTCGCTGTCGCGGCGTCCGCGTGTGCGTCTCCGGCGACCGTGACAAAAACCAGGACGACGCTCGGCGAAGTAGACCTCACCGGCCTCGAATGCCGGCGCGAAACCGACGCCGGCAGCATCCGCGCCCGCACGATCTGCGCCGCTCCGGCGGACTGGGCGGCTTTTGAAGCCAGGTCGATCGAACGCACGCAGCGCCAGCTCGACGAAGCGGATCGCTACACCAACGTCTTCCAGTTCGGCCGCGGCCCCTGATCCGGAGCATTTGGGTCGGCGGTCAACTCCCCCCTTGCCGACCCGCGTCGCTTGCGCGCAAGCTGACAGCATGGCCGCCGACAAAAGCGGCAAGGGGAGGTTCGTCATGACCAGAAACAGAGATCATCGGCGCGGCGCGATCACGCGAACACTTCTGCTCTCAGGCGTCGCGGCGGTGCTGGCCGCCGCATGCGCAGCTTCGCCCGACCCGGACGTGGGGGCCGCCGCGCCACCCGCTCCGGCCGCCGTCGTCGCCGCGACCGCGCCTCCCGTCGCGGTGAGGCCGCCGACCGTGTCGCCTATTTCCGCCGCGGCGTATGAGACGCTGCTCGCGCACCCATCAAGGCCCGCAGCCGACCGCGCCGACGATCCCGCGCGCAAGCCCGCCGACGTGCTGGCCTTCGCCTCCATCAGGCCGGGCGACACAGTGCTTGAGATGGAGGCCGGCCGGGGCTGGTATTCGGAAATCCTGTCGCGCGCGCTCGGCCCCGAGGGCAAGCTCATCGTCCAGTATCCGCCGGAATTCGCCTATGGCGGCCCGGCGTTCAAGGAGCGCACCGACGCCGGCGGCCTCAAGAATGCGCGCATCACCATCACGCATTTCGACAAGCTCGACGCGCCGGACGCATCGGTCGACCGGGTGTTGTGGATTCTGGGGCCGCACGAAATCTACTACACACCCAAGGACTCGGCTGGTCTCGGAACCGAGGCGGGAACCTACGCCGAGATCATGCGCGTTCTCAAACCGGGCGGGCAGTTCATCGCGATGGATCATGCCGCCAACGCCGGCGCCCCGTCGAGCACCGGCCAGACGATCCACCGCGTGGATCCCGCCATTGTCATCGCGGCGGCGGAACGCGCAGGACTGAAACTCACCGGCAAGAGCGACGTCCTCGCCAATCCGGACGACGACCGGACGCTCATGGTGTTCAACCCCACCGTGCGCCGGCACACCGACCAGTTCCTGCTGCGCTTCATGAAACCCGCGTAACGAAGCACACCAAACTCGGCCCCGGCCTTTCGCTTCACGGCCTCGTGCGTTAACCATGGCGGTCAAAAGCTCTGGAGGGGCCGACATGACCATGACCAGCCTACGCGTCGTCTTGTTCGCGGGAGTATCCGCGTTCGCCGCAGCCGCCTGCCAGCCGGCCGCCGAAGCGCCGGCGCCAGCCGTTGAAACCGCGGCCGCCCCCGCGCCGGCCCCGGCGCCATTCGATTACGCCGCCCTCCTCTCCGCGCCGACCCGCCCGGCCGCCGACGCTGCGGACGACGCCGCGCGCAAGCCCGCCGAATTGCTCGCCTTCGCAGGGGTTCAGCCGGGCCACACCGTCGTCGAGATCGAGGCAGGAGCGGGTTATTTCACCGAACTCCTGTCCGGCGTCGTCGGGCCGACGGGCAAGGTGATCATGCAGAACCCGCCGGAGTTCGACGCTTTCGCCGGAGAAGCCGTCGCCGCCCGGCTCGCCGACAACCGGCTTGGCAATGTCGTCCTGTCGAAGACGCATTTCGACGTCATCGAGGCGCCGGACGCCTCCGTCGATGTGGTGACCTGGATGCTCGGGCCGCACGAGCTGTTCTTCAAGCCGGAGGGCGTTGAGTCGCTCGGTGATCCGACACGGTCGTATGCGGAGATCTTCCGGGTGCTGAAGCCGGGCGGGAGTTTCGTCGTGCTCGACCATGCCGCGGCCGCCGGCGCGCCGCCGGAGACCGGCAACACGCTGCACCGGATCGACCCCGCGCTCGTCGAGCAGGCGGCGGCCGCGGCCGGGTTCACGACCGCCGAGTCGAGCCCGCTGCTCGCCAACCCGGCCGATGACCACACCCTCGGCGTGTTCGATCCCGCCATCCGGCGCAAGACCGACCAGTTCCTGATCAAGTTCGTGAAACCGGCGGCCGCCTGATCGTCAGACCGACCGAGGCCCCGCGACCGCTCCGCCCGCCCTGTTCGACAGGGCGGGCGTTTTGCGTCTGACTGCGCGTTTGCTGATGCGATCTTGGCGGGCATTTGACCTGGATCATCGCGGCGGCGGGTGTCGGGCGCGATGATGCAGCGACGCTGACTTGCGGGCCTCCGCGCTTCAGGAATTGGGCCGGATGCGGGTCGCAGGCGGCGCCGGAACCAGCATCATGGAGCTAGTCATGACTTCTCGCGATTTGGGGCGTCCTTTTCTCGATCAGCTTGGCGCACCCGCTCTCACCTACCCGTTCGGCGGACAGCTCGACCGCCTGTTCGCCGATTTTCTCGGTCATCGGGCGACCAGCCCGGAGGGCTTCCGTCCGGCGTTCGACGTCTCGGAGACCGACGCCGCCGTTCTGATCCGCGCGGATCTGCCGGGCGTCTCGCAAGAGGATGTCGAACTCACCGTCGAGGACGATGTGATCACAGTCCGGGGCGAACGTAAGTCCGAAAGCCGGGAGGAGAAGGAGAACTCCCTGCTGGTCGAGCGGTCGTGGGGCGGGTTTCAGCGCGCACTCCGTCTGCCCTTCCGGCCCGGTGAAAAGGCTGTGAAGGAGGTCTTCAAGGACGGCGTGCTCAACATCACGGTCGACAAGCCCAAAGAGAAGACGCCGCGCAGCAACCAGATACCGATCCAGAAGATGTAGCGCCGGGAGCGCCGCGGCGTCGATCGATCGGGAGGGCGTCGCCGCCCTCTCGATCCGGCGACGGGCTTCTGGTAGATATTCGGGCATGTCAACACCGCGCCGATCTCCTTCGGTCTACCTGATCGTGGCCCTCGCCTGCACGATCGCGACCGCCTGTTCGCAGGGCGAACAAGGCGTCGTCGCCGGTCCTGAGGGCAATCCGGTGATCTCGCTCTCGGAGGGTGCGTGCATGGGCACCTGTCCGGTTTATGACATGACGCTGCGGCCCGACGGCGCTTTCATTCTCCATGGCCAGCGGTTCGTGCGGTCGACCGGCGTGAGCGAAGGCGCGCTCGGCCCGGACGCCTGGAGCGAGGCGGAAGCGGTTCTCGTCCGCGCGGACTTCTGGAAGATGCGCAAGACACAGACCCCGGAGACGCTTCCCAACTGCGTCACCGATGCGCCAACCGCGCTGATCACCTGGCGCACGCCCGAGGGCAAGGAAAAGACCGTCACCTATGACGCCGGGTGCGACATGCCGAAAACGCGCCAGATGGTCGCCGATCTGCGCAGGGCGCTCGGGTTCGACACCCTCGTGTGGACCGACGAGCGGTTCGTGCCGCCGGCGCCCGACTCCCGCTAGGGCGACGCTTCGGCTAGCGGTTCTCGTCGAGATATTTGCGCACCCGCTCCAGCACCGGCGTCACCATCTTCACCTCCTCGAGCGAGATCACCCCGAAGAGACCGGCAAGACCGGGGCCGGTGGCGGCGATGCCGTCATCCTGCGCGCGCCGGCCAGCCGCCGTGATCGAGACCACCTTGCCGCGGCCATCCAGCGGGTCCGGCTCGATGGTGACAAAGCCCGCGGCTTCAAGCTTCTGCAGCGTGTTGGTCATCGCCCCCTTCGTCACCTGAAAGGCGGCCGCGAGCGCGCTCGGCGAGTTGGGGTTCTTCACTCGAACAAGATTTCCGAGCACCGAGAACTGCGAGACCGTCAGCCCATGCGGAAGCAGCCGCTCAAGGCGATTGGACGAGAGCTGGCTGATGATGCCGATCTCCTTCAACAGGTTGAAGTAGAGCCGGGCCGCATCCATTCGGACATCGGGGGGAAAGTCAGGCTTCATCTCGGTCCGATCAGGTGATGAGAAGGGATGCAGGGTCGCGGCGCGGGGCGTGCGCCGCCTTGGGAGCAAACCCCACCCGCACCAGCATCTGCACCGTCCCGCCCTCGCCCAGCAAGTTGTGCGCCTCATCATAGTGGGCCGCCATTTCAGGATATTCCTGCAAGGTCTGGCTCCAGGGATGAACGGCGAGCCCCAGTTCGGCGATCTTCAGCGTCATTCGCGCATAGGCCCGCCCGGCGGCGATCTGATCGGCGCGCGTGTTGCCGGCGGTCGTCATCCAGGCGAACGCCTGCGCAGAATAGGCGCGCGCGCGAAACATCTCCATACCCTGCTGAAACGCGCTCGTTGATGGATCAAGCATCGCCTCGGGGGTGACGATCCCGAGGGCCACCATCCCCTCGATGAACGGCCCTTCGAGAAACAGGCCGTCGCGGTGCGCGTCGATCTGCCGGCGGCCGATCCGCATGAGATCGACGCTCTCCTTCATGGTCTCATAGGTCAGGCTCTCGACTTCGTGCCCGGCCCAGGTGAGGTCGCGCAGACGCGCCACCATCGCCGGCTCCGACGATGTGCGCGCGGCGACCGGCCCGACGGTTCCAGCCTCTGCAATCGCCGCGAGGTCCGCGGCGGCGGGCGTCTTCGCGGTGTAGACCTCGCGATTGGTCAGCCGCTTCAGGACGTGGTCGAAGGCCGGATCGCGCACGGCGCCGCCCGAGACGAACCGCACCTGCGCAACGGGCCTTGAGTCGAGCCGAGGCTGCGGCTCACCGTCCGGAAACAGCGAGATGTCGGCTCGATATCCCTCCGCCGCGGCCGCGATCGACAGGAGTTCGAGAAAGGCTCCGCATCCGATTGTGATCTGCCGGTCGAACGGATCGGTCGCCGGCAAGAGCCGATCCAGGTCGCAATAGAGGCTGAGCGCATCGTCCCCGTCGAGACGGACCAGCCAGGGCTGGCGATTGTGGGGATTGGGGGCGAGGATCGCGTAGGACAGGAAGCGCTCGCGCAGTCCCTCGGCCTCGCCCGCCTCCCGCCACGGCGCCCGCGCGAGGGTTGATGGTCGCGTCGAGAGGTAGAAACCACTTGCGCCAGCCGTCGCGGCCAGCACCACGCCGCCGCCGATCAGGCGAAGAACATTGCGTCTTGAGGTCATTGGGCTGCTCCGTCGTTTGCAAATTGGCGTCCGCCGGCGGTTTGGGTCAACGGCCGCACCGCCCGGACCAGAAGGACCACACCCACCGCCGCGACCCACAGGAACATCGCGGTAGTTGCGATCGTGGTGTCGACCGGCGAGGTGACGCCCACCAGCCGCAGCGGCGGCATCATCGCCGACACCGCCGCCGGAAAGGCGATCCAGCCAAGCCAGGCGGGCAGCCCGCGATCTTTCAGGATCAGCACACCGACGAGCAGCAGCCACATGCCGGCGAAAATGCCGACGCCGACATCCTCGCCGACCGATCCGCCATGCGCGTTGAGCGCAAGTTGCGTGGCCTCGATCGCATAGCGCTCCATCGAACCCGGAGGCGCTGCGACCCACGCATCCGCCAGTTCCGACGACCCGGTGAGCCAGCGCACGATCCCGATGGCGCGGCCGAGCGCGGAGGCGGCCGCAAGGGCGATCGCGGAGGCGGCGAGCGCGCCAACCGGTCGCCCGCCCCTGGCGAGCCCGACGATCAGCGCGCCGGACAGGGCGAACGCGAGCGACCAGAGAAGATAGAGCCCATAACCCAGCCGGACGGCGGATTCCTGCTCCGCGATCAGCGGCAGGGCCTCAGCGGGGGCGAGGTCGAGGCTCGCCGGCCAATCGATCGCCGCGCCGAGGATCGCCATGGGAACGAAGATGAAGAACGCCTGAAACATCAGGAACACGAAGCCCGCGAGGTAAGCGGTGCGCATGACTGGCCTCCTTGAGGCGTCGGTCGAAACGATCAACCGACGCGCGTTGGCTGTGACGTGAGGTGTCTGTCTGGTTCACGGTTGTCGCGGTGTCGGCGGAACCGGACCGCGACCGGACCGCGAGACGAGCTTCAGGCCGTCGTCACGACTTCGGCGGAGCGGGCGGCCAGATTTGCGTCGTGCGCCGAACTCATGGGCGCGAGCAGCAGGACGGCGGGGAAGGCCATCAGGGCGAAAGCGAGTGCGAGCATCGAGCGCATGGGCGGTCTCCTTGGCTGGTCCGGCGCGGGGGGCCGGGCGGGGGTTGATTGAGCGAACTCGTTTCGTTCAACACCGAACTATTTAGTTTATATTTAAACCATATGCAAGCGGTATTTGTTCAACATCAAACTTTTTTCAGCGATGGATGTCAGGCGCCTGGCGCCCGCTCAGCCGCGCGGCGGCGGGCGCGACCGCTTGGCCTCTGGCGCATTCCGGCGGACGGGTCTAAGGCGATGCGCATGCAGCAGACCCTCACCTATGCACTCTATGGGGCCATCGCGGCCGTGACGATCGTCCTCGCGCTCGGCATCCTCAACCTGTTCAGGACCGACGCAAAAGCGCGGACGCGATCGAACCAGCTCATGCGCCTTCGCGTGGCGGTGCAGTTCGTCGCGATCCTCATCCTTGTCGCGCTGGGATGGGCGGCGGGCGTCCTGCGCTAGCGCCGCCAAGGCTTGCGCCGGCCTCGCAGATTTCCGACAACACGCGCCATGGTCACGCTCAACAAGATCTACACGCGCACCGGCGACGACGGCACGACTGGCCTCGCCACGGGTGAGCGCGTCCCGAAATGGAGCCTGCGCGTCGAGGCGAACGGCGCCGTCGACGAGACGAACGCGGTGATCGGGGTCTGCCGGCTTCATTGCCGCGCGGATCCGGACCTCGACGCCATGCTTGGGCGTATCCAGAATGACCTGTTCGACCTCGGGGCCGACATCGCAACGCCCGAGCGCGACAAGCCGCTCGGCTGGACGCCGCTGCGCATCGTCGAGGCGCAGGTGACGCGGCTCGAGGCAGAGATCGACGCCGTCAACGCCGCGATCCCGCCCCTCGACAGTTTCGTGCTGCCCGCCGGGTCCGCCCTCGCCGCCCACCTCCATGTGGCGCGCACGGTCGCCCGACGCGCCGAGCGGGCGGTGGTGCGGCTTGCAGGCGATCCCGCCGAACGCGTGTCCGCCCCGGCCGTCGCCTATATCAACCGACTGTCCGATTTTCTGTTCGTCGCGGCGCGACGCGCCAACGAGAACGGCGCATCGGACGTGAAATGGGTTCCAGGAGCGAATCGTTAGGCTCCCGCAACGGGCGACGATGCGCATGACGCTGCGGGCGGTGCGCACCCGCTTACCAGACCATCGGAATGAAGCATTTCACGCGGCGTGAATAATCTTCGTAGGCCTGTCCGAACGTCTCCCGCAGCAGCCTCTCCTCGATGCGGACGCGCCATAACGTGCCGATCACATAGACCGGGACGGCCGCGATGAGGTTGATCGCATGGCCCAGCGCCATGCTCAGCGCGCACACCATGCCGAAAAGGGCCACATAGATCGGGTTGCGCACGATCGCGAAGGGACCATCCTGAACCAGCGTATGACCCGCGCGCGTGCGCGCCGCGAGGCTCCAGTTCGCGCCCATCGTCGCCGTCGACCACGCGAAGAGCCCGACCGAAAGCGCCGCGAGCGTTGCCGGAACGCCTGCACTGATCCAGTCCGCCCGGCTGACCGGGCCGCCGAAATGCACCCCGCCCATCCAGGCGAGCCCCATGGCGAGGCCCTGCAGCGCCATGCCGAAGGTCGAGCCAACATCGCGCCGCGCCGTGGTTGTCGAGCCGTCGGCGGACATCCGCATACGCAACACCATCGCCGCGAACCCCATCCCGCACAGCAGGACGGCCGACAAGGCGACCATATTGCCCGGTGTGTGAAACGGCATGTGCACTCCCTGTCAACCGCACGCAGGCGTGGAAGCGCCCAACCAGACGGCGAACCCCAATGGTCACAATCGCCCGGCGGGACGCAAGATCGCGACACGTCGCCCATCTGGCGCCACGAAACTTGATTTGCGGGGCGCACCCCCATAACAGAAGTCCAGTCCATGAGTCCGAAGACACGGGCGCGCGACCCCCCGCGCGGCTGCATCGACGGGCGACAAGCTGGTTGCGAACCGATTGGAGACGCCGTCATGAAGGTGCTCGTGCCCGTGAAGCGGGTGATCGACTACAACGTCCGCCCGCGCGTGAAGCCGGATGGCACGGGCGTCGACCTCGCCAACGTGAAGATGGCGATGAACCCGTTCTGCGAAATCTCGATCGAGGAGGCGGTCCGGCTGAAGGAAAAGGGCGTCGCGACGGAGATTGTCGTCGTGTCGATCGGGCCGCAGCAGGCGCAGGAGACGATACGCGTCGGTCTCGCCATGGGCGGTGATCGGGGCATCCTCGTCCAGACCGACCAGACGGTCGAGCCGCTGGCGGTCGCCAAAATCCTCAAGGCCATCGTCGACGCCGAACAGCCGGGCCTCGTGATCACCGGCAAGCAGGCGATCGATGACGACGCCAACCAGACCGGACAGATGCTCGCGGCGCTGCTTGGCTGGCCCCAGGGCACGTTCGCGTCAGAGATCGTCAAGGACGGCGACAAGCTGAAGGTCACGCGGGAAGTCGACGGCGGACTGCAGACCGTGGCGCTCAACCTACCGGCCGTGGTCACCACCGACCTCCGCCTCAACGAGCCGCGCTTCGCCTCGCTGCCCAACATCATGAAGGCGAAGCAGAAGAAGATCGACATGAAGACGCCGGCCGACTACGGCGTCGACATCGCGCCCCGCCTCGCGGTCGTGAAGGTCGCAGAGCCCAGGAAGCGCGAAGCCGGCGAAAAGGTCGCCGACGTCGACACGCTGATCTCGAAACTCAAGACCGCCGGAGCGATCTGACATGGCCGTTCTCGTAATCGCCGAACACTCCAACGCCGCACTCAACGACGCCACCGCGAAAACCGTTTCCGCCGCCAAGGCTTTCGGCGGCGACATCGATGTGCTGGTGGCCGGTCACAACGCCGGAGCCGCGGCCGCTGCGGCGGCGAAGATCGCCGGCGTCCGCAAGGTGCTGCACGCGGACGGACCGGCCTTCGAAAAGCAGATCGCCGAAGCCATGGAAGCGCTCATCGTTCCGCTCATGGCGGGCTATGACGCGCTCTTCGCCCCGGCTTCCACCTCCGGCAAGAATTACGCGCCGCGCATCGCCGCCCGGCTCGACATCATGCAGCTGTCGGACATTTCCGCCGTCATCGACAAGGACACGTTCGAACGCCCGATCTACGCCGGCAACGCCATCATGACAGTGAAGTCCGCCGACGCGAAGAAAGTCATCACCGTGCGCGGGACCGCCTATCCGGCTGCGGCGGACGGCGGCTCGGCTGCCGTCGAGACGATCGCCGCGCCCGCCGGGCCGTTCGCCGCCGCCTTCGTTTCGGAAGAGCTGTCGAAATCAGACCGGCCGGAGCTCCAGTCGGCCAAGCGCGTGGTGTCCGGCGGTCGGGCGCTCGCCTCGGCCGAGCAGTTCCAGCAATACATCCTGCCGCTCGCCGACAAGCTGAAAGCGGGCGTCGGCGCCTCCCGCGCCGCGGTCGACGCGGGCTATGCCCCGAACGACTACCAGGTCGGCCAGACCGGCAAGGTTGTGGCGCCGGAACTCTATGTCGCGATCGGCATTTCCGGCGCGATCCAGCACCTCGCCGGGATGAAGGACTCCAAGATCATCGTCGCCATCAACAAGGACGAGGAGGCCCCCATCTTCCAGGTGGCGGACTACGGCCTCGTCGGCGACCTGTTCAAGATCGTCCCGGAACTGACCGAGAAGCTGTAGGGGCCGGCCTGCCGCCGCAACATCACGCCGCACGGCCGCTGCTTGGCGGACGCGCGTTCGCATGATCTGGTGACGCCTCGTTCGGGATCGCGAGGGACAGGATCATGCGTCTAGCCGAATTGCTCACCGCGGGCGTCGTCGCCTCGCTTCTCTCCGCCTGCGCCGCGGCGCCGCCGGAAACACCCTCGGTTCCCCATCCGACCGGCCGCCAGACCGGCTTCCAGCCGCCGACCGCGCCGCCCTCCGGCGCGACGCCAGTCGCCGCGGCCCCGCGCGAGGGCCCGCAGGACCTCGCCGCCTTTCGCGCGATCTACAAGGAACTCATCGAGATCAACACCACGCTCTCGACCGGCGACTGCACCGAAGCGTCGCGCGCCATGGCGGCGCATCTCATCGCCGCGGGCTACCCTGAAGCCGATAGCCACGTCATGGTGCCGCCCGCCCGTCCGCGCGGCGGCAATCTCGTCTTCGACATTCCGGGCAAGGACCGCTCCCTCAAGCCGATCATGCTCCTCGCCCATCTCGACGTCGTCGAGGCCCGGCGCGAGGACTGGGTGCGCGATCCCTTCGTGCTCACCGAGGAGGACGGCTATTTCTACGCCCGCGGCGCGATCGACGACAAGTCGATGGCGGCCATCTGGGTCGACATGCTGCTGCGTTTCAAGGAGGAGGGCTACACGCCGAACCAGGGGCTGAAACTGGTCCTCACCTGCGGCGAGGAAAGCCCCAACGTCTATAACGGCGTGAAATACCTCATCGAGAACCACCGCCAGCTCGTCGACGCCGCCTATGCGCTGAACGAGGGCGGCGGCGGGCGGATCGACGCTGTGACCGGCAAGAAGGTCTATCATGGCGTCCAGGCCGGGGAGAAACTCTATCAGGATTTCCGCATCGAGGTGACGAACCCCGGCGGCCACTCCTCCCGCCCGGTGCCGGACAATGCCATCTACCGGCTCGCCGCGGGCCTCACCCGGATCTCGCGCCACACCTTCCCGACCGAGTTCAACGACGCGACGCGCGGCTTCTTCGCGCGCATGGCGGACCTTGAGGGCGGCGACATCGGCGCCGACATGCGCGCGATCCTGCGTAACCCGCCCCACCCCGAGGCGCTCGCCCGCATCCGCCAGAACCCGAGCTACAACGCGATCCTCGGCACCACCTGCGTCGCGACCCAGCTTGAGGCGGGTCACGCCCCGAACGCCCTGCCCCAGCGGGCGGTCGCGAACGTCAACTGCCGCATCTTCCCCGGCCACCCGCCGGAGGACATCCGCGCGGAACTCGAGCGGATCGTCGCCGATCCCGAAGTGAAGGTGACGCTCGCCGATCCCCCCGAGACGCCCGGCGCGCCGCCCGCCCTCACGGGCGAACTGCTGGGTGTGATCGACCGCCTCACCGAGGAGATGTGGCCCGGCGTCCCCGTCATTCCGGCGATGGCGGCCGGGGCCACGGACGGGCGCTTCTTCACCCCGATCGGCATCCCGACCTATGGCGTCTCGGGCATTTTCACCGATCCCACCACCTCCAATGCGCACGGCCTCAATGAGCGGGTTGGCGTGAAGGAGCTCTATGAGGGACGGGAATTTCTCTACCGCCTGACGAAGGCGCTCGCGCGATAGGCGACATGGATGCGCACGTCGAGAAAGCGGGCCGGATGACCGCTCCCGCGCCGGGCGAGGGCGTCTTCCCTCGACGGACAAAGCCGCCTAGCATCGTTGAAGACGACAGCTCCGGCGGCGGTATGGCCCGTCCGACAACAGGGGCGTCGATTCCAGGGAGAAAACGCGCATGATCGAGCGTGCATCGCGTTGGGCTGTGGCCGCGGTGATGGCGGTGTTCGGGGGCTTCATGCTCTTCGACGCGCTGCCGCCCGAAACCATCTTCGGCCCCGCGGCCGAGACCTGGTGGATCGCAGCGGTCGTCGGCGGCCTTTTCCTCGCGACAGGCGTGTTGCTCGCGCTGAAGTTCGAGCAGATCGTCTCCTGGTTGTTCGCCGGCGTGCTTGCGGGAACAGGCGCCTACCTCACCCTTGGCGGGATCCAGCTCATCGGCCTCGGCGGCAGTTTCTACTATGTCGCGGCCGGGCTCGTCCTCATCGCGACCGCCGTGCTCACCTTCCTGAAGAGCCCATGGGCGGCGCGCCTCTACGCCGTGTTCCTGGTCGCGACGCTCGGCTGGGCGGTCATGGAATCCGGCCTCAACGCCTGGGCGCTCGCTCCGCGCCTTGCGATGTTCTTCGTGCTCGGCCTCTGGTTCCTCGCCCCATGGACGCAGGCAGCCCTCCGCCGCGACGATGGCGCGAGCGGCGGCGCGCTCTGGGTCGGGGTCGCCGCCGCCCTTGTGGCGGTTGTCGGCCTCGTCGCGGGCCTCAAGCCCGACCCGGCCGCCACCGCCCTGCCCGATCCGGAACGGCGCGTTCCGGTCGAGACCCATACCGACTGGCAGCAATATGGCGGCACGACGCTCGGCCAGCGTTTCGCGCAGGTGGATGAAATCACCCCCGCGAACGTCCACAAGCTGAAGGAAATCTGGCGCGTCCGCTCGAATGTGCCGGGGCCGTTCAAGGTCACCCCAACGCAGGTCGGCGACCTCCTCTACTACTGCACGAAGGGCAACATCATCACCGCGCTGGACGCCGACACCGGCGAGGAGCGCTGGCGCCACGACCCGCAGGTCGAATTCTCCGGGGTTCCCAATTTCGGGGAGACCTGCCGCGGGGTCAGCTATTTCAAGGCTCCCGCCGACTATGTGGGCGAGTGCGCGGAGCGGTTGATCGTCGGCACGCTCGACGCCCGCCTCATCGCGGTCGATTCCCGGACCGGACGAGCCTGCACGAGTTTCGGGCGCGACGGCTCGGTCAACCTCAAGGCCGGCATGGGCGAATTGCGCAAGGACGAGTATTTCATCACCTCGCCGCCGATCATCGCGGGCGATGTTGTCGCCACCTCCGGCTGGGTCACCGACAACGTCAAGACCGAACAGGCCTCCGGCGTCGTGCGCGCCTTCGACGCCATCACCGGCGCCTACGCATGGGGCTGGGACATGGGCCGCCCGAACGACACGGGCCAGCCGATCGAGGGGGAGACCTTCACCCGCGGCACGCCAAACGTCTGGTCGATCATGAGCTATGACCCGGCGCTCAACCTGATCTACGCCCCGACCGGGAACGGCACGCCGGACTATTTCGGCGCCCACCGCACACCCGAGATGGAGCAGTATGCAAGCTCGGTCGTCGCGATCGACGCGGACACCGGCGTTCCCCGCTGGTCGTTCCAGACCGTCCACCATGACGTGTGGGACTGGGATGTGCCCTCGCAGCCCGTGCTGGTGGACATTCCGCGGCCGGACGGATCGATCGTCCCGGCGGTCATCCAGCCGACCAAGCGGGCGGAAGTGTTCGTGCTCGATCGTCGTGACGGAACGCCCATCTTCCCGATCGAGGAACGCCCGGTGCCTCAGGACCCGGTGGAGGGCGACTGGCTCTCACCCACCCAGCCCTTCACGGCGGATTTCCTGAACTTCCGCAATCCGATGGGCGAATCCCGCATGTGGGGGGCGACGCCGCTCGACCAGCTCTGGTGCCGCATCGCATTCCGCAAGCTGCGCTGGGATGGGCATTTCACGCCGCCGGGGCTGGAACCCGCGCTCTTCTATCCAGGCAATGCGGGCGGGTTCAACTGGGGCTCGGTCTCGGTTGATGCGGAGCGCGGCCTTCTGATCGCCGCCCCGATGATCATGGCGAACACGTTCGAGCTGATCACGCGCGACGAGATCGCGGCGGGGCGTCGGGCGTCCGGCCAGCTCGGCACGCCCTACGGGTCCACCACGACGCCGTTCATGAATCCCTTCACCCAGATGCCGTGCGCCGAGCCCCCGTACAGCCGCGTGTCGGTGGTCGATCTCAAGACCGGCCAGCAGCTCTGGAACAAGCCGCTCGGATCGGCGCGTGATTCCGGCCCGTTCGGCATCCGCTCGCATCTCAACGCGCTCGTGGGAACGCCGCTTCAGGCGGGCCCGCTCACCACCAAGGGCGGGCTGATCTTCCACGGCGGGACCATGGACCGCACGCTGCGCGCGATCGACGTCGCGACGGGCAAGACCGTCTGGCGGGCGGACCTGCCCGCGAACGCCCAGGCGACGCCGATGAGCTATCGTGCTCCGAAGTCCGGCCGGCAGATCGTCGTGGTGACGGTGTCCATTCCGCCCTCCGTGTACCCGCGCCGCCCGCCGACCGTCGAGCCGGACCCGGAAGGCGGGTATCTGATCGCCTACGCGCTCGAGGAGTAACCCGCGCCACGCTCTTGTCCTCCACCCATCGTCAGATGGGGGGAGGACAAGAGCGCATGCGAGGTCGGAGGGGGGGCCGCCCCACCCCGCCGCCACATGTCATCCCGGAAGCGGCGTGAGCCGCTATCCGGGACCCAGCCTCAAGAACCGCAAAGCGCCTTCATCCCCCCCTCCGGTCCTGCGGACCACCTCCCCCCGTTCCACGGGTGGAGGACAAGACCCCGCCGCCTCCGTCCCCCCCCTTCACGGGGGGTGAGACGCGGCGCCGAAGGCGCAAAACGCGAAGAGCGTTTCGAGCGGCGAACGCCCGCAGCGACAGCGGAGGGCCGGGTGCCGAGCGAAAGCGAGGCCGGAGGGGGCGCCCCCAAAACCCGCCCGCGTCTACTCCGCGCCGATCTTCAAAAGCGGCGTATTGGCCGCCCGCAGCGCCGGGAAGAAGCCGCCGATCAGTCCGAGCACCAGCGCGAGGACCACACCGGAAACCACCTGCGCCGGACCGATCGCAAAGTCGAACACGACCTGCGTGAAGCCGCCGCCAAGGGTGGAAGCAGTAATGCCGTTGAAGATGAGATAGGCCGCGATCACACCGAGCAGTCCGCCCGCAAGCGACAGCAGCAGCGACTCCGTCAGCGCGCCGACAAAGGCCGGGAAGCCGCCGAAACCGATCGCCCGCAGCGTGGCCAGCTCCTTGGTGCGCGCCTCCACCGCCGCATACATCGTATTGAGCGCGCCCGCGAGCGCGCCGAGCCCGAGCGTGATCGCTAGCGCCCAGCCGAAATACACGATGGCTTCCAGCGATCGCGCCTCGGACGCGAAATGCTCCTTCTCGGTCTTCACCTCGATGCGCAGCCGCGGATCGGCCGCCACGAAGGCCTTGATCGCCTCCATCTGGCCGGGGTCCGTCAGGCGTGCGCGAACCGCGGCGACGGTCGGTCCGCGATTGAACAGCGTCTGCACGACGGGCAGATCCGCCCAGAGCTCGCTGTCGAACACCGTGCCCGGCACCTCGAACACGCCGACGACCTTCCACTTGTCGGTGCCGAACTGCATCTCGGCGCCAAGGTCAAAGCCCTGGAACTCCCGCACCACGCCCGCGCCGACGATCATCTCGTTGGTGCCGGGGTCGTACATCCGCCCCTCCGTGATCCGGAAGCCGGTGCGCATCCCCGGCGCGTTGGCCGTGACGCCGCGCAGCGACACGTTGGCCTCGCCCCCTCCCGCCCGGCGCACCGCGCCCACCGCGACATAACTCTCCGGCGACACGATCGGCCGGCCGGAGGCGTCGCGCGCGATGCCGGGGGCTTCCTCGAGGATCCGGACCGCTTCGCCCGGCATGGTGGAGTTGAGCTCCGAGCCCGAGGTTCCCGTGCCCAGGAACATGGCCACATCCTCCGACCCGGTGCCGGCGACCGTCTTGGCGAATCCGTTGCCCATCGCGAGGAAGGCGAGCAGCGTTGCAACCACCAGCGCGACCGAAACGATGGTCGTGAGCGAGGCCCAGAAGCGGCTCGGCAGCCCCGACACCGTCATCGCGACGACCGCGCCAATCTGCTGAAACAGTGCCGACATCGCGTCAGATCCTTCTGAAGGCGGTGATCACGTTCACCCGCATCGCATTCCAGGCCGGGATCGCGCCGGTGATCAGCCCGAGCGCCACCATGAGGCCAACCGCCGTCGCAACGATCTCCGGCGTGATCTTCAGCGAGCCGAAGAACACAAGGAACTGGCTGCCCACGGTCTGGCCGAGTGTGACGATCCCGAACGCCGCGGCGAGCCCGATCAGCCCGCCGATAAGGGCGAGCATCACCGTTTCTCCGATCACGATCCGCGCAATGCGGGGCGAGGTGAAGCCGAGCGTCTTCATCACCGCGATTTCGCCCGTGCGCTCCCGGATCGCGCCCGCCATCGCATTGCCGACGATCAGGAGGATGGTGACGAACGCCGCGCCCGTCACGCCGAGGATGATCAGGCCGAGATTGCCCTGCTGGTCGATGAAGGCCGCGTTGAACGCCTCCTCGGTCACCGTCTCGGTCTCGGCGCGCGAGTTCTGGAACAGCGCATCCACCTCGCGGATCACCTGATCGTTGAGGTCCGCGCTCGCGGTCTTGATATGGATGTTTCCGATCGTGTCCTGCGCGAAGGCGCGCGCCTCGTCGAAATACTCATATGGGATGTACACCGAATTGGTCGGCGTATCGCCATCGCCCTCGAAGATCGCGCGCACCACCACCGGCCAGGTGTTGCCGCCGTCCTGCCGCCGCCAGATGTTCGACGAGACCGGAATTTGCTGGCCCAGCGTCCAGCCATACTGGTCGGCGATCTGCCGGCCCACCAGGATGCTGTCGCGCCCGTCGACGAAGGCCTGCCGCTGCGCGGGATCGATGTTCAGCTCGCTGAAGATGCGGGTGTAGCTGTCGGGCTCGACCGCGAAGGCGAGCAGGAAATTGCGCTCTTCCTGGAAGTATCCGCCGAACCACATCGAATAGCTGACGTCCGTCACGCCCTCGACCTGCGCCACGCGGTTCACATAGGCGATGGGAAGGCTTTCGGTGAAGTTGATCCGGTTAGAGGATACGAGCCGGTTCTGCGAGGACGGGCCGGTCGCATTTTCGAGCGACGACTGGAAGGCCGCGAGCACCGCATAGATCAGGAACGCGATGAACACCGCAAACAGCAGCAGGATCGTGCGCAGCTTCTTGCGGGCGAGGCCCGCCAGCATCAGTCCGAAGTCGGTCATGTCAGCCGCTCCTCGAACTCACCCTTGTCGAGATGCAGTTCGCGCTTGGCGTATTTCGCCGCCGCGGGGTCGTGCGTCACCATCACGATCGTCTTGCCGAGATCGCGGTTGAGCAATTGCAGCATTTCAAGGATCTCGGTCGCGGTCGTGCGGTCGAGGTCCCCCGTCGGTTCGTCGGCGAGCAGGAGTTTCGGGTCGGCGACAATCGCCCGCGCGATCGCCACGCGCTGTTGCTGACCGCCGGAAAGCTCCTTCGGACGGTGGCCCGAACGGTCGCCGAGACCGACGATCTCAAGCGCGGTCTTCACCCGCTCCTTGCGGTCGCGCGGCGACAGTTTTGTCAGCAGCAGCGGCAGCTCGACATTGCGGGTCGCCGTCATGGTCGGCATCAGATTGTAGAACTGGAAGATGAAGCCGACATTCGCCGCGCGCCATGCCGACAACTGGCTTTCGCTCAGCTTCTCGATGGGTGACCCGGCGAAATTGATCGATCCGCCCGTGGGCCGGTCGAGGCCGCCAAGCATGTTGAGAAGCGTCGTCTTGCCGGAGCCCGACGGCCCCATCACCGCAACGAAATCGCCGGCCGGAATCGTCAGGTTGAGATCGTCGAAGATCGACAGCGTCTCGTCCCCGCGCTTGTAGCGTTTCTGCACGCCCCTCAGTTCGATCAGCGCTTCGCCGGTCATGATGCCTCGCCCTTGCCTGCCCTGAAGACCCCGCAAGGGTCTAACCGAAGCCCGCCCGTCTGCACAATGGCGGGCGGAAAGCTCTCTACGCAGCTACGGGAGGTCCGGCTCAGCGGCCGAGCGCTGCCACCAGCCGCGCGCGCTGCCCGGCGGTCGCGAGCGCGCCGATCTTCACCTTCGCGTCCCACACGCTTGCAAGCCCCCAGAGCTGCGCCAGCCGCTCGGCGTCCTCATAGGCGTAGCCCGCGTCGACGAAATCGCACTGCGTCCCGGATTGCCGTGCGAAGCGAAGGATTCCGGGGATGTTCGCGGCGAGGCCGCTCATGATCTTGCGCCCGACGAGCGCCTTCGTCTCGCCGATGTCCATGTTCCAGTAGGCGCCGATCAGTTTCGCGTCGCAATAGGCGTAGCCGGACGCAAAGAACGTCCCATACTCGTCTCCCGGCACGATCACGGGTTGCTGGGCCGGCGCCGCCGGAAGGTCTGGCGCGGCGTCCGCGTCCGCGATCTCCACTGCCTCCCCCGTCGCTTCGCCCGTCGCCTCGACCGCACCGGCGTCGGCGGCGTCCCCGGCGTCGGCGACCTCGACCGGTGCGCCGTCGGCGCCGGGATCAAGGCCCGCATCGTCGCCGCCGCCCCCGAACATGCCGGACTGCCAGGCGAAATATCCCCCGCCGCCAAGCAGCGCGATCGCCGCGACGGCGCCGACGAGCGGGATCACCGGGGACGACTTCGCGGGTTCGGGCCTGCGCTGATAGGTCGACCTCGGCGCGGAGGTGGACGCCGCCGCCGGCCCGGTTCCGATCATGGCGCTGAGCGCCGGGAGGGGCTTTGGCGGCCCGCCGGGCGCGCGTCCCACGAAATGCTGCACCGCCCCCAGGACATTCACCCATTCGGCGTCATGGGTGTCGCCCGTCCAGCCGATCAGGCGCGCCGCCTCAAGCTGACGGAAGCCGTAGGGGATCGGCACATCGTCGATCAGCACCGGCAGCAGCACGTTGCGCTGCTTGCCTTCATCGGCCTCATCGAGAACCCATTGCGCCTGCGACGACTTCTCCGACCAGAGCACCATCACGCATTTGGCGGTGGCGAGCGTTTCGCCGATCACTTCGCGATAGCTGCGGCCGGGGGGAATCCGGTGGTCCCACCACACCTCATAGCCTGCATCCGCGAGCGCCCGCGCGATGGGTTCGACCCGGTGAACGTCCTCTTTCTTGTAGCTGATGAAGATATCGGTCATGCGCCGCCCCTTGCCTCCGCCGCCCGGAGAGCCAAGACCCTATCCGCCATGACCGACCTTCACAACCTGGGCGCCGCCCTCCGGTCCTTCGGACCACCTCCCCCCGTTCCACGGGTGGAGGACAAGACCCCGCCGCCTCCGATCTACACCTGTATCCCCTGGGTCCCGGGTCTCGCTGACGCTCGCCCGGGATGACACCCTTCCATGCGCGACCAGATTGTCATCCCGGAATTTGCGTCAGCAAATGTCCGGGACCCAGCCTCACCCGCCGCAGCACTCAACCAGCATCGCCTCGAACACGTCCGCCGCCTCGACGATCTCACCCGCCGTCATCCCGGCCGGCAGGATGCGCACCTCGAACGTGTCCTTCGCCGGATCGCCAATCGCCAGGTTCGCGAGGTTGAAGTCGCAATACTTGCCCACCCCCGCCTGCCTCAGCGCCCGCGCCGCCTCCGGCCACGCCAGCCGGCGAAACCCCTCGTCGCGGGCGAGCGCCGTGACGGGGTCGGGCCACGGCCCGAGGCGGACGCAATGCGGATTCGTCGCGAAGCGGCGTTTCAGCGCCTCCGCCCGCTCGCCGAACAGATCGATCATCCGCGCGACGACCGGCGCCGACTTCAGCCGGGCGGCGTCGAAATGCACATGCACCGCCCCTTCGACCGGGGCGAAACACTCCTCCGCCGCGGCATCTGCCAGCAGGGCCGCGAGCACCCTCTCATGATCCCGCTCGATCGGCGCGGTCACGATCTCGCACGGCCGCTCGCGTTCGCCCGGCAACGGGGCGGCGATGGCGATGCTCGCCCCCCGGTCGTCGGAGACTTTGCGCAGGCCGCTCTCATGCACCTGCACCGCCGTGCCGAACGCGCGCGCCAGCGGCTCCAGCACCGTCTCCAGCGGATCGTCCGCGCTGCACAGCCGCGCCGCGAGGCGCATCAGCCGGCCGTCATCCCCGACGATGCGATACCAGCCGTGCACCGGCGATGCGGCCTTGTCGAAATCCCGCTGCAGGGTGAGGTCATCGACGAACGCCGCCACCGGGCGCCCCGCAGCGTCGCTCACCTCAAAGCCGAGGGTGAGGTTCTCGAACACGGGCCGGCCGGCGACCTCGCTCGGTTCCGACTGCTGATGGAACACCCGCCGCACCGCGCCTCCCGTTCGGGCGGCGGTCCGGGCCGCAAGATCCGCCCGCGTCCGGCCGGGCCGGCAGGCCAGCTCGATTTCAACCCCGATCGTCCAGTCCGGCATCGCCGCTGCTCCCGCCAGACCGCCCGCGCGCCTTGAGCGCCTAGCCCTCGGTGCGGTCGAACGTGACCTTCGCGGCCATCTGCGGCAGCACGCGCGGATCGCGTTCCTTGAACCCCACGCGGACCTGGATGGTCGCCCGGTCGCGGTTCGCGGTCGGAATGATCGCAATCACCTCGGCGGGGATGTTCCAGTCCGGATAGGCGTCGAGCACGATGGTTGCGTTCTGTCCCGGGCGCACGTCCGAAATCTGGCCCTCATTCACGTCCACCTCGACCTCGAGGCTCGCCATGTCGACCAGCGTCGCAACGCCCGTCCGGGTAAACTCGCCGCCGCCGCCGGCCGGCGAGAGGATTTCCCCCGCCTGCGCGTTCTTGGCGATGATGACCCCGGCGAACGGCGCCCGAACCTTGTGGCGGTCGACGAAGTCGGCCTGCCGCTCAACCGCGAATTCCGCCACCCGCACATCGGCCCTGGCCGCGTCGTAGCGCGCCTTCAGCGACTCGATGGTCGCCACCGCCTGGTCCAGCGCCGCACGCGACACCGCCTCGCTCGCCATCAGCCGCTCGGCGCGCTGGCGCTGGTTTTCCGCTTCCACCATCTGCGCTTCCAGAGCCTGCACATTCGCCTTCGCCGACTGAACCTGCGCCTGCCGGAGCTGCAGGTCATAGCGCGCCGGCTCGTCATCCAGCTGGGCGAGGAGCTGGCCCTTCTCGACGATGGCGCCCTCCTCGAACATCACGTCCGTCAGCCTGCCGGTGATGTCGACCGACACCGTCGCCGCCCGGCGCGCCACCACATAGCCCGACGCGACAAGCCCGCCGCGCGGCCGTGGCGCGGCGGCGACCCCCGCGACCGTCGATCCCGCGGCGCCCGCCGCAGGGTCCGCGGCGGCGACCGCCGGAGCCGGGGCGGGCGCCGGACGCATGAACATCATCCACCCCGCCATCGCGAGCATGGCGACCACCGCAACGCCGGCGATCAGCGGCCAGGGGCCTGCTCCGCCGCCGGACGGCGCCGACCGATCGATCGACAACGACCGCAGCTTTTCGGCAGTATTCATTCCTCAACTCTCACGATCAGTTGTCCCCGGCCAGAAATCCGCGGCCAGATGTCCGCGACCAGACGCCCCGCCGGCGGAGCCGCGCTCTCGCGGCACCCTCTTACAATCGCCCCGCCCCGGCAAGCTTGATCGCGGTTGCGGCGAAGCGCCCCGGCCACGCTCGTCTACGCGGATGAGCCCGCCGCTGGATCAATCCCGGCCGGCAGCCAGCTCGGCTTCGCGGTCTTGCCCCCGAGCCAGTCGAAATATTCGGCATAGGAGCCATAGGCGAGCCGCGGCTCGCGCCTTTCCGCCCGGGCGAGCTTCTGTTCATCGATGGCCTCCTCCGTCCAGTCGGTCGGCGGCGGCATTTCATCTCTCTCGAACCACCAGACATTGATGTGCCGCGTCGTCCATCTCGGTCCGGACGGACCCGGGTCTTGCGAGCCGATCGGCCAGACATAGCCGAGCAGCGTCTCGAGACGCCGTCGCAGCTCGTCGAGCCAGTTGATCCCGTCGTCTTCGTGTTGCGGCGGAGCCATTGCCTTGCCTCCGCCCTGCAACCTGTCCCCGACCCGAAGCATCCGCTCGGCGAGGCGCAGGGCGGTCTCGGCGCTCCGCATCTCGCCTTGCTCGGTCAGCGCCACGGCGATCGCCGACAGCTGCTCGGCCTGCGTCCGCATCGCCTTTCCGTCCGCGACATCGGTGAGGTTCAGCGGCGCCGTGTTGCGCCGCCCGGCAAGCGCGGGGTTCAGGCCCGCTGCGATCGCGGCGGCTGTCTCTTGATCGAGGTCCTTGCGCCGCCATCCACCCGCCTGCGCCCATTGCGCCAGCGTCGAGCCCGGCACGCCGAGCCGCGCCGCGACCTCCGCGCGCGCCGCGCCCGCCCGCACCAGCCGCTCGGCCTCGGCCCGAAGCTCCCGCCGCGCTTCCTCAGATCGGTAGCCAAATCCCATGGCCGGAAGTCTAAGGCGCCCCGGCCGCGAGGGGGACAAGTCATCGCGCCCCCTCCTGTCATCCCGGAACCGCCGAAGGCGGTATCCGGGACCCAGCGTCACCTGCCCCCAAAACGCCTGCACGCCCCCGATCCAGCACCCCCTGGGTCCCGGGTCTCGCTGGCGCTCGCCCGGGATGACACCCTTCCATGCACGATCAGATTGTCATCCCGGAAGCGGCGTGAGCCGCTATCCGGGACCCAGCCTCAAGAACCGCAATGCGCCACCCCCCCCTCCGGTCCTTCGGACCACCTCCCCCGTGAACGGGGGAGGATAAGAACCAACCCCGCCCCAGCTGTCCTCCCCCGTTCACGGGCCAGGTGCTGAGGGCCGCAGGCCCGAGGCGGAGGGGGTGGACATCCCCTAAATCCCCAGCTCCGCCTCGCGCAGCCGTTTCACCTCGTCGCGCAGGCGCGCGGCCTCCTCGAATTCGAGGTTCGCGGCCGCCTCCCGCATCTTCTTCTCAAGGTCGCCGATCACCGCCTGCAGATTGTGGCCCGGGCCGCCGACGCCATACTCGTCCCCCTCCTCGGCGAGCACGAAGCGCGCATCCGACTTGCCGGCCCCTCTGCCCCCGCCCGATCCGCCGCGCCCGCGGCCGGTCTTCGGCGCCGACTGGACGCCCTCCAGCACATCCTTCACGCCCGAGATCACCGTCACCGGAACGAGCCCGTTCGCCTCATTGTGCGCGATCTGCTTGGCGCGCCGCCGCTCGGTTTCCGCCATCGCCCGCGCCATCGAGCCGGTGACGCTGTCCGCATAGAGCACCACGCGCGCCTCCGAATTGCGCGCCGCCCGGCCGATCGTCTGAACGAGCGAGGTCTCCGACCGCAGAAACCCTTCCTTGTCCGCGTCGAGAATGCCCACGAACGCGCATTCCGGGATGTCGAGACCCTCGCGCAGGAGGTTGATCCCCACGAGCACGTCGAACTTGCCGAGCCGGAGGTCGCGGATGATCTCGATGCGCTCGATCGTGTCGATGTCGGAATGCATGTAGCGCACGCGCACGCCCTGCTCGTGGAAGTGCTCGGTGAGCTGTTCGGCCATCTTCTTCGTCAGCGTCGTCACGAGCGAACGGAAGCCCTTGGCCGCCGTCGCCTTCACCTCCGCGAGGCAGTCGTCCACCTGGTTTGCGCCGTCGCGAAAAACCGGGCGCACCTCGACCGGCGGGTCGATCAGGTTCGTCGGGCGGATGATCTGTTCGGTGAACACACCGCCCGTGCGTTCGAGCTCCCACGGGCCGGGCGTCGCCGAGACGTGCACCGTCTGCGGCCGCATCGCCTCCCACTCCTCGAATTTGAGCGGCCGGTTGTCGAGGCAGCTCGGCAGGCGGAAGCCGTATTCCGAAAGGGTGTATTTGCGGCTGTAGTCGCCCTTGTACATCGCGCCGAGCTGCGGGATCGTCTGGTGGCTCTCGTCGACGAAGACGATCGCGTTCTCCGGCAGGTATTCGAACATCGTCGGCGGCGGCTCGCCGGGTTTGCGGCCCGTGAGATAGCGCGAATAGTTCTCGATGCCGGCGCAGCTTCCGGTCGCGACGATCATTTCGAGGTCGAACTCGGTGCGCTGCTGAAGGCGCTGCGCCTCCAGGAGCTTGCCGTGCTGGGTCAGCCAGTTCACGCGCTGGCGCATCTCGTCCTTGATCAGCTCCACCGCCTGGGCGAGCGTCGGGCGCGGCGTCACATAATGGCTGTTGGCGTACACCTTGATGCGGGGCAGCCGCTGCAGCGCCTTGCCCGACAACGGGTCGAATTCGTGGATCGCCTCCACCTCGTCGCCGAAGAACGACACCCGCCAGGCCCGGTCCTCCTGGTGGGCGGGCCAGACGTCCAGCACATCGCCCTTGATGCGGAACGTGCCGCGCCCGAAGGCGTGGTCGTTGCGCTTGTACTGGAGCGCCACGAGGTCGGCTGCGACCTCGCGCGGGGATCGGGTCTCGCCCTCGATCAGCGCGAACGTCATGGCGGAGTAGGATTCCACCGACCCGATGCCGTAGATACACGACACCGACGCAACGATGATAACATCGTCGCGTTCAAGGATCGCCCGCGTCGCCGAGTGGCGCATCCGGTCGATCGCCTCGTTGATGGAGCTTTCCTTCTCGATATAGGTGTCCGTGCGCGGCACATAGGCTTCCGGCTGGTAGTAATCGTAATACGAAACGAAGTACTCGACACTATTACCAGGAAAGAACGCCTTGAATTCGCCATACAATTGCGCGGCCAGCGTCTTGTTGTGGGCGAGGATCAGGGCCGGCCGCTGCACCGCCTCGATGACCTTCGCCATGGTGAACGTCTTGCCGGACCCGGTCACTCCCAGAAGAACCTGGTCCATCTCCCCGCTCTCGACGCCCTGCACGAGGTCGGCGATGGCCTGCGGCTGATCCCCGGCGGGTTGATAGGCGGCGGCGACCTCGAAGCGGCGTCCGCCCTCGAACTTCTCCCATTCGCGAGCGGGCCTGTGGGGCGCCCAGATCGCCGGGGCCGGCGCCTCGGAGACGCCGCCGCGCGGTGCTTCTTCGGTCGTGATCGATCGCTTCGGTCTGGCCATGTCCCGAATATGGCGCAGCCCCGGATGCAACGCCACCGCGCTCTTCGCCACATTTTTGCGCCAGCGTGCGGTTATCCCCCGACGACCTTGACCGGAGTTCCGAATGCCCCGCCCTCGACCAGGCCCCGCCGCCGCGCTCGCAGCCGTCGTCTCCCTGCTGCTCACCTTCGGCGCCGTCGCCCAGACCACTGCGTCAGGCTGGCGGGACGCCAGCAGATGGGAAGACGGCCGGAGCGTCGCCTGGCGGTCCGAGCCCGCACCCGCGTGCGAGGGCTCACATGTCGAACTCCAGATCACCAACCGCTCCAGCGTCGACCGCCAGGCCGCCTTGCGGTCGGCGACCTTCGCCTGCACCCGCGGCGGCTCCGACCAGTTGGCCCCCCGCGCACTTGGCTTCTCTCCCGCAGCTTCCACCCAGACCTCGGATCGCTTCTCATGCGTCTGCGCGGAGCGCGGCGGAGTGCTGGACCTCACGGATCTGGACGTGAGCTTCGCACTTCAGGGTCAAGGCGAATACACGACCGCTGAAGGGTGCCGGTACAAAGGGTCGTTCTCAAACGACAAGCGCAACGGTCCCGGAGAGTATGTTTGCCCGGATGGGACCCGGGCCGCCGGCCTGTTCGTCAACGGCGAACTGAATGGCTCCGGTGAGGAAACGCTTGCGAACGGCCAGCGCTATGTCGGTGCATTCATCAACGGTCGCAGAGAAGGGGCCGGCGTGATGACCTTCGCGGACGGATCCCGTTATGAGGGGGACTTCGTGGCCGGCAAGCGCGAGGGAACCGGGACGATGACCTACCCGGACGGCTCCAAGTATATCGGCGACTGGAAGGCGGATCGACGCTCCGGGGTCGGCACGTTTGTCGCCGCCGGCGGTGTGTGGACCTATGACGGCGACTGGGTGAACGACCAGCGCCAGGGCTCCGGCCGGCTCAGTTACGCTGATGGCTCCTACTCCTATCAAGGCACGTTCCGGCAGGACCTGCCAGAAGGACCAGGCCTCGCTCGGTTCGCGGATGGGCGGGTGTTTCGCGGCGAGTATCTCGCGGGCGTGCAATCCGGCGAGGGTGTCCTCACCTTTCCGGACGGCCGCACCATTTCCGGGTCTTTCCAGGATCACCAACCGAACGGCCGCGCCATCGATTCAGGCCCTGCCGGCGTGTTCGACGGCGAGTGGATGGACGGCGTGCTCAACGGCGCAGCGCGCGTCACCGCCAATGGAACTGTCTTTGAAGGCACGTTCGTGAACGGCAAGCGCAACGGCCGAGGAATCGAGCGGCTGGCCGACGGGTCGCAGCAGGAGTGCAATTTCGTCGACGACCAGATCAAGGGTCCTTGCAACCGCACGCTGAAGGACGGCCGCAGAATCGAGTTCCGCAGATAGGGTGATCCTCGGTCCGGATCACCAAAAACCTGCGAGCGGCGAGCTTCCTACTCAGGCTGACTTCAGGAACGGGCGGACGTCTCCGCCCGAGCGCTGAGCGACCTGCTCGACCTGGTCGATCTGGGACGCCGGGACAGCCCGTCCGAACAGGAAGCCCTGGAATTCCTGACATCCGAACTCGCGCAGCAGCGCGGCCTGCGGCTCGGTTTCCACGCCCTCGGCAAGCACGCGCATGCCGAGATCCTTGGCGAGCCCGATCACGGACCGCACGATCGCCTGGGCTTCACGGCTGGACTCGATGTTGCGCACGAAACACTGATCGATCTTGAGCTTGTCGAACGGGAACGCCCGCAGATAGTTGAGCGACGAGAAACCCGTTCCGAAGTCATCGAGCGCGATCCGCACGCCGACTTCGCGCAGCGCTTCGAGGGTGCGCAGATTGCTTGCGGTCTCGCGCATCAGCACCGATTCAGTGATCTCGATCTCCAGGCGCCCCGCGTCGAGGCCCGACCGGCCAAGCGCCTGCAAGACCGTGCCGACGATCGCCGGATTTCGAAACTGCGCGCTCGAAAGATTCACCGCCACACGCAATGAGGTGTCGCGCCAACGCGCCGCTTCCTCGATGGCGCGCCGTATCGCCCACTCCCCGAGCGGCACGATGACACCCGTCTCCTCGGCGCAAGCAATGAACTCGGTCGGCGTCACCAGTCCGTGGCCCGGCCGGCGCCAGCGCAGCAGCGTTTCATAGCCTACAGGCGTCTCGGTTTGCGCGCTCACCAGCGGCTGGAAATAGACGTCCATACCATCGGTCGCGAGCGCACGCCGCAGGTCCGTCTCAAGTTCCGCCCGCGCCCGCGCATCCGTCTCCATGCCGGGCTCGAAGAAACGCGAGCACCCGCGCCCGTGGTCCTTTGCGCGCTGCAGCGCCAACTCGGCGTTCCGAAGCAGCTCGGATGCGTCGTCACCGTCCTCCGGCGCAATGGCGATGCCGACGCTGCCGCCGACAATCACGGTCTGCCCCTGCACCATCACCGGCGCGAGCATCGCATCGACCATGAGGTCGGCGAGGTGGTCGGCGGTCTCCCTTGTGGCGCCGATCTGAAGCACCGCGAAATCATCTCCATGAAGCCGCGCCAGCACAACGTCCGGACCGACACAGTCCCGCAGCCGGCCGGCGACCAGCTTCAGGAACGCGTCGCCGGCGGCGTGACCGAGCGAGTCGTTCACCGATTTGAAATTGTCGATATCGATGCAGTGAAGGGCGAACGTCTCCCCTGAAGACCGCATCTGTTCGAATGCCCCTTCCACCTTATCAAGTAACGCGGCGCGGTTGGGCAGATGGGTGAGCGAGTCAAACTGGCTGTAGTAAGCGACTTCCTTCGTCGTCCCCGTGGATTCGGTCATATCCGAGGCGACGCCCCCAAAACCGCCATCCGCCTGAACGCGGCCCGAGAGCCGCCACCAGCGCGGTTCGCCCGGCGACTGCATTTCCAGCACCAGTTCGTGGAAGTTGCGCCCCTGGATCAGCGCTTTTTCAAGATCGCGTCCGCTGGACGGCGCGAAGAGGTCGATGAAGGGGCGTCCTTCGAGTCCCGCGGCCGGGTAGCGGGCCGCCTCAGCAAAGCGAGGCGACACGCCTCGCAGCCGCCATTGCGGGTCGACCGACCACAGCCAGTCCGCCTTGCCGTCATCATCGTCGCGCAGGAGGAGACCGATCGTTTCGCGGGCCCGCGTGAGCGATCGGTCGGCCCGTCCAAGTCTAAGCGCCAGCAGGGCGCACGCCGCCGACGCGAGGCAGATGCCGACGATCACCCCCCGGAGAGCGGGAACTAGGAACATGGTCGCGGTTAGGCCCGTGACGCCAATCAACGCGATCAAACGGGGCCGTTGAATGCCGAAGGGACGCTGATCAGGCTCAACGCCGGGTGCACGGCTGCGTGAGCCGGCCTCCAGTCCATTTGACCCGTCTGTCCGCACAAGATGTCCCTCTGCACGCACCCGAAGGTTGCGCCAACCGCCCCCACTTATCGCACAGCAGCGTCGCCAAGCCGTTAATCGCGGCGCGCACCGAGACACGCCCTCAAAGCGTCGACATCCTCGGCGCGGGTCGCCCAGGAAGCCACGAAGCGATGGACGCCGCCTTCCCAAGGCGCGAACAAAGCCCCTGCCTGCTGGAGACGTCGCAGCGTTTCGGCCGGAAGGACCGCAAAGATCTCATTGCCGTCGACCGGCGCCGCCAGCTGCGCGGCGCCCTCTGACACCAGCACCTCGGCGAGCTTGGCGGCGGTGGCGTTCGCGTGCGCAGCGAGATCGAGCCACAGCCCGTCCGCCAGATAGGCCGTCAACTGGGCGCCGAGATAGCGCATTTTCGGCGGCATGTGCCCGCCTCTCTTGGCGCGCTCCCGGAGCTCGCCGATCCGCTGGCGCGCTTCGCCGAAGAGAATGATCGCTTCCACGCCTAGGGCGCCGTTCTTGGTGGCCCCAAAGCTCAAGACGTCCACCCCGGATTTCCATGTCAATTCGGCGGGAGATGCACCCGTCCCAGCGACCGCGTTCGCGAATCGGGCGCCGTCGAGATGAACCAGCAACCCACCCGCCTTGGCGGCGTCCGTCAGCACCCGCATTTCCGCAGGGGAATAAGCGGCCCCGGACTCTGTCAGGTTGGAAAGCGAGAGCGCCGCCGCGGGAACCTGATGAACCGAGCCTGGCCGGTCGGAGGCAAGCCTGCCCGCGAGCGCAGCGGGATCGATCTTCCCATGCGCCCCGGAAAGCAGCTGGAGCTTGGCGCCGCCCGTGAAAAACTCCGGTGCGCCACGTTCATCGCGCTCGACATGCGCCTGCTCATGACACAGCACCGCCCCTGTTGGCGGACAGATGACCGACAATGCGAGGGCGTTGGCCGCCGTTCCGGAGGCTGTAAGCCAGACCTCCACATCCGTCTCGAACACCGCGGCGATCGCGGCGCGCGCGGCCTCGCACCAGGCGTCGGCGCCATAGCTCGCCGCCATGCCCCGATTTGCCGCCGCAACCGCTTCCATGATCAGCGGGTGCGCCGGGGCGGAGGTATCGGACGAGAAATTCATCGCCACAGGGCTCCTTGGGGCCGGGCCGTGCGTCGTCGCCTGCTTGCGCGCCCCTTGGTTTGGCCTAAACATTGGTTCCGACGAGGGCAATGGGGGGCGGGATGGGGTTCGACCCCGCGACGGCGACCACGGTGGTGGAGCCTTGGTCGCATGAACAGCGATATCTCGACCAGATGGCCGACGCCGCCGCGCTCGACGCGGCATGCGAGGGACTTGCCCGCGCCGATCCGGAAGCATCTGCGAAAGTCCTCGCGACCCCCGGCCAGAAGCATGGCGCGTGGGCGCTCCTTGGCGCATTCGTCGTTTTTGTCATGCTGGATGCGCCGGCGCTCTGGACCGCCATGGCTGCGGTCGCCACCTTCGTTTTTGGCGCGCTGATCATTCTGCGTTTCGCCGCGCTCATTGGGTTTCTGGGCGGAAGACACGGGCCGGAAACGAGCGCCGCCGATACGCCTTTGCCGGTGGTGTCGCTGCTTGTGCCGCTGCACCGCGAGGCCAACATGGTCGCACAGCTCGCCGAGGCGATCGCGCGGATCGACTACCCCGAGGACCGTCTCGATGTCATCTTCATCACCGAGGCGGACGACGAAGCGACGAACGCCGCGCTGCGGCGCGACGCGCGCCTGTCGGACATGATCCGTATTCTTCCAGCGCCGCCCTGCGCGCCACGCACGAAACCCAAGGCGCTCAACTTCGCCCTTGCCTTCGCTCGCGGCGACATCATCGGCGTCCTTGACGCCGAGGACCGTCCTCACCCGAGGCAGGTGCGCGCCGCGGCCGCAGCGTTCGCGCACGGCCCAAGGTCACTCGCGGTCGTGCAGGCTCCCCTGCTCACGGACAACCCGCATGAAAGCTGGCTGGCAGCCCATTTTCACCTCGAATACGCCAATCACTCTCTGATCTGGCTGCCCTTCCTCGCGCGCCTCCACTGGCCGCTCATGCTTGGTGGAACGAGCAATTATTTCAGCGCGCGTCATCTGCGCAAGGCTGGCGGGTGGGACCCCTACAACGTTACGGAGGACGCCGATCTCGGCCTCCGGCTCGCGCGGTTCGGCTTCACGGCGCGTGTCATCCAACCGCCCACGATCGAGGAAGGCCCGGTCCGCGCCCGCGACTGGCTCACCCAACGCACGCGCTGGATCAAGGGACACCTGCAAACATGGCTGGTGCTCAACCGGCGACCGTTCGAGACCGCCTCAGGCATGGGAGTGTGGTCCTATTTCGGGGCGCAGATCACGCTCGGCGGATCCCTTCTCGCCGCTGCGCTGCACGGCCCGTTGCTTGTCTGGCTGATCACGGCGATCGCCTTCAGACCCGACTTTATCGCCGACTGGCGGGCGATTCTCCTTGGGGCGGGATATGTCAGCTCCGCGGCGTCGGCGCTCGCGGCCGCCGGGCTGCGAGACCGGGGATGGACGCTGCTGTCCCTGCCGCTCTACCGGCCCTTGCTCAGCATCGCCTTCGCGATTGCCGTGCACGATCTCCTGTCCCGCCCCCACCACTGGGCCAAGACGCCGCACCGGCCGCAGGCGGACCGGCTTGCGAACCGTTCGCGGTCATGATGAAGCACGGTGCTGGCCTATCGATCAGTGTTGCAAACAGTCGGATGAGTTCAATCAATGGGCTGGACCGGAACCATCATCGCCGGGGCGGTTGGGCTTGGATTGATCATTGTATCCGCCTGGCGGGCTGAACAACCCGTCAATCCGCTGCGGCCGCGAATGATCCCCTGGCGCTTCCTGACGCTGGTGGGCGCCGCCTGGGTGCTTGTCATCGTGACGCACATGGTCAACCTCGCCGGCTTTGAAACCGGACCCCGTTAGACGATCCTCTTTGCGAATCTGCGTGTCGAGCGATAGTCTGACCGGCGAGGCTCGACGGGCGCCAAGACCCGCGTCCTCGGGGGAGGTTCCATGTCGACACCGCGCGCCAGGTTCGCCGGCGGCTCTCTTGCTTTGGCGGCGGCGTCTTTCGCCGCGCTGACGGCGGTGTTTTCCCCATCTGCGGGCGCACAGACCCCGCCCGGATCGACGCCCGCGCCGGAACCCGGCGACACATCGCAAAAGTCCTTCACGTCGGGCTATTTCGTTCCCTTCAACCCGGTAACCGCCGAAGACATGGTCCGCCGCATTCCTGGCTTCACGCTCGATGACGGCGGCGATCGGCGAGGCTTCACCGGGGCCACGGGCAATGTCCTAATCGACGGTGAAGTGCCAAGCTCCAAGACGCGCGTGTCCGAACAGCTTGCTAGAATCTCCGCGCGGGACGTGCTGCGAATTGATCTGTTCTCTGGAGCCTCACAGACCTCCGATCTCCGCGGACAATCGACGTTCGTCGACGTCCGGCTCCGCCCGCGCAGCGCCGGCGCCACGAACACGTTTGTCGCCCAGGCGAACCGGCTCGAACCCTCAGGAAGCATCAACCCGGTTCTGACCATCACCCGGGCGTTCAACCTCAGAGGCGCCGCAGTCAGCGGCACGCTTCAGGCGCAACCGAACCGGCGCGGACGCATCGAATTCGATCGCACCCTGCTCGACCCTTCGGGAAACGTGCTCGAACGCTCGGACGAACACCTTCAAGGCACGTTTCGCGAGTATTCCGCATCCGGTCGCGTCACCTTTTCACCCGGCGCACGGGACGCCGTGAGCCTCAACGCAGAAGGGAGTTTCCGGCCGGTCGACGGACGCCACACCTTCTCCGAAACGCGGACCCCATCGGGCGATCTGCTTCGGGTCGAAGACAGTCTGGTGGAAGGGCTCGACCCATGGTCGGTCGAGCTTGGTGGTGACTGGGAACACCGCTTCTCCTCCAGCAGTTCTGTGAAGCTCGTGGGCCTGATGAGCCGCGACGAAACAGCGTCATCGGAGCGCTACTCGGTGTTCCCCGCCTCGGGCGCAGCGCGTGACACGCTGATCGCCCGATCCGCAACGGCGGATGAGTATGTCGCGCGCGGTGTCTGGACCATACGCGCGACGCCAAGCGTCTCGATCGATGCGGGTGTCGAAGGCGCGCTCAACACACTCGACAACGCACTCGACATCAAGGTCGCAACCCTCGGACAGATCATCGACCGAACGCCGCCGGTAGCGGACACTCGTGTCGAGGAAAAACGCGTCGAGACGTTCGTCACCACGGTCTGGTCGGCGTCGGAAAACCTTAGACTGGAAGCCGGGCTCAATCTTGAAACCTCGACCATTCGCCAGTCCGGCGACGCCTCCCAGGAACGAGACTTCTCCTACCTCAAGCCGAGCCTTAACGCGTCCTGGCGGACTGACAGTGGAACGCAATACCGCCTGAAGCTGGAGCGCGACATCGCCCAGCTCGACTTCTCCGAGTTTGCGAGCGCGGTCTCGCTCTTTGATGGAACGGTCGATGTCGGGAACCCGGACCTGGAGCCGGAAAAGACCTGGCGGACCCAGCTAGAATGGGAGCGGCGGCTTGGACCCAAGGGCGCTCTGGTGCTCACCCTGTTTCACGACGCTGTCGAGGACGTGCAGGACCAGATTCCGCTCTCGGGCCAACTGGAAGGCCCCGGAAACCTCGGCGATGGACGCCGCGCGGGGCTGCGGCTCGACGCGACGATCCCTGTTCCCTGGTTGGGCGGCGCGGCTTCCGAACTCAGGGTCAAGGCGCTGGTTCAGGACACGCGTGTCGATGACCCGACAAGCGGCGAGACGCGGCGCTTCGCGAACGAACCGGACTGGACCTATTCGATCGACTTCCGACGCCCTGCGCCATCCTGGAAGATGCTCTTCGGCGCCACCTTCGACCACAAGGACGAGGTGGATGTGTTCCGCTTGCGGGAGTTGCGAACCAACGGGTTCGAGACCGGCAAGCTCGATCTGTTTGCCGAGACAACGGCCGTCAACAGGCTGGTCATTCGCGTCACCCTCTCCAACGTGTTTCGTCCAACGGAGGTCCGCACACGCGAACTGTTTGCACCGAGCCGGGCGGACGCTGCGAACCTGACCGGCGTCGAGCGTCGCCTCGCGACCGGCGGCTTCGGCACCCGGTCGATCGGCGTCCGGGTGTCCGGACGGTTCTGATCGTCACGCGCCCGCATCCGGTCTGCGCGCTCGCGCCCGGTTGACGTCGCGCCAAAAGCGGCCTCTCGTTCAGGCAAGGGTGAATTGACGCTTCAAGACTTCCGGAGGTCCGACGATGTCCGCGCTGGAAACATTCCGTACAGAAACACGCGCCTGGTTGGAGGCGAACAGTCCCGCTTCGATGCGCACGCCGATGGCCGAGGGCGACATCGTCTGGGGCGGTCGCAAGGCGAAATTCCCCAACGCGGACGCCAAACTCTGGCTCGAGCGGATGGCCGAGCGCGGCTGGACGGCCCCGACCTGGCCGCGAGACTACGGCGGCGGCGGTCTCACCCGCGAGGAAGCGCAAGTGCTGGAGCAGGAGCTGCGCCGCATCCACGCCCGTCCCGCTCTCTCCTCCTTCGGCGTGTGGATGCTGGGGCCGGTGCTTCTTGAGTACGCAAGCGAGGAGCAGAAGCGCGAACACCTGCCCAAAATCGTGCGCGGCGAAATCCGCTGGTGCCAGGGCTATTCCGAACCGGGCGCCGGATCGGACCTCGCCGGCCTCCAGACCAGGTGCGAAGACAAGGGTGATCACTATCTGATCAACGGTCAGAAGGTTTGGACGTCCTACGCCAACCACGCCGACATGTGTTTCTGCCTGGTGCGGACCGACCCCACGAAGAAGCATGAGGGAATTTCCTTCATCCTCATCGACATGACGTGGCCGGGCGTCGACGCGCGGCCGATCCAGCTCATCTCCGGTTCGTCCCCGTTCTGCGAAACCTTCTTCACCGATGTGAAGGCGCCCAAAGCCAATCTCGTCGGTCGCGTCGGCGGCGGATGGGAGATCGCCAAACGGCTCCTCCAGTATGAGCGGATGAACATTTCCGCGTCGGGGTTCGGCGGCGGCGCCGGACCGCAACTGATCGACCTCGCCCAGCGCTATGTGGGCGTGAAGGACGGCCGGCTGGTGGACGCGGACCTGCGCGCGCGCATCGCCCGCCAGTCCATGTATGAACGCGCGTTCGGACTGACCGTGCGTCGCTCGACCGAGCAGGCGAAGGCCGGATCGGACGTCGGCCCGGCGACCTCGATCATCAAATACGCCGCCGCCAAGATGAACCAGAACCGCACCGAATTGCAGGTCGAAGCGCTCGGCTATCAGGGCCTCGGTTGGGAGGGTGAGGGGTTCACGCCAGAGGAGACCCTCGCGACCCGCTCTTTCCTGCGCGCCAAGGGCAACTCGATCGAGGGCGGCACGTCAGAGGTCAATCTGAACGTGGTGGCGAAGCGGGTGCTCGGACTGCGGGACCACCAGTAGCGACATGATCCGGGGCGGCTCTCGGAACGATGCGGCGCCCCTGTCCGGCGCGCGTTGTACAGCGGCTGCAGCGACGATCGCCGCGCTCCTTCTGGCGGCGTGCGAGCCCATTCCGCCGGATGCGGAGGTCGGCCCGTTCGCGCAGGCGTCGCCCGAAGATGGGTTCCGGTCGACATCTCATGCCTGCTCCGACCCCGTGACGGTCAAGATCGCCTTCAGCGCGCCCGATGCGTCCGATACGTTCAGGATCGAAGCGATCGGCGAGACTTGCGAGGAGTCGAGCCTCGTCGTGACCCTGCGGGCGGAAGGCGGCGGCCTGCTATGGACCCATGCGAGCCGCGCCCGAGACGCCGCTCCGCTCGAGACCGACGCCGCATCACGCCGTCCGTTCGACGACCGGATCGGGCAGATCATGGCGCTTTGGGCCGGCGAGGTGGAGGTCACGCCCAGCAGCGCCGCACCTGACTGGCCGGAGGGGGCCGCGCGGCCGTCGCGCACCGGCGGCCCATTCTACGAGACCGGCTTCCCCCGTGAGGACTATCTCAGACTGCGCGAGGACATCCGACCCATGCTCTGCCATGCGGTGACCGCCGCAGAGCGCGCATGCGTGCTCTATATCGATGACGGTTCGGGCGGTTTCGCGCTGGACTATTTCGCCGAAGTGTACTGACCGCGCCGGTCTCGCAGCGCCCCTTATCCGCGACCGGAAGATGCGCCGCCGTCCATTCCCGCCGCGAGCCTCGCCGCGGTGCGCGCCGTCGACCGGAACTGCCGGTTCACGAGCGCCGCAACGATCAGCGCGGTGGCCGCCGCAAACGCCGCTGCACCGAGGAACCAGGCGAGCACCGCGATCGCCAGAAAGAATGCGCGCATGCCGGCGGTGAACTGTCCAGCCGCCGCGATGTTCATCTCCGCCGCATGCAGGGCGGCGTCCTCCGCCCCCGGCTCTCCCGCCTCGGGCGCGGCGGCCATCATCACCGCGCAGTAATTGAAGAGTCGGTAGGACCATCCGAACTTGAAGAAGGCGTAGGCATACAGCGCCATCACACCGGCCGTCTTCAGGTAGAACGCCCCGCGATCGATCCGGAAGTGCAGGGTCGAAGCCTCGAACGCCTGAATGATCGTGTCGGCGGCCGTGATCAGACCGAAGCCCGCCCCCACCGCGAGCAGCGCCGTCGACGCAAAGAACGACGTCGAGTTTTGCAGGCCGGAAATGATGTTCGTGTCGACGATCCGCACGCTGCGCCGCGCCATCGCCCGCATCCATGCCCGGCGCTGCGACTCCATCGCCGCTGACAGGGTGTGTCGATGCAGCGGCGACCGGTCGATCACCCAGCCGAGGAGCCACCAGGCCGCCAGGAAGAACCCCAGCGCGGCGAAATCATACGACGTCATCGCCCTCAGCCCCCGTCAGCGCACCGACGACACCCGTGCCTGTCAATCCTGGACGCGCGGCAGATAACGATCCCGCAGGCGGGTCTGGCGTGTGGTGAGCGAGGTCTCGACGCCCTCGACCAGCACCATTGTCGGCGCGCTCATGACCTCGAGCGGGTCGCCGTCCCAGATCACGACATCGCCAAGAAAACCGGGCTGCAATCGGCCGAGGTCGCGCCCCACACCGAAGATCTCCGCCGGACCGCTCGTGATGGCGGCGAGCGCGGCGTCCCACGACAGACCGTTCGCCAACGCGTTGCCGGCGAGCTGGAGCGCCAGTCGCGCCTGTTGGGCGTCATCGGTTCCCGGAGCAGGAGCAATCGCGATGGTCACGCCCGCCGCCTGAAGCAGCGCGGCATTATCAAGGCGCGCCCCGACACGCTCCATCTGGTCGGGCAGATTGGCGAGCGGGTCGACGATCACCGGAATGCCTGCCGCCGCAAGCTCGGGCGCCGCACGCCAGGCTTCCGCCCCGCCATGGATCGCGAACTTCAGTCGCGGATCGGCCCGTGCGACGCGCAGCAGCTCGCGGATGTCTGCGGCGCGGTCGATGTTGACGAGAAACATGCCCCGTCCTTCCGCGAACGGCTTCACGGCGGCGGCGTCAAGTTCGGAGAGAACCGTTCCGCCCTGCCCGGACCGGTAGCGCTGCGGATAGTCCCGCGCATCCTGCAAAGCCGCCTCGAAAGCCGGCCAGGAAGCCGCACGCGATCCGCCGGAACGCCTGGCCCCAGCCTCGCCAAGAGAGACCTTCATGAAGGATTTGCGCTGGAACACGCTGTCAGCGCGACCATCCAGCACGACGAGCGCGCCGGTTCCGCCGAACATGGTCGCGGTCGCGTTTGGGTCAAGGCCCGTGCGCGTGACGCCCTCGATGCGGGTTATCGCAACCGCCGTCGCCGCCGGGTCGAACGCCCGCGCGGCGTCCGCTGCCGCCGAGATGGGTCCCGAACCGATCGTCGCGTCGTTGGGCGCGCCCGATCCCGAAATCTCGCTCATGCCGGTCTCGCTCAGGGCGGCGAAAATGCCGGGAGTGACCCACCGCCCGCCCGCGTCGATCACTTTGGCCTGCCGCGACGCCCGCACATCGGCCCCGACGGCGGCGATCCGCCCATCGACGATCAACACATCCCCGCCTTCGATGACGCCGGCGGACGAGTTGGTGACGACCTTGCCGTCCTTGATGAGGATCGTCTGCGACTGGGCAGCGGGAATGAGGGCGAGCGACGCCGCAAGCGCGGCGGCGATCATAAGCAAGCGGCGCATCAGCGAGCCTCCTCGACAACGGTCTGCCCGAGTTCGAAGTCCGACGGCGGGTCCCTGCGGACGCCTCGCTGATAGACCAGCGCGCCGTCCATGTAGACACGCTCCGCCACGGCGTAGACGCTGAACGGATCGGCTGACCAGACCACCACGTCGCCCGCCTTTCCGGCTCTCAGCGATCCTGTCGCATCCGCGACGCCGATCGCCCGCGCGGGGTTGATCGCAAGCCATTTCCAGGCGTCCGCCCGGGATATCTCAAGCCCCGCCCGGCGACCGTCCGACAGCGCCTTGGCCGCCTCCTGATTGAGGCGCTGGATGCCGACCTCGCTGTCTGAATGGACAATGGCGCAGCCGCCGGCGGCATGGACGAAGGGAATGTTCTCGCGGATGCCGTCATAGGCCTCCAGCTTGAACCCCCACCAGTCGGCCCAGAGCGCGCCGCAAACGTCCGCTTCCGCCAGCAGGTCGGCGATCTTGTAGGCCTCCACCGCGTGATGGAAGGCCGACACCTTGAAGTTGAATTCCTTGGCGATATCGAGCGCGGTCGCCATCTGGTCGGCCCGGTAGCAATGCCATTGGACCAGAATGTCGCCGTTCAGCACGCCGACGAGCGTCTCCAGTTCAAGGTCGCGTTCCGGAGGGGTCGGCGGATCATCGCCTGCCTTGAGCTTGGCGAGCTTGGCTTCGTACTCCGTCTGCTTGCGCCGATAGCCTTCGGCGCGGATCCAGTTCTGGCGCCAGCCGGCGACATTTCCCATGTCCGTGGCCGGCGAGGAGTTGCGGCCGCCATAAACCCGCGACGGGTTTTCTCCGCACGCCATCTTGAGACTGTGCGGTGCGCCAGGAAACTTCATCTCCTGCATCGTTCGCGCCCCGAGCACGGGCCGAAGCGTCACCCCCCGTCCACCGAACAGGTTCGCTGAGCCGGGCAGCACGTGGAGCGTCGTCACCCCGCCTGCAACGGCGCGCAGAAAGCCCGGATCCTGCGGCCAGACCGAATGCTCGGCCCAGACCTCGGCCGTGTTCGGCTGCGTCCCCTCATTCCCATCCGAAGAAGCGGCGATCCCGGGCGAGGGATAGACACCAAGATGCGAGTGCGGGTCGATGATCCCCGGCGTCACGAACTTGCCGATTGCATCGATGACATCCGCGCCCGCAGGCGATGCAATGCCCGTCCCCAACGAGGCGACCTTGCCGTCAATGATCAGCACGTCCGCGGAGGCGAACTCCCCGCCCTCGCCATCGATCACCGTGCCGCCCCGGATCAGCGTGACCCCGGACGGAGCGGGTTTGTAGGTCGAAGCGAAGGCTTCGGGCGGCGCCGCCGGCGCCTGCGGCGTGGCGGCGGCGGGAGGCGCGACGGCCCCATTTGTCGCCGCACCGGTGGATGCACATGCGGCGAGGCCGAGGCTGGCGACCAGCGCCGCCGCCAATCTTGCGTAATGACTCACGTTCAGGGCCCCTCTCTTTGTGTCGGGCGGTGCGCCGCCGTTTCCAGCGTCCCAATTGACGTTCAAGCATTTCTCTTCGCAAAGGCAAGGCGTAACCTACCCAAACTCCCGTATGGATGCGCGATTCGGGGATCGGTGATCGTTTGTGGGCGCAATCGCCAGCCGCAGCCACCGCAAGCCGCCGCGCCGCCAGGCCCCAAGTTCAGGTGCACTCGTGAAACTCGAATTCTGGTTCGAATTCGCCTCCACCTACTCCTATCCGGCGGCGATGCGCATCGACAAGGTCGCCGCGACGCAGGGCGTGGAGGTGGAGTGGCGACCCTTCCTGCTCGGACCGATCTTCAAGGCGCAGCAAGGCCTCGATGACAGTCCGTTCAACGCCGTGCCGGAGAAAGGCGCCTATATGTGGCGCGATCTCGAACGCATCTGCGAAGCGCGCGGACTGCCGTTCCAGCGACCCTCCCGCTTCCCGCGCAACGGACTGCCAGCGGCCCGCGCCACGCTTGCCCTGCCGAATGATCGACGACCCTCCTTCGTGAAAGCCGTGTTTCAGGCGAACTTCGTCCACGACCGCGACATCGCCGACCCCGCCATCATTCACGCCGCCCTGCGCCGGGCGGGCGTGGAGCCGTTCGAGATCGAAGAGCGGATCGACGATTCCGATATCAAGGATCAGCTGCGCGCCGACACCGCGGCCGCCGCCGCGCGCGGGATATTCGGATCGCCAACCTTCTTCACCGAAGATGGAGAGATGTTCTGGGGCGACGACCGTCTCGACCAGGCGATCGACTGGGCGGCCCATATCGCGGCGGTTCAGCACTGACGCCTCCCAAACGCAGACTGGACGCGGTCCCCCATGGGCCGCTAGACTCCTCTCGCCGTGACGCGCGGGATCGTCGCGGATGCGGTTCGCAGGGAAAGTACTAAGCGCATGGGATTCGTCCTCACCGAAGAACAGCAGATGCTGCGCGATGCTGCGCTCGCCTACGCTTCCGAAAAACTCCCCGTCACCCAGCTGCGTCGGCTGCGCGACACATCTTCATCCACCGGATTCGACGCTGACGCCTGGCGCGAGATGGGCGAGATGGGCTGGGCCGGCGTGATCATTCCGGAAGCCCACGGTGGATCGGACCTTGGCTATGTCGGGCTCGGGCAGATTCTGGAGGCGCAGGGCCGCACGATCGCCGCGACGCCGCTCCTGCAAACCGCGCTCATCGGCGCCTACGCGCTCATCGCCGGCGGCTCGGACCAGCAGAAAAATGAACTTCTGCCGAAGATTGCGGCCGGGGCGCTTCGCACCGCGCTTGCCGTGGATGAAGGCCCCCGGCACGCTCCTGACACGATCTCGCTCGCCGCCCGAAAGACAGGCGCGAGCTGGGTGCTGAACGGAGACAAAAGATACGTCGTCGACGGTCCCGGCGCGGACCTGCTGATCGTCGCCGCGCGCACGGCCGGACAGGCGTCCGACGCCGACGGCGTGACGCTGTTCTTGGTTCCGGCCAATGCGCCTGGCGTTCACCGCACGCCGCTGAAGACGCTTGACGCTCATGCGGCGGCGAACATTTCGTTCAAGGACGTGGCGGTCGACGCCGGCGCGGTTCTAGGTCCGGCGGGGGGCGGCGCATCCCTGCTGGAGGCGATCCTCGATCGCGCGCGCATCGGTCTGGCGGCGGAGATGCTGGGGGCTTCGGATGCAGCCTTCGAGATGACCGTCGACTACCTCAAGGTCCGCAAGCAGTTCGGCCAGCTGATCGGCTCCTTCCAGGCGCTGCAGCATCGCGCCGCGCTCATGTTCACGGAGATCGAACTCACCCGTTCGGCGGTCGCAGCCGCGCTCGACGCGCTCGACCGCAACGCCAACGACATCGCCGAACACGCCTCGCTCGCCAAAGCCCGCGCGGCGGAGACCCTGCATCTGGTGTCCAACGAGACCGTGCAGATGCATGGCGGGATCGGCATGACCGACGCCCATGATTCCGGCCTCTACATGAAACGCGCCCGTGTGCTCGAGGCGCTCTATGGCGGCGAAGGCTACCACCGCGACCGCTACGCTCTGCTGAACGGATTCTGAGAGCGGACCGCACGTTCGACCAAGGCAACAAGGCCGGCGAACAGACCGGCTCATGGGGAGACTTCAATCATGACCGGCTTCCACAAAACCTGCCTCCTGCGATCGACAACCGCCGCCCTCGCCCTCGCCATGATCGCGGGCGCGTCCGCGGGTGCGGCTTCGGCCGCCCCCTCCTGCGACGCCCTCGTCGGCTTGAAGATGCCGGACGCACGGATCACCAGCGCGGTGGAAGCCGCCACGCCCGTGGCGCACTGCAAGGTGACGGGCGTCATCGGCAAGGAGACCAATTTCGCGGTCTGGCTGCCGAAGGACTGGAACGGCAAATTCGTGATGGGCGGCCAGGGCGGGTTCGCCGGCTCGGTCGAGAACCAGGCGATGGCGGCGGGCGCGCTCCAGAAAGGCTACGCCACGGCCGGCACCGACACGGGCCACAGCGCCGCGGGGTCGGACGGATCTTGGGCGCTCGGCGAGATGGAGCGCATCGTCAACTATGGCCACGCCGCAATCCACCGCGTCACCGAAGTTTCCAAATTCGTGATCGCCAACCACTATGAAAAGCCAGCCGACCGCTCCTACTTCGTCGGATGCTCCAATGGCGGTCGCCAGGCTCTCCAATCGGCGCAGCGCTATCCCGATGACTTTGACGGCATTGTCGCGGGGGCCCCGGCGCTCGATTTCGTCGGCGTCGCCTCGGCCTTCATTCAGGTGACCACCGCCACCTATCCCGACGCAGCCAATCTCGACCAGCCGGCGATCAACCTCGCCGATCGCAAGGCCATCGCGGCCGCTGCTCTCGCCAAATGCGACGGCGATGACGGACTGAAGGACGGGATCATCGTCGACCCGCCATCGTGCAAATTCGATCCGGCCGAACTCGCCTGCAAGGGAGCGAACGCCGACGGCTGCCTGTCACCGGCTGAGCTCAAGGTCGCCCGCGCGGTGCTCGGCGGCGTCAGTGTGGGCGGCAAGCTCCTCCAGCCGGGCTACGCGCTTGGATCGGAAGACAAGCCCGGCGGATGGGACCTTTGGCTCGTCGGCCGCAAGGACGGCATTTCCAGGGGCGTCCCCAGTCTCGCCTACAGCTTCGGCGTCGGACTGATGCGCTATTTCGTCAAGCAGGATCCGAACTGGGTCCCGCAAGGCTACGACCCGGCGAATTTCGAGAAGGATTTCGGACTGATCGACAAGACGCTGAGCGCTAAGAACCCTGACCTTTCGGCGTTCCGCAGCCGCGGCGGCAAGCTGTTGATGTACCACGGCTGGTCGGACGCGGCGCTGACCCCCAACATGTCGACGCGCTACATCAGCCGCGTCTACGATTTCGACCAGACCGCGCGCAATGACGTCCGACTGTTCATGCTGCCGGGCGTGCTGCACTGCGCAGGCGGGCCGGGCCCGGATCGCGTCGACGTGATCGACGCCATCGACGCCTGGGTCGCGGGCGGCCCCGCGCCGGATTCGCTCAATGCCGGATTTGCGACCGGAGGCGGCGGGCGCAAGGTTTGTCCCTACCCGCAGAAAGCCGTGTTCAAGGGCCAGGGCGACGGCCGCAGCCCGGACCAGTTCGAGTGCCGCTGAGTTGATGCTGTAACCGGCGATTGCTCCGGGGTGCGGACGATCAGTCCGCGCGACGAAGGACGCCTGAAGCCACGACCGGAACGAGCCAGCCCAGGATGAAGGCTGTATTGGCGATCGCGTTGAACGGCGCGCTGAGTGCGACCGATAACGTGCTGTCGATCACATACCACGTCAGCAAGGCGATCGTGATTCCGCGCCAGACCGTCGCTCCGATCCGTCTATCCTCGCGAATGATGACAGAGATCGTCATCGCCCAGCCCACCATGACCGCGCCCAGAACCGCGACGGTCAAGCGGTCCGATCTCGCTTCAATTCGGGCGCTTCCATCATTCGGCCAGAGAGCAAGGTCGTAATAGAGCCGCGCACCTGCGTCGGTCTCCGGGAAGGCGCCCGCCGCCAGGACGAGGCCCAACAGAGCCACCGAACCGCACCATATGTTCAGCCATGTTTTCCAGAAGCGGGACAAGGTCTCCCTCCCAGTTCGCGTCCGCATCAACACTGCTTTTGATCGATCCGGATAGCGCTCACAATTACGCTGCTGGTAATGGAATTTACCCGGCTTCCCGGCGAACCTGCACCGCGGACGACGCAGAGGGGACACGGCTGAGATGAACGAGACAGCGACCTTTGCCGACGCCCTGCGCGTCTGGCGGACCAACCGCCGGATGAGCCAGCTTGAACTGTCGCTGACGAGCGAAGTGTCGTCGCGGCACCTGTCATTTCTCGAAACCGGCCGCGCGAGGCCGAGCCGCGATATGGTGCTGCGGATCTGCGACGCCCTGCTCATCCCGCGCGCCGCCCGGAACGAACTCCTTCGCGCGGCGGGGTTCGCGCCGATCTTCCCGGCGACCCCGCTCGACTCCGAAGTCATGGCCCCCTTCCGCCGCGTGGTCGACGACATGATCCGCCGGCACGCGCCCTACCCCGCCATGCTCACCGACCGGTGCTGGAACCTCATCGACGCCAATCCCGCCGGCCGGCTGCTGCTTTCGCCCTTCGGCGACGGCGCCATCAATCTCGTCCGGGAGCTTGCCTGCAATCCGATCGCGCGCGACCTCATCTGCAACTGGTCGGAGACAGTCGCCGAGATGGCGTCACGCATCCGGCTGGAGGTGCTCGAAGCCGGCGACGACCCTGCGCTCATGGCGCTGCTGCGCCACCTGGAGCAAGCCCTCGACAGGACGGATCGTCCCCGACACGCGCCGCTGCGGCGGCCGGTCGCCCCGCTCGAGATCAATGCGGGTGGGCGCGTGCTCGCCTTCCTGTCGACGATCGTGCATTTCGGGACCAGCGAAGACGTCACCGTGCGCGATCTTCGTCTTGAGCTTCTCTTTCCCGCCGACGAGGCCACCCGCCTCGCCCTCATCGAAAGCGCTTCCTGACCCGGCTTCACGCGGCCTGCGCTGGTCTTTCACGCCCGAACCGCTAGCGTGGAGGCATCAACGCGCAAACCCGGCCGGGCCGGGCTCGGAGGAGCATCATGAAGAACCTGTTTTCACTGGAAGGCCGCACAGCGCTCGTGACCGGAGGCTCCCGCGGGATCGGCGAGATGATCGCCCGCGGCTTCATCGAGTACGGCGCGAAGGTCTACATCTCCTCCCGAAAGGCGGGCGTCTGCGAGGAAGTCGCGGCGGAGCTGTCAAAGCGGGGTGAGTGCATCGCCGTCCCAATGGACATCTCCACGGTCGACGGCTGCCGGGCGCTCGCCGCCGAAATCGAGAAGAGGGAGCCGAAACTCGATATCCTCGTCAACAACGCCGGCGCGGCCTGGGCGGCCGACTTTCTGGAATTCCCGGAAAGCGGCTGGGACAAGGTGATGAACCTCAACGTCAAGTCGCCCTTCTTCCTCACCCAGTCGCTGCACGGCGCCTTGAAGCGAGCAGCCTCGTTCGAGCGGCCGTCGAAGGTCATCAACATCTGCTCGATCGACGGCATCAAGCTCAACCCGCTCGAAACCTACTCCTACCACGCGTCCAAATCGTCGCTGATCTACTTGACGCGGCGCATGGCGGCCCGGCTGGTCCAGGATGCAATCGTCATGACCGGCATCGCTCCCGGTCCGTTCGCGTCGGAAATGAACCGCGCCGCGAGGGATCTGCCGGACGTCGTCGCCTCCCACACGCCGCTGCGCCGCATCGGCACGGATGAAGATATGGCCGGAACCGCGATCTTCCTCGCTTCGCGCGCCGGCGACTATGTGGTCGGCGACACGATCGCGGTGGATGGCGGGATCGCCTATGCGAGCGTGCCAGGTCGCGGCCCCTCCTGAGCCACACTCGCGGCCGGTGTTCGATCGTTCATAGGGCGACCGAGCGCGGCCGCTTTGCGCGGGGGGCCGCGCGCGCCGCGCCTCTTGCGTCCTGCGCGGCGTCATCCTGGCCTTCGGCGCCGCGCGCGGGCGAGACGCGGATGTCCACGCGCCGCGATTGCGGCCCGCCAAAGCCCGTCGCCGGACGGACGTCGAGCACGATCCCGGTTTGATCTCCGCCGGGCGCGATCAGCGTCTGCGCGACCAGATGCACGCGCGCCAGCGCCCGGGCGAGCCCGCCATCATCCCGCGCCGGATCGAATTCCGTCGCAAGCTCCACCCGCCGAACGGCGCAACTCGATACAGCCGCGCCCAGCCGCGCCAGCACCGCCTCGGCCTCGGGCGACAGCGCGTCGATGTCCGTGGGAAAATAGATCGCCGCCGCAAGCGGGCCGCACGCGACCGTCTGCTGGTCGGCCGGAACGATCTCAACCGGCTGGACCGTCTGTCCGGCCGCGATCGGACTGACGCAGATTCCGCTCCCCAGCCCGAGCGCAGCGATCCAGACGTAGCGCATGCTTCCCTCGTCGCGCAGCCAACCGACGCTCGCAATGCATGTTCCGCGCCGATCAAGGCGGCGTGATCACATGCGCGCGGCGGCTTGACCTCGCCCTGCGTCCGCGCTCCCCTCCGCCGAGCGTGACGAAACTGGAACCCAGCCGCGGGCTGCAAGGGGAGCAACACAAGATGTGCGACGAACACACCAACGACGACAATGAGCAATTCCTCGCTCGGGTGGCGGGTCCGTCCCGAAGGGCGTTCGCGACGCTCCCGGCCGGGATCGCGATGGCGATGTTGATGGCGCGTCCCGCCAACGCCCAGGCCGTCACCGACGGCGATGTCATGGTGACCACGCCGGACGGCGAGGCGGACTGCTATTTCGTCCACCCCGCGACGGGCAAACACCCCGGCGTCCTTATCTGGCCGGACATCATGGGCCTTCGTCCCGCCTTCCGGCTGATGGCGAAACGTCTCGCGGAATCCGGGTACTCGGTGCTTGTGGTGAATCCGTATTACCGCACGGCCCGCTCTCCCGTGATCGCCGAGGGTGAGGGCTTCCAGCAACCGGCGGTTCGCGAACGCCTGATGCCGCTTGCCCGTTCGCTCTCCCCGCAAACCAACGAAACGGACGCCAAGGCGTTCATAGCCTTCCTCGACTCGCAGGCGTCGGTGGACACCGCACGCAAGATCGCGACCACCGGTTATTGCATGGGCGGTCCGATGGTGATGCGCACGGCGGCCGCGGTTCCGGACCGGGTCGGCGCCGCCGGCTCCTTCCATGGCGGCGGACTCGCCACCGATGCGCCCAACAGCCCTCACCTCCTGATCCCGAAGATGAAGGCGAGCTTCCTGATCGCCGTCGCTGCCAACGATGACGAGCGCAACCCGAAGGAAAAGGAGACCCTGCGCGAAAGCTTCAAGGCCGCCGGACTCACCGCCGAGATCGAGGTCTACGAGGGCGCGATGCATGGCTGGTGTCCGCCGGACTCCGCCGTCTACAACGAGGCGCAGGCGGAACGGGCGTGGGCGCGCATGCTCGCTCTCTTCCAGACCGCGCTCGCCTGAGCCTCGGCGGGCTTGTCGCACCGGACGCCGTGTCGACGCCGCACGCCCTTGGGGCTAGTGACGTTGCGGTCTAGCGCAAGGATCAGGCTTCATGGCGACCACACGGGCGGAGTTCGGGGACGCGGATACTTCGACCGCCGCGCGCGGGGCGACGCGGCTGATCATCCGCCGGCCGGACGACTGGCATGTCCACCTGCGCGACGGGCCGATGCTCGCCGCCGTCGTTGGCGACACGGCGCGCCAGTTTGCACGCGCGATCGTCATGCCAAACCTTGCGCCGCCCGTAACGACCGTCGCCGCGGCCGCCGCCTATCGGGACCGCATCATCGCCGCCCTGCCGAACGGGGCGTCGTTCACACCGCTGATGACCGCCTACCTGACCGACGACGCGGACCCGGCTGAAATCCGGCGTGGCTTCGAGACGGGGGTGTTCACCGCCTGCAAGCTCTACCCCGCGCACGCCACCACCAACTCCGCGCACGGCGTCACGGACATCCGGCGCATCTATCCCGTGCTCGCCGAGATGCAGGAGATTGGCATGCCTCTGCTCCTGCATGGCGAGGTGACGGATCGCCATGTCGACATATTCGATCGGGAAGCCGTGTTCATCGACACCGTGCTGAGCCGGATCGTTGCTGACTTCCCGGCGCTGAAGATCGTGTTCGAACACATCACAACCGAAGAGGCGGCGCAGTTTGTTGCATCCGCGGGGCCGTCGATCGCAGCGACGATCACGCCGCATCACCTCGTGATCAACCGCAACGCCCTGTTCGATGGCGGGATGAGGCCGCACGCCTACTGCCTACCCGTGGCGAAGCGCGAGCGGCACCGGCTGGCGCTCCGCAAGGCGGCGATCTCGGGCGACCCCCGATTTTTCCTCGGCACGGATTCGGCGCCTCATTCGCGGGGCGACAAGGAATCTGCGTGCGGCTGCGCCGGCATCTACAATGCGCCCGTCGCGCTCGAATCCTATGCCGTCGTCTTCGAGGAGGAAGGCGCCCTCGACCGGCTGGAGGCCTTCGCGTCGGAGCATGGTCCCCGCTTCTACGGCCTTCCGCTCAACGCCGAATGCATCGCGCTCGATCGCTCGCCCTGGCGCGTTGAAGACGCCCTCCCGGCCGCAGGGACCGAGATCGTGCCCTTCCACGCGGGCGCGACCCTGCCGTGGCGGTTCGCCGGAGTGTTAGCTGCCGACGCCTAGTCGCCGAACGATCGGGATGGTGGACCTGGGCGAAGAAACTTCGAACCAAGTTCTGGAAACACTCGAAGAATGGAATCGCTTCCTCGAACAGAATAAACGACCAGTGGGGCCGACGCCATGACGCCGGAACCCCAATCCCCCAAATCGCTCCGTCTGGCCTTTGAAGACACGTTTCCCGCCGCCCGTGGCGGGGGCCGGAAGCGGACGCCGCCGTTCTCCCTGCGGCTCTCGCAAGCTGAGCGGGAGCAGCTGGAAAGGGAGGCGGGAGACCGCCCGCTGGGCGCCTACGTCAAAGAGAAGGTGTTCGGGGACAGCCCACCCGTCCGCAACCGGCGGACAGGGCTGTCGGTCGATGACAGGAAGGCGCTCGCCCAGGCTCTGGCCCTGCTGGGGCAGAGCCGGATAGCGAGCAACCTCAACCAGCTTGCAAAGGCGGTGAACATGGGGGCGTTGCCGCTCTCCCCTCACGCGAAAGAGGAACTGCGGGAGTGTTGCGCCGTCATTCGAGAAATCCGGGGCTTGCTAATGCGTGCCATGGGCCTCCAGACGGGAGGTTCACCATGATCCTCAAAGCCTCCCAGCGCAGCGGCGGGCAGGATCTCGCCGCGCACCTGATGCGAATGGACGAGAACGAGCACGTTGAGCTTCACGAAATGCGTGGTTTCGTAGCGGCCGAACTCGCGGGCGCATTCCGCGAAGCCTACGCGATCAGCCGCGCCACGAAATGCCGTCAGTATCTTTTTTCCTTGAGCCTCAATCCGCCTGAACGCGAAGCCGTCCCGGTCGCCGTGTTTGAAGGCGCCATCGCGCGCGTTGAAAAGAAGCTGGGGCTCGAAGGCCAGCCGCGCGCCATCGTTTTCCATGAAAAGGAAGGCCGCCGCCACGCGCACTGTATCTGGTCGCGGATTGACGCCGATACGATGACGGCAAGACCGCTTCCCCACTTCAAGCGGAAGCTCTGCGATGTTTCGAGGGAACTTTACCGCGAGCAGGGCTGGAAGATGCCGCGCGGGCTCATCGACCAGCGGCAACGCGATCCAAGAAATTTCACGCTTGCCGAATGGCAGCAGGCGAAGCGTGCGGGAATCGAGCCGCGCGTACTCAAGGAAACGATTCAAGATTGCTGGGCGGCTTCGGATGGGAGGCGCTCATTCGAGCACGCGCTCGAAGAGCATGGCTTCTTTCTCAGCAAAGGCGACCGGCGCGGGCATGTGGTGCTGGATTATCAAGGCGAGGTCTATGCGCTCTCCCGCGCGCTCAATCCCAAAGCCAAGGACGTGCGCCAGCGGCTTGGGGACGAAAGCGCACTCCCCAGCGTGGAGGAGACGCACGCAAAGATCGCGAGCAGCATGACGCCTTCTATCCGCAGGCACATCGATGAAGCGCGGGCGGCATTTCAGAAAGACGTGGCCGTTCTGGCCCATGAGAAGACGCGCATCGCCGACCGTCACCGCGCGGAAAGAAAGGCGCTTGATGACGCGCAGGCCGCACGGCGTGAAGCGGAAGAGAAAACAAGGGCCGCGCGCACGCCGCGTGGACTGAAAGGTATCTGGGCTTGGGCGACTGGAAAATCCGCAAAGATAAGACGGGAGAACGAAGCGGACGCGGCACGGTGCGCGAAGCGCGATGAGGCAGAACGTCAGGCCGCTATCGAACGCCAACTCCGCGAACGACGAACCCTGCAAACAAGGGTGAAGGCCTTGCGGTCACGCCAGGCCGAACAGCTTTCTGAGCTTCGGCGCGATGTGCACTTTTATATGAAGCTGGGGCGCATCGAGGAACCGCCACGCCGCAAGGACCGGCGGCTTGAGCGATGAGCGGCTACGCCGCGCGCGGTCGGATCCCCGGCTCATGCGCGCACCTCTTCGAGATACGCCTGACAGCAAGGGTCGTCGGGAAGGTCTTCGGCAAAACCTTCTGCGCCGCATTCAGGGCAGGAATGCCATTGCTCCAGCGCATCGCCATTCATCATCCCGACGTTGAAATCCTCGTCTGTGAGAAAGACGTAGCCGCTGTGCATGTTCATCATCAGATGCACGCCCGCGCCCAGAAAACCGGGACGCTCTTTGCAAAGCGCGGTCAGAAGCCGCGCCGCGATGCCGAGCTCGCGAAATCCGAAGTCCTTCAAGTCTGTCGTCGTCATCATCTCCGCTGCCCTTTCCGTGGTCACACGGGTGCTGCTGCACCCGTGCCCTTCGGCGAGAACGGGGTGTGCAAGCGGAACGAAAAATCGACGGCGGGCGCAGGCGCTCTTCGCGCCGAGCCTCGGGAGACCGTCTATTTTTCGTGAAGCGCGCTGAGGGGCTGGCCCCTAAGCCTGATCGCTGGTGCAGGCAGGCCGTTGACCGACTCGCGCGGCCACGGTCACGGCTGGATTGAAACGACTAAGCCGGGAGGGCGCCGAATGCGGCCCAGATTTAGTTCATTGTCGGTCTAGCGCCTTATAGTACTTAGTCCTGCCGTCACCTGGGTCTGTCCACGTAAAGCACGAAGCGAGATCATCAACGCTCTGCAAGACGCCGAGCAATGCGTATGCATTGAACGGCGTACCCGCACCGCTCTCATAGTGGCTCACGTAGTTCGACATGATTGCCGTCGCGTGGCGGTTCTGAAGGTCGGAAACCTGCTGTGCCGTCAGCACGCAACGGTTCGCCGCCTGATAAAGGGCAACGGCGCCCGTGATGGCATCCATGTAGGTGGAGAGCGTGCGCTTGTCGCCGCGTGTGGCGTAGTCGGGTGGCACCAAAACGCCCAGCCGCGTGATGACCTGACCGAGTTTGTATTCGAGGTACTGACGTACAAATGGCTCGCCGATGTCGACCTGTCCCGCGTTGAGGTATTGCTGGGCTTGCGCTTTCAACCGGTCGGCTTGCTGCGTCGATACCATGACGCGGCCCTTTGGGGGCATTCCCTGCATCTTCTGGTGATGCCATTCGGTCGTGTTGCCCAGCCTGTCAAAATACTTCTCAAGGCTGGTGTCGTGGCTGAGGATAATGAATTGCAAACCATCCAGCACGCCGCCGGTTGCGCCGTGGCGAAGATAGCTGCGGATGGTGTCCATCAAGCTGAACTGATGCCCTGCATCGAAGCTGGAGGTCACATCGTCCAGCACCATGAAACGCGGCACGCCGCTGTGGCGCGTGGCCGACGCCAGAAAAATCGATGCCGCGACTGCGTTGCGATAGCTCTCTGACAGGAGCGCGCGGGCGCTCTGGTCTTGAAGGCCGAAGAAATCGGCAAGTTTCAAATCAACGTGCTCGCTGTTCGCTGCACGGCTGAGCGTGGGGCGAACATCCGGCCCACCTCGGACAAGGCGGCCAAACAGGTCTTGGCAATCCGTCTGGATATCGGTGATGCGTGTGTTCGCAATCGCGCCTTCAGCGGTTGCGAAGGCCTGAGCGGCGGTCGTGATAAAGGTCTTCCATCGGGTCAGCTTGTCGAGCCTTGCCTTCTTGGTGGCCAGTGCGGGCAAGTCGCGCTCGTATTCACGCATGGCGTCGCGAAACTGCTTGGCCTGTCCAAGCGTGCGCGCCACTTGTACGAGCGATGGCGGAAGCGTCGCTTGTATTTTCGCGATCTCGGCGCTCGCCGTTTTAAGCGTCTCTGCGCGCTTTGTTTCCAGTTCCGCAAGTCGCGCCTTGCCGCTTTCCAAATCCGCCGTCGCGACACTGGACTGACGCGCGGCCAGTGTCAGCTTGGGTGACACGCGATCTGGCACAGCAATGCCAAGCCCTGCGAACTCCTCAAGCTGGCGCAACTTAGCAAGGTAAGCTGACGCGGCGGTCTTCTGCGCCAATTCGCTGTCCATGCGCGCGGCCTCGTCATAGAGGCCAATCTTGGCCTCTAACCATTCTTGCAGCGGCGCATCGCCCACGACTTCGCAAACCGGACATTGGCGTGGGTCGTGCCAGTCTTCGCCGTTCACAACCGTCAGCGCATCTTTGAGAAGCGCATGGATGGTAGATGCGCCGACCTTGCGCATAGCCTCATCACGCACCCACGCCAGCGTCAGCAATGTCTTGAACTCGTCGGTTTCTGCCTGGCTAACGGCGAGAGCGGTCAATGACGTGACGCTTGTGTTTAGGGCGTCCAGCGTTTTGCGTGCTTCGCCGCCTTCTTCTTTGTCGATGGCCTGTTCAGCAGCGGCAAAATCCAGGTCCATCACGCTTGCGCCCGCAAGCAGGGGAGCAAGTAGCGGACTAGTCGCAAGCGCGGAAGTCACATCGGCTTCGCAGCGTGCGATATCGTCAGGGTCGGCGAGCGCCGTTCCCGTCACTTCCTGATAGGCCGCCTTCACTCGATTGTGCACAGCGAGCAAGGCGCGTGTGCCCGTCGTTACATCGGTGTCGAGATTGGAGAGCGCCAAATCGGAATTGAGGTTTCGCGTGTGGCACGCGCCCGCCAGCGCCTGCCGCAGACGGGAATAGCGGCTAAGGCCAACAAGCGGAGAGAAAATGCGCCCCCTGTCCAGCGCTGTGCAATCGACCAGCGATGCAAAACGCGGGTAGTCCACGAGCACGAAGTCTTCGCGTAGTGAAGACAAGAACGCTTCGGGGTCGGTATGGCCCGAAGGCGACGACACGGTGCGATTGCGCGCAGCTTGGCGCGTGACCGTGATGGCAACATCCGGCGTGCCGTCATCGCTTGCAAAGACAAGCGCGACAGTCGCCGTTTGCTGCGGGTGGAATTTGTTGACGACATAATTCTGCCCGCGCTCGGCGTCCTGCAAGGCTTGAAGCCTTGGCACTGTGCCGTGAATGGCAAAGTGCAGCGCCTCGAAGATGGAGGTCTTGCCGACGCCGTTAGGGGCATGGACGGAATTGACCGCGTCGCTGCGAAATTTCAGGACCAGCGGGTCGCCATCGTTGTTGATGCCCCTGAAGCCTTCAATCGTGACGGAAGCAAGGAAATAGCGCGTCATGGCAAGTCCATGAGCGCGGCAAGCACGGCCTGATTAAACTCCTGCACCGCTAGCCGCGTGTCGCCCTCGCGCATGAGGGCTTCGAGGTTGTCGAACAGGATTTTCGCGCACTCGGGGTCAAGCCGCTCGGCTTCTGCGCGAAAGCGTTTCAGGTTTTCCTCGAAAGAAGAGTCAGATTTGAAGATCATATTATAAAGGTTCGATACGCCGCGAACTACTCGCGCTTGATGATTCAGCTTATCCCAATTTTAACGATATTCACTCTTCGTTCCAATGCCGGATTTTGCTACGATGTTTCGTAAATTCGTCCGTAGCGCGCTAGGCAGGGACATCGATCGATTTCGCGAGTGCCAGATCGGCATCAGACAGCTCAAACAGCACGCTGACAATCTGCTCAACCTGGCTTCGAAGTGCCGCCGCATTCCTATGGTTCAGCGTTTTCTCGTGGGGCGTACGTGCTGCGCTTGCGGCTTGGTTGGCTATCAGTAGCGCACCAACGAGCCGCTCGATCTCTGCGCGCTGAGTGGCGGTGGCGCTTTGAGCAGCCCCCGATAGCGCGTCCAGGTGCATTGTTAGTTCATCGCGACCTCCAGTTCTAGTTTTCCGATGATCCGCGCCGGCCAGGCTGGCAGCACGATGTTCTCTGGCGCTGGCGGCTTCCAGCCCAGCGATCCATGC
>WGML01000002.1 GCA_016125045.1 bacterium
CGTCGCGCAGGACTTCAGCCGGGCGCGGGCGCTTTACCAAAAGGCCTGCGACGGTGGGCAAGCGGCGGGGTGCACCAATCTCGGGTGGTTGTACGGCAACGGCCGGGGCGTCGCGCAGGACTTCGGCCGGGCGCGGGAGCTCTTCCAAAAGGCCTGCGACGGTGGGGAGGCGCAGGGGTGCAGCAATCTGAAGGCGATCGAGGGGCGGTGAGGGCTTGAGGTGGGGCCGCGCGTGTGAGCGCGCCCTCACCCCCGACCCCTCTCCCGTGCGCGGGAGAGGGGAGTGGCGGCGGTGGTTTGGTTCAGTCGTCAAACTGGGTCCCGGATATTTGCTGACGCAAATTCCGGGATGACGGGTTGGGAGGGTTGCAAACAGATTGTCATCCCGGGCGAGGCTTTAGCCGAGACCCGGGATCCAGGGTGGCGATGGAAACAGGAGTCTGGGTCCCGGATATGTGCTGACGCACATTCCGGGATGACAATGGATAGGTTTGGCTTTCCGGGATGACGGGTTGGGAGGGCGGCGGCGGCTTGGCCCCTCACCGCAGGCCCTCACCCCCGGCCCCTCTCCCGCGCGCGGGAGAGGGGAGTGGCGGCGGCGGGTCGGTGCGCCTCCCGACAGGGACGCGTCAGCTCTCCGGGGAGATGAAGCTGATCGCGATTTCGCGGCGGCTGATGCGCCAGCCCTCCGGCGTGCGGCGGAAGGCGTCGCGGTATTCTCCCACCATGGACGGCGCCTGGGCGGGCGAGGTGCGGCGGCCGGGCTCGCCATCCTTGCGGTAGAGGGTGAGATAGACGACGCCGGCGGCGTGGTCCGCGTCGATGACGTCGATGACGCAGGTCGAGCAGACATGCCGCGACATGCGGGCGGTGTTGTCCTGGCGTTTCTGGAAGCCCCGGCGGATGGCGTCCTGTCCGGTCATGGTGTTGTCGCGCGAGGTCCAGACGCCGTCCGCAGTGAACAGGTCGGCGATGCGGGCCGCCTCGCCATGATCGACGAAGTGGCAGTACTGCATGGTGAGCTTCTCGCAGGCGTGTTCGATCAGCATGCGCTCAAGATCGGTCATCGGAGGGGTCACTCGGTCATGGGTGGATGTTCGAACAGGCGGTATTCGCGGCGGTTCCAGAAGACCTTGCCGGTCGGCCCGTCGTCGGGGAGCGTGGCGAGCCAGAAACAGCCGGGGTAGACGGCTTCGGGGGGCTGGAGGTCGGGTGCGCGGTTCATGCCGGTGCGGGTCGGGCCGGGGATCATGCCGTTGACGAGAATGCCGGCGTCGCGGCCCTCGTCGGCGGCGACCCGGGTGAGCGCGAACATGCCGGCCTTGGCGGCGGCGTAGGACCCCCAGCCCGCGCGCTTCGCCTCCGCGCCGCGCGAGAGCGTGTTGATGATGCGGCCATAGCGCTGGCGGCGCATCACCGGCATCACCGCGCGCAGACCGTAGAGCGCGCCGGTGAGGTGGCTTGCAAGGCAGTGTTCGAACGCGCCTTCGGGCAAGTCCTCGATGCGGTCCCCGCCGCCGCCGACGCCCGCATTGTTGAACAGCACGTCGATGCGGCCCGACCCCGCCTCGGCGAAGGCGGCCATGGCGCGCACGTCGTTGTCGCTGGTGACGTCCGTGCGGAGGATGCGGCAACCCGCATCGGCGAGGGGAATGAGCCCCGCCTCGTTGACATCGGCGGCCACGACATCGGCGCCGTCGGCGACAAAGCCGAGGGCGAGCGCCCGGCCGATGCCGCTCGCCGCGCCGGTGATGATGATGGTGCGCCCGGAAAGGTCTGATGGGTCCGCCATGGCGCGCCTCACTCCAGCGTCCGGCGGACCGCCCGACCGCGGACGGATTGCCGGAAGGCGCACCGAGGCTAGTGTGGGGTGCGGAAAGCTGCAACAAACTTTACGGGCGTGCAGATGGATCGGCGTGCAGATGAATTTGGGGGGCGGATGAGACGGATGGACCGGATGCGCAAGGTCACGTCGCTGGCCGCGGCGGCGCTGCTTCTGGCGTCGTGCGTCGCGGGGCAGGCGCCTGAGGAGGCGCCGGAGCAGACACACGTGAGCGAGCCGGCGATCGAGCGTCCGGATGGGGCGTCGATCCCGGCAAGCCCGGTGGGCGAGGCGCCGACCACCGCCCGGTCAGCGGACGGACGCTGGATCTCCTGGGTGGAGCACATCATCGACGACCGGCTGGACGACGGGTCGCCGCTCACCGGAGGGGACGGCCTCGTGATGGCGGACCTCGACGGCGACGGCCGCGACGACATCGTGTCGGTGCATGAATCCGACACCGAGTATGACGGCATGCCGGACGGCTATGTCCGCGTTGCATTCGCAGGCCGTGAGCGCGGCGCGTGGACCAACCGCACGCTGGCGCAGGGCGAGGACGCGGCCGCTCCGGAGGACGCCGCGATCGCCGACCTGAACGGCGACGGCTTCCCGGATGTGATCGTGGCGTCGGAGCTGGCGCATCTCATCTATCTGCAGAACCCCGGCGGCGCGCGGGCGCGCAGCGAGGTGTGGCCGCGGCTGATCATTCCGGTGACGAATGATCGCGGCTCGTTTATCCGGGTGTTCTTCGCCGATCTCGACGGGGACGGACGGCTGGAGGTGACCACCGCGAACAAGGGCGAACAGAACCCGACGCCGCAGTCGGCGCGGCCGTCGCCGATCTCGATCCTGCGGGTGGCGGGCGATCCGCTCAAGGGCGGCAACTGGAGCGAGCAGAAGCTCGGCGAGTATCTCATTCCGCAGAACGCCCAGCCGGTTGACCTCGACGGCGACGGCGATCTCGACATTGTGGGCGGGGGGAGGGTGGGGCCGCTGCTCGTCGTGTTCGAGAATCTGGACGGGAAGGCGTTCCGCGAGATCCGGCTTGCGATCGACGGCGCGAAGGCGGGCGGGTTCAACCTCGCTTTCTGGGACATGGACGGCGATGGACGCACCGACATCGTCGCGGCGACCGAGCGTGGTCTCGGCTGGCTGAAACAGCCCGCGACGCTCGACGGCGTGTGGGGGTTCAACCGGATCGGCGATTTCGGGCCGGACGCGATGACGGCGGTCGCGCTCGCCGACATCGACGGCGACGGCGACCTCGATGCGGTGTCCGGCGGCTACAGCCGGGGCCCGCGCGACCACGATGAGCCGGACCTTGCGCTCGACACGCCGATGGGACGCATTGGCTGGTTCGAGAACCCCGGCGTGGGGGCGAATGCGGGCGATGCGGGCTGGCGTCGCCACGATGTGTCCCGGCGCCAGAGGGGCATGTTCGACGCCTTCATCGGACGCGACATGGACGGCGACGGCGACATGGATCTCGTCGGCACGCGCGGCAATTCAAATCCCTATGACGGCGTGTTCTGGCTGGAGCAGGTGCGCTCGGCGGCGCCGCTGCAGGTGTTCACCCGGGCGCGGCGCGACGACAGCCCCGAAATGCCGCCGCCGCCCGCGGCGTCGTCCGGTGCGCCGGGGCGCTGATGATGCGATGGGCGCAGCTTTGGGGGCGGGCGGGCGCGCTGCTCTGCGCGGCGGCGTTTGGCATGCTGGCGGCGGCGCCGGCGGCGATGGCCCACAACCAGACCTACGCCGTCGCACAGATCGATGTCGCCGAAGACCGAACGGTGCGCATCGCGCTCAGCTTCCATGTCGCCGCCTTCCTGATGGGCGAGGCGCAGGGGCATCTCGGCGCCGAGGCGCGAGCCGACTGGGCGGACGCGACGGACGCGGACCTCGCAGACATCGTGGCGGCGGGGAGCGCGTATCTGCGCGAACATTTGGAGGTCTATTCCGACGGCGACCCCGCGCCGATCGAGGCGGTGGCGTTCCCGGACCTGACGACCCTGCGGGCGGACGGGCTCGTCCCGGAAGCGGAGGCGCGGCCGTCCGCGCCGGTGACGATCCAGGCGCGGCTCGGACCGGGCGCGAGCACGTTCGCCTTCGCGGCGCCGCCGGAGTTCGCCGAGACGCTGATGAGCGTCGAGGACTGGCGCGGCGCGCGGATCGCCCAGTCGCTGTCGTCCGGCCAGCGCAGCCATCCCTTCGTGCTCGGGCGCGAGGCCGGGCGCGGCGAGGTGCTGGTGGCCGTACCGGCGTGGGCGGCGGCGGCGGCGCAGTTCGGCTGGCTCGGTTTCGTGCACATCCTGCCGCGGGGGCTCGATCATATTCTTTTCGTGCTGGCGCTGTTCCTGCTTGCGCCGTCCTGGCGACCGCTGGCTTTCCAGGTGACGGCGTTCACGCTCGCGCACTCGGTGACGCTGGCGCTCGGGGTGCTCGGGATCGTCGAGGCGCCGGCGCTGATCGTCGAGCCGCTGATCGCGCTCTCGATCGTGGCGATGGCCCTCGACAATGTGCGCGGCGGGCGGCTTCAGCCCTGGCGGCCGGCGGTGGTGTTCGGCTTCGGCCTGCTGCATGGGCTTGGGTTTGCGAATGTGCTGAAGGGGCTTGGCCTTCCGCGGGGCGAGGAGGCGGCGGCGCTCGTCAGCTTCAATGTCGGCGTCGAGCTGGGCCAGCTTTCGGTGCTGGCGCTCGCTTTCCTGGCGGTGGGCTGGTTCATCCGGCGGGAGTGGTTCCGGGCGCGGATCGCGGTTCCGGCGTCGCTTGCGATTGCGGGAATTGGCGCGTGGTGGACGATCGAGCGGGTGGCGGCGAACCTTTGAGGGGGGGTGGGGCCGCGCACGTGAGCGCCCCCCTCCGCTTCGCCCTGCAGGCTCAGCACCCGGCCCTTCGCTTGCGCTGCGGGCCTCCTTCGCGGCGATTGCATGCGATCGCTGACCGCTACGGAGCCCCCGTTAAAGGGGGAGGATGGCTGCGGCGGTGGTGTTGCTTCTTGTCCTCCCCCGTGAACGGGGGAAGTGGTCGAGCGGAGCGAGGGGGTGGAGGCTTGTGGCCCCTCACCAAAAGGCCCTCACCCCCGGCCCCTCTCCCGCGCGCGGGAGAGGGGGGTGCGGCGGCGGGCTGGGCTCCGGCTCGGAGCTGGGCTCAGTCCGGGGTGACTATCGCTTCGGTCGGCGCCGACAACAGCGGACCGTCATCCCGGGCGAGGCGTTAGCCGAGACCCGGGACCCAGGGTGGCGATGTAAACAGGCGGCTGGGTCCCGGATATTTGCTGACGCAAATTCCGGGGTGACAGGTTGGGAGGGCGTCGCGGCCCGAGCCCTCACCCCCGGCTCCTCTCCCCGTGGGAGAGGGGGGCGATTACTGCGTCTGGCGCGAGAAGCCGCCGACCCAGACCGGGCTCGTCCACGCCATGGCGCCGTCGGTCTGGGTGACGCGGACGAAGTAGGTGTCGTCGGCGACCGCCGGCGTGGGGTCGGTCCATGCGATCGAGCGGTCCATCGCGGGCTCGGGTCCGATGGTCCGCAGGGTGACGCGGTCGTCGAACACCGCGCCCGGGGTGGTCTGGACGAAGACGCCCTCCTTCAGCCGCGCGGCGGGGAGCGACACTTTCATGGCGGGGTAGGTGACGGGCGTCGCGACCTGGAGCGGGGTGCCGGATTCGTTCGCGGACCGAAGGTCGATCTCGATGACGGCGTTGCGGCTCATGCGGTCGAGATCGATATAGATCACCTGTTCATTGCCGCGCGTGCCGAGATCGAAGTCGAGCGTGTCGGCGGCGGCGCCCTTGCGGACATATTCCGACAGCACGTTGGTGACGCCGGGGGCCGAGAAGCTCTCGATCTTCGCGCCCTTCACGGTGAGCGTCCCGGCCCAGGGCCGCCAGCCGCGGCCGTTGTCGCGGATCTTCGGATCGGTTTCGGAGGCGAAGCTGACCGCGACGCGGTTTGAACGGCCGGTGCGGTCGGTGAGATAGTCCTCGGTGTGGACGGGCTGGCCATTCTTGACGACGACGATCGAGGCGATGGGAGCCGTGCCGATGGCCCGCAGCTTGACGTCGCGCTTGTCGGTCATGTCCACCCGCTCGCCGAAGGAGCCGCCGGCGACGTCATAGTCGAGGATGATGCGTTCGCCGGTCGTGGCGTAGGTGCGCCGCGCCTTCATGGCGTCGAAGATGAGATCGCGGTCCTTTCCGGGCGCCACCACCGCGGCGAGGCCGGAACGGTTGGACAGGCCGTCGCCGGAAAGCGGCGCGGCGTAGCCCGGATGCGAGAGATGGTCGTCTGACGCGGCGATGAAGCCGACCTCATGGCCCTGATCAAGATAACGCTGGCCGAACCACTCGAACGTGCCGTGCAGCGACATGATCTCGACGAGCGTTCCCATCTCGCGGTCGCTGACGCGGTATTCGCCGGTCTGGTGGGCGTGCGGGATGACGAGAACGTCCTTCGGATCATTGTCCCGCCGCAGGCAGGCATAGAGTTCGGTGAGGGTGGGGCAGCGCTGCCGGGCCGAGCGGCTGCGCCCCTCCGGCGACCGGAAGAAGACGTTGTGGTGGCCGCCATAGGTGGTCGGCGTCGTCCACTCATAGGCGAGGAAGGTTAGGAATTCGCCAGGCTTGTCGTACTTTTTCGCCGCGGTGCGGAGCTGCTCCCACTCCCAGTCGTCCATCCAGAGGTCGTGCTCCGACATGCCGAGGAAGTCGAGCCGGGCGTCGTCGCGGCCGAAGGTGTAGAAGAAGTCGATCGAGCCCTGGCCTTCGGCGAAGGCGGAATGGGCGTGGGTCTCGCCCCAGAAGACGCCCGGATGATCGCCCTCGCGCACCCAGATCGGGTTGGTGTCGCCGGTGATGCGCCCGTCGGCGGAACGGAAGGTGATCCGCTTCACGCCGGGTTCGGAGAAGGCGAGCCCCTCGACCAGGGTGATCGCCTTGTCGCCGGCGGGGATGCGCTGGCGCAATTCGCCGTTGACGAAGAGGTCGTAGGCGGGCTGCGGGCCGGTTGCGCGGTTCTTGTACTGGTCCTCGCCGCGCACCGAGATCGTGACCGGCTGGCCGACTCTTGCGATCGACGGAGCAAATCCCTTCACGCGCGCGACGGGACCGCCCTCGATCGAGAAGGCGATATCGGGCAGGCTGATCGCAGGCGAGTTGGCGGTGAAGCTGACGTAGAGCGGAATGCGCAAGCCGTCATTGCCGAAGGTCTGCATCTGGAAGCCCGGCCCGCCGCGCGACCGGTCGCCGATGGTGATCGTCACGATGTCACCGGAACGCAGCTCGCCGCCCGTCACCCGGAAGAAGGGCATGTCGACGCCGCCGCGGAAGCCACCGAACATGCCGGCCAGATTTTCGGTCGACGGCTCGAGCCGCACGCCGGACCGGTTGACCGACGCGCTGACATAGTTCGCGCCCGCGGGGTCGGAGGTCTGGTAGACGCCTTGGTTCGACATGAAGTGGCGGCCGAGCAGAAGCCCGCCGCCCGCGGAAATGGGCTTTGAGCCGACCGTGTAGGTGAGGGCGATCGTCTGCATCGATCCCGGCGCGAAGGGCCCCGTCGTCGAACTCGTGAGCGTCCCGCGGGCGTCCGGCTGTTCCTCATAGAGCGTGAGTTCGCGGATGTAGTCGTCGAGCGCGTTGAGCGCCGCCCGGCCCGGGGGCCCAGGCTGGGTGATGGTCGCGACCGATTGCGGCATGTTCACCGGGATCGACCTGCCGGTGAGGGCGTAGGCGTTGAGCCAGTCATAGAGGACGAGCGCGCGTTCGTCGGCGTTCGCCGGGGTCGAAGGCGCGGCGGCGAGGTCGGCCTTGAGGGCTTCGACCCTGGCCCGCAGCACCGGAGAGAGGTATTCGGGGATTTTCACATTGGCGGGTTGCAGGGCCGCGCTCGCGACGGGCGGGGCCGGCGAGGCGTCGGGGTCCCTCGCGGTGAGGCTGGAGCAGGTGGCGGCGAGGATGAGCGCCCCGAAAAACACCGCGCCATAGGTGAAGCTGCGTGCGTCGATCCGCATGTCCGGCCCTCCCAGGCGCCACCCGGTCTCCGTCGGTGAGCGGCTGTCGGCGGGACCTCCCGCAGCGCCGTCATCCCGGAGATGTTTAACTGAACGTATAGTCGGGTTCCGGGGTGCACGCAGCTGTTTTTTGTGAGACAGTTTCGGCTGAAGACGGATGAAGAGCGCCGCAAGAGCGCGATCAGGGAGGGAGCAGGAGACGGATGCCGGACGGCCCCGCGCGCAACGGACCCTCGACGCACGCCGGGTGTGACGGCTGATGCGCGACTATGTGGTTCGACGTCTGCTGGCGCTGATCCCGACGTTGTTCTTTGCAAGCCTCATCGTGTTTCTCGCGATCCGCATGATCCCGGGCGATGTGATCGACGTCATGCTGGCGCAGAATGACATCGCGACCGACGCCGACCGCGCGGCGCTGGAGGCGGCGCTCGGCCTCGATCGTCCGGTGCTCGAGCAGTATTTCGTGTGGGCCGGGAAGGCGCTTCAGGGCGATCTCGGCAACTCTCTGTGGCAGAACACATCCGTGTCGGGGCTGCTCGCCGAACGGATACCCATCACCTTCGAGCTTGGCGCGCTCGCGCTGCTCGTGTCGATCAGCGTCGCGATTCCGATCGGCATCTACTCCGCGATGCGGCAGGACACGGCGGGGGACTATATCGCGCGATCCTTCTCGCTGATCATGCTCGCCGTGCCGGGCTTCTGGCTCGGCACGCTAGTGATGGTGTTCCCCTCCGTGTGGTGGCGCTGGTCGCCGGAACTGGAATTCGTCGGGCTGTTCGAGGACCCGATCCGCAATCTCAGCCATATCATCGTGCCGGCGGTGATCCTCGGCCTGTCGATGTCGGCGGTGACGATGCGGATGACGCGCACAATGATGCTGGAGGTGATGCGGCAGGACTATATCCGCACGGCGCGCGCCAAGGGGCTGAGCGAGAACATGGTGGTGTTCCGTCATGCGCTGCGCAACAGCCTGATTCCGGTCGTCACGCTGATCGGGTTGCAGGCGCCGCTGCTGATCGGCGGCGCGGTGATCCTCGAGCAGATTTTCGTCGTGCCGGGCATGGGCCTGCTGCTGCTGGAGGCGGTGTCGCAGCGCGACTATCCGATCGTGACCGGCGTCTTCCTGGTGGTCGGCGTCGCGGTGCTGCTGATCAATCTGGCGGTCGATATCTCCTATGGGTTCCTTGATCCGAGGGTGCGCCGCCAGTGACCCCGCCAGTGACGCCGACCGTGACGCCGCCCGTGCTTCAATCATCCGCCGCGATGGCGTCGGCCTCGGGGGCGTCGCCGGGGGCGGCGGGAATGCGCGCCGGTGTCGGCGGCTTCGTGCGCCGGCTGATCCGCGAGAAGCCGCTCGGCGCGGTCGGCGGCGGCGTGTTCCTGTTCTTTCTGGTGTGCGGGCTGTTCGCGCAGGTGCTCGCGCCCTACGGCGCCAATGACGCCGACCTGACGCGACGCCTGCTCGCGCCGTCGATGACGCATCCGTTCGGGACCGACAATCTGGGGCGGGACGTGTTCTCCCGCGTGCTGCTCGGCGCGCAGGTGTCGATGGTGGTGGCGGTCACGGCCGCGGGTCTTGCGACGGTTGTGTCGGTGCTGATCGGGTTCGTCGGCGGATATTTTGGCGGCCGCACGGACATGCTGATCCAGCGCATGGTCGACGCCTGGATGACCTTTCCGGATCTTGTGCTGCTGATCGTCGTGGTCTCGATCGTCGGGCCGGGAATGATGCAGATCGTGGTGGTGCTGGGGCTGCTCTACGGGATCGGCGGCTCGCGGATCGTGCGCGGCGCGGTGATGCAGGTGCGCGAGACGATGTACACGCGCGCGGCGCTGTCGCTCGGAGCGAGCCCACTGCATGTCCTGTGGACGCACGTGCTGCCGAATGTCGCGCCGGTGCTGATCGTGCTGTTCACGACGCGGCTCGGGGCGGTGATCCTCGCGGAGGCGGGCCTGTCCTTCCTCGGACTCGGCGTGCCGCCCCCGGCGCCGACCTGGGGCGGGATGCTGTCCGGGTCGGGACGCAGCTACATGTTTCTTGCGCCGTGGCTCGCGCTCGCACCGGGGCTTTGTCTCACCATCGTGGTGTACTCGGTCAACATCTTCGGCGACGCGCTGCGCGATCTCCTCGATCCGAGAATGAGGGGCGCCCGATGAAGTCCGCCCTCGTGGCTCTCGCGGCGACGGCCCTTGCGCTTGGCGGCTGCGGCCCGCCGCGCACCTATGATCGGCCGGAACGCTCGTTGGACGATCCGCCCCAGTATGGCGGCGAGCTGAATGTGGGCACGGTGTATGTGACCCTGTCGGCGCTGTCGTGGGACCCGGCGGACTGGACCTGGAAGAGCAATCACGACACCGGCCTCGTGCGCGAGCAATTGTTCGCCGCGGACCTCTCGCAGGCGGTGAGCCGTGGCGGGAGCTATCCCTTTGTCGCCGACGCCTACATCCCGCCGGAGGTGATGCGCGGAGAGCTCGCGGAAAGCTGGGAGTGGGAGGATCCGCTGACGCTCGTCGTCAAGCTGCGCAAGGGGGTGCGGTTCCAGCCGAACGAGGGGGTGGTGGGTCCGCGCGAGATCGACGCGGGCGACATCGTTGCGACCTATGACTACATCAATGCGAGCCCGAAGAAGATCGGCACCTATTTCGACTTCATGGAAGGGGTCGAGGCGCGCGACGACCGCACCGTGATCTACCGGTTCAAGACCTACAACGCTGAATGGGCCTACCGGCTCGGCTATGGATACTACACCGGCGCGATCCCCAAGGAGGCGATCGGCGTCGACCAGAGGGACTGGCGCAACCTTACCGGAACGGGCCCCTACCGGCTGGACCGCTACATTCAGGGCCACACGCAGAGCTTCCGGCGCAATGACGATTACTGGGACACCGAGATGGTGGCCGGTGAGCCCCGGAAACTGCCCTTCACCGACCGGGTGACCTATCGGATCATCAAGGACTATTCGACGGTGATCACCTATCTGCGCTCGGGCAAGCTCGACATCGTGGAGCAGATCCCGTGGACCTTCGTCGAGCATCTGAAGTCGGTGTCGCCGGAGCTGCAATGGAGCCGCTGGCTCGCGCCGCAGGGCACCTATATCGCGCTGCGCACCGATAGGCCGCCGCTCGATGACGCGCGCGTGCGGCGGGCGCTGAACATCGCGGTCAACCAGCAGGAGATGACCGAGCTGCTGGACGGCGGCGATTCCGAACTGATGGCGTTCCCGCAGCATCCCGCGTTCGGGGCCAATTTCCAGCCGCTGGAAGAGATGCCCGAAAGCGTGAAGGAGCTGTTCGGGTATGATCCCGAGAAAGCCAGGGCGTTGCTTCAGGAGGCGGGGCTGAAGGACGGGTTCGACATCACCGTTCAGGTGTGCAGCTGCTCGCCGCAGCACATGGACATGCTGCCGCTGATCGAAAGCTACTGGTCGAAGATCGGCGTACGGATGACGATCGAGCCGATGGAGTATGCGGCTTTCCTGTCCGCCATGACCACCAAGACCCACAAGGCGGGCTATCTCATGAACACCGGGCACGTCTCGCCGACGACGACGCTGCGCAAGAATTTCATGACGGGACAGACCTGGAACCCGTCAATGTATTCCGACGCTGATCTCGATCGCCGGCTGGATGCGTTCCTCACCACCCGCGACGAGGAGGAACGTATCCGCGAGGCGCGGGCGATGACGGTCGAGATTCTCGACCAGGCGCCCTATGTCTGGCTGCCGACGCAATACTACTACACCGCCTGGTGGCCCTGGGTGCGCAATTACGGGGGCGAGCTGCGTGCGGGCGCCGTCCGACCGGGACCGATCTATGCGCGCATCTGGATCGACCACGAGCTGAAACGGGAGCTCGGGTTCGAGTGACGCCGCTTCTGTCCGTCGAGGGTCTCAGTGTGGTGTTCCGCACCGAACGCGGGCCGCTGCGCGCGGTGGACGACGTCTCGTTCGAGGTCGCCCGCAGCGAGACGCTCGCGATCGTCGGCGAGAGCGGTTCGGGCAAGAGCGTGACGGCCCTCTCGGTGCTGAAGCTGCTGGGCGACGCCGGACGGATCGACCGCGGACGCGTGGTGTTCGACGGGGCTGATCTTGCGGGCCTCGATGATCGCGCGATGCGGGCGGTGCGCGGCAACCGCATCTCGATGATCTTCCAGGAGCCGATGACCTCGCTCAATCCGGTGCTGACCATCGGCGAGCAGGTCGCCGAACCGATCCGGCTTCACAGAGGGCTCGATCGCAAGGCGGCGCTGGAGGCGGCGGCGCAGCTTCTGGAGCGGGTCGCGATCCCGGATGCGCGGCGCAGGCTGAACGAGTATCCGCACCGCTTCTCCGGCGGGATGCGTCAGCGGGTGATGATCGCCATGGCGCTCGCCTGCCAGCCGGCGCTGATCATCGCGGACGAGCCCACGACCGCGCTCGATGTGACGGTTCAGGCGCAGATCCTGAGCCTGCTGAAATCCCTCACGCGGGAGATGCAGTCGGCGCTGATCCTGATCACGCATGATCTCGGCCTCGTGGCGCGACACGCCGACCGGGTGGCGGTGATGTATGCCGGGCGGATCGTCGAGAGCGCGCCCGCGCGGGCGCTGTTCGCCTCGCCGAAACACCCCTACACGCGGGGGCTGATCGCCTCGGCGCCGCGGCTCGATTCCAGCCCGCAGACGCGGCTCGAGACGATCGGCGGACAGCCGCCGGATCTGGCGCACCTGCCGCCGGGGTGCGCGTTCGCGCCGCGCTGCGGTCTCGCCTTCGCGCGGTGCGGCGAGGCGCCGGGGCTGGAGGAGGTGTCGCCCGGGCATCGCAAGGCCTGCTGGGCGGAGGCGTGACGCGATGAGGACGAACGCCGCGCCCGGATCGCACCCGCTGCTCTCGGTCGAGGGGCTGAAGGTGCACTTTCCCGTCACCGAGGGGGTGGTGCTGCCAAGACAGGTCGGGTTGATCAAGGCGGTCGACGGCGTTGATTTCACGATCCGCCGGGGCGAGACGTTCAGCATCGTCGGCGAGAGCGGCTGCGGAAAGTCGACCACGGCGCTTGCGATCCTGCGGATGCAGGATGCGAGCGCGGGGCGCATCCTGTTTGATGGGGTGGACATCACCGCGCTTGGGCCGGGCGCGATGCGGCCCTGGCGGCGGCGGATGCAGATGGTGTTTCAGGACCCGTTCTCCTCGCTCAATCCGCGCATGAAGGTCGGCGACATTCTGGCCGAGCCGCTGCGGGTGCACGGCCTCGCCGGCGATCGCGACGCGGCGCGAGCGAAGCTCGACGAGCTGATGCGCCTCGTCGGCCTGCTGCCTGACATGGCGGAGCGGTATCCGCATGAGTTTTCCGGCGGCCAGCGCCAGCGGATCGCCATCGCGCGTGCGCTGGCGCTCGAACCGGACCTCGTGATCTGCGACGAGCCGGTGTCGGCGCTGGATGTGTCGATCCGGTCGCAGATCCTGAACCTGCTGATGGAGCTGCAGGAGCGGCTCGGCCTCGCCTATCTGTTCATCGCGCATGACCTGTCGGTGGTGCGCCACATCTCCGACCGCGTGGCGGTGATGTATCTCGGGCGCATCGTCGAGATCGCCGAGCGCGACGAGTTGTTCTCCGCACCGAAGCATCCTTATACGCAGGCGCTGCTGTCGGCTGTGCCGATCCCTGATCCTGAAGCCGAAGCGCTGCGGGAGGAGGCGATGGTGCGGGGCGATCCGCCGAGCCCGCGCAATCCACCGCCCGGCTGCACGTTTCACCCGCGCTGCGCGCACGCCATGGATGTCTGCCGGACGGACGAGCCCGTCATGGTCGCGACCGGGACGACGGGACGGGCGACCTGCCACCTCCATGCCGCTAACGACCCGGCGGCGGCTCGTCGCGCGGCGGTGTGACTGGCGGCGGCGCAAATGCTCGCGGTTTCGTTCATTGTTCGCTGAGACGGATCGGCGTATCGTCCACAGATGATCCGCACGATGGTGCTCGTCCTCTGGACCCTGTCGGCGTCGCTCTTCGGTTTTGAAGCGGCGGCGGATCACTGCGCCCAGCGCGGCGCGGCCATCACCGCCCAGCATCACGCCGTTGTCGAGCGCGCCGCCGCGGCCATGACCGACATGCCGTGTCACTCGGGCGAGGCCGCGGCGCCAGCCGATGATGCAAGCCAGCCGTCGCCGGTTCCGGATCACGACGGCAAGTCCACGACGCCATGCTGCTGCGCGGTGATGTTCGTGCACGCCGCCGCCGTCGAGCCGCCTGTGCTCTCCCAGCAAATGGCGGTGTTCGCCGCGTGGCCTACCGAGGCCTACATGCACGCCGCCAGCCACGTGCCCGGCGTCGATCCGAGACCCCCTCGCGTCTGATCCCGTTCGTGAACGCGGTGCGCGCCCATGCGCCCTCCGCAACCGGACCTTTCAGGATCAACACGAGGCACCCAAACCTTGAAACAGCAATCGCGAGCGCTGCTCGCATCGGCCGTCCTGGCCGCCGGCGTTGCGTCGGCGGGAGAGGCGGACGCCCGACCGGTCTCCTATCCAGGCGGCTGGACGGTCATGCAGATGAACAATGGCGACATGTCATCGTTGCATGTTCACTACTCGCCGACAGTCACCGACTCGATCGGCTTCTATGGCGAGTCCAACTGGGACGGCGACTGGCGGTTCGCCGGCGTCCAGTACAATCGCCTGGCGAAACGCTGGAATGCGCCGGCGTCGCAAGGAAACATCTATCTGAAGCTTGGCGCGGGACAGGCGACGCCCTTTGGCTCGCGCGGCGGCGGATCGGAGGCTGCTGGCTTCGTCGGCTTCGCGGCGGACTGGGAGACGCGCCGCTGGTTCACGTCCTACGAGGCGCGCGCCTATGAGCTTGGGTTTGACCGGACCTTCCGCCAGTCGGCCCGCGTCGGCGTCGCGCCTTATCTCGGAGAGGCGGGCGACCTTCACACCTGGCTCATGGTGGAGGTCGAGAACATGCCGGACGCGGACGACAAGGTCACGGTGACGCCGCTCGTGCGGCTGTTCCAGGGCGTGCAGCTTGTCGAGATCGGCTACCGCCCCGCGTCCGAGGAGTTCCTGTTCAACTGGGTCTATCGGTATTGAAGGAGATCACGCACATGAAAACGAAACAGTCCATGCTCGCGGCGGTGCTTGTCCTTGGCTTTGCCGCCGCGCCGATGATGCTGTCGGCCCCTGTCGCCAGCGCGCAGGCGAGCCGAGCCGCAACGTCCGCAGAGACGATCACCGCACGGGTGAACGGAATGGTCTGCGACTTCTGCGCCCAGTCCGTGAAGAAGGTCTTCGGCAAGGAAGCCGGGGTCACCGACGTCGCCGTCAATCTCAAGTCGGGGACGATCGCGGTGACGCTCGCGCCGGGCGCCACGCTCGGCGACGATACGATCAAGGCGCTGGTCAAGAAGTCCGGCTATGCGCTCGTGTCGATCGAACGGAGCCGCTCATGACCGCTGACACCGATCCGGTGAAGCCGCCGAGCGTGCTGCCGGCGACGCTGTCACTGTTCACCTCGGCGTCGACGCTGATCTGCTGCGCCCTGCCGGCGATGCTGGTCAGCCTCGGCATGGGGGCGGTGATGGCCGGGCTGATCGAGGTCGTGCCGCAGATCACCTGGCTCGGCCAGCACAAGGAGACGGTGTTCACCGTCGCCGGACTGCTGATCGCCGCCGCCGGCTACTGGCAGTGGCGGGCGCGAAACCTGCCCTGTCCGGTCGATCCGGCGCAGGCGAGGGCGTGCGCGCGACTGCGGACGATCAGCTGGGCGATCTGGTGGGTGTCGGTCATCGCCTATCTGGTCGGCGCATTCTTCGCCTTCCTCGCGGCGGACCTCCTGCTCTGAACCAGGCTGAGGCGGGGTGGGGAGCGGGTTTTCCGCTCCCCTACACCTCGACCTCGAGCGGCCTGTGGTCGATGTGCGGCAGGACATGCCGGGCGAACAGGTCCGCCTCGGCCGCATGCGGGTAGCCGGAGAGGATGAACGCCTCGATCCCGATCGCCCGGTAGGCGTTGAGCTTGGCGAGAACCTGATCGGGATCGCCCACGATCGCCGCGCCGCAGCCCGATCGCGCCCGGCCGATTCCGGTCCAGAGATTGTTCTCCACATAGCCCTCCGAGCCCGCCGCTTCGCGCAGCTCCGCCTGCCGGCGCACGCCGTAGGAGGCGCTGTCGAGCGACCGGTTGCGGATCGCCGCGCCCTCCGCGTCGTCGAGCCGGGACAGGAGACGGTCGGCCGCCGCCCGCGCCTCGGCTTCCGTGTCGCGGACGACGACATGCACGCGATAGCCGAACCGCAGGACGCGGCCGCGCGCGGCCGCGCGGGATTTCAGGTCGGCGATGATCTCGGCGACGGTCTCCATCCGGTCCGGCCACATCAGAAAGACGTCGCTCGCCTCGGCGGCCGCGTCGCGGGCGTCGTCCGAAAGGCCGCCGAAATAGAAGGGCGGACGCCTTCCGCTGACGGTGCGGATGCGCGGCGGGTCGAGCTTCAGCGTGTAGTGCTCGCCCCGGTGGTCGATGGCCTCGCCGTTCATCAGCCGGGCGAGAATCTGCATCACCTCCACGGTGCGGCGGTAGCGCGGGCCGCTCGCCATCTGCTCGCCCGGCAGGTCGCTCGAGATGATGTTGACGGTGAGCCGTCCGCCGAGCATCTGGTCGAGGGTGATGAGCTGGCGGGCGAGCTGCGGAGGATGCATCTCGCCGCAGCGAACCGCGGTGAGGAGCCGCATCCGTTTCAGCAGCGGCGCCATGCCCGCGGCGAAAGCGACGCCGTCGATTCCGAGCGCGTAGCCGGAGGGAAGGAGCAGGTTGTCGAACCCGCCGGTCTCAGCGGTGAGCGCGATGTCGCGGCAGTGTTCGAAACTTGCGCGCAGGGCGGGATCGGGCGCGCCGAGGAACTCATAATCGTCGTCGCAGAGCGCCGAGAACCAGGAGACTTCGCACGGGGGGTGAGACGATGGCGCGCGGCTCATGGCATCGGGGCTCCTCGTGATGCGACCAGCACCCTGTACCAGTCGTCTGGACGGATCGTGACCGTGAGGGCGTCGGCGGCGTCGCGGATGCGCTCCGGCCGCTGCGACCCGACGATGGGAATCGGGCGCGACGGATGCGCCATGATCCAGGCGAGCGCGGCGGCTGAAACGCTGACGCCGCTGTCCTCAGCGATGGGCTTCAGGGCGTCGGCGACGGCGGCCTCGCGCGCGTTGGTCGGCCGGGCGAGACGGCCGCCCCCGAGCGGCGACCAGGCGAGCACGGCGAGGCCGCGCTCCATCGCCTGATCGAGCACGCCGTCAAACAGGGGATCGATCGCGAGGGCGGAGACCTCCGGCTGCACCGAGGCGAGCGGGAAGGGGAGATGCGCGGCGAGCGCGGCGGTCTGCGCGGGTGTGTGGTTTGAGACGCCCGCCGCGGCGATCTTGCCGTCGGTGCGCAGGCGCTCCAGCGCGCGGGCGACTTCCGCCGGATGGGCGAGCAGGTCCGGCCGGTGGATCTGATAGAGGTCGATGCGCTCGCAGCCGAGGCGTTTGAGCGACGCCTCGCAGGCGGCGACGAGATAGCCGGCGCGGGAATTATAGGGGACGCCCATCTCGATGCCGCCCTTGCTGGCGAGCACCATCCTGCCGCGCAGGCCCGGGGCTTCCGCTAACACCCGGCCGAGGAGCGCTTCGGCCGCGCCGAAGGGTTCGCCATTGTCCGGCCCGTAGATGTCGGCGGTGTCGAGAAGATCAAAGCCCGAGTCGAGCGCGGTTTCGACGAGCACGCGGGCGGCGCGGACGTCATGGCCCCGGAACCGCCACATGCCCCAGGCGATGGGCGATGCGACAAGTCCGCTGTTGCCGAGTTTCCGGCGATCGTGCGACAGGACGTGCTTCGTCACCCTTCAGTTCCTTCCCGGTCTCTCCCGGATCGCAATAGAGGCGACCCATGTCCCCTGTCCGCTTCGCGATCGTCGGCGCCGGAATGATGGGGCGCGAGCATATCCGCAATCTGAAACTTGTCGACGAGGCGAAGATCGTCGCGCTGGTCGACCCGGTGGAGGCGTCTGTGAAGGCCGCTCTCGCTGAGATCGGCGACGGCGCGGGCGGCGTTTCGGCCCACACCGACATTGCATCGATGATGGCGGAGGCGCGTCCCGATGCGGTGATCGTGGCGTCGCCAAATTTCACGCACCGGACGGTGCTCGAGCCGCTGATGGCCTCGGGCGTGCACATCCTGTGTGAGAAGCCGCTCGCCACCACGATCACGGATGCGCGCTGGATCGCCGATTCCGCGGCCAACCGATCCGGTGTGTTCTGGACGGCGATGGAATACCGCTTCATGGCGCCGGCGGCGAAGTTCATCACCGCCGTCCATTCGGGCGAAGTCGGGCGGCTGGTGATGCTGACCGTGCGCGAACACCGTTTTCCGTTCCTGCACAAGGTCGGCGACTGGAACCGGTTCAGCCGCAACACGGGCGGCACGATGGTGGAGAAGTGCTGCCATTTCTTCGACCTGATGCGGCTGATCGCCCGCGCCGAGCCGGTGCGGGTGTTCTGCTCGGGCGGGATGGATGTGAACCATCTCGACGAGGTCTATGGCGGCGAGCGGCCGGACATCATGGACAACGCCTTCACGACGGTCGAGTTCGACAATGGCGTGCGGGCGATGCTGGACCTGTCGATGTTCGCCGAGGGGTCGGAGGAGCAGGAGGCGCTCACCGCGGTCGGCGACGAGGCCAAGCTGGAAGTGTTCATTCCCTCCGGCGCGCTGATCCGGTCGCCGCGCACGCCGCTCTGGGCGCCCAAGTCGTCGCGGCGCGAGCACGTGCCGGTGGATGCAAAGGCGCTGGCGGCCGGGACGCATCACGGCTCGGTCTATTATCAGCTGCTCGCCTTCATGGATGCGATAAAGGGTGCCGGACCGGTGGTCGTCACCGCCGAGGACGGGCTGCGAGCGGTCGCGGCCGGGACCGCGGCGGAGATCAGCGCGCGCGAGCGCCGGGTGGTCGAGATGGCGGAACTCGGTTTCTAGGGCTTCGGACCGGCGCGCGTCCTTGTCCATTGCCGAACCGGCTGGCGGGCGTAATGTGCCCGGCGAGAGGGATGGGCGGCGAGGGTCGCCGTCCGGGGAGGACATCGGCGACATGACCATACCTGCCGCGCCCGCCGCGCATCCGGCCGCCAAGCCGGGCCCCGCACCTAGCGCGTCCGCGCTGGTCGCGCCCTACACGGCGGCCGACCGGATCAGGTGGGCGGCGCTGGTGCTCGTCTTCTTCGCCGCGCTGCTCAACTATCTCGACCGGCAGGCGATCGCGCTCCTGAAGCCCGCGCTGTCGGAGGATCTCGGCTGGAGCGATCTCGACTACGCGCACATCGTTTCCGGCTTTCAGATCGCGACCATCCTGTCGATGCTGGCGGTCGGCTGGTTCGTCGACCGGGTGGGGGTGCGGGTCGGTTATGCGCTCGGCGTCGGCGGCTGGAGCCTCACCCAGATGGCGCACGCCTTCGTAACGACGGTGTCCGGTTTCTTCTGGGTGCGGGCGCTGCTGGGGCTGACAGAGGCGGTGAACACGCCCGCGGCGGTGAAGACCGTGTCGTCTTGGTTCCGGGGCGAGGACCGGTCGCTGGCGCTCGGGATCATGAATGTCGCGCCGAACATCGGCGCGGTGGCGACGCCGCTGATCGTGCCGGCGATCGCGATCGCGTTTGGCTGGAAGGCGGCGTTTCTGATCACCGGGGCGGTTGGAGCGATCTGGCTGGTGTTCTGGTGGATGCTGCCGAAACCGCCCGCGGCGCTGCGCTCCGCGCCGGCGATCGAGGCGGCGCCGGTCGAGCCTCCGGCCGCCGCGGCTGCGCCCACGGGGGATGAACCGGCCAAGCTCACCCGCGCCGACTACAAGCGCCTGCTCGCCGACCGCCGGACCTGGGCGGTGGCGCTCGCCAAATTCCTGTCGGATTTCGTGTGGGTGTTCCTGTTTTTCTGGGCCCCGGACATTCTCGCCAAGCAGTACGGGCTCAACATGGCGGGGACCTCGCTTCCCGTCGCGCTGGTGTTCGGGATGGCGGCGGCGGGGTCCTTTTCCGCCGGTCTGATGTCGAGCCGGATGCTGGCGGGGGGGCGCAGCTACAACCTCTCGCGCAAGACGCCGATGGCGATCGCCGCGGTGCTCGCGATTCCGGTGTTCACGGTGGCGACGGTGGATTCGATGTGGCTTGCGGCGTCGCTGCTGGGGCTCACGCTCGCCGCCCACCAGATGTTCTCAACGAGCGTGTTCGGCCTCGCGACGGACATTTTCCCCGCGCGGCTGACGGGCCTGATCATTGGATTTGGCGCGACATTCGGCAGTCTCTCGGGTCTGCTGATGAATGAATTCACCGGCTATGTGCTGCACGCGACCGGCTCCTATGCGCCGATGCTGGCGCTGTGCGCCGGGGCGAAGATCATCGCCTGGTGGGTGGTGCATGTGCTGGTCCCGAACATCGACCGGACGCGAGAGGCGATGCTCGCCGCCGAGGCGGCGTGAACGCAGCGCCGTGTTGGGGGGCCGAGCGACGACGCTGCCACCCCAGGGGGGCGGGCCGAACCCGCCCGAACCGCTCAGGATCGGATTGGCGCACGGCAACGATCATCCTACCGGCGACATGGGTCCCCCGTTGAGCAGCCGGTCAAGCTCGCCGGACGCGGCCAGGGCGTGGAGGTCGTCCGAGCCGCCGACCGGCCGGCCGCCGATGAAGACCTGGGGCACGGTGCGCCGGCCCGACCGCCGGATCATCTCGGCCTGCAACTGTTCGTCGTGCGTTACGTCGATCTCTGTGAAGAGTGCGTTCCTGCCGGCGAGGAGCGCCTTCGCCGAGCGGCAGTAGGGGCAATAATCCTTGGTGTAGATGACGATGTCGGTCATGAGCGGAGTCTCTTTTCTTGATGGCCGCCGCGGAAGCGGGCGGCCAGAGCCTGGGGCATTCGAAACGGCGGAGAAGGGATGGGTCCTCCGACCGCTCCACCAGCGGAGGAACGATCGGAGGGTGCAGGGGCGAGGCCGCAGCGTCAGGCGACGCGATGGGCGGACGACGAGACGACCGGGAAGTCGATGTCGGTCTCGGCAACGTGGTTCACGTAATTGGTGAACAGGTTGAGCGCGACGTTGGCGACGATCTCGACGATGGCGGCCTCGTCATGTCCGGCCGCTTTCACAGCCGCCAGGCTTGCGTCGGACACCCTGCCACGTTCAGCGACCAGTTCGCGGGTGAATGCGAGCGCCGCGGCCAGTTTCGGATCGGCCGAACGTCCCGCGAGCCGCTCGGAGATCTCGGTCGCGTCGACCTTCAGAGACTGCGAAATCGCCGTGTGGGCGGATGCACAGTAGTCGCAGGCGTTGGCCCCGGCGACGGCGAGCGCGATCGCCTCCCGCGTGCGGATGTCGAAGCGCCCGGCGCCGAGGGCGGCAGAGAGGCCGAGATACCCTTCCAGTGCGGCCGGCTCGTTCGCCAGGACGCGGGTGAGGTTGGGGACGCGGCCAAGCTTTGCCTTGACGCCGTCGAGCAGCTCCTTGGGGCGGCCGGCGGCGGCGGCGGGGTCGATCTGTGAGAGGCGTGCCATCGAAGAATTCCTTGATTGTTGACCGCTTGGTCATTATTTTGTTGGAGCGATATCGACGACTTGTTGCGTCGACGAACGGGATATGTGACTAATGGACCGATCGGTCAATAAATGACAACATCACAGATGCGTGACACGGGGGGCGCCCGCCCGATCGGCCGTCCCCGGGAGTTCGACGAGGACCGGACCCTCGCCGATCTCATGACCGTGTTCTGGCGACGCGGTTATGGAGGGTCCTCCCTGAGCGACCTCATGGAGGCGACCGGCCTCATGAAGGGGAGCCTCTATGGGGCGTTTGGAGACAAGCGCGAGATGTATCTGCGGGCGCTGGCGCGTTACGTCGACGGCAATGTAGCCGAACTCGCCGCCCAGCTCTCCGGAACACCGCCGGCGGAAGGGCTGCGCATGCTGCTTGACGCACCGATCCGCGGACGCCGGTCGGGGGACCTGAAGGGCTGCTTCCTGTGCAATGCGGCGCTGGACCGGGCTCATGAGGACGCCGACGCCGCCGCGATCGTCCGACGCGGCTTTGCGTCGATCGGGTGCATGCTGGTGGACCTGCTTGGCAGGCTGGATCCCCTTCGGGACGAGGACCGCATCCGGCGGGAGGCCGATCTCCTTCTTGCCGCCTATTCCGGATTGCGCGTGTTCGAGCGAACCCTCATGCCGGAAGTGGAGATGGAACGGATGCGCGACGCCGCTCTCCACGCCGTGGGGGCGCCGCAGGCGGAAGACTAGGCCGCGCTGGCCGTCCTCTCGGGGAGCTCAAGGTCGCGCAGGACGCTCTCCGCGTCCACCGGGCGGCCGAGCAGGAAACCCTGCCCATAGGTGACCCCGATCGATCGGCAGGCGACCAGATCCGCCTCGGTCTCGATGCCTTCCGCGACCGTTTTCAGCCCAAGCGCACGCGCGAGTCCGACAACCGCCGCAAGATAGGCGCGCCCGTCCGGCGTTTCGTCGCGAACGAAACTCTGGTCGATCTTCAGGGTCGCGAACGGGAAGCGACGAAGCTGCGAAAGCGATGACGCTCCGGTGCCGAAATCGTCGAGAGCCAGAAGCGCGCCGAAGTCATGCAGCGATTTCAGGAGGGCGAGTCCTTCCACGGGGTCGTCGACGATGGCGGACTCGGTCACTTCGAGCTTCAGGTGAGGATGGCGAACGAGCGCCGAGCGAACCGCCCTCAACAGAGTTTCCGGATCAGCGAACTGGCGCGGCGACACGTTAACGCTCATGAAGGCCGCTTCCGGCGCACCGGCGCAACGGAAGCGCGCGGCGTCGCGCGTCGCGGCGTCCAGCGCCCAGGCGCCGATATCGACGATCGTGCCGGTTTCCTCGGCGATCGGGATGAAGCGCGCGGGGCTCACCAGGTCGCCGCCATTGCGGGTCCAGCGGACGAGCGCTTCCCAGCCCGCAATCCGATCGTCGGCGAGGTTAAAGCTGGGCTGATAGTGAAGTTTCAACTCGCCGCGAGCGGGCGCTTCCCGCAGCTCGAATTCAAGCGCAACCCGCGAGGCGATGGCGGTCCGGGTCGAAGGATCGTGGACCATGTGGCCCCGTCTGCCGCCGCGCTTGGCTTCATTCAGCGCAATGTCCGCGTAGGCGAAAACGCATCCGCCGCGGTCACCGGGCTCGATCGCCGCGGCGCCAACCGTCACGCCGGCGATGAAGGTGCGTCCCTCGGCGACGATCGGCGCTTCGAAGGCGGCGGAGAGGCGCGCACTCAGCTTCTCGCCGCAGGCCTGTGACCTGGAGCAGTTGGAGAGGACCGCGAACTCGTCTGGCCCGATGCGGGCGAGGTGCTCGTCGTCACGGATGGCCCGGGACAGGCGCTCGCCGGCGCCCTTGATGAGTGCATCGCCGGCGGCCCGTCCGAATGCGTCGTTGAACGCGCGGAAGCGGTTGAGGTCGACGAGGGCGATGGCGAACCGCCGGTCGGGGTCGGCCTCGTTCTCCGCAGCGGCCATGGCGGCGCGCCGCAGGAAGGCGCGGCGGTTCTCAAGTCCGGTCAGTGGATCGAAATTGGCGGCGCGGTAGAGTTTTTGGTTCGCGCGTTCCCGAGCGGCCGATTCTTCCTCAAGCCGGGCGTTAAGCTCGGTCTCGCGCGCGAGCGCCGCCCGCACCCGGGCGGCCTCCGCGGCGGCGTCGCGAAGGTACTTCCCGCCCCTTCGAACGGCGACGCCGATCGAGGCGCTGAACAGGAGGATCGCCACGATCTTTTCCACCTGGATCGCGATATGGCGACCCGTCGCCTCCGGAAGCAGCGCGCCGCCTGCGACGAAAAGCGTGAAAACGGTGATCACACCCCAGCCGATGGCGGCGACGCACCCGGCCATCGCGATCTGGGCGAGGTCGAAGCTCGCCGCCCGAAGCGCGATCAACACAAAGACGAAGACGAAGGTTGGCGCCTCCAGCATCAGTTCGGGGGGCTGTCCGGGCCGCCAGTGAAAAATCATCATGACAATATAGAACAGTAGGAAGTCCGCCAGGATGGAGACCTGGTTCATCCAGGCCGGAGGCGCCTTGCTCCTCGTGAGGCGAAAGCGCAGCGCTCCGATGACGCCCAGGGCGAGGATCGCCAGCGAAACCGGTCCGACCGCCGCAGCGATGCTCGTCGCGCCGGTGGCGCAAAACGCTGCGACGCCGCCCTGAATGCTGAGATCGGCTACCGTGATGCGACGTTCGCTGAACCGGGCGTGTTTCGCGATTGCTTCCTGGATCTCATCCGTCTGCGGATGGGGCGTGGTCGAGCTGTCGGGTGAGGGAGGCTTGACCACGACGAAACGGCTCCGAACCTGCAAGACTGATCGGATGAGCCTAGCCGATTGTGGTTGCGCCTTGCTTGAGGGACGCCGGAAATCCGACGACGCCGGTCAAGACATGGTTAATGGTCGCGCCTGTGGTGGCGTCAGAACGGTCCCTGGCCGAGCACGAGGCTGTCGATGAAGAACTCCATCATGCGGATGGGGTTGACGCTGGTGTGTCCGCGGTCGGGGCCGACCTGAACCTCGAAACTCTTGCCCGCCTCCTGCAGCCGCTCGATGAAGATGAGCGTGTTCTTGGGGTGAACATTGTCGTCCGCGGTGCCGTAATACAGCAGGAGATCGCCCTTGAGGTCGGCCGCGCGATCGAGATAGGCGATCCGGTCATAGGCCTCCGGTGCCTCGGCCGGGAGGCCGAGCAGACGCTCCGAATAGGCCGTGTCGTAGAGCCGGAAGTCGGTCACCGCGGAGGAGGATGCGGCGGCGGCGAAGACGTCCGGGTGGTTGAGAAGCGCCAGCGCGGATGTGGTGCCGCCATAGGACGTGCCGTAGATGCCGATGCGGGCGGCGTCGACATAGGGGCGCTGGCTGAGGGCGCGAGCGGCGGCGGCGAAATCGTCCACCTCGACTGGGCCGACTTGCTGGTAGACCCGGTCAAGCGCCGCGCGACCCTTGTCCCCGGCGGTGCGGGCGTCGAGCCGGACGATGAGAAAGCCGAACTCGGCGAGCGCGATCGGCCGCTGGAAACGCTCCGACGCGCCGTTCGTTCCCGGCGCGCCGTAAACGCTGAAGAGGACGGGGTAGCGCCTCGACGGGTCGAACCCCGACGGCTTGAACAACAGGCCGTGCAGTTCGGTGACGCCGTCGGCCGCGGTGTAGGTGAAGAGTTCAGCCGGCGGGATGCCGAGCTCACGGTATTTGCCGATGTCGGAGACGGCGATTTCGGCGAGGCGTTTGCCGTCGTCATCGTGCAGCGAGGTCGTGGGCGGCTGATCATGGGTTTCCGACGTGTCGAGATAGCGCCGCCCGTCGGGTGAGAACTGGATGCGGTGGGTGAAGGCGGGATCGGACACCCGCCGGTCGCCGCGCCCGTCCAGCCCGACGCGGTGGAGTTGCTCCTTCATGTAGTTGTCGCCGGACCGCGCCATGTACCACAGCCGCCCGGCGCGCTCGTCGACATGAACCGGATCGCCCGCCTCGAAGCCGTGACGCGTCAGCGGCGTGATGAGGGCGCCCGAGAGGTCGTAGAGATAGAGATTGCGATAGCCGGTGCGTTCCGAGGCCCAGATGAAGCGGCGGCCGTCCTTCAGGAAGGTGGGCGGCGAGATCTGCGCCCAGCTCTGCGGCCGCTCCTCGCGGACAACCGATCGGCAGCCGCCCGACACCGGATCGCAGGCGGCGAGGTCCTGAACCTTCTGCAGCCGGTCGCTGCGGAAGACGAGGAATAGCGATCCGTCCGCCGTCCACTGGCCGTTCCAGACATAGTGACCGACGACGCTGTCGGTGAACGCCGCGCCCTCTCGGACGTCGAGCGTGATCGTCCGGCCGGTGTCGAAATCATGGACCAGCACATCGGCGATGGGGTTCGCCTCGCCCGGATGCGGATAGGCCTGGGTGTGAACGGTCGAGATCGGGCGGGTCTGGTCGAGCGACAGGAAATAGTCGGGCACGGGCCGTTCATCGAACCGCATCCAGGCGAGCCTGCGGCCGTCCGGCGACCACCAGACCGGCGCGCGCATGGCGAATTCCTCAAGGTAGAGATAGGAGCCGACGCCGTGGCGGATGCGCGCTTCCGGGCCGCCGTCGCGCGAGAGATTGATCTCGGGCCCACCCTCCGCCGGGCGGATCCAGACATTCATGTCGCGGGTGAAGGCGCGCGTCGCGCCGTCGGGGGAGAGGATGTCGACCTCGGCGCCGCGGCCGCGGGCGAGCACGAATTTCGGCTTGGCGCCTTCGTCCTCCTCGTCAGCCCGGTCCGGCAGACGGCGCAATTCCCGCAGGCGAAGCCGGACCGCGTCGAAGCGATACCGCTTGCCGCCGCCCTCGAACTCGAAGGCCCGGCCGTTGCTGTCCCATTCGGGCGTCACCGCGCCGGACGCGAAGGCGTCCGCGAGCTGAGGTTCGATCCGGGCGTACTGGTCATAGCCGGGCAGGGTCTTGATGCGCGACTGCGCGAGCGCCGACGGGGCGGCCAAGGCCGCGAGGACGGCGGCCATACCAGCGAACAGGGCGATGAAGCCGAGCCCGGCGAGGAGGGAAGCGCCGGGCCGCGGTGCGGGCGTCCGAAACAAGATCAAGAGCGGACGCCTCCGGGCTGTGATGCGCGAGAGGCGAGTTCAAACACGGCGCGCCGTGGCGTCAAGAGCATCCCGCCGTCCGATCCCGCTGCTTCGGGCGCCGCTGAGGCAGGCGCCGCGCGGGCGATTGGCGTCCCGCGCGGGCGATCGGCTTGCACAACCTCCCCTGAAGGATAGGCTGGGATTTGTCGCAGACGATTTCAGTTTCAAGAGGCCGGCCATGGCGCACGACCACAGCGAGGATCATGGACCCGGCCACGACCACGGTCCGCTCTGGAAGCATGACGGCGTGCGGGTGATCCCCGGCGGATCGCTCGACGGCGCAACGGCGCAGACGCCCGGCATGGACCGCAAGGCGGCGATCAACGCGGCGCGGGTCGGCGCGCAGAAAATCTGGGCGGGCACGGTGACGATCCACGCCAATGCGAAGACCGGCGCGCATCATCACGGAGAACTTGAGAGCGTGATCTACATCATCCGGGGCCGGGCGCGGATGCGCTGGGGGGAGGCGCTGGAGTTCACCGCCGAGGCCGGCCCCGGCGACTTCATCTATGTGCCGCCCTTCGTGCCGCATCAGGAAATCAATGCAAGCGACAGCGAGCCGCTCGAATGCGTGCTCGTGCGCTCCGACAATGAGGCGGTGGTGGTCAATCTCGACATCGCGCCGGCCGAGGCTCCGGAAGAGGTGAAGTGGATCGATCCGATCCACCGGACCTGACCTTCGGGCGGATCAGGGGTCGACCTCACGGCTCATGGCTGTAAGGTTGCGCGTCGCCGCACCGGCGCACCGCCAGATCATTGACCAGTCAGGGAGGCGTCGGGAGGTTTGCTCCTCGAAGCGCGCGAACTCACCAAACGGTATGGAGAGCAGACGGTTGTCGACGCCGTCAGCTTCGATCTCGAGGCGGGGGACGCGCTTGCGCTCATCGGGCCGTCCGGCTGCGGCAAGACGACGACGCTGAAGATGATCAACCGGCTGGTTGAGCCGGACGCCGGCGAGGTGCGCCTCGGCGGCCGGTCGGCGCGTCAGACCCCGGCCCATGAATGGCGCCGCCGGATCGGCTATGTGATCCAGTCGAGCGGCCTGTTTCCGCATCGCAGCGTCGCCGAAAACATCTCCGTCACGCCTCATCTGCTCGGCTGGGAGAAGCGGAGGATCGCCGCCAAGGTTGAGGCGCTGCTCGACATGGTGGGGCTTGATCCCGCGGACTACGCCGACCGGGCGCCGGCTGATCTCTCGGGCGGCCAGCGCCAGCGGGTTGGCCTCGCGCGGGCGCTCGCGGGGGAGCCCGATCTCCTGCTGATGGATGAGCCGTTCGCCGCGCTCGACCCCGTCACCAAGGATGCGCTGATCGAGGACATCATCCGCTTGCGGGAAAGGCTGAAATTCGCGGCGGTGATCGTCACGCATGATTTCTCCGAGGCGCTGCGACTCGCCGGGCGGGTCGCGGTGATGGACGGCGGCCGCATCGCCCAGATCGGCCCGGTGTGCGAGCTGATCGCGGCGCCGGCCACGGATACTGTGCGGGCGCTGCTTGATGCGCCGCGGCGAACCGCACGCGCGGTCGCCAGCGCGTTCGCGGGCTCGCTCGAGGGGCCGACGGCGGTCTCCACCCTCGGCGCTGGCCAGGGTGCTGGCGTGGGCGCTCGGCTGGGCGCTGGCGAATGAACGGCGTGTTCGCGGAGGAATGGGCGGTCTTTCCGGATCGCTACGCCGGTCACCTCGCCCTGTCGCTCGGAGCGCTCGCGCTTGGCTGCCTGATCTCGATCCCGCTCGGCCTCGTTGCGGCGCGTTCGGCGCGGGTGGCGGGCGGGGCGCTTGGCGCGGCGAGCGTGGTCCAGACCATTCCTTCGCTTGCGCTTCTTGCGCTGATGGTGCCGGCGCTCGGGGGGCGGATCGGCTTCTGGCCGGCCTTCGTTGCGCTGACGCTCAATTCGGTGCTGCCGATCCTGCGCAACACGATCGTCAGCTTGCGCGGCGTGGACGCGGATGTGCGCGAGGCCGCGCTCGCCGTTGGGATGACCGAGCGCCAGCGGCTCATCGCCATCGACCTGCCGCTGTCCGGCCCCGTGATCGTGGCGGGGCTGCGCACGGCGTCTGTCTGGGTGGTCGGCGCGGCGACGCTCTCAACGCCGGTCGGCGCCCAGAGCATCGGCAACTACATTTTCGCGGGGCTCCAGACGCGGAACTGGGGAACGGTGATCTTTGGCTGTCTCGTCGCCTCCATGCTGGCGATCGCACTCGACCAGGTGATCGCCCAGCTCGAGCGCGGGTTGCAGTCCCGCAGGCGCTGGCCGCTGATCGCCGCGGCGGCCGGGTTCCTCGCGATCTGCGCGCCGGTGCTGATGCTCTTGCGCGCGCCGGAAGCGCTCGCGACGCGTCCTGGCGGGGAGACGGCGGGGTATGCCGCGACCTCGCTCGAAGGGCGCCGAGTGGTGATCGGCGCCAAGGGTTTCACCGAACAGCTGATCCTGTCGCAGCTGCTGAAGGATGTGCTTGAGGCGAAGGGCGCCCGCGTGGAGGTGCGCGAGGGGCTGGGATCGGTCGTGTCCTTCGATGCGCTCGCCAATGGGGAGGTCGATGTGACGGTCGATTATTCGGGCACCGTCTGGACGGCGCTGATGAAGCGGGATGCGCCGGCGCCAAGGGCGCTGATGTTCGCGGAGGTGTCGTCCTGGCTTCTCAACGAGCACGGGGTCCTCGCCTTCGGCCGGCTGGGGTTCGAGAACGCCTATGCGTTCGGGGCGACTCGCGAGTCGATCGAACGCCACGGACTTGCGAGCATCGCTGATCTCGCTGGGCGGCCCCTGGTGATCGCGGGCGATGCGGAGTTCTTCGGGCGGCCGGAATGGATCGGCGCGCGCGACGCCTACGGCCTGCAGGCGCTGCAGACGCGGAGCATGGACTCCACCTTCATGTATGGCGCGGCGCAATCGGGCGAAGCCGACGTGATCACCGCCTATACCACCGACGGCCGGCTCGACGCGTTCGACATCGAACTCATCGATGATCCGCTGGGTGTGCTGCCGCCCTACGACGCATTCCTGCTCATCTCGCCCAAGGCCAAGTCGGACCGCGCCCTGCTGCGGGCGCTCGAACCGCTGAGGCTCGGCATTGACGGTGCGATGATGCGCCGCGCGAACGGGATGGTCGATCTGGAGCGGCGCAGCGTTCAGGACGCCGCGACGTGGCTGAGGGGCGAGATCCCGGGACTTTCGCCATGATCATCACCGCCATCGAGATCACCCACCACCGGTTGCCGCTCGATCCGCCCTTCCGCGCCGCCTGGGACGGACGCGACCGGACCGCCTTCGACGCGACGATCGTCCGGGTGCGGACGGATGAGGGAATTGAGGGCTGGGGTTCCGGCGATCTGATGGTCGGCTTCGAGGGCCATGAGCACCTGTTCGTCGGCGAGGACCCGCTGCGGATCGAGCGGCATTTCGGCGTGCTGAACAGCATCGATTTCCACTACGGCCGGTGCTGGCCGCTTGATCTCGCCCTGTGGGACCTCGCGGGGAAGAGTCTCGGGCAGCCGGTATGGCGGCTGCTTGGCGGACGAAGCGACCGGGTGCGGGCCTATGCCTCCTCCGGCGCGCTGCGCTCGGCGTCGGAGACGGCTGATGCGGCGGAGCGTTACATCGCCGAGGGGTTCGGGGCGCTGAAGCTGCGCTTCCATCGCGGGGACTGGCGGCAGGACGTCCGCATCCTGGAGGCGGTGCGCGCGCGCATCGGCGACCGGCTGGAGCTTATGGTCGACTGCAATCAGGGCTGGCGGATGCCGTGGGACGCCGAGCCGCCCTGGGTGCTGAAGGATGCAGTCCAGGTGGTGCGGGAGCTTGAGCGGCTCGGCGTCTACTGGACGGAGGAGCCGCTCCACCATGCCGACCGGGAGGGCATGCGGGCGCTTCGCGGGATGACGGACGTGCGCATCGCTGGCGCGGAGATGACGCGCGGACTGCCGGCGCTGCGCGATCTGATCCGCGATCGCGCGCTGGATGTGCTGCAGCCCGACGCGGCGCTCGTGGGCGGGATCACCGGACTGCGGCGGATCGCTGCGGAAGCGGAAGGGGCGGGGCTCACCTTCACGCCGCACACCTGGACGAATGGCGCGGGCGTCCTCGCCAATCTGCATTTGACCGCTGGGGTGGCGAACGCGCCGTTCATCGAGTTCCCGCTTGATCCGCCCACCTGGTCGCTGGAGCGCCGCGACTTCATGATGACGGAGACGCTGCGCGCGGACGCGGACGGCTGGCTGGTGCTGTCGGACCGTCCGGGCTTCGGCGCCGACCTCGACGAGGACCGACTGAAACACCTGCGCGTCGGATGAAGTTTCAGCCCTCGGGCGCGATCTTGTCCTGTGTGCGCGTGTCGAAATCGCTCGCGTCATGGCGTTCGCGAAGCTGGCTCGACGGTTCGCCATAGGTGCGGTTGACCATGCGTCCGCGCTTGACCGCCGGCCGGCCTGAAATGTCGTCGGCCCAGCGGATGACGTTCTTGTAGTCGGCGACGGACAGGAACTCGCCCGCCTCGTAGAGAACGCCTTTGACCAGTGCGCCGTACCAGGGCCAGACCGCCATGTCGGCGATGGTGTAGTCGGGGCCGGCGAGATAGGGGACTTCGGCGAGCCGGCGGTCGAGCACGTCGAGCTGGCGTTTCACCTCCATTGCGTAACGGTCGATCGCGTATTCGATCTTCATCGGCGCATAGGCGTAGAAATGGCCGAACCCGCCGCCGAGAAACGGCGCGCTGCCCATCTGCCAGAACAGCCAGTTGAGGGCCTCGGTGCGCGCGGCGGTGTCCGTCGGCAGGAAGGCGCCGAATTTCTCGGCGAGATAGAGCAGGATCGACCCGGACTCGAAGATGCGGATCGGCGTCGCCGCCGACCGATCGACCATCACCGGGATTTTCGAGTTGGGATTGATCTCGACATAGCCGGACGAGAATTGCTCGCCCTGGCCGATATTGATGAGCCAGGCATCGTATTCCGCGCCGGTGTTCCCGAGCGCGAGCAGCTCCTCCAGCAGCACGGTCACCTTCACCCCGTTGGGTGTGCCGAGCGAATAGAGCTGGAGCGGATGCTTGCCGACGGGGAGCGCCTTGTCGTGCGTCGGACCGGCGATCGGGCGGTTGATGTTGGCGAAGCGGCCGCCGCTTTCCTTGTTCCAGGTCCAGACCTTGGGGGGCGTGTAGTCGGTCATGCGACGGGTCCTTCTTGTTGAGCGACGGGCGCGTCCCGTTCTGGAACCCTCATCTGGGCCAGGTCGGCGGTGTCGGCAAGCCATCTCGACAACGCAATCTCGTGAAACGCGCGACCATGCGGGCTTGCTCCGGTGGCGGTTTGACGCCTTCATGACGGGGGCGCGCCGCCGCGCCGCGCAGCACAAGGGGGCCGACATGTCTCATCTTCCGGTCATGCTCGGCATGATCGACGCCTGGACGCGCAAGAATGTCGACGCGGTGCTCGCCTGTCTGCACGACGATATCGTCTGGCACTACGCGGCGGTCATCGCGCCGCCGGTCAGGGGCAAGGTGAAGGCGCGCAAATTCCTCGAGATGCTCGCCCCGCAGGTCGGCGAGGTGAGATGGCGCATCTTCGACTATGCCGAACGCGGCGACCGGCTGTTCGTCGAGGGGGTGGATGAGTACGTGTCCGCGGAGGGCCGGCTCGTCTCCGCGCCCTATGCCGGAGTGGTCGAGGTGGCGGACGGGCGCATCATCGGCTTGCGCGAGTATTTCGATTTTTCGGTGATGAACGCGATGAAAGCGGGCGAACCGATGAAGGAGCATGTTCGCGAGCTGATCGCCCGCGACGCGGTCGTGGGGTAGGGTCCGGACTAAAGCTCCGCGGCGTTCACGGGAACGCCCAGCAGGGCGCGGCCGGTGAGCTCGTAGGTGGCCGGTGCGATCATGACATGGGCGGTCATGGTCTGGGCGTCGTTCAGCCGGCGCAACAGTGGGTCGCCGTGAAACACGCCCGCGCCCCCGGCGAGATCCTGCATCCCTCTCACGACCTCGGCGGCGGTGCGGGTCATGTGCGTCGCCGCGAGCCGCAGGGCCGCGCGAGACGCAACGGAAATCGCGCGCCCGGCCGCCGCGTCGCTCCAGGAACTGTTGATCGACTCCATAAGCAGCGCGCGGGCGGCGGCGAGGCGGGCGGAGGCGTCGGCGAAGGCCGCCTGCACGGTTCCGCGCTCGGCGAGGCTGCGGCCGCCCGGCGTGCGCTTGCCGGAAGCGAGGGTCGCGAACTCGTCAAGGGCCGCCCGGGCGTTGCCGCTCGCGACCGCGGCGATGCCGAGCGCGAGAAGGCCGAAGATGGGAAAGCGATAGAGCGGCGTTTCGATCCGCGGCGTGTCGGTCATGAGCGAGACCGAGCGCGCAACCGGGACGGCGAGGTCGTCGATCGTGAAGTCGCCGCTGCCCGTGCCGACGAGACCGGTGGTGCGCCAGGTGTCGATGAAGGTCGCCTCGCTCGCCCGGAACACCATCATGCGCTGGTCCGGGATCTTGTCCGTCAGCATGCGCGGAGCGCCGTTCTCCATGATGACGCAGCCGCCGCAAAGCCAGGTCGCGTTCCGCCCGCCGCTGTTCCAGCGCCACCGTCCGCGCATGCGGTAGACGGCGCCCGAGCGCTCGGCCTGTCCGGAGGGCGCATAGACGCCGCAGATGATCGCGGCGGGATCCGCGAACACTTCGTCTGCGGTCTCGGCGTCGAGATAGGCCGCAATTGATCCCGTGGTCGCGCCGATCATCACGCACCACGCCGCGGAGGCGTCGGTCGCCGCAAGCGTCTCGATCACCTCCACGAGGGTGGCGGGATGGACTTCGCTTCCGCCATGCCGAGCCGGGACGCACATGCGGTAGAAGCCCGCGTCCGACATCGACCGGGCGAGCGCATCCGGGAGGCGGCGATGCGCCTCCATGTCGGGACGCGCAGCGGCGATCTCGGCCGACATCGCGCGGGCGCGGTCGATCAGCTCGTTCACGCTTTCAGCCTCCATAGCGCCGCCAGATTGTTGCGTTGCATGTCCGACGATCCGCCGACGATCGGCATGCCGAGCAGATCGCGCACATTGCGGTCCATGTCGTAGGCGTCGGAGAGGGCGTAGGCGCCCATCACCTGCTGGCAGGCGAGAGCGATCTCGACGCCCGTGTCGGCGATGAACAGCTTCGCCATGGAGGTTTCGATCCCGCAAGGCGCGCCCGCGTCCGCGAGCCGGGCGGCGTGGTAGAGCATGTGCCGGCAGGCTTCGAGCCTCGTGCGCGCGGTGACGAGACGGTGCGCGACCGCCTGATGGCCCGCGATCGCCTTGCCGAACTGGACGCGCTCCTGGGCATAACGCCAGGCTTCCTCGACGGCGGCCTGAGCGAAGCCGAACGTGCAGGCCGCGACTTCCAGCTTCTCCACGTCGAGCGCCCGGCCGGCGAGCATGCTCCATGCCTTGTTGAGCCGGTCCGGACCGCCGACCACGGCGTCGAGCGGAATGCGGACATCGTCGAAATGGACGTCGCAGGACGCCGTGTAGCGGAGGTTCACGTGCTCGATGGGTGAGGTTGAGACGCCCGCGGCGCGCGCCGGGATCAGAACGAAGGTGAGCGCCTCGCGTCGCGGCGCGTCGGGGGCGGTGTTGATGAGGCAGTAGATATAGTCTGCCCAGTCGGCGCCGGTGCACCAGCGCTTCGCGCCATTGATCACGAGGTCGTCGCCCTCGACGCGTCCGCGCGTCTTCACGCTCGACAGGTCCCCCCCGACATCGGGTTCGGACAAGCCGTAGGCGAACATGAGCTCGCCGCGGGCGAGCGCCGGAAGCAGGCGGCGTTTCTGGTCCGGCGAGCCGTTCTCCGAAATGTTCATGCCGCCATAGAAGGCGCAGTGGATATAGGGGCCCGCAAGAAACGGCCCGGCGCGCGACAACTCCTCGATCACCGCCACCGCCGCCACGATGTCCTGGCCGAGACCGCCGTCCGCCTCGTCAATGGTGAGGCCGCACAGTCCGAGTGCGGCGAGTTCGCCGAAGAGATCGCGCGGCCAGTCATGCGCCTCGTCCCAGGCGCGACGCTTGTCGCGCGGGGCCTTCTCGGCCACGAAGCGCCGCAGCTGGCGGCGCAGTTCGGAAATATGGTCGGGCTCAGGCAGCGTGGTCTCGATCATCAATCCCCCTTGTAGGTCGGCCGCCGCTTCTCGACGAAGGAGTCGACCGCCTCCTTCCGGTCGTTCAGCGAGTTCGACAGAAGCTCGTAGGCCATGGCGGAATCGAGCAGCTGGGCGGCGAGCGCGCGCAAGGGGATGTTCGCCGCGGTCTTGGTCCAGCGGACCGCCCATTTCGGATTGGCGAGGATGGCCGCCGCGATTTCGGCGACCTTTGCATCGAGCTGGTCGGCGGGGACGACGTGATTGATCAGCCCGAGCGCGAACGCCCGCTCGGCGCGGATCATCTCCCCGGTCATGAGGAATTCCTTCGCCCGCGCAAAGCCGATGAGCTGCGGCCAGATGATCGCGCCCCCGTCGCCCGCGACAAGGCCGACCTTCACGTGAGGGTCGCCGATCACGGCCGTGTCCGACGCGATGATGATGTCGCACATCAGCGCGATGGTTGCGCCGAGCCCCGCCGCCGCGCCGTTGAGGCGGCAGAGGATCGGCTTTTCCAGATCAAGCAGGGAGGTGACGATCCGCTTCGCCTCGGGGCCGATGGCGCGGAACGATCCCGGGTCCTCGATCAGCGTCTTGAACCAGGCGGTGTCGCCGCCGGCGCAGAAGGCGCGCCCCGCGCCGGTGAGGATGATGAGGTCGCTGCCCGGATCGTCCTGCGCGTCGAGGAAGATCCGCGAGAGCTCATGGTGCATGGAGGCGTCGACCGCGTTCACCGGGTTTGGCGCGGTCAGGGTGAGGGTGAGGATGCGCCCGTCTCGGGAGGCGTCGATGCGTCTGTAGCGGGAGAAGTCGGGAGCCATGTCCATGCGTCCTTAAACCTCGCCGGCGTCGGCGATCTCGACGATGCGGCGGCCGAACGCCGGGCCGGTGAACAGATCGATGAAGGCCTGCGGCGCCGCGCCGAGGCCGCGATACCGATGTTCCTGAAACTTCACCTCGCCGCTCTCGATCATCGCTCCAAGCTGCGCCTGGGCGTCGGGAAACGCCTTGAGATCGTCGAAGACGACGAGACCCTCCATGCGCAGGCGGTTGGCGATGAAATAGCGCGTGTTATGGACGCCCGGCGCTTCGCCCGCCGCCAGATTATAGTCGGCGAGCTGTCCGGAGATCACGATGCGGCCGCCGGGCCGCAGCAGCGGGATCACCGTGTCGATCATCTCGTTGCCGACATTGTCGAACAGGACGTCATAGCCCTCGGGGCTCGCCGCCTTCAACGCCGCCTGGAGGTCTGTGGCGGCGCGGTAGTCAACGACCTCGTGCGCACCGGCCGCCGCGCGAAGCCACTCGGCTTTTTCCTCCCCGCCCGCGACTCCGACGATCCGCGCGGCGCCTATGGAGCGGGCGATCTGCACTGCGGTCGCGCCGACCGGCCCCGCCGCGGACGTTATCAGCACGCGTTCGCCGGGCGCGAGGCGAGCGACGCGCTTCAGGCCGAACCATGCGGTCATTCCCGGGACGCCGAGGACGCCGATCCATAGGGAAAGCGGCAGGCGGAGGTGCGGAATCTTCTGGATGTAGCCGCGGCCGGGAAACACCGCATGCTCCGCCCAGCCTCCGCCGGATGCAACCAGATCACCGACCGCGAACCGGTCATTGGCGGTCGCGATCACCTCGCCGACCGCGAAACCGTCGATCGGGTCGCCGATGCGCAAGGGCGGGGCGTAGCTGGCGCCGGACGACAGTCTCGATCTCGTGCCGGGATCGAGCGAGAAGCACAGCGTGCGGGTGAGCACCTCGCCGTCCTTCAGCGGGCCGATGGGATGGCCTTCGATCCGGAAATTCTGCAGCGTCGGCAGGCCCGCCGCCTGCGATGCGAGGACGATGCGGCGTGTTTCGGCGGGAAGGTCGGTCATCGGTCGCGCTGCGCCTCGGGTGCCTGCCGCCCCGGTGACGGGCCGGGTGACGGGGTCTGGTGACGGGTTTTGGCGACACTCGCGCGTTTTCTTCAGCCGGTCCATGTCAAACGCACGGACGCAAGTTGGACGGCGCGGAGGCGGATGTGCGGACGCGGGGCTCGGGCGCGACGTTCCTGCCCAGCGGTGGGAAGGGATGGCCAGGAATGGTGCCGCGTAGGTGACTTGAACACCTGACCCCCGCATTACGAATGCGGTGCTCTACCAGCTGAGCTAACGCGGCTCTTGTCCGTCGTCGTCCTTGAGCGTCTTGGTGGGACTTCGGACGGTGAGCCTATACCCTGCGCCGCCGGCGGAAGGCAAGGCGATCCCCTCAACCGAAGGCGGCCTCCTCCGCCGGGGCTGGCGCGCTGGAAGGGCTCTAGGTTTGTATGGGCCTTGGGGCGCACCGTGGGACGGACGACCCCGAGGCGATTTCCCCGCGCGGCGGCGTGCGACCCGGTGTAGTCTCCGCCATCGGTCGCTTTCGCGGAGACGGACATGACGGCGCATCGCATCGATTCAAACCCCATCCATCTTGGCCTTGGCGCGTCAGCAGTGGTCGAGCCGGAGTTTGGAGGCGGGATGGCGTGGTATGAGGCCTATGGCGACCGCCATGACGCAGCGGACGGTGCGGAGGGCCGCCTCGTCACCCGCCACACCTTCACCGCGCCGTGGGACTCATGGGAGATGCACCCTGAGGGCGATGAGGTCGTGTTGTGCCTTGAGGGCGAGATGGTGCTGCATCAGGACTTTCCGAACGGGACGACGGCAAGCGTCAGGCTGGCCGCGGGGGAGTATGTCATCAATCTGCGCGGGGTCTGGCACACGGCGGATGTCCACGGGTCGGCGACGGCGCTCTTCATCACCGCCGGGCTCGGCACTCAGCACCGGCCGAGATGAGCGATCCGGTTGCGTCACCGGCGGACGCGGGCGGCGGCATGTCGCTGCGCGAGTTCGTGCGCTTTCTTGCAGCCGGCGGGGTGGCCGCCTGCATCAATCTTGCGGCCCGCTATGTAATCGATCTGGTGTTGCCGTTCGAGGCGGCGGTCGCCATCGCCTACCTGATCGGCATGGCGGTCGCGTTCATTCTGTTCCAGCGAACGATCTTCGACCATCCCGGCACGTCGCTGAAGCGCAGGATCTGGCGCTTTTCGGTGGTCAATGCGGTCGGCTTCTGCCTTGCGCTCGGGCTGAGCGCCTTGTTTGCGCGGGTGGTGCTGCCGGCCATGGGGTGGACGTTCCGGCCGTTCGAGGTCGCGCATCTCATCGGCGTCGCGGCGCCCGCGGTCTCGAGCTATTTCGGACACAAATTCTGGACCTTCCGGGCGGGTTGACGCGCGGGGCCGCTGGCTCGGAGAAGTCAGGCCGGCAGGAAGGCGGCGACGCCGAACACCGCGAACAACAGCCCGCCGAGCGCGAGGCTGAGGCGGTCCTTGACCGCGAAGGCGACGGGGTCATCGTCCAGCTCGCCGCGATTGGCGAGTAGCCAGACTCGCGACAGCCAGAGCGTGATGATGACCGGCGCCCCCCAGAGCGCGTCGGGGCGGGCGTAGAGACCGGACGTCTGCGCTGAATCCATGATGTAGAGGGCGAGAATGAGCGGAGTCGCCGCCGCCGAAGCGAGGCCGAGACCGAGGGTCAGGGGCGCATCCTCGGCCCGGTAGCCGCGATGCTTGAGCTTGTCCTTGCCCGCACGCGCCGCCCGCACGACCTCGACATGGCGCTTGGCGACTGACAGCGAGAAGAACAGGAACATCGAGAACGCGAGCAGCCATTCGGTGATCGCCACCCCCGAGAGCACGCCGCCCATATAGAGCCGCAGCGTGTAAAGCCCGGCGAGGATCATCGCATCGAGCAGAGGCGCGCGCTTGAGCGCGAAGGAATAGGAGAGCGTCGCCGCGAGATAGATCGCCATCTCCAGCGCGAAGGCGGGCGACAGGAACACCGCCCCCACCATCGCGCCCGCCATCATCGCGATCGCGGCGGACAGTCCGTGGGCGAGATCGAGCCGGCCGGCGGCGAAGGGACGGTGGCGTTTTGTGGGGTGTGCGCGGTCAGAGGCAAGATCGAGCAGATCGTTGAGGAAATAGGTGCCGGACGCGAGCGCGCACATGCACAGGAAGCCGAGCGCCGTGCGCAGCATCGCATCGGCGTCGAACATCTGCATGCCAAGGATCGGAGCCACGAACAAAAGGGCGTTCTTCGCCCACTGATGCGGCCGCATCGCCCGCAGCCAGGTCAGCGCGCCGCCGAGCGGCGAGGGATAGGAGCCCGTCACGGTCACGTTCATCGCGGCGATTCCCCGCGCCCGTCCCTCCCCGCCGCCGACATGCGCCGCGGCGCTGGCCCGCGACCACACGCCATAGTCGGCGAGGCTGTCGCCGACATATTCAAACCCGTCCGGGAACGCCGCCTTCAGGAGTTCGCCCTTGCGGGCGCCCTTGTTGTTGCGCTCGCCGTCGCTGCCGATCGCCCGGTCGAAACAGCCAAAGCGCGCGGCGACCCGGTCAACGATGCCCTGATCGGCCGCCGACACGAGCCAGACCGGCCGACCCTCCGCCCGCGCACGCTCGATGTGCGCCATGATGTCGGGGTTTTCGGGCAACAGATCGACATCGACCTCGCTGCCCTCGGTCGTCGCCGCCTTGAAACGCGGCCGCCCATGGATGAGCAGGCCGAGGCTCGCGAGCGTGCGCAGGGGACGGGTGCGCAGATTGTCCAGAAACGCCTCGATCAGCGTGTCGGTCTTGAGGAGGGTTCCGTCGAGGTCTACGGCGAGCGGCAGCGGCCTCGCCGGCGGCGGCGCCGGCCCCGTGTCGCCAACCCCGCGAGATCGGGGACCCTGTTTCGTCCCCGCCGTTTCAGGCATGAGGCTTGGGCCGCCGGAGAGGGCCGCCGAGCCGGCTCTCGAATTCGAGTTCGACGGGTCCGGTCATGATCACCCGGTCGTCGCTCCCCCGCCATTCGATGTCCAGGTCGCCGCCATCCGTCGTCACGCGCACGATCCGGTCGGTGAGCTTGCGCCGGTGCGCCGCCACCACGGAGGCGCAGGCGCCGGTGCCGCAGGCCCTGGTGAGGCCCGCGCCGCGTTCCCATACGCGCAGCCGGATGTGCGAGGCGGACTTCACCTCGGCGAACCCGACATTGACCCCTTGAGGAAACATCGGATGCCACTCGACGAGCGATCCGACGGCCGCGACGTCGATCGTCGAGACATCCGGCACGAAGAACACGACGTGCGGATTGCCCATGTTCACGCACCCCGGAGAGTGCAGATAGGGCGCATCGATCGGACCGATTTTCAGATCAATGCCGCGCGTGTCCATGCGTTCGGCAAGCGGGATTTCCTCCCATTTCAGGAGCGGCGAGCCCATGTCGACGGACACGCGGTCGGCGCCAACAAGCTCCGATTTCAACACACCGGCGAGGGTTTCGATACGCTTCACTGGCGGGCCGCCGTCGCGGGCGAGCAGCCATCCCACCGCGCGCGCGCCGTTGCCGCAGGCCGCGACCTCGCCTCCGTCGGCGTTCCAGATGCGCATGAAGGCGTCGCCGCGGATCGAATGCTCGATCGCGATCACCTGATCGGCGCCGGCGCCGTCTGTCGGGTGGGCGATGCGGCGGATCTGTTCAGCGGACAGGTTGAGCGCCTCTCCCCGAGCGTCGAGGATGACGAACGCATTGCCGGCCCCGTTCATCTTGTAGAGCTTCATGCGCGCGATTTAGGCTGTGTCGGGGCTTTTCGCCAACCCCCGCACCTCCGAACCGGTCGGATCGGTTGCTGGTGCGCTTCAGCGTCCGGGGCGGGAGAACAGCATCGCCTGCTCGACGGATGCGGGCGTCTGGCGCTTCGGCGCGCCCGGATTCGGCAGGCGGAACGCCATCGGCGCGGACACCTGCCGCACCCCGCCTTCGCCGCCGGGCGCATCATAGCGCAGCTCGGCCTCGATCAGCGTCTCCTCGAGGTCGACGCGCCAGGAATAGTCGAGCGTGACGCCGCGCGCCGCGAGGTCCTGTTGCTTGGCGCGCAGTGCGTCGAGCGGGCGGGAGTTGCGCACGAGGCCGTCGTCGCCAAAGGTGAGGACGCCCTCCGAGCCGATGGCGGCGGCGATTTCCTGCCGGAGCGCGAGCGAAGCGCCGCAGTCCGGCGACGCCATCAGGGTGGCCGCGATGCATCCTGTGAAGAGAAAGCTGAGCATGGGTTTCGTGTTCCAGAATGGGTCGGCGAGGCGTTTGAACCTCAGGAGCTTCATCGGGGGTTCAACATTCGCGCCAGAGTTGATCCCCTCAATGGACGCGTGGAAATCCGAATGCTCGCCTTGCTCCATGCGCGCCGCCGCGCGATGGTGCGCGCCGGACGATTGGACGACCAAGACTGCGGCAAGGATGCGGAAAGAGGATGAATGATGGGCTGGTTCAACACGGGATCGATGCTTGCAGCGGTCGCACTCGCCGCGACGGCTTGCTCGCCGAACGCTCCGGCGGTGGATGCTAAGCCGATGACGGGCCCTGAATCCTTCGATTCCGCCGCGCATCTCTGGCTTGAGGAGGTTGAGGGTGAACGCGCGCTCGACTGGGTGCGGTCGCAGAATGACCGCACGCTCGGCAAGCTCCAGTCCGACCCGCGCTACGAGCCCTTCTACAATGAGGCGCTGCGCATCGCGCAGTCGAAGGAACGCATCCCCTATGGCGCGATCCGCAAGGGCGCCGTCTACAATTTCTGGCAGGACGAAACCCACGTCCGAGGAATATGGCGGCGCACGCCGATCGCGTCCTACACGACCGACGCCCCGAGGTGGGAGACGCTGCTCGACATCGACGCCCTGGCCGCCGCGGAGAATGCGAACTGGGTCTACAAGGGCGTCTCCTGTCGCGCGCCGGATTATGTGCAGTGCCTCGTCTCGCTGTCGGACGGCGGCAAGGACGCCGTGCGAGTCCGCGAGTTCGACGCCGCGAAGAAGGCCTTCGTGCCGGGCGGGTTTGATCTGCCGGAGGCAAAATCGAACATCGAATGGGTCGACGCCGACACCCTGCTCGTGTCGACCGACTGGGGCGAGGGAACGCTCACCGAGTCCGGCTATCCGTTCATCGTGAAAGTGCTGAAGCGCGGGCAGGCGCTCGCCGACGCGCGTGAAGTGTTCCGCGGAACGGTCGAGGATGTCGGCGTGTTTCCGGCGGCGTTCGATCAGGCCGACGGATCGCGCTGGCTTGGCGTCGCGCGCGCCGAAACCTTCTTCACCTCGTCCTACCACATCTTCCGCGACCTCGATTCAACACCCGTGAAGGTGCCGCTGCCGCCAAAAGCGACGCCGCAAGGCTTGTTCGACGGTGCGCTGGTTGCGACGCTGGAGGAGGATTGGGCGCCGGACGGGCAAGGGTCATACGAGAACGGCGAACTCGTCGCGCTCGACTGGGCGAGCTTCCTGAAAGATGGATCACTCACCGAGGTTCGGTCGCTGTTCAAGCCGACGCCGCTGCAGGCGATCCAGGGCGTCGGGATCACGAAGGACTCCCTCCTGCTGACGATATCGGACACGGTGGTGCTGAAAGTTCTGTCGCGCGACCGCATCGCCGTCGCCCAGCCGTGGACCGAGGTTGCGCTGCCCGGGTCGGGATCGGCCGGTGTGATCTACTCCGACGTTGCGGAATCGCAGGCTTTCCTCGGCTATGAGGGCTATCTGAACCCGGACTCGATCTATCTCTACAACGCGCAGTCAGGCGCGCTCGCGACCGTGAAGTCGCTGCCGCCCTGGTTTGACGCCTCGCCCTACAAGGTTGAACAATTCGAGGCGACGTCGACGGACGGTACGAGCATCCCCTATTTCGTGGTGCGTTCGAAGGCGGAGACCACGGGTCCGCAGCCGACCCTGCTCTATGGCTATGGCGGCTTTCAGGTCTCCCAGACGCCCAATTATTCGGGCACGGTCGGCAAGCTGTGGCTTGAGCAGGGCGGGGTCTATGCGGTCGCCAACATTCGCGGCGGCGGCGAATTCGGACCGGCCTGGCATCAGGCGGGGCTGAAGACCAAGCGCCAGATCGTCTATGACGATTTTATCGCCGTCGCCGAAGACATGATCGCCCGCGGCATCACCTCGCCGCAGAAGCTCGGCGCGATGGGCGGATCGAATGGCGGATTGTTGATGGGGGTGATGTTCACCCAGCGTCCCGACCTGTTCAATGCGATCGTCTGCCAGGTGCCGCTGCTCGACATGCTGCGCTACCACCTTCTGCTCGCGGGCGCGTCCTGGATGGATGAATACGGCGATCCGGATGTGCCGGAGGAGCGGGCCTGGCTCGAAAAGCTGTCACCCTATCACAACATCGATCCGTCGGTGACCTATCCCGAGATCTACTTTGAAACCTCGACGAAGGACGACAGGGTCCATCCGGCGCACGCGCGCAAGATGGCGAAGCGGCTGGAGGATCTCGGCAAACCCTTCCTCTATTACGAGAACATCGACGGTGGGCACTCAGCGGCGGCGAACCAGCAGGAAGCCGCCCGGCGCGCGGCGCTGGAGTTCACCTATCTTGCGGAGAAGCTGATCGACGAGTGACCGCGTCCGTTGCGCGCAAGCGGGGTCAGAGGTTAAGCAGCGTCGGATCGCCGCCCTGCGCGGCGATGTTGACGGTGACCGTGCGTTCGGCGGCGAACCGGCTGACATAATGCGGCCCGCCCGCTTTGGGTCCGGTGCCGGACAGGCCCATGCCGCCGAAGGGCTGGACCCCGACCACCGCGCCGATCATCGACCGGTTGACATAGACATTGCCCGCCCGCACGGACGCCTGCACGCGTTGCGCGAACCGGTCGAGCCGCGAGTGCACGCCGAGCGTCAGGCCATAGCCCTTCGCGGACAGGGCGGCGCCGACCGTCTCGACCTCGTCGGGGTCGTAACGGACGACGTGGAGCACCGGCCCGAAGACTTCGCGACCGAGATCGTCGGCCGAGGCAAGCTCGATGATGGTCGGACCGAAGAAAGCCCCGCGATCGGCGGCCGCGCCCACCTCGCGCCGCCAGATGGTCTTCGCCGCGCCGCGGATATCCTTCAGGTGGGCGATCAGTCCGGCGCGCGCCTCCTCGTCGATCACGGGGCCGATATCGGTGGTCGCCTCAGCCGGGTCGCCGATGACGAGCGCCTCGACGGCGCCCTTCAGCATGTCGAGGATCCGGTCGGCCGTCTCGTGCGGAAGGAAGAGGAGGCGCAACGCCGAACAGCGCTGTCCGGCCGACTGGAAGGCCGAGGCGATGACGTCGTCCACAACCTGCTCGTTGAGAGCGGTGGTGTCGCAGAACATCGCGTTCAGTCCACCCGTCTCGGCGATGAGCGTGGCGATCGGGCCGTCCTTGGCGGCGAGCGAGCGATTGATGAGGCGCGCGACTTCGGTTGACCCGGTGAAGGCGACGCCCGCCACGTCGCGATGGGCGACCAACGCCGCGCCGACCTCTCCCGCCCCAGTGATCAAATGCAGCGCATCCGGAGGCAGCCCGGCTTCCAGAAACAGCTCGACCGCACGCGCCGCGACGATCGGCGTCTGTTCGGCCGGTTTGGCGATCACGGTGTTGCCTGCGGCGAGCGCGGCGGCGATCTGGCCGGTGAAGATGGCGAGGGGGAAGTTCCACGGCGAGATGCAGACAAACACGCCGCGGCCCGTGAGTTCGAGGGCGTTGGTCTCGCCGGCCGGACCGGGGAGGGGTGTTGCGCCGCTGAATGTCGCTTCAGCCTCGCGGGCGTAATAGCGGCAGAAATCGACCGCCTCGCGCACGTCGGCGATTCCGTCGGCGAAGGTCTTGCCCGCCTCACGCGCCATGACAGCGATCAGGCGTTCCCGGTCGCGTTCGAGGGCGTCCGCCATCCGGCCCAGAATGCGCGCGCGCGCCTCGCCGCCGAGGCTGTTCCAGTCCGGCTGGAAGGCAGACGCGGCGGTGAAGGCCTCGCTGATCTCCTCCGCGGTCGCCGCCCGTACAGCGCCGACGATCCGGGTCTTGTCGGACGGACGGCGGATCTCTGATGCTGCGCCGCCGCCGCGCACCCTGCCCGAAATGATCGGCGCGGCGGAGAGAGCGCCCTCTGCATCGAGCGCCGCGACCGCACGCTCCAGCCGCTCGCGCTGCGCTCTCACCGACAGGTCTAGGCCGTGCGAATTCGCTCTGCCGTCCGGAAACAAGTGCGGCGGCGCGGGGATGCGGGGATGGCGCGGCGGCGCGGAGGCGAGCTGCGAGAACGGGTCGGCCGCAAGATCGGCCGGCGGAATATCGTCATCGAGGAAGGCGTGGACGAAGGAGGTGTTGGCGCCGTTTTCGAGCAGCCTGCGGACGAGATAGGGCAACAGGTCCTGATGCGCGCCAACGGGCGCGTAGACCCGCACCTTGCGCGACCGTCCCGCGGCCGCGTAGAGGGCGCCGCCCATGCCGTGCAGACGCTGGAACTCGAATTCCGTGCGTCCGGCGTCGGCCGCCATCGTCTCGACCGAGGCGAGCGTGTGCGCGTTGTGCGTCGCGAACTGCGGATAGATTTGCGGTCCGGCCTGCAGGAGGTGCGCCGCGCAGGCGAGATAGGACGCGTCGGTCGCCGCCTTCTGCGTGAACACCGGGAAGTCGGCATGGCCCTCAACCTGCGCCCGCTTGATCTCGCTGTCCCAGTAGGCGCCCTTCACCAGGCGCACCATCAGCCGCCGGTCGCGCGCCGCCGCGAGGCGTATGATCCAGTCGACGGTCTCCTCGGCGCGCTTCTGATAGGCTTGCACGGCGAGGCCGAGGCCGGTCCAGCCGGCAAGGTCGGGCTCGCGCGACAGCCGGTCGAGGAGTTCGAGCGACAACACCAGCCGGTCGGCCTCCTCCGCATCGAGCGTGAAGCCGATATTTGCGCTCGCCGCCGCTTTGGCGAGCATCAGTAGAGAGGGGTAGAGTTCCTCGTGGACCCGCTCCGCGTGAACCGCCCGATAGGCCGGATGCAGCGCCGACAGTTTCACCGACACGCCGGAGGCCCGCTCCGGCGCATCCCCGGTCAACGCCTCGCCGATCGCCTCGATCGCCGAGCGATAGCTCTCAAGGTAGCGTTCCGCGTCAGCGTAGGTGCGGGCGCCTTCGCCAAGCATGTCGAATGACTGGTTCGCCGCATCGCCCCGGCGCACCTGGCGCGCCCCGCGCCGCAGCGCCTCCTTGATGGTGCGGCCGAGCACGAACTGCTCGCCCATGATCTTCATGGCCCGCATCATCGCCGCGCGGATGACCGGCTCGCCCGCCTCGCGCACCATCCGCCGCACGAAGCGGGCGGCGTCGCGCTCCGCCTCTGCCGACGGCGCGACGACCCGGCCCGTGAGCATGAGTCCCCACGTGGAGGCGTTGACGAGCAGCGATTCCGACCGGCCGAGATGATCCGTCCATGCGCCGGAGCGCAGCTTCTCGGCGATGAGCGCGTCGGCGGTGTCCGCGTCGGGTACGCGCAGCAGCGCCTCGGCGATGCACATCAAGGCGAGGCCCTCCGGCGTCGAGAGGCCGAACTCCTCAAGAAAGGTTTCGATCAGCCCGACCTTCCGCTCGCCGGCGCGGGCGGTCTTGATGATTTCGACGGCTCGCTCGGCCGCGATCGCCCGGCGAGGCGCCGTCATAGGCGCCGATGCGAGCAGTTCCGCGACCCGCTGCGCCTCACCTGCGTGTTTGTGCGCGTCGAGACGGTCTGGCGAGCCCGGCTCTGCGTAGGAGGTCGGAGCGCCGGGTGCATCAGCCATGGTGCGGCGCCCCGGATAAGCAACAGGGCAGGCAACCGGACAAGCAACCGGACCTGCTGGCGGCGATCCTCTCCCGCGACCGTCTCATGACCCTCGCCCGCTCCTCGCCGCCGATGAATTGTCCCCGTCGCGGGTGGACGCGCCGAGCCGACGACAGGTATGCGATTGCATCCGGGCTGGTCCAGCCCGCTGAACAAAGGAAAGCGCGCCGATGCGCATCATGCTCGTCACCGACGCGTGGGACCCGCAGGTCAACGGCGTCGTGCGCACGATGAAGCGGGTGATCACCGAATGCGAGGCGATGGGCCATGAGTGGGAGATCGTCGCCCCCGGCGATGGCTTCAAGACGATCCCCATGCCGACCTATCCGGAGATCAAGCTTGCGCTGAACGCCAAGAAACAGATCGAGGAGCGTTTTCTGGAGTTCGAGCCGGACGCGGTGCACATTGCGACCGAAGGGCCGCTCGGCTGGGCGGCGCGGGCGATCTGCCTCAAGCATTCCATGCCCTTCACCTCAAGCTATCACACACGGTTCCCGGAATATGTCTCGGCGCGCTTCTGGTTCGTGCCGATCTGGGCCGGATACATGTTCGTGCGGGAGTTCCACCGCTATTCCGGCAAGGTGATGGTGGCGACGCCGTCGATGCGCGACGAACTCGCCGCCCGCGGATTCCGCAATGTCGCGCCATGGTCGCGCGGCGTTGATACGGAGCTCTTCCACCCCTCGCGGCGCGAGGAGGACGGCGGACCGTTCGCCGGTCTCGCGCGCCCGATCTGGCTCAATGTTGGTCGCGTCGCGGTGGAGAAGAATCTCGCTGCGATGCTCGATCTCGATCTGCCGGGAACGATGGTGGTGGTCGGCGACGGCCCGCAGGTCGAGCAGCTGAAAAAGCAATACCCGGCCGCGAAATTCCTCGGCCCCAAGACCGGGGGCGACCTCGCGGACTGTTTCGCCAACGCCGATGTATTCGTTTTCCCGAGCCTCACGGATACGTTCGGGCTCGTGATTCTGGAGGCGATGGCGGCCGGCACGCCGGTCGCGGCGTTCGTCGCGCCCGGGCCGCGGGACATCATTCCAGGCTCGGATGCGGGGGCGATCGGGGATGATCTGAAGGTCGCTTGCGAGGCGGCCCTCGCCCTGTCGCGTGAGACGACCCGCGCCTACGCCGAACTGTTCTCATGGCGCGCGTGCGCGGAGCAGTTCATCGGCAATCTTGATCCGCTTCCGGTGCCGGAGCGCAGGCGATTCTGGCGGCGGTTCAAGCGGCTGCGTTTGCGGCGACGGCGTCCGCCGGAAGCCGTGCAGGGGCCGACGCCGCCCGACGATCCCGTTCCAGCCCCGCAGCCCGAAACGCGGGGACGCTAGATTTCGGGCCCCATCAAACGGACGGCGCCGCGCCGGGTCAGGATGGCCGTTCGGTCATCGATTCAAAGGCCCGCGCCGTGGTCGACATGGACTTGCGGGACTCTGGCGGGAGCGGGATCAGGCCCTTGTCGATGAGGTAGCCCTCGTCGCCCCACGCCTTCTCGGAGGTGAATTCGCCGACAAATTCCTTGAGTCCGTTCACGATCGCGAGATGCGCCTTCTTGATATAGATGTAGAGCGAGCGCGACACCTCATAGCGCTGAGAGGCGATCGCCTCGAAGGTCGGCGACATTCCGTCGATCTTCGCGCCGCGGATCCTGTCCTCGTTCTGGAGGAGGAAGGCGAAGCCGAACACGCCGAGCGCGTCGGGGTTCTTGGTCAGCCGCAGCACGATCGCGCCGTCATTCTCACCTGCGTCGGTCCATCTGCCGTCCTCGCGGATGGAGTGCGCGATTTCGGTGAACAGGCCGACGTCATCCTCCTCGATCTCGGCGAGTTCCGGGAAAGTGCGCGCGCCCGGGGTCATCGCCAGCTCGAGAAAGGCGTCACGGGTCCCGGAGGAGGGGGGCGGACCGAACACCTGGATCGGCAGGTCCGGAAGGTCGGACGAGATATCCGACCAGCGCTGGTAGGGGTTCGGGGTCAGGCGGCCGTTGATCGGAACTTCCTTGGCGAGCCCGAGAAAGATCTCCCTCAGGGACAGGTCGAACGCCTCAGACCGCTTGGCGTTGGCGAGGACGATGCCGTCATAGCCGATCTTCAACTCCACGATGTCGGTCACGTTGTTGGACTGGCAGAGATCCCACTCTGATCCTTTCATGCGGCGCGACGAGTTCGCGATGTCCGGAAATCCCTGGCCGATGCCGCTGCAGAACAGTTTGAGCCCGGCGCCCGATCCGTTCTGCTCAACGACCGGCGTCGCGAAACGCGAGTTCGCGCCGAACTGTTCGGCGACGGTGGTCGAGAACGGAAACACGGTCGAAGAGCCGACGATTCGGATCTCGCGCGCCGAGGCCGGGGCCGCCAGCAAGAGCGTCGCGAGCAACGCGGCGATCGGGAGACGTTTCCAGGTTTTGGCGGCGGCGGGCATCGGGAGTGGCTTTCGCGGGCGGGAAGGACGACGGCTCATAACAAATATGCCGCGCCATTGCGACGCCTGCATGACGGGAGGCGCCTCATCATCACCTGCGCGCGCTTCCGGGGAGGGGATTGGCGCCAGGCTGTGAACGGGCTTCACCCTCGCGGGCTGACCGGCGGGGCCCGAATCGATTCGTCGCGGCCAGGCGGCGAATCACGCTTGATGGGCGGAGACTAGAATCGGTTCGCGGCCAGGATCGGTTCGACGTGTCACGGGGCCGCGAAATCGTCCGGAATCAGCCTATCTTCGTCATCCGAAGGGCGGCGGATGGGGATTGAGGGCGCACTGCTCGCAAGGGCGGCGCAAGTCAAGCGCCGGTGACGCACGACGCGTTGGGGACAATTTTCAGGCGCCGGCTTCTTCCCCGCTCTCGTCAGGGTTCTGGCGTTTCAGGTGGAGAGTTCTCCACGCCAAAAAAAACTTCTGCGCTTCGGGGCCGTTGACCCGTCGTTAAGGGTATGGATCACTATATATAGCGTCGGGGCTTGAGACCTCCACCACACCTAGGGTGGTTCGGCCACGCGAAACCCATATGAACGTCCTCGAAAGAGAGTGGTGCCAATGTCTGCTGAAGCCGCCCCCGCCCCCCGCCGCACCACCGCCACCATGCGTCGCGGCAAGCCCAAGGCGCACGCCAACCTGCGCGTCGTGAGCGGCGTGCGCACCGACCCGTCGCGTGATGCGCTCCTCACGGATTTCGGCAAGAAGACGCTGGAAGACCGCTATCTGCTGCCGGATGAGTCCATTCAGGGCATGTTCGCCCGCGTCGCGACCGCGTTCGCCGACGATCAGGAGCACGCGCAGCGCATCTATGACTACATCTCCCGGCTCTGGTTCATGCCGGCGACCCCGGTTCTGTCCAATGGCGGGGCCGATCGCGGACTGCCGATTTCCTGCTTCCTCAACTCGGTGTCCGATTCCCTCGACGGGATCGTCGAGACCTGGAACGAGAATGTCTGGCTTGCATCGAATGGCGGCGGCATCGGCACCTATTGGGGCTCCGTCCGCTCCATCGGCGAGCGCGTCGGGCAGAACGGCCAGACGTCGGGGATTATTCCCTTTATCCGCGTGATGGACAGCCTCACCCTTGCGATCAGCCAGGGCTCGCTGCGGCGCGGCTCGGCGGCGTGCTATCTCGACGTCCACCACCCGGAGATCGAGGAATTCCTCGAAATCCGCAAACCGGCCGGCGATTTCAACCGCAAATCGCTGAACCTGCACCACGGCTTGAACATCACCGACGAGTTCATGGAAGCGGTGCGCACCGATTCCCCCTTCGCCCTGCGGTCGCCGAAGTCCGGCGAGGCGATCAAGCACGTCAGCGCCCGCCATCTCTGGCAGAAGATCCTCGAACTGCGCCTGCAGACGGGCGAGCCCTACCTCATCTTCTCCGACACCGTGAACAACGCCATGCCGGCGCACCAGCGCGAGCTCGGCCTCAAGGTGCGCCAGTCCAATCTCTGTTCGGAGATCATGCTGGCGACCGGCAAGGACCATCTGGGCGAGGACCGCACGGCTGTGTGCTGTCTGTCCTCGGTCAACGCCGAGAAATTCCTCGAATGGCAGGGCGAGGAGCGGTTCCTCGAAGACATCTTCCGCTTCCTCGACAACGTGCTTGAGGACTTCATCAACCGGGCGCCGCCGGAGATGGACCGCGCGGTCTATTCCGCGCAGCGCGAGCGCTCGGTGGGGCTCGGCCTCATGGGGTTCCACTCCTTCCTTCAGGCGCAGGGCGTGGCGCTTGAATCGGCGGTGGCGAAATCCTGGAACATCCGCATGTTCAAGCATCTGCGCCGCGGTGCGGACGCAGCCTCGGTCAAGCTCGCCAAGGAGCGCGGCCCGTGCGAGGACGCCGCCGATCGCGGGGTGATGGCGCGCTTCTCGCACAAGCTGGCGATCGCGCCGACGGCCTCGATCTCGATCATCTGCGGCGGCACCAGCGCCGGTATCGAGCCGATCCCGGCCAATATCTACACCCACAAGACCCTGTCGGGGTCGTTCCCTGTCAAGAATCCGCATCTTGAGGCGCTGCTTGAGTCCAAGGGGCTGAACCGCCCCGCGATCTGGGCGTCGATCCTCGAGCACGAGGGATCGGTGCAGCATCTTGAAGAGCTCACCGACGACGAGAAGTTCACCTTCCGCACCGCCTTCGAGATCGACCAGCGCTGGATCATCGAACTGGCGGCCGACCGCACGCCCTATATCTGCCAGTCGCAGTCGCTGAACCTCTTCCTGCCCGGCGACATCGACAAGTGGGACCTCCACATGCTGCACTGGTCGGCGTGGGAGAAGGGCCTGAAATCGCTGTACTATTGCCGGTCCAAATCGGTTCAGCGCGCGGCGTTCGCCGGGTCGGAGCGTGAGCGCGTCGAGGCGTCCGCCAAGACGAACCGCACGGACTATGAGGAGTGCCTCGCCTGCCAGTAGCGGGCGTCTGGTCCCCCCCAATCCGTCGCCCGCAACAGCCTTCCGCAGCAGCCCCGCGACGGTCAGAAAGCCGTTCGTTCGATTGAAGCGGATTTTCAAATGCGCGTTATTCGTTTATATACGGGTAGATCGCAGGCTGTGACAAATATGCAGCAAGGGCGAAACGGGTCATGTTCGTGAGAGTTGCAACCAGCGTATTTGCTGTGTCCTGCATGGGCTGTGCAGCAGCCGAAGCGCAGGAACACACGGTGATTCAGATCGATCGCGCCGGCGCGACGGCCGAATTCACCTCCTCGGCGCGATCAGAGGACAAGTTTGTCGACGCGGCCTCCATGCTGACGCCGCTTGAAGGGCGCCTGCCGCTCTCGGCCGGCTCCGCACTCAGCCCGTCCAACTGGGCGTCGCAGGAAAGCGCGGCGCAGTTCAAGGCGCTCGATCTCTCGACGCCGATGCCGGTGCGCGGCACGCCCGGAACGTCGTTCACGGCGGAGGTTTCGCTCGCCGCATCCGCGGAGCGCACGGGCCTCGGCCTCGACGTGGCGGTCGCCCCGCGCGCTCAGATCCAGCGGGATCAGGCGGGATCGAACGTCGCCCGGGCCGGCGCCGAGGTTCGGCTCGGCCAGAACCTCACCGCCCGCGATCAGCGTGGATCCGCGATCGAGGCGCCGTCCTGGTATTTCTTCGTCGGAGCGGACGGGGAAGCGCTGGTGTGGAACGTCGCGGACAAGCAGAGCGTCAACGGCGTCGCCCTTCGCGATCAGGTCACGGTGGGCGATCTTCAGGCGGGCGTCGCCTGGACCCGCGCCGGCGGACAGATGTCGTTCGGCCTCGTCGAGCGGGAGATGTCCTTCTCGGATGTCGCCGGGCAGAACAGCGTTTCCACGCGCGAACACTTCGCGGCGTTCAGCTTCACGCTGCGCCACTAACGCCCCGGTGATTACGTTCAGGCGCTTACGTCCAGGCGCCAACGCGTCAGTCTTTCGTTGCAGACGCGCTGTCGTCGTGCGCGCGGGGCTCCGGGTGCTTTGCGAAGCTGCTTCGCCGTGACCGCTGTTCAGCCCGCCAGGCCCTGCCCGCCGATCGGCGTTGTTTCGGCGAGGCGCTCCATCCCGGCGATCAGCGGCCGTCCGCGCCGGATGGCTTCCTGAACCGATGGCAGCGACAGGGACGCCTGGTGCGCTGAACTGTCCGTCCAGACTTCAGTGATCCAGAGGGCGTTGGGGTCCGCGGGGTCGGCTGCGACGATGTAGGACAGATTGCCCGGCATATCTTGCAGTCCTTCGAGGAGAATGGACGAGAGCTCGTCGCGCTTTCCCTCGACCGCGATCATCTTGCCGATCAGACCGTACATTCGCACCTCGCTCGTTTCGTCTCCTGACGCAGAGACTTCGCCCGTAACAACGGCTGCGCCAGCCAGCAGAAGAATGAAGCTTCGTCGGTTCGTCCTCATGCTGGCACGCTATCACGCGAACGACGAGGATGGTAGCGCTCGGGGCGGCGCTGGGCTGCCCCATGAAATCCCAACATATGGGCTTGTGATAATCTGTTAACACTACATATTGTAGAGAGGAAAAGGTCGGCGATTGCCGCCGAATCGGGCTTCATAAGCGGCTCGACTTCGCAACTCTGCGTCCCACCTCGTCTCGGAGCGACCCCGTCATGACCGCGTCGGCAAAAGCGTCCAGTCTCATCCTCCCAGGCGCCGGCAAGGCGCTGCCGGGCCTCATGACGCCTTCAATGGCCTACAAGCCGTTCCGCTATCCCTGGGCCTATGATTTCTGGAAGCGCCAGCAGCAGATCCACTGGATGCCGGAGGAGATTCCGCTCGGCGAGGACTGCAAGGACTGGGCGACCAAGCTGAATGATCGCGAGCGCAACCTGCTCACTCAGATTTTCCGCTTCTTCACGCAGTCGGATGTCGAGGTGAACGACAACTACATGGAGCGCTACGCCCGCGTCTTCAAACCGACCGAAGTGAAGATGATGCTGTCGGCCTTTTCCAACATGGAGACGATTCATATCGCGGCGTATGCGCTGCTGCTAGAAACCATCGGCATGCCCGATGAGGAGTTCACCGCCTTCCTCGAATACAAGGAAATGTCGGACAAGCATGACTACATGCAGCGCTTCGGCGTCGAGGACGAGTCTGACATCCTGCGCACGCTTGCGATGTTCGGGGCCTTTACCGAAGGCCTGCAGTTGTTTGCTTCCTTCGCCATGCTCATGAACTTCCCGCGCTTCAACAAAATGAAGGGCATGGGGCAGATCGTGTCGTGGTCGGTCCGCGACGAGAGCCTGCATTGCGAAGGCATGATCCGTCTCTTCCACACCTTCGCGAAGGAGACCGGCTGCCTCACCCCGGCGGTGAAGGACGATATCATCGAGTGCTGCCGCACGGTCGTGGGCCTCGAGGACCGGTTCATCGAACTCGCCTTCGGCATGGGCGAGGTCGAGGGCATGACCGCCGAAGATATCAAGGCCTATATCCGGTACATCGCCGACTGGCGTCTCGCGCAGCTCAAGCTGCCGCCCCTGTTCGGAGTGAAGGAGCATCCGATCCCCTGGCTGTCGGAAATCCTGAACGGGGTGGAGCACGCCAACTTCTTCGAGCAGCGCTCAACCGAGTATTCCAAGGGCGCAACCGGCGGCGAATGGCATGGCTCGGACGGGGTGTGGTCGTCGTTTGACCGCATGTTGACGCAGCGCGGTAGCTGATCGCCGTCAGGTCCCGGCGCCAGATCTCGGCGCCTGACGCGATCCGGATTTTCGTTCCCTTCACCGGCCGCGCGACTTGCCCGCGCCCCGCGAACCTGTCTTGATCGCTGGCGGGACCGCCGGGTGTGGCCGCAGTCCCGTGGAAGGGGAGGGCCGCCATCATGGGACTATTGCGCTGGATCGCAGGCGGTGTCGGGATCGCCGCCCTTCTCGCGGCAGGGGGCGCCGCCGTCTATCTCTGGACCCCGGGCGGGCCGGAATTCGACGCCGCTGCCGCGCGGGAGGCCGCCACATCCTATGACGCCCGCATCATCCGCGACCGGTTTGGCGTCCCGCATGTCTATGGCGCACGTAACGCCGATGTGGTCTTCGGTCTCGCCTACGCCCACGCCGACGATGACTGGCCGGGCATCATGGAGGTAGTTGCGTCAAACCGCGGCCGTCTCGCCGAACTGAAAGGCCAGTCCGCCGCGCAGTCCGACTTCCTGATGCACGCGCTCGGCAACATCTTGGAAGTCGAGGAAAAATACGAGGAACGCGTCTCGCTCGCGGCGGACGCCATCGCCCGCGGCTACGCCGCGGGGCTCAATCTCTGGTGCGCCGATCATCCGGAGAGCGGCTGCGCCGCGGTCGCCCCCGTCCGCCCGCAGGACATCATCGCCGGCTACGCCAACCGCCCACCCTTCTTCTACGGGATCGACGCGGACATCGGCGAAATCTTCCGGGACGGCGAGGCGATCGACATGTCGGTCAAAGGCGCGCGGGAGGCCTATCTCGGCGTCACCGATGATGTGGAACTCGGCTCGAACGCGCTCGCCGTGGCGCCCATGCGCAGCGCCGACGGGCACACCCGGCTCTTCGTCAATTCCCATCAGCCCTACACCGGAACGGTCGCGTGGTATGAAGCGCGACTGAAGTCCGAAGAGGGCATCGACATGATCGGGGGGGTGTTTCCGGGGTCGCCGCTGATCCTTCACGGGGTGGGACCGAGCCTCGGCTGGGCGGCGACCGTCAATCGCCCGGACGTCTCGGACGTGTTCCTGCTCAAGGTCGATGATCCGAAGGCTCCGACACGGTACGAGATCGACGGGGCTTGGCGCGAGTTTGAGCGACGCCCCATCTCGTTCCGGGTGAAGCTCTGGGGGCCGTTCAGCCTGCCGGTCCGGCGCGAGGGGCTGTGGTCGGTTCACGGCCCGGCCTTCGTCGGCCCGCGCGGGGTGTTCGCGCTGTCCTACGCCGGGGAGAAGGAGTTCGCCTATCTCGACCAGTATCTCGCGATGAACATGGCGAAGACGGTCGGTGAATGGCGCGAGGCGCAGAAGACGATCAACGCGATTCCGTCGATCAATTACGTGGTCGCCGACAGCCAGGGGTCGATCGCCTATTTCTACAACGCCCGCATGCCGAGGCGCGAAGAGGGCTGGGACCGGCGCAAGGTTCTGCCGGGCGAGATTTCGGAGACGCTCTGGCGAGGGTTCGAGCCGGTGGAGCGGCTGCCGGCGGTGATCAACCCGCCGTCCGGCTATGTGGTGAATGCGAACCACACGCCCTTCCTCGCCTCCGGCCCCGAGGACAATCCCCGGCCGGACGCCTACCCGGCGAGTTTCGGGATCGACACCCAGATGACCAATCGGGGGATGCGCGCGCAGGAGTTGTTCGGCGGCGACGTTTCGATCACCCGGGAGGAATTCATCGCCTTCAAGATGGACCACGCCTATGCGCCGGACTCGCAGGTCCGCAAGATGGTGCGCGAACTCGTGAGCCGAGGCGCCGGCGACGATGCCGAGCTCAAGGCGTCGCTTGAGCTCATCGGCTCATGGAACGCCGAAGCGGACAAGGCGAACCGGGCCGCGGCGCTCGCCATCATCACCGGTCAGCGCTGCATGGGCGGGCAGATCCATGATCCGTTCGACTATGGCAAATGCCTCGCCTCGCTGAAGCAGGTGGCGAGCCAGCTCAAGGCCGCCTATGGCCGGATCGATCCGGAATGGGGCGAGGTCAGCCGCATCAAGCGCGGCGACAAGTCATGGCCGACCGATGGCGGGCCGGATACGCTGCGGGCGGTTTACGCCAATGGCGATCTGGAGAAGGACGGGTTCTTGTCGGGCGTTGCGGGCGACACCTACATCGCCCTTGCCGACTGGGCGCCCGACGGCGGCTATCGCATCTCGACCATTCACCAGTTCGGGTCAGCGACGGTGGATGCGTCCTCGCCGCACTATGCGGATCAGACCCCGATCTTCGCGGCCGAGGAGTTCCGCGATCCGCCGATGACGCTCGAGGCGGTGCTCGCCGAAGCAACAAGCGACACCCGCCCCGGACGCGCCGCCGAATGACGAGGGTTCCCGGCGGCGGGGCGGGCTTCGACAGCGCGCTGACCGGACCGCATCCCCGCCGCCGCTTCCTTGCCTGGCTGGCGGCGAGCCCGCTTGTCTCCGCAAGCGCCGCCGCGCAGGTCGCGGACGAGTCTTTCCGGATCAAGGAGGCTGGCGAGGCGATCAATGTCTTCGATCTTGAGGCCGCCGCAAGACGCAACATGCGGTCGGCGCACTGGGGCTATCTCGCCACGGGTGTGCTCGACGACGCCACGGTGCAGGCGAACCGCGATGGGTTTGCAAAGTGGGGCGTCACCGCGCGACGGATGGTCGATACATCGTCGGTGAACATCGATTGCGGCCTGTTCGGAGAAGCCTGGTCGTCGCCCGTCGCGCTCGCGCCTGTGTCCAGCCAGCGCGCGTTTCATCAGGACGGCGAACGCCCCGCGGCGCAGGCGGCGAGGACCCGCAACGCCCTTCTGATCCTGTCGTCGCTGACGACGATCTCGATCGAAACCGTCATCCGTGACCGTGACGGGCCGGTGTGGTTCCAGCTCTATCCCACCAATGACAGGGCGATCGCGCGCGCGCTCGTCGAGCGGGCCGACAAGGCGGGCGCGAGCGCGATCGTTCTCACCGTTGATCTGCTGGCGGGCGGGGCGCGGCGGGAGACCATGGCGGCCCTTGGCCGCTCGGATGCGGGCAATTGCGCGCAGTGTCATGAGCCGGGTTCGGGCATGGCCGGCTTCCTGAAGCGCAAGGCGATGTTCGATCGTCTCGATCTTGCGGGCGTGCGATCCGTCGGCGATCCGTCGATGACCTGGGAGTTCGTCACTGAATTGCGGGGCTGGACCCGCAAGAAAATCCTCGTGAAGGGGATCATGTCACCCGATGACGCAGAGCGGGCGCTGGCGTTCGGAGCGGATGGCGTGATCGTGTCGAACCATGGCGGCCGGGCGGAGGAGAGCCTCGTGTCGACGATCGAGGTGCTGCCGTCGATCCGGGCCAAGATCGGGACCCGCGCGCCGATCCTGCTGGACGGCGGCGTGCGGCGCGGCGTCGATGTGTTCAAGGCGCTGGCGCTGGGGGCTGACATGGTCTGCATCGGCCGGCCCTATGTCTGGGGATCGGCGGCGTTCGGTCGCGAGGGCGTAGAAGCCGCGATGCGTCTCATCGACGATGAACTCGTGAGCGCGATGGAACAGGCGGGCGTGACCCGGCTTGCAGGGGTCAAGCGCGACCGTCTCGTCAGGCTGAGCTGACGGCGGGCGTCGCCGTCGCTCAGTGGATGCGGCCGCCCGTTCGTTCGACGAACACTGTGCCCGCCGAATACCCCGCGCCGAAGGAGCAGATGAGGCCCTTCTCGCCGGGCGCGAAGTCCGCCGAGTGCTTGTGGAAGGCGATGATCGAGCCGGCCGAAGACGTGTTGGCGTAGGTGTCGAGGACGGTCGGGCTCTCCAGGTCCGTGGCTTCGCGTCCCAGCACTTTCTCGGAGATCATCCGGTTCATGTTTGAGTTGGCCTGATGCAGCCACATCCGCTTGAGGTGGCTGGGCGCGAGATTGAGTTCCCGCATGTGTTCGAGGATCAGGCCGGACACCATCGGGACCACCTCGCGGAACACCTTGCGGCCCTCCTGCACGAACAGCTTGTCGGGCTTGCCCACGCCCTCTGGGGCGGCCCGGTTCAGAAACCCGAAATTGTTGCGGATGTTGTTCGAGAACTGGGTCTTCAGCCGGGTTCCAAGGATCGACCAAGATCCGTCGGGCGCCATGTCGTCGGCCTCGACCAGCACCGCGGTCGCCACGTCGCCGAAAATGAAGTGGCTGTCCCGGTCGGTGAAGTTCAGATGACCCGAGCAGATCTCCGGGTTCACCATCAGCACCGAGCGCGCATTGCCGGACCGGACAAAGTCAGCCCCGGTCTGGATTCCGAAGGTCGCTGAAGAGCACGCCACATTCATATCGAACGCGAAGCCCGACGTCCCGAGCGCGTCCTGAACCTCGATCGCCATGGCGGGGTAGGCGCGTTGCAGGTTTGACGCCGCGCAGATCACGGCGTCGACATCCTTCGGATCACGGCCGGCGCGCTCCAGCGCCTCTCGGGCCGCGTTCACGGCGATTTCCGCGAGGACGGAAATCTGTTCGTTCGGACGTTCCGGAATGCGGGGCGCCATGATGTCCGGATCGATGATCCCGGACTTGTCGACAACAAAGCGGGATTTGATTCCAGACGCTTTTTCGATGAATTCGACCGAGGAGTGCGTCTTCGGCTGCACATCGCCCGCCTCGATGGCGGCGGCGTGTTCAGCGTTCCACTTGTCCGCCCAGGCGTTGAAGCTCGCGACGAGCTCCGCATTTGTGACGCTCTGGGGCGGGGTGTAGAGCCCTGTCGACGAAATCACAGGTTGCGCCATGGTGAACCTTCCGTACGCTTCGGTGTCGGGCGCCGGCGGCGCCGCGCGCGAGGTAGCCAAACTTAGTCATGCGCCGGCTCGCGTCGAGAGGGAAGGCCATTTTTCGACTCCCCCGCCGCGCGCGCGGGCCCGCATTCGCCGCAAGCCGGAAACGATTGACGAGCAAGTCGCGGCGGACGAAAAGCCCGCATGAAGAGACCCGATCCCAACGCTATCGTGGACCAGCTTCAGGCGATGTACGCCGAGGCGACCGGCGCCCTCGGCGATGCGCTCGCCCGGTTTCTGGAGACCGGTGCGCCACCCGACAGCGCATTTCGGGAGGCTGGCGCGTTCTGCTATCCCGAACTTGTGGTGCGGTATGATCCGGATGGACCGCCGCCGCCCATCAGCCGGGCGTTCGGAAAGATGTCCGAACCGGGCGTCTATGTCTCCTCGATCACGACGCCCGAATATTTCCGCTCCTATCTGGTCGAACAGCTCGAGCTCCTGCTGCGGGACTATGACATCGAGATCGAGGTTCGGCGTTCGACCTCCGAAATCCCCTACGCCTATGTCTGGGACGATGCGCGCGGCACCGGGCTCGAGGACGTCAATCCCGCCGAGCTTGCGCGCTGGTTTCCCTATCCGCAGCTCCCCAATATCGGCGATGAGGTCGTCGACGGCGAGATGTTCGACCCCGGCGCGGAGCGTCCGCTCGCCCTGTTTGACGCGCAGCGCACCGATTTTTCGCTGAAACGCCTCGCGCACTACACCGGCACCCGCGTCGCGGACTTCCAGCGCTACGTCCTGTTCACCAACTATCATCGCTATGTCGACGCGTTCTGCGAATGGGCGGTCAACCGGCTGAAGGAGGGGGGGCGCTATTCCCGTCTCGTCGTCGCGGGCGGGGCGTCGATCAAGGGCGACACCAAGGACGCCGAGGCGATCATCGAGGCGTCGCCCTGGCGGCGCTATCAGATGCCGGCCTATCATCTGGAAGCGCCGGACCGGTCCGGGATCACGCTCGTCAATATCGGCGTGGGTCCATCGAACGCCAAGACGATCACCGATCATCTCGCGGTCTTGCGTCCCGAATGCTGGCTGATGGTGGGACATTGCGGCGGGCTGCGGCATTCACAGCGGATCGGCGACTATGTGCTCGCCCATGCCTATCTGCGCGACGATCACGTGCTCGACGCAATCCTGCCGCCGGACATTCCGGTTCCTCCGATCGCGGAGGTTCAGGTCACCCTCCAGCAGGCGGCCGCCGCCGTGACGGGTGAAAGCGGGGAGGCGCTCAAGCGTCGCCTGAGGACCGGCACGGTGGTCTCGACCGACGATCGCAATTGGGAGCTGCGCTACTCCGTCACCGCGCGGCGCTTCAACCAGTCGCGGGCGATCGCGATCGACATGGAAAGCGCGACCATCGCCGCCAACGGGTTCCGGATGCGGGTGCCCTACGGTGTCCTGTTGTGCGTGTCGGACAAGCCGCTGCATGGCGAGATCAAGCTGCCGGGGGCGGCCAACCGCTTCTATGAACGCGCCATCGGCGAGCATATCCGCATCGGCATCGCCACGCTCGAACAGCTCGCGGCGGAGGGCGGGGCGGCGCTGCACTCGCGCAAGCTGCGGGCGTTCGACGAGCCGCCGTTCAGGTAGGGGGCAGCGGGCTCTCAAGCCTCCGCGACAAACCCCTTCCAGGTGCGCATGTACGACACGAACGCATCGCCAAGTCCTTCGCGTTTCAGGTGGGCGACGGAGGCCGGCAGCGGCGTCGGCGTGAAGTGCGCGTCCGCGCGCACCTGAAGCGGAAAATCATGGTGCAGGATCGCCGTCCGGCCGATCACCACGAAATCAAGACCTGCGGCGAGCGCCTGCGCCGCGCCGTCGCCGGTCGTGATCTTGCCCGCCGCCCCGAGGCGCACGGATGCGCGATCGAGCTCGGCGAAGTGGCCGAGCAGCGAGGTGTGCTGCTGGTCCTCCTCCAGCGGCTGTTTGAAGACATCCCATAGCGACATGTCGAGATAATCGATCCGTCCTTCCGTCATCAGATGCTGGGCCAGCGCCTTGATTTCTGTGAGCTTGAGCCCGAAGCGCTCGGGCGACAGGCGCACGCCCACGCTGAAGTCCGCCCGGCACGCCGCCCGCACGCCCTCGATGATTTCAAGAATGAGCCGCGCCCGGTGTTCCGGTGAGCCGCCATATCGGTCCGTGCGGTGGTTGATCTCGGGGCTGAGGAATTGACACAAGAGATAGCCGTGCGCGCCATGGATCTCGACGCCGTCAAACCCCGCCTGTTCGCAGCGCCGGGCGGCGGCGATGAAATCGTCCCGCGTCCGCTCCACCTCGTCGAGCGTCATGCCCCGCGCTCCGGTCTCGTCATTGTCGGACGGGCAGAGCGGCGCGCCGCCGATCAGGTCCTTCGGTGACCGCATCCCCGCATGATGGAGCTGCACGACGCTGTGCGTGTCGTGCGCGTTCAATGCTGACGCGAGGCGTATCAGACCCGGCAGATGGCGGTCGTCGTGCACCCCTAGCTGGCCGGGAAAGCCGCGCCCTTCGGCCTGAACCGACGCCGCGCAGGTCATGGTGAGGCCGAAGCCGCCCTTCGCCCTCATGGTCAGCCAGTTGAATTCGTCGTCGCTCAGCACGCCGTCGGCGTGGCTTTGCCAGTTCGTGAGCGGGGCCAGCATGAAGCGGTTCTTCAGGGCCGGACCGCGCGTCAGCGAGAGCGGCTCGAACAGGGCGGTCATCGGCGGCGTCCTTCAGCTTGAATCAGGTGGCCGTTGTTCCAGAAAACGGGCGGTCCTGTGAACCCTCAATATCAGGCTCGCCTTCCGGGCGAACCGCAGCCTTTCACGCCATCCTCGGACGTGCGAGGCTCCTCCCCCGCCCCATGGCGGCGAAGAATCGCGAGGCAGACATGGCGCAGGGTGCAGACACCGCGGCCGCCGCCGACCCTGACACGGCGCGCGCGAGACCGCCGGCGCTCGGCGGCGCGCTGTCGCGTCCGGCTTTCTCCTGGGCGCTCTACGAATGGGCGCGAAACCCCTACTACATGCTGGTCGTGGTGTTCGTGTTCGCGCCGTATTTCGCAGAGCACGTCATCGGGGCGGGCCTGCTTGCGAGCGGCGCCGCGACGACCCAGGCGGACGCGAACGCGCTCGGGCAGGCGCGCATCGCCGAAGTGATCAAGTGGGCGGGCGTGATCGCCGCCTGCTCGGCGCCCTTTCTTGGGGCCGCGCTCGACCGGGGAGGGCGACGCAAGCCGCTTGTCGCGCTCTGCCTGTTCGTCGTCGCCGCCTGTTCATTCAGCCTATGGTGGGTCGAGCCGGGCGGGACCGGCATTCCGGCGGGGACCGCCATGGCCGTGCTCGTCGCGGGCTTCGTCGCCTACACCTATTCGGAGGTGATCCATAACGCGATGCTCGGCGACGCCGCGCGGCCCGATGCGGTGTCGGCGACGTCCGGCCTCGGCCTCGGGCTTGGGCAGCTTGCGACCGCGGTGCTGCTGATCGCCGTCGCCGGCGTCGCCGCCCCCGCCTTGCTTGCTCCCGCGGGCGAGGTGCGTCCCGGCCTCTTCGGGATCGATACGACGTCCTTTGAACATTTCCGCATGGTGGGGCCGATCTGCGCGGTCTGGCTCGCAGCCTTCATCGCCCCGTTCTTCCTCTGGGCCCCGGACGGCGGACGGCCGAACGCTGACTGGCGGACTGCGGTCATCAGCGGCGCAACGGGCGTGCTGGCCACTTTCCGGCGGGCGCGCGTACATGCAAACGCGATGAAGTTTCTCGGCGCGCGGGTGCTTTATGCGGATGGAATGGCGGCGCTGCTCGCGATCGGACCGACCTATGTCAGCCTGTTTCTCGGGTGGAATTTTCTCGAACTCGTCGCCTACGCCATCTACTCGTCGGTGTTCGGCTTTGTCGGCGGCCTGCTCGGCGGCTGGCTCGACCGTCGGTTCGGCGCGCGCCGCGCCCTGATCGTCGAGATCACCGTTCTGATCTTCACGCTGGCGGCGTTGCTCTCCGTGACGCAGGACTCCCTCGGCTACGGCCTGATTCCGATCGAGGGGCGGATATGGGAGGGGCCGGTGTTCAATTCCCTCGCGGATATCGCCTATCTCGCCGTCGGCGCCGTGCTCGCGGCGTTCGCCACGGCGTCGATCTCCTCGAGCCGGTCGCTGATGGTGGGGCTTGCTCCGCCGGAGATGCGCGGCGAGTTCTTCGGACTGTTCGCGATCGCTGGCACGATCACCGTGTGGATCGGCCCGCTGCTCATCGAAACGCTGACGGAGGCGACCCGAAATCAGCGCATCGGCATGGCGTCGATCGGCGTTCTCTTCGTCGCCGGGCTGATCGGGCTGTTCTTTGTGCGCGACGCGGAAAAGCGCGCTTGAGGCGTCATTTCCCCTCGGCGGACGCCTTCTTCGCGTTGTTGGTGTCGCTCACTTCGGAAACGTGGCTCGGCGCGTCGCCGGCCTGCACGATGCTGCGGCACTTGTCGAAGCAGGAGTAGGAATAAGTGCCGTCGCCGCGCACGATGGTGAGGCGGCCGGGCGTTTCGTCCACCACGGCGATCATGTTCGAGTAGACGGTGCGGCCGGCGGCGTCGAGCACGAGCAGATTGGTCGCCCCCCATGCGCGGCCGGTCACCAGCAGGGTCGTCGCGTCATGCACCGCAACCCCGATCACCGAACCATTGCCGATGACCACGCTTTCGGCCGGGGCCTTGAGCTTGAGGATGAAGGTCTGATCGACCGCCACTTCGAACGGCGCTCCGGGCCGGGTTTCGGCGACCGACGCGGGGGCGATGAGCCCGAGAGCGAGGGCGGCGAGAATGCTGCGCAGCCGCATGAAGGACACTCCTGTATCCGGTAAACCAGCAGAACATCGACAAGGTTAGGTGCGAGACCTGAATGAAAGGCTAAAGCCCGGCCGCCTCGCTCAGGCCTCGCGCGCGTCACGTGCGGGCGATGTCATGGAGCCCTCCGCCGGCCCAGCCCCGGCGAGGGTGGGTGCGCCCATCCGCAGCGGATGCGGCTGGGCCCGAATTCAGCCATGAGAGGGGAGGGCCAACTGAACGATCAAAAACTGTCAATCATGGTTACTCAAACAAGAACAGTATTTGGTGAATTTCTTGTTCTCCATGGTTAATCCAGACTGAACAAAGAATTCGGCATTTTCTTTTTGGGGAAACGAAGTCTTCACTCAAGTCGAGTACAACTCGCAATACCTGCTGCGGTTCTCGAAAAGCGTGGCGGGCCAACGCCATGCATAGCGGAGTAGAGACATGAAAGCGTTTGCTAAGTTCCTGAAGAACAACTCGGGCGCCACGGCGATCGAGTACGGCCTGATCGCGGCTCTGATCGCGGTTGCGATTATCGGTGGTGTGTCGACCCTCGGTCAGAACGCCAACAACACCTTCACCGCCGTCTCCGATGGGATGACGGGCGCTGGTGGCGGCGAAGGCGAGTAATATCGCCCGGGTCTCCCTTGCGGGGACCTGCCGATTGCTACGTCAAGAGGGGCCGCGGAGCTTGGGTTCCGCGGCCCTTTCTGCGTCCAAAGGGTGAGGGTGCGCCCTCCTGGGGTGCGCCGTGGGGCCTGCTTCAATCGAGCCGGCTCAACTCGCCCGAGTGGACTCGCGTAAAGAGTAAAAGGGGGCAAAATGCTCCTCGTCAGCATGATCACGGCTTTTTCGGCGCTGTTGCTGTGGGCCGCCTTCAGCGACCTCGCGACGATGCAGATCCCGAACCGGATCTCGATCCTGATCGCGGCGCTGTTCCTGCCGGCGGCAGCGGTCGCCGGGCTCGGGCCGGCGGCCGTGGGGGTGCATCTCGCCTTCGGAGCAGGAGCGCTCATCATCTGCGCCGGACTCTTCTATCTTGGCGTGTTCGGAGGCGGTGACGCCAAGCTGATCGCCGCGATCGCCCTCTGGACAGGCCCGACCGCGATAGCTCCTTTTCTGTTCTGGACGGCGCTCGCGGGCGGAGTGCTCGCCGGAACGCTGATCGTGTTGCGGCGGATGAAGCTCGCAACGCAGCAGGCCTGGTCGACCCGGCTTCTCTCCTCGCAGGAGGGCGCACCCTACGCGGTCGCGATCTCCGCTGGCGCCTTCATCGCCGCTCCCGCCATCCCGGTGATCGCCGCGGCGCTCTGATCCGCCGCGCGTTTTTCGTCACCTGAGACCAGATTAACGATCCCTTCAGGGGGCTCGTGGAATTCTCCCGATCGAACAATGGCGCGTCGCCGTTGCTGGAGCCGTTCGCCCGCAGGTCCGGGTGGTTGGTTTGAGCCGCGGGTTTGCGCTGCGGGAGGACCACCATGTCGCCATTGCGACTGATTATTCTTCTGATTGCGGCCGGGGCCGCCATCGCGGCGGTCTTCCTCGTCCGCTCCATTTCAGCGCCGGTGAAGGCCGACGCCGCCGCGCCGATCGCGGCGCCCGAAGACACCGGGTTGAAAATCCTGATCGCGAAAAAGCCGCTGCGCCTTGGTCAGTTCATCGCCCCGGGCGACCTTGGCTGGCAGGAATGGCCCGAGAACGCTCCCCGCGACTCCTTCATCACCCGCCAGGACGTTCCGCAGGCGGACGGCGACCATATCGGCGCGGTCGTGCGGGTCGCGATGGCGGCCGGCGAACCGGTGACCGCGGTCAAGCTCGTCAAGCCTGGCGACGCCGGCTTCATGGCGGCGGTACTGACGCCCGGCATGCGCGCGGTGTCGATCTCCGTAACCCCGGAATCCGCTTCCGGCGGCTTCATCATGCCGAACGACCGGGTCGATGTGCTCCTGTCGCGAGAGGTCGAGCTTGAGGAAGAGGGCCAGAACCGCACGATCTTCCCGAGCGATGTGATCTTCGAGAATGTCCGCGTGCTGGCGATCGACACCGTCTACGACGCGACTGCCCCCGCCACCAAGGAAGAGGCAAAGACGCGGGTCGGCCGCGCCATCATCGGCAAGCGGGCGACGCTCGAACTCTCCCGGCGCGACGCCGAACTGCTTGAAGTGGCCGATCGCATGGGTCGCATCTCGCTCCTGCTGCGCAGCGTCGGCGAGATGGAGGGCGACAGCGGAGCAACCTGGGCCGGCGAGTCGCTCGACGGCGGGTCTGATCAAACGAGCGCGGCGCGGATCCGCGTCTTCCGCAATGGATCCGAGACGCGAGTCTCGGCCTCTCCGAACTGAGGTGACGTTGATGACGAGGGCCCGAACTCTCCTCCTGTGCGCGGCGGCGGCCATCGCCGTCTCGCCCGCCTGGCCTCAGCAGGCGCCGCAGCCGGCGCCCGGTGTGGAAACGCTCGCTCTGCGGGCGTCGGATGCCGGCGAGGTCACGCGTTCGCTGACGATCGCGGTCAACAAGACAAGCATGGTCGAATTCGATGTGGACGTTGACGATGTCATCATCGCCAACCCCGGCATCGCCAACGTGACCGCCCGTGACCGCAGGCGGATGGCGGTGATGGGCATCGCCGCCGGCGAAAGCAACATCGTCTTCCTCGACCGTTCGGGGCGCCGCCTCCTGGTTCTCGAAGTTTCCGTCACGGACGGGATCGCCGGTCTCGATCAGCTCCGCTCGCTGATCAAACGCTATGTGCCGAATGCGAATGTTCAGGTCGAATCGGTCAACGGGCGGATCATTCTGGCCGGCACGGCCCCCGATATCGCAGGCGCGGACCGGATCACGTCGCTCGCCCAGCAGTACACGAAGGACAATACCGGCGTCCTCAACATGATGACGATCGAGGGCAAGGATCAGGTGCTCCTGAAAGTGCGTATCGTCGAGATGCAGCGCTCGATCATCAAGCAGCTCGGCATCAACCTGACCGGCAACACGAGCTTTGGAGAACTGACCCAGCGGACGCTGGAGACCGCGCTCAATCCGATCACCGGCCTCAACCAGCTCACCGGCAATGTGCTGGATCCGATCCGGGCCAACAACCAGACCTACAACGTGTCGAACTCGTTCGGTGTTGCGGGATCCGCGCTTGGCGGCCTCGCGGCGAACCTCGGCTACGTCAATGTCGCGGGGCAGGACGTCCAGAGCAGCGTCGGCGCCGGCATCAATGCGCTTGAGCGGATCGGCGTCGTCCGCACGCTCGCCGAGCCGAACCTGACCGCGATCTCCGGCGAGTCGGCGCGCTTCCTCGCGGGCGGCGAATTCCCGGTTCCCGTCGCGCAGGACCGCGGCTCGATCGGGATCCAGTTCAAGCCCTTCGGGGTGGGTCTCGGCTTCACGCCCGTCGTGTTGTCCGCCGGCCGCATCTCGCTTCAGGTGTCGACAGAGGTCTCCGAACTCACACTGCAGGGCGCCTTCCAGTCCCGCTCCGTCTCGGGCGTCGATCCGACCACGGGGCAGCTCGTCACGGGCCAGACGATTTCCGTTCCCGCGCTGAAGGTGCGGCGCGCGGAAACCACCGTTGAAATGCCGTCCGGCGGAAGTCTTGTGATCGCCGGCCTGATCCAGGAGCAGACGCGCCAGAGCCTTGACGGGGTTCCGGGTGCGAAAGATCTGCCAATTCTTGGTGCGCTGTTCCGGTCCCGTGACTTCCAGAACGACGAAACGGAACTTGTTGTGATCGTCACTCCTTACCTGGTCGATCCGACCGACCCGCAGAATCTGCGCGATCCGGCCAGCGGCTATGTCACGCCGCGGGATGCGCGCACGATCTTCTTCGGCAAGCTCAACGAAGTTTACGCCGTGCCCGGATCATCGGTCGACAAGTCGACCGCGCCGAAGGGTGCGTCGGGCTTTATCTTCGACTGACGGGGTACAGCTCTCATGCGTCATTCCTTGCTCCTCCTTGCAAGCGTCGCCGCGGTTGCGGCCGCAGGCTGCGCCCAGTCGGACAAGCAGCTCCGCTACAGCGCCCATGATCACCTGAAGGCCGGCGCCCGCTCCGTGACCACCGAGATGCGGCTCTCCTCCGTGGGCTCAACCGGTGATCTTTCGGCGGATGACGCCGAATCGGTTGCGCTGTTTGCGTCCGCCTACCGCGCCGAGGGTCGCGGGCCGGCCATCATCTCCCGTCCTCAGGGGGTCGACGAGGCGGCGGCGCGCCGCGCGGCAGGGGAGGCGCGAGCGATTCTGCTCGCCAATGGCGTCGAGCAGGCGCGCATCGCCGAGGGTCCCTATGTCGGGACGGCGGACGCCGGGATCATCCTTTCCTACGAGACCTATGAAGTCGTGCTGCCGGAGTGCTCCAACATGGGCGCGTTCGACGCCGCGAGCAGCAAGACCAACTCCGCCCTGCCGTCCTTTGGTTGCGCGGTGGCGACCAACATCGCGCTCATGGTGTCCAACCCCCGCGATCTTGTTGCAATGCGTGCCGAGGATCCCGCCGACACCACCCGGCGCGTGATCGTGATGCAGAAATACCGCGCGGGCGAGCCGACCGCTGCGTCCCGCGCAAAGGGTGCAAGCGGCGCGATCAGCTCGGCGATCGACTGAAGCATGGCCCAGAAGAAGGCATGACATGACCAGCAACACAGCCAAGCAGAAATCCCTCGACGACCTCGTCACCAGCGCGGCTGGCGAAGACGAGTTCGATCTCGATGCGCCGCTCAGCATGAGCTTCGGCGCGGCGCTTCGAAAGAGCGCCACGCTTCCCGATCAGGATGACGAGGTGCGCGGCTCCGCATCGCCGTCGCGGACGTTCGAGGGCGCGGCCCTTTCCGAAGCGAGATCTGGCGCGCCCGTCGAGCCGGACACCTTCGCGGGTGTCGAGGACCCCGACGATCACGCCTTCGATGACGACGACGCGGCGCCGGACGACGAAACGGCGAGCGTTCTCGCTGCCGCCGGGCGGCTCGGCCTGATGAGCAATGATCTCGACGATGCGAACGACGGCGACGACGCGGGCGATTTTGACGCCCCAGTGACGGATGAACGCACCGGGACGCATGTCGACCTGCCGCTTGCCGGTTCGCCCTCGGCTTCGAGTTATGACGGCAGTCTCGAGGCGGAACCCGAGGCGTTCGATGACGCCGACCATGAAACCGACGCTGAAGCGGCGCCGGTTGTTGCTGGCGGGACGGCCCGACCCTCATCGGCACGGGCTCTCCTTGAAGCCGCGTCAGCCGCGCGGGAGGCCGAGCCGCCGCCGCCGCCGACCGAAATGGCCCCGGCTTCGGTGGAGGACAATGACGCAGACTTCGCATTCGACCCGACGGCCGGCGTCAGCGATCTCGTCGGGGATCGCATCCTGCCGCGTATCAGCGTCCATGCCTTCTGCACCAATGTGAAGCTGCTTGGTGTGATCGATTCGCTGAAGTCGGATCGCCGTATGCAGAACGTCACGATCGAACTCCACGAGGGCGGCGTGCCCCGGGCGCTCGAACTCTACCAGAACGAGACGACGCCCAGCCTGATGATCATCGAGGCGGCGGGCAATCCGCGCCAGACACTGGCGGAGCTTGATCAGCTTGCGGAGTATTGCGATGAATCCGTCCGCGTATTCGTGATTGGCGCGACAAACGATATTCCCTTCTATCGCGAACTCATGCGTCGCGGCGTGTCCGAGTATCTTGTTCATCCGATTCCGCCGGTCCAGCTGATCCGCGCCATCAGCGCGCTGTTCGCGGATCCGGATGCGCCGTTCACGGGGCGAACGCTCGCCGTCACCGGCGTCAAGGGCGGGGTCGGCGCCTCGGCGATCGCGCACAATCTCGCCTGGGCGCTCACCGACCGCATCAAGGTGAATGCCACCCTCGTCGATCTTGATCTCAATTTCGGCACCACGGGCCTCGACTTCAACCAGGATTCCAACTCGACGATCGCGGACGTTCTGGTCTCCCCGGACCGGTTCGACGAGTCGATCATGAACCGGATTCTGACCAAGGCGACGGACCGGTTGTCGCTGTTCACGGCGCCGGCCACGCTCGACCGGACCTACGACATCGAGCCTGAGGTCTACGCCCGGGTGCTTGATCAGGTGCGCTCGACCGTGCCCTTCGTGGTGCTCGATCTGCCGCACATCTGGTCGGACTGGTTCAAGGCGACGATCATGTCGTCCGACGACATCATCGTGGTCGCGAACCCCGATCTAACCTCTCTGCGGAACGGGAAGAACCTGATCGACTTCCTGAAGGCCGCCCGGCCCAACGATTCGCCGCCCAAGCTGGTGCTGAACATGGTGGGCATTCCGAAGCGGCCGGAGATCCCGCCCAAGGAATTCGGCGCGGCGATCGGGCTTGAGCCGACGCTCGTCCTTCCGTTCGACCCGCACCTGTTCGGAACGGCGGCGAACAATGGCCAGATGATCTTCGACGTCGCGGCGGACAACAAGTGTTCGCAGGCGATCGATCAGCTCGCCTCCATCGTGTCCGGCCGTGCGCCGGCGGAGAAGAAGTCGACGCTCTTGAAGAAGATTCTGGGACGCTAGTCGCGCGCCGTCGGTGACCACGACCGCCGGCCAGCCAAGGAACGCGAATGTTCGGTAAACGCACGACGACAGGAGGGCCCACGGACGGCGCTGGCGATCCGCCGCCGCCGCCAAAGCCGGTGCATGATCCGCCGCCGCAGGTCCGCCCGGCGGTCGCCGCTGCTCCGCCCCCTGCGCCCGCGGCCCCGGCGCCCGCGCCTGCCGCCGCGGCGGCTCGCCCCGCTCCTGGTCGTCCGGCGCCCAAACAGGCGGCGCCGAAGGCGGCTACCCCGCCCAAGGAGCGGGTGTTCGAGGTCGACACGCGTTCCGAGGATTACTACCGGGTCAAGACGGAAGTCTTCAGTGCACTGATTGATACAATCGATCTGTCGCAGCTCGCCCAGCTCGATCAGGAGAGCGCGCGGGAGGAGATCCGCGACATCGTCATCGAGATCATTTCGATCAAGAATGTGATGATGTCCGTCTCCGAGCAGGAAACCCTGCTCGAGGAAATCTGCAATGACGTGCTGGGCTACGGCCCGCTCGAACCGCTGCTCGCCCGGGACGACATCGCGGACATCATGGTCAATGGCGCGGGAACGACCTACATTGAGGTCGCCGGCAAGATCCAGCGCACCAACATCCGGTTCCGCGACAACGCCCAGCTGATGAACATCTGCCAGCGGATCGTCAGCCAGGTGGGTCGCCGGGTCGATGAAAGTTCGCCGATCTGCGACGCCCGATTGATGGACGGCTCCCGGGTCAACGTGATTGCGCCGCCGCTCGCGATCGACGGACCCGCGCTCACTATCCGGAAGTTCAAGAAGGACAAGCTCCGGATCACCGACCTCGTCAATTTCGGCTCGATCAGTTCTCCAGGGGCGGAGTTGTTGCGGGTTATTGGCGCCTGCCGTTGCAACACGCTTATCTCGGGCGGAACGGGGTCGGGCAAAACCACGCTGCTGAACACGCTCACCGCCTTCATCGCGCCGGGAGAGCGGGTCATCACCTGCGAGGACGCCGCCGAACTCCAGCTCCAGCAGCCGCACGTCGTTCGCCTTGAAACCCGCCCGCCCAACCTTGAAGGGCAGGGCAAGATCTCGATGACGGACCTCGTCAAGAACTGCCTGCGTATGCGCCCTGACCGGATTATCGTGGGCGAGGTGAGGGGACCGGAAGCGTTCGACCTGCTGCAGGCCATGAACACGGGTCACGACGGTTCCATGGGGACGCTGCACGCCAACACGCCGCGCGAGGCGCTGTCCCGTCTTGAATCTATGATCACCATGGGCGGGTTCTCCCTCCCCCAGCGCACCATCCGCGAGATGATCGTCGGCTCCATCGACGTTGTCATCCAGGCGTCGCGTCTGCGCGACGGCAGCCGGAAGATCGTCTCGATCACCGAGGTGGTCGGCATCGAGGGCGACGTGATCGTGACGCAGGACATCATGCGCTACGAGATCGAGGGTGAGGACGTACACGGAAAGATTCTCGGCTCCCATCGAGGCACGGGCGTCGGCCGCCCGCGCTTCTGGGAGCGGGCGCGCTATTTCGGTCTCGAGGCGGACCTCGGAAAGGCGCTCGACAGTCTCGAGGAGGGCCAGGAATGAGCGAACAGCTGCTCTATCTGATGATCGGCGGCGGGTTCACCCTTCTCCTCGCCGGAGCCTTCGTTTTTTCGGCGAAGCCCGCAACCTACACCAAGCGGCTCAAGATGATCGCCGCCGGCGAACGACGCCAGCGCGGACCTGACCCCAACGCCATGCGTCGCAAGGCCATCCAGGAGACGGTGAAGGGCCTTCGCGAAAAGGAATCGCAGATCCGCAAGGGCCGCGTCGCAGGCAAGTCGATCGAGGACCGCATCCGCCAGGCCGGCCTCAACATCCCTGTGTCAACCTTCTGGATCGCATCGGGCGTGTCCGCCGTCGTCGCCGCCGGCGTCGCCTGGTATGTCAGCGGCTACTGGCTGCTTGCGGTTCTTGCGACGATCGTCGCCGGTCTTGGCCTTCCGCGCTGGGTGCTCGGCGCGCTGATCGGCGCGAGGCAGAAGAAATTCATGATGCAGTTCGCCGACGCGCTCGACATCATCGTGCGCGGCGTCAAATCGGGTCTGCCGCTCACCGAATGCCTTCGGATCATCGCCCGGGAATCGTCCGAGCCGCTGAAGAATGAGTTCGAGCGGGTCTGCGACGGTCTCGCCATGGGCCAGTCGATCGACCAGGCGCTGGACAGGCTTTATCAGCGCACGCCCATTCAAGAGGTGAACTTCTTCAACATCGTGATGGCGATCCAGCAGAAGGCCGGCGGAAACCTCTCCGAGGCGCTCGGCAACCTCGCCACGGTGCTCCGCGGCCGCAAGCTCTTGCGCGAGAAGATCAAGGCGCTCTCAGCCGAAGCGAAGGCGTCGGCCCTGATCATCGGTTCGCTGCCCATCATCGTCATGCTCCTAGTCTATCTGACGACGCCGGACTACATCATGAGCCTGTTCACCGATCCCACCGGCCACTTCATCCTCCTCATCGCCACCGTGATGATGGGGCTCGGCATCTACATCATGCGGACGATGATCAACTTCGACTTCTGAGGTCAGGCGATGGACTATCTCATTTCGCAGGTCACGAACCCCCTCGTCATCGCGATCGTGGTCGGCGGGTTGCTGTGCTGCATCACCGCGATGACCCTCGCTGCTCCGGCGTTCAACAAGGACCGCCTCGAGTCGCGCCTCAAGGCCGTCGCCAACCGCCGCGAGGAGCTGCGCAAGAAGAACCGCGCCGAGGTTGAGCAGAAATCGCTGCGCCGCACCGACTCAAGCTGGGTCAAGAAGCTCGTCGACCAGCTCAGCCTCCAGAAGCTGCTGGAGGACCCGAACGTCGCCTCGAAGCTGGTCCAGGCGGGCTTTCGCGGCCCGCGCCCCGTCTCGGTGTTCTATTTCTTCCGCTTCACCATGCCGATCGTCTTCGGCGTTGGCGCGTTCGTCTATCTCTGGTTCGTCAACGATCACGGCCAGACCCAGCAGGTGCGCCTCGCGCTCGCGATGTTCGCCTTCGCGGCGGGCTTCTACGGCCCGAACATCTATCTCGAAAACTTGGTCCAGAAGCGCCGGACGTCGATCATGCGGGCGTTCCCGGACTGCCTCGACATGCTGCTGATTTGCGTGGAGTCCGGCATGTCGATCGAGCAGGGCTTCGCCCGGGTCGCCGAGGAGATCGGAACGGCGTCGCCCGAGCTCGCCGAGGAACTCGCGCTCACCACCGCTGAACTGTCCTATCTCCAGGATCGTCGCGCGGCCTACTACAATCTCGCGGAACGGACGAACCACCCCGGCGTCAAGGGCGTCGCGATGGCGCTGGTGCAGGCCGAGAAGTACGGCACGCCGCTCGGCAGCGCGCTGCGGGTGATGGCCAAGGAAAACCGCGACTTGCGCGTCACCGAGGCGGAGAAGAAGGCGGCGGCGCTGCCCGCCCAGCTCACCGTGCCGATGATCGTGTTCTTTCTGCCCGTTCTGTTCCTGGTGATCCTCGGCCCCGCCTATATCAAGATCCAGGGCATGAACATGCCGGGCAATTAGCCCGGGCCGCCGCTCAAGGGCCGGGCCGGAACAGGTTGCGCTTGCCGTCGGGGTGGCGCGCCACCACGCCTCGTCGTCCGACGCCCTCGCGCGATTCAAGGTCCCGCAGGGTCGCCTCGTCGTCCGGAGTGAGCGCAACGAAGCGGCGGTCCTGCTCGTCGCGCCCGATGACGATCCCCATCCGATAGCCCTCGCGCGAATGGATCACGGTGTAGGTCTCGATCCGGGCGGGCCCCTCCGGTGTCTCGGTCGTCTCAGGGCGGGGGCCGCGATCGATGTCGTGCTGAAGCTCCTTCCCCGCACCGACGTCAAATGGTGCTTCGGGCGCGGCCGTTGAATAGATCCCGATCGAATGCTTGGTCAGATACCAGCCATTCGCCGTGATGAGTCCGAACGACCCGGGAGATGCGCGCAGCCGCTGCATCATCGTCGCCACCGAGTGCAGCGCGTAGTTGTTTCCGGGGCCGCCGAAATAGGGCAGGCCGCCCGTCACCGACAAACCGCGCGGATCGTTCGTGTCGACCCCGAGCGCCTCGGCCGCGATGCGCACTGCGGAGGGAAAACAGGAATAGATGTCGAATGCGCCGATCCGTTCGACGCCAACGCCGACCATCTCCAGAGCCCGACGCCCGGCGGCCGCGATCGCGGGGCTGGAGACATAGTCCTGACGCTCGAGCACGCTCCAATGATCATTCGCGTCCGCATGGCCGTGCAGGAACACCATCCGGTCCGCTGCGACGCCGAGCGCACGCGCTTTCTCAAGGCTGGTGATGATCACCGCGGCGGACTGATCCACCTGCATGATGGCGTTGACGTTCTTCGGATAGGGATAGCCGACCATCCGGTTGTTCGGCGTGGTGGTCATCAGCTCGTCCGGAGACCGCGCCTTGCGGAACCAGGCGTGCGGGTGGGACGCGGCGACCGCGGTGAACGGGGCGAACAGCTCGCCGATGGCGCGCTCATGGTCTGAGAGCGACCGCCCGTCGCGCGCCCGGAGCGCGTTCTCGAACAGCGGATAGACGTTGGTCGGGTAGTTAAGCCCGTGTCTGTCCTCATGACGGCTGCTCCCCTCCCGGGGGTCGCCGAACCGTTCGGGCGCATCGAAATCGTTTATCGCCTCCCAGTCGCGCTCCCAGTCCGCAAAGCCCGCGCCGGACTTCAGCCGCTTGATCAGCGACCCAAGGAATTCGCAGCCGGCGACCAGCGCAAACTCGCTTTCCCCGAGCGCGATCCGCCGGCAGACAAGATTGATCGCCTGTTGCGGCGTGTTGCCGCCCATATGTCCATAGACCGACCAGCGCGGCGACGCCTTCATGCGCGCGGCGAGACTTGCCGCCGGATTGCGCAGCCGCGGGACCGGCAGGGCCGCCAATTGTCCCGGCGCATCGACCGTCAGGCCGATCGTCGTCAGGGCGTCGATTTCGCTCAGCATCGAGGGGTGGAGGCCTGCGTCTTCCGCCGCGCGTCCGGCCGCTGCGGACATGAGGCCGAGCGGTGAGGGCGAGGCGTCCGCCGCTCCGCGCCAGACATCCTGTCCGGCGCCGATCAGCACCGGGGTATGGCGATCCATGCGTGTCTCCAGGCGGTGTGAAACGGGCGGCTTCCGGCGTCCGTCTCAAACATTATTCCGCCTCGCGTCAAGCGTGGTTCAGGCGTGCGCCGACCCTCGCTCTAGCCGGCGGACGGGGAAGCTGAGTCGAGGTCACGCCAGGTCCGGTTGGGGCTCAGGAGCGCGCGGAAATAGGTCGCCTGGCTTTCCAGCAGGGGCTTTGGCGTCTCCGCCTCGATCACCGTCACGGCCTCATCGAATTTCCCCTGAACCCCCAGAATCAATGAGAGATTCTGGCGGACGCGGGCATCCGCCCCGGGCGCCGCGGCCGCGATGCGGAGCTTTTCTTCTGCTTCCTTCGCCTTGCCGGAGAGGGCAAGCGACAGCCCGTAATTCGACAGGACCGACGGATTGTCCGGCGAAAGCGCCAGCGCCTTCAGATAGTAGCCCTGCGCGCCGACATGCTGACCGAGCGCGTCCATCGTGACGCCGATCAGTGACATCATCCGCCAGTCGTCCGATCCTGCGGCCTCTGCGTTGGCGAGCGCGGGCACCGCGGTTTCAGGTCGCCCGAGGTCAAGGGCCGCCTGCGCCAGAACCATGGTGAGGCCCACATCGCCCGGCTTCAGCGCCAGCGCCTGCGCCGCGACATCCGCCGCACGCTGGGTCGATCCGATCGCGCGCAGCACGTTTGCGAGCTTCAGGGCGGATTCATAGTCGTTGGGGTTGTTTTCGTATTCCTTGTTCCAGAATGCCGCCTGCGCCAGCAATTCCTGCTGTCCGATCGCGTCCCGGTCCGCGCGTGATGCGGGCAGGATCGACTGCGCCTCGGCGTCGAGCATGATCTTTTCTTCGGCGGAGGGCGCTGACGCACATCCCGTCAGCGCTAGCACCATCGCGATGGCCGGAACGCACATTTGCCGGGGCTGCATTTGGAACTCCTTCAAGTGTAGTAAGGCAAGTTTGAGGGAAGCCGCATCAAGGAATCGTTAAGTCCCGGCGGAGCTGAAAGGTGAAAGCATGACGTTGGGGATCGAGGCATCGAACGCCGCAGCGACGCGGCTTGCGCTCGTCACGCGGGAGGGTGTGGACGCTTTCCTGAAGAGCGTCGATCCGGCGTTGCAAGGTCAGGTCAGCGCACACGTGGCCGCCAGCGGCTTCAAGGGAGAACCCGGCCGCGTTCTCATTGTTCCCGATGCGTCGGGAGGCGTCGCGCTCGCGATCGCTGGCGCGGGCGACGGCGAGGATCCCTTCGTGTGCGCGCCGCTTCCCTCCGCGCTTCCCGGCGGCGCCTATCGCCTTGATGTGAGTCCCCCCCGCCTCACCGAACCGCTCTGTGCGATCGCCTGGTCTGACGGGGCGTATCGCTTCAACCGGTACAGGCGCGAGATCGACACCCCGGCGCGGCTCGTCATTGCTCCAGGAGAGGGCGGCGCAGAAACGCTGCGTATCGCTGCGGCGACCGACTGGCTGCGGGATCTGGTGAACACGCCGGCGCGCGACATGGGGCCCGGGGCGCTTGCGGCTGAAGCCGAGGCGTTGGCGCTTCGCCATGGCGCGGACGTCACGATCGTGACCGGCGACGAGCTTGCCTCGGGTTACCCTCTGGTCGACGCCGTCGGCCGCGCGGCTGAAGACCCGCCGCGCTTTGTGGAAATCTCCTGGGGCGACGCCAATGCGCCACGGGTCGCGATCGTCGGAAAGGGCGTCTCATTCGACACGGGCGGACTCAATCTGAAGACCGGCGACGGCATGGGGCTGATGAAGAAGGACATGGGCGGCGCTGCCCACGCCCTGGCGCTCGCCCGGCTTGTGATGGAGGCGGCGCTGCCGGTACGGCTCAGCGTCTTCCTGCCGATTGTCGAGAACGCGATCGGCGCGGGCGCTTTCCGGCCCGGCGACATTCTGCCCAGCCGGGCGGGGCTCACCATCGAGATCGACAACACGGACGCCGAGGGCCGCCTCATTCTCGCCGATGCTCTCACCCGCGCCTGTGAGGGCGCGCCCGAACTGTTGATCGATTTTGCGACCCTCACCGGGGCGGCGCGCGTGGCCCTCGGCCCCGATCTTGCGCCCATGTACACCGACGACGCCGCGCTCGCCGAGGCCATCTCTCAGGGCGGCGCGGCCTGGGCGGATCCGGTTTGGCGCATGCCGCTCTGGCGCAATTATGAAAGCCAGCTCAAGAGCCCGATCGCCGACATGAAGAACACCGGCGACGGCCCCATGGCGGGATCGATCACCGCGGCGCTGTTCCTTAAACGCTTCGTGTCGGCGCCGTCATGGGTGCACTTCGATGTGTGGGCGTGGCGTGGGGCGCGTTACGGACGGCCGGCGGGCGCGGCGGCGTGCGGCTTGCGGGCGGTGTGGGCGATGTTGCAGGCCCGCTATCGCTGACCCGGTTGAACAACCGTGCGGCGCTGCGCCCGTCGCGGCCGGATCAGGGGCTCGGCTTCAGGGATTGAGCGGGGCGGAGGTCGGCTGAGCCGTCGCGGGGGCTTCCGCGGGAGGCGTCTCGGATGTCGGCTGCACCGGCGTTTCGCCTGAGGCGGGGGCTTCGCCAGCCGGCGCTTCACCCGCTGAACCCTCACCCTCCGTGGGGGCGCCTTCGACCGGCGCTGCTTCCGCCGACTGGACCGGCAACGGCTCCGGCAACGGCATCTCGCTGCCCGGATCGGCGAGCGTGCGCAGGTAAGCGATCAGGTCGGCGCGGTCCTTTTCCTTGCGTATGCCGATGAAGTTCATCGACGTTCCCGGGGCATAAGCCTTCGGGCGCTCGAGAAATTTGTCGAGATGCTCGTAATCCCAAACGCCTTCGAGCGAGGTCAGCCCGTCGGAGTTCGTGGCGTATCCAAAACCCGGATGGGAAGCGATGTCGCGGCCGACGACGCCCCAGAGCGGCGGGCCCTGAAGCGACGCCGCGCCCTTTTCAAAAAGATGGCACTGGAGGCATTTCGCGGCGACGGTTTCACCGGCCGCGGGATCGGCGCTCATCAGGAAGGTGTAATAATCGCGCGGCCCTTCAGGCTCGACGGCTCCGCCGTCAGCGGATGGCGCGTTGGCGACCTCGATCGCATAGCCTTCCGCTTCATGCTTTTCATGATGGAAAAACTGGTGCGACACCTCGTTGAGGCCGATCGCCAGCAGCCCTGTCATGAGGACCGCGGCGGCGATCTTGTTGAAGCCCAAATCGCTCATGTGAACCGCTCACATCCAGTCAAGGGGATCGATCTGTGGTCTATCCAGCGTAAACGGACCGCTGACCCCGGACCACGACTCACCCCGGCTGCTTGATCGACGTGCTTTTGACACGCTAGCACTCGCCCGGCAACTCCAACCGCTTGGGCGAAACGACGCATAAGCGCCAGTCAGAAATGGACGCCAGACATGGGACGGATCGCCTTTCAGGGGGAGCTCGGCGCGAACTCGCACATCGCCTGCCGCGAGACCCATCCGCACCTGGAGCCCCTGCCTTGCGCAACATTCGAGGATGTGTTCGCGGCGGCGGCGGGCGGCGAGGCCGACCTCGCCATGATCCCGGTGGAAAACACCATCGCCGGGCGTGTCGCCGACATCCATCATCTGTTGCCGACATCGCCCCTGAAGATCATCGGTGAGCATTTCATGCCCATCCGCTTTCACCTGATGAGCGTGCGGGGGGCGACGCTTGGCGGCGTCAAGGAGGCGTGCAGCCACATCATGGCGCTGGGCCAGTGCCGAAAATTCCTCCGGGAGCATGCGATCACGCCCCGCACCGCGTCGGATACGGCGGGCGCCGCCCGCGAGGTGGCGGAGCGCGGCGATCCCCGCGTCGCCGCAATCGCGCCGGCGCTCGCGGCCGAGGTCTACGGTCTCGACGTTCTGGCGCAAAACATCGAGGACGCCGAGCACAACACGACGCGCTTCGTGATCATGCAGCGCGATGGTGCGTCCCAACCCGCGGGAGACGGCGTCAGCGTCACAGCGTTTGTGTTCCGCGTCAGGAACGTGCCGTCGGCGCTCTACAAGGCGATGGGCGGATTTGCGACCAATGGCGTGAACATGACCAAGCTCGAGAGCTATCAGCTCGGCGGGTCCTTCACCGCGACGCAGTTCTACGCCGAAGTGGAAGCCCATCCCGACGAGCCGTCGCTTGCGCGCGCCTTGGAGGAACTCGCCTTCTTCTCGACGGAGGTTCGGGTGCTCGGCGTGTTTCCGGCGCATCCGCAAAGGGCGATCCGAAATCGCGCGCCGAGCTGATTCGTTGGTGCGCGGAGCTTCCGGAGTTAATCCTTAATACTGTCGCAACATCTTGCATGATGGCAAAATCAAGGCGGCGATAAGCGGCCATCAAAGCTGAATTCATAAAGTGAAAAACTTATACAATCTTTCATTTGATTGAGCGAATATTATACGCCACCCCAAGAGCGGCTGCGGGGCGACGATCAATATCGGAACCTCCCATGAAAAACTTCACTGCAGTAGCCGCGTGTCTTGTGTTCGGCGCGGCGGGACTGATGGGTGCATCGGCGCAGACATCGGGCGTCTATGCCGGGGGCGGATACAGTCATTTTGATGGCGACAACGCGGTGGTTGGCGGTCTCACAGGCCGTCTCGGCGTCGATTTCGGCAGGTATTGGGGACTAGAGGGCGAGGTGTCCTTCGGCATCAATGACGACGATGTCTCGATTGGGACGACCACCGGCACCGTGGAACTCGACAATGCGTTCGGCGTCTTCGGGGTCGGGAAACTGCCCGTCAGCGACCGGTTCGATCTGTTTGGTCGCGTCGGCTGGGCGCAGGCGGAAGTCAAGGGCAGCGTTGCGGGTCTCACGGCGTCCGCCGACGACAACGGGCTCGCCTACGGCGTAGGCGGCAACTTCTGGCTCACCCCGGTCGACGGGTTGCGTGGAGAGGTCACGCGCTTCGACTTTGACGACAACTCAGAGCTGGACGTCTGGTCGGCGAGCTATATTCGCCGGTTCTGATCTCCGGCGTGCTCGGCCCGGGGGGATGTCGCCGTCGCCCCCGGGCCGAGCGTTCGGGTCAATCCGTCTGCGCAAGCCAGGCCCGGATGATGTGATGGGCGATGGCGAGGTTCGGCGGCGCATGGCACTCCGGATGGCGGCCGGACATGATCTCCGCCATTTCCTCCCGCGGGAACCAGCGGGCCGTCTCGATCTCGGTCTCGTCGATCCGCAGCTCCCGGTTCTCAGCCTTCAGGATCATCCCCACCATCAGCGATGACGGAAACGGCCAGGGCTGACAAAACAGATATTTCGCCTCTCCTGACGCCGCCACGCCCGCTTCTTCCAGGAGTTCACGGGCGGCGCCCTGTTCCATCGTCTCGCCCGGTTCGATGAAGCCGGCGAGGCAGGAATAGAATCCGGGAGGCCAGGCCTTCTGGCGACCGAGGAGGCAGGCGTCCTCGTGCACCGCGAGCATGATTGCGACCGGGTCGATGCGGGGGAAATGGTCCGACTCGCATCCGTCGCACCGGCTTTTCCACCCGGCGTCCACGAGCCGCGTCGGTTGACCGCAATTGGGGCAGAAGCGATGTCGCCTTCGCCATTCAAACAAGGCGCGGGCCGTCGCGGCGATTCCGGCGTCGCGGGAATCCATCGCCCCCGCCGCCGGGCGAAACCCCTCGAATGCGCCAAGGCCCGCAAGCGGCGTTGAGCCGAGCGAGAAATCGGGCGCGACGTCCAGTGCGAACACCGGCGCGCCTTTCGGCGTCACCCCGAGAAACAGGGGCGGCGCATCTCCCGCGAACGCGCCCGCCTGCGCGCCGAGCCAGAGCAGGTCGCGCGGTCCGGATTGTCCGGGTGAGCCGCTCATCAGCGGGTCGCCGCCCCGCATGAGCATGACCATGGCGCGATCGCTCGCGAACGCGTCCTTGAGCCAGTCGGCGTCGGTGCGGCGATGTCCGGCGCGGTCGAGGTCTGATCCGGCGAGCGGGATCGCCGCAGCCCCTGACGGATTGGGAGGCCCGAACATGCCGCCTCAGAGTTTCTTGATGTTGGAACGGAAGCTCCGGATCGCCCGTTGTGCGCTCAAAACCCCGTAGATGAGGAAGGCGATCATCGCGAAGACGAAGAAAAACGCGCCGAACCAGATCGCGATCTCGACCGGCTCGTCGTTCGGGAACATGCCGAGCATGTCGCCCCCCAGATAGGCGCCCATCAGCCCGGCATAGAGCAGGACGGACGAAATCGCGTACTTGCCAAGCGCGACAAGCGGCGGCCGCCGGCGCATGTAATACCGCACGGGAAAAACAAGCGCGCCGTAGAACCCCGTTGTCGCCACGGCGAACAACAGGTGCGCCGTCACTCGAGCGGCCATCGAATCCGAGCCCGGATCCATGCCCGTGGCCTCGAGCAACGCGCCCACTCCGACAATCAGCGGTGTGAGGAACACGATATCGATCCAGCGAAACGGCAGGATGTCATTGGTCGGAAGCGGCTTCTTGCCCCGCTGACTCTTCTTGCCGACATAGGCCGACGCGCTCGACTGGGTCCCGGTCCCATAGGCGCGAAGCGGCGGCGGCGCGCTGCGGCTGGCGTCCGGTTTGGAGGGTTTCGGGGTCGCCTGGGGCGGGGTCGCGCCATATTCGGCGAGATCAGGTGGCGGCGCCATGGCGGGCGGCGGCTGAGGCGCCGGGGCAGGGGCGGGCTCGGCGCCCGACGTGTCGCTCCAGGGCGGGGCCTCGCGAGGCGCAGCGGCCGGCGGGGGCGCCTGCTCCTGAGCGCCGCTTCCGCCAATTCCGCCGGGCGACTTCCCCGCAAGATCGACCAGGCGCTCGACCAACTTGTCGATCTGGGCCATCGGATTGGGGAAGACCTGCAGCCAGTTGCGGTCGGCGAGTTCGTAGAGATAGGCGCCGCGCGGCTTGCAGTCCTCGATCAGCACCGGAACCACCGGCTTTTCGAGCTGGTCGGCGACCGCAAGCTCCTTCTTGAGCTGGCGCGAATTGTTCGCGTCCTCGGAAAACAGGATCACGAGCATGTCGGAATCGGTCAGCGCCGCGACGATCTTCTCGCGCCAGTCATCTCCTCCTTCGATCTGGCTGTCATACCAGACCGAAACGCCGCGCGCCTGCAGCCGTTGAACGAGCTGGTCGACGAAGGCGCGGTCGCTCCTGCGATAGCTTACAAAAATGTCGTACATTCAGGCGTCCCTGTCCCCGGGGAGAACCCGCCCCGGCGCCGAGAGGAAACCCTATCGACATCGGAGATAAAAGGCGAGCCTTGCCAGCCGGGGATCAGAAGCCGATATGATCAGGTCGGAGGCTGGCGCGGGCGAGCCGCTCGCCAACCCGGTCAGGTCCGGAAGGAAGCAGCCGTAACGAGTTTCGTTCGGGTCGCGCCAGTCTCCACCCAGTCTCCAATCAGATCTCCGGGCCTCAGCCCTTCGGGCAGTCCTTCGGCCGGCTGCCGGGGATCAGGTCGCTCAGGCCCTTGTTCGGTTTCGCCGCGGGCCGCTTCTCGAGGCAATCCTTCCAGGCGAAGTCCGCGCGCGAGATCGTCCCCGCGACGTCCTTGTTGAACTGGCCGTTCACGCTCGGGCTGTAGTTGAGGTAGAGCGTCCCGGTTCCAGGCGTGTAGGCCGCCCGGTCGACCAGCTTGCCCGTCTTCTTGTCGACAATGGAGAAGGCCTCCGGATCGACAGTCAGCTTCTTGTCGTTTGAAAGCGCGTAGGCGCAGTGCCCGTCATAGGCCGGGGCGAAGGCGGTGGGGTTGCGCGTGAAGGCGTCACGGTTCGCCGCCGAGGCGAACCAGAACGGAACGCCGTTATGGGTCGCGCTGAATTCCGCCTTGCCTTTGATGGCGCTGAATGAGGTGTGATAGGCGACAACGTCATAGCCGAAATTGGCGACGCCCGCCTTGTCGACAAATTGCGGCCCGGCATGGGCGGCGCCGGCGAAGGTCGCGGATAGACCGCTGGCGAGGGTCAGGCAGAGGGCGAGGGCGGCGAAGGCGGGTTTCAGTCTCATCGTGGGCACTCCCTTGAAAGCAGGTCTGATGGGCTGCGTCATGCCCCGAAACGCCTTCACTGGCTCCTCAGAATGTCGGGACTTGGTCCGTGATCGCGCGCGATCGGTTGGTGAGGTCTCCACACGAGATCGCGAGCAGGGGTGTTCAAGAAAACGCCTGAACGGGCTATGACCGTCCAATGGCGGATTCACCCAGCAAAGACAGTCCGGACGTCCCCGGCTCCGACGACGCCACCGGCTCGCTCTTCGGTGACGCTCCGGCCGCCGCGACCTATCAGGTGCTCGCCCGCAAATACCGTCCGACACGCTTTGAAGACCTTGTGGGCCAGGAAGCGATGGTGCGCACGCTCGCCGCCGCGTTCCGGACGGGGCGTATCGCTCACGCCTTCATGCTCACGGGCGTACGCGGGGTCGGCAAGACCACTACGGCCCGCCTCCTCGCCCGCGCCTTGAACTACCAGACCGACGCGGCCGCCGGCCCCTCCATGTCGCTCGACCCGCCCGGGGTGCATTGCAGCGCCATCATGGCGTCGAGCCACCCGGACGTGCTGGAGCTGGACGCCGCATCCCGCACCGGGGTCGCCGACATGCGGGAACTGCTCGACGGCGTGCGTTACGCGCCGGTGTCGGCGCGCTTCAAGGTCTACATCATCGACGAAGTCCACATGCTGTCGACGCCGGCGTTCAATGCGCTTCTGAAGACGCTTGAGGAGCCTCCGGCGCATGTGAAGTTCATCTTCGCGACCACCGAGATCCGGCGCGTGCCGGTCACCGTTCTGTCGCGCTGTCAGCGGTTCAACCTGCAGCGCTTTACCCCTGAGACGCTCGCAAGCCACCTTGCGTCTGTCTGCGAAAAGGAGGGGGCGAGCGTCGATCCCGCCGCGCTCGCGCTCATCGCCCGGGCGGCCGAGGGCTCGGCGCGCGACGGGCTCTCCATCCTCGATCAGGCGATCGTCCAGGGCGAGGCGGGGAAGGTCACGCTGGAGCAGGTCCGCGACATGCTCGGCCTCGCCGACCGGTCCCGCATGCTCGACCTGTTCGACCAGGTGCTGAACGCCGATCACAAGTCCGCTCTCGCCGAGACGTCGGAGCTCATCGGGGCCGGCGCGGACGGACCGACGCTCATCAAGGACCTGATGGATATCGTCGTGGAGGTCTCGCGCGCCGAGGCCCTGAAGGCCGACTATCGCTTCGCCGGACCAGCGGACTGGGGGGACCGTATTCGGGCGATGGCGGACCGCGTCTCCGCCGCCCAGGCGTCTCGGATGTGGCGGCTGCTGCTTGAAGGGTTCGCCGACTGTGCGCGCGCTCCCGATCCGGCGATCGCCGCCGAGATGGTCGTCCTGCGGCTCGCCGCCGTCGCGGCGCTGCCAACACCCGAAGACGCCGTGCGGCTTCTGACCCGTGGCGACGGGCCGGGCCATTCATCGGCTCACCTTTCAGGCGAGGCGTCAGGCGCGAATGCTTCGAAATCTGAAAGGCCTGCTCCGTCTGGCGGGGGGAGCGCGCAGACCCAATTGACGTCGCCGGCGCCGACGGGCGGCGCACGCGTGATCCAGGCCCGTCTCCAGTCGGCTGAACCGGAAGCGCAAGAAGGCCCCTGGCTGCAGTCGCTCCAGGACATCATGGACGAGCTGGAGGCGCGCCGGCAGTTCGATCTGCTCTACGATGTGTCGAATTTCGTCCGACCCTCCGAGGTGCGCTACGGCGTCCTCAGATTTGCGGCGGCCGAACGCGCGCCGGCGGATCTGCTCGTCAGGCTCAAGGACTGGCTCGAGACCGCGACCGGCGTTGAGTGGGAGGTGTCGATCACGGCCTCTGGCGCGGAAAGCGACGCCGAGCTGCGCAAACGGCGGCGGCTTGAACGGATTGCGGAAGCTGAACGCCACCCCCGCGTGGCGGAGGCGCTGAAACTGTTTCCGGGCGCGCGCGTGGTGTCGGTCGAGGCCCCGTCGAACGACGCGGCGGAGCTCGATGAGGCCGCGCCGGCGGGGGCTTCGTCCATCTCGTCAGACAGGGTCGTTCGGGTGGACTTCGAGGCGAAGCGTCGCCGTCCGGCCGTCGACCCCGGATCGTCGCCACCCTCCACCGTGCGGGAGCCCCCTCCCGGCTCCTATGTCGCTGACCCCGAAGAACCGGATGAGGATGAGGACGAATGACCGATCTGTCGGACATCTTGCGCCAGGCGCAGGCGATGCAGGGACGGCTGGCCGAGGCGCAGGCCAAGATGGAGGAGATCACCGCCGAGGGACGGTCCGGGGGCGGCCTCGTCACGGTCACGCTGAAGGGCAAGGGTGAACTCTCCGCCGTCCGCATCGATCCGAGCCTGCTGGCGCCGGGGGAGGGCGAAATCCTCGAAGATCTTCTCAAGGCCGCGCACGCTGACGCCCGCAAACACCTCGACGAAGCGCTCGCCGAAGCCATGAAGGAAGCCACGGGCGGCCTTGCCGGCATGATGCCAGGCTTCAAGCTGCCGTTCTGACCTCAGCCGATGCCGTTTCGCCTCGCCTTCATGGGGTCGCCCGATTTCGCCGTGCCGACCCTGCTTGCCCTGATCGGCGCGGGTCATGAGATCGCGTGCGTCTACTCCCAGCCGCCCCGACCGGCCGGGCGCGGACAGGCGGAGCGCCGCACCCCCGTGCACGCGGCGGCGGCGGAACGGGGGCTCGAGGTTCGCACACCGCCCACGCTCAAGGACCCGGCGGATCGCGCCGCCTTCGCCGCGCTCGGGCTCGATGCGGCGGTGGTTGTCGCCTATGGCCTGCTGCTTCCCAAACCCGTGCTGGATGCGCCGCGCCTCGGTTGTTTCAACCTCCATGGCAGCCTTCTGCCACGATGGCGCGGCGCTGCTCCGATCCAGCGTGCGGTGATGGCGGGAGATGCGCGCACCGGGGTGCAGGTGATGCAGATGGAGGCGGGCCTCGACACGGGGCCAATCCTCGCCGCCGCCGACACGCCGATCGGCCCGACCGACACGGCGGGGAGCCTGCACGACCGCCTCGCGCCGCTCGGCGCGGCCCTGATAGTGAGCACGCTCGACGCCCTCGACCACGGCGCCGTGCAGCGCCTCGTGCAGTCAGAGATCGGCGTCACCCATGCGGCGAAGATCACCGCCGATGAGACCGGCATCGACTGGTCGAGACCCGCTCGCCATGTCAGCGCACATATTCGCGGCCTGTCGCCCCATCCGGGAGCCTGGTTCGAACTCGCCTCGGACCGCGGGCCGGTGCGGTTCAAAGTGCTTAACGCCTTGGTGGAAGACCTCCCGGCAGACGGCGCTGTCAGCGCTACGCCCGGCGCCGTGCTTGACGACCGCCTGTTGATTGCGTGCGGCGAGGGGGCGGTCCGGCTCACCGAGCTCCAGCGCGCGGGCAAGAGCCCGATGTCGGCGGACGCCCTCCTGCGCGGGACGCCGATCGCCCCTGGAACCCTGCTGTGAGCGCGCGCCGGGTCGCAAGCGGCCCCGTGCGTCGGCGACGTTCGCCCGATCCGTTCTGATGACCCGATACCGGATCACAATCGAATATGACGGCGGCGGCTTTTCAGGCTGGCAGCGACAAGACGGCGCCCCCTCGGTCCAGGCGGCGCTTGAAACCGCCGCGGAGGCGCTCGACGGCGCGCCGGTCGTTGTCATCGGGGCGGGGCGCACCGACGCGGGCGTGCACGCAACTGGCCAGGTTGCGCATTTCGACCTGTCGACACCCCGGGACGCAGGAACGGTGCGCGACGCACTCAACGCCCACCTGCGGCCCCATCCGATCGCCGTTATCGGGGCGGAGACTGCGGCGCCCGGTTTCCACGCAAGATTTGACGCAACCGGTCGGGCCTATCTTTACCGGATCATCAACCGGCGCGCCGATCTTGCGCTCGACCGGGGCCGCGCCTGGCGCGCCCCGCAACCCCTCGACGCCGACGCCATGCACGCCGCCGCGCAAGCCCTTGTCGGCCGTCATGACTTCACGACCTTCCGGGACAGCCAGTGCCAGGCGGACTCGCCGGTCAAGACGCTGGACCGCGTCGACGTCACGCGCAGCGGTGAAGAGATCCGCTTCGTCTGGGAGGCGCGCTCATTCCTGCACCGGCAGGTGCGGTCGATGGTCGGATCGCTGGTCGAGGTTGGTCGCGGAAAGGAGCAGCCGGACTGGATCGCCGGGATTCTCGCCGCCGCCGATCGGACGCTCTGCGGCCCGGTCGCGCCGCCCGACGGGCTCTATCTCACGAGGGTCGATTATGGCGGCGTCAATAGGTCCGCTTCCACCTGACCGCGATTCGCGTGTCGCCGTTCGAGCGGGCCTCCGACACGACCGATACTCCCTTGGACGGCTCCCACTCGACCTTGGCCGCCGCGCCGCCTTCCGATCCCGCGCCGACTTCGAGATAGACGTCCTCGGCGATATATTCGCCCGCCGCCACGCGTGCGCCGGTCGCATCCTGCTCCACGGTGATCGTGTCGAGGCCGGTCGCGTCCCGCAACAGCCCAACGGGATCGAACACCGCCTGTCCCCCCGCAAGCTGAGCGAGGCTGGCCGCGAGCTGGGCGGCCTGGAAGGCGGAGAGCTGGGCGGCGGAGCGACCAAACAGCACGCGCGACAGGATCTCATCCTCGGGCAGGGCGGGGGTGCTCTCCAGCGTGAACGTCGGATCGGCGATAGAGCCTTCCACGCGCACGCGCAGGTCGAACTCGCCGGACTCGCGCGACGCCCGCACATCCACACGCGACGCGGCGGGTGGGCCATTGAAACGGACCGTCCCGCTATCCAGCATGAACCGTCGCCCGGCGAGAGTGAGGTCTCCCCGCACCAGCGTCGCAGCGCCGGACAGAAGCGGCGCCGCGGTGGTTCCCGTCACCATGACATCGCCGGACCATTCCATGTCGAGGCCGCGGCCCCTGACCATCAGCCGGCGGGGCGCCCTGACCTTCAGATCGAGCGCCAGGGGTCGCGGCGGCGGCGCTGCGGCGCGTTGGGTGGCCCCTTCGCCGAAATTCACCCGCCTGAGCCCCGGCAGAACGGGAATACGCTCGCTCTGCGGCTGTTCGACGGATGCGAACGCGTCATCGATCTGGAGCGTTCCTGACAAGCGATAGGCGGTTCGAGTGCGCACGAGTTCCACCGGCCCAGACACCACCGCCTCCAGCCGGCCGCCGGTCAGAGCGCGCAATCGCGTGGTGTTGATCTTCACCACCCCCTCCGGCCCGCCGCCCCATGTCAGTTCGCCTTGCGCCGTCGCCGCACCGCCGCGTCCGTCCGCCGCCGTCGCCGACACCAGTCGCACCGCCGCGCCATCAAACACCCCTTCAACCCTCACGTCTTCAAGGTGCAGGCCCGTCTGTGCGTGATCGAAGGTCCCGGAGGAGAGCGCCCATCGCCCGTCGAGGAGTGGGCGGGCAACGCTGCCGCCGATCGTCGCGGTCGCGTCGAACTGTCCCGACGCGACCTGACCGCGGGGGCCGAACACCGCCCACAAGGGGTCGATCCGCCCCGAAATGCTGGCCGCGCCCTCGATCGGTGCAGACCTGTCGATGGTTGCGGCGAACCCTTCGCCGACCGTCACCCGGCCGGAGCCTGAAAAGGACGCAATAAACCCCTGACCAGTGCCCGCGGCCTTCACCGTGACCACGCCGTCATCAAGGGCCGCAGTGAACGACGCCTCGGCGCCCGATTCCGGCAAGCCCTCCGGTGCGAGCCCCGCCAGCTGCACCGACAGCCGCGCGGTCGCGTCCTGCGCGGGTCCCGCCGCGCGCCGACCCGGATTGGAGAAGTCCAGGCGCCCGGACGCGACCCCTTCGAGAGGTTCGATTCCAAGGAGTTCGCTCAAGTCACGCGCCCTGAGGCCGGTGATCGACGCGGTGGCTTCGGCGTTCGCACCGGACCGCTCGATCATCGCTTCCGCAGACCCGCCAAGCGCCGCAAGGGAGGCCCGGGCGCGCCAGCCATCGTTGGAGATCGAGACGTCGATCGGCTGGGTGGTGCGGAAGGGTTCGTCCCGCCACTGACCGTCGACCACCGCCGTCGCCGCCCATCCCCCTTGGACAGGCGCCGCGCTCCCGCGCACATTGATCCGGTAGGGACCTTCGGCCTCGCCCTGTCCATCAGCCGAAACACGGATGGCACCATCATCCGTGTTCAGATCAATTTTCGCGGCGGCCAGCCGAAGCGCGCCCCGCGCGACCTCGCGCGCTTCGCCGGAGAGATCGAGGTCGAGGCCGCCGCCGGTCGCAAATCTCCCGCCGAGATCAATGCGCCCGCTGTCGACGCCGGCGAGGTCCGCGATATCCCCCGCGATCTTCACATCGCCCGACCATCCCCCGCCCGCCGGCGCGATCCGGTTCGACGCAAGCGACAGCCGGCCGATCGTCGCCCGGATGCCGGTAAAGGTCGCGCCGGCCTCCGTCAGCTGAAGATCCGCGCGAAGCGTTGAGGGAGTTGCGTCAATCGATCCCGAGAGCGTCACGTCTCCGACGGCGCCGCCCCGGCGATCCGGCGCAAGCTTCGCCCGCGCGTCGCGGACGCTCCAGAGCCTGCCGGTCGCCTCGCCCGAAAGTCCGCTTGCGGCGACAGTCACGGAGGGTGACGCGATCGCGCCGCTCGCCCGTATCTGGACAACTCCGCCTGCGACCTTCGTGGAACCGACGCTGATCGCCCGGCGCAGTTTCGTGCGGAGGGCGGCCTCGATGCGGCCGTTTCCGACCACACCGTCGCCGGACGCCGTGACAGCAGGCGTCTGCAGGTTGACGGCGGTGAGGGCGAGGTTGCCACCGCGATAACGGCCCGCCATGTCCACGCTCGCGCGTCCAGCCAACAGTTCCGCCACCCAGGGATTTCCGCTTGCAAGGCCGGTCGCGTCCCCGGCGACGGTGAGAGCCATCCCGGACTCACCCTCGCGCCGCGCGGTCCAGTTCGCTTTGAGTCCGCCGTCGACGCCGAGCCGGGCGCCGGCGAACGCCGAGAGCCGGTCGAGTTCGATCCGCCCCATGCCCTCGACCCGCCCGTCGCGCGGTGCGATCTCCGCACGGGCGGTGACGCTCACGCCCTCTCCCTCGATCGCGGACCGGAACACATGGATCACGCCCGTGGCGAGACTGTACTCCCCGCTTGCATTGATCGTCAGCGGCGTCGGCGCGGATGGCTCTGGCGGGCGCAGATCGCCCCGTCCCTCCGTAAAATCGAACCTGATCGCGCGATCTTGCCGTTCGAGGTCGACCCGACCCGAAACGTCCGTGATCGACGAGCCGCCAGCCGCGAGCCCGCCGAGCGTCACGCGCGCGCGGGCGGTCCATGCTGACCAGCTTCGGGGCTCGATGATCCCGCGAGCGACGGCGGGACCGGCTGCCGTCTCGCTGAGCCTTGATGCATCGGCGATTTCCGCGATCACCTCGACCGGGCCGCGCAGGGCGCCGCTGCGCAGATTCACCGACATCGCCGTGCGAACAGCCGCATTGGATGCGCGCGCATCGAAACGCACTTCGCTCGCCTCCGGCCGGGTCACGTCCAGCATGAAGCTGACGTCCGCCTTGCCTCCGGCGCGTTCGCGAACGGCGTCGAGGGCGGGCCAGCGATCCAGATGCACGACGCCGGCGCCGCGGATTTCATCGCCCGAGCGGCGCGAGGTGATCGCGATCACGTCCGCTCCGCCGAACGCGAGGCGGACATCGCCCCGCATCGTTTCAAACGGGCCGCCAACATCGATCTTCAGGTCGGTCGATGCTCCGTCCGGCGCGCGCAGCAGGGTCGCGATCACGCCCCGCGGCGGCCCGCTCCCCCGGATGTTCGCCTCGAACGTTGCGCCCGGGAGCTGGCGGACATCGACCGAAATCGATTCGTCCGGGCCGTCGATCGCGCTCACGGTCGCGCGCAGGTCTCGCTCGCCGGACCGCAGGGCTCCGCCGGAGGCCTTCAACCGGAAGGTCGCTTCGCCGCCTGCCACTCCTTCGGCGAGGTGCAGGGCATTCACCTGAGCATCGGCGACCTTGATGGAGACCGGCAGACGTCCAGAGCCGCCACGCGTGGGCGGGCGGGATGATGGCCTGCGCACCACCTCCACCGAGGCGGCCGCCATCGATGATATGTCGATGCGTCGCTGCAACGCCGCCGCGGACGCCCAGTTGACGTCGATGTCGGTCGCGATCAGCCACGCGCCGTCCTCATCGCGAACCTCAAGACGGTCGAGCGTCATGCGGCCAAGCGGATCGCCGCGCAGACCGCTCGCCGCGAGCATGCCAACCCCCGGCACGGTGCGCCCGTCGATCTCGGACAGGACGAACGCCTGTCCCATCGGGGAACCGATCCAGACGCGCGCGCCGGCGACCAGACCAGCAAGGCCGAGGACAAGCCCCGCGGCGATCAACCAGATGCGTCGCTTCATCCTTGACAATGTGGGGGGGCGTGCGCTCATCAGAAGGCTTGCCCGATGCTCAGATACACCTGCACCGGCGCATCGCCCGATCGTGGATCGAGCGGCGCGGCGATATCAAAGCGCAACGGTCCGAACGAGGTGTAGTAGCGCAGACCGATCCCGGCCCCGACCCGCATGTCGCCGAACGCCGGCTCGACGCTGTCGCCCGCCGCGCCCGCATCGAGAAACGCCACATAGCCGAGGCGGCCAGGCCGCCGCCAGCGCAGCTCCGCGCTTGCCTCTATCAACGACCGCCCGCCGAACAGCTGACCATCCGCGGTCCGCGGCGAGAGCGACTGGAACTCATATCCGCGCACGGACCCGCCGCCGCCCGCGAAGAACAGGCGGTCGGGCGGGGCGCCGTTGGGGCCGATGACCCCGCCCAGTCGCCCACGCAGGGCGACCACCAGCCGGTCGTCCATGAACGGCTGGTAGACGCTCGCTTCGCCAAGGAACCGGCCATAGGCGATCTGGGCGTCGCCGGATGTGAGGCCGGGCTCCGCCGAGGCCCGCAACCTCACCCCCCTCACAGGATCGAGCACATCCTCGACGCCGACATATTCGGCGGCGGCGATCGCCGACAGGGCGTTGACGTCCCGGTCGCCGCTGAGCGCGATCCGGGTCCGCGCATCGGAGATTCGCGAAAAGGACGCTCGCAGCTCCAGCGAGGCCTTGATCCGCTCGGTCAGCACGTCCTTCACGGCGGCGGTAAGCGATGCGCCGGTCTGATCGAACGCGTCGGTGGACACATCCTCAACGCGCACGCCGACCTCGATATCCCGGCCGTAGGAGCCGATGTTCGGCCGCGCATAGGTCACCCCGAGGGCGCTCTGCAGCGTCGCCGCCTGCGCCGCCACCTTCAGCGCGTCGCCGCGGCCCGTGAGGTTGCGCTGCTCCCAGTCGGCTTCCACGCCGACGCCCTCGCTGGTCGAGGCTGATGCGCCGAACGCCACCGTGCGGCGGTCACCCTCCGTGAGCTCGATCAAAACCGACCGCTGGACCGCGCTTCCGGGACCGCCGGACGCGGCGTCGACGGGTGGTCCAAGCGACACCAGGGCGGAGTCGAACAGGCCGGTCTCGCCAAGCCTCCGGCGCAGCGTGTCGATGCCGTCGGGCGCGTAGAGGTCGCCCGCCTTGAAGGGGGTGAGATCCTCGATGAAGGACGACCTCGTGCGGACGGCTCCGGTCAGGCGCAGCGGTCCGAACGAGGCGCGGACGCCAGGCTGAATCTGGTAGGTCGGGTCCAGCGTGTGGGCCTCTCCGTCCGCCAGGGCGTCGACGGGCTCGGCTCGGGCGTCGGGATAGCCGGCGGCGTTGAGTGCACCGATCACGTCGTCCTCGACAGCGAGGATCAGCGCAGCTTGCGCCGGCGCGCCCGTCGCCGCGGCGCTCAGCGCCCGTTCCGCCGCCGTGACGGCATCTGGCTGCGGAGCCTCGCCAAGCCAGGCGATCTTCGCTTCCCCGATCGTGAACAGCGGGCCGTGCTTGATCGTCACGGTTCGCCTGAAAGGGGCGCGCGCGTCCACCGCCGTCCGCAGGTCGGCGGCGTAATAGCCCTCCGATTCAAGCAAGCGGCCAAGCGCCGTGGCCGCCTCTTCCGCGTCGCGCCGGGCCTGGAACGCACTTTGCGGAGCCGCGAGCAGAAGCAGTGGCTGGGCTCGTTCGGCGAGCGATGGCGGCAGTCCCTCCACCTCCACAGGCGCCGTCTGCGCCGCCGCTACACCAGCGCCTCCGGCCAGCGCGAGGCCGGTCGCGAAACCTGCGGCGAGCAGCGATCGCACCCGGCGTCGCAGATGAACGGTCGCCCGCAACATGCACTCTACGCTCTCAAGACCGCCCGACCATCCGCGCAGCCGCCGCTGACCAGACTCCGGCCAGACTTCCATCAGACTCCGGCCTCGTGTCCGACATCGTCCGTCTGGGGTCGTTCACGAGCAACGCACGCGCCACACGCGCGCGGACTCACCCGGACGACGCATCCCGACCCGGACAGCATGCAGCAGAATTGACGAAAAAGCCGCTAAGACCGCTGAAAATAGCGTTCAAGAACGCGGTAGTATATGCGTGAGAGGGTCTCGATCTCATCCACCGCGACATGCTCGTCGATCTTGTGGGCGGTGTCGTTCTTCAAACCAAGCTCGGTCACCGGACAATAATCCTTGATGAATCGCGCATCGGACGTCCCCCCATTCGTGGCCAGTTTGGGACGTCGCCCGGTCTCCGCCTCCACGGCGGCGAGCACCAGATCAGTGAAGGCGCCAGGGTCGGTGTAGAACGCCTCGCCCGAGACCCGCATCTCCGCCCGGACGTTCACACCGCCCTCATCGACCTCCACGAGGTCGCGGATCCGCGCCATCAGGTCATCGCCCTTGTGCTTGGGGTTGAACCGGATGTTGAACTTGGCCGTCGCCGCTCCCGGGATCACGTTATGGGCCGCATTACCGACATCTATCGTCGTGATCTCGAGATTTGAGGGTTGGAAGCCGGGCGAGCCCTCATCCAGTGGCATCGCCCTTAGTTTTGCGAGGGCGTCGAGCAGTTTCGGAACCGGGTTCGCCGCCTTGTCGGGATAGGCGGCATGGCCCTGCCGCCCCGTTGCGCGCAGCACCCCGTTGAGACTGCCCCGCCGTCCGTTCTTCACGATGTCGGCGAGATCGTCCTCCGATGTCGGCTCGCCGACGATGCAATGATCCAGCACCTCTCCGTCGGCGATGACCGCCGGCAGGAAGCGGCGTGTTCCGTGGAGCGACGGGCCCTCCTCATCGCCGGTGATCAGAAAGGAGATCGACCCCTTTGGCTCATGGTGTTCGAGATACCGCGCGGTCGCCGCGAGAAATGCCGCGATGGAGGACTTCATGTCGACGGCGCCCCGGCCATACAGGGTTCCGCCTCGGATTTCCGCCGCGAAGGGATCGACGCTCCACTGGGCGAGGTCTCCCGTCGGCACCACGTCAGTATGCCCGGCAAAACAGAAATTTGGCGCTTCCGTTCCGTAGCGGGCGTAAAGATTGTCAACATTTTCAAACTTGTAGCGCCGGGTGCGGAAGCCGAGCGACCGCAAGGCGTCGTCCAGCGCCACGATCGCCTGATCGTCGCACGGGTTCACCGTCGGCTGCCGGATCAGAAGCTGGGCGAGGGCGACGGGATCGGTGAGCGCTATGGTCATGATGCAGGTTTAGTCGCCTCGATCGCCCGGGTCGAGTGCAGCACGCCAGCGCACCGCCCCGGCGTTCGCCCGGCTCTTGGTCCGATTACCCGTCGCTCCGCCTCGCGATCGAGCGGCGCCCCGGCTCCAGGACGCCTTAAACGATTGTTCAGGGGGGCTTCGCGCGGACTTGATGTAGGATGCTTTGTCTCAGTAGCGTTTCTTGCAAACCGATGGGTCGGTCGATGGCGGAAGACGCACCTCCTGTTCTTGAACCGAAGCCGGCTGACAAGGTCGTCGATCGTGATGTGGTCGCGGGCGCGCTTGTGTTTCTGGCCGCGGTCGCCGGCATCTGGCTGCTCGCCTTCCGGGGCGGCTCGGGTCTCGACGCCCCATCGCCCGAGGATGGCCGCATCGTCAACATCGAACGCGCCGGCCCGGACACCGCGGAAGCGCCCGCGCCGGGCCCGGGCGCCGGTGGCGGAATCGGCGGTCCGGAGGCGTTTGATCTGCGGCCGTCTGGGTCGGGCGGACCACTTCAAACCCCGGAGATGCCGGTGGACGATCTGCCTCCGGCCTCCGAGCCCGCCGCGCCTCCGGATGCACCGGCCGCGCGGCCCCCGGCGCGGCCAGGCGGCGGGCCGGGGAGCACAACAGGCTCCGCGACCGGCGAACCCTGTCCGGAGGATGAGGTCGTCCGCGCCTATTACTGCACCGCCAAGGCCGAGCTTTCGCCTGCGGCGCGCGACGCCTTCCTCGACATTCTGGCGCGGCGCAACGCATGCCTGTTTGCGGCGCCGCTTGAAGTCCTGGGATATGCGGATACCCGCGGGACGCGGGCGTTCAATTCGGCGCTCGCCGAGAACCGTGCGGAGCGGATGGCCGAATTGCTTCGCGAGAAGGGGCTTACCGTGGGTTCGGTCAAGGGCGTTGGCGAGGCTCCGGGCCTGCCGGACAATCGCAACTGTCCTGCTCAGCGACGCGTCGATCTGCGCCGCATGACCGAGGGCGGACCCGACCCCTTTCTCGATTGCGCCCTGCCGGAGGGGATGGCGGCGTTCGACTGTCCGTAAGTCTACCGGTGATCAGGGATGACTGGCCCGGCTCGCCCCTCAGGCGGCGCGCGCGCGCCTGCGGCGGGTCAGTTTCAGCGCCGACCAGTCGTCATCGACGGCGCATACCTTGATATCCACAAGACCGATCGTGAGCGCCTCCGCCCGCACGCCATCCTCGTTCAGGTCCTCATGGAGGGCGGAGGTCGTCTTGGGCCAGGACACCCAGATCATGCCGCCGGATGCAAGCTGGCGTTCGAGATCCGCCAGCATGGCGTGAAGTTCCTGCCTGCGGCGAACGAACACGTGGATGAAATCGAGCATCCGGTCCGCGGGGGCTTCAGACACCGCTTCGATCGGCGCCCCGCAGACGAGGTCGGCGTAATGGTTCGGCGCTGCAAGCGCGACCGCCGCCTGCCCGGGCCGCCATCCAAGTTTTTTCAGCAGAGGTTTACCGGACGGCCCGGCGGGGGCGGAGCCTGCAAGAGACAGAGCCATTCCTTCAGGTCCTCAGAAGATCGTTGACGCTCGTCTTCGAGCGGGTGCGCGCGTCTACCTGCTTGACGATCACCGCGCAATACAGTGACGGGGAGTCGCTTCCATCCGGCATGGCCTTGCCGGGACGCACCCCGGACACGACGACGGAGTAGGGCGGCACCTCTCCGTACAGGGTCTCCCCGGTGGCGCGGTTCATGATCGGGGTTGAGGCACCTAGGAAGACGCCCATCCCGAGCACCGCTCCTTCGCGCACGATCACACCCTCCGCCACCTCGGAACGCGCACCGATGAAACACCCGTCCTCGATGATAACCGGCGTCGCCTGCAAGGGTTCGAGCACCCCACCGACGCCGACACCTCCTGAGATATGCACGCGCGCGCCGATCTGCGCGCACGATCCGACGGTCGACCAGGTGTCGATCATGGTCCCGTCGCCGACCCGCGCGCCGATATTGATGAAGGACGGCATCAGCACTGCGTCGGGGGCCACATAGGCGCCTCGGCGAACCACAGCGCCCGGCACAGCGCGAAATCCGGTCGTCTCGAAGTCGGCCGGCCCCCAGCCATCAAATTTGGACGGAACCTTGTCCCACCACGAACCGGGGCCCGGTCCGCCGGGGATCAGCGTGTTCGCATTCAGCCTGAAGGACAGCAGCACGGCCTGCTTGAGCCACTCATTGACCCGCCAGCCACCCGCCCCGTCGGGCTCGGCGACGCGCGCGGCGCCCGTATCCAGCGCGTCGATGGCGGCGTCGACCGCCTGCCGGATCGGCCCGCGCGTTTCCGAATTCAGGTCGACCCTCGCGGCCCAGCCTGCGGCGATCTCGGTCGCGAGAGAGGCGTGATCCGACACGGCTTTCATACTCCCCTGCTCGAACCAGCCCGCTCATCGAAGGGAGCGCCCCCGATCGCGCCCCCGCCGGCGACTGCGTGCTTAACTTGCATCGCCCGCCTCGCCAACACCCGCCTTCGCCGCCGACACCGCGCCTAGAAAGTCCTGAAGATCGTCCGTGACGTGATCGACGTGATCGGGTTCGTCCCCCGGCCCCGCCGGCCTCGCGGTCGCCGGTTCATGACTCCAGTCCTTCGTCGACCGCACGAGCACGGTCGTGAACCCGAGCGCCGCCGCCGGGGCGAGATTTCTTGCAAGATCCTCGAACATGACCGATCGGCGCGGATCCACCTTCGTGCGACTGACGAACCGCTCATAGCTCGCAAGCTGGTGTTTCGGGGCGAACCCGGCCGCCGCGATGTCAAACAGGTCCTCGAACAGATGGCCGAGGCGCAGCCGCTCCGTCACCCGTTCGGCGTGTCTGCGCGAGCCATTGGTGAAGACGAATTTCCGGCCCGGCAGCGCCTCGATGGCGAGCGACAGGTCCGGCGCATGATCGAGCTGGGCAAGGTCGATCTCGTGCACATAGTCGAGGAAGGCTTCCGGCGCCACGCCATGAACCGCCATCAATCCGGCGAGCGTCGTCCCGTATTCGGCGTAGTAGCGTTTCTGGAGATCGAACGCCGCATCCCGCGAGACCCTCAACTCCTGCGCGACGAATTCGGTCATCCGCACATCGATCGCCGCGAACAGGTCGCACGCCGCCGGATAGAGCGTGTTGTCGAGGTCGAACACCCAGGTCTCGACGTGATCGAAAGCGAGCCCGGCCGACGGGCGGCGAGGCGTTCCCGTCGCCATCGTCAGCGCGGGGCGGGCGTGAAGCTGCGGTCGAAGAACTCGACCACCAGCTTGCCGTCCACCGGCGACTCGGTGCGCAGGAAGTCCTCCTCCCGGAAGGCGCGGGCCTCGCACTGGTCGCGCCCGGAAATGGCGAATTTCGAGCGCGCCACGCAGAAGGTCTCGTCAGCCCCGAGAAGCTTGCGCGGGCCCTGCGGTCCGGCGAGTTCCGCATACACATAATGCGGTTGGGACAAGAGCGCTTCATCGACCGCGCGGGCACAGCCGCCGCCCTCGATCGTCCACCAGCCGCGCGACTCCCACCCGTCCGATCGCCGCCGCGCGATTCCCGCCCAGATCAGCTTGTCGGTGCGGTTGCAGAGCATCAGGCCGACATCGAGCGAGCGGTTGAGCGCGACATCCTCGAGAATGTCGACAAGATCCGCGTCCGACACATTCGCCGGCAGCTTGCGGTCGCTGATGAATTCCTGGATCGCCGCGCGGGAGTTCCGGCCGAGATAGCCGTCGATCGCGGTCCGCTGGATTCCCGCGTCGTCGAGCAGACGCTGCAGGCCGGCGTCCTGGGCGCGTTCCGGGCCATAGGGCTCAGTCTCGCGGAAATAGGTGCGCCAGCCCGATGCGCGATCAATCTTCACGGTCAGAAAATTGCGCGATTCCAGACCGATTGAGGTGCAGGCCGACGGGCTTTCCACCTGGAACGACCCGTTCGCATCCACGCAGAGCGGCACGTCCCCGTCCCACGTGCGCTGGCCGCCGCGATGCGCCTTGGAGGAACGCGCGAAGACGAAATTCGGTCCAACCGGCAAGGGCGCCGAGACCGCTGTCCTGCATTCGCCGGGGCGGATGCGCGTCCAGCCCTGCACGAGCACGCCCCGGCCCTGCGGTCGGCCGGTCGCCGCTTCGAGCACGAAGCTCGATTCATTGCAGAGTTCCCAGCCTCGCGGCTGCTGGGCGGACGCAGGTTCGGGTCCCGCGACCATCCATGAGCCCGCGAGGGCCAAGGCTGCGATCAGTCTAGGAAACCAGGGTTCCGGCGCCATGAGCGGTGAACAGCTCCATCAGCAGTGCGTGAGGCTCGCGACCATCGAGGATGACCGCCGCTTCGACGCCCTTTTCAACCGCCTGAATCGCAGTTTCAAGCTTGGGAATCATACCGCCCTTCGCCGTGCCGTCCGAAATCAGCCGCCGGGCGTCCGCGGAAGACAGCTGTTTCACCAGCGCCCCCTGCTTGTCGAGCACTCCGGCGACGTCCGTCAACAAAAGCAGTCGCGACGCCTTGAGCGCCGCGGCAACGGCGCCCGCCGCCGTATCGGCGTTGATGTTGAAGTTGTGTCCGTCCGCCGACACGCCAACCGGTGCGACCACCGGGATGAAGTCCTCGTCCGCGCGTGCAAGCGCCTGCAGCACCGAGGGATCGACATGCTGCGGCTCGCCCACAAAGCCAAGGTCGACGACCCGCTCGATGTTCGAATCCGGGTCCCGCTTCGTCCGCGTCGCCTTGGTCGCCCGGATCAGCCCCGCGTCCGCGCCCGACAGCCCGACCGCCTTGCCGCCCGCGGCGTTGATCGCCCTCACGATCGATTTGTTGATCGCACCCGACAACACCATCTCGACGATCTCCATCGATTCGGCGTCGGTGACCCGCAATCCGTCCTCGAACGTGGAGACGATGCCGAGCTTGTCGAGCATCCGCCCGATCTGCGGGCCGCCGCCATGCACCACCACGGGATTGATCCCGAGCAGTTTCAGCAGAACCACATCCTTGGCGAACAATCGCGCAAGATCGTCATTCTCCATCGCGTGCCCGCCATACTTGATGACGATCGTCTGGCGGTCATAGCGCTGGATGTAGGGCAGGGCCTCCGACAGCGTCTGGGCGGTCTGGAATGCCGTGGCCGCGGCTGCTGGGATCGACTGCTTGCTCATGGGCGCACGACCTAGCCGGAAACCGTTCGCGGATGAAGAGGCGTTTTTTTGTCAGTGCGGTCCACCCGCTGGCGCCGGTTCCGCGCCCGCGTCAGCGATCGGGGGTCGTCGGCGCCGCCATCCCGGCGGCGGGCAGGGCCGCGTCCACCATGGCGAGGCTGGACGCGATCCATTCCGCGTTCTTGCAGGACCTCTTGCACTGCCCCTGCAGCTTCACGAGCTCAGCGCGCTGCACCCGCGCGCCGCTGATGTCTCCGAGCTTGATCAGAGTGATCGCGAGCCGACTTTTCGGATCGGGGTCGCGCCGGGTCCGCTTCACGGCCTTCTCCAGATAGGGCTTCGCCTCCGCCCACTTCTCGAGCCCCATCTTGGCGACGCCAAGCATGAAATTGGCGCCAGCATCGTTTCGGTCGTGCGCGACGATGTCTTCAAACAGGGCCTCGGCGACGCCGAAATTGCCGCCCTTCAGCGCTTCCACCGCCTCATTGTAGCGGTGCGCGTTCGTGTCATCATTCTCCGCCATCCGGCGATTGTCCGGACTGACCGGACCGAGCCCGTAGGGCACCTGCGCCGTCATGGGAGCGGCCGCCGCGCCATATGCGCAGAGCAGCAACGCCGCAGCGACACATCTGTGGATCATCTCGCCTTCTCCCCTTCGCCCAGGGCCCATCGCTCATGTGACGCGAACCCGGGGCGTTTTGCAGCCGCACGACGGCCCGCAGGGCCATGGGTTGCGCCTCCGCACTGCGCGGGCGACTGTCGTTAGCTGGCGATGGTCGCCAGCGGGACGCCCGTTTCATGAAACTCATTCCCGACCCGTCCACCCTTCGCGCCGCGCTGCGGGACCCACTCGTCTGGGGCGGCCTCGCCATAGACCTGATCCCGATCTACGCGGTGCTGGCGCTTGGCTGGAAAGCCTCGCCGCTCGTGCTCCTCTACTGGCTGGAGAACGGGGTCATCGGTCTGTTCACCGCGCTGCGCATGCTTGCGGCGGGCGTGGTGCAGGGGCCTGTCGCGCTGGTCGCGGCGCTGTTCCTGACGGCGTTCTTCGCGGTCCACTACGGCATGTTCTGGTTCGTCCACGGGGTGTTCGTGGTCTTCCTGACCCTGGGAGAGCCGGGTGTCGTCGGCGAGGGCGCCGAGGCCGGCACCTTCCCCGCACCTCCCGGACTGATCGAGGCGGCGCTCGGCGCGGCTCCCGCCATGCCCGTCTTCATCGGCCTCGTCATCGCGTGGAGCGCGGTGGTGTTCGTGGTCGACTTTCTCCTCCGTGGCGAGGTGGGACGCAGCGACCTTCATCGCGAGATGATGTCACCCTATGGCCGGGTGATCGTGCTTCACTTCGGCATTTTCGCGAGCTTCTTCGCGCTGATGGCGCTGGGCGATCCCGCGATCGGCGCACTTGCGCTCATCATCCTCTACGCCGCCTACAACTTCCTCCAGCGGGCCCGCGCACGCGCAAGGACTGGAGGCGAGGGCGACCTCGCGCCGGACGCCGCCCCGTGACGGGTCAGTTCTTCAGCCGATAGCCCGTCTTGAAGATCCACCAGACGACGCCAAGGCAGATCGCGAAAAAGGCGAGCGTCGCCGCGACGCTCCACTCGACCGGTACGTCGCCTGCGCTTTCTCCGAAAAACGACCAGCGGAATCCCGAGATCAGATAGACGACGGGATTGAACATCGCGACATCGCGCCAGACCCCCGGCAGCATGTCGATCGTGTAGAAGGCCCCGCCCAGAAACGTGAGCGGCGTCACGATCAGCATCGGAATGAAGTTGAGCTGCTCGAAGCTCTGCGCCCAGACGCCGATGATGAAGCCGAACAGCGAAAAGCTCACCGATATGACCACCAGAAAGGCCGCCATCCAGAGCGGATGCAGGATCCGCAGATCGACGAAGAACGCGGCAACGATGAGGATGATCAGCCCGACGATGATCGACTTCGTCGCCGCCGCGCCGACATAGCCGAGCACGATCTCGAAGAAGGACACCGGCGCCGACAGGATCTCGTAGATCGTTCCGGTGAATTTCGGGAAATAGATCCCGAACGAGGCGTTGAAGATCGACTGGGTGAACAGCGACAGCATGATCAGCCCCGGCACGATGAACGCGCCGAAGCCGACGCCCTGCACCTCGTCGATGCGGCTGCCGAGCGCGCCTCCGAACACCACGAAATACAGCGATGTCGTGATCACCGGCGTCGCCACGCTCTCCCCGAGCGTGCGGAAGAAGCGCGCCATCTGGAACCGGTAGATCGCCCAGACGCCGTGCGCATTGAAGGCGGGCGGCCTCGGCAGGTCGAGGGCGGGCGAGGCGAGGGGGGCGCGGTCTGCGCCTGAAGCATCGGCCATGGCGGGCTCCTCAGCTCTTGGTGTTGACGAGGCTGACGAAGATGTCCTCAAGCGAGGAGGTCGTCGTGTTCAGGTCCTTGAACGCGATCCCGAGCTCGCTCATCCGCCGCAGGAGCGACGGCACGCCCGTGCGTTCGTCATGGACGTTGAATTCATAGTCGAGTTCGCGTCCGTCCGGGTCCAGCCGCAGCGCCCAGTCGGACAATTCCGGCGGTATCGCCTCCATCCGGTCCTGGAGCTGCAGAGTCAGGCGTTTGCGGCCGAGCTTGGCCATCAGCGCGGATTTCTCCTCGACCACGATGAGTTCGCCCTTGAGGATGACGCCGATCCGGTCGGCCATCTCCTCGGCTTCTTCGATGTAGTGGGTGGTCAGGATGATGGTCACCCCGCGCTCCCGCATCCGGCGCACCATCTCCCACATGTCCCGGCGCAGCTCGACATCCACTCCTGCGGTCGGCTCATCGAGAAACAGCACCTGCGGTTCGTGTGCCAGCGCCTTCGCGATGAGCACGCGCCGCTTCATGCCGCCCGACAGCTCCATCAGCTTCGACTTGCGCTTGTCGAGCAGCGACAGGTCGCGCAGAACGCCCTCAATGTAGGACGGGTTCGGCGCAAGGCCGAACAGGCCGCGCGAGAACGACACCACGTCCCAGACCGTCTCGAACATGTCGATGTGCATTTCCTGCGGCACAAGGCCGATCAGGCTGCGCGTGATCCGGTAGTCCGCCTTGATGTCCTTGCCCGCCACGGCGACGGAGCCGGATGTTGGCGTCACGATCCCGCAGACGGCGTTGATCAGCGTCGACTTTCCCGCGCCGTTGGGGCCGAGCAGCGCGAAGATTTCGCCGCGCTCGATCTCGAGCGAGACGTCCTTCAGGGCCTGAAACTCGCCCGTATAGGTCTTCTCAAGATTACGGATCGAAACAATCGGTGTCATCGGCCTGCCGCCTCCACACGTCCCCTTAGCCTCCCCGGGCGCTCGCCGGGCGATCACCGCGCGTCGCGAAGGTGTCTGATCGCCCGCGGCGCGCTTGTCCACCCCGTCAGGGGATCAGCTTCGCCACTTCCGCTCGGAGCAGCTCGAGCCCGTCGCCCCGGTCGGACGAGGTAAGGATAAGCTCGGGGTGCGCCGCCGGCCGTTTCGCCACCGATTTCGCCGCCCCCGCCTCGACCTCCGGCAGTTCGGACGGGCGCAGCTTGTCCGCCTTGGTGAGAACGATCTGATAGATCACCGCTGAGCCATCCAGCACATCCATCATCTCGGCGTCATGCGGGCCGACCCCGCGCCTTGAATCGATGAGCAGGAACACCCGCTTCAGGTTTGGCCGTCCGCGCAGATAGTCGCGCATGAGCTGCGTCCAGCCCTCGACCATCTTCTTCGGCGCGGTCGCGAAGCCGTAGCCCGGCAGATCGACCAGATAGATCGGGCCGCCTGACAGATCGAAAAAGTTCAACTGCTGCGTCCGTCCCGGTTCACCCGAAGCGCGGGCGAGCTGTTTGCGGTTCACGAGCGCGTTGATCAGGCTGGATTTGCCCACATTCGATCGTCCGGCGAAGGCGATCTCCGGCCTATCCGCGGCGGGCAGCTGGTCGAGCCGCGCCGCCCCCAGCACAAACGAGATTTCGGAGGCGAAGAGTTTTCGCCCCGCCTCGATCTCATCATCGTTGAAGCGGTCGTTCGATGTGACGGGTGGTGAGCCTGGCATGGGCGATCAAACAGGCCCGGCGGGCGCTGGCGAGCCCGTCAGGTCTCCGCCTCCGTCTTGCCGCCGAGCCGCTTCTTCAGGAATTTGTCGAACTCGGTCTCCACCCCCTGGCGGCGCATGATGATGTATTGCTGGGCGATCGTGATCACGTTCGACCACACCCAGTAGATCACGAGCCCGGAGGCGAAGGTCGCAAACAGGAACAGGAAGATCACCGGCAGCCATTGCATGATCGCCTTCTGGGTCGGGTCGGTCGGTGGCGGCGACAGTCCCTGCAGCGCCCACATCGTCGCCCCGTAGAGCAGCGGCCATACGCCGATCATCAGGAAGGCCCCGATCACCGGGATCGCGCCCGGGTTGAACGGCAGCAGGCCGAACAGGTTGAAGATCGTCGTCGGGTCGGGCGCCGACATGTCGCGAATCCAGCCGAAGAACGGCGTATGGCGCATCTCCAGCGTGACGATCAGCGTCTTGTAGAGGGCGTAGAACACGAACATCTGCGGCACGAGCGGCAGACAGCCCGACAGCGGGTTCGCCTTCTCCCGCTGATACATCTTCATGATTTCCTGCTGCTGGCGCTGCTTGTCGGCCGCGAAGCGCTCCTGGATCGCCTTCATCTCCGGCGCCAGCTTGCGCATCTTCGACATCGCCTCATAGGCCTTGAACTGGATCGGGAAGAACAGCGTCTTCACGACCACGGTCACGGCCAGCAGGGCGAGCGCGAAATTTCCAAACCAGCCCTGGAACAGCGACAGCAGCCAGAACAGTGGCTTTGTGAGGAACCAGAAAATGCCCCAGTCGACCGCGTCGTCGAACCGGGGGATGCCGAGCTCGTTCTTGTAGCGCTCAAGCGTCGCGACCCGCTTCGCGCCGGCGAAGACGTGGTTCACCTCCGTCGTGGTTTCACCCGGCGCCAACGTCCGCTGCGCCCCGGTATAGCCCGCAAGGAACAATCCGCCCGCAGCGGTCTGGCGCATCGAGGCGCTGAAGGATACCGGGTCCGTCTGGTCGGGAATCACCGCGGCCATCCAGTATTTCGTCGTCAGGCCGATCCAGCCGCCCGTCGTCGACTGGGCGACGCCCTTGCCCTCGCTCAGCCGCTTGTAGCTCAGCGTTTCGAAGGTCGACGGCCCGTAGACGCCGAACACCCCCGTGCGCGCATTTGGTTCGGCCTTCAGCAGTCCGGGCAGGACGGCCTGCCTTATGGCGGCCACGGGCTGGATGGTGATCGGCGCGCCGCCATTGTTTGTCACCGTGTCGGAGACGGTGAACATGTAATCCGCATCGATCTCGATCCGGCGCTCCACCTTCACCCCGTCCCGCTCGAACGACAGGGTCAGCGGATTGGTCTCGGTGAGCGGGCCTGTGCTCGTCTGCGTCCAGTTGGAGAACTCGTCAGGCAGGGCGCTCGCGCCGGTCCAGTTCACGACGACATGAAATCCCTCGCCCGTTGCATCCGGCGTCAGGAGCTGGACCTCCTTGTCCCGATTGTTGGCGATTTTGTCGTCGACCGTCTCGAAATGCTGCCGAAGGCGAAGGTCGTCGAGGCGCGCCCCGGTCAGCAGGATCGTTCCGTCGACGCGCTCCGCATCAATCGCGATGCGCCGCCCGCTCGCCGCGTCGGTCCCGACGATCTGCGAGCGTTCGAGCGTGGGCGCCGGCAGCGTCGCCGGTCCGCTCGCGGCCGCCTGTTGAGACGCCTCGATCTGCGCGGCGCGCTGCGCCCGCTGGGCCTGCTCCTGCGGGCCGATGACAAAGTTGTAATAGGCGAACATCATCACGCCCATCAGCACGAGCGCGATCAGGAAGTTTCGCTGGTCTTCCTGTTCCATAGCCTATTCCCTGGAAGGTCCGTGATGGCCGGGCCCCGGAGACGCGCCGTCGGCGTCGACATCTCCGGCCCTCTGGTCTCTGGCCGGTTTCGTCCGCCGACCGCCACGATCGCTGTCTTCACCCGACAACAGGCGGCGGCGGAGGCTTAGCAACGCGCTTTCGACTTCGTCAAGCAAGCGCGCCCATGGACCGGTCGCGGTTTCGGAGCGCGCGATCAACACGTAATCCGCGCCCGCAAGTCCGAGCGTGGGCAGCCACGCCCGAGCGGCCTCCCTCAGGCGACGCTTCGCCCGGTTGCGGATGACCGCGTTGCCGACCTTTCGCGTCGCCGTGAAGCCGACGCCGGCTTCCGGCCGCGCCGTCCGCCGCCGTCGCGCCTGGACCACGACATGCCGCCGGCGTTCGGAGAGTCCGGCCGCAATGTACAGAAATTCAGCGCGCTTCGTCAGCCGGCCGATTCCGGCTGGCGGAGGAGTGGTTTGCGGGGTTGAGAGATCGCGGTCTGCGTCCGCAACCGGCTCGATCGGGCCCGCTTCCGGGCGCACCGATTGTTTTCGGGTCAGGCCGACAGCCGCTTGCGGCCCTTCGCGCGGCGGCTCGCCAGTACGCGGCGTCCGTTCTTGGTCGCCATGCGCGCGCGGAATCCGTGACGCCGCTTGCGTTTCAGATTGCTCGGCTGGAACGTCCGTTTTGTAGCCACGGCTCACGCCCTTCGATCCTTAAGGAAGGGGCGGGAGCTACGCTGTGACGGCCTGCCTGTCAAGTCGCGGCGTCCTGCGCCGTTAGGCCTGCATCCCGCGCGCCTCAATTCCGCCGGGAACACCGCCTCAGGCTGCGGCGGCGATGTGCCTCGTGTATGCATTCCGGGTGGGCCTGAATGACCAGGCCGGCCTGGAAGGGCGCAGCCCTCGACCGTCAGCAACCCCAGTCAGCAACCCCAGTCAGCAATCCCAGACCGGACCTCATGAACCAACCGCCGCCTTCATTCGCCTCGGCAGGGGCGCGCAAGCCGCGCCTCCTGTGGCTTGCGATGTTCGGCGTCTTCATCGCGCTTGCGGCGATCATCTGGTTTGTCGGTCTGAGGGACATCGCCTCCATCGAGGCGCTACAGGCCCGGCGGGACGAGCTGATCGCGCGGGTCGACGCCGCGCCCGCCCTGTCGATCGCCGCTTATATGGGCGTCTATGCGCTTGCGACCCTCGCCCTCACGCCAGGTACGCTCTGGCTCACGCTCCTTGCCGGTTTTCTGTTCGGCCCGCTGATCGGCGTCCCGGCGACCGTGTTCGCCGGATCGATCGGAGCCTTTGGCGTCTTCTGGATCGCAAGATCGTCGCTGCGCCCTTGGATCGAGCGGCATGCCGGCCCCGCCGTGCGGCGGTTCGAGGCGGGCTTCCGCGAAGACGCGCTGAGCTACATGTTCGCGCTGCGCTTCATGCCGATTGCGCCCTATCCGGTCGCGAACCTCGTTCCCTCCCTGCTCGGCGCGAGCTTCGGGCAGTTCGCCCTGACGACGGTGATCGGCCTCATTCCCAGCGTCACGGCCTATTCCTTGATGGGGCACGCGGTCGGCGCCGCGGTTGATGCGGGGCGCACGCAGTCATTGACCGGGCTCGCGGCGGACTTCGCCCCGGCCTTGATCGCGCTTGGAGTGATCGCGCTGTCGCCGGTTGCGTACAAGAGGTGGAGGCGGAACCACATACGTGGCGACGGAGGCGGCGCGTGACGTCAGTTGAACCCTTGCGATCGGGTTTCGCCGGTCCGGCGCTCAGCCGCTTGCGGGCGCGCGGCTTGATCCCTTCGCCAAAGCCGTTGAATCTGGCGATGGTGCATCTGGGGTTGGCGTCTCGGGTGGTTCGCCAAGCGATGAGGGACGCAAGCTGACAGCGACCGTGAATGACGCTCCTCCCGCGATCGGCGGGGCGCCGGCTTCGGCGCCCTCCGGGTTTCGCACGGCGTTTTTCTCCGGACTCCGGGGCCGCCTTCTGCTGCTCACAGCCTGTTTCGTGCTGCTCGCCGAGATCGTGATCTGGCCGATCACCGCCTCGAACTATCGCGACCAATGGCTCGGTGAGCGGGTGCAGGCCGCCCAGATCGCCGCGCTCGCCATCGAGGCCGCCCCGGACGGTCGCGTCTCGGACGAATTGTCGAGCGACCTCCTAATGGAAGCCCAACTCATCGCGATCGTCGCGGTCGGCGCCGACTCCCGCGAACTCATCCTCGGCCCGTCCATGGCGATCGACGGGGCGCTCGTGCCGGTCGATCTGCGCAGCGAGACCATGGCCATGTCGGTGGTGCGCGCGGTCAGTATTTTCTTCGCGCCGCGAGGGCGGTTCCTCCAGATCACCGCCCAGCCGATGATGACCGGCGATCCGGAGCTCGAAGTCATCCTGCCGGAGTCGGCGCTGCGCAAGGACTTGCGGCGCTACTCGCTTGAAATCCTCGCCTTCTCGCTCGCGGTCTCGGCGCTCGCGGGGCTGCTCATCTATTTCGCCCTGTCGCGGCTTGTGGTCGGTCCGATCCGCGACATCACCGAGAATGTTCTCGGTTTCGCCGCCCATCCGGAGGCCGGCCCCGTTCAGGTGAAGCCTGCCTCGGTGGAGGAGATCCGCCGCACCCAGGTCGCGCTGAACGACATGCAGCGGGCCGTGTCCGCCTCCATCCGCCAACGCAAGCGCCTCGCCGAACTCGGCGAGGCGGTCGCGAAGATCAATCACGATCTGCGCAATTCCCTGGCCGCGGCCCAGCTCGTGACGGAAGGCCTGTCCCGTTCGGACGACCCGCGCGTTCAGCGCGCCGCGCCGCGACTCGAGCGGGCGATCGAGCGCGCGATCGGGCTGGCGGAAGCGACCCTGCGCTATGGCCGGGCGGACCCTCCCGCCCCGCAGATCCAGACGGTCCGCCTCGCCCCGGTCCTCGAGGAGGCCGCGCAGGAAGCGCTCGCGGGCTGGCCGCAGATCGAGAGCCGCGTCTCCTGTGATCCGGGCCTTGCCGCACGAGTGGACCCCGACCAGCTCCACCGCATCGTCGTCAATCTCATGCGCAACGCCGCCCGCGCGATCGAGGAGCAGGGCGAGCGCACCTCCGCCGGTCGGGTGACCGTCAGCGCCGCCGCCGAGAGCGGCGTTGTCTCCGTCGAGATCGCCGACAACGGACCGGGCGTCCCGGCGAACATCGTCTCGCGCCTGTTCCAGCCATTCTCGGGGACCACATCCCGCGATGGGTCGGGCCTCGGCCTCGCCATCGCGCGGGAGCTCGCGCGCGGAATGAAGGGCGACCTCATCTTGAAGGAGAGCGGCCCGTCCGGCGCCGTGTTCCGACTTGTCGCCCCGGCCGGTTGAGGGCGGACGCAGGATGCGTCGCGCCCGCCCGGTGCTTCTCGCTCTCTCCCTGCTGGGCGCCGCCGCGTGCGCCCCGGGCGCCGTCTCCAGCGGCGTCGCCTCTGCAACGACCGCCGCGCCGCTTGTCGACGCAGCCGTAGCCGCGCCCGGCCTCGTTCTCGACATCCGCTATGCCGGGTCCAACAACTTCGTCGGCCGTCCGATCACCGGATACAATGCGCCGAAATGCCTGCTGACGAAGGAGGCGGCCTCCGCGCTCGCGGCCGTGCAGGCGGACCTCAAACCTTCCGGTCTCGGGCTCAAGGTGTTCGACTGTTACCGGCCGCGCCGCGCGGTCGCCGACTTCGCCGCCTGGGCCCGCGATCCCTCAGACCAGCGTCGCAAGGCCGATTTCTATCCCTCGGTGGACAAGTCCCGCCTGTTTGAACTCGGCTACATCGCCGAACGCTCCGGCCACTCGCGCGGCTCGACGGTCGACCTCACCCTCATCGATCTCGCCACCGGCGCCGAGCTCGACATGGGGAGCGGCTACGATCTGTTCGACACACTGTCCTGGCCCGCCGATCCGCGCCCCTCGGCCGCCCAGCGAGCAAACCGCCTCCTGCTCCGGTCGGTCATGAACGCACGCGGGTTTCGCCCCCTCGAACAGGAGTGGTGGCACTTCACGCTGCGCGATGAACCCCTGCCGGACACCTATCTGGATGCGCCGGTCGAGTGAGGACGCAGTCTGACGCTATTGCGTCATCCCGGTGGCGACGCCCTCGCGGCGGGGGTCTGCGCCACCCTCAAGGCCCGTCTCCCGCGCGACGATGATGTGAATGCCGGACACCTCGCCGGTCACTTCCTGAACCCGGAAGCCCGCGGCGTTCAGCGTCCCCGCCATCGCCTTGCCCCGGTCGTCATTGGTCTCCACCCGCACCGTCCGCCCGCGCGCCACGATGTTCGGCAGCGCCGCCGCTTCCTGCGCCGAGACGCCCCAGTCGAGCACGCCCACCAGCGTCTTCGACACATAGCCGACGATGGAGTTTCCCCCGGGCGACCCCGTCACCATGAACAGGTCGCCAGCGCCGTCGAACACAATCGTGGGCGACATCGAGGAACGCGGCCGCTTTCCGGGGCCCGGCGCGTTCGCCACCGGCTTGCCCCCGATCTCGTAGGGCCGCGAGAAGTCAGTCAGCTCATTGTTCAGCAGGAACCCGTTCGTCCACCTCGCCGAACCGAACGGGCCCTCGATCGTCGCGGTGAATGAGGCGGCGTTGCCCTCCGGGTCGACGAACGACATGTGCGTCGTCCCTTCGCGCACATCGCTTGCGTCCCGGCCCCACATGTCGATGATGGACTGTCCGCGCAACACGGCTCCCGGATCGCCGGGGAGCGGATCGTCGCCGGGCTTGAATCCGGCCTTCGCCCGCGCATCGAGATAGGCCGGGGCGAGCAGGTCCGCGACGGGCACCGTCACCGCCGCCGGGTCCGCCACATAGTGATCCCGGTCGGCGTATCCGAGTTGCTGGGCGAGCACATAGTCGGCGAGCTTCTCGTCGTTCGACGCCGCATCCGCCGACAGCCGCTCATAAAGCCCCAGAATGAGGTTCATCGCGACGCCGCCCGAGGAGGAGGGCGGCGCGGAGCAGATCGTGTAGGCCTTGAACGGGCCGCACAGCGCCGGCTTCTTCAGCACCTTGTAGTCGGCGAGGTCCTTCAGCGTGAGCCCGCCGGCGTTCGGCTCCATCTTCACCTGGCGGATGATCCCTTCCGCGATCGCCCCGGAATAAAACGCCGCCGGCCCCTCCGTCGCCACCGCGCGCAGCGTCGCCGCGTAGTCCTTGTTCACGCGCCGGTCGCCCGCCTTCAGCGCTTGTCCACCGGGATAGAAATAGTCGGCGGTGCCCGGATTCTTGCCGAACGCGCTGCCTTGCAGGCGGGGATTGCCGACGAGGCTCGCCAGCCGCGGCGACACGATGAACCCATCCTCGGCGAGCTTCTCCGCCGCCGCGAAATTCGCCGCCCACGGCCGCTTGCCCATATCGTCATGCGCTGCCTTGTAGAGCGCGACCGCGCCGGGGACGCCGATCGACTTGCCCGATTGAACCGCGCTGAAGAAGCCGAGCGCCTTGCCGTCGACGTCGAACAGCTGCGGCGTCGCCGAGGCCGGCGCCGTCTCACGCCCGTCATATACGGTCGTCGTTCCCGCCTTGCGATCGTAGACGACCATGTAGCCGCCGCCGCCAAGGCCTGAGCTCTGCGGCTCCACAAGCCCGAGCACGGCGTGGGCGGCGATCGCTGCGTCGACCGCCGAACCGCCGGCGCGCATCGCCTCCAGGGCGGCCTCCACCGCTCGCGGATCGGCCGCCGCCGCCATCGCCTGTCCCTCGAGCCGCCAGGCCTTTGTTTCCGCCGCCGGCGCGGCCGGCGGGGCCGCCGTGCGATCGGCGGTGGTGGTCTGCCCTGCGCATGCGGTCAGGGTGAGTGCCGAAACGGCGGCCAGAAGGACGATGTGCAGGCGCATGATGAAGCTCTTGACGTCTTGAAATGCATGGAGCGGGCGTGTCTCCCTTCGCCCGCCTGACGGTCCGACCCTCTACCCGCCCACCGGCCGAGCACAAGGGGACACCCGCCTAATCAGCACGCCAGCCGGGTTGTGGCTAGAGACCGGGCGCATCCGCCTGCGTCCCGCGACGCGTCCGGCGTGCGCCCGCCTCAGAACAATTCCGGCCGCATCACGTCGACGGTCGCGACATTGAGCACGCCGATATGATCGTCGAGCAGATCGTGCAGCTGTGTCAGCGCCGCGTCGACACGCTCCGTCGACCCGATGGAGATCACCACCACCATGTCCTGCGTCGCCGAGATGTCCGATCCGCGCGACCAGCGCACGCCGCCGCCATAGCCCGACATCGCGCTGATCACCGTATAGCCGGTGAGGCCCGCCGCCTCGAGAATCCGTCCGGCGCGTTCCAGCGCCATGCGTTCGATGATGAGTTCGAGGCGGCGTTTCTGGTGCATCGGCTGCGCGCTCCTAGCGGCTCACAAGCTCAGCGAGATAGATATAGATCGGCAGCCCGAAGGTCAGGTTGAACGGAAAGGTTATCCCGAGCGACAGCGTAAGATACACCGACGGCTGCGCCTTTGGCAGGGCCAGTCGCATCGCCGCCGGCACCGCGATGTAGGACGCCGACGCCGCAAGCGTGATCAGCAGCGCGGCGTCCCCGGCCGGCATCCCGATCCCGAGCGCGAACAGCGCCGCGAGCCCCGCGGAAACGAGCGGCATGTAGATCCCGAACGACACGGCTCCCGCGTCGAGCTGACGCCAACCGCGCCGCAGGCCGCGTCCGGCCGAAAGGCCCATGTCGAGTAGAAACAGGCACAGCACGCCCTGGAACGGGTCGACGAAGAACGGCGCGATCCGCGTCATGCCGGCCTCGCCCGTGATCCAGCCGATCGCAAGCGACCCCACCAGCACCACAACCGAGGCGTTGAGGAACACCTCGCGCATCAATTCGCCGCGTTCCGATCCCGCGACCGGCGCCTTGGTTCCCGCTCCGCCGCGCTGGGCGAGTAGCAGCGCGGTGATGATCGCCGGCGTCTCCATCACCGCCGCGACCGCGACGAGGTAGCCCGAACTCTCAAGACCAGAGTATTTGACCGCCTGCGTCGCCGCGACGAATGTCACCACCGAGATCGACCCGTAATGCGCGGCCGCCGCGGCGGCGTCGATCCGATCCATCTTGCTCGACAGGCGCAGGAAGGCGAACGCGAGCAGGGGCAAGGTGAAGGACAGGATCAGGCCCGCGCCGAACACCATCGCCACCTGCGAGGTGATCGCGCTGTGCGACATCTCGACCCCGCCCTTCAGGCCGATCGACATCATCAGATAGATGGCGAGACCCTTGGCGAACGCCTCGGGGATCGACATTTCCGAGCGGGCGAGCGCGGCGCCGAGGCCCAGCACGAAGAACAACACGACCGGCGACAGGATCGTCGACAGCGCAAGGCTGAGGTCCATGTTGCATCGCCCCCTTGAGACGGACGGGCATCCTCTAGGCCGGTTTCCGGGATTCGCCTAGCGACCCCGAGGATGATCGGGCCGTTGGGGTCTCGCCCCCTCCCTCGCAGGTATCACCGCACGTCTCACGGCTCAGGGGGGGGTCGCTTTCTCCGGCGGCAGGAACATCGCCAGCCACATAAAGCTCACTAGAAACATCAGGCGCTGCAACAGCCCGGCGACATCCGGCATGGCCAGCATGAGAAGCGGCAAGCCGCTCCCGGCCGCGACCGCTCCGAAACACATCAGCCGCCGCGTCATGTCTCTTTCATGGAATGACTGCGCAATGGCGCCGATGCTGAACGCAATGCCCATGATGGTCGCAAAAACGCTGTGAATCCTGTCTTCTTCGGCGCTGAATGCGGCCGCCGGATCGATTGGGCTGTGTGAAAAGGCGGCGACGCCGAACAGGGATGCTCCGAACACTACGAACGACCAGCCGACCACCTGCGCGTTCCGGATGCGCCTCACTGCATCCGTGAGCACGCCGGCTCCGAAAGCGGCGAAGCCGACATTCATGATCCAGGCGTTGGGCGCTCCCTGTGCGCCGAGTTCACTGATCGAATGACGGACGACCGAATACCCCGGCGCGGTGACGAAAGGCGTTGCGAGGATCGCCGCTGCGATCACCAGGATCCCCGGAACAACCGCTCCCAGCTTCATCCTGCGCTATCCCGGCCACCTGCGAGCGAGGGAGAGTCTCGCCGCAGGGGGCGCCGATCGCAAGCGTTTGCGACCGCGGAAAAGCGCAGACTGAAATTCACTCCGCCGGCCAAGGATCAGCCCAGGCCGGGATCTGCTCCAGCCCGTCGAGCCATGTCACGATGTTCGGAAACTCGACGAACGGCATGTCGGCGTTGCGCCAATAGCTCGCCATGGCTGCAAGATGGAAATCCGCGATCGTCAGGCGTCCGCAGGCGACATGCCTGCTCGTCTCAAGATAGCGGTTGAGCACCCGCGCCTGTTTCCGCAGCGGCGGGCCCGCCTTCTCCAGCGCGGCGGCGTCCGGCGGCCCCATCCCGAACTGCGCCTTGATGATGTGTTCGAAATAGAACGGCCCCACCGCGGGCGACCATTGCGAGTCGCTCCACACGAGCCATCGCAACACGTCCACCTGTTCGGCGGGTGAGTTCACCGGCCACATGTCCGAGCCCGCCTTCATGCACATGTGCGCCATGATCGCGGCCGACTCCCACAGCACGAGATCGCCGTCGACCAGCGTCGGCGCCTTGGCGTTGGGGTTGAGCGCAAGATAGTCCGGCGCCTTCAATCCGCCGCCGGCTGCATCGATCTTGACCAGTTCCGGCGCGAGTCCGAGATGCTTTGCAAGCGCCAGCACACGTTGCGGCGCCTGCGCCTTGAACCAGTAGAGTTTCATTCTGATGGGCCCTTCACGACCGCCCGGGCGTGTCGACGCGCCGCGCGTCAATCATCTCCGGCGGGGATCAACGATCGCGCGTTCCCCGGGGGCGATCAAGCCAGCGGCTTGCCGGCGGCGCGCGCGGATGGGACAACGCGCGGCCCAGATCAGACACCGATCAGACCCCGCCAAAGGACCATCCGCCATGCCCGTCGGCCGCCTCAACCGCATCACCGACGTCGCGGGTCTCGCCGTCGGGTCCGCCCATGACGCCGCCGTGCGCACCGGCGTCACCGTCCTCCTCCCCGCCGAGCGCGCCGTCTGCGCCGTCGCCGTCGCCGGCGGCGGGCCCGGCACGCGGGAGACGGACGCGCTGAAGCCCGACACCCTCGTCGACGCCGTCGACGCGCTCGTTCTCTCCGGCGGATCGGTCTACGGCCTCGCGGCGGCGGACGGCGTCGCGGCGGTGCTCGGCGCGGCGGGGCGCGGCTTTGCGATGCGCGCGGCGCCGGGCGTGCCGGTCTCGCCCGTTGTCCCCGCGGCGATCCTCTACGACCTCGCCAATGGCGGCGACAAGGCCTGGGGCGAGGCCCCTCCCTACCGCGACCTTGGCCGCGCGGCGCTCGCCGCCGCCGCGACGGACTTCGCCCTCGGCGCGCAAGGCGCGGGCTTCGGCGCGATGGCGGGGGCGGCCCGCGGCGGGCTCGGCTCGGCGAGCTGGGTGACGGCGGACGGCCACACCGTCGGCGCGCTCGTCGCGGTCAACGCCTTCGGCGCCGTCACCATGCCGGGCGGCGACGTCTTCTGGGCGTGGCCCTACGAGCAGGCGGGGGAATTCGGCGGCGCGCGGCCGTCGCCTAAGGCCTCCGCCCCCCCGCTCGACCTCGACGACTGGGGCGCCGCCAAGGCGAATCCCGCCCTCATGCTCGGCCGCACCTCGACGACCATCGGCTGCGTGGCGACCGATGCGGCGCTCACCCCGGCGGAGGCCGAGCGGGTCGCGAAGATGGCGCTCGCGGGCCTCGCCCGTGCGATCCGGCCGGTCTTCGCCCCGTTCGACGGCGACGTCGTGTTCTGCCTCTCGACCGGTTCGCCCGCGCACGCTCCGCCGCCCCCGCCAGACCCCTTGCGCCCGCTGCTCCTTGCACGCCTTGGCGAGATCGCGGCGGCCTGCCTCGCCCGGGCCGTCGCCCGCGGCGTCCACGCCGCCCGGGACGCAGGGTGAGCTGACCCGAGTGGCAACGACACTCGGCGAAACCTGCGCACGACACCGCTCGGGCCGGTCCGCAAAGCCTCCAGCCCGCCAACTTGCGCGCGGCCCGGTGAGCAGTTATACCGCGCGCTCTTTCGACGGCCCCGCGCGCGCCCGTAGCTCAGCTGGATAGAGCACCAGACTACGAATCTGGGGGTCAGGAGTTCGAATCTCTTCGGGCGCGCCAGTCTCGGGCCAGACGGCTGGTGCCGGCTCGCGCCGCCGCCGAACCCAGAGCCTGACAGTGACGCTCTCTCGCGCGCACCATCCGGCGATCACCTGAATCCGCCGCCCCCCAGCCTCCGCTCCCTTCCTCCCCGCCCCTTGCCCATTCCATAAGACTATTCTAATTTAGCGCTCCCCGGAGGAATGTGTCGCCATGCCGTCAACCGCTCTCAAGCGCTCGAAAACCGGCGCGAGCCCGGCGCGGCCCGAACCGCAGCCCTCGCCCCTCGCGGGCGCGCCGATCGAGCAGCTGGAGCCCCGCGCCGCGGAGGCCGCGCGTCTCCTGAAACTGCTCGCCAACGATCAGCGGCTCACCGTGCTCTGCCGGCTGAGCGCCGGCGAACTGTCGGTCGGCGAACTCGGCGCCCATGTCCCGCTCAGCCAGTCCGCGCTCTCGCAACACCTTGCAAAGCTGCGCGCCGATGGCGTCGTCGCCACCCGGCGCGACGCGCAGACCATCTACTACCGCCTCGCGGATCCGAACGCGGCGCGCATCATCGGCCTGCTCTGCGAGCTTTACGGCGGGCCGGAACACTAGCCCCCCAACTCCGGCGCCCCAACTCCGGCCTCCCTCCCGATCGATGACAGTCCGGCGGCTTGATCGCGCGCCGCTTCGGATACAGGTTTTCGGTTTCGCGAAACGCACCGGGTGAGTCGAGGCTGTCGATCAATGCCGCTGTCGGACACATATTCCCCCGCGCTCAAGGGGGCGATCGCCCGGGCGATGGATGCGGTGCGCCCGGTCATCGCGCGCGAGGAGGGCTTCGCCTCGGCGGACGAGGTGTTTGACGCCTGCGAGCCGGTGCTGCGCCCCGCGGGCGCCTTCCCCTACCGCGCGCACACCCTGCGCTATTGGGGGTTCCTCACGAGCTCCGCGCCGGGCGCGAAGGTGACCGACGTCGCGATAATCATCTTCGGCGTGGGCGTCGTCGTCGGCGAGGCGTGCGGCGTGTTCTGGCTCTGCGCATCGGAAGCCGGTGAATTCGCCTGGCTCGAGCGCGATCTCGATCCGGAAGACCTCGCAAAGGACAATGCGACCGCCGCGCTGACCGTTGCGTTCGAAAAGCTCCTCCAGGAGGGGGCGCCCGGGCGGTTCACCCTCTACACGGTCCAGTGACATCGGGTGCGCGCGTGGGGATGAACCCAGAGGGCAATCCGGTCTATGACGCCCTGCGCGCCAACACCAAGGCGCGCGCCATCGCCGTTCTGGAGGCCCTGTCGGAGGCCGGCGCCACTCCGGAAAGCGTCGCGGCGGCGCTCGCCCCCGCGGTGCGGGAAACCGGCGGGATATTCCTCGACCGCTGGGCGCGGTTTTCCCGCATGATGACCGACACGTCCGGCGAGACGGTCTTCAAGCCCGTGCGCGCCTATCCGATCTTCATCGGGGCGGGCGCGGACATGGGGATGGTGTGGGTGTTTGTGGCGGAGGACGGCGGCGGCGCAGCGATCTTCGACGAGGCGGACATGCTGCTGCCGGTCGCGGAGCTTACCTCCATGGTGGTCGGGGCGGCGCTTGAAGCCGCGCTCGTGCGGCAAGGGCGCCCGAGTTGATCGCCCTCATCGTCTGTCACGATCCATGACGCCCGGTCCTGGGCCCGCCCGCCCGTGCTCTATCGTCGTGATCGGCCATGTCGACCACGGCAAGACCGCGCTTGTCCGGGCGCTCACCGGCGTCGACACCGACCGCCTGCCTGAGGAACGCGCGCGCGGCCTGTCCATCGCGCTCGGCTTTGCGCCCATGGTCGGCGCGTCCATGGTCGGCGGGCCTCGAACCCTCGATCTCATCGATGCGCCGGGTCATGAGGATTTCCTCCTCGCCATGGCCGCCGGGGCGAGCGCCGCTCGGGCGGTGCTGCTCGTGGTCTCGGGTCCGGACGGCGTCGAGCGACAGACGGGGGAGCACCTGCGCATCGCCCGCCTGTTCAGCTCCACGAGGGCGGCGAGACCGCTTGCCGGCGTCGTCGCGGTGACCAAGTGGGACCGCGTCGCTCCGGCCGACCGCCCGGCGGTCCTCTCGCGCCTAGCCGCCGATCTCGCGGGCGGACCGCTCGCCGGTGCGCCGCTCATCGCCTGTTCTGCTTTCACCGGCGAAGGGATCGGCGATCTGAAGCAGGCGCTCGAAACCCTCGCCGCCGCGGCTCCTCCGCTCCCGGACCCTCCGGGCGCCTTCCTCTCGGTCGACCGCTCCTTCGCGGCTCCGGGTTCCGGCGCCGTCGCCACCGGAACCCTGCTCGGCGGCGACCTTGAACAGGGCGGGGAGGTGGACCTTTTCCCATCCGGTCGCCGGGCGGTCATCCGCCGCCTCGAGCAGCATGGCGGCGAGGCCCGGCGCATCGCCCCGGGAAGTCGCGCGGCGGTCAATCTTCGGGGCGTCGCGCTCGACGACCTGCCGCGTGGCGCGCTCATCGCGGCCCCCGGCGTGTTCCAGTCCTCCGACAGGATCGACGTCGAGATCGAGGTGGAGGCGGACGCCGCCCAGCCGATGAAACACCTTGATGAGGTGAGGATGCTCGCCGGGGCGGGCCGCGCGATCGCAACCGTTCGCCTGAATCAGGGTGCGCGCCTCGAACCGGGCGAGCGGGCCTTCGCGCAGCTTCGCCTCGCCTCCGGCCAGGTCTGTTTCGCCGGGCAGCGCATCGTGCTCCGCGCGCTGTCTCCCGCCGCGACGATCGCCGGCGCGACCGTCCTTGATCCCGCCCCGCCGTTGATCCGGCGCGGATCGGCGGGGCGGCTCGCCGTCCTCGCGGCCGCGGCGGTGCGCGATCGGCAGGCAGTCGTTGCGGCGCTCGTCGACGCGGGCAAGGGCGTCGCCGCCCATGCCGATGTCGCCCGTCTCCTCGGCCTCGCCCCGCACGACCGGTCCTGGGCGGATGAGGCCCGTATCGTGGACCTCGGCGCGTCCGAGCTGACGACCATGGCGCGCCTCGATGCGGCGTCGTTCGCGCTGGCGGCGGGCCTCGCGGCCGCGCACGCGCTTTCGCCGCGCCGTCTCACCACGCCCGCCGCCCCCATCCGCGCAGCGCTTCGCCGCGTCCATGCCGACCCGCTCATCGATCGCGCGCTCGCTCGTCTCGTCCAGACCGGAGAGGCGAGGGAGCAGGGGGACCGGATCGGGCTTGTCCGCCACATTCCCGAAGCCTCGCTCGCCCCGTCCGACCTCGCCTTGTTGGACGAGCTCGAAGCGCGCTGGCGCGAGGCCGGCGTCACCCCGCCTGATCCAGCCGAGGCGGCGGCCGAACATCCTTCGGCGGGCGACCTCATCGGCCTGCTAGAGGATCGCGGACGGCTCGTCCGCCTCTACAATCATGCGCTGCGGCGATCGGTCGTGTTCCACCGCGACGCGGTCGCCGCGGCCCTCGCCGCGCTCGGCGACGCCTTCCCTCCGCCGGCGGACTTCACCACCGGCGCGGCGCGCGAGGCGCTCGGCACGTCGCGGAAGTTCATTGTCCCGCTTCTCGAACATTTCGACGCCGGGGGCCGCACGCTCCGCTCGGGCGACCTCAGGCGCATCGCCCCGCCGCTTGGGTCCGGCGCGGACCTGATCTAGTGTCGGTCCAGATGGAGATGACAGGAGTCTGGTGGCTTCCCTGGTCTTCAAAACCAGCGACGCGTCCTTGGGGCGTGTGGTGGGTTCGATTCCCATCCATCTCCGCCGGCCCGACGATCGGGCGGGCGACCTCAGGGACAGGGCCGACGAGCCGTGGAGCATGACGGATGACGAGACCGGCGCCGCCCTTCACCCTCACCGATCTTCACGGCGCGAACCGAACGGTTCCGGCGCCGGGTCCAGGTCCGGGGGCTCGCCCCGCACTCGTCTGCTTCATCAAGGAGGACTGCCAGACCTGCAATCTCGCGGCTCCGGTCCTTGAAGCCTTCCACCGTGACTTCGCACACGCGGCCGACGTCATCATCGTCGGGCAGGGCGAGGAGGGTGGGCGCGTCTTCGCGGAACGCCATGGCCTCACCGCTCCGGTGCTCGCCGACGCCGACTGCGCGGTCTCGTTCGCCTGGGATTTCGAGATCGTCCCGGCCCTCTTCCGGCTCGACGCGGAGGGCCGCATCGTCGACTCGCTCGAAGCGTTCTTCCGCGAGGAGTGGCAGGCGCTCGACGCCCGCATCCGCGCGGACTTTGACATCAAGGGCGGCGGCGTCGACTGGGACGGGCTGCCGGAGCGCCGTCCGGGCTGCGGATCGAAACATCTCGATCCCGACATCAACGACCGGCTCCAGGCCGCCGCCGCCGACAGCCCCATCCGCGCCCGCCGGATCGAGGTCGGCGCCTCGGACGATGTGGCGGAGTTCATGTTCGACCAGGGCTTCTCCGACGGGCTGCCGCTGATCCCGCCGACGCCCGAGCGCGTCCTGCGTATGCTGCGCGGCACGTCGCGCGGCGCGCAGGAGATCGTGGCCGTCGTTCCTCCCAACATGGCCCCGGCCACCGTCGAGAAGATCGCGATCAACGCCGTGATGGCGGGGTGTCGGCCGGACTATCTCCCCGTCGTCATCGCGGCGGTGGAAGCGGTCTGCACAGACGCCTTCAACATCCACGGCGTCACGGCGACGACGATGGGGGCCTCGCCGGTGATGGTCATCAACGGCCCGATCCGGGACCGTATCGGCGTCAATTCGCGACTCGGCGCGCTCGGGGCGGGGTCCCGCGCGAACGCCACGATCGGCCGGGCGGTGCGGCTCGTTGTGCGGAATGTCGGCGGCGGACGGCCGGGCGGCGTCGACCGCTCGACGCTCGGCAGTCCCCTCAAATTCACCATGTGCTTCGGCGAGTGGGAGGAGGGCTCCCCGTGGGAGCCGCTGCATGTCGAACGCGGCTTCGCCCGCACGGACTCCGTCGTCACCCTCTTCGCCATGACCAGCGGGCCGGTTCAGATCGTGGACCAGGAGTCGCGCGGCCCGGACCAGATCGCGGGCTCGCTCGGCATGGGACTCGAAGCCATGTTCCTGCCGAAGCTGCATCGCATGCAGACCGACGCGCTGCTCGTCGTCTGCCCGGAGCATGTGCGCACCCTCTTCAGCGCCGGCGACTATTCCAAGGCCCGGCTGCGCCAGCGCATCCAGGAGGTGACCTCGCGGCCCCTGCGCGAGATGGTCGCCGACGCCGCCTCCGGAGCAGGGCTCCAGCCCGCGGCGGCCGCGAAACTCTCCCCCGATCAGCTCGACGCGCTGGCGCCAAAATTCGCCGACGAAAAATTCATCCACATCGTCGTTGCGGGCTCCGACGCCGGAAAGTTCTCGTCGGCCTTCTTCGGCTGGGTCACGGGCGCTGCGGGCTCGACATCCGTTTCCAGACGCATCGAAACCGATTAGGGTCTTCTGGAATATGAACTCACACGAGAGGGAGGCGCGATGACCACGATCCTCGACCCGACCGACGAACGCGTGCCGATCGAGCGAACGCCGGCGGCGCGGCCTGACCGGCTCACCGGCGTCATCGGCCTGCTCGACATCAGCAAGCCCCGCGGCAACGTGCTGCTGGACGAGCTGGAAGCGCTGCTCGGCGACCGCTTTCCGGGCGTCGAAATAAAGCGCTACCGCAAGCCGACCTTCGCCAAGCCCTGTCCGGACGATCTGCGCGGCCGCATCCGGTCTGAATGCAGTTTCGTGGTCGAAGCGCTCGCCGACTGAGGATCATGCACGACGTGCAGTATGCACGACATTGTGTGGTTCGAGGTTCAGGGCCTTCCCTCCGTCGCGATCGCATCGAGCGCCTTTGACGACGCCGCCATCACCCAGCGCAATGCGCTCGGCATGCGGAGCGCGCCCTATGTGCTGGTCGACCATCCGATTCAGGACGCGACCGACGAGGAGATGCGCGCGCGGGCGCACGCGGTTCTGGATCCGGTGATCGCGGCGCTGACCAGGGGCTGAACGGCGCGACGGGCGAGGGCGGACACGGCCCCGGCGAGATCAAGGCCCAAGCGCCGCGCGCACCGCCGTCGCAACCGCCGCCACCTCGTCGTCGGCGAGGGTGCGCGCATCCAGCATCAGCCAACCCTGCTCGACGCGGGGCAACACCGCAGGCTCGCCCGTGCGCAGCCGCGCCGCCAGATGCTCCACCCCGCCGCGCCGCGGCCGGATGCGCACCACCGAGGTCGCGAGCGGCTGCATCGCCATCGCGCCGCCGCCCGCAAAGCCCACACTCGCCGCAAGCTCGATCTTCGCCTCCGCCGTGTCTGCGATCGCCGCCATCAGCCGCGCGGCGCGGGCTTGGATCGCCTCCGGCGGCTGGCGCAGCATCCGCACCACCGGAACCTCGTCCGCCCGCCCCGTCCGGTAGAGCCGCAGCGTCGCGCCAAGCGCCGCGAGCGACAGCTTGTCGATCCGCACCGCCCGCGCGAGCGGGTGGCGCGCGATCCGCCGCACGAGATCGCGGCGACCGATGATCAGCCCGGCCTGCGGCCCGCCGAGCAGCTTGTCGCCGCTGAACAGCACGATGTCGGCGCCCGCGGCGATGCTCGCCTGCACCGTCGGTTCGCCAACTGCGCCGCTCCCAAGCCCCACCAGCGCGCCGCCGCCGAGATCCTCCACCAACGGCAGATCCTTCCGCCGGGCGAGTGCGGCGAGATCCTTGAGCGCCGGGGCCTCGGTGAAGCCCACGATCTGGTAATTGCTCGGATGCGTTCGCAGCAGCACGCGCGCATCGGCGCTCTCATCGATCGCGCGCTCATAGTCCTCCGCCCGTGTCCGGTTCGTGGTCCCGACCTCGATCAGCCGCGCGCCGCTCTGCAGGATCACGTCGGGAATGCGGAAGCCGCCCACGATCTCGACGAGTTCCCCCCGCGAGGCGATCACCCCGCCGCCGGAGGCGAGCGCCGCCAGCGTCACCAGAACGGCCGCCGCGCAATTGTTCACCGCGATCGCCGCGTCCGCGCCGGTGAGGTCGCACACGAGCTGTTCGATATGCACCTCGCGGGAGCTGCGCGCCCCCGTCTCAAGGTCGAGTTCAAGGTCGCAAGAACCGGACGCGACGGCCGCGACCGCTTCTCTCGCCGCTTCCGCGAGCGGCGCCCGGCCGAGATTGGTGTGGATCACGACACCGGTTGCATTGATCACCCGCGTCAACGAAGGCCGGATGCGTTCAGCGATCCACGCCGCCATTGCGTCCAGCGCCTCATCGGCAGGTGATCTGTCTCCGCCGCCGCCCGGGGTCGTCGCCTCGCGCATCTCCTTGATCACGCTGCGGGCGGCCTCCGCCGCGAGGTCATGGCCGTAACGCAGAACCATCGCCGCCCCCGCCTCGGTCGCGAGCAGGGCGCCGACAGCCGGCAGCGACCGCCTCGCGGACGAGGCTCCGCCGGCTGGCCGCCCAGCCTCCGGGCGTCCGGACTCGGCCCGTCTTTGTGTCTCTCTGCGGGTGCGGCGGCGGGTGACGGCGGATCTCCTTTTTGCGGCTGGATCTCCGCCATTGGTCGTCAAGAACGCGCCCGCTGGCAAGCCATTCAACGCGCCCGTCCGGCTTGACCCCGCGTTGACGGCAGGGGAGGCTCCGGCCCGCATCCCGTCCAACCGAAAGGTTCCCCGCCCATGTCCCAGCCCGTCCCCGCGACCTTCCGGGCGCTCCGGCTTCACAAGGCGGACGGCGCCCCCGACATCCGCTTCGAAACGCTGAGCCCTGACGATCTGATGCCGGGCAACGTCACGGTGCGCGTCGCGCATTCCACCGTGAACTACAAGGATGGCCTCGCGCTCACCGGCAAGGCGCCGGTCGTGCGCGCCTGGCCGCTCATTCCGGGCATCGATCTTGCGGGCGAGGTGGTCCAGTCCGATGCGCCGGAGTTTCGCCCCGGCGACCGCGTGGTGCTCAATGGCTGGGGCGTCGGCGAGGCGCACCATGGCGGCTATGCGGGGCTTGCACGGGTGAAGTCGGGCTGGCTGGTCGCGCTTCCGGCGGGCATGTCCACCGCCGACGCCATGGCGGTCGGCACGGCGGGCTACACCGCCATGCTCTGCGTCATAGCGCTCGAAGCGCATGGCGTCCGGCCAGATGCGGGCGACATTCTCGTCACCGGCGCCGCCGGCGGCGTGGGCTCGGTCGCGATCGCGCTGTTGTCGGGCCTCGGCTACCGGGTTGTCACCTCGTCGCGGCGCAGCGCGGCGGAGGGCGACTATCTTCGCGGCCTTGGCGCGGCGGATGTCATCGACGCCGCCGAACTCTCCGCCCCCGGCCGGCCGCTCGGCAAGGAGCGCTGGGCCGGCGCGGTCGATTCCGTCGGCAGCCACACACTCACCAACGTGCTCGCCGCCACCCGTTACGGCGGAACCGTGGCCGCCTGCGGGCTTGCGCAGGGGATGGACCTGCCGGGCTCCGTCGCGCCCTTCATTCTGCGCGGCGTCACGCTCGCCGGGATCGACAGCGTGATGCGCCCCAAGCCGGACCGCGAAGCCGCGTGGGCGCGCCTCGCCCGCGACCTCGATCTGTCGAAACTGTCCGCCATGGTGCAGCACATCCCGCTCGACGCCGTGCCCGCGATCGGCCGCAGCATCGTCGAGGGCGGCGTGCGCGGCCGCGTCGTCGTGGATGTCGGCGGCTGACGTTATCGAGCCCCCCGCATTCCGCTTGCCGTAGCGCCGGCTTGGGCTACCATCCCCCATCAGCGATCGACCGGCGGACGACACGCCGGCGATGCACAGGGGAGGCGACGCAATGACCGTCCGTTCACGGATCGCAGCCGCAATCACGCCGCTGATCCTGCTGCTCGCCGCCTGCGGCACGACCGCCGCGCCCGCCGACACCACAAGCGCCTCGCCGCTCGCGGGCGACGCGCTCCCCGCAACCCCGGCCCAGCGCTTCCGCGCCGAGATCCGCCGCACGGCCTACGGCGTCCCCCACATCAAGGCCGATGACATGGGCGGTCTCGGGTATGGCTATGGCTACGCCAGCGCATCGGACAATATCTGCGACATCGCCGATCGGTTGCTCACAGTGTCCGGCGAGCGCGCCCGCTTCCTCGGTCCGGGGGAGGGCGGCGCCAATGTCACCAGCGATCTCTACCACCGCCGCATGATCAATTCGCGCCGCGTCGAGGCGCTGCTCGCCGGGCCGCCCGGCGCTCCGGACACGCCGACCGCCGAGGCACGCGCCCTCGCGGAAGGCTACGCCGCCGGCATCAATCGCTGGCTCGACGAGGTCGGCGTGGACGCGATCCCTGACGACCGTTGCCGCGGGGCCGCCTGGGTCCGCAGGATCACCGCCATCGATTTCTGGCGGCACATGTATGTCGGGCAGACGGTGGATGGCTTCTTCGCGCCCACGGTCGACGCCGCGCCGCCGCGCGAGGCCGCCGGGATCGGACCAGAGCGCAGGCCCGCCGATCTCGCCGACCCGGACGCCGGCCTCGGCTCGAACGCCTATGGCGTCGGCCGCGAAATGACCAGGGCGGGCCGCGGCGTGCTCCTCGGCAACCCCCACTATCCGTGGGACGGGGTCAACCGCTACTACCGCGCGCACTTCATCATCCCCGGCGACCTCAATGTCGTCGGCATGGCCTATGTCGGCATGCCGCTGATCCGCATCGGCCACACCGAACGGCTCGCCTGGAGCAACACGGTCTCGACCGCAAGGCGGCATGGCTATTTCGAACTCACCCTCAACCCGGAAGACCCGACGCAATACCTGTTCGAGGGCGCCTACGTTCCGATGTCCCGCGAGACGGTCAGCGTCGATGTGCTGCGCAATGGCCGGATCGAGCAGGAGACCCGCACCCTCTATGCCACACGCCACGGCCCGCTGTTCGTGTCGGAAAGCTATCCGTGGACGAAAGCCCGCGCCTACGCCCTTCGGACACTCGAAGTCGGCCTGCGCGACCCGGACCAGTACATCTCCGTCTGGCGGGCGAAAAGCGTCCGGGAGATGAAGGCCGCCCTCGCGACGCGCCAGTCCTACCGCTTCAACACCACCGCGGTCGACGCCGGCGGCGAGGCGCTCTACGGCGATCTCGGCATGATCCCCAACGTCTCGCCGGCGCTCGTCGAGGCGTGCGCGACCTCCGACTTCGCGAAGGAACGCTGGCGCGAGGGCCGCTGGCCTGTGCTCGACGGCTCGCGGGCGGACTGCGACTGGCCGACCGATCCGGATTCCTCCATCCCCGGCGCGGCGGGGGCGAGCCGCACGCCGCACCAGTTCCGCACCGACTATGTGCTCCAGAGCAATGACAGCTACTGGCTCACCAACGCCAAGGCGCCGCTCACAGGCTACAGCCCGATCTTCGGCGACGAGGCGACCGCGCGCTCGCTGCGCACCCGTATCGCCCACGAACAGGTCGAGCGCCGCATCGCCGGAACCGACGGCTTCGGCCCGCCCAAATTCGATCTCGCCTCCATGCAGGCGGTGATCTACTCCAACCGTCATTTCGGTGCGGAGCTCGTGCGCGACGACCTGGTGAAGGCGTGCCGCGCCTCCAGGCGCAAATCGCTCGCGCAGGCCTGCGACGTGCTCGCCGCCTGGGACCTGAAAGTCGATCTCGACAGCCGCGGCGCGCACCTCTTCCATCTCTTCGCCGAGGCGGGCGGCCTGAAATTCCGCACCCCCTTCAACCCGAGGGATCCGGTCCGCACCCCGAACACGCTCGACACCCGCAACCCCGCCGTGCTCGCCGCCCTGCAGACCGCCGTCGACCGGCTGGCGGAGCTCCGGATTCCGCTCGACGCCAGACTCGGCGACGTGCAGGCCGAGACGCGCAACGGCGTACCGATTCCGATCCATGGCGGCGCCGGGCCGGAGGGCGTGTTCAACGTCATTTCCGTCGAGGCGCTCGAGCCGGAGAAGGGGTGGACCAGCATCCGTCATGGGGCGAGCTGGATCTTCGCCGTCGAGTTCACCGACGCCGGCCCGCGCAGCGCCGGCATCCTCACCTATTCGCAGTCGACCAACCCCGCCTCGCCCCACTATTCGGACCAGACCTGGCTCTACTCGCAAAAGGGCTGGGACGATCTTCGCTTCACCGAGGCCGCCATCGAGGCAGGGCTCGTCAGCCGGCTGACGATCGCCGAGTAGCGTTGGCGGGATCGGTCGACTAGTCTCCATCCGTTCGTTGAAAACGGGCGACGCCTGGCTTTGGAGGATCAGACCAGTGAGCATGACCATCAAGCGGGCGTCGACTTGGGCGTCGACTTGGGCGTTGCATCTGGCTGGGGCGGCGATCGTCCTGTGCGCGGCGGCTTGTTCGTCCGGCGCGGCGCCCACCCCCCCCACCGCTCCCACCCCGGCAGCCCCCACCTCCCAGGCGGCGTCCCCCGCGCCGGCGCAGCTCGTCCGAGGCGACGATCTCTACAAGCTCCACTGCGCCTCCTGCCATGAACCCGGCCTCGCCGGTGCGCCGCAGCGGTCCGCGCTCGCCATGCTGACGCCCGCGCGCATCCACGAATCGTTGACAACCGGCGTCATGCGCACCCAGGCCGCGATGCTGAGCGGCGAGGAGCGGATACTCGTCGCGCGCTTCCTCTCGCAGGTCCAGCCGGCATCCGATGTCTCCGGGCGGGGCTGGTGCGAAGCGTCAAAGCCCGGCGACGCCGCGCCGCGCGGCCCGGTCGTGGTGGCGGACTGGGGGATGGACCTTCAGAATTCGAGGCGCGTGAAGCCGGAAGCGACGACCCTCCGCGCATCGAACGCCGGCTCCCTCGCCCTTGACTGGGTGTTCGCCTTCCCGGAGTCGACGCGCGCACGCGTGCAGCCGACCGTCGCCGGCGACGCGCTGTTCACCGCCGACCAGAACGGCGTCATCTACGCGCTCGATCTTGCCTCCGGCTGCATCCGGTGGACCCACGAGGCCGGCATCGAGATCCGCTCGCCGCTGATCATCGGCGCCGACGCCGAAGGCCGCGCGAGCCATCTCTATTTCGGTGACTTCGGCGGCAATGTGCACGCGCTCGACCTCAAGTCCGGCCGCGAACTCTGGTCGGTGCGGGCGGACCCGCATCCCCAGACCACGATCACCGGCGCGATGCGCCTGTTCGAGGGGCGCCTCTACGTCCCCGTCTCCTCGCTCGAAGTCGTGTCCGCGATCGAAAAGACCTATGAGTGTTGCACCTTCCGGGGCGCGGTGCTCGCCCTCGACGCCGCGACCGGGCGCACGATCTGGAAAACCTACACCGTTGATGAGGCGGTCCAGCAGGGGACGAATTCGGCCGGCGCCCGAATGATGGGGCCGTCCGGCGCGCCGGTCTGGAGCTCGCCGACGATCGATGCGAAGCGTCGCCTCGTCTATGTCGGCACCGGCGAGAACTATTCCCGCCCCGCGTCCGACATGAGCGATTCCATCATCGCCATGTCGCTGGACGACGGGACAATCAAATGGGTCTTCCAGGCGCTCGGCGACGATGTCTGGAACGCTGCCTGCCCAGGCGGCGCAAACTGCCCGGTCAGCACCGGTCCGGACTATGATTTCGGCGCGGCCCCCGTCCTCGCCCGCACCCGCGCCGGGCGGGAGCTTGTGCTCGCCGGGCAGAAATCGGGTTGGGTCTATGCGCTTGATCCGGACGCCGGCGGCCGGGAGGTCTGGCGTCGCAAGGTTGGTCGCGGCGGCATCATGGGCGGCGTCCACTGGGGCATGATGACCGATGGGGACACCCTGTTCGTGCCGATCTCCGATCTTTCCGTCTATCCGAAGGACGCCCACCTCCCGGCGCAGTCCGGGGTGCACGCCGTGCGCGTGGCGGACGGCGAACCGCTGTGGTCCACTGTTCTGCCCGACACCTGCGGCAAGGTCGCGTGGCGTTGCCATCCGGGCGTGTCGGCCGCCGCAACCCTCGCGGGCGACGTGATCCTCGGCGGCTCGCTCGACGGCAAGGCGCGGGCCTTCTCCGCCGCCGACGGGCGTGTGCTCTGGACCTTCGACACCAATCGGACGTTCGACGCGGTCAACGGGATATCGGGCGAGGGTGGGTCGATCGATTCATCGGGGCCTGTCGTGGTCGGGGGACGGGTCTTCCTCACCTCCGGCTACGACAAGTTCGGCCAGAAGCCGGGCAACCTCCTGTTCGCCTTCTCGGTCCGCTGAGCCGCGCGCGCCGCGCCCGATTCACCTTGATCATCGGGCGGACGGGCTGCACAGATAAGGTCTTAGGCGCGCATCCGGCGCGCCTCCAGGTTCAGGGCGGAGACCAGAAACATGCGTGAGTCTGCAACGCTTGCGGGTGGAGTCCTCGTCGCTGCGCTTCTTGCGGCCTGTGCGCCGGCGGCCGATGCACCTCCCACTCCATCGTCGGCTCCCGCCGCTCCCGCGGCGGCGGCAGGGGCCCCATCGGGCGCGATGACGCCGAACACGCTCAGCGCCGCCGAGCTCGCCGAGGGCTGGACGCTGCTCTTCAACGGTCAGACCCTGGACGGCTGGCGCAGCTACAAGGCCGATGCGCCGCCCGCCCAGTGGGTCATCGAGGACGGCGCCCTCTCGCTGTCGTCCGGCGGCGGCGGCGACATCATGACGGCCGCGGAGTACGGGCCGTTCGACCTCAAGCTCGAATGGAAGATTTCGCCGGGGGGCAATTCCGGCGTCATCTATCTTGTGAAGACGCTTGAAACCGCTCCCAACACCTACAACACCGGGCCGGAAATGCAGGTGCTCGACGACGAGCGCCACCGCGACGGCGCGATCCCGTCCCACCGCGCCGGCGCACTCTATGATCTCGTGATCCCCTCGCAGGCGGCCGCCCGCCCGGTCGGGGAATGGAACGAGGCGCGCATCGTGTTCACCGGCAGCCGCCTCGAGCATTGGCTCAATGGCGTCAAGATCGTCGAGACGAGTTATGGGGACGCGGACTGGGCCGCGAAGGTCGAGGGATCGAAGTTCAGGACGATGCCTGATTTCGGGAAAGCCTCGTCAGGTCACATCGCGCTTCAGGATCATGGCGACCGTGTCTGGTATCGCAACATCAAACTGAAGCCGCTCTAGGAAGGGCTGTGCGCTGGCCCGGAGCGGGGCCTGAACAGGGAGGGGCCGCTCCGGGCGATGCACGATGGATCAAACGATCGAGCCCATCGAGCTTGCGACGAAATAGACGAGCGCTGAAGCAAAGCCGAGGGCGACGACGAAGCTGCCGGCAAAGTCGACTTCGGCCGGGAGGGGGAAACGGATCAGACCACGCATGTTATTCTCCTTTTTTGTCTCGGCCGCCCCGTCGGGGTCTGTCGCCGATGCTCCAAGGATCGCAAGTTGCGTGCCAGAATTTGTTTACCAACAAGCCTCTTGTTTTAATTGAATAATTTCAGATTTTTGATGACAGGAAATTTATGATTGGCATTTTTCGCCAACTCGTTTGGCGAGCACCGCCCGTATTTGGCGGTCTCGGCCAGGCGGCGTCCGGCGCGCGCCGAACACGCTCTCACCTGCGCTGAAACATCACTCCAACCCGTCGAGTTTGAGCCCCAGCGCCTCGACCGCCCGGCGCACATGGTCCACGGCTTCGGGCGGCGGACCGGCATAGGGGCCGGTCGATGGGCGGTTCCCGACATAGCCGAGTTCGGCCCAGCCTTGCGGCGTCGAATAGTAGGCTCCGATGGTCAGGGACCGCATGCGCGCGAAAAACTCTGCTGGTTTTTCAAGGCCTTGCTTGATCCGGTCAGGATAGGCGAGATCGTCCGCCATCGCGGACTTCTCCTCCGGCGAGAGGTGCATGAACAGGCGCTGGAAGCGTGACTGCGCCTCGCGGTCGAGCCAGGCGAGGCCAGGGATGATCAGCTCGCGGTCAGCGCGCTGGCTCTCATAGGGTGCGCTCACCCACTCGTCGATGAAGGCGGGAACGCCGAGCGCGGAGGCCGAGGGTGCGTCGCCGTCGGCGGGCAGAATGAGGTCGACGAGCGCCGTCGCGGCTGCAATCTCCGTGCGATTTAGCGTTAGCGGCCAAGGGGTTACGGGCTCGAGCAGGTTCGGGTCCGTGCCATAGCCCTTCGCGTCGATGGGCGGCGGCGCGATCCAGTCGACGCCCTTCAAATCGTCTCCGCACGCGGCGAGCGGCCCGGCGGTCAGGGCGGCGAGAAACCATTTCAACGAGCTGCGACGGCTCAGCTGGAGCGGCGTTGCGGGCGTGTGTCCGTGAAGGATGAGTGTGGTTCTGGTCATGGTTCGGCCCTCAAAGCTCGCCTGACTGAAGCCTGCGGGCGACATGCTCGCCGGTGCGCATCGCGAGCGCCAGGATCGTGATGGTGGGGTTCTTGTGGGCCTTGGACGCGAACACCGAACCGTCGGCGAGGTACAGATTGTCGACGTCCCAGGTGCGGCCAAACCCATCCGTGACCGAGGTTTTCGGGTCGTCGCCCATGCGGCAGGTCCCGACTTCGTGGATGATCTGGCCGCCCGTCGAGATCGCGTCGGCCGGAGCCTGAATCGGGCTGGTGATCGTGCCTCCGAGGCGGTCGACAAGCGTTTGCACGGCCTGCTGGAAGTGCAGGATCTGGTTCAGTTCGTGATCGCTCCAGGCAAAATGGAAGCGGAGCACCGGGATGCCGTACCGGTCTTTCTTCTCTGGGTCGATCTCGCAGAAGGAGTTCGCGTTCGCCAGCATCTCGCCGCGCTGCGTGAAGCGAATCGTGGACCCGTACTGGCGTTTCGCGGCCGCGCGAATGCCCGCGCCGTAGCCCTCCGTCACGCCGTAGGCGCCGAGCCCCGGCTGGTTGAAGCCGCCGCCGATCTCCATGTGATAGCCGCGTGGGAAGTCGAGTTCGCCGGCCGCCTGCCGCTGGTAATCCCAGAACGGCGCATAGATGTGCAGGCCCTGCGCCCCGTCCTCATTGTAGATCGGGCGGCCTTCGAGCGCCGGGAAATAGGCCGAGAGGTCCGATCCCACCGTGTCCATCAGGTTGCGGCCCACCTGGCCGCTCGAATTGGCGAGCCCCTCCGACCGGCCCGCGGGCTTTGAGTTGAGCAGCAGGCGCGCGGTCTCGCCGGTGCTGGCGGACAGCACCACGACCCGGGCGCTCGCTTCGCGCTGTTCGCCGGAGGCGGTGTCGATATAGCGCACGCCCTTCGCCTTGCCCGCATCATTCAGGACGACCTCAAACACCATGGCGCCGGTCACGATCGTGAGCCGGCCAGTCGCCTTGGCCCACGGAATCAGCGAGGTCGTGGTCTGGAAGGCGGCGCCGATCGAGCAGCCGCGCCCGCACGGCGAGGCCCAGTAGCAGGCCTGCCGCTCGTCCATGTCGCGTGTCAGCACCGCGCGCCGCGCCGGCACGATCGGTATGCCCACCGCGTCGCCGCCGGCCTTCAGGAACATCTCCCACGCCCGCATGCGCGGGGGATCATGGAGCACGCCGGGACCGGAATCCGGGTGGTTCTCAAGCCCGGTGTTCGAGCCATAGACCCCAACAAGCTTCTCGGTGCGGTCATACCACGGAGCTATTTCCTCATAGGTCACCGGCCAGTCGGCGCCGAGCCCGTCGCGGGACCGTCCCTTGAAATCATAGGGGCCCATGCGGAAAGAATTGCGTCCCCAGTGATTGGTGCGCCCGCCGAGCATGCGGCTGCGCCACCACATGAACTTTGACCCCTCGGCGGCGGTGTAGGGCTCGCCTGGCACCTCCCAGCCGCCGTCCACCGTAGCGTCGTAGTAGCCGAACGCCTTGTCCGATGTGCCGGCGCCTCTCAGCGGCGCTTCCCAGGGAGTGTTCAGCATCGGGGCTTCTTCGGGGTCGTAATCGCGCCCAGCCTCGAGCATCAGGACTTTCGCGCCCGCCTGGGTCAGCACATAGGCCGACATCCCGCCGCCGGCGCCAGATCCCACCACGATCGCGTCGAAAGTTTCTCCGGAAACATCCACCATCAGGTACGCCCCTCGCCGTTTCCGATCAGCCTAGGGCGGGAACGTCGGTGTTGAAAGAGCGGTGTTGAACGAGCCTTTCCCGGATCAGGTCGCGCCGCCGTCGTCCGATCCGATCGTCATTTCGCCGCTGAACGCATTGGCGATGAAACAGAGCTGGTGCGCGCGGTGATGAAGGGCGGCTTCGTCGGCGGCGCTCGGCGTCGCACCGTTCGCCGCGGGCGACCAGCGCACGCGCGGCCTCAGCCTCACCTTCGTCACGGCGACCCGGCCGTCATCGGTCTCTCCGAGGCTGCATTCGGCCGCATCGGTATAGGCGTCGACGACGAAGCCGTCCCGTCGCGCCAGGTCGAGAAAGAACAGCATGTGGCACATCGCAAGCGAAGCAACGAACATCTCCTCAGGGTCGACCGCGTCCGCACGTGAGAGCGGTGTTGGGACCACCGCAGGCGACGCCGAGCCCGCAAGCGCGATCCCGCCGTCGAAATGCACCGTGTGGGCCCGTGAATACCGACCGTCGCTGAACGCCTGATCGCCTCGCGCCCATTCGATCGAGGCGGTGTGGGTCGACATGAATACCTCCAGCTTTCGCGATGCGTCGGGATAGGACGCCCGCCCTCCCCATGAAAGGGGCGCAGCAATCGGTTTCGGGCCGAGGCGCCCGCTCATCGGGCGATCACGGCCGCTCGGCGCCTTCTGGACGGCGCTTCCCCAGTGTTTCGGACCTCTGCTCCGATCCGGCCTCGGTTGATCGTCGTAACGGACTTATCACTCTGTATCCTATCGTGCGTGCGTCAGGCGGGTTCTCATCATTCCGAGAGGATAAGGCATGTGCCGCTTCCGTTGGGTAAGTCTTTTCAGCCAGCCGCGACGGGCGAACCGGCCTTGAACGTTCGTCACAGTGGAGCCGCAGTGTAGGGGTTCGGCGGCGGGGGGGCGCATTGGCGCTCGGCCTGCATCATTTGAGGTCGAAGGCCGGGATTGCCCCGACGCCAGTTAAGGAGTTCGACATGGGGTTCAGGTGGCAAGGGGCGATAGCGCCCTGCCTTGCGGCGACGTTGATGGCGGCCGCCGCGCTTGCGACGGGGCCCGCGGTCTTTGCGCAGCGTCCGGGGCAGGGTCCGATCGACGTCTTTGCGGCCGAGATCGTTGATCGCCCCTTCGTCATGCGCGTCGAGGCGCTCGGCAATCTTGAACCAAAGGAGCGCGTTGACCTGTCGGTGAACGCGGCAGACCGCATCACGCAGGTGTATTTCGAGGACGGCCAGCGCGTGAAGGCGGGTGCGACCCTGCTCACCATGGCGCGAGACGAAGAGCGCGCGCAGCTCGAAGCTCTGCTGGCCGACGAAGCGGAAGCGGTTCGCCAGCTTGCGCGCAACCAGCGCCTCGCGAAAGAGGGGGCCGTCTCCGCTTCCGAGCTCGAACGCTCCAACCGGAATGCGGATGCATCCGCTGCGCAGGTGAGGGCGCTTCAGGCCCGGCTGCGCGACCGCGTGCTGACCGCGCCCTTCAGTGGGGTGCTCGGCTTCCGGCGGGTGAGCCCCGGTGCGTTCGTTTCGCCCGGCCAGGTGGTCGCGACGCTCATCGACGACAGCTCCATGCGGCTCGAATTCTCCGTCCCTTCCGTTTTCATTTCCGATCTGAGGCCGGGCCTCGAAATCCTGGCGCGTTCAAGCGACCTCGGCGACCGCTCCTTCACCGGAACCGTCACCAGCATCGACAACGCCATCGACCCCGTCACCCGGTCCGTGCGCGTGCGCGCAACCCTGCCGAACAAGGACGGGGTTCTGCGCGCCGGAATGTTCATGACGGTCGACCTTCGCGCCCGACCGCGCAACTCGCTCGCGGTGCCGGAGGGCGCGATCATCGCCGAGGGACCCAACACCTTTGTATTCAGGATCGAGCCCTCCGAAGGCCCCTCGGTCGTCGCCAAGACGCAAGTCAAGCTCGGAACCCGCGACAAGGGTGTGATCGAGGTGCTCTCCGGCCTCAACCGCGGCGACATGGTGGTGTCTGAAGGCGTCCTGAAACTTCGCCCGGGCGCTGCGGTTCGCGTTCGGGAAAGCGGCGACTTGTCGCCGCCTGTGCGCGGCGAACCACGCGTGGCCGCCAAGAGCGCGGCCGACGGAGCCGCCGCCGGCGTGAGGCGCTGACCCCATGTGGCTCTCGGACATCTCCATCAAGCGACCGGTGTTCGCATCGGTGCTCGGCCTCCTGCTCGTCGCGCTCGGGATCGCGTCCTTTTCCCGCCTCGCTCTGCGGGAGTATCCGGACATCGACCCGCCGATTGTCTCGATCTCAACATCCTACGCGGGCGCATCGGCGAATGTCGTCGAAGCCCGCATCACCGAGGTGCTGGAGGACCAGATCGCGGGCCTTGAGGGCATGCGCTATGTCAGCTCCACCTCGCAGGACGGACAGTCGCGCATCTCCATCGAGTTCGACATCAGCCGCGATCTCGACGCCGCCGCGAACGATGTGCGGGACCGGGTCGCCCGCGCCAGCCGCCAGCTTCCGATCGAGGCCGACCCGCCACAGGTGGAGAAGGCCGACGCCGACGCGGAAGTCATCATGTGGATCAACCTGTCCCATGACAGCCTCCCGCCGCTCGAATTGACCGACTATGCGGAACGCTATCTGATCGACCGGTTCGCCGCGATCGACGGCGTCGCGCGCGTGCAGGTCGGCGGGCAGCAGAGCTACGCAATGCGCGTGTGGCTTGATCGCCGGGCGATCGCCGCGCGCGGGCTCACCGTCGGCGACATCGAGCGCGCCCTGCGGTCCGAAAACGTCGAGTCCCCGGCCGGCAGCCTCACGTCGGAGGATCTTGACTTCACCGTTCGGATCGACCGGCCGTTCCGCACGCCGGAAGACTTTGCGGGGCTCGTCATCGTCTCGGCGGCGGAAGGCAATCTCGTGCGCCTCGGCGATCTCGCCCGGGTCGAACTCGCGTCGGTCGAGGACCGGAGCATCTTCCGCGGCAACGGCCAGCCCATGATCGGGCTCGGAATCGTCAAGCAGTCGACCGCGAACGTGGTCGAGGTGGCGGCGAGCGCCCGGGCGCTGATCACGGAATTGAACGAGACCATGCCGGACGGATTGCGGCTCGACGTCAATTTCGACGGATCGATCTTCGTCGACGCGTCGATCCGGGAGGTGTTCATCACGCTCGGCATCGCGGTCGTTCTTGTGGTTCTCGTGATCTATCTCTTCCTTGGAAGCTGGCGCGCGACGATCATTCCCGCCGTCACGGTGCCGATCTCGCTCATCGCGACCTTCACCGTGCTGTTCGCGCTCGGGCTTTCGATCAATCTGCTCACTCTGCTCGCCCTTGTCCTCGCGATCGGCATCGTGGTCGATGATTCCATCGTTGTGCTGGAAAACACCCATCGCCGGATCGAGGAGCAGCATGAGACGCCGCTGGTGGCGGCCTATCGCGGCGCGCGTCAGGTGGGGTTCGCGGTTGTTGCGACGACCATGGTGCTGATCGCCGTGTTCGTGCCGATCACCTTCATGGAGGGCGCGGTCGGACGCCTGTTCACCGAATTTGCGATCACCATCGCGGCGGCGGTGGGTTTCTCGATGATCGTCGCCCTGTCGCTCTCGCCGATGATGTCGTCCAAACTCCTGCGGCCGCACGGCGTGGGCGCAAAGCCGGGCGGCTTCTCGGAGCGCATCGACCGGATGTTCGCCATCCTGCGGGCCGGCTATGGCCGCGTGTTCGACGCCACCGTCAAACGGCCGATCGCGATCGCGGCGGCCTTCCTCGCGGTTGTCGCCGGGTCCTTCCTGCTGCTGCGCGCGGTGCCCGCTGAATTCGTTCCGGATGAGGACCGCGGCAGCTTCTTCATGCAGATCGTCGGCCCAGAGGGGGCGTCGTTCGAATACATGCTGCCGTATCTGGAGGAAGTGGAGCGTCGGCTGACGCCCTACCTTGAGAGCGGCGAACTGGAACGTGTCTCGATCCGCGCTCCATCCTTCGGAGGCGGCTTCAACTCGGGCGCGGTGATCGTCCTAATGGCCGATTGGGGCCAGCGCCGGGACGGTTTCACCATCATCAACGAGATCAATCGCAGTCTTGCGGACCTGCCGGGCGTCCGCGCGTTCGGCGCGATGCGCTCCAGCCTCGGCGGCGGTCGGGGACCGGGCGGCGGCAAACCGATCCAGTTCGTCATCGGCGGGCCATCCTATGAGACGCTGGTCGAGTGGCGCGACACCTTCCTCACCGCGATCGCCGAGGACAATCCCGGCATTTCCAACATCGACTGGGACTACAAGGAGACCCAGCAGCAATACCGCGTGAAGGTCGACTATGACCGCGCGGCCGATATGGGCGTGACCGTCCAGGAGATCGGCGCGACCCTACAGACCATGCAGGGGTCGCGGCGGGTCGGCACCTTCGTTCGCGATGGCGAGGAATATGATCTCATCCTTGAGGGCGAGCGGGCGGACCAGTCGACGCCGACGGACGTGATGAGCCAGTTCGTGCGGTCCCAGCGCTCGCGCGAGCTCATCCCCCTCTCCAACCTGATCTCCGTCGAACCGACCGCGGACAGCCGCCGCCTCAATCGCTACAACCGCGTCCGGGCGATCACCATCGACGCCACACTCGAGCCCGGCGTCTCCATTGGCGTCGCGCTCGACCGCATGGAGCAGATCGCGCGCCGCGTCCTGCCGGATCAGGCGGTGATCGACTACAAGGGGGCGTCGCTCGAATACAAACGGTCCTCCTCGTCGATGGGGTTCGTGTTCGCCTTCGGTGTGATCGTCGTCTTCCTCGTGCTCGCGGCGCAGTTTGAAAGCTGGATCCACCCCATCGTGATCATGCTGTGCGTGCCGGCGACCGTCGGGGGCGGACTGCTCAGTCTCTGGCTGACCGGAAACACCATCAATATCTACAGCCAGATCGGCCTGATCATGCTCGTGGGGCTCGCCGCGAAGAACGGCATCCTGATCGTCGAGTTCGCAAACCAGCTGCGAGACCAGGGTCGATCGTTTGACGCCGCGCTGCGTGAAGCGGCGCTCACGCGGTTCCGGCCGATCCTCATGACCAGCCTGACGGCGCTTGCGGGTGCACTGCCCCTGATCTTCGCACATGGCGCGGGGTCCGAGACACGATCGGTGATCGGCATTGTCATTTTCGCCGGCGTCGTTTCGGCGGCGATCGTCACGCTGATCATCGTCCCGGCCGCCTACGCACTGCTCGCCCGCGGAACCGGGTCGCCGCTCGCGACGGAGCGGCGGCTCGAAGAGGAGGCGGCCTCTCAGCCTCCGATGGCGCCAGCCGAATAGCGCCGCCGCTTTTTTGTGCAGAATCCTTCCACCTGTGTCGAAGCGGGCATTGCGCTTGCACGGCTTGCGGTTGCATTAGGCAAATATGCGGGCCGACGATGACCGATTCCCGTGAATCGGTCGGCGTCGGACAGGACATGCGGCGGGATTCTCGCAGATGACATATTGCGTCGGTCTGAGGCTGCGCGCCGGCCTCGTGATGCTGTCGGATACGCGCACGAACGCCGGCGTCGACAACATTGCGCGCTTCAAGAAGATGCAGGTGTTCGAGGATGCGGGCGAACGCTCGATCTGCATTCTCGCGGCGGGAAACCTCTCCGTCACCCAGAGCGTCATCGCCCAGCTTGAAGCCGATATCGACCATGTTCGCGCGGGCGGCAGGGGCGAGTGCATCCTCACCACCGAAACGATCTACTCGGCGGCGCTGCTCGCGGGCCAAGTGATGCGCGACATCCAGCAGCGCGACAGCTCCAGCATCATGGCGCAGGGCGCGGCCGCGGATGCGACCCTGCTCTTCGGCGGACAACGGCGTGGCGGTGAGCTGCGCCTGTTCCAGATCTACTCGGCCGGCAATTTCATCGAGGCGGGCGACGACACCCCCTACCTGCAGATCGGCGAGCACAAATACGGCAAGCCCATTCTCGACCGTGTCATCCGCCCGGAGACGACGATCGAGGAGGCGATTAAGGCGGTGCTCGTGTCCATGGACTCGACCTTGCGATCGAACCTGTCGGTCGGGATGCCGCTTGATCTCTGCGTCATTCGCGGTGGCGAACTCAGTCACAAGGAGCTGCGGATCGAGGCGGATCACCCGGAATTCCGCCAGATCTCCGACAGCTGGGCGGCCTCGCTCCGGCAGGCGTTCAACAACCTTCCCAATATCAAGATCTGACCTGGTCGCCGCGCCGCAGGCGTTGCGACGCGAGGGACATGGCCGTGGCCCTAACTGTCCGCGACCCGCCGGAGCATTTCGCGCGGCAGATGCTTCGTCTTGCGCGCGACCAGGGCGAAGTAGAACAACGGCTCCCCGTCGAGCGACAGCCGGTGCCGGTAGCGTTCAAGGTGATGCAGTTCGAGATGTTCGGAGAAAATGAGCTTGCGGATATAGCGTGAGAAGCCCGAGCGATCCGAGGAATCAAGGAACGTCTCCTTGATGTTGAAGGCCGCCCATCCGCCGACCTTCACCAGACGCAGCGCCTCGAAGAACGCCGCAGGTGGAATGTCGCCGAAGCCAAGCGCCGCCACCGAGGTGAGGCAGTTGAACGACCATCCCTCCAGCCGGGACCGTTCTTCGTCCCTGAGAGCCGTGAAATCCGCGACGTGATAATCGTCATAGACACCCGGCCGGTCCCGAAGCGCGGCCGCTCGCGCCTCCTCGATGATGTCCGCACCGACGATCCGGGACGCGCCATAACCCTTCATCACCTCGCCCATGGCGCCATTGCCGGCGCCGAGATCGAGCACGCGCATCTCCTCGATCGACTCACCGGAGGCCGTCACGGCGGCGTTCAGCACTTCTCCGACCTTCTCCGGGGAGCAGCACTTCAGGCGGTCGTAGAAGACTTGTTCGTAGAGGCCGGGGCGGGCGTAAATCTTGTCATAGTCGTGGAAGCGGAAGCGCTGTTCCTCGCCGCCCTCGGTCACGTAGAAGTAAGCTTCGCTCTGGCTCAGATCCTGTGCGTCGACAGGCGGAAACTTGATTCGATGCGTGTGTGTCTGGATCATGATCATGCGCACGGCGCCCGCGAGGCTCCGCGACAATTCTCCCTTCTTTCTGAGTACAGCACGGTTATTGCAGACTTGGGTGGAGGCTGCAAATCCATGGTGTGAGCGGGCGGCGATATTCGCCCGCGCGGCGAAGGGGCGGCGCCGTCACCGGCCAATTTTTCCATGAAAACAATCGCCCCGACCGCGAGGCCGGGGCGATGACGATTTCGTCAGTCTGAGATTGTGATCAGGGCTGGCCCGACGCCGAGCCGCCGGAGCCGCGACGGCGCTGGTTCATGCCCTGCATGAACTGCATCGCCCGCTCGAGTTCCGGAACGTCGATCCCCCCGTCGGCGTTCGAGTCAACGCGCTCGAAATTGGCCTTCAGCATCTCACCCATGCGACCGCGAAGCTCGGCAACCTCGATCTTGTCATTGAGGTTGTCGTCCATCATGCCGTGCATCCGGTACTTGTTCGTGCGGGCGGCGTGATCGACGGGGGTCTCGACCGTCTCGTCCGTCCAGCGGTAGCGCAGCGAGGTGAACAGCATCTCCTCGAACGACTGGTCGCCCCAGGTGATTTCCTTCGAAGGATCGGGGTTGGCCGGGTTCCGCGCCGAGTTGTCATACAGATAGGTCGCAACCAGCTTGGACCCGGCCGGGACCAGGACCGGTGTGTCGAACTCGTAGGCGCGCTGCCAGTTGAAATCATAACGCGGCAGGTTGACCAGCAGCTCCCGCGTTCCGTCCGGCTTGATCAGTTCGAGCTTCGACGCTTGCCCGCGATAGTGGGCGTGCGGGAAGGCCGAGTAGAGCAGGGCGTCGTTGGGGAAATAGTTATAGGCGATTTCCTTGTGCGCCTCGGTGTTCGCGGGGAGCTTGATGGTCGTGTCGATGACCACCGAACCGCGCATGATCATTTCCGGCTTTTCGCCCTCGGGGTAGAAATAGAGCGCGATCTTGGACTGATCGACCGCCTCCTTCCCGAACGGCGTATAGTGCATCTGGAAGCCTATCGCGCCGCCGGCCGGAACCCAGGTTCCGACCTTCTCCGGCATGACCGAGGATTCCGCGCCGACCGCGTATCCGCCGACGGACGATCCCCACATCGACTCAGGCGCCGTCCCCCCCGGCGGCGGGTTTTCGATATAGCCGGTGAGGATGTGGTGCACGCCCTGGCGTTCGCCGGCCTTCACCGTGGACGCCCTGAGCCAGCGGCCTTCCTTCAGCGGATAAAGCGCGTAGGGACGCTGATAGTCGACAACGCCGGAGGCCGGGATCGTGTATTCCGGGATGTCGATTACGACGTCCGGCTCTCCGAGCGGCCATTCAGGCGCGACATGACGAACGAGCGCCAGGGGGTCGGCGCCTTCGCCGCGCGGCGCCCCGGCCTCGATCCAGTGCACGAGCGTGCGGGCTTCCTCGGGCGTCAGGCTCTTGTCGTCGTGGAAGGAGCCAACCGTGGGGTCCGCGTGCCAGGGCGGCATCCGGTCGGTGCGGATCGCTTCCCGCATCATCGGCGCAAAGCCCTTCACCACCTCATAGCTCGACATCGCGAACGGGCCGATGCCTCCCTCCTGATGGCAGGCGACGCACTTGGCTTCGAGAATGGGGGCCACCTCGGTCTCATAGGAGATGTTGGCGAACTCGGCGGCGCGTTCGCGCTCCGGGAAGCTGATGGCGGGTCCGGCGGTCGCAACCGACGCGACAGCCACCGCTTCGCCCGCGGACATCTGCGTCAAAGCGGCTTCGAGATAGCCCTTCGCCGGTTTGGCGGCTGCGGCGGCGTCGACGGGGCCGCGATAGACGACTTTCCAGGTCTTCGGGTCGATCACCATCGCTTCGCCCGCGGTGGTGAACCCGAGATGCTCGCCGACGAACTGAAGGTCGTCGTCCAGCACGGGCAACGTGAAGCCCTGCGCCTGAGCTTCGGCGACGATCGCCGCCCGGTCGTCCGACAGGCTTGAGTTAAGGAGGAAGAATTCCACGCCCGGGAAGGCCGCCTTCATCTCTGCGGCCTTGGCGGCGGCGGCGCGCGAGGTCTCGTCGCCATTCACCTGTGCGACCAGGACCACCGCCTTGGCGTCCTTGAGCCGATACAGCTCGTGCGCGACGCCGGCATTGTCGACGAGGAGGAAGTTGTCAGCCGCGGCGAGCTTGCCCGCGCTGTTTTCGACCGAACACCCTGCGGTGAAGGCCAGGGCGAGGCCTATCGCGGATGCAGCAAGCAGACGAACGGACATGGTTTCAGCTCCCCTCGAATTTGATCCAGATCAAGAACACTAACCACGATCATGCGTGAATCCGTCGCATCTCGGCGCCCCCGACCCACTTTATCACGAAATTGTGATCACCTGCCCGCGGCGCGATCGCGCGCGCGACGAAGCGTGTCCGCCGCTGACTCAGGTGTGATGTCCCGTTGCGGCGTTCCCAGCATTTCGAATCCCACCATGTATTTGCGCACGTCCGCCGAGCGCAGCAGCGGCGGATAGAAATGGGCGTGCAGGCCGAAGCCCGGCCAGTCCTCGCCGCCCGCTGGCTTCGGCCTCTGGTGCCAGCCGAATGTATAGGGGAAGGCTGTGTCGAACACGGCGTCATAGGTTCGCCCGACGCTCTGCAGCAGTCCCGCAAGATCGCGCTGCTCGGCGCGCGTGAGGTCGGTCAGGGCGCCCACGGGCCTGCGACTCAGCACGAGCAGTTCGAACGGCCACGCCGCCCAGAACGGTACCAGCGCCACCCATCCTTCCGTTTCGACCACGATGCGTTCGCCGAGCCGGGTCTCACGGTCGAGATAATCGGCGAGCAGGGGGCGGCCGGTGCGACGATGATAGTCCCTCTGCCGCTCGGCTTCCCGGCGCAGCTCCTGCGGAATGCTGCTCGTCGCCCAGATCTGTCCATGCGGGTGGGGGTTGCTTGCGCCCATCATCGCGCCGCGGTTCTCAAAAATCGTCACAGCCGCAACGTCGCCTCGGGACATCAGGGCCTCGGTCTCCGTACTCCAGGCGACGACCACGGCTTCAGCCTGCGCTTTGGCGAGGCCTGCGAATGCGAGGTCATGCGCTGGTGAGTAGCAGATGACCCTGCACACACCCGTTTCCGGTTCAGCGACCAGAAGCCCGTCAACGTCTGCGCGGTCGCCCGCATCGGACCGAGATAGCAGCGCCGGAAAGTCGTTGTCGAAGACGTAGACGCCCCCATAGGCGGGGTTCACCACGCCGCCCGCCCTCGCATTGCCGGGACAGAGATAGCATCCGGGGTCATGCGACACACGCTCGGGCGCCGCGGGCCTTGTGGTCGCGCCCTGCCATGGGCGGCTCAGGCGGTGCGGCGAGACGAGCACCCAGTCGCCCGTCAGCGGGTTCAGCCTTCGGTGCGGATGTCCGGGGGCATCGGTCATGGCGCGCATGTCAACATTGGGCGGTCATCCGCCGACCTCGTGCACCCCGCCCGCGGTCTCGCAGACGAAGGAGGCAGCCTCCAGTCCGGTGGCGTCACGATAGCCGGCGGCGATGGCCCTCCCTGCAACCTCGGCGGCCGACCCAGGCACAAGCGCGATCACCACCCCGCCGAAACCGCCGCCCATCTGCCGGGCGCCCAGCACGTCCGGCGTTTCCTGCGCAATCGCCGCCAGGATGTCGGTCTGCTGGCATGTCACCTCAAAATCGTCTCGCAGGCTCGCATGGGAGGCGGACATCAGCCGCCCGAGCTCGGCGCCGTCCGATCGGGCCAAGGCCTCAGCCGCGAGACGAACCCGCGCCGTCTCGCTGACGACATGGCGGGTCCGGCGATAGAGCGTCGGCGGCAGCGCCGACGGCGGCAGGTCAGTGGGCGCAAGCGCGAGCCAGTCGATCCCGAGCCGACGCTGCGCCTCTTCGCATTCCGCCCGGCGTTGCGCGTAGCCGCCGTCGACAAGCTGGTGGCGCACGCCGCTGTCGATGACGAGGAAGGCGAGGCCAGGCGGGATGGGGGTCGGCGTGAAGGTGAGCGTGAGACAGTCGAGGATGACGGCGCGGCCCGCCTGCCCATGCACCGCGATGAACTGGTCCATCAAGCCGCAGGGCATCCCGACATAGGTCGCCTCCGCGCTTCGTGCGATCGAAGCGAGCCGCATCGGCTCCACCGTTTCGCCGGAGAGCGCGATCAACGCCGCCGCAACCGACACTTCGAGCGCAGCAGATGAACTGAGCCCCGCGCCTTCCGGCACGTCGCCGCCGACGAGGATGTCGGACGGCGGCGGCGAGATCCCCGCATCGGCTAGCGCTGCGATGACGCCCGCCACATAGTCCCGCCAGTCGCCATGCCGTTCGAACCGGGGCGCAAGGTCGAAGACCTCGACCCTGTCCGAACCCGTCCGGTTCAGTGAGGCTGCGCGAAATATCCCCCTACCGTTCGGGGCGACCGCGGCGGCGCACGAGCGATTGATCGCGGCGGGAGCGACCCAGCCGCCCACATGATCCGTGTGATCGCCGATGATGTTGATGCGCCCGGGCGCGCGAAACACGCGCGGAACGCCGCCGAAACGCGACTGAAACTCGCGTCTGACTTCGCCTGCGGGGTCGGGTATCCGCCTGATGTCGTTGGCCTTGTTCACGGCGCAGCCTTAATACGTATCCCACATCCAGAGGAAGGGGTCGCCCCGGTCATGAAGCTCGGCGTCTGTTACTATCCCGAACACTGGCCCGAGGCGCAGTGGGCGCAGGACGCTTCGGCGATGGCCGAACTCGGCCTCACCTTCGTCCGCATCGCCGAGTTCGCCTGGAGCCGCATCGAACCGGACCCGGGTCGATACGACTGGGGATGGCTCGACCAGGCCGTGGACACGCTGGGCGCCGCCGGGCTCAGGATCGTCATGTGCACGCCGACGGCGACGCCGCCGAAATGGCTCATCGATGCGCACCCGGACGTCCTCGCGGTGGGGGTGGACGGCCGCCCGCGGCGCTTCGGGTCACGCCGCCATTATTGCTTTTCGAGCCGCACCTACCGCGCTCATTCGCAACAGATCACGCGGGCTGTCGCCGAGCGCTATGGGCGCCATCCCGCCGTCGCTGCCTGGCAGACCGACAATGAGTACGGCTGCCACGATACGGTTCTGTCCTACTCACAAAGCGCCGCCGCCGCTTTCCGCGCCTGGCTCTCCGCGCGCTATGTCTCCATCGACGATCTCAATCGCGGCTGGGGGAATGTCTTCTGGAGCCAGGAATACCGGTCATTCGAACAGATCGATCCGCCGATTGGAACCGTGACCGAAGCAAATCCAGCCCACCGGCTCGACTATCAACGGTTCGCGTCCGACGAAGTCGCGTCCTTCAATCGCGAACAGATCGGCATCCTGAGGGAGCTCTCGCCGGACCGGGACATCCTGCACAATTTCATGGGGGCGACCTTATCCTTCGATCACTTCAAGGTCGGGGCCGATCTCGATGCAGCAAGCTGGGACAGCTATCCACTCGGCTTCCTGCAGCAGGGCGCGTGGCCGGAAGACACCAAGCTCCGCTTCATGCGTCAGGGGCATCCCGACTTCACCGCCCTGCACCATGACCTTTATCGCGCCTGCGGGCGCGGACGCTGGTGGGTGATGGAGCAACAACCCGGCCCTGTGAACTGGGCGAAATGGAACCCGGCCCCGCTTCCGGGCATGGTCCGCGCCTGGACGCTGGAAGCCTTCGCGCACGGCGCGGAAGTGGTCTCTTATTTTCGCTGGCGGCAGGCGCCTTTCGCCCAGGAGCAGATGCACGCGGGCCTCCACACTCCGGACGGAGCTCGCGCTGCTGCATGGGACGAGGCCGCGGCGGCGGTGAAGGCCCTGCACGCGTTGGCGGACAAGCGCGCGGCGGGGACTTGTCTCGATATGCGGCCAGCGCCGGTCGCGCTCGTCTTTGACTATGCGGCTCACTGGATGTTCGACATTCAGCCCCAGGGTGCGGACTTTGATTATCTGCAACTCGTCCTGACCTTTTACGGCGCATTGCGGCGTCTTGGGCTCGACGTCGACATGATCCCGCCCGGCGCGCCCCTGACCGGCCGAAGACTGGTGGTGGCTCCGAGCCTTCCAGTCGTTGAACCATCGCTCGCGAGCGCGTTCGAAGCATTTGAGGGCTCCCTCGTGATCGGCCCCCGATCGGGCTCAAAAACCTCTGCATTTCAAATACCTGACGGGCTGTCGCCGGGTCCGCTCCGTCGGCTCCTCCCCATACGCGTGGCCGCCGTCGAGAGCCTGCCGCCCGGTTGGGCCGAGGCCGGCGCACATCCGGTCCGACGCTGGCTTGAGCATGTCGAGCCAAACCCCAACGCCGACCTCTCGGTCGATGCGCGGACCGCGGCGGGCAAACCGATCTGGCTGAATACCGGCCGAGTTCATTATATCGCCGCCTGGCCGGACGGGGATTTGCTCGATGCGGTGCTGCGCCGGGCGTGCGGCGACGTTGGACTGCCCGTTCTCGATCTGCCGGACCACCTGCGCCTGCGTCGCCGAGGCGACGTCCGGTTTGCGCTGAACTACGACGCTGCCCCGCTGGATCTTGCCGCCCACATCCCGGGGATCGCGGAACGGGAATTCGTCATCGGCGACACGCGTCTGGGGCCGGCGGGCGTCGCTGCCTGGATCGATCCGTGAATGAAGGTTCAGACCCGGCGAACGTGAACCAGCCACGCCGTCAGCGGGTCGCCCACCGGAAGCGGAAGGCCGGCGTTTAGCAGCACCGCACCGTCGAAAGTCCTCGGTGAGGTCCACGTCGCCGCATCGGTCAGCCTGCGGCGCGCCGCTTCAGGCCAAGGCGGCGGCAGCTCGATCGAATACCTCGCCTCCGGATCGAGCCCCCTGAGCCGGATGGGGGCAGACGGCAGGGAGGCTGCCTCATCGTCCCTGAAGACGCCGACAAGCTGCTCCACCCCATCTCGGGCGCATGATGCCCAGACAACTGCGCCGTCCGTCGTCACGGAGGTGCTGCGAACCCCAGAATGCAATAGGGTCCGGAACTGCTTGTACAGGGCGATATGGCGGGCGAGCATTTCCCGGTCCGTTGCGGGAAGCTTTCTCGGATCGAGCTCCACGCCCATGTGGCCGAACATCGAGACGCGGGCGCGAAACAGCATCGGCGCGGACCGCCCGGTTATCGGGTTGGGGCTCGCCCCGACATGCGCGCCCATCGCCTCGGGCGGCGTCAGAAGCCCGGTCCAGCTCTGGATTCGCAACCGATCCACCGCGTCGGTTGAGTCGCTCGGCCACACCCTGACCGCGCGGCTCAGCAGGCCAAAATCAACTCTCGCCCCGCCCGACGCGCACGCTTCGATCTCGACCGCCGGATGGCGCGCGCGAACGCTGTCCATGAGCTCAAGTCCGCCCTCGACGATGGCGCCGGCGGCGGGGCGGCCGTCGCTGACGGCGGGGAAGATGAACCGGTTGCAGTCCCACTTGATGTAGCTGATCGGGTAGGTCGTCAGCAGTGAGTCGAGCATGCCGGCGATGTGGTCGCGCACGTCCGGCCGCGAGACGTCGAGCCACAGCTGATTGCGCATGGTCGGGCGCGCCGCGCCTTCAGCGTGGACGCACCAGTCGGGGTGACGGCGATAAAGGTCGCTTTCGGGGTTCACCATTTCGGGTTCGACCCAGAGTCCGAACGACATGCCGCGCGCCTGAACGGCCGCGATGACCGGACCGAGACCGTTGGGGAACTTTGTAGGGTCCGGCCGCCAGTCTCCGAGCGCGGACCCGTCATTCGCCCGGCCTGAGAACCATCCGTCGTCTACGACGAAGCGCTCGACGCCAATCGCCGCCGCCGCGCCGGCGAGTTCGATCAGGGTCGCTTCGTCGACATCGAAGCCGACAGCCTCCCATGTGTTCAGGTGAACCGGACGCGGCAGGCGTGAGGCCGCGGGCAGAAGGCGTTCTCGAACATATGCGTGAGCGTGCGTGGAGACCGTGTTCAGTCCTTCGCCAGAGTAGAACGCATAGGCGTTCGGCGTCGTTCTGGACGATCCGGGCGCGATGACCACCTCTCCGGGAGCAAAACGGGGCCCAAGCGATGCGCAGCGCTGGCCGTCCGGGAGGGTCTCGACCGCAAGCGTGTGCGGACCGCTCCAGCCAAGATGCAGCGCGATCACCCGTCCTTGATCGAACGTCGCGCCCGCGTCGCCGACAACAAAGCTCGATCCACGAAATCCGGTCCGCCCAGTGCGATCGGTTTGCTTCCAAATACCGGGAGGGGCGCGGAAGCGATGAGGACGCGCCTCCTTCGCCCAGTCGCCGTCGAAGGCGATGATGTCACCCGCCCAGTCCGGCAGCGGCAGATGGATCGCCGCAACTCGGGCGAGATGGAAAGGTTGTGATGCGTTGTTGGTGATCCGCGCCGAGCAGACCAGCGCGCCCGTATCCGAGTCCAGCCTCCACGACAGTGCAACGGCGAGACGGAGACGGTTGTCGACCAGCTCGATCAGGATCGTGTTGTCTTGCAGGCCAGTTCGAGCCGACGACCAGCCAATGGCCGCTTCGAGACCGTCCTCGAAACAGCCCTCGACCGCCGGCGTCCCCATCCAGCCGAAGCCGTCGGTCGGGTACACCAAGCGCGCGGAGGGCGGCGCGTCCGGCGTGGATTCCCGCGGGCCGCTTGTCTGAAGGGCGTCCAGATCGGCGAGGTTTGTATTCGGCGGCAGGGCCGGCCCGAAATGCACCAGGCGCACCTCGCCCGCCTGGTCGCAGGCCAGCGCCAGCGTCCGGCCGCCGCCATCGATACGCTGGTACTCGACCACCTTTGTCACCTATCACTGACGCGTTGAATGCGTGTCGGGCGCGCGTCGCTGGGGAGTGTCGCGCATGCTTGGATCGAGGTCGAGGCGGACATGACGACGCTGCGACTTGCAACAGGCGGTTGGGAGATGGTGCTCGCGCCTCAGGTCGGCGGCGGCGTCGCCGCGCTCCGCTTCGCCGGCGGGGACGTTCTGCGAGAGGCGCTCCCGGGAGCGATCGAGTGCGGGGACGCGTCCGGGCTGTCCGAGTTTCCAATGCTGCCGAGCGTCAACTGCACGAACGGTGGGCGCTTTCCATGGGCTGGATCGATCGTCCGGCTGGTTGGCGGGTCGCAGACGCATCCGCTGGCCCTGCATGGGCTTGGCTGGCTCCTTCCCTGGGAGGTTGTCAACGCCACGGCTTCCCACGCCGAACTCCGGCTTGTTCACGGCGGCGAGGAAGCCTCGCCGTCGGCCTGGCCTTTCGCCTTCGAGGCGAGGCGGCAGTTCGACCTTAGGGACTCATTCGCCAGATTTGAGTTGTCCATCATCAACACTGGCTCGGAGTCCATGCCGGCGGCGATCGGTGTTCATCCCTACTTTCCGTCGGCCGGCCGGCGCTTGCGGGCGCGCGTCGCGTCCGGCTGGGAGACCGAGCGCGAACTGCCGGTTCGGCGAGGACTCGCCGGCGCTTGCCGGTCGCTCGCCGATGGGGCCGAGGCCGCGTCGCTGGCGCTTGATCATTGCTTCGCGGGATGGGACGGCGCCGCCCAAATTTCCTGGACTGAGGGGAATCGGCAAAGAACGATCGAGCTGGCCGCAAGCCCCAATGCCGGCTTCCTGCAAGTCTACACGCCGGTCGGCGGTGATCATTTCTGCATCGAACCCCAGACGGCCATGCCCGATGCGCTGAACCGGATCGGAGAGGAGGGCGGGGCGGCTGTACTGGAGCCCGGACAGGACCTCACGGTCTGGATGCGGCTGTCCGTTCCAAACGGCGCGTCCTGAGCCAAGGCGACCCGTCCGGCTCACACATCCACGATTACCTCGAAACCGCCGAAGATCATGCGCTTGCCGTCGAATGGCATGGTCAACGCCGCCATTTCGGGATCGCTCATCATCTCACCCATCGCCTTGTCGGACGCGGCCCTTGACGGCCATTCGATCCAGCCGGTGACCACCGTCTCATCCGCTGTCTTCTTCACCGCGAGCGGGAACGAGGTCAGCTTGCCGGCCGGCACGTCGACGCCCCAGCATTCGACGACCCGGAGCGCGCCCTTTTGCTTGAACCACCGATCCATTTTGGTGGTCGTCTCGATGTACTCTTGCTTCCTGGTTGTCGGCACCGCCGCAACGAACGAGTTGATATAGGTCATCGGTCCCTCCTCACTTGTCTCCATCTCAACGGTCGCCGTTACCGCAGATACACTACGCGGCCGCGCGCTTGAGGAACGGCGCCTCTGCGACCTTGCCGAAGACGATGTAGTTCACGGTCAGTCCGAACCCGATGCACGCAAAGAGCGTGACCGCCATTAGGTGAATGTAGTGGATGGTCGGGAAGACGAGGCCTAGTCCGGCGTTGAGCGGCGCGCCGAAGGTGAAGTAGCCGTAGAGCACGGTGCCGAACAGCAGCGCCCCTAGCGCCGCCCGCGCGTCCACATTTCGGAAGGCCAGTCCGAGGATGAACGCCGAGAGGATCGGCATGGACAGAAGGCCATTCAACTGCTGGACGAGATTGATGATTGAATCAGCGCCCGAATAGATCGGAACGAACAGGATCGAGAGCACCATGAAGACCAGCGAAATCTGCGTGTTGAGTCGCGCGACATCAGGCTTCGAGGTCAGGAATTTCTCGTGCAGGTCACAAACATAAAGAGTGACCGATGAGTTGAGGACCGACGTGTAGCTGGTGAGCACGGCGGCCGCCATGAAGGCCGCGAACGCGCCGGACATCCAGGGCGGCAGCACTTCGGCGACGATACGGCCATAGGTGGCGTCCCCGAGATCGCCGAACAGTTTGAAGGCCACCACGCCGGGGATCACGACAACCGCCGGAACGATGAGCACGCGGATCGCCACGGCGGCGAGCACGCCCTTCTGGCCCTCGCGCAGGGTTGGGGCGGCCATCGCACGCTGGGTGATGGTCTGGTTGGTGCTCCAGTAAAACATCTGAATGAACGCCATTCCGGTGAGCAGCGTCGTCCAGGGGATCGCTGAGTCCGCGTCGCCGAACATGTTCAGGCGCTCGGGCGGAATCCCGGAGAGGTCGAAATCGATTGCGGCGAGCGCAAGCACGACGACCGCTATGGCGAGGCCGAGCACGCCGATCCCCGAAACGGTGTCATAGACCGCAACCGCCCGAAGCCCGCCGGTAATCGCATAGGCCGCTCCGACGATTGCGAGAATGGCCGCGATCAGGATCAGCGGCGCATCGAGACCGAACATCGTCTTGAGAAAAAGCGAGCTCGTGTAGAGCATGATCGGCAGATAGATGAAGATGTTCCCGAGCAGGAACAGGATCGACACCGCCGCGCGCAGGTGTTTGGAACCGTATTTTTTCTCCAGAAGTTCGGTCGTCGTCGTGCAGTTGTTGCGGTAGTAGATCGGCAGGAAGACGAAAGTCAGGATCAGCAGCCCGCCGATCGCGGCGATCTCCCACCAGGCCAGCAGCAGCATCTGGTTGCCGTTCATCCCGACGAGCTGATCGGTCGACAGGTTGGTGAGGGTGATCGAGCCCGCGATGAAGGGCCAGGTCAGGTTTCCGCCGGCGAGAAAGAACTCCTTGTTGGAGTCCGTCGAGCGGCCGCCCATCCGGCGCACCTGCCAGGCGGTCGCGAGCGCCATAGCCAAAGTCAGAGCGATGAACACGCCCCATTGAACACTGTCTGCCTGCACGGTCGCCCCGTCTCTCTGTTTCCGTCCCTTGCGCAGAGCTTAGGGGGTCCCAGCGTCGAGGCATAGGCCGCGCCGCGATGTTTCCCGGAGCGTGCAATCTGTGCGAGGCTGACGACAGATGGATCGCCGATGCAAACGGCGGCGAAGTGGCAGGAGGCGGCGCATATGGACAAAGTCATCAAGAGCCAGGTCGAGACCCTGATTGGCGCATCCTTGCCGACAGGTGAGCCGCGAACCCTTCGCCCGCGATCTGTGACCATGGCGGTGGTTGGCGGCGCCGCGCTCATGATATCCGCGTGCGCGGCGCAGCCGTCTCCGGCGGCGACCGCTGCGACAACAGCCCCGACGGTCAACCCAGGTCCGTCGACCGTGCGCGGGGTGCATCACGTCGCGATCACCGTAACGGACCTCGATCGCTCGCTCGCCCTCTATCAGGGCGGGATCGGTCTCAAGCTCGACGCTCGGCGGAACATGACGGACGCCGGCGCGCTCGCCGAAGCCGCCGGGCGCAAGCGGCTGCGCGGTGAAGAGGCGATGCTGAGCGGGCCGAATGTGCGCATCCGTCTCATCTCGTATGCGTCCGCGATGCGGGAGACGGCCGAGGTGATGCCGGTGAGCGGACCGGGCTATACGCACATCTGTTTTCAGGGTCGTCACGACGATCCGATCTATCCGGCCGCGCTTGCCGCGGGCGCGACGCCGTTGACGCGCGGCGGGAAGCCGGTCGATCTTGCGAACACCGGATATCTCTACATGTACAATCGCGATCCCGACGGGGCGATGTTCGAGCTCGAGGAAGCGCTGAAGCCCCGCTTCTCCGAGCGCATGTGGGTGAGCCACGTCGCTCACGCGACACCCGACCTTGACCGGCTCGCCGGTTTCTACACTGCGGTGTTCGGGGTTGAGCAGAACCGAAAGCTCACCGGCCTCAAAGGGCCGACCTTCGATCAGACGTCCGGTCTGGACGGTGTGGTGGTCGCGGGCACGTGGATCAACCTCAAGAACATCACGCTCGAATTCTGGGACTATGACTCGCCGCCGCCGGCTGGAAGTTCAGCCGAGCGGCCGATCACCGCGCCAGGCTATAGCTATGTGATGTATGAGGTGGACGATCTCGACAACGAAATCCGCCGTGTCACGGCGGCGGGCGGGCGAATCGTCACGAAGGTGTCGGCGAAGGTGTCGCACCGCGAGGTGTTCGCCCGGGACCTCGACGGAAACCTGATCGGCCTGGTCGAAATGCCGGCCGATGATCCCTCGTCAGTCTCAGCCATGCGCGCCGCGGATCGATAAAGGGGCGACGCGCGTTTCACCCCGACAACCCGAGGGTGTGTCCGGACAGGCGGGGCGCGGCCGTCACTCAAGCGACACCTGCGGCTGCTACTCTCTGATCGTTCGTGAGGGGAGCGGTGCGCATGCAGCCGGGTGTCAGGAGTCGATTGGTGTCGCTTGCCGTCGTGCTGTTTGCAGCCGGATGCAGCGACAACCGGGGCGCCGACATCGCCGAGGGAGACTGGCGAGGCTCGATGCGCGAGGTGCGCATGACGGTGCGGGGCGCCGAGGATGATCCGGCCATGGCGCGACGCTGGGAGCCGTTTCGCGACTATCTTCAAGAAGCGATCGGCCTGCCGGTCAAATTCTTCGAGGCGACAGACTATAACGGGACCATCCAGGCGCTGGCGTCGGGGCAGGTCGATCTCGGGCAGATGGGCGGCGGCAGCTACGCCAATATCGATGCGCAGATCGGCGAGCTCGCGGCGCCGATCCTTGTCAGTCGGCAGGCGGGGGGGAATGTCGGCTACTACTCGGCCCTGCTGGTTCGAGCCGACAGCCCCTACAGGTCGATCGACGACCTTAAGGGCAAGACGCTCGGTTATGTCGATTTCAACTCGACCTCAGGCTACCTGTATCCGCGAATGAAGCTGCGCGAGATTGGCTACGACCCGGACACCTTCTTTGGAAAGACGGCCTTCTCGGGCGGGCATACGCAGGCGGTGATGGCGCTCGACCGCGGCCAGTTCGATGCGGTCCTGATCAATGTCTCCGGGGGGACGCCGGAGACGGGGTTCACGACCGGCGCGCACTTCACGATGGCGGATCGCGGGCTCATGGACCTTGAGGACTTCAGGATCGTGTGGTCGGTCGGCGAGATCCCGAACTCGCCGCTGGTGGTGCGAACGGACAGGCCGCAGGAATTCATCGATCTCGTGCGCGGCGCGTATGCGATGATCCCCTACGATGATCCCGACCTGTTGCGCGACATGGCGATCAATGACGGGTCGGACTACGCGGCGGTGAACCGGCACACCTATGAGGACATCATCGCCCTGCGGCTCGCCGACATCGCCGAGCGCCGCGGGGGCGTCGCGGTCGCTCAGAGCGGGGCGGTCGCCGGCGGCGGTGCGATCGCGCCGGGCGCAGGTACACCGGAATGATGCGGGTCGCCGTCTTGTTCGCCTGCGTGCTCGGCGTTTTGTCGACCGGTTCCCTTTCGTCGGCTTCTGCACAGAGTTCGTCGAGTGAGGCGGCGACCGAGACGGCGCGCGTCGCAACGCCCGCGCCGTTTCGCGTCGCGGTCGAGGGGGCGGAGGGAGCTTGCACCGCAAGCGCGGGAGAGCCTGGCGCCGAAGCGCTGAGGTCGCATCTGGAGCACCGCCTGAAGCGCACCGTGCTCGCCTGCGGCTTTGCGACGAAGTCGGCGGCGGGAGCTGCGCTCGCCGCGGGAGACGTGGATCTGGCGATGCTCGACGGGCCGGCGTTTGTCGACGCCGGCGCGGGGGCAGCATCCGGCATCCGGGCGCTCGTCGCGCCGCGTGCGGCGGCCGGCGTCGGGCGCATCCTCACGGTCGGGGTGGTGCGCGGCGAAGGGAAGCCGGCGTCGCTGAAGGAGGCGGGGACGGCCCGAATCGTCTACGCCGGAACGGCGCCGCCATTCTATGCAGGACCGCGTGCGGCGGCCCTCGATCATGGCCTTGCCCCGCCAACGGCCGATCGTGAAGTGACGGCGGCGGGACCCGAGGCGGCGCTCTCTGCACTCCGCGCTGGCGAGGCCGACCTCATGCTGCTGCACGCCTCAGCCTGGCAGCGGGTTTGTCGCGGTGAGCGGACCGGCGACATGACCTGCGGCGATCTCAAGGAAATCTGGCGCGGACGGTCCTCAGCCTCCGTCGCCTGGTCGGTTCGCCTGGACATGGACCGCGAGACGATGTTGCGGCTGGTTGGCGTCCTGGTGGCGCTGCATCTGGAGAACCGCCCCGCGTTCGAGTGGATGGCGCCGGGGGCGGGGGAGCTCACCCCCACCGAGGCCGGCGCGCTCGCTGTCGGCGGCTGAGCCGGGTCGTGACCACATCCGTCGCCGCCTCGCCGAACGATCTCCCGCCGGTTGACAGGGTCGAGTCCGCTCGCCGTCGGATGATCTCCGCCGGTCGGCGCAACACCGCGTTGTGGTTGATCGTGTTCCTGGGCGTGCTCGGCTGGTCAGTTCATGTGAGCGACCTGCTGGGTGCGGCGACCGCCGGCGATCCGTTCGCCCGGATCGGCGCCTTCATCGGCCGGATGACGCCCGACCTGCGCTTCGATGCGCTCTTTGCCGACCGAACGACGCAAGGGTCGTTCGCCTACTGGTTCTATGACGGGGACAAATGGCTCGCGGCGGCGATCGAGACGGTGGAGATGGCGATCGTCGGCACCGTGTTCGGCGGCGTCATCTCGATCGGACTGTGCTGTCTCGCTGCGCGCAATCTCATGCCGTTTGGGCCCGTCCGATGGGTTTTGAAGCGGTTCTTCGAGGCCCTGCGGACGGTGCCGGACATCATCCTTGCGATCGTGCTGGCCGCAGCGTTCGGGGTCGGGCCGATGGCGGGGGTCATCACCCTCACGATCGCCACGGTGGGTTCCTTCGGAAAGCTCTTCACCGAGGCTCTTGAGGCTGCCGAGCCTGGTCCGGTTGACGGGGTGCGGGCGGCGGGGGGCGGGTGGTTCGCCCAGATTCGCTTCGGCGTCGCGCCCCAGGTGCTGCCCAATCTCGTCGCGTATGCGCTGCTGCGGCTGGAAATCAATCTTGCGGCGGCGGCGGCGCTCGGCATCGTCGGTGCGGGCGGGATCGGCATCGAGCTGGAGCGCGCGATCACCTACACCGAGTTCGACACCTATCTGGCGGTGCTCCTCATTATCATCGCGATGATCATGACGATCGACATGACTTCGGAAGCGATCCGCCACCGGCTGATCGGCGTGGGGAACAAACGATGAGTCGCGAAGGCGCATCCGCCGCGGACATTGCGCGGGCCGCCGAGGCGGCGCCGCAAGGGCTCGACCCGCCGCTGTCGCGCCGGATGATCGTCGCCGTCGGCTGGGTTCTGGGGCTCGCGATCTTCGTTCTCCTGTTGCGCGACCTCGGGCTGTCGTTTGACCAATTCGGGCGCGGCGTCGAAAAGCTCGGCCGGTTCTTCTCCGCCATGTGGCCGCCCTCCGACGGGGGCCAGTTGCCGCGAATCCTGCGCTCGCTCGCCGAGACATTCGCGATGGCTTTTCTGGGCACCTTCCTCGGGGCTGTCGCTGCTGTGCCGCTCGGACTTCTGGGTGCCAAGACGATTGTGGGCCAGGCGGTGATCCATTTTCTGTTGCGCCGGTCCTTCGACGTGTTCCGCGGGATACCGGCGCTCGTCTGGGCGCTGATCCTCATCTCGGCCCTCGGCCTTGGTCCGCTTGCGGGGATCCTGGCGCTTGCGCTCGAAGATGCGCCGCGCATGGCCAAGCTGTTCGCGGAGACCATCGAGAACGCCGATGAGCGGCAAAAGGAGGGGGTGAGGTCGACGGGTGCCTCGTCGCTTGCCGTGCTGCGATTTGGCCTGGCGCCGCAAGTGGCTCCGGTCTGGGCGAGCCAGATGCTCTACTTCCTAGAGCGCAATTTCCGGTCCGCTGCGGTGCTCGGGATTGTCGGAGCGGGGGGCATCGGGTTCGAGCTTGAAGAGCGCATCCGCATCTTCGCGTTCGACGAAGTGATTTTCATCGTGCTCATCTATATGGTCTGCGTCGCGATGCTCGATTTCGGCTCGCAGCGACTTCGGATGCGTCTTGGATCCGCCTGAGACCTGTCGCGCATCCGGGTCAGGGTCGCCGGCAGAGCGGAAAGTCCGTCGCTTCGGCCGTTTCCGGCGCTGATCCCGGCAGAGAGGCCGCCGCCGCCCCCCATACGCACCCATGCGCCGCCGCGGCAATCGGGCTGGCCCCGGCGGTGAGCGCCTCAAGCAATCCCGCCGCGAACACGTCTCCGGCCCCGGTTGCATCGACCACGCGGCGGGCGCTCGTCGACACCCGCTGGCGGCCGGCGCTTTCGAGGACGTCGGCTCCCTCGGCCCCGAGCGTCATATAGACGGTGCGGCCGTCCGCCGCCGCCGCCTGTGCGGCGCTGCGACCTTCGCCCTCGTCAAGGTCTCCGGCGGAAACGACGACATGAGGCGCATCAGGCGGGGGCCCTCGCCCGCTCCAGTGCGCCACAAGCACACCCGTACGCGGCGCGGCTGCGCCCACCGGAAACGTCGCCCTGAGAAACACTCCGGCCGGGGGAGCGTCGCCAAAGCGAAGCTCAACGCGTCGGGCGACGTCCGCCCACGCGTGCTCGAACTCCGAGACTGACCACGCCGCCGCCGCGGCGCCGGTCGCGTCCGGACCGGGCGGCCTCACGCCGATTATGGTCCGCTCGCCGTCCGGGTCGATCAGGATCAGCGTCGCGCCGGCGGGGCCGGGGCGCCGCGAGACGCATGAGGTGTCGACGCCAGCGCGGCCCAGCGCGGCGATGATGCGCTCGCCGTCTTCACCTTCCGGCGCGAGGCCGGCGGCGACGGCTTGAAGTCCGGCCCGGGCGAGCGCGGTCGAGGCGTTTGCGGCCCCGCCGCCGAGTCGCCCCGGCGCCCAGCCATCGCGGGTTCCATCGGCTGCCGCCTTGGGCGCCGCAGGAGAAGCCAAGCGTCGAACACCCGGCGCGAGCGGGCCGTCGAGCATCAGCGCCCTGTCCCATGCGAGCGCGCCGACAATCAGAAACCGGCGCCCACCCGAGTATCCGGTCATCGCGCTGCTCCACCCGACAACCGGCCGATCAAGCGGCGCGATCATGCCCCGCCTGTCACACGCCGGTCATCCGTCGCCTCTAGTCTTTTTCGATAGCAGCGGGAAGGCGGTCGTGCTCGAAATCGAAGGCCTCACAAAGCGGTTTGGCGACAAGGTCGCAGTGGACGACGTGACCCTGTCGTTTCCCCCCGGCCAGATGGTCGCGGTCATCGGACGATCTGGCGCTGGAAAGTCTACGCTGCTGCGCCTCGTCAACCGGCTGGCGGACCCAGACGCGGGCGATATCCGGTGGGACGGGAGTTCCGTTCTCCGGCTGAAGGGAAGGGCGCTTCGCGACTGGCGGCGAAATGCGGCGATGATCTTCCAGCAATTTCACCTGGCGCCGCGCCTTGACGTCCTGACCAACGTCCTGCTCGGCGCATTGCACGAGGCGCCGCCTCACGCTGCAATGTTCAAGGCGTTTCCGCGACCCCTGCGCGCGCGCGCGATCCTGGAGCTGGATGCGCTCGACATGGCGGATGCAGCGCTGCAGCGCGCCGGAACGCTCTCCGGCGGACAGCAACAGCGCGTGGCGATCGCGCGGGCCATGATGCAGTCGCCCAAACTCGTGCTTGCGGACGAGCCCATCGCTTCGCTCGACGTCGAGAACGCCGAACGCGTGATGGCGGAGCTGGCCCGCATCAACCGGGAGTTCGGGATCACGGTCATCGTCAACCTCCATACGCTGGAGACAGCCCGGCGCTGGTGCACTCGCGTGATCGGAATGGCGGCCGGCAAGGTGGTGTTCGACGGACCCGTCGCCGGACTGGACGATGCGGCGCTGGATCGGATCTATCGCGCCGGCAGGCCGCATGCGGTCATGAGCGAACGCGCACCGGCGGCGGCATGAGCGGCAGCGGCTGGTTGAGCGATCGGCCCCTGCCGGAAGGGTATGTCCGCTTCGCCCGCTTCGAGCCGGCGCCTGATGGCGCGCAGGGCGGCGATGGCGCCCCGCCTGATCCCTCCGCCCCGCATATCGACCGCGGGGCGAATGTGCGGGACTGCGTGCTTGGGCCTTGGGTTCGGGTGGGCGGGCGAACCGGGCTTCAGGAAGTCTGGATGGGGGCGTACAGTTACATCGTCACGGACGCGAGCGCGACCTACGCCGATATCGGCAAGTTCTGCTCGATCGCCCGCGATGTACGCATCAATCCGGGCAATCATCCAATGCACAGGGCGGCCCAGCACCATTTCACCTACCGGTCCGTATCGTACCGTATGGGCGAGGCGGATGATCATGACTTCTTCGAGTGGCGGCGCAGCGATCGGGTGACCCTGGGTCATGACGTCTGGATCGGCCACGGCGCAACGATCCTTCCGGGTGTAACGGTCGGGACCGGGGCTGTGGTGGGGGCCGGCGCGGTGGTGTCCAAAGATGTGCCGGACTACACGATCGTCGGCGGCGTGCCAGCCCGGCCGATCCGCGACCGATTCCCTAAGGCGGTGCGCGACGGCCTGCTCGCGCTCGCGTGGTGGGACTGGTCTCACGAGCGCCTCGCCGACGCGCTGGAGGATTTCAGGCGCCTCGATGCCGAGGCGTTTCTGGAACGCTACGGGTGACCCGCGGCGTGCTCGTGCTGGTGGTCGGTCCGTCAGGGGTGGGCAAGGACACGCTCATCGACGGCGCACGGGCCGCACTCGCGGGGGATGAGCGCTTCCTGTTTGCGCGAAGAGTGATCACCCGGCCGGCCGACGCCGGCGGAGAGGACCATGAACCCGCCTCAACAGATGCATTTGACCGGCGGAAGTCTGCAGGCGGCTTCCTTTTGTCGTGGCGCGCACATGGCCTCGGATATGGCGTGCCGGCCGAGCTGTCGCGCGAACTCGAAGCCGGGCGTTGCGTCGTCGTGAATGTGTCGCGAACTGTGATTGACGACGCCCGGCGGCGGCTCCAGCCGGTGCGTGTGATATCGATCTCGGCGAGCGCTGAGTCGCTCGCCGCCCGGCTCGTCGATCGAGGGCGGGAGACCCCGACGGAGATCGCTGTCCGAACGGAGCGTGCGGGGGCGATCTCGGTTGAGGGCGGAGATGTCGAGCGCATCGCCAATGATGGCGCCATCGAGGCCGGGGTCGCGCGATTTGTCGAAGCGCTGAGGCGGATGACAGACTGACCGAGACGTTAGGACGACGGTCTGCGGCTTCGGGTCTCGAGCCTCAGGCCCCGGCTGGACGCGCGTTCCGCAGCCGGATGATGGAAAACGCGATGCTGGAGGCCGCGACTGCATCGGCGTGGGATCGAAGATCGTCGCTGAACCGCAGCTCAACGTCGCGCGCGGCCAGCGCCGCGGCGGGGTTTGGAACGAACACGCACCCAACAGATATGATGGACCGGGCGCTGACGAAGTTTCGCGACGGCGCATCCTGCAGTCGCCAGTGTGGACCCGCCTCAAAGGGATAGACATAGATCCCGGTCGCGGCCATGCGGCCTGCCCAGTCCCCCTCGATGGTCATGACGCAGGACGCCCCTCCGAGAAAGCGGTCGGCGTCCCCCTCACTGGTCGCCTCGCCGCGGCGGACGATGACGCGCGGACAGTCGCGGGGGCTGAGGTAGTTCGGCAGGTGCGAATACGCGATCGACCAGACGCAGTCGTGTCCGGGCCCCACCTCGGGCGCCGGCGGGGGACGCGGGTGAAAGCAGCCTATCCCGCCCTGTTCGGAAACATGAAACAGGTGGTCCGGGTTCATGCGCGGGCTTGTTCGACCAGGCGCGCCATTGCGGCGTCGCCTTCGCGCCGCGACCGACAGCGATGGATGCGCACATCGGCGTAGGCCGGGTCCACCGAAACCTGTTCGTAGCGCTCGCGTCGCCGGGCATGGTTGTCCCACGCGTAGCGGATGGGATGTTCAGCGCCAAAGAGGCGGGCCGGCGTTTCGCGGCAGCCTGGAAACACATCTGCACCGGAAAGCGCCCGCTGGAGCGATCGGGGAATGACCTGCGCCATCACGGCGAGCCGCGGCAGATCCATCCACACCGCGTCGGTCGCCCGAGACCAGAGCATGTCGCCGATCGTTGAGTGGTAGGATCCCGAGATTGTCCAGGCCGGCGCGGCGGATGCGGCGTCAATGTCGGCGATGAAGCTTTCGCGGTCGGTGCTTGTCCGGTCCCGCCATCCGGGTCGCCAGTTCACGGCGTCGAGATCGGTGTGCGGGATACCGGTCGCCGCGGCGAGTCGTGATGAGAAAGTCGTCTTGCCCGACCCCGATATGCCGACGACGAGAACGCGCAGGACGGCCGGGCGGTGCGCTTCGGTCATCTGTCGAACGGCGTCCAGCGTTCAACCGTGAAGGGGGTCGTGCGATCCGGTTGCTGGAACACGGCGATGCCCTCGACCCGCAGCGGAACAGCGATCAGATCGCTGAAATGCTCCGCAAGGGCGGTGCGAAGCCTCGTCCGCAGTGCGTCGTCGCGAATGCGGCCGGTGAGCGTCATGTGAAACGTGAAATGGTCCTGCACGTGGGGATACCCCCAGCGCGCAAGCCGGGCGTCGTGCGCCGGATCGGCGTCTCCCCTGGAGCGCCGGGCGGAGTCGAAGGCGGACAGCGGCGCGCGCACCGGTTCGAATGCGACGAGCATTTCTTCATGGAGCGCCTGCATCTCGGCGGATGGGCGGGCGAGAACGAGCGCCAGAAACCCCTTGAGGTCGGCCACTCTCACGTCAATCTCGAACGGCCGTCGGCTGCGGGCGAAGGCGGCCGCAGCGGCGCAGACGTCAGCCGTCGAGCCCGACGGCTCGAACGGAGCGCGCAGGGTTGCATGAAACCCGTAGTGGCGGGGGTCGGCTGTGATCGCACTGACATCCACATCGCCGAGGTCATGGAGGTGCGGCGGATCGAGGTGGGCGCCCGTGAACGCGTCGCGTCCGAGCCAACGCGACGCCCGCTCCACGAGCGGATGACCCGCGGCGGGAGTAAAGTAGCCGGCGCACCGCGGGGACGAGCCTTCTTCGCTCAAGCCGCCCTCCGACCTTCGACCCAGGTCTCGACCGGCGCCGGCCAGCCCGCAGCAATCCTTACGCGAACAAGATCGGCCCGCCTGCCGGGGTCGATCGCGCCGCGGTCGTCGAGGCCGCACATGCGCGCGGGTGCGCCGCATACGAGATCGATCGCGTCCGGGAGCGACCAGTTGAACGGCGGGGCGGTCATCAGGAAAGCTCCGCGGATCATCGACAGCGGCACATAGTCCGAGCACAGCGCGTCGAGCAAGCCGGCGGCGGCGAGGTCGCGGGCGGAAAGGTTGCCGCCATGCGACGCCCCCCGCACGAGATTGGGCGAACCCATGACATTGACGAGGCCGCGTTCTCGCGCCCGCGCTGCGGCGCGCGCCGTCACCGGGAATTCCGCAATGGTGGCGCCGAGTTCGACCGCCGCATCGACATGCTCGGGTTCGCTGTCGTCATGACTCGCCAGCGGGACGCCAAGGTTCCGGGCGTGAATGGCGACCTCGCGGCGGAGCGCATCCGAATTGGAGGTGTCGCGCCAGGCCATGACGTCATTCAGGTGGGCGGCGATCTCTTCGGCGGACTTGCCGCCGAGACGCTGTTTCTCGCGCCAGCCTTCGAGCCCGCCGGGCGAGCGCTGTCCGGGTGCGTGATCCATCATGGAGAGAAGGGCGAGGCGGGGGTGATCAAGATGCGGCTCCAGCAGCGCCATCAGTCCGGGGTTCGACACCTCGCACCGCAGGTGCAGGAAATGGTCGGCCCGCAGCAGACGGGCTTCGCCGGCGACCGACATCGCAGCGATCATGTCCGGCAGCGCCTCCGCCCGGTCGAGGCCGCTCTTGCGTCCATGCAGCGACAGGCTGTCGATGACGGTGGTCACGCCCGCAGCGGCGCACTGGGCATCATGCGCCAGCGCTGCTCCGACGGCGTCCCACGTCGCACCGGGGCGCGGCATGTAGTGCTTCTCGTAAGCGTCGGTGTGGATGTCGACGAGGCCGGGAATGATGATGTCGCCGGTCCAGTCGAGGGAGCTTGCGCCGCCGGCCGCCGTGCCGGACGCGACGTCCAGTATGCGGCCGTTGCGAATGATCACGGCTCCGTCGATCACGCCGTCCGGCGTGACGATGCAATCGCAGCGGATGCGTGTTTCCGGAGCGGTCATTGACTCAGGCCGCCGCCCGGTACTGCGCCACTTCGAAAGTGCGGGTGGCCACGGCGTTGCGGACATCCTCGTCGTGAAAGATGCCGACCATCGCGGCCCCCTCGGCAAGCGCCTCACGGATCAGCCGCACCACGATCTCGCGATTGCCGGCGTCGAGCGAGGCCGTCGGCTCATCGAGGAGCAGGATCGGATAGCGGCGCACAAAGCTGCGCGCGATGTTGACCCGCTGCTGTTCCCCGCCCGAGAAGGTGGCTGGCGGCAGGCCCCAATGCTCCTCCGGCAGGTTGAGGGCGCCTAGCATGTCGCGGGCGCGGCACTCCGCCTCATCCGCTGCGACGCCGTTCTCCAGCAGCGGCTCCATGACAAGCTGCAGCGTCGGAACGCGCGGAATGACGCGGAGGAACTGGCTAACATAACCGAGAGAACGGCGGCGGACGCCGAGGATCTGCTGCGGCGTGGCGGAAACAAGGTCCACCTCGCGGCCGTCATGCCGCACGAGCACGTGTCCGCAGTCCACCAGATAGTTGCCATAGAGGCACCTCATGAGGGTAGACTTGCCGACGCCGGATGGTCCGGCTAGGACAACGCATTCGCCGGGGCGGACTTCGAAATCGAGCCCCTCGAAAACGTTGATGCGTGCAGCGTCGTGCTGATGGAGGGTGAACCGCTTTGCGAGCCCTTCGACCCTGATAAGCGGCGCGGTGGCGTCGTTCGACATGGCGCGTGCCTTTTCTTCAGATCTGCAGCACGGAGGAGACGAGAAGCTGGGTGTAGGCGTGGTGTGCGTCATCCAGCACCTGATCGGTGAGGCCCGTCTCGACCACGCAGCCGTCTTTCATGACGAGCAGTCGATCGGCCATCAGTCGCGCCACGCCCATGTCGTGGGTGACGATGATGGCGGAGAGATCGAGGTCGCGCACCAGTTCCCGCAGCAGATCGAGCAGTCGGGCCTGAACCGAGACGTCGAGGCCGCCTGTCGGCTCGTCCATGAACACAAGACGAGGGGCGTGGATGAGGTTGCGCGCAATCTGGATGCGCTGCTGCATGCCGCCGGAGAAGTTTCGCGGCTTGTCGTCCACGCGGCCGATATCGAGTTCGACGCGGCTCAGCCAGTCGACGGTCGCCTGGCGCATGCGGCCATAGTGGCGGTCCCCGAGATTCATCAGGGGTTCGGCGACATTCGCGCCGCCCGAGACGCGCATTCTGAGACCATCGCGCGGGTTCTGGTGGACGAAGCCCCACTCTTCGCGCTGAAGGCGCCGCCGATCCTGCTCGGAGAGTTCGAACACGTTGACGGGCCCATGCCGACGCGAGTCGAACACCGCTGCGCCCGCGGTCGGCGTGAGCTTGCCGGAGAGGCAACGCAAAAGGGTCGTCTTGCCGGAGCCGGACTCACCGACGACGCCGAGGATCTCCCCGGGGTGAAGTTCGAACGACACATCGCGGCATCCCGTGACGTGACCGAACATCCGCGTAAGGCCATCGACCTGCAGCAGCGGAGCGGGTTCCGGGACGTTTTCCGGTTCGCGGTTCATGCCGTGTCTCCGTCCTCGCCCCGGGCGAGCTCATGACCTGACATCGGCCCGGTGAAGCCAGCGTCCCGGCGGGTGGCGCAGTGCGAGCTGTCCGAACAGACGAACATGCGGTGGTCATCGTCGTCGAGGACCACTTCGTCCAGGTATGAATCCTTCGCGCCGCACAGCGCGCAGGCGTCCTCCCAGGTCTGGGTTTCGAACGGATAGTCCTCGAAGTCGAGACTGCGGACGCGTGTGTAGGGCGGCACTGCGTAGATGCGCTTCTCCCGGCCCGCCCCGAACAGGAGCAGGGCGGGGGACATGTCCATCTTCGGATTGTCGAACTTCGGAATCGGCGACGGCGACATCAGATAGCGTTCGTCGATCATGACAGGGTAGCCGGCGGTCGCCGCGATCCGTCCGTAGGCCGAGACATTCTCGTAGAGCGAGACGTATTGCAGGCCGTACTCCTCATAGGCGTGCATCGCCCTGGTCTCGGTTTCGCGCGGTTCGAGTCCGCGAAGCGGTTCGGGTTGCGGCACCTGAAAGACCATGATCTGGCCGTTCTCGAGCGGACGCTCGGGAATGCGGTGCCGACTCTGGATGATGGTCGCCTCATCGGTCGCTTCGGTTGTGCGGACGTCGGCAACGCGTGCGAAAAAGCGGCGGATCGATACGGCGTTGGTGGTGTCGTCCGCGCCCTGGTCGATGCATTTGAAGACGTCGTCCGGGCCGATCACGGCGGCCGTCACCTGGATGCCCCCGGTTCCCCAGCCGTAGGGCACCGGCATCTCGCGCGAGCCGAACGGCACCTGATAGCCGGGAATCGCGATCGCTTTCAGGATCGCGCGGCGGATCATCCGCTTCGTCTGTTCGTCGAGATAGGCGAAATTGTACAGCGAGGTTTCGCGGTTCGAGGCGTCTGCAAGCGTGCTCATTCTGCAGCTTCCCTTGCGGCGGCAAGCTCGGCCTCGCGCCGGGCCGTCCATTCCTTCCGAAGCCGACGTACGAACTGAAGGCTCGCCTGGAAATCGACATAGTGCGGCAGCTTGAGATGCTGCACGAAGCCCGACGCCTCGACATTGTCCGAGTGGTAAAGAACGAATTCCTCATCCTGCACGGCGTGGGGTGTTTCCGACGCTTCAGCCCCGGAGGCGAGCGCCCGGTCCACGATCGCCATGCTCATCGCCTTGCGCTCATTGCGGCCAAAGGTGAGGCCATATCCCTTGGCGTATTGCGGCGGACGCTCCATCGACCCGCCGAATTCGGAAATCATCGTACACTCGGTCAGCGTGATCTCGGCGAGCTCGATCGGGAAGCCCAGTTCGGGCGGGGTGAATTCCACGGACGCTTCGCCCATCCGGATTTCACCGCACAGCGGGTGCGTCGACCCCCAGCCGCGCTGGCTCGCATACGCCAGACTCAGCAGGAAACCCTCATCGCCTCGGGCGAGCGCCTGCAGGCGTTGGTCCCGTCCCGCAGGGAAGCTCATCGGGTCCCGCGTCAGGTCGAACGGGGCTTCGGCGCCGTCCGAGCGTTCATCGACCTGCAACAGGTCTTCCTTGGAGAAAACATCGGAGATGGTCGGCAGGCGATCGGCGATCGGCTCGGCGGCGACCACCGCCGGTTCGGGCGCGCCGCCCTCGGCGGCAAGCTTGAAGTCGATGAGGCGGTGTGTGTAGTCGTAGGTCGGCCCGAGAACCTGCCCACCGGGAATGTCCTTGAACGCCGCCGAGATCCGTCGACGGATCGCCATTCTGGCGGTCTCCAGCGGCTCGGAAAATCCAAAGCGCGGCAGCGTGGTGCGATACGCGCGCAACAGGAAGATCGCCTCCACCAGGTCGCCGGACGCCTGCTTGATCGCAAGCGCCGCAAGGTCGGCGTCGCAGCACGACCCCTCGACCATGACGCGGTCGACCGCGAGCGAAAGCTGTTCCCGGATCTGCGCCAAAGAGAGTTCTGCGACGTCGCCGGGGCCGCGACGTTCTTCCTCAAGCCAGAGATGTGCGTGCGATATCGCGCGCTCTCCGCCCTTCACTGCGACATAGGCCATGTCCTCAGCTCCCAGTCTCTACGGTTGTGTGGTCGTTACGAACGCCCGCGTCGAACGCGGCAGGCCGATGAGGTACGACCCCGTCGTCAGAATGAGATCGACGCCGCACTGAAATCCTGACCGGTTTTCGCGCAGCTGATCCACGGTGTCGTCGGCCAGCCCCAGCGGCGCGATGTCGACGGCTCCGTCGACGCCAGGCCCTTCAAGCCGGATGGTTGGCCCGCCGACAAACGCCTCGCACATCAGCACGAGCGTCGTCGACCGGTCGGGATATTTGGAGTCACCCGGATTGAAGGCCGCTAGCGGCGGAGAAGACGCCGCTGGTGCGATGGCGAACGCGGCGGCGGAAGGATCGTCGGTCAAGGGGGCGCCGCAATGGAAGCGCACCCACGGCGCGGCGGCGCCGGTGACGAGCGCGGGATCGAGCCACACCGGCGTTTCGAAGTCGGCAACGGTGAGTATGATCGCTGCCGAAGCCGCGTCGAGACCTGCAGGAGGCGTCGGCGGAGCGGCCAGCGCCAGCGGCAATCCAGGGCGGGACATCGCCGTCATCACCGCGCGGAAAATCCGCTGGGAGTCGCGAATGGGATCCGTGAAGCCGGGCGTCACACGGCTGAGATCTAGCACCGACATCAGCCCGGCCCCCTTGTTCGCACCATGGTGAAGAAGTCGACCCGCGTTGCAGCGGCCTTCCGCGCTGCAAGATCACGCGCCGCCGCCTGCTCGTCCGCCAGGGAGTCGATCAGGCGTTTCACGCGTTCAGCGCGGGTGGAGGTCTGAAGCATCGCGTCTGCGAGCGCCGCCGTTGTTGCATGCGTGCGGTCTCGGCCCGACACGTAGCCGACGCCGACTTCGCCCGATTCGAGGCGAATGACGGTTCTCGTCGCAGTCATTTCGCCGACGTTGAACGCGTCGCCATTTCCCCCCATCCGGCCGCGCACCATGACGAGTCCCGTTTCCGCTGGCCGCAGGACTTCATGAGGCGGCGCGCCGCCCAAATCCGCGACAACGTCCGCCCACAGGGAGGCGAGCCGGGCCGGGTCGGCCTTCGCCAGCACTGAAAGCCATCTCTGGCGGTCGGCGGGTGGAGGCGCGTAATCATCTTTGTAGACAAGTTCGGGATTGTTTGGTGTGGCGTGGGTCAAGATTGCACCGATAAGTTCAAAATATTTTGCAATTGCGACAACAACAACCTAATATCCAGGGCTCCATTGCTGCAACCATGGAAATGCAAAACTTATGTGAAACAGTATAAAGTTGTCTAGTCGGCAACATAGATATGGAGTATTGATCCGACATGGGCGCAGAAAAGCCACTCTGGCGGGGAATAGCAGACCGCCTCGAAGAGCGCATAGCGAGGCGCGAACTATCGCCGGGCGACAAGCTCCCGACCGAAGCGGACCTTGCGCGCGAGCACATGGTCAACCGGCATACGGTGCGCCGGGCGCTCGTCGAGCTGCAGGCCAAGGGAGTGGTCGAAACCTCTCAGGGGCGCGGCAGTTTTGTGCGTCGCCAGACGCTGGTCATGCGGATCCGTCGCCGCACGCGCTTCAAGGACAATATGCGGCACGCCGGCGCGGACTATCGTCACGTCGTCAATCACACGGAGGTCGGACCGGCGGACGCCGCCATCGCCGAAGGGCTGGGCCTGCGCATCGGCGCGCCGGTCGTTACGGTGGAGCGGACCGCTTATGTCGGGGGAGAGGCGATCGGCATCGGGCGACATCATTTTAGTCATGCTCGACTGCCATCCTTCATCGAGATGTATCGCACGCGGGGATCCATCACGGAAACGCTGCGCGACTGCGGCGTTCCGGACTATGTGCGGGCGCGAACAACGGTGATTTCACGGTTGCCGACTGCCGCCGAGGCTGCGCATTTCAACATGCCGCGACACATTCCGCTTCTGATCACCCGCTCCGTCAATCACGACATGCTCGGCGAACCTGTAGAGTATGGCGAAAGCCGCTTCGCGGCCGACAGGATCGAACTCCGAATGGACTTTGATGACGACAGCCGGTCGCCGAAAGGCGATTGACCCACGGGCGTTCGGGGCCAGCTTTCGCGCGTGTTGGCGATTTGTCAGCTCTCGGGGCGCTGGTCCGCCAAAAAACCGCAACACTCCGCTGCCACACACACTCCGCTGTCACTAAGTCGAACGGATCGATTGCCACCCGGATGATCGATTGCAACCCGGATGACTCTGGTCAGCCGCCATCACCCCAACTCTTGTCCAAGGAGCGTCAAATGGAGGTCGTCCTCGCCAACGCGGATGTTGTGACGCGCGACGCCGTCTTCCGCGGCGCGATCCAGATCCGCGACGGCCGCATCACGGACGTTTCCCGAGGGCCTGCGCGTGCGGGGGAGGACATGGGGGGCGATCTCCTTGCGCCGGGTCTTGTCGATCTGCACACCGACAATCTGGAAAAGCACTTCTTTCCGCGGCCAAATATCGACTGGAATCCGATCTCGGCCGCCATCGTGCACGATGCGTTCTGTGTCTCGCTCGGCGTCACGACCGTTTTCGACGCCCTCTCCGTCGGGTCCTTTGCACGCAAGGAATCCAGGCGGGGCGACAATCTGGTCGCCCTCGCGGACGGGCTGCGGACTGCAAGGGACATCGGAGCGCTGAAGGCGACTCACCTGTTGCACTGGCGTTGCGAACTCACCTCCGACGACTTGCCGCCGATGCTCGAACGGCTGATCGACAACCCGCTGACCGGCGCGCTCTCGCTTATGGACCACACCCCGGGCCAGCGGCAGTACAGAAATGCTGAGCGCTTCTTCGCGTCGTGGCGGGAGCAGGGGATGGACGACGCAGCGATCGACGCTCGCGTCGCGCAAGCGCGCGCAAACCAGGCTGCGAATGTCGAGACCAACCGCGCGCGCGTGGCCAATCTCGCCCGGGTGCGCAAACTGCCCCTGTTCGCCCATGACGATGAGACGGTCGAGCACGTTGACGCCGCCGCAGCGGTTGGCGCGGTTGCGGCGGAGTTTCCAGTCACCGAGGAAGCCGCCCGGCGCTCTCGCGAACGCGGGATGACCGTCATCATGGGGGGGCCGAATCTGATTCGCGGGGGATCGTATTCCGGCAATATCGGCGTCGCCGAGGTCGCCGAGTTGGGGCTGCTGGACGCGATCGCCTCCGACTACGTGCCCCGCAGCATGATCGAGAGCCCATTCCTGCTCGCTTCCAAGCGCTTCTCCTTCACCTTGCCTGATGCGTTCGCGGTCGTATCCCTTAACCCTGCGCGCGCGGCGGGTCTGAATGATCGGGGCGCGATCGAGCCCGGACTGCGGGCGGACCTCATCCGCGTCCGCCTGCACGGTGGGCACCCGGTTGTCGCGGCCGGGTGGGTCGGCGGGAGGCGGGTCGCGTGACGCGGCTGCGTCTGGTGTCGCTGAACACCTGGAAGGGCGACGGGGCCTATTCACGACGGTTGGACGCCATGTCCCGCGAGCTGGTCGCCCTCGCGCCGGACGTTCTGTTCCTGCAGGAGGCGCTGCGTGCGCCCGACGCGGATCACGACACCTCGGCGCGGCTCGCCGCCGACCTCGGCCATCACTGCATCCACGCAGAAACGCGCGCCAAGCCGAGATGGGTCGAGGGAAAGCTTCTGGATTCAACCTCCGGAGTCGCCATCCTGTCCCGAACACCGCTCGAAATGGTTGAGATCGTTGATCTGCCAACGTCAGAGGCGGACGGGGGGCGCTGCGCGCTGACTGCGAGTCTCAGGCATGCCGGACGCGTGCTGGACCTTGCTTGCGTGCATCTTTCACATCTCAGGGGGAGTGAAGGCGCGGACCTGCGGGAGCGTCAGCTCAGCTCGGTCCTTTCGGCTCTCGACGCTCGTGACGCAGCTCGGGGCGCATCCGACGCCCGGATTGTCGCCGGCGACCTCAACGCGCTTCGCACTGACGCGGAACTTCGACCATTGGCGTCGGATCCAGCGGCCGACTGGGGCGGCGCGGAGTTCCTGAGTCGGGCCACGCGGCTGGCGGTGCATCCGGGCGGGGTCAACGTCCCGGGGGCCATCGATCATATCGTGGTGCGGGATCCGGGCGGCGCATTGCGCGTTCGCTCACGCCGCCTCGCGCTCAACACCGGCGGGATCGATCCGGCCAACGGCCAGCCGCCGAGCGACCACGCGGCAGTGGTTTGCGACATAGCGGCGGCGGCATGATCGGCGGCGGTGGTTCCGGCGGAGGCGGCGGTCGAGGTCTCGGCGAGCGGTCCTCCAGAGCGGGAGCTTCAGTTTCCTGGAGCGAAGTCATCGCGACCTGCGCGAGCTACTGGCTGCGCTGGCCGCGGGTGTTCGGGTTCTTCGTCGCCGCCATTGCGCTCGCGGTGGTCGCAGAGACTCTGGCGCCGGTCGCCATAGGTGTGATGGTGGGCGAGGCGAGCCGGGTGACCCCGGGCGGTGGCCCGAATGCCGCGATGGTCTGGCTGGGCGTGTCGGCGGGCGCCCTTCTCGCACAGGCGGGTCTACGGTTCCTCGCGGACCGCGCCTGGAACACGCTTGACGTCCGTTGCATGCACGCGATCCAGCTCGACATGTATGGACGGGTTCAGCGCTTTTCCGCCGATTGGCACTCCAATACGTTCGCCGGCGCAACAGTGCACAAGATCTCGCGGGCCCGCTGGGCGCTCGACACGATCGGGACAATTCTCCTGGTGAGGCTCGCCCCGGCGATCGTGATGCTGCTGGTATTCGCAGGGTTGTTTCTGGCCCGGGCGCCCGCCGCCGGGGCCGCATTCCTTATGCTCGCTGTGCTCTACCTGGCGGCGTCGATCTCCTTGTCCGTCTCATGGGTCAGGCCTGCGAACATCGATGCAGCCGACGCTGATTCTTCGCTTACGGGGCAGGTCGCGGACGGCGTGTCCAACAATGCGGCGGTGAGGGCGTTCGGGGCCGAGGATCGGGAAGATCAGCGTCTCTCCGTCGTCGCGGATCGCTGGGCGACGCTAGCGACCAGGTCCTTCAATCGCGGCGTGGCGATGAACGCCCTCCAGCTGGCGTTCTGGGTGGTGCTGCAGACTGTCACCGTGGGGTTGATCCTCCTGGCGGCGAGCAGAGGCGAGGCGGGACCCGGCGATGTCGCCTTCGCCATCGCCGCCAACCTTCAGCTAGGCGGGCAGCTCCGCGGGATCGGCGGCGACATCCGCATGCTTCAGCGCGGCTTTTCGGAGTTTGCGGACGCGATCCACTTTCTCAAATCGCCTTATGCGGTGCCGGACCCCAAACACCCCAAGCCGTTCCGGGGGGACCGGGGTGAGATCGTGTTCGACCACATCACATTTTCATACGATCGCCGGTCGCCGCTTTACGACGATTTCTCGCTGGTCATCGCGCCGGGTGAACGCATCGGCCTCGTTGGACCGTCCGGGTCCGGGAAATCGACTTTCGTGAAGCTGATCCAGCGGCTGTACGATGTCGACGCCGGCGAGATCAGGATCGACGGCTTGCCAATCGTCGCCGCGGCCCAGTCCGAGCTGCGTCGCTCCATCGCCATCGTCCCGCAGGACCCCGCCCTGTTTCATCGCTCGCTTGCGGAAAACATCGCCTATGGCCGGCCTGATGCAAGTCTCGACGAGATTCGTGCGGCGGCGCGCCGGGCCCGCGCGGCGGACTTCATCGAGAAGCTGCCACAAGGCTATGACACGCTGGTGGGCGAGCGCGGTCTCAAGCTGTCGGGCGGAGAGCGCCAGCGCGTCGCGCTCGCGCGGGCGTTTCTGGCCGACGCGCCGATCCTGATCCTCGATGAAGCCACATCCAGCCTCGACACCCTCACCGAGCGGGATATTCAGGCGGCGATCGGGGAGCTGATGTGGCAGCGGACCACGATCGTCATCGCCCACAGGCTGTCGACCGTCCGCGGCGTCGACCGCATCCTCGTGTTCGATGACGGGCGGATCATCGAGCAGGGCAGCCACGCGCAATTGATGGCGCTGCCCTCGGGCCTGTATCGCGGCCTGCATGATGTCCAGCTTGCCGTGGCTCACGGTGATGAAAAGCGTCTGGGTGCAGCGGAATGAACGCCGGCGGTTCCTATATCGTCTATGGCCGACCCGACTCCTCCGCGGTGGCGCGGGTCATGTGGACGATCGGCGAACTCGGCCTGCCTCACGAAAGGCGCGACTGGGGCGGCCCCTTCGGCGGCAATGACGACCCCGCCTACAGGGCGATGAATCCCGCCGGCCGGATTCCGACGCTTGTCTGGCCCGATGGGCGCTCATCCTGGGAGTCCAAAGCCATCATCCGAGCACTCGCGGCGGTGCACGACCCGGGGGGCCTTATCCCGGTCGATCCGGTCGAGCGTGCGGCGGCCGAAGCGTGGATGGACTGGTCGGATGAGTTTCAGCGCGCGGTGTCGGAGCTGCGAGAGCATCCCCGCCGCCGCGAGGCGGAGGGAGAAATCCTTGCGGCCGCTGTCGACCGGGCGGCGCCGGCGCTCGGTTTGCTCGATGCGCGGCTGCACGGCCGTGCCTTCATCATGGGAGGGACGCTCTCGATCGCTGACCTTGCGATCGGCGTCTGGGCGCACCGCTGGGTGAAGCTGCCAGCCGATGCGCCCGGCTTGCCGGCTTTTCCGGCCATGTCCGCCTGGTGCGAGCGGTTGCGGGAGCGTCCTGCCTACCAGACGCACGTTGTCGCGCAGGTATCCGCCGGTGCGCGCGGACGGCTCGATCCGCCCGCCTGAGGCGCGCCGGGCGCCCCGTCGCCGCTATCGCGACCACACGAAGTCCCGGATCGCCGCCAGGCCGCGCCTTGGGGGCAGCCCCGTATTTGCGGGATCGCGCGCATCAGCGTCACGTGCAGCATCGCAAGCCACAAAAAAGCAAAACGCGGGAGGGGGCGACCCCTCCCGCGCCGTGCGCGTCCCCGTGTTGGGTCGGCCTCAGAAGTTGAAGCGCACGCCCATGATGTAGCGCTCGCCGAAGGTTTCGTCCTCGATGGGGAAGTTCTTCGAGTCTGCGTAGCGGATTGCGTTCTGGTTGGTCAGGTTCACGGCGTCGAAGAACCATTCGATATTGTCGGAGACCTGGTAGCGGATCGAGAAGTCGAGTTCGCCGTCGTCATCCCAGTAGTTGTCACCATTGCCGTTCGGCACCAGCTGGCCGCCGACGATGACGTAGGAGCCGACGCCGTTCAGCCAGGCGGTCCGGAACTGATAGGCGAGCCGCATGGAAAGGCCGTACTTCTCGTAAGTCAGCTGAAGGTTGTAGACCTCGTCCGACGTTCCCGGCAGGGTGATCTTGCGCTCGGGGTTCACAACTACGCCAGACGCGTTGAGTACGGCGGGCACCGTCACTTCGCTGTCGACCCAGGTCGCGGAGGCGCGCAGACCGAAGCCGCCAAGCCAGTCAGGAAGACCGGCGTTGTCGACGAAGGATTGAGCCGTCTTCGAGAAGAACATCTCGAAGCCCTGCAGATAGCCGTCTCCGCCATTCCGTGTCGTGGTGAAAAGATATCCGGAACGGTCGATCCCGCCAGTATTGAGGATGTCCAGCCCAAAATCGTCGGCCTGCGTGAACAGCACATCGGTGATGTCCTTGTAGAAGACGCCCGCCGAGAAGAAGCCCTCAGGCTCCATATACCACTCGAAATAGGCGTCGAGGCCGATCTGCTTTTCGGGGGTCGCCTCTGGATTGCCTCCCGATACTGTCTGGGCGGTGTCGTTGAAGGTGAGGTTCGGACGCAAGACAGAGAAATCCGGACGCGAGGCGGTCGAGGTCGCCCCGATGCGGAGTTTCATCTCATTGTTGATGTCCCAGTTGATGTGCGCGCTCGGATAGACGAGCGTATCCTCGTTCTCGACCGTGATGAAGCCGACCGAGGAGTTCGAGAAGCCCGTATTGGTGATGTTCTCGACGCGCACGCCGCCGACGATGTTGCCCCAGTCGAAGTCGACCTTGGCCATGCCGTAGCCACCAAGGATCTGCTCGCCCACCTTCCAGAAATTGCCGGACGTGTCGTTGCGGGTGGCGACCCCCGAGAGCACGAGGTCGTTCGCGAATTTCTCGAGCGCAGATTTCGAATGGTACCGGAAGGAGTAACCGAGGCCATATCTGCCGAGATAGGGCTTGTTGAGGAAGAGCTGGTCGTAGGCGCCGGTCGAGCCCGTGGCCGTGATCTCAGGAACTTCGATGCCGGCCGCGACCAGCTGATTCCGCGTGGCTGTCCAGCTCGTATCATCCGACTTCTTCGTGCGGTCGGTCCATAGAGCCCCCGTCTTGAGCTTCACCGGCATGCCGGCGAAATCAAGTTCGCGCTCTGCGTCGACCTTCAGTGTGTAGGCCTGCGTCTCGTCGCCGCCGACCTGTTTGGAAATGTTGACGAACGTAACCGGAAGGTCTTCGATTGCGTTCACCCGAGTGCCGGCAGCGCGGCTGGAGCCATTCACCGCTGTGCGGAACAGGCGGATCTGGTGGTTCTCGTTGTCGCGGAAGTCATAAGACAGCGTGGGGCGGTCCGCCGCGCTGGACGGGCTCTGCCAGTTCGGCGCCGCCGGCGCGTCGCGTCCGTCCGCCGTGTAGGTGTAGTTTGCCCGCCACTTCATGTCCCAGCCGGACCAGAAATGGTTTCCGCCGAGCGTCGAGGTATAGATGTCTTCCTCGGACTCAAGCGAGTTGGTGTTCATGTTGATGCGGGCGCCGTAGATCACGCCCTGAACCGGGTCGATCGTGCCTGCGTCGCGGGCGCTGTTGTAGTTCCGGCCTGCGGCGTCCGTCCCCTGATCGAAACGGAAGATGTAGTTGTTGCGGAGTTCTTCGTCCGTGTAGTTCGTCCAGATGGATGAGAAGAACAGCTCGTTCGCGCTATCGATCTGATAGTCGGTCCGGAACGACAGCGACTGGTTTTCGCGTGTGAGGCGGTAGAGCTTGTGTTCGGTCTCGCGGGGCACGCGGTCATTCGGCCGGGCTGTGCGCGGAACGAGGTAGGGATCGGTCTCCTGATTGTCGGTGACCATGTTGCGCCGGTAGTAGGAGGCCTGAAGCAGCACCCCCAGCCGTCCGTCGAGAAACCGGTTCGAGGCCACGATGGAGGAGTCCACCTCCTCGCCGCCCCCGAAGGAGACGAGGCCGAGGCCGACCTTGCCGTTGATGTCGAGGCCGGGGTTGTCGAAGGCCGAGCGGGTGATGATGTCGATATTGCCCGCCACTGTGTCGCCGGGCATGTCCGGTGTGATCGCCTTGTTGACGATCACCTGCTTGGCGAGCGCGGAAGGAATGTTGTCGAAGCGGGAGTTGCGGCCTTCAGGCGAAACGACTGAAACGCCGTCGAAGGAAAGCGTCGTCCACCGGATCGGCGTTCCGCGCAAGTTGACATAGCGCGCCTGGCCCTGGTCGCGCTGAATGCCGACGCCGGGAAGTCGGCCAACCGCGAAAGCGATGTTCTGGTCGGGCAGGTTGCCGATGGCGTCGGCCGACAGCACGGACACGACGTTGTCTGAAGCGCGCTGGATCTCAAGCGCGGCCGCCTCGGACTCGGCGAGCGGGCGGCGACCTGTGATCTGAATGACGTCGCCTTCAGCACTCGCGGACGGAACGGTCTGCGGGCCTGCAGCGTCGACCGGAGTTTGTTGCTCCGCAGCTTCCTGTGCGAGGGCCGAGAAGCCGAGAGAAGAAACCGATGCAAAGAAAAAGGCGCGCATCGCCGCGCGCGACAAGATCGACGACATGTGAAAACCCCTCCGGTCGAGATGACGATCGGGGCATTACCAAAGGGAAGTGACAGTGCCTTGCCAAATGCATGACACAATTTTTTATGATCGATGAAGAATGGATAAAACAGTATCTACAAGTTCTTCGATTGTCGGGGTGAAATCAGAATTGGTGAGTTGGTTGAGCGATCATCCTTAAGTATCGCGCGCTTCCAATTTGTTGAAATCATAAGAAAATTGGGATGAGGCGTATCGGATTGCGGCGCTGAAACACCCGTTCACAGTGACGCGGCGGTTGATCGTGTGTGTGCTTTCTGCGCACCTGTCGTTGAAACGGCGTCCCCAAGCGGGCGTTGGCGCGACCGGGCGGCTGGCGCGCCATCAGCGTCAGTCGGCGGGGCGACGGGCTCCGCAACCCACCAGGAATACCCGCGCGGCCTCCCGGCAGCGACGCGAGAGCGTTTCGGCGTCAAGGTCGGAGTCCATCCCGAGCATCATCTTCATCGGCAGGTCCTGGAGCGTCATTCCAAGCAGCATCGTGGCGGCTTCGTCGACGTCGTCAAATTCGATGTGGCCCGCGTCCCGCGTCGCGGTCAGCCAGGAGGCGACATACTCGTGTCCGCGGCTGCGCTGCGGCGCGTGCTGGATCAGGTGGGGGTATCGGCGCAATTCGATAAAAATCAGACGGAGCAAGGCGTTGGACCCCGGATCAGCGACCAGCTTCAGGATCCGGCCCAGAATGTCGGCGAGCTCGGGTTCAAGGTCGCTTTGCGTCGCCGGGGCGCGAACGGGCGGGTTGTCCGCCACGCCCTCCTCGATCAAGGCGCGCAGAAGCTCAAACTGGCTTGAAAACACACGGTAGATAGTTTTCTTCGACATGCCGGCGGCCTGCGCCACGCTATCCATCGTCGCGCGCTCCGGTGGACCGAGCAGAAACACATCGCGGGCGGCCGCCATGATCCGCGTGCGCAGGCCCGCCGTATGCCTGTCAGGTTCGGTCAAGCCCAAGTCGCGTCACCTCCTCGATCTCACGAACAGTTAATTCGGTTTACATCTATCGACGCTATAGCGTTTTGCGATAAGGAAACGACGGAGTTTCCGAAACTGGCCGTTTGAACCCGGTCGCCTTCTACAAGCGAAGGCAGGTTCTGCCAGGACCCCTTCCGCCGAGTGGGGTCAATGGGCGAGCGGGCGAACCGGCGGGTCTGCAAGAGGCGACGAGCGTGGATGGTTTGAAGACTTCGGTCGCGATGGCTCTGACGGCTGCAACAGTCGCCGGCTGCGCGGGCATCGACAGGACGCCGCCCGCGGTGGCGTTGCCCGCCTCGTACACGCAATCAGGCGCCGCACCGGCGGCCGGCGCGGGAGCGGCGGCCATGTCGATCGACGCATGGTGGCTGTCCTTCAACGATCCGCAATTGAACGAACTGGTCGCCCTCGCGTTGAGGGCGAGCCCCGACGCCCGGTCGGCCGAGGCCGCGCTCGCTGAGGCGGCGGCGACAAGGCGCCAGAACATCCGTTCGCTCTGGCCGCAGGGATCGCTCACCGGCGGCGTGCAGACGCGGGATACATCCATCATCTCCGGCGCGGCAGGGCAGGGCGGACAGCCCGGCGGATTTGGCGCGTTCGAAGGGCGTTCGGAGTCCGAGACGCTGAACCTGAACGTCAGCTGGGAGCTCGATCTTCTGGGTCGCAGTGCGATCGCCGGTGTCGTGGCGCGGGAGGATTTTACGGCCGCGCGCTTCCGGTATGAAGCAACGCGGATTTCGATCGCCGCCGCGGTGGCCGACGGGGTGTTCGCGGCGCGCGGTCTCGCCTCCCAATTGCAGGACGCCGAGGAGACGAGGCGTATCCAGCAGTCCGTTTATGAGATCGTGTCGGCCCGGGTCGATGCAGGTCTCTCCGCCCAGACCGACGCCGATCGCGTGCGCGCGGACCTGCTCCAGTCGGAAGCAGAGGTCGATCGGTTGACGGCGGACTTCGCGGCGGCCCGGCGCTCGCTGCTTGTCCTTATCGGGCGCGGCGGTGAGCCGACAGATGCGGTTGCGATCTCGGCGGACCTCTACGCGCCTGTGATGCCGCCCTCGACCCTGCCGTCCGACCTTCTGTCCCGACGGCCGGACGTGCGTGAAGCCGCGGCGCGGGTGGTGGCGAGCGCGGGCGCGGTCAAGCTCAGTGAGCGGGCGTTGTTTCCGACGTTCACGCTCCAGCCGGGCGCAGGTCTCAGCGGGAGCTCCTTTGACGGAACCGGGGCCGCGACCACCGGCTTCTGGTTTCTCGGGGTGGGGCTTTCCACACCTGTGCTCGATCTGCCGCGGCTCCTCGCCCAGATCGATGTGCGCTCCGCGCGCTTCGACCAGGCGGTCATCGCCTACGAGAAAACCGCCGTCGAAGCGCTTTCCGAGGCGGATCAGGCGCTCCTGCGTCTTGCGGCGGACGTGCGCCGCGAACGCAAGCTCAGTGAGGCCGAGCGCCAGGCGCGCGCTCTCTTCGACGCCAAGACGGCGCTTTATCAGGCAGGCGTCGACGACCTCCAGGATTTCCTTGACGCCGAACGCACCTGGCGGCTTGCGCGCACCAACCTCGTCAACGTGCGGGCGACCGCGCTGCGCCGGTCTGTCGCCGCGTTCAAGGCGATCGGCGGCGGCTGGACGCCGGAAGCGCTGGCTCAATCCGCAGCTGACTCCGGTCGCAACCCTGACGTTTCCTCCCCAACTCCTGCCCAAGGATCACAAAGATGACCTGGCGAACCTATGCTGTTCTCGGCGCTTCCAGCCTCGCCGCGATCACGTTGACCAATTGCGGTCAAAAGCCTGCGCCGGCGGAGCTCATTCCGGTGACGGAGTCCGGGCGAGCCGGTTCCCTCGCCGACGCTGTGACGATGCGCGTCACGCGGGTGGAGACGCGCTCCTTCAGCGACCGCGTGCTTGCGACCGGACGCCTTGTGACGCGTGAGGAGGCGGCGGTCGCGTCCGAACTCGGCGGCTTCCGGGTGCAGTCCGTGCTCGTCGACGAAGGCGACTGGGTCGAGGCGGGTCAGCCTCTGGTGCGGCTGGACGACACATTGCTTCAGGCGCAGATCGATCAGGCGGCGGCGCAGCTTGAGCAGCAGCGCATCAACGCCCGTTTCAGGCAGAGCCAGTGGGAGCGTGTGGAAGGCCTGCAGTCGACCGGCGCCCTCTCCGTTGAGGCGATCGAGCAGCGCCGCATGGAGGCGGAGGCCGCCCGCGCATCCGTCGCGGTCGCAGAAGCCGCGCTTCAGGAAATGAAACTCCGCCAGAAGCGCTTGACGGTCCGGGCGCCGGTGACCGGCCGCGTGCTCTCGCGAAATGTCCGGCCGGGTGAAATCTCCGGCGTCGGCGGCGCGTCCCCGTGGTTCCGCATCGCGCTCGACGGGCTTGTGGAGCTTGACGCGGAGTTGCAGGAGGCGGTCGTCGCAAGCATCAAGCCCGGCGAAGCGGCTGAGGTCGTCTTGCCGAGCGGGCAATCCGTAATGGGCAAGGTGCGCTATGTCAGTCCGCGGGTGGACGAGTCCACCGGCCTTGGTCGGGCGCGCATCTCCCTGCCTTATGACGCCGCCCTGCGTCCGGGCGGGTTCGGCGAAGCCGCTTTCACGGCGGTCGCCCGCGAGGCGGTGACCGTGCCGGCGAGCGCCGTCCGTTATGAAGCCGGCGGGCCGCTGCTGATGGTGGTCGGCGACGACAACCTCGTGAAGCGGGTGCCCGTCAAGCTCGGCGAGCGGCTGAAGGATTTCGTGGAACTGCTTGAGGGTCCGCCCCCGGGGTCCCTCGTCCTGGCGATCGGCGCGGCGTTCGTGCTCGACGGCGACCCGGTCAATCCCGTTGAAAGCGACGATCCTCCGGCGCCGGCCAGCGGACCTGAGCAGGGTGAACGCTGATGAACCTGCCGATTTCCAGCTGGGCGATCCGCAATCCGATCCCCGTGATCGTGGTGTTCGTGATCGCGACCATCGCGGGGCTGTCCGCGTATTCGCGGCTGCCCGTGAAGCAATTTCCCAACGTCGCCTTCCCGGTGGTGCAGGTCCTTGTCGTTCAGGACGGGGCGGCGCCCACCGAAATGGAAAGCCAGATCACGCGCCTCGTCGAGAATTCGATCGCCGGTGTGCCGAACGTCCGGGAGATCGTCTCGAACGTCAGTCTCGGCGTGTCCTCGACCACCATCCAGTTCGATATCGGCGTCGACCTGCAGAAATCGAAAGATGAGGTGCGCTCCAAGATCGAGCAGCTGAGACCCGAGCTTCCCGGCGGAATCGAGGAGCCGAGGGTCGAGGCGCTCGATTTCACGGGCATTCCGATCGCGAACTACGCCGTCAGTGCGCCTCACCTCTCGCCGGTGGAGCTCTCCTGGTACATCGACGACACGCTCGCGCGCACAATCCAGGCCGTGCCGGGCGTCGGGCAGGTCCTGCGCGTCGGCGGAGTGAACCGCGAAATCACGATGACGCTCGATCCCGTCCGCATGGCGGCGCTCGGGGTCACCGCGGCGGACGTCAACTCCGTCATGCGGCAATTCTATCGCAATTATGGCGGCGGCCGCGCCGAGATCGGCGGCTCGGAGAGCACGGTCCGCATCATCGGCGAAAGCCAGACGATCGAAGGATTGCGGGCGCTCACCGTGCCGCTTCCCGGCGGCCGTTATGTGACCCTGTCCGACATCGCCACCATCGGCGACGGGTCCGGCGAGGAGCGCGGCTTCGCCCTCCTCGACGGCAGGCCCGTCGTCGGCTTTTCGGTCGTCAAGGTGGACACCGCGAGCGAGGTCGACGTCGAGAACGGCCTGACCCGCGTGCTGGACCAGATCCAGGCGGCGGATCCCCGGATCAAGGTCACCAAGATTGTGTCGATCGTCGACGACACGCGGGCGAATTTCGAGGCGACCGTCCATGTCCTTGTCGAGGGCATGCTGCTCGCTGCGCTCGTCGTACTGGTTTTCCTCCGCAACTGGCGGTCGACCCTGATCGCGGCGACCGCCATGCCGCTGTCGCTGATCCCGACATTCGCCGTCCAGGAGTGGATGGGGTTCAGCCTCAACGTGGTGACGTTGCTCGCGCTCACGCTCGTCATCGGCATCCTGGTTGATGACGCGATCGTCGAGATCGAGAACATCCAGAAGCGGATCAATGAGGGGCAGACGCCGTTTCGCGCGTCGCTTGAGGGTGCGGACGCGATCGGCCTCGCGGTTGTGGCGACCACCGCCGCCATCGCGGTCGTGTTCCTGCCGGTCTCGTTCATCTCCGGCATTTCCGGTCAGTTCTTCTTCGAGTTCGGGATCACGGTGGCTGTCGCAGTGACTTTCTCGTCGCTCGTCGCAAGGTTCGTCACGCCGCTCATGGCGGCCTACTTCCTCCTTCCCGCGCGTCACCTGAGCGACGATCGCAAGCTGCCGGCGCTTTATGAAAACCTGCTCAACTGGTCGCTGGATCATCGCTGGCTCGCCTCGGCGGCGGGCGGCGGCATTGTGTTTCTCGGTCTTGCGACCTTCATCATCCTGCCGAAGGGCTTCATCCCGACGGAAGATCCGGGCTACATCTCGATGCAGCTCGAAGGCCCCCCCGGCGCAAACCGCGCGACGATGGAGCGCGGCGCCCTGGAACTCACTTCGATCCTGAAGGAGCAATTTCCTGACGTTGAGAGCGTGTTCGTGCGGGTCGGTTCCTCCGGCGCAAACGGCGACTTCACATCCGGCCAGGCGACCGCGATCCTGAAGGACGACCGCTCGATGTCGACCGATGCGCTCACGCAGCTCATCCGCCCCGTGCTGGGGCAGGTGCCGGACATCCGCGTCACCACCTCGACTCAGGGCGGGCCGGGCGGTCAGAGCACCGATATCGACGTCATCCTGTCGAGCGAGAACACCGAGGCGCTTGAGCAGGCGCAGCTGCGGCTGCTCAAGGAAATGCGCGGCATGCCGGAGGTCAGCCAGCCGCGCCTGTTCCCGGCGCCACCGGCGCCCGAACTCGTGATCCGTCCGCGCGTCGAGGAAGCAGCGCGCCTGAACGTGTCCACCGATGCGATCGCCGCCGTCGCCCGGATCGCAACAACCGGCGACATCGACGCGAACACAGCCAAGTTTTCCGAGGGCAAGCGCCGCCTGCCGATCCGGGTGCGGCTTCCGGACTCGGTTCGCAACGACCTGAAGGCGATCTCCGAACTCCGGGTGCCCACGCGGACAGGCGGCATGACGACGCTCGGCGCGGTCGCCGATATCGGTTTCGAGCCCGGCCCCAGCCAGATCACGCGCTACGCACGGGAGCGCCGCGCATCTGTGCAGGCGGACTTCGCCCCCGGCGTCGTCTCCGGCACGGCGAGCGCGGCGATCGACCGGTCCGAGACGATCCGGGACCTGCCGCCGGATGTGCGCCGCGCTTCCATCGGCAACGAACAGGCGCAGGCGGAATTGTTCGGCGGCATCGGCGGCGCGATGATCGCCGGCGTGGGTCTCATCTTCTCGGTCATGGTGCTGCTCTTTCGCAGCGTCTTCAAACCGGTCACGATCCTGCTCGCCCTCCCGCTCAGTTTTCCAGGAGCGTTCATCGCGCTTCTGGTCGTGGGCCTCGAAGTCAGCATGCCCGTGCTGATCGGAGCACTGATGTTGCTGGGGATTTCCGCCAAGAACTCGATCCTGCTGGTCGATTTCGCCATTGAGATGGAACGCAAGGGAATGGGTGTACGCGACGCGATCGTCGGGGCCTGCCGCGAACGTGCGCGCCCGATCGTGATGACGACCATCGCCATGATCGCAGGCATGTTGCCCACGGCGCTCGGCATCGGCGACGGCGCCTCCTTCCGTCAGCCAATGGCGGTCGCGGTGATCGGCGGGCTGGTGAGCTCAACCATTTGCTCGCTTGTCCTCGTGCCGGTCGGCTACTCGCTCATCTCGTCGATCGAGACCTTCATCAACCCGTTGTTCGCTCGCCTCGCAACGCGGCGGACGCCCGAAGATGACGCCCTGCTCGCGGGCTTGAAAGGCGGCCCTCCGCCTCCGGATGTCGAACCCGTTCGCGCCACGCACGCCGAGTAGACCCGCCGAGCCGGCGTCGTTATCGTCCGTTAGGTTCTGGACGTGGGGGTCGCGATCAAGACTTGGCGAACCGTTCGACATCTCGTCGCGCTCCTCGCGTTCGCGGTGCTTCCGATCGGCTGCGCTTCCCGTACGCCCGCGGCCGAGCCTTCTGCGATCGCCCCGCCATCCACCAGACAGGAGGCGGATGACGCGCAGCGCCGGGCGACGGTCGACGCCGCCGCCGCCGCGTTTTCGTCCAAGACCCGAGTGAAGGATTTCTCGGTTCTGGTCATGCGCGGCGAGGAGACGCACTATCTGCGCCATTTCGGGAGTTACGATGACCGGACTATCGTTCCGCTCGCCTCCGCGACCAAGTGGATCACAGGCGCCACCATCATGTCGCTCGTGGACGACGGCCTGCTCGATCTTGATGCCCCGATCGGCCGCTGGCTGCCGTCGCTTCCCGAAACGCATCGCGCGCTCACGCTTCGACAATTGCTGTCCTACACGGCGGGCTTCGCTCCGCTTTCGGAAAGCGGGGCGGACATTCGCCAGAACAAGCGGATCTCGCTGAGCGAGGGTGTGCAGGAGCTCGCGGCCCTGCCGCTGCGCGACCCACCCGGAACGGCGTTCGCCTATGGTGGGGCGAACTTCCAGTTCGCAGGCGCGGCGGCCGAACAGGCTGGCGGCGCGAGTTGGGCGGAGCTGTTCCGCCGCCGGCTGGGAGACGGGCTCGCAATGTCTGATTTCTTGTGGAGCAACCCGACCGGACCGAACCCACCGGACTCCGTTCGCAACCCGCTTCTGCAAGGCGGCGCCGCGACCACTCTGAACGCGTATTCGCGCTTTCTCACGATGATTGCGCAGCGCGGTGTCTATGGCGGACGGCGCTTTCTCAGCGAGGCCGCGATCGACGAAATGGAGCGCGTAGAGACCCGAGGCGTGACCATGCGCTATGTGCCGCCCGGCGCCGGCCCGGGCATGCAGTACAACCTCGCGCACTGGTGTGAGCGGGAAGCAGCCGAACGATGCGTGCTTCTCTCCAGCCCCGGCGCGTTCGGCGTCTATCCCTGGATCGACCGCGAGACGGGCCTCCACGGCGTCATCTTCATGCAGGATCGGCTCGGACCTATCGCGAACGACGTCCGCGCGCTTCGCGACGCTGCGATGGCGGCCTATCGCTGATCGTCATCCCGTCTTCATGTCCGGGTCGAGGGACTGACCGGGATCGAGCTGCACGCCGAACGTGTTCAGCATCATGCAGACCTGCGTGTACTGACCCGCGGTCATGACGAGGTCCATCGCCTGGCGTTCGCTGTGGTGGGTGGTAAGGTCCCTCCAGGTGGGATCGGAGACGAACTGGTCCGCGTGGAGTTCGTCCGCCGCCGCGAGGAGCACGCGATCCTTCGGTTCCCAGCGCGGGTCGCCGGGGCCGGTCTTGATTTGGTCGAGCTCCGTCTCCGTGAGGCCGCAGCGCAGGCCGATCCGTTTGTGCTGCGTCCATTCGTAGCCCGACCGGCACAGCCAGCCGATGCGAAGGATCACGATCTCGCGCGCCCGTGGCGGGAGGCTGTTGCGGTCAGACAGGATATAGCCGCCCCACGACAGAAACGCCGTGAGTGCTTCCGGCGCGTGAACCAGAGTGCGGAAAATGTTCAGCACCCTGCCGTCGCGGCCCCGCTGGCCAGCGAGGACCTCCGCCTGACCTGCATCGAGATCGTCATCTCCGAGAGGCCGGATACGTGGGGATGACAGTCGCATGTGCGTCTCCGCTTTCAGGCTTCCAGGGTCGAACGCTCGCTCTCATGTTGACGCTACGCCGGGAAGGCGTAACGGAGAAGCAAGAACCAGCAAACGAGTGAAAGCCGGCGTGAAACCGGCGCGAGCAAGGAGGAGCCCGCCATGACGTCCCTGTTCAGCCAGATCGCCCCGACCCAGGACATCGCCGCCTACATCGCCGACGCAAGCCGCAAGGCCTGGGAGGTGAAGGACGTCCCTGCCTCCACCCCCAAGCGGACGATCGCGAAAGTTGGCGTGATCGGGGCTGGCACGATGGGCGGCGGAATCGCGATGAATTTCGCCAATGTCGGCACGCCGGTCCGCATCGTCGAGACAAAGGCTGAAGCACTGCAGCGGGGCCTTGGCGTCATCCGCACCAATTATGAACGCTCCGCCCAGCGCGGCCGCTTCCCGATGGAGGAGGTCGACGTCCGCATGGGATTGCTCTCCGGCGATCTCAGCCTGGATGGTCTCGCCGACTGCGACCTCATCATCGAGGCGGTGTTTGAGGACATGGACGTCAAGAAGCAGGTGTTCACCGCGCTCGACCGAATCGCGAAGCCCGGCGCCATCCTCGCGACGAACACCTCCGCCCTTGATGTCAACGAGATCGCCGCCAGCACGAAACGCCCGCAGGACGTCATCGGCCTCCACTTCTTCTCGCCGGCGAATGTCATGAAGCTGGTCGAGATTGTGCGCGGCGCGAAGACCGCCGACGACGTGATCGCCACGTCCATGTCGCTGTCCAAGACGATCGAGAAGATCGCGGTTCTCGTGGGTGTCTGCCCGGGCTTCGTCGGAAACCGGATGCTCTACAAACGCGGCCAGGCGGCTCAGGCGCTTCTGAAGCAGGGCGCGATGCCATGGGAGATCGACGCGGCGTTCAACACGTTCGGGTTCAAGATGGGGCCCTATCAGATGTCTGATCTCGCCGGCCTCGACATCGGCTGGAAACCCGGCGCGACGACAGCCAATCCGTTGCGCGACATGATCTGCGAGCGCACATCACGGCGCGGGCAGAAGTCGGGCGCCGGCTATTATGACTATGACGAGAACCGCGTCGGTCGCCCCTCGCCCGAAGTCGAAGCCATCGTTCGCGAATTCGCTGCTGCGAGCGGCGAGAAGCAGCGCTCGGTGACGCCGGACGAGATCGTCGAGGAGTGCATCTTCCCGATGATCAACGAAGGCGCGAAAATCCTCGAGGAAAACATGGCTCAGCGCGCCTCCGACATCGATGTTGTCTGGCTCAATGGCTATGGTTGGCCGCAGGACAAGGGCGGGCCGATGTTCCTTGGCGATCGGATCGGGCTCGACCGCGTGCTCGCGAAGATCGAGACGATGGATCCCGAGCTCTATTCCGCGTCGCCTCTGCTGAAACACCTGGTGCGCGACGGAAAAACCTTCGCCCAACTCTAGGCCGGTGGGCGGCTCAACCGAATTCGGTTGACCAAACCCGCGCGGAAGCGCCCATGGACGGATGGCGACCGAGACCCTCTACATCGTTCAGGCCTATGTTGCAGGGCGAGGGTCCGACCTGAGGCCTGAACCGCAGGTCGGGTGTCGGTCGGCCGAGGAGGCCTGCCGGAAAGCCGAAAGGATAAGCGCTGCGCGCCTCGGCGTTGTCGCCTACGCGATCACCGCTGACGTCGACCTCGGCGACTACGGCGATGCGCCGACCATCCTGTTCCGGTCGGGTCGCCTGCCGCCGCCCTTCGATGAGGCGTGATCGCCCCCAGCTGCGGGCGCAGCATCAGCCGCCGCCGGTCGCCTTGTCCGTCTGAGTCTTCAACTGCACTTCGAAATCGGCCTTGGAGCGGGCGATGAAGGGCTGAAACTCGCCCGGCGCGATGAACGGGTTCGGACCCGGCGATCCCAGCCGCGCCCATTTGCCTTCGAGATCAAAGAACTCCGTGTGCGGCGCAAGGAACACGTCGACATTCATCGTCTCGGCCTTGGCGAAGGTCTTGCGGTAGTCGGCCACGATATTCGCGTATTGCGGCGGACCAAGCAGGCGGTTCGCCGCGACGCTGGATGAGCAGTAGATCAGTGCATCGTAGGACTTGCCGCCGTCGGTCACCGTGAAGCCCCATGAGGTGCAGCCGCGCGAGTGGCCCGGCGTGTGGTTCGCCACCAGCTTGCGACCGGCAAGCTCCACCGTGTCGCCATCCTTCACCGCGCGGTCCACCTTGACCGGCGGCGCCGCGAACGCGCTGACGGCTTCGCTGCCAAGATAGAAGCCGCCTTCGAGCGCGCTCTTGTCCCCTTCGTGGGCGATCAATCGGGCGCCGGACTTCCGCTTCAGTTCCGCGAGGCCGCCGGAGTGATCGAAATGGGCGTGGCTGTTCAGGAGATACACCACGTCCTCGATCCGGAAGCCAAGCTTCTCGATGTTGGCCGCGATCATCGCAGCCGACTCCGGCAGGCCGCCATCGATCAGAATATGGCCCTTCGGCGTCGGAATCAGCCATGCGGCCAGGCCGGCGGTTCCGACATAATAGACGTCGTCGATGACTCGAAACGGTTCGCGCGGCGTGCTCCACGACTCCGGAAGGCCGCGCTGGGCGAGCGCCGCGGGCGCCAGCGCCGCAAGACACGCGGTCAGGCAGGCGACGACGGCGCTGCGCGACTTGAGACGGGATCGTGACATCAGCGTTGCTCCGCAACGAAAAAGGGGCGGCGACCCTCTGGCCGCCGCCCCAATCTGTCACACGTCGCGGTCGATCCGCAAAGTCGCCGGGCCTGTCCGTGGCTCCGCTCGGCGGTGCCCAGTCGTCAGGCCGGCTCCGGTTCCGGGCCGCCAAAGCCGCCTTCCGCTTCGGGGGTCCCGCGCGGCTTCTTCGTGATGACGGGAACCGCCGAGGTCGGACCCGGATCGACATCATCCGGACGGTCGGGCTTCTGGCCCTTCAGAAGATTCGAGATCTCCTCGCCGGTGAGCGTCTCGTATTCGAGCAGACCGTTCGCGATCGCTTCCCAGTCGGAGCGCTTTTCCGTCAGGATGCGCCGGGCGCTGGTCATCCCGTCGACGACGAGTTTGCGCACCTCCTCCTCGATCCGTTGCGATGTTTCCTCTGAGACGTGCGAGGAACGCACAAGCTGCTGGCCAAGGAACACCTCGCCCTGGTCGTCCGCATAGTCGATCGGCCCGACCGCATCGGAGAAGCCCCACCGCGTCACCATCGCGCGGGCGAGCCGCGTCGCCTGCTGGATGTCGGAGGCCGCGCCGGCGGTGACATTGTCGTCGCCGAATTTGAGTTCTTCGGCCACGCGTCCGCCCATCAGGATCGCCAGGCGGGAGATCATCTCCACCTTCGACATGGAGAGTTTGTCGTTCTCGGGCAGCTGCATCACCATGCCGAGCGCGCGGCCCCGGGGGATGATGGTCGCCTTGTGGACGGGGTCGGACGCCGGGACGTTGATCGCCACAACCGCGTGGCCGGCCTCATGCCATGCGGTGAGTTCCTTCTCCTTCTGCGACATGACCATGGACTTGCGCTCAGGTCCCATCATGACCTTGTCTTTGGCGTCCTCGAACTCACGCATGCCCACCGAACGCTTGCCGCGACGCGCCGCCAGCAGCGCCGCCTCGTTGACGAGGTTTGCGAGGTCCGCTCCCGAAAAGCCGGGGGTGCCGCGGGCGATCGTCTTCGCGTCGACGTCCTTCGAGAGCGGCACGTTGCGCATATGCACCCGCAGGATTTTCTCCCGGCCGACAATGTCCGGATTGCCCACGACGACCTGGCGATCGAAGCGGCCGGGGCGCAGCAGCGCGGGGTCGAGCACATCCGGGCGGTTGGTCGCCGCGATGATGATGATGCCTTCGTTGGCTTCAAAACCGTCCATCTCGACAAGGAGCTGGTTCAGCGTCTGCTCGCGCTCATCATTGCCGCCGCCAAGACCGGCGCCGCGGTGCCGGCCCACCGCGTCGATCTCGTCGATGAAGATGATGCACGGGGCGTTCTTCTTGGCCTGTTCGAACATGTCACGCACCCGGCTCGCGCCGACGCCGACAAACATCTCGACGAAGTCCGAGCCGGAGATGGTGAAGAAGGGAACATTCGCTTCCCCGGCGACCGCACGCGCGATCAAGGTCTTGCCGGTGCCCGGGGGACCGACGAGCAATGCGCCCTTTGGAATCTTTCCGCCCAGCCGTTGGAATTTCGCGGGGTCCTTCAGGAACTCGACGATTTCCTCGAGTTCCTCCTTGGCCTCGTCGACGCCGGCGACGTCCTCGAAGGTCCCCCGTCCGTGCTTCTCGGTGAGCAGGCGCGCCTTGGACTTGCCGAAGCTCATCGCGCGGCCGCCTCCGCCCTGCATCTGGCGCATGAGGAAGAACCACAGTCCGATGATCAGCAAGAAGGGCAGGGCGCTCAGCAGATAGCCGAGGATTGTCTGGCGGCCGCGCTCCGAGGGGCGAACCTCCACCTGCACGCCCTTGGCTGTCAGGTCGCTTGCAAACTCCGGATCGAAGGCGTCCTTGTAGGCAATGAACTTCTCGTTATCGATCGTGGTTACGTCAACGCGCTCACCATTGATGTCGACCTTCCGGATCTTGCCCTGGTCGACCTGATTCATCAGTTCGGAATAGGTCATCGGCTTTGCGCTCGTGGCGCTCGGCTGGTTGACCACGGTGAAAAGGGCGATGAGGAGCAGGAGGACGACCCCGAGGAGCGCCATGTTCCGAGTGTTCATTCCCATCCGGCCCTTGTCTTTGGGAGCTCCGGTGCCGCCGGAGCGCAGATAATCAAGTTAGGTCCGCCCAGTCGGAAAAACGAGAGGCGGAAGGTTAAGCCCGTGTCATAAACCCGCCGATGCGACCAATCCGCCGCACATTCGCGTCATGAGATAGCAGGCGAGGGTTCAGAAACCGTTCTGCCTGTGTGTATCGGGTCTACGTAGAAGGTCGTATCGCGGATCGACCGTCAAGACCGCCATCCGGCGCAGCCACCGATCGGGGCGCGCCTCGCATGCGGTCTCCAACGCGCGGATCGGCGACGCCGCACGCGGCGTGCGCGGCGGCGGGGCCGGCGCAAAGGTCCAGCCTCGTCCGCCCTCCCGCACGACCACCCCCGCCAGTGTCGTCCCGCGCCCGACGCCGCCCGCCACCCGCATTCGGTCGGTGAGGCGGATGAGACGCTCGGAGCGCACATGCCCGCCCCCCGATCTCAGCGATGGACTCACCGACATCACCAGAATCCCGACAAGCCGGCGTAGCGCCGTCTCGTGCAAGTCCAGGGCGACGTCTCGCCGCAACAGGAGCCGGCCTCGCTCGTCCGCCGTCACGCCGGTCTCGGCACCGGTCCGGGCGCCCGCGGTCACCGCGGCTCTCAGCTCGCCGAAGTGATCCATGATCCGGATGATGCTGGCCCGCGTCGACCCCGGCAGCGCGCGCGCGAGCCGCCGGGCGCGGGTCCGCTGATAGGTCTCGGACTGGTTTGTCGGGTCGTCGATCCATGCCGCCCCCTGGGCCAAGAGCCACCGACGCAACTCATCGCGCCCCGATGCGAGCAGCGGCCGAAAGAGCGGGGCCGCCGCGTCTTCTTGTGGTTCGATCGGCGGGGCGAGCGGGGAGGGGCCTGCAAGTCCGAACCAGCCGGAACCGGCAGCCGCGCGCATGATGAAGGTTTCGATCCTGTCGTCGCGCGTATGCCCGAGCGCGACCCCGCATGCCCCGCGCGCCAGCGCCCATCGCGACAGCAGCCGGTGCCGCGCGGTTCGCGCCGCCGCTTGCGAGCGCCTTGCGGTCTCGTCACGCTCCCATCTCAGCCTCTCGTGTAAGACGCCAAGATCGGCGCACAGCGCCGCCACGGCCACCGCCTCCTCCCGGGCGGCCTCCCGCAGTCCGTGATCCACCGTGGCGGCGATGATCGACCGGTCGTTCCGCCGCGCCCAGGCATGCGCCAGCAGCAGCAGCGCAGTCGAATCCGAGCCTCCGGACACCGCGATCGCGAGCGGAGCATCCCTGGCGTGCTGCGCTGTCAGTTGATCGAGCAGATGGAACGGGCTCCCGGACGCGCCGGGCCGTTCCGCGACATCGCGATGAGGGCCGGTGTCATTTTGCGGCGAGCAGGTCACGCTCGAAGGTTTCGATGAGCCGCCGCCAAATGTCGAGCGTGTCCTCGAAATTGTCGCCCGTGACGCCGGCGTCGAGATTGACGTCGAACCTCAGATGAACCTGGTCGGCCGCAAGCGTCGCCCGGACGTAGCGCCAGGTCGTGTTGAACGTGTTGACCGTTTCCAGCGTCGACGCGGCGCTGCGCGGACCGGCGGCGAAGAACTGCACTGAATTGCAGAACGCGCCGCCCTCGCACTCGTAGAACTGGATGAAATAGTCCGTTCGCGACAGCCTGCCCTTGATGATCGGCGCGCCGTCTTCATCGGCCGCAAGCTCAGCGACATAGCCGAGCCGGCTCATCAGGCGCACCAGCGCTTCTGGATCCGACGCATCGAACATGCCGCCGATCACCCGCTCGGCGTCCGCGGGGCGCGACGCCTGCGCGGTCGCGGGGTTCGGACCAAGCGAGAGCCCCCCGGCCGCCGACAAGGCGCCCAGCATCAGGGCAGCCGCGAGCTGGCGCGGCCGCAAAAGGTAGGGCTGTTCGGTGTCGTTTGTCGCCGGTGCGTCGGGTTCGGACACTCGCATCCCTCATCCCTCAGGGCGGGTGAAGCGGACCTTCGTCCGCGTTCGGGCGGGCGGGTCAGCAGCCTGCGCGCTGACGCTCCGTCGCGGCGAGACTCTTGGTGACGGCGGACGCCTTCGGATATCGGGATGGCAGGTCGCCGAGCGCCGCGCATGCCTGCGCCTTGTCTCCCATCAGTCGCAGGGCGCGGGCGAGCTTCACCATCCCGTCGGGCGCACGCGAAGACTTCGGATAAGTCGTCAGCAGCTTCACATACGACTCGGCCGCCTCGGGATAGGCTTCCTGAATGAGCCGCGCTTCGCCAAGCAGATACTGCGCCTCCGACGCATCGGACGATTTGGCGAATTGGCTTAGATAGTGGCTGAAGGCGATTTCGGCCGCCGAATAATCCCCCCGCAGAAGCAGATTGCGCGCTTCCTTCATGAGTTCAGGCTCGGTCGCCGGCAGGCGCGAAACATCGAACGCAGCCTCCGCGATCCCCTCACCATTCGGGCCGCGCGCCTGCGCGCGGGCCTCGCGGGTCGATGCGTCGGTCGGTCCGACCAGATTCACCGTCGCTTCTCGACCGCCCGCCGGCATTTCGGGGGGCGGCTCACCACGCGCGAGCGCTTCCAGCGTCGCGATCCGAAGCGCGAGACTGTCCATCAGCTTCTCGGCGCGCATGCGGGCCTGCGCCGCCTCGTCCAGCGCCTTGCGGGACTGGTTCAGATCGAAGGTCAACTGCTCCACCTGCCCGGTCGCGCGCCGCAGGTCAGATTCCAGCGTGTCCACCCGGCTCTGCAGGCGTTCCACGGCCGGATCGGGCTTCGGCGCGAAGGGCGCGGTGCTCATCACCTGCCCGTGTGCGGGGAGGGTTGCGGTCGCAGCGATGATCGAAAGCACCGCGATCGTGAGGCTCGTCCCGATCGTCAGGCGAAAAAGACAGGCGTTGCGCACCTCACTGCCATCACGGGACGCCGTTCGTGCGCCGCGGCGACGCGCGAGGTGCGATCGTTGACGAGCATTCGCCCCCGACCGATCGCGAGCGCCTGAACCAAATCTACCATGAAGGGGAGCGTTCATGTTTGTCATGCACGCGAGAGTGCCCGTCGCAAACGCCGAAAATATGGCGGCTCTGCGCCGGATTTTCTCAAATACAGCTTATCAGCTGGCGGCCGGCTGCACCACGTTGGTGTAGGCGTTGCGGTTGCGGCTCCAGGCGTCCTCGTTCGACCCTTCGGCGATCGGACGATCCTTGCCCCACGAGATCGTCTCGATCCGCGAGCTGGCGACGCCGAGGCTCACCAGATAATCCTTCACCGATGCGGCGCGACGCAGCCCGAGGGCGACGTTGTATTCCTTCGTTCCGCGCTCGTCGCAATTGCCTTCGATCTGCACGCGGGACGTCGGATAGGCGTTCATCCACTGGGCCTGAGCCTGCAGTGCGCGGCGGTCCGCATCGTCGAGATTGTACTGGTCGTAGTCGAAATAGACCCGATCGGTCACCTTCGCCTGGAAGTCGGCGCGAGAGCCCGGAGCCGGACCCTGAACGGCGGGCGGCGGGGTGGGGGTGGGCGGCGGGGTGGGGGCGACGCGCGGCTCGGTCGCAGGCGCCGTGGCGACCGGCGTCTCGGGCGGATTGGAGGCGCAAGCCGCGGTTACGACCGCTGTCGCAATGATGGCAAAACCAAACTTAGACCGCATAGTTCGTCACTCCCTTTTTGACACACCGGCGCATCAGACGTGTCACAACGTCTGGTATCAAGCCATTTAACCGCAATTTGCAACGATTTTTGAACGGCGCCCATCCGGCCGACGCGCTTTACCGGTGGAATCTTGGCGATCATTGCTTTTTTGTAACATATGACGGTCCTGCTTCCCGTGGGGCATGCTGGCGCATTGGCTCATTTGAGGAGCGGGCTCCATGCCGGGTCCGTCGCATCCCCGGGAGTTGGCAGCCGTTTCAGGTTTCGGCCAGAGAGGTCGATGCTCCAGAGCTTCGGTCCCGCACCCGGCCCGGCCTGACGGAAGAATGCGATCACGCGACCGTTCGGCGACCAGGTCGGGCCCTCATCGAGGTAGGCCTGCGTGATCGACCGTTCGCCCGTCCCGTCCGGCTTGATGACGCCAATGTAGAATTGTCCGCCGGACTGTTTGGTGAAGGCGATCCAGTCGCCGCGCGGCGACCAGACTGGCGTTGAATAACGCCCCTCCCCAAAGGTCAGACGGCAGGCTTCGTCAGAACCCCCGGCCGGGCAGGCCATGGGGGCACCGTCGCTGCGCATCACATAAAGCTGGGACGTGCCGCCGCGATCGGAGGTGAACACGATGAACCGGCCATCCTCGGAGAAGGAGGGGGAGGTGTCGACCGCCGGAGAGGACGTCAGCCGCGTTTCCTGACGCGTCGCGAGATCGACGACGTAGATATCGGAATTGCCATTGCGCTCGCGGCTTAGGGCCACCGACCGGCCGTCCGGCGAGAAGCGCGCGGCGAACTTGGTCGAATTGTCGATGTCCCCCAGCACTTCCTGCCGGCCCGTCTCGATATCGAAGAGGTAGACGCGCAGCCGGGTGATCGCCGGATTGCGGGCGTCCGGCACGTAGGCGCTGTAGATGATCGTCTGCGAGGAGGGCGAAAACCGCGGCGTCAGCACGGAATTCACCCCGGATGTCAGGAACTCGGCATTGGCCCCGTCCTGATCCATGATCGCGAGGCGACGCTTGCGGTCCATCGGAGGACCGCTTTCCGCCACAAACACGATGCGGCTGTCGAAGAAGCCCGTCTCGCCCGTCAGCTGGCTGTAGATATCATCGGCAACCTTGTGCGCGACACGCCGCCAGTTGTCGGCGGTCGGCACGGTGTATTGCTGCGAGAACAGTTGCTGGCCGGCGAACACATCATAGAGCCTGAACTGCGTGACGAGATTGCCATTCCCCTCAACGATCACCTTTCCCACCACCAGCGCTTCTGTCTGGATGACGCTCCAGTCGGGAAATCTCGGGATCATCGCGATGTCGAGATTGCGTTCGATGAAGCTCTGCGGATCGATCATGCGGAACAGCCCGGTTCCGGACAGATCGTTGCGCACAACCTCCGAGATCTGCTGGGCGAGCGCCCGCGCGGCCGGCGTATCGCCCTGGAAGTCGGGCACGGCCGTTGGCATCGGCTGGAAATTGCCCTGGTCGACCGTCACCCGGAGCTGGGCGACGGCTTGCGAGGGCAGGGCGACGATCCCGATCAGGAAGCCCAGGCAGGCAATCAGCAGGCGCATTCGACAAACCTTTCGTATCCGACCCGATCTCTTGTCCTGCCGGGCGGGGGGGGGAGCCGGCCGGACGCTTTACTCGTCCACTTCTTTCGCCGGCCCGACCGGATCGGACCCGCTTTCAGAGACTGGGCCGGGCGTCTCATCGCCCCACCCGGCCACCTTAACCTTTGCGGCGGTCTTCCGCCGCTGCTTGTGTCAGCTCTCCGGCAGGAACTCGATGTCGATCCAGGGGCTCGTGGTGAAGTATTCCGGCGGAACATCGAACGGTTCACACCGGTTGAGCGCCCGGAAGCCGCGCTGAACGAAAGTCTGCATCGGCATGTCGCCCTGGGGCGGCCGCGTCGGCGAACGCAATTCCGGCGGCGAGGCGAATGTGCCGTCTCGATTGAAGCGCACCCGGATCACCGCGCGCAGGCGTGCGGCGTCCGGCATGTCCGCAGCGCCCCGCCAGCAGCCGCGCTGGAGCAATTGGGTGCGGATGAAATCAGCCACCGTGATCGTCATGCGCTGTTCGTCGCCCGCCCCCCGCCGCGGCGCGGCCGCATCGTCCACGCGCGCGATATCCGTCGTCGATCTCTTGGGCGGTGTGCGGGCCTGCTTGTTGCGTTCCACGCTCTTCATGACGCTTTCAAGGTCGAAGCTCGGCCGCGCGGGCGGTGCTTCCGGCTTGGGCTCCGGCTTGGCGGCCTCCGCCTTGGGCGCAGGTACAGGTGCAATAGGCTCAGGCTCCGCCGTCGGCGCATCCGCCGGCGCAGGCTCCGAGCGCGCGGGCTCGGCCTCAGCGACCTCGGAAACCACCGGGTCGGCGTCCGCCTCGGCGTCAGGGATCACTTCGCCGGGCGCATCTTCGTCCGGCGTCTCTTCCGGTTCGCGCGCGACGACCGGGCGTACACTCGTCTCGTCCGCGATGGTCAGAAGCTCCACCGGCAGGATCACCATGGGCTCCGGGCGCGCCACCAGAGCCGGCGCAACGGTAATGCCGGCGGCGAGCATCGCAAGATGGAGCGAGACAGAGAGCGGCAGGCCTGCCCGCATCGGCGCTTCAGCCTCCCTCGAGGGCGCGCGCGGCGGTGTCGGGATCGACGACCATGCCCGCGTTCCGGAACCCGGCCCCCTGCAGCAGTGCGAGCACTCCCACCACCTTGCCATAGGCGACGGCCGTGTCGCCGCGCACATAAACCCGCTTGGTGAGATCGTCCCGGGCGATCGACGCCAGCATCGGCGCAAGCTGGTCCGGCGTCACCGACTGGTCCTGCGTGCCGACGAAGATCTGCCCCTCCCGGTCGACTGTCACGACCAGCGGCTGATCGTCCCCGGAGGGAAGCGGGTCCGCGCGCGTCTTGGGTAGGTCGACAGGCACGCCCGTCGCCAGCATCGGCGCGGTGATCATGAAGATCACCAGCAGCACCAGCATCACGTCGACGAACGGCGTCACATTGATCTCGGCGGAAAGCGGGTTGGCTCTGCGCCGTCCGGGTCCGCGTTTCAACATCAGGGGCATGGATCAGTCGTCCCGTCTGTCGGTCAGGCGCCGGGACAGCCGGACGGCGAACTCCTGGGCGAACATGTCCATGCTCTCGGTGAACTTGCCCACGTCGCCGACGAACTTGTTGTAGAAAATCAGCGCCGGGATCGCCGCGCCGAGGCCGAGCGCCGTCGCAAACAGCGCTTCCGCCATGCCGGGGGCCACCACCGCGAGATTGGTTTCCCGCGCGACCGCAATGTCGCGAAACGCATTCATGATCCCGATCACGGTGCCGAACAGACCGATGAACGGCGACGACGAGGCGATGATTGCAAGCGTCGGCAGCCCTTGCTCCATCCGCGCGCCCTCGCGATTCACGGCGACAGCCATCTGCGCGCGCGCGCGCTCCACCAGAACGGCCGCCTGCGATTCGGAGACGAGGTTGACGCGCCGGGCGTCCTTCCATTCCCTGGCGCCGGCGCTGAACACGCGCGCCATGGCGTCCGAGGGTTTCTCGGAAACCCGGTCCGAGATGTCGTCGATCGGCGCCCCCGACCAGAAGGCTTCCTCGAACTGTCGCGCCTTGCGCCGGGCGGCGCTCACCGACAGCCAGCGGTCGAACGCGACCGCCCACGACCAGACGGAGGCGAACACGAGTATGCCCATGACGATCTTGACGATCAGATCAGCCTTCAGGAACAGGGCGAAGAGCGAGAACTCTTCGCCGCCGATTTCCGCGAGCGCGACGGGATCCATCGATGGCGTCTCCAAAGCATGCAACTAGATCGGCAAGGCGCGCGATTCGCCGCCCCCGCATTGTCCTGTCACGCCATTTGGTTACGAAATTAGGCGAGATGAAGGAGACTTTACCGGTTTCCCGGGGCCGCACTGCCTGAATTGGCGGGGACGGAGCCGGCGCGCTCAGCCCGTCCTTGAAATATAGCGCGACCACAATTCGGTCTCGGTCCGGGTCGGCCGCCGCGCCCGGCCGTCGGCATTGATCGGCACCGCCGTCACGACCGCTCGCACCAGCGTGTCGGGGCCGCGTTCGATCGTCTGTTCGAATCGCATTCTCACGCCGTGAAGTCCGGCATATCGCGACCGCACCAGCAGGGCGTCATGGATCCTCGCGGAGGCGACATAGTCGATCTCGATCCGGATGACCGCGAACAGGCCGGTCTCGACGCCCGCCGCCTCATTCATCAGCCTGAGATAATCAGACCTGCCGCGCTCCATGTAGCGCAGATAGTTGGCGTGGTAGACGATGCCGGTGAAATCGGTGTCCTCATAATAGATGCGCACCGGCAACAGGTGCTCACCGTTCTCGAATCGTCCGGCCGAGGGCAGATCAGCGGTCATTTCCGCGTTTTGGCCAATTGTCAGCGGCTTGGCCAGAGGTCATCGATAGTTCGGGGGGGCGTCGCGGGAGGGACCGGCGAGCCATTGGGAGGAGGGGGGCGACATGGCGGCGGGCGATCACGGAGCGGCCGCGTCCGGCGGCCTGTGGCGAGCGATCAGCGCGCCCTTCACGCACCGCGGCCTCGCCGGATTCGCGCTTGCGGGCTTTTTCGCGCTGTCCGTCGCCGCCACGGGACTTGGCTTTGCGGATTTGCGCGCCGCCAACACCGAGAGCGAACGGCTTGCGCCAGGCGAGATCGCGCTGATCGCCGCGACCACGCTCTTCGTTGTTTCCGCGATGGTGGTGGCGCTTCACAACGCCTTCTTTGCCGCGCGTTGGTGGATCCGGCCCATATCCTTCGTCGTCTACCTCTTCTTCGCGGTCTGGTCGGTCGGGTTCGGCTATGGTTTCTTCTGGAAGGAGTTCGCCGGCCAGGAGTTCACCGAGCGCCAGTTCGAGACGACGATTTCGGGCGTCGCCACGGCGCTGTCCCGCACCAGCGACGCGCTTGAAGCCGTCCGCCAATCCGCATCCGGCGCCGCCGACCTTGCCGCAGAGCGCGCCGCCATCGAGGCGCGATCGGGCCGCACCTGCGCCAACCGGCCATACTCGACCCCCGGCGACGGGCCGCTCACCCGCAGCCGTTTCGCCGTCGCCGAGCGTGTGGCGCTGATCCGCGACGATGTTGAAAGCCGCTGGATTGCTCCGCTGGCGGTGGATCGGGCTCGGCTTGAGGCGCGTGTCTCCGCCCTGGTGACCGGTCGCACACCCTCGGGCGCGATTGAAACGGACGAGCGCGTTCTGCTCGAGGAGCTCGCCGGCGCCGCTCTCCTCAGCCGCGCCGAGCGGCGAGAGCTGTTCGCCGCCGTTCATGCCGATGCGGAGGCCTTCGCCGAGCGCGCAAACTCGATGCGAGCGGCGACCGCCCCCGGCGTCGTCGCCCGACTGCGCGCCGTCGCCGCGGACATTGGCCCGGACCCCGACAATCCCGGCAGCGCGGATCCGGCGCGGGAAGCCGAGGAGGGCTATTGCTGGGATGTGGTGCTCGGGGAAACCCTCACGTCGGCCGCCGCGCAGATCGACGCCATCATCGATCTCACCCCGCCGCCCTTCGAATTCATCGAAGGACCGAAAGCGACCCGCGAAGCATTCTTCGGCCTGCTCCGCTGGCTATCCTCGCCCTTCCAGCCCGCCCGGGGCCCGGACGGCGGCGCCGATGATCGAGCACCCACCGCCGTTCAGCCGGCGTTTGGCGAGCGTGAATTCCTCGCCCTGTTCGCCAGCATCGCGATCGACCTTGGAATCCTGTTCCTCACCGTGGTTCGCGATGTGCGGGATCCTGCTGCTCCGTCCCGCCATGGTCCGCTACCTGCGCCGACGCCGCCGAAGCTTGAGTCAATCCTTCCGGCCCGGGTCAACCGTCAGCGCAAGCGGCGCAGCGTGGGCGAGCGCCTCTAGCCCGGCGTCACCGCCGTCTGCGTCCCAGAGATGAGCGTCCCCGGTCGCAATCGGCCCTTTGGCCCCGCCGGGCTTCACCCGCCCCTCGAAACGGCGGCCGTCCCGGTGGATCAGCACGCCGAGCCCGCACGCCTCGTCATCTCGCCATTCGCCGCGCCAGATATGTCCCTGCGGGCTGACGCCGACGCCGAGCCCGTCTCGGCGACCACTCCTGAATTCACCCGCATATCGCGGCGCGACGCCGTCTTTCGCCGGAAAGCGAATGACCCCGTCGCCCTCGGGCGCGCCGTTTTCCGTCGATCCGAAATAGGTCGCTCCGGTGTCGGTCCAATGAAGCGTCTCGCCCGCTTTGGGCCCCAGCGCGACCGCCCGCGCCGCGGCTGCATCCGCCGCCAACGCCTGCCGCCGCGCGGACTCAACGGCGCTCCGCTTGTCGCTCGGCACACGAGACAGGCAATACTGGCTCTCCTCGAGCGCCGTCTCCAGCTGCCGGATCCGCTCGATCCGGGACTGACTTTCAGCCTCCAGCCGGGATGCACGCTCCGTCGCGGACCGTTCCGCCGCGCGCGCCGCCTCGGAGGCTTCCTTTGCGAGCGCGGCGGCTTCTCGCGAGGACTCAACGTTCACGCGCTCGATTTCGATCTGCCTCAGCGCCTCCTGCAGCGCCTGTTCGAGAGCGTCCTGCCTGCCCTCGGCGGCCTCTCTTCGTCCGCGTTCCAGCAGCACGGCGTGTTCCAGACGCCCGGACAGATCACGTCCCAGCGCGTCCGCGGCGAGCGGGTCATCCGGGTGACGCTTCGCCCAGGCTTCAAGGTCGTCGGCTCCGGCGCCATGGTCGAGCCGCGCGAAGCTCACCAGCCCGGGTCGGACGAGCCGCTCCGCCAACCGCCCCACCAGAGCCTCCCACTGGCGGGATGGACCGTCGATGTCCTCGACCGTCAGCGCAAGCGCCGTGCGGTCGGGCTCAAACGCGCCGGGGCCGCAGTGAACGATCAAAGGCTCATCGCTGCGTTGTCCGCGATAGGAGCCGCTCTCGCCGCCGACGAGCACCAGCCGCACCGGGCCTGACCCGTCGTCGAAAAGCCCGGCGTCCGTGTCGTCCTCGGCGTCGCGATACTCGATCAGCAACCGGTCGAATGCGAGATGCATGCGCTTCAGGAACGCCCCGTCGAGCGTCGGGTCAGACTGGATCAATACGATGGCGGACGCCATGCCCCGATCTCCCTCACGCCCAAACTCTCCCTCATGGTCCGCCGCGAACATCGTGGCTCGCACGTGATCTGCGCCAGTCGAGCCACAGCCGGAACACTTTCGGCCCTTCGACGAGGTAGCGTCGCCAAAGCCGCTTCGGATCCTGCGCCAGTCTGTGAAGCCATTCCAGCCGGGCGGTCCGCATCCATGCGGGCGCGCGTTTCTGCTCGCCGGAGAGAAACTGGAGCGCCGCGCCGCAGCACAGCCCCACACCCACGCCCGCGCCGCTCGCCTGAATCTCCGCCGCAATCATTTCCTGCTGCGGCGAACCAACCGCGAGAAACACATAGCGGCAGGGCGTCTCGATCACGAAGCGCACGGCGCGCGCGCGGGCGTCCGGATCATCCCTCAGTCCCGGCGCCGCGTCATGCCAGCGAATGTCGGCGAGCGCATACCGCGCCCGCAGGCCACGAACCGTTTCCGCCGTTCCTCCGACCAGCGCGATCGGCTCCAGCGGATCGATGCGGGTCCGGATCAGCCTTTCCACGACGTCTGATCCCGCCGCCACCGGCAGCGCAACGCCGTCGATGCGCGCCAGAAGCTGAAGCACCCGGCTGTCGCATGTGACGATCCACGCGTCGCGATAGAGGCGCAGGAGGTGCGGCTCGCGCGCCAGCCGGACGCAATGGTCGACATTCGGCGTCGCCACATAGGTGAACGGGGCCCGGTCCTTCGCGCGCGTCGCCACGGCGTCGACGACCTCATCGAGGTCCAGCGCCGAAAAGTTGAGGCTCAGAAAGGTCCAGCCTGCCGTCATCAGTCGGGGAGTTCCCAAAGCGGGTTCGTGGTCGGTTCGGTGGCTACCGGTTGACGGGCGCCTTGTCCATTTCTCCCGCGCGCGCCTTGCCGCGACGGCGTCCGGCGTCCGCGCCGATGGCGTACTTTCGCAGCAGTCCGCGCATCTGATGATAGCTGAGACCCAGAAGCTCGGCGGCTTCGCCCTGGTGGCCGCCGGACTGCGCGAGAGCGGCTTCGATCAGGCGCGTCTCAAGCGCGGCCACGGCGTCGGTCAGGCGCGTCGGTAAGATGGGGGCTCCCGCCGATGCGTCCATCTCAACGTCCGCTTCGCTCGGCCGCTGGGGCTTTGCTCCGGGCGTCTCCGGTTTGCTCTCGCCTTCGCTGCTCCCTTGTGCGCCGTTCAGCTCGCCTGAAGGACGGAAGGGAGACTCGAACGGGTCGAGTTCCCGCATGTCGATCTCAACCGGCCCCTGAGGGGCCCCGTTCGCCTGCGCCGCCAGCGTGCGGAAGGTCATGCGCTCAGCCGTGTTCTTCAGTTCGCGGACATTGCCGGGCCAGTCATGCGCCCGCAGCACATCGAGCGCGGCGCGGCTGAAACCGGGAAAGCTCGCCTCCAGTTCACGGGCGATGCGCCGTCCAAAATGCTCGGCCAGCAGCTCGATGTCGTCCGGCCGCACCCGCAAGGGCGCGAGCGTGATCACATCGAACGCCAGCCGGTCGAGCAGGTCCGCCCGGAACCGGCCCTGGCGCACCCGTGTCGGCAGGTCGACATTGGTCGCGGCCACCACGCGCACGTCGCACTGGTGCACCTCCTCGCCGCCGAGCCGCTGGAACTCGCCATACTCCACCACCCGCAGGAGTTTTTCCTGCACCCGTTGCGAGGCGGTCGCGACCTCGTCGAGGAACAGCGTGCCGCGGTTCGCCTGTTCGAAGCGCCCGATCCTGCGCTTTGTTGCTCCGGTGAACGATCCTTGCTCATGCCCGAACAGTTCGCTGTCGAGCAATTCCTCCGAAAGCGCCGCGCAATTGACTTTCACGAACGGGTGTTCCCATCGCGGCGACAGGAAGTGCAGCCTTTCCGCGACCAGTTCCTTTCCGGTGCCGCGCTCGCCGATGATCAGGATGGAGCGCTCGACCTGTGCGGCGAGGGACAGCCGCTCCATGGTTTCGAGCCATGTACGGGATTGTCCAATCAGTTCGGGAGCATCCGCAGCCATGAGCGAAAGATACCGAATTTAGTCAAATAGACCAATGAATTTCGTCCATTTCGCCAAATTCGATGGCTTGCCTGATTTTGTTAGGAAAAATAGCAATGAAAAACAATGCTCTAAATGACTAACAAATCCTGGCACGCCGCTTGCTTGGTATGTGTCATGCCGGGACAAGGCCGGCGCGTCAGGAGATAACAATGCGGTATTTTGACGAACACGACCGGGAGCGGGCCAGGGCCGGAGCAAGCGGCTTCCTCGCCTGGATCAGGAGCCGCCCGCTGGAAAGCTGGGGGTTCTTCATCGCCGGGGTGATCATCGCCCGCATCCTCTTCTGACGACGCCGCAGCGAAGGCTGACGACAACAGAAACGAGAAAGGATCTGATATGGGCGTTTTCTCCCGCCTCTCCGACATCATCAACTCAAACATCAACGCGATGCTCGACAAGGCCGAGGATCCCGAAAAGATCGCGCGCCTGATCATCCAGGAAATGGAAGACACGCTCGTCGAGGTGCGCACCGCCGCCGCCCGGTCCATGGCCGACAAGAAGGAGCTTGAGCGTGACATCGTCGCGCTCGACGCAAGCCGCGCGGACTGGACCACGAAAGCAGAACTCGCCGTTGAAAAGGGCCGCGAAGACCTCGCCCGCGGCGCACTCGCCGCAAAGCAGCGCGCCGAACGCGAGATCGAAACCCGTCGCCGGGCGCTCGCCGCCATCGAAGACGTCTCGGTGAAGCGCCAGGACGACCTCGAAAAGCTGCAGGCCAAGCTCGACGAAGCCAAGTCCAAGCACCGGGCGCTGGTTGTTCGCCGCGAAGCCGCGGAACAGCGGATCGCCATGCGCTCCCGCATGGAAGTCAACAAGGTCGATGAAGCGATCCGTCGCTACGCTCAGGTCGAACGCAAGGTCGACGAGATGGAGGCTTACGCCGATCTCATCAAGGTCGCCGATCGCTCCCTCGAAGACCAGTTCCGCGAACTGGCGGACGAGGAGTCGGTTGAAAACGAACTCGCCGAGCTCAAGCGCCGTCGCCAGGGTGGACCGTCCAGCGCCACTCCTTCGCAGTCGAGCCCGCGCAAGCGCACGGGTGAAGGCGAGAGCGCCTGATGGAAAACCCAGAATATCTCATCGGAGGTGTGGTGGGCCTCGTTTCGGTCCTCTCGATCTTCGTCTTTCTGCCCTGGATCATCCTCAACTTCATTTCGAAGATGAGATCCAACAAGGGCCTCTCGGAGGGCGATGAACGGATGCTTGAGGACCTCTGGCGCTCCGCACGCACCATGGAGCGCCGGATCGAAACGCTCGAACGCCTCATCGAACCGGAACAATCCTCGATGCGCGGCCGGGCCGCGGATCGCGAAAGAGGGGAGATCAACTGATGGACCGCTATTCCACTTCACCCAACCCGAAACGCTTCTATCGCTCCCGCGACAAGGTCATCGGCGGCGTCTGCGCCGGTCTCGCGGACCGGATGGGATGGGACAGGACGCTCACCCGGGTCGCCGCGGCCGTCCTCTTCTTCAGCGGCGTGTTCTCCGGCGCGCTCTTCCTCGCCTATCTCGTCCTGTGGGTCATCACGCCTATGCAGCCCTATCGCCCGGCCAATCTCACCCCGGACGAAGAGCAGTTCTGGCGCGATGTCTCGGATCGTCCGAGCGCCACGGTCGGCAACGTCAAATACCGCTTCCGCGACCTCGACGATCGCCTGGCCTCGCTCGAAAAGACGGTCACCAGCGATGAGTGGCGCCTCCGCCGCCAGTTCCGGGACCTCGAAGGCAGCTGATCGTCAGCTGCCTCGGATCAACCACACCCTCGCCCAAGACTCTGGTCTCAGGAATGGAAGGGGACGACATGGGGATGCAGATGAAAATGTTGCTGGCGACCGGCCTACTCGCGGCCCTGTTGATCGGATCGGCCACCGCTGCGGCGTTCGGGCCGGTGGAACTCGGCGCCGGCGATCTCAAGATCAGCCTCAGCCGGATGGAGGCGGGCTTCGCCCTCGACATCGAGGAGCGCACTTGCCCCCCAAGATGCGGTATACAGGTGAACTGGCGCCCGCTGTCACGCTAATGTCAGACGCGCCAGGTCGACCCTTCAGACCAAGGAGTTGAACAACCGACATGCTGATCAACAATCCCTTCGCAATGGTGGTCGCCATCATCGCCATCGTCATGCTCGCGAAGGTTGCGCGGACTTTCATGACCACGCGGGCGCGGCGTGATGCTGCGGACCGGGCCGAAGATTCCGCGCTCCGGTCGCAGGCGCAGGTTGACGCCCTTGCAAGGCGGGTCGAAGTGCTCGAACGCCTCGTCACGGACAAGGATCGCGGCCTCGCCGACGAGATCGAACGGCTCCGCCGCCGCGACCCGCCGGACGCCCGCATCTGATCGACCCCGCCAATCGTGCCGCGGCTCTCCACCCAAACACGCCGCACCCGCCAGACAGCCAGAGTGAGAAAGGCCCCCACCATGAACCACGACGGACACAATTCATGCGGGGGCGGTCACCGCGCCGACCGGGCCGCTCGGCGCGCCGCCAGATTTCGTCGCCGTATGGAGGCCTGGGGCGTCGACCCTCAAAGCCTGGGTCTCGCCGGCTGGGGCGATCCGGCCGACTGGTCGGCGGACGCCCCAGGCGGAAGGTCGCCGCGGCGCGAGCAGATCGATGAACTCCAGTCCAGGGTCGCCGGCATGGAGTCGATCATCGCCGGTTTGACCGAGCGGGTGAAAGTCCTCGAACGCATCGTTGTGTCGGCGGAGTCCGCCGAACGGCGGCTCGCGGAGGAAATCGAGCGGCTGCGCGACAAGGGAGCCTCGGCGTCCCCGTCCGAGCCGAAAGCGGGCTGACGGTTCAGCCGCACACCAGAGGAGGGCAGATCATGCCGGTCGAAATTCTGATGTTCCTGTTGGCGGGCATGGCGCTCACCTTCTGGATTGTTCGCGCGAGCTTGCGTCACGAAGAACGAAAGCTCGAGCTCAAGGCGGCTCAGGCGGGCGGCCAAGAGATGGCCGAGGCCAACGCCCAGCTCGTCCGCGATGTCGCCCGTCTGAAGGAGCGCGTCGGCGTGCTTGAACGCCTGGTGACCGATCCGGACGCCCGGCTGTCGAGTGAGATCGAGAAACTGAAGCAGACCGAGCGCGCAAGCGCCTGATCCCTCCGCGTCACGCGTCGTCGAGCGGCAGTTCTGCGGCGGGTCGCCGGCCCCCGGCGCGTCGCAGCGCCCGCGCTTCAAACCGCGCCGGCGACAGCGCGCGGACCTGATCCCGCGTCATCGGCAAGGGCTCGCCGAAGGCCCATGACGCAAGCTGTTCGGCGAGCAGCGGCGACCAGAGATAGCCGTGCGATCCGAGCCCGCCCAGCACCTGAACCCGCTCGGACCCCGCCTCAGACGCGGCGCCGACAATGGGCAGCCTGTCCGGCGTCGTCGCCCGCACGCCGACCCGTGACTCCCACTCATCCCCTCCCATCGCAACGGCGAGTTCGGGCCGCAGGCGATCGAGCACCTCCAGATTGTGCGCCCGCGCCGCCGGACTTGGCGCAGGATGTTCGTCCGTCACGGCCTCGAACGTCGCTCCGGCCAGCACCGCGCCGAGCGCCTCCACAACGTAGGCCCCGTCGACCGTCGCCGTCTCGTCCGGCGTTGCGCGCGCCACATGATCCACCTGCCCCTGGCGGCCCTCGATGAACCGTCCGATCGCGGGGAATAGCCGGCCGATCTCGGCGCCGGCTGCGGCCACCACAAGATCCGCCTCAATCGAGCGGTCATCGCTCAGCGCCAGCCGAACGTTCGATGGGGTCGGTTCGATCGCCGTGACGCCGGTTGCGAACATCAGCTCCGCTCCGTCGCACAGCGCCGGCAGCACGCGGGCGGGGTGGAGGGCCGCCGCCCCGTGCAGCAGCAGTCCGCGCCCCGGCGTCGCCGGCGCGATCGCGCTCATCAGGGATGCATCGAGGGGCGGATCGGCGAGCAGCCGCTCGAACCGCCGTTGATCCTCCACGCCGCGAGGCAGCCGGGTCACGTCCACGCCCGTCGCCGCGTCCCCGCCGAGCGCCAGATAGCGCCGGCGCGCGAGCAGATGCGCCGACACGAGCGCCCGTGCGATCTCGCTGTCGGCGGCGTCCAGTCGCGGCATCACGAGGGCGAGCCGGTTGCCGCTCGCGCCGGAGCCGAACCCGCGCCCCGCGTCGATCAGCGTCACCTTCGCTCCGCGAGCGATGAAGGACCGCGCGACATTGGCGCCGGCCGCGCCCGCGCCGATCACCGCCACCCGCGCCGGACCCTCGCGCCTCATGACGCCGGGCTCGCCGAACACCGCCTCCAGCCGCTCCCGTTTCGCGCCATGGCCCGGCGCCTTGCGCGCCTCGAACCCCGCCTCCGCCAGCCGTCGGCGCACATCGCCCGCGACCGTGTAGGAGCCGACCCTGGCTCCGGGGGCCGACAGGCGCGCGATCTCGCCGATCACTTCAGCGCTCCACATCTGCGGATTGCGGGCGGGCGCGAAGCCGTCGAGGAACCATGCGTCCACCGCCGCCTCGACGCCTCGCAGCGCCTCCGCCGCATCCCCGATCGCGAGCGTCAGCCGCAAGCCGCCGCCAAGGTCGATGCGCTGCATCCCGCGCGCCCGGTCGGGCCAGACCGAAAGGAGGCGCTCGGCCGCCCCCGCAAGATCCGTCTGCCCCTTCAGGGTGCGCGCCGCGTCCTCAACGGTCATCAGCGACGACTCGACGCTGAGCACGTCCAGCCGCGCGTCGGGCGAGGAGCGCGTCCGGTCCCACAGGTCGATCAGCGCGGCGATGTTTGCGCCGGAGCCAAACCCCAGCTCGCCGACGGTGAAGGCGCGTCGGCCCGCCCACGCCTCCGGGAGTTCGCAGCCGGCGAAGAACACCGCGCGTGTCTCTGCGGCCCCGTCGCCCGAGAAATAAATGTCATCATGGTCGAGCGATCTGGGCGATGCGGCGTCCGACCAGGAAAGCCGCGGGAGCGGCGGCAGTCGCGTCATCGGCGTGAGCGGGGCGGGCGCAGGATCATGGCTCACCTATCGCCGCTTCGCGTGGCCAGATCAAACCCTCGGCAGGGGCGATCTTGCGGGGCCGGCGCCTCTTTGTTGGTCAGCTGAACGCCCGGGACTTGGGCGTTTTTCGCCCTCGCGTCGATTAAGTCCGGCGCCGACCCCGCTAGCGCAAGCCTTCGTTAACCGGAGCAGCGTTTGCCGGAGTGGGTCACAGACATCTCTCATGACGGGTGGAGGCGGACGGGAATGATTGCGGCGACCAAATACAGCAGCCTCGTCAAGGCAGCGGCCTCGTCAAGGCAGCGGCCTCGTCCGGCCCGGCAGAAGACAATCTCCCGGCGCTGTTTTCCGATCTCCACGACCAGGTCGGCCGGTTCGCCAAGCAGAATGAATCGATCGCCAACAACACGCGTCTCCTCGCCCTGAACGCCACCATCGAGGCCGCCCGGGCGGGCGACGCGGGCCGCGGGTTTTCCGTCGTCGCCCATGAGGTGAAACAGCTCGCGGAGCAGGCCGCCAGCGCCGCGGCGTCGTTCGAAGGTGCGGTGCTGAAGCGCGTGGCGGCGGGCGGAGAAGTCGCCCAGCGACTCGGCGAGGCGCGTCTTGCGGACCTTGCGCGCTCGCTGGTCCAGTTGATCGTCCGAAATCTGTATGAGCGCACCGCGGATGTGCGCTGGTGGGCGACCGACAGCGCGGTCTGGTCGGCCCTCGGCGCCAATGCGACCCCCGCCGAACATGAGCACGCGGCTCACCGGATCGGCGTCATCCATCGCTACTACACCGTCTACAAGGATCTCGTGCTGATTGATTCCTCGGGCAAGTGCATTGCGTCCGCATCGGGGTCCGCCGCCGCCCTCGGGTCATCCTACGCGGCGCGGGACTGGTTCGCCGGCGCCATGAAGTCCCGCTCCGGCGACGACTTTGTGGTTGGGTCCGTCGGCCGCGCGCCCGAATACTCCGGCGCGAGCGTTCTCACCTACGCCGCCGCGGTGCGCGAAGGCGGCGAGCGCACAGGCCGGGCGATCGGCGTCCTTGGCGTGCATTTCGACTGGCAGGAGCAGAGCCGGTCCGTCGTGTGCGACGAGCCGACCCTCACGGAGTCAGAATGGCGGCGCACCCGTGTGCGTCTCCTCGACCGTGACTTCACTTGCATCGCCGCGTCCGACGGCGAAGGCGTCGGCATGCGCTACCCGCTCGACGCCGCCGGGAAGGACAAGGGCGCCTACAACACCGGAGCGGCTGTCGTCGCCTACGCCCGCACCATCGGTTATCAGGAATATGACGGGCTCGGCTGGTGGTGCGTGATCGAGCAGCGCGAGAGCTGAGCCCCCGCGCCGCCGATCGTCGTCCGCATCGATCCGCCTACATCACGCCCTGTTCGACCGCGGCGGACCGCATCGCGTTCTGCAGTTTCTCGAAGGCGCGCACCTCGATCTGGCGGATGCGCTCCCGGCTGACATTGTAGACCGCCGAGAGGTCTTCGAGGGTCGTCGGCTCGTCCTTGAGCCGCCGTTCGGTGATGATGTGACGCTCGCGTTCGTTCAGCGTCTCCATCGCCGCGCTCAAGAGCGCCATGCGGGACTCATACTCGTCCCGGTTCGCCAGCGTTTCCGCCTGGTCCGGCGCGTCTTCATCGGCGAGCCAGTCCTGCCACTCCCCGTCGCCGTCCATGCCGATCGGCGCATTGAGCGATGCATCGCCGCCTGACGCCATCCGGCGGTTCATGGACACGACCTCGTCCTCGGTCACGCCGAGTTTCGTGGCGATCGTGGCCACGTTTTCAGGCCGCAGGTCACCCTCTTCGAGCGCCTGGATCTCGCCCTTGAGGCGGCGGAGGTTGAAGAACAGCTTCTTCTGCGCCGCCGTGGTGCCGAGTTTCACCAGCGACCATGACCGCAGAATGTATTCCTGGATCGCGGCGCGGATCCACCACATGGCGTAGGTGGCGAGCCGGAAGCCCTTGTCGGGGTCGAATTTCTTCACCGCCTGCATCAGGCCGACATTGCCCTCGGAAATCACTTCTCCCATGGGCAGGCCATAGCCGCGATAACCCATCGCGATCTTCGCGACGAGGCGCAGGTGCGACGTCACCATGCGTTCCGCTGCTTCGGGATCCTCGTGCTCGCGCCAGCGCTTGGCGAGCATGAACTCCTCATTCTTCTCGAGCAGGGGATATTTGCGGATTTCGGTGAGGTACCGGGACAGCCCCTGTTCCGGCGACAGGGCGATCGCGGTCGACAGATTGGCCATGGTCATCTCCTGGTTTCGGGTCCGCATCGTGTGGGAGGTGCGCGGACTTCTTTCTGGAGATTAGTGTACGCCCTATGCGCCTTTTTGGAGGCGCCCGTCACGCAGTTGTTAAGTCTTGTGCGTGACGCAGGCGGTCGCTCGTCTCCCGGCAGCTAAGATAGGAAATCCGACCTGGGATGGAAGAGGGCTGCGCGCGGTCAGGCGGCCCCTTCAGAAGCGCCGCAAGGCCGCAATGAGCTCTGCAAGATCGTCCGGCGGCGGGGCCTCGAAGCGCATCGCCTCGCCCGTCACCGGATGCTCAAATCCGAGGATCGCCGCGTGCAGCGCCTGCCTGCGGAAGCCGCGGGCGATCGCGACCGCGTGATCGAAGTCACGACCCGCGCCAAAAGCCTTCACGCCGCGCGCCTTGCCATAGGTCGGATCACCCATAACCGGGGCGCCGATATGCGCAAGGTGCACCCGGATCTGATGCGTCCGGCCGGTTTCGAGCCGGCATTCGACGAGCGCCGCGGCCGGTTGCGCGCCCGTCTGGTCCTGCCGGCCCCAGGTCTCCAGCGTGCGGTAGTTGGTGATCGCCGTCTTGCCGTGCATCTGAGCGTCGGCCGCGTCCGCCTCCGCATCATCGGAATACGGGTCCGGGCGCACGGATCGCTCGCGCACCACAGCCATTTTCTTGCGGTCGCCGGTCGACCTTGCGATCCGGGTCACGATCCGGCCGACGAGCGGGCGGGGCGCGCCGCGCGTGACCGCCAGATAGGCCCGCTCGATCTCGTGCGCGGCGAACATGTCGACAAGCCGCGTATGGGCCCGTTCGGACTTGGCGACCACCATCACGCCGGAGGTCTCCTTGTCGAGCCTGTGAACAATCCCCGGCCGCGCGACCCCGCCAATCCCGGTCAGCCCGTCCCCGCAATGATGGAGGAGGGCGTTCACGAGCGTGCCGGTCCAGGCGCCCGGCGCCGGGTGGACCACCAGCCCCGCGGGTTTCACCAGCACAATCAGCTCATCGTCCTCGTGCAGGATGTCGAGCGCGATGTCCTCCGGCTGCGGCGTCGCCGCCATCACCGGCGGCGGATCGAGCCGATAGCACGCGCCGGCGATCACCCCCGCCTTCGGATCCGTCTCCTGCGCGCCGTCGACGCTGAGCCGGCCCTCCTCGATCAGCGCCTTCACTCGGGACCGGGAGAAGGCGGGGGAGACCTCCGACAGCCACTTGTCGAGCCTGCGGCCGGCGGCCTCGCCCGGTGCGATCACGGCCGTCGCCCCCGGGGCGTCTGTGGAAGAAACATCGAATGCCTTGCTCATGCTTCCGTCCTCATCCGAAAAGGGCTAGTCCGGCAAGGGTCGAATGAAACCCGGGGAGCATCGCCATGGCTGGAGCTGACAAGAGGCTGACGCGGCGAAGCGTCTTCCGGCTCGGAGCCGCGGGGCTCGGCGCGGGCGGGCTGGCTGCGGCCTGCGCCACCGGGGCGACGCCGTATTCGGGCGCGGTCGCCTTCAATCACGGGGTCGCCAGCGGCGATCCCCGGCAGGACCGGGTGATCCTCTGGACCCGGGTGACCCCCGCGCGACCCGGGCCGGTGCCCGTTATCTGGACCGTCACGCGCGACACGACCCTCAAGGACATCGTCCGCCAGGGGGAGTTCATCACCGACGCCTCGCGCGACTACACCGTGAAGGTTGATGTCGACGGGCTGAAGCCGGGCGAAGCCTATTACTACTGGTTCTCCGTCGGCGGTGTCGCCTCTCCGCCCGGCGCCACCCGTACCCTGCCGGAGTCCGGCGCCGCGCCCTTCCGCATGGCGATCGTGTCCTGTTCCAACTGGCCGTTCGGCTTCTTCAACGGTTATCGGGAGATCGCGAGGCGCAACGACGTTCAGGCCGTTATTCATCTCGGCGATTATCTCTACGAATATGGCGAGGACGGCTATGGCGGCGAGGTCGGCAAGCAGCTCGGCCGCATCCATTCCCCGACCACCGAGATCGTCACGCTCGCCGACTACCGCCAGCGCCACGCGCAGTACAAATCGGACCCCGACCTGCAGGACGCCCACGCCGTCGCGCCGTGGTTCTGCACCTGGGACGATCACGAATCGACCAACAACTCCTATCGCTCCGGCGCGCAGAACCACCAGCCCGCCACCGAGGGCGACTGGACCGAACGCAAGCGGGTCGCCGTTCAGGCCTATCTCGAATGGATGCCCGTCCGCGATCCCGATCCCGACCGACCGCGCGAGGCGATCTACCGCTCCTTCCGCGTCGGCGACCTCGCGACGCTGTTCCTGCTCGAATCCCGCCTCATCGGTCGGTCCGACGAGATCACCTTCGCGGAGGCCGTGTCCGCTCCGCCCGAGAGGGCCGACGCTGCCCTCCAGGGCGTCATGGCGCGCGTCAACGCCCCTGAACGAACCATGCTCGGCGAGGTTCAGGAGGCATGGCTCGCGGAAGGGCTGAAGTCGTCCGCCGCCGCCGGCCAGCGCTGGCAGGTGCTCGTCAATCAGGTGATCATGGCGCGCGTCCGCGCGCCGGCTGTGCCGCCCGGCTTGCCGGAGGAGGTCCGCTCCCGTCTGCCGCCCTACCTCACGCGCTTGGCCGAGTTCGCAAAGCAGGGAGCCCCCTGGAATCTCGACGCCTGGGATGGTTTCCCCGCCGCCCGCGAACGCCTCTACGCCGCCGCGAAGGCCGCCAATGCGCGGCTGATCACCGTCACCGGCGACACGCACACCGCCTGGGCGAACGAACTTTACAGCGCTGAGGGTCATCGGCTCGGGGCGGAGTTCGCGTGTTCGTCCATCACCTCGCCGGGGCTCGGCGCGTCAGTTCCCCTGAAGGAGATCAACTGGCTGATGCCGGAGACGAACCGCGAAGTCGTCTACTACAACGCCTTCGACAAGGGCTACACGGTCATCACCCTGACGGCCGACGCGGTGGAGGCCGAATACATCAAGGTTTCAACTGTCACGTCCCGCGACTACTTCGCCTCGACGGACGCCGCCTACACGGTCCGGCCGGCCGAGGTCGGGGTCACCGGCCTCACCCGCATGATGGGAACCACGCCGGTCACGTCAGGCTGACGGGCGGCCGCGCCACTGAAGCAGGAGCGGCCTGAATGGACATCTACCAGCTGCACAGCTCGCTCATCGAGGCGCGCGGGCTGATTTCGAGCACATGGGAGTTCTTCGTCAGCGTTCATCTTGCGCTGTTCGGTCTCTTGTTCATCCTCAGCGGCCAGAAAACCCCGATCGTCGCGCGGCTCTATCTTCTCGCCGCGTATCTGGGCTTCATGGGAATGAACTACCTCGCCCAGGTCGACAATTACGCCCACGCCGAGCGCCTCGTCGCACTCGCAAGGGCCCTCCCATCAGACCGTCCCGAGAACGAGGCGGTGTTCGCCGTCATTGACCGCGCGAACTGGGTCACCCGGTGGCTCGTGCATGTCTACGCCGGAGCGGCGACCCTCGGCGGATTGATCATCCTCACCGCCGGGCTCTACGGTCGCCGCGAGCCGGACTGAACCGGCCCGCCGCTCCGGTCAGGGCCGCAGCACCACCCGGCCGACGATCGATCCAGCCCGCAGCTGGTCCAGCGTCGCATTGGCCTGGTCGAGCGGCCTTGTCTCGATCGGGATCGGCGCGATCTTGCCGGCGCGCACCAGCTCCATCATCTCGATCGTCTCGCCAAGCGGGCCGGTATAGGAGCCGATGATCGAGAACGGACGGCCCGGAAAGGACGGGATCGGCGCCGCGAACTTGCCGCCGAACAGCCCCACGACGACGATCGCCCCGCCGCGGCGCAGTGCGCCGTTCGCGTAGTTCAGGGACGGCGTGGACCCGACGAAGTCGACCGCGGCCGCGACCCCGCCCCCGGTGTCGACCTTCAATTGTTTCAGCGTGTCGGCGTCCTTGGAATTATAGACCGCATGCGCCCCCGCGCTCATCGCCGCGTCGAGCTTGCGCTGGTCGATGTCCGCGGCGAGCAGGCGCGCCTCCGGGAACAGCGCCCGCGCAAACTGCAGCCCCATCATTCCGACTCCGCCGAGGCCGACAATCAGAATCGGATCGCCGGGGGCGATGTCGCGGATCTTTTTCAGCGCCGAATAGGCCGTGATGCCGGAGCACATATAGGCCGCGGCCAGCCCCTCCGGCACGCCCGTCGCGTCGAGCAGATATTTCGGATGCGGCACGAGCACATACTCGGCGTAGCCGCCCGCCACCTGAATGCCGAGCTGGCGCGGCTTCAGGCAGATATGCTCCGCATCGCGCTTGCAGGTCGGGCAGTCGCCGCAGCCGATCCACGGAAACACGACGAAGCGCTCACCCACCGCGCGGCTTCCCAGATGCGCCTTCGCCTCCGGGCCGACGGCCGCCAGCGTTCCCTCGATTTCGTGGCCGAGCGTGTGCGGCAGGGTCCGCCCGCGCGACCAGTCCAGCTTGTCGCCGTCGCCGATGTCGACATAGCCGTCCTGCAGGTGGACGTCCGAATGGCACACGCCGCATCGTGTGATCTTCACCAGCACTTCGGTTCCGCTTGGCGTCGGAACCTCTCCGGCGACCTCTTGCAGGGGTTGTCCGTAAGCGACGATGGCCTGGCTTTTCACTGGTCGCATCTCCCGAGGTGCGGTTGGTTTGTTTCGTCCAAACCATCACGTCGCGGGCGCGTTGTCACCCGGCTTCGCGGGTCAAATTCGGCGCCGCCGGGGGAGGGCGATCATCCCCGGTCGGGCGTCAGGTCGGGCGTCAGGTCGGGCGTGAGGCGGCGCTCCATGAAGCGGATCATCGGCTTCAGTCGTTCAGGATAGTCGATATACGGCGCGCAGTCGTTAAAGCCGATCGCGCGATAGAGGCCGATCGCCTCGACCATGTCCCGGCTCGTGTCGAGCCGCATCACCGAAAACCCATCGCCGCGCGCGGCATCGATCAGGGCGAGGCACAACGCCCGGCCGACCCCGCGGCCCGCCAGCTCCGACCGCACGAACAGCCGCTTCATTTCGCAGGCGTCATCCGTCAGCCGCTTGTAGGCGACCCCGCCCGCGACGGCGTCGCCTGCAACCGCCAGCAGCACGCGGCCGTTCGGCGGGCCGTAGGTGCGCCCGAGCCGCGTCAGCTCCTCCTCGAGCGCCTGATGCCCGAAGGCGAGGTCGACGAACCAGGGATCATCGCGATAGCGCTCTCGGCACCAGCCGACATAGTCGGCGACGAGCTCGCCGAACGCTGCGTAGTCGGCGCCGCCGCTTGCCTCGCGGAGCGTGACCGCGCCGGTCACTCCGTCCCGCCGGCCGGAGCTGCGGCCATGATCCGCTTCCACAGCTCACGCGGAAAGCCCGTTTCGGGCTGATCGCCCATGCGGACGACGATCAGCCTTGCGCTTGGAACCACGAACAGGTGGCGGTTGAACGCGCCGTTCGCCGCCACCATGTCCGCCGGCGCTTCGGGCACCGCGCGGCCTTCGATGCGCCGCCGTCCGGGCTGCAAGGCATAGGCGCCGTCGTTCAGCCACCACAGCCGCCCGTAAGCGGGATTCGTCGCCGCCGGAGACAGCATCGCCTTGAACTCGGCTTCCGAAAGTAGGCGGCGTCCGTCCGGGCCGACGCCGCCCGCGAGAATCATCTCCCCGAACCGCACCAGGTCGCGCGGAGAGGTCACAAGCCCTGTCGGATTGTCCGCGCCCGCGAGCGCCGCCGGGCGGACAGCCCAGCGTGTGTCGGCGAGGCCGAGCGGCCGCGCCAGCCAGTCCTCCGTGAGCGCATCGAGCGTCATGCCGGTGGCTTTTTCGAGCACCGGCTTCAGTCTGGCGTAGGCGGGCGTGTTGTAGAAAAACTGCGTTCCGGCCGGCGCTTCATAGGCGAGCTGTTCATCGAGTCCGCTCGACATGCGCAGCAGGTTTTCAACCGTGATCTCGCCCTCCTGCCCGGCGCCGGCTTTCGACCAGCCGGGTCCGAGATAGTCGGAGACGAGCTTCGCGGGATCGAGAAAGCCGCGGTCGATCGCGATCCCGGCGATCACAGCGATAAAGCTCTTCTGCTGCGAGGCCACGTCCTCGAGCGGTTCGCCGCTTGCGCTCTCGCCCTTGTAGAGATTGTTCGCAAACCGTCCCGTGGGGTCCTCAGGCGGCCAGGTCCGGTTGAGGATCGTCTGCCCGTCCGCAACGATCACAAGCGCCGTCGATTTCTGCTCTCGCGCGTAGTCCGCGAGCGCGCGCAGGGCCGCTTCGTCCCAGCCGGCGACGCCCGGCCTTTCGATTTCCAGCGTCGTGACGGTCGGAGGCGGGCGCACGACCCCACCCGTCGGCGGCGTCGTACAGGCGGCGAGCGCGGCCGCCGCCGCGACCGCCATCGCCTTCGATCCCGACAACCAGCTTTGTGACATCAGGCGTCTCCCTGCAGCAGCCCACTCCGCAACATTATCCCCCTGTTCCGGGGTCATCGGCGGTGAAACGAAGTCCGCCCCCGCCATCCGTCGCCCTGTAAAAACAGGACCTCCGGCCCGTATGGCACGCCGCGCCGGTTTGCCGAACCTTCAGCAGAACCGCGTCCTGGTCGCAGTCAAACATCACGTCAACCACGCTCTGACTGTGTCCTGATGTGTCGCCCTTGCGCCAGAGTTCGCCGCGCGATCTCGACCAGTAGACCGCCCGTCCCAAGGATAAAGTCAGTTCGAGCGCCTCGGCGTTCATCCAGGCGAGCATCAACACTTCGCCCGTGTCCGCGTCTTGTGCGATTGCGGCGATCAGCCCCTCCGCGTTGAATTTCGGCCGCAGCTCACGCGTCTCATCCTGCGCGACGCCATCGAGGGGAGGAGAAAAAGTCATTATGAATCCAATGAATTAAGGTAGATTGTACCCTTCGCGCGCCCACGGCGAAGCTCCCTTTCGCCCGCCCCGCCCCCGCGGCGACTATCCCGCGGGCGCGCGCGCCTCCAGCGCCATTTCGATCGCCGCCGTTGCGGCCTCGAAGGCGAGCAGCGTCGACTGATGGCGGGGGGGATAGTCGCGCACCGGCGCGAGATGCCGCAATTCCCAGAAATCGCCCGTCGGCGGCTCCGCCCCGTCCTTCAGCATCGCTTTCAATCCATCGCGCGCGGCGATGATATCCGACAGCGACTTTCCGATCGCCTGTCGAGCAAGGATCGAGGTTGACGCCTGTCCGAGCGCGCATGCCTTGGGGTCGACCGAGATCGCCGAGATCCGCCCCCCCTCGTCGAGCCGAACCGCGACTTCGACGGTCGAGCCGCAGATCTTCGACACTTTCAACGACCGGCCGTGCGCATCCTGCAAGGGATCGAGATGCGGAATGTCGCCCGCAAGCTCAAGCACCCGGTTGTGGTACAGATCACCGAACATGGGAGGATAGATCGCCCGTCGCGCGGCCGCGATCAAGGGAGATGTCCGCCATCACTATCCCGCCTCGGCGCTCGCGAGCGCCGGCTCGAGCGTGCGCCGGTAGTCCTTGGCCCTAAGCTGGAACGCCGCTTCCGCCCCCGCCTTCGCTTCGGCCGTCAGCCGCGTCTGCACCGCCTCGAGCCTGGCCTCGATGACCGCCGCCGCGCGTGCGGTCCGCGCCATGCCTAGGTCATCGGCCCTTGCAAGGCCAGGGAGGGCGGCCTTGGCGACGTCGATGTCCTGAATGTCGCCAAGCAGGCGCACCAGCGCGCCGAGCCGTTCGATCCGCTCCGCCGCGCGACCCTGCATCACATCGCGCATCAGTCTCAGATGGTGGAGGTGAACCTTCGCATGCTTGCGCGCTTCGTGGAGGGCGGTGGTCTCCGACGAGCCGGCGGCGACGAGAAACGCCTTGCGCGCCCGCTGGTAACTGCTGGACAAGCCGTCGAGCAACGGCTCCGTCGTCGATGACCGCTCCCGCCAGGTCATCCGGGCGAGGGCATCGGCTTCCCGCCGCGCAACGGCGCGGAACGCCTCGATCCGGGACCGGGCCCCCGCTCCGCCGAACATCGTCGCCTCCGTCTGGTTGAGCGCGATCGCGACCTCCGTCAGATCGCCGCCGTCGACCGTCGGTCCGATCTGAGGCGCGAGCCGGATGAGGCTGTCATGGGCGGCGCTGGCGTCCCGCAGCGGAGCGAGCAGGCGGCCCGCATCCCGCCAACCATGAAGCCGGCGTCTGTACTCTCCCTCCTTCAGGAACGGTCGGCCGAGCTTGAGGGCGGCCCGGATTTTCTTGCAGCGGGTGCGCATCTTCAGCACGTCGTGCGGCGTGTCGCCGCCACTCCCGCTCAGAAGGGAAACAATGCGCTCGGCCTGCTCACACGCGGTCTCGCGAATCGCCTGCGCGGGGGACAGCGCCGGATCGAGCCGATAGCTCATGCCGCGATCCGCGTCACTCGATGGGCCGCGATCGCCCGCTTCGTCACGTCATCGCCCGCGGGGCTGTTTTTTCTGGTCATTGTCGGCGGTGATCGGGATGCGGATGCGGGTGCGGGTGTAGCGGGCCCGCGGCTCGTTGTCGCGCGGCCAGAATTCCACCGTCCATGCGTGCACATCGTCGTTGAGTTCGAAAAGGCGCGTGCACTCGAGCGCGGGCACGGGCCGGCCGTCCGGCCTGTTTCCATCACGGCAGGTGAAGCCGTCGGTCGTGAGGTCCGCCTGCGCCCTCGAAAGGTCCGCCTCGTCATAGCGCGAGGTGATGAACTGCCGGAACGACGCGTCGACCGCGCCCTCGGCGTCGCGGTTCCAATAGCCGAAATCCGTGCCAGCGGGGCCGGTCCCCTGAGGTGGTCGCGCGCCCTCGGTGGACGCGCACCCCGCCGCCATCGCGGCGGACATCGCCAGAATCCTCGCCAGAAGAAGTGACCGCATCATGCTTCGTCTCGTCTCTCCCCGGCCGCCGGTCCACCCAGCCCAAAAACCGCTGGTCGACAATGATCTTCGCGAGGCTGAAGGTCAAATGGCGCCGCTCACACGCGCCGCCACGTCGAGCCATCCGGCCCATCCATGATCTCCACGCCCTCCGCGGCGAGGTCCGCGCGAATGGCGTCCGCCCGGGCGAAATCCTTCCCCTTTCGCGCCGCGATCCGTTCGGCCACCAGCGCGTCGATGCGCGCGGCGTCATCCTTGTCGCCTCGCGCCCAGTCGTCCGGATCAGCCTGCAGCAGGCCCAGCAGAGCGCCCGCCGAAACCAGCTCCGCCTTCAGCCTCGGCCAGTCCGCTGGTTTCGCCTTGTTGGCCTCGGTTGCAAGCGCGGACAGCTCCGCCAGCGCCTGCGGCGTGTTGAGGTCGTCGCAGATCGCCTCAAGGAAAGCGGCGGGCGGGGCGATCTCCTCGCCCGGCGAATCGGCGTCCCGCATTCGACGGAGCGCGTTGTAGAGCCGGTCGAGCGTCGCCTTCGACTGTGCAATCAGCCCGTCGGTCCAGTCGAGCGGCTGGCGGTAATGCGCCGACAGCAGCGCGAGCCTGAGGGTCTCCCCGCGATGATGTTTCAACAGCTCGTCGATCGTGCGGACATTGCCGAGGCTCTTCGACATCTTCTCCGCGTCCATCGACAGAAAGCCGTTGTGCAGCCAGTAATTGGCGAAGGGCGCGCCGTTTGCGCATTCCGACTGGGCGATCTCGTTCTCATGGTGCGGGAAGACGAGGTCGATCCCCCCGAGATGGATGTCGATCGTTTCTCCGAGCACCGCCTTCGCCATCGCCGAGCACTCGATATGCCAGCCCGGCCGGCCCGGACCCCAGGGGCTGTCCCAGACCGCGTCCGCGGGCTCGCCGGGCTTCGCCGCCTTCCACAGCGAGAAATCCGCCGGGTCGCGCTTGTCCGCCGCGACGTCCACCCGCGCGCCGGCGATCATCTCGTCGCGATCCCGGCCGGAAAGCTTGCCATAGTCGGGGTCCGACGGGACATGAAACAGGAGTCCGGACGGCGTCGGATAGGCGTGGCCGCGCGCCTCCAGAACCTTCATCATGTCGATCATGTCGTCGATGTGCGCCGTTGCGTGCGGGACATGGTTGGGCGCTGCGACCCCGAGCGCGGCGAGATTGCGGCGATAGAGATTCGCGAACGTCGCCGACACCTCGCTGATCGACCTCCCGCCCTCGACGGCTGCGGAGATGATCTTGTCGTCGATGTCGGTGATGTTGGTTGCATAGACCACCGCCGCCCGGCCGTAGACATGCTGTAACAGCCGCACGAGCACGTCCGACACGACCGCCGGCCGGGCGTTGCCTATGTGCGCAGGCGCGTAGACCGTCGGTCCGCAGGTGTACATGGTCACCCGTTGTTCATTGATCGGAACGAAGGTCTCCTTCTCGCGGGAGAGCGTGTTTGTGAGTCGGATGCGCATTGTGGGTTTCTTTGTCTCGGCCGAGGCCGCAGGATTCCGGCGTTCGCCGGTTGGCGAGGCGATGAGCGGCGACTATGTGTCACTTACCCCGAAGGGGATCAATCCGGGTGGATGTCGAGGTCGGGCGCTGGCGTCCCGGCGCCGGACCCGCTCCTGTGCTGGAAAGGTCGGCTGGTGGACGCCGTGATCAAGGGCAAGATTAAGGGCGGCGCCGAAGCCGTCGTTCGGCCGTCTCGGGATGCGGCGGAAGAAGCCGTGCGCACCCTCATCGCCTGGGCGGGCGATGATCCCCGCCGTCCCGGCCTCATCGACACGCCGCAGCGCGTCGTCGACGCCTATGAGGAATGGTTCGCCGGGTATCGCGACGATCCGATCCAGTATCTGTCGCGCACCTTCGATGATGTCGGCGGCTATGACGACATGGTCATGCTTCGCGATATCGAGGTCGAGAGCCATTGCGAGCACCACATCGCGCCCTTCCTCGGGCAGGCCTGCGTCGCCTATCTGCCCACGAACGCCGTCGTCGGCATCTCCAAGCTCGCCCGCGTCGTCGAGATTTTCGCCAAGCGGCTCCAGACCCAGGAGACGATGACAACCCAGATCGCCCAGACGATCGAACTCGCCCTCAAGCCACGCGGCGTCGCCGTGTTCATCGACGCCAAGCACCAGTGCATGACGACGCGCGGGGTCCACCACCCGAACGTCTCCACCATCACCACGCATTTCATGGGCGAGTTCCGCACCGACCGCGAACTTCGCGAGCGTTTCCTCCGCCTCGCGGGACGGTGACCCGCGCCTAGCGCAACGCGCGCTTCCACGCCGGCGTCCGCGCGTCGCCGATGCCGGTGTGGGACCAGCTGATCTCGCCGGCGTCGCCGTCCGGTCCCGCCGGGAGCGCGATCTCGATTATTGCGCCCGATGGACAGAATTTCGCGTCGGCGTCCGCCGGGAAGTCCTCTCGGAAGGTCAGCCGGTCGACCGGGTCGCCGGAACGCGCGACGAGGCTGAGCACGCCGAAGCATTCATGTGACCGCCAGACGGACTCCCCCGTCCAGCCACCGTCCGCGGCGGTTGGGCCGTCCCCGCGAGACACGCGCAGTTCAACCGGCGCCGGCGCGTGGCCGCGACGCTCGAGCACGCCGACCCAGGCCCCTTCCATGGTGCTGGGCGACCGTTCGAACAGTTGCGGGTCGCGGTGATCTGGCATGTAGAAATTGACCGGTCCCAGCCAGGGCGCGAGCCACGGATCGTCCCCGACCTCGAATGCGGCGGGCCCCGCTGCGCCGTCCCCCGCCTTCGGCGCCGTCCCGTTCGACGAAACGCCCCGGTCTCCGCATCCGCCGACGAGGGCGACGCACGCCAGCGCAACGACTTTGCCGAAAGAGGAGTGTGCAAGCATGGTCTGACTCGCTGAAGCCGACCTGACTTTGGACGCTCGTCGCGCCGACCGGAAGTCGCCGGTCAATAATCCAATCAAAACAAGGCGACAAACATCGAGTTCGAGTTTCGCGGCTGGTTGATGTTTTGGTCCCGATATGTTCTGGTGTCTTGTGGTTGTGGTGGGGGCGCCGATGACGGTTCCGGCAGGGTTGGGTCTACGGTTCAAGCGCGGTGTGAGCCGCACCCGGAAGGGCCTCAGGCTGACTTGGCGCGGCCTTGGCGACCTCGCCGTTTGCGCCGGATGGTGGCTGCTGGAAGGCACGCGGCGAGCGGTCGTTTTTCCGCTCCTTGCGATCGGGTTCGTTCTGCGTCCGCTTTGGCATTTGCTTGAGTGGGGCGAGCGAGTCCTCGGGGACGCGTTTAAGAGCGACTTGGTGCAATCGTTCGTCGGCGGGACATGGAGACTGCTCGTCCTGGCGGCGGCCGCCGCGGCGCTCATCGCACTCGGCTTTGGCGTCTGGATGGGCGTCTCCTGGCTCAACGAGCACGCTGACGCGGTGGGCGGCGTCGCCTTGGCCGTCTTGGTGGTGGGCGGATCCATCGCCCTGTTGATCGGCCTCGTGGTCGTGTTTTCATCCGCGATCGGTTGGCTCCTGCGCGCCGTGGCTGTTGTCGTCGTCGGGGCGGCGGCGATCGGTCTCGTCGGAGCGGTCGGCTATGGCCTGTTCCAGGGGGTCGGCGCGCTCACATCGGGCGCGCTTGACCTCAATCCCGCCTGGCTCGTCATTCCGGCGATTGTCATCGCCTGGATCGCCGTCTTCTGGCTCACCCTCCGCGCCCCGGCCGTGAGCGCCGGGCTTGAGGGCGTGCCGGCCGGGCGAAGCGCTGCGTCCGCCACGACGGCCGCGTCATCCCCTGCGTCCCATGGTGCTTCCGGGGACGACTGGCTGTCCAGCGGCGCCGGTCGGGCGGTTCTCATCGTCGCAGCGCTGATTTCGGTGGCGGTCTGTGTCTGGCTCCTCTGGCCAGGGCTGGTCGACTTTCTTCTCACCAGCGCCGTGTTTCTCCTCGCCGCTGCCGGAGCGGCGCTGGTCGTCTGGGCCCTCGTCGGCGTGTTCCGCTGGGGCGACGGCAAATATGTCGGCGACGCCATCGCGGCGCTGTTGGCGATCGCGGTCACGGGACTCATCGTGTATGCGATAAACCGGCCGGACGAGCCGTCCCTGGGGGAGGCGTCATGCGCGACCACGCCCGGCATGCTGGGGTGCGTCGAGGGGGCGGATGCGCCCGTCCCCGGTCCGTCGCTTGAAGCCTCGCCCCCGCTGGAGCCCCAGGCGCCGCCGCCTCCCCGTCTCAGTCCGCTTCTCGTGTCCGGTGTATCTTGGCGGGAAGAAAGCTCGTTCCTGATGGAGCGAGGAGGGGTCGCCGTGCTGCGCGCCGAGCAGCTGCGGATCGATCCGGTCGAGCTTTGCGGCGCCGAGGCGGTGGTGGCGGTCGGACTTTCGTCCCGCACCGGGCCGCTTCAGCTGAACCGCCAGCTCGCGCTCGCGCGCGCCGTGGAGCTTTCAAGGCTCATCGCCGCCACGGCCGCGGCGGATTGCCCGGCCCCGATGCGTCCCGTCGTGTATGCGTTGCCCTTTGCTGCAGCCTTCACCGGAGCGTTTGGGTCTGCCGAGCGATCGGTCGCCGCCTATGTCGTGCGCGACCCGCAAGGGCGCGAGGGCCGCATTCGCGCGGAACGCGCAGTGGTGGACGACCTCATTGCCCGCATCGGCCCGCTCGCCCCCGACAACCAGTCAGCGCTTGACGCGATGTGTCGTCTTGGCGATCCGCCGGGCGCCGCTGCGGACGGGGCCTCTCCCTTTGGCGAAGTGACCGATTGCATGGACGTTCAGCTCCGGAACTGGATGACGACCTGACCCGCATCCGGTCGCGCCCGAGATAGCGGCCGGCGCGCGAAGCTGATAAACGCCCTTCATGGCTCAAGAGACGCACCCGCCACAAACGACGTCGGCCGACCGGTCGTTCAAGCCGGTCGTCGGCGCCGCCTTGCGCGTCTACAAGCTGACGCTGTCGCCGGTCTTCATGGTGTTCGGATTGCGTTGCCGCCACCACCCGTCCTGTGCGGAGTACGCCGCCGAATGCGTCTCCCGGCATGGCCCATGGGCTGGCGCGTGGATGACGATCGCGCGCCTGTCGCGCTGCCGGCCCGGAGGATCGCACGGGGTGGACCCGGCGCCGACCCTCACTACCAGCGGCGCGCGCTGGTTCACGCCCTGGCGCTATGGCGCCTGGAGCGTGGATCGGGTCTCCCGGCGCGCGCCCTGAACCGGCCTCGACCCGTTCAAACCCTCCCGTTTGGGACTTTCAGCGGACAACCTCGATCGCCCGGGTTCAACGCCCGATCGAATTGACCTAAACGTCCGCAACGCATGGATGAAGACCGATGATCGAAGTCACCTTTCCCGATGGCGCGAAGCGCGAATTCCCGGACGATGCGACGCCGTTGTCCATCGCCGAGAGCATCTCAAAGAGCCTCGCCAAGCGCACCGTGCTCGCGCGCGTCAATGGCGAGCTGCGCGACGCCAAGCGACCGCTCGGCGGCGACGCGACGCTTGAACTCCTCTCCTTCTCCGACCCCGAAGCGCTCGAGGTAGCGCGCCACGACGCCGCGCACGTGCTCGCGCAGGCGGTCCAGGAACTGTTTCCCGGCACGCAGGTCACCATCGGTCCGGTGATCGAGGACGGCTTCTTCTATGATTTCGCCCGCAAGGAGCCCTTCTCCACCGACGACTTCGAACGCATCGAGGCGAAAATGCGCGAAATCGTCGACCGCGACCTGCCGATCGAGCGCGAGGTCTGGGCCAAGGAAAAGGCGATCAGCCATTTCAAGACGATCGGCGAGGACTACAAGGCGCAGATCATCGACGACGTGATCCCGCCCGGCGAACCGATCACCCTCTACAACCATGGCGGCGAGTGGAGCGATCTCTGTCGCGGCCCGCACCTGCCATCCACCGGTCGGCTGCCGAAGGCGTTCAAGCTGATGAAGCTCGCGGGGGCCTACTGGCGGGGCGATCATCGCAACGAGATGTTGCAGCGCATCTATGGCACGGCCTGGCTGAACGAGGCCGACCTCAAGGCTCACCTCACGCGTCTCGAGGAGGCCGAGAAGCGCGATCATCGTCGGCTCGGCCGCCAGATGGACCTCTTCCACATGCAGGAGGAAGGCAAGGGCATGGTGTTCTGGCACCAGAAGGGCCTCACCCTCTGGCGCACGATCGAGGCCTATGTCCGCCGGCGTCTGGACGCGGCCGGCTATGTCGAGGTGCGCACCCCGCAGGTGCTCGACCGGAAATTCTGGGAACAGTCCGGCCATTGGGAGAAGTATCGCGAGAACATGTTCGTCGCCGAGACCGCCGAGGACGAGACGCTCTCGCTGAAGCCGATGAATTGTCCGGGCCATGTCCAGATCTTCAAGTTCGGCCAGAAGAGCTATCGCGATCTTCCCCTGCGCATGGCCGAATTCGGCGCCTGCCACCGCTATGAGCCCTCCGGCTCCCTCCATGGCCTGATGCGGGTTCGCGCCTTCACCCAGGACGACGCCCATATCTTCTGCCGCGAGGACCAGATCGAGGACGAGACGGCGGCCTTCATCGAACTCGCCGCCTCCATTCACGCTGATTTCGGGCTTGAGCGCGACCACATCTCGCTCGGCACCCGCCCGGAATTGAGAGCGGGCTCGGAGGCGTTCTGGGACCGCGCCGAGGCGCAGATGCTGAACGCCGCCCGCAAGGCCGGCGTCGAGCCCGTCATCGCCGAGGGCGACGGCGCATTCTACGCGCCGAAGCTCGACTTCCAGCTCAAGGACGCGATCGGCCGCACCTGGACCTGCGGCACGATCCAGCTCGACTATGTGCTCCCCGAACGTCTCGACGCCGAATATGTCGGCGAGGACGGCGCCAAGCATCGGCCCGTGATGCTGCACCGGGCGATCCTCGGCTCGCTCGAACGCTTCATCGGCGTCCTCATCGAGAACTACGCCGGGGCCTTTCCGATGTGGCTGTCGCCGGTCCAGGTGGTCGTCGCCTCGATTTCCGAAGCCACCGAAGCCTACGCCGAGGAGGCGGCGGACGTGTTGCGCAAGGCGGGCCTCCGGGTCGAGACGGATCTGCGCGGCGAGAAGATCAACTACAAGATCCGCGAACACTCGCTCGCCAAGATTCCGGTCATCGCCGTCGTCGGCGCGAAGGAGGCCGAGGACCGCAAGCTCGCCCTGCGCCGGTTCGGTTCGAGCGACCAGACCATCATCGGACTTGAGGAAGGCGCGGCCCTGCTCGCGCTCGAGGCCCGGCCGCCGGACATCGCCCGGGCGCAGGACGCCGCCGCCTCAACCGCCGCCGCAGCCGCGGGATGACATCCGGCGTGTCGGCGGTTGTCGTGTCCTTCCACACGGGGCCCGTGCTCGACCGTTGCCTCGATGCGCTGCTCGGCGACCTCGGGATCCGGGAGGTCATTGTTGTCGACAACGGCAATCCGCCCGATGTAGTCGAGGGCCTCGCCGCGCGCGCGGCGTCCTCGCACGGGCGACTGACGGTGGTCGGCGGCGGGATCAATCGCGGGTTCGCCTCGGCCTGCAATCTCGGCGCGGCCGCCGCGGCGGGCGACCGGCTCCTATTCATCAATCCTGACGCCGTCCTCCAGCCGGGGTCGCTCGCCGCGCTGGAGGCGGCGCGCGTGGGGCGGCGTGCGCCCACGCTTGTCGGCGGCCACATCACTGACGCCGAGGGCCGCGAGCAGCGGGGCGGGCGGCGCGGCCGGCTTGATCTGTTGAGCGGCGCGGGCACGTTTCTGGGGCTGTCCGGCCTCCGGTTGCATCCGCGCCTCTCCTCGATCGACCGCAGCCGCGAGCCGCCTCCTGACGCGCCGATCCTGACACCGGTCGTTTCGGGCGCCCTGATGTATCTCTCGCGGTCGGACTTCGAGGCGCTTGGCGGGTTCGACGAGGGGTATTTCCTGCACGTCGAGGACATCGATATCTGCCGCCGGGTCGAATTGGCGGGCGGCGACGTCGTGTACACACCCCTCGCCAGCGCCATGCACGAGGGCGCGACCAGCGCCGCCTCGCGCCTGTTCGTCGAGCGCTGCAAGGCGCGGGGCCTCAACCGCTATTTCGTGAAGTTCGCGACTCGTCCCGTCGAGCGCGTCGCCGCGCACCTGCTTGGCCCGGTGATCGGCGCCGCCCTGATCCTGCGGGCGCTCATTCGCCGCTGAGCGCCGGCCGCGGCCTCCGGCCTTACCCCTCGGCCGTGGAGCGCGCGGTCTGAACATCGCCGCAGCCGCCCGGCTCAACCGCCACGCCCACCAGCAGCGACGGGTCGCCGTTCGAATAGTTGAACGCCGTCCGCCGCGCGAGACGGACGCAGCGATCGCCCGCCGCGGCCTGCTCGATGATCCGGTTGAGGCCGTCGCGGCCGTCCTCGCTCGCGACATTCACCACCCAGACAGGCCGCGCTTCCTCGCTCGCCGGGGGCAGGTCGGTCGTCGACGCCGGCGGCAGGGTGACAGCCCCGCCCAGCGCAAACACAAAGCTCGGTTCGGCGAAGCCGACCGCGCGCACGATCCGCGGAGCCGGCGAGGTGCAGCCGCCGTCGGCGCCGGCGCGGGCGGCCGCCTTGTCGCGCGCGGCTCCCTCGGGCAGCCCGCACACCTCCGCCAGCGTCTCGATCGCCGCGGGCGTCGCCAGCATCCAGCTCTGGTTCGGCAGCAGCACCGCCCGGTAGAGCCAGCCTGCGACGAACGACGCCGCCACAAGCCCGCCGAGCGCCGCCGCCCTGCGGCCCCGCACACTTGCGAAGACAACCCCCGCCGCGACTCCGATGATCGCGATCGTCGCCCACCATCCCGGGCCCGACAGCCTCCAGTCGCGGCTCCAGAAGAAGGCGATCCGTTCCTGCATCTCCGCGCCGAATTCCGCCGCCGCGTCGGCCCGGATCGCCGCCAGCACCGGCGGGCTCGCGGCCGCCGCGAGCAGCACCGAGGCGACGGCGAAGACGCCGATCCCGACCCAGTGCGGCGTCTTTCGCGCCTCGCCGCTGAGCCATCGCTCGCAGGCGATCCCGCACATCAGGGCGAGCGCCGGGTAGATCGGCAGGGTGTAGTGCACCAGCTTGGTCGGGGCGATTTCGAAGACGGCCCAGGCCGGAACCGCCCAGACCAGCAGGAACCGCCAGGCGTCCCGCAGGCGCGCCTCCTCCGGTGGGGCCTCCACCTCAGGCGTTCGCTTCCACGCCTTCACCCCGTTCACCCAGGCAAGCACCAGCGCGGCGGGCAGGAACAGCGACGCCGGCCAGAACAGCAGCGGCAGGGCGAGAAGATGCACCCCCGGAGGTCCGGCGTGACCCTCCGCGCCCTGCACCAGCTTCTGCCCGAGATCGACGCGCGCCGCCTCAAACAGGAATTCCCCCTCGGTCGCGATCTGCACCGCGACGAACCACGGGATCACCATCACCGAGAACACGGTCAGACCCGGCCAGAACGCGAGCGGTCGCATCCACGCGGCCTTCCGCTCCCAGGCGAACAAGCCGAGCAGGATGAACCCCGCGATCATCGGCGAGATCACGCCCTTCAACAGGACGCCGGCGCCGAGCGCGGCCCAGAACAACACCCCCAGCAGCCGGCGCGACCGGCCCTTTCGATGATCCTCCCGCATCTGCGCGAGCGCCGCGACCATCAGCATCACCGACCCGACGAGCGCGCCGTCCGTCTTGGCGATGTGCGCTTCGGAGGTCAGCAGCAATGTCAGCGACAGGAGGCCCGCCCCGAGGAAGCCCACCCTCCGGGAGACCAGCGCCGCGCCCGCCCACAAGGTCGCCCACGCGGCGATCACCGCGCCGATCAGCGACGGCAGCCGGAAATAGGCGATCTCCCGCGCTTCGGCGGATGACAACGCGGCGACCACCGCCGTCTGCATCCAGTGAATCCCGACCGGCTTCTTGTTGCGCAGATCGTCATGATACCGGATCACGACGAAATCGCCGGTCTCCAGCATCTGGGCGCTCGCCTGCGAGAAGCGGGCCTCGTCGCGATCGAGCACGGGCATCGACACGAGGCCGGGCGTCGCCGCGGCGATGACGATCAGCGCCAGCAGCACATAGCCGCGAACGCCGCGTGTGAGTTGATCCAGCCAGGCCATTCGGCTCCCTGATCGACCGTCTTGTGGCGCACACCGCCGTCGCCCGTCATCGCCGGATCGCGCCTGGAGGCGGTCACTTCGGCGCTTTCCACTCGCGCACCGGCTGTGACGCCGCTATAGGATTGATGATGCAACTCGTCGAGGCCCGCCGAAGTGTTTGATGCTGCAAGAGGAACCGGGGTTGAACTGAGCGTTGTCGCGCCCGTGTTCAACGAAGCCGAGAATGTCGCTGGCCTTGCGCGGGAGATCGCCGCCTGCCTGTCGGGGCGGGCGTTCGAACTGATCTTCGTGGACGATGCGTCGACCGACGACACCCGTCTTCGGCTTCTGGAGCTGAAGGAGGAGCTGCCGGAATTGCGCGTCGTGGTGCACCGCAAGAACGCCGGACAGAGCCGCGCGGTCCGCACCGGCGTGGAGGCGGCGCGCGCGCCCATCATCGCTACGCTGGACGGCGACGGCCAGAACGATCCCGGCGATCTTGTCGCGATGGCGGGCCAGCTCAACCGCCCGGACGCGCCCCACGGGCTCGCGCTCGTTCAGGGACGGCGCGTCAGCCGTCAGGACAGCGGCTGGCGGCGTTCGGGCTCCCGCCTCGCAAACATGGTGCGTCAGGGCCTGCTCAGCGACGGATCGGACGACAGCGGCTGCGGCGTGCGCGTGTTCCGGCGCGACGCCTTCCTCAGGCTTCCCTATTTCGACCACATGCACCGCTATCTGCCGGCGCTGATGCAGTCGGAAGGGTATGTGGTGGAAACCCGCGACGTGAACCATCGGCCGCGCAGGTTCGGCCGCTCGAAATACACCAATCTGGGCCGCCTGGCGGTGGCCATGTCTGATCTGCGCGGCGTGATGTGGCTGCGTCGTCGCAGGCGTTCGCCGGGCGGCGTCGACGAGGTCTGAGGTCCGCCCCGCTCGGGCGATACAGCCGGGAGGGCTTTCAATTGATGGGAATCTTCGGTACCGCAATGGGCGTTGGAACCGATGAGGACGCACGCTCACGCAAGGGCAAGCGTCGGCAACCAAGAGGCGGAGGCCCAATGCGCACTCTGGTCGGAATTTTTCCGCTGCTGACGATCCCCGTCATCATCTACAACCTTCTGGCGTTCGGTTTCAGCGACGGCGGCGATCCGACCGTCACCATGGCGAGCCGCATCATGGAGCCGATCCTCACCGTGCCGATGGTCGGCGCGCCGTGGCTCGTGTCGGCCGGCGATCTCCTGCTGCTGCTGGCGCTCGCCTTCTTCTTCGTCGAGATCCTGAAATCGACGTCGACCGGGGCGGCGACGATCATGAATCACGCCGTCTCGATGATGGTGTTCATCGTCTGCCTGATCGAGTTCCTGCTGCTCAAGAATTTCGCGACGTCGACCTTCTTCTTCCTGACGGTGATGTGCCTGCTTGATGTTCTCGCCGGCGTTGTCGTCACCATCGTCGCCGCGCGGCGGGACTTCACCGTGGGCGAGGGCCTCGGCGGCTGATTTGGGCGGCTCATTCGGACGGGCCTTGGCTGATTGGGCAGCGCCCGCGCGGGAGGTGCAGACGCCGTCGGCGCGAGGTTGCGGCGACGAAGGGCTGGTGAGGGCGCTTGATGGCGTTGTTCTTCGATCATGACTGGTTTGACGAACGGCTCCGGCGGACCGGGCTCACGCGTGCGACCCTCGCGCAGGTCGCCGGCATGAGCATTGACGAGGTGGAACTCGTCTTTCGCGATCAGCGCGAACTTGCCCAGACGGAAGTGCGGGCCATCGCGGCGGCGCTCGATGTTGATCCCGATGAGGTGGCCGACCGGTCCGGGGTTCCGCTCGCGCCGGCCCCTCGGGCGGCGGACGGGCGTGATCAGAACGGCAATGGCCGCGTAGAGCGGGCTCCGCCGCGTCCGGGCGGCGACGCGGGGCCGCCGCCCTTCGTCGTCACTCGCGAGGTGATCGCGGGCCTTCATGAGCGGATGGACCGGCTCGAGCGTCTGATCGAGGTGGTGATCACCAAGCTAGACCGCCGGAACTGAGCGCCGCCGTACCAGATATCTCTCGGACTTCAGGCGGACTTCAGGCGATCCGCGACGTGCGCGGGCGCAGCGGCATTCGGCGTTCCGGCTGGGCGTAGGTCGTTGCGACAAGTCCGGATGACGGTTGAACCGGTTTCATGAACTGGCCGAGCAGATGCGCCCCAAGCGGCGCCGCCAGCCACCGGTGCGCCTCATGAACGGCGCGTCTGCGCTCGGCGCCTTGCGTGCGCCGTTCCGTCGCCGCGCGGCGTTCCGGTCTCGCCCGGCGGTCGCCTGCGCGGAAAGTTGCAGAGGTCGGATCAATTCTCATGACCCTGTTAACAGCAAACCCGGCGCCAACTCGCCCCGAACGTGCGTCCGCCGTGCGATCAGGCGTCCGGCTTAGGCGGGTTGCGGGCGAGCAGGGCGAGCTGTTTCTGCATCTCCGCCATCTGTTCCTGGAGCGCGCGGAGGGCGTCTTCCCGCGTGGGGGCGGGCTCCTTTTCAGGCGCGGCCTCTTCTTCGCCGCGTCCGCGGCTCGCGGCAAACGGGCTGAAGAACCGCACCGTGTCCTCGAACATCTCCATGTTCTTGCGGACCTGGTCGTCGAATGTCTTCGCCTTTTCGGAGTCGGGGAAGGCGGTGTGCATGTATTGCCGCCACTTTTCCTGTTGCTCGGAAAAGCTTCGCATCGACAATTCCAGATAGGCGGGCAGCATCGATTGCACGCTCTCGCCGTAGAATTGGATCAGTTGCCTGAGAAAACTTACGGGAAGAACGCCGTCCTTCCTGTTTTCTTGTTCGAATATGATCTGTGTCAGAACCGGTCGTGTCAGGTCCGCGCCGGTCTTTGCGTCCTGAACGATGAAGTCCTTGCCCTGCTGCACCAGCGTCGAAAGATGCTCCAGCGTTACATAGGCGCTGGTCGACGTATCGTAGAGACGCCGATTGGCGTACTTCTTGATGATGATCGTTTCGCCGGAGCCGTTGACGTGGGTCAAGGGGCGTCTCCCATGGGGCCGGTGGGGTGCTGAGCGCAGCCGCAGGACGCTCAAATGATACAACCCACGCGTGAACTAGAATTAAACTTGCGGTCTTCGCAAGTGCAGCATGAGAAAAACATTGGATTTTCCCGGTTTCCGGGCGCTGTCGACTTGCGCTCGCAAACGGCTTTGGGTCAGGTCTGTAGTCAAGCCGGCGCGGAGCGCTGGCGCTGATCTGGTCCGTTGCGGAGATGTAAGCCCATGCCGAAGAAAACAGCTCTCGTCACCGGCGGCACGCGCGGGATCGGCCGCGCGATCAGTGAGCGCCTCGTGCGCGACGGGTTCGCGGTCGCCGCCAATTTCGCCGGCAACGAACAAGCCGCCGCCGCCTGCGCCAGCGAGATCGGCTGCAAGGTCTACAAGTTTGACGTCGGCGACTACGACGCCTGCGCCGCGGGCGTCGCGCAGATTCAGGCCGAGCTCGGCCCCATCGACATCCTGGTGAACAACGCCGGCATCACGCGCGACGCCGTGCTCCACCGCATGACGCGGGAGCAATGGGACGAGGTGATCCGCGTCGATCTCACGTCCGCCTTCAACCTCTGCCGCCTCACGATCGACGGCATGCGCGAGCGGGGGTTCGGCCGGGTCATCAACATTTCCTCGATCAACGGTCAGAAGGGACAGATCGGCCAGGTGAACTATTCCGCCGCCAAGGCCGGCCTCATCGGCTTCACCAAGGCGCTGGCGCAGGAGTCCGCGAAGAAGGGCATCACCGTGAACGTCGTCTGCCCGGGCTATATCGACACGGAGATGGTCGCCGCCGTGCCGGAAAAGGTGCTTGAGGGCATCATCGCTGGCATCCCGGTCGGACGGCTCGGCCGGGCGGAGGAGATCGCGGCCTGCGTCGCCTTCCTCGCCAGCGACGATGCGGCGTTCATGACCGGCGCGACACTGACCGCCAACGGCGCGCAATACATCGCCGGCTAACCCCGGCCGCCCGCCAGGACCTGCAATCCGGGACCCGGCGACGCGACGACGTTGCATTCGCCCCGTGTTCGACGCATCCTTATCCCCGGGGAAACCATTTCCGGACAAAAATCCGCCCCAGTCACGGTGGAATGTCGCGGCATGAAACGAATTGCGCAGAACGCTCATCTTGGCGGTCTAGCGGTTATGGTCGCCACCTCGGTTCTCGTGGTCGGCCCCAATCGCACGGCCGACGCCCAACAGCCCGCTCCAAGGCCGGAGTCCTCGGGCGCATCTCTGTCGTCCGTCAACCGGGCCGGAGCCCATGGACCGGTGATGTATGAGGACACGGCGACGCGTCGCCGCTTCGTGCTCGATCGGTCCGGCGCCGAACCACTCCTGAAATTTGATGACGATCCGGAAGTCTTCGCCCTGCGGTCGACCACGGCGCAGCGCGGGGATGATTTCCTGCGATCCGACGCGGGTCGGCTGGTGCTTCGCGTCACCGAGCTCGGCAATGTGATCGCCTTCTTCGGCGATTCGAACGGCGCTCCGGCGGCGACGACCGGTTCGGCGGCCCCGCTCGATCGCCCGCCGCTGGCGACCTCGCTGTCAGACAAGGTCAAGGCGGCGTCGCGCGATCTTGGAACGCTCGCCGGGCATGAGGTCACTGTTTTCGGAGCGGGCGAGTTCGCCGGCGCCGAAGCCTGGGCGGCCGATGCGCTTCTGGTCGCGGTCCTCGGAGTCGAACGGGCGAAGGGCCTTGAGGCTGGGTCGGGCGACAAGCTTCGCGCCCTCAGGCTCACGCGCGCCGCCGCTCCCGCGGCGGACTTCAAGGATGGCGAACTCGTGCTCAGCGTCAATCCGGCCGAGGGTTATGCCGGCAGGCCGTCGTCTGAAGCCATCGCGCTCGCGCTGATGTCCGGCGGGTCCTGACGCAATTCGCGTCGCTTCAAACCGCGCCGATACGCCGATCAGAACACATTCTTGCGTTCACGGATCTCCCGGAACGCCTCGACCGCGTCGCCGGACTGTCCGACCGCGGCCTGAAGCGCCGGGTCGTCCGCGCGCATGAACGGATTGGCGGCGAGCTCGTCGGCGATCGTCGTGGGCACGGTCGGCTGCCCCCGCTCCCGCAGCGCGCGCACCCGGTCGCCATAGGCGTGCAGCGCCGGATTTCGGCCATCCACCGACAGCGCGAAGGCGAGATTGCTCAGCGTGTATTCGTGCGCGCAATATACTTTGGTGTCGCCCGGAAGCGCCCGAAGCTTGCCCAGGCTCGCCCACATCTGCGCCGGCGTGCCCTCAAACAGGCGGCCGCAACCAAGCGCGAAGAGCGTGTCCCCCACAAAGGCCAGCTTGTGCTCGGGGAGGGCGTAGACGATATGCCCGGCGGTGTGGCCCGGCGTGTCCATCACCCGCGCGACGACGCCGCCCAGCGCCACCTCATCGCCTTCGCCGACGAGCCGGTCGAGCGTGCCGATCTTGTCGGCTTCCCCTCGCGGGCCGGTGATGCGGCACCCGGTCGCCGCCTTGATCGCGGCGTTGCCGCCGGCATGGTCCGGGTGCCAGTGGGTGTTCCAGATCTGCGTGATCTTCCACCCGCGCGAGGCGGCCTCGGCGAGGATGCGCTCCGCGTCAGGCGTATCGATGGTCGCCGTCTCGCCCGACGCCGGATCATGGATCAGGAATCCATAATTGTCCTGAAGGCAGGGGAACATGTGGACGATCGGGGCCATGATGCGTTTCCTTATTCGGTCCGGTCCCACCATATAGGGTCTGATCACCCGATGACGACCTTTAATCATCGTCGGGCGCGTTCGCGAGGCGGGCTTCTCCATGCGATTCGACGTCGACCGCTTGCAGGCGTTCTACGCCACCCCGCTCGGTCGGCTGGCCGACGAGATGGTGGCGGCGCGGATCGCGGCCTTGTGGCCCGGGGCGCAGGGCCTCGACATGCTCGGCGTCGGTTACTGCCCCGGAATCCTGGACGTGTTCCTCCCCTCCGCGCGCCGCGTGCTGTGGGCGTCGCCGGAGGAGGTCGGCGCCTTTCGATGGCCGGCGGACGGGAAATCGCTCACTTCGCTGGTGGAGGAGGAACGACTGCCCTTCCTCGATGCGATCTTCGATCGCGTCGTCATCCGCCATGCGCTGGAGGATGTCGAAAGCCCTCGGCGGTTCCTGCGTGAGATCTGGCGGGTGATGGCCCCTGAAGGGCGGTTGATCGTTGTCGCCGCGCACCGCCGCGGGCTCTGGGCGCGCGCCGAGTCCACGCCCTATGGCCATGGCCGGCCCTACACCCGCAGCCAGCTCACCCGCCTCCTGGAGGACGGCATGTTCCGCCCCACCGCCTCCGCCCGGGCCCTCTATGCGCCCCCGATCGACTGGCCCGTCATCACATCAACAGGCGATGCGTGGGAGCGGGCGGGCCGTTTCGGCTGGTCGAGCTTCGGCGGGGTGCTGATGGTCGAGGCGGTGAAGCACGTCATGTCCGATCCCATGGTGCGCGCATCGCGCCGCCGCCAGGAGGTCAGGGCTCCGGCGCACGCCGCGCCCGCGCAATCCGATCCGTTGGACGATCTCTGATGCAAGCTGTTGCGCAATATGTGTAAGTGATGTAAGTAGCTCTTCATAAGACCCATCCAGAAGGAATCGACCGATGAAATTCATCACCGCCGTCTTCAAGCCGAGCCGCCTCGACGCCGTCCTCGACGCGGTCACCGCAGCCGGCGCCTCCGGTGTCACCGTCACGGAAGTGCGCGGCTATGGCCGTCAGCAAGGCAAGACCGAGGTTTATCGCGGCGCCGAGTATGAAGTGAAACTTCTGCCCAAGGTGAAGGTCGAGATCGCGGTGCCCGACAGCGCCGTCGAGCGCGTCGTCGAGGCGATCTCGACCTCGGCCAACACCCAGAAGATCGGCGACGGCAAGATCTTCGTCGTCGACCTCGAGCAGGCGCTTCGCATCCGCACCGGCGAGAAGGACGAGTCCGCCCTCACCAACTGACGGTCGTTCATGCGGGCCGGGCGCGGGCGACGGTGCGTCCGGCGTCCCTCCCGGACCGCGTGGCCGCCGGTCAGCTCTGCGCCTTACCCGTCCGGGCGAGCACGAACACCACTTCCTCGGCGAACCAGTTGGTCCAGCCGAGCGAGGCCTGTGCATCATCGTCCCGGCCCACCGCTGCGATCGCGGTCACCTGGAGGCCGAGTTCCGCGGCGAGCTCGCTCATGTCGCGGGCCGAACACGGGCGGCGCGCGCCGTCCGACCACCACGCCCCGGAATGCGACAGCGACGGCACGCTGCCCTGTGTGAGCAGGGCGAACCGCACCCGCCAGTGGCCATAATTCCGGAACGACACGATCACCTTCGGCGCGATCCGGGCGAGCTCCGCGAGCACGAATCTCGGCCGCGCCACTTCCTGGATCGTTTTCGACAGGATCGCCGCATCGAATGCATCGTCCGGATAGACTGGCAGATCGCGATCGGCGTCGCCCTGCACGACGGCGAGCCCCCGCGCGACGCAGCGATTGACCCCGGCCCGTTCAAGCTCCAGCCCGCGCGGCTTGGCGCCGCGCTCCGACCTCAGGAGCTGCATCAGCTGGCCGTCGCCGCACCCGACGTCCAGCACCCGCTCACCCGCGGAGATGAAGCGCGCGATGACCCGGTGATCCTCGCGTTGGCTCGCGGCCATGTCCATCATGGTCCGGCGCTCCGCGGCGGCAGCCCGCGCGCTTCCGCCGCGGCGTCGATGAAGCCCGCCATCGCCGCTTCGTATTCCGGCTCCTCCAGCAGGAACGCGTCATGGCCCTTGTCGCTGTCGATCGACACATAGGACGTCTCGCACCCCGCGGCGTTCAGCGCCCGTACAAGGTTGCGGCTCTCTTCCGGCGTGTAGTGCCAGTCGGAGGAGAATGAAAACACGCAGAACCGCGTATCCAGCCCGGCGAACGCCGCCGCAAGCTGGCCGTCATGATCGGCGGCGAGGTCATAATAGTCCATTGCCCGCGTGATATAGAGGTACGAGTTCGCATCGAACCGGTCGACGAAGCTCTGGCCCTGATGGCGCAGATAGCTCTCGATCTGGAAATCGGCGTCGAAGCCGAACCCCACGGCGGAGCGGTCCTGCAGCCGCCGGTCGAATTTCCGCTTCAGCGACGCCTCGGACACATAGGTGATATGCGCCGCCATCCGTGCGACCGCGAGCCCCCTGTCCGGGTGGACGCCATGGGCGAGATACGCGCCGTCCCGCCAGTCCGGGTCCGCCATGATCGCCTGTCGCCCGACCTCGTAGAAGCCGATATTCTGCGCCGACTGCCGCGCCGCCGTCGCGATCGGCGCCGCCGCGAACACCCGGCCGCGGGCCTGCACCGTCCACTCCAGCACCTGCATCCCGCCGATCGATCCGCCGGCGACCAGAAACACGTCGGGAATATCGAGCGCGTCCAGAAGCGCGATCTGCGCGCGCACCATGTCCGGGATGGTGATCAGCGGGAAATCCACTCCCCAGCGCTGACCGCCGGGACCAACGCTCGCCGGTCCCGTCGATCCCATGCACCCGCCGAGCACATTGGTCGCGATCACGAAGAACCGGTCGGTGTCGATCGGCCGCCCCGGGCCGACCATGCGGGGCCACCAGGCGGGCCGGCTCGTCACCGGGTTCACGTCGGCCACGAACTGGTCGCCGGTGAGCGCGTGGCAGATCACCACGGCGTTGTCGCGCGCCGGCGACAGCCTTCCCCAGGTCTCGTAGGCGATCTCGACATGCTCAAGCGCGCGTCCGCTGTCGAGCCGCAGCGGACGGTCTGGCGTCGCGACCACCAGCCGTTTCAGGCGGTCGGCGGCCGTGAGGGATCGGGACAGGGTGGCCATGAGCCGCGCACACTAGACGAAAACCCTGCGCGATCCCAAGACCCCCCGGAGCGCATCGTGCGGCTGCTGCGGCCGATCGGCGGCTGCGCCTTGTATCGCCTGGGAAATGTCGCACAAGATAGTGTTGAAACAGGACACGGCCGGCCACGGGGGCGGGAGACGCTGAGATGACTGATGAACCCGATGGCGAGAGCCTGCGGGACGCCGTGGCTGCGGCGGAGCGCAAACTCGTCGACCTGCTGGCGGAGCGCTGGCGCCTGCTCGAGCGCGAGCTTGCCGAGCCCGGCTTCAATTCGGGCTTCGACCCGGCCCGCGACGCCGCCACCGCCCGCCGCGTCGTGGAGAGCGCCGCCGGCCGTCTGCCCGCGGGCGTCGCGGTCAGGATCTGGCGCGCCCTCAGCGCGGAAACACAGCCGCTGCGGGGCGTCGTGTCCGTCCTCACCTGCGGCGGTGATCTCGGCATCCTCAACGAGGCCGCCCGCGGCTATTTCGGTTTTGCCTGCGACGTTTCGCCAGTCGCGGAAATTCGCGAGGCGCTCGAACGCGCTGAACTCGGAAAGGGCGAGATCGCCTGCCTGCCATGGCCGGAGCTTGCGGGCGCCGGCCAGTGGTGGCCGATGCTTAACGAGAATCGCTTCCGCAATCTCGCCATCCTCGACGGTTGGCCCCGCTGGAACGGATCGGGCGCGCCCCGGGCGGCGATCGTGTACCGCGGCGCACCGCAACCCTCCGGCGACGACGACACGCTCGCCACGGCCCATGACGACCGCCACGCCGCCGAGCAACACCTTGCGGAGGCGGGACTTGTCGGTCAGGTGACGGCGCGGGCCCGCTCGCTCGTGCTCCTTCGGCTGCGGGAGTATGTGGCTCCGGACGATCCCCGCCTTGATGCCGCCCGCCGGGCGGGGCTAGACGGGTTGCGTGTTGTCGGGGTGTTGCCGCGCCCCTGACCTTGACCGGATATTCAAACGCGGCAGGAAAGCGATCACGGCGCGACCATGGCCACGAGACCCGAGCCCGTTCCCCAGCTTGCACGCGTCACCCCCTACGCGCCCGGCGCCTCGCCCAAGCCGGGGTCAGGACCAAGCTACAAGCTCGCCTCCAATGAAAACCCGCTCGGGTGTTCGCCGCGGGCGAAGGCCGCCTTTCTCGCCGCCGGTGAAAAGCTGGAGCGCTATCCCGACGGCGGCGCCGTCGCGCTTCGGGCGGCGATCGCAGCGCGCTTCGGCCTTGACCCCGCGCGCATCATCTGCGGCGCCGGATCGGATGAAATCTTCCAGATGATCGCCCGCGCCTATCTCGCGCCGGGGGTGGAGACCATCGTCACGGCGCACGCCTTCTCCATTTATGCGATCCTCGCCGATCAGTGCGGCGCCAAAGTCGTCGTCGCCCCCGAGACGGAGCTCACCGCCAGCGTCGACGCCATCCTGGAGCGGGTCACACCCTCAACCCGCGTCGTCTGGCTCGCCAACCCCAACAATCCGACGGGGACCTACATCCCGCATGACGAAGTCAAGCGCCTGCACGCCGGCCTGCCCGCCAACGTGCTGCTCGTGCTCGACGGCGCCTATGCGGAATTCGTCCGCCGCAATGACTATTCCGGCGGCTTCGAGCTTGCCGGCGAACACGAGAACGTCCTCGTCACCCGCACCTTCTCAAAGCTGCACGGCCTCGCCGGCGTTCGCATCGGCTGGGGTTATGCGCCCGCTCATGTGATCGATGCGCTGGAACGCGTCCGCATGCCGTTCAACGCCAACGCTCCGGGGCAGGCGGCCGCGATCGCGGCGCTGCAGGACGATGACTTCATCGAACGCTCGCTCGCCCACAACGACGCGGAACTCGCCCGTCTGACGACCGGCCTGCGCGAGCTCGGCCTCGAAACGCCGGAAAGCTTCTGCAATTTCGTCATTGCCCGCTTCCCGCAGACACCTGGTCGCACCGCCGCCGAGGCCTTCGCCTTCCTCATGGAACGGGGCGTGACGGTGCGCGGCATGAAGGGCTATGGCCTGCCGGACCATCTGCGCATTTCGGTCGGCACGCGCGAGGGCGACGACGCGCTCCTCGCCGGGCTGAAGACGTTCTTCTCGAAATGACCGGGTCGCCCGTCTTCGACCGCATCGCCATCATCGGGGTCGGCCTCATCGGCTCCTCCATCGCGCATGCCGCCGCCCACGCGGGCGCCGCCGCGCACATCGTCCTCTACGATCTTGATCCGCACGTCCGCGAGCGCGCCCGCGCCCTTGGCCTCGGGGAAGTCGCCGAGTCGCCGGAGGCCGCCGTATCGGGCGCGGACGCGGTGTTTCACTGTTCGCCTGTCGGGGCCATACGCGCCGCCGCCGAGGCCAGCCTGTCGGCGATGTCGCCGGGCGCCATCCTCACCGACGTCGGCGGCGTGAAGGCGAGCGTCGCGCGAGAGCTCGCCGCGATCTGCCCGCCTGGCGTCCATCTCATCCCCGGACACCCGATCGCCGGAACCGAGCGGTCCGGCCCGGACGCCGGCTTCGCCACCCTGTTCGAGGGCCGCTGGTGCATCCTCACGCCGCTTCCCTCGGACGACCCGGCTTACGCAGCGGCGGTCGTTCGCCTCTCCCGGTTCTGGGAGCGGCTCGGCTCGCGGATCGAACTCATGGACCCCGCCCGGCACGATCTCGTCCTCGCGATCACGAGCCATGTTCCGCACCTCATCGCCTACAATATCTGCACCACCGCCCATGACCTTGAGACCGTCACCGAGGGAGAGGTGGTCAAATTCTCCGCCGGCGGTTTCCGCGATTTCACGCGCATCGCCGCGTCCGACCCCACCATGTGGCGTGACGTCTTCCTCAACAACCGCGAGGCCGTGCTGGAGACGCTCGGCCGGTTCACGGAGGATCTCATCGCCCTCCAGCGCGCCATCCGCTGGGGGGAGGGGGAGGTGCTGTTCGACCTGTTCACGCGCGCGCGTGGCATTCGCCGGTCGATCATCGAGGCGGGGCAGGACACCGCCGCCCCCAATTTCGGCCGCGACGCGCCAGCGTCGCCGGAAGACTAGCCCGCGCCCGCCTGCACCGGTCCCGCCTTCGCGGTCTGCGCCTGCGCCTCCCGTCCTTCTGCCACCAGGCGCGTGGTCGCCGACTGGAGGGATTCCGTCAGTCGCACCATGAAATCCTGCCTGGAGAGACCGGGCTCGATCATCGGCAACACCTCGAAAACGATGCGGCCGGGACGTTTCGGGCCGCCGCCCGAGGGCGGCCAGCACAGGCCGGTGTTCACCGCGACCGGCGCGCAGGGCAGGTCGAGCGCACGATAGAGCGCCGCCACGCCGGGCTTCAGCTCAACGTCCGCGTCGACAGGCTGGCGCGTTCCTTCGGGAAAGATCACGACGCTCCGTCCGCGCGCCGCCGCGTCGCGCGCGCCCGCGATCATCGTCTTCAGCGCCTTCACCGACCCTTCCCGATCGATCGGGATCATGCCCGCGCGTCGGCAATACCAGCCGAACACCGGCGTCGCCATCAGTTCGCGCTTCAGGATGAAGGCCGGATCGGCGATGAACTTGAACGGCGCGAGCGTGTCATAGGTGCTCTGGTGGCGCGCGGCGAACAGCACGGGCGCGTCCTTCGGCAGGTGTTCGAGCCCCCGGAACTCGGTCGGCGTCTTCAGGATCACCCGCATCCCCCAGACGATCGCCAAGGTCCACGCCCGCATAGTCCAGACGAGCACCGGTCGCCACAACATCGACGGGACGAGACAAGTGAGCCCGATCACCGCCATCGACGCATAGAACCAGGCGTCGAAGAGCGTGGACCGCAGCGGGATCATGGCGCGACGCTCCCACCGTCCGCCGCCGCTTCGTCGCTCGCCGGGTCTTCGCCAGAACGCGTCTCGATCGCGGCCGGGCCGAGCAGGGTCGACGTCCGGAACTTGGCCCATTCCTCGAACAGGCGCCTCGCCGTGCCGGGTTCGGTGTACCAGGCGCGCGGGCGCACCTCGCCGGACGCCACCGCATAGGGCTGGAAGTCCGCTTCCGGCATCGCGCGGGTCAATTCCAGCAGCGCCCGGTCCATATGGTAGTCCGACGTCACCACGATGATGCGGTTCAGCCCGTTTGCCCGCGCCCAGTCGGCGACCTCGGATCCATTCCCCACCGTGGTCGTCGCTGATCGCCCGAGCGTCACGCAGCAGGTGATCCGCTCCGACGGCACGCCCGCGATCCCGGCGATGTCCATCGCCGTGGTGTCGGGGTGGACGCCCGAGATCAGCAGCGGCTTGTCGAGCGCGGCGGCAAGCTCCACCCCGGCCCGGATCCGTGCGTTGGAGGCTCCGGTCAGCGCCGCGACCCCGTCCGCCCGTTCCGGCGGCGACGGATCCCTCAGGGCGTCCGCGCGCGAGACAAACTGCAGGAAGTCCCAGCTCCCCGCGAGGACTCCGCCGACCAGGATGACGCTGGCGATTCGGGTGAAGATGGTCATATGTGCATCAGACCATCTCGTGCAGCGATCGCAAGACCGTCAGGCGCGCCGCGAGCATCGCCGCCGCACCCGCCAGCACCGGCGTCGCCGCCAGAATCGCACCATCCGCGACAGAAAGCGACAGCTGCGGCAGGAGCCAGATCCGGTCGTCCGCCTGTTTCAGCGCAAACAGGATGAACGCCGCCGCCGCGAAGGCGAGCAGCGCCCCGAGCGCGCCGGCCTGCGCGCCCAGCATCAGAAACCGGCGCTCGAACAGCGACGAGATGAACCCGTCCCGCGCGCCGGTGAGGTGCAGCACCTCCACCACATCCTTGCGCGTCAGGAGCGCGGCGTGCGTCGCAAACGCAATCACCGCGATCGCCGTCCCGGACAACAGGCCCACCGCGACGAGCGCGATCAGGCCCGCAAACTCCGTCGCGCGGTTGACCCCCGACGACCAGCGCGCGTGATCGTCGACCTCAACATCAAGCCCCGCCGCCGACAGCCGCGCCCCGAGATCCGCCGCGGCGGAGACGGCTTCGGGCGCAGCTTCCGCCGCGATCAGATGCGGCAGCGGCAGATCGTCCGGCACCCCCGCCGCGCCGAGCCATGGCGCGAGCAGCGCTTCGGCGTCCGACCGGGTGAGCAGACGCGCCGACACGATACCGGGCGCCGCCATGGCGATGCGTTCGGCCTCCGCCGCGTTCGCGTCATCGCCGACCACCCGCACCGTGATCTGCCCGGCCACACGCTCGGTCCAGCCGTCCGCCGCCGCATAGGCCGCCCGCGCCGACAGGGCCGCCAGCGCCGCGAGGAAGCACAGCGCGCACACCACGAAGAACAGCGCCGCATCGCGGGCGTCCTCGCGCGGCAGCAGCGGTCCGGCCGTGATCGTCATGACTCCGCCTCCGTGCGATCAGCCGCCGCCTCGCGCGACACCAGCCCGTTCGACAGCCGCAGCAGGTCGCCATTCCACCGGCGCACCAGCGACACATCATGAGTCGCGATCAAAAGCGTTGTGTTCAGGCGCTTGTTCAGCTCCCCGAACAGCCGCATCAGACGGTCGCCCATCTCCCGGTCCACATTGCCGGTCGGTTCATCCGCTATGATCAGGTCCGGTTTCACCACGAGCGCCCGCGCGATCGCCACGCGTTGCTGCTCCCCGCCCGACAGCGTAGGCGGCTTGGCGTGCAGTCTGTCGCCAAGCCCCACCCAGCGCAGCAGCTCGACCACATCGTCGCGATAGCGCTTCTCGACATCACCCGCGACCCGCAGCGGCAGCGAGACATTCTCATACGCGGTCAGATGATCGAGCAGCCGGAATTCCTGAAACACCACCCCGATCCGTCGCCGCAGGCGCGCCCGCCCCGCACGGTCGAGCCGGCTGGTGTTCACCCCGAACAGCGCCACCTCTCCCCCCGTTGGGCGCAGCGCCAGATAGGCGAGCCGGAGCAGGGTGGACTTGCCGGCCCCGGACGGCCCGGTGAGAAAGGTGAACGAGCCCGGCGCAAGCACCAGCGACGCCTCCGACAAGACTACCGTCGGACCATAGCTCAGGCTGACCCGGTCAAATCTCACCGAGTTCTCATCAAGCGATATGGTCTGACGGTCTTTCATCGGCGCGCTGATCGACGGCGTGTCCCCATTCGCCCGGCTTTGTTCTATATTTCACGCACGAAGTGATTCCGATAGGCCCAAACGCCAGCCGCTCGCCGCTGGCCGTCAGGACAACCCGCAATGGTCGGCCCATGATCCTTGTTTGCCCCTCTTGCGAGACACGGTACTTCGCCGACGACGCGTCCGTCGGAAAGGAGGGCCGCAAGGTCCGGTGCGCCGCGTGCGGTCATTCCTGGTTCGCCAAGCCGGACGGCGGCGGCGAGGAGGAGTCCGGCGGTCTCTCGCGCGAACAGGTGGAGCGCCTGCGCAAGGCCGCCGTGGCGAACGCCCAGCCGTCCGGGCCGCACGCCGAATTCCGCGCCCGCGAAATGGCCCGGCGGAAGCGTAACCGGGTCATCGCCGCCGGCATCGCCTGGGGGGCGGGCGCACTCGTCTTCGCCGGCGCGGCCGCCGCTGCGCTCACCTTTCGCAATCAGGTGGCGAACGTCTTCCCCAGCACCGCGTCAGCCTACAAGATCGTCGGTCTGGAGGTGAACCGTTTCGGCCTCGAACTCTCGGGCGTCGAGGGCAAGCGCAGCTTTGAGGGCACGACGCCGGTTCTCACCGTCACCGGGGTTGCGACCAATTCGGGAACCACCGACCGCACGGCGCCGCTGGTCCGCATCGCGCTTCTTGATGAGGCCGGCGAGGAGCTTCACGCCTGGACCGACCGGCTCGACGCCGCGAGGATCGCGGCCGGCGCCAGCGCCGGCTTCTCCTCACGGGTCGTGGATCCGCCGCTGGAGACGGTCCGCCTCGCCGTCACGTTCGCCGAAGCCGGTCCGGATGAAACGCCGGATGCGCTTCATGCGGTCGACGGCGTCCACACCGATGCGCCCGCGGGCCCCGGGGCCGGGCATGAAACGGGTCCCGGCGCCGGCCCCGACGCCGATCATGCTTCGGATGGAGCGGCCGATCACGCGTCCGGCCAGGGAACGGATCACGGCGCAGGCGAGGCCCCGGCCGCGCCTGCCGCAGCTCCGCCAGCCGCTGATGACCTTGCGGCGGGGGGCGAGCATCACTGATCCCGTCTTCGAGACGCTCCTGACGCCTCAGGAGATCGAGGCGCGCGTCGCCGCCCTGGCCGACCGCCTCGCCCCCGAGCTTGCCGGCGCGCGCTGGGTCGCGGTCGTCATCCTCCTCGGCGCCACCCCCTTCGCCGCCGATCTCATGCGCGCGCTCGCCATGCGGGGCGTTGATGTCGGCTTTGATGCGCTCTGGCTTGAAAGCTACCGCGACGCGCGCCAGTCGAGCGGCCGGGTCGTCGTCAGGGCGGATGTGTCGAGATCAGTGTCCGGCGCCGGCGTCCTCCTCATCGACGACGTGTTCGACAGCGGCCGCACGATTTCCTTTGCGCGCTCCCACATGCTCGCCAAGGGCGCCGCCGCCGTGAAGTCCTGCGTCTTCGCCCGCAAGCCGGACGCAGCGGTCGAGGGGCTCGACTACTGGGCCTATGATGCGCCCGCCCGCTTCCTTGTCGGCTATGGCATGGATGATTCCGGTCGGTGGCGCGGGCTCCCCTATCTCGGCGTCGTTCCGGATTAGACGCCGCGCTCCTCACGCCACGCCCAAAACCGCGACGAGCACCCGCCCACAAACCAGAGGCCGCGCCCCTGATCGAACAGGAACGCGGCCCCGGTTTCAGTCCTCGGCGTGGCGTCGTCCGCCCGCCCGCAGGCGAGCGGTCCGATCAGTCCTCCTGCTGCACGTCACGGGTGCGGCGCGCGAAGCCGGAGGCTTCAAACTCCGCGGCGTTGAGCGCGCCGTCGCCATCGGTGTCGAGCGCCGGGAACTTGTCCTTGAGCGACAGGGCCCGTCCGCGCAGTTCGGCAAGCTCGATCTTGCCGTTCTGGTTGTCGTCGAGCGCGCCGCGCATCACCGAGCCGACGAGTTCGGTCTGCAGATCGTTGCGGACATTGCTCGACGTCTCGTCGACCCAGCGATAGTTCACCCGGAAATACATCATCTCCTCGTGCGTCTGCAGGCCCGACTTCACAACGCTCTGCGGATCGGGGTTCGCGCGATTGTGGACCGAGTTGTCATAGACCCAATGCGCGATCAGCTTCGTCCCGGCCGGGATGCGCAAGGGCTCGACCAGATCGTAGTCGCGCTGCCAGTTGAAGTCATACTTCGGCAGCGACAGCAGGATTTCCCGCTTTCCATCCGGATAGAGCGCCTCCAGCTCCACATTCTGGCCGCGCAGGTGGGCGTGCGGATAAAGCGTGTAGAGGATCGCATCGGCCGGGAATTCCAGATAGGCGGTCTCCTCATGCCGCTGGGCGCCCGCCGGAATTTCGAGTGCGAAGTCTGAAATCACCGCCGACCGCTTGATGAATTCCGGCGTCTTGTCGTGGAACCAGAAGCCGACCTTGGTGGCGTCGGTCGCGACCTTGCCGGTCGTTGTGTAGTGCATCGAGAAGCGATAGGCGCCGCCGGCCGGGATGGGTGCGCCCCAGCCGTCCGCCATCACCTGCGCCTGCGCGCCGGGCGTATAGCTGCCCACCGAACCGCCTGGCAGCATCGACTGCGATTCGCCGTCCTTGATATGGCTCGATGTCACGTGGTGCACCACGGCGAGGTCGCCGGGCTTCACCGACACCGCGCGCAGCCACTTGTCTTCCTTGAACGGGTTCTTGATGGTCGGGTACTGGTATTCGACGATCCCCGTCGCCGGCACCTCGAACGCCGGAATGTCGACGATATAGTCCGGCGGCCCAAGCTCCGCCGGCCAGTCGGAGGCGACCGTGACATGATCGGCGAGCGGGTCGGAGCCCGTTCCGCGCGGGGCGCCGGCCTCGATCCAGTGCACGAGCGTCTTGATCTCCTCGCCGGAAAGCGACTGATCTTCCTTGAACGTCCCGATGTGCGGGTCGGCGAAATAGGGCGGCATCCGGTCTGTGCGGATGGTCTCGCGGATCATCGGGGCGAAGCCCTTGATCACCTCATAGCTTGTCATCGCGAACGGACCGATGCCGCCCGCCTGGTGGCAGGTCACGCACTTGGCCTGGATGATCGGCGCGACTTCCTTCTCGTAGGAGATTGACTGGAACGACGCCTTGTTGTCCCGCTCCGGGAAGGCGATCGTCGCGCCTGGGGCCGTCAGCGACACCGGCTCAACCTTCGCCCCCGCCAGCAGCGCATCCAGCGTGTCCGCGACATGCGCCGTCTTCACGCGCGCCTTGAGTTTCGGCTTCGCCTTCATGAACCGGTCGTCGATCGGGCCGTGATAGGCGATCTTCATCGTCTTGGGCTGGATCACGAACGCTTCGCCGTCGCGGGCGACGCCGAGCTGTTCGCCGACGAGCTGCTGCTCGTCCATCAGCACGGGAAGGTCGACCCCGAGGCTGGCCATCTCCGCGACCACCGCGTCGCGATCATCCTCCAGCGATGAGTTGAGCATGTAGAACAGCACGCCCTTGTCGGCGTAGGCGGCCTTCAGGTCGGCGAGCGCCGCCGCCGCCGCGCGGGAGGTCTCTGATCCGTTGGTCTGCGACACCAGCACGATCGCCGGCGCATAGCGGTAATAGCCGAGCTCGTGCGCCTTGCGGTTGTGGTCGACGAGCTGGAAATTATCGACGGGCTTTGCAAGGTCCACCAGGGCGGACGGGGCGCCCGCCGCCGAAGCCTCCTTGCCGGAACATCCCGCGACCGAGGCCGCCATGACCAGCGCCATGGCCGTGCCGAACAGCACCTGCTTCATCTCTCTCTCCCGCGTACTTTTGTTTTTCTGGGGCCGGTAAGCCTGATTACGCGGAAGAAATATCCCGAAAGCCACGCGTCAAGTCAACCGCGCCCGATGACTGACATCGGGCGCGGAGACTTCGGTTTCGATCACAATTGGCCGAAACTGTGCTTCGGTCAGGTCCAGCGAAGACTTGACGTAACGACAGGCAGCTGGCGGATCCGCTTGCCGGTCGCCGCGAAGATCGCATTCGTCACCGCCGGCGGAGCGGGCGGCAGGGCCGGCTCCCCGAGACCCGTCGGCGCGTTGTCCGTGATGTGGAAGTGCACATCAACGTCCGGCGCCTGGTTGATCCGGATCAGCGGCATGTCGAAGAAGTTCGCCTGCTTCGTGCGGCCGTTTTCGATCGTGATCGTCTGAAGCATCTCGCCGACGCCGTCGATCACCGATCCCTCGGCCTGGTTCGCCGCGCCCGTGGGATTGATGACATGCTTTCCGATGTCGCCGACCACCCACACCTTCTGCACGCGCCACTGGCCGCTCGGCTCCACCTTCACCTTGGCGACGTGCGCGAAATAGCCGAGGTGCGAGTAGTAGAACGCAACGCCCATGCCCGTGCCCTTGGGCAGCGAGGTGCGGTTCGCCCAGCCGGACCGTTCTCCGACCAGCTTGACCACGTCATACATGCGCTGGGCGCTAAATCCGCCCGCCGCCGGACCCTCCGTCTGCGCCGAGAGCAGCTCCAGCCGGAACGCCAGCGGATCCTTGCCGGCCGCGTGCGCCACCTCGTCCAGGAAGGACTGGTAGGCGAAGCACACGCCATTGCTCTCCGGCGCCCGCAAGGGGCCGGTCGGCACGCCGAACTCGATCATCGACATGCCGTAGGAATGGGCCGGAATGAACCCCGCCGGAAACTCCGCCGGCGACAGCTGGGCGCTGTTGGCCGGGCGCGTCCCGCGCTTGAACGTGACGAAATGGTTCGTCATCGCGGTCATCGCGCCCGCCTTGTCCAGCGCCGCCTTGAAGTTGTGATAGCCGCCCGGACGATAATGGTCGTGGCGCATGTCGTCTTCGCGCGTCCACAGCAGTTTCACGGGATGGCCGGAATGCTTCGCGATCGCCGCCGCCTGCGCCATGTAGTCGTTCGCAAGCCGCCGTCCGAAGCCGCCGCCGGCGCGGATCATGTGGATCTTGATCGCGCTCTGCTCGACGCCGAGCACCTTCGCCACGAGGCCGCGGCCCGGCTCCGGGAGCTGGGTGGTCGACCAGAACTCCGCCGTGCCGTCGGCGTTGATCCGCGCCGTGCAGTTCTGCGGTTCGAGCGTCGCGTGCGGCAGGAACGGGTAGGAATAGCTTGCTTCCACCGTCTTCGCCGCCGCCTTCATCGCGGCCGCGACATCGCCCTTCTCGTTGAGCACCGACTGCGGCGCCCCCTTGGCGAGCTCCGCCGCCTTGGCGTCGAACCCGGCGCTCGAATCGGTCCGGGACGCACCCTCGTCCCACACCACTTTCAGCACCTTCTCGCGCGCTGTCTTCGCCGTCCACCAATCGTCCGCGACGATGGCGACGCCGTCGAGCAGGCCGAGATTGGTGCCATCGATCAGCGGCGCGAGGTCATCACCCACCTGGCGCACGATGAACGCGTCCACCACGCCCGGCACGGCCTTCACCTCGTCGAGGTTCGCCGACACGACCTTGCCGCCCCACACGCCGCACTGCTCGAACACGGCGTACTTCATGCCCGGAACGACCATGTCGATGCCGAACATCGGCTCGCCGCGAACGATGCGGGGCGTGTCCCACTGCTTCACCGACTTGCCGATGATGCGGAAGCTCGCCTCGTCCTTCAGCGCCACGGTCTTCATCATCTCGTCGTCGGGCGCGGGCAGGGCGGCGGCGGCCGTCGCAAGCTCGCCATAGGTCGCCCGCCGGTTCGATGCGGCGTGGATCACCACGCTCGGTCCCGTCGTCAGCTCGCCCACCGGGACGCCCCATGTCTGCGCCGCGGCCTGCAGCAGAACCTGACGCGTCGCCGCGCCGAGCCTGCGCAGCGGCAGCCAGGTGGAGGGGGTCGCGCGGCTTCCGCCGGCGAACTGCATCCCGCCCGATGCGGCCGTGCCGTAGAGCGCGGCGTCCGCCATCGCTTGTTCGATGTCGACCGCCGACCAGTCCGCGTCGAGTTCCTCGGCGATCAGCATCGGGAGCATGGTTTTCACGCCCTGGCCGATTTCCGGGTTCTTCGCCATGATCCGGATCTTTCCGGTCGGCGAGATCGCCACGAAGGCGTTGATCTCTTCAAGCGGCGCGGGTGGGGCGGCCGGAGCCGTCGCCAGCGTCGCCGCGCCGTCCGTGTCCGTCGGCGTCGCGCAGGCCGCGAGCGACAGCATCAGCCCGCCGCCCGCGGCGGCGCCGATCTTCAGGAAGGTTCGCCGCGATGCATCCACCGGGGCTGTTGCGGGGGCGCCGTTATCGGCGCCGAAAGGCGTATCCAGCGGCATCGATCAGGCCTCCCGTGTGTCGGCTGTGGGCAGTCCGGCGGCCGTCTTGATGGCCTTGCGGATGCGAACATAGGTGGCGCAGCGGCAGGCGTTGCCGGCCATCGCGTCGTCGATCTGGCGGTCGGTCGGCTTCGGCGTGGTCGAGAGCAGCGCGGTGGCCGCCATCACCTGGCCGGCCTGGCAGTAGCCGCACTGCGGCACGTCGACTTCGACCCAGGCCGCCTGCACCGCCCGTCCGGTCGGCGAGTCGCCGACCGCCTCGATGGTGGTCACCACCCCGGCGCCGACGCTCGAGATCGGCGTGACGCACGAGCGCGCGGGCGCGCCGTCGATGTGCACCGTGCACGCCCCACAGGAGGCGACGCCGCAACCGAACTTCGTGCCCTTCAGCTCGAGCTTGTCCCGCAACACCCACAACAGGGGCATGTCGCCTGGGACGTCGACCGTCTGGGTCTTGCCGTTGACATTGATCGTGAAGGCCATGTTTTGAGCTCCGCGGGGTTTCTCTGGGGACGATCGCCGTCCCACCCCTTCTTCAGCCTGTTCTTCCGCCCGTTTAGGTCCCGGCCGAGATCGGTTCAGCCAGGGTTTGGTCCGGCCCTCCAAGGCGGGCCGAGGTCTCTTCGCGCCAGAGCCCCTCCGTTAGGGTCTCAAGACGAGACTCTCTACACGCGGGGAAGCGTTCGGCAAGCCGTCGCAACCCCTCAGGGAACCGCTTGCGCAACCCCGCGCCCGCGCCTCCGCGTCCCAGTGATAACCCGAACATTACGATCCGCCAATCAAACTTAAGTGCGCACCGTCACCGCTCGTCCGGGCTCCCTTGCTCCTACTGGTCACTCTCCCGCGTCTGGATCGTCGAAAGATAGGCGAGGAGGTCCTCGACATGGGCGTCGCTGAAGTAGAACTGCGGCATCGACATGTGCCCGACGCGGACCGCGTTCTTGAGGTCAGCCTCCAGCGCGTTCGGATTGTAGGTCGACAGGATGAAACGGAAGGGCTTGGCCGCCGCCACCGGGCTCGTTCCGCTCGCGCCGACCGAATGGCAGGCCGCGCACTGCGCCTGGGCGACCTTCAGCCCCTCGGCGGGATCGCCCGCCCGTTCCGCCGCGGGCGCGAGGGCGCACGCGCCGAGCGCGGCCGCGAGGCCGGCCGCCGCGAACGGTCTCCAGGCGGCCCCGCGCATGGTCGTCTCAGGTTTGGTCATCAGCTTCCCCGGTATCAGTTTCCCTTGAACACGGGCGCGCGTTTCTCGACGAAGGCGCGCGCCGCTTCCCTGTGGTCCTCGGTGGTGGCGCAGCGCGAATGGTGCGCCGCTTCCGCATCAAACGAGCGGATGAGATCTCCCGCCTCGGCGATGTTGAGGTTCTTCTTGATGAGCCCGAGCGTGATTCGCGGTCCGTTGGCGAGCCGATGGGCGAGTTTCATCGCCTCCGGCATCAGCGCGTCGGCATCGACCGCCCGGTTCACCACGCCGAGCCGTTCGGCCTCCTCACCCAGGATCACGTCGGAGAGCAGGTAGAGCTCCCGCGCCTTCGCGCCGCCGACGAGGCGCGACAGGAAATAGGTGCCGCCGAAATCGCCCGACAGCCCCACCTTCGCGAACGCGGTCGTGATCTTGGCGGTCTTCGCCGCGATGCGGAAATCGCAGGCGAGGGCGATCGAGAGGCCGGCGCCCGCGGCGGCGCCCGGGATCGCCGCGATCGTGATCTTGGGCATCTCGTGCAAGAGGCGCGAGCACTCCATGCTCGTGCGCAACCGCAGCGCCGCCTGTTCGAGCGATGCGCCGTGATTGGCGCCGCCCTCGGACGCGGCGAACCCCTTCACGTCGCCGCCGGCGCAGAAGGCCCCGTCCGCGCCCGTCACCACGACCGCCCCGATCGCGGGGTCGACCGCGAGGCGCTGAAGCGATTCATTCAGCAGGGTGAGCATTTCGGTCGATAATGCATTTCGTGACTCCGGACGGTTCAGCGTCAGAACGGCGACGCCGCCCTCGACGGATTCAAGCATGTCCGGCATGGCGGGGAATCCTTTGTTTCTTGTCCTCTGGATTTCCATCGAACCAGCGTGCGGGGCGTCTGGCAAGTTGTCCCCGGTTTATCCTCTTGTCGGGCGTTGGGGCGTCTATCCCCCCATTATTAAGGGCCGATCGGGGCCTCAGGGCCGAAAAGGGCCGGATTCCGGGCGTTTTCAACGTCTCTCGAACCATCGTCCAACGTCTCTGAAACATCACTCGAACCTGCGTCGCCGGGGCCTGCCTTGACGCTGTGCGCCGCCCGCGACACTTCTGCAGGAAGGCCCCCCGGCCGCCGCACGGAGCCCCGCATGACCCTTTCGGCCTTCATCGCCAGGCTCGTCTTCGCGCTGCCGCCCGGGGTCCTGCGCTCCCTCGCCGGGGGCGGCTACAAGGTGGACGGGGTCGAGCTTGACCCGCACATCGCCTTGATGGCGAAGCAGGCCGAGCGCCGCCCGCCGGCGACCTCGCTGCCCGTCAACGTCGTCCGGGCGGGCATGAAATCGTCCTTCGCGCTCATTGATTCCCGTCGTGTTCCGGGCGTTTCCGTCAATGAAATCAAGGTTCCTGCGGCTGACGGCTCACCGCTCGACGCGCGCCTCTATGCGCCGCCGGGCTCGTCGGGCGGGGAGGGGCTCATCGTCTATTTTCACCAGGGCGGCTGCGTCCTCGGCGGCGTCTGGGCCTGCGACGCGTGGTGCTCGATCCTCGCCGCGGAGGCCGGCTGCCGGGTGCTCAATGTCGACTACCGCCACGCTCCCGAGCACCGCTTCCCCGCCGCCGTCGACGACGCCGTGGGCGCGTTCCAGTGGGCGATCGACCACGCCCCTGACCTCTCGGCGGACCCCGCTCGGATCGGCGTCGGCGGCGACTCCGCCGGGGGCTATCTCTCGGCGGTCATCTGCCAGGCGAGGAAGCGAACGGGCGACCCTCAGCCCTTGATTCAATAGCTGATTTACCCGTGCACGGACTGGACCTCCGTGGGCGGCAGCATGCAGGCGCAGGCGAACGCCTACCCGCTCTCGAAGCCGATGATGGACTGGTTCGTCGGCCATTACCTTGGACGGGACGACGACCGAACGGACTGGCGCGTGTCACCGGCGCTCGCCCCCGACAAGTCCGGTCTCGCGCCGGCTTTCGTCTACACGGCGGGCTTCGACCCGTTGACGACGCAGGCCGCGACCTATGCCGACCTCTTGCGGGAGGCCGGGGTCGAAACGCTCCATCGGCACTACCCGAGCCTCTCGCATTCGTTCACCGCGATGTCGGGGGTCGTGCCGGCGGCCCGGAGAGCCTTGAGCGAGATCGCAGCCGACCTGCGGCCGTCCTTCGCAGGTCGCGCGGGGAGCTGAGCCGGGGCCGATCTGCCAAGCCGGTCTACCAGGCGAGCTCCTTGCCGTTCCACGACAGAAACTTGCCGCTGTTGGCGAGCGTCAGCTCGTCGATCAGCTTGACGAGGCCCTTGGCGCTGTCGGCGGGCGACAGGGGCGCCGACGCGCCGCCCATGTCCGTGCGCACCCACCCAGGGTGCACGATCAGCACCGGGATCCCGCGCGGGCGAAGCTCGGTTGCAAGCCCCTGCATCAGCTTGTTCAGCGCCGCCTTGGAGGCGCGGTAGGCGAGCGCATCCGCGGCAGCAGACTGCATCGCCCCCATTTGACTTGAAATCGCTACGATTTTTCCCTTTGCAGCCTCGACGTTCGCAAGGAAGGCGTCGGCCACCCTCAGCGGCGCGATGGAATTCACATTGAGCGTTTCAGCGAGACCCTCGAAGTCCATGTCGACCGCACGTTGACGGTCGGGACCGGACACGCCGGCGTTGTTGACCAGCACGTCGATCGGCTGGGAGCCGATCTGGCGCTTCGCCCGGGCCACGTCCAGCGGATCGGAGACGTCCATCTCGATGATCTCGACCCAGCCGCCAGCCTCAGCGGCGAAGGCCGCAAGATCCTTCTGGTCCGAGCCCCGCCGCACCGTCGCGAGCACCTTGTCCCGGCGGCCTGCATAGGCCCGCGCGAGCGCCAGTCCGATGCCTCGGTTCGCACCGGTCACCAGAACGACAGACATCGCCTCTTCCTTCCCATTCTGCGGCAATCTCAACCTGGAGCCGGTTCAGGTCCGGCCCTCGCCGGTTCGTCTCGCGCCTATCGGGTCGGAACCGGCGCATCACCCCGATAATCGTAGAACCCGCGCTTCGTCTTGCGGCCGAGCCAGCCCGCCTCGACATATTTCACGAGCAGGGGGCAAGGCCGATACTTGCTGTCGGCCAGGCCGTCGTAGAGCACCTGCATGATCGACAGGCAGGTATCGAGGCCGATGAAGTCCGCAAGCTCCAGCGGGCCCATCGGGTGGTTCGCGCCAAGCTTCATCGCCGTGTCGATCGACTCGACCGTTCCGACGCCCTCGTAAAGCGTATAGACGCCCTCATTGATCATCGGCATCAGCACGCGGTTGACGATGAACGCCGGAAAGTCCTCGGCGTTCGTCGCGGTCTTGCCGATGCGTTCGACGAACCCCGTCGCAGTCTCGTATGTCGCCTGGTCGGTCGCGAGCCCGCGGATGACCTCAACCAGCTGCATCACCGGCACCGGGTTCATGAAATGCAGGCCGATGAACCGCTCCGGCCGGTCGGTCGATGATCCGAGCCGCGTGATCGATATCGATGAGGTGTTCGTGGCGAGCACGGCGTCCTGCGACAACAGGGGACACAGGCTTTCGAAGATCGCCCGCTTGATCGGTTCCTTTTCGGTCGCCGCCTCGATTGCGAGATCGACATCGCCGAACCCTGCGAGCGACGCCTCCGGCTTGATGCGCTTCAGCGCATGATCGCGGTCCGCGGCGGAGATGTGTCCCCGTGCGACCTGTCGGTCCAGATTGCGCCGGATCGTGCTCATGGCGTTGTCGAGCGTGTCTTGCGAGACGTCGTTGAGGAGGACGTCGTAGCCGGCTACGGCGCAAACATGCGCGATGCCATTTCCCATCTGGCCGGCGCCGATGACGCCGATCCTGTTGATATCAGGCATAGTGCTGGCCTCTCACAGAACACACGTGACCGAAACAAAACTGTTACCACGGTCTGTGCCGGGCGCCAGCGCAGTTTTGTGCACCTGCGAACAGGATGCGTCGGCCGCCCATGAATGTCCTTGAGTGTTGCTCGAAAGCGCCGGCTGAGCCGCTCCCGATACGCCTCGCCTAGGAGACGGCCAGGGAGCGGCGCTCGGCGGTTTTCGCCCGGGCCTTCACGGCGTCCGCGATCCGAATCGCGAGCGCAATCAGCGTGAAGGTGGAATTTGCGAACCCTCCCGTCGGAAAGACGGATGTCGCTGCGACGTAAAGATTGTCGACGCCCCACACCCGGCAGTTCGGATCCACGACCCCGTCCTCCGGGCGCGCGCTCATCCGCGTTGAGCCCATGAAATGATTGATCGAAGGCGTGATGACCACTGGCTCGCCATTGTGCCTTGCGATCTCGAAGCGTCCGAGCCCCGATACGGCGAGCTCCCGCGCGAAAATCTCCTGCGACCGGGCGAGCGCCGCAGCGTCCTCGGGGTGCCAGCGCCAGTCGAACGCGAGCCGCCGTTGACCAAAGCCGTCCCTTTCGTCGGACAGGTACAGCCGATTGTCCTCATGCCGACCCTGCTCGGCCATCTGCACGACCTCAAAGCGCTGGAAACGCCTGCGCCGGTTCGGCAGGTCCGACCATCCGCCAAGCGACAGATGCGATTTGGGGCGCAAGGCGCGATCGATGAGCCGCTTCACAACCCCGTCCGCGCCGACGATCAGGTCGCCAACTTCCCGAACGTCAGGAATCCGCTTCTGTCGCACCGCCTCGCGCACGCGGATCGAGGCGTCAAATCCTTTGCGCTGCCGGTCGGTGAGCCCGCGATTCTTGCGGTAATTGTCTTCCACCGCGAACAGCATCATGCAGGAATTCATGATCGGCTCTTCGCGAAGTGTTTGGTCCGTGAGCGCGAGGTGGCCCATCACTCCCACGCCGTCGATGCTCCGCAAGTCATACAGAGCGCCTGTTTCAAACACGTCTGGTGAGGACGGCACGAAGTCGCCGCCGTCGATCAACAGATGATCCATGTGCCCGCGGCCAAGCCGCCCGTGCCTGCCGCCGAGGCCGCTCGCCACCACGCTGTCCGAACACATCAACAATTGTGTGGCGCCAAGACCGCCCGCGGCGACGATCACCGCAGGGGCGCTGAACACGACCTCCCGACCGGGGGCGCTCGCGGTCCGCACGCCAGTCGCGTGCGCACCGTCCGAGGTCACCAGCACTTCTAGCGCGGCGGCGTGGAGGAACAGCGTCACGTTCGCAGAGGCTTCAATCGCCTTGCGGTCGCGCTCCGTGAACACGGTGCCGTCCGCGAACAGGAACACCTGGCTCTTTACCCGGTCGCCCTTGATTGGTAAGGGCGGCGTTTCAGGCGTCTCCCAGTCCGAAGTTTCAAAGCTCTTGTCCGGGAGTCCAAACACTGCCTTCGCGCGCTCGTAATAGGGCTCCAGATCCGAATATTCGATCGGCCACGCCTCTCGGTTCGCCCATGGCTTCGCCTCAAGGTCCGCTGGTTGCAGCGGCACCAATCGGATGCCGTTCTTTCCTGCGGCGGTCCAGATGCCCCACGCGGTGGCGTTGCCGCCGAACTGGCGTTCCGCGCGCGGGCGGTTGCCAAACATCTTGAAGTCGAAATTGAACGCGCCGCCCGATGCGCCGCCAACATAGCGAGACTCCTGCGCAGGCGCCGAAGTGTCGTCCGCTTGCGGTTCGAACGACATTCCGCCCGCTTCAAGGAGGGCGATCTTGAGGCCTAAGCCTTCCAGTTCTCGCGCGATGGTCAGCCCCGCCGGCCCAGCGCCCACGATCACGACGTCGGCCTCAATCTTGGTTCCGGGTTCCAGTTCTGCTGCGTCGCGGATCATTGCTGGCTGTCCTCTGCGGCGGTGACGCCCCGACATTCCGTCGCGGGTCTCGGATACGACGCCTCGCGCATGCAGGTCATGTACCACCCGACGCCGGTGTCCCGACCCACCTTTGCTGCAAGCGGCCGCAGTTCGGACTGCAACAAGGGTTTTGCAAGCCGGCGCTCGCGTGTACACTTTTGGCGTTTCGCGCTTCACTCGCCTTGACCGGCGGTCCGTCGCCCGTCATTCCGCACCGAAATTGGCTGGTGGCTGGCAAGAAGCCTCATCTACCGCTTTCTGTGGGTCAAACCCCCGGCGAGCTATGTTCTGGAGACGCTGACAATGAAGTTGACCTTGGCTGCTGGAGCCGTTGCGCTGGCCACGGCGCTGACCGCAACCATGGCGCTGGCGCCCCTCGCGTCAGCGCAAGAAGGCGAATCACGGCCGCCCGTCAACATTAAGGGGCCGGACGGCGGGATCATCCAGGCGGCCGTTGACGAGATTCGTAAGTCCGGTGAGTGCCGGGTCGTGTTCGTCGTCTCCAAGGAAGGCAAACCGGACAAAATTGAGCCGAAATGCTCGGTTCCAGAATATGAGCCTTTCGCGGCGAAAGCCATCGCGGCGGCCGAGTATGAGCCTGAGCTGATCGACGGCGTGCCCGTACCTACCAATCCGATGGCGCAGACGTTCAGCTTCGCCGTTCAGGAAGCGGCCGCGCAGACGCCTCCGGTCAAAGTCGCCGACGTCAACGCCCGAACCGTCCAGCTTGCATTCCGCAAGATCAAGGAGCCGGGCTCCTGCAAGCTGACATTCATGGTGCGGGCGACCGGAGCCATCGAAGACCTTAAGGCAGCATGCGATCCGGCTGCTTATGAGGACGCAATCCTCCGCGCCGCAAAGGACCTGAAATACCAGCCTGGCACGCGAGATGGCCAACCCGTCGACTGGCCCGACGCAGAGACGACCCTCACCATCGGCGTGAGAGCCCCGGGCGGCTGATCTCTGTCACCGAGACCATGCCGGCGAAATTTTTACGGTCCGTCCTTTCGTCGCTGGTGCCCATCTGGCTCACTGCAGGCTGTATCACGTCTTCCGTCATGTCTCAGCCGAGGACGTTATTGACGTCCGCGCCACCGAGCGTCCCCGCGTCGGAGCCCTTGCGCGTCCTCACCTGGAACATCGGCTACGGGGGCCTTGGCGAGGAGTCCGACTTCATCGCGGAAGGCGGCAAGCGCCTGCGCCCGCCAAGCCGAGCTGTCGTCGAAAAGAACGTCGCCGGGGTTGCTTCCATACTGGCGCGGGAAGCGCCGCCGGTCGTCTTCGTGCAGGAGGCGGCGGGCCGGGGCTTGCTCACCCGCAATGTTGATGTTGCGGATGGTGTGCGACGCGCGCTGCCGCGCCACCGCATGGTATTTGCGCCCGATGTGGCGAGTCGGCTCTGGCCGGGCGATTTGCGCCTCGTGCATGGGCCCGCGGTCCTGATCGAGGTCCGGCCGGGTTCCACAACCGTCCTCGATTTGCCGGATGAGCCGCGGGCGCTCGCCGGCCTGGTGCCGCGCAACTACCGGGCGATCGAGACCGATCTCGACGTCTCTGGCCGTCCCTGGACGCTGATCAATGTACACCTCGCGGCATACGAGTCCTCCGGCGTCCGGGAGTGGCAGCTGGCCGCTGTCCTGACCCATGGCGCCGCGCGCGCCGCCGAGGGAAGGGCGGTGATCATCGGGGGTGACTTCAACTTGTCGCTCGTCGAGGTGAGCGGCGGTGAGGATGCAGACGCGCGCCCCTTTCCGAAGGATCTCCTGCCCCGTGGTTGGCAGATCGTGTCTGATGGGCGGGCGACCGTGCGCAGCAAGGAAGGCCCGTGGCGTCCCGGCGTCTCGCGCACGTCCACCATCGATGGGTTCATTGTGTCACCGAATGTGCGCGTCCGCTCCGTCGAAACGCTGGATGAGGGATTTCGCTATTCCGACCATCAGCCCGTGGAGGGCGTCTTCGAGCGAATGGACTAGGCGCGTCCGCTGAGGCCCTGCGCCCTAGGGTCGCGCGCCGAACTTCGCCTCCAGCTTCTCGGCGAGGAAGTCGAATGCGCGGCGCACACGCACACTCGAGCGGAGTTCGGCGTGCGCCGTCAGCCAGATCGGCAGCGACCGGATCATCGCCTCCGGAAAGAGTCTGACAAGTTCCGGGTCGCTCTGCGCGAAACCGGTTTCTATCACGCCGACGCCGAAGCCTGCGCGCACAAGCTCGGGATGAACGAAGTGAGCGTCGGTTCGAAGGGCGAAGAAGTCGCGACTCACATCCACTCCCGCCGACTTGAACCCTGCGACCATCTCGTCGGATCGGTCAAATCCGATCACATCGTGCGACAGCAGGTCCTCGGTGATCTCCGGACGTCCGCGCCGTTCGAGATAGCTGCGAGACGCGAACACCCCAAGCGTCAGGTCGCCGACCTTTCTTGTGATCACATCGTTCTGAAGCGGGCGATACATTCGCACAGCGATGTCGGCTTCGCGCTTCAGCAGATTGTCGGTCTCGTTCGACGCGACGAGTTCGATCGCGATCTGTGGTTCAGCGATGCGAAGGGCCGTGAGGATTTGCGGCAGGCTGTACGCCGCCATCACTTGGCTCGCCGTGATGCGGACCGTCCCCGAAACCTGCTCGGACCGGCCGGTCGCGATGAGTTCAAGCTCATTCGCCGCCTGCGCCATCGCGAGCGCCTTCTCGAAGATTTCCGCCCCGGTTGCGGTGAGGGAAAGCCCGTCTGACCGTCTATCAAACAGGCGAAGCCCGACCTCCTCCTCAAGCATGGCGATGTGCCGGCTGAGCGTGGGTTGGCTTGCTCCGGTCGCGCGGGCTGCCGCGGAAAGCGAACCGTGCTCCGCCACCGCCACGAAGGACTGAAGCTTCGCCCAGTCGAGCGCCGTCATGCAGGGACTCTCATGCTTGCGTATCCAATTTTGAAAACCCTAAAGCCATTTCTGTCGGATCGAGTTTCATATTCGGATGGACTAGATCTGTCGTCAACGCTGATCTGGGGCGAAGACCTCTGCGGCGCTGAACGCCAACCCTCCTCGAGGCGCCAGCCGGCTCCTCCCTTAAAAGGACAGAGACCATGAACATCCCCTCGCTCATTCTCGCCGCCGTTGCAGTCGGTGTCGTCGCAGCGCCCATCATTCAGCAAGCGGGTGCGGAGACCCGCGATGCCAGCCGCGCCGTGACCGCTGAACTCAAGATCGACGCCGCCGGGTCGTTTGTGTCCGACCGCGACGGCATACAGACGCGTATCGCCGAAGCGGCGCACGACCTGTGTGCGGATGCCGTGGTCCGCTCCCCGCTCGACCCCCGCGGTGTCCGGATCTGTGAGCGGGAAGCTGAAGCCGCCGCGCTGGCGCAGCTCAACGAAACCGACGGCATGAAGATCATCGCGGGCCGGGACTGACCCTTACACCAACCCCGCTCATGCAATCGTGGACGGCGACCGGAACCCCGGTCGCCGTTTGCTTTCGGGGCCGGGTGCGCCATTCTTGCTCAGCACCCATGCGGCGTGGAACGCTGCGGCGCTCCCGAAGGAAGGTGACGCCATGCTCGACCACACCTTGTTGATCTCAACCTGGGCCGACGGCCTGTTCTGCCTGACGAATGGCGATGTGCGCCAGGAGATCGCTGACCAACCGGTGCGCGGGATGGCTCGGGACGGGCGCGGAGGAGTTCTGGCGATCGTCGGCGGGCGATCGGTTCACCGTCGAACACCGGAGGGCCAATGGCATGTCGTGGCGACGGGAGAGATTGATCTGTCCTGCTGCCTGGTGGTGGGAAACGATCTGATCGTCGGGACCGATGACGCGCGTCTACTCCGAGCGGATGCGGATGGCGCTCTCATTCCGCTTTCAGGCTTCGACGCCGTGGAGGATCGCGCCGACTGGTACGCCGGAACGGCCCTTGTCGACGGTGTGCTGCGCGGCCCCCCGCTCGGGGTGCGCTCGATGGCGGCGACCTGCGATGGGACGGTGTGGCTCGCTAATGTGCATGTCGGCGGGATCCCGCGATCCACCAATCAAGGCGCTGTCTGGCGTCCGACGATTGAAGTCGACAGCGATGTGCATGAGGTGTGTGCACACGCCAGCAGGCCCGATCTCGTCGTCGCCGCGGCTGCGGTGGGACTGTGCGTCAGCCGGGACGCTGGCGCGACCTGGACGATCGAGACGGACGGGCTTCACGCGCCGCACTGTTCGGCGGTGGCTTTCATCGGCGACACCATCCTCGTGTCGGCGTCCGAGGACCCGTTTTCGGAGCGCGGCGCGGTTTACCGACGCGATGTGGACGCAGCGGGTTCCCTGCAGCCTGTGGGCGGCGGTCTTCCGAGATGGTTGGCGGGCGTCCCCGACACGCAATGCATCAGTGCGCACGGTCGCCAAGCGGCGGTGATCGACGGATCCGGCCGCCTCTACCTGTCACATGATGAGGCGGCGACATGGTCGCAACCGATCGATCGCCTGATCCCCGCCAGCGGAGTCATTCTTCTCTGACCTGAGTGGGGGCGTCGCCGGATCATTGCAGGCCCAGTTTCTTGCCGATCAGGTCTGTCGGAACGCCGTTCAGAGCGAGCGCGGCGCCTTCGACGGACACCTGAACCTCGTCGCCATCCTTGATCCTGCCCTCGAGGATCATGCGTGCGAGCGGATCCTGCACTTCCTTCTGGATCGCGCGCTTCAGGGGCCGGGCGCCATAGACCGGATCGTAGCCACGCTCGGCGAGCCAACCCATCGCCTCGGGCGTCACCGACAATGTGATCCGGCGGTCGGTGAGGATTTTTTCGAGGCGTTTCAGCTGCACGCCGACGATGCGGTCGATCTCGGACCGTCCAAGGCGTTTGAAGAATACGATCTCATCGATCCGGTTGAGGAATTCCGGGCGGAAATGGCCGCGGATCGCTTCCAGCACAGCGGCGCGCGCGCCCTCCGAAATCTGGTTCGACGTGTCCTCGGCCAGCGCATGGGAGCCGAGGTTCGACGTCATCACGACGAGCGTGTTGCGGAAATCGACCGTGCGGCCTTGCCCGTCGGTGAGCCGACCGTCGTCCAGCACCTGCAGCAGCGTGTTGAACACGTCAGGGTGCGCCTTTTCGATCTCGTCGAACAGGATCACCTGATAAGGGCGGCGGCGAACCGCTTCGGTGAGCGCGCCCCCTTCGTCGTAACCGACATATCCGGGTGGGGCCCCGATCATCCGGCTGACGGAGTGCTTCTCCATGTATTCCGACATGTCGAGGCGCAGCACCGCCGACTCATCGTCGAACAGGAATTCGGCGAGGGCCTTCGTGAGCTCCGTTTTTCCGACGCCCGTGGGGCCGACGAACATGAACGAGCCGATGGGTCGATTGGGGTCCTGCAGGCCCGCTCGCGCCCTTCGGACGGCGTTTGAGACGATCTCTAGCGCGTCTTCCTGACCGACAACGCGGTCGCGAAGCTTGTCTTCCATCTGGAGAAGCTTTTCGCGCTCTCCCTCCATCATCTTGTCGACCGGGATACCCGTCCAGCGCGACACGACGCCGGCAATGGCGTCGGCGTCAACCACCTCCTTCACCAGAGAGGTGCCCGTTGCGCCCGTGTCGCCCTCGGCGTCCGAGATGAGCTTCTCCAACGCAGGAATCTCGCCATATTTCAACTCGCCCGCTCGCGCCCAGTCGGACCGACGCTCGGCGTCGGCGAGTTCCGCTCTTGCCCGATCAAGTCGCTCCTTCGCCGAGGTCGCGCCGGCAAGGCGGTCCTTTTCGGCGCGCCAGGCCGCGGAAATCTCGTCCGATTTTGCCTGCAGCTCGGCGATCTCCGTTTCCCGGCGCTTCATGCGCTCCTGCGAGGCGTCGTCCTTTTCCTTCTTGAGCGCTTCAACCTCGATGCGAAGCTGCATCAGTCGCCGGTCGATTTCGTCCAGTTCTTCCGGCTTCGACTCCACCGCCATCCGCAGGCGCGAGGCCGCCTCGTCCATGAGATCGATGGCTTTGTCGGGGAGAAAGCGGTCCGCGATGTAACGGTTGGAAAGGGTCGCCGCGGCCACGATCGCCGCGTCAGAAATTCGGACCCCGTGGTGAACCTCGTATTTTTCCTTGAGTCCGCGGAGGATCGAAATCGCGTCTTCCACGGACGGTTCTCCGATGAACACCGGCTGGAAACGGCGGGCGAGGGCGGCGTCCTTCTCGACATGCTTGCGATACTCGTCGAGCGTGGTGGCGCCGATGCAATGCAGGTCGCCGCGCGCAAGCGCCGGCTTGAGCAGGTTGGATGCGTCCATCGCGCCTTCTGATTTGCCCGCCCCGACCAGCGTGTGCATCTCGTCGATGAACAGAATGATGCGTCCCTCCGCCTGCGTCACCTCGGACAGGACCGCCTTCAACCTTTCCTCGAACTCGCCCCGAAACTTCGCGCCGGCGATGAGCGATCCCATGTCCAGCGCCATGAGTTTCTTGTCTTTGAGGCTCTCCGGCACGTCGCCATTGACGATGCGCAGCGCCATTCCTTCGGCGATCGCTGTCTTGCCGACGCCCGGTTCGCCGATCAGGACCGGATTGTTCTTGGTTCGACGCGAGAGAACCTGGATCGTCCGGCGAATCTCTTCGTCACGACCGATGACGGGATCAAGCTTGCCTTCGCGGGCGGCCTCGGTGAGGTCCCGAGCATACTTTGCGAGCGCTTCATACTGGTCTTCCGATGTCGCCGAGGAAGCCGACCGGCCTTTGCGGGTGTCCGCGATCGCTTTTGCGAGGCCACTGGTGGTCACGCCGGCAGCCTTCAGGGCCTCTGACGCTTTTCCCTTGATCTTGGTCGCCGAGAGCAGGAGTCGTTCGACGGTGACGTAGTCATCCCCCGCCTTGCCGGCATCCTCCTCTGCGAGCGTGAACAGCTGGGCGAGCTCCTGGCTGAGCCCGATCTGGTTCTGTCCAGTGGTTCGCGCCTGAGCACCGAGAAGCGCATCCATGGACCTTTGCGCCGCCTCGGGATCACCGCCCGATGCGCGCACGAGATTGGTCGCGAGGCGCTCGCGATCGCTGAAGAGCGCTTTCAACAGATGCTCCGGCAAGAGTTGCGGATGACCCGCCGCCAGCGCCGTTGTCTGTGCACTCTGCACGGCCGTCCGCGCGCGTTCGGTGTAGCGTTCGAAATCCATGAGTAAGGCGTCCCTTGGTGCGTCCCGGAAAGATAGGCGTCGTCAGACCGAGAGGTAGGTGTGGCAAAATTGCAACGCAAGTGTTGCCCGTTGGGAACAGCGCCAACTCTCGCGTCACTTCCGCAAGGTTGAGCGTTTCGCCTCGCTCTTCCGGTTGGTTTGCGTTAACCTTTGGCGGGTAGCTGGGCGCTCGCATGATTAGAGGGTGTCGTATGACCCGGGTCTTTGCTGCATCGGCGTTGGCCGCGATCATGGCGGTTGGGTCCTGCGCCACGGGAACCGCAACCCGCCCGGTCGGCCCTTCGGTGCCGTCTGCTTCGGAGCCCAACTCACCTCCCGTTGCACCGAACATTCCCCGGTCCGCTTCATTCGCACCGGATTCGACCCTCGAATTATGTCCGAGACTTCGCGTTGCAAACGCGCCCGAAACGGACGGAACCCTTAAGGTGCGAGATTTTCGGCCGTTCATCCGGATCGAGAACGCTGTGACGATGGCGGTGGTGCCGACCCGTTCGGCCTGTCTCAGCTCAGGCTTCGGTGATCGGAGCGGCCGGTTGCACAAGGGGATAGACGTGCAGGGGCGCCCGGCTGGCATGGTGTACGCTGCTGCGGACGGCGTGGTCATCGAGCGCAATTTTCACCGCGACTATGGCCATCAGGTTGTCATTGATCATGGTTCGGGCGTCTTCGCTCGCTACGCTCATCTCGAAACCAACCAGAGTGCACCGCCGCCGGGAGCCAGCATCAAGTTTGGCGCGCCGCTCGGACAAATGGGCGGGACAGCTGACCCGCCGGTCGCTGTGCATCTCCATTTCGAAGTCCTCACCGGGGCTTATGTGTTTCCGGCGGGTTCGTTTGCTTTGACCCCGCGAGACCCTTTCGACTATCCCTATGTCGCGGCGGACTAAGGGCCGGACGTGAAATTCAACCATGTCACCCTGTTCGTGTCGGACTTTGAGCGGTCGAAGACATTTTATGCGCGGCTCGGCCTCACGGTCATTGTTGATGCCCCGCCGCGCTATGCCCGGTTTGAAACCGATGGCGACTCCGGGACGGTCTCGATCGAGACCTCGCCTGGCGCACCGATCGGCGGGGGCCAGATCTTGCTCTATTTCGAATGTGACGACCTGGATGATCGTTACCGGCGGCTGGAGCACGCAGGCTTCGTCTTTGAACAGAGGCCGACCGACATGCCCTATCTCTGGCGCGAAGCCCGGCTGAAGGATCCGGACGGATATGAGATTCGGCTCTATCAGGCCGGTGAAAACCGTCGGCATCCGCCTTGGCGGTTTGATGTCGACGAATCGGACTGATTACGGGTCGGGTCTTGCGCGAAAATGAGAATTGCTCATTTGTTTGTGCCATATTTCAACCCCTGGAGTGACGCATTTACCCGCCCTGCGTTGTCGCGCTAGAAGCAGGTTGGTCGATTAAGAGGGCTCGCTGCAGGGCCCGAGGGTCAGTTTCATATGCGAGAGCGAACCACCCGGCGTCCCGAGGTGGCCGATGATGGCCAGCCCGCCGGCGATCATCCGGTTGAAGGTCCGCGGACCGAGCATCGGCGGGCCGCATTTTTGGCGGCCGCAAAGGAAGTCTTCCTGGAGCATGGTTACGCCGATGCGAGCATGGCTGAGATTGTGCGGCGGGCGGGGGGGTCGCTGGCGACGCTGTACCAGCTGTTTGGCGACAAGCGGGCCTTGTTCGTCGCGGCCGTGGATGACCGGGTGGCGTCACTTACCCAACAGATGCAGATGGAGCACGAAGCGAACGCTCCACTCGAGGAGGGCCTCGCGCGCATCGGACGTGACTATCTGAGGCGCATGCTTGAACCCGAAGCGCTCGATCTTGCGCGTCTGCTCATCGGCAAGGCCCGTTCGTTCCCCGACCTCCCACGCGACTATCTACAAACAGGGCAGGAGAGGGTGCGCCGTCCCCTTGCGGACTACCTGGCGAGCCGTTCGACGGCGGGCGAGATCACTCTGTCGGACCCACAGGATGCAGCGGCCGTATTTCTGGACCTGTTGAGGGCGAGACTGCTCATGCGTTCCCTCATCGACCCTGACTATAGGGCGACTGAAGATGAGATCGAAACGGCGGTGCAACGGTCGATTCGGATCTTTCGAGGTGGAGCCGCGGCGCTCTGAAAGATGAGGCGATGACGCAGGGGACGCCTAGCGTCCACACTTCCGCCAGCTCAACGGTGTCGCGTCCGATCCGTCCAGTTTCGAGATGGTTGCAGACAAGGCGTTTCGACCCGATCGCATGTACGAAATACGCTGCGGAAAGTCATGCTCCGGGTTGATGAAGGAGATTGTCTCTTCAGCGTCCTCCGAATTCGGCGCCGGGTCTGCCTCGACGAAGACGATCGGCCCCTGACCCTCCGGATAGACATAGTAGATTGCTGTGCTGGGACGAAGATCGATGCGGGCTTGCTCGAAATGCCGCAAACCGTTCTCTTGGAAGGTCACGGCGTGACCGAACATCAGCCCGCCGGTGAGTCCTGTCCAGATCTCTCGATTGGCGCCATCCGCAGATTCCCAGCACCCGGCAAGCCACGCAAGCCGTCCGGATTCATCCGCACTCGGGCCGGATGCGCATCCCGCGATGAGCCCGGTCGCGAGGGCGCAAGCCACGAGACGCTTCGCATGAGTCATGAGGCTCGCTCCGCAGTGTCGATGGGCGGTGTCGCCCAGAACGTCGTTCACAAAGCCGTCCGGCTGCATGCGTCGATCCGGGGCGGCTCAATTGGGGAGACGCGTCGCGCCAAACACGCCCGCAGGGGACACGACATCGCCGCTCGCGCCTGAGGATACAACGAAATCGGTCGCCGCCGCAGCCTCGAAGTCGGCCGAGGCGATCAGGTCCGAACCGGGGAGCGGCGTTTCGGCCGACCCTTTGACCGGAAGCGCCGTCGCGCGCAATGCGTCGATGCGCGCGCGTTCTGCTTCGAACGCCTGAAGCACGTCCCCTTCCAGTTTCCGCCCGCGCGGAAGCTTGAGCGACATCGCGTTCACAGGTTTGCCGTTGATATATACCTCATAGTGCAGGTGGGGGCCGGTCGACCGTCCGGTCGTCCCGACATATCCGATCACTTCGCCCTGCCGGACGCGTTGTCCCGCCTTGGCGCGCTTCGAGAAGCCGTTGAGGTGCGCGTAAGCGGTCTTGTACCCATTGGCGTGGCGGATGCGAACGTAGTTTCCATAGGTCCCGTAGCGATCCGCGCGTTCAATCACGCCATTGCCCGCCGCATAGATCGGCGTGCCGCGCGGGGCCGCAAAGTCAGTGCCCTTGTGCAGTTTTGTGTAGCCAAGGATCGGGTGTTTGCGGTTGCCGAACCCGGAAGACAGCCGAGCCCCGTTGATGGGCGTGCGCATGAGAAATTTCTTCGCGCTCTGGCCGGTCTCGTCGAAATAGTCGGTGACATTGTCGTCATCAGGCGTGAAGCGGTAGAACCGCTTTTCCTTTATCGTCTGGCCCTTTAGCGCCGCGTAAAGCACCGCCCCGGTCTTGACGGCCTTTCCGCGTTCGTCCGCGAATGTCTCGTAAACGATCTCGAATTCGTCCCCGGGCCAAATCTCTCTCTGAAAATCTACATCGTATGCAAAAATTTCTGCAAAATCGACCACTTGCTGGTCAGTGGCTCCCTGTGACAGCGCGGTCTCGTAGATCGATCCCTTGATCTCTCCGGCGGTCTTGGCCACGGACGGGGTGAGTTGGGCCTGAAGATCGTGCCGCTTCCAGTCACCTTTTGAGTTCCGTGCAACCAGAAGGTGGCGTCCTGGTTCCGGTCGAATCGAGACGCCGATCAGTCTTGGTGTTGCGTCGTCCGCCCCGGTTTCGACAAACGCGGTGACCTGGTCGCCGGGCTTGGAGTACCGCAGGTCGGTGAGTGCACTCATGGCGACCACTGCCCCGCTTGCATCGGACCTTTCGGCGCCCGCGCGAACGAGAACGTCCATCAGCGTGTCGCGGCGCTTGAACGCCACTTTGCGGATATCTGTGGTCGAAGACGAAATCTTATCAGCGCTGGTGAATGCAGAGGCTATGATCCGTGGATCCGGACGCGACACCGCGTCCTCTTGGGTCAGCGGCGTGGTGGGTCGCCCTGACCCAGCAACGCCGATTCCGACCAAACCTGCCCCAATAAACACGGCCACGGCCGTGTCCAGCCCCCAATCAAACTTCAAGGTTTTCATGGGTGCTCCAGAATAAACAACACTGAGCCCGGCTGCACCCCCTCCGGAGCAGGGACTTCACATGACGGCGCGACATCCAACAGATTCACAGGTAAAGCACTCCCGTGGCGAGAGACAAGCGCTAACCGCACCATAAAGCGCGATGACTGAACAAAACCTTAGGTCGACAGATGTGTTGCGGGGATACAGGCCAAGGCTGGTCCTCGCCGCGGCGACGGTGCTTGCCGGAATCGGCGGCGCCTGGCTTGCGCGCATCCCTGTCGCCGAGCGCCTGATCGAGGGATATTGCGCCGGACAACGGCTCGATTGCGACGTCCGGATCACCCGGCTGGACTTCGGACGCGTCGACCTCTCCGGGGCGAAGGTGCGCGGCAGCGAGGCGGACGAAACGCTGGCGGCGGCGGACGAGATCGCGCTCGCCCTGCGCTGGCGCGCGCCCTGGTCGGTCGCGGTCGAGCGTGTCTCGGTCGAACGCATGTCTCTGATTCTGAACGCGATTCCGGGGGAACCGGTGCTCGGGCCGCTGGATGCGCTGCGGTCTGGCGGTGGCGGCGGCGACCTTCCTCAACTCACGGTCGGCGATGTCCAGATCCGGCTCCGCACCGAAGCGGGGGACGTCGCGGCCGCGGGCTCGGTGCGATTTGCATCCGTCGGAGACTTCGATCTCAACCTGTCGGCCAGTCCGGTTCAGCTCTCCCGTGACGCGGCGCGGCTGAACCTCGCGGCGGCGCGCCTGGAGGCGCGAGCGATGGGGGGACAACTTTCGATCACGGCGAAAATGGAGGCGGGTTTCAGTGATGTTGAAACCTCGTTTGAGGCACTTCAAGCGGCGCTCGACGTCGAATCAACGAAAACCGGTCTGATAATCGAGGCGAGAGGCGAGGCGGCAAGGCTGTCGCTCGCCGACGCCGAGGTGGTGGCGCCGACCCTGTCGCTGCGCGCGGCCGGTCGGCCGCTGGCGATCGAAGACGCGTCCGCGACGGTCCTTCTCGCGGCGATCGAAACGCTTTCCGTTGCGGGCGCGACAGGGGCGGGCCGCATTGGCGACGCCCAGTGGGACGCCCAGTGGACCGGGGCTTCCCTGAGCGCGGAGACGGCGGTCGCAAGCGAGCGCGGCGCCGAAGGGCCGTTCAGCCTCCAGTTCAACGCGCCATCATTTGGCGCGTCGGACGGCGGCCGGGTGAGGGGCGAGACGCTGAGCGCCGCCGGGAGGTTTGCGCTCGAACGGTCACGCCCGGGTGACGAGGATAGGTCCCTGGGCGATCCCCCGACTTTCGAGGCTGCGAGCCTCTCCGGCGAGATTCTGCTGGTGAACGGATGGGGGGATAAGGAAGCCCTGTCCGATCGCGCGCAAGACATCGCGGACAGGCTTGAGGCGGTGTCGCCGGCTCTTTCAGCGTCTGTAGCTCGGGCGATCGAGCGGGCCGGAAAGCGGTTCGCCTTGACCGTCCCCGTCGTCGGGCGCTGGTCTCCGTCCGGCGCGTCCGTAGCGGTGTTGAACGGGGCCGCTGCGTCGACGCCGGAAGGTGCGCGCTTGGAGGCGAAGTCCGGGTCGAGGTCTGGGCCGAGATCTGGGCAGGCGTCCCCGGAATCGCCGCTGGTTGAGCTGGTCGCGCCGCGAGGGGGAACGGTTTCGGTCTCGGGCGCGGGAACGCTCCTGTTGTCCGGCGGCGGCTTTCCCGAAGCCGCGCTGACGCTCGACACGGCTGAGTGGTCGGCCTCCGGCTGGAAGGCGACGGGAACGCTCGCCTCCGGCTGGCGCGCCGGTCGCGACGCGATCGAGCTACAGGTTGAGGGCCTCCAGGCGACCTCTTCCGGCCGGGTCGGGCGCGGGTCCGCGACCGTCTCGACCAAGCTGAACGGAAAAATGGTGGGGGCGGACTGGTCGGGCGGCTCCATCACAGGCGATCTCGCCGCCGCCTGGGACCGAAGCGGGCTCTCGGCGCTCTCGTCCGGTCCGATCGACGCGAAATGGTCGCGGCTGGAGATCGCGGGCCTCAAGGCGTCGGCGGGACGTCTGACCTACACGCCGAGGGGCGCGCTCGCGAGCGCCGGTCCGAAGGGCGTGACCGGGACAGGGCAGGCGGTGCTGCACCCGGTCGGTGTGACGCAAGGCGACCTCTTGGCGTCGGTGTCCGAAATCAGATCCCGCATCGCGTGGCGTTCCGGCGAGGGAGGGTTCGCGGCGAACTTCGATACCGGCGCGATCGAGGCCTCCGCGGCGTCCGACGGGCTGCTCGTCGATCTGTCGACGTCGGGCTTGAGCGGAAACCTGGCCTCGGCCGGAGGCGGGTTCCGGCTGAAAATCCCAGACTTCGCCGTGAATCTTCTCGACGCACGGGAGGAAGATGCGCGCCTGTTCGAGCCCCTGGATGTCGAGGGCGAGCTTGAAGTGTCTGGAACGGCGGCGGACTTCGAGGGGGCGGTGCTCCTCGCCCGGTCGGGGGTGCAGCTTGCACGCGGCGAGGTGCGGCATGTCTTCGCCACGAATGAGGGGCGGGCGATCCTCGCCCGGACGCCGATCGTGTTCCGCAGCGCCGGTCTGCAACCGTCGGCGATCTCGCCGCTGCTGCGCGGCCCGGCGAACGTCGCCGGCCGAGTGGACATCTCGGGCGGTGCGAGCTGGGGGGCGTCCGGCTTCCGGTCGAACGCCGCCGCGGATGTGACGGACGTGCGCTTCACGCTCGCCAATGCGGGCATCTTTGAACAGGTGGCGGGCCGGGTCGAGCTGACGGATGTGCTCGGCCTGCGATCCGAACCCGGACAGACGCTCACCGTCGGCAAGGTGACGCTCGGGCTGCAGCTCGAGGATGGGCGGCTCCGGTTCCAGCTCGCAGGGTCGGAGGGCGTGCGGCTCGAAGCGGCGGAGTGGCCGTTCGCCGGGGGGCGGCTGACGCTCGCGCCGACGCTGTGGCGTTTCGGCGCGGCGGAAAACCGTCTGACCGCCCGCGCCGAGGGCTGGAACTTCACGCAGCTGCTCGACGAGTTCAAGGTTCCGGACCTGTCGGTCGCGGGCCGGCTGTCTGGCGAGTTCCCGATCATCCTGGCGACGGGATCGGCCCGGATCGACGGGGCGGAGCTTCGCGCCTCCGACGAGGGCGGGGTCATCCGGTACACCGGAAGCGTCGCGGATGCGGCGGCGACCGCCGACCCGAATGCGGGTCTCGTCTTCGATGCGCTCAAGGATTTCCGCTATCGCGTTCTTCGCGCCCGGCTGAACGGTGACCTCGCGGGCGACATGGAGCTGTCTCTCGTGCTGGAGGGCGCAAACCCCGCCGTGCTGAACGGAGCCCCGTTCCAGATCAACGTGACGATCGACAGCGCGCTCGCGCAGCTCCTCAAGACGGGGGCGGGTTTGGGTCAGGTGCGGCAGGTGATCGAATCCGCCGTGGGGCGGCCTGAATGACGCTTCGCCGCGGGCGTCTCTGCCGGCTGCGATTGACGGCGCCGCCGCGCTCGCGGATGGTCTCGCGGGCGTAGATGTGGTTCAGAGCCGGTTCATATGCGCCATGCGAGGATGACGTCATGATGAAGTCTCTCATGCAGTCAGGATCAGGTCCAACGCCCGGCGTCAGCCGGCGAGGGGCGTTCGCCCTCGCGGCGGTCGCGGTGGTCGGGGTCGCCGCCTGCACGCCGACCGTTCGGGTCGTGGCGCCGGACAAGCCGATCACGATCAATCTGAACGTGAAGATCGATCAGGAGGTCCGCGTGAAGCTGGACCGGGAGATCGAGGACCTGATCGCCAAGAACCCCGACGTGTTTGGTTGAGGGGAGGGATGACCATGATCCGTGTGATGAACCGCCCGATGATCCGCAAGAACGCGGTGCTTGCCATGTTCGCGGCGCTTGCGTTGCTGCTCGCGGGGCTCACCTCGGCGCCCGCCCACGCGCAGAACGCCGAAGCGATCAGCCAGGCCAAGGCGGCCGGGATCGTCGGCGAGATGTATTCCGGCTATCTCGGCTTCGTGGACGCGTCGGGCGCGACCTCTAGCCTGCGCCGCCGTGTCGATGAGACCAACGCCAAGCGGCTCGAACTCTACACGGCGACCTCGCAGCGGACCGGTGAATCGGTCGAGGTGATCGCCGCGGTCACGGCCGAGAAGCTGATCAACGGCGCGGATGTCGGCGAATGGGTGAAGCCGGGCGCGAACAGCGCCTGGATGAAGAAGTAGACGCCCGGTGTCCCGCCGGAGCATCTACCTTCTTCTTGCGATCGGGCTTGCGCCGGTTGTGCTGATGGGCGCCTACGCCCTGTCGGATCTCGGTGCGTTCGGCCGCAGCTTTCCAAATGGCCATGCCCTCGCGGCGTTCATGATCGGGGCGGTGCTGACGGTGCTGTTGTCGGTCGGGCTGTTCTCGCTCGCCTTCTTCAGCGCCCGGCGCGGGTATGACGAGCGGGTGATCGAGCCTGCGAGCGAGGACGACGACTGACGGCGTCGTCGGAGTGCGGTTCGGGCGGTTCATGCGCCGCGAAATCAGCCATTGGGTGAAGTCCCGCAAATCAGTTAGCTTCCAGCGCGAACGGTCAACAGACTGAGGCTGGAGGTCGACGCACATGCTGAGTTCAACCGAACTTGCTTCCTACGTCGCGGCGCGCGTGCTGCACGATGTCGCCTCGCCGCTGCAGGCGCTGATGCTCGGGGGGCCGTCCGTCCTTGAGAGCGCGCAGGAACTCGGCGATCCGATGCTGACCGCGCAGGCGGGCATGCTGATGCAGTCGGTGCACGACCTCGAGGCGAAGCTGAAATTCCTGCGCTACGCGCTCGGGTCGCAGGCCCTGTCGGACGGGGCGTCGGACCTGTCGGACATGGAGACCGTGCTGAGGGCGGCGGCGACGGCGAGCAAGGTGAGGCTTGAGTGGGAGATCGGCGCGCCGGGGCCGGGCGCGCAGCACATGCGGGTGTTGCTGAACATGGCGGGGATCCTGCTCGATCCCGCGCGAAACGGCCTGCTTCATGTGTCGAGCGCGATGACGGGCTCGGGCCAGGAGTTGCGGGCCGAGGCGAGGGGTGCGGCGCATTCGCTGAAGCCGGATGTGCTGGCGGTGCTGGAGGGTCGGGCGCCGGTCGATGGCTGGAGCGGCACGGCGGTGCAGCCGTATTTCACGCGCCTGCTCGCCGGCGAGTCGGGGCTGGCGGTGATGCACCAGCGCACGGCGGAGAGCGTCGTCCTGGTCGCGCGGCCTGTCTGAGGCAGGTCGGGGGGGCGAAAGAAGCACTTTCTTAAGGAACACATCGCTTCTTCTGAGGCGTCTAGACGGGCCTCGCCCGACGTCCCAGCCGGCGGATTCGATACATGGATGACCTTCTCTCCGATTTTCTGACGGAATCCGCCGAGAATCTCGAGGTTATCGACGTCGAACTCGTGCGGTTCGAGAGCCAGCCGCACGACAAGGACACGCTGAACAACATCTTCCGGCTGGTGCACACGATCAAGGGAACCTGCGGGTTCCTGGGCCTGCCGCGCCTGGAAGCCGTGGCGCATGCGGGCGAGACCCTGCTCGGGCGGTTCCGCGACGGCGCGCTGAAGGTGACGCCGGAAAGCGTGACGCTGGTGCTGAGGTCGATCGACCGGATCAAGGAGCTGCTCGCCCATCTCGGCGCGACGCAGGTTGAGCCCGAGGGCGACGACCGGGAGCTGATCGCGGCGCTCGAGGCTGCGGCCGAGGCCGCGCCGCAGGCGGCTGATCCCGCGCCGCCGGTCGAGGACCTGATGGCGGAAATGGCGCTCGATCCCGACATTCCGCCCGAGGGCGAAGGGCGCTGGGACGCCGATCAGAAGCGGTGGCTGCGCCCCGGTGAAGTGTCGCTCGCAGACCTCGAGGCGGCGTTCCGCGCGGCGGACGGGCCGGCGGACATCGTCAACGTCAAGCAGCCCGAGTCGGACGAACCCGAAACCAAGAAGGGTGCGGTGGGAGCGTCGACGATCCGGGTGAACGTCGAAGTGCTCGAAAGCCTCATGACGATGGTTTCCGAACTCGTCCTGACGCGCAACCAGCTCATCCAGATGGTCCGCGCCAAGGAGGACAGCGAATTCAAGGCTCCGCTGCAGCGGTTGTCGGCGATCACCGGCGAGTTGCAGGACAGCGTGATGAAGACGCGCATGCAGCCGATCGGCAGCGCCTGGAAGAAGCTGCCCCGCATCGTTCGCGACACCTGTCAGGATCTCGACAAGAAGATCGAACTGGAAATGGAGGGCGAGACCACGGAGCTCGACCGCCAGGTCCTTGAGCTGATCCGCGACCCGCTGACCCACATGATCCGCAATTCGTGCGACCACGGCGTGGAATCGCCCGAAGACCGGGTCGCGGCGGGCAAGCCCGCGACCGGGCTGATCCGGCTGCGGGCCTATCACGAGGGCGGGCACATTCTGATCGAAGTCGCCGACGACGGCGCGGGCCTCAAGACCGAGCGCATTCGGCAGAAGGCGATCGAGCGGGGGATCGTCGATCCGTCCGAAGCCCACACGATGACGGACCAGCAGGTCCACCGCCTGGTGTTCGCGCCCGGCTTCTCGACCGCGGCCAAGGTGACGAACCTCTCCGGCCGGGGCGTCGGGATGGACGTCGTGAAGACCAATGTCGAACTGATCGGCGGCACGGTCGACGTGCGCTCCAAACAGGGGGAGGGGACGACCTTCCTCATCAAGATCCCGCTCACGCTCGCGATCATCTCGGCGCTCATCGTCGGCGTCGCGGGTCAGCGCTTCGCGGTGCCGCAGCTGTCGGTGATCGAACTGGTTCGGGCGGGCGGCGAACAGAAGATCGAGTACATCAAGAACACGCGCGTTCTCAGGCTTCGCGACCGACTGCTGCCCCTGGTGGGGCTCGCGGACGTGCTCGATGTGCGGGGCGGCGGTTCGGGCGGCGGTTCGGGCGATGGCCGGGCGGCGGCGTCCGACTTCGCCTATGTGGTCGTGATGCAGGTCGGAGAGACGAGATTCGGTCTGATCGTCGATGAGGTGTTCGACACCGAGGAGATCGTGGTCAAGCCGCTCTCCAAACGCCTCGGTCAGATCGTCGAGTACTCGGGCGCGACCATTCTCGGCGACGGTTCGGTGATCCTGATCCTCGATCCGAATGGCGTGGCGAAGTCGGTGGCGGGCGTCGAGCGATCGGTCCGCCGGGCGGTCAATGCGGAGGCGGACCCGGAAACGGCGGCGGTGCAGAAGATGAGCATGCTTCTCTTCCGCGCTGGCGGAGAGGAGCCGCGCGCCTGCCCGCTGAGCCTGGTCACCCGCCTCGAAGATCTCGACGCATCCACCTTCGAAAGCACACAGCGCGGCATGGTCGTGCAGTACCGCGGCAAGCTGATGCCGCTCGTTCACGGCGCCGGGATGCACTGCATCGCCCGCGAGGGACGACAGCCGGTGCTGGTGTTCGGTCAGGGGGAACATGCGATCGGCCTCGCGGTCGACGAAATCCTCGACATCATCGAGGAACGCCTCGACATCGAGATCGCGGACACGGCTCCGGGCGTGCTCGGCACCGCGGTGCTCAAGGGACGCTCCACCCAGATCATGGATATCGGTTACTTCCTGTCGCAGGCGGATGAACGCTGGGCGGTGGCGACGACCCAGAGCGATGCGCCGCAGCCGCGCCAACGCGTCCTGCTGGTTGAAGCCCATCCCTTCTTCCGCAACCTTCTCGGGCCCCTGATCGGGGCCGCGGGGTATGACGTGACGATCGCCTCCACCCCGGAGGAAGCAATGCAGCGCATGACCCGCTCAGGCTTCGACATCGTGGTCGCGGACGCGGACGCACCGGATTTCGCGGCCAAGCTGAAGTCCGCGATCGAACAGTCGAAATCACCCGAAACAGCGCTGATACCGCTCTCGAGCCGAGGTGACTGCGAGGCCGGCGATATCGGCCCGGCGGTCGCCAAGTCCGATCGGCACGCCCTGCTGAACGCGCTGGAGTGGGCGGCACGTTCGAGGAGCCGCGCGGCATGAGCACCAAAGCTGAATTCGTCACCTTCAGGATTGGCGGGCAGATTTTCGGCGCAGCGGTCGCGGACATACAGGACGTGTTCCGCCCGCACAGCATCGCGCCCGTCCCCCGCGCGCAGCGGGAGATCGCGGGCCTGCTCAATCTTCGCGGCCGGATCGTCACGGCGATCGACGCACGGACGCGGCTCGGGCTCGCGGACCGGCCCGCGGATGCACCGGCGCCGCTCGCGATCGGGTTTGAACGGGACGGGGAGACCTATGGTCTTGTTATCGACGAGATCGGCGACGTGATCTCGCTCGATGTCGGGGCGCTCGAACACAACCCGGTTAATCTCGACCCGATCTGGGCGAGCGTGTCGCTCGGTGTTCACCGCCTCGACGACACCCTCCTCGTGATCATGGATATCGACAAGATGCTCGGACTGGTGGGCGTCGACGCCTCCCAGGCCGCCTGACGCCCATGCCCGCCACTGACGCCTCAAGGGAGATGATCCATTGAAAAGCTGCCTGATTGTCGATGACTCACGCGTCGTGCGGAAAGTCGCGCGCCGCATCATCGAGGACCTCAAATTCGAGGCCGACGAAGCCGCCGACGGCGCGCAGGCGCTCGACCGCTGCCGGGCGTCGATGCCGGACGCCGTCCTTCTGGACTGGAACATGCCGGTGATGAACGGCATCGACTTCCTGCGCGCGCTGCGCCGTGAGCCAGGTGGCGACAAGCCGGTCGTGGTGTTCTGCACGACGGAGAATGATATGTCGCACATCGCCGAGGCGATCCGCTCCGGCGCGAACGAGTACATCATGAAACCGTTCGACAGCGAGATCCTCGAAGCGAAGTTCGCGGAAGTCGGGCTCGTCTGAGCACCCCCTCGACGACCTGTGGAGGGCCGTACACCTTGATCAACGCCGCAGCCAACGCCCCGCGAACGCGCCCGGTCCGCGTGATGATCGTCGATGACAGCGCGGTCGCCCGCGGGCTCGTCCGCCGCTGGCTGACGGAGGCGGCGGGCGTCGAAGTGGCCGCGGTCTGCGCGGACGGCGAACAGGCCGTGCGGGAGGCCGCCTCGTCGGCCCCGGACGTGATCCTGCTCGATGTGGAAATGCCCAAGATGGATGGTCTTGCGGCGCTTCCGCTGCTGCGCAAGGCGGCCCCTCAGGCGCGCATCGTCATGGCCTCGGCGCTGACCCAGAAGGGCGGGCAGATCGCCATGCGGGCGATGACGCTCGGCGCGGTGGATTGCATCGCCAAACCCGAAGCGAGCCGCATGGGCGGGGCGGACGCCTATCGCGACGAACTGGTCGCCAAGATTGTCGGGCTGGGGCCTTCGGGACCGCCGCGCGCGCCCGGTGCGCCGCCCGCGCCCTCGACTTCCTATTCGTTGCGCGGGCCAAGCCGGACGGCCGGAGTGAAGCCGCGGGCCCTGCTTGTTGCGTCATCCACCGGAGGGCCGCAGGCGCTGGTGAGCTTCCTCACACCGATCGCGCGCCGGATCGAGGCGCCGATCCTGATCGTCCAGCACATGCCGCCGACCTTCACCACCATTCTCGCCGAGAAGCTCGGCCAGACGACGGGGCGGCGATGCATCGAGCCGAAGGACGGCCAGATGATTCAGTCCGGCGAGATCTATCTTGCGCCCGGGGACTGGCACATGCGTCTCGCCGCGTCGGCGGCGGGGCCGTGCTTCCGGCTCGACCAGGGCGCGCCCGTGAATTTCTGCCGACCGGCCGCGGACCCGATGTTTGCAAGCGCTGTCGACGTGCTGGCGGGGCGGGTGGTGGCGGTGGTGCTGACCGGTATGGGCTCGGACGGGCGGGCGGGCGCGCAGCGCGTCGTCGACGCGGGCGGTCGGGTCGGTGTGCAGGATGAAGCCTCGAGCGTGGTGTGGGGGATGCCCGGGGCGGTGGCGACGGCGGGACTCGCCGAAGTCGTGAAGCCATTGAGCGAGCTGGCGACCTGGACGCTGGCCGCGATGAACGGAGGTGCGGGGTGAACGCGTCGGATTTCGATTATATCTGCCAGCTCGTCTACAAGCGGTCCGGCATCGTGATCACACAGGACAAGGGCTATCTGATCGACAGCCGGCTCGGTCCGCTGGCGCGGCGCGAGGGGCTGCCCTCGATCGACGATCTCGTGCAGGTGCTGCGGTCGCGCCGCGAGGAGCGGCTGATGGCTCAGGTCGTCGACGCGATGACGACGAACGAGACGTTCTTCTTCCGTGACAAGACGCCGTTCGACCATCTGAAGGAGGAGGTTCTGCCCAAGCTGTCGCAGGCGCGGCGGGGCGGGCGGATCCGCATCTGGTGCGCGGCGTGTTCGACGGGTCAGGAGCCTTATTCCATCGCGATGATGCTGGATCAGTCGCCGGCGATCGCATCCGGGACGGTGGTGGAGATCGTTGCAACCGACATCTCCGACCGCACGCTGGAGAAGGCGAGATCGGGCCTCTACACCCAGTTCGAGGTGCAGCGCGGCCTGCCGATCCAGATGCTGATGCAGTATTTCACACAGGCCGATGAGCAGTGGCGGATCGCCGAGCGGCTGCGGTCGCGGGTGTCGTTCCGCAAATTGAACCTGCTTGAGTCGTTTGCGGCGCTTGGCAAGTTCGACGTGGTGCTGTGCCGCAACGTGCTGATCTATTTCGATCAGCCGACGAAGACGGACATTCTGAACCGGGTGGCCGCCCAGCTGGCGCCGGATGGGTATCTCATGCTTGGCGCGGCCGAGACCGTGATCGGCGTCACCACCATGTTCGAGGCGTCTAGGGAGCGGCGCGGGCTCTACACGCCCTCCCAGAAGGCGGTGAAGGCGGCCTGACGCGGCGAGGCGGGCCGGGCCGTGTGAAGCCGTGCGCCCCGTCATCAAACATTCAGGATTCCATCACACGATCGTTATCCAGCCCAGATAGGTCTCCCGGTGCCATAGGCCGGAGGGACGACAATGAAACTGCATCTGATGCTCGCGGGATCGATCAGTGTACTGATCTGGTCCGGTGCCGCGCAGGCCCAGTCCGCTGACACCGGCGACACGATCGTCGTCACGGGGACGGCGCTGTCGCGCCAGAGCGCGCTCGAACAGAAGAAGGACGATGCCCGGGTCATCGAGGCGCTGGGCGTCGACGAACTTGGTCAGCTTCCGGACAAGAATGTCGGCGAGAGCCTGAACCGCCTGCCCGGCGTGACCATGCTGGTGGAGAAGGGCGAGGGCCGCTACGTGCAGATCCGCGGCGTCGCGGCGAACCTGAACAATGTCACGATCAACGGGGTTCAGCTCGGCTCCCCGGAAGTCGAACTCGGCGGCCGCCAGGCGCCGCTCGACATCATCTCGGGCGGTGTGCTGAGCCGCGTCCAGGTGGTGAAGACACCGACCCCGGACATGGATGCACAGGGCATTGGCGGAACGGTGAATGTCGAGACGGCGATGCCGTTCGACCGGCCCGACGCGCTTTACGGCTACCTCACCGCCCGCGCCGGATATGAGGAAATCCGGCCGCGCGACGAGGCTTATGCGGGCGCGGACCCCTATGCGCTCGACGGGACGATCTCGGGCAAGATCGGGGACACGTTCGGCTGGCTCGCGGCCGCGACCTGGTCCGACCGCGAATACGTGGCCGAGGGCATTTTCCAGGACGACTGGACGCAGGTTCCGAACCAGCCGGCCGGCACGTATCTTCCGGTCAATGTGAAGAACAACTACTACCTCATCGGCCGCGAACGGTTCAATTTCAACGGTGCCCTCGAGTGGCGGCCGAACGATGACGCGAAGTACTTTGTTCGTGGTTTCTACGGCGACTGGAGCGAGTATCAGCATCGCAACCGCTATGAGCAGAACCTCTCGTCGAGCCGCATCACGCTGACCTCGCCGACGACCGGAACTCAGAACACCGATCGCATCCTCGCCAACATCCGGCTCGAGTATGCCGACAAGGTTGTGTCGTCGATCGCGGCCGGCGGCGAGAACGACCTTGGCGGGTTGACGGTCGACTATCTGATCCAGGCGAACCGGAACGAGATCGACGAGCCCAACGACAATTGGGAATGGCGCTCATCCACCACGGCGGTGGGCCCGAGCACATTCGTCGTGAACGGCGATGGCGTCGTCACCATCACGCCGAACGCCGGCACGCCGGACCGCACCAATCCGTCGCTTCTGCCATTGCGCCGCGTCCGGTTCTTCGAACAGAATCTGGAAGAGCACGCCCGGATCGCGCAAGTGAACGCGACCTGGGACGCCAATGGCGCGATAGAGCTGAAAGGCGGCCTCAAAATCTCGACGACCGAACGCAATCTCGACGCCGAGCAAATGGAGTATGGTCCAGCGGGCTCGCCGACCTTGAACCTCGGTTCGTCGCCGGACTTCACGCGCGGCGGCTTCATCAACACGGTGTCGGCCGGGAACGCGCCAAACATCTGGCTCGACATCGACGGGATGAACCGGTTCTTCCAGGACCCGGCGAACCGATCGCGCTTCGCGCTCAACACGGGCAACACTTTCACGGCGGGCTTCGCGTCGGACTATGCGCTGACCGAACAGATCCTCGCGGCCTATGGCATGGCGACCGGCGAGTTCGGCCCGCTTCAGGTGATTGGCGGCGTGCGCGTTGAGCAGACAGACATCGACAGTTCTGGCTTCCTGCTGCGCGGCGTGACCACGCCCGGCCGCGTCAACGCCGGCGGCGACTACACCGAGGTGTTGCCAGCGCTGCTCGTCAACTATCGCCCGAGCGACTCCTGGGTGGCGCGGGGGGCGGTGACGCGGGCGCTCGGCCGTCCGGACTACGACCAGATCGCCCCGCGCTCGACCTTCAGCGAAAACGGGGCCATCGGGTCGCTGTCGATCGGCAATCCGGACCTCGTGGCGCGCAAGTCGTGGAATTACGACGCGTCGATCGAATGGTATCCGAACGCGCTCACGGCGGTCTCGGCGTCGATCTTCTACAAGGACATCTCGGATCAGCTCGCAGGCGACACGACCTCGTTTACGACCCAGGCCGACATGCAGGCGGAACTCGCGCGCCGGGGCCTGACGGGCATCGACACGTCGGGCCTCACACGCGTCAACGTCTCGTCGACGATCAACGCCGGGTCCGCGACCCTGTCCGGCGTGGAGCTGAACGCGCAGGCCCAGTTCGATTTCCTGCCCGCGCCGTTTGATGGATTTGGCGCTTCGGGCACCGCGACCTTCATCGACGGCGAGGTGGAGCTGCCGGGTGGGGGGACCGCCCCGCTCGAGGGACAGGCGGAGCGCACCTACGCGTTCACGCTGTTCTACCAGAAGGGCGCGATCGACGCCTCGGTGAGCTACGCCTACAATGACAGCTATCTGACCGACAACAACGCCGACCCGGCCTTCCGTCTGGATCAGGGCGAGTTCGGGCGCTGGGATGCGAAAGTGTCCTACGCGGTCTCCGATCGGCTGAAGGTCTTCCTGGAAGGCGTGAACCTGAACGATGAACCGACGACGGAGTTCCAGGGCGGACGCGTGAACCAGAACACCGAATTCGAGTTCGTCGGCCGCACCGTCTATGTGGGCCTGAGCTGGGGGTTCTGATCGCGCCGCGACGCAAGGTGTCAAGCGGCCGGCGGTGGAGGCGAAGCCCCAGCTGGGCGGCCGCGATAGCGTCGATCGCGGCCGTCGCGGCGGTCGGCTGCGTGCAGTCGCCGTTGGACGGGGCCGGGCAGGCGGCGGTCGGCTCCCTTCAGCGCCTCCCGCCGGAGCTGAATGGACCTGAGTATGTCCCGCCGCCGGCCCAGCAGCGTGAATCACTTACGCTTTCTGAGATCGCCGCAGCTGAAGCGGACCAGGGGGTCGCGGTCGACGCGGACTATCTCTACGCCGTCGACAACTCCGCGATCGGCAAGTATTCGCGTTCATCGGGTGAGCGGGTCGGCGGCTGGAGCGGGCCCCGCGACGGGCTGATCCGGCACCTCAACAGCTGCTTTGCGGAGCGGGGTAAGCTGTGGTGCGCGAACTCGAACTTTTCGCAGACGCCGATGGCGTCCTCGGTCGAACGGTTCGACGCGCGGACGATGACTCATGACGGAACGCACAGTCTCGGCTTGACCGATGAAGGGTCGCTCACCTGGTTCGACCGTTTCCGGGGCGGCTGGATCGCAGGCTTCGCCCACTATGACGGCAATGGCGGCTCAGGCTTCAAGGATCATCGCTATTCGAGCGTGGTGACGTTCGATTCACGGTGGCGGCGGACCGGAGGCTGGCTGTTCCCCGCCACGGTTGTGGAGCGCATGTCCCCCGACGCGGCGTCCGGCGGCGCGATCGGCCCGGACGGGCTGCTCTATGTGATGGGGCGCAACCGGCCGGAAATGTATGTTCTCGCGGCGCCGTCCAAGGGGCCGGTGATGATCCATGTCGCCACGATCGCGGTGGAGGCGGAAGGCCAGGCTTTCTCGTGGGAGCGGGGGGCGAGCGCCCGAACGGAGCGGATCGTCCATGTGATCGACCGGCGCCGGTTCCTGCTGCGGCGGTTGAAGATCCCGCCGGTCGATCTTGCGGCCTATCCTGACGCGCGCCGCCTCGACTGAACGGTCCACAGGCGGGCCGGGGGGGCTCGAAAATCGAGAGTTTCACTCCCGTTTGGAACGACTTAAGGTGGCATGTCGGCCGCGATCCCGCCCGCGCGGCTGCGACGAACGCAATTCGGTCCCAGTCCCACCTCCAAGCCTCTGCCGGAGACCCAAATGTCCGACCTTCGAGACGCCTATGTCTGCGACGCCGTGCGAACGCCGATCGGTCGCTATGGCGGGGCGCTGGCGAAGGTGAGGGCGGACGATCTCGGCGCCGAGCCGCTGCGGGCGCTCGCCGCGCGCAATCCATCGGTCGATCTCGGGGCGATCGACGACGTCATCTACGGCAACGTCAATCAGGCGGGAGAGGACAACCGCAATGTCGCCCGCATGGCGCTGCTGCTCGCCGGATATCCGAAGGAAGTCTCCGGCGTGACCGTGAACCGGCTCTGCGCCTCGGGCCTCCAGGCGGTGGGCGATGCGGCGCGGGGCGTGAGACTCGGCGAGCTCGATCTCGTGGTCGCGGGCGGCGTGGAGCACATGACGCGCTCGCCCTTCGTGCTCGGCAAGGCGGAGAACGCCTTCGACCGCACGGCGGAGCTTCAGGATACGACCATCGGCTGGCGGTTCGTGAACCCGAAGATGCTGGAGATGTATGGCACCGATTCGATGCCCGAGACCGGCGAGAACGTCGCCGCCGAGCATCAGATCAGCCGCGAGGCGCAGGACGCTTTCGCGCTGCGCAGCCAGCAGAAGGCGGCGCGGGCGATCGAGGCGGGCTATTTCCGTGAGGAGATCGTTCCGATCGTCATTCGCGAACGCAAGGGCGAGCGGGTGGTCGACGCCGACGAACACCCGCGTCCGGAGACGACGGCCGAGGGGCTCGCAAAGCTCGGTACGCCGTTCAGGTCCCCCGGCACGGTGACGGCGGGCAACGCCTCGGGCGTCAATGACGGGGCGGCGGCGATGTTCGTGGCGAGCGAAGCGGCCGCGCGCAGGCACGGGCTGACCCCGCGCGCCCGCGTGCTCGGCATGGCGTCGGCGGGCGTCGCGCCGCGGGTGATGGGAATCGGCCCGATCCCGGCGGTGGAGAAGCTAACGGCGCGGCTCGGACTGCGGGTCGCGGACTTTGACGTGATCGAACTCAACGAGGCGTTTGCGAGCCAGTCGCTCGCGGTCCTGCGCGGGCTTGGACTGCCGGACGACGCAGACCACGTGAACCCGAATGGCGGCGCCATCGCGCTCGGTCATCCGCTCGGCGCATCGGGCGCGCGGCTGGTGCTGACGGCGGTGCATCAGATGGAGAAGGTGGGCGCCAGACGCGCGCTCTGCACACTCTGCATCGGCGTCGGGCAGGGGCTCGCGTTGGCGCTCGAACGGGTGTGAGCGTGCGAGAGGCGAGCGAAGATCGCCGCTGTCATGCAACTGACCGACTTCGCGGCTAGGGTCGGCCTGCAGGGACGGCGTGATGTCGAGGCGTGACGCCCGGCGCCGGACCCGGACAGACGAAAGGGGCGAGGGCGATGAAGACGGTGATGACGAGCGTTGCGGTGCTGGCGGCTGCGGCGGTGTGGGGGTGCTCGCCAGCCGGGGGCGGCGGCGAGACGGTCGCGGCTCCTGCGTGCGACCTCGCGGCGCTGTCGGCGGAAGCCGCGGAGACGGCGCTGGCGGGGTGCGGCCGCGCATGGATCGACGCCAATGTGCGGTTGAACGAGACCCAGTCGATCGGGACCCACAATTCCTTCAAGCAGGCGATCCCCGAAGCCGTGATGTCGGAGATCGCCAAGCGCAACGCCAATGCGGCGGTGGGGCTGGATTACGAGCATCCGGTGCTGGCGGTGCAGTTCGATAAGGGCGCGCGCAAGCTCGAACTCGACCCTTATTACGATCCGGTCGGCGGCCGGTTCTCGAACCCGCTGGCGGTGAGGATGATGGCCGCTTCCGGCGCGACGCCGCCGCCCTTCGACGCAGAGGCGCTGGCGGCGCCCGGGATCAAGGTGTTCCACACGCCGGACATTGATTACTGGTCCCATTGCTACACGCTCGCCAAATGCATGTCGGATGTGGTGGCGTGGTCCGATGCCCACCCGGACCATGCGCCGATCCTGATCATGCTGAACACGAAGTCGAGCGGCGTCTCCTGGGAGGGGGCGACCGAGGTGCTGGCCTGGGACAAGGCGGCGTTCGACATGATGGACGCGGAAATCCTCTCCGTCGTGCCGCGCGAGAAGATCATCACGCCGGATGAGGTGCGCGGGGATTTCCCAACCTTGCGCGAGGCGGTGCTGGCCGGAAACTGGCCGACGCTCGGCAAGGCGCGCGGGCGGATCCTGTTCGCGATCGACAACGGAGTGGAGACGACGGACCTGTACATTGAGGGGCGCCCCAATCTCACCGGCCGGCTCGCCTTCCCGAACACGCGTCCGGATGCGCCCGAGGCCGCCTATTTCACGATGAACGACGCGTTCGGCGAGGGGGAGCTGATCCGGGAACGGGTGGCGCAGGGCTTCCTCGTGCGCACGCGCGCCGACGCCAACACGACCGAAGCGCGCACCAACGACCGCACCCGCCTCGACGCCGCGCTCGCGTCCGGCGCGCAATGGGTGTCGACCGACTATCAGACGCCGAACCCGGAATTCGGGACGGGCTATGCCGCGACCCTGCCGGACGGCGCGACCGCCCGGTGCAATCCTGTGAATGCGGCCGCAAAATGCGGATCGGTGAAGGTGGATTAGCGGGATGCGCGAGAGTTCGGCCGAAACGCGTCAGGCCGCCGCCCTGACGCGCGCCGCGAGGAGACTGATCCCCAGCCATATGCCGATCACCACAGCCAGGAACGACAGCGCGCCGAACGGAAGCAGGACAGTGAGGTTGGGTCGGGTCACGCGGCTTCTTCTGTTCGGATAGGGGATGCAGGATCGTTCGGTGCTTGCGGGCCAGGCTGCACGACCCGAGCAGAGCGCGGCGCAGTTGGACGGTCACAAAAGTGTTCCAGATTCGCGCCGCCGCCAAATCGAACATCTCGTCTCTTGCTGCAGAGGGTGATCGAACCAGTGTTTGGAGGGTTTCCCGTCAGGCGACGCCAGAGCTTTCTCCGCCCTTGCTCAGTCGCCTCGTCGACCGGTAGTTTGCGAGGCAATGACATAAACCGGGAGGACATCGGATGCGGAGTTTGAGGGCGATCGGCGCCGCGGCTTTGCTTGGCCTTGGCGCATGGGTCGCCGCGGGAGGGGCCGCGAACGCCCAGGCGCCGGACCCGCTGGTCGCGCGGGCGGATTATTCCAACGACGCGCTCTGGCTGTGCCGGCCCGGCCTCGCTGACGACAAATGCAAGGTCAACCTCGACGCCACCATCGTGAAGGCGAACGGGTCCTTGCGCACGGAGCGGTTCAAACCGGCGCGAAACCCGAAGATCGACTGCTTTTTCGTCTACCCCACCGTGTCGCTTGATCCGGGATATCTGAGCGACTGGGAGCCGGACGCCATGGAGTTCGATGATGTGCGGCTTCAGTTCGCGCGCTTCGGATCGGTGTGCCGCACCTTCGCGCCGCTCTACCGTCAGTTCACGCTGACCGCGCTTCGCGCCGCGAGCGGCGGCCCGGCCCCGCAGGGCGAGCGGCCGCCGGCCAATATCGGCGGCTATCAGGACGTGCTTGACGCCTGGACCTGGTACATGGCGAACGAGAACAAGGGCCGCGGCGTGGTGCTGATCGGCCACAGCCAGGGGGCCGGCGTGCTCGCGCGGCTGATCGCGGCCGAGATCGACGGCAAACCCGCCCAGAAGCAGCTGGTGTCGGCGATGATCCTCGGGTCCGCCCTGATGGCGCCTGAGGGGGCGGATGTCGGCGGCACGTTCAAATCGATCCCGCTTTGCCGCAGCCCTTCTCAGATCGGGTGCGCGATCTCCTATGCGACCTTCCGGGCCGGCGCGCCGCCGCCGGAGACCTCCCGCTTCGGACGCTCCCGCGAAGGGCTCAGGGCCGTGTGCACCAACCCGGCTGATCTTGCAGGCGGCTCGAAGACCGTCTCCGACGCCTATTTCCTGACGCAGGGTTTCCTGAACGGGTCAGGAGGCGAGACGCCGCCCTGGACCAACCCGCCGAAGCCGATCGCCACACCGTTCGTCAAGGTCCCCGGGCTCGTCTCCACCTCCTGCGAGTCGCAGGGCGAGTTCACCTGGCTGGCGATGCATGTGAATGCGGACCCATCCGATCCGCGTACCGACGAGGTGCGCGGAGAGGTTCAGCGTGCAACCGGCCCGGACCTCAACTGGGGGCTTCATCTGGTTGATGTCGATGTCGCGATGGGGGATCTCATCCGGATCGTGAAGGCTCAATCAAGCGCCTATGCCAAGAAGCGCTAATCAGAGGCGTGGCGATGTCCGCCGTCTGATGATGTGAGAGGACGGCGAAGATGCGGCGGGATCCGGCGCGCACCGAACGACGTCGCGCGGAGGTCGCGGCCGCCGGCGGCGAGGTTGCGCGCGCCGGGGCCGTGGTTGGCGCGTCGCTGTCGTCGGAGTTGAAGGCCGAGCTTGAGGCCCTGAAACGCCTCGAGAAACGGCTGGACAGCCAGTTCCGCGTGCTCGGGGTTAGGTTCGGGCTGGATGGGATTGTCGGGCTCGCCCCCGTGGTGGGAGACGTCGCGACTGCTGCGCTTGGGCTCTATCTCATCTTGCGTGCCCGGCGCCTTGGCGTCGGCCGCGGCGTTCAGGCGCGGATGCTGTTCAATCTGGGGCTCGATCTGGCGGGCGGCGCCATCCCGGTCATCGGCGACGTGTTCGACTTCTTCTACAAGTCGAACACGGCGAACGTCCGCCTGCTGATGAAAGAGATCGAACGCCGGGAGAAGGACGCCTCCCGGCGAAAGTGATCAGGCGGCCCTGGCGGCTTCCTTCTCGGGCGATTTCAGCGTCTGGCGGGGATCGGGATCGCGCAGCACATAGCCCCGGCCCCACACAGTTTCGATGAAGTGGTCGCCGCCGGTCGCCTGCGCGAGCTTCTTGCGCAGCTTGCAGATGAACACGTCGATGATCTTGAGTTCCGGCTCGTCCATCCCGCCATAGAGATGGTTGAGGAACATTTCCTTGGTGAGCGTCGTCCCCTTGCGGAGGGAGAGCAGCTCGAACATCTGGTATTCCTTGCCGGTGAGGTGAACGCGGCCGTTCTTCACCTCGACGGTCTTGGCGTCGAGATTGACCACGATGTCGCCGGTGCGGATCACGTTTTCCGCAAACCCCTTGGAACGACGCACGATCGCGGTGATTCGCGCGATCAATTCGTCCTTGTTGAACGGCTTGGTCAGGTAGTCGTCGGCGCCGACGCCGAGGGCCTTGACCTTGGATTCGATGTCCGGATTTCCGGAGAGAATCATCACCGGCGTGTTCACCCGGTTGACGCGCAGCTGTTTCAGCACGTCGTAGCCGGACATGTCGGGAAGGCCGAGATCAAGAATGATCAGGTCGTACTCGAAGACCTTTCCGAGATCGACGCCCTCCTCGCCTTCGTGGGTGCGGTACACATTGAAGCCCGCTGTCTTGAGCATCAACTCGATGCTGCGCGCGACAGGTTCGTCGTCCTCGATGAGCAGGATGCGCATGGGATCCTCCGGAATCAGTCTTGCCGCGTACAGTTAACGGCCCTGTACAACTTCAAGCCAGAAAGGTTAACGCAAAGTGGATAATGGCGCCGGAAGATTGAATCATCTTCATAAACCGATTCTCCCGGGAGCCATCCCCGGCATTTGTTTGAATCGATTTGGAAGCTTCGCCAAGCATTAACGAGTCGGGGGTCAAAAAATATTTGTAGCGCCCTTCCGGGGTTCGCGCCGGAGCACGGTCGCGACAGGTGGCGCGACGGGTGGACAGGCGAGGGGGCTCTCCCCGCGATCTGGCGGGTTGAAATGGAGTTTCAGTCCATGTTGAGCGACGCCATCCGCGAGGTGAAGCGTATCGACTCGATCCTGCGCGAAGGGCGGGTTGTTTCCGTGGAAGGACTGCGGATCGGCGCGGCGGGCCCCGGCGACTCGCTGCGGCTCGGCGCGGGGGTGCGTTTTGGGGGATTGGACGGACCGCGCGGCGAGATCGTGGGCTTTGAGGGCGAGCGCGCGATCCTGCTCGCAAGCGATCCGATCGACGGCGTGAGGCCCGGCGCGGCCGTGCTGTTCGAGAGCGACGCCGACACGGTTCGGCCGTGCGGGGCGTGGCTCGGCAGAGTGCTCGACGCATTTGGCGCGCCGGTCGACGGCAAGGGCGCTCTGGCGCAGGGCGGCCTCGCGCGTCCGGTGCGGGCGTCGCCGCCGCAGGCGCGGTCCCGCGGCAGGGTGTCGGAGCGCGCAACGCTCGGTGTGCGGGCGCTCGATCTGTTCACGCCATGCGCATTCGGGCAGCGGCTCGGGGTCTTCGCCGGCTCCGGCGTCGGCAAGTCGACGCTGATGTCGATGCTGACCCGCCGGGCGGAAGCCGACGTGGTGGTGATCGGGCTCATCGGCGAACGTGGCCGCGAGGTGCGGGAGTTCGTCGAGGATGTTCTGGGCCCGGAAGGTCTCGCCCGCGCGGTGATCGTCACCTCGACCTCGGACGAACCCGCGCCGCGCCGCCGCCGCGCGGCCTGGCTCACGCTCGCGGTGGCGGAGCATTTCCGGGACGAGGGGCTTCGGGTGCTGTGCTTCATCGACAGCGTGACCCGCTTCGCCATGGCGCAGCGCGAGATCGGGCTCGCGGCGGGGGAGCCGCCGACGACGCGCGGCTACACGCCCTCCGTGTTCGCCGAACTGCCGAAGCTTCTGGAACGCGCGGGGCCGGGACTGTCGGAGGAGGCGGGGGGGCGGGGCGGCTGCATCACCGGCATGTTCACCGTGCTGGTGGAGGGCGACGACCTCAACGAACCGGTCGCCGACGCGGTTCGCGGGATTCTGGACGGGCATGTGTCGTTGTCCCGCGAGATCGCCGAGCGGGGCCGCTATCCAGCGATCGATGTGTCACGGTCCCTGTCGCGCCTGTCGAACAGTCTGCAGACAGAGGGTGAGCGCAGGCTGGTGGCGGAGGCCCGGCGGCTGATCGCGCTCTACGCCGACATGGCGGAACTCGTGCGGATCGGAGCCTATGCGGCGGGGTCGGACCCGGACGTCGACCGCGCGGTGCGGTTGTGGCCCGCGATCGAGGCGGTGCTGGCGCAGGAGGTCGACGAGGCGAGCGATGTCGACGGGGCGGCCCGCGCGCTCGCCGAGGTGATCGGCAGGGATCAGGCGGCGACCGCCATGGCGCGGACCTGAGGAGTTCTGAATGAAGTCGTCCTCGACGCTCCAGACGCTGCTGAAGATCGCCGAATCGCGCGCCGACGATCTCGGACGGGAGGCGGCGCTCTTGCAGTCGCGACGCGACGCGCTTGCGGCGCGGGCGGCGGCCGCCGCCGAGCGGGGATCGCATGAGTTGCAAGCCACGGCCGGCGATCTCGATCTTGTGTCGGCGGTGTCGGCCTTTCGCACGCGCCTGAGGCTGGAGGCGAGGCGGCTCGCGCGCGAGATCGAGCAGGCCGACGCGGCCCTGGCGGACGTGCGAGGGAAGCTGTCAGCGGCGTTCCAGGAGCAGTCCCGGTTCGAGGAGCTGATCCGTCGCCTTGACGCCGAAGCGACGAAGGCGCGCGCGAAACGCGATCAGGCGCTGCTCGACGAGGCGGCGGTGATCCGCAGCGCCCGCGGCGGCTAGCGTCCCGAACGTGAGCGGCGTAGTCTGACTGCCCTCAGGCAAGGGGGCGTCAGCCATGGCCGTGACCGGGATCGGCGGATTTTTCTTTCGTTCAAAAGACCCTGAGGAGCTGCGCGCCTGGTATGCGCGGCATCTCGGCGTGGGCTCGGCGCCCTACGGCTTATGGAACACGCAAGCCGGCCCGTGCGTGTTTTCGCCCTTCGCGGCGAACTCGGACTATTTCGCCGCTGATCGCCAGTGGATGCTGAACCTGCGGGTCGATGATCTCGACGGCCTGTGCGCCAGCCTGCGGGAGGCCGGAATCGAGGTGACGACGAACCCCGCCTGGGACATGCCGGGCGTTGGCCGGTTCGCCCGGATTCATGACCCGGAAGGCAATCCGATCGAGCTGTGGCAACCCGACCCGCCCGGATGACCTGCGCCGCGACCTAGTGAGCCGCGACCCATAAACTTTGCCTATCTATGCACCGAGCGAATGGCGAAAAATCGCCGGATGCGGTCAGTCACAGTCCCAATACACTCTATGCGTTTCGCAGGTTCTGCAGCGAAAAGCATAAATTACGCCCGGGAAGTCCGTCCTCAGCGAATCCCAACTCCAGTCTGTCCAACCTTCGCCCGAACAAAGTTGGGCAAACAGCGCTTGGCCATCGCCATCTTTTGCTTGCCGCGAAAAGTCAGCCTGCTGCCATTCGCCGACATAGGTCATAAGGTCATTGCAGCAAAAAAGCCATCGCTCGCCCTGCCAAGTAACGAAACTTGGCGTTCGCACGAGCTCCAGAAGGATGTTGCTGGGCACGTTGACCTGCCTCCAGCCGTCCTCGTTTAGAATAGTTTCATAGCCAGAGACGCTGAGTCCAGGAACACCGTGGGTGAGTCCCCGAACTGCATCCTCGTAACGCACCATTCCAAATTCCGTGTCTTGTGTGAAGGCAGCCCGTCCCTCGCGCAGGCACTCGTAACAAACGTTTATGTCGCCGGACTTGCTGACGGGAAATGACGCTTCCGTGTCGCAAGATGAGCAGTGCGAAGGCCTTGGCTCGTCGGCATCGAACGCCACAGGTTCGCCGCACGCAACGCAGGGCGCAATTATGTCATCCCCAATGCCCAGCCGGAATGAATGTGCATCTTGCTTCTCGCATAAATCGCAACGCTCTTTGCCTGTATAGGAAGAGGCCAGTCTTACGGGTGCATCAAATAGAGAAAATGGAATGCCCAAGTCGCGGAATGTCGTGTTGTCCTGCATTCGGTCCTCCCGCAAAATCCATACACAGTTTGCTATAAGCCAATATGTCAACAAAGGGCCAATCTCAGTCCTTTGGCAGCACCTCAAACGGTGATTCATGGCTCCTGAAGGGAGCTTGATATGTCCGATCACCTGTTCTGGCTCAGTAAGGACCAGTTTGGGCGCTTGAAGCCTCTGCTACCCGATCCGCTTCGTCCTGACAGGCGGACACGTACCCGATTGCGTGGCGGCTGAGCCGCTTCTTCGGTCGCTGCCCGCGCGTGTGAGTGTCGTGCAGGGTGACAAGGGCTAGGACAGCAACAAGGTCAGACCACAGATCGAAGCAGCCGGCGCCGCGCCGAACATCCCACCCAAATCAAACCGCCGCGACAAACCTGGATTCTCTCCAGCCCGCTATCGGGACCGATACGCCTTCGAGCGAATGTTCGGCCGGCTCAAGAACTTTCGACGCATCGGCGCCCGATACGATAGGCGGGCGGACGTCTCCCTTGCGGCCTTGTGCCTCGCCGCAATCGTCAGCTACTGGTTATGAGTCCGGAGCCTAGTTGGCCGCGACCGAGACACCCTCCGCGCCGCCGCGCAGCAACGCCTCGGCGATCTGGGCCGCGTCGAGCGCCGCCTGGGCGTTCGGATCGATCTGCACGATCGTCTTCTGCTGACGGATCGCCTCGCGCACCTTGAGATCGCGAAGGATGATCCCGGCGAGCGGCGGCCGGAAGCCAAGGAAGGTTTGGCTCGCCCGCGCGAGCGCCTCATAGGTGCGGCGGCCGGCGACCCGGGTGTCGGCGATGTTGATCGCGATCCAGGGCTGCACGCTCGGTGCGTAGCCGCGCAGCACCTTGATGAAGGCGTAGGCGTCCGTCATCGAGGTGGGCTCGTCATTCGCGACGATGACGCAGCGGTCGCACGCCCGGGCGAGCCGCATGACGTTTTCCTCGATGCCGGCCCCGAGATCGACGAGCACGATGTCGTATTGCAGCGCGAGCGGGGTGAGGCTCGCGGCGAGGCGCGAGGCTTCCTCGGCGGGAAGGCCGGCGAGCGCTCCGGAACCGGATCGCCCGGGCAGCACGTCGAAGCCGCCAGGCGCGGCGGAGCCGCCCATGATCGGGGTGACGGCGTCCTCGAGTTCAACCCATCCCGCGATCACCGCGGCAAGATCGGTTTCGGGAGCGACCCCGAGCTGGACGTCGACATTGGCGAGACCAAGGTCTCCGTCGACCAGCAATGTGCGCTTTCCCATTTTTGCGAAGGTGGCGGCGAGGGTCGTCGACAGCCATGTCTTGCCGACGCCGCCCTTTCCGGAGGCGATGGCGATCACCGACGCGGGCTCGATGCGAGGCCGCGCGGTCCGGGTTTCTGGCTTGCGCAATGCGAAGTTCATCACGCGGCTCCTCTGAGCAGTTCAGCTTCCGGGGCGGGGTCCAACAACAGCTTCGCGATTCGCGAAGCGGTCGCCGGAACCAGTCCTCCGCCTACACTCATCGTCAATCCAAGTTGAGCGATGCTTAACCGGGCGGAAGAAATTGCAGAAATTACACCTGCGCGACGCTTCACCACATCGAGCTTGGTGATGATGGCGCGGCGCGCGCCGATTCTCGCGAAGGCGCGGGCCGTGTCTTCAAGGTCCATTGGGTGTCCTTCAGCGGAGATGACGAGAACGGGCTCGACGTCGAGGCGCTCGATCAGAGTGAGAAGTCTCGCCATGTCCTGCTCATCCTGCGGGTTGACGGCGGGAGCGTCGATCACATAGCGGCGCGCCTGCGATGAGCGATCATCGAGGAGGCGGACCAGGGCTTCTGGCGTGAAAGTCGCGAGGATGGTCGGCTTGCGCACGAGCGCCGCCAGCCTGGCGGCCCCGCCCGATGCGTCGAAGTCCGCGGCGACGGGTTCGAGCGGAGCGTCGAGATCGGACAGGCGCAGCGCGAGCTTGGCGGCGGCGGTCGAACGTCCGGCTCCCGGCGCGCCGATCAGCATGAGGGAGCGCGCTGGTCGCGGCTGGATCGGCGCAAAGGAGGCGAGCCCCTCAAGCCCGGCGGTGAGGACGGCGACCGGCTCCTGTCCGCCCGCGAGCCTCGCGCCGCCCTCCGACAGGAGGTCCGCGAACGGGTCGGGTGCGCCGCCCCATTTCAGGATCTCGCCGATGCGGTCGCGGGATTGGGTGTGAAGGAGCGCCCGCGATCCCTCGTCCGGCGCCTGCTTGCGCTGGCCGCGGAGTTGGGGGCCGCCGGGAGGGGCGGCCGGGTTGGATGGGTCCGAACGGGACGCGGGGTGGGGCGAAGCGGATGAGGCGAGCTTCACAGGCCGGGGGCCGGTGCGCTCGACCGCCGCGCGGACCTCGAACACGCCGTTCTCTTCATGCGTCGAGAGGACGACGGCGTCGGGGCCGAGCTCGGCCTTCATCTGCGCGAGCGCCGCATCGAGGCTGCTTGCGGAGAAGAGCTTCATCTTCATGGTGTGGTCTCCCTTCGCGGGGTCATTTCAATGATCCTCTCTCGGCTTCAGACAGTTCCCGCCGAGCGCAGGCGCGCCCGCGGATGGATTTCGTTCTGCGACATGACGGTGGTCTGCGGACGGAAGCGCTCGACCAGCGTGCGGACGTAGGGCCGGACGGTCGCGGACGTGAGCAGCACGGGGGCGTCGCCGCGCTGGGCCGCCTGTTCGAACGCCGAGCGAAGATCCGCGACGAAGGCGTGCAGCCTTGAAGGTTCGAGCGCGAGCTGGCGGTCCGCGCCCGAGCCGATGAGGGCCTCCGCGAAGGTTTCCTCCCACTCGGGAGAGAGCGCGACGACGGGAAGGGCGCCCGATCCGTCGACATTGGCGTTGCAGAGCTGGCGGGCGAGACGGGCGCGCACGTATTCGGTGACGGCGAGCAGGTCGGTGGAGGAGGACGAGGCCTCCGCCACGGCCTCGAGGATGGTCGAGAAGTCGCGGACCGAGACCCGCTCGCGCAACAGGTTCTGCAGCACGCGCTGAATGCCGGAGACGGTGATGTGGCCGGGCGTGATGTCGTCCACGAGGGCGCGCTGCGGCTTGGGAAGTTCGTCGACGAGTCCCTTCACCGAGGCGTAGCTGAGCAGCTCCGCCATGTTCTCCTTGACGATTTCGGTGAAGTGGGTGGTGAGCACCGTCGCCGCATCGACGAGGGTGTAGCCTGACACCGCTGCCTCCTCCTTCAACGCGTCGTCGATCCAGACCGCTGGCAGGCCGAAGACCGGCTCCGACACTCGTTCGCCGGAGAGCGGCGGGGCGCGACCGGTGGCGTCCATGGCGAGGTGGAGCTGCGGGCGGAGCGCGCCGCGACCGGCGACAACCTCCTTGACGAGGATGCGGTACTCCTCCGAGGGGAGTTCGAGATTGTCGATGATGCGCACCTGCGGCGCGACAAAGCCGAACTCGGCGGCGAGCTGGCGGCGGACCGCCTTCACCTGATCCGTCAGCTTGCGGCCCTGCGTCTCGTTGATGAAGCCCAGAAGTCCGAAGCCGAGTTCGATCTTCAGTTCGTCCACCGCGAGGCTTTCGCTGATCGGCGGTTCGCCGGCGGCGGGCTTGAAGTCCTTGCGGATTTGCTCGCGCTCGGCCTCGTCGTCCTTCGCCTGCTGGAGCTTGAACCCGCGCCACGCCCAGTAGCCGGCGCCGCCGGCGAGGGCGAAGAAGGGGATCATCGGCATGCCGGGGAGGAGGCCGGCGACCAGCGCCGCGCCGCCGACCATCGACAGGCTGCGGGGGTTGGTGAAGAGCTGCACGCCGATCGCCTTGTCGGCCGCGCCGTCGACGCCCGCCTTCGAGACCAGCAGGCCGGCGGCGATGGAGACGATCAGCGCCGGAATCTGCGACACGAGCCCGTCGCCGACGGTGAGGGTAGTGTAGACGTTCGCCGCCTCGGAGAAGGGCAGCCCCTCCTGCGCGACGCCGATGACCATGCCGCCGATGACGTTGATGAAGGTGATGAGGAGGCCGGCGACGGCGTCGCCGCGCACGAATTTCGACGAACCGTCCATCGCGCCGTAGAAATTGCTCTCGCCCTCTAGCTCCTTGCGTCGCGCGCGCGCCTCGGTCTCGTCGATGAGACCGGCGGAGAGATCGGCGTCGATCGCCATCTGCTTGCCGGGCATGGCGTCGAGGGTGAAGCGGGCGGCGACTTCCGCGATCCGGCCCGAGCCCTTGGTGATGACGACGAAGTTGACGATGACGAGGATGGCGAACACGACGACGCCGATCACGAAATTGCCCTGCATCACGAAGTGACCGAACGTCGCGATGATGTCGCCGGCGGCGCGCTCGCCCTCGTGACCATTGGCGAGAATGAGGCGGGTCGTCGCGATGTTGAGCGCGAGGCGCAGGAGCGTCGCCATCAGCAGCACCGCGGGGAAGGCTGAAAACTCGAGCGGCTTCTTGATCAGCAGCGAGGTCATCAGGATGAGGACCGACAGCGTGATCGAGATCGCGAGCAGGAAATCGAGCAGCACAGCCGGAATCGGGACGATGAGCATGATGACGAGCGCCAGAACGCCGACGCCGAGCGCATACTCGCCGCGCACCAGCATGCGGGGAATGGCGTTCCAGTCGAACCCGCCAGGGCCGATCGAAGGTGCGAGGCCAGGGGACTGCGCCATGACCTAGCCCGCCGCCCGCAGGTCGCCGCGCGTTTCCCCGGGAGCGGCGATCTCGACGCCGGCGTCCGTGTAGGCGCGCAGCTTGTTGCGAAGCGTCCGGATCGAGATGCCGAGAATGTTGGCGGCGTGCGTGCGGTTGCCGAGGCAGTGATCGAGGGTGGAGAGGATGAGTTCCTGCTCGACCTCGGCGACCGTCTGGCCGACGCGGAAGCCCGCAAGTCCGTTGATCGCGCCGCGCGCCGCGAGCAGGGCGCGCTCCGCAGCCGCGTCATGGCCGGCGAGGGCGGGGCGGCCGTCGGGCGCGCGCAGGTCCTGCTCTGAGATTTCCTCGCCGCGCGCGAGGATCACCGCGCGGTGCATGGTGTTTTCCAGCTCGCGCACATTGCCCGGCCAGGACGCCGAACGGATCCGGTCCCGGGCGGCGGGCGACAGCCGGCGCGGCGTGAGGCCGTTGGCGTCGGAATACTTGGCGATGAAATGGTCGGCGAGCGCGGAGATGTCGTCCGGACGCTCCCGCAGCGGCGGAATCGCGAGCGTCATCACGTTCAGCCGGTAGAAGAGGTCCTCCCGAAACTCGCCGTCGCGCACGGCGGCCTCAAGGTTCCGGTTGGAGGTCGCGATCAGGCGGATGTCCACGCGCACGGGCTTCGAGCCGCCGACGCGGTCGATCTCGCGCTCCTGAATGGCGCGCAGGAGCTTGGCCTGGAGCCGGATGTCCATTTCCGAGATTTCATCGAGCAGGAGCGTTCCCCCATCGGCCTCCTCGAACTTGCCGATGCGCCGGGCGATGGCGCCGGTGAACGCGCCGCGCTCGTGGCCGAACAGCTCGCTCTCGAGCAGGTTTTCCGGGATCGCCGCGCAATTGACAGAGATGAAGGGCGCCTCGGCGCGTTTCGACTTGCGGTGGACATAGCGGGCGAGAACTTCCTTGCCGACGCCGCTCTCTCCGGTGATCAGGATCGAGGCCTCAGATGGCGCGATCTGGTCCGCGAGGCGGCCGAGCGCGATCATCGCCGCGTCGCGCATGATCATCGGCCGGTCGTCGTCGGACACCGCGGCGAGAACCGCGGCGATGAGTTCAGGATCGGGCGGCAGGGGAATGAATTCGCGCGCACCCTGACGGATCGCGGCGGCGGCGGCGTCCGGCGTTGCACCGATCCCGCAGGCGACGACCGGCGCGCAGATGCGTTCGCGGTCCATGGCGGCGATCAGGCCGGCGATGTCCTCGCCGACATCGATCATGATGAGGTCCGCCCCGCGCCCTCCGCGCAGCAGGTCCATCGCCGCTGACGTGTTCGGCGACTGCACAACGCGCGCGCCGCGATCGAAGGCGATCTTCGAAGCGGCCGAGAGCTGCCCGGCGAGGTTTCCGATGATCAGTAGTCGCATCACAGGGTCTCCGGGGCGGCCGGGGGAAAGTGCGGACGGGCGGCGCGGGTCATGAGCCGGATTCCGACTTCAGGATTTCGGTCATGGTGACGCCCAGCCGGTCGTCGACGACGACCACCTCGCCGCGCGCGATGAGCCGCGAATTCACATAGATGTCGATGGCCTCGCCGACGCGGCGATCGAGTTCGAGAACGGAGCCGGGTCCGAGCTGGAGAAGCTGCGCGACCGGCATCGAGGTTCGTCCGATCACCGCCTGAATCGAGACGGGCACGTCGAACACCGGCTTCAGGTCGGCGGCGAGCTTGTCGCGCGGTTCGTCGTCCCGGGTGGTCATGCTGCGGCCGGGCTCGCCCGCGGGGCTGAGCTCCGGAAGCGAAAGGTCATTGTCGCTCATTCTGGTGCTCCGTTACGCGGCCTTGAAGATGTCGAGCTGCTGGCTGAGCGGCGAGGACGTCGCCCGATCGAGCACCGCCTGAATGACGGCCTCGACCTTGTCGCGGCTGAACTCCGCCGCGCCGTTGTCCCATTCGACCCGCCAGTCGCCAGGCTTCGCGGCAGGGTTCGCCTCAACGTCGATGCGGTCTGCGAGCTGGCCGCCCTGAAACGCGCTGAGGCGGCTTGCGACCTCGGCCAGATCCTCGGCGCGGACCGAAACGATGATACGCGGCTTGCCCTTGATGAGACGGATGGCGGCCTCGATCGCCTCGGCGGCGGTCGCCTGACCGCCAGCGTCGAGCGCGGCGCCGGCGATCTTGCGCGCGGCGATGAGGGCGAGTTCAGCGGCCTCGCGGCGGAGCACTTCCGAAATGGCGCAGAGCTGGGGCTCGACCGGGGTCAGTTTCGCCGCGATCTCGATCAGCGCCGCAGCCCCGCGCTCGCCCGCCTGCAGGGCCGACCGCGCCATCGCCTCGCCGATCATCCGGTCGACCTCGGCGCGCGAGAAATGATTCTGTCCGGGACCGGACAGAATGTCTCCCGTGGCGGAGAATTCCGTGTCGAAATTGAAGGGTGAGGCGGATTGCGGCTTGCTCATGTCAGTAGATCAACTCGTCCTGGCCGCCGCCCTCGGACAGCATGATCTCGCCCTTGTCGGCGAGGTTTTTCGTGATCTGCACCATCTCCTGCTGTGCCACGTCCACGTCGCGCAGCTTGACCGGACCCATGGCGGCCATCTCCTCGCGCATCATCTTGGCGGCGCGCTCTGACATGTTGGACATGAAGAGGTTGCGCATGTCGTCGTTCGCACCCTTCAGCGCGAGCGACAGCCGCTCCTTCGGCACGTTGCGCAGGAGGGTCTGGATCGCCGCGGGGTCGAGTTTCGCAAGGTCGTCGAAGACGAACATCAGGGCGCGGATGCGGTCGGCGGATTCCTTGTTCTTCTCTTCAAGGAGGGAGACGAACTTGCCCTCGGTCTGGCGATCGAAATTGTTGAAGATGGTGGCCATCAGCTCATGGCTGTCGCGCTTCGATGTACGCGCGAGGTTGGTCATGAATTCCTGCTTCAGCGTCGCCTCGATCTTGTCGAGGATGTCGCGCTGGACCGGCTCCATGCGCAGCATCCGCTGGATGCACTCGATGGCGAAGGATTCCGGCAGCGCCTGGAGCACGCGCGAAGCGTGTTCCGGGCGGACCTTGGAGAGGATGACGGCGACGGTCTGCGGGTATTCGTTCTTCAGATAGTTGGCGAGCACCGTCTCGTTCACATTGCCGAGCTTGTCCCACATCGTGCGGCCGGCGGGGCCGCGGATTTCCTCCATCAGCCCGTCGACCTTTTCCTTCGGCAGGAACTGGGCGAGCAGGCGGTAGGTGTGTTCATATGTTCCGGTGACCGCGCCCGTCGCCGAGAAGCGCGACACGAAATCCTTGATGAGGAACTCGACAACCTCCGCCCGGACGACGCCGAGGTTGGACATTGCCTGAGAGATTTCGCGGAGTTCGTCCTCGTCGAGTTTTTCCCAGACGACCTTTGACTCCTCTCCGAGCGCCAGCAGCAGGATCGCGGCCTTCTCCGACCCGTGCATCTCCTTCATCGTGGAGACGAGTTCCATCATGCGACGCGCTTCGGCGCTCGCCTCCGGATCGGGGACGCCGCCTGGGCCGAGGGCGGACGACACGCTCATGCGGCGTTCTCGGCTCCGTCCTTGGCCATCCACTCACGGATGATGGTCATGGACTCTTCCGGGTGGGCGCTCACGACCTCCGAGATCTTGCGGATCGAGGAGGCGCGCACCTGTCCCGTGATCCGGGCGACGTCGATGCCGTCGGGACCCGCGCCTGCATCGTTGGGGGCGTCGGCAAAGCCTTCGCCCTCGCGCCGCGCACCGTTGGACGGGATGACGAGGTTGCGGGAGGCGGCGCCCAGCGCCTCGGCGCCGGTCTCGCCATCCTCCGGCTTGGACATCAGCCCCTTGGTCAGCGGCCGCAGGACAAAGATGATCAGCGCGAGCGCGGTGAGCAGAAGCGCGCCGACTTCGGCGCCGCGGATGATATCGAACTTGTCGAAGTCGAAGGCGCCCGGAGCCTCGGCCCCCTCCATCGACACGTCCGGTCGGATGAACGACAGATTGACGACCTCCACCGTGTCGCCGCGGGCCTCATCGAACCCGACCGCCGACTTCACGAGGGCGGTGATGCGCTCCAGTTCTTCGGGCGCCCGCGCGGAGAAGGTGGCGGCGCCGTCCTCTCCGTTGACGCGCTGATCGTCGACCGCGACCGCGACGGAGAGGCGCTTGATGCGTCCGCCCTCGACGATTTCGGTGCGGGTGTTCTTGGAAATTTCGTAGTTGATCCGCTCTTCGGTGCGGGTCTGTGTGTTCTGGCTTGAGCTGCGCGGATCGGCCGCCGCCGGCTCCCCGTCCGGGACATTGTTCGCGACGGTGGTTTCGCCCGCGGGCTCGCTCGATGTCTCGTTGGACGAATCCTCGACCGTGTCAGACGATCGCACGACGCGGCCGTCCGGATCGAATGTCTCGGCGCTCTGGGTGATGCGGTTGAAGTCGACGTCCGCGGACACCTGGACGCGCGCCGCGCCGGGGCCGGTCACGCTCTCGACGATCTCCAGGACCATCTGGCGGTAGCGTTCCTCAAGAGCGGTTCGGCGCTCGTCGGCGTTCGACCCGCCGAACCCCTCGTCCTCGTTTTCCGCGCCGGCCGCGAGCAGGCGGCCGCGATCGTCGAGCACGCTGATGCGCTCGATCATCATGCCGGGAACCGCACCCGCAACGAGGTTGCGGACGGCGCGCACCTGTCCGGACGACAGGCCTTGTCCGTTCACGGACAGGACCACGGATGCCGAGGGTTTCTGGCTGTCGCGCTCGAACAGCCGGCGTTCCGGCAGGACGAGGTGCACGCGCGCGGCGCGGACCATGTCGAGCGATGACACGGTGCGGGCGAGCTCGCCCTCCAGCGCCCGAACGCGGTTGATGTTCTGGACGAACGCCGTCTGGCCGAGGGCGGATGACTTGTCGAAAATCTCGTAGCCGACGCCGCCGCGTGTGGGCAGGCCCTCCTCGGCGAGCATCATGCGCGCATCGAGCACGCTTCCCCGGTCGACAAATATGGCCGAGCCGTCGCCCTGGATCTCGTAGCGGATGTTGGCCTGGTCGAGCTTGCCGGCGATCTCGGTCGCCTCGGCCAAATCGAGACCGGAGTAGAGCAGCGCGGTGCGGCCCTGATCCCCCTGCAGCATGATCACGCCAAGGCCGCCGCCGACAAGCGCGGTCACGGCGAGCGCGCCTGCGACCCGCATCCGCCCAGACTTTGCGAGATTGGCGATAAAGTCCGATCGTTCAGCCATCGGCGCCCGAAAATTCCTGCCTATCGAGTTTCAACTCGGCAGGAATTTCCCAGTAGCCTGTAAATGACCTCTTAACGCCGGATGCGTTGCGGCGGGGCGCGCGGCGTCAGCGGTAGGACTGAAGCCGTGTCGCGCGCAGCCCCTTCACTCCGAAGCGGTCATAGAGCCGTTCCCAGCCGGCGTATTCCTCAACGGAAAGCTCATAGCGCCGCAGCGCGTCGTCGACCGTGAGAAGTCCGCCGCGCACGGCGGCGACGACTTCGGCCTTGCGGCGTGTGACCCAGCGCTGGACGCCGGGAGGGGGAAGGTCGTTCAGGGTGAGGGCGCGTCCGTCCGGTCCTTCGACGGCGGCGTCCTTGGCGCGTTGGTTGAGCATGGTCGTACCTCTGTCGGGTCTGGTCTGGAGGGGACCATAGCGCAGGCCGTTTAAGGTCAGGCTCATGCCGGGAAGACGGTTTGCTTGAAAATTGATCCAAAAAACAAAAGCCCCGGCGACCATTTGGTCGCCGGGGCCGAGGCGCGCGTCGCGGATGGTGATCTGCGACGGAGGAGAGACCGTCAGCGCTTCAGTCGAATGAGCTCTTCCAGCATCTCGTCGGCGGTGGTGATGATCTTCGACGAGGCGGAGTAGGCGCGCTGGGTGATGATGAGCGAGGAGAATTCCTCGGCGAGGTCCACCGTCGAGCTTTCGAGCGCGCGGGGCTGGATCTGGCCGGCGCCGGCGATTCCCGCGCCCTTCATGTTGAGAACGCCGGTGCCGGGTCCCGGCCGGTAGACGCCTTCCTGCTCGGCGATCAGGCCGTTCACGTTCGCGAAGGTCGCGATCGGGATCTGGTAGATCTGGCGCGACAGGCCGTTGGTGAAGATCGCGGTGACGAAACCCTCGTCGTCGATCTCGACCGCCGAGAGAGAGCCGAACCCCGTGCCGTCGACCTGCGAGGTGGCGAGGATTGACGGGCTTTCATACTGGGTGAGGCCGCCCGGCGAATTCGGACCGCCGATGTCGAGTGTGACGGTCTGGGTTGCGAGCCCCTCGGAGGCCGACCATTGGGGCCCCGCGCCGACGCCGTTCTGGCTGATGGTGAAGGTCGAGGGCAGGGTGGAGTTCGCGATGTCGATCTGGCCGAAGGGCGTGAACCGGACGATGCCCGCCGCCACCTGGCCGTCGACGAGGCCGCCGCCGGGAACCACTTCCCCGCTCGGCAGGTGAAGTTCCGCGTACCAGGAATTCGCGCCCTGCTTGAGGAAGGACATGTTGAGGGTGTGAAGCCCGCCTTGCGAATCGTAGACCTGCAGCGTCGTCTGGAAGTCCGGGGTCACCGCGCCGGACGCCATGTTGTTGGTGGCGGCGTTGTAGGTCGCCGCGCTCGTGGACACGATCTGCGACGCGTCAAGATTGGCCGAAAGGCTGAGGCGGGATGACGCCTGCGCGCCTCCGGCGATGCCCGAGACGCGGATCGGCCGAAGCGCGGTGAGGTCTGTCGGGTTCACATTGACCGCCCCGGTCTCGTCGACCTGCCAGCCTTGCAGATAGTGGCCGCCGACATTGCGCAGGTAGCCGTCGGAGTCGGCTGAGAAGGCGCCGGCGCGGGTGTAGAGGTAGGGATCCAGCGAATTGGCTTCGGCGGCGCGCGGCCGCACGATGAAGAAGCCGTCGCCGGAGATCGCAAGGTCCGTCGCCTGGCTCGACCCCTGGAGCGCGCCCTGTTCGGCCATCCGGGCGCTGTGCGAGGCGCGAACGCCGCCGGCCGAGTGCGTGGTCTGCCGGTTCTGGGAGCTGAGGAGCGCCGTGAAGTCGCTGCGCAGGCGTTTGTAGCCGACGGTGTTGACGTTCGCGATATTGTCGGAGATCGCCGCCAGCGTGCTGGAGTTCGCGCGAAGTCCGGACGCTCCCGCCAGCATGGCCGAATTGATGCTCATTGTACGCTTAGCCTTTCCTGCACAAACCTGAAGACTGCGTCGCTTCCCGGTTTGGGAGCGACAAAAGCCGATGACTGCAAAGAGATGGGCCGGCCCGCCAGGCGTCGCCTGGTCAGTCTGCCGGAGCCGCATGTTGCGGCCTCATGGCGCGGTTCTGCGCCGGCGTCGTGTCTGGTTGCGGCGACGCTGTCAGCCGCGGATCATTGCCGCGTGAGACGGCGGACGTCCGAAAACGTGAAGATGCCCGCGCTGGTGGTGAGCGCGGGTTCGTCGAAGCCGAGATCGACGCCCGTGACGGTGGCCATGAGCGCGTGCGACGCCTGGATCGCCGTTCCGTCCGCGTCCTGGGCGACGACGCGGATGACATAGGCCCCGGGATCGGCGGTTCCGCCCCTCAGGGTTTCCCCGTTCCAGGTGAAATCATGGCTGCCGGCGGACGTCTCGCCTTCGGTTGAATAAACGACCCGGCCGTCGAGATTGGTGACGGTGACGATCGAGCCCGCGGCCGATCGCGGCAAGGTGTAGCGCCAGGTGATCGGCTCGCCGGAGAATCCGGCTTCGGATCGTGCGATTTCGGCGCGCTGGCCTAGATAGCCCGAAAGCGACGCGCCGGAGTTCGAGCGGGTCACGTTGATCAGGGTGGCGAGGGATTCGTTCGATTTGATCTGCTGCTCGACCCCTGAAAACTGGACGAGCTGGTCGGTGAACTGGGTTGAATCGAGCGGCGACAACGGATCCTGGTTCTGGACCTGCGCCGTGAGCAGGGCGAGGAAGGTGTCGAAATTCTGTCCCAGCGTCGCGCGCGAGGTCGCCGCGGAGTTCGCGGCCCCTGCCTGGCTCGGTGGAACGAAGGAGATCAGGTCTGTCATGTCGGGTCCGCCTTAGGCGATGAGATTGAGACGGACAGGGCGCCAGGGAGCGCTCCAGCCAGAATCGGGGAGAGAGGGAAGGGGCGCTTCGGCGTCGTCCGCCCGTCCGCTGCGGGCGACGCGCACCCATGGGCCGCCAGACGCGCCGTCGCGACTGTCCTCGCGGGCGCGCCGGTTGATGTCATCGCCCGGCTGATCGGATGCAAGTTCGAAGGCGAGGCCGTCCTCGGCGAGATCGATGCCGGCGTCGGACAGGGCGTTGCGCAGATCATCCGCGCCGCGGGCGAGGTCGGCGAGCGCGGCCGAGTCATGGGCGGAGAGGATCGCGTTGACACGCTGGTCTGAGCCGATCTCGATGCGGACGTCCACCCGCCCAAGCTGTGGCGGATCGAGGCGAACCTCGAAGCGCTGCGCGCGTCCATCGAAACGTTCGATGATGCGGGAGTGAACCTGAAAGGCGACGTCGCCCGCATGTTGCGGGGTTGCGGCCGCTGAGCCGGTTCCGGGGGCCGGGACCTGCGCCGCTCCGGCGGGTGTTCCGGTCGTGAAGGGCGGCGGCGCGACGCCCGGTGCGGCGCTGGGCGCCGTGGTCAGCGGTCCGGCGGACGACGACGCTTGCGCCGCAAGCGCCGTGGGCGAGGGCGTGGATGCGGCGGCGTTGGTCCCCGCGCCGGCCTGGGGTGCGTCCCCGCCCGCGGCGGATGAACGGGACGTCGTCGTGGAGGCGGATGCGGGCGAGGGTTTCGCGTCGGATGATGACGCCTTGGCCGGACCCGCCGTCGCTGGGGCGTTCGGTGAACCCGCGGTTTTCGCCGTTGCATCGGTAACTGGAGCGCCGGCTTTCGTGCGCTCGCGGGAGTTTGTCGGCGTCGAGGGCGGCTGAGCGGCCGCTGCGGCGACTTCGGTGGCGGGCCCGGCGGCGCCGGATGATGCAAGCAGGGCCTTGAGGGCGTCGGATCCGGGCGCAGCTTGACCGGCCGCAGCTTGAGCGGCCGCGCCCGTGACGCTGGCGTCCACTCCGGGAGCCGGTTGGGGTGCGGTCGAAGCTGACGCGGGGGCCGCGTTGGTCGTGGGGGTCGTCGACGCCGGCGCGCCGGATGCGGCGGCGGGGGAGGCGTCCGAGGGGTCTGGTCCTGCCGCCGCGGTTCCTTGCGCTATGGATGAGGGTGTTCCGACGCCAGACGGGCGCTCAGCGGCGGTCGCCGGAGAAACGGTCTGTGGTCCGGGCGCGACCGGGCCCGGGGTCGCTGCGTCGTTTGACTTGGCCGCCTCGCGCTTGCCGCCGGGAGCTGCGGTGATCGGACTCGCGGCTTGATCCTGCTTGAGCGCGATGAGTTTCCGGCGGCGGATGCGCAACGCGGCGGCGTCGACGTCCGACGCAGCCACCTCGCGGCCGGTGACTTCGTTGAGCGCGGCGGCGAATGCGTCGTCGCGGGAGTCCGTTCCGGCCACGTCCACCCTGTCGCCCGCACGATTGGCGGGCGCGGTCGACCGGCCTGCGCCGGGCGGCTGGCTGGGGGCGAGGGGCGGGGCGATCTCCGACATCGGTCTCTCAGGGCGCGCGACAAGAGGAAGGGTGTCGAGCCGCGCACCATGGCGCGTCCCGACGGGTCCGGTTGATCGGAGTGCAACCCGTGGGCCAGTCATGGCGTGAAAAAAAGAGCAACAAAAACAACGCAATATTGCGGTTTGACAAACGATTGATCCTTGCCGGTCGGCAAGCTTGACCGGGTTCAACCGGCAAAGCTTGCCCGATGACGGGTTGGCCGTTCTCGGCGTGGGCGTCCGTTCGGGCGTTCGTTCGGGCGATAGGGCGATCACCCGCAGTCCCGTTTGCTGGCCTGGTGCTTGCATGGTTAACAGCGCCAAGACTGAAGGTGTTCGCGCCGGGTCTGGGGTGGCGCAGAAGCGCACGCGAATTTTCGCGAATAGATTCAGAAGACTAAAACCCTGAGTGCAGCATCATGCCGACCTGGATCCGGGTCGGCGGAATCTGCCGACCTCCCGCGCGTCGCGCCGTCAGCCCGGCAAGAACGATCCGGCGTCGGATCGATTGGAGGCGGATGTGTCGATCAACACGATCATGGGAGTGGGCCTTTCGGCGCTGACGGCGAACCAGCGCGCCCTGCAGGCGACGTCCACGAACGTGTCGAACCTCAATACGGTCGGCTATTCCCGCCTCGACGTCACCTTCCAGTCAAAGAGCGCGGGCGGGCTTCACGGTGTCGACGTGGAGATCACGCGCGTCGCCAACGCCTTTCTCGCCGCGGCCGAGAAGCGCGCCGCCGCGGACGCCGCATCGGTCGGGGTGCGGGCCGACCTTCTCGATCGGGCGCAGGCGCTGCTTGGCGACCCGTCGAGCTCCGACACCGTGTTCGCCGCGCTCGATCCGGTGTTTCGCAGTTTCGGAGCGCTGTCGGTCGATCCATCCTCGACCTTGCGACGCAGCGAAGCGCTCGCCGGCGTCGACTCGCTGCTCAGCCAGATCAATGCGCTCTCCCGCGAGTTCAGCGCGCTGCGGGATGAAGCCCATGCCCGCGCCGGCGGGCTGATGTCCGAAGCCGGGTCGCTCATGTCCGGCATCGCGCAGCTGAACGCCTCGATCCAGCGCGCGACGGTCGCCGGGGTGAGCGCGTCGGAGGCGCAGACCGAACAGGCGCGACTGCTCGACCGGCTCGCGGAGATCGTCGACATCCGTGTCCAGCCCCGCGCGAATGGCGGCGTTGAGGTGAGAACCACCAACGGCCTGCTGCTGGTCGATCAGGATGCGGCGTCATTCAGCTTCGGCTCCGGCGCTGCGGGCGAGATCTATCCGAGCGTTCAGGTGACCCAGCCGCGGTCGACAACACCGGTTCCGCTCGACCGCTACATTGCCGGGGGTGAGCTGCAGGGGGCGCTCAAGGCCCGCGATCGCGATCTCGTCGATCTGCAATTGTCGTTCGGTGAGTTCGCGGCCGGCGTCGCGGATTCACTCAACGCGGCCCACAATGCGGCGTCCGCCGTTCCGGCCCCGACATCGCTCACCGGTCGCAACACCGGTCTGATCGCGACCGACCGGCTCAATTTCAGCGGCTCGACCAATCTCGCGATCACGACCTCCAGCGGTGCGGTCGTGCGCAATCTGCGGATCGACTTCAACGCCGGGACAATCACCGACGAGGTCGGCGCGGTGACGGGGTTTGCAAACTCGGTCGGCGACCTCGAGACGGCGCTCGGCTCCGCGCTCGGCGCGGATGCGACGGTCGATTTTTCCGCGGGCCGGCTGTCGATTACGGCGAATGGCGCCGGGGCGGGCGTGGTGCTCACCGACGATCCGACGACGCCCGCGCGGCGCGCCGGGATGGGTTTCTCTCACTTCTTCGGGCTCAACGATCTTGTCCAGCGCAACGCTCCGGTGGTTTACGCGACGGGTCTCTCCGGCCTCGACCTGCACGGGTTCACCCCGGGCGAGCAGGTGACGTTCGCCGTTCGCAACGCCGACGGCGCGGTGATCAATCGCATCAACTTCACGGTCGGGACAGGCGCCACGATCAGTACGCTTCGGGCGGACATCGACGCCGCGCTCGCCGGTTACGGTCAGACAACCTTCGATGCGACCGGCCGCTTGGGCCTGCAGCCAACGAATGCGAACGCAGCGCGCATCGACATTATCTCCGACACCGCGCGCCGGGGCGACACGGGACTGTCGCTCGCGCAGGTGTTCGGTCTCGGCGAAGCGGTTCCATCGTCCCGCGGCGTCGGTCTCGCCCTGCGGTCGGATATGATCCAGGACCCGCGCCGCCTGAGTCTCGCCCAGGCGGATCTCGCCGGAGTGGTCGCCGGCGCGACCGTTCTGTCGGTCGGGGATTCCCGCGGCGCGCTGAAGCTCGAAGCGTCCGGCAGCCAGGCGCGGGTGTTCGCAGCCGCGGGCGACCTGTCCGCGCAGTCGGCCTCGCTCGCCGACTATGGCGCGCGGATCGCCGGCCATTTCGGAGGCCGGGCGGAATCGCTCGAGCGGGCGCGCACGGCGTCGCTCGCTGTCCAGACCGAGGTGAAGGAACGCCGCACGTCGGAGGAGGGGGTCAATCTCGATGAGGAACTCATCAAGATGACGACCTACCAGCAGGCCTACGCCGCCTCGTCGCGGCTGATTCAGGCCGCAAGAGATCTTTACGATGTTCTGCTGAGAATGGTGTGAGGAGGCGATAGACCATGGACCGCGTATCCTCAGTCATGATCCCGTCGGCCGCGCTGAACGATCTCGCGCGGGCGCAGCGCACGCTGGTCGAGACCGCGCGCCAGAGTTCAGCGCAGACCAAGGCGGACGACCTGAAAGGTTATGGCCGGGAGGCCCAGACCATCATTTCGGCCGGCCGGGTCGCGGGCCGGATCGAGGGGTTTATCAAATCGACGGAAGAACTCCGCACGCGGATGGAGCTTCAGGACGCGGCGCTCAGCCGGGCGTCCAGCGCCATCTCCAAACTGCGGGAGGATCTGTTCCAGAACATCGGACTGCAGAATGGCGACGGCGTCCCCGCCTCGATCGAGGAGGCGTTCGCCGTGGTCAAGGACTCGCTCAACATGACGTTGAACGGCCGGTTCGTGTTCGGCGGGGTCGCGAACGACCAGGCGCCGGTCGCGACCGACACCCTGGCCGACCTGATCGCGACGCCGCTTGCAAACGCCGTGGTGCCGAGCCCCGGCCTTCAACAGGTGCGGATCGAGGAAAGCCGCATCGTCCCGGCGGGGCCGCTCGCGAGCGACATCGCCGACACCGTGCTCGGTCCGCTGAAGCGCCTCGCGGAAACGAACGCCGGACCGGACGGCCCGTTCGGCGGCCCGCTCACAACCGCCCAGCGCGCGGCCCTCGACGGGGAGCTCGGGGCGCTCGAGGCCGCGTTCAACACCTTCGTGCTGGCGCAATCCCAGAACGGACGCTCGCTCAAGAGCGTCGAGGAAGCCGGCGCGCGTCAGCAGCAGCAGCTCGACGCGCTCAACGCCGCGGTTGGCGACATCACCAATGTCGATCTCGCCGAGGTCGCGGTGCGGCTCAATCAGGCGCAGTTCGCCTATGAGGCGTCGGCGAGCATCTTCAACACGCTCCGGTCATTGTCGCTCCTGAACGTCCTGCGGTAGACGGTGTTGTCCATCGCCGATCCACGAGACGCGTCTGAAGGGCTGTGCGATGACGGTGAACGTCCCTCCGCCTCCGAACAAACCCGAACCCTATGAGTGCTGCGAGCGGGGCTGCTGCCCCTGCATCTTCGATTATTACTGGGACGCGCTTGCGAGATGGGAGCAGGTTGTGATCGAATTGGGCCGCAGCCCCGATGATGTGCTGCGCGAGCTTGGCCGCACGCGCTGAGAACCGGGCGGACCGCGCGTTCCCGATTGCGGGCGAGGCGCTGCGCGACTAGCCTCTCGGGCTCCGCTTCCGGTCACCGGGCTCTGAGGTCGCAATGGCTGACGTCTTTCTGTCTTATCGCAACACGGATGAGCGGCGGAAGCTGATCGCCCGGTTCGCGACGATCCTGCGGACCCACGGGGTCAGCGTCTGGTGGGATTACGGGCTTGACGCCGGCGAGAGCTATCGCGAGCAGATCATGCGGGAGATGGGCCAGGCGAAACTCGTCATCCCGTTCTGGTGTGAGGAGAGCATCACATCGGAATGGGTGCGGATGGAGGCCGAGATGGGCAAGGACAAGCTCCTCCCGGCGCGCCTGCAAAGAGTGACGCCGCCGGCCCAGTTCGAGGCCATCCACGCGGCGCATCTCGAGACGTGGAACGGGTCCATCCTCGATCCGGTGTTCGACGAGTTCCTGATGGACATCCTGCGGCGTCTCGGCCGGTCGGCGGACCTGCCAGCGGACACCCGCGCGGAGCTCGCGAGCCTGCCGGCGCTGACGCCGCTTGGTCCCCCGAAAGGGTCGGGCGCGGGTTCGGGAGCGGGGACAAGACGGAGCCCCGGCGCGCGCTCGGGCGGCAAGCGCGGCGTCGCGCTCCTCGCAGCGGGAGCGCTCGCGTTGGTGGCCGCGGCGGGGGCTGCGGGCGCCTGGATCGTGTTCGGAGGCGGATCTGCGACGCCGGTGCTGGCGGTCGACAATGGCGGCGGCCCCGCCGCGACGGACGTCCCCGAAGCAGAGCTGGCGGAGGCGCCGGGATGGGTCGAGCCGAATGATCCGCTGCTTCCCCAGCAATGGTATCTGGGCTCTGCCGACGGGGGAGGGGCGGGGATTCTCGACTATCGGCGCAGGACGGGCGCGACGGGCGAAGGCGTGGTGATCGCGAGCATCGATACGGGCGTCTATCTCGGTCATGCGGAACTGATGCGATCGGCGAGCATCCTGCCGGGCGCGGACTTCGTGTCCGACCCGATGATGGCCAATGACGGCGACGGGCGGGACGACGATCCGTCCGACCCTGGCGACGGATGCGGACCTGCCGGGGGCGATCAGGGGGCGGATACACTTCATGGCACGCTCAACGCATCGCTGATCATCGCAAACACCAACAACGGCGTCGGAATCGCGGGCGTGGCCCCCGGCGCGAAATTCGTTCCGGTGCGCGCCGTCGGCAAGTGCGGCGGCCGTCTCTCCGACATCAACGATGCGATCCGGTGGGCGGCCGGTCTCCTGCCGCTCGTGGGCGAGTCCGGGGTTGAGCGGTTCAACGACCATCCGGCGGAGATCATCCTCATCCCGCTGAGCCTGTTCCAGACCTGCCCGTCGAGCCTTCAGGAGGCCGTCACCGCGGTCACCGAGAGGGGAGCGATGGTGGTGGTTCCGGCCGGCAACCAGCGGGTGGATGTGTCGCTGGCCTCACCCGGCGGATGCAAGGGCGTGATCTCGGTGGCGGCCATCACCCGCTCGGGACGGATGCCCGACTATTCGAACTGGGGTGCGGACCTGCTCGCGCCCGGCGGGAATCTCAAGGAGGATGTCGACGGCGACGGCCGTCCGGACGGGATTGTCGGCGCGAAGTATTCCAGCGGCTGTCTCGGCGCGGATGGCGCGCAGGCGGACGCGTGCGAGTACAGTTTCGAGCAGGGCACATCGATGGCGGCGTCGATCGCCGCGGGCGCGCTCGCGCTCCTGAAATCGCGCCACATGGGGGAGTCCGCCGCCGACCTCAGGACGCGGCTGCTGGCCGCGACCCGGCCGATGGGGGCGGTGACGTGTTCGGCCTCCTGAGAGGCGTTTCCGAGCGCTCCGAAAATCCCGGGGCTCGACAATCGGTGTCTGCGCTCCTGCGGCGCGGGCCAGCTCGATCTTGCGCTCGCGGACTGAGCGGACGGACTGAAACAGGGGAGGCGGACATGGCCACGGTGGCGAGATCGATCATCGCGTTCAACACGGCGACCGAGAGCGAGAACCGCATCCATGACGACGCCACCGCGAGCCGCTTCGGCTTTGCGGGCGGGCTCGTGCCGGGCGTCGACGTGTTCGGCTACATGGCGCATGGACCGGCGAAGGCCTGGGGCGAGGACTGGCTGAGATCGGGCCGCATGCAGGCGCGCTTCCTGAAGCCCGTCTATGACGGCCGCGAGGCCGTACTCGACGCCGTCGAGACAGCGCCCGGCGAGATGCGGCTGACCCTGTCGTCCGGCGGCGAGGTGTGCGGCGTCGGCCGAGCGATGCAGGGCGCGGGCGACGATCCCGTCATCATTCCGGGGCGCGGCGTGACCCTCCCTCCCGAGCGGCGGCCGAAAGCGTCGCCGGACTCCCTTCTCGTCGGCCAGCGGCTCGGCTTCCGCCCGGAGCCCTACACGACCGCGCTGGGGCTTCAGCACATCAATGACATCCGCGACGACCCGGCGCTGTTCGCCCATGGACGCATCGCGAACCCTGCCTACCTTCTGCGGCGGGCGAACCAGATCCTCGTCGAGGCGGTCGTGCTGGGGCCGTGGATCCATGTCGAGAGCGATATCCGCCTGCATGCGCTCGCCGTCGACGGCGACACGCTCGATGTGCGCGCCGAAGTCGCCCGCAATTTCGAGAGCAAGGGGCATCTGATCGTGGTGCTCGATGTCGCCATTCTGGTCGGCGACCGCCCGGTGATGAGCGGGGCCCACACCGCGATCTACGAACCGCGGCAGGTGAGGGGATAGCGGTTGGTTCCAGCCTTACCTTGCAGCGACAGGCTTCGCTTTCCGAGACGATCCACGCGGTTTCGGCGGCGGCGGAGGGGCTGGTTCGCGGCGACTGGCGGCGAGGTCCCGAAGCTCCATCTGCAACTCCCGGTGAATCGGTTCCTTGGGGAGCTTGCGATTCGGGTTCCAAAGCTTTGACAGGGCTTTCATCTGGGCGAGAGTCATCTGCTGAATCACTTCATCGATCATCAGGCCGTGCCCATCCGCTCGCAGGCGGCGAACTGCTTCGAGTCCGAGCGACTTGAACAGCGGGTCGATCGCCGCTGCGAACAGTTTCTTGCGCATCTTGGCTGTGTTGGTCGCACTCAGCGTGGTGATGTGCATGGCCGCTGTGATGCCGCGAGTGAGGTCGACGATCATGGAGTGACTCCGAAGATATCGGCCTTGATGAGTTCGCAAACTTTCAGGATGTCTGTCTTTACGCTTGACGGGTACATCTGATTCCAGCTAACCGGTTCGATCGCCTGTATCCCGATCGGCACTTTAACATACTGCCCGATGCCAACGTGCTGCCGCTGTTCACCGACCGTATTCGAGTCCTTGATTCCGAAGGGAGTGATCGGAAAGTTTTTGGCGAGCAGGTGGTCCACATTGTCCATCCAGTTCGACGCAGGGTCGAACTGGGTCCATAGGGTGCGGATGTAGTTGGATTCGCGAATGGGAGTCGCGTCGAGGGCGTCCTTGAAGACTTGCATTCCCCAAGCCGAAAGCGGATCCGGGACACAGGGCACTATGATCGCGTCCGAGTTTCGGATGACCGTTTCGAACAGCTCGAACATGCCCGGGGGCGTGTCGATCAGAATAACATCGTACTCGGCCCGCAGGAGTCGCAAGAGTTTGCGGAACCGATGCACGGGCTTGGTGTTGCCGAGGCGGATGGGGCCGTATTTGCGACGCAGCCGACGTTCGTATTCCCAGAAGTCCGGTGAAATGGGCACGATCGAGAGTGGGACATCCGGCCTGTCCGAGGGCGCTCGCGCCATCCTACGCAAAACGAGAGTGAGGTCCGGACTTTTCTTGTCGAGGGTGGACGATTCAAGCGTTCGGTGCAGAAACTTCGACTCGATCTCTTTCGAGAACAAAAGCTCGTCTCCGAGCAGGGCATGAGAGGCCGTTCCTTGAGGATCGGTGTCTATGACCACGGTCTTGTAGCCGTCTTGGGTTTGAAACGCCTGCGCGAGCGCGATGGTGGTCGTGGTCTTTCCGACGCCGCCCTTGCGATTGCAAATCGAAATGATCTTGCCGCTCATTCCCCCTCCAGCCAGGATCGCATCCTGTCGTTGTCGTCGGCGGAGAAACGGTCCGCGATAAAATCGTCCACGGCAAACGGTTCCGGGGAGGCTTTTTGCGGGTCAAGTTCTGTAATCCAAGTCTCGAACCGATTGGGGTCCGCGAAGTGGATGAAACCGATCCCGTGCCGCGCGCACTGGGAGAAAATCGGATCAAATGACTTCGAGAGATTTCGATCAGGGACGTGCCAGACAAGATAGGCGAAGTGGACATAGCGTGTGTGGGCGAGTGCTTCATGAACGCCAATGACGCTGCCATTGTCGGCGCGCTTCAATTCGAAGCCATATAGCTCGACCTCGCGCACATTTGTGGATCGGAACCGTCGCGATGATGCGACTGTAAAGTCCGGTCGTGTCCACACGCCTGCTGCTCCTCCAGCTGATGTGTCCCGGACGATATGGTGCTCTCCAACGCGCAGGTTCGGCACGAACTCCTGCCGCAACCAGGCGTCGAGATTTGGCATCAAGTGCTTTTCGAGTTTGGCGCCTCGCTGCGGGTTTCCCGGAGTCGGTTCGATAGTCTGGGCGGCGCCGGCGAGCACGACCCAGGTCGTCGGCCCGGTCGTCAGAAGGATGGTCTTAGCGCTGCGGAGGGTTTCGATTGAGGTCTCGAACGCCTCCGGGGAGATTTCGGTCCCGATCTCGAAAGCGGCGCTGTTCCAGAGGTCACGATATCTTCGACGTTCGTTGCCATCCGTGAGAATTCGCACGATCGCCGCTTTTACGCGGGCGAGGTCCGACATCGCCGCCCCCCCAATCAGACACCGTTGCCGTTGACGCTGAGTGTCCGCTCCGATCGGAGCATCCTGCAAACAGAACGAATGCGCAATAGACTCTCACCCCGGCAGATAGTGCTCCATCGCGGTTTCGATCGAATCAAGCGCGTCGGCGACGCGGGCCGAGTGACCGCGTTCGGCGTTGCGCAGATAGGCCGGCTGGGTGACGGCGAGGTGGCGGATCACCCTGCACGCCGCGAGGATCATCGGCGGAATCTCACCAAGGTCGATCGTCCAGCCGTCCTCCGAGAAATGCAGAAACGTGTTGCGCAGATCGATCAGCTCGTCGAGCGCCTCGTCGGTCTCTCGGTTGAGCGGAAGCTGAAAGGGCGGGCGCAGGAAGTCCGGGTTCGCCACCCGCTCGATCAGGGAGAACGGCGAGACGATCCGCGGCTCGCGAAGCGCGAGCGGCTTTCGTCCGGTGCGTCCGTTGCGGGTCCAGCGGGCGACGTCGCGGGCGTCGCGGCGCGTCATGCCCTTCGTTCCGTATTCGTCGTCATAGTCGAGCGCGCACAGGCAGGCGTTCTGGAGCGCGAGGACCATCGCGATCACGAGCCAGCGGAACGCGCCAGGGTCCTCCTCGACGCGCGCCGACTGCATCGCGGCGAATTCGACGCAGGCGAGCAGCTCGCGCGGCTGGCTGGTCTGGAAGGTGCGGTCGGGGTGATCAGGCGCGTCTGTCATGGCGCGAAGGATGGTGCGCGCGGTCGATTTCGTCCAGACGATGAAGCCACACGTATGAGTTGAACCGGCCGCCGCGCTCGCCGGCGCACCGCCAACCGATGGAGATGAGGATGATTGCACCGAACCGCACGGCCATGGTGACCGGCGCGTCGAGCGGCATCGGATGGGGCGCGGTGAAGGTGCTCGCCGCGAACGGGTTCCAGGTGTTCGGGTCGGTGCGCAAGGCTGCGGACGCGGACAAGCTGAAGCAGGAGTTCGGCGACCGGTTCACGCCGGTCCTGTTCGATGTGACGGACGAGGAGCGGGTTCGCGCCGGCGCCGAGGAGGTGAGGGCGGCGCTCGGCGGCCGGCGGCTCGGCGGGCTTGTCAACAATGCCGGCATCGCGGTCGGCGGGCCGCTGCTGCACCTGCCGGTCGCGGACTTCCGCAAGCAACTGGAGGTGAACCTCACGGGTGTGCTCATCGCAACGCAGGCGTTCGCGCCCCTGCTCGGCGCTGACCCGTCGCTCGAGGGGCCCGCGGGGCGGATCGTCAATATCGGGTCGGTCGGCGGGCGGCAGGCGTTTCCGTTCATGGGGCCGTACCACACGACGAAATTCGGGCTTGAGGGGTTCACCGAAAGCCTGCGCCGGGAGCTGCTGATCTTCGGTATAGACGCCACGCTGATCGCGCCCGGCAGCGTCGCCTCCGAAATCTGGGGCAAGTCCGACGCCGAGGACTGGTCCGCCTATGACCACACCGCCTTCAAGCGACCGCTCGCGATGATGCGGGACCAGCTTCGCAAGACGGCGGGCAAGGGTCTGCCGCCGGAACGGATCGGCGAGGCGATCCTGAGGCAGCTCACGGCGGCCAATCCCGCAACGCATGTGACGGTGACGCCTGAACCGTTCATGGGCTTCCTCTTGAAATGGCTGCCGAAGCGGATGGTGGACAAGGCGGTCGGCGAGCGGATGGGACTTGCTGGCAAGACACGCTAGCGCGCGGGCCCCCGGCGGACTATATCGCGCGTCCTGAACGTTTGCTGCGGGCCTTGACCCCGCTGGAGACACGACATGGCCAGACTGATCGATGCGCGCGGACGGCGTGCGCCGCCTCCCCCCGTGCCTGACGCCGCCTCCGCTGATTCATGTGCGCTACCTGCCGCGCCGGACTTCGCCGCGCTGAAAGAGATCGATCTTGCCGGGGCCGATCTTGATTTCGGATTCGACAAGCCGCGGTCCGAAACCCGCGTTGTCGTCGCGATGTCGGGCGGGGTCGACAGCTCGGTGGTCGCGGCGCTCGTCGCGCAGGCGGGCTATGAGACGATCGGCGTCACCCTCCAGCTCTATGATCACGGCGCGGCGTTGCAGAAAAAAGGCGCGTGCTGCGCCGGTCAGGACATTCACGACGCCCGCCGGGTCGCCGAAGCGCTCGGCGTTCCCCACTATGTGCTCGACTATGAGAGCCGGTTCCGCGAGCAGGTGATGGCCGACTTCGCCGACACCTATCTTGCGGGGGCGACGCCGATCCCGTGCGTGCGCTGCAATCAGACGGTCAAGTTCACCGACCTCCTGGCGATGGCGCGCGATCTCGGCGCCGACTGCATGGCGACCGGCCACTACATCCGGCGCGTTGTGGGCGACGGCGGGCCGCAACTCGTCCGCGCGGCTGATCCGGATCGCGATCAAAGCTATTTCCTGTTTGCGACGACGCCCGAACAACTGGACTTCCTGCGCTTTCCGCTCGGCGGCATGCGCAAGGATGACGTGCGCCGCGTCGCGGCCGCCGCAGGGCTGCAGGTCGCCGCCAAACCCGACAGTCAGGACATCTGTTTCGTGCCGGCGGGGAAATACGCCGACATCGTTGAGAAGCTGCGTCCGGGGTCGGCGGAGCCCGGCGACATCGTCGACCTGGACGGCCGCGTTCTCGGGCGACATGAGGGCGTGATCCGGTTTACGATCGGGCAGCGTCGCGGGCTCGGGATCGCGACGGGGGATCCCTTGTTTGTCGTGAAGCTCGACGCGGAGAACCGTCGTGTGATCGTGGGCCCGCGCGAGGCGCTCGCCACGCGTGCGCTGGCGCTTGGCGAGCACAACTGGCTGGCGGAAGGGACGCTTGTCGCCGCCTGCGCGGAAGGCAGGCCCGCGCTTGCGCGCGTGCGGTCGACGCGTCCGCCCACGCCCGGACGGATGGCGATGGTCGAGGGAGCACCGGGCTTCGTGTTTGATGAGCCGGAAGAGGGCGTCGCGCCCGGACAGGCGTGCGTGCTCTATGATGCGCCCGATGGCCGGCGCATGCTCGGCGGCGGGTTTATTCTCGGAACGGTGAGCGCGGCCGAGGCATCCGGAACTTGATCCGTCAATGGGGTGAGGGCTGAATGGTCGACCTGTTTCTGTCCTACGCACGGGATGAGCGCGCGCGGGCGTCACCGCTCAAGGAAGCGCTCGAGCGGCGTGGCTTCCGGCCGTTCTTCGATGTCGAGCGCATCGATGGCGGGGCGGAGTTTCCCGATGTGATCGACGCCGCCGTGAAGTCCGCGAAGGCGGTGATCGGGGTCTGGAGTCCGCACGCGCTTTCCCGTCCATGGGTCAAGCGCGAATGCCGGATCGGCCAGCTGAGGGGCGTGCTGATTCCGGTCGCGATTGATGCGCTGTCGGAGCTTGAGGTTCCGGCCGAATTCTTCGGCACGCACTATATCGATCTGCGCGGGTTCACCGGGGCCGACGATCACGAAGGCTTCCAGCAGCTCTTGCGCTCGCTCGACCGCCTCCTGGAGCGCGGCGGCGCTTCCGGCGGCGACGATCGCAACCTGGTGCAGTCGGCCGGGACCGCCGAAGAGGACGGCGCGGCGAGCTACCGGATCGTGGTCACGTTCGATGAGGCGGTCCTGGGGGCGGTCAATCGCGTCAAACTCGCCGATCAGACGATCGATCTCAAGATTCCCGCCGGCGTCGACACCGGGTCGCGCATCCGCCTGCGGGGTCTTGGCCCGATGGTTGGGGGCGTGAAGACGAATGTCATCGTCGAGATCGAAGTGACGCCCGACCCCGGATTCCGTCGCGAAGGCGATGATGTAAGGTCGGACCTCTCGATTTCGCTGAAAGAGGCGATGGACGGAGCGCGGATTCCGGTCCGGGCGCCGGGCGGGTTCGTCATGCTGACGGTGCCGTCGAACTCCAACAGGGGCGACGTGCTCCGGCTGCGCGGGAAGGGGGTGAAGGACAAGGGCGACCTGCTGGTCCGCATCCAGCTTGCGCTCCCGGACCGGGACAACGCCGACCTCAAGGCGCTGTTGCGGTCCTGGCCCGGCGCGGATTCGCCGCCATTGCGGCCAACGCCGTCCGGCGGATGATTGCGCCCCGTCGCGCGCTGCTCGACTGGCGCAAATAGAGCGGATACGAACAATCTGTATACGGAGGACTTGCCCGGCGCGTGCGCCGGCTTGCGCCGCGGCCGCTGCCGGTGGATGGTTAATGACCAAAGCCGGCGGGGTTTGACGACCCCGCCATCCCGGAAACCGCCCCTGCGCTGCCGCCGGGGCTCAGCCAGTGGAGCGAGCCGTGATCAAGGTGCTGAAGTCTGAACAAATCCTCGCCGAGTCGAGCAAGTCGTTCGAGGACGCCGTGAACGGCGCGGTCGAGCGCTTTTCGCATACCGTGCGGGGCGTCCGTTCGGCGAACGTCAACAACATGTCCGCCGTCGTGGCGAACGGCAAGGTCGTTTCCTGGCGCGTCAATCTGCAGATGACGTTCGAGGTTGAAGCGCCCGCCAAAGCGTCGGCGAAGGCGTCGACCAAGGCGGCCGCGGCATCCCCCGCCCGTGCGATGAAGCCCGGCCGCAAGCGCTGACCCGCCGGATGGTTGGCTGACCGTCCACCCCGAATGACGGGGGTGTTGTCCCCCCTCTTCGGACGGGGGCTGGTCGCGCCTGCGGCTTGGATGTAAACAAACCTCCACATTCGACGCGTCATTCAAGCATCAGGAGATCCCCGCATGAGCACTTCCGATCCGGTCGTCATTGTCGGCATGGCGCGCACGCCCATGGGCGGGCTGCTCGGCGAACTCTCGACGTTTTCAGCCAACGAGCTCGGGGCGGTGGCGATCAGGGCCGCCGTCGCCGACGCCAAGGTCGATGGCGCGGATGTGGAACTTGTGCTGATGGGCAACTGCCTGCCCGCCGGTCAGGGCCAGGCCCCGGCGCGTCAGGCGGGCATCAAGTCGGGACTGCCGAAATCGGCGCAGGCGACCACGGTCAACAAGATGTGCGGCTCGGGCATGCAGGCCGCGATCATGGCGCGCAACGCGATCCTGGCGGGCGAGGCCAGCGTTGTTGTCGCGGGCGGCATGGAGTCGATGACCAACGCGCCCCACCTCGTCGATCTGCGGAAGGGCCACAAATACGGTGCCGCGACCATGCGGGACCATATGGCGCTCGACGGTCTGGAGGACGCCTACAAGGGCGAGGCGATGGGCAAGTTCGCCGACATGATCGCCCGCGAATACCAGTTCACCCGCGAACAGCAGGACGCTTACGCGCTGGAGACGCTCTCGCGGGCGCAGGCGGCGACGAAGGAAGGCCGGTTTAAGCGCGAGATCGCGCCGGTGACGGTGAGTTCGCGCAAGGGCGATGTCGTCATCGATTCAGATGAGCTGCCCCGCACCGCCAAGCCGGAGAAAATTCCCGAACTGAAACCCGCCTTCAACAAGGACGGAACGGTCACGGCCGCGAACGCGTCCGCGATCTCTGACGGCGCCGCGGCCCTCGTGCTCATGCGGCAATCGGAGGCGAAGAAGCGCGGACTGAAGCCGCTCGCCAAGATCGTCTCGGCGGCGTCGCACAGCCACGAGCCGGAGTACTTCACCACCGCGCCCGTGCCGGCGATGAAGAAGGCGCTCGAGAAGGCCGGCTGGCAGGCCGCCGATGTCGACCTCTGGGAAATCAACGAAGCCTTCGCGGTCGTGCCGATGATCGCGATGAAGGAGCTCGGCGTCGGCCACGACAAGGTCAACGTCAATGGCGGCGCCTGCGCGATGGGCCATCCGATCGGCGCGTCCGGCGCCCGGGTGGTCGTGTCTCTCCTCAATGCGATGGAGCAGCGCGGCGCCAAGCGCGGCATGGCGGCGCTGTGCATCGGCGGCGGCGAGGGCATCGCGATGGCGGTCGAACGGGCCTGATCCGCCCCGCGTGGGCGATCCCCGAGGCGCCTTTCGGGGCGCCGTTCGGGACGACCCTCTGCGCGTCGGCCGTTTGTGGAGATGCGAATGGATCGGCTGATCCAGTCGTTCGAGCGACAGGCTGCGGCGTGTCGCGAACTTGGCTCGCCCTTCATGGGCGCTCTGCTGGACCGGGCGATTGTGGCGCTGGAAGGCGATGGTCCGGTGTCCCGGCTGGTGCGCGGATGGGACGGACCCCCGGCGGCCGGAGCGATCAGCCTGCGGTTTGCGGCGGCGGTGCACGCCATGGTGCGCTCCGGACGCGCGCCAGAGCTCGCCGCCCTCTATCCGGCGCCGGGGCGGGAGGTTGATGTCGCGCCGCTCTGGGAGCTGATCGAGGCGGCGGTGGAGCGGAACCGCGACTGGGCGGAAGCATTCATCCAGTCTCCTCCCCAGACGAATGAAGTCGCGCGCGCGGGCGCGCTCGCATGCGGGTTTCTCAAAATCGCCGAGAACGCCCCGCAACCCTTTCACCTGCTAGAGCTTGGCGCGAGCGCGGGGCTCAATCTGCACTGGGACCAGTTCGCCTACACGCATCCGCCCTGGAAGCGCGCGCGTGAGCGCGGCCCGGTGATCCCGACCGTGATGGAAGGCGACGCGCCCGCCTGGCGCCCGATCGTGGTGTCGTCGCGTCGCGGGTGCGATCAGGCGCCGCTCGACCCGGTGAAGCCTGACCACAGGCTGCGGCTCGCGTCCTATGTCTGGCCCGACCAGTTCGCGCGCCTTGAGCGGCTGGACGCCGCGCTGACGCTTGCGGCCGGGCGAAAGGAGCGGGTCGAACGCGGCGACGCCGCCGCATGGCTTGAAGCAAGGCTTGGCGAAGGGCTCGAGCGCGGCGTCACCGTGGTCTACCATTCGGTTTTTCTGCAGTATCCGCCGAAAGAGATCCGCGAGCGGATCGCCGCCGCCCTCGACGAAGCTGGCGCGCGGGCCACTTCCGAACGCCAGCTTGCGCGTCTGATGTTCGAGCCGGCCGCGATGACGGGACGCGACGGCGACGCGTTCCTGCTGACGCTGCGCACCTGGCCCGACGGGGACGATCGCGTTCTCGCGCAGGTGGATCCACACGGACGAAATCTCGCCTGGCTTGCGTCATCGCATTGACGGTCGTGCGGATTGCGGTGTGTTTCAGGGTCGGCGGAGCCTCTCCGGCCCCTGATGGCTTGAATATTGCTTGCCGATTTTTGCAGGAGTGCGGCCCGGCGCTGGGCTCTCGAGTACAGATTCCGGAGTCGAAAAGGCGCCCTCATCGTGAAAGCCGACGAAAGATTTCTCGGACTGGATAGCCTTCGCGGCATCTGCGCACTCGGCGTCGCCTGCTACCACTTCAAGATCACGGAAGCCGTTCTCTACAACCGCTTCTATGAGAACCTTTACGTCCTCGTGGACTATTTCTTCATCCTGAGCGGGTTCGTCATCCATCACGCCTATGGGCGGAAGCTGACGAACGGGGCCAAATCGGTCTCCTTCCTGATCAAGCGGTTCGGCCGCGTCTACCCGATGCATTTCGCGATGCTCGCGGTGATGGTCGGCCTTGAGCTTCTGAAAGCGGCGCTGATCCTTGTCGGCGTCGGCGCCGAGACCCAGCCCTTCCAGGGCGCCTTTGAGCTCGACGGCCTCTTTTATTCGCTGCTGTTGATGCAGTCGGTCGGCTTTCATCCCGATGGTGTCTGGAATACGCCCTCCTGGACCATCAGCGTCGAGTGGTGGGCCTACATCATGTACGCCGCTGTGACCCTGCTCGCAGGGCATGGCCGGCGGCTCGTCTTCGCCGCGATCGCCGTCGTGTCGCTCCTCGTGATCATTTCGACCGGGACGTTCCTGAAATCGTTCAGCGATGTCGGGATTTTCCGCTGCTTCCTCAGCTTCCTGATCGGGGTCGGGATTCACGGGCTCTATGTGCGCTATGGCGACCGCATCAAGGCGTGGTCGAACCTGCGGGTGAACGCGACGGAAGTGGGGCTCACCGCCGCCGTGATCGCCGCGCTCGCGCTCGTGCCGAGCGTTGAATGGACGCTCCTGTTCATCCCGCTGTTTGCGGTGACCGTGCTGATGTTCGCCGCGGGCCGCGGCTGGGTGTCGGCCCTGCTGAGACAACCGGTGATGCTGTTGCTGGGGACGCTGTCCTACTCGATATACATCATCAACGAGCCGCTCAGCAGCACGATCCATCGGATCATCGGGATCGTTGGCCCACGGATCGGCGTTGATGTCTCAGGCCTCGCCGAGAATCCGTTCGTCGGGGGCGAAATCCACGTGCTGCTGCTGGAGCCCGGCTGGCAGGTCTATGCGGGCTACGCCGCCTTCGCCGGACTCTCGGTTGCATGCGCCTGGGTGACCTACCGACTGATCGAGGCGCCCGGCCGCGAATGGTTCCGCAAGCGCGCCGACGACTGGGCCGCGAAGCTGGTCGAAGGCGAGGTGGCGATACGGGTGAAGGGCAGGCTCCAGCCCAGGTCCCAGCCCCCGGCTGCGTCGAGCACTCCGAAAGACACGACCGCCTGATCAGCGCTCCGATGTCGACGCGTGCGGGCTGACGAGGCTCAACGGGGCTGCGGTCGTGCGCTTGGCCACGTTGACGATGATCCGCGACTGGATGTCCGAGACGAGCCCCAGGGCGAGCAGCTTGTCGCGCAGGAAGTCGTCATAGGCGTGCATGTCGGTGGTGACGATGCGCATGACGTAATCGACCGCGCCGGTGACGGTCATGCACTCGACGACTTCCGGCCATTTGCGGACCGCGGACTCGAATCGTTCCAGATTGTCGCGCGTCGGAAGCTGGAGTTTGACGTTTGCGATGACCGCGAAATTCAGGCCCAGTTTCTCATGGCTGAGCAAGGTGACGCGCTTGAAGATGACGCCCTGTTCCTCCAGCCGTTTGATCCGTCGCCAACAGGGGCTGGACGAAAGGCCGACCTTGTCGGCAATCTCAGCAACGGAAAAGCCGGCGTCGTGCTGGATGAGATCGAGAATCCGGATGTCGATAGCGTCCAGATCAGAAGGCATAATTTGTCTCGCTGATACGCGTATTGGGACTGGATTTTGTGTCTTCCATGCCACAGCGCGCAAGGAATGGCAATTAATTTCCCGCAATTTCGGCAATAATCTGTTTTTGGGTCTTTCTCGTTTTGTGCCAGGTGCGCCGCATTGAATCACGACGCCATCACGCTTGAAGACAAGTACCGGCTCGAAGAGGGCAGGGCCTTCATGACCGGCATCCAGGCGCTCGTCCGCCTGCCGCTCGACCGCAAGCGCCTTGACCGGCGCCTCGGGCTCAACACGGCGGGGTTCATCTCCGGATACCGGGGGTCGCCGCTTGGCGGGTACGACCAGCAGCTCAGGGCGGCGCAGGGCTTTCTCGACAGCCATGACGTGAAGTTCTGGGAGGGCATCAACGAGGACCTCGCGGCGACGGCGGTCTGGGGATCGCAGCAGGCTCAGGCGTTTCCCGAAGCCCGTTTCGACGGCGTTTTCGGCATCTGGTACGGCAAGGCGCCGGGCGTCGACCGCACCGGCGACGTGTTCAAGCACGCCAACATGGCCGGCGTGGACCCCAGGGGCGGTGTACTGGCCTTTGTCGGCGACGACCCGAACTGCAAGTCGTCGACCCTGCCGTCCCAGTCTGAATTCGCGCTGATCGACGCCGAGATGCCCATTCTCTCGCCGTCGACCATTCAGGATGTTCTCGACTACGGGCAGTATGGCTGGGAGCTCAGCCGCTTCTCAGGGCTGTGGACCGGCGTGATCGCGCTCGCCGACACGATGGATTCAGGCGCGGTCGTCGATGTCAGTCTCGATCGCTTCCACATCCTCACGCCGCGAGAGTTCCGGATTCCGGACGGCGGGCTCGGGCTCCGGATCGGCGATACGTCCATGGCCAAGGAACTCCGCCTGCGCGAGCAAAAGCTGCCGGCGGCGCAGGCTTTCGTTCGAGCGAACCGGCTCGATCGGGTGATGCTGGCGTCGAAAACTCCCCGGCTCGGAATCGTGGCGACGGGCCAGGCGGTGCGCGACGTCTTCGAGGCGCTCGCCGCCATCGGCCTCGACGAGGAGCGCGCCGCGGCGCTCGGTGTGACGATCTTCAAGGTCGCGATGACCTGGCCGCTTGAGCCGACGGCGATCACCGAATTCTGTTCAGGGCTGGAGCGCGTGCTGGTCGTCGAGCACAAGCGCCCGGTCGTGGAGCCTCAGCTCAAGGCGCTGCTGTATCACCTTCCCGATACGCGGCGGCCCGTCGTGGAGGGCAAGCGCGACGCCGGCGGCCGTCCGCTGATGTCGGAAGTCGCGTCCCTGTCGACGGCCGACATCGCAAGAGTGATCTTCGACCGCATTCCGGCGGGGCCCCATCGCGCCGCGGCGGAGGCGTATTTCGCGAAGGTCCGTGGCGCCTCGTCCGCCGTGGCCGGCATGAACGCTCCCGCGGCGCGCAAGGCGCATTTCTGCTCGGGCTGTCCGCACAACACCTCGACCACGCTTCCCGACGGGTCGCGCGCGCTCGCCGGCATCGGCTGCCACTACATGGCGACGTTCACACCGGAGCGCCGCACCGACATGCACACGCAGATGGGCGGCGAGGGCGTGCCGTGGGTGGGGCAATCTCCGTTCACGGACGAAAAGCATGTGTTCGTCAATCTGGGCGACGGCACCTACTCGCATTCCGGTTCGCTCGCCATCCGCGCGTCGGTTTCGGCGGGCGTCAACGCCACCTACAAGATCCTCTACAATGACGCCGTTGCGATGACGGGCGGCCAGTCGGTCGAGAGCGGCCAGACAGTGCCGCAGATCGCCCGTCAGGTGGAGGCCGAAGGCGTCAGGACGGTCGTGATCGTCGCCGACGATCCAACGCGCTACGCCACCGTGAGCGATCTTCCGCAGGGCACACGCATCTATCCGCGTCAGCGCCTCGAGGAAGTGCAGATCATGCTGCGCGAGACGCCCGGAACCTCCGTCCTGATCTACGACCAGGTGTGCGCGACCGAGAAGCGCCGCCGGATCAAGCGCGGCAGGATGGAGGCCCCGACGCGGCGCGCCTTCATCAACACGGCGGTCTGCGAGGGATGCGGCGACTGCTCGGTGAAATCGAACTGCCTGTCCGTCGAGCCGGTTGAGACCGAATTCGGACGCAAGCGGGTGATCAATCAGTCCACCTGCAACACCGACATGTCGTGCATCGAGGGCTTCTGCCCGTCCTTCGTCACGGTGTCCGGGGGCGAGCGGATCGGCTTCGTCGAACGCAAGGCGCCGGGTTTTGAGGTGGGGCATCTTCCCAAGCCCGACCTCCGCCCGCGCGATGATGTGCTCAACATCGTGTTCACAGGGGTCGGCGGCACCGGCGTCACGACGGTGGCGGCGATTCTCGCCATGGCGGCCCACATCGACGGCAAGGCGTCACAGACGCTGGACATGACCGGGCTCGCGCAGAAGGGCGGGCCGGTTCTGTCGCACGTGCGGATCGCCGACGCGCCGGAGGACATCCGCGCGGCTCGCACGCCGCCGGCCTCGTGCGACGTGCTTATCGCGTGTGATCTCGTGGTGGCGGCGTCCGGCGACGCGCTCGTGCTGTGCGACAAGAGCCGGACGGAGGTGGTCGCAAACCAGGACGTGACCCCGACGAAGGAGTTCATCGACGATCGCAACGCCCGGTTTGACGGAGACCTGATGGCGCCGCGCGTTCGCGTCCGGTCGAAGAGCTATAACGCGATCAACGCCGAGGCGTTGGCCGAGGAACATTTCGGCGACGCGATCTACACCAACATGATCATGATGGGCATGGCGTGGCAGCGAGGGCTCGTGCCGGTCAGCGAGCTTGCGCTCTATCGGGCGGTGAAGCTCAATGGTGTGAAGGTCGCCGAGAACCAGGCGGCGTTCGACCTCGGGCGGCTCGCGGCGTATGATCCCAAGTCGATCGATGCGCTCAATCCGAAACGGGTGGAGGCGCCGAAGAAGTCGCTCGATGAGCTGATCGCCCACCGCAAGGCGCATCTGACGGCCTACCAGAACGCAGCCTATGCGATCACCTACGAGACCGCCGTGGCGAAGGTGCGCGAAGCGGAAACGCGGCTCGGCCTCGGCGACGATCTTGCGCGGGCGGTCGCCACCTATCTGTCGAAGCTGATGTCGTACAAGGACGAATACGAGGTCGCGCGGCTTTATTCCGACCCGTCCTACATGGCGAGCGTGAAGGAGGCGTTCGGCGAGGGCGCGAAGCTCACCTTCCTCCTCGCGCCGCCGTTGATCTCCAAGCGCAATCACCGCGGTGAACTCGTGAAGCGGCAGTTCGGGGGCTGGATGATGCCCGCCTTCAAATTGCTGAAGCGGCTGAAGGGATTGCGCGGCACGCGGTTCGACATCGTCGGCTGGACCGAGGAGCGCAAGATGGAGCGCCGGCTACGCGACGAGTATCTTGCGCGCATCGACGAGCTGATCGCCGGGCTCGACGCGGATACCCACTCACTCGCCGTCGAGATCGCAAGCATCCCGGACGAGATCCGCGGCTATGGCCACGTCAAGGAGAAGGCGGTTGAAAAGGCCGAAGCGCGGCTCGCGTCCCTCATGGCCAAGTTCCGCAAAGGTGCGCCGGGATCGGGCGGGACCGTCCGCGCCGCCGAATAGCCCGTTGAGTCTCCACGCGGGCGAGGGGTCCGCACGCGCCTTCCCGACCGATCGGGGGCCGCCTTGCCTGCGCCGCGACGTAACGGCACGCTGCGCTCAACGGGGATTCGTGCAGACAGGCGCATCGGCGACGCTTGGCGCAGGCGGGGGTGATGGAAACCTTTGACGCAGATGCGGTGGTGATCGGGGCCGGGGCGGTCGGCCTCGCCTGCGGCCGCGCGCTCGCCCGCGCCGGACGGGAGGTTCTCGTCCTTGAGGCGACCGGCCTCATCGGGTCGGAGACGTCGTCGCGCAACTCCGAGGTCGTGCACGCGGGGATTCACTACGCGCCGGGCTCCCTCAAGGCGCGGCTGTGCGTCGAGGGGCGGCGGGCGCTCTATGACTATTGCGCAGCGCGCGGGATCGAGGCCCGCATGTGCGGCAAGTTCGTCGTCGCCATGGATGACTCGGAAGCCGCCGCGATCGAACAGCTTTTCGCGCGCGCGCTGGAGAACGGCGTCGAGCACGTATCGCTGGTCGACGGGGTCGACGCCCGCCGCATCGAACCCAATCTTTCGGCGGACACGCGGCTTGCGATCGTCTCCCCGGTTTCAGGACTGTTCGACAGCCACGGTTTCATGCTGGCGCTCCAGGGGGAGGTCGAGGCCGGCGGCGGGGCCGTTGTCTTCGGCGCTCCCGTTGTCGGCGGCCGCGTCACCAGGGCGGGGCTTGAGATCGAGGTCGCGGGGGCGTCGCCCGCCACCATCCGGGCGCGCACCGTTGTGAATTCAGCCGGTCATCACGCGCTGCCGATCGCGCGGATGATCGAGGGCGGGCCGAGCTATCCGGATCTCGCCATGCACTGGGCGAAGGGATCCTATTTCGTGGCGTCGGGGCGTGCGCCGTTCTCGCGCCTGATCTATCCGATGCAGTCGCGAGCGAGCGTCGGCCTCCATCTCACGATCGATCTCGGCGGCCGCACGCGGCTCGGTCCGGACGCCGAATGGCTGGCCGACGACGCGGGTCCCCCGTTCGACTATCGGGTCGATCCCGACCGCGCGGCGATGTTCTATGACGCCGTCGGGCGATACTGGCCGGGCGTGCGGGACCGCGACCTCTCGCCCGACTATTCCGGCGTGCGTCCGAAGCTCGCGGCGCAGGGCGAGCCGTCGGCGGACTTCATGATCTCCTGCCCCGCGGCGCACGGCGTCGGCGGCCTCGTCCATCTGCTCGGAATCGAGAGTCCGGGGCTTACATCTTCGCTCGCGATCGGTGAACATGTCGCCGCGATGCTGGACGACGGATCTTGAGCGATGAACTGGAGGCTGCGGGCGCGCTTGCGACGGCGGGGCTCGCCGCGGGCGCGATCGAGGGGCGCGCTGGCGGGGACCCGCATTCCGGCGAGGTTCACCGGGCGTGCCTGAATTGCGGCGCGAGGATCGACGGCGCCTACTGCTCGACCTGCGGACAACCCGCCCACGTGCACCGCACCATCGGCCACATGGTCGAGGAAATCATCCACGGCGTCGCCCACCTCGACACGCGGGCCTGGCGGACGCTTCCGAAGCTCATCTTTCGGCCGGGAACGCTCACGCACGACTACATCCACGGCAAGCGGACCAGGTATATTTCGCCGTTGGCCCTGTTCCTGTTCATTGTTTTTGCGATGTATTTTGCGTTCTCGCTGACTGGCGGGCCTCGCCTTGGCGTGAACGACGCCGGCCCCTCCACCATCCCGATCGAAGGGATCGGGTCTGAGCGTGACGCCGTCCGAGACATGCTTGCGGCGGAGGGCTCCGACACCGGCCGCCCGATGTCTCGTGAGGTCATCTACGAACTGATTTCGCAAGCCGCGCGGGCGGGCGAAATTGACATCAACACCGGGAACAAGACGCTCGACAAGAAGATCCAGGAGAAGCTCGAAAACCCCGAGCTCGCCGTCTACAAGCTCCAGAACGCCGCCTACAAATTCTCCTTCATGCTGGTGCCGATCTCGCTGCCATTCATGTGGCTCGTGTTTTTCTGGAAGCGCGGGCTGACGCTCTTCGATCACTGTGTGTTCGTCCTGTATTCGCTCTCTTTCGTGTCGCTGCTGTTCCTGACGGTCGCGCTTCTCGAACTGGTCGAGGGGCCGCTTGGCCGGTTTGATCCGCCCGGGTGGTTTGTGTTGATTCCCCCCGCGCACATGTTCTTCCAGCTAAAGGGCGCCTACACCCTCGGCTGGCTTTCGGCCGCGTGGCGCACCCTCGCGCTGTCGGTTTTCGCCATTGCCTCGCTGGTGATCTTTCTCCTGGCGCTCGTCGCGATCGGTTTTGTCGCGTGACGGACCTTTCGCCCTCTCGATACTTTCAAGGGACGGTTGACCGGTCGCGTGTGACCGGCATCACTTGAGCTGATGATCGCGAGGTCCGCGAAAGCCCGGGCCTCGGCCCAAGAGGAGCCAAGCCAGATGAAGAGCCGCGCCGCTGTCGCCTTCGAGGCGAAGAAGCCGCTTGAAATCGTCGAGGTCGATCTTGAAGGTCCCCGGGCCGGGGAGGTGCTGGTCGAGATCAAGGCGACCGGCGTCTGCCATACCGACGCCTACACGCTCGACGGGCTCGATTCGGAAGGGCTCTTTCCCTCGATCCTCGGCCATGAGGGGGCCGGGGTCGTGCTGGAGGTGGGTCAGGGCGTGCACTCGGTGTCGCCCGGCGATCATGTGATTCCGCTCTACACGCCGGAATGCCGACAGTGCAAAAGCTGCCTGTCCGGCAAGACAAATCTTTGCACGGCGATTCGCGCAACCCAGGGCAAGGGCCTGATGCCGGACGGAACCAGCCGCTTTTCCTACAAGGGCGCGATGCTGCACCATTATATGGGCTGCTCCACTTTCTCGAATTTCACCGTTCTGCCGGAGATCGCGGTCGCGAAAATCCGCCCCGACGCCCCGTTTGACAAGGCCTGTTACATCGGCTGCGGCGTGACGACCGGGGTCGGCGCGGTGGTGAAAACCGCGAAGGTGGAGCCCGGCGCGAACTGCGTCGTGTTCGGGCTCGGCGGCATCGGGCTCAATGTGATCCAGGGGCTGCGGCTCGCGGGGGCCGACATGATCGTCGGGGTCGACATCAATCCGGCGCGTGAGGAATGGGGCGCGAAGTTCGGGATGACGCATTTCGTGAACCCGAAGACCGTCGTCGGCGATCTCGTCCCGCACCTCGTGGCGCTGACCAATGGCGGGGCGGACTACACGTTCGACTGCACCGGCAACACCGACGTCATGCGCCAGGCGCTCGAATGCTGTCATCGCGGCTGGGGTCAAAGCATCATCATCGGGGTCGCCGAGGCCGGAAAGGAGATCGCCACCCGACCCTTCCAGCTGGTCACCGGACGGGTGTGGAAGGGCTCCGCTTTCGGGGGCGCCAAGGGCCGCACCGATGTGCCGAGGATCGTCGACTGGTACATGTCGGGCAAGATCGCGATCGACCCGATGATCACCCATGTGCTGCCGCTCGAACGGATCAACGACGCGTTCGACCTGATGCATCGCGGGGAAAGCATCCGCAGCGTGGTGGTGTTCTGACAACCCGCGCTTGCGCGCCCGAGGGGCGCTTGCCTCGCGGCATCGGACCGCGCACACTTCAAGACGCGCCGCCGCGCGAGTTCGCGCAAGCGGCGTTGGCGACGATCGGCTGGCGGCGATCGAAGGAGGCGGCGATGGCCTGGGTCCGTGGTCTGTTCCTGGTTCTCATCGCGGTGCTGGCGGCGCCGCTTTCGGCGTTTGCGCTTGATGGCGAGATCAGGCGGTACACGCTCACTTCGGACTTCACGCCCGAGCCTGTTGATGTGGCGGTCTACCTGCCGCCCGGCTACGATACGAAACGGCCGGACGCCTACCCGCTCCTCATCCAGCTCCATGGCGGCGGCGGCTCAAGCGCGCAGATGACCGGCATGGCCGAACTGCTGGAACAGGCTGTCCGGCAGGGGCGCATTCCGGCGGCCGTGTCGGTGATGCCGTCCGCCGGGCGATCCTTCTACATGGACTATCGCGACGGATCGGAGCGTTGGGAAAGCTTCGTCATCGAAGCGCTGCTGCCGCACATGAAGCAGAGCTACAATGTACCGAAAGGGCGGGAGGGGGTGTTCGTGACCGGCGTCTCGATGGGCGGGATGGGCTCGCTGCGCATCGCGTTCAAGCGGCCGGACCTGTTTCAGGCGGTCGCCGCGCAGGAGCCGGGGATCGAGCCTGCGCTCGCTTTCGACGACATCCAGCTGCGCGACCGATTCTGGCGGTCGGACGCGATCTTCGAGGAGAAATACGGGGCGCCGGTCGACAAGGCCTATTGGGCGGACAACAACCCGGCGACGATCGCGTCGCGCAATCCGGAGCGGCTGGTCGGGCTCGAAATCTATCTCGAAGCCGGCGACCAGGACATGTTCTTCCTGCATCACGGGACGGAGTTCCTGCACCGCGTCCTGTTCGACGCGGGTGTCGCGCATGAATACCGGCTGGTGCGCGGGGCCGAGCATGTCGGACCGTCGATCGCCCCGAGATTCCTCGACGCGATGTCGTTCTTCGGCCGGGTCCTGTCGCCGCCGACCGATTGGACTGAGGCCGACCAGGTTACAAGGACCCGCGCCTCGGTCGACCTGATGAAGCGTCGCGCGGGCTATCCGGTCGTCGCGCCGGATCCGAGCCGGCTGCGCGATCGATAGGGCGGCGAGCGATGGCGAACGTCACACGGCGGGAAGGACTGGCGATCGCCTCGATCCTGGCGGCGGGAGGATGCACGATGGCTCCTCCGGAGGGGGCGGCCATCGAAGGCGGGGCCGCCGACGGGCTTGAGTTCTCGGAGGGCGCGCTGCGCGAGGATCTCCTGTTTCTCGACCGGGGGTCTCGCCTTCAATCGGGAACGCCAGGCGACGTCGCGCTCACGGAGCGCGTTGCGTCCCGCCTCTCCGAAGCTGGCTTTACGGTCGAGCGTCAGGCCGTGGCGTCCCCGGGATTCGACAGCCGGCGCTGCGCGGTCGAGTGGGGCGGACAAGCGGTCGACGTCATACCCCAGGCGATCGTCTCGCCGACCGGACCCGGCGGCGTCGCGGGGCCCCTGAAGCTGTGGCGGGATGCATCGGACACCGCCGCGATGGGCGGCGCGATCGCGATACTCATGCTGCCTCCGGCGCGCCATTCGAGATTGCTCGCCCCGGTGATCAAGGGTCCGCTCGACGCCGTGATCGGGGGAGGCGCCGCAGGCGTTGTCATCATCACCTCCGGAAGGACCGGCGAGACCATCTATCTCAATGCGCCCTATGATGCTCCCTACACGCGAACCCCGGTTGCGGTGCTTGGTCCAAAACCCGGCGCGGCGCTCATCGACGCGGCGATCCGGGGCGAAAACGGCCGTCTCGTGCTCGATGGCGAAGTGGTGTCACGCGCCTCGGCGAATGTCTTCGGGCGGATCACCGGGCGGGGGCCTGTGCTCGTGGTCTCGACGCCCCGAACGGGCTGGGTCAGGGCCGTCGCCGAGCGGGGACCAGGGCTTGCGATCCTCCTGGCGCTCGCCAGATGGGCGCCGCGCGCGCTCCCCGGGAACGATCTGTTGTTCGTGACCACCTGCGCCCACGAATACGACAATGCCGGCGGCCTCGCGTTCATCGCAACGCACGCACCGAAGCCCGAAGCGACCCGGCTGTGGGTGCATCTCGGGGCGGGTATCGCCGCCCGCGAGCATCACGAGGCGGGCGGCTGGACGCTTCGGCCTCTGCCAAGCGCCGACGCGCAGCGCTACCTTGTCGGCACGCCCGATACGCTTGATGTGATCCGCTCTGCGTTCGCGGGCCAGCCGGGTCTCGAACAGCCCTATCCGGCGGCGGCCGGCGCGGCGGGCGAGCTCGGCGAGGTTCTCGCCCACGGCTATCCGCGTGTGTTCGGCGCATACGGAGGAAATCCCTTCCACCACACCGACCAGGACGACCTGTCCGCGACGGATCCGGCCCTCGTCCGCCGGGCGGCGCTCGCTTTCCGCGACTCGATCCTGCGTCTTGCACCGCTGTCGTGATATGCGGATGCGACAACTCCCGATAAGGCCCGTCCCATGCCGATGACCCCAGCACCAGATCGTGAGCCGGTGCACCCTGACTTCGTGACGCTGCCCGATCTCATCCGACGGCGCGCGGCCGCCGCGCCGGGTCACACGGCGCTTGTGCTCGACGACCGCCGCCTCACCTATGCCGAGTTCGACGCGCTGATCGATCGCGTTGCGGCGGCGCTGCAACGCGACGGGGTGGTGTCGGGCGACTCGCTTGCCATCTGCGCCGCGTCTTCCATCGAATATGTGCTGACCTTCATGGGCGGGCTGCGGGCGGGGGTCGCGATCGCGCCGCTCGCGCCCAATTCGACGGCGGAGGTCACGGCGGCGCTGGTGGCCGATTCCGGGGCGAAGCGGTTCTTCCTCGACGCGCCGGTGCATGAGCTTCTCGGGCCGGTGATCGCGGGCGTTGCGGCTCCCCTTGTGGCGCTTGACGGGTCGCCGGCGGGAACCGCGTTCGAGGCGTGGCTCGCGCCCCCCGGCGCGCGGCCGCAACCGGTCGAAATCGACCCCGAGCAGACCTTCAACATCATCTATTCGTCCGGCACCACCGGCTTGCCCAAGGGCATCGTTCATCCCCACCGGCTGCGTTACAACCAGCTGATCCGCCATCTCTACTATCCCGTCGAGGCGGTGACGCTGATCTCCACGGGCCTCTATTCCAACACCACGCTCGTGAGCTTCCTGCCGACGCTTGCGGCCGGCGGCACGGTGGTGCTTATGCCAAAATTCGACGCGCGGCGTTTTCTCGACCTGTCGCAGCAGCACCGCGTCACCCACGCGATGCTGGTTCCCGTCCAGTACAAGCGCATCCTGCGCGATGTCGCGGATTTCGACCGCTTCGACCTGTCGAGCTACCAGATGAAGTTCTGCACCAGCGCCCCGTTCGCGGCCGATCTGAAGCGCGATGCGATCACGCGCTGGCCCGGCGGACTCACCGAATTCTACGGCATGACCGAGGGCGGCGGGTCATGCGTGCTCTACGCGCACGAGCATCCCGACAAGCTGCATACGGTCGGGCGCCCTGCGGACGGGCACGACATTCGCGTCATCAATGACGCGGGGGAGGAGCTTCCGCCCGGCGAGCCCGGCGAGATCATCGGCTCCTCGCCTGTCATCATGCGCGAATACCTGAATCAGCCCGGCAAGACCGCCGAGACGATCTGGCGGCATCCCTCCGGCAAGGTGTTTGTGCGCACCGGCGACATCGGCCGCTTCGACGCGGATGGGTTCCTCACGCTGATGGACCGCAAGAAGGACATGATCATTTCCGGCGGCTTCAACATCTATCCAAGCGATCTCGAGGAGGCGCTGTTGAAACACCCGGCGGTGCTGGAAGCGGCGGTCGTCGCCGCGCCGTCCGAGGATTGGGGCGAGACGCCGGCGGCGTTCGTGGCGCTGCGGCCGGGCCACAGCGCCGACGCGGAGGAGATCCGGTCGTTCGCCAACGCCCGTCTCGGCAAGACGCAGCGGATATCCGATGTCCGGATTCTCGACAGCCTGCCCCGCAGCCATATCGGCAAGGTTCTCAAGCGCGAATTGCGGGATCAGTATATCGCGGCGCGCTAGCGACAGGCGCGAAACATGGGGCCAGATCATGGAACCGTGGTAGTGGGACCGGGAATCGAACCCGGGACCTCGGGATTATGAGTCCCGCGCTCTAACCAGCTGAGCTATCCCACCATGAGGGAGGGCGAGGTCTTAGCGAGCCGCGCCCGTCTGCGCAAGCGATCGCGAAACAGGCTGGTCCGGATGATGAGGGGATCGGCGACGAAGGAAGCAATGGTGAAATCACAACACATCGCCGGCCTGATACTGCTCCTGATGGCGGCCGGATTCGCCGCGCCCGCCGCGTTGGCGCACGCGATCGGCGGCACGGATGCGGCCTTCGTTGCGGCGACCCATGGACCGGACCCGCTGCCCTTTCTCTATCTCGGCGCCAAACACATGGTCACGGGGTATGACCATCTCCTGTTCCTCGTCGGCGTGATCTTCTTTCTCCACCGGTTCAGGGACGTCCTGCTTTATGTGACGCTGTTCTCGCTCGGCCATTCGACGACGCTGCTCGCCGGGGTGCTGCTCGACATCAACGTGTCGTCCCACCTGGTGGACGCCGTGATCGGACTGTCGGTGAGCTACAAGGCGTTCGAGAATCTCGGCGGCTTTCGCGCGATGGGGGTGTCGATCGACAACCGCGCCGCGGTTGCCGGTTTCGGCCTCATCCATGGCTTCGGCCTCGCAACCAAGCTGCAGGACCTTGGGCTCAATCCGGACGGGCTGCTCGTCAATCTCGTCTCCTTCAATGTCGGCGTTGAGATCGGGCAGCTGATCGCGCTCACGCTGATCGTGGCGGCGATCGCGGCGTGGCGGCGCACGGAGAGCTTCGGCCGCCTTGCGGTCGCCGCCAACGCGCTGCTGTTTCTCGCAGGCGTGGTGCTGGCCGGCGAGCAGCTTGCGGGTTACTTTCTGGCAGGAGGTGAATGACATGCCCGCTGATGCTCCACCCGTGCTCAACGTCAAACCCCGCACGCTCGCCATGATCGTGGGCGGCGGACTGCTCGCCGGAGCGACCATCGTGGTCGGCGCGATCATGCCCGCGGAGTACAATGTCGACTTGCTGGGCATCGGCAAAGCCACCGGCATTGCACGGCTCTGGGCGCCGGACTCGGTCGAGTACGCCGGGGCCGCCGCGCCGGCCCTCGCCTTTGCCGCGACCGCTCCGAAATCCGTGACCCGGATCGACATTCCGCTCGGTGCGGCGAGCTGGGATGAGGCGGCGCTTGAATACAAGGTGGCGATGACCGCCGGCCAGTCGATCCTCTATTCCTGGGAGGCGGTGACGCTCGACGGCGCGCCGCTCGACGCGCCCGTGGAAGTGGATCAGCACGGACATGACGTGGTGGAACAGGGTCAGTCCGAGACGGTGATCGAGTTTCGCAAATTCCGTTCGATCGCGGACCAGGGATCGATGACCGCCCCGTTCGACGGAATCTTCGGCTGGTATTTCCGCAATCATTCCGACGAGCCGGCGATGATCCGCCTGACGGTCGAAGGGTTCTATGACCTCGTCCCGCCCGGGGAGCCTGGCAATGAATTCAGAATTCGCCCGGTGGACCAGCCGGTGGACCAGCCGGCGGCCCCCGCCGGCGGCGCTCCCTGACCGCCCGAACTTGACGCCCGGATCACGCGTGATCCCGAAGTTGTGATCGGGCGTAAGAAAGATTACATAGTAGAGACGGAATGACGCAGACGGGGCGTTGATGTCTGAGTCGCAGTATGATGCGACTGCGAGGCGGTTTGGCGTCGGTCGGGGCGTAGAGTGGTCCCGGACCTACGAGGTTTCAGCCGCCGCGACCGTCGGAACGGGTATCGCGTTGAACATGCAGGACGCTGCATCGGGACTTAAAGGGAGAGACACTTGAAACTGAATCTGATGACCACCGCGGCCATTGTCGCCTGCCTCGGAATCGCCGGCGTGGCCGGGATCCAGGCCGGAATCGCGGCTCCCGCTCCCGCGGCCACGGCGGATGTGAAGATCGCCCCGCGCGCCGACAATTTCCAGCTCACCGACCAGAACCGGATGCATCACGAGCTGCACTACTACAAGTATGCGCCCGCGATCGCCCTGATGACGTATTCCAACGGCAGCGACTTCTCCGCCAAGGCGGCGGCCGAGTTTGAAAAGCTCGCCGCGAGCTATGCCGACAAGGGCGTCCTGTTCTTCCTCATGAATTCTGAAACCGGCGTGAGCCGCGAAGAGGTCGCCGCCCGCGCCGCGAGCCTCGGCCTCGACCTTCCGGTACTCATGGATGAACTCCAGCTCGTCGGCGAATCGCTCGGTGCGACCCGCGAAGGCGAAGTCTTCGTGTTCAATCCCAAGACCTGGGAAGTCGCCTATCACGGCCCGCTCGACACCCGCTTCGAGAAAGCCGCGCCAAAGACCGCGGCCAAGGTGAAGCAGGCCTACACGGCGGCGGCGATCGACGCCATGCTCGCGGGCCAGCCCGTGTCGCAGGCCCGTGTGGCGCTGAAGTCCGGCAAGTCGATCGCGTTCCCGGCGCGCCGCGAAGACCACACCAAAATCTCCTATTCCGCCGATGTCGCGCCGATCCTCCAGGCCAAGTGCGTGTCCTGCCACCTCGACGGCGGCATCGCGCCCTTCGCCATGGACAGCTATGAGATCGTCAAGGGTTTCGCCCCGATGATCCGTGAATCCGTGCGCACCGACCGCATGCCGCCCTATTTCGCCGATCCGCACATCGGCACGTTCCAGCATGACCAGGGCCTGACCCCTGACGAGACCAAGACGCTGATCCATTGGATCGAGGCCGGTGCCCCCCGCGGTGAAGGCCCGGACGTGCTGAAGCTCGAAGCCCGCAAGGCCAGCGACTGGCCGGAATCCCTCGGCGAGCCCGACTACATCGTCGATGTGCCCGCGTTTGACGTGCCGGCGAGCGGGATCGTCGAGTATCAGCACCAGCTGGTCGACAACCCCTTCACCGAGGACAAGTGGCTGCGCGCGGTGTCGGTGAAGCCGGGCGACCGCAGCGTCCTTCACCACCTGATTTCAAACCATCGTCCCGATCCGAAGCTCAAGGCGACGGCGTCCGGTCTGCCGTCGGGTTCGGTCGGCTCCTACACGCCGGGCGCGGAAGCCCAGACGATGGGGGAGAACGCCGGTGCGCCGATCCCGGCGGGCGGCAAGCTCTACTTCCAGATGCACTACACGACGACTGGCAAGGCCACCACGGACAAGACCCAGGTCGGCTTCTACTTCGCCAAGGAGAAGCCGAAATACATCAAGCGCGCGACGGTGATCGGCGACTTCTCGCTGAAAATTCCGGCCGGCGCCCAGCGTCACGCGGAAGTCGCCTATCTCGAATTCCCGGCGGACGCCTATCTGATGACGCTCTATCCGCACGCCCACTATCGCGGCACGCACAACGAACTCACGGCGATCTATCCGGACGGCCGCAAGGAAGTCCTGCTCTCGCTGCCCAAATACGACTTCAACTGGCAGCGCGACTACAATCCGGTCGAGCAGATCTTCATTCCGGCGGGAACGAAGCTCGTCTCCAAATGGGTCTATGACAACTCGGTCCACAACCCCGCCAACCCCGACCCGTCGATCGATGTGACGTGGGGCGAGCAGACCTTCCAGGAAATGGCGTATTTCCGCGTCAACTACCGCTGGGCGGAAGAGACGAGCGACAACGTCCGCAACGATCTCGACGCCAAGCTCAACGCCTCCCGGACGATCGGCGCGCTCGATGACAATGTCGACGGGCTGGTTCAGATCAACGAACTCCGCGGGCCGATGGCGCGCCTCGCCGCGAACTTCGCGAAGATGGACAAGGACGGAAACGGCGGTCTCGACCGCGCCGAACTCGCGGCCTCTGGCGTGAGCCGTTCCAGCGTCCCGGATGCGGACATCGAACTCTAGGACCGCGCGCCGGTTCTGGGCGTTTGAAAACGAACGGACATGGGCGGCCTCAGGGTCGCCCACTTTCGTTTCAGGCGGCGCTCGACCTGTTTGGCGTTCCCGGTTTGGCGACCGGCCGGAACGGCGCCATAAGTCCGGTCAGCTCCACCACCATCCGAACTCAAGGACCGAGGAAGCCTCATGAGACGCATCGAGGGATTTGTCGGCGGCGCCGCGGCGAAGGCGACGTCCGGCCGCAAGGGCGAGGTGTTCAATCCCAACACCGGCGAGGTTCAGGCCGAGGTCGGCTTCGCCTCGGCGGCGGATGTCGATGCGGCGGTGCAGGCGGCGGTCCGGGCGCAGCCGGCTTGGGCGGCGGTCAATCCGCAACGCCGCGCACGGGTGATGTTCGAGTTCAAGCGCCTAGTTGAGGCCAACATGAACCCGCTCGCCGAGCTGCTGTCGTCCGAACACGGCAAGGTCGTCGCCGATTCCCGCGGTGATGTTCAGCGCGGGCTCGAAGTGATCGAGTTCGCGTGCGGCATCCCGCACGCCCTCAAGGGCGAGTACACGGAAGGCGCAGGCCCCGGCATCGACGTCTATTCGATGCGCCAGCCGCTCGGCGTCGGCGCCGGGATCACGCCGTTCAACTTCCCCGCCATGATCCCGATGTGGATGTTCGGTGTGGCGATCGCCGTCGGCAACACCTTCGTCCTCAAGCCATCGGAAAAGGACCCGAGCGTTCCGGTCCGTCTCGCTGAGCTGTTCATGGAGGCGGGGGCGGCCGCCGGGATCGATGTCGCGGGCGTGCTCAATGTGGTGCATGGCGACAAGACCGCGGTGGATGCGATCCTTCACCACCCCGATATCCGCGCGATCAGCTTCGTCGGCTCCTCCGACATCGCGCACTACATCTACCGGACGGGCGCCGAGCACGGCAAACGCGTGCAGGCGATGGGTGGGGCGAAGAATCACGGCGTCGTTCTGCCGGACGCCGACATGGACCAGACGGTGAAGGATCTCATCGGCGCGGCGTATGGGTCGGCGGGCGAGCGGTGCATGGCGCTGCCGGTCGTGGTCCCCGTCGGCAAGCGGACGGCGGATGAGCTGCGCGAGCGGCTCGTCGCCGAGATCGACACGCTGAAGGTCGGCGTCTCGACCGACGCGCAGGCGCAATATGGTCCGGTTGTCACCGCCGCCCATCGCCAGCGGGTGAAGGACTACATCCAGATGGGCGTCGACGAGGGCGCGGAACTCGTGGTCGACGGGCGGGAGTTCTCGCTCCAGGGCTATGAGGGCGGCTATTTCATCGGCCCGTCGCTGTTCGATGGCGTGAAGCCTGGCATGAAGACCTATCACGAGGAGATTTTCGGCCCGGTGCTCCAGATCGTTCGCGCGGATACGGTGGAGGAGGCGGTCGCGCTGCCCTCCAGCCACCAGTATGGCAACGGCGTCGCCATCTTCACGCGCAATGGCCGCGCGGCGCGCGAATTCGCCTCGAAGGTCAATGTCGGCATGGTGGGGATCAATGTGCCGATCCCGGTGCCGGTGGCCTATCACACCTTCGGCGGCTGGAAGCGTTCCGCATTCGGCGACACCAACCAGCACGGCATGGAAGGCGTGAAATTCTGGACCAAGGTGAAGACCGTCACCGCGCGCTGGCCCGAGACTGACGGCGCCGGGGGTGCAGCAGATGCGAGCTTTGTGATCCCCACGATGCGGTGATGATCAAGACCGAGATTGACTGATCGATCACCGATCGATTATATGCCGGTCATGGAAGAACTCACAGCCGTCGAGGCCAAGGTCAGGTTCGGCGCCTTGCTGGACGCCGTCGAGCGGGGCGAGGAAATCGTCATCACGCGCAACGGCAAGGCTGTCGCGCGCATCATTCCCGCGCAGGCCGGGCGTCTTACGGCCGATGACGCCTTGCGCCGCATGGCGACGTTCGCACAGCGCCACGCGCTGCGCCTCGATGGGGTCGATTGGCGGGACCTGCGCGACGAAGGACGCAAATAGGCGGTGGTCGTGGTCGACGCATCGGCGATGTTGGCCTTTTGCTTCCTCGACGAGCGTCCATCACAACCGGAAGCGGTGCTTCGCAGACTTCGAAGCGATGGCTTGCTGGCGCCGTCGCACTGGCCGCTCGAACTCACGAACACGCTTGAGATGGCCGTCCGCCGAAAGCGTATCTCTGCCGCGCAACGCAATGAGTTTCTGGAACTCGTGCTCGCGCTCGACGTGGTCATTGACCCTGAGACCGCGACGCACGCGTGGGCGGAGACCCGGCTGCTGGCCGAGGCGCTGGCGCTCACAACCTATGACGCAGCCTATCTCGAGCTTGCGCTGCGCACGGGCGCGGCATTGGCGACGAAGGACGCAGCGCTCGGCGCGGCGGCTCAGGGACTGAACGTGTCGCTCTTCGATCTCGCCTGACGCGCCTGCGCCGCTCCCGCCGGCCTCAACCGGCCTCCCGAAAGCGCACATCATTGAACGCCCACAGCGCGATGAAGCCGAAGGCGCCGACGACATGCCAGAGCGCGTGCAGGCTCAGGAACGGAAACACGATCTCGTCGTTGGAGGCGCTCGCAAGCCCGAGCCCGACCAGGAACACGCCTGTCACCAGCAGCAGCAGCCGCATCGGTCGCGGCGCGATCGCCTTGCGCTTGATGAAGTACAGCGCGGTGTTCGCAAGCGAGAACGCGATCAGGGCGCTTTCTCCGGGGTTGAAACCGCCCCAGCCGCCGAAGCCAACGAGATACCCCCCGGACCCGAGCCGGTCGAAGAAATGCCACGCCACCCCGGCGAACATCAGGACGCCCGCAAGCGGCCGCGCCCAGCGTTGCGTCGACGGCGCGTAGAAATCCATCAGCACGGCGCGGGCGATCCCCCACGCCACCACGATATTCGATCCTGTGTCGAGAAACGCCCAGAACCAGCGCTCGCCGAGCACTGGGTTGGTCTCGCCGAACCCGTGGAGCGTGATCGTGAACACCCCCGTGACCAGGATCAGCCAGTAGACCAGCATCCAGCGCGCCGGGTGCATCTGCGACAGGTGGCAGATCGCGAGCGGCAGGGCGCCCGCGAACAGGGTGGCGAACCCGGTGATCGTGTTGGCGAGCCCGAAATTCGGCAGCGCGTCCATCCTTGCTCCCTCCGGCATTTCCACCGCGACGACACGACAAGACCCCGCGCCACCGCGTTCGTCCAGCGGGGACCGTGCGACACGCGCGACGGGGCGGGCGTGGGCTTCCCGTCCTCACCGCTCCACGCTAGCCTTTCCCAGATCAGGAGGCCCGCCCATGACCGCCATCGCGCAGCCTGCCCCAGGCTCGGACTGGACAGCCGCCGCGCTTCGCATGTCGGCGATCGCGCTCGTGGGGGTGGTGTGGATCTCCTCCGCGATCTTCGGTCTCTACATCCTGGCCTGGTATGTCGGCGCGATCCCGGCGAACACGCTTGAGGACTGGAACCACACCCTGCCGCGCCTCTACGAGGCCGCGACGCCTGCGGCCTCCGCCGGCATCGGCCTGCACTTTCTCGCAGGCGCCGTGCTCCTCCTGCTTGGACCCATCCAGCTCATCGGGGAGGTGAGGCGGCGGGCCCCCACGCTGCACCGCTGGATCGGGCGCATCTATGCCGGGTCGGCGCTGCTTGCCGGTGTCGGCGGCCTCGCCTTCATCGCGATCAAGGGAACGGTCGGCGGCTGGGTGATGAGCGTCGCGTTCGCCAGCTATGGCGCGCTGATGGTGCTGGCGGCGGCCCAGACCGTGCGCCACGCGATCGCCCGCCGGATCGAGGTGCACCGCGCCTGGGCGATCCGCCTGTTCGCGCTCGCCATCGGGTCCTGGCTTTATCGCATGGGCTATGGCTTCTGGTTCCTGTTCGCGGGCGAGACCGGCCACACCGACGATTTCCGCGGCTGGTTCGACTATGTGATGAATTTCGCGTTCTTCGTGCCGCCGCTGATCGTTGCCGAACTGGTGGTCCGGGCCCGCCGCGAGGAGACGACCCGCGCCGGACGCGCGCTCGCCCTCACGGGCGTGTCCGCCGGGGCCGCCTTCATCGCCCTCGCCACCTTCTTCTTCACGCTTTATGGCTGGGGCCCGGCGATCGCCGTTCGGTTCGGCGCCGCCTGACAGGCGTGATCGGGCGCTTCGGCCCGGTCGGAAACGTGGATCGGCAAGGACAACAGCATGACGCGCATCGCTTTCATCGGCCTCGGCAATATGGGCTCGGGAATGGCGGCCAATCAGGCGAAGGCGGGCCGGCATGTCACCGCCTTCGACCTCTCCGACGCCGCGATGGTGCGGGCGGAGGCGGCGGGTTGTCACACGTCGCGGACGGCTGGCGACGCGGTCAGCGAGGCGGAGGTGGTCATCACCATGCTGCCGGCGGGTCATCATGTCCGGAAGGTCTATTCCGAGGAGGTGCTGCCGCAGGCCCCGAAGACCGCCCTCCTGATCGACTGCTCGACCATCGACGTCGACAGCGCCCGCTGGGTCGCGGGCGAAGCGCGCGGCGCCGGCTTCCGCTTCGCCGACGCGCCGGTCTCGGGCGGGGTGGTCGCGGCCGACGCCGGAACGCTCGCCTTCATGGTCGGCTGCGACGAGGGCGACTTCCCCGCCGTGGAGGAGGCGCTCTGCCCGATGGCGCGGGCGGTGATCCGCGCGGGCGACCACGGCGCGGGGCAGTCCGCGAAGATCTGCAACAACATGCTTCTCGCGATCTCGATGATCGGCGCCTGCGAGGCCTTCGGGCTCGCCGAGCGGCTCGGGCTCGATCCGGAGCGGTTCTTCGAGATCGCCTCCAAGAGCTCGGGCCAGTGCTGGTCGCTGACGAGCTATTGCCCGTGGCCGGGGGTGGGGCCGAAATCCCCCGCCGACAATGGCTATGCCGGCGGGTTCGCCACCGCCCTCATGCTGAAGGATCTGAAGCTCGCCCAGGAGGCGGCCGCGAAATCTGGCGCGGTCACGCCGCTCGGCGCGCAGGCGGAAGCCCTCTACCAGCTGTTCGACCGGTTGGGACATGGCGGCAAGGACTTCTCCGCCGTCATGCAGCTCCTGCGCGGAGACCTCGCCTCGCTGGGTTAAGAGCGTCGGTGACCGCGATCAGGCGCCTTGCCGCCAAACAGGGAAGAGCTAGGCTGGAGCGGACCAGGCCTCCGTCAATGGAGTTGGAGTCTTCGCATGCGCGTGCTGCCGGTCTTGCTCCTCTTGTCGTTCACGCTCGCGGCCTGCGGCACGGTGCGTGAACGCGTCGCGGAACGGAACGCGGAACGGACTGCGGAGGCGGCGGGTCCAGCGTCGCCGCCGGCGCGTCCCGGCGCGTGCGAACGAGCGGCCGCCTATTCTTCGGAGCATGACGGTGTCGCGGTGCTCGTCATGCGCCGCGGCGCCGTTGTCTGTGAAGCCTATGTCGGAGACGCCTCGCGCACCCGGCCTCAACCGCTCTTTTCGGGAACCAAGGGCCTCAATGGCCTCATGGCGGCGAGAGCCGCCGGCGAGGGGATGCTCACGCTCGACGAAAAAGTGTCCGAGACGCTGGTGGAGTGGAGATCCGATCCGCTCAAGTCGCGGATGACGATCCGCGACCTGTTGTCGTTGTCGAGCGGTCTTGAGACCACCGGGCCGCGTGCTGCGCCGGGCTACGCCGAGGCGGCGGCGACGCCGGCCGCGCATCCGCCGGGAAAGGTGTTCCAGTACGGGCCTCTCGTCTTTCAGACGTTCGGCGAAGTCATGTCACGAAAGCTGAAGGCGGCGGGCCGCAAGGAGACGCCGTCGGACTATATGGAGCGCGAGGTGCTGGCGCCCATCGGGGCCAGGATCGCGGCCTGGGGTGGGCCGACCGCTGGTCCCGATCCGAACCTCGCGGCGGGGGCGCGCATGAGCGCCGAGGACTGGGGGAGGGTGGGCGAACTCATGCGCCGGCCCGACGAAGCGCGGCGTATTGGACTGAACCCGGACGTGTACGAGGCGCTGGGGCAGCCGCAGGGCGCTTACCCGGGCTACGGTCTCACCTGGTGGCTGGCGACACCGCTTCCCGCAAGCGCACGGGAGGGACTAGACCCCGTCGCCCGCACCATCGATCTCCCCCAGGGCGCGCTCGCCGGTCGTGTACCCCATGATCTGGTGGTGGCGGCCGGCGCCGGGGGGCAGCGCCTCTACGTGTCCCGGTCTCAGCATCTCGTGGTCGTGAGGTTCGCCGAGCCGCCGCAACTCGCCGCCATGTTTCAAACTTCGCAAACCGCGGACACGCGCGCGCAGGCGGCCGTTCGAAGCGGAGCGTTCTCCGACACGGAATTCGTCTCGCGCGTTCTTGCGGATATCGGCGCCGACCCCGACTGACGCGCTCCGCCGCCGCGCCCGCGACCCGGTCAGGGGGTCTTGATCACGATCTCGTCCGTTCCAACGGGCAGGTCGATGGTCATGCCGTCTGTCGCGAGGCGCCAGTCCTTGACGCCGACCGTCTCGATCCCGCGAACGAAGGCCGCGTCCGAATACATCGGCATCGCCGCCTGGGTGATATGGGTCAGCACCAGCACATCCACCCCCGCCGCCTTAGCGATCTCAGCCGCTTCGACCGGCGTTGCGTGATAGGATAGCGTGTCCGAGAGCATCGCCCCGCCGCGCGCATTGCCGAGGGCTTTCGCGCCGTTGGACGCCATCGTCATCATCGCCGCGTTCTGCGCCTCGTGGATCAGCACATCCGCCCCCTTCGATGCAACCGCGAGCGGCGGATGGGCGGACGTATCGCCGCTGATCACCACCGACCGGCCGCGATAATCGAACCGGTAGCCATAGGCCGGCGCGACGGGTTCATGGTTCACCTCGATCGCGGTCACCCGCAACGCGCCCTGCTCGTAGGCGACGCCGGTCTTGGCTCCGTCGCGCTCGGACACGGAGACGGCGCGGGGCGTCAGTCGCCCCGCTGCGACCGGCAGCTTGACGGTCTCGGTGTCGTGGTGGGCGTGGCGATAGACGTGGTCGAGCTCGTAGGCGAGGTTGAACCCCTCGGCCACCTTCTCGACGCCGGGGGGGCCGATCACGAGCAGGGGCTGCGCGCGGCCGGCGACCCAGCTCTGCATGTTGAACTCGCCAAGTCCGCCAATGTGATCCGAGTGGAAGTGGGTGAGAAAAACAGCCTTCGCTGTTTGGTTGGGAACATTCTGAAATTGAAGCTGCTCGGTCGCTTCAGGTCCGATGTCCACAAGAAAGAGATCGCCGCCCGCCTGAATGGCGACGCAGGGCTTGGCGCGGTCCCGCACCGGCAGCGGCCCGGACGTGCCGCACATGGTCACCTTGAGCACATCGCCGTCGGCGGCGGGGACCGTCGTCGCCGAGTCCGGCCCCGCGGGCCCTGCGATCGACGCCGGGGCGGTCGCGCATCCTGCGGCGAGAAGGGAGGCGGCCGCGAGGACCGCCGAAAGTGCGTGCACGCCAGTTGTCATTCTTCGCTCTCCCTGTGTCGACGCCGCACGCCGATCATATGCGCCGCCCATCAGTCCTTGACCAGCCACCGCACGGCGCCGCGAAGCGCTGCGAACGCCGCCGCCCCGACGCCGAAATAGATCAGGGGCTCGGCGAGGTCGACAGGTTCGAACGGCGCGCCAATGCCGAGGATCAATCCGATCGTGATCGCAAGCGGCGCCCCCAGAATCGAGATCAGCTCCACCGGCTCCCAGATCTTCCGGTCGCCGGCCAGCATGTTTAGGAAGGCGAGCCCGGAGAAGACCAGGCCCGCGATGATGAACGGCAACGCAACCTGCGGCAGCGCGAAGAACAGGTAGGCGAGGACCACCGCCGCAGAGATGATGAGCACGAACGGCTTCATCGCCAGTCACTCCAACCTGTGGCCTTGGCGCCGCGCGGAGCGTGCGGCGTCCTGGCCGGTTCGGTTCATTCCGTCGGTTGTGCGCCGGACCTTGCGGGCTTTGCCCCGCGCCGGGAGACACGGCGACGACCCCGATGCATCAGGTGTGACGCAATCTTCGGCGGATGAACAGTCCGGCCGTTGCGTCAGGTCGACAAATGAACTTTCTTTGTCGGCGGGCGGTGCGTTCTACCGCTCGGCGTGATATAAATCGAATAAATACAACCATTTTGCGGCCAAGGGGGAAGAATCGCCCTGGCGTCTGGCGGCGAGGAGGCAGTCGATATGGAGACCGGGGCGGTCACGGGACCGGAAGCTTGGCTCGACATTCTCTACACCGGGACGCTGGTCGCGACCGGGATCTGGCTCGCCATCTGGCTGTTCATCACGCTTCGGCGTCGGGCGTCGAACCTGACCCCGGTTCAGGCGGCCCGCGTCAAGAAGGACGCCAAGCCGGACTTCATGAAAGTCGACCACGAGGCGCGCAAGGCGGCGATGGAGCGCGGCGAGGCTTTCGTGAAGGAGCTTGACGAGCGCGATGTTTCCGAAGGCGATGCACCCGTCCCCCCGAAGCAGCTCACCCTCGCCGAGCGGGTCTCCCGGATCGCGAGCCTCCTGTTTGCGGTGTTCTCCCTGCTCGCCACCCTGTTCACGGTGATCTCGCAGGTTGAACGCATGTCGACCTCCATCGAACGCGTGTCGAGCATGGACCGGTTCATGGCGCTGGTGACGGAGCACCCGATCCCGTTCGCGGTCGCGACGTTCGTGATCATCTTCCACATCTCCCGCTTCTTCACGCGCAAGCGCTGGAAAGAAGCGAACTGAGACCCCGATCGACTGAACACCGCCGGAAACGCCTGCTGCGGAGGCCCTGATGAAAACCCAATCGCTCGCACTTACCGATCCCTCCCTGCTCGCCGAGTTCGTCGGGCCGGAGATGTTCAAGGCCTTCTTCGAAAAGCGTTTCGAGGTGCCGCCTGATAATATCGGCCTGTTGATGCGCAACGGACAGTTCGTCGAGGCCTATACCGGGGCGCATCTCTCGGTCGGCGGGCTGTTCAACCAGATCAAGGGCGCGATCGGCGGATCGCAGTCCATCTCCCTCCTCATCGCCGACTCCAAGCCCTTCCCCGTCTCGGTGATGTTCCGCGGCCTCAGTCGCGACAAGGTCGAGATCGCCGGCCTCGCCACGATCGAGCTTCAGGTCAATCCCGAGAAGCCGTCCAACATCATCGGCATGATGACCGCCCGCAAGGCGCTGTCGAAGTCCGATGTTGGCGCCCGCCTGTCGCCGCACCTGTCCGACCGCGTCGTCGAGCATTCGCTTGCGCGCGTCGACGCGACGGACGTCCGCGGCAACAAGGGCCTGCAGGACATGGTGCAGGCGGACATCATGCGCGAGGCCGAGCGCGTGCTCGGCGATGTCGGCATTCTCGTGCGCGCGGTGTCGATGGAATGGGCGCTCAACGAAGTCGAGCGCGGGGTGATGGAGCGCGCGGCCGCGGTGCGCGAGATCGAGCGCATCGAGTTCAATTTCGAATCCCTCAAGCGGGAGATCGAGCGCGAGCACGAAACCACGGCGTTCCGGATCGAGGCGGACACCGACATCGACAAGCTCAATCTCCAGAGCGAGGCGGACCTGCGCCGCCTGGTGGTCGATCAGGAACTCGACCTCGTCGACGCACGTGAGACCGGTCAACGCCTGCAGGAGACCAAGATCCTGCAGCACGAAATCGAGATGATGAAGACCGAGCAGATCGCCAAGCTCGAGGGCCAGCTGCGCACGATCTCCAACCTGACCGACGTCAAGGAGCTCGAGGAGAAACGCCGCACCGTCGAGCGCGAGACCGCGCGTCTCGACATGATGCACAACAACCTCATCCGCGCGCTGCAGCGTGACTTCGACGCCGAAACCCGCGCGCTCGAACGCGAGGAGCAACTCACCAACCGGCGCGTGGATCGCGACTATGACTATGACACGCGCGACAAGGACCTCGACATCAAGGAGAAGGAGCGCGACTTCGGGTTCGACACGCGCCGCAAGGAAGTCGATGTCAGCGAGAAGGAAAAGAAATCCGAGATCGAGATCACCGGCCTCACCAACCGCACGCAGCGCGAGCATCTGAAGGGGCTTCAGGATCTCGAGAAGGACATCGAGCGCGACCGTCTCGATCGCAAGATCAAGGAGAAGGACGCAGACCACCAGCGCGATCTCGAGATGGCCAAGCTGCGGGCGCAGCGCAAGGCCGACGAGATGCACCTTGCGAAGAACCTCACGCCCGAGCAGCTCCTCGCCCTCAACGCGATGGATGAGAAGGTCTCCAACGTGCTGATCGAGCAGGCCCGCGCCCGTTCGAACAACCAGGAAGACATGGTCAAGCTGATGCGCGAGATGGTCACCCAGGCGAACGCCGCGCGCGTCTCCACCGAGCAGCAGGCGCTCGCCATGTTCCAGACCGGCATGCAGGGAGCGGCGGGCGTCGCCGCCGGGGCCGGCAGCAAGGACGCGATGGCCGCGGCCGGTATCGGCGGCGCCAAGGTCGAATGTCCAAAATGCGGTCGCGAGAACGACGCCAAGTCGCGTTTCTGTCTTGGATGCGGCCACCAGCTGAGGGCCTGAAGCCATGGTCGCCGGGGTGTCCACGGGCGGATCGGTCGCCGATTGCTGTCGCGCGTCCGCACGGCTGAAGGACGCGAAATTCTGCGATGAATGCGGCAAGCCGCTGCTGCGCTGCATGGCGCATGAGGAATGCGGCGGGCTCGTCCGCGATGACGGCTGGTGCCGCCAGTGCGTCTCGCCGGAACTCTTCCTCGACAGCGGGGCGGTGAACGAGGTCAAGGTGGGCGGCGCGCTCGCCCTGCCGCTCGTGTTCCGCAATTCCGCCAGCGTCGGACGGCCGCTCTTCATCACCAAACTCTGGGTGCGCGAGGGTGAGGGCGAACGCCGGGAGCAGGAGCTTGCGTGGGAGCGTCTCGACGCCGGGGCGCAGATCCCCTGGTCGGTCCAGACCAGCCCGCTCAACAATTCCGGGCGCCACAGGTTTGAAGTCAGCTTCGTCGCGAGCACGCGTTATCGCTGGCGGGAGGAGGCGTTCACCTTCGCCGCGGAGCTCAATATCGATGTCGAGCAGGGCGGCGCGATCACGATCACCCAGAACATCACGGCGGGTGACACCGGCACCGCCTACGCTCCGATCCGGCTCGAAACCGGCGGGGAGGCGCAGCGCAACGCCGGCACCAGCAGCGTCAGCCAGCTCGCCCTAGTGCGCGCCGAGCGCTACGACCGCGTCGGCGAGCTTCGCGGCTATCCGGGCGGCGACCGGGTCTCGCGCGGGGCGCGGATCATCTGGCGCGGCTGGCCTGAGGGCGAGGCGCCGTTCGATGGACCGATCACCGCGACCGACGGGCTCGTCACCCTCGGCCGGGCCCGGACCCACGCGCAGGGCGGCGAGAACGATGCACGCCTCCTCGTCCGGTCGCCGGGCGGGGCGATGGATGAGGCGCTGACGCAGGCGATTTCGCGCCGCCACATCGATCTCTTCATCCAGAAGGGGCGGCTCTATGTTCATGCGGCCGGCGAGGCGGGCGTGCGCATCGACGACCGGTCCGTGCCGCGCGACGGCATTGAGCCCCTGCTCAGCGGGGAAGTGCTCGATGTCCTGCCGCGCCAGCCGGGCGCCCTGTCCGTCAGGGTGCAGATGAAGGCGCATTTCGGCGAGATCAGTGAGGTGGTGCTGTCTCTTGCGCCGCCGGCGGCCTAGCGGGGACGGCGGCGATGAAGTGCTGGAAGACCGACTGCCAGACCGACAATCCGGACGATGCGCTCTATTGCGGCAAATGCGGCGCGCGGCTTGGCGACGACGCCCGGATCCAGATGACCGTGGGCGGGCTGAAAACGATCGGCGGCGATGAAACCGCGCGGTTCCCAAAGCCTGGCGACCAGCGCAAACACCTCGCTGCGGGAGAAGTGTTCGCCGGCCGCTACGAGATCGCCGCCGTGATCGGCGAGGGCGGCATGGGCGTCGTCTATCGCGCCCGCGACACGGTGACGGATCAGCAGGTGGCGCTGAAGCTGATCCGCGCGGACCGGCTCGCCGGCAGCGACGGCGCAAAGCGGCTCATCCGCGAGGGCGTCGTCTCCCGCAATATCCGGCATCCGAACGTCATCGCCGTCTATGATGTCGGCGAGGTCTCCGGCCAGCCCTACATGTCGATGGAGTACCTCGAGGGCAAATCCCTGCGCTGGTGGATCCGTCAGTGGATCAATGCGGGCGCCGACTGCCCCTTCCCCATCGCCGCCCGGATCGTCGCGGAACTGCTCGCGGGCCTCGAGGCCGCGCATGCGGCCGGCGTCGTCCATCGCGACCTCAAGCCCGAGAACGTCATTCTTCTCGCCGAGCCGAAGGACACCGAGGTCCGGCTCAAGATTCTCGATTTCGGCATCGCCCGCGCACCCGGTGGGCAGGCGAGCACGACCAGCATCGGCACCGAGGGCTATATGGCCCCCGAACAGATCACCGCGCCGGACGCCGCGCAGGCGTCGGCGGATGTGTTCGCGCTGTCGGTGATGTTCTACGAACTGCTCGTCGGCGTCCTGCCTAAAGGGCATTGGCAACCGCCAAGCGGCGGGCGCAGCGATGTGCCTCCCGCGGTCGACGCCGTGATCCAGAAGGGCATGTCGAACAATCCGCGGGCGCGCCATCAGTCCATGACCGAGTTTCGCAAGGCGATGTTCGAGGCGCTCGGCGGCGGCGGCCGGCCCGCGCAGACGCAGGATGTCAGCCAGCGCGTCACCGATTTTTCCAACATGTTCACCGCGGCCTTTACGGCGCGCAGGGATGCGTCGCGCCCCACCGGGGTCCATTCCGGTCCCGTCATTTCCAATGACCGCAAGGGTCCGCCGGGTCCCCCCTCGTCCCGCTCGAACCTCGGCATGACGATGTGGAATGACTTCCTCCACAACGTCACAAGGCGCTATGCCGACGGCCGGGGGCGGGCGTCGCGGCGGGAGTTCTGGGGCTTCACCCTGAACGCCATAGGGGTGGGCGTCATCGCGCTCATCCTCGACCAGCAGATCGCGAGCACGGACTACACCTACGACCAGCCCTACCTGCTCTACTGCGCGTCGCTTGCGCTGGCGGCGCCGTCCATTTCGGTCACCGCGCGTCGACTGCACGACATCAATCTGTCAGGCTGGATCGCGGCGCTCGTGCTGCTTCCGGGCATCGGCCTGCTGGTTCAGCTCGCCGCGGGCGCCCCGCCGGGCCATACGGTCCCGAACGCCTGGGGGCCGAACCCGCTCTCGCTCGAGGGCGCGCACGGATGAGGGATGACCGCGCATGAAATGCTGGCAGTGCTCCACCGAGAATCCCGGCGACGCGATCTATTGCGGCTCGTGCGGCGCCCGCCTCGGTGACACCGCCGGCGTGCAGCAGACGATCGGCGGGCTGAAGACCGTCGACGGTGGCGAGACCGTCGACCCCAACCGCCGCGCGTCGGCGGACCTTGGCTCCGGAGACGTGTTCGCCGGCCGCTACGAGATCACCGGCGTTGAGCGCCAGACCGACAGCGGCGTCGTCTATCAGGCGATGGACCGGACCTCGCAGGAAACGGTCGGCCTGAAACTCGTCCGTCAGGACTGGCTCGCCGGGCCCGACGCCATCAAGCGCGTCCTGCACCAGGGCGCGACGCTGCGTGATGTGCGCCATCCCAACGTCGCGGCCGTCTTCGATGTCGGCGATGCGCAGGGACAGCCCTATCTGACGATGGAGCCAATGGGCGGTCGCACGCTGCGCACCTGGACCCGCGAGCGCCTGGGCGTCGGCGAGGACGCATCCATGCTCGCGGCGGGCCTTGTGGTGAAGGAGATTCTGGCCGGGCTTGAAGCCGCGCACAAGACCGGCGTCATGCACCGCGATCTGAAGCCGGAAGCCGTGATCCTGCTCTCTGACCCGGACGAGTCCGGCGTCCGCCTGAAGCTGGTCGATTTCGGACTGTTGACCGGGCCCCCGGGCGGATACTCCGCCTCGACCAATATGGGCGCGAGCGCCTATCGCGCGCCGGAACATTTCACCGCGCCGGAGGCCGTGCAGCCCTCGGCGGACCTCTATTCGGTCTCGGTGATCTTCTACGAACTTCTGGTCGGCGTCGCGCCTCAGGGGCATTGGCAGCCGCCGAGCGGAGGGCGCAGCGATGTGCCTGAGGCGATCGACCAGCTCATCGAACGCGGTCTCTCCAACAATCCGCGCGCCAGACCCCAGAGCGCCGCCGACTATCGCAAGGCGATCGATGATGCGCTGAAGGGGCTGAAGCCGCGTGTCGACCCGAACGTGCGTCCCGATCCCGACCCGAGGCCCCCGCGGCCCGATCCAAGGCCCGATCCCCGGCCAGACCCCATCCAGGACGACCGGTCGTCCGGCTTTTCGTTCGCGAAGATCGACAAGCGCGTCTGGATGGGCGGTGCGGCCCTCCTTGCGGTTCTCTTCGCCGTTCCGGCGGTGTCGTCCTATCTCGATGAGCAGGCCTATCAGGACGAGCTTCGCCGCAACCAGCCGGACGATGATTTCGGTCCGACGCCGATCGACAACGATGGTCCGCAGGACGACATCGACCGGAACGATGTCGGCCCGATCCCGTCCCCACCTCCGCCGCCACCCCCTCCGCCGCCCCCACCGCCCCCGCCCGCGATCACCCGGCTGTCGGGCTACTGGATGAGCGATGACGGCACCCGCTGGAACGTCACCGTCGACGGCTCCGGCCACGCGGTCGGTCAGGCGACGAACGGCATTCTCGCGGGCGCAACGCTCGACGGCTATTTCTCGGGCCCGGACGGCGGGGCCGCCTTCGCATGGAGCATCGCCTCCTTCGGGACCATTCTCGGCGGCACGTCCGGCGTGTGGGACGGGGAATGCCACATCGACTACATGGCGATGAACGCCTTCGGGCAGCTTGCGCCGACCAAAATCCACATCAACCATCAGCCAGGGGCGGACTGTCCCTGACGCAGGCCGCCGCGAGGAGGTGAGCATGTTCGGTTCGAAGAAAAATCCGTGGGAGGACTACCGGGTCGACGGGGGGCTGCCGGAAGTGCCCCGCGCCGACAACCCGGTGCTGCGCGCAGGCGGCGCGGCCTCGATCCCGAAAAAGGTGGACCTCCGCTCCCAGTGCTCGCCGATCGAGGATCAGGGGCGGCTGGCCTCCTGCGCCGCATGCGCGGTCGTCGGCGCCGGAGAAATGTGGCTCCGCAAGCAACCGGGCGGCGGCGGGTTCGATCTGTCCCGGCTGTTCGTCTATTTCAACGGCCGACACATGGCCAACGCGCACGAGCGGGACGCCGGCCTGTTGACCTCACACGCCATCGCGGCCGCGGTCGGCTACGGCGCCTGTCCGGAAGCGATGTGGCCCTACAACATCAACCGCTTTCAGGAACGGCCGCCGCAGCCCTGTTACGATCGGGCGATCAGCTTCGCGGGGGTCCAGTTCGCCAACGTTCCACGCGGCGAGGCGGCGATGCGGGCCGTCGCGTCGGGCCTGCCGCTCATCTTCCGCTATTTCGGACCAAAGGAGCTGCTGGACGAGGCGGGCCAGACCGGCCGCATTCCGGAATGGACCAGCAGCGACCCCGCCATCGACCGCGGCGGCCACACCATGGTGATCGTCGGATACGACCAGGACGCCAGGACCGCCCTCGTTCGCAACAGCTGGGGCGTGCAGTGGGGCGATCGCGGCTATTGCACCATCCCTTTCAGCACGCTCGAGGCCTGCACGCACGAGCAGGAATTCTGGTCGCTCGGGGAACTTCAGAGCGTTCCGGGGCTGGTCTATGAAGGCGCATCCAGCGCGAGCACGGTCCAGTCGATCGTCGGTCGCGCGAGCGAGGAGTTCAAGCAGTCGCTGGCGTCCTTAAGGACCGAAACGCGCTCGACCATCGAGCAGGGAGTCGAGAAGGCCAAGCAGGACATTCGCAATCGCCTGCGCGGTCAGACCTGAGCTCCAGCTCACGTCGCGGCCGAGACTCCGTTCGGGCGATTAACGGATTGTTCATCCGCGGGTGCTCTCCTGAACATCTAGGCTGGGTGCGATCTTCCCCCCGATTTCACCCGCTCAATGGTTCGGGCGCAGCGGCTTCCCCCCCTCTCGCCGCCCGGAGCGTACGGCCGCGCTTCCCGTCCCCCTCAGGAGGCGCGGCCGCCTTCCGGATAGCGGAAAATGAGAGCGTCTTCGTTCAGCGCGCCGTGAGATAGCGCGCGGCGGTGAGCACAGACAGCGTCGCCGCGATCGCCAGCAGCGCGACCCACGCCATCATCAGTTCAGGTCCCGGCGCGAAGCCCGGCAGCACCATCGGCGCCGCCGCGATCATGATCGGGGCGCCGACCGCCGCCATCTCGATCGCCGTCTTCCATTTGGCGAGACCGGACACGCGCGCGCCCTCGCCATCGGAGGCCATCAGGCGGAGCAGGCTGATCAACAGGTCCCGGCCGACGATCAGCGCCGTCGCGAGCACGATGACGCTCCACAACAGCCAGCCCTCCCGCCACGCGATGATCGAGATTGCAATGAGCGGCAGTCCGACAAGCGCCTTGTCGGCGATGGGGTCGAGCATCCGGCCGAACTTCGAGTCGACCTTCAGCGCCCGCGCCGCCATGCCGTCGAACAGATCCGTCAGCGCCGCGACGACAAACAACACCGCCCCGAGCGCCGACCAGCCGAGCGCCGCCTGCGACGCGGCGGCGAATTCCTCAGGCGTCGCCGCCGCTTCAAACGGGATCGAATAGCCCCGCCACACCGCGAACGCGACGATCGGCGCCAGGATCAGTCGGGCGAGCGTCAAGGCGTTTGGAAGCTGGTTCACTTGCGTCCTCCCCTGCGGGTCGGCTTTGGTTCTAGCGGCAAAACCGCCGCCCGCGAAGGGGGCCGGTGCGACGCTCCCGCCGCGAGGGAGCGCCGCCCGATCGGGCCGCCAACGCACGAGCCGTCCTGCCTCCCACATGCGGACGCCCTTCGCGCGCGGTCTTTCCGGGCATTGGCCGGACGCTGGCCCGACACTGGCTTGACGACGACCGCGCGGTTCAAGTAGCGATATATTATAACGTATGGAGGGAAGCTCATGCGCCGTATGCTTGTCGCCGTGTCGATATCCGCCGTCTCGGGAGGCGCGTTCGCGCAAGGCGCGACCCCCAGCGCCCAGCCTGTCGACGAGACCATCGTCGTCACCGGTCTCGGCCCGGACCGGCCCGGCGGCGAACTGATCCAGAGCACCACCGTTCTTCGCGAAGCCGACGTGATCGACCGGCTTGCCGGCGGGCTCGGCGACACGCTCGCGGGGCTCCCTGGCGTCAGTTCGACCTCTTTCGGTCCGGGCGCGAGCCGGCCGGTCGTGCGCGGTCTCGGGGCGGAGCGCGTGCAGGTGCTGGTGAACGGGATCGGCGTCATCGACGCATCCGCCGCAAGCCCCGATCACGCCGTGACCGCCGATCCGCTGGGAGCCCAGCGGATCGAGGTGCTGCGCGGCGCGGCCTCCCTCGCCTATGGCGGCGGGGCGGCGGGCGGCGTCATCAACGTGATCGACGGTCTCATCCCCGAAACGCGTCTCGGCCGTCCGTTCGCGGCGGATGGCTATGCCGGCTGGACCTCGGTCGATGAGGGGACGACCGCCGCGGCGCGCGTGCAGGGGCAGGCGGGCGGCGTCGTCGGCGTGCTTCGCGCATCGCGCCGCGACCTCGACGAGGTCCGCATTCCCGGTTTTGTGGAGTCCGCCGCGCTGCGGGCCGCCGAAGCCGCCGAGGGCGAGGAACACGAGCAGGAGTCGGGCCGCCTTCCGAACTCCTTCTCGGAGTCGGATGACCTGAGCGCCGGCGTCTCCTTCGTCGGCGACCGGGGCTTCTTCGGCGCGTCGGTGCGCCGGGGGGAGGCGACCTACGGCCTCGTCGGCGGTCACGGTCACGAGGAAGAGGAAGAAGGCCTCGCGGTCGCCAGCATCATCGCGGGCAAAACGCCGGGGGCCGTCTTCGCGCCTGCGGGCGAGGGCGATGAGGAAGAAAGCCCCTTCATCAAGATGGAGCAGACCCGCTTCGACGTCCGCGGCGGCGCGTCCTTCGGCGGCCTGGTCCGGCGCATCGCCGGAGCGGTGTCGGTGGTCGACTATGAGCACACCGAGTTCGAGGCGCCGGGTGAGCCCGGAACCCTGTTCACGAATGAAGGCGTCGAGGGCCGTTTCGAGGTCGACCACCGCGCGATCGGCGGCTTTGAGGGCAGCGTCGGCCTGCAGGCGTCCAGCCGGGACTTCGCCGCCGTCGGCGATGAAGCCTTCGTCACCCCGACCGAAACCAGCCAGGTGGGCGTGTTCCTCTACGAGTCCTACGAGACCCCTGAATTCGGCGTCGAGGGCGGACTGCGTTTCGACACGGTCGATCTCGCAAACCAGGTGAACGGCGATCGCAGCTTCGACACGTTCAACGCCTCCGCCGGCGTTCATGGCCACGTGTCCGAGGCGGTGTTCCTTGGCCTCTCGCTCAGCCGCACCGAGCGCGCGCCCACGGATGTCGAGCTCTTCGCCGACGGGCCGCACCTCGCCACCCGCCAGTTCGAGGTCGGCAATCTCGGTCTCTCCACGGAAAAGGGCGTCAATGTCGAGGCGACCGCCCGCTGGACCGCCGGGCCGCTGTCCCTGGAGGCGACCGTCTTCCGGTATGATTTCGACGGCTTCATCTACCTGTCGCCCACCGGCGACGAGGAGGACGAGCTTCCCGTGTTCGAAACCCTCCAGAACGACGCCGAATTCACCGGCGCCGAAGTCTCCGCCGCCTACCGTTTCGGCGAGCGGGGCGGGATCGACTGGACACTCGACGGCTCGGCCGATGTGGTCGAGGCGAGCCTTTCCGGCGGCGGGCCGCTGCCGCGCATCCCGCCGGCCTCGGCGCGGATCGGTCTTGAGGCGCAGCGGGGCGCGCTCTCGGGCCGGCTCGATCTCAACTGGGCGGCGGACCAGGACGACGTCGCCTCGTTTGAACTGCCGACGGACGGCTACACCACGCTCGATGCGCGGCTCAACATCGCGATCAACGAGCAGGTGACGCTGATCATCGCCGGGACCAATCTCACCGACGAGGAGGTGCGGCTGCACACCTCGCCGCTGAAGGATTTCGCGCCGCAGCCGGGGCGCGGCGTTCGCATCGCCCTGCGCGGGACGTTCTGACCGGTTTCAGCCCGCGCGCTCGACGAACTGGTCGACCACCTTCTTCACGCCGATCCCGTCAAACAGGATCGTCAGCTTGGCGCCTTCGACCTGCGTCACCCGCCCCACGCCGAAGCGTGCATGGCGCACCCGGTCGCCCTGCCGATAGCCGGCGGACGCCGCCGGGTCCGACGACGCGAGCAGCTCGCGCGGGGCGTCCCCCGGCGGACGGCCCGGACGATGGACGCCGGCGTCGCGTGATGGTCCCCGTGGTGACGGCGTCAGCGATGACGCCCGCTGCAGATTGAGCCCCGCCGCCCAGGCGGGCGTCGTGGCGGCCTTGCCGGCGGAGCCCGACGCGGCCGGCGCGCCGCCCTTGCCGGACCACGCGTCCCGCGCGCCGAACAGATCGCTCGCCTCGATGTCCTCCGGCGCCTCGCGGCGGCCGGCGGCGTCGCGCGCCCGCTTCCAGCCCGGACTTTGATAGTCCGACCGGCCGGCGAACCCGTCGAACCGGCTCGGCCCGAAATCCGACACGCCTCCAGCCGCGCCGCCAAAAGCGCCACCCGAATAGCCCGTCTCCGACACCGCATCGACATGCGCCGGCGGCAGCTCGTCGACGAAGCGCGACGGCAGCACGGACGTCCAGCGCCCGTAGATCTGCCGGTTCGAGACAAAGGAGATATACGCCCTCCGGCGCGCGCGGGTGATGCCGACATAGGCGAGCCGCCGCTCCTCCTCGAGCCCCTTGGCGCCGCTCTCATCGAGCGTGCGCCGCGACGGGAACACCTCCTCCTCCCAGCCCGGCAGGAACACCATCGGCCATTCAAGCCCCTTGGCCGAGTGCAGCGTCAGAACCTGAACCTGATCCTCCGACCCGCCGCCCTCGGCGTTGTCCATCACGAGTTCGATGTGTTCGAGGAAGGCGTTCAGGCTGTCGAACGCGCCCATCGCGCGCACGAGTTCCTTCAGGTTCTCGAGCCGGGACTGCGATTGCGGCGACTTGTCGGCCTGCAGCATGTCCGTATAGCCGGACTCCTCGAGGATCGTTTCCATCAGGCGCGTATGTTCGAGCTTCGGGGCCTCCGCGCGCCAACGCTCAAGGTCGTTGAGAAACCGCCGCAGGCCGGTCCGCGCCGGGCCTTTCAGATCCTCGGCGCGCAGCATCATCTCGGCGGCCACCGTCAGGGGCGCGCCAAGCTCGCGGGCCGCGACATGGATTTTCTGCACGGATGAATCGCCCACCCCCCGTTTCGGCATGTTCACCACCCGCTCGAAAGCGAGATCGTCCGACGGCGACCGGATGAGCCGCAGATAGGCGAGGGCGTCGCGAATCTCCGCCCGTTCAAAGAAGCGCGGGCCGCCGATCACGCGATAGGGCACGCCGGAGAGCACGAACCGCTCCTCGAAGGCCCGCATCTGCCATGACGCGCGCACGAGCACGGCGCATTCGTCATAGCGGCCGCCCGCCGACCGCCAGGCGTCGATGTCGTCGGAGATCAGCCGCGCCTCCGCCTCGCCGTCCCAAACGCCGCGCACCTTCACGAGATCGCCTTCACCCGCCTCGGTGTGCAGCGTCTTGCCGAGCCGCGAGCGGTTGGCCGAGATGAGGTGCGACGCCGCCGCGAGGATATGTCCCGTCGACCGGTAATTGCGCTCGAGGCGGATCACCTTCGCACCGGGAAAGTCGCGCTCGAATCTCAGGATGTTGTCGACCTCCGCGCCGCGCCAGCCATAGATCGACTGGTCGTCGTCGCCGACGCAGCAGAGATTGCCGGAGCCCTGCGCCAGCAGCCGCAGCCACAGATACTGGGCGACGTTGGTGTCCTGGTACTCGTCCACGAGCAGATAGCGGAAGCGCTTGTGATAGTCGGCCAGCACCTCGCTGTTCTCGAGGAAGATGCGCAGATTGTGCAGCAGCAGATCGCCGAAATCGACGGCGTTCAGCACTTTCAGCCGGTCCTGATAGAGCTGGTAGAGCTTGCCGCCGCGGCCGTCGGCGAAGCCGTGCGCCTCATTGGCCGGAACCTTCTCGGGCAGGATCGCCCGGTTCTTCCATCCGTCGATCAGCGACGCCAGAAACCGCGGCGTCCACCGCTTCACATCGATGTTTTCGGCTTCCAGGATCTGCTTGATCAGCCGCAGCTGGTCATCCGTGTCGAGCACGGTGAAGCCCGATTTGAGGCCCACCAGCTCCGGATGGCGCCGCAGGATTTGCGCCGCCACCGAGTGGAAGGTGCCGAGCCAGCGCAGGCCCTCGGCGTCCGCTCCCACCAGGGCGAGCGTGCGTTCCCGCATCTCGCGGGCCGCCTTGTTGGTGAAGGTCACGACCAGCATCTGCGACGGCCAGGCGAGGCGCCGCGCGAGAATGTGGGCGATGCGCGTCGTCAGCACGCGGGTCTTGCCCGTGCCGGCGCCGGCGAGCACCAGCAGCGGGCCGTCCGTCGTCAGCACCGCCTCTCTCTGCTCGGGATTGAGACCGCCGAAAATGTCCGGATCGCCCGATCCGCCCATCCCGGCGTCCGGCGCACGGGCGCGCGCGCGCTCGGAAATCGGCCGCGGGTCGACGCTCGCGCCGCCGCCTCCGGACGCATCTGCGTGGGGGTCGTTCTCGGACGGATGGAACGAACGTCCCGCCGGGGATTTGGGATCGGTCATGCGCCTTTGATTCGCTGTTCGTTCCCATGAGAGCAGGATGCAGCCGGCTTGTCACCTTGAACGGCTGCATGGAACCGCTCAGCCGGGCGATCGGTTCGGCCCGCGCACCGCGGGCGCCATTGGTCAACCCACGACGAGCGATCTTTCGCCGCCCTCTCGCATTGAGGTCGCCCGCATGCCAAAAGCCGGAATGTCACCCCCGACGCCCAGCCATCTGGTCATCGACCGCAGCACCGCCCGGCCGGGTCCCTATCGCGGCGCGCCGGCCGAGCTGTTCCGGTGGCTGAGCCTCCTCTGGCTGAAACTCTTCGGCTGGCGTCTTGAGGGCGATTGGCCGGGCCCGAGGAAAGCGGTGATCCTCGCCGCCCCCCACACGTCCAACTGGGACGGTCTGCACATGCTCGCCGCAGCCGGGGCCTACCGGATGCCGCTCAAATGGATGGGCAAGAAGGGCCTCACCACCGGACCGTTCGGGCGCATCGTCCTTGCGCTCGGCTGCGTGCCGGTCGATCGCGGCGGTGGGGCGGACCTCGTCAGCCAGACCACGGCGGCGTTCGCCGCGACGCCGCAGATCATCCTCGCCGTCGCTCCGGAGGGAACCCGCTCGCGCAATCCGGTCTGGAAGCGCGGCTACTATCACATCGCGTTCGGCGCCGGTGTGCCGATCATCCTCAGCGTGCTCGACTACGGGTCACGCACGATCCGCCTGTCCGGCATGATCATACCCGGCGGCGACTATGACGCCGACTTCGCGCTCATCCGGACGCATTATGAGACCGCGTCGGGCCGCCGTCCCGGGCAGTTCGCGCTGCCGGACGCGGAAGTAGCCGCGCCACCAGACCCGTCGAAACCCGGTCCCGGCTGAGCGCGCCCTACACGCCCCGGCGCTCCTGCACGCTGTCAAGATAGCCAAGCAGGGCGCGGATCTCCTCTGGCGACAGTTTGAACTCCGGCATCGCGGGGTGGCCGACCATGATCCCCTCCGCGAACGCTTCTTCCAGCGCCGTCACCGGATAGCGCTCCGCAAGCTTGCGGAAAGCCGGGGCGCCCTCCATCCGGCTTTCACCGCTGGGGCCGATCGCGTGACAGCTCGCGCACCTCAGCTCGGCGATGCGCTTGCCCGCCGCGACCTCGGCCGCCGACGCCGTCATCATCGCAGGTGCCGTCGCCTCGGGCGCGGTGGGCGGCGCCGGTCCGCTCGCGCAGGCCGCAACGGCGAGAAGCGCGGCGGCGGCCGCAAGCACAGTTCGGGACATGGCGGACTCCTGCTCCGTGGGGACGCAGTATCGCCGCGGCCCGACCTGTCGTCCTTGATCCCGATCAGTCGGCGCGCGCCGTCGCCTCAGAACAGTCCCGATTGCGGGCGCAGTCCGGTGTCGCCCGTCGCGCCGCGCCGCCAAGCCGAGGCGCGCATCATGATATAGCCGCAAGCGAGCGTCATGATCGCCGCGTCTGCCCGGCCGGTCAGTTCCAGGACGAACACGCCCATCGCCGCGGGCGTTCCCATGATCGCGCCGCACAGCGCGCCCATCCCGACCACCGCGAAGAAGGGTTCCGCCCCTCCGGGCGTCAGTCCGAGGGCGTCGACCGCTGCGCCGAATCCGCCGCCGGCCATGGCGCCGACGAACAGCGCCGGCGCGATCAGTCCGCCCCCGAAGCGAAAGCCGGTGGAAATCGCCGTCGCGGCGGTCTTCGCAAAGCACAGCACCACCATCAGCGCCGGCGCGTAGCCGCCATTCAGCGCCGCCGACAGCGGATCGTATCCGACGCCCAGCACCTGCGGAAACGCATAGCCGAGCAGGCCGATCAGCGCGCCGCCGAAGGCCGGCAGCGTCCATGGCGGCGCATGAAGCCGCTGCGCGAGGACATCGGCCCGGGCGGACGCATTGCGCCACAACACCGTCACCAGCTCCGACAACGCCCACATCAGTGCGGCGAACAGCGGGATCAGGAGGAAGAACCCCGCGGGCGTTTCGTTGAGCGCGGGCGCGGCGATGATCGGCGCCCCGCTGAACGCCGCCCGCACGACCAGCCAGGCCGTGAGCGCCGCAAGCACGATGGGGCCAAGCGAGAGCAATCTCTGGCGGGGCAGGATCAGCTCGCGCACGAAGACGACCGCCGCGAAGGGCGCCAACAGCGCTCCGGCGAGGCCCGCCGCCGCTCCCATGCCGAGGAAAATCCGCCGCGTCGGAAGGTCGACGCCGAACAGCCGTCCAGGCAGGAGGGCGAGGCTTGCGCCGAGATGCATGGACGGGCACTCCCGTCCGCCGGATGCGCCCGCGCCCAGCGAGATCACCGCGATCAGCGCCGAGAGAAGACTGTCGCGCAGGCTGAGCGTCGTCTGCTGAAGGCGCGCGCGCAGGCGCCTCGCGCGGATCAGTTCCTGCAGGCCGAACGGACGGGGGGAGGGGCCCCATCCGAGGCGCGAACCGGCGAGCAGGAGCAGGCTCACCAGCAACCCGCCGACGACCGGCGCCAGCATCGCCGCCCACCAGTCGAGCCGCGCGACCGCCGCGCCAAGCCGTCCGCGCGAGGCGTCGAACATCATGAATTCGCCATAGGCGATCAGCACCCGCATCAGCGACACCGCGCCGCCCGCGATCACCCCGACCAGGACCGCCGTGAGCCAGGCGCCGAGTTCCGGTCCGCGCGGACGCCCCGCCGCCTCCCCGGCGGGCTTCAGAAGGTCCCAGGCCATGTCGCGCCTCCTCGCCCCCCGGCGAAATGCAGTCATGTGGGTTTCCCGCCCGGGGGGCGCCCGGTCAAGCCAGGTCGCCTCCTGCGAGAGCGGGACCGGTTCGGGTGACCACGATCCGGTCGGGCGGGTCGCTAATGGTAGGCCGCGAGGGCGCCGGCGTCATAGTCGGCGAGGTCGTCGAACCGTCCCGCCTTCACCTTGGCGGCCCATGCCGGGTCCTGCAGCAGCGCGCGGCCGACGGCGACGAGATCGAACTCCTCCCGCTCCATGCGTTCCATCAGCTGGTCGAGATCGTCCTTGGTCGCGCCCTCGCCCCGGAACGCCGCGGTGAACTCGCCCGCCAGTCCGACCGAGCCTACCGTGCAGGTCGCAACTCCGGTCAACTTTTTCACCCAGCCGGCGAAGTTCAACCCGTTCGGGCCGTCGATCTCCGGGAATTCAGGCTCCCAGAAGCGACGCTGCGAGCAGTGGATCAGATCCACCCCTGCGCTGATCAGCACCCGCACCAGCTGCTCCATCTCCTGCGGCGTCTCGGCGAGCCGGGCGTTGTAGTCCGAAGATTTCCACTGCGAGATGCGGATCAGGATCGGGATGCGCCCGCCCACTGCCTTCTTCGACAACCGGATGCACTCGGCCGCGAACTCCGCCCGCTTCTCGATGCCGCCGCCCCAGCGGTCGGTGCGCAGATTGGTCCGCTCCCACAGGAACTCGTCGATGAGATAGCCGTGCGCGCCATGCAGCTCCACGCAGTCGAAGCCGAGATCCGCCGCCGCGCCCGCCGCTTCGCCATAGGCGTTCGCCATGTCCTGCACCTCTTCATCTGAGGGCGGGTCCTGAACCTGTTTGCCGGTGAGGGTGACGCCCGACGGGCCGTCTGACGGCGCGTCCGGATGCGGGCCGGACCCCGGCTTGCGCGCCATGCCCTGATGCCAGATCTGCGGTCCCATCTTGCCGCCCGCCGCGTGCACCGCCTCGATCACGCGGCCCCAGCCGGCGAGCGCTTCCTTCGTGTGGAAATTCGGCACGTTGGGATCGTTGGACGCGGCCGGGCGACGCGTGGTCGTCCCCTCCGACAGGATGAGGCCCACCTCGGCGGCGGCGCGCCGCGCGTAATACGCGACATTGTGATCCTGCGGGAATCCGCCCGGCGAGCGCGACCGCGTCATCGGCGCCATCACGATCCGGTTCTTCAGCTCCATCCCGGCGAGGCGGAAGGGGCGAAAAAGTGCGTCGGTGCGGGACATGATGAGACCTCATCGAACGGGGTGGGACAGGGCCCGGGCGCGAGCCGCGGGCGCAGAGGGTCCTGCGGTCTTGTGTCAGCGGCCCGCCGCCGTCAACCGCCGCCGCCTTCCCCCTCTCCCGCGTGCGGGAGAGGGGCCGGGGGTGAGGGCGACGACAGGCCAGGACGGTGCAACCCGCCGCGGCGGGGGTCAGCGGCCCAGGCGTGAGCGCGCGCTATTCGATCTTGATGTCCGGGCTGGACGACCGGTCCGGCCCGTAGGATCCGCGCGGCGCCGGAGGGGGTGGAGGCGGGGGAGGGGGCGGCGGCGGAGACACGTTTGGCGGCGGCGGAGGGGGAGGTGGCGGCGGCGGTGACGTCGGCCCCGGACCCGGTCCCGGTCCCGGTCCCGGATTGTCGTTGCGGTCGCCCCGATTTCCACGATCCCCGACATTGTGCCGGTCGCCGTCGCGGCGGCGGTCATGGTCATAGTCCCGCCGCTGGTCGCGGTGGCGCAGATAGTTGATCCGGCCCCACGCGTCCGAATGATAGAAGCCCCACGGATAGTCGCGGCGGTAGACGTCATAGGCCCAGATCGAGTCGATCGATCGCGCATAGAGCCACGCATCATGGTCGCGCCGGTGCATGTCCGAGATGGCGTTCTGCGCATCCTCGCGCCACGCGCCGAACGGGTTCTGGCGCAGATAGGCGTCATAGGAGGCGAGCGTGTGGGCATTCAGCGCCAGCCGCCAGGATTCATCATCGCGCAGCCGGAAGTCCTGCAGCCAGGCCCGCGCTTCCGGCGCAAACTCCGACCGGGGATTCTCGCGCAGGAACACCTCGACTTCGCCCGGAACGCCGGACCGCACCGCCTTCAGAAACCGGCCCTCCTCCGTCAGCCACAGGGCGTCGAGGCGGGCGAGCACCGCATCGCGGTTCGCACCTTGCGGCCATTTGCCGAGATAGGATTCGAGCGCCGGGATCGTGTCGGCGGCCTTTGCGTCCGCGAAATCGCGCTTCTCTTCCGCGGCCAGCCGCGGCGCGGCGCGTTCGGCGCGCAGCGCTTCGGCCTGCGGGGCGTTGGCGCTCCAGTAGAAGCGTTCGAGAAATCCGGTATACGCCGCTTCGCTGTCGGTCCGGCGGGCTTCGGCGAAGGCCGACGCGGCCAGCGCGTTCAATTCGCTGATGCGGTTCTCGGCGAGCGCCGCGTTCGGGCCGCTCGGATAGAGCCGCAGATAGGTCTCGTAGGCGCCGGGTATGTCCGCACGGGCCGTTGCTTCCCAGTCGCGCGCGTGCAGTTCGGCGGCGCTCGGTCCGCTGGCGCAGGCGCCGAGGAGCGCGATCGCGCTCACCGCGGTTGCAAACACTTTGGCGTGACGCCGTGGGCGATCGGTCATGGACGCGGCCCTCCTTCGGTGCAAACCTAGCCCCGGCAAGATGAACGGCGCCAGAACGAAAACGCACACGCCGTGGCCGCGCGGGCGCCGCCCTTGGTCCGCGGCGGCGTCTCGCGCATCATGTGGTCTGCCGGCGCGCAAGGCGCTCGAGACCGGGAGGCTTCACCATGCGCCATTTCAGCGAGATCGAGGCCATGGCGGAGCGCCACCATGGCGGCGCCGCGCAGGTTCAGGCGCTCTTGCCGGGGCGCAGCGGCGGCCCGGTCGGCACGCTCGACCAAGGTGATGACCGGTTTCTCGCCGGCATGGCGCAGGCGGTGTTTTCCGCCGGCTTCAACTGGCGGGTGATCGAGTCGAAATGGCCGGGCTTCGAAGCGGCGTTCCTGGGCTTCGATCCCCGCCGCGTCGCGTTCTTCGATGATGACGATCTCGCGCGCCTTCTGCGGGATGAGCGGATCGTCCGCAACGGCGCGAAAATCCGGGCGACGATCGAGAACGCCCGCTTCGTTACGGACATCGCCCGTGAGCACGGCTCGGTTTCGACGTTTCTGAAAGCCTGGCCCGCGAGCGATCAGATCGGCCTCCTCGACCTGCTGCGGAAACGCGCTTCAAGGCTTGGCGGGTCGACCGCGCAATACTTCCTGCGCTTCAACGGCTGGGACGCCTTCATCCTCAGTCGCGACGTGGTCGCCGCGCTGATCCGCGAGGGCGTCATCGACAAGCCGCCGACCTCGAAAGCCGCGCTGAAAGCCGTGCAGGCCGCGTTCAACACCTGGACGGCCCAGTCCCGCCGACCGCAGCGCGAGGTCTCGCGCATCCTGTCGCTCAGCGTGGGGCCGTCCTGAAAGCGGACGCCGTGTCGGCATCGGCCGTCCGTGAGTGAGGGGGCCGTGTGAGGGTCACGACTTATCCTCGCTTTCGGTTTTCCGGCGCGGACGGCGCTTTGCGGGCCTATCCCCCTTTTTCTCTGCGGCGTCGGATTCCGTTGTCGCCAGGTCGGCGCGAGGGTCGGCGGCGTCCGTCGCTTCGCGCTTGGCGGCGTCGAGCCGTTTGGCTTCGGCGTCGCGTTCCGCCTGCTCGGCTTTTCTCAACGCCTTCGTGCGCCCGTGTTTCACGCGGTTCTGGGCGGCTTTGGCGGCCGCCTCGGCGCGCTCCCGCGCCTTTCGCACATCGCGAAGATTGATGATCTCGCCCATGGTGACCGGTCCCGTGCGCGCCCGACACCCTCATCGCCACCCCTGGAGCGCGACTCGGAAGCCCGAGATTAATCGACATCGCGGTGCGTTGCGAGCCTTAACTATCCCCATGAACACGCGGGTTCGCCCGACCGGCCTTCACCTGTACGCCGACCCGTCTCAAACATCACTCCAACCTGCGATATCGGCCGCGCAGGCATGGACAGATCCTGCGTCCGGGGGCGGACAAGTCTCGTCTCATCGGCGCGCCGCCTGTCGGATAGCGCGTCCGCCCGGCCTAGCGCCGGAGGCTCGCGGCATGGTCCTCGGCGGCCTTCAGAAGGCGGATAACATTGCCGCCCCAGATCGCTTGAAGGTCGCTTTCAGTATAGCCCCCCGCCAGCAGGCGCTGGGTGATCTTCGGCAGGTCCGCCACATCGCGCATGCCGGATACGCCGCCACCGCCGTCCCAGTCCGCGCCGACGCCGACATGCTCCGGGCCGACGAGTTTCAGCACGTGGAGAAACTGATCCATATAGTCTTCAAATGACGCAAGCGGCTCGGGAAACGCGTCGTTGAGCGCCAGCCGGTCGGCGAAATAGGCGTCACGCCGGTCTGCGGGAATGTCGCCGACGGGGCCGTATTTTTCGGCGAGGGCGGCCAGCGCCGCCGCCCGCTCCGGTGACGGGTCGAGCTTGCGCAGATAGCTGCCGAGCGCGTTCATGTGGATAACCCCGCCGGACCTCGCGAGCTTGACGAGCAGGGCGTCCGGCGCATTGCGCGGATGGTCGTAAAGCTCCTTCGTGCCGGAATGCGACAGGATTATCGGCGTCGCCGAAAGGTCGATCATCTGCGAAAGGGTCTCGTCGCTCGCGTGGCTTGCGTCGAGCACGACGCCGAGACGGTTCGCCTCCTTCACCAGTTCCTTGCCGAGCGGGCTGAGCCCGCCCCAGCGCGGTCCGTTTCCGCGCGGCAGCGAGCTGTCCGCGAACTGGTTGTCGCCGGAGTGGACAGGTCCAACCATCCGCACACCAAGATCATAGAAGGTCTGTAGGAGCGAGAGGTCTTCTCCCAGCGGATAGGAGTTCTCGATCGACTGATAGACGATCTTCTTTCCTTCGGCGTTGAGTCTCGCGGCGTCTGTCGATGATGTCGCGAGGGCGAAGTCGTTCGGGCTGGCGGCGACCATGGTGTGGATCGCAAGCGAGCGCAGGATCGCGACATCGCGGGTGCGTTGGTAGGCTTCCTTCGTCAGCGGCCCTTGCGGCGTATAGATCACCCAGAATCCGCCATCGAGACCTCCAGCCCGCATGCGCGGCAGGTCGACCTGCGAGCGATTGCGGATCGCGGAATTGTCCGCGCGGATGTCAAAGCCCGGCTGGACCAGCAGGGCCGGCGTGTCGAGGTGGGTGTCGAGCGTCATGAGGCGCTGGTGGAGCGCATAGGCGGCGGGGCTCACGCCCTCGGCGATCGGGATCGTCGAGGCGCCCGATGCCGTCGCCAGTCCCGTCGCCGGTGCCGAAGTCGCGGCCGCTGGCCCGGCGCCCGGCGCTGCTGGCGGGGTCGCCACCGCGGTCGTGGAGGCGCAAGCGCTGAGCAGCACCGCTCCCGAAATAGCCAAAACGGCGGGCGGTAGGATCGTGCGGCGCTCTTTCCTCGTCATGGAGGCTTCCCTGATTCAGGCGTTCGTGTGATGGGCGATTGAACTGCACAATCACACTGGCCCGCCGGGTCGGGGAGATGCAAGCGCCGGATCGGCGAGGGGGTCCGCTCATCTGTCGGACGTTGTGCCATTGACGCCGAAACGAGCGGCGGGGAGAGACGATTGCGCAGCGGCGAACGCGGGCTTCAACTGCAAATGTGTTGCGCTGCGGCAACAGTTCGATCTGGCGGAAGATGAATTTGAAGTTATGATATTCCATCCAGTCGGCGGATCGAAGACACCGGCGACTGGCGTAATAACTTACGCGTCTGGAGGAAGAGTGGCCCACGCTTCGGCGGTCTTCACCTATGGACCCCGCCCCGCGGCGGATCAGCATCCTGGACTCGACTCCCGTCTGGCCGGGGTGTCGGTCATGGTCGCCGTTCATGTCGCTCTGGGCGGATTGGTGATGAGCGGGCTCGGTCCGAGGGTGGTGGACATCCTGTCGCCGACTGCACTGCTCGTGACCCCGCTCGCGTCGGCGACGGCCAGTCCCGACCATCGGCCAGACTTCGACAATCTGTCGATCACGCTTGCGGTCGACCCCGCAGGGTTCATCGCTCCGCAGATGAGCTTTGTTTCGGTGAACGAACCGGAGCCGGCCGCGAACGCAGAAGGGCCGCAAAGCGGCGCCGGGGATCGGGGGGTGGTGCACGCGGGCTGGCGCCGGGCCGATGTCTCGCCCTCGCGAACGGCGCCGAGACACATCCGGGGATCGCTGCCGCAATATCCGGTGCGGGAGTTTCGGGGCGGGTTTCAAGGCGACACGCGTATCCTCGTTTGCGTCTCGGCGATGGGCGCGGTCACCAAGGCGGAGCTCGCCGTTTCGAGCGGCCGGCCGCGACTGGACGAGGCGACGCTGCTCTGGGTCAAGCACGAGCGCTTCATTCCCGGGCTGGAAGACGGAGAGCGGACGGAAATCTGCGGTGTCCCATTGACCTATTCCTGGCGGTTGACCCCTTCTGGCTCGATCATAAGGCAGGATGGGTGATGGCGGATTGGACTGCCCGCGCGGCGCGGATAACGCGTGAAATCGCGCCCCGTCTCGCCGCGGCCGCCGCCCCGAGCATTGACAGCGGCTTCGCAACGCGGCGTTATCGAAAAACGATAGCGGTTGCGAGGCGTTGTTGCGTCCTCCCGCGGCAGCCGAGGGAGAAAACTTTCCCTTCCGGCAAGCGTCTATGCGTCGCAGGCGACATGCCGCCTGCGGTGCAAACCCGACACGGTGTGTCGGGCGACTTCCGCTCTGTGCAAAAAAACGGTAGTGCGGTCTGGCGCCCGCGGAAAAAGGCGGGCATAAAAAATAGGTTCGTGCGCGACGAGAGCCCTGAAGGGTCGATGTCGCGGCAAGGCGGGCGGGGATGGTGAGAACATGGTAAGCTACACTCAGAAGCCGCAGAACAGCACCCGTATGGTCGGGCTGGGCGTCGTGGTGCTCTTCCACGCGCTTGTTGGTCTGGCGATGGCGTCCGGTCTCGGTCCGAAGATCACCAACATGATCACCGAGACCGAAGTGGCGATCATCGATACGCCGCCGGAAGTCGAGGACCTGCCGCCGCCGCCGCCGCCGCCCGTTGATTTCGAGCTGCCGCCGCCGCCGCCGCAAGTGGTGTTGCCGTCGATCGTCTTCGACACGCCGCCGCCGGCGACCGCGATCACCCAGGTTCAGCAGGTCGAGCGTCCGGCTCCGCCGCCGCCGCGTCCCGCGGCCCCGGCCCCGGCTCCCGTCCAGCGCGTGATGCCGGCCCTTCGCCGCGGCGCGGAACAGCCGGAATATCCGTCCGCTTCGCTCCGTCTCGAGGAAGAGGGCCCGACGACGCTTGAGCTGTGCGTTGACGAGAATGGACGCGTGGGTGACGCCAAGGTTGTCAGTTCCAGCGGATTCCCGCGCCTGGACGAGGCGGCGCTGAAGTGGGTCCGTCGCGAGCGTTTCAACGCCGGGACCGAGAATGGTCAGCGGACGGCGATGTGCGGCTTCCGTCTCACCTATGAGTGGAGGGTTGAGCGGGGCCGGTGATCGGCCGACCCCCTTCCGCCATGGCGGGACCATGGGGGTCTGGCTCAGAAGCGGTTCTGCAAGTCGAATAGAGGTCTGACTTCGGCTGGGTTTGCAAAGGGTCACAAGACCCATCCTGGCTGCGGCGGCGAACGGGTGAAGTTGAGTTCTGGCGGGTCGACGGGATTGACTCAAGTCCGCCAGGGGGAAGATGCGGGAAGTACTCCCGTCTCAAGGAGAGGATGACTATGAACACGGTGTTTCTCGGTGCAGGTCCTTCAAGGCGGAGCTCTCCGATCAGGTTTGTGGCGGTCGCCCTGGCGCTCGCCTTCGCGCCTCTCGGTGCGATTGCGCAGACGCCCGACACTGAGACGCCGGCTGGCGCGCTCGATGGTGTCGACACGTCCATTCCTGGACTGAACGACGCTCCGGCGGTCGAGCCGACCCCGGCTCCGGCGCCCGCTCCTGCCGAGGCGGCGGTCGAGGAAGAAGGATACGGCCCCGGGGAAGACCCCTTCTCCGTGCAGCACATCTGGGTGGCCGGTGATATCGTCGCCCGCACCACGCTCGTGCTCATGATCCTCATGTCGCTCGGCAGCTGGTACATCGTCGCCACGAAGCTGTTCGACCAGACCCGCATCATGGGCAATGTGAAGCGTCTCGGTGATTTCTGGTCCGCCTCATCGATCGATGAAGGTCTCGACAATCTGGGCCGGGGCAACGCCTTCCGCCTGATTGCTGAGGGCGCTGTCGCCGCGGCCAACAACACCGAGACCGGCATCATCAGCCGCATCCCGCGTGAAGAGCGGATGTCGCTTGAAGTGAGCCGCGAGCTTGACCGTCTCAACTCACGCCTTCAGGGTGGCATGGCCTTCCTTGCAACCGTTGGCGCGACTGCACCGTTTATCGGTCTGTTCGGAACGGTCTGGGGTATCGTTAACGCGCTGATCGCGATCGGCCTGTCGGGTGACGCATCGATTGAACGGGTCGCCGGCCCGGTCGGCGAGGCGCTGATCATGACGGCGATCGGTCTGGCGGTCGCGGTGCCCGCGGTTATCTTCTACAACCTGCTCGGTCGCCGGAATAAGAACGTCTCGGATGTCGCCCGCTACTTTGCGATCGACGTCGAGAAGCTCATGTCCTCCAAGGCCTGAGAATCCTCATGTCGCTCGGTGGAAAAGTAAAGTCGGGTGCGGCTCTTCTCGAGAGTTCTCTTGAAGAGACGCAACCCACCTCCTCGATCAACACCACGCCGCTCGTGGACGTGATGCTGGTCATGCTGATCATCTTCCTGATCACGGTTCCGGTCGTGGTCGGCACCGTCGAGGTCGAGCTTCCCGTGGAGCGCAACGTCGTCACGGTCACCAAGCCGGAAAACGTCAACATCGCGGTCGACGCGAACGGCAATGTCTACTGGAACCAGGCCCTGGTGACGAAAGAAGATCTCCAGACCCGGTTGAACCAAGCGGCGTTCATCCAGCCGCAGCCCGAGGTTCACATCCGCGGGGACCAGGAGACCGAGTACCAGAATGTCGGCTTCGTCGTGGAGGCGGCTCAGCGTGCGGGGATCGCCAGGGTCGGTTTCATCACCGACAAGCCGTCCTCCGGCTACTGAGTGTTGAGAACTGTGTTTGGTCGGCGCGCATATGAGCGCGCCGGCCCCTAGACCCTGGGAGTTGCGTCATGGCAATGGCGGTCGGCGTTACCGAAGAAGGTGAGCCATATTCCGAGATCAACACCACGCCGTTGATCGACGTGATGCTGGTCCTGCTGATCATGCTCATCATCACGATCCCGCCTCAGACCCATGCGGTGAAGCTCGATTCTCCGCGGCCGGATCCGAACGCGATCCCGCCGGAGAACCCCGTGGAGCCGATCGCCATTCAGGTGGATTTCGACGGAACCTTCTATTGGAATGGCAACGCCGTCGATCGCGCGACGATGGAGCAGTACATGATCCGTGAGGCGGCGCTCGCGGAACAGCCCGAAATCCATATTCGTCCGCACAAGCTGGCCAAGTATCGCGAAGTCGCGGCCGTGATGGCCTCAGCCCAAAGGCTCGGGCTGCGCAAGATCGGCATCATCGGCGGAACCAACTGATCTCTAGAGGTTTTCGGGACCGGGCTGAGCATTGCCTCAGCCCGGTTCAGTTTTGTCTGATCGGTCGTCGGCGCCGCGCGCCGATGACCGCAGGACGCCCTCGGAGCTGTTCGTGAGCGGTCGACGGAGGACCTGCTCTCCAGGATCAGCGAGCGGTGGGTGAGACGTGTGAAGCCAGAAACGCGGAGTGGTCCGCACCCCAGGGTGGACAATTCCAGGGCAGGCGCAGTCCGGATGTTCGGCGGCGCTGTACAGACGATCGGCGAGGTGCGGATTCTGGCTCAGGGCTGTTCACGAAAACTGGACATTCCGCCGTTTTTCCGTAATTCTGGAAACGTTCCAGCCTGCTGGTCCAGAGCGGGCAGGCAGGCGTCAAGGCAAGGTTTTGGATGTGAAGGCGGTCAGACGCGGTCTCGCCCGGAATTGGGTCGGGGACGAAGTCTTCGAGCGACAATCTGGGAGGATCAAAAAGGGGGAGTTGGTTCGCGACACACGCTTCGGGCGGCACGGTTTGCGCGATGCGGGCAGGGTGTGTTGTCGCCGAGGTTCGTTTTCCTAGGTCGATCGAACCTGTTGTTGGATGAACGTCGAACCCGTCACTGCACATTCCGAATTGATATGCAGCCCAGGCTGGGTCAACAGGTGGCGGAAGCCAACGATGGTTCTCGCAGTCCAGATGGGTTTCGCTGAACCAATCGTGATGTGTTGTTACCGATGTGGGGGCTGTCGACAGACGACAGACAAGGGAAGAACGGATTGAGACCACATTTCTCGCCCATCTAAAGGGCAGGCCGGATGTCCGGTCATCGTAAAGCGACAGTCGTCCGTCAAGGGCGCGAAAGTTGGACACTTCTAGACGAGTTGGAGGAACTACATGCGGAATTTCGGGGTCAAACTGCGCAACCAGCTGCCTGCCCTCGGGCTCGGGCTCATGGTCGGCATGGGCATGACCGTCGGTGCGGCGGCGACCATGACGCCCGCAGCCTACGCCCAGAAGCAGGTGAAGTCTTCGCCCGAGTTCGGCAAGCCGATGAACGAGGCTCAGGCGCTCGTCAACGCCAAGGACTGGAACGGCGCGCTCGCGAAGGTCGAACAGGCCGCGCCGCACGCCAAATCGCCGCAGGAAAAGCTCGCGGTGGAGCAGTTCCGGGCGGTCGTCTACGCAAACACCCGCAACAACGCCAAGCTGATCACCTCGCTCGAAGCGCAGCTCGCGACCGGCCTGCTCGATGCGAACACCATCAAGAACTACAAGAACTCGCTGGCGGGCCTCTACGACCAGACCGGCAACAGCGCCAAGGCGATCCAGCTCACCAAGGAATATCTCAACACCTATGGCATGGACGCCGACAAGGCGATCTATGTCGCCTCCAAGGCGCTTGGGGCGAAGGATTATGCCGGCGCGATCGAGTGGGGCAACAAGGCGATCGACGCGAAGCGCCGCGCCGGTGCGACCCCCGCTGAAAAGTGGTACGCGGTCGTCCTCAAGGCCCAGTACGAATCGAGCGGGGCCGACAAGTCCGGCTATTACAGCACGCTTGAGCGCATGGTCGTCGACCATCCGAAGGACGAATACTGGCGCGAGCTGATCCGCCGCGCCGAAAAGGAGCCCAAGTTCAACCGCAACGGGATGCAGCTTGATGTGTTCCGGGCCCTGGTTGGCGCGAAGGTGGATCTCACCCCGGGCGAGCAGGCCGAAATGGCTGAGTATGCGCTCATCCGCCTGCTCCCGGCGGAGGCCGCCTCTCTGCTCGAACCGACGCTCGCCAGCGGCAAGATTGAGGCCTCCAAGGTCGATCGCCTGAAGCGCATGCTCGAAGACGCCAAGAAGAAGGCCGAGTCGGAAAAAGGCGAACTCGCCGCCCAGGCGAATGAAGCCTCCGCCCAGGCGAGCGGCGTCGCGCTCACGAACGTCGCTGAGGTCTACATGACCCATGGCGACTATTCGAAGGCCATCGAGCTCTTCCAGAAGGGCATCGCCAAGGGTCAGATGGACGCTGCGGCGCTCGACACCGCAAAGCTCCGCCTCGGCATCGCCCAGATGAAGGCCGGCCAGAAGGAAGCCGCCCGTAAGACCTGGTCTGAGGTGAAGTCGGATAATGGGTCCGCGATCCTCGCCCGCATGTGGACGAACGCTTCGCGGCTCTGATCGCTCATCACCGCCGCCGCGCAAGCGGCGCGGTCCTGAAGATCGCGGCGGTCCCGATGGCTCGGGGCCGCCGTTGTCGTTTCCGGTCGACCCCGGCGGGACCACAGGCGAAGGGGCGTTGCGGGCGCCCTCGATCCCGCGAAGACTCGTGGCGCACCTGCCAATTCTTTTAAATCAGCCGAGCGCGGTGGAGATCATCACCGGCGGATTGCGGATCAGCTGCCAGGCGCCAGCAGCGAATATGACCGATGCGCCTATCGGGGCCACCCACCGGATCAGGAACCGCCACCCCAGGAACACCCGGTCCGATGCGGCGTCGAGCTCATCCCGCAGGATGTTCCGGCGAACGATCCAGCCGGTGAAAACGGCGACGAGCAGCCCGCCGAGCGGCAGCAGCAGTTTTTCCGTCAGCGCGTCGACGAAGTCGAGGAAATTGCCAGACAGCGCGCTTCCCAGTCCGACCAACCAGCACACACCCCCGACGCCGAGGGCGATGACGAAGCGCCGGCCCGGAAACCGCTCCAGCGTGCGGGCCACAATGCCTTCAAGGAGCGAGATCGAGGAGGTGATCGCCGCGAAGAAGGCGAGCAGAAAGAAGAATCCGCCGACAATGATCCCGAGCGCCGAGGGCAGCTGCGAAAACGCAATCGGCAGTGTGACGAAGAACAATCCCGGCCCGCCATTCGGGTCGATGCCGAACTGGAAAACGATCGGGAAGATCGCAAGCCCGGCGATCAGGGCGACCAGTGTGTCCGAACCCGCGATGATGGCCGACGAGCTGGTTATGTTGGTCGATCGCTCCAGATAGGCGCCATAGGTGATCATCAGTCCGGCCCCGACGCCGACCGAGAAGAACGCCTGCCCGAGTGCGGCGCTCATGATCTCGCCAAAATTCCCGAAGGAGAAGCTTGTCGCCACGCCTGGGTCCGCACCGCAGGCGTTCTGGACGCCCTCCGGATTGATCGTGGGTTCGAACAGAACGCAGGGTTCGGGCTGGAAAAGATAGCCCAGCGCAGCGGGAAAATTCCCGGCGAACATGTTGAAGACGACGATCCCGATCAGGAACAGGAAGAACAGCGGCATCAGGATCTTCACAACCTGCTCGATCCCGCCCTGGACCCCCCGCCCGACGATGAACGCCGTCAAGCCAAAGAACAGGGTGTGCGCGCCGATGACGAGCGGAGCGTTCGAGATGGTGGAGGTGAAATCCGCGGCGATCATCGTCGCGCGCATCTCGGCGGGGCTGGCCAGCGCCGGGTCGAGCCCGGACACCTGCCCGCTCGCGGTCATCGCCTCGAACGCCGAGCGCACATCCTCCGGCGACATCGCGGAGAAGGCCCCCGAGAACGCCTTGACGATATAAATCATCACCCATCCGGCGACGACCGAATAGAAGCTGAGAATCAGAAACCCGGCGAGGAGCCCGACCCACGCCGCCGCGCCCCAGCTCGGGGATGCGCCGGTCTCGGTTGCAACCGCTTTCACCGCTGTTGGAGCCGATCGTCCGCCGCGCCGCCCGAGCGCGTATTCGGAAACGAGAACCGGCATGGCGACAAGCGCCACACAGAACAGATAGGCGATCACGAAGATCGCGCCGCCATTCTCGCCGGCGGTGTAGGGAAAGCGCCAGAAATTGCCGAGCCCCACGGACGATCCGATCGCCGCCATCAGGAATCCGAACCGGGAGGACCAGTGCTCTCCCGTCGTCGCTGCCGGCGCCGCCATGCGATCATCTCCATTGTACTGTTTCGCGGGATGCTGGCCTCTCACCGGATCGAGGTCAACGCTTGTACAGGATTGATCGAATCGGCTGCGGGGCGTTGTGGCGCCGCAACGATCCCACCCGGAAATGCCCGCGCATCACCTGAATCCGGTTTGACCCGCCGCCGCGACGCCCGGTAGACGATCCGTGATGGTTGCGCCTTCCCCAAACAGGCGCACGCAAGCGGGTTTCACTGGCTTTCATGCTGACGATACAGGATTTCACCTATCGCATTCAGGGGCGCATCCTGTTCGACGCCGCCTCCGCGCAGATTGCGGGCGGCTGGAAGGTTGGATTCGTCGGCCGCAATGGCTCCGGCAAGTCCACGCTGATGCGGTTGATCCTCGAATCGGCGACCTCCGGCGACGGCGGCATCCGAATCAACCGCGGCGCGCGGCTCGGCTTCGTGGCGCAGGAAGTCGCCCCGTCCGACGACAGCCTGATCGATGTGGTTCTCGCGGCGGACGAAGAACGCGCGAGCCTGATGGCGGAGGCTGAAACGGCCGAGGATCCGATGAGGATCGCGGACATTCACGCCCGGCTCTACGACATCGACGCCCATTCCGCCGAAGCGCGGGCCGCCGAGGTTCTCACCGGGCTCGGCTTTTCGCCCGAGGATCTCACAAGGCCCTGCCGTGAGTTTTCCGGCGGCTGGCGCATGCGCGCCGCGCTCGCGGGCGTTCTGTTCTCGACACCCGACCTGTTGTTGCTCGACGAGCCGACCAATTATCTCGACCTTGAGGGCGCGGCCTGGCTCGAAGCCTATCTGCGCAAATATCCCAAGACGGTGCTGATCGTCAGCCATGATCGCGAGCTTCTGAACCGATCCGTCACCCATCTGCTCGCGCTCGATCGGGGCAAATTGTCGGTTCATGTCGGCGGCTATGACTCCTATCTGCGGCGCCGCGCCGAGAAGACGGCCCACCTTGAAGCCCAGCGCGCAAAGCAGGACGCCCAGCGCGCCCACCTGCAGGCGTTCGTCGACCGCTTCAAGGCGAAGGCGAGCAAGGCGCGACAGGCGCAAAGCCGCGTCAAGATGCTGGAGAAGATGCAGGAGATCACCGTGCCGCTTGAGGAGCGGACGATCCCGTTCAGGCTCGGCGACCCCGAGCCGCTTCCGTCTCCGATTCTGGAACTGGAGGGCGCGGACCTTGGGTATTCGACGTCGCGTCCGGTCCTCAGCGATGTCGCGCTGCGCATCGACCAGGAAGACCGCATCGCGATCGTCGGCGCCAACGGCCAGGGCAAGACGACCCTCGTGAAGTCGATCGCCGAGCGGCTTCCCCTGCTCGCCGGCGGGCGGCGCGCCTCGCGCACCCTGCGCATCGGCTATTTCAGTCAGGACCAGCTTGACGAACTGCGCGCAGGCGAAACCGTGCTCGAACACGTCCGCGACCTTGCTCCGCTTAGCAGCCAGTCGCAGCTGCGGGCGATGGCCGCCCAGATCGGCTTCGGCCCCGAAAAGGTGGAGACGCCGGTGGAGCAGCTCTCCGGCGGCGAGAAGGTGCGCCTGCTGATCGGCATCACCGCATGGCGCAAGCCGCACATCCTGATCCTCGACGAGCCGACGAGCCACCTCGACATCGACAGCCGCGAGGCGCTGATCTACGCGATCAACGACTATCAGGGCGCGGTGCTGCTCATCACGCACGACTCCTTCCTTGCGGAGGCCTGCGCGGACCGGCTCTGGCTGGTCAAGGACGGTGAGGTGAAGCCCTATCACGGCGACCTTGCGGATTATCGCGCGCTTGTGCTCGCCGCCGACCGCACGCGACCTGCGGGCTCCGGCCCGGGCAAGCAGAAGGCCGGGGCCCCCCAGTCAAAGGGCGATCCGAACGCGGCGCCAGCCTCCGCCCCGGCCGCGCAGACAGCGCCGACGCGCGCCGGATCAAAGTCTCCCGCGAAACCAGCCCCCAAGCCCGGGAACAAGGTGCGCCGCCGCGCGGACGCCGCCGAAGCCGAGATGGATCGCCTGAAAGCCGCGATCGATGCGATCGACGCGGACCTCGCCCGGCCGGACGCTTTCTCCGACCCCGCCGCGGGCGAAGCGAAGTTGCGCAGCCGCGCGGAGCTTCAGTCGGCGCTGGATGCGGCCGAGGCCGAATGGCTCGCCGCGATGGAGGCGCTTGAGGGCGCGGGCGGCTGATCAGCCCGCCCGCGCGTCGGTCCGTAGGCGCTCAGCCCATCGGATAGCGGATTTCTTTCGAGACCTGATTGATCGCTTTCATCACATCGTCGGGCAGAACGAGATCGGCCGCCGCGAAGATTTCATCCAGCTGATCCTCCCGGCTCACGCCGACGATGGTGGACGCCACGAAGTCATGCTGCTTGCTCCAGGCGGTCGCCATGGTCACGGGCGACATGCCGGCCTCTCTCGCGATCGCCATGAACCGCTCGGTGGAGGCGAGCGTCAGCTCGTTGACAAAGCGCTCCGCCATCCGGGCCTGGCGTCCGCCGATCTCCAGATAGCGAGAGAATCGCGCGCCTTCGGGCCGTGCGCCGCCATTGTACTTTCCCGACAGCACTCCGCCGCCGATCGGCGAGTAGGGCAGGAGGCTCACCCCCTCCTTGCGGCACACCTGGGCGAGCTCATCCTCGAACCGGCGATGATTGAGGCTGAAATTGTTCTGGATCGTCTCATAACGCTGGAGGCCGGACCGTTCGGACGCAGCGAGGCTCTTCATCAGGCCCCAGCTCGTCTCGTTGGAACAGCCGATCACCCGCACCTTCCCCATCCGCACCAGATCATCGAGGGCGTCGAGCGCGTCCTCGTAGCGCGCATCGTGGTCCGGCCAATGGGTCTGGTAGAGGTCGACATAGTCGGTCTTCAGTCGCGTCAGGCTCGCATCGATCGCCTTCATGATGTTGTGTCGGTCAAGGCAGGTCATGCCGGCTCGCATCGATCCGCGCAGCCAGCCATGGCTCGGGCCGCACACCTTTGTGGCGACGATGATTGCGTCGCGGTTCTTCGTCTTCAGCCAGTTGCCGAAAATCGCTTCCGTCCGGCCCGCCCACTCCTCGGAGGGCGGCACGGGATAGTTTTCAGCGGTGTCAAAAAAGGTGATGCCCGCATCCAGCGACCGGTCCAGAATTCGGTGGGAGGCGGCCTCGTCGGCCTGGGAGCCGAATGTCATCGTCCCCATGCAGATGTCGGATACGGTGACCGCGCTGCGGCCGAGGCGACGGGCTTTCATGGGAGGCTCCTGAAGCGTCTGATTGTCTGGAATGCAGACTCTTCTAGCAAGCGGGCGGCCCCGCCTCCAACCCCGTGGCTCGTACAATCCGCGTTCGCACTCAGCGGGGAGGGGTATAGACCGCCCTTTGCCGGAGGATCGGCCGCTCGATCTCGATCCGCGACGGCGCGACGCCCCGCTCACGCAACTTGCCCTCAATCCAGATCATCAGGTTCTCGAATGTGGGGGCGCCGAGGCCCGGCACGTCATTCAGGATCGAGTGGTCGAGCTCCTCCACCACGTCTTTCAGTGTGCGTTCGAACACGCCAAGATCGATCACCCAGCCCTGTTCATTGGGCGTCGGCGCGGCGGTCGAGGCCGTGACCAGAAACGAGTGCCCGTGCATGACCTTGTAGCCGGGCGCGCCATCCTTGGCGTCGATCCGGTGGCAGGCCTCGAAGGCGGCGGAAACAGAGACTTCAAACATGCAAACGACTGCGACCTTGGACGGGCCGGAGGCATAGAGGAACAACCCCCAGACGGCAATCATCTTCGTCCGGGAGCCGCCAAAGTCATAGAAACGCAAAGTCCCGTTCCGCCGGTCGGATATGCGCGCCGCCGTCGATGATGAGCGTCTGGTTGGTGACCGCCCTGTTCCGGACAAGGAAAACCGCCGCATCCGCGATGTCGTCCGCCGTTGGTCCGCGCGCGAGCGGCGTCTGGTCGTGGAGCGACCGGAAACGCTCGTCCGACTCTCCTGGTCCGGGCAACACATAGCCCGGTGCGATACCGTTCACACGAAACCGCGGGGCGAGCGCCCGGGCCATCATGTCCGTGAACCCCGCCAACGCATACTTGGTCAGCGAATACGACAAATGATCCGGATTGGGGTTCATGAGCTTCTGATCGAGCAGGTTGATGATCGATCCCCGCACATTGTCCGGCGCCCGCTCCGCGATCATCCGCGTCAGCATGACCGGGCCGAACAGGTTGATCTCGAATTGTCGGCGCAGGTTCGCCCGCGTCACAGTCGAAACATCGTCCCACTCGAACACTGATGCGCAGTTCACGAGAATATCCGGTGATCGGCCGAAATGCGCCTCAAAGCGCTGGAGTCCTGCGGCGGTCGCGTCATCATCCGCAACATCGAACGCGACGGCGCATGCATTGACGCCGCGCGCACGCACCTCCTGAACGGCCTGATTCGCCTCTGCCTGCGGCGACCGGCCGTAATGAAGCGCAATGTCCACCCCCTCATCTGCAAACCGGTCGACGATCGCCCGGCCGAGGCGTCGCAATCCGCCGGTGACGAGTGCGAGGGGGCGCGCAGCTTCAGCCATGTGGTGTCCTGAACTCCTTCGAAGGACATGCTTGCGTCGTTCGCTCTAGCGCGGCGGCAGGCGGTCGACCCCGTCATCCGGCGGATCGCCCCCGGGGCGATTTCCGCCGCCTGCGATCCGGGGCTGCCCGGACACCTGCACCACCAGTTCCGAGCGGTCGAGGAACCCGTCCCGGTTGCGGTCGAGCCGGCCGAACTCGTCCCCGAGCCGTCCCTCGAATTCCTGCGCCGAGACATTGCCGTCGAAATTCACATCGAACGCGACGCGCGCCGGCGAGGCGTCGGCGTCCCCAAGCATCCTGATCGACCAGGCTTCGAACTCAAATCCGCTGGCGAAGCCGTCGCCGTCGCGGTCGGCCGCGCTCCAGGCCGATGTAATCCCGCGCGCGAGCTCGGCCGCCGACACGCGGCTGTCGCGGTCTTCATCCATCGAGGTGAACACCATAGCGATCGGGAGCGCAAACCAGCCCTGCGGCCCTTGCGCGGGACCCGCCGCGCGGGGAGCGGGCGACGCACACGCGGATGCGAAGACCGCCACGGCCGCGATCGCGGCGCAGGAACGAACACCAGACTGCATGGACAATAATCCCGTTCCTGAAGAGGTCGCGCAAGAAGACGTCGCCCGAAACCTTGGCGATCCTGCGGCGAACATCAACCGGGGATGACATGAATTCGCGTCGTCAGGCCAGCGGGCGGAACGTTCAGCGGGCGGCGATCCGGCCCTCGAGCATCGCCTTGGTCGGCTTTTCTCCGGTGAGCCGGGCGCCGCGTCTCCAGTCCCAGGGGGCGACGAATTCGCCGCTCCAGATCCCGAGCTTGCGATCGCTGGCAAGGGATTCCGCCTCGACATAGACGTGCGAGTAACGGCGATAGGCGAGGGCGTAACCCTCCTCGACGAGCCAGCCGCCGAGATCCGCCCCCCGCACCGAGCAATGGGCGAGCATGCGGCCATACCGGTCCTTGCCGGAGGGAATGCAGGACACCGTCCCTTCGCCGATCCAGTCCGCGAGAGCGTTCGCACTGACCGCGCCGCAGCGATAAAGCCCGCCACCCGGCGCGCGGCACCGCTGGCCGCTTTCGGGGGCGTCGATTCCCTCCAGCCGCACACGCTCGCCGTGAATCTCGATCGTGTCGGCGTCGATCACGGACGCCTGACCGACAATCGCATCGCTCGCAGTCGAGGCGAGGATGGCGTCCCCCCGGGGTGCGGCGAGCGCGACGATGAGTATCGACAGGGCGAGGCTCGCGCCAAATAGCCGCCAGGGCTGGCGAATGGCGATGCGGGACATGCGATATGCGTCGAACATGCCCGCAAGTTTCGTGGCGTCCGGTTAACCGGAAGTTGCGCAGGACCGGCCCGGCGGTGCACGACGAGGGGCGCGGGCGCTTGCATTGCTGGGCGGCGTGGTATCCTCTCCCGCCATCTCCTTGAAACGGAAAGAAGCAAATGACCGGGGTTGTGGTCGTCGGGGCCCAATGGGGCGATGAAGGCAAGGGAAAGATCGTGGACTGGCTGTCCAGCCGGGCCGATGTGATCGTGCGCTTTCAGGGCGGACATAACGCCGGCCACACGCTGGTGATCGGAAACAAGACCTTCAAGCTGAATTTGCTGCCGTCGGGCGTCGTGCGCGGCGGCAAGCTTTCCATCATCGGCAATGGTGTCGTCGTCGACCCATGGCGGTTGCTGGAGGAGATCGACAATATGGCGAAGGAGGGCGTCAGCCTTGGCCCGGACGATCTCGTCCTCGCCGACAACGCCTGCCTGATCCTGCCCTGGCACCGCGACATCGACGCCGCGCGCGAGCAGGCCGCGGGCGACGCCCAGATCGGCACCACACGGCGAGGCATCGGCCCCGCCTACGAGGACAAGGTCGGCCGGCGGGCGGTGCGCGTGGCCGATCTCGCCGATCCCGCCGCGCTTGACCTTAAGATCGAGCGACTGATCGCCCACCACCGGCCGCTTCGGGTGGGTCTCGGGCTCGACGAGCCGGACCCCGTCGCCCTGAAGCGCGACCTCCTGGCCCTTGCGCCCCGCATCCTCAGCTACGCCCAGCCCGTCTGGATGCGGCTGGAGCAGGCGGTGAAGCTCGGCCGCCGGATACTCTTCGAGGGCGCCCAAGGGGTCATGCTCGACGTCGATCACGGCACCTATCCGTTTGTCACCTCCTCGAACGTCGTCTCCGGGCAGGCCGCCGCCGGAGCCGGGGTCGGCCCGGGCGCGGTGAATTATGTGCTCGGCCTCGTCAAGGCCTACACGACGCGCGTCGGCGCGGGCCCGTTCCCGACCGAACTCAATGACGAGATCGGCCAGCGGATCGGGGCGCAGGGAAACGAGTTTGGAACCAACACCGGCCGCGCGCGGCGCTGCGGCTGGTTTGACGCGGTGATGGTTCGCCAGGCATGCGCGGTGTCCGGCGTCAACGGCCTTGCGCTCACCAAGCTCGACGTGCTCGATGGGTTCGAGGAGATCCGCATCTGCACCGGCTACAGGCTCGGGGACGAGCGTATCGACCGCTTCCCGGCCGGCATGACCGACCAGGCGAACGTCACGCCGATCTACGAGACCATGAGGGGGTGGAAACAATCGACGCGCGGGGCCCGCAGCTGGACCCAGTTGCCGGGCGAGGCCGTCAAATATGTCAGGCGTCTGGAAGAGCTTGTCGGAAAGCCGGTGGCCCTGCTCTCAACCTCGCCCGAGCGCGAGGACGTGATCCTCATGCGCGATCCGTTCGAACGGCAGGTGTGAGAAACGCGCGTTAAGTCTTGCTCCATCCTTCCCGCCGATCTTCTCGGCTTGAAGCTCGCAAGAATCTGTTTTACGCAAAGAGGCCGGTTGGGGGGTGCAAGTGCCAGATCAGTCTGATCCGTCCACAAGCCGGAATGAAGTTTCCCGTATGCCCGGCCCTAGGACAAAGACACCTCAAGAGCATTCGCCGCATCACCCTGTTCACTGCATCGCCAGCGACAAGCGCGTTTATCTGCGACTGAAGTCGCCGGAACCAGATCTTTTGGGGTTCATCGGAGCGGTTTGCGACAATGGTGCAGTTGAGATTCGACGACGCGGGAAGCCGATGGTGGTGACGCTTCCCGACGACCGGTTCGATGTTTTGCCTGTTCGAGAGCTCATCACCGAAGACCAGCTCGGCTTCGATTCGGACTGATCCGAAGCAGTGGACCGCGATCCCCGATACTACAAGCGCGTCTTTCTCAACTCGCCGTTCGACGCTGAACACTACGAAGTGCTCAGAGCGATCACGGTCGTGTTGCTCGACTGCGGGCTGCTGCCTGCTTGCGCTCTGCAGTTTGGCGGCAAGAGCCGGATGTCGCGCATCATCGGTCTCATAGGGAACTCCCGCTACGCCATTCACAATTTCGGGTTCACCCTCAACGGCAAGATGAAGCGTCCGAGGCTGAACATGCCGCTTGAGGTCGGCGTCTGGTACGGAGCAAAGGCTTTTCAGGCGGATGAACTCGGCGAGGACGGCAAGGCGCTCGCGCGCAATGACCTGCTGCTGATTGCGAACTTTCACAAAGCGGACAGAACCAGGATATCCGATCTCGACGCTTTCGATCCCCATGATTACCAGGGCAAGGTCAAGCGGGCGATCCGGATCGCACTGGACTGGATCATCGACGACAAGGAGGGGGTCGGCCTCGATCCCGGCAAGCTTCCGTCACCTAAAGATCTCGTCGTGCGCTTTTCGGACTTTGACGCCAACGCAACGGACTGGGCCAATCGACGGGGCCTAGTGGACGCCGCCCAGATTAAAGACGTCGACCGATGGCCCGACTACGTGAAGGCCGCCTTGCATTACCTCGAAGCTCACCCGCTCCCGAAACGGGAAGTCGTCCCGCCAACGGGAATGTGAACCGGCATCGCGAATCGTTCCGTCCGGTCTCTGCAAATCGTCGTCCAGCCCCGATCCCGCCCTCAATCCGTCATCGTCGCCCGCGACGCTTCAGGTGAACACTCGGCTAAGGAGAGCCGGTTCATGTTGAAGATCATCCGCACGCGCGTCTCGAAGCCTGAGATCGCCTCGCTTCTGCAACTCGACATCGTCGCAGAGCCAAAACACCATTGGGAGGGCGTGCTCGCCGGCGGCTATGGCTCCGCTGAGAAGGGACGTGTCGAGGTCAAGGCGTTTCTCCGCTTCCAGGCCGACATGATCGACGGCGAAGGTGCCTCACATACCTTCCCCTCCAGGTTGAACGGCGCCCCTTGCACGTTCGCGGTCACCGGCCGGATCTCCGCTTTCGGCGACGTCGCGTTCGAGGTCTGGTTCGACGATCAGGAATGCGGGCGCATCCCCTTCACCTGCACCGGACAGATCGCCGCCGACTGGCGAACGATCTCCGGCGACTGGTCGTGCGCGTGCTTCTATGGCGACGCCTGCGGGTGCGACGGCGGGGGCGGAACCTTCGAACTGCGGCGGGTCGATCCCTGAATCGCCAAGGCTAAGCGGTCTGGGCCGCTGGACGCGAAATCTTGACGGGCGTACTGGCGAACCGGCGTTCGTCTTCCAGGACGATGCGGGGTTTCACCATTGCCGCCGGGCAGCCGCTGAACCGCCGCAACAGCACGATCTCGTCCTCGCGCACGGTTGCGATCAGCGCGCGGTGATTGACCTCGCGCAGCTTGCGCAGCGCTCTTGCGCCCAGTTGCGTGGACGCCGTCCACCACACCCGATCGATTGGCCGGCCATCGAGCCGCACCCCGCCGAGAATCGCTTCGGCGATCCAGGGAACCCCATGCCGATCGAGAAAATCGCGCTCAACCTTGCGTGGATCAGCCGCCGCCGAACGGAAGGCGTCATAGGCGCCGCTCGTCCAGAAGCGCCGCGTGTGAAGCACGCTCGCCGTGTCGAGCACCGCAATCGACCGGGGCTCATCCCGGAGCAGATGCGCCACCACGTGCTCTATTCCCCAGAAATTGTCGTCGAGTTCAAGCCAGGGAATCAGGGCGCGCAAGACGTCCACGCGGAGAATCGGGGCCATGAGCTCCACGCGCGAGGTGTAGTGAAGCTCCAGTCCCGGAATCCGCAGCGTACGGCGATGCCCGAAGAAGCTGCCGTGGAGTAGACTCAGCTGGCATGCACCGAGGCGATGTTTCTGCGCGGTGCGGAACGCGCGCAGCCATGTCGCTGCGTCAGCGACAATGTCGTCGTCAGGCAGGGCGATATAGTCATAGCGGTCGAGGTCGATCTTGCCGGAGCGGAGCGCGGCCGCGACGCCCGGCCATTTCGAGGGCTGGGGATCATGCGACCAGGTGACGTTCGGCGCGCGCGCCTTGCGGGGCTCGTCCGCCTTCCCGAAATAGCTGAGATGCAGGTCCCAGCCCCGATCGGAGGCCGCCTTGACCAGCGCCCTCCCGGATCGCCCGCCGCCGGCCTCCAGCCAGGCGGGGTGAAGCGAGCTGTCGCCCGCGCGCGCGAGCACCAGAAATCTCGATCCCGGCGTCGGGCCGTCCGCCCCGGCGGCGCGTGAAGCGCCGTGCCCCAACCCATGCTCGCTCATGCAACCCCCGCAAAACGACGTCACACATCGGCGTCTTCCGCATCCGCTGCGGCGCACTCGATCACGAGCCGCCAGCCCGGCGCACAGAAGGTTTCTGTGGAGAAAGCAAATTACTCGACCGCCCGAGGGGACGACAATCCGGTCACATGAAAGTGTTAACAGGAATGTCCGCCCGGGATTGTCTCAATCGTGGTCGGCGCCGGCTTTTCTCTCGCCCCGCGCCAGCGCCACCACGACGCCCGACAGCGCCGCGAGCGCGATCAGGTTCGGGAAGGCCATCATCGCGTTCGCGATGTCGCCGGTGCGCCAGACAAGTTCGATCTCCTGGAACGAGCCGACGAAGATCATCACGCACCACAAGAGCCGCCAGGGAATGGCGAGGCGCTGTCCGAACAGGAAGGTGATCGCGCGCTCGCCGTAATAGCTCCAGGTCAGCAGTGTCGTGAACGCGAACAGGACAAGCGCCACCGACGCCACCAGCTGGCCAAGCGCGATCCCGAAGACCGGTGTCGAGAACGCCGCCGAATAGGCCGCCGCCGTCATGTCGAAGCCCTTGAGTTCGGATGTCCAGACATGCGGGTTGGCGGGGTCTGCGCCCGGGAAAGCGCCCTTCACGGTCAGGAGCACAAGACCGGTCATGGTGCAGATGATCATCGTGTCGATGAACGTGCCCATCATCGCAAACCGGCCCTGGCGCGCGGGGTCATCGGTCTGCGCCACCGCATGCGCCATCGGGGTCGAGCCCTGTCCCGCCTCGTTGGAGAACAGGCCCCGCGCCACACCCGCCCGGATCGCCAGCATGGCGCCGGCGCCGAGGAAGCCGCCCGCCGCCGCCTGTCCCGTGAACGCCGCGCCGAAAATCTCCGCGAAGGCGAGCGGGATGTCGGCGATGTTCAGCAACACGGCCAGCAGCGCCATGATGATGTAGCCCGCCGCCATCGCCGGCACGATCTTTTCGGCGATCGATCCGATCGACTTGATGCCGCCGATGATGACAATGAAAACCAGGACCGCGACGAGGAGGCCGGCGATCATTTCCCCGCCGGTTCCCGCGGCGAGGCTCATCGAGGTGTCGAGCGGCGCACCTAGGGCGTCGAGGCCGAACAGGCCGGTCATCGAATCGGCCATGCCGTTCGCCTGGATCATGTTTCCGGTGGAGATCGAGGAGAACAGGGTGCCGATGCAGAACACCACCGCGAGCCAGCCCCACTTCTTTCCGAGCCCGCGGCGGATATAGCTCATCGGGCCGCCGCGATAATGGCCGTTGGCGTCCTTTTCCCGATAGCGGATCGCGAGCGACCCTTCCGCGAAGGCGAGCGCCATGCCGATGATCGCCGTGACCCACATCCAGAAGATCGCGCCCGGGCCGCCGAGCGTGATGGCGGTCGCGACACCTGCGAGATTGCCGGTGCCGACCTGTCCCGACAGCGCCGTCGACAGCGCCGCGAACGGGCTGATTTCGCCATGTCCCGGCTCGGACTGCTTCTTGAACAGTCCGGCGAACGCCTCCGGCAGTTTCAGGATCGGATAGAAGCGCAGCCGCACCATGAACATGAGGCCGATGCCGAGCAGCACGATCACCATCGGCGGGAAGGGCAGAACCTGCGCGCCATTCCAGGTTCCGCCCCAGATGAAGTCCGAAACGTTGGTCACCTGATCGAGCAGGCTCGGCGCTGTCTCTTCCATGATGTCATCATCCCCGATTTGAGCGCAGACTGTTGACCCCTGGGGAGCGGATGGTCAACCGGGGCGGGAGTCCGGCCGGGCGTTTCACCTTTGATGGTCAACCCGCTTGATGGTCAACTCGGGGCGGCGCGTGTCGGCCGGAACGGGCCGAGAGCCCGCGAAGGGGACCGGACACCGCCTCGACCTGCGGTGCGGCCGTGCTAGGGTTCGTTTTGTCCCGCAATCCCGGAGTGATCCCCCGTGACCGATCTGCCCGCCGAAAACCTCGTCCTCCTGTCGCATGTCATGGAGGGCGGCTCGCTGGAAATCTCCCTTGCGAGGAGGCCCATGCCGACCCCGCGCGACCATGAAGTCCTGGTCAAGGTTCTCGCCACGCCGATCAACCCGTCTGATCTCGGCCTGCTGGTCGGCGGCGCGGACGTCGCCACCCTTCGTGCAAGCAGGCGCGACGGCCTTCCGGTGCTAACGGCCGATATCCCTCCCGCCGGCATGAAGGCGATGGCGGGCCGGGTGGGCGAGGCGATGCCGGTCGGCAATGAGGGCTGCGGCGTCGTCGTCGCGACCGGCGCTTCGCCCGAGGCGCAGGCGCTGATGGGCAAGACTGTGGCGCTCCTCGGCGGTGCGATGTACGCGCACTACCGTTGCCTGCCCGCGGCGATGTGCATGCTGCTGCCCGACGGGACCGATCCCGCCGACGGCGCCTCCTGCTTCGTCAATCCGCTCACCTCGCTCGCCTTCACCGAGGTCATGAAGGCCGAGGGCCACAAGGCGATCGTTCACACTGCCGCGGCGTCGAATCTTGGCCAGATGCTGGTGAAGATCTGCGCCAGGGACGGCATCCCGCTCGTCAACATCGTTCGCAGCGACACGCAGGTGAAGCTCCTCAAGGATCTAGGCGCCCAGCACGTCGTCAACTCCTCCGCCGAGACCTTCATCGACGACCTGACGGCGAAGCTCGTCGAGACCGGCGCGACCCTCGCCTTCGATGCGACCGGCGGCGGCAAGCTCGCCGGCCAGCTCCTCGCGGCGATGGAGGCGGCGGCGGTGAAGCGCATGACCACCTACAGCCGCTACGGATCGGACACCTTCAAGCAGGTCTACGTCTATGGCGCGCTCGACCTGTCGCCGACCGTGCTCAACCGCAATTTCGGCTTCTCCTGGGCGCTGTCGGGCTTCCTCCTGACCCCGTTCATGCAGAAAGCGGGGCCGGAGACGGTGGCGCGGATGCGCAAGCGAGTGGTCGACGAGCTCACCACCACGTTCAAGAGCCACTACAGCCACACGATATCGCTGGAAAAGGCGCTCGATCCCGCCATCCTCGCCGCCTACAACGCCAAGGCCACTGGCCAGAAATACCTCATTCGGCCGTGAGAGCGGGGGGGGGGCGGTTTCTTGGGATGGCTCGGTCGATCGCGTTCGATAACGCTCGCCTCGTCCCCCGCTCCCTTGACTTCCGCCCTCGCGTGCGCTCATTGCCGCGCATGGTCACCGCCCGCGCCTCGCGACAGCAACAGACTCCCGCCCTCTCCGGCGGCGTGGTCGCGTGCGGCGTCAAGCGTTCCGGCCTGATCTGAACCGATCTGGCCCCCAACGCCTGGCCCCCACCGCCCGATCCCGCCTCACCCCGGCGGGACGCGAAGACAAGCGGCTCCGCCATCCCTCAACGGAGCCCTGCCATGACCACCGCACCCCTCATCGAAGCCGACATCCACCGCATCGCCTCGGGCGTCATCGCCTGCAACCTGCCCAAACCTGAATGGACGCATCAGGCGCACTTCGCCCTCGCCATCTGGCTGCTTCGCCATAGGCCGGCGACCGCCCTCGACGACGTCCCCGGCCTCATCCGCGCCTACAACGTCTCGACCGGGACAGCGAACACCGACGCGGCGGGCTATCACCACACCATCACCATCGCCTCGATGCGGGCGGCGGCCTCGATGCTCGCCGCCGCCGGGGCCGGGGCGCCGCTCGCGGGCGTTCTGGCTGCGATCATGTCATCGCCCTTCGGCCGGTCAGACTGGCTCCTGGCTCACTGGTCCCGCCCGGTCCTCTTCTCGGCCGCGGCGCGACGCGGATGGGTGGACCCGGACCTGTCGCCGCTGGTGCTCCAGGGCGAGGCGGCGGTGTGACAACTGTCGACCTTCAGTGGGCTCCTTGTCCGGCGGGAGCCGAACCATCGCGCCTCGGCCGGAAAGCGAGCAGCATATTCCCCGGCGGCTGGCCGAACCGCGCATAGCCGGACTGCACGAACAGCGTCCCATCCGCCGCCACATAGGGGTGGCTGTCGATCGATCCGCCCTGGCCCGGAACGCCCGTCGTCGTGTCCTCATAGGTCCGGTTGGTGTTGGTCTCAAACAGGATGTCGCCGGTCGCGCCGTCGAAGATGCGCAAGACGCCCCCGGTCGTTCCGGTCACCACCGCCCCATCGATCACCAGCGCGGCCGGCGACATGCCGAGCCGGCAACGCACGTCGCGGCGGGGTGGCGGCGCCGCGGCGGCGGCGGCCTCCCTCTGCGCGATGAACGCGGCGGTTTCCGGGTCTTCGGGCGGCGTCCATTGCGCCCACACATCGCTCGGCTGAACCTCGATCGGGCCGGCCAGCGCATTCATCCGCATCGCCTCGGGCGGCCGGAACGCGCGTCCGGCGGGCGTCTCCTCGCCGCAGTCGGCGGCCGTCGGCTGATAGCTCCATTCGATCGCCCCCGTGTCCGGGTTGAGCGCATGAAGCCCCGGTCCCCACAACGGGTTCTGGTGGCGCCCCGGCGGATCGTTTGACGGTGCATAGATGCGCGCCCCGTCATAGGCCACGCCCCAATGCACCCCGCCTCCCGCCGAGCCGCGGCCGATCCGGTTCGCCCAGACCAGTTCGCCGTTGCGGTTCGGGTCGAGCGCCCAGACGACGCCGGATTTCTGCGGGGCGATGACAAGATCCCGGCCGCGCGGTGTGCGGATCAGCACCGGCGACCCGCCAAAATCGAAGTCCGGGCTATGATAGATGTCCGGGAAGTCGCAATTGGCTCCCCCGCGCGAGCAGGCGTAGTTCCAGATGTCCGCGCGGGTCGCCTGAAAGCCCCAGCGCTGCGCGCCTGTTTCAAGATCGATCGCGAGAATGGCGTCCGATGTCTCCGTCGCCGGCCACGATGTGTTCTCGCCCGTGCCGGCGTAGAGCACGCCCCGTTCGGCGTCGATCGCCGGGGAGGACCAGATGATCGCCCCCGAAGGCCCCCACTGCCGCGTTCCGGTGCGGCCGGTCAGCTGCGGTGTCGCCTCGGGCATCGTGCGTGCGACCCACAGCTGCTTGCCCGTCGCAAGGTCTAGCGCGGCGACCGCGCCCTGTCCGCGGCAGCACTCATAGTCGTCATACTGCGTGTAGTTCACCTCGATCGCCGATATCGGTGCATACACCTTCCCGTCATGGACGGCCGGCGCCCCGGTGATGCGGTTCAGCTCGTTGAGCTTGACGTCGGTCACCCACAATTCGCGCCCGGTCTCGGCGTTGATCGCGTGCACCTTGGCGGTCGCGTCCCCGGTGATGAGCGCGGCCGGGCTTGTCGCCGTGGCCTCCGCGAAGGTCAGCGACGAGCGCAGCGTCATGTCCGACCGGTACATCCACTTCACGCAGCCAAGATCGGTGTCCAGCGCGTACACGCGGCCCGCATCCGTCGCGGCGACAAAGATCGTGTCCCCGACCACGACCGGTTGCGACCGCATGGTCGGGGTCTGCGGAAACGCCGCCGCCCAGGCGAGTTCGAGGTGCGGCATGTCCGCTTTGGTCAGCCCCGCGTCCTCGGCGGACTGGCTGCGATGGTTTTCAGGCCCGAAGCCGAAATTCGTGACCGACCGCTTCGCTCCGTCGAGGCGGACCTTGCGTTTCTTCGCCGGGCAGCGGGCCTGGTTGATCCAGCCGTCATTGACCTCCTCATTTTCGGGAAGCCATTTGATCAGCCGCTCAAGATCGTCCTTGGGAACGTCGCGCGACTGGTACTTCATGTAGCCGTAGACCAGCGTGTAGCGAATGGTCGCCTCATTGAGCCGCCGCAGCGATTCAAGGCTCACCGCGCGTGAATCCTCGGCATTGTCGTGACAGCTCGCGCACCAGGAGTCATAAACCGCCCGGCCAGCCGCATCCGCCTCGGCGTCCGATACGAGAATCGCTCCGGCGGACGCCGCCTCGCCATGTCCGGCGCCATGTCCCGCCCCGCCGGCGAGCGCCGCCGGGTCTCCGGGTCTCGGCGCGCACGCGACCATCATCGCACAGGCCAGCGCACCGGCGAGCACACGGGCGAGCACACTGGCGAGCGGCCGCCCCGTCAACCATCGGGTTGCCGATCCATCGCGTGCGGTGTGGACTTGCATATCCGTCTCCCCGGGCGAGCGCTGTCGCGCTTCTTGTGTCTTGAACGAAGGCTAGCGCGCAGGATGGCGGTTGGCCAGCGGAGTGGAAACCCGCCCTCGCCGGATCATGGACCTCAGGCCGCTTGCGACAGGCGCGCGGCCTCCTGCCTGCGCCGCGTCGGGTTCATTCCAGCCGATGCGAGCGCCGAATCGACCGCGTCGCCGAGGCGCGTATGGAAGGGTTGCGGCGACCAGCCGAGGCGTCCCTCCGCGGCGGACGGGTCAAGGATCGGGGGCCGCGCGTTCAGTCCGGCGGATGGCGCCGAGCTTTCAGCCATCCGCGCGACGATCGCCACGTGGGACTGTCCGTCCGGTCGCGGCGCGCGCGCGTCGAGGATCGTCGCCACGGCTTCGGCGAACTCCCGGTCGCGCCGTTCGACGCAGGCGGTGAATGCGTAGCCGCCCCCTGCCGGACCGCCGAGCGACAGGGCGGCGAGGAGACCGTCAGCGACATCCTCCACGGCGATCCAGTCGCGCATCGTGCAGCCGGCCGCGTCCGCCGCGAGGTCACGGCCCGCGACGAGCGCACTGACGAGCCTCGCGACCGGGCCGTCTGCGGGCTCGAAACAACCGAAAGCGTCACCGGACAGCGCGGGCGTCGCCTGCACGCCGAGCGCCGCCGCCCAGTCCGTCGCGAGGCGAAAGCCGGTCTGTTCCGCAGCGATGCGCGCCGCCGCCCCGCCTTCGGCCGCATCCGGACCGGACGTCGCGGCGAGAAGCGCGCGCGCGGCGAAATGGATCACCACCGGCGTCGGCCCGGCGTCCGCCGCCCGCCGCGACTCAAGATCGCGCACCGCCTCCAGCAGCGCGAACATCGAGCCGATCCGGGCGTCATAAATCTCCTCCGCCGCCGACGTCGCCGCATCCACTACATGCAGCACGGCGTCCGGGGCGAACTCCCGGGTGATCGAGCGCATCAGCCTGCGGTCGGACGCGTCGCCTTCAAACTGCACATAGAGGCTCGAACGCGCGAGAGCGGCGAGCCGCTCCGGCGGCCGCGACTTCGGCCGGCGGTCGACGTTCAGCACCTGGTCGCCGCGAGCGACGGCGGTGGCGATCACCGCCGAACCGATGAAGCTGCATCCACCTGCAATGAGATAGCGCACGCGCGTCGCTCCGCCTCGAGACCCCAGACCGCATCCAACAGGATTCGCTCAGCCCTGCGAAGCCGGCCGGCGCGACCACCTTGCGTGGGCGAGGGCGAGGGCTCCTGCTGTCGCCACATTCAGGCTGTCCACCCCCTCGCGGATCGGCAGCCGCACCGACCGCGTCCGCGCGAGCAGATCCGGCGGCAGGCCGGGCCCCTCGGCGCCAAGGATGATCGCAAGCCGCGCCGGCGGAGCAAGGTCGGGCAGCGCCGCCGCTCCACCCGGGGAAAGCGCCCAGGTCTCGAATCCCGCCCGGCTCAGCGCATCGATCATGTCCCCGCCACTTCCACCCCGGGCGAACGGCGTCGACAGCACGGTTCCGGCCGACACCCGGATCGCCTTGCGATAGAGCGGATCGCAGGACCCGGCGTCGAGCAGCACGGCGTCCGCGCCGAACGCAGCGGCGTTGCGGAAGCACGCGCCGACATTGTCATGGTTCGACAGGCCGACCAGGCCCAGAATCAACGCCTCCGGGCCAGCGGCCGCGAGCAGCGCGCCAGCGTCATCCGCTGCGATCCGCCGGGCGAGCGCCAGCACGCCGCGGTGCACATGGAACCCCGCGACCGCGTCCATCACCGATTGCGGTGCCACATACACGGCCACCTCCGGGGCAAGTCGGCTCACCACGGAGGCAAGCGGCGCGAGCCGCGACTCCGCGAGCAGCACGGCCTCGACCGGAAAGCGCGATGCGTCGACCAGCCGCCCCAGGGTCACGCGGCCTTCAACGATGAACAGGCCGTCGCGTCTCCCAAGATCGCGCTCGCGGACCGACATGAACGGCGCGAGGCGGGGGTCGTCAGCATGGGGTGTCGGGACGAAGTTCGGCATCACATACGCCCGTCCAAAAAAATCGTCCCGCGGTCATTTCTTTGATTGACGCGCACTCTCCGTTCGGTTGAACTGCGTCAAATTGTCAACCGCGTTCAGCGGTGGCGCACCGGAGGGAGAGAACCATGAGATTTGCCGCTTTGCGCGGAGTTTCCGCCATTGGAATTTTGTTTGGGCTGGCCGGGGGAGCCTACGCCCAGACGCCGCAGTCGGCAGGGGACGGCGTCGATCGCATCGGCCCCCAGCAGCAGCAACAGCAGGCGGAGGAAGAGGAGCTTGAACGCTCCGGCGCCCGCATCACCATAACGGGGTCCAACATTGTAGGCGCGGTGGAGTCGGCCGCGCTTCCGGTCGATGTCTTCACCGCCGAGGAATCCCTCCAGCAGGGCAATCAGACCCCGCTCGAATTCATCAAGTCGCTGCCGCTCGTCGGCTCGACCGTCGGGGAGACGAACCAGTTCCAGGCCGGTTACGCCAGCATCGGGGCCTCGACGCTCAACCTGCGCGGGCTCGGCGGCGGCCGGACGCTCACCATCTTCAACGGCCGCAGATTCTCCGAAAACACCAACATGATCCCGTCGATCGCCCTTGAGCGGACGGAGATCCTGAAGGACGGCGGCGCGGTGGTCTACGGCGCTGACGCCACGGGCGGCGTGGTCAACTTCATCACGCGCGACAGCTTCGACGGGGTCATCGTCGACGGCGAATACAAGTTCGTCGAAGGGTCGGACGGCGACTATAATCTCGGGCTCCTCTGGGGCAAGGAGTTCGAGTCCTCGAACCTCATGGTTTCACTCGAGTGGAACCACCGCAGCGAGCTCGACGCGATCGAACGCGACTGGACCATCCAGCCCTTCTCCCGCAACAACACGCCCTGGGCGCCCTACCACACCTATGGCAGCTATCTGCTTCGCTCGCCCACCGGCTCCACCCTCGGCCTCGTGCAGGACTTCACGGCCGACGAGTGCCGGACCTCGACGGGTCCGGTCGAGGGGCAGAACCGCACCATCAGCGGTCTCCCCGTTTGCTGGTGGAACTACATGATCCACACCTACAATCTGGTAGAAGAGCTCGATCAATACCGGCTCTACGGCCAGTACACCGCCGACCTTTCGGACAATCTTCGGCTCACGGCCCAGATTTCGTATGGCAAGTCGCTTGCGCCGGACATCGGAACCGTGGCGGCCTACCAGACCAATGTCGGGCCGGCGGCCGCGACCGGGACCGCGTTCCAGTATCGCGTCCCGCGCTCGAACCCCTATTTCAATTCCTTCCTTCAGCAGAATGCGAGCCAGATCAATCCGGCCGTGCTTCCCCTGATCGCCGCGGCTGACCAGTTCCTCACCATCATCTGGGGACCGGGCGGCGTGCCGCACAGCGGAACCGGCGGGCAGGGATCGCACCCGCGCACCGAACTTGAAAACTGGAACGCGGTGATCGCGCTCGACGGCGACTTTGACGGCATCGCCGGCGACTGGCTGTCGACCTGGAAGCTCGACGGCGTTTTCAACTACGCCACCACCGACTCCACCCTGCCGGACACGATCGGCTACCGGGTTCAGCAGGCGCTCAACGGCTTCGGCGGCCCGAACTGCAACGCGCCGGACCTGGTGCCGGACCGGTTCGACCTCGCGGGGCTCGACGCCAACAACAATGGCTGGGTGTCGCCGGAGGAATTCTACGCCGTCGTCGGAACGCAGAACCCCGGCGCGGCGGGCCGCAATGGCTGCCTCTGGCTCAACCCGTTCTCGTCCAACTACGCGGCGAACCAGACCTTCGGCACGCCGAACCCCCGCTACATTCAGGGCAACGAGAACTCGGCGGAGCTCACCCGCTGGCTCTTCGACGAACGTCAGACCGAGAACACCAACACCAACCTCACGATCGACGCGCTCGTCTCAGGCGGCTCGCCGATCCAGCTTCCGGGCGGGATGGTGGCTTGGGCGGCCGGCGCCCAGTGGCGGCAGGCGGAGGGACGCGAGTCCACCTCCAGCGAGTTCATCGAACCGAGCCGCTTCCCCTGCGCCTGGCCGGGACAGCGGGTTGGCGACGCCTTCCCGATCAACGCGGCCCGCACGCAGATCGGCGGGTGCCCGGCCGAACAGCCGCCCTACTGGTTCTTCGGGTCGGACGCTCAGACCAAGTCCGACCAGCAGCAGTACTCCTACTTCGGCGAGATGCAGATCCCGGTGCTCGACAATCTGAGCTTCCAGCTCGCCGCCCGCCGCGAGGAATTCCCGCGCGGCGGCCTGGGCGCCACCGTCTACAAGGTCGCCGGCAAGTGGGATCCGTTCTCCTGGCTCGCGGTGCGCGGGTCGTTCGGCACCAACTACGCAACCCCGCCGAACAACATCGTTCCGGGCAATGTCAGCACCGGCCTGTCGCTGATCGCCGCCGCCGGCAACAAATACCTGCGCGTGTCGACCGTCACCCTCGACGGGATCCAGCCCGAAACCGCCGAAGTCGGCAATTTCGGCCTGATCTTCAACTTCGATCAGGGCCTGCCGCTCGACGGCGCCTTCCGCCTGTCGCTCGACTATTTCGACTTCACCATCAAGGATGAGATCAAGACGGTCAGCCACAACCAGATCCTCAACACGGTGTTCGCGGACGGCCAGCCGCGAACCGCCGCCGGCAGGATCAACTGTTCGGCGCCGCTGATCGGGCGGATCACCTTCCTCAACGGCATCGGGGCGGCGGGTTGCACGCAAGGGGTCACGGTCGGCGATGACGTGACCTCGGTCGCCTCCGTGTTCGGCAACGGGCCGGGCGCGAAGACCTCGGGCGTCGACATCGACGCGAGCTACCGCTTCGGCGCGCTGGGCGGCGATCTCGCATTCGGACTCAACGCCACCAACGTCCTCGCCTACGAGATCCAGGCCTTCCTCCTCAACGGGGTTCAGCTCACTCCGGCGGTCGACGGCCTTGGCTTCGCCAACTACTCGCGGGACGGGGACGTGTCGTCCGAATGGCGCGGCAACACCTACGTCAACTACAATTCTGGCAACCACAATCTTCGTTATGTGCTGCGATACATCCAGGGCGTGACGGACGACCGCTTCATCGGCACGGCGAACGAGCGGATCGACGACTTCACGACCCACAACCTCTACTACCAGTACACGCTGCCATGGGATGAGGACTTCACCTTGAGCCTCTCCATCGACAACGTGACGGACGAAGACCCGCCGTTCACGGTGCAGCAGTACAGCTACGATCCGTTCATCGGTAACCCGCTTGGGCGGACATTCGAGGTCGGCGTGCGCAAGCGCTTCTGATCCTCAAGGCAAGGCGAAGTGCAGGCTCCCCCCCCTCGGGCGATGAGGGCGGGGAGCCTTCTTTTTGCGCGCGGGCGAGCGCCTGGTCATGCATGATGACGCCGGGCGGGGGTTTCCTTTTTCGTTGCACCGGGCTCTTGTCTGCCCGATCGTCCGCCGTAGCCCGTTCGCCACGCACCTGAAAGCCCGACCCTGCAATGACCGCCCCTGCGCCCCTTCTCCAAGTCGAAGACCTCAGCGTCGCCTTTCACACCGAGGACGGCGAGATCGAGGCGGTGAAATCCCTGTCCTTCTCGGTCGCGCCCGGAGAGTGCGTTGCCCTCGTCGGGGAAAGCGGCTCGGGCAAGAGCCAGACCGTGCTCGGCGTCGTCGGGCTCACCGCCGCCAATGGACGCGTCACGGGTTCAGCCCGGTTCGAGGGCCAGGAGCTGATCGGCCTCGATCGGCGGGCGCTCGACCGGATCCGCGGTCCGCGCATCGCCATGATCTTCCAGGACCCGCTCACCTCGCTCACCCCCCATATGACGGTCGGCGCGCAGATGATCGAGGGGCTCACGCGCCACGCGGGCGTCAAGGGGCAGGCGGCCGAGGACGCAGCCGTCGAATGGCTGGAGCGGGTGCGCATCCCCGAAGCGCGCCGCCGGCTGCACCAGTTCCCGCACGAACTCTCCGGCGGCATGCGCCAGCGCGTCATGATCGCCGCGGCCATGCTCTGCGGCCCGTCGCTCCTCCTCGCCGATGAGCCGACGACCGCCCTCGACGTCACCGTTCAGGCGCAGGTGCTGGACCTGATGGACGACCTCAAGCGGGAGACGCGCGCCGGCCTCGTCCTCATCACCCACGACATGGGCGTCGTCGCCCGCATGGCCGACCGGGTGCTCGTCATGCGTCACGGCGAAGTGGTCGAGCGCGGCGAGGTCGATGCGATCTTCGCCGCCCCTCAGCACGCCTACACCCGCATGCTGCTCGATGCGATGCCGCGGCTCGACCGCAAGGGTCGCGGCGGCCGCCCGGAGCTTGCGCCCGTTCCCGAACCCTCAGCCAGCCCCGCGCCGGGCGCGGACGGGAAGGGGCAGGGCGACGGGTCCGGTGATGGGTCTGGCGATGGGTCCGGCCTGCTCCTAAAGGTGGAGGACCTCCAGGTCACGTTCCCGGTCAATGTCGGGGGCGGCCTGTTCGGCAAGCGGGTCGATTTGCGCGCCGTCGACGGCGTCAGCTTTGACCTTCGGGAGGGCGAGACCCTTGGCGTCGTCGGCGAGAGCGGCTGCGGCAAGTCCACGCTCGCGCGCGCCGTGCTGCGTCTGCTTGATCCGAAGGCGGGGTCCGTCTCCTGGCTGGGGCGCAACATCGCCTCCGCCTCGCGCGACGAAATGCAGCCGCTGCGCCGCGAGCTCCAGATCGTCTTCCAGGACCCGCTCGCGAGCCTCGATCCGCGCATGACGATCGGCGATTCGATCGCGGAGCCGATCACGGTCTTCTCCCCCGGCGTCAGCCGCCGCGAGCGCGAGGAGGCGGCGCGCGAGATCATGAAGCGCGTCGATCTCGATCCGAACCTCGTGAACCGCTACCCGCACGAACTCTCCGGCGGGCAGAACCAGCGCGTCGGGGTTGCGCGCGCGATGATCCTGCGGCCGCGTCTTGTCGTCTGCGACGAGGCGGTGTCAGCGCTCGACGTGTCGGTGCAGGCGCAGATCCTCGACCTGCTGATCGGGCTTCAGCGCGAATTTCGCCTCGCCATGATGTTCATCAGCCACGATCTCTCGGTGGTGCGTGAGGTCAGCCATCGCGTGATGGTCCTTTATCTCGGCCGGGTGGTTGAGTTCGCCCCGCGCGACGCGCTGTTCGAACGCCCCCGCCATCCCTACACGCGGGCGCTGATTTCCGCCGCGCCCGTCCCGGATCCGGTTCGCGAACGCACCCGCCCCCGGGTCAAACTGTCGGGCGACCTGCCGTCCCCGCTCGATCCGCGCGCGAGCCTGCGTTTCCTGAAGTCGCGGCTCGACGACGCCGGTAGCTATCGGCCCAGAATGATCGAGGTCGCGCCCGGACATTTCGTCGCCGAGCATGATCCGTTCGAGGGCGGCGAGGGGCTCTACGCCGCCTGATCCGCGCGCCGAAACGGCCATCCGCCGCCAATCCCAGCCCTCTATCCAGCCTGCGGCGTCACGCCGCTCAATTGTGATTGCGAACCACTTGCAACTAACCGTCAGACCCGTTAGCGGTGTTTTGAGAATGATTTGCAAGTGCGTGATGTGGACATCGCGCCGGGGAGACAGATGGACATGACCATGTTCAGGCGCGCGCGTTTCGGCGCAATAGCCATCCTTTTGCCAGCGACGGCGCTGCCCGGATGGGCCAACGACGCGCCGGACCCTCAGGGGCGCGGCGACACCGTCTATGTGTTCGGCGTGCACGAGGACTACACGGCCGACCGCACCCGCGCCGGCACGCGCACCGACACCGCCCTTGCGGACATCCCTCAGGCCATCACCATCATCACCGGCGATCTCATCGAAGATCAGGCGATGCGCTCCTTCGCCGACGTCGTCCGCTACGTTCCGGGGGTCAGCATCGGGCAGGGCGAAGGCCATCGTGATGCGCCCTCGCTGCGCGGCCAGTCCACGACGGCCGACTTCTTCGTCGACGGACTTCGCGACGACGTCCAGTATTTCCGGGACTTCTACAACGTCGCCCGCATCGAGGTCCTGAAGGGCTCGAATGCGCTGATCTTTGGTCGCGGCGGCGGCGGCGGGGTGATCAACCGGGTGATCAAGAAGGCCGACGGCGAGCAGGGCGGCGCGACCACGCTGGAAGCGGGCATGTTCGATTTCTATCGCGGGTCGCTCGATGTCGGCGGCGGACACGGCGGCACCGCGGGTCGGCTCAACCTCGTCTACGAGTCGAGCGGCAGCTTCAGGGATCACGTCGAGGTCGAGAAGTTCGGCTTCAACCCGACGGCGAGCGTTTTCCTGTCGCCGGACACCACCTTGCGGGTGAGCCACGAATATTTCTCCGATGAGCGCACCGTCGATCGGGGCGTGCCCTCGGTCGCCGCGACCGCCGCGCCGCTCGAGCGCGACCGGGAGCAGTTCTTCGGCGACCCGGATCTCAACGTGAGCGAGTTCGACGTGAACCTCTCAACCGCGACGCTCGATCACAGCTTCTCCGACGCCCTCAGCCTCCGGGCGGCGATCCAGTACGCCTCTTACGACAAATTCTACCGCAATGTGTTTCCGGCCTCCCAGGTCGCGGCGTCCGGCGCGCTCAATTTCGCCGCTTATGAATCCGCGACCGATCGCGACAATCTTTTCGCGCAGACCGATCTCATCTGGGAGACCACGACCGGACCGGTCTCCCACAAGCTTCTGTTCGCGCTCGAATACGGCGACCAGGACACGCGCAACCTGCGCAGCGAGGCGCAGTTTCCGACCGTTGGCGGCGGCGAGCGTCTGCCGGTTTCGGTGACGGCGAGCGAGGTCCGGCTGGTTCCGGGCGTTGATATCGTGTTCGGCCGCAGGTCTCAGGACAACACCGTCCAGGCGACGATTCTCTCTGCCCTCGTGCAGGATCAGATCGGCCTCACGGATCGGCTCGACCTGGTGGTCGGGCTGCGTTTCGACAGTTTCGATCTCTCCTTCGACAACGGGCTCGGGGCCGACTTCAGCCGCAAGGACGAGTTCGCCTCGCCGCGGCTTGGCCTCGTCTTCCGTCCGGTTGATGAGCTGTCGATCTACGCGAGCTACGCCCAGTCCCGCCTGCCGCAGTCGGGCGACCAGTTTTCCTCCCTCGATGCGACCACCGCGGCGCTGGAGCCCGAACAGTTCGACACCTACGAGATCGGGGCGAAATGGGCGCCGCGTCCGGGGTTCGAGCTTGCCGCCGCCGTCTATCGGCTCGACCGCACCAACACCCGTGCGAACGATCCGTTGCGCGGGATCACCGTCCTCTCCGGCGAGCAGCGCAGCGAGGGGTTTGAACTCTCCGTCGCGGGCGCGGTCACGCCGAAATGGGACATCGTCGCCGCCTACGCCTACACCGACGCCCGCATCACGCAGGCGACCACCTCCGCTCCGGCTGGCCGCGTCTCGCCCCTTGCACCCGAGCAGGAGGCGTCCATCTGGAACCGGTATCAGTTCGCCGAACGGTTCGCCGCGGGCCTTGGCGTCATCCATGTCGGCGAGCAGTTCACGACGCTTTCGAACGCCGTCGTGCTTCCCTCCTTCACGCGCGTCGACGCCGCGCTGTTCTATGATCTCAGCGACCGGGTCGGAGTGCAGGTCAATTTCGAGAATCTGACGGACGAGACCTATTTCCCGACCGCCCACAACGACGTGAACATCTCGCCCGGCGCGCCGTTCACCGTTCGTGGCGGTCTTCGTCTGCGGTTCTGAGGGGGGCGGTGCATCACCGGGGCCGACTGCGGTCCCGGTTTGACACCGGCGACGGAGTTGCGCTTTGTGGCGGTCCGTCGAGGTCGCAAAGCGATCGGCGACCATTCGGGCTCAAGGAACAGGACACCCGCCATGCTTCGCGTCGCCGCCATTTCCGCCGTCGCCACCCTGGCGCTGGCGCCGTCCCTCTCCGCCCAGCGGCCGGGAGTCGTGGTCACGATCGATCCGCAGGCGGGCTATGAGCAGGCGCTCGCTTGCTATCGCTACTATGACGTCGCCGAGCAGGTCGCGAACGCCACCCTGCCCACGCTCGAGGCTGGAAGCGAGCAGCGCAAGGCCCTGCAGGTCCGCAACGTCGTCAACCAGACGCTGAAGATGACCTGGAACAAGCACATCGACGCAACCAAGGGCGGCAAGTCGGGCGCGGAGATTGACGCAGACCTTGATCGCGTGGGCGCTCCGATCATCGCCGACGCCAATGCCGGTCTCGGCGGCGACGCCGAGGCGACCGCCCGCTATGACGCGGTCCAGGTCCAGTGCAAGACCTTAGAGCGCGCGGCGGGCTGACGCCTTCCCGGCCGTTGACCTTCGGCCTCCCCGGCGTACCGTCAGCCTCGTCTGCCGCCGCTTGAGGAGCACACCGATGGCCACCCCTCCGCCGTTCGACACGCCGCTCGTTCGCCGCGCCGACCGGATCGAGGGGCCGCTTCGCGCGCCGCGTCAGATGCTCCAGGAGCAGGAGTATGGCGGCCACACCTCCATTCACGACGACGCGATGGCCGAAAAGCTCGGCTTTCGCGCGGGGCCGATCGAGGGTCCGACGCATTTCAGCCTCTTCCCGCCGCTCCTGTATGATATTTGGGGGGGAGAAGTGGTTCGAGCGCGGGTGTTTATCCGCGCATTACCAGAACATGGTCGTGGAGGGCGAGGAAACCCGCGCTTTCGTCGAACGCCCTGATTCCAATACATTTTCGGTCCGGGCGTGGGCCGAGAAGGCGGATGGGGTCCCCGTCCTGGAAGCCTCGGCGAGCCTCGGTCCAAACCCGACTCAAACTCTACTGGAAAAGCGGCTTTCGGCCCTTCGGCCGCCCGGCGAGCTTGTGATCCTCGCGGACTTATCCGTCGGTCTTAAGGGCGCGCAGGACGAGTTGGTCCGCATGGATCCTGACCAGAACATGGGGAAGCTCTATCCGTTCTCCCTCGCCCAGAAGCTTAAGGTCATCACCGAAGCCTCGCCCTGGTACGCCTCCTCCGATACGCCCTGGGGCCGGCCGATCATCCCGCTCGAATTGGTCAGCGTCCTTGCCGAATACTCAAGCGCCGCCGCGAAATTTCCAGTTAAGGGGCCCGCCGTCGGCCTGTTTGCGGATCAGGAAATACGCATGATCGACGGCCCGCTCTTCGTCGGCGAGACCTATCTTTTGCGGCGCGAAATCGTCGCGCTGTCCGAAAGCAAGCGCACCGAATCCTATTGGGTCCGCACCCGCGTCTTCGAGCGGACAAGAACCCGCCAGATCGCCGAAATGCTGCTCAACCACGCAACCTTGAAACACTCCTATGCAGGCTACGAAGCGGCCCGTAAGAATTGACGGGAAGCGAGAAATCTCCGCCGTTTGACCCTGCGTCACGGCTTTCCGTGCTCGTCAGGAGCAGTCTAGCTTGAAGGGCGCGCTGATGGTCGCCGGTCTGGCTCGCCTCTACGCCGTGAAAGGACTTTCGCGATGAATTTCGATTTCTCCGAAGACCAGAATTTCCTTCGGGAACAAGCTCGTAGATTTCTAGAGGCCGAATGCACCTCCGCGGTCGTCCGCGAGGTTCTGAACGATGACGCGCGGGCGTTCCACGAGCCGCTCTGGGCGAAGGTCGCCGAGATGGGCTGGCTTGGCGTCGCGATCCCGGAGGCGCATGGCGGCCTGGGCCTCGGCCAGCTCGAACTGTGCGTGATCGCCGAAGAACTCGGCCGCGTTGTTGCCCCGATCCCGTTTTCTTCCACCGCCTATTACTTCACCGAAGCCCTCAAGCTCGCAGGGTCTCCCGGGCAGCAGGCGGCCATGCTCCCGGGGGTCGTCGCCGGGACGACCATCGGCTGCTACGCGGCGTCGGAAGGGCCGGGCGAGGTGGACCCCGCCCGACTGTCGACCGTGTTTGACGGAAGCGTCCTCAAAGGCGTCAAGATTCCCGTAGCGGACGGCGACATCGCCACCCACGCCATCGTCCTCGCGCGTGAGGGAGGGTCCGCCAGCCTGGTGCTGGTCGCGTTGGACTCCGCCGGGGTCCATCGCAGGGTGTTGAAAACATTGGACCCAACCCGCAGTCACGCCGAAGTCTCCTTTGATGGCGCCAAGGCTGAACGACTGGGGCCCGTCGGCCATGGCGCCCGCCTTCATGATCAGCTGATGGATCGTGTGGCGGTTCTGTTGGCGTTCGAACAACTCGGCGGGGCGTCACGAGCGCTCGAGACCGCGACCGCCTACGCCAAGGAACGCTACGCTTTTGGCCGCCCGATCGGCGGCAATCAGGCGATCAAGCACAAGCTCGCCGACATGTATGTGAAGAACGAAATCGCCCGCTCCAACTGCTTCTACGGCGCGTGGGCCCTGTCGACGGACGCCGCCGAATTGCCGGAAGCGGCTGCGGCCTCCCGGCTGGCGGCGAGCGAAGCCTACTGGTTCGCGTCCAAGGAAAACATTCAGACCCATGGCGGCATGGGGTTCACCTGGGAAGTCGATTGCCATCTCCACTATCGGCGCGCGAAGCTCCTCGCCGTGCAGGCCGGGTCGCCGAAGCTGTGGAAGGAAAAGCTGGTCCGCGCGCTGGAAGCAAGGAATGCGGCGTGAGCGAGCCCTCCAATCAGGAATTCGGCCGCCCGCGGGTGCGGGCGGCCTCACCGGTCGGTTCGGCGTTATTCCTGCGGCGGAGTGATTTCGATCGTCCGTCCGCCGGACTTCACGATCGCCTTTGTGTAAGTGAGATCAAACGATTCCGTCTGGCCGACGCCGTCCAGCGGATAGGAGCCATAATTGTTGACCGTCACGTTCTGAAGCGTCCATTCGGCGGAACCCGCGCCATCCAGCTTCAGGACGACATCGCCCATCGGTGCGCCGGAGACTGCGGCGCCGAGGAAGGCCGCGGAGGACGCGTCCGCCGTGCGGCTGATCGAGATCGGGCTCACATAAACAACGGGCGGTGCGTTCGGAAGCGGCATGCCGGTCTCATTGTCGTAGGCGGGAGAGCGCGCGATGTTCATGCTGACCCCTGTCACACCGGTGGTCTGAACCGCGTTTCCGACCTTGAAGCTCAGGGTCGATTCGGCGAACGCCGGAGTGGCCAGAACCAGCGCGCTGCAGGCCAGAAAGGCCGTGGTGCGAAGCGCGGCGAAGGGGGACGACATGTGGTATCCTTTCAAGCATTGAACGCCCCGGCGCGAGCGCGCCGGATAGCGCGGGCCGGTCTTGCGCCGGTGAGTCCGCATCCATCACTCAATGCGAGGATTGCGCTGGAATCTAGGCGCCAGCTCAGCAATTTTGCGCATTCGCATCCTGTCGAGGTCCGCGGATCGCGGCGGACCGTAATGTCTGGGATCATCTCACAAACCGCTCGCTGAAGGACAAGATCGATGGATTTCAACGATACGCCGGAGGAGGCCGCCTTCCGCGCCGAAGCGCGCGCCTTTCTTGAAAAGCACCTCGATTCAAAGGGCTCCAAGCCGCTTCGCCAGCGCATTGACGGGGCGGAGTTCATGCAGCGCGCGAAGGCATGGCAAGCGCTGAAGGCGGATAACCGCTACGCGCAGATCACCTGGCCGGAGGCGTTTGGCGGACGCGGCGGGAGCGCGATGCAGCAGGTGATCTGGAACCAGGAGGAGGCGAAGTTCGACGCCCCGGTCGGGCCGTTCACGGTCGGTCTCGGCATGTGCATACCGACGGTCATCGCCTTCGGTTCGGACGCCCATAAAGCGCGCTATGTCAACAAAGCCCTCAGAGGCGAGGAGATTTGGTGCCAGCTCTTTTCGGAGCCGGCGGCGGGGTCGGACGTCGCCGGCGTGAAGACGCGGGCCGTGCGCGACGGCGACCACTGGGTCATCAACGGACAGAAGGTCTGGACGTCCGGCGCGCACTACTCGGATTTCGGCATCCTACTCACGCGCACGGACCCGAAAGCCCCGAAGCACAGGGGGTTGACGATGTTCATCGTCAACATGAAGCAGCCTGGCGTCGAGGCGCGTCCGATCCACCAGGCGTCCGGCGGGCGCGAGTTCAACGAGGTTTATTTCTCGGATGTCCGCATTCCCGACGCCGACAGGCTGGGAGAGGTCGGCGCCGGCTGGAAGGTGGCCCTCGTCACACTCATGAACGAACGGCTGGCGGTTGGCGGATCGCCTGGTCCCGACTGGTCGGAGATCATGGACTATGCGAGGTCCGCCGGTACGCTGAAGGACCAGGCGTTCCGGGAAAAACTCGCGGACTGGTATGTCGCTGCTCAGGGCTACAACCTGACCAAGTTCCGGACCCAGACCGCCCTGTCGCGCGGCGCAACGCCAGGACCGGAAAGCTCGATCGGCAAGATTATCACGGCGAACCAGCTGCAGGATATCTGCAATGAAGCCATCGAGATGCAGGGGCATTACGGCGTGATGACGGATCCGGAGCGGACCGCCTCCGACGGCCTGTTCCAGCAGAGCTTCATGTGGGCCGCGGGCCTCCGCATCGCCGGTGGAACGGACGAAATCCTCAAGAACATCATCGCCGAACGCGTCCTCGGACTCCCCGGAGACGTCCGTGTCGACAAGGATGTGGCGTTCGAGGACCTTAAGCAGGGCTAGTGGACGGCTCCGCGCCGGCCAAACCCGGCAGGCGGAATACAAAAGTGGTCCGAGGCTTGCACCAACCACGCGAACAGATGGTCGCCCCCTGCGCGAGTGAAACGGGGCTGACCGCGTGGCTGGAGGTGAAGCTTCATGCAGATCGACGTCGTGGACCCCTTGTCCCTTTCGCTGTCTGACATCGCCCAATGGCGCTCCTTTCTTGCCGACGATCCGGCGCTCTCAAGCCCGTATTTCACGCCGGAATGGGCGAAAGCGGTGGCGCGCCGACGCGATGACGCCCGTGTCGTGGTGTTCCGCGGGGTGAGGCGGCCGATCGCCTTTCTTCCCGTCCTGCGGTCGAACCCCTTCGCGGCCCTGCCGATCGGCGCCCCCTTGTGCGACTACCAGGCGGTGATCGCGCCGCGTGGCGCAAGAATCGACTTCCAGGCGGCGGCCCGAGCGCTCGGTGTCGGCCGCATCGATTTCACAGCGGCGCTGAGGACAGGACCGACCGCGCCGTGCGTTCGGACCCATGCGGCGGGCCATGTCGTCGATTTCTCAGGCGGCTGGGACGCTTATTGCGAGGACCGCCGCAGCGCCGGGTCTAGCGTGCTCAAGCGCGCCCGGAAGAAGCTCATGAAGCTGTCCCGCGACCACGATGGCGATGTCGCCATCGACGCATTCTCGCAGGATGGGGAAGCCTTCGATCAGCTGCTCTACTGGAAACGGCAGCAGATGCAGGCGACCGGCGTGACGGACATTTTCGATCATGGCTGGATTCACCGCCTGGTGCGCGACATTCTCGAGCACGATCCCGCTTCGCCCTTCGGCGGCGCGCTGTTCGTCCTTCGCGTTCGGCAGAAGCCCGCCGCCGGCCTGTTCTGCTTGCGCTCCGGCGACACGCTGCACGCCTGGTTCGTCGGACACGCGCCCCAGCTTGCCGAGTATTCGCCCGGTCAGGTTCTATTTGCCGAGGCGATCCGGGTTTCCGCAGAAGCCGGGTTCCGGCGGATGGACCTCGGCCCTGGCGACTACCAGTTCAAGGAAAGCTTCGCGAATGCGGTCCGCCCGGTCGGCGCTGGTTTCGCCGGCCGTCCCTCTCTGGCGGCCGCGCTGAAAGGCGCAGAGTTCGAGGCGCGTCGTTCGATTGAGCAGATGCCGCTCGGCGCGGCGAGGCAATGGCCGGCGAAGGCCATGCGACGGATGGACATCATCCGGGGACTGGCCGGCCAGAAAAATGGAGCGGCGGCCCTGATTCAGGCGCTGTAGCCGGATCGCTAAGCTCGGGCGTTCCGATCCTCCAAAAATGGTCTATAGCGAACCGGATCGCCAACCCCGCGCCTCCGGTAGTCACGTGCCCGTCACCCTCGCCGACATCGAATCCGCAGCCCGAGCGATCGAGGGGCATGTCGAACGCACGCCCTTGCGCTTCTCCAGAACATTGTCGGAGATCACCGGCGCGAAAGTCTGGATCAAGTTCGAGAATTTGCAGTTCACCGCGTCGTTCAAGGAGCGGGGCGCGCTGAACAAATTGCTGTCGCTCACCAACGCCGAACGGGCCGCGGGTGTGATTGCGATGTCCGCCGGCAATCATGCGCAAGGCGTGGCCTACCATGCCGCGCGGCTGGGTATTCCCGCCACGATCGTCATGCCGATCGGCACGCCATTCGTGAAGGTCGAGCACACTCGGAATTTCGGCGCGACGGTGATCCTGCATGGCGAAACCCTCGCGGATGCGGACGCCCACGCCCGTGCGCTGGAACAACGGGAGGGGCTCACCTTCGTTCACCCGTTCGACGACGCCAAGGTGATCGCGGGACAAGGCACCATCGGCCTTGAAGTCACGGACGACCTTGCAGATTTCGACGTCATCGTGATTCCGGTGGGCGGCGGCGGGCTCATCTCCGGCGTCGCAACATCCGTGAAAGCGCGCCGACCGGCGATGTCGGTCATCGGTGTCGAGGCGGCCATGTATCCGTCGCTGTGGGCGGAGTTGCGGGGCGAGGAGCCCAAGGTTGGCGGCGCAACCATCGCGGAAGGCATCGCGGTCAAGCGGGCGGGACGCCTGCCGCTCGAAATCTGCCGGAAGCTGCTGGATGACGTCATCCTCGTCACCGAAGACCAGCTGGAGCGCGCGATCACGCTGTTCGCGACAGTGGAAAAAACCGTCGCGGAGGGGGCGGGAGCGGCGGGGCTCGCGGCGCTTCTGGCGCAACCGCAGCGCTTCGCGAACCGCCGGGTGGTGCTTGTGCTGTGCGGCGGGAACATCGACACGCGGCTCCTTGCGTCGGTTCTGACGCGGTCGCTTGTGCGAGAAAAACGCATTGCGAGCGTGCGCATCGTCGGGTCCGACACCCCGGGGCTGCTGGCGAAAGTCTCGGGCGTGATCGGCGACGCCGGCGGCAACATCATCGAGGTTGCGCACAACCGCATGGCGCTCGATGTCCCGGCGAAGGGGGCGGAGTTCGACATTCTCATCGAAACGCGTGACGCCCTTCACACGGAAGACGTCATCCGGGCGCTCACGGTCGCGGGCTTTCCGCCGCGCTGACTGTGCAGGCGTCCAATCCGATGCTAGGACCCCAGAAACCGGAGTTGTTCCAGATGATCCGCCTTGGTCTTGCCGCGCTCGCCGTCGTCGCCGTAACAGCCTGCCAGCCGGCCTTTCAGGTCGACGCCGCTGACCCCTACGCCACGCTGTACCCGTGGAAGGCCGATCTGGAGGGCGTCAAGACGACCGAGTCCGGGCTGTCCTACTACGTCGTGGCGCGAGGCCCCGAAGACGGCCCCTCGCCGCAGCCGACCGATCGGGTCAAGGTGAATTATGACGGTCGCTTCGCCGCCGACGGCAAGCAGTTCGACGAGTCCTACTCGAGCGAACCGGCCACGTTCCGGCTGAACCAGGTGATCGCCGGCTGGACCGAGGGGCTCCAGCTCATGAAGCCCGGCGACCAGTTCATGTTCAACATTCCCTACGACCTCGCCTATGGTGAGATGGGCCGCCCGCCGGCCATTCCAGCAAAGTCAGACCTGATGTTCCGGGTTGAGCTTCTGGATGTCATCCAGACCTGGTCCCTCGTGACGCCCTGGCCGACAGATTCCGCCAAAGTCACCCGAACCGCTTCCGGGCTCGAATACCTGGTCGTGTCTTCAGGCGATCCTTCGGGCGCCACCGCCACCACCGATGATTTCGTCATGGTGAACTATGAAGGGCGGCTCGATGACGGCGAAGTATTTGACAGCTCATTCGATCGCGGACGGCCGGCGACCTTCCCTGTGGGCGACCTTATCCCTGGCTGGGTGGAGTTCCTGACGCTCATGAAACCCGGCGATCACTGGATGGTGCGGCTGCCTTCCGACCTTGCCTACGGCGCTGAGGGCAATGGCAGGATCCCGCCAAACTCGCCGCTGACGTTCGAAGTCGAGCTGATGGGCGTGGCCCCGGCGAGCGCGGTGAACGCCCCGCCGCCGCAGCCGGTTCAGTAGCCCTTCGAGGCGATCGCCGGCACGGACATGCCTCGCCCGACGGCCGGGCGTTGCGAGATCATGCGCTCCCACCGGTCGACGTTCTGGAAGGTCCTGCCGGCCGCCTCCTCGATGCGCGGACGCAGTGGGAGCGACCACGGAAAGACAGCCATGTCGGCGATGGAGTAGGCGCTGCCGAGAAACTCCGACTCCCCGAGGCGCTTGTCGAGAACGCCAAAAAGTCTTTTGGATTCCTCGGTGTAGCGGGACATGGCATAGGCGTCCCCGGCGTCGGAGCGGGCGCGGAAATGGCCATACTGTCCGAGCATCGGACCAAAGCCCCCGACCTGCCAGAACAGCCACTGAAGCACGTCCGCGCGCCCGTCACCGGCCGGGAGAAACTGACCTGACGTTTCGGCGAGGTGGATGAGGATCGCCCCTGACTCGAACACGGCTTTCGGCGCGCCTGGATTCGTCCGGTCGACAATCGCTGGTATCTTGTTATTAGGCGATATTTTAAGAAAGTCGGCCGCGAACTGCTCACCTTGTCCGATGTTCACCGGGTGCGCTGTATAGTCGAGGCCGGCCTCCTCCAGCATGATCGCGATCTTGCGGCCATTGGGCGTGGTCCAGGTGTAGAAATCGATCATTGGCTGGAGCCTCTGCGAGCGAAACGACGCGGGTTTGAGTCATGTTTCAGGCACGTTGGAGAGATGTCGGGCCGCGGTTGGCCCGACGGCGGCGTCCGACCCCGCAAACAGCTCCTTTTGGATCGAAACGACGATATCGATAGGGGGATTAGTCGAGAAGCTCGGGCGGGACTTTTCCCCCGTTCTCGGCAAGCATCCGCATCACTTGCTTGTGAAGCCAGATGTTCATCTCGGCAGATTTGACCTTCGAGCCGGTGTAGCCGAGTTCGTCGGCGAGTTCCTTGCGCGCCGGTAGCGAGGAATCGACGTCGAGCAGCTTCATCAGGTCGACGATCGAGGTGCGCCAGTTGAGTTTGCGGCCATCCTCGGCGGCGAGCTTTTCGAGCACCTCCTCGACATCGATGACGACCGCGGCGGCGGGCGACGCAGGGGCGGCGTAGGGCCCCTTGGTGTGAGCGGCCTCGCCTTGCTTTGCGCCCGCGCCTGACGATGTGTCGGCCCAGGGGGGAGCGCCGGTCGAGGGCTTGGCGGGCGCCGCCTTGCCGGTGGGGCTCGCGGGCGCGTCCTTGGGCGGCCAGGACCTGACCGGAGGCGCCTTGACGGGCGGCGCGGCGCCCTTGCCGCCCTTCTTGAAGATCGAATTCCACATGTCGCCGAAAATCTTCATGACCGTCTCCTCGCCGTTTCGCCGCCGCCGCGAGGCGCGCTGACCCTGACCAGCATCGACAATCCCGGCGCCGGCGGCAAGCCTCGCAGCGAAGCTCACCGGTGTCGACGCCGGGCGGGACGGTCGCCAGGAGACGCTAGAACCGGTAGCGCACGCCGACGCGGAGCTGGCGCGGCTCGATCGGATGGAAGTGGCGATCCTCGACGCCGGCGGGCTCCCCGGCAACGCGCGATTCGTAGAAATAGGTGATGTCGGCGTCCTCGGCGTCGAAGAGGTTGAGGATCTCGATGCTGAAGGTGGCGGGTCCGGCGTCCCAGGTCGCGGCGGTGTTGAAGATGGTGGTCGGGTCCGAAGTGACCGAGCCGTCCTCAATGAGCGGCGCCTCCGAGAAGTGGCGCACGCGGATGCTGAAGGTCGCCGGATCGAGGCGGACGAGCGCACCCGCCGCGAAGACTGATTCAACCGCGCCCGGGATTTCGGTCGCGGCGCCGGCGATATCGAACTGGGCGTCGGTCCATGCCGCGGAGGCGTCGAAGGTCAGCCAGTCGGTTGGGGTCCAGAATGCATTCGCCTCCACGCCGAAGCGCTCCGTGGCGTCGTTCGGCTCCGTCGACCCGCCGTCGCCGACGAAGACCAGTTCGGAATCGAGCGTGAGCCAGAATGCGGCGACGGCCGCGTTCCATCGCGGCCGCTCGATCCGGCCGCCGAGTTCGGCGCCCTCGGCGCGGACGAGCAGCGGGGTGCGTTCGACCGGGTCGCCGGAGACCGGATCGATGGTGATCGTCGCGCCGCGCCCATCATTGGAGTGAAAGCCCTGCCCGTAATTCGCGTAGAGCTCCACCGCCGGCGACAACCGCCAGGCGAGCGCGGCGGAGGGCGAGAGCAGCGAGTCGTCCGCGGAGCCGCCGTTCGCAGGGGTGCTGATCGCCGTCACGTCGACGTCGAAATGGTCCGCCCGCAGACCGAGCGTGGCGCGCAGGCTCTCCGAGAGGCGGACCTCGGCCTCAGCCCAGGCGTCGAGGCTCGTCTGCTCGACGGCGTCTTCCCGAACGGTCGAGACGCGCTGACGGGCGGCGATGCGGAAGAGTCCGACATCGCTGATATCGTCCCGTCTCAAATCGGCTCCCGCGCGCAGGGCGACCGTCTCGGACAGTCGACGTGCGTGGGTGAGCGAGCCGCCGAGCAAGGTGCGATCGTCGCGCTGCTCGAATTCGTCGCCGTTGACCGGGTCTTCGAGGAAGTAGGTGAAGTTGGAGTAGAGTGTGAAATCATAGTCGACGAGGTAGGCGCGCAGGGTTGTGGACGCGCCGTCGGCATGGTCGATCGCCATCCCGGCGTTGAGGCTGAAACGGCGCGTTCCGCCGCCAAGGTCGTCATCGATGAAGCCGAACCGGTCGATCAGGCCCGACGCAACCGCTCGCTCGGGAATCTGGTCGGTCGACACCCAGGTAGACTCATAGGCCGACAGGCTGACATCGAAGCGGGCCGCGCCGCGCCGGTGCGTGAGTTTTGCAAACCCGTTGAGCTTGTCGAGGTCCTGGTCGAGCACCCATGGGCCGCCATAGGTCTGGCGCTCCGCCGCGAGGAGCAGCGTCGTCGCCGGCCCGAGATCGAACGACCCCGCGGCGACCCCGCGCACATAGTCGAATTCTCCGACGCGAAGTTCGAGGAAGGGTTGCGGCAGGCGGTCATCGGTCCGGTAGGCCGCCGACCCGGCTGCGCTGAAGTCTCCGCCGTCCGCGAAATAGGGACCCTTTCGATACCGGACCTGCTCGACGATCTCCGGGATGAGGAAGTTGAGATCGAGATAGCCTTGGCCGTGGCCGTGGGTGCGCATGTTGACGGGCAGGCCGTCCACGCTGACTGAAAAGTCGGTCCCATGGTCGAGATTGAAGCCACGCAGGAAATACTGGTTGGCCTTGCCCTCTCCGGAATGCTGCGTCGCGATGACGCCGGGGACCACCTCCACGAGCTCACCGATGCGCGAAAGCGGGCGGTCTTCGAAGTCGGCGTAGCCAACCACGCCTTCGGATGCGGAATGCGCCTCGCCGATGAGGTCGAGCGCGCGACCGAAGACGATGACCGTATCGTCGGCGGGCGCGGTCTCGCGGGTCTGGGCGACGCCTTCAGGCAGCGCGAGGAAGAGCACGGCCGCAAGACAGCCGATCCAGCGAGCGATCATCGTCCAACTCCGGGTCTGAACATTTCGAGAGGTCGCCCTGACGGGCTTTTCGGGTCAAGTGGATTCGGGAGCCAGGCGAATGGCGATTGACTCCGGGTGCTTTCCGACCGGGGCGCTTTCCGATCGGCACGGGTTCAGGCTAACGTCGCCTGATGACATCCGTTCAGGCCGTGACCGACACATTGAGCCGCCTCGTGGCATTCGACACCACGTCCCGCGGGTCGAACCTTGAGCTGATCGACTGGGTCGAGGACCAGGTCGGGCCGTTCGCGTCGATGGTCCGGCGCCTGCCGAACGCGGACGGTGGCAAGGCCAATCTCTGGGTGCGCATCGGCCCCGACGCGCCGGGCGGCGTGGTGCTGTCGGGGCACACCGACGTCGTGCCGGTGGACGGCCAGCCCTGGACCTCCGATCCCTGGACGCTCACCGAGCGCGGCGGGCGGCTCTATGGGCGGGGATCTTCGGACATGAAGGGCTTCATCGCGCTCGCACTGGCGCACGCCGGGGCGTTCGCCGGCGCGGGGTTGAAGCGGCCGGTGCATCTTGCGCTGTCCTATGACGAGGAGATCGGCTGCGCGGGTGTGACTCCGATGATCGAGGAGATCGCGCGCTCATCCGCCGCGCCCGCGCTTGTCTGGGTGGGCGAGCCGACCCTCTGGGGCGTGGTCGCGGGCCACAAGGGCATCCGCACGCATGAGGTGGTGGTGACGGGCCATGAGGCGCATTCCTCCGCACCGCGAAAGGGCGCGTCCGCGATCCATGAGGCGATCGGCCTGCTCCATGGGCTGATGGAGATCGCGGCGAAGCTTGAACGCGAGGCGGGCGACGTGGAGCCCGGAGGGTTCGATCCGCCCCATGCGACGCTGACGGTGGGCGTGCTGCAGGGCGGGACGGCGGGCAACATCCTCGCGCGTCGGTGCCGGTTCGAGTTCGATCTGCGCTGCCGACCGGAGGACGATCCGGATCTGATCCTCGCGCCGTTCCTGGACCAGCTCGCAAACGCGGATGCGCGCTTGCGGCGATGGGGTGAGGCGTGCGGCGCACGCATGACCCGCCACGCCGATGCGCCGCCGCTGCGGCCCGAATGGGACGGACCGGCGGAGCGTTTCCTTCGGGAGCTGACCGGTGATAATGCGCGCCGCACCGCCGCCTACGCGACGGAGGCGGGCCAGTTCGACGTGCGCCATATTCCGGCGGCGGTGTGTGGGCCGGGGTCGATCGAGCAGGCGCATCAACCCGACGAGTGGATCGCGGTCTCCGAGCTGGAGCGCGGCCTGCCGCTGATGGCGAGGTTGATCGACCGGCTGCGGATGTGAGGCGGCTCAGCCCGCTTCGCCCGAGGAGGGGTCATCGTCGAGATAGGGTTCGACGAGGCCCTTGACCTTCATCGTCATCGGCGCGCCCTTCCGGTCGAGGGAGCCGGGCACGACGATGCGGATCCAGCCCTCGGACACGCAGTACTCCCAGACATTGGTCTTCTCGGCGCCGTTGAACTTGATGCCGACGCCGCGCGCGAGCAGCGTGTGGTCATAGTACGGGCTCTTCGGATCGAGGCAGAGGCGGTCGGGCATCTCTGTGGACATGGGATGAGGCTTCCGGTGCGGGCGTTCGGGTGTGGGCGCGGGCGGGCCCGCCGGCGGCGGACCCTTGCCCGTTCCTAGATCGGCCGGGCGATTTGGGAAAGCCGCTTGCGGCGGTGTGTCAGGCCGGGGGTTCAGGCGGCGAGGCCGCGCGCGACAAAGGCGGCGTTGCGGAAGTTGCGGTCCGAATTGCCGTATCTGAAGGGGGTTCCCTCCGGGCCGGTGACGCTGCCACCTGCGGCTTGCAGCACGGCGTGGCCCGCCGCGACGTCCCACTCCATCGTCGGGCCGAACCTCGGGTAGATGTCGGCGGCGCCCTGCGCGATGCGGCAGAATTTCAGCGACGACCCCGCCCGCAGCGTTTCGGCCACGGTGTGACGGGCGAGGTAGGCGCGGGTCTCGGGGCCGAGATGCGAGTTCGAGACGATCGCGGTGAGGCCGCCGCGCGGCGGGACGCGGGCCTTGAGCACCATCGCTTCGGCGTCCCGGGGGATTTCGGATCCCGCGACGAGGCCCGCATGAACCCGCCCGACCGCCCCGGCATAGAACATCTCCTCCAGCGCCGGGGCGTAGACGACGCCGGCCGTCGGTGCGCCGTTCTCGATGAGGCCGATGTTCACGGTGAACTGGCCGTTGCGTTTGATGAACTCCTTCGTGCCGTCGACCGGATCGACGAGAAAGAAGCGGCTTGCGCCTTCCCACGCGTCGCCGCGCCATTTGTCGGCGGACTCCTCGGCCACCACCGGGACGCCGGGGGCGAGGCGTTCGAGGGCGGTGAGGATGATCTCCTCCGCGCGTTCGTCGGCGTCGGAGACGGGGCTGTGGTCGGCCTTGGTGCGGGTCTCGAAATCGGTGGCGTAGACCTCCATCACCGCGACGGCGGCGGATGAGGCGACCTGGGCGAGTTCGCGCGCGAAGGCGTCCTGCTCGCGGGGGGTGCGAAAGAGCGATGAAGCGGTCATCGCTTTCGCTTACGGGGGGTCGACGGCGATGGAAAGCCCCGGGACGGCCGGGTCATGGCGCGCGGACATTCCATTCGAGCACGGCGTCGCCGTCCGGGGCGAGGCGAATCACCCCATAGGCGGCGGTGGCGAGTTTCGCGGAGAGGTCCGGCGTCGCAGCGGACGCCGCCACCGCGCGCAGGGCGAAACGCGCAACGCCGTTGGAGGTGACGAGTAGATGGTCGCCGGGGGTTTCCCTGAGGTCCGCGAGCAGGGCCTGCCAGTTGGCGATCATGGCGACCGGGTCGACGCGCCAGCCCGGCGGCGGAACCATGTCGCGCTCCCACGCGTCGATGGCGGCGTCACCGATGCGGGCGCGCACGGCGGTTTCGGGCTGGCCCTCGTCCGGCCCGTAGTCGATTTCCCGCAAGCCCGGCCGCATCAGGAGGTCCGGCGGCGTGCCCTGGTGGGACAGGATGGCGGTTGCGGTCTCCCGCGCGCGGCGCAACGGCGCGGCGGCGGCGGTCGTGAAGGCGACGCCGCGAGCTATCAGGCTGCGGCCGAGCTGGTCGGCCTGAAGGCGCCCGGATGACGACAGGGGAAGGTCGGTGCGGCCGCCGACCCGAAGCACCACGTCGCCGGGATCGAAGGTGTTGCCGTGCCGGACGATGTAGACGCGGGCGGTCATGAGCGGAATGGGTCGCCGTGGCGCGCGATGAGCGCCTCCGCGCGGGCGACGTCCTCCAGCGTGTCGACGCCCGACATGGCGATCTCGGGGGCGTCGACCTCGACCGCCTGGATGCTGAGACCGGCTTCAAGGAAGCGGAGCTGCTCCAGCCCCTCGATTTCCTCATAGGTGGAGACGGGCAACGCGGCGATGCGGTCAAGCGCGGGGCGCGAATACCCGTAAAGGCCGATGTGCTGGAAGACCGGCGAGGCGAGGTCGCGGGTGCGGCGGGCGGCCTCGTCCCGGATGGCGGGGATGATCTGCTTGGAGAACCAGATCGCCCGTCCGTCCCCGGCGCGGATGCAGGTGGTGCCGCTGAACGGGGTGGCGACCTTGCGCGCGCGCAGCTCGTCGAGCGCCGGCCAGCTCAGGCGGATGACGGGCGTCACGACGTCGGCGGCTCCGTCCGCCTCGAGCAGCGCGCGGACATGCGCTGGCGGAGTGAAGGGCGCGTCCCCCTGGAGGTTGACGACGAAACGGGCGTTGGGCGCGGCGCGCTCGACCGCCTCCCGGGTCCGGTCCGTGCCGGAGGCGAGGCGCGGATCGGTCATGACGCAGGCGGCGCCGAGGTCTGCGGCGTGCTCCATGATCCGCTCATCGTCGGTGGCGACCAGAACATCGGCGCCGGTCGCCTCCGCCGCGCGCCGGGCGGCGGCGATCACCCGCGCGAGCATCGACACGCCGGCGATGGGGTGCAGCGGCTTCCCGGGAAAGCGGGTCGAGCCATATCGCGCGGGGACGACGATGACGGCGGTCACGCCAGCCCCGCCTTGAGCAGGTCGTGCATGTGAAGGAGGCCCACGGGAACGCCGTCGTCGACGAGGAAGATCGTTGTCCGCTTGTGTTCGTTGAGCATGCGCAGGACGGTCGCCGCGAGCGCCGACGACGGCGCGGTCATCGGCGTGCGGGTCATCACGTCGTCGACCGTCGCGGCGGTGCGCCCGGATGCGATGAGGCGGCGGATGTCGCCATCGGTGATGACGCCGACGAGCGCGCCGTCGGCGCCGACCACGCCGACGATCCCGAAGCCCTTGGCGGAAATCGCCGCGACGCCCTCGATGAAGCCCGACCCCGAGCGGATGAGCGGCAGCGCATCGCCGGTCGCCATCAGATCGGCGGCGGTGAGCAGCATCGCGCCGAGCTTGCCGCCGGGGTGGAAGACCTTGAACTGGTCGGACTTGAACCCCCGGAGCTCCAGCAGCGCCACGGCGAGCGCATCGCCCATCGCCATCATCAGCGTGGTTGACGTCGTCGGGGCCTGGGTTTCGGCGCAGGCCTCCTCGGCGGGCGGGATGATGAGGCGGATGTCGGCGGCGGCGCCGAGGGTGGAGCCGGCGTTCGCGGTGAGCGCGATGAGCGGGATGGCGAAGCGCCGGGTGTAGTGGATGAGGTCAGACAGCTCGCTCGTCTCGCCGGATTTCGAGAGCGCGATCACCACATCGTTCGCGGTGATCATGCCGAGGTCGCCATGGCTTGCCTCGGTGGGGTGGACGAACAGCGCCGGTGTTCCGGTGGAGGCGAGCGTCGCGGCGATCTTGCGGGCGACATGGCCGGACTTGCCGACCCCGGCGCAGATCACGCGGCCCCTGGCCTCGAGCATGGTCGCCACGGCGGCGGCGAAGCCTGCGTCGAGCGACTCCGCGAGCTGATAGAGGGCGGCCCCCTCGAGCGCGAGGACCCGGCGGCCCTTCGCGACGGCGGCGGCCATTGTCTCATCCGCTCCGGCGCTGGTCGCGGCGCGGTGCGTCATCGCCGCGCGGCGGGCGGCGGGGCCGGACCGCCGACTCCCGGAGGACGGACGAAGGGCGCCCGGCAGTCGCCCCGGGCGGGCGCCGCAGCGTCGACCGGGATGCGGGTCGCGGCGCCGGGGGGCTTAAGATAGCGGTCGAACCAGTCGACGGCCGCCTTGATGGCGAGTTCGCGCTCCACATTGTAGATGCCGTAATGGCTGATGCCCGGGATCATGATCGCCTTGCGCGGCCCCTTCACCATCTCGCAGGACTTCAGGCCGGTCAGTTCGTTGGAGAACAGCTCCTCCTTCTCGGCCATCACGTAGAGCACGGGCTGGGTGACGCGGTGTGATTGCTCAACCGGCGCCCAGCGGATCACCTTGTTGCCGATCGGCGTGCCGATGAGGCTGCCGACCGATTGCGCCCGGTCGGCCGGATAGTCGGCTTGGCCCATCGCGAGCTGGGCCGCGAAGGTGTTTGAATTGACGATGGCGGCGGCGGGATCGGCGGTGTAGGGCGCGTTCGGCCGTCCCTCCATGCCGGGGACCTGGGCGACGATGGCCTTCACCCGCGGGTCGTGGGCGGCGACATAGACGACGTGTCCGCCCGAGAAGCTCGATCCGCGCGCGCCGATCCGGTCCGGGTCGACCATGGGCTGGGCCGCGACATAGCTGATGGCATTGAACCAGTCCTCCACCTGCTCCCAGGGGTCGATATAGCCGCGCAGTTCGCGCACTTCGGCGGTGTAGGTCGCGCCCGGGGCGAGGCCCGCCGGGCGGGGGCCGACGAGGACCGTCCGGGAATCGCTTTCGCCCCAGCCGCGATAGTCGAAGACCATGACGAGATAGCCGGCCCGGGCGAGGTCGACCGCGTCATTGCGGAAGCCGGCGGCGGTGCCGCCCCAGCCATGCGCCATCACGACGGTCGGGAGTTTCTTGCCCTCATTCTCGGCGGCGTAGAACCATTGCGCGGTGAGGCGCACATTCTCGCTGAAGAAGCTCGCCGGACGGAAGACGATGCCCGGCGGCGGCGTGTAGTTCACGGTCGGCGCGCGCAGCGCCTCGGCCGCGGGATCGCCGGCATAGGTGCGGGCGGGGGCGGGCGGGGATGTCGGCGGTTGCGCGGCGGTTGCGACCGCGGCGCGGGCGGGAGCGGGATCGGGCGAGGCCGGCGCAACCGAGCTGCAGGCGGCGACGCCGAAGGCGAGGACGGCCGCGGCGAGGCTCGCCCCGAGAGATGAAAACGGTGCGCCCTTGGGCTCGGGGGTCAACGCCGTGTCTCTGGCCTGGTTCATCGCCTGCTCTCCCTGCATTCGCCGGCCCTGCATCCGGGCTGGTCTGTTTCAGCCTCTTGTCTGCGCCTCGCGCGCCATGGATTTGGCGAGACTATCAAACGCCATGATGTCCCGCATCAGGCTTTCGAGCGCGTTCAGGGGCACCATGTTGGGCCCGTCGGACGGGGCGTTGTCGGGGTCCTGGTGGGTTTCGATGAAGACGGCCGAGACGCCGACGGCGGCGGCGGCGCGGGCGAGGACCGGCACGAATTCGCGCTGGCCGCCGGAACTCGCGCCCTTGCCGCCCGGCTGCTGGACTGAATGCGTCGCGTCGAAGACCACGGGCGCGCCGGTCGCGGCGAGTTCCGGAAGCGCGCGGAAATCGGTGACGAGGGTGTTGTAGCCGAAGGAGACGCCCCGCTCCGTCACCATCACGTCCCGCGCGCCCGACGCGACGAGCTTGGCGACGACGTTCTTCATGTCCCAGGGGGCGAGGAACTGGCCCTTCTTGACGTTGACCACTCGCCCGGTCTCGGCGGCGGCGATGAGGAGGTCGGTCTGGCGGCAGAGGAAGGCCGGGATCTGCAGGACATCGGCGGCGGCCGCGACCTGCGAACACTGGTCGGGCAGGTGGACGTCGGTGAGGATCGGCAGGCCGGCGGTCTCCCTGACCTCGGCGAAGATGTCGAGCGCCTCGCTGAGCGCCATGCCGCGATAGCCCGCGAGGCTGGTGCGGTTCGCCTTGTCGAACGAGGTCTTGTAGATGAGGTGGACGCCCAGCCGATCGGCGATCTCGCGCAGCGCTGCGGACATTTCGAGCGCATGGGCGCGGCTCTCAAGCGCGCAGGGGCCGGCGATGAAGGCGACGGGAAGCGACTGGCCGATGCGGACCTTGCCCCGTGGGGCGTCGATCTCGATGACGGGGTTCGGGGCGGACTGATGGCCGTCTGGCATGGGTGTCTCTCGAACTGATGACCTGCCGCCCATATGGACCCGGCGGCGCGTCAAGGCCAGAGGCGCAGGACACGCACCGACAGCACGTTTCTGAAAGTCCGCCCATCGCAACCGTGCGAGAGTCGTCCAATCGAGGACTCAACTGGCGGGAAGACGGATCCGATGGAGTTTGCGACAAAACTGGCCTGGCTGCTGCTCGCCGCAGTGCACGCGGCGCCGTCGGCCGTGGCGTTCGCGCCGGGTCTGGTCGAACGGCTCTATGGAGTGGAGCGGGCCGGCGCGGTTGGCCTGCTGTTGACGCACCGGGGAGCCTTGTTTCTGGCGGTGCTGTCGGTGTCGGTGCTGGCGGCGTTCGATCCGGGGGCCAGACGAGCGGCGGCTCTCGTTGTTGGTATCAGCATTGTTGGCTATCTGATCCTTTACGCGGCTGCGGGCGCTCTGGACGGACCGCTGCGGACCGTTGCGCTTGTCGATGTGGCGGCGCTGGCGCCGCTCGGGTTCGTGATATGGCGGGCGGCGGCCGATCAGGCGTGAACGCGCAGGAGAGGGTGTTGCGGTCGACCTCGACGCCGATATCAGCGCCCGTGGTGCTGATTGCGGGCGCACGTGCGGCCTATGTCGGGCCGTCGATGCAGCTCGCTGCGCACAAGAACGCCGTCGCGATGGTCGCCGTTGGTCTGGACCGGCCGTTCGAAGCTTCCACGCTGCTGTCCGATGGCTGGAGCGACTATGCGCGCGCAAGGATCGCGGTCGTTCCGCCGGGTCGCCTCCATCATCTCAGGGCGACGGGGCGAATGATGTTTCTGTACTGCGATGCGCTCGGGGATGACTGGCGCGCGCTCCAGGCAGACCCGCCCGGGGATGCGGTTGGGCGCTGGCTGGCGGGCGTTGATCGGGCGTTCGATGGCGGCGCGGAGCCGATGCTCCGGCGACTGTTCGACGCCGCACTTGGGGCGTCGGCGGCGGCTCCTGAGCGATCAGCGGGGTCAGGCTCGCGGCGGATCGAGGACGCGATTCGGGCGATCGCGGCCCGCCCGCAGGATTTTCCGACCGTCGCACACGGAGCGCGTCTCGCCGGACTGTCTCCCGGCCGCTTTCAACATGCTTTCCGCGCGGCGGTGGGCGCGCCGTTCCGCAGCTATCGGCGATGGCGTCGAATGGCTGTGGCGGCCGAAGTGATCGCCGAGGGCGGTACGCTGACGCAAGCTGCGCTGGAGGCGGGGTTTTCCGGGTCGGCGCATTTCAGCTCGGCTTTCAAGGAGATGTTCGGGCTCGCCCCTTCCCGTCTGCTGGCGTCAGGGGTGACGTTCCAGTGCGCCGGAGGCCGCACTCGTGAAGTTCATGACGGAGCCTGACGCGGTTTTGCAGCGAGCCTGCGCCGCGGGGGGACTATAGGGACCGTTTCGGCCTTCCAGGCGTCCTTTTTGTGAGCGTTCCCCATGCAGTTCATCGACCTTCACGCCCAGCGTCGGCGCATCGAGCACGAGATCAACGCGGCGATCGCCCGTGTGCTGGAGAGCGGCGCCTTCATCATGGGCCCCGAGGTGACGGCGTTCGAGGCGGAGCTTGCGGCCTTCGCCGGGGCGAAGGTCGCGCTCGGCTGCGCGAACGGGACCGAGGCGCTGGCGCTGCCGCTGATGGCCTGGGGGATCGGGCCGGGCGATGCGGTGTTCTGCCCGAGCTTCACCTTCGTTGCGACCGCGGAGGTGGTTCCCTGGCTCGGGGCGACGCCGGTGTTCGTGGATGTGCTGCCGGACACCTACAACATGGACCCGGCGAGCCTCGCGGCGGCGGTGGCGCAGGTGAAGCGCGACGGCCGGCTGAAACCGAAAGTGGTGATCCCGGTCGACCTGTTCGGCCAGCCGGCTGACTATCCCGCGATCAGCGCGATCGCGCGCAGGGAGGGGATGCGCATCGTCGCCGATCAGGCGCAGGGCTTCGGCTGCACCCTGCACGGCCGGCAGCCGCTCGACTGGGCGGATGCGGCGACGGCGAGCTTCTTTCCGGCCAAACCGCTCGGCTGCTATGGCGATGGTGGGGCGGTGCTGACCAATGACGAGCCGCTTGCCGATCTGATCGACAGCCTGCGCATCCATGGCAAGGCGGGGGCGGCGGACCTCGCGGCGCATCGCTTCGAGCATGACCCGCGCTATCTCAACATGCGGGTGGGCATGAACTCCCGGCTCGATTCGATCCAGGCGGCGATCCTGCGCGAGAAACTGCGCATCTATCCCGATGAACTGATCCGCCGGGACCAGATCGCGAGCCGCTATATCGAGGGCCTGAAGGGTCGGGTGCCGCGGACGCCGGAGGTGATCGCGGGCGGGCGATCGAACTGGGCGCAGTTCACGATCGAGCATGACGACCGGGACGGGCTGCAGCGCCACATGAAGGAACGCGGCGCGCCGTCGGCGGCCTATTATCCGGTGCCGATCCACATGCAGGCCCCCTACGCCCGTCATCCGACCGCGCCGGGCGGGTTGCCGGTGACGGAGGGGTTGAGAGGACGGGTGGTGTCCCTGCCGATGCACGCCTATCTGGAGCCGGCCGATCAGGACCTTGTGATCGAGGTGGTGGTGAGCTACCGGCCGAATGGCTGATCAGCCGGCGGATGACTTCTCCCCAAGGGCGCGCAGGCGGATCGAGCGGACTTCGAAGGTGCGGCGCTTGTCCGGGGCGACCGGGCGGATGCCGAGATAGTCGTAGCCGAGCACGCCGTCGGTCGGCGGCGGCGTCCAAGTGAAGGTGTAGGGGGCGAAGTCCGCGGTGAGCGGGAACTGCCGCCAGCCGCTTTCGGCGTCGTTGCGGGCCTTGTAGTTGGCCTCGAAAAAGGTCGCGCCGAATTCGCCGCGCGTGCGGGCCTCGATGGTGACTTCCAGCGTCCGGCGCTCGAAGGCGAACTCCAGATCCTCCGCGATCACGAGATGCGCTCCGGAGCGCGGGTCTTCATAGGGCCGGCCCGCGAGGCGGGTGAAGCGGATCACCTGCTCGGTCTCGCCCTCGGGGACGAAGATGTCAATCGTTCCGACATCGCCGACGACGAAGCGGTAGAGTTCCTGCGTGCGGACGGTGACGTCCTCCGCGTTCCGGCCGCCGCCGCTGACGGGGCCGCTCGGCGGACGTTCACTTAGGGGGTCGATCGCCATGAACACGAAGAGGCTGGCGACCAGCACCGAGAGCGGAAAGAAGATGTAGTCAGGCATTGAGGCCCCGGCGTTGGATCCTCCGCATCGTTCCGCTTGACGCGGCGGGCGGCGGTCTCTCTCCTTAGCGGCGGGCGGGCGCAAGTGAAAGCCGGCGCGCGACGGCTCGCGCAGCGCGCGGCGAAGGCAAGGGCGGATCGGGTGCATATGAACAAGGCGGACGCCGCGGCAAATCCGGAGATCGTGCGCCAGGGCGCGAAGGACGCGGGACGGTATGTCGCCCGCTTCCCAGGCGGCATGGAGGCCGAGCTGACCTTCACCATGGAGGAGACGGCGGACGGGCGCGTGATGATCGCGCGCTATACGGGCGTCCCCGCATCGCTTGGCGGACGCGGCGTCGGGCGCGCACTGGTCGCGCACATGGTCGCGGCGGCCGCGGCGGAGGGATTCACGGTGCGGCCGGATTGCTCATTTGTGAGGGCGAAGATGGAGGACGATCCGGCCTCGCGTCGCTTCATCGCCAGAGCGCGCGCATGACCGATCTGTCGATCCGTCTCGATGAAACGCCGACCGGCGGTCGCTATGCGGCGATGGAGCCCGGCGGCCCGGAAGCCGAGATGACCTTCTCGAAGGCGGGCGCGCATCTCATCATCATCGACCACACGGCCGTGCCTGCCGCCTATGCCGGACGGGGCGTCGGCCGCGCGCTGGTGGAGCGGGCGGTGACGGATGCTCGCACGCGCGGCTGGAAGATCATTCCGCTCTGCCCGTTCGCCAAGGCGACGCTGGAGAAGCACGCCGAGTGGCGCGACGTGGTGCATCAGCCATGACGCCTGGCGCATGAGCGAGCCGCTGTTCTGGAAGACCAAGACGCTCGCGCAGATGAGCGAGCAGGAATGGGAGAGCCTCTGCGACGGCTGCGCCAAATGCTGTCTTGTGAAGCTCGAGGACGAGGACACATCGGAAATCCACTATACCGGGCTCCACTGCCGCCTGCTCGATGCGCGGACCTGCCAGTGCTCGGACTATCCCAACCGGCGCAAGATCGTGCCGGACTGCGTCAAGCTGACGCCGGAGAGCGTCGGTGACCTGGACTGGCTGCCGCGCACCTGCGCCTACCGGCTCGTGAATGAGGGGCGCGATCTTTATGACTGGCACCATCTGATCTGCGGCGACCGGTGGGAGGTGCACCGGCGCGGGGTCTCGGCGATGGACAAGACGATCAACGAGGATGATGTCGACCCCGAAGACGCCGAGGATCATATCGTCAACGCCGACACGCTGAAGCGGCGCTGACCCGCGCGCGGGCTTCAGTCGGCGATGGAGCGGGATCGCGCGAACGCCGGCGTCATCATCTCCATGATCTCGCGCTCGATGAGACCGGTGAGCGCCTCCACGGCCTCTCGATCCGGCCGGCGATGGTTGTCGAACGGGTTCAGGCGGTCGCGCGGCGGCGCGTCGCCTGAGACGAAGGCGATGTCCGCGCCGGTAGTCGTGTGCATCAGCGCCGCTTCGGCCTGCGCGGGATCTGCGCGCGAGGCGACGCCGCGGGCCGAGGCGAAGGCGGACGAAAACCAGTTGGCGCTGTGCGGGAAAGTCTTCCGGCCGTCGTCGCAGGTGTAGAGGATGGCGTGGTCCGCGCCGTGGGCCGATGCGGCGCTCAGGAGGGCGAGCCGGGCGGTGGCGGGTCCGTCGATCGCCGGCGCGGCGGGGGCGAGGAGATCCGCCGGCCGCAGCAGGGTCAAGCGGTCCACAAGGCCGCCGAGACGAAGCTCCATGCGCCGCCAGATCGCCTGCTCCTCGCTGTCGATGCGGACAAAGCCCTCCGGACCCAGCCGGGCGCAGGCGATGCGCAAGGGAGCGCCGCCGCCGCTGTCCGCGCGGGCGGCTCCCGCGGCGAGGCACACCGCCAATGCGATGGCGGCCTGTCTTCGGGAGATGGGCAGGGCTGAGCGAACCATGGGGCGAGGCTCGCCGCGCCGCGTTTCCGGCGTCTTAACGCCGCGCGCCGTTAACCCTTTTTGAGATGGCGACGGGCAAGTCTCACGCGCATGAAACGTGCGATTCGTGTTCTCGGAGTCGATCCCGGCCTGCGCATCACCGGATGGGGGGTCATCGAGACCGAGGGCCCCCGCCGGCGATGGATCGCGCATGGAACGATTTCCCCCGCGCCCGCGCTGCCGCTCGCCGTTCGGCTTGGGGAAATTGCGCTCGGGCTGAGGGAGGTCATCGTGACCTACGCGCCGGACGAGGCGGCGGTGGAGGAGACGTTCGTGAACGTCAATCCGCGGTCGACGCTTTTGCTGGGTCAGGCGCGCGGCGCGGTGCTCGCGACGCTTGCGACGGCTCAGGTGCCGGTGGTGGAGTTCGCGGCGCGCAAGGTGAAGCAGTCGATCGTCGGCGCAGGGTCGGCCGACAAGTCGCAGGTCGCCTTCATGGTGAAACGCCTGCTGCCGCTCGCTGGCGAGGTGAAGGCCGACGCCGCCGATGCGCTGGCGATCGCGCTGTGCGGCGCGCATCACCGTCCGGTTTCAGGGGTGCGGGCATGATCGGAAGGCTGAGAGGCGTCGCGGCGGCGGTCGGCGACGGCGAGGCGCTGATCGATGTCGCCGGCGTGGGCTATGTCGTGAACGCCGGATCGCGGCTGTTGTCGCGGCTGGCGGCGGGTGCGCCGGCGGAGGTGTTCGTCGCGACGCAGATGTCGGACAGCGCGATCCGCCTGTTCGGGTTTGCGACGGGCGAGGAGCGCGCCTGGTTCCTGCGCCTGCAGGATGCGCCGGGGGTCGGCGCGAAGGCCGCATTGTCGATCCTCGACGCGCTGACGCCGGGCGAACTCATGGATGCAATCGCGCTCGGCGATACGGCGATGATTGTGCGCGCGCACGGCGTCGGCAAGAAGCTGGCGGAGCGGATCGTCGCGGAATTCCGCGGCAAGCCGCCGCCGATGGGGCTGTTCGCCTCGACGCACGCGGGCGGGACGGTCGGCGTCGCGCCTGTCGCGTCTGCGGAGACCGGGGCTCGTGCGGCCGCCGCCTCCGCGCTGGTCAATCTCGGCTACGGCCAGAGCGACGCCGCACGGGCGGTCGCCGAGGCGGTGCGCGAACTTGGCGAGGACGCCGGGGAGAGCGACCTCATCCGCCGGGCCCTCAAAGGGCTTGCGCCGAAGTCGTGACGGGATTCATTCGCCCGTGACGCGCTGCGAAGCCTCGACGTCGCAGGGGAACACTTCGAATTCGGTCCCCGTCGGTGCGCGCCTGAGGTTGACCGGAAGCCGTAGCGGCCGCGTGAGGTAGAGCGGGTCGGTGATCTCGATCGCGCCCCGGATCGTGTTCGCGTCGACCAGCCGGTAGGTTTCGACGACCGTGCGTTCGGCGCTGCCCGGCGCATTGCGCGAAAGACCCGCCCACGCTTCGGTGAGATTCGTCGTGCGGATGACAAGAGCGTCGCCCTCGATCTTCGCGGTCGCAACGCCGGTGCGCGTGTGGGGAGCTAACGCGGCCGGGTTTGGCGCGCCGAGCGCGGCGGTGCGCGCTTCAGGGAACGCCTCCTGCCGGATGCTGATCAGGCTTCCGTCCACGCTCCAGTCCTGAAGGCCTGGCATCCCGGCAATCGTGGGCAAGCCCGGCGACAGGCAGTTGTAGGCGGGATGCTCCTTCAGATCGAGCTGGGCGAACCGCGCCTGGCCCGCCTCCGTCATGATCGACCGGACGAAGACATCGCCGCGTTCAAGCCCGCGCGCCTCGTCTTCCTCGGACACGACGATCCCGGCGCCGGGGCCGCGGGCGCCGCCGCCGCGGTTCGCCGCGCCGCGGGCTTCGCTCGATGGGCCGGGGCTGCCGAGAGAGTAGGTACGGGAGCCGTCCTGGGATGCAGCGCGATCAGGCGGGCCGCCGCCCTCGCGTCCCGGGCCTCCGGGCGGACCACGGCCGACGCTCTCCCAGACGCCGGCGAAATCCGAAAGCTTCGTCTCGGCGTTTGCCGCCGATGCGATCGAAAGGGCGGCGACGGACGCGAGCAGCAGGCGGAAGCAGTGGATCATGGGACGGTTCCTCATCAGGGGAGTGATCCACCCACACTGGTCGCGGTCGGCGCCGCGTTTGTGTCGGATCGGACGGATGTCTGTCGCAAGGTGTCGCGAGCGCGGCATCATGAGTGTCCGCCGAGGAGGACGCCGCCGGCATGCAGCACGAGCCCGATCAGCCCGCCGATGATCGTTCCGTTGAGCCTTATGTATTGAAGGTCGCGGCCGACGCCTGATTCCAGCTTCTCGACCAGCGTGCGCGCATCCCAGGACCGGATGGTGTCGGCGACGAGGCCCGCGACGTCGGGTCCGTGGCGGCGGGCGAGGCTGACGATGAGCGCGCGCAGGCGGTGGTCGAGCGCGGTCTGGACGGAGGCGTCGTCGATAAGGCCGCGGGCGAGACCGGAGAGCGCATCCTCAACCCAGGCGCGGATCGCCGATTCGGGCGCGGCGCAGTCGCGGCGGATCGCATCCTTCAGGGCCCCCCAGCCGACGGCCACCGCGCCACCGACGCTCTCGTGCGCCAGGGCGTCGCGGACCATGCCCCCGACCCGCGCCTGAAGCTGCGGACTGTCGCGCAGATCTCGCGAAAACTCTTCGATGAGGGCGGAGGCGCGCAGCCGCACCGGATGACGCTGATCGACGGAGATTTCGGCGAGCAGGATCTCCACCGCCTCGATGATCGAGTCCGACACCTTTTTGTCGCCGTCGACGAGCCGGGTGAGCCAGCCTGACCGCTCCCGCACCTTGGAGCGGATAAGAGACTGGTTTTCCGACAGCAGGCGGAACCCCTCGTCCAGCGCGGCGTCGAGAAGCCGCTGATGCACGCCCTGCGCGGCGAGGGCCTCCAGCACGGACCCGAGGATGGGCGCAAGCGGCGCGCCGGACTCCGCGTCCCGGAACTGGCGGCGGAGGAGCCCGGCGATGTGTTCGTCGTCGAGGGCGTCGAGCAGGCCGGGAAGCGCGTCGGTGAGGCCGGAGGCGATGGTGCGCGCCTGGTCGGGTTCGGCGAGCCAGCGGCCGAACGTTTGCGCCATGGGCTGGTCGGCGAGGCGACGCTCCAGCAGATCGGGATCGAGAAAGTTCGTCGAGATGAACTTGCCCACCGTCTCGGCGATGCGGGCCTGGTTCTTCGGAATGACCGCGGTGTGCGGAATGGGAAGGCCGAGCGGCCGGCGAAAGATCGCGGTCACGGCGAACCAGTCGGCGAGACCGCCGACCATCGCCGCTTCAGCGAACGCCCGGACATAGCCCCACACGCCGCGGTCGCCGCCCCAGACATAGGTCGACACGAAGACGGCGGTCATGACGACCAGTGCGCCGGTTGCGACAAGGCGCATGCGCGCGAAGGCGCGGTCGACCGGCGGGTCGACAGGCGGGTCGATTGGGGGGTCGGCTGGGGGATCGGGAGCCGAAGGCGGTGGAGCGGTCGTGGTCATCGGGTCCACGCTAGAGCATGGCCGCCCCTCCCACCAAGCGGCGCGCGACTGTGCGGCGGCCCATCGACGGAATCGCGCGGATGAGGCAAGGAGCAGCGATCATCCCCGCCGGACGGGTGGTTCCCGTCGCGGCGCTGGTGAGAGGGGATGTTGCGGGAGCGGCCAGATGATCAACGCCGAATGGCTGGGTGCGGTCGCCGCCGTTCTCACCACAGCCTCGTTTGCGCCGCAGGCGATCCATGTGATCCGGACCCGCGATACGCGGGCGATCTCGCTCGTCGGCTATCCGATGTTCACGCTCGGCGTGGTGCTGTGGGGGATATACGGCTTCTGGGTGGGGTCGTGGTCGATCTTCCTTGCGAATGTGGTGACGTTCGGGTTCGCCGGAACGATCCTCGCCCTCAAGCTGCGGGATGCTTTGTTCCACGGACGAAGCAGGGCAGACTCCACGCCATGACGGGTGAGGCACCATGGCGCTAGAGGGACGCGGGAACGATCGCGAGGGCGGCCTTGTCGACCCGGCTGCGGCTCCGGGCGAGGCCCAGGACCGCGCGTTGCGGCCGATCGGGTTCGATGAATTCACCGGCCAGAAGGCGGCGAAGGCCAATCTGCGTGTCTTTGTCGAGGCGGCGAGGCGGCGCGGCGATGCGCTCGATCACGTGCTTCTGTTTGGACCGCCCGGGCTCGGAAAGACCACGCTCGCGCAGATTGTCGCGCGCGAGATGGGGGTGGGATTCCGCTCAACCTCCGGGCCGGTGATTGCCAAGGCGGGCGACCTTGCGGCGTTGCTGACGAATCTCGAAGCGCGGGATGTGTTGTTTATCGACGAGATTCACCGTTTGCCCGCGGCGGTGGAGGAAATCCTCTATCCGGCGATGGAGGACCATGCGCTCGACCTCATCATCGGCGAGGGGCCGTCCGCGCGGTCTGTGAAGATCGATCTGCCGGCGTTCACCCTGGTCGGCGCGACGACGCGCGCCGGGCTGTTGTCCACCCCGCTGCGGGACCGGTTCGGCATTCCGGTGAGGCTCGAATTCTACACGGTCGAGGAATTGGGCTCGATCGTTCACCGCGCGGGGTTGAAGCTCGGGGCGGCGATCACGCTGGACGGGGCCGAGGAGATCGCCCGACGGGCGCGGGGCACGCCGCGCATCGCGGTGCGTCTGTTGCGCCGGGTGCGGGATTTCGCCGAGGCGGAGGGCGTATCGATCGACCGGGCGGCGGCCGACCGTGCGCTGGCGCGTCTTGAGGTCGACGGCGACGGTCTCGATGCGCTCGACCGGCGGTATCTGACCGCGCTCGTGAAAACCTATTCCGGTGGTCCCGTTGGCGCGGAGACGCTGGCGGCGGCGCTGTCGGAGGCGCGCGACGCGGTGGAGGAGGTGATCGAGCCTTATCTGATGCAGCAGGGATTTGTCGCGCGCACGCCGCGCGGCCGGGTCGCCGCGCCGCGCGCCTATGAGCGGCTGGGCCTCAAGCCGCCCATCGTCTTGCAGGCGGCCTTGCCCTTCAGCGACGATGGCGCGGATGCGCCGGACGAAGGAGACGGCGTGTGAGCGGCGGGACGCTCGCCGGCTACATCGCCTGCGCGGCGCTCGCGGGCGCGCTGATCCCGGTGCTGGCGGCGCTCAACGGAACGCTGGGCCGGTCGATCGGCAGCCCGCTTCACGCCGCGCAAATCTCGGTCATCGTCGCAGCGCTTGGCGTGGCCGCGAGCATGATCCTGCTGCGACCGACAACGCCGGCGGCGTCGGCCTTCGCGGGCGCCCCGCCGATCGCCTATTTCGGCGGCCTGGCGATGGGGTTCTACGCGGTGAGCGCGGCGTGGCTCGCGCCGCGGTTCGGGGTTGGCAATCTCGTCATCTGCGTCGTCGGCGCGCAGCTCGTGATGTCGGCCTGCATCGATCAGTTCGGACTGTTCGGGGCGCCGGTGCATCCGGTCGACCTGAAGCGGGCGGCGGGGCTGGCGCTTGTCGCGGCGGGCGCCGTGCTCGCAATGTGGCGCTAGAAGCCTCAGCACACAGCAAACTGCAGTTGAGGGCGTGACGCGAGCGACAGGGCGGTCCATGACAGGGGCCAAGGGCTGGAGCTGCACATGACACCGGAAACCGACGACCAAAAACGTCTGCGGGCGCGCATCGATCGCGCCAAGTCCGCCATCTCGCGGTTGATCGAGCGGGTTGACGACCATCCGAACGTCGAGGCGTTCTTTGATGCGGTGCGGTCGCGGGCGCGCGATGTCGGCGCGGTGCTGCTGGTCGAGCGCATGGTGAGCCTGCACGGCTATTTCGAGGGTGATGAATTCCGCGACGGCAACAGGGTGTTCACGGCGCCGTTCGACGCCGCTCCCGTTCTGGTGGTCATCGGCGGATCGGTCGGGGTGTTCCATGTCATGTGCACGCATGACTGCAGCTACGCCGCCATCCGCGACCGCGCGGCGGACCTGATCGACATCACCGAACTCGACATGATGGCGATTGAGGCGGGGTTTCAGCGCCTCGCCCTCGCCGCGACCGGCGAGCTTCAGTAGCCCCGTCACTCAGACCGCGCACAGACCGCGCGCGCGGTGGCGGCTGCGGGCGACCGCTCGGCGAGGGCCGCGTCAGGTGAGCAAGGCTTCGAACGGCTTGACCTGCACGACACCCTTCGCGTGCCGGAGAATCGCGGCGTTTCCGGCGATCAACGCATCCGCCTGAAGCAGGGTCAGAGCCAGATACTCCGCCAAGTTGGGCGAAGGCATGTCCGCCTCGGCGGCGATCCGCCAGGCACGGCGGCGGAGAACCGCGTCGCCGAGATAGCGGACCTTCAGCCGGGCGAAATCCGAGTTCAGGCGCAGGCCTGCTTCCTCCGAGAGCTCGCCGCCGCGGACGCGCCGATAGAGCAGATCCAGAACTTCGGAGCGCAGCAGCGTCGGCGCGAGCAGGGTGTGTCCCGCAGCGGGCGCGACCCGCTTCTCGACGATGCGCACAGCGACTTCGGGGTCGATCACGAAGCGAGTCATCGAGGCGCCGTTTCCTGGTGTGTTATTTCTTGGGCGGCACGACCGGCATGGACGAGGTGAGCCCGCCGTCGACCACGACCGCGTGGCCGTTGACATAGCTTGCTTCATCCGAGGCGAGGAAAAGGGCGACGCGCCCGATCTCCTCAGGCACACCATAACGCCGCAGCGGGTTGAGCTGGCCGATCTTGTCCGTCGTGCCGCGCTCGGCGGCCCGGTCGAAGATGGGCTTGGTCATGCCAGTCTCGATGATGCCGGGACAGATCGCATTGACGCGCACATTCGTGCCGGCGAGCTGCTGCGCCGCCACCGTGACGAGGTTGATCACCCCAGCCTTCGAGGCGGAGTAGGCCGGCCCGCCCGCCCCCGACCGGATGCCGGCGACGGACGCCGTGCAGATGATCGCGCCGCCTCCGCGCTTCGCCATTTCGGGCGCCGCCGCCTGAATCGCGAGGAACGGGCCGATGAGGTTGACGTTGAGAATGTGCCGCCAGTCATCCGCGGTCTGCTCGAAGATCCCGGCGAACCCGCCCGAAACCCCTGCATTGGCGTAGAAGACATCGAGCCGGCCGGTCGCCGCGAGCGCGCGGTCGACCAGGGCCTTCACATCGGCCGGTTCGGCGGCGTTCATCTTCACGCCCTCGGCCTTGCCGCCGTCAGACCGGATCATCGCGGCGGTCTCCGAAGCGGCGTCGGTGATGTCGGCGGCGAAGACATGGGCGCCCTCGGCGGCGAACAGGCGGCTGGTGGCGCGGCCGATCCCCGACCCTCCGCCGGTGACGATCACGGTCTTGCCTTCAAAGCGGGCCATACGGAGCTCCATTGCGAAATCTTGTGGTTGCAATGGTCTAGGCCGGGACCGCCGCCCCGGTCTATACGCCAAGCGAGATGCATTCTGAGTGGAGGAGGGGAAGTCGATGGGACGGGACAGGTTTGCGGGCGCGAGGGCGCTCGGGGTGATCGCCATTTTCGGGACGGTGTTCGGGATCGCGGCCTGTTCGCCCGGCGGCGAGGGCGGCGCGGCGTCGGCCGCCTCGGCGATCGATCCGGCGGTGGTGGCGGCCGAGAGCCAGCGCCTGACCGAATGGCTCGACGCGGAGTTCGAGGAGGAGCTGGCCTTCAGCCCGGAACGCCTGACCCGGCTTGGCCGCAAGGACCAGTATGACCGGCTCGATGTGCGCACCGAGGCGCAGGACGATATGGAACTCGACTGGCGGCGCGCGAGCGTCGCCGAGATGAAGGCGTCCTTCGATCCCGCCAAGCTCTCCGACACGGCGCGGACCTCCTATGACATCTGGGAGCAGGCGCTCGAGCAGGCGGAACTCGCCCACCAGTTCCGCCGGCAGGGCTATGTCTTCGCGCGCGGCGGGGCCCATACCGGCCTGCCGAACTTCATGATCAACTTCCATCGCGTCGATGAGAAGGCGGACATGGAGGCCTACATCGCCCGGCTCGGCCAGATCGACGACGCGCTCAGTCAGCTGATGGCGCGAACCGTGGTCGCCGCCGACGATGGCGTGCGTCAGCCGCGCTTCGCCTATGAACAGGCGAAGGAGGAGGCGCAAAAAGTGATCACCGGCGAGCCGTTCTCGACGGGCCGGGATTCACCCCTGTTCGCGGACGCCAAGTCCAAGATCGAAGCCCTCCTCAGCGCCGGCAAGATCACGCCCGACGAGGCGGCCGGCTTGCGTCTGCAGACGGCGGCGGTGATGCGCGAACAGGTTGAGCCCGCCTATGAGGCGCTGATCTCATGGCTGGAGACCGACATCGAGTACGCGCCCGAGGAGTCGCAGGGAGCCGGTGCGCTGCCGAATGGCGAGGCCTACTACAACGCCCGCCTCAAGCTGATGACGACGACGGACATGACGGCGGACGAGATCCACCAGCTCGGCCTGTCGGAAGTGGCGCGCATCAAGGCCGAGATGGAGCAGATCAAGACGCAGGTCGGCTTTGCCGGCACGCTTGAGGACTTCTTCGTGTTCATGCGCACCGATCCGCGCTTCTACCTCTCGAACACCGACGACGGGCGGGCGGAGTATATCCGCATCGCCGATGGCTATATCGCCGGCATGCGCGCGAAGCTGCCGGAGTATTTCGGCATTCTCCCGAAGGCGGATGTCGTGGTGAAGCGCGTCGAGGCGTTCCGGGAGGAGCCGGGCGGGGCGCAGCACTATTTCGCCAGCGCGCCGGACGGTTCGCGGCCGGGGGTGTTCTACGCCCACCTCTCCGACATGAACGCGATGCCGGTCTATCAGCTCGAGAACATCACCTATCATGAGGCGCTGCCTGGCCACCACATGCAGATCGCCATCGCGCAGGAGCTGACCGGACTGCCGAAATTCCGCACGCAGTACGGCTTCACGGCGTTCTCGGAGGGCTGGGGGCTCTACACCGAGAAGCTCGGCAAGGAGATGGGCTTCTACACCGATCCCTATTCGAACTTCGGCCGGCTCGCGGGTGAAATCTGGCGCGCGATCCGCCTTGTGGTGGACACCGGCCTTCACGCCAAGGGCTGGAGCGAGGAGGAGGCGGTGCAGTATTTCCTCGCCAACTCGCCGCAGCCGGAGGGGGCGATCCGTTCCGAAATCCGGCGCTACATCGTCACGCCCGGTCAGGCCACGGCCTACAAGGTCGGCATGATCAAGATCCAGGACTTCCGGGAGAAGGCGCGCGCCGAACTCGGCGACAAGTTCGACATCCGGGCGTTCCATGATGTGGTGCTCGGCGGCGGTTCTCAGCCGATGTCGGTGCTGGAGCAGCGCATCGATCGCTGGATCGAGCGTGTGAAGGCGGAAGGCTGAACCGGCGGGGCGTGCGCCTGGCTCGAGACGCCTGGGGATCAGACGTGCTGGTCGAACAGCACCGGGTTCCCGTCCGGATCGTTGATCACGAAATGGGCGGGGCCGGAGCCGGCCTCGTCCGCCTCGAGCACGGGGGTGATCCCGGCCGCCTTCAGCGCCTTCTGCAGGTCGCGGATGTCGGTGAAATCCTTCAGCGGCTGGGCGGTGTCGTCCCAGCCCGGATTGAAGGTGAGCGTGTTGCGATCGAACATGCCCTGGAACAGGCCGATCGTGGTTCCGTTATTGTGCAGGATCAGCCAGTTCTGCGCGACGTCGCCGCCGAGGGGTTTGAAGCCCAGGGCCTCGTAGAAGGCGCGTGACGCCTTGATGTCCTTCACGGCGAGGCTGATCGAAAAAGCGCCGAGTTTCATGGTGTGTCTCCCTTGGGGTCATTGAGGTCGCCCACTTGGAGGGAAGGATAGCGTCCGGAGGTCGCGTCGCCTACCGGGCGGCCCCCTGATCGTCGAGACGCTAGCCGGCGCGGCGCGACTGGGCCCAGGCGACGTACGCGACGGCGCGCTCCTCGGCCTCGCGCTCGACGGCAGCCCAGTCCAGCACATAGCGCGCGGCGAAGCCCGCGACCCCCCAGGCGTCATATTGCTCGACATGCGCAAGCTCGTGCGCCCAGAGCGGTAGGTTCTCGGCGTAGTGATCGGCGCGGAAGATGATCGTGTCGACCAGCGTCACCGCAACCGCGTCGCCCTGACGGATCGCAAGGCCGGCGACGCCGGTCGTCTGGGTTTCGTCGACGCCGTAGTGCACGCGTTCAAGCATCTGCGGGTTGAAGAAGGGGACAAGGCCGTCGCGCACCGTGTCCGGCACGGGAAAAGTCGCGCCGGAGCGGGCGGCGTCGCGGGAGCGGATCAGCGAAACTTCAAGGGCGGCGGCGATGGCGCGACGCGAGAAGTCCAGCTGCGCCCGAGCGAAAGCGCCCATCGCACCCTTGAGCTCGTCGGTGACGATCGGGCTCTGCGCGTCCGCTGATGCGAAGGCGGCGAGCGCGGGCAGGCCGAGGAGGAAACGTCGGCGGAGCATTGTGTCTGCGGGTCCCTTCCCTGAGACGCGAGATGGAGGATGGATCATCAAAGCCCGAACCGCCTGAATGTCCGCTGAATGCGGCGGAGTGTGGGCGCCCGAGCGGCGGGTTTCGCGAGGGGCCGGGGTCAGTCCGGGCGGGAGCCGATCCACACGGCGACGCCGAGGAGGAGGACGCCGACCGCGCCGGTGAGCCAGAGCGCCGGATGCGCCACGAGTTCAAAGGCGGCGAACCCCAGGGCGATGCCCGTCCACGCGGCGATCTTGGCTGGCCGCGGGATCGCGCCGCGCTCGCGCCAGGCGATGAGCGGCGGTCCGATGGTGCGGTGGGTGAGGAGCCAGCGTTCAAGGCGCGGCGAGGCGCGGGCGAAACAGGCCGCGGCGATGATGAAGAACACGGTCGACGGCAGCAGAGGCAGGAAGGCGCCGACAAACCCGACACCGACGAAGAAGACCCCGAGCGCGAGGAAGACGCCGCGAATGACTCCTCCGCCGTTGGTCGAGCGTCCGTTCCCGGCTGGGTCGCCGTCGTCGCCCGTGGGTTCGGAGGAAGACGGCACACGCGCTCTCCGGCGAGATGGCTTGCGGCGATCTGAAACCGCGCCTCGCGATGCAGTAGCCCAAGGCGGCGAGCGAGGCAAAGCGGTTGGCCGCAGAGTAATGTTCAGCCGCGGAAGCCGCCGCCTGCGAGAAACGCGGCCTCGTCCGGCGTCGTCGTGCGGCCAAGTTCGGCGTTGCGGTGAGGAAAGCGGCCGAAGCGCGCGATGACGTCGGCGTGCACCACGGCGTAGCGCTCGAACTCGGCGTGCTCGAACGGTAGGTAGAAGAAGATGCGCAGCGGCATTTCGATCGATGCATCGTGACTCGCGGCGATCGCGGCGCGCGCGTGGAGGAGCGCGAGCGGGTCGGTTGCGTAGGCGTGGGCCGAGCCGCGCCAGATGTTCCGGGGGAGCTGGTCGAGAAGCAGGATCAGGCCGAGCGCCGAGCGGGCGTCGACGGCGCGGTCGTCCAGTTCCCGGCGCGCGGCGGCATGATGGGCGGGCTCGAAGGCGCGGCAGGCGTCGTCGAAGGCGGGATCCTTCCTGAACCATCGCTTCGGCCCGGCGTCGGCCCAGAAGTCGGCGAAGGCGAGGAGGGGGGAGGTCATCTTTGGATTATCCGGTCTGCTGAAAATGATCATGGATGCGGCGGGCGAGCGCTTCGTTCACGCCCTCGACGGTGAGGAGGTCCGCAACCGTCGCACGCGACACCCCGCGCGCCGATCCGAAACGGTGCAGCAGGGCCTTTTTCCGCGCCGCGCCGACGCCGGCGATATCGTCGAGCGGGCTCCGGGTGATGTCGGCCGAGCGCTTGGCCCGGTGGGCGCCGATCGCCCAGCGGTGCGCCTCGTCGCGGAGGCGCTGGAGATAGTAGAGCGCGGGGTCCGACATCGGCAACTGGAAGGCCGGCTTTCCCGGGCGATGGAATTGTTCGCGGCCGGCGTTGCGGTCGGGCCCCTTGGAGATGGCGACGATGTTGAGGTCCCCGGATGCAAAACCGACCTCGGCGAGCGCCTCCTGCACGGCGGAGAGCTGGCCGAGACCGCCGTCGATGAGCACGAGATCCGGCCAGGCGTCCGGGCGGCGCGGCGGCGACGCGCCATCAGCGCCGGCGTTCAGGTCCTCGGCTTCCTTCTTCAGGCGTGAGAAGCGGCGGCGCATCACCTCTCGCATCATTCCGAAGTCATCGCCCGGCTCGATCCCGGCGTCCTTGATGTTGAACTTGCGATAGCTGGTTTTCTCGAAGCCCTCCGGTCCGGCGACGATCATGCCGCCGACCGCGTTCGATCCCATGATGTGGGAGTTGTCATAGACCTCGATCCTGCGCGGGGGGGATTCGAGCCCGAACACCTTCTGCACCGCGGCGAGGATCGCCTCCTGGTTGCGGGTCTCGGCGAGGCGGCGGGCGAGCGCCTCGCGGGCGTTGAGCTGGGCCTGGTCGACGATCTCGCGCTTCTCGCCGCGCTGGGGGGTGCGGATCTCGACCTTGCGATCGGCGCGCAGTTGCAGCGCCGCGGCGAGCAGATCCGCGCTCGCGGGCGCAAGATTGGTAAGCACCAGGCGGGGCGGCGGCCGGTCGTCATAGAACTGGGCGATGAAGGCGGCGAGCACGTCCTCGGCCGCGTCATCCTTGTCGCAGCGGGGATAGTAGGCGGTCGCGCCCCAGTTCTGACCGACACGGAAGAAGAAGGCCTGCACGCAGGCCTGCCCCGCGTCGGTGTGGATCGCGAACACGTCCGCCTCCTCGACGCCGTCGGGATTGATCGACTGGCTCGCCCGGACGGCCGCGATGGCGCGGATGCGGTCGCGCAGCCGGGCGGCGGTTTCAAAGTCGAGTCGGGCGGCGGCGGCGTCCATGTCGGCCGAGAGCTGCGCCTGGAGCTGGTCGGCCTCGCCGCGCAGGAACCGGCGCGCCTGATCGGCGAGGGCGGCGTAGTCCGCCTGCGAGATCACCCCGACGCATGGCGCCGAGCAGCGTCCCATCTGATGCAGCATGCAGGGACGGGACCGCGCAGCGTAGACGCTGTCTGTGCAGGTGCGCAGCAGGAACGCCTTCTGCAGCGTGTCGAGCGTGCGGTCGACCGCGCCCGCCGAAGCGAACGGCCCGAAATACTGGCCCTTGAGGCGTTTCGCGCCGCGATGCTTCAGCACCTGCGGCGCCTCATGATCGTCGCGGATCAGGATGTGCGGAAACGTCTTGTCGTCCCGCAGGATGATGTTGAAGCGGGGTTTGAGGCGCTTGATGAGGTTCGCCTCAAGGAGCAGCGCCTCCATCTCGCTCGCGGTAACGACGAACTCCATGGACCGGGTGAGCTGGATCATCCGCGCGATGCGCTGGGTGTGCCCGCCGAGCTTGGCGTAGCTGGCGACGCGGGCCTTCAGGCTTTTGGCCTTGCCGACATAGAGCGACTCCCCGTCCTCGCCGTACATGCGGTAGACGCCAGGACGCGCGGGCAGGCGTTTGAGGTGGTCGCGGATCACCTCCACCCCCGAAAGCGCGGCGCCCCCAACCTCTTCCGGGGCGCGGTCCGCGCGTGCATCGGCCTCGGGCGGCGCAGATGGGTCTGGTGAGTCGGCGGCTTCGTTCATGGCGTCCTGAAACTAGGGTGGATCGGGCGCCGGGGCCAAGGGGCGGCATTTGATCGAGGCGTCGCCCCGTGCGAGGAGAGTGCGGAATATGAGTCGCGGAGATCACTGAAATGGCCGGCGTCGAATCGGAAGCCCTGAAGCGCATCAAGCCTTCGGCCACCATCGCGGTGTCGTCGAAGGCGCGGGAGCTGAAGGCGGCGGGCCACGACGTGATCGGCCTTGGCGCCGGCGAGCCGGATTTCGACACGCCGGACAACATCAAGGACGCCGCGATGAAGGCGATCCGCGACGGCAAGACCAAGTATACGGACGTCGACGGCATCCCGGAGCTCAAACAGGCGATCTGCGCCAAGTTCAAGCGCGACAACGGGCTCGACTACACGCCCGCCCAGATCAATGTGTCGCCGGGCGGAAAGCCGGTGATCTACAACGCCTTCATGGCGACGCTGAACCCCGGCGACGAGGTGCTGATCCCGACTCCCTACTGGGTGAGCTATCCCGAGATGGCGCTGATGTGCGGCGCGACGCCGACCTTCGTCACAGTGAGCGCCGAGGACAAATACAAGGTGAGGCCCGAGGCGCTGGAGGCCGCGATCACGCCGCGCACCAAATGGCTGTTGCTGAATTCGCCGTCCAACCCGTCCGGCGCCGCCTACACACGGGGGGAATTGCGCGCGATCGCGGATGTCCTGCTGCGCCATCCCCATGTCTGGGTGCTGACCGACGACATGTATGAGCACCTCGTCTATGACGATTTCAAATTCCACACGATCGCAGAGGTCGAGCCTGCGCTCTATGACCGCACGCTGACGATGAACGGCGTCTCGAAGGCTTATGCGATGACCGGATGGCGGATCGGCTATGCCGGCGGCCCCGAGGCCCTCATCAAGGCGATGGGCAAGGTGGAGAGCCAGACCACCTCCAATCCGTGCTCGATCTCGCAATGGGCGGCGGTGGAGGCGTTGAACGGTCCGCAGGATTTCATCGCCGAGCGCAACAAGGTGTTCCGCGCCCGCCGCGACCTTGTGGTTGCGATGCTGAACCAGACCGAGGAACTCTCCTGTCCCACGCCCGAAGGCGCGTTCTATGTCTACCCGGATTGTTCACGCGCCATCGGACGCACGAGTGCGGGCGGCGTGCGCATCGCCAATGACGAGGACTTCGCGGCGGCCCTTCTGGACGAGCAGAAAGTCGCGGTCGTGTTCGGCTCGGCGTTCGGCCTGTCGCCCGCGTTCCGGATTTCCTATGCGACATCGACCGAGGCGCTGGAGGAGGCGTGCCGCCGCATCCAGACCTTCTGCGGCGGCTTGAGATAGCCTCTTTCAGAAGATCGAATAGCCGCCGTCGATGATCAGCGTGTCGCCGGTGTGATAGGCCGAGGCGCGGGAGGCGAGATAGACCGCAGCGCCGCCGAAATCCGCCGGCTCGCCCCAGCGCCGGATCGGCACGCGCGGGATCACTTTCTCGGCGAAGGCGGAGGATGATTGCGCGCCTTCCGTCATGTCGGTTGCAATCCAGCCCGGAAGGATCGCGTTCGCGCGCACCCCGTAACGCGCGTGCTCGACCGCGATCGCCTTCATCATCGAGATGACGCCGCCCTTCGTCGCAGCGTAAGCCTGCGATCGCGCCGCCCCCTCGATCGCGGCGATCGAGGCGGTGACGACGAGCGATCCGCCGGGATCGCCTCTGCCCGCGCGGTCGATCATGTGGCGGCAGGCTTCGCGGAAGGTGAAGAACACGCCGTCGAGATTGACCGCCAGCGCCTTGCGGTAGGTTTCGGTCGGGAAGTCCGCGAAGGATTTCGCCCCGCCGGAGACGCCGGCGTTCGCGAAGACCGAATCCACGCGGCCGAAATGCTTCAACGTTTCGGCCATTCCCTCGGCGACCGCGGCTTCGTCGGCGACGTCGACCACGAGCGCGTGCACATCGCGTCCGGCGCCAGACAGGGCGGTGGTCGCCTCGGCGTTGCGGGCGGCGTTCGAGCCCCAGATGGCGATCGAGGCGCCGGCCTCGGCGAGCGCGGTCGCCATGCCGAGACCGATGCCGCGATTGCCGCCGGTGACGAGCGCGACGGTGCCGGAAAGATCAAAGGCGGAATAGGGCATGGCGGGAGTCCTGATCGGTGGTGGATTGGGGCCGCGTCAGTCCGCGGCGGTCTGGTCGAAGAAGACGCCGAGCGTCTCGATCCATTCAAGCGTTTTTTCGTCGACCCCTTCGTCGCGCAGCATGTCCGCGAAGAGCTGGGACGCGCGCGGGGCCGATCCGCACTGGGCGACGGCGGTCTGGACGGCGGGGACGGCGAGGTCGACGAAATCCTCCACGAGCGACTGCACCCGCGGGCCCGCGGTTGCGAGCCGCAGCAGGACCTGCGGGGCGGACTGCTCGCGGTCGAAGGAGCCTGCCAGCTCGCGCACGAAACGGATGTCGCCGGTATGCTGACGCGCGAACGTGTTCAGCACCTGCGTCTTCTTCCAGTCCACCCACTCCGCCGTGCACGGCTCCGGCTCGAGGCTCGCGCAGGCGGAGATCGCGAGGCCCGTGCTCGCAAGCAGGACGGTGCGAAGGACGGTGAGCATGGGCGGGGGCTCCTTGCGGGCTCCGGGCGACAATCCCGGACCTATGATGCTGGCCAGTGGGCGCTGGCGGGTGAACACTGGCGGATGACTTTGGCTGGCAGACACCGGCCGACAGACATTGGCCGACAGACACTGGCCGGGCGATGCGATCGTGGCAAGCCGCGCCTTCGCAGTGTCCCTGATTTCGCCTGTTTTCACCGTCAGTCTCTCGGCAAACAGCGATGGACCTGATGAACGGGAGGCTCGGCATGGACGGGAAACGGGGCGGCTTCGGCGGCGGGATTGCGCCGGCGGTGCGGCGCGCCGCGCTCGTGATCGGCGTCATGCTTGTGGTCACGGCGGGGGCGGCGACCGCCCAAACTGCGAATGCTCCATCCGCCGATGCGCCCAACCGGGCGATGACCGCCGAGGAGATCCGCTCAGAACTGTTCGGCGTCGACATGTCCGGTTTCACCAGCTCGTTCTCGCCCGAGGGGCCGGTCGCCTGGCGCGAATGCATCGAGCCCGAGGGCGCGACGCTTTATGATTTTGCCGGAGAGGTCCGCCGCGGGCGGCTCACGGTCTCAGATGAGGGCGGTGCGTGTTTCGCCTATGAGGACACAGCGTTTGAAAGCGAAAGCTGCTACCGCGTCAGCCGCGTCGGGACGGCGGGTTATGTGTTCTGGGGCGGGGGCGTCTTCCACGCGACGAAGGTCGTGCGCGGCGTGCGGCGGTGCGAGGGCGCGGACGTTCCGATCAGCTGAAGGCGGGTCGTGATCTGCGGGTGCTTTCCGGGCGGGCGACGTTGAGGCAGGATCGGATCATGGCTGACGATGTTTCCTCCGCGCATCCCATAGGCGAGGCAGAGGCCGCCGCGCTCGTGCAGCGACTGCGCACCGCGCTTGGCGACAAGGGCGTGTCGACCGATCCGCATGAAATCGCCCCGCACATCCAGGACTGGCGCGGACGGTGGCGCGGCTGGACGCCGGTGCTTGTGAAGCCCGCCTCGACCGAGGAGGTCGCCCGCGCTGTCCGCATCTGCGCGGAGGCGGGCGCGTCGATCACGCCGCAGGGCGGAAATTCGGGTCTGGTGAATGGCGGGGTTCCCTATGGCGAGGTGCTGATCTCGCTGCGGCGGATGAACCAGGTGCGGGAGGTGGACCCCCGGAATGATGCGATGACGCTGGAGGCGGGCGTCGTGCTCACCGAAGCGCAGCGGGTCGCCGACGAGGCGGGCCGCCTGTTTCCGCTGTCACTTGGGGCGGAGGGGGTCGCGACCATCGGCGGGCTGATCTCCACCAATGCCGGCGGCGTGGCGGTGCTGCGTTACGGAATGATGCGCGACCTCGTTCTGGGGCTTGAGGTGGTGCTGCCGGACGGGCAGATCTGGAACGGGCTGCGGGCGCTTCGCAAGGACAATACTGGCTATGACCTGAAACACCTGTTCATCGGTGCGGAGGGCACGCTCGGCGTCGTCACGGCGGCGACGCTCAAACTGTTTCCGCGGCCCGCCGTCCGCGAGACGGCCTGGGCGGTGGTGGCGTCGCCCGACGACGCGGTGGCGCTGTTGGCGCGGGCGAAACATCTGTCGGGCGGGGCGGTGACCGGTTTTGAACTCGTCCCCAGCCTGGCGCTCGATCTGGTGGTCGAGCATCTCCCCGGCGCGAGGGACCCGCTGCCGGCGTCGGCGCCATGGCGGGTGCTGATCGAGCTGTCGCTGCCGCGAGCGGAGGGCGCGCGCGAGCTGATGGAAGCAATCCTCGCGGACGCGATGGAGGCCGGGCTCGCCTCCGACGCCGCGATCGCGGGCAACGAGGCGCAGCGCGCGGCCATGTGGCGGATCCGGGAGAATATCGCGGTCGCGGAAAAGGCGCATGGCAAGGCGCGCAAGCACGATGTCTCGGTGCCGGTCTCGCGCCTTCCCGACTTCATGACGCGCGCCGGCGCACTGGTCGAGGCGACGTTGCCGGGGGCGACGATCATCGCCTTCGGCCATGTCGGCGACGGCAACATGCACTACAATGTGGTTCCACCGCGGGGCGTGGATCCGGAGGCGTTCGTCGAGGACGCAGGGGCGCCCGTCACCCGGGCTATCCACGACCTTGTCACCGAGCTGAACGGCTCGATCTCCGCCGAGCACGGCGTCGGCAAGCTCAAGCGCGAAGAGCTCGCCGACCGGAAAGCCGGAGTGGAGCTGGACCTGATGCGGGCGGTGAAGCAGGCGCTCGATCCCGCTGGCCGCATGAATCCGGGGCGGGTGCTCTGAACCGGCGAACTGGGACCGACAGCGTTTGCAGCCGGCGAAGAAGTGTGGGACATCCGGCGAGGCGTGCGGAGGTCCGAACGGAGACGGGTCATGACCGGAGCGACAAGGCGTTACACGGCGGTTGCGATCGCGCTCCACTGGGCGATCGCATTCTCGATCTTCGGCCTGATCGGCGTCGGCTGGAACATGGGCGACCTGCCGCCCGGCGACCCGCTGAGAGTGACGCTCTACCAGATGCACAAATCCTTCGGGATCATGGTGTTGGTGCTCTCGGTCGGCCGCATCGTGTGGCGGCTGATGAACCCCCCGCCGCCCGAACCGCCGATGCCCTCCTGGCAGAAACGCGCGGCCAGCGCCGTGCACATCGCCTTCTATGCGCTGATCATCATCATGCCGCTGACGGGCTGGGTCCTGGTTTCGGCCGCGCCCCAGGGCACCCCGACCGTGCTGTTCGGGGTCGCGCCGTGGCCGCATCTTCCGGGCCTGCCCGATCTACCGCTCGAAACGCGGCGCGACCTGCACGGGCCGCTGGAGTTCGTGCATTCCAAGCTGGCGTGGGTGGTGATCGTGCTGCTTGGCCTGCATGTCGCGGCGGCGCTCAAGCATCAGTTTGTTGACCGGGATGGGCTGCTGTCCCGCATGGCGCCTGGTGTGTTCGGTCGGACCAATGGTCCGGTCGAGAAGGGGCGCGGCGCGCTGATCGCTTTCGCGGCGGCGGCGGCGGTGCTCGGGCTCGGGGTCGGCGCGGCGCTGCTGACCAGTGCTCCGGGCGCGGCGGCGAATGAAGCGCCGGCGCCGCAACAGGCGGTCCAGACGAGCGCGTCGCCAGCCTGGAAGGTCGACCCCGCCGCCAGCAGGATCGCGTTTTCCGGCATCTATTCCGGGCGTCCCTTCTCCGGCGTGTTCAAGGACTGGACGGCGGACATCCTGTTCGATCCTGAGGCCCCTGAGGACGCCCGTGTCCGCGTGACGGTGGCCACCGCGACCGCTGACGCCGGGGACAGCTATTTCAACGACTCGCTGAAGGACGGCGACTGGTTTGATGTCGCAAAGCACGCCTCGGCGGTGTTCGAGGTGAATGAGGGCGTCGAGAAGACCGGGGCCAACAGCTATGAAGCGACGGGCGTGCTGACGATCAAGGGAGAACCCTTCCCGCTGCGGCTGCCCTTCACGCTCGACATCACCGGCGACAAGGGCCTGATGCGCGCCGAAATCATCATGAAGCGGCTCAGCCTCGGCGTCGGCAAGGGCGTGACCGGCGCGCCCAGCACAAGCGAAGAATGGGTGTCGGACGATATCACGGTGACGATCGAGGTTTCGGCGACACGCCAGCCGTCGTGACCCCCGGGCGGGAGCCGCGCGCCGGGGTTCGGATCGTCGCCGGACCCGGTGCGATCGAAGAGGCCGCCGCGGTGCTGCTGGGCGGCGGACGGGTCGCGATCCCGACCGAAACGGTCTATGGGCTCGCCGCTGATGCGACGCAAGGCGAAGCGGTGGCCGCGGTGTTCGCCGCAAAGCAACGGCCGCGTTTCAATCCCCTGATCCACCATGTGGCGGACGTCTCGATGGCGAGGCGTTTCGCGGTCATGACGCCCGAAGCCGAAGCGCTGGCGGAGCGGTTCTGGCCCGGGCCGCTCTCGATCATTCTCGCCGTGCGGGCGGACGCCGGCCTGAGCCCGCTCGCCCGGGCGGGCCTCGACACGATCGCCTTGCGCGTGCCCGACCATCCGATGGCGCTCGACATCATCCGCCGGGTTGGACGCCCCCTCGCGGCGCCCTCCGCCAATCCGTCCGAACATCTGTCGCCGGTGACGGCGGCGGATGTCGTCGCGGGTCTCGGAGACCGGGTCGATCTGGTGGTCGACGGCGGCAGGTGTCGCGACGGCGTTGAGTCGACGATCGTGGCGCTGACCGGGGACGGTCCCGTGCTGCTGCGTCCAGGCGCCACGCCGCGCGAGGCGATCGAGCGCGTCGTCGGGCGGTTCGTTGAACGCCGGCCGGACGGACGGGTGATCGCGCCCGGCATGATGCGCCGGCACTATGCTCCAAAGGCGGCGTTGCGCCTCGACGCGACGGACATTCGGGCGGGCGAGGTGTTTCTCGGATTCGGCCCTCCGCCCGAGGGAGTCGAGCCGGCGCTCAATCTGTCCGAACGCGGAGATTTGCGAGAAGCCGCTTCCAATCTATTCTTTCGCTTGCGCGAGTTGGATGAGCACGCCAATGCTATCGCTGTCGCGCCGATTCCCGGGACCGGTCTTGGCGAAGCGATCGTCGACCGTCTCACACGAGCGGCGACATCGCCCGAAAAGCCGGAGCCCGAACAAACGGAGCAGGCGTGACCGAGAGTCCACACTCCGGAAGTTTGTTCGAGTAGATCTGGGCCAACAAATTCTGGGCGCGCTCGAATCGGAGTACCGAGGCTCGTCCAAGGAGAGACACATGGTGACAAAAGCAAAACCATCCAAGCCGGCCGCGGCGAAATCCGCGAAGCCCGCTGCGACCAAGACTTCGGCGGCGAAGACCACAACCGCCAAGGTCGCTGCGAAGCCGGCCAAGGCAGCCGCCCCCAAGGCGGCCGCAAAGCCTGCCGCCAAGGCCAAGCCGACCGCCACCAAGGCGGCGACCGCCAAGGCTCCGGCGGCCAAGGCCGCTGCTCCGAAGGCTGCTGCGAAGCCCGCCAAGCCTGCCGCGAAAGCCGCAGCGAAGCCGGCCGCCAAACCGGCAGCCAAGAAGAAGTGACGATCACCCGCTCGTCGTCGGCGCAGCTTGGCTGATCGTTTCACGACGGATCGGGAACAACTTCATCGGGTCCGCTTCCTTCATCGCGAAGCCTGAGGCCTGAGCAAGACCCACTTCCAGCCACCCCGGATGCTATCGCATCCGGGGTGTTTTGTCTTTCAGGAGGCGTCCTCGTTAGGTCGCGCGGCCGGTCGCGTGGCCGAATTTCCGCAGCGGACTGCGCGTCGCCTCGACAACCGCATTGTGGATAAGCGCTCGCGGGCGTAGTCTTTGCATGAAAAGCGATGCGGAATTCGCTCACCCGGACGCTGGACCCCACTGTCTCATGAGAGATGAGGTCGGGCTCCGCGCGAGCGGTCGAGCCGCCACAGGGATCGGTCCAGCGGCGAGAGCCAGGTCGGCAGGGGTCCGGGTGGCGGCCGGGTCCGGTCGATGTGACGGAGCAGCGTCGGGAGAGTGGACCAGAGTCTGGTCCGGGCGTGTAGAGAGTGCGGGGACAGGATCGTGGTTGAGATCATTGGCATCATTGGCGCCTTGTTTGTCGGGGGCGTGGTCGCGTTCCTGCTTTATCGCGCGTCGCGGACGTTCGACGTGGGCGTGCACAACACCTTCGTCACGACGCGTGACGGCACATTCTACGGGGCGCTGCGCGCGCCCACCACGCTCTGGGATCCACGCATCCGGGTGATGCGCGACAAGGACGCGCCGGACCTCTCCTTCATCACGCACGATCCGGCGGGCGCGGAATATTTCGAGCGCTCGCTCGTGACCAAGCGGACCGGCGAAATCTCGCTTCGGGTCAACACCTGCGCGCCCCGGCCTTTCCTGGTCCAGACGGCGGACGACCACAAGATCCGCGTGCGGACGCGGGTGATCTTCCAGCTCGACGTCGAGCGGATCCAGATCGCCTGCCAGTTGCAGAATTTCGGCGCGACGCTCGCCGCCCGCATCGAGAACCTCTTTGAGAACGAACTCGGCCAGTACCGCGACGAAGAGGTGCGATCCAAGCAGTACGAGATCGAGAACAGCGTCGTTCGGGCCCTGAAGGCGATCGAGGAGCAGGATGCGTCGGCGCCCTTCATGGGACTGCCGCTGGGGATCCACGTCTTCGAGGCCAGCTTCTCGTATGAAGACGTCGGCTTCTCGCATTATGGGGCCGGCGCCGGTTCGGAGGGCGAGAAAGACTCCGGTTCCCCTCCGGGCGTCATGATGATCCAGCCCCAGCAGCTGGACAAGATCGCGGATGCTTTCAAGGATCGCGATCCGTCCGCGCGGGAGCTGCTGTTGTCGCTGCTCGAGATGCAGACCCGGCAGAACATTGTCGAACTGCTGTGCAAATCAGGTGGGCTTGTCGCCTTCACGGCCGAGGAGCTGGGGCTTTCGACCCGCCGCATCGAGCGGTCTGGGCATGGCTTCAACGTGATGAAGGAAATGGACACACCGGCCGCGCCGACGCCTGCTCAGGCCCCGGCCCCGGCGACGCCAGCTCCCGACGCGGCGAACGCCGGCCCGAAAGTGGTGACCGACGCCGAACGCGCCGCGCGGTATTACGGGGTGGTGCACCAGGAATCGCGGTAGTGGGGCGCCCGCCGGAGGGGGGCGGCCTCGATCAGGACGCGGCCTGAACGAACTCGGCCTCGATGATGACCTCTACCTCGTCGCCGACGACGCTGGCGAAGCGCGTCAGGCCGAAGTCCGACCGTTTGAGCACGCCGCGGGCCGAGAAGCCGAGCAGATCGCGCGCGCCGAAGAAGGGCGAGTTCGCCGTGCCGTTGAAGGTCACGTCCAGCGTCACGGGCTTCGTGATCCCCAGGAAGGAAAGCTCGCCCGTCACCTTGCCTGTGGTGGGCCCGGTCTGCTCCACCAGCGAGGACTCAAACACGATCTGCGGAAACTGGCCGGCCTTGAACCAGTCGTTGGCAAGCTCGGAGTCCCAGCTGTCGCGGGTCGGGTGTTCGGCGCGGACGGAGGCAGGATTGATGACCGCCTTCAAACGCGATGCGGCGGGGTTTGCGGGATCGAAGTCGAGCGATGCGTCGAAGTCGACGAAGCGCGCCGTATAGTTCGACAACCCCATGTGCTTGACGCGCCAGACGAGCGACGCGTGAGATTTTTCCAGCTCGTACTGACCGGAGCCGACATTTGTCAGGTCCTGGCGGGCGGGGGTGATGCATCCTGCGAGCACGAGCGCGGCGGCGGCGACCGCGCCGGCGAGATTCCGGCCGCCGCCAGCGCGCGTCTCGGACGCGGCCGGCGCTGCGTGAGAGTGCATGGGGCGCTCCTGCGGTCTCAGCGGCCGCGCGGGCCGCTTATTTCTGTTCGAACTCCGCCTCGATCAGGATCTGCACGTCATCGCCGAGGAATTGCTGTCCCCACGACATGCCCCATTCCGAGCGTTTGATGGTCGTGGTTCCGGAGAAGCCGAGCTTGTGCTTCTGCGAGCGGGGGTTTGGCCGGTGTCCGTTATAGGTGACGTTGATCGTCACAGGCTTGGTCACGCCGAGGAAGGTCAGGTCTCCGGTGAGGGCTCCGGATGTGTCGCTCGTCTTGGTCGCCGAGGTCGACACGAAGGTGATCTTCGGGTGCGCCGCCGAGTTGAAGAAGCGCTCGTCCTGCAGTTCGGCGTTGAAGTCGGTCGTGTTGCCCTCCGGCCGGGTCTTGGCGAAGTCCGTCTCGACGGTCTTCGGGTCGATGGTCACGGTGATCCTGGACGCTTCCGGCGCGGCGGGGTCGAATTGCAGCTCCGCGTTGAAATGGGTGAAGCGCGCGGTGTAGTTCGACACGCCGAGATGCTTCACGCGCCAGTTGATGCTGGCGTGGGTCTTGTCGAGCACATAGGCGCCGGCGGGCGGAGCCTCGGGCGCCTGCGCGAGTGCGGACGGTGCGAAGACGGCGGCGGCGAGGACGGCGGCGAAAAGGTGGGAACGCATCAGATTGCTCCTCAAGGATCGGGGACTGGTGCTACTGGGGAGCGGCCGCGAGCGGCGCTTCGCTCAGGAATTCGGCTTCGATGAGCAGATCCACAGCGTCGCCGGTGAAGGCCTGTCCGAACGTCATGCCGAAGTCCGAACGGATGATCTGGCCGGTCGCCGAAAAGCCGACGCGATATTTCTGCGCGCGCGGGTCCTCGAACACGCCATTGTAGACGACGTCGAGCGTGACCGGCTTGGTGACGCCGAGGAAGGTGAGGTCCCCGGTGAGCTTGCCGGTGTTTTCGCCCGTCCGCTCGGCGGAGGTGGACTTGAATGTGATCGTGGGGAAGGCGGCGGAGTTGAAGAAATTCGCCTCGTCCGCCAGTTCGGCGTTGAAGTCGGTCGTGTTGCCGGGAGCCCGCTGCTTGGCGAAGTCGGTCTCGACCGTCTTGGGGTCGATCGTAACGGTGATCATCGACTTCTCCGGCGCGACAGGATCAAGCGTCAGCGCGGCGTCGAAATGAGTGAAGCGGGCGGTGTATTTGGACAGGCCCTGATGGTCGACCTTCCACAAGAGGCTCGCATGCGTCTTGTCGAGCGTGTAGGGGCCGGCGGCGACGTTCAACGGGGCGTAGGTGACCGCCGCAGGGGCGCCCGCCGTGGCGGCGCCTTCTGTCGTTGCAGACGTTTCGCCGCGCGGTGAACATGCGGCAAGGACGATCGCGGCGGCGGCGGTCGCCAGTCCCGCGGTGAAAGCACGCTTCATGTCAGGCCTCCTCCAGCTTCGCCCCACTCCTTAGGTTAACGCCCGGGAATACGCCAGCCGCGCGACGGAATTGCCCGTCCCATTACCGAGAATTCATGTTGCGGGTCGCGGGTCCTTGCTCAGCGGCAGGCGTTCGGAAACGGATCATACTGTACGAGCAGCCACTGGATCGGGCTGTTCACGCGGTGGCGATCGTCGAGATAGCTTTTCGGCCAGATCGCGGCGCGAATGGCGGCCCAGGCGATCCAGTTCGGCGCGCCTTCAAGCTCGTTCGCGGGCGTCGTGATCGAGAGTTCGCTCGGCGCGCAGGCGTAGTCCCGCGTCGGCTGGTCGGTCAGGAAGCCGTAGACGCCCCCGCCGAAGACGATGACCACCACGGTGAGGTATAGCGAGATGATCAGTCCGATGAACTGGCGCACGTGTCTTCCCCTCGAGAGTCGCCCCCACGATTGTCTTACGTCATTCCTTGTGGCTTCGTCGACGGGCCCCCGAAGGGTTGGCGGATTCGCTCTCGCGGCGCATACCGGCCGGAAGGCTCAAGCAAGGGATCCACCCGATGGACGGCTTTGAGGGCAAGACCCCCCGCACGCGGTACGACTATCCCTTCGAGACGACGCCGGAGCCGGGGGTGACGCTGGAGGTTGCGCCGGGGGTCAGATGGGTCCGCATGCCGCTGCCCTTCGCGCTGAAGTGGATCAACCTCTGGCTGATCGAGGACGGCGACGGCTGGACGCTCGTCGACACCGGCGTTTCGACGTCCGAGACCAAGGCGCACTGGCGCACCCTGTTCGCAACGGAGCTTGAAGGGCGACGCATCACCCGGGTGATCGTCACGCACATGCATCCCGATCACGTGGGGCTCGCCGGCTGGATCTGCCGCAAGTTCGGATGTGATCTCTGGATGTCGCGGCTCGAATACGTGACCTGCCGGATGCTGGTCGCCGACACCGGGCGGGAGGCGCCGGAGGCAGGCGTCCGGTTCTATCGCGCGGCCGGTTGGGGGCAGGACGACATCGACAGGTATGTCGAGCGCTTCGGCGGGTTCGGCAAAGCCGTGTCGCAGCTCCCGGACGCCTACCGCAGGCTCTCCGACGGGGATGAGGTGACGATCGGCGGGCGCGTCTGGCGCGTGATCATGGGCTGCGGTCACTCGCCCGAGCATGCGTGCCTGTGGTGCGAGGAGCTGAACGTTTTCATTTCGGGCGATCAGATCCTTCCGCGCATCTCCTCGAACGTCTCGGTGTTCCCGACGGAGCCGGCCGCGGACCCGCTCCAGGACTGGCTCTCGTCCTGCGCCAAACTGAAGCAGGCGGTGCCGCCCGACGTGCTTGTCTGCCCGGCGCACAACGAACCGTTCTATGGCGCGCACAAGCGCCTCGACGCGCTGATCGCAGGACATGAGACCGCCCTCGGACGGCTGCTCGAGCGTCTCGACGAGCCCAAACGGGCGGTCGATCTGTTCACGGCGGTGTTCGCGCGGCCGATCACGCCGGACCTTCTGGGCATGGCGACGGGGGAAACGCTTGCGCATGTCAACTGCCTGATCGAACGCGGGCGTGTGATCTCCGAGATGCGCGACGGGGTGGCCTACTACAGCCGGCGGCCTTGACGGAACGGGGCCCGGCGGGGCGTATGGGCGGCTTGTGGGCGGCTCGCCCGACGTCGCAGCGCGGAGCCGAAGAGCAGGGATTGCGAGATGTCGAGTGAGACGACTTCCACCTCGGCGGAAGATTCTGGGGTGGACAAGGCCGCGCCCGCGGGCGGCCAGGAGGCGCCGCGCACTCTGCGACAGCGCCTCGTGCACGAGATTCGCGAAACCGCGCTGACGGTCGCGGTGTTCCTGCCCTTCTGGCTGGTGTTCACGACCTTCGCCTACGAGCTGCGGTCCATTCCGTCCGAGAGCATGGTGCCGGCGCTCCAGGTCGGCGACCGGGTCGCGGTGTCGAAGTTCGCCTACGGTTACACGCGCAATTCCGTCCCGTTCGGCATCGGCCGCTGGTTGATTCCGGATGATCCGACCCGGCCTGACGAGCGCCTGTTCGCGCGCATGCCCAAGCGCGGCGACGTGGCGGTGTTTCAGCATCCCAATGACAACCGGGTGATGATCAAGCGCGTCGTCGGACTGCCGGGCGACCGCATCCAGGTGGTCGCAGGCCGCCTGACGGTCAATGGCGAGCCGGTGGAGCGCGAGCAGATCGCGCAGCGCACCTACATCCCGCATGAGGAGCGCGGGTTGTGGACGGCCACGGAATACCGTGAGACGCTTCCGGGGGAAGCGGGTTCGCACCTGATCCACGAATGGTCCGACGACGACCGCTATGACCAGACGCCGATCTTCCGCGTGCCGGACGGGCACCTGTTCTTCATGGGAGACAACCGAGACAATTCCGAGGACAGCCGCGCGCCGACGGGGCATCCCGGGCTTGCGGCGCTCGAGCCCTATGCGTGGCCGAATGTCGGCATGTTCGGTGGTCCGAAGGCGATCGGATATGTGCCGCTCGACCATCTCATCGGCCGGGCGGACACGGTGGTCTTCACGCTGCACCGCTGCACCAGGGCGCCGGGGGCGGAGTGTCCGGCGCCGCGGCTGTGGCGCGGGCTCTGACGGTCGGGCGGGCGTTTCCAGATGGTGGGGCAGGGGCGCACACCAGGGCCGGAACAGACCTCGCAGGCGCGCGATGAGCGGATCTGCGGCCGGATCATCATCGTCCGGCACGGACGCCCGGCGCTCAATCGCGACGCCGGGCCCCGGCTCGACTGGCGCGGCTACCGGGAGTGGTGGTCGGCCTATGAGGAGGGTTCGCTGGCGCCCGGCCAGTCGCCGCCTCAATCGCTGCTGGACGCCGCCGCCAACGCCACGGTGATCCTCTCGAGCGCGCGCCCGAGGGCGATCGAAACCGCAAGGGCGATCGCCGGGGACCGGACGGTCGAGCCCGACCCGGCCTTCAACGAAGCCGCGCTGCCGCCGCCGCATCTGCCGTCCGGTTTCCGCAGGCTGCCGCGGACCTGGAACAAGTTCGCGCGACTCGCCTGGATGTTCGGCCATGCAGACGGCGAGGAGCCGAAGCAGCAGGCGCATGTACGCGCCGCCGCCGCGGCCTGCACGCTGGCGGCCCGCGCGAAATCGGAGGGCGACGTCGTGCTCGCCGCGCATGGCTGGTTCAACCGTATGCTGCGGCCCTATCTGCAGCGGCTCGGATGGGTGTGCGTCCATGACGGCGGCGACGGCTACTGGTCCTATCGCATCTATCGATTGCGGGAGTGACGCGCGCTGTCGGACGTCTCCGCGGGCGTGCGGCATTGTCCGCAGGAACGCTTCGACCTACCGTCTGAGGGTAGATTCGCTGACGATCCCGGGAAGGAAGACAGATGACCAACCCCGCCCCGCGTCCGGACATCTCCTCGATGAGCTTCGAGGATGCGCTGAGCCAGCTTGAGGACATCGTGCGCAAGCTGGAGGCGGGCGATGTGCCGCTTGAGGATTCGATCCGTATCTATGAGCGCGGCGCGGCCTTGAAGGCGCATTGCGAGGCGCGGCTGAAGGACGCGGAACTCAAGGTCGAGCGCGTGATCCTCGGTCCGGACGGGCCGCGCGGCCTGGATCCCGTCGAGGACGCCTGACCGTGGCGCGCAGGTGCTGACGAAATCGTAAGTCATGGATGGACTTCTCCCGTCTGCGGTTGGAGAAGCGAACGGGGCGCTCGGCCCCGCGCGAGGGCGGCGACGGCCGCCGGAAAGGAATAGCGCCTGTGACTGAGGGCGTTGACCCGGCCTTCCTCCACCGCCTCGATGAGGTCGCGGACCGGGTGACCGTTGCGCTCGATCAGCTGATTCCGCCGGCGGCGGGTCCGGAGGCGCGACTGATGCGGGCGATGCGCCATGGCGCGCTCGGTCGCGGCAAGCGACTGCGCCCGTTTCTTGCGATCGAGACCGGACGGATGTTCGGCGCGCAGGAGAAGTCGCTGCTGCGGGCGGCGTGCGCGATCGAGTGCGTGCACGCCTATTCGTTGATCCATGACGATCTGCCCTGCATGGACGATGACGATCTGAGACGGGGCCAGCCGACGGTTCACAAGGCGTTCGATGACGCGACGGCCCTGTTGGCGGGCGACGCGCTGCTCACCCTCGCGTTCGAGATCATGGCGTCGCCGGAAACCCACCGCGACGCGATGATGCGGTGCCGACTGATCGAGCGGATGGCGTCCGCCGCCGGCGCGCGCGGCATGGTCGGCGGCCAGATGATCGACATGCACCCTGACTTCGAGGGCGAGGAGCCGCTAGCCCTGCTGACCCGGATGCAGCGGATGAAGACCGGCGCGCTGATCAGCTTTTCAGGCGAGGTTGGCGCGCTGCTCGGCGGCGCGCTCGAAAGCGAGCGACACGCGATCCTCGGTTACACCAATGATCTTGGCCTTGCGTTCCAGATCGTCGACGACCTGCTCGACCTCAGGGGCGATCCGGCTGAACTCGGCAAGGCGACGGGCAAGGACCGGTCGAAAGGCAAGACCAATTTCGTAACCCTTCTAGGCGAAGAAGGAGCAGAAGCCCGCGTGCGGTTTCTCGCCGCACAGGCGAAACAGCATCTGGCGTCCTTTGGTGCGCGCGCCGCATCATTGCTGCACACGGTCGACTTTGTGCTTCATCGCGGCCATTAATCCACCGGGTTTGAGTCAGAAGTGACAGGGTATGCCGGCTTCAAAATCGCTCCTTGAACAGATCAATCACCCCTCGGACCTGCGCGGACGATCCCGCGCGGAGCTGAAACGGATCGCCGATGAGGTTCGCCAAGAGACGATCAACGCGGTCTCGGTGACGGGCGGACACCTCGGAGCCGGCCTAGGCGTGGTGGAGCTGACGGTGGCGATCCACGCCGTGTTCGACACGCCGCGCGACATTCTCGTCTGGGATGTCGGGCATCAGACCTATCCCCACAAGATCCTCACCGGACGCCGGGATCGGATCCGGACGCTGCGCCAGGGCGGCGGGCTTTCCGGATTCACCAAGCGCGCCGAGAGCGAGTACGACCCCTTCGGCGCGGCGCACGCCGGCACCTCGGTCTCCGCCGGCGCGGGCTTTGCGGTGGCGCGCGACCTCACCGGATCGGACAACAAGGTGATCTGCGTGGTCGGCGACGGCGCGATGTCGGCGGGCATGATCTATGAGGCGATGAACAATGTCGGGGGCATGAACTCCCGGCTGATCGTGATCCTCAACGACAACGACATGTCGATCGCGCCGCCGGTCGGGGCGATGAGCCACTACCTGTCGCGGACGGTGTCCTCCAAGGGGTATCGCCGCCTCCGCAAGGCGGCCAAATCCGTCGCTCGCACCATCGGGCTCGAACATCCCGCCAAGAAGGTCGAGCATTACGCGCGCGGGTTCGCGCTTGGCGGCGACATGTTCGACGCGCTCGGTTTCTACTATGTCGGGCCGATCGACGGCCATGACCTCGGGGCGCTGATCCCGGTGCTCGAAAACGTGCGCGACATGGAGAACGGCCCTGTTCTTGTCCATGTGGTGACGCAGAAGGGCAAGGGTTATTCCCCGGCGGAGAAGGCGGACGACAAGTATCACGGCGTATCGCGCTTCAATGTCGTCACCGGCGAGCAGGCCAAGGCGAAGGCCGGGCCGCCGAGTTACACGCGCGTGTTCGCCGAGGAACTGGTGCGCGCCGCGGAGCGCGACGACCGCGTGGTCGGCATCACGGCGGCGATGCCGTCCGGCACCGGACTGGACTATTTCGGCGAACGTTTCCCAGACAGGTGTTTCGACGTCGGCATCGCCGAACAGCATGCGGTCACCTTCGCGGCCGGCCTCGCGGCGGCGGGAATGAAACCGTTCGCCGCGATCTATTCGACCTTCCTTCAGCGCGCCTATGACAGCGTGGTGCATGACGTCGCGATCCAGGGTCTGCCGGTGCGCTTCGCGCTCGACCGGGCGGGGCTCGTCGGCGCGGACGGACCGACGCACGCCGGATCGTTCGATATCGGCTTCCTCGGGCAGCTGCCGGGCTTTGTGCTGATGGCCGCGGCCGACGAGGTCGAGCTTCAACTGATGGTGGCGACGGCGCACGCGATCGACGATCGGCCGTCGGCGTTCCGCTATCCGCGCGGCGAGGGGCTCGGCCTCACGCGTCTCGACGATCCGCGGCCGCTGGAGATCGGCAAGGGGCGCATCGTGCGGGAAGGGTCGACGATCGCGATCCTCTCCTATGGGGCGCGGCTCCAGGAAGCGCTGGCGGCGGCGGACATGCTCGGCGCGCAGGGCCTGTCGGCGACGGTCGCGGATGCGCGTTTCGCCAAGCCGCTCGATGCGGAGCTGATCGCGCGGCTGGTGCGCGACCATGAAGTGCTGCTCACCGTGGAGGAGGGCGCGCGCGGCGGGTTTGGCGCATTCGTGCTTCATCATCTGGCGGAGAACGGTCTCCTCGACCGCGGCCTCCGGGTGCGCACGATGACTCTGCCGGATCTGTTCCAGGACCAGGACAAGCCCGAGATCATGTACGCCGAGGCGGGACTTGACGCCCGCGCGATCGCCGCCTGCGCGATCGGCGCGCTCGGCCGCGGCGATGTCCGCGCGCTGAAACTGGTGGCGAGCTAGAGGCGCTAGATGTTTACGCGGCGCTTCTCTGAGTGGCTCGCGCTCTAAGGTGAGGTCGCAACAACTGGCGGGCCCCCGGATTATCCGTGTTCCGAACGCTCGGTGGCGCGAATCCACAACATCTCGATCATAGCGGGGGTCTTCAAGGATTTGAGGTCGCTATCCGACGCCAGATCATGTCTCTTCAAGATTCCCTTGAGAACTGCAGCTTTGAGCTTTCCGTACAGCCGCTTGAAGGTGACTTCGTCATACCGTTCCGCCAATGTTATTGGGTTAGCCGCCTCGACGTCTTCGGCGTCAGCGTAAATAACAGTGACTCCAAGCGCAGAGATCAAACGCTCGCGGAATTCAGAGTTGATTTGTGCTTCCGTTTCTACGACCTTCAAAAAGGTCCTTAGGGCTTCCGGCGCGGTGACAGCTTTAGTGGACGACATTATCTAGCCTCCGGATTTTGATGCGCGGTCTCAATGAATTCCAAGACTTCTTTGCCAAGAGATTGGACACTCGCCCTGGCCGGGCCATATTTGTTCCCGAAGCGCTCATAACTGTCGACGGCTTTGCGGCGAACCCATCGATGTGATTGGGAAGACTCGAGAACCTCCGCGCTCGTGGAAAGCGGCTTGAACCCGAACCTTTCGGTGTCGGTTCTAATCTTTCGTCGCTCACTAGCGGCCCCTTGCCGCCGAACTCGGGTGAAGACGACGCGATGCCGCGCGTCGTCGGACAAACCGAGCGTTCGGTGAAGCCCGAAGTCACGAAACGCCTTCAAACTCCACACCGATAATTCAGCCTCCTGAATTGGGGAAAGTATCGCGTCGCTGAGGCAAAGCGCCGCTTGCATCAAAGTGGAAAAACCGGGTGGGCAATCAAAAATAACGAGATCATACGCAGAGCGAAGCTCTTCTAGCGCGGCGCTAATCAGATCACGCATGCGCTTCATAGCTGCGGTTGTTTCTTCGGGATTGTGGTTCTTATGATCGAAATCGAGTTCCGCGAAACGTAACTCAGGCGTTGCCGGGACAAGGTCGATGTCGCCGTGATCTTTGGCGAGATGAGCGTCCCGAAGACGCTTAACTTCGTGGAGATTGCACGCACCTCGCTTGACGTAGGTCGCCAAGCTTTGGGCCTCTACGTGATTTACGGCGTTGACCCAATGACGAAGGGTACGCCCTGCATCGTCTGCTTTTTTCAGACCCGCCGGGCTCAACATCATTTGACTTAGGTTCGCCTGGGGGTCCAGATCGACCAACAAAACGCGCATTCCGAAGTGGAGCGCCAAGGTGTCGGCGATCATCATCGATGTCGTGGACTTGCCGACCCCTCCTTTCAGGTTCGCGATCGAAAGCACGCGCATCCCGACCCAAGACCTATTCGGCATCGGGTCGATCCTGCCAGCCCAACGAGTGCAGGTACGAACGGATTCTTGAGCGAGCCTCGGGGCTGAACCGTTCCCTCACAAAGCAGTCGGCGACGTTCGACTGAACCCCTGTCGGTTTAGGGAAATGCGATATCCGCCATCGCGTGGGATCCTCAGGTCGATCGAACTCGATGACACCAGTTCCCAACGCTTGAGCAACTTTCAGTATTTGGCCGTGAGAGTCGGTGCCTCTTAGAACCGGCCCCACCGCCTGAAAGACGAGCCACGCGAAATGACCGAAGCGCCCATTCGCGTTGGTTTCATATACCGCTCCGATGCTTGCGCCAGTCGCTGTCTTCACCTCAAACGTATGTAGTTCGGCCCTTAAGAACGGAATGTAATCGCCACGACTAATTGTCAGCGCCGCAAGGTCAGGTCGCGACCATTGACCCCCGCCACCGCCGGCATTCTGCGCGACCACTTCGGAGAATATTTCGCAATCAGAAAACTCCGGCTGGCGACGTATTAAGTCACGAAATCTGAGTTCAAGGAAAACCTGAACTGGGGCGTAAAGATCGAGTTCGCGTCTTACCTCCTCCACGTCCTCAAATTCAAAGCCTTCCGGCATTCCCCCACCCCTAATTCACCCGACTCCATCTAGGTATGTGGCGCCTTCAAGAGTCAACCTTCGCGAGCGCTCCTAGAGGCGCTTCACCAGGAAGGCGAGATCGAGCGACTTGCCGAATTTCTCGCCCACGCCTTCGAGCGTTCCCTGAAGCTCAAACCCCAGTGACGTGTGCAGCGCGATGGATGCGGAATTCGCCGCGTCGACGCCGCCGACCATGCGCCTGAGCCCCGCCGCACGCGCACGCTCGATGAGCGCGCCGAGGAGCATGCGCCCCACGCCCGAGCGGTGCAGCGCCGGTGCGACATACACCGAATGCTCGACCGTGAAGCGGTAGCCGGGAAAGTCGCGGAACGGACCATAGCTCGCATAGCCGACAATCTCGCTCTCCCCGCTCGGTTGCTCCGGCGCGACGGCGGCGATCAGGACCGGAAGGCCCGCCGACCGGCGGATATCCATCCAGCGGCGGCGCTGGTCGAGGGTGGTTTCCTCTTCCGACCAGATCGAGAACGTGTCCCGAACCGCCTGGTTGTAGATCGCGACAAGCGCCGGCAGATGCGCCTCGGTGGCGTCCATGATCCGGATCGGGCGATCTGCCATCGCGTTCTTGTCCCTTGTCGCGCGTCCGGTCTGGCCCCGGTCCGCACTCTGTGCTCATCATGCCGGTCACAAGAAAGCAGGTCTTAGACCGACCGCATCCAGGGAGTTAAGCGCTCGTGACGGATTCCGCCCAAGATTCTTCCGCCCCCGCATTTCCGGCGATGAGCATCGCGCAGGCGAACGCCCTGCTGACGGCGCCGGACAAGCGTTTTGAACTTGAGGAAAAGCTGATCCACGGGGCGGTCTACAAGACCTACAAACACGCGCCGGGAACCCTGCGCGACATCTTCCTCGCCAGCAGCGCCTGGGGCGAGCGCGAGTATGTGGTGTTTGAAGACGAGCGCATGACCTATGCCGACCATCTGCGCGCGGTGAACCATCTCGCGCACATCCTGCGCGACCGGTTCGGGGTCGCAAAGGGCGACCGGGTGGCGGTGGTGATGCGGAATTATCCGCAGTGGGCGGTGGGCTTCTTCGCGCCTCTGGTGCTCGGCGCGATCACGACGCCGATGAATTCCTGGTGGACCGCCGACGAACTCGATTACGGGCTCGCCGACAGCGGCTCCAAGGTCGCCATCATCGATGTCGAGCGTCTCGAGCGTCTGCGTGGGCGGCTCGGAAACCTGCCCGACCTGAAGCATATCATCGTGGCGCGCGGCGGCGAGGATGAAGCCGATCCGCGCATTGTCAGCATGGAATCCCTGATCGGCGACGCCCATACGTGGAAGCGGCTGCCGGACAAGGCGGCCCCGGACGCGGACGTCCAGCCTGATGACGACGCGACGATCATGTACACTTCCGGCACGACGGGTAAGCCGAAGGGCGCGCTGGCGACGCACCGGGCGATCATCTCGAACGTGTTCAATTCCGCCGCCTGCCAGGCCCGGTCCTTCCTGCGCCGGGGTGAGATCCCGCCGGAACCGGACTATCTGAATGACCCCCCGAGGATCGCGCTGCTGGCGATCCCGTTCTTCCACGCGACGGGTGCGTTCGCGAACCTCGTTCCGTCGATCATGTCGGCGGGCAAGATCGTGACGATGTACAAGTGGGACGCGGCCGAGGCGCTGCCGATCATCGAACGGGAGAAGGTGACCGTGATCGGCGGGGTGCCCGCCATCGCCTGGCAGGTGCTCGAACACCCGGATCGCGACAAGTATGACCTGTCGTCGATCGCCAATGTCGCCTATGGCGGCGCGCCGTCGGCCCCCGAACTCGTGAGCACGATCAAACGCCGATTCACGGCGGCGACGGTCTCGAACGGCTGGGGCATGACCGAGACCTGCGCCACCGCATCGCTCAACTGGGGGCGGGACTATGAGCTGCGCCCCGACAGCGCAGGATGTCCGGGTCCGGCGATGGATTTCAAGATCGTCGGCGCCAATGGCGAGACGCTCGGCCCGAACGAGGTGGGGGAGTTGTGGGCGAAGGGGCCCAACAATGCGCGGCTCTACTGGAACAAGCCCGAGGCGACCGCCAAGACCTTCATCGACGGATGGGTGGTGACGGGCGACATCGCCCGCATCGACGAGGAAGGGTTCGTCTTCCTGCTCGACCGCGCCAAGGACATGCTGATCCGCGGCGGGGAGAACATCTACTGCATCGAGGTGGAGAACGTCCTATATGAGCATCCTGCGATCATGGATGCGGCGATCGTCGGCATTCCCCACAAGGTGCTTGGCGAGGAAGTCGGGGCGGTGGTGCAGGTGAAGCCCGGCATGACCACCTCCCAGTCGGAGCTGCAGGCCTTCACCGCCGCGAAGCTCGCCGCGTTCAAGGTGCCCATCCAGGTCATCATCCAGCCCGATCCGCTGCCGCGGAACGCCAACGGCAAGATCATGAAGTCGGAACTGCGGGGCAAGTTCACGCCGCGCGGCTGATCCGGTCGTCCTCGTCGCCGGGAGGTGCGTGCGTCAGAACAGACGCATGATCTTCATGACGGCGAGCGTTCCTCCGGCGACGCACGCCATGATCAGGCAGACGACCGCGAACGCCATCGGGTTGGTTGCGGCTGGAATGCCGGCGACGTTCATGCCGAGGAGGCCGGTCAGGAAGGTCAGCGGCAGAAACAGCGCCGATATGATCGCCATGACGAGCAGGCGTGCGTTGAGCTGCGACTGCCGCGCCGCCTCCCCCTGGTCCTGCAGCACGGCGGCGCGTTCGCGGATCGAGTCCAGTTCCTCCGAGAGGCGCGTGACCCGGTCGCCGGATTCCTGCAGGCGCATCTCATCGTCGTCCGAAAGCAGCCGGCGGCCGACGCGCTGAAGCTGGGCCATGGCGTCACGTTGCGGCTGGATGTAGCGGCGCAGGATCAGCACCGTGCGGCGGAACTCCGACAGCGTCTTGGGCTCAAGCGCGCGGCTGCGGTCGAGCAATTCTTCCTCGAATTCGTCGACCTCCTCGCGAAGCTGGTCGACGAGCGGCTCGATCTTGTCGAGCAGGCCGGACGCGATCGCCACCAGCAGGGCGCCGGGTGATCTCGGGAGCTCTCCGGCGGCGGCGGATTCACGAATGGCGCTGATCGCCCGCACCGGATAGGAGCGCATCGACAGGACGACGCTCTCGTTCGCCCAGATCCGCACGGAGATCATGTCCTCCGGTTCGGCCCCGGGATTGTGGTTGACGCCGCGCAGATTGAGGAACACCCCGCCGTCGATCGTCGAACAGCGCGGGCGGGTTTCATCCTGAAGGAGCGCCGCGACGGCGGTTTCATCGAGCCCGCTCACGGTCTCGAGCCAGAGCTGGGTCTCGGCCGCGAGCCGGTTGAAGTGGAGCCACCGCCAGGACGCCGACGCTGAACCTGCCGCCGGTCGCCTCTCCGCCTCCGCCCAGTTGACGGGCGTGCAGCCGCTGTCGGAGATCTCGAACCCGAAGAGGAAGGCGTCCTCGTTCGGCGGCGCTTCATTGTTGCGTTCGATCGGTGCGACGGTCATGGGCTCTGGTTCGGCGGACGCCGGAAGCCGGCGAATGAGATCGTTCTAACGCCGCCGCCGGTCGCAGGAACAGAGGCGTGTGAGCAGAGGTCAACAGCTATGACAGCTTCCGGCGACCCGCCCGAACGACGACGTCTCGATGTCGAGATCGTGCGGCGCGGGCTCGCATCGTCGCGGGCGCGGGCCCACGCCGCGATCGCCGGAGGCGGCGTCACGGTCGATGGGATCCCGGCGGCCAAACCCGGCGCGCTCGTATCGGATGGCGCGGAGATCGTGTACGAGGCCGACCACCCTTATGTGTCTCGCGGCGCGTTGAAGCTTGATCACGCGCTCACCGCGTTCGGCGTCGCGCCGGATGGGCGCGTTTGCATCGATCTTGGCGCTTCGACGGGTGGGTTCACGCAGGTTCTGCTCGCGCGCGGCGCGCGGCGGGTCTATGCGGTCGATGTGGGGCGGGACCAGCTGGATGCGGAACTTCGCGCCGACCCCCGGGTCCGGTCGCTTGAGGGGATGGACGCCCGCGCGATCGATCTCGGCGGGGAGGCCGAACCGATCGGCCTTGTGGTGTGCGACCTCAGCTTCATCAGCCTTGCGAAGGCGATCGGGCCGGCGCTCAGGCTCGTTCAGGCGGGAGGTGATGTGGTCGCGCTGTTCAAGCCGCAGTTCGAGGTCGGTCGCAAGCATGTCGGCAAGGGCGGGATCGTGCGGGATGACGCGGCAAGCCTCGCCGCACGGCGGGCGCTGGAGGCGTTCTTGGCGGAGATCGGCTGGAGCGTGCTTGGCTGGACGCCGAGCCCGATTGCGGGCGGCGACGGCAATCGCGAATGGCTGGTCCACGCGCGCCGAGCCGTTTGATCCAATGGCGGGCGACTTGCCCGGCCCCTCGCGCGGCCCTCACGTTCGGGACGCAGCGTTCAGGACTTCGCGTCAGGAGTGTCGGGAGCAGCCCTTCCGCGGCGACGGGCTCGAGAGCCCGCCGCCGCTTCCGGCCAGGCCCTGGGTTGGGGGGACGGGCCTGAACATGAAAGGAACCGGCGAAGGTTCCTAATTCCTCACGTCCCAGTCGCTGTAATAGGCGTACCGGCACGCTTCGACTGGCTCGTGGATCTCCCTGCCGTCCGGCAGTCGGGTGATCCGGCGCGCATCAGCGCACTCGCGACCGGCATAGTCGTCAGAATACCGATAGTCCCGATGACGCCCGCCCGCAAGGTCGTCATGGCGATAGGTGTCGCGACGACCTGTGGATTTCGTGCGGCGAAATGAACCAGGGTTGCGGTATTCGTAGTCGCTCGACCCATACGAATAATGTGGTTGGTAGGTTCCGTAACCACGCCCGCCATAATCCGGATAGGTCGGCGCGTAGGCGTAGTCGCGGTTGCCATAGCCAAACTCCTGGGCATTGCAGTTGACGTCGCCGCGGCCGATCTCCGAGCCGGCCAGCGCGCCGACCAGCGCCCCGAGGACCGCGCCCTCGTCTTTTGCGTTGCGAGCCGCGACGCCGTTGCCGAGCAGGCCGCCGACGACCCCGCCGAGCACCGCGCCCGCGACCTGCTTGTCGCCGCGGATGTCACGACAGACATCGCGGTAGGACTGGGCTGCGGCTGGTAGGGTGAACGCCGCAGATGCGGCGGCGAGAACGAGGATGGCTTTCAGACGCATGGGCTGCCTCCGTTGAACTACTGGCGGACGATCCGACGCGACCACAATGGCGGAGCGTCGCTGAACGAGACATGAAGCGCCGGTTCAGTGAACAGGCGCCGACCTTCGCGCGGGCTCAGGCGTCCGCGCCGGTCTGTCCTCGATGGCGCAGCTTGTGGTCGGCGAGCACGGCGGCGAGCATCGCCTCGGCCACGGGCGCCGCGCGTATCCCGACGCACGGGTCGTGGCGGCCTGTCGTGCGGACGTCGACGTCGGCGCCTGCGCGGTCCACCGACTTGCGCGGGATCAGGATCGAGGAGGTCGGCTTGACCGCGAGCCGCGCCACCACGGGCTGGCCGGTGGAGATGCCGCCCAGCACTCCGCCGTTATTGTTCGACAGGAAGCTGACGTCGTTGCCGTCGCGGCGCATTTCGTCGGCGTTCTCTTCCCCCCGCAGCGCCGCCGATGCGAACCCTGCCCCGATCTCTACGCCCTTCACCGCATTGATGGACATCAGGGCGGCGGCGATGTCGGCGTCGAGCTTGCCATAGACGGGCGCGCCCCAGCCGGCAGGGACGCCGGTGGCTTCGACCTCGACGATCGCACCGACGGAGGAGCCGGATTTCCGGGTGTCGTCGAGGAAAGTCTCCCACAGCGAGACGACGCCGGCGTCCGGCGCCCAGAACGGGTTGCGCGCGCACTCCTCCCAGTCCCAGCGCGACCGGTCGATCGCGTGCGGACCGATCTGCACCAGCGCGGCGCGGATGGAGACGCCGGGCCCGAGAATCTTCCGCGCGACCGCGCCTGCAGCAACCCGCGCCGCGGTCTCGCGAGCTGATGACCTGCCGCCGCCCCGGGGATCGCGCAGGCCATATTTCCGATCGTAGGTGAAGTCGGCGTGGCCGGGGCGATAGCTCTCGGCGATTGCGCTGTAGTCCTTTGATTTCTGGTCCTTGTTTTCGATCATCAGCGCGATCGGCGTGCCGGTGGTGACCGGTCCGCCATGCTCGGCGCGGATACGGTCATCTTCATAGACACCGGACAGAATCCGCACCTCGTCCGGCTCCTGGCGCTGCGTGACGAAGCGGGAGGTTCCCGGCCGGCGGCGGTCAAGCCATGGCTGGATGTCCGCCTCGCTGAGGGGCAGGCCCGGCGGGCATCCGTCGATCACGCAGCCAAGCGCGGGGCCGTGGCTCTCTCCCCAGGTGGTGACGCGGAAAAGGTGTCCGTAGGTGTTGTGCGACATGGCACTGAGTTGAACCTCAATCCCGCGGGATTTAACAGCCCCTGTGCGGAAATGACCGAGCGTCAGGAATGGGTCTCAGGCGCGTTCGGGACGCGGTTCGGACCGGGCGGCGTCTCACTCGTTTCGATCGATCCCGCGAGCCTCGGTCGCCGGGACCACCGACGGCGGAGCACGTCCTACATAGCGTGCGCGAGGCCGGATCGGTTGGCCGGTTTCGATCTGCTCCATAGCGTGACCCATCCATCCCACGGACCGGCCGATGGCGAAGACAAGAAACGCCGCATCGGGGGAGAGCGGCGCGGTGAGTGCGAAGGCGGCGATCGCGAAGTCGACATTCGGGTGTTCTCCGACGCTGTCGACGACGATGCGTTCAAGTTCCCTGATGCTGTCCGGGATGTCGAGGCGGGCGAGGAGCGATGCGGCGCGCGGGTCGCCCGCTGGATAAAGCGGGTGGCCGACCCCAGGCAAGCTGCGCCCTTCATCGAGTCGGGCGCGCACGGCTGCCTGCGCGCCCACGCGTCCGGCCTCCTTGAGGAAGGCGATCGTCGGCACGACCGCGCCGCCGTGCAGAGGTCCGGTGAGGGTCGACAAACCGGCGAGGGCGCATGCAGCCAGCGAGGCGCCGGTGGACGCCGCGACGCGAGCGGCGAAGGTCGAGGGGTTGAGTTCGTGATCCATAAGGAGGACGAGCGCCCGTCGGACCGTGTCGGCGTCGGTTCCGCTCAACGACCAGGCCGTGGCGAGCCGCTCATGTATCGGCGCGCTGGATGATGCGCCCGCCGCCTGGTTTGCGAGATCGCTGAGGATAGACCCGGCTTCGACGGCGAGCGATCGGACTGGCCGACCGCGCGCGGAGGCGTCGGCTGAGGCCCTGCGCGCGAGCATGTTGAACATCCGGTCGCGGCCCGATCCCGAAGGCGAAGGCGCCACGCTTTGCGGGTCGGCGGCAAACGGTGCTTTCCAGAAGAGGGCCGCCGCCGCTTCGAGAGTTGAGGTCTCCGACAGCTCGATCGCGTCGACGCCGCGATAGTAGAGGCGCCCCTTCAAGACCGTGGTCAGCGATGACGACAGCAGGGGTTCGCCCCAAGCGATCGCTTCCCTGGCCACGTCTGACGCGCTTCGCGGCCCGGACCGGCGCACGACCAGACGCTGGACATCGTCGAGACTGTAGAGCGACCGGCGCGAATCCGCAGGGTCGGTGCGCGCTTCGATCCGTCCCCGGCTGACATAGGCGTAAAGCGTTTGACGACGAACGCCGAGCCGGCTGAGGGCGTCTTCCGCGGTGATCCAGGACATGGGACCTTTTAATATTGATTATATTGATCAAGATTGACGATACATTGATCCGGAACTCTTATCCATCCCGCCTTTGCATGGAGTGCGACCGAGATGAGCGGACTGGACGACGTGGTTGCGGCGGAAACAGAAATGTCCTCCGTCGACGGAGCGAACGGCCGGCTGATCATTCGCGGCTACTCGCTCGAACAGCTCGCCGGCGAGGTTCCGTTTGAAAGCGTGTGCCAGATGTTGTTCGAGGGGTGCTTCGACAACCTGCCGGCGCCCGATGGTTTTCACGCCGCACTCGGAGCGGCGCGAGCGCGGGTCGCCGAACGCGTCTTCGGGGTTGACGCCGACATCGCGCGTCTGCCCCCGATGGACGCGGTACGCGCGCTCGTCGCAAGGTTCGACGACGACGATACGCTCGACAACGCCCTAATGTTGCTTGCGGCGCAAGGCGTGCTCTTGCCGGCGGTGCTCCGCATCAGAAAGGGCGAGCAGCCGATCGCGCCCGATGAAACGCTCGGGCATGCGGCGGACATGTTGCGGATGCTGGGCGCCGACGCTTCGCCCGAGGCCGCCGCGGCGCTCGATGTGTATCTGGTGACGGTTTCTGACCATGGGCTCAATGCGTCGACCTTCGCCGCGCGTGTCGTCGCATCGACCTGGGCGGGCCTGACCTCCTCGGTTCTGGCGGGTCTCAGCGCGCTCAAGGGCCCGCTCCACGGCGGCGCCCCCGGCCCAGTGATCACGATGCTGGACGGCATAGGGGAAGCGGGGAACGCAGTCGCGTGGATCGAGGAGGCGCTGGATCGCGGCGACCGTTTGATGGGGTTTGGACACCGCATCTACAAGGTTCGCGATCCGCGCGCGAACGCGCTGAAGCGGGCGGTGGCGCGTCTCGCCGCCGGCTCGCCAGCCGGGCTCGGACGGCTCGAGTTGGCGGAGGCCGTCGAATTGGCCGCGCTGGACGTTCTGCATCGCCGCAAGCCGGACCTTGCGCTTGACGTGAATGTCGAGTTCTACACGGCCCTTCTGCTCGAGCGGCTCGGGTTTCCGCCGGACGCCTTCACGGCGGTGTTCGCGGCGGGTCGGACCGCCGGGTGGATTGCGCATGCGAGGGAGCAGCGGCTGAAGGGGCGGCTCATCCGGCCGGCGTCCCGCTATGTGGGGCCGGCGGTTCGGGCCGCGTGACGGTCGCTCCGCTTCGGCGCAGTCGACGGCGCCGGTTGGTCGGTTTCGCCGAGCGGGGATTGGACTTGTTGGCGGCGGCGCGCGTACAACACCTGAAGACACCGCCCGTCCGGAGCTCCAATGGTCAAGCGCGAGCCGTCCAAATCTGGTTTGATCCCGCCGACCCCGACGGCGGCCGAATACGCCGACGCCGTGTCCGCCGCGCCGGATGACGCCGGCTGGTTCACGCGCGATGACCCCACGGCGCTGTTCGCCGAATGGCTCGACGAGGCGCGGACGCGCGAACCGAATGATGCAAACGCGATGGCGCTCGCGACCGCCGACGAAACCGGCGCGCCGGACGTGCGCATGGTGTTGCTGAAGGACGTGTCGGCGGCCGGCTTCACTTTCTACTCGAACTCGGAAAGCCGCAAAGGCCGTCAACTGGCGGCGAACCCGCAGGCGGCCTTGTGCTTTCACTGGAAGAGCCTGCGCCGGCAGGTGCGGGTGTCCGGTCCGGTGTCGCCCGCGTCGGACGAGGCGGCGGACGCCTATTTCGCCTCCCGCGCCAAGGACAGCCAGATCGGCGCCTGGGCGTCGCTGCAGTCGCGACCCATGGAGGGGCGGTTCGAGCTTGAGAAGCGGATCGCGGAGTACGCGCTGCGCTATGGCCTCAAGGCGACGCCCCGGCCGGAGGTGTGGCGCGGCTATGTGGTTGCGCCCCTGCGGATCGAATTCTGGCGGGACCGTCCGTTCCGGCTGCATGACCGGCTTGAATTCATTCGGGAGACGCCGGCCGCCGGCTGGACGCGGCGACGGCTTTATCCTTGAGACGGCGCCCAATCGGCGGGCGGCGGGGCGCGATCGGGCGACCTGCCGGGCCGCTGCGCTCGCGCGCCTCAGGTGTGCGGACTAGGATTGTGCGCTCAGCCCGCCCCCGCCATCCCGTCCACGCCGACGGAGAGGAGCCCCCCGCCGATGCGCCTTGTGACCTGGAACATGGCCGGCCACAAGCCGGACAGCCCGCACGCGATCGAAGCCATGGCCCGGATCGCGGAGCTTGCGCCGGACATCGTCTGCCTGACGGATGCGCATGAAGGGTCGACGGCGCCGCTCGGCGGCTATCGCGCGTCGGATATCGGCGCGGTGTGGGGCGCGGACGCGGCGAGTGCCCGCAAGGTGGTGATCTGGAGCCGGACGCCGCTTGAGGAGATCGAACGCGATGACGCACTGTCGCGGCTCGGCGGTCTGGTGAGCGGGCTCACCCAAACACCGCTTGGAACGGTGCGCCTGATCGGCGTTTGCCTGCCGCACCATATGGCGTGGCGGCCGGAGCCGGGATCCGACGAGGCGCCGTCAAGCCGTCCGGCGCCGTGGACGTTGCATGTCAGCTATCTTGAGCGGCTGCAGGAGGTGCTGGCGGCGATGCGCGCGGGGCCGCCCTCGGTGATCGCGGGTGCGTTCAACCAGTTCCTGCCGCTCGTCTGGGGGAGCTGGGCGGCGCACCATGCGCTGAAGGCGGCCCTCGGCCCATTCGGCGTCGTGACCTCGGGCGATCTTGCGCCGATGCGGGAGCCGACCGTCAATCATGTGGCGATCGATCTTGATCTTCGCGCGGACGCGGTCATGGGGATCGACCGGATGTCGGCGGACGGCGAGGCGCTGACCGACCATGCGGGCGCGGCAGTCGATCTCGTGGCCGGAGGAATCCAGATCATTGATTGAAGCCGATTTGTCCCGCGTCCACCCCTTGGCGAGCGGGTGCGGCTCATGGCACGCTTCGGGTCAGAACGCCGGCGCCAGACCGGCGCGACCCGCGTCCCCGGTCGGTGGCGCGACAGCGAGCCGCTCGCGCGACGACGGGAGCGGGATCGACACGGGAGGTTTGACGCGATGAAAACCGCCAAGCGGCTTCTGGTCGCGATGATGCTCACCATGACGTCGGAGGGTGTGGTCGCCCAAACGCCTGCGCCAGAGAGCGCCGAGGCGTCAACCGCCAAACCCTGGCATGTGTCGAAATACGGCCCGGCGGACAGGATCGGCGCGGCGAACAATCTCTCGCCCGAGACGACCCGTCGCGCGGCGCGGCTCGTGAAGACCGGCAAGACCTATGAGCTCGGCGTGAAGACCGGACCCTCCACCCCCGCCTTCGGCAACAGCCGGACCTACACGGTCGAGCGCCTCTACAATGGCGACCCCACCCGGCATGACGGGTCGGACCGGGTGACGGCGTTCGACGAACGGGTCACCACCTCGATGGGCATCGGCACCCAGATCGACGGGCTCGCGCATCTCGGCGTCGACAACCACGCCTATAACGGGGTGACGGCCGAGGAGCTCTCGAAATCCTTCGCGCTTCATACGGCCGACATTCCGCCTTTCGTGACGCGCGGCGTGCTGATCGACATGGCGCGGCACTTCGAGGTCGAGGCGCTCAGCGCTGGGCAGGCGTTCAACGAGGCGGAGATCAAGGCGGCCGCGGCGGCGCAGGGCGTGAAAATCCGCAAGGGCGATGTGGTGCTGTTCCACACCGGCTGGATGGGCGCGAAGATGGCGAGCGCGCCGGATGAGTTCCGCTCCCGCCAGCCGGGGCTCGGCGAAGGCGGCGCGATCTATCTCGCCGGGCTTGGCGTCGTCGCGGTGGGGGCCGACACGGTGGCGCTGGAGGCGATCCCCTTCGAGGACCCGGCCAAAGTCTTCGTCGTGCACCAGACGCTGCTCGCCAAGACCGGCGTCTACATTCTTGAGACGGTCGACACGCGGGAGCTGGCGAAGGATCGGGCGAAGGAGTTCATGTTCGTCGCGGCGGCCCCGCGCTTTGAGGGCACGGTGCAGATCGTCGTCAATCCGGTGGCGATCCGTTAGCGCTCGCATGGGGTCGCGCGCGCCGGGGCCGCAGGCATGACGCTCTCAGACTACAACTCATTTTGCGCGTCACTTCCCGTCACGCATCATGTCGTTCAATGGGGCGGCGCGCATGTCTGGAAGGTCGGCGGATTGCAGCATGGCAAGGTGTTCGCCATCGCCGGGTGGGATGATCCGGGAGACGAGCCACAGCAAGCGCGGATCACTTTCAAGGTGTCGGACATCGGATGGGAGGTGTTGCGGGATGCGCCGGGATGCCGGCCCGCTCCCTATCTCGCATCGCGCGGGATGAAATGGATCCAGGCGCATGGCGAGCCGCGCCTGCCGGACGAGACGCTGAAAGACTACATCGCGCAGTCGCACGCGATCGTGGCGGCGGGGTTCAGCGGCAAGCGCCGCCGGGAGCTCGGTCTGGCGTGACTGGGGCGACGTCACTTCAGCACCTCCTCCATGCCCTCGCTGAGATAGAGCGCAAGGGCGGGTGCGTTGAACGCCTTTGCCCGCAGGTCGACATGGGATGCGCCGCGCGCCCGGAAAGAGAAGAACACGTGTCGCAGAAGCGCGCGGGCAAGCCCTCTGCGGCGAAACGCCGGGTCGACTGCGAGGTCCTTGATGAAGCCCGTCGTCCAGCACTGGGCGACGGCCGCGACGCGTCCCGCCTCATCGAAGGCGGCGAGGCAGAGGGCGGGATCGAAGTTGGGGTCAGCGAGAAGTTCGTCCCGCCAGGTGTGGAATGAGGCGATGTCGCCCTCCCCACCGGCATAGGCGGCCGAAAGCAGGGCGTGCACGCTCACCGCGTGCGCGTCGCTGAACGTGCCCGGACGGAGGCCCGGCGGCCAGACCGGCGCCGGGATGAGGGTTGTGAGATCACGGCGGAGGTGAATGGCGGCTGCGAGGGGATCAGACATGGTCGCGCCCTCTTGCTCCGCAAAAAGCAGACGGCCCCGATGCTGATGCACGGGGCCGCTGCGATGGTCAGGTGTTGGTCTGCCGGGACGGGCCCGACCGTCCAGATCAGCCGAGGCGTTTCACGAGCGACGCGTGCTGGGCCCAGAGCGCTTTCGGCAGGCGGTCGCCGAACTTCTCGTAGAACGCGGGGATGAGCGAGGCTTCCTCGCGCCACACATCGCGGTCCACGGTGAGCAGGAGATCGAGCTGCGCGTCGGTGAGGCCGAGGCCCGCGACGTCCAACGAGGTCTTGGTCGGCACGCGGCCGATCGGGGTGTCGACGGCGTCGGCCGTTCCCTCAAGGCGCTCGACAATCCATTTCAGGACGCGGGTGTTCTCGCCGAAGCCGGGCCACACGAACTTGCCGGTCTCGTCCTTGCGGAACCAGTTGACGAAGAACATGCGCGGCAGCTTCGCCGGGTCGGCGGCCTTCGCACCGATGCTGAGCCAGTGGGCGAAATAGTCCCCCATGTTGTAGCCGCAGAAGGGCAGCATCGCGAACGGGTCGCGGCGCAGCTCGCCGACGCGGTTCTCGGCGGCGGCCGTGCCCTCGGAGGCGACGGTCGAGCCCATGAACACGCCATGCTCCCAGTCGAACGCCTCGGTCGCGAGCGGCACCGCTGAGGCGCGGCGGCCGCCGAACAGGATCGCGGAGATCGGCACGCCGGCGGGGTCCTCCCACTCGGGCGCGATCACCGGGCACTGACCGGCGGGGGTGCAGAAGCGCGCATTCGGATGGGCCGCGGGCTCGCCGAGCGCCGGCGTCCAGGCGCGTCCGCGCCAGTCGGTAAGGTTGGCGGGCGGGTCCTTGGTGAGCCCCTCCCACCACACATCGCCGTCCGCGGTGAGCGCGACATTGGTGAACACGGTGTTGCTGTCGCAGGTGCGCAGCGCATTCGCGTTGGTCGCCGCGGAGGTTCCCGGGGCGACGCCGAAGAAGCCGGCCTCCGGGTTGATCGCGTAAAGCTGGCCGTCATCGCCGAACCGCATCCATGCGATGTCGTCGCCAACGGTCTCGGCCTTCCAGCCGGCGAGGGTCGGCTCGAGCATGGCGAGGTTGGTCTTGCCGCAGGCGGAGGGGAAAGCCGCGGCGATGTATTTCACGACACCTTCAGGCGAGGTGAGCTTGAGGATCAGCATGTGCTCGGCGAGCCAGCCGTCGTCGCGCGCCATGATCGAGGCGATGCGCAGCGCGTAGCATTTCTTGCCAAGGAGGGCGTTGCCGCCATAGCCCGACCCGTATGACCAGATTTCCCGATCTTCAGGGAAATGGACGATCCACTTGTCGTCATTGCAGGGCCACGAAACGTCTTTCTGTCCGGGGCTGAGCGGCGCGCCAAGCGTGTGCACGCACGGAACGAACGCGCCGTCCTCGCCGAGCTGGTCGAGCGCCGCCTTGCCCATGCGGGTCATGACGCGCATCGAGATCGCGACATAGGCGCTGTCGGTGATCTCAACGCCAAGCGCCGAAATCTTCGAGCCGAGCGGACCCATGCAGAACGGCACGACATACATGGTGCGCCCGCGCATCGCGCCGTCGAAGAGCTCGCCGAGCTTGGCGCGCATCTCCTCTTGCGGTTTCCAGTTGTTGAGCGGACCGGCGTCCGCCTGGTCCCTGGAGCAGATGAAGGTGCGGCTCTCGACACGGGCGACGTCGCGCGGGTCGGATGCGGCATAGAAGGAATTCGGGCGCTTCTCGGCGTTGAGGCGTTTCAGCGTACCGAGCGAAACGAGTTCGGAGGTGAGCGCCTCCCACTCCTGATCCGAGCCGTCGCACCAGTGGACGCGGTCGGGCTTGGTGAGGGCGGCGATCTTCGTCACCCACTCGATCAATTGCCTGTGGCGGGTGGGCGGGGCGGAGAGGCCCGGAATGGACGACGCGGCGTCCTTTACGGCTTTCGTGTTCGCGTCGCCGCGGGACTCGTGCATCGTTTCCATATCTTACCCCACTCCAAGCCGCCTGTGCTCCGCCGGGTCACTGGCGGGGGATGCAGACGATAACAAACTCTCTTGAGCGCCGGTGTGCAAGTCGCGCGCCTGAGATTTGACCACAAGACGTCCCGGAGGCAGATTTCGTGCCAGCCCGATTCCCGTGGCGGGCGAATTCGTCCGGGCCGGTGGCGAAGCGAATCGACGGCGGGCTCCCTGCGCTCCGTTTCTGGGCCAGCTTCTGGCGCCGGTCGCGCGTGAATGCAACTTGAATTCATTCTATTTTGCGGCGGAAAGCACCCGGCGCGGACATTCGCCGCACCTTGCCGCGCTCACTCGCGTCGCAGCCGTCTCTCCATCCAGATGTCGCAGCGCTTGTAGGGCGTCTCCTGCGGCGGAAGATCAACAAACCCCGCCGAGCGATAGATGTGGATAGCCGGCCCGAGACCGGAATTCGTCTCAAGATAGAGGCGCGGCGCGTCGAGGCTGGAGGCGAGGAGGATGGAGGCCTCGACCAGCCGCCGGCCGACGCCAAGCCCCTGCGCGGCGGAGTCCACCGCCATCTTGCAGAGTTCGAACCCGCCGTCCGCCATGCGCGCAAGCCCGACGCAGCCGACCGGAACGCCGTCGAGCAGGGCGATGAGAATCCGTCCGCCCTTGTCCAGGATCACGCCGCGGGGATTGTCGAGCGTCTCGCGGTCCTTCGCCTCGAGGACGAAGAAGCGCGAGATCCACGCCTCGTTCAGCGTCCGCCAGATCTGCGCGTGCTCGTCCCGATACGGCACGATGGTGATCACACCGGCGGCGCGGGTCGCGCTGGACGATTTCGGCGCGTCGCTCATCACTTGGCCCCAAGATTCGGCCCCAGGATTGGGCCCCAGGATTTGGCCCCAGACCCGTTCGTCGTCTCGCAGTCGCGGCGTGATCAGAAGCCGCACTTCTCGCGGGCGATGTCGTCACCCGTCATCACCCTGGCGACGCGGTCGGAATAGTCGGTCGCCACGAGGTTCAGTCCGCCGGCTGCAAGATCGTTATACTCCGAACCGTCGCGATCCTCCCAATACTGATCGTCGAGCCGCTCGCCGCGGCGGCCGAGCGTGCCGAAGGCGGTTTCGACGCCGCGCGTCGAAAGCGCGGTCCACAGTTCCGGGTTGGGGGTCTGCGTGCCGGTCCAGGCGATCAGGCGTTCGGGGTTGACGCCGCGCGCGACGAGCTGGTCGAGCTTGGCGAGGCTGTCGATCGTGGCTGTGATCATGAGCTCGCGATTGCGGCGGTGGGCGGCCACGGCCTGCTCGTCCGTGTAGGTGATGAGGATGACGTTGTTCTCCGCCTTCGCCGTCTCGACCGCGTCGACCAGCGCGCCGATCGGGGTCGTCTGCTTGCGGTCGAGCTCCAGGACGGCGTTGTTCGCTTTCGCCCAGGCGAGCGCCGCATCGAGGGTCGGGGGCGCGAAAGTCGTCTCGGACGAGTAGGTTTCGAGCCGCGCGGTCTCGATCTCCGCCCAGGACAATTCGCTGATCAGGCCCTCGCCGGTGGAGGTCCGCTCGAGGCTTTCGTCATGCATGAGGAAGAGCACGCCGTCCCGGCTCTGGGCGACGTCGACTTCCAGCACCGGGGTTGCGGCCTTCAGCGTCCGCTCAAAGGTCTCGATGGCGTTTTCCGGAAAGTCGCGGGTTGGACCGCCGCGATGGGCCGCGACCACGGTCGCCTTGTTCTCGCGCAGGCAGTCGAACCGCTGCGCGAGCGGCAGGGCGGCGAGCGCGGGATTCGGGGGCGGGCGGCCGGCGGCGGCGTCCTGCGCGGCGGAGGCTCTTCCCGCCGAACCCGCCGCTTCGGCGTCGCCTGCGTTGGGGCCAGAGGTGGTCCCGGCGGCGGGGGGCGTGGTCGACGCCGTCCTGGTTGGATCGGACCCCTGGTTGCAGCCCGCCACGAGAACGCAGACAGCCAGAAAAGCGGTTCGTTTCATCGGTCTCCCCCCTTGAAAGAATTGCCGCGAGGCGGCTTGGCGTCTAATGTCGCATACAAATAGCGCACTCAAGATCGTAACGGGAGGCACGACATGGTTTTTGGACTTTTCGGCAAGGGCAAGTCGGACGCGGCGACGGCGACGGCTGCGCCGAAACCCGCCGCCGCTCCCGCTGCGGCGCCGGTCCAGAAGGCCGCATCCAGCGCGTCGGCTGCGTCGGGCGCGCAGGGTCTGCTCGGCCTGATGCAGGAATGGCCGCTCACCGTGGACCGCGTCCTTGACCACGCCCGCCGCAACCACGGCTCCCAGCAGGTCGTCACCCGCTCACTCGAGGGGCCGATCGTCACCCAGACCTACGCCGAGATCTATGACCGGGCGAAACAGTGCTCCGCGGCGCTGCTCGCCGACGGCATGAAGCGGGGCGACCGGATCGCGACCCTCGCCTGGAACACCGGCCGTCACATGGAGGCCTGGTATGGCACGATGTGCGTCGGCGGGGTGCTCCACACCGTCAATCCGCGGCTGTTCCCGGAACAGATCGCCTGGATCATCAACCACGCCGAGGACACCCACCTCTTCTTCGACATCACCTTCCTGCCGATCGTGAAGGCGATCCACGACAAGTGTCCGACCCTGCGCCGCTTCGTGCTGTTCACCGATGACGCGCATGTGCCGGCCGATCATGGCATCCCCAACCTCGTCTCCTATGAGAGCTACATCGCGGGCCAGCCGACCGATGTGAAATGGGGCGGGTTCGACGAGAACACGGCCTGCGGCCTGTGCTACACGTCGGGTACGACGGGCGACCCCAAGGGCGTGCTCTACTCGCACCGGTCGAACGTGCTGCACACGCTCATCGCCATGCAGGCCGACGCCATCGGCGGCGGAGCGGCGGACACGATCCTGCCCGTGGTGCCGATGTTCCACGCCAACGCCTGGGGCATCGCCTTCCTTGCTCCGGCTTGCGGCGCGAAGCTGATCATGCCGGGCGCGCGGATGGACGGGGAGTCGATCTATGAGCTCCTCGACACCTACAAGGTCTCGGTGACGGCGGCCGTGCCGACCGTGTGGCTGATGCTGCTCCAGTACCTTGAGTCCACCGGCAAGATGCTGCCCCACCTCAACAAGGTGCTGATCGGCGGCTCCGCGGTTCCAGAGAGGATCCTGCGCGCCTTCGAGGAGACCTACAAGGTGGAGGTGATCCACGCCTGGGGCATGACCGAGATGAGCCCGATGGGATCGCTCGGATCGATGACGCCGGGCGTCATGGCCCAGGGCCACGAGACCATCATCCGCTACAAGCTGAAGCAGGGCCGTTCGCCCTTCGGCGTCGAGATGATCGTGAAGGACGATGTCGGTCAGGACCTGCCGCGCGACGGCAAGTCGTCCGGGCATCTCGTCGTGCGCGGGCCTGCGGTCGCCAAGGCGTATTTCAAGAACGCCGGCGGGCAGATCCTCGACAAGGACGGCTGGTTCGACACCGGGGACGTCGCGCACATCGACGAACTCGGCTTCATGCAGATCACCGACCGGGCGAAGGACGTCATCAAGTCCGGCGGCGAGTGGATTTCGTCGATCGACCTTGAGAACATCGCCGTGGGCCACCCTGCGGTTGCGAACGCCGCCGCGATCGGCCTGCCGCACCCGAAATGGGACGAACGGCCGCTCCTGATCATCCAGCTGAAGCCCGACGCCAAGGCGACGAAAGAGGAAATCCTCGGCTTCATGGACGGCAAGATCGCCAAATGGTGGATGCCGGACGATGTCGCGTTCGTTGACAACATCCCGCTTGGCGCAACCGGCAAGATCAACAAGCTGGCCTTGCGCGAGACCTTCAAGGGTCATGTCCTGCCGACGATCCAGGCCGCGGAATAGGCGGACGCCGGACGCGGACTTGCTTCATCGATCGCAGCCTCAGGCCACGGCCCGGGGCTGCGCAGCCCCGGGCCGGTGGCGGCCGGATCCCGTATCCGGTCTGGGGTGAGTGTCTGGCGTTAGTTTCTGGCGTGACTGTCTGGGGGTGAGCACGATGACGGGGGCCGAGGCAGGGGCGGGTTCGGACATGCTGGCGCGGGCGCGAACGGTCAGTCTCGCCGCCGCGGTCGGGCTGATGATCCTCACCGTTGCATTGCTCGCCGCCGCGCCGCTTGGCTATCGTGCCGGGCTCCTCTCGCTTGAGGCGGCGACGGGCGGGATGACGCTCGCGGCCTTCTACGCGGCGATCACGACCGGGATCGTCTCCATCATCGCAATCGGGCTCTCGGTGCTCCGGCATCCGAAGCGCGGGGCGATCGTCGGCGTGGTGGTGCTCACCGTGTCGCTGCTCGCGGGCTTCAGGCTTTATCAGACGGACGTGACCAGCCGATCGCTGCCGCCGATCCACGACGTCCAGACCGATTGGACGCGTCCGGTGGCGCTCTCGGCCGCGGCGCTGCGGGAACGCGCGCGCGTCGACGCGGCGCCGGTGCGCGATGACGCCGTTGTGCTCGCGGGGGATGGCGCGCGCGGGGCGGCGCTCAGCTCCTGGGCCGGACAGTCCTTCGCCGAGCTGCAGGCGCAGGCCTATCCCTTCGTCGCGCCGCTGGTGATCAACGCCGATGTGGCGGCGGCGACGCTTGCGGCCGATGAGGTCGCGCGGCGCCAGGGCTGGGCCGTGATGCTGGTCGATCCGACGACCGGGCAGATCGAGGCGGTCGCCCGGGACGGCTGGTATGGGCTTGCGGCCGATATCGCCGTGCGCATCGAGCCCGAAGGCGGCGGCTCGCGGGTCGACATTCGGTCGGTAAGCCGCATCGCCCGCCCCGATCTCGGCGCGAACGCCACCCGGATCAAAGGATTTCTTGACGATCTCGCGTTTTCAATGCGCGGACGGGAGCCGGCGGACTAGGCCGGGCCGGTCGATTGGGCCGATCCCGTGCGCTGACGGAAAGGTTCGCTCCGGCGCCGTGCGCCGGGCGATTCGTTGAGGAGAAGGCATGTCCAACATCCAACTGCTTGAGGCGGCGGCGAAGGCCTACGCCGTGGTTTGCCTGTCGGACGGGCGGCTGAATGAAGCGGAGGCGGACCGGTTCGCGCGGGTGATGCGCGAGCAGGGCGGGTTCGAGACGGCCGGGGACGCGGATCTCGCCGACACCTGGTCCGCCGCGATCGCCGCGGTGTCAGGGGCGCCCGACTACACCGACGCGCTGAACCGCATCGCCGCCGAAGCCGTGAGCCGCGAGGATCGTCTCGTGATGATGCGCGCGGCGCAGGCGGCCGTCATCGCCGACGGCCGGCTCGCCGATCAGGAAAACACCGCCGTGCGGGCGCTCGCGGCTGCGTTCGGGCTCGATCCGGACGCGTTCTGACGCGCAAGCCCCTATTGCGCCGGAGCCTTGGGCTTCCGGCACATGAACCACGCCCGGTGAATGTCTTCCGGATTGTCGGCGTAGCCCGTGATGTCCGGGTTCACGAGCATCTGCGTCACCCGGTTGAGCAGCGGCATCACAGCGGCGTCGTCGAGGATCAGCTGCTCGGCCTGCTTCAACAGGGCGGCGCGTTTTGTGAGGTCGAGCTCGTTGTTGGCCTGATCCAGCAGCGCGTCATAGGCGGGGTTGGAATAGTCGCCGTAATTCATCGGCCCGGTGCGGCTGTCGAGCAGGTAGAGGAAATTGTAGGCGTCGTTATAGTCCGCCACCCAGCCGGTGTCGGCGATCTCGTAGTCCTTCTGCTGAAGCTGGTTGTAGAGCACCTGCGTCTCGACCTGGCGGATTTGCGGGCGCACCCAGTCGGCGATCGTCGCCCAGCTGTCCTGCAGCGCCGGCGCGATGCGGGGATTGTCGCCTGTGGAGCGATGGATGAACTCGAATTCGAGTGGTCGGCTCGGCCCATATCCCGCCTGCTCAAGCAGCGCTCTTGCTTCGGCGAGCCGTTGGTCGCGGGGCATGTCGGCCCAGGTGAAGCGCGCCGTCTCCGGATAGCCGTTCATGCCGGCGGGCACGAAGTTATAGCTCGGGATCTGGCCGCCCTTCAGGATGACGTCGGTCACGAACTCGCGGTCCATCGCCATGGCGAGCGCCTTGCGGACGCGCGTATCATCGAACGGCGCGCGCTTGGTGTTCGCGACAATATAGGTCGTCGCCATCATCGGGGAGATGCGCGGCCAGCCGGGGAGCTTGCGCTCCACCTCGGCGAGCTGGCCGGTCGGGAAGGAGTTGTTCATGTCGATGTCGCCCGTCTGGGCGAGGCGCACCATCGCGTCATGGTCGGAGCGGGGGTAGTAGACAAGCTCCTTGAAGCAGAGGTCCGCCGCGCCGGGGAAGCGCTCGTTCACCACGGAACGGATGAAGTCGCCTGTGCGCCATTCGACGAGCTTATAGGGGCCGTTGACGACGATGTTGGCGGGGTCGGTCCACTTCTCGCCGACCGTCTCCACCACATGCTTGGGCACGGCGAAGGCGGTGTAATGCTTCAGGAGTCCCGGCAGATAGGGGGCGGGCGCCGTGAGGGTGATCTCGAGCGTCTGCGGATCGATCGCGCGCACGCCAAGAGCCTCGGGCGGCAGTTCCCCGCCATTCACCTCGCGGGCGTTCTTGATGCCGTATTGCAGCGAGGCGTAGACCGCGCCCGTTGTCTTCGGATCGAGCAGGCGGCGGAAGGAGAACACGAAGTCGTCGGCGGTCAGCGGAACGCCGTCCGACCATTCCCACGGCTTGAGCTTGAAGGTCCAGACGAGGCCGTCATCGGAGACGGTCCAGCTTTCGGCGACGCCTGGGATGGGCTCGGACTTCTCGTTCTCGGTGAACAGGCCGATGAACATGTCGCCGATCACGTCGTTCGCCCAGGTGCCCTCGGCCTGATGCGGGTCGAGGCTGTCGGGGCTGGTGCCGATGCCGCGGCGCAATTGCGATTCCGGCGGTGCGTCGCGGTTTGAGGGTCCGCCGCAGGCGGCGAGGATGAGGCCCGCCAGGAGCACGCTCCACAAGCGATGGAAAATGGGCCGCATCTTTAACTCCGCATTCTGCACCGAACCGCTTTCGGCGAGGGGAAACTAGCGTCAGACTGGGAATGAAAGAAACACAATTGCGCGATCGCGCGCTGGAAAGAGGGAGAACCGCCGCATGAACCGTTTCAACGCCGCGGCCGGCGCCCGTATCGGGTCGGCCGCCCGGATGATCGCTCTGGGGTGCGGGGCCGCGCTGGTCGCATCGACAGCGGCCCTCGCCCAGCAGCCCCGGCAAACGCCGCTCGACGGCGTGTTCGCATGCACCGGCGTTGCGGATGCGTCGGCGCGCCTCGCCTGTTTCGATCAGGCGGCGGCGGCGCTCAAGGCGGCGGAGGGCGCCGGGGAGTTCACGGCGGTGACGCGTTCGCAGATCGAGGAGGTGGAGCGCGACACGTTTGGCATGAAGGCGCCGTCGGTTGCAGCCTTGGCGCCGCCGCCGCGCGCCGCGCCCGCCGCCCCGGCCGCTTCGGCGCCGGCGGGTGAGTCGGCCGCGGCCGCCCGGCCCGAACCCGCGCCCCAGCCGGAACGGCTCGATCGGGTGACATTGAACGTCGCGAAGATTTTCACCGACCGCGCCGGCAAGCTCGTGATCACGATGGAGAACGGCCAGGTGTGGCGGCAGGTCGATTCCGAGCGGGTCCGCCGGCTCGGAAAGGGACCCTGGGTCGCGCAGATCCGCCGGGCGGCGCTTGGAAGCTACCTCCTCAATCTCGATGATCGCGCGGCGATCCGCGTGCGGCGCGAGGAATGAGCGCACCCTAGCGTTCCTTGGGGTCGAGGGCGTCGCGCAGGCCGTCGCCGATGAAGTTCAGCGACAGGAGCGTCACCACCATCAGCGCGGCGGGCCCGAACAGCAACCAGGGCGAGGAAGAGAGTTCGCGCTGGCCGTCGGAGATCAGGCGTCCGAGCGAGGTGAGCGGCTCGTTCACGCCGAGGCCGATGAAGGAGAGGAAACTCTCCTGCAGGATCACCACCGGCATGGTGAGCGTGACATAGACCACCACCGGCCCGAGCAGGTTCGGCACGATGTGGCGCAACACGATGCCGAGCGGCTTCACCCCGGCGGCGCGGGCGGCCTCGACGAATTCCTTCTGTTTCAGCGCCAGCGTCTGGCCTCGCACGATGCGCGCCATGGTCATCCATTCAACCGCGCCGATCGCGAGGAAGATGAGGAAGATGCTGCGGCCGAACACGATGGTCACGAGGATGACGAAGAAGATGAACGGCATGGCGTAGAGGATGTCGACAAGGCGCATCATCACCTGGTCGACCCGTCCGCCGGCGAACCCCGCGATCGCCCCCCAGGCGACCCCGATCACCAGGCTGACGAGGGTGGCGACGGCGCCCACCGCGAGCGACACCTGAAGCCCCATCATCAGCCTCGCGACCATGTCTCGGCCGTAGATGTCGGTGCCGAGAATGTGGAGATGCTCGAGGGTCGGGCCGATCGCGGTGCGGTCGCGATAGAGCGTCTTGTACTCGTGCGGCCAGAACAGCGGGCCGAAGAGGGCGATGAGGATCAGGAGGCCGAGCACGACCGCGCCGGTCATCGCCGCCCGGTTCGCGAGCAGACGCCGGCGCGCGTCGTCCCACAGCGAGCGGCCCTTGATGGTCGCGCGGTTCATGAGGTCGGCGTTTTCGGCGGGGGCGGCCAGCATCGTCATTCGTAACGCACCTTCGGATCGAGCAGGGCGTAAAGGATGTCCGCAATCAGGTTGAACAGGATGATCAGTCCGCCATAGAGGATCACGACCCCCATGACACGCGGATAGTCGCGCGTGAGCGCTCCGTCGATGAAGCTTTGTCCGACGCCGGGCAGACCGAAGACCCGCTCCACCACGACCGACCCGGTGACGATGCCGACGGTCGCGGGGCCAAGGTAGCTGACCACCGGCAGGATCGCCGCCGGCGCCGCGTGGCGCAGCAGGATCTTCCGCTCCGGCAGCCCCCGGGCGCGTGCGGTGCGGATGTAGTTCGAGCGCAGCACCTCGATCATCGAAGCGCGGGTGAGCCGGGAGATGATCGCGATCTGGGGCAGGGCGAGGGTGATGATGGGAAGGATCAGCGTCTCGAAGGTCATTCGCCCGAGATCAAGGCCGCCGGCGGCGACCCACCCCAGCCAGACGCCGAATATGAGCGACAGCATCGGCCCTGTGACGAAGGTCGGAATCGAGATTCCGAGCATGGCGAGTCCCATGACGGAATAGTCGGTCGGAGAATTCTGGCGCACCGCCGCCACCATGCCGAGCCCGACCCCGGCGAAGATCGCGATCGTGATCGAGAACGCCCCGATCGTCAGGCTGACCGGAAGCCCGTCTCCGATGAGCTCTGAAACCGTCTTGTCCTTGTTGCGCATCGAGGGGCCAAGATCGCCCTGCACAACATTGCCGACATAGTCGAGGTATTGCTGGAAGAGCGGCTTATCGAGTCCGAGGCTCGCCTTCAGATTCGCCTCGACCTCCGGCGTCAGGCGTCGCTCCGTTGAGTAGGGATTGCCCGGCGCGGCGCGCATCATGAAGAAGGCGATGGTGACGATCGCGAGCATGGTCGGGATCGCCGCGATCAGTCGCCTGGCGGCGAACCCCCAGGGAATGCGAGCGATGGTGCGGGCGAGCGGGGAAGCGTTGACGGTGTCTGACAAGGATGGTTACGCCGACTGCACGGAGGAGCTATACCGCGCCTCGACGACGCTTGACGCACACTCGACAGTCTGGTGCGGGTGTCAAGGCGTTTGCATCCTTTGGCGCCGGTTTCCGGGAGCAGAACGATGGTTGATTTCAAGCGCGTGACGGCTGACTTCGCCGTGGCGCCGCAGATCACGGCGGACGATCTTCAGGGGCTGGCGCAGGCCGGATTCCGCCGCATCATCAACAACCGCCCCGACGGCGAGGAGCGCGGGCAGGCCGCCCATGACGACATGCGTCGGCTCGCCGCGGACGCCGGGCTCGACTACGTCTACGCGCCGTTTCAGGGAGCGCCGACTCCCGAAGCCATCACGGCTGTCGACGCGGCGGTGAAGGCGGGGGGCGCGACCCTCGCGCACTGCCGGTCGGGAACGCGGTCGGTGATCGCGTGGTCCATGGCGGAGGTTCGCGCCGGGCGCAGATCGCCGCGGGATGTCGTCGAACTGGCGCGCGGGGCGGGCTATGATCTCTCACCGCACCTCGGGGCGCTCGAACGGTTGACGCGTGCGTGATGGCCCCGCCGCTACCGGACATGTGGTCCACGCGCGCCGATCCGATCAAGTGCGTCTCGCGCGAGCGTGCGCCCGGCGTTACCCTGCGACACGAATTCGCGTTCGCCTTATGATTTGCCTTCGCCCTTTTCTTGGACACATTCTGGGCGCAGGAGAGGCGCGGATCGAAGACCCGACACCTGGTTCGGGTTCTGGGATGGACGCCTGTACCGGAGGCGCAAGCGTGATCAGCGGAATTCGCGTTAGAACGCCTGCAAAGGGGGCCTGAAGTCATTGAGCAACAGGCTCTGGACATCGGATTTCGTGCTCGAGGACGGCGCGGTACGCGTCAAGAAGACCGGGCACCTGATCGCGCTCGACCTCAAACTCTGGCACAGCATCTTCACCTGGTTCTGCTTCTATTCGCTGGCGCAGGGCTGGCGCATCTGGCGGCGCCTGCAGGGGCACAAGCGCCCGTCGATCGCGTTCGCGCCGGACAAGCCGCGGCCCTGGTATCTGATCTGGCCGGTGATGCATGCGTCCGGCGTGCGCCTCGTCGACGATCCGATGGACGCCGACATCGTGATGCATTTCGACGACAGCACGACCTCGGTTCCGGGGCGTCCGGCGATGCGGCCCGGGGCCCGGGCGGTGAATTTCGACTGTTCCGACATCTCCAAGAGCAACGTCGCCCATGCATTCGACCGGGTGGCCGGATACAGCCTGTCGGTCGATCCGACCGCATGGACCGGGCCGGTCGTCGACAAGTCGGAAGTGAACGCCGCGCATGACGGACGAATCGTCCAGGGTCCGTTCGAACCACAGCCCGGCCGCTCCTATCAGCGCCTGATCGACAATGAGATCCCCGGCGGTCTGGTCGAGGACCTGCGGACGGTCACGATCGGCGGCGAGCCGGTGATCGTGTTCCGCAAACACCGTCCGCTTGAGCGCCGGTTTGCTAACGAAAATGTAAGCTGCGACTGGGTTCGCCCGGCCGACGTGTTCACCCCGGCGGAGATCGATCTCATCCGTCGCTTCACATCGGAAATCAGGCTTGACTGGGGAGGCGTCGACGTGCTCCGCAACAGCCAGGACGGACGCATTTATATCGTCGACGCGAACAAGACAGACATGGGCCCCCCCATCGCCCTGCCGTTGGGGCAGAAGTTGCGCGCGACCAGGCTTCTGGCGCGAACATTTGTGACGGCGTTTGCGCCCTGACGAGAGTTGAGAGGTTGTATCGACATGGGCGGAATACCGTTCGTTCGAGATCTTGAGTTCGCCTACGGACGCGCCGACCGCGTGTCGCCCAAGGTGCGGCGTGTCATCGCCGAGAATCCCGGGCCTTTCACCTATCTCGGCACCGGCGTCTACATCATCGGGGAGGGCGAGGTCGCCGTCATCGATCCCGGCCCCGCGATCGATGCGCATTTCGAGGCGCTGAAGCGCACGCTCGACGGCGAGCGCGTCACACACGTGTTCGTCACCCACTCGCACATGGACCACTCGCCGCTCGCCCATCCACTCGCTCGCTGGGCCGGGTGCCAGGTGCACGCCGGCGGCCCAGCGATCCCGTCGGAGTCCGAAGTGCGCATGGAGGCCGGCGACGACCTGAAATTCCAGCCCGACGTGAAGCTGGCGGACGGCGACGTGTTCACTGGTCCGGGCTGGACGATCGAGGCGATCGCGACGCCGGGGCATACGTCGAATCATTTCTGCTTCGCCCTGAAGGAGGAGCGCGCGCTCTTCGCCGGTGACCATGTGATGGGCTGGTCGACGACCGTCATCTCCCCTCCGGACGGGCATATGGGCGATTATTTCGAAAGCCTGAGAAAGATCCGCGCCCGCGGGTTCGAGACGATCTGGCCGACCCACGGCCCGCCGGTCACCGACGTTGCGCCCTTCCTCGACGCCTATATCGCCCACCGCGAGCACCGCGAGGCGCAGATCATCGCGCGCATGGCGGCGGGGGACACGCGCATTCCGGACATGGTGAGCGTGATCTACAAGGACGTTGATCGCCGCCTGCACCCCGCGGCCTGCCACTCTGTGCTGGCTCACATGATCCATCTCGTCGAGACGGGACGGGTGGAGGCGCACGGCGCCGGCGGCGTGGCCGCGGATTACCGGCTTCGCGTCGACGCCTGAAGAGACGCCTCAGCAGCAATGAATTCTCAAGGCCGGGCGGCCGCCCGCGCGGTCGCCGGTTGCGGCGCTCTATCGTTCGTAGAGCGGCGGGATCGCAAGCTGCACCGGTTCCTGCGTCAACATGCGCGCCTGATTGAGCGCTTCGCGCAGCCGGCGGTCCGGGATAAGGGCCGCCAGGGTTTCGCGTGAGGTCGCCGCCGCGCGCGCCTTCACTCCAGCGGACGACATGAAGCCCTGAAGCAGTTCGAACGGCGAGGCTTCGTGGATGTTCATACGGACCTCGACGCGATCCTCCGGCGCATATCCTGCGAGCGCCTTCGCCTTGGCGATCGCCGCGATCAGGCCGCCGGTCTCATCCACGAGCCCGATTTCAGCCGCGTCAGCGCCCGACCAGACCCGGCCCTTGGCGACGTCGCGCACCTGCTCCAGCGGCAGCTTGCGTCCATCGGACACAAGCTGGGTGAAGCGCTGATAGACATCATCGAGCGTGCTGATCAGCTTGGCGCGCTGGGTCTGGGTGAGGGTCTCTGTCGAGTAGATGGAGGCGTACTCGCCGCCGATCCGGACTTCGTCGGCGTTGACGCCGAATTTCCGCAGCGCGTCCGCGAACGCGAATTTGCCGCCATAGACGCCGATCGAGCCCGTGATCGTCGACCGGTTCGCGACGATCGCGTCGGCGCCCGCCGCAACATAATAGCCGCCCGAGGCCGCGACCGACCCCATCGACACGACGACCGGTTTCCCGGCGGCCTTCAGCCGCTCCACGGCGCGCCAGACCTGTTCGGAGGCCGTGGGCGATCCGCCGGGGGAATCCACCCGGAACACGACCGCGTCCACCGAATCGTCCTCGACCAGGCCCAGCAGGTCGCGCGTGACCCGGTCCGACGCGAAGGCGGCTTCGCCAAGCCCCAGAAGATCGGTTGTCCCGCCGTCGCCCGTGACGATCGCGCCCTCGCCGCCGACCAGCGCGATGACTCCCTTGCCGGACCGATGGGCGGGCGCGTAGTCGGAGATCGCCATCAGCTCCGCCTCGCCATCGCGGGTGAGCGTCGCTTCCTCCACGTCTTCCGGCCAGCCAACCCCGTCGATCAGCTTCAGCTCCAGCGCCTCTTCCGCCGAGTGGGGGCTGTTTTCCAGTCGCGCGCGGACAGTCTCGGGCGTGAGTTCCGGCGCGATCCGGGAGCGGTCGGCGGCGATGTCGGCGATCGATTCCGACCACACGCTCTCGCCGAGGGCCGTCATCGCGAGTGCGAAGGGCTCGGTGTAGCCCGACTGCTTGTAGACGTCGGCGGCGTTCTTGAACTCGAACATCTGCTCGATCTCGGCGGTCACGCCGAAACGGTCGAACGCATCCTTGAAGAACAGCGTTTCGAACACGATGCCGGGCGTTTCAAACGGGGCGCCGGGCTGCATCCAGATCTCGTCGGCGGCGGCGACGGCGCGATAGGCTGCGGGGCCGCTGGCATAGAAGCCCTGCGAATGCGCCACAACAAATTTGCCGGCCTCCCGCAGCTTGAGGAAGGCGGCGCGCAACTCCTCGGCGCGGGAAGAGCCAAGGTCCATCTCCGAGGCGCGCACGAACACGCCCTTCACCTTGTCGTCCTCGGCCGCGGCGTCGAGCTTCAGCAGGAGTTCGATGAAGGAGTCGCTGGAGAACAGGGCGCTGAAGCCATCCGTCGCAGGCTGGTCCGGCCCGAGCAGGCGGAGGTCGAGCGCCAGCACCACTGGCCCGCGTGGCGGCGTCGGCCCCGAATTCGCGCCCGCGACAGCGGAAATCAGCATCAGCGGCAACACGATGAAGAAGATGAACAGGGCGGCGAGCCCGCCAAGGAAGCTCAGGGCGAAAGTGCGCATCGTATCGTCTCTCCAGGCGCGTTGATCCCCGGCGTTACGGAGTCCGGGCGTTACGGATTCCGGGCGTGTCGGACCCCGCGCTCCTTGATCAGCTGCAATCGCCGGAGAGTCTCGCAGGTTTGCGCCGATTGGCAACTGGCCCAACAGCGACTGGCCCAATAGGGACTGGCCGATCCGCAACTGGCCGATCGAAATGTGCGGGGGCGGCATGGTCGGAGCAGCTGGATTCGAACCAACGACCCCCGCCTCCCGAAGACGGTGCTCTACCAGGCTGAGCTATGCTCCGACGGAGCGGGGCGTATAGCGGGTTTCATTGAGGCGTGCAATCGGACGTTGACGCGGGTTGAGGGGCCGCTGAAACGCCGCATTCGGGGCGGCCCGGCGCCATTGCGTTCCGGTTTGGAAGAAGCTAGTTCTCCCGCCTTCCAGCGTTGGGGCGTCGCCAAGCTGGTAAGGCAACGGTTTTTGGTACCGTCATTCCTAGGTTCGAGTCCTAGCGCCCCAGCCATTGAGATCAGCGGGCCGGTCGCGCTTGCCGGCGGCCTACAGCCCCGCAAGGGGGTTGCGCGCGCGATCCGTCTCGCGCATTCACGGCCCTACGGACGATCCGTGGGAGCGTTCCACATTCTGCAGCGTCAACATTGCCGATGGCGCTGATACGGGCTTTTGTGGGCTCCATTTTTCTGTGCGTCGCGTCTTGCGGGGAAAGAGTTCAGTCATGTCGATGAAGCTGCGTCTGCTCGTGGGGGTCGCTGTTCCGTTCGCCGTGTCGTGCGTCGCGCAGGCCTATGCGCAGGAAGTCACGACGCCGCTCACCGATCCGATTCGCACCTCGACCGCGAACTCGGGACAGCCCGCGAACATCTCGATCACCTCCGCCGGATCGGTGACGCTCACCGGGCGCGACGGTGAAACCGCGGTGACGGTCGACAGCTCGAACACGCTTGCGAACGCTGGATCGATCACCGTCAACAATTCCAACAACGCCGTCGGCGTCCGCATCCTTCCGGGACTGACGACGGGGTATTCCGGGACCGGGTCGATCCTGGTGCTTGAGGATTACACCCGCACCGACACGGACAATGACGGCGATCTCGACGGGCCGCTCGCCACCGGAACCGGGCGGTTCGGACTCTTGCTCGAAGCCGGCGCGCCGATGGTCGGGTCGATCACTTTCGGGGCGGGGTCGCGGGTCGAGGTCGAGGGAAATGAATCCGCCGCCGTCTCGCTGCGGTCCGCGATCGACGGTTCCTTCCGCCAGTCCGGCACGACCTCCCTCATCGGGTCGAACGGCTTCGGCGTCGACATGCGGGGCGACATTTCGGGCGATGTGGCGATCAACGGCTTTGTCAGCGCCCAGGGCGAGAACTCGGTGGGATTGCGGTCGCTCGGCGCGGTCGGCGGGGAGTTCATGGTCGGCGGAACCATCACCGCGACCGGGTTCACCTCGACCACCATCTCCAACTATGTCGATCCGGACGTGCTGCCGCCCGGCCAGCCGACCATCGCGGAACGGCGCGACGCGGATGACCTGCTGATCGGCGGACCGGCGCTGCGCATCGCGGGCAACCTTGCGCGCGGGCTCCTGCTCAACGGCGCGGCGACCGGCGGCGTCGATACGACCCCCGACGTCAAGGACGCGATCCAGAATTTCAACGAGAACCGGACCGAAGCCACCATAACGGCCTTCGGTTCCAGTCCCGCGGTCCTCATCCAGGGCCTCGACGGAGCGGCTTCGGGGCTCGTGCTCTCCCGGGTCCGCGAGAGCGTTCGCGACACGCTCGATGACGACCGGGACGGAAACTTCGACGAGATCATCGGCACGTTCAACTATGATTACGGCCTCGTCCATCGCGGCCTCATCTCGGCCAACGGGCTCAATGTCGGCTTCCGCGCGACCGGCCTCGACGTCCGCGGATCGGCGGACGGGCTGAACACCACCACGATCGAGGGCGGCCTGTTCGCCGGCGGTCAGGTGATCGCGCGCGCCTTCGAGGCGGATTCCCGCGCCATCGTGTTCGGCGCGCGGGGGACGACGCCGCGGATCGACATCGCGGGCGTGATCCAGTCGACCGTGTTCACCGAAACCGATCACACGGCCTATGGCGTTCTGCTCGAAAGCGGGGCGCAGGTCCCCGCGATCAACGTCACCGGATCGATCACGGCGACCACGCGCGGCTATGACGGAAGCATCTTCGGCATTCGCGACCGTTCGGGGACGCTCACCTCGATCGCCAATTCGGGCCGCATCTCGGCCCAGTTCACCGATGATGACCTCACCGACGACATCACCTCCGGCGCCGGGCGAGCGATCGCGATCGATGTGTCCGCGAACACGTCCGGGGTCACGCTCACCCAGTCGGATTCACGCGGCGACGCCCGCATCATCGGCGATGTGCTTTTCGGTTCGGGCGCCGACCGGTTCGACCTCGCGTCCGGCGAGGTGCAGGGCGCGGTGGCGTTCGGGATGGGGGCGGACGTCCTCAACATCGGCGCGGCGACCCTGACCGGCGATGTGTCCTTCCTCGGGGCCGGATCGCAGACGACGATCTCGGGCGGAACCTTGAACGGCGCGCTCGCCTTCGGCGGCGCGGGGAGTTCGCTCTCCCTCACCAATCGCGCGACCTATTCCGGCTATCTCTCCAGCGGGCCGGGCGATCTGGCCGTCAGCCTTTCGAATTCCACCCTGCGGCAGACCCCTGGCGCGACGACGAGGCTGTCCACCTTCTCCGCCGCCAGCGGGTCCGAGCTGACCTTCGAGATCGACCGCGCGCTCGTTCAGCGCGGGACGCCGGTGTTCGAGGTCGCCGGCGCGGCGACGCTGTCGGCCGACACCCGGATCGCTCCGGTGTTCAGGGACGTGCTCACCGATTCCTTCAACCTGCGCCTGATCTCGGCCGGCAGCCTGTCGCTCGGCGGGCCGGTCTCGGCGATGCTGCGATCGGAACTGCCTTTCCTTTACCAGGCGAGCCTCGGCACGAATGCCGGAAACACGGCGATCGACCTGTCCTTGCGCGTCAAGACCGCCGCCGAGCTTGGCCTTGCGAGCTATCAGGCGGGGTCCTACAGCGCGGTGCTCGGCTTGCTTGCGAGCAATTCGGAAATCGGTTCGGCGGTGAGCGCGATCACCACGGCGCAGGATTTCTCGCGCGCCTACACCCAGCTCATTCCACAGTCGGACGGAGCGCTCCTGCGCGTGCTCGAGACCAACGCCACCGCCGCCTTCGGCGCGACGGCGCGCCGGCTCGACCTCCAGACCGATCGGCCGGATGGGCGCGGGGCCGCCTGGGTGGAGGAGTTCGGCGTCTATCACACCTCCGACGCTTCCGATCAGACGCCGGAAATCTCCGGCGGCGGGTTCGGCGTCTCGGCGGGCTATGATTTCATCAGCCGTCCCAATTTCGTCCTCGGGGCTTTCGCCGCGCTGGAATCGATCGAGCTCGAAGAACAGGAGCGCCGCCTCTCGCCGCTCACGCTCGGGCAATACTCGTTCGGCGGATATAGCGGGGCGCGCTTCGGCGCGGTCAGCGTCAACGGGGCGGCGTCGGTTGGCTTCTCGGAGTTCAGCTCCACGCGCCGCATCGAGGTCGGGTCGTTCGCCGACACCGTGACGGGCGACTGGAACGGAACCACCTTCACCGGCGCGATGCGGGCGACCTACACCGCCTCCCTCGGGCCGGTCGACTTCAAGCCCTATATCGGCGCCGATGTGCTCACGCTGCAGCAGGACGCCCGTTCGGAGATCTCGACGGGCCAGTTCAACAACGGGGTTGAGGCCGACGAGGGCGATTCCACCCTCATCACCGCCTCCTATGGTGCGCGGCTCGCGGGCAATTGGGGCCGGACGGACGCGGTGGCGATCAATCCGGAGCTGTCGATCGGCTATCGCAACGTGCTCACCTTCGACAGCAATCCCGGAATGGCGCAGTTCAACGGCGTCGGCACGGCGTTCCAGCTCGCGACGGGTCGCGAGCCCGAAAGCGCGCTCACTGCCGGCTTCGGCTTCACCCTGCGCAGCCAGTTCCTGAAGCTCAATCTCGGCTATGACGGCGAGTTCGCGGACGGCGCCACCACCCATTACGGCTCGATCGCGCTGCGCTTCTCGTTCTGGTGAGCGATCGGCGCGAGGCGCGCGCCCGCCGCCTGCGCCGCCGTGACGGCGAACGCGAATTCGAGCGCGGTTTCTCTCAGGCCCGAGAAACGCCCCGACGCGCCGCCGTGCCCGGCCTCCATGTTGATCTTCAGGAAATACGGTCCGCCATCCGGCGCCTCGGCGCGCAGACGAGCGACCCATTTGGCGGGCTCCCAATAGGTGACGCGCGGGTCCGAAAGCCCTCCAGTGACGAGTAAGGGCGGGTAGGGCTTGTCGCCGGTCTGGTCGTAGGGCGAATAAGCGGCGATCGCGTCATAGGCGGCGGGGTCCTGAAGCGGATTACCCCATTCGGGCCATTCGGGCGGCGTCAGCGGCAGATCCTCATCGGACATCGTGTTGAGCACGTCGACGAACGGCACCGCCGCGATGGCGCCCGCGAACATCAGCGGATCGAGGTTCACCACCGCGCCGACCAGCATGCCGCCGGCCGAGCCGCCCATCGCGATCACCCGTCCGCGCGAGCTGTAGCCGCCGCGCGTGAGATGTTCGGCCGCCGCGAGGAAATCGGTGAAGGTGTTCGCCTTCCGGTCGAGCTTGCCGTCGAGATACCATTGATATCCTTTGGCGGTGGAGCCTCGCACATGGGCGATGGCGTAGATGAAGCCGCGATCGACGAGGCTCAGGCGGGCGGTGCGGAAGTCCGCCGGGATGGTGATGCCATAGGCGCCATAGCCGTAGAGCAGGAGCGGCGCGCTTCCGTCGAGCGGCGTCGAGGTCCGGCGCAGGATCGACACCGGGATCGAGGCGCCGTCCGCGGCGGGCGCCATCACGCGCTCGACGACATAGTCGTTGGGATCGTGGCCGGAGGGAATGGTCTGGCGCTTGCGCAGGATGCGCGTGCGCTGCGCCATGTCGTAATCATACACCTCGGACGGGGTGGCGGGCGACGAATAGTCGAATCTCAGCGTCGTCGTGTCATAGGTGAGCCCGGCTGACGCCGCGATGGAATAGGCCGCCTCTCCGAACGCCACAGTGTGCTCCTCGCCCGAAGCGCGTTCGCGAACCACCAGCCTGGGCAGGCCCTCGGCGCGCTCCAGCCGCACCAGATGATCGCGGAAGGCCATCACGTCGAGCAGCAGCACGCCGGGCCGGTGCGGCGTGATCTCGGTGAGCTGCGGCGCATCCCCGTCGCCCACGTCGAGCGGGGTCTCGCAGAGCCGGAAATCCACCGCGCCGCCGGAATTGGTGCGCACCACAAACCGGTTGCCCCAGTCGACGACGCTGTAATCCACATCGCGCTCGCGCAGGGCGATCACGCGAGGCGCCGGCGTCTCGGCGTCCGCCGGAAACACCCGCCACTCCGAGGTCGTGTGATCGCGCGACACGATGAAGATGAAGCGGCCGGACAGGCTGCGATGAACGCCGACGAAGAAGCCGGGGTCCGGTTCGCGGTAGACCAGCTCATCCTCGCCCGAACCAAGCACCCGGCGGAACACCGCGGTCGGCCGGGCGTTCGCATCGCGCTCGACCCAGTAGATCGCCCGTGAGTCGGCTGACCATGCAAAATCGCCATAGCAGCCGTCGATCCGGTCGGTGAGATCGGCGCCCGCGGCGAGGTCGCGGACGCGCAGGGAATAGAACTCCGATCCCTGATCGTCGACCGCATAGGCGAACAGCCGGTGGTCCGGCGAGTGCTCCGCCCGGCGGATGTCGAAATAGTCCGCCTCCGCGCCCATCGCGTCGCCGTCGATCAGCACCTCCTCGGCGGCCGACGCGTCGAAGGCGGACGCCGCGGGCCTGCGGGCGAACACCGGATACTCCCCGCCGTCGCGAAAGCGCCGGTAATAGGCCCACGGACCGTCCACCACCGGAACGGAGCTTTCATCCTCCTTGATGCGGCCGCGCATCTCAAGGAACAGCGCGTCGCGAAGCTCGGCTGTCGGAGTTTCGAGCTGGGCGTGGGTCCAGGCGTTCTCGGCTTCGAGATGATCGCGGATGCGGGCGTCGAGGACGCTCGCATCGCGCATCACCTCACGCCAATTGGCGGCCTTCATCCAGGCATAGGGGTCGGTTCGCGTCCGACCGATCTGCTCGATCGTCACGGGCTCGCGCGGCGCGGCGGGCGGGGGGAAGTCGGGGGCAAGTCCCGGAAATGATCGCAACACGCTGGATCGCCTCTTGGTCTGCCGCCCGCCCCGGCCATACGTGGCGCGCGCGTCGGCAGGCTTCCTATGAGTCGCCCGACCCGTGAAACGCTTCGCGCCGGTTGTTCAGGATTTTTCCTCGCCCTTCGTGCTGGGTTCGAACGACAGCACCGCGCCGTTGATGCAGTAGCGCAGGCCCGTCGGCTGCGGCCCGTCGGGGAAGACATGCCCCATGTGCGCGCCGCAATTGTCGCAATGCACCTCCGTGCGCGGCGCGATCAGCTTGTAATCGGTGCTCGTGCCGATGGGGGCGTCGTCGGCCGGGCGCCAGAAGGACGGCCAGCCCGAACCGCTGTCGTACTTGTGCTGCGAACTCCAGAGCACCGTCCCGCAGGCGACGCAGCGATAGACGCCTTCGCGCTTCTCGTCATTGTAGTTCCCGGGCGTGAAGGCGCGCTCGGTGCCCTCCTCGAAGGCGATCCGATACTGCTCCGGCGTCAGCCGCGATTTGATGTCCGCCGGGATCGCCGGCTTTTTGTTCCTGGTCGACATGTGGTCTCTCCATCGGCCGCCGCTCGCGGGGTCCGATCCTTGGCGACGGAGTCCTGCGTAACCGCCGCCGCCTTGAGATGCGCACGCCCGACGAACGCTCCAAGCCCCGCCGCAGTCACGAGCGCGTCAACCGCCATAGAGAATCGACATGACCTCGGCGACGCAGGCGGGGCGCTCCTGCCCCTCGATCTCCACGGTCGAGAGCATGGTCATCTGCTTGCCGCCGGATCGCGCCTCGACCGAGAGGCATTTCTGCGACAGGCGGACCTTCGAGTTCACCGGCACCATGTTGGTGAACCGCACCTTGTTGGAACCGAAATTGATGCCGCGCGTCACCCCGTCCACGCGCAACACCTCGCTCGAGAGCACCGGCAGCAGGGAGAGCGTCAGATAGCCATGGGCGATCGGCGACCCGAGTTCGCGCGTCGCCCGCTCCACGTCGACATGGATCCATTGATGGTCGCCGGTGGCTTCGGCGAACATGTTCACCTGTTCCTGCGTGATCTGTCGCCAGTTGGAGACGCCGACTTCCTGTCCGGCGAGGCTCTCAAGATCGTTGTAGTGGATCATGCGCATGGTGCGGGATTCCTCTTGTCCAAGGTCGTGTCAAAGCAATGTAGACCCTCAATCTAACCCCATTCCGGCGCGCGCCCAGAGGCAAGACGCGGAAATTTGACGGATCAGGACGCGGCGCGTTGCGCGGTCGCCTCCACGTCCGGCGACATGCGCCAGATCGGGGTGAGGAACGCCATCCACACGATCAGCGCGAGCATGCCCACCGCCGGAACCAGGATCACGAGACGAGGCCCCGCATGGTCGGCGAAGACGCCAAGCATCGCGGCCCCGATCGGTGCGCCGCCCATGAAACCGAGCTGATAGATCGACAGCACCCGCGCCAGCATCGCCGGCGGCGCCGCCGCCTGGACGATCGCGCGGCTCATCATGATGGAGACGCCCGCCGCCAGCCCCCAGATGAAGACGAGGCCGATGAACAGCGGGTAGGGCGTCTCTGTCACCAGGACGAGGATGCACGCGGACCCCAGCGCCTGCGCGATGAGCAGCAGCCGCCCCGGCCGCATCAGGCGCTTCACCCGCGACAGCGCCGCCGAAGAGCAGAACGCCCCCGCCCAGAAGGTCACGAAGATGTTCCTCAGCCCGCTAGAATTCTGCCCGTAGACGTCCGCATTGATGATCGGCAGCACGACCAGAAACGCCCCGATCACGAACACGCCGACGCCGAACATCGAGGCGACCATCGACCAGAGCACCGGGTCCGCGCGCACCGCCCGCATGCCCTCCGCGATGTCGCCGAACACCGCGCCGACGCCCGTCCGCCCGGTGCGCACCATGCGTCCGCGCGCAAGGAACACCGCGGCTCCGGCTCCCGCGGCGACGATCACCGTCTGAATCAACAGCAGCGGCCACACGCCGACATGTGACGCCAGCCCCCCGATCGCGAGGCCGACGATCTGCGCGGCGAACTGGGCGAGGGTCGCGAAGGCGACGCCCTGTTGCAGCGTGATCCCGGACCCGGCCTTCTGGCGGCGCTCCACCACCTCGTTGAGGATGGCGTCGCGCGCCGGGAGCATGAACGCCCCGATCGTCCCCATCGAAACCGCGTAGATCAGCATCATCCAGTAGGCGAGCGCGCCGCCCTCCAGGGCGAAGGAGAGGGCGGCCGCGGGCAGCGCGGCGAGCAGGTGGAAGATCAGCAGCAGCGTGCGGCCGTCGCCGCGCTCCGCCACCACGCCGCCAAGCAGGATGAACACGACGGAGGGTGCGGCGAGCGACATCTGCGCGAGGCCCAGCAGCGTGCCCGACACGTCGAGGATGTTCTTGAGCAGGTAGGGAAACAGCACAGTCTGCATGCCGAAGGCGACGAACCACGCCACCTGAACAAGGAGATACACCGGCAGCTCGACCATGGCGCGGCGATGACTGAGGCCCTGCAGTCCCTTGCCGGCGGCGATCGCCGACTCGACGCCGGAGGACGGAGACCCCGCCCCTTCCGATAATTCCTCGTCCAGCGCGTCAAGAGCGTCGTTCATTCGGGTCCTCGCGGAGGAGACGTTACCGCTAATCACCGGGGAGGGAAGCGGCGTTGAGGTCGCGATCGTTGCGAAGGCGATGGCTCCACCCTTGGGTGCGGGCGCGTTTCGGGGCATACTGCAGCCGCCCGTGGACAAGATGGGCGCGTGAAAGCCGGAGGGGCGTATGCGGGGCGTGAGAATAACCGTCAGCTGGGTGCTCGCCCTGTTTCTTGCGGGAATGTTCCTCCTGATCGCGAACGAAACCCTGTTTCCGGCGACGGCGAGCCGCAACATCGTGTTTCCGACGATCGCCCAGGCAAGCGGCGTCGCCTACTGGGAGCCGACCGGGCGCTATCTCACCGGACTGGCGGACATTCTCGCGGCGTTTCTGATCCTGCTGCCCTGGACGCGCCGCATCGGCGCGCTGCTCGCGCTCGCCATCAGCGTGGGAGCGGTCGCCATGCATCTCACCTGGCTTGGAACGGACATCCCCGTGGAGTTCGGACAGGCCGAAACCGACAACGGGCAGTTGTTCACCCTCGCGCTCGGCCTTCTCGCGAGTTCGGTTCTGCTCGTCATCGTTCATCCGGGGCGCGCGAAATCCAGCTAGGGCGCGCGAAAGCGCCGCGTGCTTGACGACCGGTTAACTGACAGCGCCGATTCTGCGCGCTGGATTCGGTCGCTCTGGAACCATCATGTCGGACCATGTGGTGATGCCCCGCTCCGCGGAGGCCGTGGGCTTGCCCGCCGAAGCGGACGCCGCCGGCGGCGCGGTGCGCCGCGCGCTGGTGAAGCGGATCATGGATGTCGTTGCGCTGCCGGCCTCGCGGGCGGGTCTCCAGGACCGTGCGATCGCGGGCGATCTTCTGCTGGAAATGCTGGTCGACGCCGACATCGCGACACGGGAGCTGTGCGCCCGGCGCATGAAGGAGATGTCGCAGGCGCCGAAGCGGCTGCTTCGCTATCTGGCGCTCGACGTGCCGCAGGTGTCGCAGGCGCTGCTCGGTGAAAACAAGGCGTTCGACGAATCCGATTTCGCCCACATCGTCCAGCACGGACAGTCCTTTCACCGCAAGCTGGTCGCCAGTCGCCGCGAGGCGGGGCCCGCCGTCGCGACCGCGATTGCCGAGAGCGAGGACGTGGAGGCGATCCGCCAGCTTCTGGCGAACCCGTTCGCACGGCTGTCGGACCGCTGCGTCGATCTGGTCGTCAACATGTCGCGGGTGGAGCGCGATCTCGTGCCGCTGCTGATCGAGCGGGAGGAGCTGCGGCCGGCTCATGCGCTTGCGATGTTCTGGTGGGCGGCGGAGCGCGAGCGCCGCACGATCCTTCTGCGTTTCTCGGCCGAGCGCATGCTGCTCATCGACGCCTGTTCGGACATTTTCCGCATCGCCGGTGAGGAAGCTGTGTCCGATCCGCTCCTGCGCAAGGCGCTCCAGGTGATCGAGCGCCGCCAGCGGAGCCGCGCCGCCGCCGAGCGCTCGGCGTTCGGCTCGCTCGAGGACGCAGTGAAATTCGCGCGGTCACGAGGGATCGATCCCGCGCTCGCCGGGGAAATCTCCCACATGTGCGGCGTCCGCCCGCAGACCGGCGCGCGCATCTTCGCCGATCCCGGCGGCGAGGGCGTCGCGGTGATGTGCAAGGCGACGGGGCTCAAACGCCCCTTCCTCCAGGACCTCTGGATCGCGCTGCACGGGGACGATCCGGCCGCGCTCGCCCGCTATGACACGGTGCGCGAAATCTACGATTCGATCGCTGTGGCGAAGGCGCAGACCGTGCTGCGCTACTGGAACTGGTCGTTCAGCAGCGCCTATGTGCCGGACGTGATGGGAACAGACGACGCCGCCCGCGCAAGCGGCTGACGCGGCCCCGTCGGCCCCGTTCGCTCCGTCGGTCTGGCCCTCAGCCCTCTTCGCCGAGCGCCCTCTCCCGCGAGACGCCCTTCTTGTCGTCGTTGCGGCCGCCCGCGAGAATGCCCTCGAGGCCGTAATTCCCCTCATGGCAGGCATACTCGTAGATCGGCTCGCCGAGCGCGTTGAGGCTCATCTCGCCGCGCCAGGGCTGGGAATACATCACCGGATCCTCGACCGTGAATTCATAGAGGATCTGGCGGTCATTGTAGCGGGTGAACCGTTCGGTGATCTTGCCCTTCGCGGTCAGCGGCGCGCGGGTGTTACCGATCGCCTGCAGCGGGTTCATGTTGATGGTCTCGACCACCAGCGTGTCGCCGTCCCAGTAGCCGACGCTGTCGCCGAGATAGGGGGCGAGCACGTCCGGCCGGTGCTTGCCGCGCAGGGGGATGATCCGGGCGTCGTGGTTCATTTCGACGGTGATCACCACGTGGTCCGGCGACTGCGAGATCTGGTAGTGGTTGTTGTAGAGCACATTCATCATCGGCGGACCGCCGGTTCCGCCGAAGCCGATGATGCAGCGCTCGCCGAGCGAACGCTCCTCCGGATTATCATACCCTGTTCCGCGGGCCGCGCGCTCCGCCGCCATCAGCTTGCGCGCTTCGGCGGTGAAGGGAATCTGGCCGTTGTCCGGCTCGACGATCCATGAGGTGCGGTAGGTTCCCTTGACCAGCGCATAGCTGGTGCCGGGGTCGATCCAGAAGGCGTTGTAGCCGCGCCCGGCGGCGAGGTCCTTGCCGTCCAGCAAACCGTCCGCAAGGCTCTGATTGTCGTCGGTCTTCTGGCGGATGTTGGACGGGTTGCGGGCCTGCGCCTCGCGGGCCTCGTCCGGCGTCATGATCAGCGACTTGAACTGCGACGGCCGGGTGAGGCCGGTGTTCGACGAATTGCTCCAAACGCCCTGAAGATCCGGATGGCCGAAGCTCGTGCGCGGCGTCACATAGCCCGCCTCGACCCGGCCGCCGTCCGCCGGCGCCTGCGCGTGGGCCGCGAAGCCTGTCATCGCCGCGAGTGCGCAGAGCGCCGCCCCGCTCAAGAGTGCACGCATGGAATTCCTCTCCGTCGTTTCTGTTGTCTTCGGACCGTTCCTGCCCGTCCAACGCGTTGGATCATGCCGTTCCGTCGGCGGGGCGACAAGTCCGGCCCGCTCGCTTTCCGGCCCGGCGCTTTGGCCGATCAGCTCTTCGCCCCGTCGCGGATGCGCGTCACCAGATTGACCGCCTGCGGCGATGACCAGTCCGCGGGGAAGAGCAGGCGGGCCACTTCCTGACCCTCCGCGTCATAGATGATCGTCGAGGGGAAGCTGCCGGTCTTGGCGTCATAGGTCACGTTGAAGGTCGAGTCGTAGAAGAAGGGCAGGTCGTCGCCGACCAGCGATTTCAGCGTGTCGCGGGCCGAGTCGCGCGCGTCCTCGTCGCCGAACGCGACGGGCACCACCACCACGTCGCCGTCGGGGAAAGCCTTCTGAAGCTTTGCGAGCGTCGGCATCTCGTCGACGCATGGCGCGCACCACTCCGCCCAGATGTTGAACACCACCGTCTTGCCCTTGTAGTTCGCGAAAGTGTGTTCGGCCCCGCTCGCGTCGATGAATGGGGAGGCGGGCGCCGCGAGGTCCTGCGAGAAATCAAGGTCGGCGAACTCGCCCTTCTTGAAGCTTTCGAGCGATGCGCCCGACGTCGCCGGCTGGCATGCCGCGGCGAAGAGTGCCACAACCGCGACCAGTGCGCCGGCCGCGCGTTTCGACCCTGCAACACCTGCTGCAACGGCAAGGGCGAGGGCGGGGCGGGAAGGCTGCATGGCGGGCTCCATTCGGTTCACAATCGCTGCACACGGGAACGACGGCTTTAACAATGACCAAACGTCCGAAAGGTCAACAGATGTGGGGCGGTCGGTTCACCGCCGAGCCCGACGACGTGATGCAGGCGATCAACGCCTCGATCGACGTCGACCGCCGCCTCGCCGAGGAGGATATCGCCGGGTCGCTCGCGCACGCCCAGATGCTCGCCGCCGTCGGCGTGCTGACCGAGGCGGACGCCGCCGCGATCGCCTCCGGCCTCAACCAGGTGCTGGACGAGATCCGCACCGGCCGGTTCGTGTTCTCAAGAGCGCTTGAGGACATCCACATGAATGTCGAATCGCGCCTGAAGGACATCATCGGCGAGCCGGCCGGGCGGCTCCATACCGCGCGCTCGCGCAACGACCAGGTCGCGACCGATTTCCGCCTCTGGGTGAAACGCGCCTGCGCCGCCCGTGAACAGCAGATCACCGCCCTCATCGGCGTCCTCGTCGAGGGCGCCGACCGCTGGGCCGACGCCGTGACGCCGGGCTTCACCCACCTGCAGACCGCCCAGCCGGTGACCTTCGGCCATCATCTGCTCGCCTACGCCGAAATGCTCGATCGCGACCGCGGTCGCTTCGCCGACGCCGCCGCCCGCATGGACGAGTGCCCGCTCGGCGCCGCCGCGCTCGCCGGCACCGGCTTTCCGATCGACCGGGACCAGACCGCCCGCGCGCTCGGCTTCGCCGCGCCCATGGCCAATTCCCTGGATGCGGTCTCCGCCCGGGACTTCGCCCTCGAAGCGCTCGCCGCGATCGCCATTTGCTCGCAGCACCTGTCGCGCCTCGCCGAAGAGATCGTCATCTGGTCGTCGGCGCAGTTCGGCTTCGTGCGCCTGTCGGACGCCTGGTCGACCGGCTCCTCGATCATGCCGCAGAAGCGCAACCCCGACGCGGCGGAGCTCGTCCGGGCGAAGACCGGCCGCGCGACCGGCGCGCTCGTCGGGCTGCTCACCGTCATGAAGGGCCTGCCGCTCGCCTATTCAAAGGACATGCAGGAGGACAAGAGCCAGGTGTTCGAGGCGTTCGATGCGCTCGACCTGTCGCTTCAGGCGATGACGGGCATGATGGCGACGGCGGAGCCGGATCTTGCGCGCATGCGCGCCGCCGCCGCGCACGGTTTCTCCACCGCGACCGATCTCGCCGACTGGCTGGTGCGCGAGGCGAACGTGCCCTTCCGCGAAGCGCATCACATCACCGGCCGCGCCGTGAAGGCCGCCGAGGACTGCGGCTGCGCGCTCTGGGATCTCCCGCTCGACACGCTCCAGACGATCGATGCGCGGATCACCGGGGCCGTCTTTGGCGTGCTCACCGTCGACGCCTCCGTCGCGAGCCGGACGAGCTATGGTGGAACCGCCCCCGTTCGCGTCCGCGAACAGGTCGCGCGCTGGCGCTCGCGGCTCGCCGCCGCGACTGGCGATGCGTGACAGGGCGTTTCGTCAGCAGGGCGAGCCATTGCATCGCGGCGGCATTCGGTGCACGCGATGGGCTGAGTTCGGGAAGGCCGGGACGGTCCGGTATTGAGGTTTCGCCATGAATGAACGGGTGGTGCGCATCGCCGGGCTCTTGCTCGTCCTCTCAGCCGCGTCCGGGCTTGGCGCATGCGGCCTGCGCGGCGATCTTGAACGGCCGATGCCGATCTGGGGAGATCCCCCGCTCGACGGACCGACCGATCCGCGCGTCATCAAGGCCGAGGAACAACGTCGCGCCGAGGCGGCGGCCGCGGCGGAAGCCGAAAAGGCCCCAGCAGACACCGGCGCAGAAACCGGGGCCTCCACCCCGGCGCCCGCGCCCCCCAACCGGTAGTCGACCTCCATGCACCATTTCGCCTACCGCAACGGCACCCTGTTCTGCGAGAACGCGCCGCTCGACGGCATCGCCCGCGAACTCGGCACGCCGGCCTATGTCTATTCCGACGCCACCATCCGCCGCCACTACGCGGTGCTCGCCGACGCGTTTGAAGGCGTCCCCCTGCTCATCGCCTATGCGGTGAAGGCGAACGGCAATCTCGGCGTGATCGCGACCCTCGCCGCGCTCGGGGCGGGGGCGGACGTCGTCTCGGGCGGCGAGCTTGAGCGGGCGATCGCGGCCGGCGTCCCGGGCGGGCGGATCGTCTTCTCCGGCGTCGGCAAGACGCGGGCGGAGATCGACCTCGCCCTGAAGCATCGCATCAAGCAGTTCAACGTCGAGTCCCGGCCCGAGCTTGAGCGCCTGTCGCAGGCCGCCCAGGCGATGGGGGTGAGGGCGCCTGTGGCCCTGCGGGTCAACCCGCACATCGAGGCCGGTGGCCACGCCCACATCTCGACCGGGTCTGCGGAACACAAATTCGGCGTCGCCTGGCACGAGGCGGAGGACCTTTATGCCCTCGCCGGCCGGCTTCCCGGGCTCGATCCGTGCGGCGTCGCCGTTCATATCGGCAGCCAGATCACCCGCATCGCGCCGATGCGCGAGGCGTTCACCAAGGTCGTCTCCCTCGCCCGGTCACTCAACGCCAAGGGCTTTTCGATCACCCGCGTCGACTTCGGCGGCGGCCTCGCCATCCCCTACGCGCCGGACGATGAACCGGACAGCCCCGCCGCCTACGCCCGCATGGCCCGCGAGGTGCTCGGCGATCTCGATGTCGAGCTGATCCTTGAGCCGGGCCGGATGATCATGGGCAATGCCGGAGTGTTGATCTCCCGTGTGGAGTACGTGAAGGAGCGCGACGGGCGCACCTTCGTGGTCGTCGACGCCGGCATGAATGATCTGATCCGCCCCGCGCTCTACGGGGCCTATCACGAGATCCTGCCGGTCAGGGCCCCTGAGAAAGGCGCTGTACTCAAGGCAGTGGACGTCGTCGGGCCGATCTGTGAATCGACCGACCGTTTCGCCAAGAACCGCCCCATGCCGCCGCTTAAGGAGGGCGACCTCGTCGCCTTCATGTCCGCCGGCGCCTATGGTGCGTCGCTGGCGTCGCAATACAATGCGCGTCCGACCGTTGCCGAAGTGCTCGTTCGCGGCGATGCTTGCGCTGTGGTTCGGCGAAGGCCAACCTTTGACGAGATGATCGCGCTCGAGAGCGCGCCGGATTGGATCGAACTTGGCTGACCAGACGCTCTTTCGGAAGCTGGAGGCGAGGATAGCGGCCGCACGCCGCGCGCTGCTCGGTCCCGCCATCGTCCGGGCGTGGGGGCCGCCGCTGCTCTGGATCATCGGCTTCGTCGCGCTCTGGCTGTTTGGGCTTCTGGGGTTCGCTCCCGCCTTCGTCGCCGCGGTCGCCGGGCTGGTCTTCTACGCCGGCGTCGCCGGGCTGCTCTGGGTCTCCTCCCGCCGCTGGCGTCCGCCCGCGGAGGGCGAGGCGCGCGACCTCATCGATGAATCCGTCGAGGGCCGTCCGTTCAACACCTGGACCGACCGCCCGGTGTCGGCCGAACGCGACGGCTATCGGCTGTGGGAGGCCCATCGCGAGCGTCTCGCCCGGGCCGCCATCGAGACGGGCCGCATCAATGTCGCGGCGCGCTGGCGCAAGGCCGACCCGTTCTATCTGCGCTTCATCGCCCCGGCGATCGCCGCGATCGCGCTGATCGTCGCCGGCCCGAGCGCGCTCAGTCGGCTGCAGGCGGGCCTCGCGCCCGACTTCGGCGCGCTGTTCGGGGCCGAGGCGCTCACCGTCGAGGCTTGGGTCACGCCGCCGATCTACACCGGCGACGCGCCGGTCGTGCTCACCGAAAACGAACTGATGACCGCGCCGGAGGGCTCGGTCGTGACGCTGCGCGTCATCGCCAACGGCCGCCCGACCATCCGCCTGAAGCCCGATGACGGCCGCTCCGCCGCCCGCAAACTGAAAAAGGGCGTCGACGGCGCCTACGAAGCCAAGGTGCCGCTCGGCCAGTCGATGACCATCACCGTCAACTGGTGGGGCGAGCGGGCGCGCTTCCCGTTCGCGATGAAACCGGACGCCGCCCCGACCATCGCTTTTGTCTCCGCGCCCAAGCTTGGCGAGGGCGACAACACCGAATTCGACTGGAAGGCGGCGGACGATTACGGGGTCGCCCGCGTGGAGCTCGTCGCGAGGCTCGCCGAACCGGACGAGGCGGAGGCCGCCAACCTGCGCCGCACCGCGCCGGTGGACCTCATCGGCGTCGAACCGCAGGAGGAGGAGGGCAAGTTCAATCAGGACCTAACCCGCCATCCGTGGGCCGGGCTCAAGGTTATGGTTCATCTGCGCGCCTACGATGTCGCCGGGCGGGTCGGCCGCAGCCTCGAAGTGCCCTACGATCTGCCGGAGAAGCTGTTCTTCCAGCCGCTCGCCCAGTCGGCGCAGGAAATCCGCGTCACCGTGCTGCGCGAGTATCGGCCCTACGCGCCCCCCGCCGAGGGCGACGGCTACGCCGCCGATGGACAGGATGCGGTCGCCGATGTCGAGGTGTCCCGCCTGGAACAGGCGCCGCCGGGCGTGAAGCTCGCGGCGCAGTTGCTGGATGCGGTTACCTACCGGCCGGAGACTTATTTCGTGGACCCCGCGGTGTTCCTCGGCCTCCGGCAGGCGCGCTCGATGCTTGGCGCGGCGATCGAGAAGCCGCAGGCGGACGAAACCGACGACATCCTCTGGGCGACGGCGCTGCGGGCCGAGTTCGGCAGCCTCGCCGACGCCCGCGCCGCGCTGGAGGCCGCCCGCCGGGCGCTCGAGAACGCGCTGCGCAACGGGGCGAGCGAGGAAGAACTCCAGCGCCTGATGCAGGCCTTCCGCGATGCGGTGGAGAATTATCTCGCCGCCGAAATGGCCGCGGCGATCCGCGACGGGCGCATCACACAGGGCGACCAGCGGGCCGGCGGCGACCGCCAGCCGCTCGGCGACGACGCGCTCCAGCGCATGCTCGACACGCTGCAGGACCTCGCCGAGACCGGCGCGACCGAACAGGCGCGCCAGTTGCTCGCGGAGATGGACCGCATGCTCGACCAGTTGGCGGGCAACATGCAGCTCAACATCCAGCCGGGCGGCCAGGGTCAGCAGCAGGACGGCCCGATGAGCCGCGCCCTCAATCGTGCGTTGCGCGAGACCAATCAGGCGCTCGGCGATCAGCGCGATCTCGCCGACCAGACCGAGCAGGCCGGTCGCGAGGGCGAGAGCGGGCAACAGGGCCAGCAGCGCGGGCAGGAACTCGCCGACCAGCAGCGCCGCCTGCGCGAGCAGCTCGAACGTCAGCGCGGCCAACAGGGTCAGCAGGGCCAGGAAGGCCAGCCCGGCGAACAGGGTGATCAGCGCGCGGAGGGCGGGCCGCCCGGCGCGGAACCCAACGGAACCGTCGGCGGCGAGGAAAGCCCCGACGCGAGGCGCCGCCTCGGCCAGGCGATCGACGCCCAGCGGCGCGCCGAGGAGGCGCTGCGCCGAGGAGAGTTCGACGAGGCCCGCCGCGCTCAGCAGGAAGCGATGGACGCACTCGCGGCCCGGTCGGCCGAGCTCGCCCGCCAGGCCGATTCGGAAGACCCGAACGCCGAACAGGCGGGCGGCGAACGCGATCCGCTCGGCCGGCAGATGAATTCAGGTGATTCCGGCTACGGCGAGAACATCGACATTCCGGACGAGATGGAACGCCAGCGCGCCCGCGACATCCTGAACGAGATCCGCCGCCGCGCCGCCAACCGGCAGCTCTCGGCCGAGGAACTCGAATATCTGAGGCGCCTGCTGGAGCGGTTCTGATCACAGCTCACCATCGGCTGGCCGGCCCGATCGTCAGCGCCGGCCTGCGATAGCCGTATGGGCCCGTCCCGCTCCACGCCTTGCCGTCAGGAAACCTCACCTCGACGCCCGCAAGTTCATCCGGATCGAACAGGCGCATGTTCACGCCCACCTGATCGGCGGTCGGGTTCAAGGCCTTGAACCGGGCGGTCAGCGTCCAGTGCGTCGTTGCCGAACAGACCACGCACGAGTGGACCTCGACCCCGGGCGTCGTCCGGTCGGCGCGCGCGAAGGACCGCGTCACGCCGCGGGTTCGGACCGAAGCGGACGGAAAATACCCCCACGCGCCGCCTGACTTGCGGCAGAGGCTGCAATTGCAATCATGAATGAAGTCCGGTTTCGCGGCGATGGTGACGCTCACAGCGCCGCAGCAGCACGCGCTGGTCATGGGGCTCTCCTCATCGTGGGTCGTCGCCCTACTGAACGAGGTGGACCGCCCCGCGGGCCATCACGAAGCTCACATCCTCAAGCGCGGTCACATCCGTCAGCGGATCGCCCTTCACCGCGATCACGTCCGCGACCTTGCCGGGCGCAAGCGAGCCAACATCGCCCGCGATTCCGAGATGGTCGGCGGCGTTCACGGTCGCGCTGCGGATCGCCTCGATCGGGGTCAGTCCCGCCTTCACCAGCAGGGCGAACTCCTCGGCGTTGTCGCCGTGGGCGGAGACGCCGGTGTCGGTGCCGAAGGCGATCTTCACGCCCGCCGCATGCATCCGCGTCACCATGCCGAGCATCAGCGGCCCCGCGATCCGCGCCTTGGCCGCCTGCGCGGGCGACAGGAAGGTGCCCGGCCGCTCCGCCTCGCGCGCCACGAAGTCGCCCGCCAGAAGGGTTGGGACGAGGTACGCGCCGTTCTGTTTGTAGAGCTTCACCGATGTCGCGTCCGAATAGGTGCCGTGCTCGATCGAATCGCCGCCCGCCGCGAGGAAGCTGTTCACCCCGTCGACGCCGTGCGCGTGGGCGGTCACCTTTCGCCCCATGCTGTGCGCGGCCTCAACGATCGCCTTCAGCTCCTCATTCGAGAATTGCTGGCCGAGGCCCGCGGCGGTCTGTGACAGAACCCCGCCCGTCGCCGTGATCTTGATGATGTCGGCGCCGTCACGGACGCGCTCGCGCACGGCGCGCCGGCAATCGTCGGCGCCCGAGCAGACGCCCGGCCCGCGCAGCCGCTCGGCCAGGGCGCGGGGCATGCCGTTCGCGTCGCCGTGGCCGCCATGCACCGAGACGCCGCCCGCCGAGGCGATGATGCGCGGTCCGGGAACCTTGCCGGCCGCGATGCCGTCGCGCAGGGCCAGCACGGCCTGCGCCTCGCCGCCGAGGTCTGCGACGGTCGTGAAGCCGGCCTCGAGGGTCAGCCGCGCATAGCCGGCGCCGTCCATCGCAAGGTCCGCCGATGTCTTCAGGAACGAATTGATGCGGCTCTGCGGGCCTTGCTCGCTCGTCAGATGAACATGGCTGTCGATCAAGCCTGGCATCACGAAGGACTCTCTGAGGTCGACGACCCGCGCCCCCGGGATCGTGGTGTAGCCTGCGTCGATCCGCGAGATGCGCCCGCGCTCGATCACAAGCGTGCGCTCGGTGGTGACCCGCCCGGTGGCGGGGTCTGCGAGCAGGCGGCCGGCATGGAGGAGAACAGGTGTGTCCGGCGCCCCCGGATTGGTGCGAGCGTCGGCCGCAAGCGACGGGCCCTCCTGCGGACCGGTTATCCCCCTATCGGGAGCGGACGCGGCGATCGCCCCGTCGCCGGTCGGTTGCGGAGCCCCGGAGACGCCGGCGCAGGATGCAAGCGCGAGGCTCGCGGCGAGCGTGGCCACCATAAATGCGTGTGATTTCCGTGCGTTGGGTGCACGGACCTTCAGCAACCCGTTCGGTCCCGTCATGTTCGCCCTCCCTGATCCCGGTCCAAAAACGGTTCGCGCCGCGCGGCCGCGGGCAAAAACCGCCAACGCCACTCAAACACGCTTCAAACATGAGTGAAACATGCCTGAAACGCGATTTCGAACGTCCGGCCGGACCGGTTTTGCTGGAATTTTCGTTCGCGGCGGGCTAACCAAAACCCTGGGCGGGGTCCCGGGCGTCGCCGGTCCTGATCCGGTTGTGTCGCGGCTGCAATCTCCCTTTTGACTGTTGGACGGGTGAATGAAGTATTTCATCGGCCTTGTTGTTGCGCTCACGGCGGGATGGTTCGTCCTGTCGGGCCAGACGAAGCCATTATTCTATGTGCTCGCGGGAATGTCGGTGCTTGCCGCCCTGTGGGCGACGGCGAGACTTGAAATCATAGATCGCGACTCCTCGCCCTACCATCGCGGGATCCTTTTATTCTCATTCATGGGCTGGTTGTTCATTGAGATGATCAAGGCGAATATTGCAGTGATCCGGGCGATCTTCCGGCCCGTCGGGGCCTTGTCTCCGGGGGTGACCGTGACCCGTTGCCAGGCCAGGAGCGATCTTGGCCGCACCCTGCTCGCAAACTCGATCACCCTGACGCCGGGCACCGTGACGCTCGACATCGCTGACGGCAAGCTGATGATCCATGCCCTGCAGGGCGACGGTCTGACCTCTGATTCTTTTACGGAATTTTCGCGACGCTCGGTCGTCGCAGGCGATGAGAGGGGTTGACGCCATGCTGGTCGCCGCCGCCCTTGCCATCTTCGTCTCGATGTCGCTGATGCTCGTGCGGGCGTTCGCCGGGCCCACCACCTATGATCGCCTGCTCTCGGTCAATTCGTTTGGCTCGAAGACGGTGCTGCTCATCGGTGTGATGGGATTTGCAAACGGACGTCCGGATTTTCTTGATATCGCGATCGTCTATGCTTTGATCAACTTCGTCACGACGATCGGAATTCTGAAGTTCTTCCGGTACAGAACGCTTGAAGTCTCGCTCTCGACCCGGCGCCGCGCGGTCGCTGACGCCTCCGGGGAGCGCCCGGATGCTTGAGCAGGCCGCCTCCATCGCCGCCTTTGTCGGGCAGGGCCTCGTCCTCGCCGGCGCGATCGTCACCATCATCGGGTCGGTCGGGGTTTTGCGATTTCCAGATTTCTACACGCGCATTCACGCCGCGAGCGTCACCGACACGCTCGGCGCAGGGCTCATCATCGTGGGGCTGGTGCTGCTGGGCGGCGGGTTCTTCGTGACAGTTAAGTTGTTGATTATATGGGGTTTGATCCTCATCACTGGCCCAACCGCGTCGCACGCGCTGGCCAATGCGGCCTTCACCTCGCACGTGAAACCGCTCGGTCGCGGCGACCTGCGCCAGCCGTCTGCGTCCGACGAGGGCTGACCGATGGAATGGACCGCACCACTCCTTGCCGACCCCAGCCTGCTCTTCGGCGCGGCGCTTCTGGTCATGCTCGCGGCGATCCTTTGCGCGATCGTCGTGTCGCGGAAGCTGCTCACCTCCGTTGCGCTCACGGGATTGTTCACCCTAGTCGCCGCGCTCTGGTACATCGCGATGGACGCGCCCGATGTCGCCTTCACCGAGGCGGTCGTCGGCGGCGGCGTGTCGACACTGATCCTGCTCGGCTCGATCCTGCTCACCCGAGAGAGCGCCGAGCCTGTGTCGCCGTCGCGCATGGTGTTTCCGGCGATCGCGGTGATTCTCGCCGGCGTCGCGATTCTCTACGCGGTCGGCTCGATTCCCGGGTTTGGCGACCCCGCCTCGCCGGCCAACGCGTCGGTCGGGCGGGACTATCTGGAGCGCACCTACAAGGAAGTCGGCATTCCGAACGTCGTGTCGGCCGTGCTGGCGAGCTATCGCGGTTTTGACACGCTGGGCGAGACGACCGTGGTCTTCGCCGCGGCGGTTGGGGTGATGCTTCTGCTCGGTTTCGGAGAACGCGCGCTGGGCGATCCAGCGCGCCGACATGAAGCGCTGAACCCGGACCTGGTTGAGGAGATCGATCATCACGTCGTCCTGCGTGTGGCCACGAAGATCATGATTCCGCTCATGTTTTTGTTCGGGCTGTACGTGTTGTTCCATGGCGAGGTGGGGGCGGGCGGCGGCTTCCAGGCCGGCGTGATCCTCGCGATCGCATTGATTGTTCACGCGCTTGTCTTCGGATTGTCGGAAACGATGCGGGCCTTCCCGGCGGCGGCGATGCGGGCCGGCGCTTCGGCGGGGGTGCTGATCTACGCCGGGGTCGGGGTCATAAACATGCTGAACGGCGGCGCGTTTCTGGACTACGACTTCCTGTTTCCGCCGCCGCTTGAACAGGCCTTGTCCGGACCGGACGGGCATGCCGGCCAGCACTACGGCATCATCGCCATCGAAATCGGCGTCACGGCGACCGTCGCGAGCGGAATAACGGCCATATTCTATGGCTTTGCAGGCAGGGCCCCCGACATCGCATCACGCGGCGCAAGCCGCGGCCCGGAAAGCGGTGGCGGCTCATGATCGATGCGCTCGCAACCGGCTATGTCTATGCGATCATCGTTGCGATGATGATGGCGAGCCTGTTTGTCCTGCTGACCACGGGGAACCTGATCCGCAAGATGATCGGCCTCAGCTTGTTCCAGACAACGGCAGGGCTGTTCTACATTGCCTTGTCGAAAGTCGGCGGCGGGACCGCGCCGATTATTATCGACGCAGAAAGCGCGGTGGGGCAGGCGCGCGCGGCCCGTCTTGACCCCGCCTATGTCGAGCATTTCGGCGTTGACGGTGTGGTTTACGGCAATCCGCTGCCCCACGTTCTCATCCTTACGGCGATTGTCGTCGGGGTTGCGACCCTTTCCGTCGGGCTGGCGATCGCCGTGCGCGTTCGTGAGGCCTATGGGGACACCGAGCTAGACGCCGTGCGTCGCGCCGACGCCGCTGCGTCTGAACCCGAACCCCCCGGGCCTCGCGGGAGGCCAAACGCTTGATCGGGCTTGAATTTCTTAACATTGCGCCGCAGCGTTTCGCGGAGCAGGCGCCGGCGCTCGTTGTCGTGGGCCCCTTGATCGCGGCCTGCGCGGCCGTTCTGGCTCCCGGGCGCAGGTGGGCGTGGTTTCTCTGCGTCGGTGCGAGCGCGTTCGCGTTCTGGATGGCCGTTGTCCTTGCCTCGGAAGTCGCGCGCCAGGGCGTGATCAGCTACGCGATGGGCGGTTTCCCGGCGCCGCTCGGCATCGAGTTCCGGGTGGACGCGCTCTCGGCGATGTTCGCGCTGCTGATCTCCGGCATGGCGGTTCTGACCGCGGTCTTCTCCGGTGAGAGCCTCGAAACGGAGATCATGTCGTCCAAACATCCGCTCATGCAGGGTGGATTCCTGACGTGCCTTGCAGGACTGCTCGGGCTAGTGCTGACGGGCGACGCCTTCAACGCCTTTGTTTTTCTGGAGATTTCCTCGATCGGCGTCTATGCGATGATCGCCATGGGCGGCGCGCGCGACCGTCGGGCCTACCCTGCGGCGTTCAATTATCTGATCATGGGGACGATCGGAGCGACCTTCTATCTGATCGGCGTCGGCTTCCTCTATGCGGCGACCGGCACCCTCAACATGGCCGACATCGCCGCGCGCATCCCGACCCTGACCTCGGATCGGTCGATCGAGGTCGGGCTTGCTTTCATTCTCATCGGGCTTGCGCTCAAGGCGGCGGTGTTTCCGCTGCACCAATGGCTGCCGGCGGCGTACTCGCATGCGCCGTCGATGATCGTCGTGTTTCTGTCGGCGACCGCGACGAAGGCGTCCGTCTACCTGATCATCCGCTACCTCTCGACCGTGTTCGCTTTTGATTGGCAGGTCGAGACCGCGTTCATGGCCTTTGTTCTCGCGCCGCTGTCGGTGGCGGGCATACTGATCTGCTCGATGCAGGCGGCGGTGGACCCCGAGATTCGCCGGATCCTGGCCTATTCCTCGGTCGCTCAGGTTGGCTACATGACGCTTGCGATCGCGACCGCAACCAGCGCCGGGGTCTCTGCCGCGCTGTTTCATCTGTTCAACCACGGAGTGATGAAGGCGGCGCTGTTCATGGCGATTGGCGGAGCGGCGATTCATCTGAAGTCGCAGCGCCTGAGCGATTTCGCGGGCGCGGCCAAGTCCGCCCCCTGGACGATGACAGCGTTCGGGATCGCCGCGCTCTCCCTGCTCGGAGCACCGCTGACAGCTGGGTTCCTGTCCAAGCTTCGCCTGATCCAGTCGTTGGTTGCGGCGGACTGGGGGTGGGCGGCGGCGGTGATCGGCCTCTCGTCCCTGATCGGCGTCTTCTATGTCGGGCGAATCTTCGAAGTGGTGTTCTTCCGGTCAGAGCCTGAGGGCGGCTCCGCCGTCCGGGAGGCCCCGGTGTCGATCCTCCTTCCGCTATGGCTGCTCGCGATCGCAAACATCTGGTTTGGAATCGACGCAACGATTCCCCTCGGGCTGGCTGAGAGCGCGGCGGGCGCGGTCATGGGGGCGACGACGCTGTCGCCGGCGGGTGCGCCATGACGCAAGGTGAGATCCTGATCCTGCTCGCGCTCGGAGCCCCGACGCTTTCGGCGGTGCTGGCTTATGTCTTCCATCGCGCTCCCGACGTTCGGGACACGGTGATCGTGGTGTGCGCGATCGTTCTGGCTTTCGTTGGATGGGGTCTCTTTTCGCAGACTTCGGCCGGCGTCCCGCCCGAACTGATGGTGGGCGAGCCCGCGCCGGGCTTTGCCATCGCCTTCAGGCTCGAGCCGCTCGGAGCGCTCTTCGCCGCGATGGCGAGCGGCTTGTGGGCGCTCACGTCCCTCTACGCGATCGGATACATGCGCGGCGCGCAGGAGCAGAACCAGACCCGGTTCTATGCGTGCCTCTCAATCGCCATGGTCGCCGTCATGGGCGTCGCAATGGCCGCGAACCTGTTCACGCTCTTCGTGTTCTACGAAGTTCTTTCGCTGTCGACCTACCCACTGGTCGCCCACAAGGGTGATGAAGCCTCCAGAAAGGCGGGCCGCATCTATGTCGGCATCCTGCTCGGGGCGTCGGTCACGCTGTTGTTGCCGGGGCTCGCAGCCATTGCCTACTTCGCTGGTTCGACGGATTTCGTCGACGGCGGCCTGCTTGCCGGGACGGTGTCGCCGACCGTCGCGAGCATCCTCATCCTGCTGGTCGTCTTTGGAGCCGCCAAGGGGGCGATGTTTCCGCTGCATGGGTGGCTGCCCTCGGCGATGGTCGCGCCAACTCCGGTTTCGGCGATGCTGCACGCAGTCGCCGTGGTCAAGACAGGTGTGTTCACGATCCTCAAGGCCACGACCTACATCTTCGGATCGGAGGTGATGGCGTCGGCCCCGGCGACCGACTGGCTGGTGTGGTTGGCGTCGGGCGTCATTGTCTGGGCGTCGCTCGTCGCGATCACAAAGCCTGAAATCAAGGCGAGGCTCGCCTGGTCGACCATCGCTCAACTCGCCTACATCATTGGTGGCGCCCTCATCGCGGTGGAGCGTGCGGTCACCGGAGCCGCGCTGCACATGCTGACCCATGGCTTCGGCAAGATCACGCTCTTTATGTGCGCTGGGGCCATCTATGTCGCCACGGGTCTCACCCGGATCGAAGACATGCGCGGGCTCGGCCGGCGCATGCCAGTGGTGTTCATCGCCTTCCTGGTCGGAACGCTGTCCATCATGGGAATGCCGCCTACGGGCGGGTTGTGGTCAAAGTTCATGCTCATCGGTTCGGCCTTCGACGCGGGCGCGCCACAGCTCGCCTGGGCGATGGTGGCGTCTTCGGTTCTGGCGGTGTTCTATCTCGGGCCGGTGCTCTTGATCGCGATGTTCCCGGCGGAAGGAGCCGGGCCGCCCGCCCCGTTCAAGCGGGCGGGCGGCGCGCCGGGACTGGCGGTTGCGCCCCTGGCTGTGACGGCGATCGGCGCGATCGCATTGTTTTTCCTGGCCGGCCCCGCGGCTGAACGCCTTCAGGCGCTATGGGGGTCGCTATGACGACAGGGCCCGGAAACGACCCGCGCGACCCGCAGGGCGCTGCGGAAGACGGCGAAAACTGGCGAGAAGAGGAGCGGGCGCGCCCGGAACACCCTCTATCGGTGATGCTGTTCTCCTGGATGCGCACAGAGACGTTCCTGCGGCTCTTCATCGTGGGCGTGGGCGTCGTGTCGCTCGGAGCAGTTGTCGCTGAATGGGTACTTTCGCTGCAGAGCGGAGAGCCCTCAAAGCGCCTCATCGGGTTCTACGGCATCTTTGGCGGGCTCGCGTTTGCGCTTGCTGTGCTTGCCGGATGGCCGCTCGGCGCCGCGCTTCGGCGGCCAGAGACGCACTACGACCCCCCGCAACATGATAAGGCGGACGCCGCCGCGAAGGGAGGAGCCGATGAGTGAGCTCTTCGGCATGCTGGCGAGCGGGACCAATCCCGGCTTTGTTTTGCTCGTCGCGGGCGTCATGGCGGCCTTGATCCGGCCCACGGCGTTGCGGGGGGTGGTGCTTATCGGCGCGCCTGTTCTCGCGCTGCTCATGGTGCTCTATGGGCCCGGCTGGGGCGTAGACGCCGCGCGGACCGATCTTCTGGGGCTGCAGTTGTCGCTCTACAGGATCGACAGTCTCTCCTTCGTGTTTGGTCTCGCTTTCGTGGTCGCGACGGGGCTGATCGGCATTTACTCTCTCCATCGGCGCGAGCCGCTGGAGGATGGTGCAGCGCTGATCTATGCTGGCGCAGGCCTCGCGGCTGTGTTCTCGGGAGACCTTCTCAGCTTCGTGTTGTGGATGGAGCTGACGACGCTTGCCTCCACCGCCATTCTGTTGTCGCGGCGCACCGCGGCGGCGAACCGGGCGGCGCTGCGCTATTTCGCCATGCACATGATCTCGGGTCTCCTGTTGATTTGCGGCGTCGCCGTGATCGCGATGGACCGCGGGACGATTGAATTCGTGCAGCTCGGGCCGATGCGCGATGGGCTGCTGGTCGGCATCCTCGACCCGTCAGAGCCGGGCGGGGCGTTGTTCCTTGCGGGGCTGGGGATCAAGGCCGCGTTTCCGATCGTGCACGCCTGGCTCAAGGACGCCTATCCGGAAGCGAGCGAGACGGGCTCGGTCGCCCTTTCTGTGTTCACGACCAAGCTCGCCGTCTATGCCCTCGTCCGCTGTTTCGCCGGTTTCGAGCCGCTGATCTGGGTCGGCGCGATCATGACGGTCTTCCCGGTTTTCTTCGCCGTCGTCGAAAATGATCTGAGGCGCGTCCTCGCCTACAGCCTCAACAACCAGGTCGGGTTCATGGTGGCTGCGGTGGGCGTCGGAGGCGAGCTTGGCGTGAACGGAGCCGCGCTGCACGCGTTCACCCACATCATCTACAAGTCGCTCCTGTTCATGAGCATGGGCGCGGTTCTGCTTCGCACCGGCACGACCAAGGCGAGCGAACTCGGCGGGCTTCACCGAACAATGCCCTTCACCTCGATTTTCTGTCTCATCGGGGCGGCGTCGATTTCAGCGTTTCCTCTGTTCTCGGGGTTTGTTTCGAAATCGCTGATCATGACGTCGGTGGAATATGCGCCGGGCGTCTATATCGCGTGGCTCGGGATGATGTTCGCGTCCGCCGGCGTGCTCGAACACTCCGGGATCAAGATTCCGTATTTCAGCTTCTTCAGTCACGACAGCGGAAAGCGACCTGAAGAGGCCCCGTTCAACATGCTGCTCGCCATGGGGGCGGCGTCCGCCTTCTGCATCGGTATAGGGGTGGCCCCAGTCTGGCTGTACGAACTTGCGCCCTATCGGGAGGCGGCGCTCGAGTATCTTGGTGTCGACCTGTTCTCGGCGAAGCACGTCCTGCACCAGGTTCAGCTGCTCGGTTTTGCGATCTTCGCGTTCCTTCTCTTGAAGCGTATGCATCTCTATCCACCGGAACGTCCGGGGGTGATCCTGGACGCGGACTGGCTCTGTCGGGACCTTGGACCTGCGTCCTGGCGAGGAATTGGCTCGTTTTGGGAGAGAGCAAGCGCGCGTCGGGCGCGCGTCAGTGAAGCTGTCGACCGGTGGCGGGACTGGCTTGTCTCTCAGTGCGGGCCGTCGGGCTGGATCGCGCGGCGAGCGTCGGTCTCGGCCGGCGCTATCTGGACCGTGATCATTCTCGGCGCGACGCTCGCTGTTATCTACGGCGCCGTAAGGTAAATCGCCTTGCACAGTCTACGTGTTGCGCAAGATCAGAATTTTATTTAAAGAGTGGCGGAGGTATTGAAATATCAGCGAAGAATACGCTTCTTCGATCCTCTATCAGAATGTCTATTGAGACGCAGGCGTGATGCAGCAGAAACAGAGTGACCCGACCTATATTGTCGAGATGGTGTCTGACATTGTTTCGGCCTATGTGGCGCACAATCCGGTGCCGGTTGCAGACCTTCCGAAGTTGATCGAGCGCGTTCATTCTGTGCTGACTGAGATCAACACAACCGGTGCGGTCGAGGAAAAACCTGAATTGAAACCGGCTGTGCCGATCCGCAAGTCGGTGACGGACGATCATCTGATCTGCCTGGAAGACGGCAAGAAGTTCAAGTCGTTGAAGCGCCACCTGAAGACCCGGTATGATCTGTCTCCCGAGCAGTATCGCGAAAAGTGGGGCTTGCCGGCTGACTATCCCATGGTGGCCCCCAATTACGCCAAGCGCCGGTCCGAGCTCGCCGTCAAGATGGGCCTGGGCCAGGCGAAGCGGAGGTAAGAGCCTCCGAGGTCGGCGCATTCGGTGCGGTCCGCGTGAATTGATTCGGCTGGCGCAAAGCATTCTGTATGTCACGCGAACATTTCTCTGCGCTGTGTCTTGCCATACCCGCTGCGAATAACCGAGACTCCGTCGAAGTGTTGTTATGAGTGCGTTTGTATAGCGCTCGTCCGCGATGAGTGATCGGTCGAGTACTGGTGCACCGTCGATCGCTTTGATCCGTCAGGCGGCGGTTAGGCGCGAATGTTCCGGCAGCGTCGAGTTCAAGAAATTCGAGGGGTTTTGAGGTTATGGTGACCGAGGCGGATCTTGGTCTCGAGGAGCAGCTTCTCGTCTACAAGGCGTGGCGCAGATGCGCCGGCGCGAGCGGGATCGTGCGCCGATGCGATCTGCAGCTCTCGGAATTCATTGGCCAATTGTCGCATGTCAGCGTGCTGTGCCGCGACGCAGGCGGCTTCCGGTTTCGCCTTGCAGGATCAGGTGTCCGCGACTTGTTCGCGTGCGAGGCCCGCGGACGGAGGGTCTGCGACATCGAAGTCTGCGAGGCAGGGGCATGGGTCGACGCACCGGCGCGGGCGCTGGAGGACCGGCGGCCTATCGCGGGACAGATGCGCCGCGCCGACGGGGCGATGCATTACTGGCTTCGTCTCCCGGTGTCGTCCGGGGGGGAGACCCCGGACGAGGTGCTTTGCCATGATCGCATTGTCGAACATGGCGACCATCGTTCCGGGGCGGAGCGCGAGCACCGCTCCGGCAGGTCCAGACAGGCGGCTTGAGCGGGCGTCGCCCCTTGGCCGGCTGCGTCCGTCAGTGATGGTGGTGGTGGTGGTCTTCCGGCGGCAGGTCGTTGAAGCGGCCGCATTTGGGGCATTTGACCGCTGAGAACGCGCCGCAAACGTCCGAGTGCGCCACATCACGGATGAGGCGGGACTTGCAGCCGCCGCACCGGTAGGACAGGTCTCCACCGCCCGTCAGGGCGTATTCGCCGGCGGCGGGAGACAGCACCCCCTCCATGTCTTTCGGTGGGTTCACCAGACGCATGTCTTTTTGTGGCATCGATCGATCCTCGGCTCGCATGTTCGACGGCAAGCATTACGTTTTGGCGCGCTCGGAAGGCAACTCTGACGCCTCTGGACGCGTGGCCGGGCCGACTGTCGCTCACCCAGCCGCCTTGGCGGCGAGCCGGTTCACCGGGATTTTCAGGTACACCTGTCCGTCAGCCTCGGCAGGCGGCAGCGCGCCCGCCCGGATGTTCACCTGGAGCGATGGAAGGATCAGTCGCGGCGCCGCGAGCGTCTTGTCCCGGGCTTTCCTCGCCGCGACGAATTCTACTTCCGAGACGCCGTCATGCACGTGCACATTGGCCTTGCGTTGACGCGCGACGGTGGTTTCCCATGCGATGCTGGTGCGTGTGGCGGGCAGATAGTCATGGCCGACGAAAATTCGCGTCGCCGGCGGCAGCTCCAGGATGCGGCGAATGGACCGGAAGAGCGTTGCCGCATCGCCGCCGGGGAAATCGGCGCGGGCCGTGCCGTAGTCCGGCATGAACAGCGTGTCGCCGACGAAGGCCGCATCCCCGACAACATAGGTGACGCAGGCGGGGGTGTGTCCCGGCGTATGCATCACCTCGATGGACAGGCGGCCAAGCGGAATGACGGCGCCGTCGTCGAAGAGGGCGTCAAACACCGCGCCGTCGGTTGAGACGTCAGACGCATGGAAGAGCGGGGCGAAGGTCGCCTGCACCTTCGTGATCTGTGCGCCGATCCCGATGCGGGCCCCGAGCTTTCGGCGCACATGGTCCGACGCCGAGAGGTGGTCCGCGTGCGCGTGCGTGTCGAGGGCCCACATGACGCTGAGGTCCAGCTCCACGGCGCGGCGCAAGACCATGTCGATCGACTTTGTGTCCAGCGTTCCGGAGTTCGGCTCATAGTCGAGCACGGGGTCGATCACCGCCGCGCGGCGCGTGTCCGCGTCCCACACCAGGTATGTTACCGTTGAGGTGGACGGATCGAAGAACGCCTCGATCTCTGCTTGCGGGGCGGCGGATGCGGTTTCGGAAGCGGGCGTCATGTCATGGTCCTTTCGTCAAGGCTCCGGGGAACCAGGGCTCAGCCCGGTGGAGGAGCGGGCCGTCTGTGGGGATCATATAATAGTATTTACTAAATTAGCAATATAAGATATAAATCACTCGTGACGCCAAGAAGCGTCCGGGCCGACGCATGCTCCACCCGCGCCGGCCGCGAATTGGCGAAGCTTTCTTGACCAGTAGCGGAAGGACGGACGACATGACCCCACAGCGCGATCTTCACCCGATCGACCCCAAATCCCTGGCGAGCCGGATGCGGTCCGGGTCGGTCGTCGTCATCGACATCCGGGACGCCAGCGAGTTCGCGCGAGAGCATATCGAGGGGGCGCTTTCGGTGCCGCTTTCGACGCTTGAGGCGGGCGGGCTGACGATCGAATCGCATGAGACGGCGGTCTTCCATTGCAAGTCCGGCATGCGCACCCAAGCGAACTGCGGCAAACTCGCCGCGCACATCGACGGCGACGCGTTCGTTCTGGAGGGCGGGCTCGACGCATGGAAGGCGGCGGGGCTATCAACCACGCTTGACCGGACGCAACCCATCGAGATCGGAAGACAGGTGCAGATCACGGCAGGACTGCTCGTGGTTCTCGGCGCAGGGCTAGGGGCTGTGGTGTCACCGCTCTTCCATGGTCTCTCCGCCTTCATCGGTGCGGGGCTTGTTTTTGCTGGTGTTTCTGGCTGGTGCGGGATGGCGACGCTGTTGCGGGCGATGCCCTGGAACCGCCAGCAGGCGCATCGGGTCGCCTGACGCCGATGCCTGCCGGGGAGGTCATCATCACGGCTCTGGTGAGCGGGGCGATCGTCGGAACGCTGCTTGGCGCGTTCGGCGGCGGCGGATCTGTCCTCGCCACCCCCTTGCTGGTGTATCTTGTCGGCGTGGACGACGCCCACACCGCGATCGGGACGTCGGCGGCGGCGGTGGCGGCGATCGCGCTGTTCGGCCTCTTCGGGCACTGGCGCGGGCGGCGGGTGAAATGGCCGTGCGCGATCGCCTTCGCGCTGGCGGGGCTCGTCGGGTCGGTGGTGGGGTCCAGCCTCGCCAAGCAGATACCGGGCGACGTGCTGCTGCTGGCGTTCGCATTCGTGATGGCGGCCATCGGCGGCTCGATGATGCTGCCGCGGCGGGCGGCGGGGACCGAAGACGTGGCCCTGACGCCCGCGATGATGGTGAAGATCGCGCCGCTCGGGGTCGCGACCGGGACGGCGGCGGGGTTTTTCGGCATCGGCGGCGGCTTTCTGATCGTTCCCGGGCTGATGCTCGCCTCCGGCATGACGATGGCGAACGCGACCGCGTCCTCGCTCGTGTCGGTCGCTCTGTTTGGCGCGGCGACGAGCGCGAATTATGCGATGTCAGGTTATATTGATCTGAATATATTGATGTTTTTGCTTGTCGGGGGCGCGGTCGGCGGCGTCGCTGGGGTGCAGATCGCCCGGCAGCTCAGCGGCCGTGCACATTTGGCGAGGACAATTTTCGCAGGCATGATTATTCTCGTCGCGATCTATGTCGCCGTTCGGGCCGCCGGAGATCTCGGTTGGCTGTGACGGGATTGGGGACGGGCAGCAATGTCTCGCTACAAACGCAGACTCGAGCGGGACCTCGACCGATGGGTCGCGGACGGGCTTGTTCCGGCAGCCAGCAAATCCCTTATACTTGAAAGGGTTACGGACCAGCCGAGGTTCGATGCGGCGACCGCCCTTGCGATCATCGGCGTCGTGTTCCTGGGAGCGGCGATCATCGCCTTCACTGCGGCCAACTGGGACGGCATCCCGCGGATTGTGCGCTTCCTTCTGCTCCTTTCGGCCTTTGCCGCCGCAGCAGGCGGAGCCGCCTACGCCCTTCATTCCAAACGGATTTTGACGAGCGACGCGCTTCTGACCCTGGCCGCGGCGATCTTCGCGGCGTCGATTGGTCTCACCGGCCAAGTCTTTGATATTGCTGGAGATCCGCGCGCGGCCTTGATCGGCGCGGCGGTGGGTGCGACGGCGCTCGGCCTTGCCGGACGCAGCATCGGCGCGGTGACGGCCGGCATCGTGTTCGCAGGTTTGAGTGATGTTACGGACACGTTTGGAGCGGGCTTGGACGCCATTCCCCCGACCGTGCTGCTGTTCGCCGCGATCGGCGCGGTTTGCGCCGTTCGGTGGCGGTCGGCCGTGCTCTACCACGTTGTTTCCATTGGAGGGCTTGCCGGACTTTTGCTCTGGATTCTGCGGGCGGAACCCTCAGCGGCCTGGTTCATGGTGCTCGCCATGATTGCGGGGATAGTTGCGGCGGCGGCGCGCGCGGGCAAAGAGGGGAAAGATCCCAACCTGTCCATCGTCTATGGCTGGATGGTTTGGGGGGCATTGTTCTTCTTCATGCTCGGCGGCTTCGGCTGGAGCGGAGAGGCGGCGCTGCCGGGGCTGCTCCACCGCATCATTTGGCTCGGCGCGGGGGCCGGGGTGATCGCGCTCGGCCGCCATGACGGCCACGCGCTGGTGACGGCGGGCGGGGTGCTCGCGGTGTTCGGCGCCATGGCGGCGCTGCTGATGGACCTCGGCCTCGATCTCATCTCGGCGTCGCTGGTGTTCGGGGTCGGGTCGCTGATCGCCCTCGGCGTCGGTCTCTGGCTGCGGCGGCGGGCGAGGGCGTCCACATGACCCCCAAGATGACCGTTCCGGCCCCGGCGCGCATTCTCATTGTCGCGGGCCTGTGCCTTTCGGCGCTCGTCGGGCTCGTCATCCGGGAGGGCGCAGCGCGGGCCGACGGGGTGGAGGTGCGCCTGCCGATGGAGGCGATCGATCCGCGCAGCCTTCTGTCAGGCCATTATGTGATCGTCACGATCCAGGAGCGTCTGGCGGCGGGGGCCTCCTGCCCGCCGGGGGCGTCGGCCGCCTGGGACCCGGAGCGGCGGTGGGTGGCGATCGCGCGCGAGGAGGCCGCGGCCGGTTCAGGCCTGGCGCTCCCCAGGGGCCGTGTGCTCGGCGTGGCGACGACGCGCGCGGCGGCGGAGGCGCTGCTCGGGGCCCGGGACGGGGTCCGGGTCGGGGGCGTCGTCGCGGGCGGGGTGTCGTGCGACGCGGAGGCGCCGGCGGATGATGTCGGCCGGGCGATGCGGGTCGAGCTTGGCGTCGACCGCTTCCACGCAAGCCAGACGGAGGCGCTGCGGATCGAGGCGGTGCTGAGCGACCGCGCGGTGGGCGGCGACGGCGCGCAGGTGTGGGCGGTGGTGTCGCTCGGCCGGGACGGGCGGGCGCGGCTGCGCGGGCTTGAGGTCGAGGGCGAGCGGATCGATCTCAGCTGGCTGTGAGGGCGGGGGGGTGGCTTCCTCACCGCTAGCCCTCACCAGAAGGCCCTCACCCCCGGCCCCTCTCCCGCGGGCGGGAGAGGGGGGAGGCTGCGGTGGTTGTCTCATCCTCCCCCATTCATGGGGGAGGGGGCGAGCGCCGCAGGTGGGGGAATTGACCCGGGCACAATAGGAAAATAATCCTACATCTCCCGAATGCAGGTGAAACTGTACGCGAGACGACGGCGACGATGCGCCCCCGCCGGCCGCAGGAGATGGCCGGTTCGGGACGACCAACCAAGAGGATGAGACCCCCATGCGGACCACTCCGCACCATGCAGACGCTTCAAACCCAACACAAGAACAAAACATGAACAAATGGCCGGGGAGGCGGGCGGCGGAGGATGGCGCGCGCGCCGGACTCGCCGTGTCGCTGGTCGCCTACGCCACAGCCGAACGTCCGGCGGACCTCGTCGGGCCGACCAGGGGACGCTCCAGCGCGGCCTTCGCGCGCCAGATCGCGATGTATCTCTCGCATGTGTCGTTCGGCATGAGTCTCGCGCGCGTCGCCTCCGCCTTCGCGCGGGACCGCTCGACCGTCGCGCACGCCTGCCAGATCGTCGAGGACCGCAGAGACGATCCCACTTTCGATGCGTGGCTGGAAACGCTGGAGGATGCGGCGCGGGCGGCGCCCCCGCCCCGCATCCCGGACGACGCCGCGCCGATCCTGCCGGAGGTCGACCGGTGACGGATGCGGCGGAGGCGGCGGGCCTCTCATCGTCGGCGCGGCGGCTCCTGCGGGCGCTCTCGCGGGGCGGCCGGCGGCTGCTGCGAGTGGCGGGCGCAGAGGCTGAGCGCTGGGGCGTGTTCGAGCGCGGCGATCGTCGCACGCGGGCGGTCGCGGGCGGGGTGGAGGCGGATGTCGCCGCGCTGCGGGCCGCGGGGCTGATCGAGGCGGCCGCGGACGGGGAGGGGCTGGTGGCGGCGGGGCGGGCTCCGTTTGAGAGGGCCGCGGCAGAGTTCGATCCGGACCGGTTTGCACCTGCGGCGAGGCGGGGTCGCGGCGCCGGCGGGGTTGGGTTTCTGGGTCTCGCCCGCGCGGCGGCGGAGGGGCGCGGGCCGCTCGACGCCAGGCGGCTGCAGGCGGCGCGGCGGCTGATCGCCGACATCGAGCTTGCGGGCGTGTGGCGGTCCGGCTCGATGAACTGGGATGCGACGCCGGTCGGTCGGGGCCGGCGATCGGGGGCGGGCGCCGGAGGTGGAGCCGCGGGGGGACCGGGCCTTGCGGTCGAGGCGCGCGCGCGGCTGCGGCGGCTGGAGGCGGTGGTTGGCGGCTGGGCGTTGCGCATCGCGGCGGCGGCGTGCGCCGGCGGGATGACGCTCGGCGCGCTCGAGCGGCGCTTCGGGCTCGCGGCGCGGTCGGCGGGGGAGGAGCTGGCTGATGCGCTCGATGCGATCGCTGACGCCTATGACCGGCGTGTATCGCCCGGGCCGGAGCTTGGCGATGTCGGGGGCTGAGGGGGGGGGTGTCGCCCCTCGCCAGAAGGCCCTCACCTGAAGGCCCTCACCAAAGGGCCCTCACCCCCGACCCCTCTCCCTCGGGCGGGAGAGGGGGGGAGGCTGCGGCGAAGCCTCGACCGGGGTGACAATCACCTCGGTTGACGCCTGACTGTCATCCCGGACGCGCCATCGGCGCGATCCGGGACCCAGACCGTTCAGTGCGGGCGAGCGAGAAGCAGACCTGAGACCCCACAGCGGGCACGGAAAAACTGGGTCCCGGACAACGGCTTCGCCGTTTCCGGGATGACAGGCTGGAAGGTCCGCGAAAACTGGCGGCGCCCGCGTTCCTCACC
>WGML01000003.1 GCA_016125045.1 bacterium
AGCAGGGCAGCGGCGAGGATGAGGGGTCGTTTCATGAGGGTATCTCCTGTATTTGGTGTCAGTAGAAAAGCGGCGCCCACCAGCCGATGGTCAGCGCGAGCAGGACGATGACGGTGGAGAGCCAAAGCGCAGTCTTGGCGATGATGGCCGACTGCGGCTTGGCGCAGTAGCTGCCCTCCACGCAGGCTGGTTTGGCCTTGAAGTAGACCTGTCGGAAACCGAGACCGATGAAGACGAGCGCGACGCCTGCAAAGTAGGGCTTGTAGGGCTCAAGGGCCGTCAGGTTGCCGATCCACGCCCCGGAAATCCCGAGCGTGACGAACAGCAGCGGCACGACGCAGCAAGTCGAGGCCAGAATGGCCCCGATCACGCCGCCTGCCGCAAAGAGTTTCCGCTTCCGGTCTTCAGCGTCGTTCTCGACTTGCGATGGCCGGGTTTCTGTTTCGGTCGTGCTCATGCGTCGTCATCCTCGCTTTTGTTCTGAAAGCAAGATAAGGTCTGTAGCAACTACAGACTCAAGAGGGTTTTCGACGCAATGGGCGATCACGTTTCCGGGAAGGGATTGAAGCGCGCGCAGCTCGCGCGGTGGACGGGCTGCAATCTGGAGACCATCCGCTATTACGAGAAGATCGGCATGATGCCGGAGCCGCCGCGCACGGCGTCCGGCTACCGCGTCTATGACGCGACCCACGTCGCGCGTCTGCGTTTCATCCTGCGTGGCCGGGAACTCGGCTTCTCCATCGAGGAACTGCGCGGACTAATGCGTCTGGTTGACCGGGGCACTCAGACCTGTGCGGAAGTCAAAGCCATGACGGACCAGCATCTTGCGGACGTTCGGGCCAAGATCGCGGACTTGAAGCGCATCGAGAAGGTGCTCGCCGCCACGGCGGCGCAGTGCTCGGGCGAAGAGGTGCCGGAGTGCCCCGTGCTGGAGGCGCTGGCATCGTGATCAAACGGATCCACAAGTGTGCGCATCTGCGCGATTGATTTGGAACTTGATGGTTCGTGTGAATACGTCGCATAACGCCTATCGCGCGTTCTCAGGATGGCGACGCCAGTCGGGATAACTGCCGTAGAAAATGCCCTGGTGCGATGGGCGGAACTACCTGAAAACGTAGACTTTCACGAAGCCGAACCGCTCGGCATGAGGTTCGGTCGGTTAGAGACGGAGGGCCGTTTAGAGACGGAAACTGGACCCGGCGTCAGTCTCCGAGGTTCGGATGCCTCGGCTAAACGCCTTTGAAACAAAAAGAAAAAGGCCCGCGGGCGGGGCCTCATCTCAGGTTTGCTACAAGATAATGGCGGTGAGAGAGGGATTCGAACCCTCGAGACGGTTTCCCGTCTACACACTTTCCAGGCGTGCGCCTTCGACCACTCGGCCACCTCACCCCGTCCACATACGGAAGCGAAGCGGCATAGGAGATCGCAAGGGTGAGCGCAAGCGTGCAAGGCCCGGGCGCGGTCGCCGCCGCTTTGACGCCGCCCTCCCGGCTTCCTACATGATGCGCTCGGCCGTGCGCGGAGGTGCAGGTCGCAGGAGGGCCTCACTCATGTTTTTTGCCAAGAAGACTGTCGATCTGCCGGCGCCCGGCAAGGCGCTTGCTGGGCGGACGACGCCGCTGCGCACCGCAGAAACCCATTTTGTTTCAGGGCTCTCGCTGAATGCTCCTCTGCCGGAAGGGGTCGAAGTCGCGATGTTCGGCCTTGGCTGCTTCTGGGGCGCGGAACGCAAATTCTGGCAGTCGCCGGGCGTTTATCTCACCGCGGTCGGCTATGCCGGCGGCGAGACGCCGAACCCGACCTATGAGGAAGTGTGCAGCGGCGCGACCGGCCATACCGAGGTCGTATGGGTGGCCTATGACACCAGAAAGACCAGTTTCTCCAATCTTCTCAAAGTGTTCTGGGAAAGCCATGACCCGACCCAAGGCATGCGCCAGGGCAATGACGTCGGCACGCAATACCGCTCCGCCATCTACACGCTGACCGACGCCCAGGCGGCGGCGGCCGAGGCCTCGCGCGCGGCCTATCAGGAGGCGCTGAGGCAGGCGGGCCGGGGGACGATCACGACCGAGATCCGCGCGGCCCCGGCGTTCTTCTATGCGGAGGACTACCACCAGCAATATCTCGCAAAAAACCCCGGCGGCTATTGCGGGCTCGGCGGCACGGGCGTGTCCTGCCCGGTCGGCGCGGGCGTGGCGGCGGGCTGAGAGCGCGAGGGCGGAGGCGGGACCCGAAAGCGGCCCCGCCCGCACCCGATTCCGGCCGTCGGCGCGCCGCATTTGCGATGTTTGCTGGACGTCATGCACCGGCGTTCCCTTTTGACAGCACTCGGTTTTCTGCTCGCGAGCGGGGCGGGGCGGATTGCGTTCGGCCAGACGCCCGACCAGGCGCCCGACCGGTCTACTGACCGGGCGCGAGACCCGACCCCCGAGGGCGATGCCGCGCTGCCGACAGCGGCGCGGATCGCCGCCGGGGCGCTGGCGCAGATCGGCGTGATGACGCTCTACGATCCCTCCTATGTGCGCCTCGACTATCCCATGGGCGATGTCCCGATCGAACGCGGCGTGTGTTCCGACGTCGTGGTGCGGGCGCTGCGGGCCGCGGGGATCGATCTTCAGGCGGAAATCCATCAGGACATGGCGCGCCATTTCGCGGCTTATCCCGACCGCTGGGGTCTGACGCGGCCGGACCGCAACATCGACCACCGGCGCGTGCCGAACATCGAAACCCTGTTCAAACGCAAGGGCTTGGCGCGACGGGCGAGCGCGAACGCCACGGACTACCTGCCCGGCGACATCGTGAGCTGGCGGTTGTCGGGATCGGGTCTTCCCCATATCGGCGTGGTGGCGGGCTTTGCGGATATCCACACGGCGCTGGTCGTTCATAATATCGGCGCGGGAGCCCGGCTGGAGCCGGTTCTGTTCGATTGGCCGATCGAGACGTGGGCGCGGTTTGAGTGATGTTTGGGTGAGGTTTGGGGCGCTTTCGGGCCTGCAACCGGGGCGTGAATTTGGCCGCGATCTAGCGTCTGGGTAGCTGTAGCGCGCCGCCCGATTGGGGGATAGATGCGCCCGCGCCGTTCCTGAAGGCCGATGAGCGGCTGGATCGGGGGATAAGGTGCGGGCTCCCCCAATCTTGGGCCGCGTCTGACCCCTCACCCCCGGCCCCTCACCCCCGGCCCCTCTCCCGCGCGCGGGAGAGGGGAGTGGCGGCGGTGGTGGTTATCCTCCCCCGTTCACGGGGGAGGTGGTCGAGCGTAATCGAGGGGGTGGGGGCAAGAGGGCGTCGCTTGTAGCCCCTCAAGCCCGGCCTCTCTCCCGCCCGCGGGAGAGGGGAGTGGCTGCGGCCTGGCTCCTCTCCCGGAGTAGAGCGAGGCGGGGCGGCTAGAGGCCGTAGGCGGCGGTCATCTCCGGGTCCTTGGCGGCGACCTGCCGGGCGAGGTCGACGATCACCTTCGCCTGTTTCCAGGTCGCATCGTCCTGCATCTTGCCGTCGAGCATGACCACGCCCGATCCATCGGGCATGGCTTCCAGAATGCGCAGCGCGAATTTCACCTCGGCCGGATCGGGCGAGAAGACGCGCTTGGCGATGTCGATCTGGTTGGGGTGGAGGCTCCACGCGCCGGCGCAGCCCATGAGATAGGCGTTCTTGAACTGCTGCTCGCAGGCGGTGAGGTCCGCGATGTCGCCGAACGGGCCGTAGAAGGGCTTGATGCCGGCGGCGACGCAGGCGTCGACCATCTTGCCGAACGTGTAGTGCCACGGGTCCTGCTGGGCGGAGATGCGGTCACGGCCCTTCACCGGATCCTCGATCACGCGATACATCGGATGGCCGCCGCCGACGCGGGTGGTCTTCATGGCGCGGTTGGCCGCAAGGTCCGCCGGCCCGAGCGAGATGCCCTGCATGCGCGGCGAGGCGAGGCAGATCTCCTCGACGAGGGCGACGCCCTGTCCGGTCTCGAGGATGGCATGGAAGAGGATCGGCCGCGTGACGCCCGCCTTCGCCTCAAGCTGGGCGACAAGCTGATCGGCGTAATGAATGTCCCACGGGCCCTCGACCTTGGGCAGCATGATCACGTCGAACACATCGCCCGCCTGCATGACGATCTCGGTGACATCGTCGAGGAACCAGGGCGAGTTGAGGCAGTTGACCCGGGTCCAGAGGCCGGTCCCGGAGGCCTTCCAGTCGATCATCTTCGCCATGTCGAGCGCGCCGGCGCGGGCCGCGAGCTTGGCGTCGGCGGGAATGGCGTCCTCGAGATTGGCGAGCACGACGTCGACCTTCGCCGCCGTCTCGGGAACTTTCGCGCGCACCTTGTCGAGATGCGGGGGCACGAAGTGGATCATGCGCTCCAGCCGCACGGGGAGGTCGCGGAACGGCTCCGGCGCGCCGATGGCGAGCGGCTTGAAGAACTGGCGCGGCGTTTTCTGCGACATGACGGACCCCGGAGACGATGGCGTGTGATGCTGCACTGCATCAACACCCTTAAGGCGGGGTTGATCAAGGCCGGACGGCGCGGCGGGTTCAGGCTTTCGGGCGGGACGTCACGGTGACGAAGGCCGCGACGGCGAAAGAGACGAGCGCCATGATGAACAGCATCGGGCTCGTTTCCGCATCCGGAGCGGAGGTCATCGGCGTGTTGACGCCGAGCACGGTGAGGTGCGCGCCGACCGCTCCGGCGATCACAAGCGTCGAAAGCGCTCCGCCGATGAACCGCTGTCCGATCACGAGGATCAGCGCCGCCGCGATCTCGAGGACGCCGGTCAAGTATTTGAACCAGGGGTCGATGAAGGCAAGATCAAGCCCCCACTGGCTCGCCATGTTCGCCTCGATGATGGCGAAGATCGGCACGTCGCCAATGAATTTCTGCACGCCCATGAAGGCCATGAAGGCCGCAAGGACATAGGATGTGATGCGCACGACGAGCGCCATGGCCGCTCCTCCCCTTATCATTTGTTCGGGCCGGTCCTCGATGGCCGTCCGTGACCGCAGGTAGAGCGAGGCGGTCTTCAAGTGCAAATCACGCATGCTCGACGGGACTGTGAGAAGCGCGAGAGGGTCAGCGGCGGGCGAGCGGGTGGGCGGTCTCCAGGAGGTCGCGCAGCTCGTCGATCATCACCTGCGTGTAGATCTGGGTCGTCGAGATGTCGGCATGCCCGAGAAGAAGCTGGACCGCGCGAAGGTCCGCGCCGCCGGACAGGAGGTGGGTGGCGAAGGCGTGGCGCAGCGCATGCGGCGACACTTTGCCCGGCGGCAGACCGGCCCGGGCGGCGAGGTCGTCGAGCATCTGGGCGAGGCGGCGACGGGTGAGGCGGCCGCCAGCGCCGCGCGAGGGAAACACATAGCGGTCCGCCTGCTTGCGGGCGGTGCCTTCCGGCAGGTGCTCGCCGCGAACCGCGAGCCACGCTTCCAGCGCGCGCCGGGCGGGTGCGCCGAGCGGTGCGATCCGGTCCTTGCCGCCCTTGCCGCGGATGGTGAGGACCGAGCCGCCGGGATCGGGCAGGGCGGAGAGCGGCAGGTCGCACGCCTCGCTCGCGCGCAGGCCCGCGCCATAGAGAAGTTCGACAAGGCAGCGCAGACGCAGGCCTGCGGGGTCGACCTCGTCCGCCGCTTCGATGAGACGGCGCACCTCGTCGCGGCTGAGCACGTCCGGGGGCGCGCGGCGCACGCCGGGCCCGGTGATGCGCGAGGTCGGGTCGGTGTCGCGCAACCCCTCCTGCATCTGGTGGCGGAAAAAACGCCGCAGCGCCGCGAGCCTGCGGGCCGCGGTGGCGTCCGACAGCCCGCGGTCGACCAGATCGCCGAGATAGCGGGCGATGTCGTCCTCGCCGGCGTCGCACAGCCGCCGGTCGAGCGTGGCGAGAAAGTCCGCCGTATCCTCAAGGTCGCGGCGATAGGCGGCGAGAGTGTTGTCGGCCACCCCCGCCCCGGCGGCGAGGTAGTCGAGAAACGCCTCGATCCGCAGCGCGTCGGAGGGCGTGTCAGGCGACGCCACCTCTCAGATCGCCTTCCAGGGCTGCATCGCCTCCAGCATCAGCGCGTCCGCCTGCTGATCGACGCCGACCCGCGTGAGCGCGTTGAGAAGGTCGGCGAGCCCAGCAAACGACATCGCGGAGGGATCCGACTGGAGCAGGGCGGCGGCGGCGAGGGCGGCCTCGCCGGTGGCTCCGGCGGTGATCGCGGACTCGATGCGGCCAAGGGCGCCGTCCGACACGCCGCGTCCGGTGGTGCGCTCGCCGCTGAGCTGGGCGCGGGCGGCGGGTGACATGGGCAGCCCCAGGCCGGATGCGAGGAACAGGGCGCGGGTCGTCTCGATGCGGCGGAGAGCGGCCTGGGACGGCGGCGCGTTGCCTCTCGGCGCGGGGCCGGCGGCGGGCGTCGCGGCGATGAGGCGGTCGATCACCTCGCCGCGGCCGGCGTCGCCCCCGGAGGCGAGCGCCAGCATGAGATCGAGGCGGGCGACGGCCCAGTCGTCCGGCGTCTCGGCCGCCGTCATGACGGTGCGCCACTGACCCGCGAGCACGGTGTCGCCGGCCATCAGCGCGGCGCGTGCGAAGGTCTCGGCGAAGGCCGCGGCCTCGGCGACCTGAACCAGGTCCGCCATGTCGGCCTTCAGCGCATAGGCGGCAAGCCGGAATTCGGACGCCGATGAGGCGGCCTTGAGCGCGGCGGCGAATGCGGCGGCCTGGGCTGCGGGAGCAAGCTTCTGGTCATTGGCGGCGGCGACCGCGGACGACAGGAGCGCCGCGGCGTCGAGCCCGCGCGCGGGTCGCCGGGCGGCGCTTGAGGCCGGGTCGGCGGCGGCGGCGTTGAGCACGGCCCGCGCGTCCTCGGGTGCGATGCGCGCATGGTCGACGGCGGCGGACACCACCGCGCGCTTGAGATCAATCCCGGCCTCCGGATGGCGGATGACCATCGCGGCGATATCAGGCCGCACCGACGGGGCGCCGGCCCCCGGGGCGAGCCTGGCGGTGATCGAGACGGCGGCCTCGAAGGGAGTTCCGAACTTCGCCTCGGGCCGGGTCCGCGTCGGCTCGCGCAGCGCCTCCATGGCGGCGATCAGCCAGGTGTCTGGCGTCCCCTCCGGCGTCAGGGCGAGTTCGGCGATGGCGGACGCTGCGTTGAGGTCGCCTGCGAGCGCAAAGCACAGCACCCGCGCATGCATCCAGGCGGCGTCGCCCGGATCGACGCTCGCGACCCGACCGCACGCGGTCGACGATCGGCCTAGCGCGAGCTGGAGTTCGGTCGCCGTCGACTCCCAGGTCGCGCCCCAGGGCGTTTCTGGAAACTGGCGGCGCAGATCGTTCGCGCGCTCGCTGTCGCCGACCTGCTCAAGGAGATCGATGCGTGCGGTCACGAGGTCGCCCGCGTTCTCGGGCGGCCGCGCGCCGCTCAGCATGACGCGGCGGACCACGGCGAGGCCGGCGGGGGACAGCGAGCCCGCTTCGACCGCCTTGAACACGGTTTCAAGCTCGCTCCTTGTGGTGGCGCTCCAGAGGCCCTGATCGAGCGCGCCGTCGGCGCGGCCAATCCAGCCGAGCCCCCAGGGATCCGGGCGTTCAAGGGCGCCCTGCGCGACGACCTGAGCGTGCGCGGGGGACGAGGCGGAGAGGGCGAGCAGGGCGAGCGCGCAGGCGAGGCCCGACCCGGCGGCGGCCGCGGATCGGTTATCGCGGGCCGACATTCTGCGCCTCCACGCGGATGTCGCGCGGTTCGGGACGGTTCTGCTCGGCGACATTCGCAAACCAGAAGACCGCGCCGATCAGCGCCGCGAGCACGACGCCGCCGCCGATGAGGAGGAAGGGAGGGCGTTTTCGTCTGCTGCGCATGACTGCTCCGGGTCGAAGTTGTTCTCGTTTCCGATTGGACGGTATATGCTGTCCCGCAGAGGAACAGAACAGTCGATGTCCGTCGCCACTGAACGAGAGGATGCCGAAAACCCGTCCAGCGATCCGCGCAACGCCGCCCCACCGGCGGTGGTGCTGACGCGTACCGTCGCGTTGATCGGGCTGATGGGCGCAGGAAAGTCAACGATCGGCCGGAGACTGGCCGACGCGCTGGCTGCGCCGTTCCATGACAGCGACGACGAGATCGAGAAGGCGGCCGGACTGAGCGTGCAGGAAATCTTCGATCGCCATGGCGAGCCGGAGTTCCGCCGCGGCGAGCGCCGGGTGATCGAGCGACTGCTGAACGGCCCGCCATGCGTGCTCGCGACCGGCGGCGGGGCCTATATGGACCCGCAGACCCGCGCGCTGATGAGGGAGCGCGCCGTCACCATCTGGCTGAGGGCGGATTTCGAGGTGCTCTGGCGCCGGGTCAGCCGCCGCGACCACCGCCCGCTGCTGCGCCGGCCGAATCCCCGCGCCGTGCTGCATGAACTCAACGAAACGCGCTCGCCGGTCTATGCGACGGCGGACGCGGTGATCGACAGCGCCGATGGCCCGCATGACGACTCCGTGCGCGCGATCCTCGACATTCTCAAGGAACGCGATGGCCGGTGACCTTCGGACGATCCGCGTCGACCTCGCCGAACGCGGCTATGACATTCTGATCGGGCAAGGCCTGCTCCGGACCGCGGGCGACCTGATCCGCCCGCTGCTGAGGCGTCCACGGCTGTTCGTGATCGCCGACGCGCGGGTCGCGGCGCTGCACCTGCCGACCCTTCAGGCGAGCCTTGAAGCAGCGGACGTGCGGATGGATGTCGTCAGCGTCGCGCCCGGAGAGGGGTCGAAATCCTTCGCGCAGCTCGAAGCCGTGCTCGATTCGCTGATTGAGGCCGGGGCAGAGCGTCAGGACATGATCGCGGCGTTCGGCGGCGGGGTGATCGGCGATCTCGCGGGCCTCGCCGCCGCTCTCCTGAAGCGCGGTGTGCGGTTCGTGCAGATCCCCACGACGCTGCTGGCGCAGGTCGACAGCTCGGTCGGCGGCAAGACGGCGGTGAATTCGCGCGCGGGGAAGAATCTTGTCGGGGTCTTTCATCAGCCCTCGCTGGTGCTTGCGGACCTTTCACTCCTCGCGACCCTGCCGGCGCGTGAACTCGCGGCGGGCCTCGCAGAGGTGGTGAAGTACGCGCTGATCGATGATGCGCCGTTCTTCGAGCGCCTCTGGGCGAGCGCGTCGGCCCTGCGCGCGGGCGACGCCGGGGCGCTCGGCGATGCGGTGGCGACCTCCTGCGCGGCGAAGGCCCGCATCGTCGCGGCCGATGAGACCGAGCAGGGCGTGCGGGCGCTGCTCAATCTCGGACACACATTCGCGCATGCGCTGGAGCGCGCAAACGGCTACGCCGACACGCTGCTGCATGGCGAGGCGGTGGCCTGCGGCCTGGTGCTGGCGGCGCGGTTCTCGGCGAAACTCGGCCTTGCGCCGGCGTCGGATGCGGCGCGGACCGAGGAGCTGCTTTCGGAGCTGGGCCTTGCAACGCGGCTCGCCGACCTGCCGGGCGCGCCGCACGATCCGGACGCTCTGACCGCCCACATGGCGCATGACAAGAAGGCGCGGGACGGCAAGCTCACCCTGATTCTGACGCGCGGCGTCGGCCAGTCCTTCATCGCGCCCGATGTCGATGCGGATGCGGTGAGGCGGTTCCTGAAGGAAGAGGTGCAACGCCCCGCGCTCAAGGAGGCCGCCGGATGATGACGGAGGCGCAACGCACCTTCGAATTTGCGATGAACGCATCCACGATCCCGAGCCGTGCGAGCCTGACGGCGGCGTTCCAGCGCCTCGTGGAGCCGATCGGCGGCCGCGGCTTCGCCGCGCTGTTCATGAGCGGGGCGGGCCATGATGCGCGCATCATCAGCACGGTCGACAAGCTGCCGCCGGGATGGGCCGGAACCTATCTGACCAATGATTTCGAGAGCGATGACGCGGTGTTTCAGTCAGCCTTGCGACGCGGCGTGAGGGGCTATTGGGATGAGCATGTCGCGTCGATATCGCTGCACAGGTCCGCCGAACGGGTGATGGGAGCGACGCGCGAATTCGGGCTGCGCGACGGTTATACGAGCCGGGTGCTGCTGGATGACGGCGGCGTCGCGGTGGCGATGGTCTATGGCGAGCAGCTCGACCGCAGCCCGAAGGCGCGCACGCTGCTCCATTGGGGGGCGCACATCTTCGCCAATCGCGGGGCCGCGCTCGCCGCCTGGCGGCTGAAGCCGAAACGCGCTGCCGTAGAGCGTGTGCGGGCGGGGCCGGAACTCACCGAAAAACAGCTTCAGGTGCTGCTGCTGCGGGCCAAGGGAGCCTCGAACAAGTCCGTCGCCGAACAGCTTCAGGTGACCGAAAAGACGGTCGAGGCGCATGTCAACGCGATCATGACCCGCCTTGGCGCCCGCAACATGATCGATGCGGTTCGCATCGCCTGTGAGCTCGGCTGGGTGGGCTGACGCTGAGGGCGCTCGTGCAGGGCGCGCGATTCCCCGGGGCCCGTCACCGCAGCTTCAAGACAAAATCAGGGTTAACCCCAATAGGCTGATCGACGGAGCACTGGATAATCGGCGGCTTGGGGGGGCTGATGGGCGACCCTCGGCCCTGGGCGGCGCGGCGGCTGCATCCCCCCGGCCGCCGCGTTGTCCATCATGTGCGTTCGCGCCGCGAACACGTGATCCCTTGCGAGTGTTCCCTTTCGAGCGATCGCCTCCTTGTGATCCTGGCCTTGCGATAGGACGGTGTGGGGCCTGATCCGTGACGCCCGATCTTTGGGGCCCCGCTCAGACAAGCTCGATCGCGAGCGCGTGGAGCCCCGCGGTGAATTCGGCGGCGAGCGCCCGGTTGATCCTGCGGTGGGCGTCGACCCGCGACAATCCGCCGAGAGACGCCGCGCCAATTCTGATGCGGAAATGCGTCTCTCCCTCCGGCCGCGCGCCCGCATGACCGGCGTGCAGCCGGGATTCATCTTCAACCACGAGTTCGTGCGGTGAAAATTCTTCAGTCAAAGCCCAGCGGATCCGGTCCGCGCGGTTTGTCAATTCTTGCCGCATTAACTTGTACATCCCATGATCGAACGCATGTCGTTCGCTGAAGATTATGTCGGCGGATATCGCGTCAAATTCGTTGATGTCCGCATCAAGCCGCCGGGGGGGAAACGCGCCGCCCCGGGCGCCGACGCACGCCAAAAGCGATGTGACCACAAGGGCTGCGACGAGGTGGGCGACTGTCCGGCCCCGCGCCACCCGTCGTCCCTCGGCGCCCCGCAGGAGACGCACCATTTCTTCTGCCGCAGACACGCGGCCGAGTACAATCAGAGTTTCGACTTCTTCGACGGCATGACCGAATCCGAAGTGAAGGCGTTTCAGGCCTCCGCGACCTGGGGCCACAAACCCACCTGGAGATTTGGATCGGGACCGATGGGCGGCGCGCGGTCAGCCGCGGCGCACGACCCGAAACGCTGGAAGGGCCGCGCCTGGTTCGATCCGTCCGCCGAGGCTCCAGCTCCGGAGCCCAAGGAGAAGGAGCGCACGCGGCTCGAAGGCAAGGCGTTCGACGAACTCCACCTCGCGCATTCCTCGACACCGCAGCAGGTGCGCGACCGGTTCGCCGAGCTGGTGAAGCGCTTCCATCCGGATTCCAATGGCGGCGACCGCAGCATGGAGCACAAGCTTTCCGGCGTCGTGCGCGCCTTCCGGACGCTGAAGGCCGCGGGCCTCGCCTAGGCGGCGCGATTGGGCTTGCGGCCCGGCGCTCGCTTGAGCATGCTCTGCCCTCTCAGGTCGGGGGGTGATCGTGCGGCATTGGTTCGGATGGCTGTTTTCGTTCGTGCTGCTGGTTGTGTGTCTTGGCGAGGACAACCCCGCAGAGGCGCAAACGCCATCCTCCAAGGTCGCCCTTGTCATCGGCAACGGAACCTATGTTCATGCGGGTTCGCTGAAGAATGCGTCGGCTGACGCCCGGCTCTTGAGCAAAACCCTGACTGACATGGGATTTTCAGTCACCACGGTCCTGGACGCCGACAAACGGACCTTCGAGACAACTCTGCGCACCTTCGCTCGCACCGCGGACGCCGCCGGAGTCGCCGTGGTCTATTTTGCGGGCCATGGCATTGAGGTTGGCGGGTTGAACTACCTCATCCCGACGGACGCGGTCCTTTCGAGTGAACGCGATCTGAGTTTCGAGGCTATCGCGCTTGACGTCGTGCTCGAGGCGGTCGCGGAGACAAGGGGTTTGAAGTTGGTGATGCTGGACGCATGCCGCGACAATCCGTTCCGGTCGCGCATGAGACGGCTCACCAACAGCCGGTCGAGCACCGTGTCGCAGGGTTTGGCCGAGGTCGATGTATCGGGGGCGCTGGTTCTTTACGCCGCTCGGGCGGGCACCACCGCGTCAGATGGAATAGGCGATAACAGCCCATTCGCGGAAGCATTGGCGCGACGTCTGCCGAGGCCAGGCGTGGATGTGAGGCTTCTGGTCGGACAGGTGCGTGATGACGTTTTGGCGGCGACGGCGGATGCTCAAGAGCCCTTCAGCTACGGCAGCCTGCCGGGTGTGGCGCTCACCCTCGTCGATGGGCCGGGCGAGACAGGCTTCGGCGTGAGCGTCGGCGACCCCGCGGAAGCAAGCGAACTTGCGCTTTGGAGAGAAGCCCTCGCGGTCGATTCGCTTGAGGCCTACCTCGACTATCTTCGGCAATATCCAAAGGGGCGTTTCGCCGTGGTGGCGCAGTCCCGTCTAGATCGCCTTCGTGCACGGTTGCAGGCATCCCTGCCCCAGCCGCTACAAGTGCTGCAAGCGCGTGGATTTCTCCCGGCTCCAGAAAGCCTGTTCAGCGCGATCCAAGCAGGCGACCTAGAAGCGCTGGCGGCTTTCAGCAAGCTTCCAAACAAGACCGCGCTCATGATCTCGGCTCTGAACCTAACAGGGGATCGAGGTCAGAACCGATTCCGGGTTCATCTTGAGACCACGCGAAGTGCCGAAGTCGAGGCCGTCGTCAAGGCGCTCGCGCAGTTCACCCTGCCTCCGGATCTGGCGGTTGTCGACGTGGCGCTCAATCGGTTGGATGCGGTCAGCAACCGGATCGACGTGGAGTTTCGATCGACGCTGCTGTCCAGGGCCTACGCGGCGAACAATGCGTGGGCGTTTAGGGCGATGCTGTCGAGTAGAGTGTCAACGACCGTCATCGTGGAGCTCGGCGACTGGGGCGTCAACGCATACAGCACGCTCCAGCCCTGGCGGATGTTGCGTGATCTGGGAGCGCCCGGCGAGCTTGCGGTGTCGATCGCCGATCTACTTGCCCGGCGACGAAGCTATGGGGTGCTGCTGACGGACGAAGCGCTTGAACGGTCGAGTGGCAGACTCACCGGGGGAGAGGAAAACGGGCGGGCGGATCATCGTCAGCTGCCGGAAGACCTAAAGGCGCGCTTTGCCCCACAGCCGTCGATCGCGAATGATGTGGCCTGGTATTGCACCGCGGACGCCCGAACGCAGCGCGGTCTGTGCGATGAGCTGTTGAGAAATCCCGCGCTTGTACGCGCGAAGTATAAGGGCACTTTCGACCAATTCGAGATAAAGAGTTATCTTGGCGACTTGGATGGGTTCGCCTATTTCGTGATCTCGCCGATTGGGTCTGATCGGCCGGGTTATTTTAGCATTTTTCTGGCTCGAGGCAGGCTGCCTTTGAACGAGCTTGAAATGTACCTCCACTCTTCATCGGGTGGGAGTAGCGGATATTGGGACCCAGTGGTGATTTCGCGTGTCGAGTGACACGAGGGCCTGAAACCGCCTCGCTTAGGCGGAGTGTTTCAGGCGGGGCGGCTGGTGGCGAGGTCCAGGACCTCGCGATACCCGTGCGCGATCGTCATGCGGGAGGTCTCACCCTTCTCGCGCAGCAGGGCGTGCAGCCGTTCGAGATTGTAGCAGGGCACGTGCATGAAGGCGTGGTGCTCGGCATGGAAGTGCACCCAGAACGGTGCGATGAACAGGCGCTCGAGCGGGCCGGCGAGCGTCGTGCGGGCATGGGAGAGCGGGTCCTCCGTCACCCCGACGATGGCGTGCTCGGCGATGTTGCGAACGCGCGTGACGAGCGGCAGCCAGGTGGCCATGGGCACGATCCACAGGGCGGGCCACACCCACCAGTAGTCGAAGGCGGAAAGCGCCGCGATCGCCGCCCCGTTGACGATCCAGAAGCGCAGCCCCGGACGGTCGGCGACGCGCGCAGGCTTCGGCCGCTCGCCCTTCAGACGCAGCGCCATGTTGGACAGGAAGGGCTGGATCCGCTGCTTGAAGAAGGTCTGTCCGGTGAGATCGCGGACCGCCTTGCGGCGGAAACTCTCCCGCGTCACCGGGAACGGCCGGGAGAGGACGAGGTCGGGGTCCTCCGGCTGTTCGGTGAATTTGTGGTGGGTGAGATGATAGGGCCGGTAACGGCGGAGGCTGCCGCCGATGGCGGCCGAACAGAACCAGTCGGCGAGCCAGTCGTTGAGCCTGAGGTTGGCGTGCAGGGCGCCGTGGGCGGCGTCATGCTCCAGCACGGCGAGGCCGAGCTGACGCGCGCCGATCAGCATCACGGCGAGCAGATAGGTGGCGGGGTTCGGAAACAGGATGAACAGCGAGCCGGCGCCGATGATGACCGTCCAGGCCGACAGGATGAGGGCCGGCCCCCGCCACCATGAGCGCCGGGACACCGACGCCCACTCGTCGGCGGTGAAGATCGTTTTGGGGTCGAGGCGGGCGACAGCTGGCATGACGGGACACTAGCAGATTTCAGGCCGCCGGATGAAGAGGCGTGTGGTTACTCCGGCAGCGCGTAGGCGACGACGTAATCTCCCATCGGCGAGGGGAAGGAGCCGTAGCCTCCTGCAGCGACGACGACATATTGTCGGCCCTTCCATTCATAGGTCATCGGTGTGGCCTGGCTGCTGGCGGGCAGGTCCGTTTTCCAGAGTTCCTCCCCCGTCTCCACATCGAAGGCGCGCAGATAACTGTCAAAGGTCGCCGTCAGAAACACGACCCCTCCGGCAGTGACCATCGGGCCGCCCAGATTCGGGGTCCCCAAGGGGAGATCAATGCCTGCGGGCGCTACGTTTCGGGTCGATCCGATCGGCCGCCGCCAGACGATCTCACCTGACTCCAGATTTATCGCGGCGAGGACGCCCCAGGGTGGCGGCGCACAAGGCAGGCCAAGCGGCGACACCAGGATTTCGCGCGTCATCGCATAAGGAGCGCCGTCCTGTGGTCCGATCTCGGCGTCGTGCAGGACTTCGGCGACCGCCTCGATCTCGTCGGACGGCACAAGGGAGATCATCTGTGCGAGGTTGCTCATGTTCACGATCATGAGGTTTCTCGACGGGTCGAAGGCCGATCCGCCCCAGTTGGCGCCGCCGCCGGTGAACGGCCTGACGATTGTTCCAAGGTGGTCGCCCGTCCGAACCGTGATCGGCGTGAACAGTCCTTCCGACCTCGCGCGCCTGATCAATTCCGAGCACGCGGCCTTGTCGAAGCCCGTGATGCCGAACGCATCGGAAGGCTTCAGCCCCGCAGGAACGATGGGCGGCGTAGCGGTTGGGAAAGGTTGCGTCGCAGACAGCGTTTCGCCGGGAGCCGGATCTTGGGGCGTGGGCCGCTCTTCCACGGGCAGGAACGGTGCGCCGGATTGGCGGTCGAGGACAAACACCAGTCCGGTCTTGGTGGTCTGGGCGACGACATCATGCCTGCGCCCATCCTTCCAGACGGAATAGAGACCTGGCTGGGACGGCAGGTCGTAGTCCCAGACGTCGTGATGGACGGTCTGAAAGCTCCAGATCAGCGCGCCCGACCGCGCATCAAGCGCCACGACGGAGTTCGCGTGGCGATTGTCGCCGGGGCGGAGCCCTCCGAAGAAGTCGGGGCTGGGGCTTGAGGTCGGCAGGATGACCCAGCCTCGCTCCGGGTCCGTCGACATCACGGACCAGACATTCGAATGACCCACTGAAGCCGTGGATCCTGGCCCCCAGGTTGCGCTTGCAGGATCTGACGCGTCCCTTGGGATCGGGTCAAAGCTCCACAACTCTGTTCCGTTGCGCGCATCAAACGCGCGAACGGTTCCCCGCGGCGCGTCCACCCGCACATTGTCTGATATCGCCGAACCGATGATGACGACATCATTGACGATCGCCGGGGGGGAGGTGATCTGATGCTCCCCGGGCCACCGCAGATCAATGCTGGAAGGCGATGATACCTCGCCGTCGGCGCCGAAGTCTGCGCAGCGCCGGCCGGTAGCGGCGTCGAGGGCGATCAGCCTTGCGTCATTCGTCGCCATGAAGATCCGAGCGGCGCACGGTGAGGCGGGATCGGCGGCGGCGGGATCGCGCCAGAAAGCAACTCCGCGGCAGACGAATTGATTGGCGGGACGCATGCCCGCATCTATCTGCGCATCGAACCGCCAGAGTTCCGCGCCGGTTTCCGGATCAATCGCAATCGCGTCGTTGAATGGCGAGCAGAGATGCAGACGCCCTTCGGCCAGGATCGGCGTCGCCTCAAACGCCGTGCGACCGATGACCGCCTCACGTCCTTCGAACGCGCGCGTGCGGTAGGTCCAGGCGGGTTCGAGATCCCGAACATTGTCGCGGGTTATCTGGGTGGCGGCGGAATAGCGGGCTCCGCCTGCGTCGCCGCCATAGGAGGGCCAGCCATCGCCGAGCTGGACTGGCGCTGCACCTTCAATGGGAGCGGCGCGGCCCTCGATGATCAGGCGGTCGCCGAAACCGAGCAGATACCAGACCGCCGATCCGCTTGCGACAGCACCGACTGCGAGCACCGCAATCAACGCGACGCCCCACGCGAGGACTCTGACCACAGCGTTTCTCCAACCCAGAAGAGCGTTGAAGACCCCGCTTCGGATTAGCACGGGCCGGTACGGGGCTCAACCGAAGGCGACGCCGCGAAGCAGGGCGCGGCGTTGCGCGCATTGCCTTCAGCGTCCGCGACCGCATATTGTCCGGCGAAAGCCTGCTCCTCCATGCTGAAAGCCCACCCAGACCGATGCCAGCGAAACAATCCGACCGCCCAATCACGGCCGACGACGATCCGTTGAAGGATCTGGAGCCGACCGCGCGGGTCGATCCCAAGGCGGTGTTCGGCGTGGACATGAACGGCGCGTGCCCGGCGTTCGCGGAGCGCACCCCCTACACACCGGACCTCGACCCCGCCTACAAGTTCGATCCGCAGACCACCTCGGCGATCCTCGCGGGGTTCAAGTACAACCGCCGGGTGATGGTGCAGGGCTATCACGGCACCGGCAAGTCGACCCATATCGAGCAGGTCGCGGCGCGCCTCAACTGGCCGCTGATCCGCATCAATCTCGACAGCCATGTCAGCCGGATCGATCTCGTCGGCAAGGACGCGATCGTGCTGCGCGACGGCAAGCAGGTGACGGAGTTCCGCGAGGGGATTCTTCCCTGGGCCCTGCAGCGCCCGATCGCGCTCGTGTTCGACGAATACGACGCCGGCCGGCCGGACGTGATGTTCGTGATCCAGCGGATTCTGGAGGCGTCGGGCCAGCTCACCCTGCTCGACCAGAACCGTGTGATGCGGCCGAACCCGTGGTTCCGGCTGTTCTCGACCACGAACACGGTCGGCCTGGGCGACACGACCGGGCTGTATCACGGAACCCAGCAGCTCAATCAGGGGCAGATGGACCGCTGGTCGATCGTGACCACGCTTAACTATCTCGAACACGACGCCGAGGTGGAGATCGTGCTGGCGAAGGCGCCGGAAATGGCGACGCCGGAGGGCCGCAAGACCGTGTCCTCCATGGTGCGCGTGGCGGACATGACCCGCAACGCCTTCGTCAATGGCGATATCTCGACCGTGATGAGCCCGCGGACCGTGATCACCTGGGCGGAGAACACGCAGATCTTCAATGATGTGGGTCAGGCCTTCCGCATGACCTTCGTCAACAAGTGCGACGAACTGGAACGGCCGCTGATCGCCGAATTCTACCAGCGGGCGTTCGGCCGCGAACTGCCGGAAAGCGCCGTGTTCGTTAAGGTTGCATAGGCCGCGCACGCGCCTCCTCAACATCGCCACAAACCCGATCTACGCCGGCCGTCCGGTGCAGGCGTGAGCCTGCCGTCAACCGCAACGGAGACAGACGAAGATGGCCACGGGCGTCGCGACGTCGGGAGCATTCGCCGGCGAGATGGTCCGCCTGCGAAGCCGGGACGGGTTTGAACTCGGGGCGTATCAGGTCGAGGCGGAGGGCGGACGAAAGGGCGGCGTGATCGTCCTGCAGGAAATCTTTGGGCTCTCCAACCACGTTCGCGAGATGTGCGACCGGTTCGCCGCCGCCGGCTATGAAGCGATCGCGCCGTCCCTCTATGACCGGGCGCGTCCCGGGTTTGTGCAGAACGATCTTTCGACCGGCTATGCGGACGCGGTGTCGCTGGCGACCGGCAATGATCGCCAGAATGTGCTGAATGACGTGGGCGCCTGTATCGACGCCATGTCGCCCGCCGGGCCCGTCTTCGTGACGGGTTATTGTTACGGCGGCTCGATGACCTGGCTGTCGGCGTGCAGCCTGCCGGGGCTCGCCGCCGCGTCCGGCTATTACGGATCGCTGATCCCGTCGCTTGCGGGGCTCACCCCCCTCTGCCCGACGATTCTCCACTTCGGGCGCACCGACCAGAGCGTTCCCCTTGCGAGTGTTGAAGCTTTCGCCGCCGCCCAACCCGGAGTAGGGGTGCATCTCTACGACGCCGGGCATGGATTTTCCCGAAAGGCTTCAAGTGACTACGACGCAGCGGCCGACAAGCTGGCCTTTGACCGAACGCTTGCGCACTTCGCCGCCAATAGCGGCTGAGACCCCCTGGCTGACGGCGCGGCTCTGAGATGGCCGTTCGCTCGGTCGCGGTCGCCGGTTGCGGAATTGCGGGCCTTGCTGCGGCGACCTGCCTCGCGCGCGCTGGCTGGCGTGTCGTCGCCTTCGACCGTCTCGACGCACCGGAGCCAATCGGGTCCGGCCTGATCCTGCAGCCGGTCGGCCTCGCCGTGCTCGATGCGATGGGACTTGGCGCAGTGATGCGCGACCTCGGTGCGCCGATCCAGCGGTTGTTCGGGCGTGCGGAGCCATCCGGCCGCACGGTGCTGGATGTGCGTTATCGCAGACCGGGAGACACGGGCGATGCGGGGCTCGGCGTGCACCGCGGCGCGCTGTTCGCGCTGCTGCTAGAGGCGGCGCGATCATCGGGCGTTCAGGTCGAGACGTCGCGAGAGGTCGCCGCAGCGGGCGATGGGCGCCTGCAGTTCCAGGACGGCGGGGTGAGCGCGCGCTTCGATCTGGTTGTCGATGCGCTCGGGTCGCGCTCGCCGCTCGGTCGGGCCCCCGCCGCGCCGCTGCCCTTCGGGGCGCTCTGGGCGAGCCTCGACTGGGTTGAGGGGTTCGACGAGGCCGCGCTCGAACAGCGCTATGAGCGGGCGTCCAAAATGGTCGGCGTGATGCCGATCGGCCGGCTGCCGGGAGATGCGAGGCGGCAGGCGGCCTTCTTCTGGAGCCTCCGCCAGGATGGCCATGAGCGCTGGCTGTCGGAAGGGCTGGACGCCTGGAAGCAGGATGCGCTGGCGCTGTGGCCGGAGACGCGGCCGCTGCTCGACCAGATCGATGAACCCGGGCGGATGGTGTTCGCGCGCTACGCCCATCGCACGCTGCGCTCGGCGATCGGCGGGGCCGGGGTCGTCCATGTCGGCGACAGCTGGCATTCGACGAGCCCCCAGCTTGGCCAGGGGGCCAACATGGCGCTTCTGGATGTGCTCGCGCTCGCGACGTCCCTTGGCGCCGGCGATGATCTCGACGCGGCGCTCCGCCGCTACGATCGGGCGCGGCGGTGGCATATCCGGCTGTATCAGGCGGCGTCCTACCTGTTCACGCCGGCCTATCAGTCGTCAGGCGGGTTTGCGCCCTGGGTGCGCGACTGGCTGATGTCGCCGGTGTCGCGGATCCCGCCCGCGCCGGCGATCCTCGCCGGGCTTGTCTCTGGCCGGATCGGATCGCCGCTCGCAGCGATCGAGCGGGCGGGCTGGACGGAGTGACGGGGCGAGGGACGTTTCGCCCGCTTCCATCCCGCGCGACCCCGACTTAAGGCTGGTGGAGATGACGAAACGCGACGAACAGATCGATCTCTTCAAGACGGTCCTCGCGGCCGCAACCCGCGCTCTCGCGGGGCGCGACGAGGTGACGGTGGAATACTCCGTCGACGGTGGCCGGTTGCAGGGAACAACCGTCACACTCACGGCCCCGCCGCGCGACATCACACCGGAAACCGCCGCCCGTGCGCGCGGTCAGGCGGACGCGCTGGCGCTTCGCCTCGCGCATCATGACGCGTCGAAACACGGCAAGCGCTCACCGCGCGGCGACGACGCCCGCCGCCTGTTCGATGCGGCGGAGAAGGCGCGGGTGGAGTCCATCGGGGCGGCGGCGATGACGGGCGTCGGGGACAATATCGACGCGGTGATCGAACAACGGTGCGAGCGCGCGGGCTATGACAGGCTGACCGCATCGCGGGTGAAGCCGCCGCTGGAGGACGCGTTCGAGTTCATCCTTCGCGAACGTCTGACGGGCAGGCCGCTGCCCGGGGTTGCAGAAGCGGTCGCGGACGGCTGGCGGGCGGAGCTCCTTGGCAAGGCCGAGGGCTCGCTTGCTAAGCTCGCCGGGACGATGGCGGATCAGGACGCGTTCGCGCAGGCGATCCGGTCCGTGCTCGACGATCTCGGCATGGGCGAGGACGCAGCCGCCTCCGAAACCGAAACCGACGATCAGGGCGAGGAGCCGGAACCCGAAGCCGATGCGAAATCGGACGAGGACGGGGATGGCGAAGGCGAGGGCGAGGCCTCCGGCGGCGAGGGCGAGGCGGGAGAGGAGCGCAAGGGCGAGGGCGACGAACAGGGCGAGACGCAGGTTTCGGTCCATTCCGACGCAGACGCGGAGATGCGCGAATCCGACGACGAAGAGGATGATGCTGCAACGCCCGTGCGGCCGAATTTCAGGCCCGGGGACGACGCGCCGAAATCGACCTACAAGGTGTTCACCCATCGCCATGATGAAGAGGCGATGGCGGATACGCTGTGCGACCCGGAGGAGCTGGCGCGCCTGCGCGCCTATCTCGACGCGCAACTTCAGGGCTTGCAGGGCGCGGTGTCGCGCCTCGCGAACCGCCTGCAGCGCCGGCTGATGGCGCAGCAGAAGCGGTCCTGGACGTTTGATCTTGAAGAGGGTGTGCTCGACACATCGCGGCTCATGCGCGTCGTGGTCGACCCGACGGCGCCGCTGTCGTTCAAGCAGGAGGATGAGAGCGAGTTCCGCGATACGGTGGTGACGCTCCTCCTCGACAATTCGGGTTCGATGCGGGGACGCCCGATCATGATCGCCGCCCTGTGCGCCGACATTCTGGCCCGCACGCTCGAACGCTGCGGTGTGAAGGTGGAGATTCTCGGCTTCACGACGCAGGCCTGGAAGGGCGGCCGCGCGCGCGAGGACTGGGTGAAGGAGGGCAAGCCCGCGAACCCCGGCCGCCTCAACGATCTGCGCCACATCGTCTACAAGTCGGCGGACGCACCCTGGCGGCGCGTGCGGCGCAATCTTGGCCTGATGATGCGGGAAGGCCTGCTGAAGGAGAATATCGACGGCGAGGCGCTGCTCTGGGCGTATCACCGGCTGATGGCGCGCACCGAGCAGCGCAAGATCATGATGGTCATCTCCGACGGCGCGCCGGTGGACGATTCAACGCTGTCGGTGAATGTCGGCAACATCCTCGAAAAACACCTGCGCGAGGTGATCGACCAGATCGAGAACGCATCCCCCGTGGAGCTGATCGCGATCGGCATCGGGCATGATGTGACCCGCTGGTATCGCCGCGCGGTGACGATCACGGACGCCGAGCAACTGGGCGGCGCGATGACGGAGAAGCTCGCCGAATTGTTCGCCGAAGAACCCCCCCGCCGGCAGGAGCCTCGCGGGGCTCCGGCCAAGTCGGGGAGAAGCGGCGGAACGCGGGTCGATCAGGGACGCGCCGTCAAGCGGACGAGCCTGCAACAGGTCGCGAAAGGCAGCTGACGCCAGCTCGCGGGCGGGCGGTGCAATGCAAGGGAGCAGCCTCGATGCCGGGTCTGATTGGATGGGTAGGCGCGCAGCGGGCGCAGGGAGCTGGCTTGGCGCTCGTGCTGTTTGCGGCGGGATGCGCGACGGCGCCGGTGGAGTCGCCCATAGCTGGCCCGGCCCCCGCTGTTGCCCCCGCGGTGGCTCCCGCGCCGGTGATCGCGACGCCCGCGCCGACGCCCGAGGCCCCATCCTCCGGCGAGGCCGCGGCGTCCCGTCCGTCACCCGCCGAAGCGCCGGCGGATGCGTCGTCGACACGGGTCGTCGACGCCGCGGCCGCACTGATCGAGGACTTGCGGCGCACGTCCTGCCCGAAGGACGTCGCGTTCGAGCAGGCGACGAGGAAAGACCTGGCCGCGCGCCCGATCAGCCTGATGCGGCTTGGCGGCGGGCGCCGGACCGTCGGTGCGCTCACGCTGGTCGCGGCGTATCATCTGACGAGCACGGACGATCGTTTCGGCGGGGTGTCGGGGATTGACCTGCTGCCGACGGGAAACCTCGCCGGAGTGACCGACCAGGGCGATCTTGTCTGGATCGGCTTCTCCGAAGCGGACGGCGTGACGCCGGAATCGCTGCACATGGCGCGGATGCGGGATACGTCGGGCGCTTATCTTGAGGACAAGCTGACGTCCGATGCGGAGGGCGTCGCGTTCGAGGACGGGCTCCTCTTTGTTTCGCTCGAGCGGGAGCACCGGGTCATCGCCTATGACATCGAGGCCTGCGGCGCGGCGGCGCGCGGGGCCCCCGTCGGTCGCTATGGTGCACGCGCGGACATGACGACCGCATTCACTGCGGCAGGGCTAAAGGTGGGCGAGAATTCCGGCGGGGAAGCGCTGGCGCTCCTGCCGGGCGCGACGCTTCTTGTCGGACTTGAAGAGGCCTCCGGGGATGGTGCACCGCTCTCGGTTGAGTCCATCAGCGCCGAACCGTCCTTCGTGCGGCGGCTCGCGCCCGCCGCGCCGCCGATCGTTGGCGCGGATGCTGTGGCGGTGGAGGCAGGAGCGGTGATCTACACGCTGCATCGGGGGTTCGGACAGGGCGTCGGCAATTCGATCGCGATCGAGGAAACGCAGGCGAGGCGCACCCCCGCTGGCTGGACGCTCGGCCCCACACGCGAACTCGCCGACATGAATGTGTTGTTCAACATCGACAATTTCGAGGGGATCGCCGCTCAGGTCCGGGACGATGGGGGCGTTCGCCTGTTCATCATCTCGGACGACAATTTCTCCTCGTCCCAGCGCACGCTTCTCATGGTGTTCGACGTCACGGGGTGAGGTGCGCCGATCAGGCTGCGGCTGATCCCGGCGCGCCCGATGCGCCGAAGGCGCGGTCGAGATTGATCGCATTGAGGACGGCGTTCGTGTCGTCGGCGAGCGGCTTCAGGTCGTCCTCGACCGCCTTGAACGCCTCCTCGGCGGCCTTGAACGGATCGTCCCGCTCCCTGGCGAGGAAGGCGGCCTTGATCTTCGCCTCGGTGAAGACGGTCTTCAGCTGCTTCATCAGACCGCGCACGTCATTGATGAAGGCGTCATCGGCGCGCGCCGCGCCCTCGATCGCCGATTTTGACGCGTCGTCGACGCGGCCATAGGCGGAGGCAAGAGACGCGTTCGGCGCAATCGGCTGGGGCGGCGCGTGCCGCAGATAGGCGGCGAGGGCCTCTCGCGCTTCGGCGCGCGACAGGACCGGGGCGTCGGCTTTTGGTTCATCCGTATCCGGAGCATTCACCACGGCGGGGTCCGGAGCGGCGGCGCTGTCTTCACGAGCTTGCGCGTCCTCGCGCGGGGGCGCTTCGGTTGAGACGGCGGCCGGGGGCGCTGGCGCCGGGGCGGGGGCGGCTGAGAGGAGGATCGCTTCTCCGGTCGCCTTCGCCGCGGCCTTGTAGTCCTTGACCGCCTGGGCGAGCTGTTTGGCGATCCGTGCAAGCTGGCGGGCGAGTTCCTTCGGATCGTTGGCCCAGACTTTCTTGATGATCTTCAGCTCCTCGACGAGGCGCTGCACGGCCTCCCGGGCGCGGGTTTTCTCCCGGCCGAGGATGTCCTGGCGGGTATGCGACACGCCGTCCCGGATCGATTTGGCTGCTTCGGAGAGGTCTGTGCGCAGGGGGGAGAGGTCGGTCTTCGGCGCCTCAAGTTTTTTGGGAGCCGGCGTGTCGCGCGCGGCGCCCGGCGCCTGCGCCGCCGCTGGGGAGCTCGTGCGCGCCGGTGTGTCCAGGGTCACTCGTTCAGGTGGTCGTTCAGGCGCTCGTTCAGGCGCTCGTTCAGGCACGCGCTCCGATACGCGCGGGGGCGTCCCCGCGGGCGGCGGGGGCGGGCGCATGGCTGCAAGAAGCGTTGGGCCGATGAGCGAGGACATGGTCAGTCAGGCGATGGATTGCGGATGTTCAGATGCGCGAGCTTGCACGAACATGGTTTCGGCCCGGTTCCCGAGATGGGTTAAATTTCGCGGGATTCTTTCCGCAAATGCCGCGTCAGTGGGCCTGCGCCCATGACGCTCCGGCGGCGGCCTCCACGACCAGCGGCACGTTGAGGGACATGACCGGGAGGGTCGCGCCCTCCATCACCCGGCGCGCCACCGCCATTGTCGCCTCCGCCTCCTCCGCCGGGGCTTCGAACAGCAGTTCGTCATGCACCTGGAGCAGCATCCTCGCCCGGAGCCCGGCGTCCGCGAGCGCGCCTGGCATGCGGATCATCGCCCGCTTGATGATGTCGGCGGCCGAACCCTGGAGCGGTGCGTTGATGGCCTGGCGTTCGGCGAAATTCCGCTCGGCCGGATTGGTCGCCCGGATCTGCGGCAGCCAGCACTTGCGACCGAAGACGGTCTCCACGAAGCCGTGTTCGCGGGCGAAGTCCTTGTAGGTGTCCATGTAGGCGCGGATGCCGGGGAATTTCTCAAAATAGCTTTTGATGTAGGCCCCCGCCTCGTCGCGCGGGATCGACAACTGCCGCGCGAGACCGAAGGCGGAGATGCCGTAGATGATGCCGAAATTGATCGCCTTGGCGCGCCTGCGGACCATCGGGTCCATGCCCTCGACCGGCACGCCGAACATTTCGGACGCGGTCATCGCGTGGATGTCGACGCCGTTGAGGAAGGCGTTGCGCAGCGCCGGAATGTCGGCGACGTGGGCGAGCAGGCGCAATTCGATCTGCGAATAGTCGGCGGAGATCAGCACATTGCCAGGCGCGGCGATGAACGCCTCCCGGATCTTGCGCCCTTCCTCGGTGCGAACGGGAATGTTCTGGAGGTTCGGGTCCGACGAGGCGAGGCGGCCGGTCTGCGCGCCGGCGAGCGAGAATGAGGTGTGAACCCGACCGGTGCGCGGGCTGATCGCCTCCTTCAGGGTTTCGGTGTAGGTCGAACGCAGCTTGGACAGCATGCGCCAGTCGAGAAGGACGCGGGGCAGGGCGTGCCCTTCGGCCGCGAGATCCTCAAGCGCGTCGGCGCCGGTCGCCCAGGCGCCGGTCTTGGTCTTCTTGCCGCCCTCAAGCCCCATCTCGCCGAACAGGATGTCACCGATCTGTTTCGGGCTGCCGAGGTTGAAATCCCGCCCGGCAAGCTCGTGCGCCTCCGCTTCGAGCGCGGCCATGCGCTGGGCGAATTCCCCGGACAGTCGGGAGAGGCGTTCGCGGTCGACGAGGACGCCCTCACGCTCCATCCCTGCGACGATGCGGGCGAGCGGCCGGTCGAGGCGTTCATAGACGGCGGCGACCCGCTCGCGCGCGAGGCGCGGTTTCATCACCTGCCAGAGCCTGAGCGTCACGTCGGCGTCCTCGGCGGCGTAGCGGGTGGCCTCCGGCAGCGCGACGAGATCGAACGTCACCTGCGCCTTGCCGGTTCCGGCGACCTCCTTGAACGCGATCGGCGTGTGCCCGAGATGGGTCTGGCTCAACTCGTCCATGCCGTGGCCGGATCGTCCCGCCGACAGGACGAAGGAGATGAGCATCGTATCGTCGATCGGCGACACCTCGATCCCGACAGTGTGGAAGACGTTGAGATCGAACTTGATGTTCTGGCCGACCTTGAGGACCGCCGGATCCTCAAGCAGCGGCTTCATCCGTTTCAGCGCTTCGCCGCGGTCGATCTGGGCAGGGCGGTCGCCGGCCAGCAGGTCGCCGCCTGCGCGGTGATCGAGCGGGATGTAGCAGGCGCGGCCGACCTGTGTCGCGAGCGAGATCCCGACGAGACGGGCGTCGACGGGGCTCAGGCTGTCGGTTTCGGTATCCACCGCGACAACGCCGCGGGACCTCGCGTCCGCGACCCAGCGTTCAAGGGCGTCGATCGTGGTGACGGTCTCGTAGTCCTCGAGATCGAACGGAGCGAGCGCATCGGGCGGGGCGGCGTGCTGGTGCGGCGCCGGATCGTCGCTTGCGGACGCGCCTGCGTTCGTCCGCGCGACCGTGGCGGCGTCGCCCGCCAGCGTTTCGGTCACGCGGCGGGTGAGGGTGCGGAATTCCATCTGGTTGAGAAAGGCGATCAGCGGATCGGCGGTCGGCTCGGTGACGCCAAGCTCCTCAACGGGCACGAGGACGGGAACCGTCTCGACGAGGGACACGAGCTGTTTCGACAGGCGCGCCATCGCCGCGTGTTCGATCAGGGCCTCGCGGCGCTTGGGCTGTTTGATCTCGCCGGCCCGCGCGAGCAGCGTTTCGAGATCGCCGTATTCGTTGATGAGCTGGGCCGCCGTCTTCACGCCGATGCCGGGTACGCCCGGCACATTGTCCACGCTGTCTCCGCAGAGCGCCTGAACATCCGTGACCTTGTCCGGTGGGACGCCGAACTTCTCGACGACCTCGGCCGCGCCGAGGCGCTTGTCCTTCATGGTGTCGTAGAGCGCGATCCGATCGGACACGAGCTGCATAAGGTCCTTGTCGGAGGAGACGATCGTCACGCGCGCGCCGGCCGCCTCCGCCTGGCGGGCGTAGGTCGCGATGAGGTCGTCTGCTTCATATCCCTGCATCTCGATGGCGGGGGCGCCGAACGCGATCGTCGCCTCCCGCACCAGCGGGAACTGGGGGATGAGTTCGGGCGGCGGTGGGGGGCGCTGCGCCTTGTATCCGTCGTAGAGGTCGTTGCGGAAGGTGATCGCCGACTTGTCGAAGACGCATGCGAAATGCGTCGGCTGATCGCTGTCGCGCAAATCCCGCAACAGTTTCCAGAGCATGTTGCAGAAGCCGGAAACGGCGCCGACGGGAAGCCCGTCCGACTTGCGGGTCAGCGGCGGCAGGGCGTGGAACGCACGGAAGATGTAGCCCGATGCGTCGATCAGATAGAGGTGTGAGGACTCATCGAGAGGTCGCTGGACCGGCATGTTCGTCTCCCCGCGACCGCAGCCGCCCGTTTGCACGACTTTAGTGCATGCTCCGATCCCTTTGGAACAATCAGGCGGGACAAAGATGATCGAATGGGCGGAATTCTGTTCCCCCGAAGGACGGCCCGACACGAGGCGGCGCGCCGGCGGAGACCCTTTGCCGCCGCCACTGACGGGAGCTTAACGCAATTGCGGTAAGGCCATGGGTCGAAAGCGATCCTTACGGTGGGCCCATGACGTCGCGATTCGAGTGGATCTCGCACACGCAGCGCAGCAGCGCCGCGGTCATCCTCCTGCTGTTTGTCGTGGGGTCGTTCCTCGCGCATTTCTGCGGACTCGCGGCCGGCGCGCTGTGGACCGGCGTGATGCTCGCGCTCACCCTGGTTCGCGAATGGATGGACGCACGCGCGGTCGATGAGGAAGGGCGGCGCAGGTCGGTCTTCGTGTGCGTGTCAGCGATCACGATCGCGGGGTGGATGCTGCATGCGTGGCTGATCTGGTCGAATGGCGGCGACGTCGGGAAGATCGCGGCGGTCGTGGAACTGCTCGGCATGTCGTTCCAGATCGCCTTCCGGACGATGCGTTCCCGCGACATCCAGATCGCGCTGATATCGCCGCCGCTGCTGCTGCTGGCGCTGCTTCTGCTGATCGAAGGGTGGAGCACGCTGCCGCCCGTCGTGGCGATCGCCTGGTCGCTCGCGGCCGCCCGTCGTGGCGATCGCCTGGTCGCTCGCGGCCGCCGGCATGGTGTTTGTCGTCGTCCATGTCAGCGGTCTGCTGCACCGGAACGTCGCGCGTCTGGAAAACGCGCTGCGGGACGCCGAGCGGAACGAACAAAGGCTTTCCTTCGTGATCGACGCGGTCGGCGATGGCTCTTTCGAGTTCGATTTTGCTTCGCAGGCCTACATGCACGACGCCAAATTCGGCGTGTTCGTGGGCGACAAGGCGGGCGCGCGACCGGTCTCCCTTCTGAACGAGTTCATCCATCCCGACGACGTTCCGGCCTCCGAAGCGAACTATCGCGCCGCGGAGCGCGGGGAGATCAGCGCGTGGGGCAGCGATGTTCGGATCAAGGACCTGTCGGGCGGCTATCGCTGGGTGCACCTGCGGTTGCGGGTCCTGCCGGACGAGCGGGGTCGGCCGAAATCGCTGGTGGGCATCGCGGTCGATCTCAGCAAGTGGAAGCGTCTCGAGGCGGAGCTGCGTGCCGCCAAGGATGAGGCCGAGGCCAACAACCGGACGAAGTCCCAGTTTCTCGCCAATATGAGCCACGAAATCCGCACGCCGTTGAACGGAGTGCTGGGGATGGCGCAGGCGTTGAAGACGAGCCCCCTGACGCCGCTGCAGGACGAGATGGTGTCGACCATCATCGAGTCGGGCAGATCGCTGACCGCGCTGCTCGGCGACGTGCTCGACCTGTCGAAAGTGGAGGCGGGCAAGCTCGAGATCGTCGCCGAGGAAGCCGACCTTGTGGACGTGATCATGGAGGTCGCGGCGCTGTTCCGTCCGAAGGCGGAGGCGCGGGGGGTGCGGCTCAACGTGACGCTGCCGGAGGAGGTTCCCGCCGCGCTGTGTTTCGACGCGCTGCGCGTGCGCCAGTGCGTGACCAATCTCGTCTCGAACGCCGTCAAGTTCACGGAGGCGGGGCGGATCGATGTCGCGCTCACCCTCGAACCGGCGGGCGACGGACGGATACGGGCGCTCGTGACCGTGGTCGACACCGGCCCCGGCATCGATGACGAGACCGCCGGGCGGCTGTTCAGACCCTTCGTGCAGGCCGACGCCGCGATGACCCGCCGCCAGGGCGGGACGGGTCTCGGACTCGCGATCACGAGACGGCTCGCGATCCTGATGGGGGGTGATGTGACGCTTCGTAGCGCGCCTGGCGAGGGGGCCTCATTCCGGCTCTCCTTCCTGTGCGAGGTTCGGGCGGGCGTCACGCCGTCCGCGCCTGTTGATGTTCCACCCATGCGGCGGCCGGAGGACGGGCTGCGCGGCGTGCGGATCCTGCTCGTCGACGACAATGCGGTGAACCGCCAGGTGGCGCGCCTTCTGCTCGCCCAGTTCGGTCCGGTGATCACGGAAGCGGAAAACGGCGAGGTCGCGCTGCGGAGACTCGAAGGCGCGCCGTTCGACGTCGTGCTCATGGATCTGCACATGCCGGTCATGGATGGCGAGGAGGCGGTGGCCCGGATCCGGGTGGCGGACGCCGCGTGGAGCCGCACGCCGATCATCGGGGTGACGGCGGACGCCATGCTTGGCGACCGTGAACGAGTGCTGGCGATGGGAATGGACGACTACGCGGCCAAGCCGCTCCACCAGATGGATCTCGTCAACAAGATCGCGCGGCTCGCGGCGGGCGCCGGGGGGGGCATCGCGGCCCCGCGGGCGATAAGCGCCTAGGAAGCGCGGACGGCGACGCTCAGGACGGGCAGCGGGGCGCCTTGGACCTTTGACCTTCGCGCAGCGCCGCCTCGACGATCGGCGTCCACAGGGCGTAACCGTCGGCGTTCATGTGAAGATCGTCCTCGACGAAAATCTCCTTCGGCAGGCCGTCGGTGCGCAGCATGGCCGGAACGATGTCGATATAGGCGAGATCCGACCGCCGGTCGGCGAGTTTGCGGATGCGGGCGTTGAGGTCGGACTGCTCGGCGAACTGAGCAAAGCGCGCCTTGGAGGGTTTCGCCGAGATGTACCAGACCGGCGTCGATCCGAGCGCGCGCCGCTTCAGGGACATGAAGGTGCGGAAGTCGTCTTCGACGTCCGCCGGGGCGCGGCCCGCGAAGAGATCGTTTTCTCCGGCGTAGAACACGATCGCCGATGGCTGATAGCGGGCGACCACCCGATCGAAATACTGGTTCACATCCGCGATCGTCGACCCGCCGAAGCCGCGATTGATGACGCGTCGGTCCGGGAAGTCGCGGTCGAGCGTGCGCCAGAACCGGATCGAGGATGACCCGACGAACAGCACCGCGCACGGGGCCGGCTGGGCGGCCGCGTCAGAGGTTTCGAACGCCTCGATCGCCTGATCGAAGCGGCCGGGCCCGGCGGGGGGGTGCGGCGCGGTGGCGCAGGCGGCGAGGAGCAGGGCGGAGGCCAGCAGCGCCGCCGACCGGCGTGGCGCGAACAGAACCAGCAGGGTCGAAAGGCGCGGCATGATTCAACCGGGCTCCCCGGACGCGGGCATCGTCGCGATCCATTCGGTGATGAGGTCCACCCCCTCCTGATGAATGAGGGAGCGGCCCAGTTCCGGCATCATGACGCCCGGCTCGCGCGACGTCATGCGGAAGCGGATGATGGAGTCCTCGGGCTCGCCGGGATGGATTCCGAAAATCGCCTGCCCCGCCCCGCGACCGGCGGCGACCGGGCGCTTCCAGAGTCCGAGATGACCTGGATCCTGTTCGTTGAAGGTGAGGAACATGCCCGAGTTCGACGCCGAGCCAGCCGCATTGTGGCAGTGCGCGCAGTTGATATCGAGATAGGCCCTCGCCCGCAGGTGCAGCGATCCCGTCGCGGGGTCGTTCCATACCGGCGCGCGGGGGGCCGCGTCCGGGTCCGGCACCCCGGTGAGAACGCCGAGGCTCGACCAGTGCGTGAGCTGGTTTTCGGCGCCGCCGGCGTAAGGGAAGGACTTGTTGAGATTGTGCGCCTTCGGTCCGATCGGCGCGACGTCATCGCCGATGGCGTGACAGGTCTTGCACTGGTTCTTGTTCGGAACCTGATAGCGGATCGTCTGGGCCGCGCCGTCCTCGTCCGTGTAGCTGACGTTCAGCCGCCGCCCGCCGACGGCGAGTTTTGCGTCCGTCCCGTCCTCCGACCAGACATAGGGCAGGGCGACCCACCCGCTCGCCTTGCGGACGAGAAGACGTGTTTCGATCACCTGGAGGTCATCGCCCGGCGCGCGCATGTCGGCCGGATAGGCGAAGGTCTTGACGAGCGTCGTCCCGACCGGGAATTCGAACACGCCGTCCTCCCGGTATTCGGCGGAGGTTCCGGGCGGCAGGGCGACGAAGCGCAGCTTGTCGGCGTAGTCGGAGAAGAGCGGCGTGTTGAGATCATAGGGGATCACGCCGGCGGCGGGTTCGGTCTGCGAACCGGGCTTCAGAAGTCCATAGGCGGCGAGACTGTCCTGCGGGTCCTCCGCGGTCAGCAGGTCAAACCGGACGCCGTCGGGCTTGGCGGTGCAGGCGGACGTGAGCAGCGCGGCCGCAAGCGCGATCGCTGCGGCGAGACGGGATGTCCGGGCGAATGACGTCACGAGGCGGGAGCTCCTGCGGGCGGCGTGTCCTGCGGCAGCACGATCGGCGGCAGCTCCGGGAAATCGGTTCCGTCTCCCGGAACATTCATGTCGGGCTGGGCGGCGGCGAAGTCGCCGCCGGCCATCGCGACGTTCAGGTTGAGGAAGGAGACCGGCCCCTCATTGCGGATGCTGAACTTCACGGGCTCGGACCGGACGGCGGGGTCCTTTCCGTCCTCGTTGAGGGTCCACGAGGTCGCCCCGTCCCAGAGGATGTCCGGCATCTTGCCGCCGAGCGCGGGGCCAAGCGGCGCCAGGTCGCCGTCCGGGTCCGTTCCGCCCGGTCCGAAGGCGTTGTGATGGATCATCACGTCGCGCGGGAGCGGGTTGTAGCGCGGGTCCTTGATGTCCTTGTAGCGGTAGGACACCACGAGCACATGCCCGGTGCCGTTGCCGGCGAACTCGTTGTCGAACACCTGAACGTTGGAGTTCGCCATCACCAGCAGGCCGACGCCCTTGGGAACCGAGGAGACGATGGCACCAGGCTTGCCGAAATTCGGCGTGTCGTTGTCGAGGGATTTGTTGCGGAACACGCGGATGTTGCCGCCGCCCACCATCGGCAGGCCCGGCAGGTCGAAGACGAGGAGGCCCGCCGTGTTGTTGCGCGTGATGTTGTCATACACGTCCGCATTCCGGGAATTCTCGATCTCGATCCCGGCGACGTTCTGCTCGAGCAGCGAGTTGCGCACGATGATGTTGTTCGACTGGCCCACATAGACGCCGGCGTCCGAACAGCCCCGCACGATGACGCCGTCGATGAGGACGTTCTCGGATTCGACGGGGTAGACCCCATACGCTCCGTTGTCGGTGTGCGGGCCGCGCATCCACTCCACGCGCACATTGCGATAGGTGATGTTGTCGGCGCCCTTCGACTTGATGCCGTCGCCCTTGGTGTCCTCGACGCCGAACCCCTCCAGCGTGACGCCGTCGGAAGTGACGAGAAGCCCTTCGCCCGCGCCTTCCTGGTTGGCGAAGGAGAGGATCGTCTTGTCGTGGCCGGCGCCGACGATCCTGACATTGGGAACATCGAGGGACAGGCCGTCGACGAATTCGAACCGGCCTTCCGGGAGTTGGAGCGTCTGACCGGGCTTGAGCGCGATCAGCGTCTCCTGAAGGCGGGTCTGGACGTCTGGACCCGCGGTGAACTGGACGACATTCGGGTCGGCCCGCTCGCAAGCGGCGAGCAATCCGACGCCGACCACCGCCCCGACAAGCGCGCGCAACATGGTCATTCTCCCCTGAGCTTCCGGATTTGCTTCCGGATTTGCCTCCGGATTTGGCCTCACTCTAGTCCGCAAGACCGCGCGCGCCAAGGCGGAGAATCCGGCTCAAGAAGGCGTCAGAACACCGCCTTGAGCGTCAGCCGGATCGCCCGAGGGTGGGATGGTGGTGGACGTCGCCCACTTTGGGGGAGTTGGGAGCTCAGTGTTCGCCGGAGGCCGCCGCCGGATCGAGCACGAACAGCCGGTCGCAGTACTTGCACTCCACCGAAGTGTCGTCGCCCATGTCGTACCAGACCTTGGGATGTCCGAGCGCGCCGCCGCCGCCATCGCACGCGACGCGCCGCGTCGAAACCATGATGCGCTCGGGCTCGCCCGGGAGGGGGGAAGCAGAAGCGGGCGGGGTGTCGTGCGATTGGGCCATGGTCAGCCTCTTTGCGTGGCGAGAAACCGGGTCTAGGTAGGGCGGCGCCGACGGTCGCGTCAATCGACTTGGCTGTCGGGCCGCAAGAGGACAAGACCATGCGCGCATCGCACGCGGCGCCCGATCTCGCGATCGAGGCAGTCGGGCTTTCAAAGACCTATGCGGCGTCCCGCAAACAGCCTGAGAAGGTCGCCCTGAAGGGCATCGATCTCGCGATCGGGCGGGGGAAGATTTTCGGGCTTCTCGGTCCCAACGGGGCCGGAAAGTCGACCTTCATCAACATCCTCGCGGGCCTCGTGAACAAGACGTCCGGCAAGGTGCGCATCTGGGGCATGGACATCGACGTCACGCCGCGCGACGCGCGGGCGGCGCTCGGCGTCGTGCCGCAGGAAATCAACATGGACCCGTTCTTCACGCCGCGGGAATCGATGGAGCTGATGGCCGGCTTCTACGGGGTGCCGGCGTCGGACCGGCGCACCGATGAGATTCTCGACGCGCTCGGCCTCGCCGACAAGAAGGACGCCTATGTCCGCCAGCTCTCGGGCGGCATGAAACGCCGCCTGATGGTGGCGAAGGCGATGGTGCACAGCCCGCCGATCCTGATCCTCGACGAGCCGACGGCGGGGGTCGATGTCGAGCTTCGCCGCCAGCTCTGGGACTATGTGCGCCGCCTGCATGAGGCCGGGACGACGATCGTGCTGACGACGCACTATCTGGAGGAAGCACAGGAATTGTGTGACGAGATCGCGATCGTGAACCATGGCGAGGTGGTCGCCTGCGAGTCGACTGCGACGCTGCTGCGCCGGCTGGATTACAAGACGCTGGTGGTGCGTCCGCGTGAGGCGATCAAGACGCCCCCGGCGGGGCTCTCGGGGCTTGACGCACAGATCCGTGCGGATGGGGCGCTGGCGATCACCTATCGGGCGCGGGAGACGGGGATCGAGGCGCTGCTCGAGCAATTGCGCGCGGCCGGCGTGACCTTTTCCGATCTCGCGACCGAAGAGCCTGACCTCGAGGACGTGTTCGTGGCGCTCACGTCCTGACGGACCCGCGGGCGGGAGGGGACGCCTTGCCGCACATCACGCTTTCGTGATTATTCCGGGCTCGTTGACGGCGAAGGTCTGTAATGCGGCTTACCCCGCGCCGTGCTAGCAAATCAGAGGCGTGTCGGCGCCGCTTGATGCGGGTTCGGCGCGCGGCTGGACGGTTTCGTGAAATGGTTTTGTGAACGGTTTCGGGGAGACGAGCATGGCGCTGGGGCGGGTTTCGGGCGTGCGGCGGCGGACGGCGGCGGTTGCTTTCTCCGGTTTGGCGGGGGCGGCGGTCTCGAGACTGACCGTGTCGAAGGCGACCGCGGCGTTGGGGCTCGCCCTGCTGGCGGGCGCGTGTTCGGTTGAGTCCGGGTCCTCCGAGCCGGTTCTGGTCGCGTCGCGCGCCGACAATTTCCGTCTCGTCGATCACAACGGATTTGCGCAGGAACTCTATCGGCTGAAGGACGCCGACGCGGTGGTGCTCGTCACCCAGGTGAATGGCGATGAGACCTCGCGGGCGGCGGCGAAGACTCTCGAGGCGCTGAAGGCGGCCAACCCGCGGGTCGAGGTCTTCATGCTGAATTCGAGCCCGGAGGACGGCCGCGCGGAGATCGTGGCTGAAGCGACGGCGCAGGGGTTCAAGGTCCCGGTTCTCGATGATGCGGTCCAGCTTGTCGGCGAACAGCTGGGCGTCAGCCGTGCGGGCGAGGCGTTCGTGCTCGATCCGAAGACCTGGAAGGTCGTCTATCATGGCGGGGTCGACGGCTCCGGCGCGGCGCTCGCGGCGATGGCGTCCGGCGGCGCGATGCCGGCGTCTTCAGGCGCCGGCAAAGGGGTCGCGATCGCTTTCCCTGCGCGGGCGCAAGCCGGGGCGGTGTCGCAGATTTCCTACAGCGCGACGATTGCGCCGATCCTTGAGGCCAAGTGCGTGGTTTGCCATCAGGTGGGCGGCATCGGCCCGTTCGCGATGACGAATTATGAGGTGGTCAAGGGCTTTGCACCGATGATCCGCGAGGCGATCCGCACCTCGACCATGCCGCCCTGGCATCCCGATCCTACGATCGGGCGATTCAAGAACGACAAGGGGCTGTCCCCGGACGAAATCCGCTCGATCGTGCACTGGATCGAGGCTGGCGCGCCGCGCGGCGAGGGCGAGGACCCGCTGACTCTGGTCGAGCATGTGGCCCCCGAATGGCCGCTCGGACCGCCGGACCTCGTGATCGAGGCGCCAGCCTATACGATCCCGGCTTCAGGCGTCGTCGAGTACCAGTATCCGCACGCGCCAAATCCCCTGACCGAGGGCCGCTGGGTGAAGGCGGCGACGCTGCTGCCCGGTGATCGGCAGGGGGTTCATCACATTCTCGCGGGCTATATGTCGAAACAGCCGGTCACCGGCCGCGGTTCGTCGATGAGCTGGGAGGGGTCCTATGGCGAATACGCGGTCGGCGGCGAATCCTGGATGACCCCGGACAATGTGGGCGTCTATCTGCCGGCCGGCGGTTCGATGGGCTTCCAGTTCCACTACACGCCGTTCGGCAAGGAAGTGGTCGATCGCTCCAAGATGGGGTTCTATTTCTACCCGAAGGGCGAAGAGCCGGAGCTGATGATGCATCACTTCGTGATCGGCGACACGTTCATCGAACTGCCGCCGAACACCGACTGGCACAAGGAAGTGGCGTACACGAAATTCCCGAAGGAGGCCGTGCTCCACTCCGTGTTCCTGCACACGCACTATCGGGGACAGGCGGCGCGCTTCGATCTGGTGCGTCCGGACGGCTCGACTGAAACCCTGGTGAATGTACCGCGCTATGATTTCAACTGGCAGCGGACCTATGACTTAGAGGAGCCGGTGACGATCCCGGCTGGCTCGAAGCTCGTTGCGACCTACTGGTATGACAATACGGCGCGCAATCCCGGCAATCCGGACCCGACGCAGACCGTGACCTGGGGCGATCAGTCCTGGGAGGAGATGCACTACACGTCGATCTATTTCCGCTGGGCCGATGAGACCGTGGCGAAGCCCGCCGACGCGACGCCGCAGATGAATGCGCTGCGGATGATGGGCATTCTGGACGACAACCTGGATGACAAGATCCAGGAGTCGGAGTTGCGTGGTCGCATCGCGGCGATGATCAAGCCGCGGTTTGCGGCGCTCGACGTCAATGCGGACGGCGGCATCGACGAGGCGGAGCTGAGCGTGGTGTCCGCCATGCTGCCGCGGTTCGGCCGCGGATCGGAGGGCGGATCGTCCGGGGCGTCCGGCGGCGCTCAATAGGGCGCAGCGGAGCGGCGAGGCCGGGTTTATCTCCGGCCGGATTGTTGGCAATGTCGATCCGCGAAAGAAGGGGTCGACATGGCTGACATCTTCATCTCCTACAAGAAAGAGGATGCGGGCCGGGTGGACCGCATCGTCGAGGGATTGCGCGCGGAAGGGTTTTCCGTCTGGTGGGACCATGCGATCGCCCCGGGGTCGCAATGGGACCAGACGATCCAGACCGAGCTGAACGCCGCCAAGATGGTGATCGCCGTCTGGTCGGAATTGTCGGTCAACGCCCCGTGGGTGAAGGAAGAGGCGAGCGTCGGCAAGTCGCGGGGCCGGCTTCTGCCCGTTCGCATCGACGATGTGGAGCCGCCGCTCGGTTTCGGCCTGATCCAGATGGCGGACCTCATCGGCTGGAAGGGCGACCGCACGGACGATCCGCAATGGTCGCACTTCCTTGGCGCGGTGAAGGCGGTGATGAGCGGCGCTCCGGCGGTCGGGCTCGAAAAGCCGGTCCGCCGCAAATCGCGCATGCCGCTGATCATCGGCGGCGGCGCCGCGGTCGCCATGATCGTGGCGGCGGTCGTCGGCCTGCAGTGGCTGAGCGGGATTTCCGGAATGACGGTGGACTATGGCGACGGCGCGTCGACCACGATCACCCGGACCCCCGCCGGTGCGAGCCCCGAGGCCAGCGCCGGGGCACCGGCGGGCGCGGTCCCCGGCGGGCAGCCCGCCGAGCCGAGCGACACGGAGCGCGCGGCGTATCAGAAGGCCGCGGACAGCAAGCTGAAGTCCGATTATCTCGACTATCTGCGCGTCTATCCACAGGGCGCGTTCGCTGCACGGATTCGCGATGAGGTGCTGCCTTTCTGCGTCGCTGAACAGCGCGAGAAATGGATTCCCGGACCCACCCCGATCGGCCAGATGCTGAGAGGCGTGTCCACCATGGAGGACGCGACCGGGACGTCGATCACCTATGCAACGTCGGAGGCCGCGTGCGCGTCGGCGAAGAAGAATGTCGAATATGATGCGGAACGCTATTGCCGGGGGCTGACCTCGTCAGGATCGATGCGCAACGGCGTGATGAGCATGCAGTGGGTGGATTGCGCGTGCGAGCAGAACGCCGCCGGCTGGTTCTGCATGGTCGATCCGACCTACAACTGCGCCTATGAGATGAAGTCCGCTGAAACCGTCGAAATCTGCAACTGAACATGGCGCCCCGCACAGTCGGTGAGACGTTGAAGCCTCGGGGCCGCGTGCTGATCATCGCGGGGTCGGATTCCGGCGGCGGCGCGGGCCTCCAGGCGGATGTGAAGACGGTGACGCTGCTCGGTGGATACGCGGCGACCGCGGTGACCGCGATTACCGTGCAGAACACGCTCGGCGTCCACGATGTCGTGCGGTCGGCGCCGAGGCTGGTCGTCGCTCAGATTCAGGCGGTGATGTCCGACATCGGCGCGGATGTGGTGAAGACCGGCATGCTGGCGGACAAGGCGCTCGTCGAGACGGTGGCGGACGCGCTCGCCCTCCACGCTGCGGGGATCGGCCGCGTGATCGATCCGGTGATGGTGGCGACTTCGGGCGACCGGCTGCTGGCGACGGATGCGGTGGACGCGATGCGCAGTCTTCTCGTTCCCGGCGCGGCGCTGCTCACCCCGAACGCGCCGGAGGCCGAGGTGCTCGCAGGCGTCGCGGTGGAGTCGGTGGACGGCCAGAGGCGGGCCGCCGAGCGGTTGTTGCGCGCGGGGGCGCATGGCGTGCTGGTGAAGGGCGGCCACATTCCAGGCGGTGTGATCGTCGACGTGCTCGCGACCGAGGCGGGAGAGACCTATTTCGAGGCGGACCGTGTGGCGACGCGGTCGACGCACGGCACCGGGTGCACGCTGGCGTCGGGGGTCGCGGCGGGGCTGGCGCGCGGGATGTCTCTGGCGGCGGCTGTCGGGCTTGCGCGCGATTACCTGATGGAGGCGCTGCGCGCCGCGCCGGGCTTCGGGCACGGGGCGGGGCCGGTTGATCACGGCTGGCCGGCGCGTGAACCGGAGCGTTATGCCGATCTGCTTGAGCGCTACCGGATCTGATCGGCAAGCGCGAGGTCGCGTGCGCCGTCATCGGCGCATCGGGCGGGGTCCATGCGCCAGCTGATGGTGAGGCGTTCGCCCACCGAGACGCCGGAGGTCGGCTCGAATGTCATCCCCCTCGTCATCTGCATCGCCTTGCGTTCGAACTCGGGAGCGGAGCACGAGGCGACGTAGACGCCGACCGGGGTTCCGCTGGGCGCGATGTTGAACACCACCTCGCACTCGCCGGGGATGCCTTCCCGGGCCGCGCGATAGGGGTAGTCCGGGCCGCCAAGACCGGTGGGCGTCCGGCTGGCCTTGACCGCGATGATGTAGGGCTGCGCGCCGTCGATGTCGGCTGAACACGCGGCGTCGCGGGCGAACGCCGAGGGTGAGAGCGCGAGGGCGAGGGCGAAGATGGATGCGTGCTTCATTTTCATGACAGTTATATGACAGATATATGACATCTTGTCACGAAGAAACTGAACGCCGTCAAACGGACCTCGAAGAAGGCGCCGCCGATCACAATGTGTGCCCGGCGCCTGACACCCATCGTCATTGCTCCCGGATTGGTTAGAAGGGGCGAAAGAGGAGCGCCGGATGGAGTGTCCGTTCTATCAGATCGATGCCTTCGCAGAGCGGGCGTTCGGGGGCGGGCCCGCGGCGGTGATGCCGCTCGACGCGTTCCTGGAAGACCGGCTGATGCAGGCCATCGCGGCGGAGAACAATCTTGCCGAAACGGCGTTCCTTGTCCCGAAGGGCGAGGGGGTTTGGGACCTGCGCTGGTTCACGCCGACCATCGAGGTTCCGCTTTGCGGCCACGCGACGCTCGCCGCCGCTCACGCGATTTTCTCCCACGAGGGCTTCATGGAGGACGAGATCGCATTCGACACGAAGTCCGGGCGGCTGACGGTGAAACGGCTGAGCGACAACCGGCTGGTGATGGACTTTCCCGCGCAGACCGCGCGTGCAATCGCGCCGCCGCCGGGCCTCGCGGACGCACTGCGGGCGGAGCCGGTGGAGGTGATGGCCGCCGCCTTCCTGTTGGTGATTTTTGAGAACGCCAGCAAAATCCGGGCGCTGGCTCCCGATATCTCGGCGCTCAAGGAGATCGGCGGCGCGACCGATGTCCGGGCCGGCAATGTGATCTGCGCCGCGCCGGGCGATGATGGGTATGACGTGGTGTCCCGGTTTTTCGGGCCGGGCTCAGGCATACCGGAGGACCCCGCCACAGGTTCGGCGCACTGCATCATCGCGCCGGAATTCTCCCGCCGCCTTGGCAAGGACGACCTGCGGTGCTTTCAGGCCTATCCCGGGAGAGGCGCGGACATCACCACGCAAATAAAGGGGGACAGAGTGCTTCTCTCGGGTCGCGGGCGCACGGTGATCGAGGGCGTTTTTACGCTTTGAACGAGCGTTCGGGTGATGTCTGGCGGATGGTCGGCTCGGGTCTCGGCGACGTCGTTTGGCGCAGGCAGCTGACCGGTGATGCGGGGATTGTTGCAGTGAGGTCAGAATGCCTCTCGGGGTGAGGAGCGGGGGCGGCATGGTGCAGGCGGGGGCGCAGGCAGCGCCCGGACGCGCCGAATGGCTGGTGCTCGGACTGCTCGTGATTATCTGGGGGTCCGCGTTCGCGGGCATACGGATCGCGGTCGAGACCCTCTCGCCGATCTGGGTCGCGGCCATGCGGCTGTGGGTGGCGACGGGGTTCCTCGGCGTATGGATCGCTGTTGAGGCCTTGGCCGGGCGCATGCGTCGATCCGGGATCATGGGGGCGGATGTTTCGGCGGCCGCAGCGACACCGCCAGACCGGGGTCGGCTGACGATACGGGCGGTGCTGGCCTTTGTGGTGGTCGGCACCGTGTTCACGGGCGCGCCGTTCTTCGCGTTCGGTGAAGCGGGGCTGACGGAGTCGTCGGCCGTGCTCGCCATCTGCAATGGCGGGACGCCGATGTTCACGGCGCTCCTCGCCTGGATGTTCGTGCCCGGCGAGGGGATGACGTGGCGGCGGGCGTTCGGGGTCGCCTTCGGGTTCGCAGGCCTGCTCATCCTGGTGGCGCCCGAGCTGACGGGCGGGATCGGCGCGGTGAGCGGCCTCGCCTTCGCGATCGGCGGAGCGGCGCTCTACGCCGGGGGCAATATCGTGACCCGCCTCGCTCCGAAGGTCGGGGCGGCGCTTTCCGGCTTCATCATCGCAGGGTCCGGGGCGGTGTTCACAACCCTGGTCGCGCTCGCCATGGGTGAGCCGCTCGTCGGCGGCTCGACGGCGTCGTGGATCGCGACGGTTCTTCTCGGGCTCGCGCCGACCGGACTTGCGATGATTCTCTATGTCTGGCTGATCCAGAAGGCGGGCCCGATGTTTCTTGCGCAGGTCACCTATCTCAACCCGCTCTGGGCGGCGGCGCTGGGCGTGGTGCTGCTGGGCGAGGCGTTCACGCTGACGATGGCGGGGGCGTTGATGCTGATCCTCACAGGCGTCGCCATCGCGAACATGCGCCCGCGCGCGTTGGTTCGATTACGCCCTTGATTGTCGGGTGTCCGGCAACGCGGGATTAATCCGTCTGCGCCATCCTGGCCGTCAGTTTCGGGTTGGGACGTCGAAGCCGGTGCAGGATCTGAATCCGTTCAGCGAAGTGGAGATTCTGGTCCAGACGCGGAACCAGAACCTGCTCAATGTCGTGAAAGTGGTGTGCGCGGCGTTCGGCGTGCGGCGGATGCATGATTGCAGCGAGGCGTCGGAGCTCGCCGAGACGTTCGAGAAGCTCAAGCCGGATCTTCTGATCTCGGGCCTCAGCGGGGAAGTCGAGGCGCAGCTCGACGCGATGCGGGCTCTGCGGCGCCACCCGTCATGTCCGAACCGGTATTTCCCCGCCATCGTCGTCTCGCCCTACACCGAGCGGCGCTGGGTGATGGCGGCGATCAACGCCGGGGCGCATGAGTTCGTGGCGCTGCCGGTCAGCCCCAAACGGTTGTGGCTGGCGATCAATCACGCGGTGATCATCGGCCGCCCCTTCGTTGATGTTGAGGGCTATTTCGGCCCCTGCCGGCGCCGGCGCGTGGACCGAGGATACAAGGGGCCCGAGCGCAGAGCCGACGGATCGTCGCCCGACCCCTCCGTGCGCAAGGCGCAGGAGGCGGTGGTCGGCGAGATGATGGCCGAGTGGAACGCGACCAAGGCTGCCTGAAGCCAGCTCCTGAAGTCCGCTCCCGTCGCCGCGGGCCATCCTCTTCAGTCGGATTGCAGCCGCGGTCACGTTCCCGCCATTGTGTTGATCTGCTATGCGGGCTCGACATTCGGGGAGACGATGATGCGAACGAACGTCAAGGTTATTGTCGCGGGGCTCGCCGCCCTGTTCGTGGTCGCCGCCTGCGCAAGCCGCGAACCCGCGCTGGAAGGCCAGGCGGAAGACATCCAGGTGACCGGCTCTCGCGCGCAGAAAGCCGGCGCCCCGCCCCCGCCGCCTCCGCCTCCGCCGCCTTCCCCTCTCGCGATGGCGCCGCCGCCGCCGATGGCGTCGCTGCCGCCGCCCCAGCTTACCCCCGCGCAGGACACGGAGCGATATCCCGACGCGCCGATCAATCCGGTGAAACAGGTGGCGGTCGAGCCGGTCTCGACCTTCTCGATCGACGTCGACACCGCCGCTTATGCCAATGTGCGCAGGTTTCTGAAGGACGGCGACCTGCCCCCCAAGGACGCGGTGCGCATCGAGGAGATGATCAATTACTTCGACTATGACTACCCGCTGCCGAAGTCCCGCGAGACGCCGTTTGCGCCGTTCGTGAAGCTCGCGCCCTCGCCCTGGGGGCAGGGCAAGACGCTCCTGCATGTCGCGCTTCAGGGATACGATGTGCGGCCAGCGGCGCGCCCGCCGTTGAATCTGGTTCTGCTGCTCGATGTATCGGGGTCGATGCAGGGGCCGGACAGGCTGCCGCTCGCGATCCAGGCGATGAAGATCCTGGTGAATGACCTCACCGAGAAGGATCATGTGTCGATCGCCGTCTATGCAGGCGCGGCCGGCGTCGTGCTCGAACCCACCTCCGGCGCGGACAAGCCGAAAATCCTCGCGGCCCTCGAGAGTCTCACCGCCGGTGGATCGACCGCAGGCGGGGAGGGGATCCAGCTCGCCTACACGCTCGTCGAACGGCATTTCGACAAGGCCTCGGTCAACCGGGTGATCATGTCCTCGGATGGCGACTTCAATGTCGGGATATCGGAGCCCGACCGGCTCAAGGATCTAGTGGAGCGCAAGCGCGAGACGGGCATCTATCTCACCTATCTGGGGTTCGGCCGCGGCAATTACTCCGACCAGATGGCGCAGACGCTGACTCAGGCGGGAAACGGGATCGCCGCCTATATCGACACGCTCGGCGAGGCGAGGAAGGTGCTGCATGACCAGGTGCAGGCGGCGCTGCTGCCGATCGCGGACGACGTGAAAATCCAGATCGAGTTCAATCCGGCGCGCGTCGCCGAGTATCGCCTGATCGGCTACGAGACGCGCCTTCTGAACCGCGAGGACTTCGCGAACGACCGGGTCGACGCGGGCGATATCGGCGCCGGCGCGGCGGTGACGGCGATCTATGAGCTGACGCCGCCCGGCGGCAAGACGCTCGTCGAGCCGTTGCGCTATCAGACGGGCCCGAAGCCGGCGGCGACCGCGCTCGACAAGGAGGTCGCGTTCCTGCGCGTCCGCTACAAGCCGCCCGGCGCGAAGGATTCGATCCTGATCGAGCGCGCCGTGACGGACGCCGATGCGGTGAAGGACATCGCGGCCGCGCCCGAACAGACCCGATGGGCGACCGCCGTGGCGGGCTTCGGTCAGCTGCTTCGCGGCGAACCCTATCTCGACAAGGACTATGGCTATGACGATGTGCTCGCTCTCGCTCAGGGCGCGCGCGGGGACGATGAGTTCGGCTGGCGCGCCGAGTTCACCCAGCTCGTGCGGGCGGCGGAAACCGCGAGGGCGATGCCGGACGGGCGCTGACGGGCGAGGACTGACGGTCGGGGGCCGCGGCGCCGCTGAAGCTTGCATGCAACGGCGCGAAAATCTTCGCTTTGCTCTCGTGCGACGCGATTGAGTGTGGCGAGCGACGGGCGTTAGCTCAGCGTCGGTCCACCGCGCCGCCGGATTGGTCGGCGGCTCGCGATGCGGGCCGGGGCTGGAGGGATGCATGCGCGTCAAGACGTTGGCGGCTGCGGCGGCGATGATGGTGTTCGCGGCCGCGTGTGAGCCGGGTGGCGGAGCAGAGGGGCCGGCGCCCTCTCAGGCAAGTGCGGCGCAGGCTGATGCGATCGAGTCCGCTTGCCCGGATGACGGCCCCCGCCTTGCGGAAACGCGCCTGTGCCAGCGCTCTGCGGCGGCGATGATCGAGCACGCGGAAGGGGCGGGCGAGATCGAGTACGGGGACGGTTGCACGTCGGTGATGAATGAAACGCTGATGGCGGGCGACGAGGCGCTGATCTATGGCGCCGCCAAGTGCGGGGACGTGGTCACCACGCTGGACTTCGCCGGCGGCGCGCACAGCGCATCCATCAATTATGTGCGTTCTGCGTTTGGCGGCGACGCGGTGAAGGGGGCCGAGGTCATCCGCGTGTTCGGGACGGATCCCGATCCGCAGGGCGCGCTGAAAGAGGTGCTGGCCGGATTGCCGGAAGCTGAACGGGCCGATTGTGAAATCCGGCCGGCGGGGATGGACGGCTGGCCGGCGGATGCGCTGGTGATCGCGCCCACTGCGGCGGCGCGGGCGAAACATCCGGCGGATGAACCGGTCGCGTTGTGCGGGCCGTGGGGGTTTGACGAGGATGCGACGAGCTTTTGGCGCATCACGCAAGGGTATGCCTGGTTCTTCCAGCTTGGTCAGGACATGCCTGACTTCGATGCGGCGAGCGTCACCTTGATCCGCAAACAGGCGGATGGGTCGTGGATGCGGGTGGACTAGCGCAAACGCGACGCCGCAGGAGCGCGATTGACCAAACGGGCGGCGCGGCGCATACGGGCTGCGGGCCAGTCGCTCCCAACGGCGACCAGTCCATCTGCAAGGATGGGAGACATTGATGACCACCACCGCGCCGAAGCCGCACGTGCGTCCGGCTGACCCACGTTTTTCCTCAGGTCCAACCAAGAAGCGTCCGGGCTGGTCTCTCGACCAGCTGTCGGGGGCCGCGCTTGGACGGTCGCATCGGTCGAAAGCCGGCAAGTCCAAGCTGAAAGAAGCGATCGACCGCACCCGCGCCGTGCTCGAAGTGCCGGATGGCCATCGCATCGCGATCGTTCCCGCCTCGGATACCGGGGCGGTGGAGATGGCGATGTGGTCGATGCTGGGACCGCGTCCGCTCGATGTCTTCGCCTGGGAGAGTTTCGGCGAGGAGTGGGTCACCGACGCGCTCGAACAGCTGAAGCTGAAAGACGCGAAGATGCACGTCGCGCGGCCCTATGGCGCGCTGCCGGATTTCTCGGCCGCCCGAAAGGACGCGGACATCGTCTTCACCCAGAACGGCACGACGTCCGGCGCGAAAATTCCCGATTTCGACTGGATCGCGGCCGATCGCGGCGGGATCACCATCAATGATGCAACGAGCGCCGCTTTCGCGCAGCCGATCGACTGGGCAAAATGCGATGTGGTGACCTATTCCTGGCAGAAGGTGATGGGCGGGGAAGCCGCGCACGGCATGCTGATTCTCGGCCCCCGCGCGGTCGAGCGCTTGACCAGCTACACGCCGGACCGGCCGCTGCCGAAGATCTTCCGCATGGCGAAGAAGGGCAAGCTCGACGAGGGCCTGTTCGAGGGGGCGACCATCAACACGCCGTCGCTGCTCTGCGTGGAGGACTATATCGACACGCTGAAATGGGGCGAACGCATCGGCGGGCTGAAGGCCCTTCACGCACGCGCCGACGCCAGTTCCAGGGTGCTCTATGACTGGGCGGCCAGGACGGACTGGATCGCCGGCCTCGCCGACGACCCGCGCACGCTGTCGAACACCGGCGTCTGCCTGCAGGTGGTCGACCCCAAGGTGAAGGCGCTCGATGAGGAGGGGCAGGCGGCGTTTGCAAAGAAGATGTCGGACCTGCTCGAGAAGGAGGGCGTTGCGCTCGACGCCGCGAGCTATCGCTCCGCGCCGCCCGGCTTGCGCATCTGGTGCGGGGCGACGGTGGAGACCGCCGATGTCGAGGCCCTGATCCCGTGGATCGAGTGGGCGTTCGGCGTGGCGCGCGCCGAACTCGGCTGAGCGAGCCCGTTTCGACTTCGCCGCGCTCACTTTCGATCCGGAGACAGGCCGATGCAGGATCCCGATCTTCGTCTGCGGCTCGCCGCCGTCGCCGACGTCCCGCACTTTGATCGCTGGGATCGCGACCCGAATGTGATCAGGGCGACGAGCGACGATCCGGACGAGGAGAAGGCGTTCGGCGATACGGACTGGGCGGAGGAGATCGCGCTCAACTCGGCGTTCTTTGCGACCTACGTCGCAGAGGTGCGCGAGGCGAACGGCGCGTGGCGGCCCTTCGGGGCGGTGCAGATCATGGACCCGGAGAAGGAGACGTCCCACTACTGGGGAGACTGCGGGCCGGGGCTGCGCGCCATCGACATCTGGATCGGCGAGCCCGATCTGCTCGGCCGGGGGCTCGGATCGCGCATGATGAAATGGGCGATCGATCGCTGTTTTTCGGCGCCCGAGGTAGAGGCGATCGTGATCGACCCGCTCGCCTCCAACCACGCCGCCCACCGCTTCTATCAGCGCCTCGGCTTCCGGGCGGTGGAGGAGCGCTATTTCGACGAGGATTTCACTCTGGTCCACCGGCTCGACCGGTCCGACTGGAGCGGCCCGATTCATGAGGAGTCTGACACATGACCAAGGTTCTGATCGCCGACGATCTCGCCGCCGGCGCGACCGAAATCTTCCGCTCGCGGGGCATAGAGGTCGATCGCAAGGTCGGGCTCAAGAAGGACGAGCTGATCGCGATCATCCCGCACTATGACGGTCTCGCCGTGCGCTCGGCCTGCAAGCCGGACAAGGATGTGATCGCGGCGGCGAAGAAACTGAAGGTGATCGGCCGGGCGGGCATCGGCGTGGACAATGTCGACGTGAAGGCGGCGACGGCCCGCGGCGTCGTCGTCATGAACACTCCCTACGGCAATGCGATCACGACCGCTGAACATGCGATCGCGATGATGTTCGCGGCGGCGCGTCAGATCCCGGCGGCGAGCCAGCGCACGCAGGCGGGCGAGTGGCCGAAGAAGGACTTTGTCGGCGTCGAGCTGTTCGGGAAGACGCTCGGGGTTATCGGGTGCGGCAATATCGGATCGATCGTGGCGGACCGCGCGCGCGGCCTGAAAATGAAGGTGATCGGGTTCGACCCCTTCCTCTCGGAGGAGCGGGCGATCGAGATCGGGGTGGAGAAGGTCGAGCTCGCCGACCTCATCGCCCGCGCCGATGTGATCACGCTGCACACGCCGCTGACGGATCAGACGCGCAACATCCTGTCCGCCGACGCGCTGAAGCAGACGAAGAAGGGCGTGATGATCGTCAACTGCGCGCGCGGCGGGCTCGTCGACGAGGCGGCGGTGCGCGAGGGCCTGGACAGCGGCCATATCGGCGCGGCGGCGTTCGACGTGTTCGTCGAGGAACCGGCCAAGACGAACGTGCTGTTCGGCGCGCCGAATTTCATCGCGACGCCGCATCTCGGGGCGGCGACGGTCGAGGCGCAGGACAATGTGGCGTTGCAGGTCGCCGAGCAGATGGCGGACTTCCTGCTGTCGGGAGCGGTGTCGAATGCGCTCAACATGCCGTCCGTCACGGCCGAGGAGGCGCCGCGGCAGAAGCCCTTCATCGCGCTCGCGGAGCGTCTCGGCGCGTTCGCGGGACAGGTCGCCGACGACGGCTTCAGCGAGGTCGAGATCGAGTATGAGGGCGAGGTCACCGCGCTCAACCGCAAGCCGCTGACCGCCGCGGCGCTCGCCGGCGTGCTGCGCCCGGCGCTCGCGGAAGTGAACATGGTCTCGGCGCCGGCGATCCTTCTCGACCGGGGCGTCGAGTTCAAGGAGTCGAAGCGCGCGGACAGCCCGGTCTATGACAGCCTCATCCGCATCAAGGTGAAGGTCGGCGGACGGTGGCGGTCGGTCGCCGGCGCGATCGTCGGCGGACGTCCCCGGATCGTCGAGGTGAAGGGGATGGCGCTGGAAGGCGACTTCCAGCCGGTGATGCTGTTCGTCAACAACTACGACAAGCCGGGCTTCATCGGGGCGATGGCCGGGATGCTGGGCGAGGCGGGCATCAACATCGCGACGTTCAACCTCGGGCGCGAGGCGGCGGGCGGCGACGCGATCGCGCTCGTCGGGATCGATCAGGACGTGCCGGCCGAGACGCTCGAAGCCATGCGGGCGCTGCCGCAGGTGCGGTATGTGAAAGTGCTGAGGTTCTGAGCTAAGGTCTTCCGCATGCGCGGGAGAGACAAACGGTCGATCATGACGAGGGGCGGGTTTGTCGCCGCGCTGGTGTCATGCGCGCTCACCCTTGGCGCGGCGCCGGGTCATCCCCAGGCGTCGGACCGCGAGGCGCAAGCCGGCCCGAGCTATGTCTACTATGCCGGGATGCCGGCGCGGCTGACGATGGATCGCGACAGCGAGGGCGGCAATCCGTTTGCGAGCGCGCTTGTCTCGGTGCTCGGCGGGGCAGGGCTCACGCTGGCGAATTTCGGCCACCGGATGGCCGCGGCGACCTTCAAGTCCAGCGGCGGATGGCAGTCCCCGGACATTCCGCGCACCCGGCCCTCGGTCGACTGGGCCTTTGCTCCCGCGGAGGGTGAACGCCGGGTCGCGCTGGTGCTGATCAACGCCGACTATCGCGTGGCGGGCGTGCCATCGCTCGCCGGGGCACTGTTTGATTCCGCGCGGGTGACCGAGGCGCTCAGGCGCGCGGGGTTCGAGACGACGCTGTTGCTCGATCAGGGGCCGGACGCCGTGCGCAGCAGCGTCGCCGAATTCTCCGACCGGTCGGCCGAGGCGGATGTGGCGCTCGTCTATCTTGGCGGGCACGGCGTGCAGCACCGGCGAACGGTCTATCTCCTGTCGGGCGATTACCCCGATCCGCGACGGGCGGACCATCTGGAGACGCACGCCTACGCGGTGCCGGACCTCGCCCGGGCGAGCCGTGCGCGGCGGGTCAATCTCGTTCTCTACGCCGCCTGCCGGGATGACCCGTTCTTGTGACCGCGCGTGTGCGGATCGTGGTCAGGCGGATATGGACTTCCCATCTGACGCGGGTCTAGCTGGCCGCCCCGCCTGCATCCGAAGGATCGATCATGCCCAAGTCCGGAGTTGCGATCATGGCGGCGGCGCTGTTGGTGAGCGCTTGCGCCGGCGGAGGCGGCGAAAACCGCTTTCCAACCTCTCGCGACTATCCGCCGGGGCTGATGATGCACGGCGCCGTCGAGGCGGTGCAAGGATGGAAGCTCGCGACGCTCGAAACGCCCGACCGGGGCGCATGGCGGGTGGTGGTGATCACCGGAACGCCCTCCTGGTCGGAATACTGGGCGCCCGTGCTGGCCGCGATGCCGGAGGATTTCAGCATGGTGGTGGCGGATCGGCCGGGGTTCGCCGCGAGTGAACCGAAACAGGCGGTCGGCTCGATCGATGAACAGGCGCGGGCGCTGAGCGCGCTGTTGCCGCGCCCGGAGGACGGCCGCCGGACCCTGCTCGTCGGGCAGTCTTATGGCGCGGCGATCTCGATCAGGCTCGCCGAAATGAATCCTGACGCCGTGGACGGGGTGTTGCTCGTGAGCCCGTTCATGGGTCAGCGCGGTCGCACGGCGAACACGCTGATGACGCTTGGGGCGGTGGTGGGATTCGCGCTGCCGCGGGACCTCAAGAATGCGCGGGCGGAAGTTCGCGGCCAGGCGAAACAATTGCCGGCGGTGCGCGAGACGCTTTCGCGGCTGAAGACGCCGGTCGCCGTGTTGCATGGCGACGCGGACACCTTCGTTCCGATCACATCGGCGGAAACGCTGGTGCGAAGGGAGGATGCGGGCCCGCGTCTCTTCATCAAGGTGGAGGCGGGCGACCATTTCCTGAATGCGTGCTGCGTTCCGGCGCTGGTGACGGCGCTGGAGCAGTTGCGGGGGATGGTGGAGGACGCGGAGGCGTCGTGAAGGTGGATGGCGATTTCGCGCAACGCTTTGCGCAAGCCTGGGCCTCGGCGTGGAATGACCGCGATCTCGACCGCATCCTGTCGCACTATGCCGAGGAGGTTGAGTTTCACTCGCCGCGCATCGCGATGGTGACCGGCCGCGACCTCGCCTCCGTTCGGGGGAAGGCGGCGCTTCGGGCGTACTGGGCCGAGGCGCTCGCGCGGGCGCGCGACCTGTTCTTCGAGGTGGAGGAGGTGTTCGTCGGGTCGGACGCGCTAACCCTCGTCTACACCAATCACCGGGCGCAGCGCGTGGCGGAGACTTTTGTGTTCGGCCGCGACGGACAGGTGGTTTGCAGCGTCGCCGCCTACGCGTGACGCCGACGATCAGCCGCCGGTGTGGTAGATCGCAAGCTTGTTGCCGTCGAGGTCGCGGAAATAGGCGAACTCGCCGAACGTGCCGCGCGGACCCGGAGGGCCGTCGCATGTTCCGCCGAGCGCGAGCGCCCTGGCGTGGATCACCGCGACCTGATCCTTGCTGTCCGCCTGGAAGGCCAGCATGCCGCCATTGCCGACGGTTGCGGGCTCGCCATTGTAGGGACGGTTGATCATGACCATCGCCCCGTTGGACATGCGATAGAGCACGCCCATGGGGGTCGGCATCAGGCGCTTGCCGCCCATCTCCCCGAGCAGCGCGTCGTAGAACGCGGTAGCTTTTTCAAAGTTGTTGGTGCCGACGCACACATATCCGACGCTCGCCATGGAAAGGGCCCTCCTGCCACTTGCGACCGCAACCCTTCGGTTCGCGAAGCTTCGGCGTCAAGTCGCTATTCGCCTCGTGGGGCGGACGGATTCGCTCGACTCGTCCGTGTCCGGCAGAGTCTGTGCTTGTCGAGCGGCGGACGGTGGTTAAGTTTCCGTCGGGAAGCATAAAGGTTGAAAGCATGAAACGTCTACGCGTGCTCTTCGTCGCGCTGGTGATGACGGTGGCAAGTCCGTCCGCGCTCGCGCAGGTCGACAGCCTCCGCCTCGGCGTCATGGACCACAACATCAAGGTGACGGACGGGAAGAACGCCAACAAGGAACCCGGCGTCAACATCAATGGCGAGATCCGGTTCAGGTCGCCGGATTTGCTGAAAGCGCTCTGGTCGCCGCATCCCTTCGTGGTGGCGTCGGTCAACACGGAGGGCGGAACCTCCTTCGCGGGCGCAGGGCTCGCCTGGGACATCCGGCTCGGCGGCGGCTGGCGGGTCGAGTCCGGGTTTGGCTATGTGCTGCATGACGGGGAGATCCAGAATCCGTTCCCGCCCAACACACAGGAGGCGGTCGAGTTCTCCCGCACGCGGGTGCTGCTCGGATCGCGCGATCTGTTCCGGTCGTCGCTGGCGCTGACCTATGACGTGAATGAGCGATGGGGCGTGCAGGCGATCTACGAACACCTGTCGCATGGCCAGATTCTCGGCTCCGGGCGCAATCAGGGTCTCGATGAGCTTGGCGTCCGGCTGATCTATCGCTTCCAGTAGGCGCTCGGGCCGCGGGCGTTACGCGGTGCGCAGGGCCGGAGCGCCGGCGGCGATGAGGGTTGCGACCCCCTCGATCAGCGCCTGAGGCGATATCGGCTTCACGAGGACCACATCCGCGCCCGCGCTGAGCGCGGCCTTGCGGTCATCCCCGCCGGTGGTCGCGGTCAAGACGGCGATGGGCGTGCGCGCGCCGCCGCGGCCCGCCTCCATCTCCCGGATCAGACGGATTGCGGTGAGGCCGCCCATCTCCGGCATCCTGATGTCCATGAGCACGATGTCGAACGCCTGGGTCCGGAAGCGCTCCACCGCCTGCGCGCCATTGCTTGCGCAGGTGATGTCCGCGCCGGTGGACTCGAGGACGAGCGACACGACGCGCTGATTGATCGGGTGATCTTCGGCGAGCAGAACGCGGTAGGACCGGGCCAAGCCCGCGGGTGCTTCCGGAGGCGGCGCGACGACGGGTGCGGGGCGGGTGGCGACGCTTGCGGGTTCGGCGAGGGCGAGCGGAAGCCTGACCGTGAACACGCTGCCTTCGCCCGGGGTTGAAACCGCGGAGATCTCGCCGCCCATCGCGTCGCTGAGCGCGCGGCAGATCGCAAGCCCAAGGCCCGCTCCGCCATAGCGACTGTGGGTCGCGGCGTCGCCCTGCTCGAACCGCTGGAAGAGCCGTTCCGCTGAGGCTTCGTCGAAGCCGATGCCGGTGTCCCGGACGATGACGGTCAGGTCGGCGTGACCGGGACGGGAGGGGGTGGGCGAGACGTCCGCCGTGATCTGGACGCGGCCTGCATGCGTGAACTTGACGGCGTTGGCGACGAGGTTCGCGACGATCTGGCCGATGCGGACGCCATCCCCCAGAACGACGCCGTGGACGGAGGGAGACAGGTCGACCTCCAGTGCAATGCCCTTGGTCTCGGCGTTCGCCTGATGCAGCATCGCCGAGGAGGTGATGGTGGCTGCAAGATCGAAGGGCTCGGCGATGATCTCGATCTTGCCGGACTCCGCTCGCGACAGATCGAGCAGGTCGGTCAACAACCGGTCGAGGACATGGCCGGATGAATTGATGAGGTCCACCAGTTCCTGCTGGTGGGGGTCGAGCGACGTGCGCGCAAGCGCGCCGGCGATGCCGATCACGCCGTTCAGCGGCGTTCGGATCTCGTGGCTCATGCTGGCGAGAAACGCGCTCTTGGCCGCGTTGGCGCTTTCGGCCTCCACGCGACGGATCTCCAGCTCCTGTTCATACCGGATGCGGTCGGTGACGTCGAAACCGAAGGTGACGAACCGCTCCGGGCGGCCGTCCGTGTCGGTCAGCGGGACGACGGTTGTGTCCAGCCAGTAAAGCTCACCGTCGATGCGGCGATTGCACACCACGCCATGCCAGGCGTTACCGAGCCGGATCGTGCTTCGCAGCGTTTCGATCATGGCCTCGTCATGGTCGTCTCGCCTCAAAAGCGGGTCGTCGGCTCCGACCAGTTCCTCACGCGCATAGCCGCTGACTTCGCAATAACGGTCGTTCGCAAACAGCACCTTTCCTGACGAATCGAAGACCGAAACGATGGAATAGCGGTCGAGCGCGCGGCGATAGGCGTTGAGATCCGACAGGGCGCGGTCCGCCGCCGCGAGCGACCGGACGAGCGTTTCCCGCTCGAGCCGTTTCTGTGTCACGTCCTGAAGCGCGCCGACAAGGCGGGTGACGCGGCCGTCGATGCGCACGGGTCGACCGACGGCGCGCACCCAGATGCGTTGTCCCTGCGCGGTGATGAACGGGAGCTCGATGTCCCAGGACTGTCCGTTCCGGACGGCGTTTTCCAGCGTTTCGCGAACCGTGGGAATGGCCTCGGGCGCGTAGAATTCGATGACGTTGGTGAGCGTCGGATGGAAGGTCTCGTCGACGCCATAGATGCGGCGGGTGATGGGGGTCCAGTGGATCGCGCCGGAGCGGACATCCACATCCCAGCCGCCGACTTCGGTGAGCGTGGTGACCTCATCGAGGAAGCGGGACTTGGCGGCAAGCTCCGCCGACAGCTCGCCCACTTCCCGGCTGAGCCGGCGGGCGTCGAGAGCGGCGGCGCGCTGGCGCAGCAGTTCGACGACGACCTCGGCGATGGCGCGCAGGTGCTGCACCTCCTGGGCGGTCCAGTCGCGGCGGCGCCGGTCGATCGCGCACAGGGTGCCGAGGGCGTGACCATCGCTCGTGATGAGCGGCGCGCCGAGATAGCTCACAATGCGGGGTTCGCCGGTGACGAGCGGGTTTTCGGCGAACCGCGGATCGGTGCGTGCGTCGGTGATCACCAAGGGATCGGCCGACCGGATCGCGTGGTCGCAGAAGGCGATGTCGCGCGGCGTTTGCGAGACGTCGAGCCCGATCCGCGACTTGAACCATTGCCGATCCTCATCGATCAGTGAAACGAGGGCGATCGGGGCCCCGAGCGCCGCCGCGACGGCGTTGACGATCGCGTCGAAACCGGCTTCCGGCCCGGTGTCGAGCACGTTGAGTTCGCGCAGGGCGTTGAGGCGGCTGATCTCGGCGTCCGCGTCGTGTGATGGGGACATTCCTGGAGCCCTTGTGGTTAAAGGCGAAGCTGCGGCGAGTGTTCGCGCGATTGGCTAAGATTCGGTTCCGGGCGGAGGGGGAGGGGAGGTGCTGGAGCGCGACCTGGCGCGCGGCGCGGGCGGGGGCCCGAGGGAGGAAGGAGAGCGGCCGGCGGAGGGCGGAGGGCGGAGGGCAGAAGGCAGAGGGCAGAGGGCAGAGGGCAGAGGGCAGCGGAATGCGGTGATCGAAGCCCATCGTCGCCATTCGCCGCCGTTTCCGGCGGGCCGACGAGGCTGCTGGCGGGGTGGCGCTGCGGTGCTCCGGGGTCACCTTTAGAGGGCTGTGGGCAGGCTGTGGGCGAGGCGCGGGTTGGGGGGGGCTGAACGGGGCTTGGGCGGGCTGCAGGCGGCTTCGGGCGGGGCCTGGGCGGGGCTTGAGCTGGCCTTGGGCGGTCGCGGCGCCATTCGCTCGAGGGTGCATTGACCCACCCGCGGCTCGCCTGTATTCCCCCTCGTTCTTCGTTACCCGAGACGGCATCTGCCCAGATGGCGGAATTGGTAGACGCGCACGGTTCAGGTCCGTGTGCCGCAAGGCGTGGAGGTTCGAGTCCTCTTCTGGGCACCAGGCACCTCATTGTGTGCATTTTTCAGCGTCCGCAGGCATCCACAAAAATCAATAATAACAGATACTTACGGCGGATTCGGGTCCGCTGGCGTCCTCTCGCATCCGTCCCCGTCCAGAGCAAAGTATGGTACGGCCTCTGGTAGTATGGTACGGAATGGGGGTCGCTAAACCTGCCCGTACCATACCATGCCGCTGACAGACCTGAAAATCCGAAGCCTGAAGCCCGAAGACAAGCCGCGCCGTTACACCGATGGCGGCAACCTGTTTGTCGAAGTGCGCCCCAATGGCTCCAAGCTCTGGCGCTATGCTTACAAGTTTGACGGCAAGCAAAAGCTCTTGGCGCTGGGCCCCTATCCGGAAGTCACGCTTGCCAAGGCGCGCGATAAGCGCACCGAAGCCCGCCTACTCCTGCTGGACGGGATCGACCCCATGCAGCAGGCCAAGATCGACAAGCTCGAACAGAGGGCGCTGACCGAAGACACCTTCTCTGCGCTCGCTGCCGAACTCCTCGATAAGAACCGCCGCGAAGGCCTCGCCGAAGCCACGCTCTCCAAGAAGACCTGGCTGATCGGCATCGCCAATGCCGACCTTGGCGACCTGCCGGTCACGCAGATCAAGCCCACGCACGTCCTCGTCCCGCTCCGCAAGGTGGAGGCGGAAGGCAATTACGAAACAGCCCGCCGACTGCGCGCCGTGATCTCCCAGGTCTTCCGCTATGCCGTTGCCACAGCCCGCTGCGAACATGACCCGACCGCTGGCCTTCGCGGCGCACTGATCGCGCCAAAGGTCACTCACCGGCCTGCCATCGTTGACCGTGACAAGTTCGCCGGATTGATCCGCTCCATCTGGACCTATGACGGCGCGATCGAGACCAAGGCTGGGCTTCAGCTGATGGCGCTGCTCTATCCAAGGCCGGGCGAGCTGCGCCTGTCCACTTGGGACGAGTACGACCTCAAGAAGCGCACATGGACCATTCCGGCAGAGCGCGCCAAGATGCGCCGCGAACACAGGAAACCCCTCCCCGGCGCGGCGGTGGACATTCTCAAGGACCTTCAAGCCGAGACAGGCGGCGAGCCCTACGTCTTCATCTCGCAGCTCGCACGCGGCAAGCCGATCAGCGAGAATACGCTCAACGGCTCCCTGCGCCGTCTCGGTTATAAAAAGGACGAGATGACCTCTCACGGCTTTCGCGCCAGCGCCTCAAGCCTCCTGAACGAAAGCAACAAATGGCACCCCGACGCCATCGAAGCCGAACTCGCCCACATGGGCGCCGACCAGGTGCGCAAGGCTTACCACCGCGCGACCTACTGGGACCAACGCGTTGAAATGGCGGAATGGTGGGCGGGAGAAGTGCTGAAGTTTGCGGGCAAATAAATACTCTCAATGCCAGTTCAAATTCCCCTCCGCGCTCTCTAAGAAACATACTCTGTGGAAGATTATGCAAATTTTTAAGAGAAAAGGAATCAATTTAGAGTCGATCAATGCTTTTGGATGAACTCGCCAAGCAGTGTCAAAGCTGCGCACAGAAAAGCCCCGTGCTAGTGCTCGGGAGCGGAGCATCGATTCCGCACGGCATCCGCGGAATGGGGGATTTGGCGGGTTGGCTCCGGGACAACGTGCAGGCCGATGATGGACCAGAAGTCGATGCCTGGACACTGGTCAGAACTGCTTTGGCGGCAGGCGATCACCTAGAAGCCGCTCTAGAAGAACGGAATTTGCCAGACACGCTTGTCGTGAAGATCGTCCGAAGCACCTGGGATTTCATCGCTCAGGACGACTACAGCTTGCTTAAATCAGCGATCAAATCGGAAACTGTCTTTCCGCTCGGCTCTTTGCTGTCGGGACTATTCCGAAGCACAAACCGCAACATTCATGTGGTAACCACCAACTATGACCGCGTTGCAGAGTATGCCGCCGACTCGTGCGGCTACGTCCACAACACTGGATTTCTTCCCGGCTATATTCGTCGTGCGGATGGGGCAGAGAATCTGATCTTCAAACAGGGGCCTAACATCGCGCGGACTGTTACTGTTTGGAAGGTCCACGGGTCGTTAGATTGGTTTGGTGACGGGCAGGGTGGAGTGCTGTCGCTTCCGATGACAAGCGAGCTGCCGGATGGTCTGGTTCCGCTTATCGTCACGCCTGGCGTTAGCAAATATCAACGAACTCACGATGAGCCCTTTCGAAGCGCGATTCAGGGCGCGGATCGCGTGCTAAGCGCCGCGAATGCTTTTATTTGCATTGGATACGGTTTTCGCGATCGCCACATACACCCGAAGCTGATGACGCGGTGCCGTGTGCATAACGCTCCAATCTTGGTGGCAGCGCGCACTCTGACGCCCGAAGCGAAAGACTTTCTCAACAACAACGCTGGGCGAAATTACCTCGCGCTCGAAGACCACAATGACGGAACTATGGTCTACAATCGTGACAACCCAAACGGGGTGGTCGTTGCTGGCGGCAAATATTGGGAGTTGCCCGCATTGAACGAATTGATTGGGTTCTAGGAGAAAGTAGTGAGTATTCTCGACTTCAAAGATAACGAAAGCCTCGGGACGATCATTGCGGTTGATACCGCAACAGTCACCGTGCGTGTCGATGAGCTGGACCGTCTGAAACGGATCCAGGTCAATCGCCTGACGGCGATTAGAAGCTCCAAGGCCGGTCAACACCTTATTGGAATTGTTTCTCGCATCACAAGGAAAGCAGGCGATGAAGCTGCGCTGGAAGGCGTTGTGCCAGATCCAGAGGCTGCACTACCAGAAAACAATCTTGTCCGAGTAGCGCTGATTGGGACGCTCGTAGATAAGGATGCGTTAAAAGAAAACGTATTCAAAAGGACCCTCGAAACTGTCCCTGAAATCGATGCGGATTGTTTTGCCTTGGAAGGCGAGCGCCTTACAAGATTCATGCAGGTCATTTCGCAGGTTTCCGGTGACGGCCCGCAGCTTGAGCTTGGCAGATATGCACTCGATGAAGATGCGCGGGCTTTCCTAAACGGAAACCGACTTTTTCAACGTCACGCCGTTGTCGTAGGCAGCACCGGAAGCGGCAAGTCGTACACGACCGCGCGCCTTCTTGATCAGATTGCTGAACTTCCCCAGTGTAATGTCATATTGTTCGATATTCATGGCGAGTATCAGACTCTTGATACGGATGAGTTCCGACATCTGCGAATCGCCGGGCCGAGCGACATTGGTCAGGGTCGCGATCTGAACGATGGTGTATTACATCTTCCGTTTTGGCTCCTAGGATATGAGGCATTGGTGACCTTGTTCGTTGATCGGTCTGATCAGAACGCCCCTAACCAAGCCATGCTGATGACACGCTGCATCACCGATGCGAAGCGAGCGATGCTTGATCCGTCGCAACACGCCGATATTCTGGCCAACTTCACCATCGATAGCCCGGTGCCGTTCAACATCGACAACGTGCAGGCAGAGCTCGAGAGATTGAATCAGGAAATGGTGCAGGGTGCGCGCAGCGAAAAACAAGGACCTTACTTCGACAAGCGGAGCCGTTTGATCGCACGATTTGAAGCCAAACGAAATGACCGCCGCCTTGGTTTTATATTCCAGCCGCCAGCAGCCTGTATGGATATGGCCTGGCTGTCACAGGTCACTCATCTTCTGATCGGCGGGCGCGGATCGCAAGAGGACGGCAAGGGCGGTGTCAAGATTATCAATTTTTCGGAAGTGCCGTCGGATACTCTGCCGCTTATGGTCAGCTTAATCGCTCGGCTGATTTTCACTGTAAATCAGTGGACACATCCAGAGCGGCGTCATCCAATCGCGCTCTTTTGCGATGAGGCACACCTGTACATACCTGAGCGCGCGTCTTCGGAGTCTGCAGACGAGATTTCCGTCGGAATTTTCGAGCGAATTGCCAAGGAAGGTCGAAAGTATGGAGTGGGCTTGGTGGTGATCAGTCAAAGGCCCTCTGAAGTAAATCGAACGGTACTTAGTCAATGCAATAATGTGATCGCGATGAGGCTTACGAATGGAGACGATCAATCCGTCATCAAGCGACTACTACCGGACAGCCTCGGCGGATTTGGTGACTTGCTTCCGGTGCTTGATATCGGAGAAGCTCTAGTCGTGGGTGACGCAAGTCTTCTCCCGACTCGCGTAATGGTCTCTGAACCTCGCTTCAAACCCAGCAGCGCAACAGTTGACTTTTGGGACCGGTGGCAAGAGGAGGAGCCTCAAGCAGATACCAGCGACGCAGTTCGCGCATGGCGGAGACAGAGCCTGCAATAGAAAGTTCGCTATTGCATCCGCTCCGCTTCCACCACGTTGCGCATATAGTCCTCAACCTCGCTCTCAAGCCAAACGCTGCGCCGTCCCAGATGCACCGGCGAGGGAAAGGGCTGCACCGGGTCCTTGATCAGCTCATAGAGCAGCGAGCGGCTGATGGTCAGACGGTCCAACACGTCGCGCAAGGACAAGAATCGCTGCGGCGCGTGTGCCGGTGGTTTTGGAACATCCGGACGCTTCGGCGGCAGCGAGACGATATTGGGCTTGGGCATGAGGGCCTCCTTACTCGACTTCGGCCAGCCACTTCGCCAGCCTTGCCCCATGATCCCGCGTGATCCGTGCCCTGCCTAGTCGGAATGGCGGCAAATCGCGGCATGAGTTCGCAAGGCCTTGCAAGCTGGTGCAGGGCGCGCCCGACGCGCCCCGTTCAGGCCTCGCCTGCAGCCTGTCCACTGAGGAATGCGCCGTGGACTGTGCCGAAATAGTCCGTGCTGCAGGCTTCTCCGGCAAAGCGTAGCGCGCCGCCAGCTTCGGGCCTTGCGAGTGCCTGCCGGTCAGCGGGGCTGCTGCCCACGGCGTAGAAGGAATAGGAGCCGCCCGAGAGCGGATCGCTCGCCCAGCGGGTCACCTGCGCGGCGATGGGCGCGGGCGTTGCCGAGCCGAACATGTCGCGCAGGGTGGCGGTCGCCTCGCCCAGGAGTGCGTGTTCGTCCATCGCTTCAACCTGCAGCGCTGCGTCACTTCCCGTAAAGCCGAGCAGCACCGGCGCGCCAGCCTTCGCAAAGCTCACCCACTGCGACCAGCGCCCGGGCTCGGGTTTCATGCATTCGTGCCAGTCGATATCGGTCGGCCAAAAGGGCGTTTCGAAGCGCAGGAAATGCTTGTTGAGAAGGCCCATGCCAAGGCGCTCAATCGCAGTCTGTTTGTCTGCTGGGAGCTCCGGTGTGAAACGGATACCGTCCGCCTTCAGGACGCCAAGCGGCACGGTGACGATCACCCTGTCGCCGCGAAGCCGCTCGCCGGAGGCAAGCTCGACCTCCACACCCGGCCCGTCCCAACGCACATGGGCGACCGGCGCATTGAGCCGGATGTCGAGGCCGCGCGCCAGATGATCCGTTAGCTGATCATAGCCGCCGGGAAACAGCACATCGCCGCCGCCAAACTCGTCGTCCGCCCCGGTCCACCAGGCGGAAAGCTCCCGGGCGCTGCCGGAATATTCCTGCTCGTAATCGCCTGCGAGATGGTGCTCGAGCTGCGCCGCGCGAACGCGCGAGAGCGAGCCCGGCGGGCTGATCCGGTCAATGGCCTCGCGGATCGACAGGTCGGCCTCGGCGCCCTGTGCCCGTTGAAAGGCGCGCTCAACCAGATCGGACGCCCGGTCCGTGCCGCGACCTTTCACGCCGACCGCGGCAAGCTCCGGCGCAATGTAGAGCGCTGCGCTGTCATAGCTGGTGGCGAGCGTGTCGGCGCCTGCCTCACGCGCGAGGGCGGTGAGTGGGTTGCCGCGGACCCCGTGGACCCACGACGCACCGAGATCGACCGGAATGTCCGGCCAGAGGCGGCTTGTATGGATGCGCCCGCCAATCCGTCCGCGCGCCTCCAGAACGGTGACGCTTGCTCCGCGCGCGGTCAGCGCCCGCGCAGCCGCAAGGCCCGCGATCCCGGCACCGATGACGAGCACGGTTCCGCCCGCCATCGGCTCACACGCTGCAAGGCCGGGGGCGGCAAGAGCGGCGCTCATCGCGGCCAGAAAGCGGCGTCTGTCGATACTGGCCTGCTTGGCATGCTCCGGCTTCCTCCAAATTCAGCCTCTTCGATAGGGCGGGCGACCGGTTTGCGGAAGGTAGAAAGCGCTGTTCGTGCGGCGTGCTTCGGCAAGTGGTTCGGATGCGGCAATTTGTGATACGTATCACGCAAAGCCCACCGGCCTTAACGCCAACAATTTCTGGACCCCTGAATGAGCACTGGCCGTCACATCTTGGCCGTCCTGGCTGGCGCGCTCTCGGCGTGTGACGCGCCTTCGCTGGTGGAGCCCATCGCTGCACCCGTATGCGAGGTTTCAGGCTCCGATCTTGATTGGCTCGACCGTTCACTCGCCGCTGTGCGCGAGGCGGCGTCCAGCATATCTGTCGACATTGATCTCGACCGGACTGAAGTCTTCGTGTTCGACGATGACTGCCTCATCCAGATTGCGACGGATGGCACCCGCCAGTTCGTGGCACATGACGGCATGGTTCCGCTTCCCATCGGTGCGCAGCCTGCGGCGATCATGTCCTTTGCTGCGCCGACTCCTGATTCTTCATTGGCCTATTTCGTGATGGCCCTGCCAAGCGTCTGGGAGGCGGCGGGCTTCACCAGCGAGATCGCGCTGCACGATTTCACGCTCGGCGTCTTTGCTCATGAGATCAGCCATGTCTGGCAGTTGCCGACCTATTACGGTGCCATCCGGCAGGTTCCGGGCGTCGAGCGCCTGCTCGCACCGGTCAATGACGACATGGTGCAGCGCCTGTTTGAAGGCGATGCGGCGTTTCGTTCCGGCATTGAGGCCGAGATCGAAGCGTTCCGGCAGGCCGCACGCGAGAGCGATCCCGAGGCGGTGCGCAGGCTGGCGCGCGAGGCGCGCAGCCGCATGCAGGACCGGTGGACCGCAAACTTCACCGGCGACCTGCCCGCATTGTCCGGCGTGCAGGCGATATTCCTGACGCTGGAAGGATCAGGTCAGTGGTTTGCGATTGAGGCTCTGACGCGCTCGCCGTCCGGCCCGCGACTTGAAACGGGGCTTGCGCTGGAAGCCTTTGGCGCACGCGGGGCAAAGTGGTCACAGGATCTCGGCCTTGCCCTGACAGGCGTGCTGGACCGGCTCGATCCCGACTGGCCTGCCGCTGTTTATGGCGCGGGTGATGAGACCGTTTTGGAGCTTCTCGACGCCACCCTGGAAGCGCGCTGAACGGGGCAAGACTCAATCCAGCCTCAAGCCCCCAGCACGATGACGCTGACCTCGCGCGGCGTCAGCACCCGCGCGGCCGCATGGCCGGGGCAACGAAGCGCCGCGCTCATCGCCGCCAGAAAACCCCGTCTCTCGATACTGGCTCGCATGGCATGCTTCTGCCTCCTGGATAGTGCGGGCGAAGGGCTCGCGGAAGCCGGAAAGCACTGCTCATGCGGCGTGGCACCCTCCCAACCCTTTGCTTATATTGAGTTTTATTCAAACGAAGGCGCCACAAGGTTTCGCAAGAGGCGCCAGAAAAAAGCTTTGCAGACAATGGGTTAAGGGGCCAAGGGCGCCAACCCTTTTATCTTGCCTTTCAGGTCCGCGTTCTGAGCCCTTGCAGGTCCTTGCGAGCGCTTGCGAATTCTCGTTTCAGTTCAGTCCCTGCCAGGCCGGGAAATTACCCGCCAATCAATTGCGGGGGCGACTGCCATTCCGGATCAGACGACCCAGGATTCCGGATTGGACGGTCGTCACTTACGATTGGGCGAGCCCATCATCCCGGTGCCGGTAAGACAGCGATGGCCCTGAAAGCGGTCGAGCGCCCGGCGCTTCTGTAATTGGCGCGGGTGATTGCGGGCTTTCCGAGGCGCCTCGAGCCGGTGCAAGGGGCGCTCGAAAACCGTTGTGCTGGCAAGACGTTAGGGGTCGGGAAGCACCAAGTGTTTGATCTTGCCCTACGGGTTCGCTGCGTCAATCCGTGCCGATCCTTGCCGCCTCCTCCAAATCTGTTCTTCGACCTGGTGCCAGATAAACTCGAATGAAAGCAGAGTGTTACCGGAAATCCGTGCACCGCAACGCTGTACAAAGGGCGCCAATTTTCCAGTGTGCAGACAAGGCGTTAGGTGGCATATGGTGCCACTGCTTTAATCTCGCCCTACCGGGTTCGCCTTGCGTGTCGCTGTCCCCGCATGCAGCCCGTTGGAACGTGTTGCTCACGCCCCGGACCCGTCGTCCGGCGTCACGTTAACTCGCCTTGCTGGCGAGTAGGCGCCCGGATCGCACTGTTTTCATTGGAGTTTGGCAAAAAACAGGCACCACAATTTGCGGCATGAGGCGCCAAAAAACTGATTTGCAGACAAAGCGTTACGTACCCATGGGTGCGTTAGCTTCAATCTTGCCCGTTCGGGTTCGCTGCCCAATCTCATGCCGCTTTGGGCCGCGAATTGCCGCTTTCTGTCGGAACGTGCCGCCATTTGCTGAATCGCCTTCGCAAGCTGCGCGAGTGCCGATTGCGCCATCATCTCAAAACTCGGGCCGGTGTCGCCGGTTTTGCGTGCGGTCAAGGGCGCGTGGAACACGCGCCGCGAAGCGGGCAAAGCCCCTTGACCGCACGAAAAACCGGCAAGGAAAATCACCATGGCCCAAGTGGCATTTTATGCCATTGGGCATGACGGAAAACCAATGTCGAATCAGTGGTATGTATAGAACTTTAGCGGCTTGTTTTGTCAGCCTGAATGGGTACCTAAGGTAGCATGGAAAAAGGCGTTTTCATTTGGAAATTGGCTGAGTTGTTCTCCTCTTATGGGCAGGAGTGCATTGCCCTTTTCCATACAAGCTGCCGACAATTCTTCTCCGAAATCAGGAGAAGCCGTGCCCACTAACCAGAACCCCGAACAACTCGCCCGCGACCAGATTGACCGCCTGCTCATCGAAGCAGGCTGGCAGGTGCAGGACAAGAAAGCACTCGACTTCAATGCCGGTCCGGGCATCGCCGTGCGCGAGTATCAGACCGATATCGGCCCTGCCGATTACGTCATGTTTGTTGATCGCAAGGCCGTCGGCGTCATTGAGGCCAAGCCCCAGGAGTGGGGGCACAAGATCACCGCCGTTGAGGAGCAAACAGCAGGCTATGCCGCCGCGAAGCTGAAATGGGTGAGCAATTCCGAGCCGCTGCCTTTTCTTTATGAGAGTACCGGCGTCATCACGCGTTTTACGAACGGTTTCGACCCCAGGCCGCGCTCGCGGGAGGTGTTCACCTTCCACCGCCCTGAGACGCTTGCGGGCTGGGTGGAAGCCGTCACGCCAACGCATTCAGGCAAAGGCGGCATGCAGGAGGAGGGGGCCGAATGGCGCGGCCCGCCGCCGTCCCTGCGGGCGAAACTTCAGCACCTGCCGCCGCTCGACACGGCGGGACTGCGCGATTGCCAGATCACGGCGATCACCAATCTCGAAAGGTCATTCCGCGAAGACCGTCCGCGCGCCCTCGTGCAGATGGCGACCGGATCGGGCAAGACGTTCACCGCGATCACCTCGGTCTACCGCCTGCTGAAATTCGCAGGCGCCAAGCGCATTCTTTTCCTCGTGGACACCAAGAACCTTGGCGAACAAGCCGAGCAGGAATTCATGTCCTACGTGCCGAACGACGATAACCGCAAGTTCACCGAGCTTTACAATGTCCAGCGCCTGAAATCGCCTTTCATTGCAGGCAGCAGCCAGGTCTGCATCAGCACGATCCAGCGCATGTATTCCATTCTGAAGGGCGAACCGCTCGATGAAAGCGCAGAGGAAAGCAACCCGGCAGAGCGTCTCGTGAGGGGCAAGGACCCGCTGCCCGTTGTCTACAATGACAAGATCCCGCCGGAGTATTTCGACTTCATCGTGATCGATGAATGTCACCGCTCCATCTACAATCTCTGGCGCCAGGTGATCGAGTATTTCGACGCCTATCTCATCGGCCTGACTGCGACGCCCGACAACCGTACCTATGGCTTCTTCAAGAAGAATGTCGTCAGCGAATATGGCCATGAGCGCGCCGTCGCCGACGGGGTGAATGTCGGCAATGAGGTCTATATCATCGACACCGAGATCACGCGGCAAGGCGCGCAGATCAAGGCGACCCAGCAGGTCGAAAAACGCGAGCGCCTGACCCGCAAGAAACGCTGGGAAAACCAGGATCAGGACGAAGCCTACACGGGCAAACAGCTCGACCGCGCCGTGGTCAACCCCGACCAGATCCGCACCGTCATCCGCACCTTTCGCGACAGTCTGCCCGACATCTTCCCCGGCCGCGAGGAAGTGCCCAAAACCCTGATCTTCGCCAAGACCGACAGTCATGCCGACGACATCATCCAGACCGTCCGCGAGGAGTTTGGCGAGGGCAATGAGTTCTGCAAGAAGATCACTTATCAGGCGACCGAAGATCCCAAATCCGTGCTCGCCCAGTTCCGCAACAATTATAATCCGCGCATCGCCGTCACTGTGGACATGATCGCCACCGGAACCGATGTGAAGCCGCTCGAATGCCTGTTCTTTATGCGCGACGTAAAGAGCAAGAATTATTTCGAGCAGATGAAAGGGCGCGGCACCCGCACGCTCGACGAGGACGGCCTGCGAAAGGTCACGCCATCGGCCAAATCCGCCAAGACCCATTATGTCATCGTCGATGCGGTTGGCGTCACGCGCTCGGTCAAGACGGCGAGCGAGCCGCTCATCACCAAGCCGGGCGTGCCTCTGAAAGACCTCGCAACCGGCGTGATGATGGGCGTGCGCGATGAGGATACGGTCTCCTCGCTGGCGGGCCGCCTGGCGCGGCTGAACAAACAGCTCGACGAGAAGGACCGCGCGCGGATCGAGGCGACATCCGGCGGCGCGGCGCTGGAAGACATTGTGCGCGACCTGTTCGATGCCATCGATGCCGACAGTATCGAGGAACAGACCCGCAAGGAGACCGGCAATCCCGAGCCGACCGAGGCGGAACGGAACGCGGTTCGCGACAAGCGCGTCGGTGATGCCGCCAATGTCTTTACCGGGCCGCTGATTGAACTGATCGACACCATTCGCCGCGACAAGGAACAGACCATCGACCATGACAATCTCGATACAGTCCTCGAACAGGGCTGGAGCGGGGATGCGAGAGACAATGCAGAGGCCATGGCGAAGGATTTCGCGGACTGGCTGAACGAGCACTGCAATGAGATCGAGGCCCTGACCATCTTCTATGACCAGCCGGCGCGGCGTGCGACCATCACCTATGACATGATCGCGGCTGTGTTCGCGGCGCTGAAGTCTGACCGCCCGGCGCTTGCCCCGCTGCGGGTTTGGCGGGCCTATGCGCTGCTCGATGAGTATAAGGGCGCCAATCCGGCGGGCGAGTTGACGGCGCTGGTGGCGCTGATCCGCCGGGTCTGCGGCATTGACGAAACGCTCGCCCCCTATGGCGACACGGTGCGGCGCAATTTCCAGAACTGGATCCTGAAGCGCCACTCGGGCGCGGGCGAGAAATTCAGCGAAGCGCAGATGGACTGGCTGCGCATGATCCGCGACCATATCACCACCTCTATCCATATCGAGCGCGACGATCTCGACATGGCCCCCTTCGACGCCAAAGGCGGCCTCGGCAAGATGCACCTGCTGTTCGGCGACGGGCTGGACGGGCTGGTGGATGAATTGAATGAGGCGCTGGCGGTATGAGGGGGGATGACGACCAACCGTTACCAGTCACTTGGACAGTCGCGCAGATTGCAGAATTAGCCGCGATCAATCCCGGCCTGAACAAGTCCGAATTTGACGACGAACTTGAGGTCTCCTTCGTGCCGATGCCAGCGGTGGCGGCAGAGAGCGGGCACATTGACGTTTCGGACACCAGAAAATTCGGTGAAGTGAAGAAGGGCTACACAGCGTTCGCCGAAGGAGACGTTCTGTTCGATAAGATCACTCCTTGCATGGAGAACGGCAAGATGGCCGTGGTTCCGCCGCTGAAGGGCGATCTCGGATTTGGCTCGACAGAGTTTCATGTCCTGCGACCGCAAGCAGGAATCGCCGCTGAGTACCTCTACTACTATGTGTCTGCGCAACCGTTTCGACGAGAAGCCGAACACAACATGACCGGGGCGGTCGGGCAGCGGCGGGTTCCGATGCCTTACCTCGCACGGTGTGAAATCCCAATTGCCCCAACCTCCGAGCAACGCCGCATCGTGGCGAAGATTGAGGCGTTGTTCTCCGAGCTCGACAAGGGGGTGGAGACCCTCACCGCCGCCCGCGAGCAGCTGAAAGCCTACCGCCAGTCCGTCCTCAAACACGCCTTCGAGGGCAAGCTGACAGAGGACTGGCGCGCGAGGAATGCCGACAAGCTCGAAGCTCCCGAAACCATTCGCAAAAGCGCCCTTGATGCTCGAAAACTGAAATGGAGCTCAGCTGTCGCGTTCCGACGGGGAAAGTATGTCGAGCCACTACCCTTCGACCGCGAGGATATTCCAGAAATTCCAACCGACTGGGCGCTCGTCAGCATGGATGAGCTTTGCCATCACATTACAAGCGGATCACGTGGTTGGAGTCAGTTTTACGATCGCGGGGATTCTGTTTTCATTATGGCCCAGAATGTTCGGCCTGGTCGTTACGACACTGATAGCGTTCAAATAATCGACCCGCCTTCAGAAACGGCTGAGGCGCATCGAACCCGGGTAGAGCAGTCTGATGTATTGGTAACGATAGTTGGCGCGAACACAGGCGATGTCTGTCTCTTCCCATTCCAGAGTGACAAGCACTACGTCTGTCAAAGCGTTGCGCTTATGCGACTCGCGAATGTGGACTACGCGGAATACATAAATCGCTATTTTCAGGCGCACCAAGGGGGACAGCGCCAGTATCGTCGGTATATCTACGGTGCCGGTCGCCCTCATCTGAGTTTCGAACAACTCCGGCAGACTTTGGTGCCGCTGCCAAGCCTTGCCGAACAAGCCGAAATCGTCCGCATCCTCGAAGAGAAACTCGAAGCCGCCGATGTGATGGAGGCCGAGATCGAGGCCGCGCTCGCCCGCGCCGCAAGCCTGCGCCAGGCCATCCTCAAACGCGCCTTCTCCGGCAAGCTCGTCCCCCAGGACCCCCATGACGAACCCGCCGCCACCCTGCTGGCCCGCATTCGCTCGGAGCGCGAAGCAGAACCCGCCAAAAAGCGTCGGCAAAGGGTGGGCTGATGGCGCGCCTGCATATTGACAGAATGATATCAATGATATCAATGATATCATATTATCCCATTGATATCACAATGGAGGCCCGCCCATGCCGAGCATGACCGTCCGCAACCTGCCCGAAGACCTGCATCGCCGCATACGCCTCTACGCCGCCGAACACGGCCTGAGCGCGGAGGCTGCGGTTCGCCGCCTGCTGGACGAGGCGACCCGCCCGGCCGAACGCCTCGGCGATATCGTCGCTGCCTATGCGCGCGCCCGCGCCGCCGATTTCCCCGAGACGCCGCGCGACCGCACGCCGGTGCGCCCGGCGGATTTCTCGTGATCGTCCTCGACACCAATGTGATCTCCGAGCCGATGCGCGCCGCGCCGGACCCCGCCGTGATCGCCTGGCTGAACGGGCAGGTCGACGCTGGCCTGTTCACCACGAGCATCACTGTGATGGAGCTGCGCTTCGGTGTCGAACGCCTGCCCGAGGGCCGACGCAAGGCGGATCTGTGGGACGTGCTCGATTTCACCCTGTCGCGTCTGGTTGGTCCGCGCATCCTCGCCTTTGATGCCGCTGCCGCCGCCATGGCGGCACGTCTCGCAGCCGAGGCGGAGGCGGCCGGCGCGCCCATCGGTCAGGCGGACGCCCAGATCGCCGCCATCGCCGCCGCGCACGGCTTTGCCATTGCGACGCGCGACGTCGCCCCCTTTGACATGGCGGGTCTCGCCGTCATCAACCCATGGACAAAAGCATGAGCACCGCCCCCATCGTTTCCAAGGTCTGGAGTTTTTGCAACACGCTGCGCGATGATGGCGTGGGGTATGGCGACTATCTGGAACAGCTGACCTATCTCATCTTCCTGAAGATGGCGGAGGAATATGCAAAGCCGCCCTATAACCGCGATGTCGGCGTGCCGGACGCCTATTCCTGGTCCAGCCTGAAGGCCCGGCGCGGCGCGGAACTGGAGGCGCATTACATCGAGCTTCTGCGCGCGCTCGGCACGCGCAAGGACGTGCTCGGACAGATATTCACCAAGGCGCAGAACAAGATACAGGACCCGGCCAAGCTCTACCGCCTGATCGACATGATCGACGAGGTGCAATGGGTGAGCCTCGACGCCGATGTGAAGGGCGACATCTATGAGGGTTTGCTCGAAAAGAACGCCGAGGACACCAAGTCCGGCGCGGGGCAATATTTCACACCGCGCCCGCTGATCCGCGCCATGGTGGAATGCATCCGGCCTGAACCGGGCAAGACCATCGCCGACCCCGCCTGTGGCACGGGCGGGTTTTTCCTCGCGGCTTATGACTTCCTGACGAACCCGGACAATTACCGCCTCGACAAGGCGCAGAAGGCTTTTCTGAAGCACAAGACGTTCAACGGCAATGAGATCGTCGCAGGGACGCGCCGCCTCTGCCTGATGAATATGTTCCTGCACAATATCGGGGAGATTGACGGCGACGTTCTGATTTCGCCGAACGACGCCCTCGTTGCGGCGAGCGCGCAGAGTTTCGACTATGTGCTCGCCAACCCGCCCTTCGGCAAGAAAAGCTCCATGAGCTTCACCAATGATGCGGGTGAGGAGGAATCCGACGACCTGACATATAACCGGCAGGATTTCTGGGCGACGACCTCAAACAAACAACTCAATTTCGTCCAGCACATCCGCTCCATGCTGAAGACCACGGGCCACGCCGCGATTGTCGTCCCGGACAATGTGCTGTTCGAGGGTGGCGCGGGCGAGATCGTGCGGCAGAACCTCTTACGCACGACGGACCTTCACACCATTCTAAGGCTGCCGACTGGCATCTTCTACGCCCATGGGGTCAAGGCCAACGTCATCTTTCTTGAGAACCGCGAAGCCAGCAAGACGCCCTGGACGAAAAAGGTCTGGTTCTATGACTACCGGACCAATGTGCATCATACGCTGAAGAAGAAGCCGCTGCGCTACGAGCACCTTGCGGACTTCGTCGAGTGCTACAACCCGAAGAACCGGCATGAGCGCAAGCCGACCTGGGACGCCGAGGCGAACCCTGAAGGCCGTTGGCGCAAGTTCAGCTACGAGGAACTGACGGCGCGCGACAAAACGAGCCTCGATGTCTTCTGGCTCAAGGACAAAAGCCTCAATGACCTCGACAACCTGCCGGAGCCGGATGATCTGGCCGAGGAGATCATCGAGAATCTCGAAGCAGGACTCGCGAGCTTCCGCCAAGTGCTGTCTGGCTTGGCGAAAGCGGGGTGAAGAGGGCCGGAGCGAAACCGGAACATGCGGCTCTGTATGGCCAGAATCCCAGTAAAATCGAAGCAAACGGGATTGCGCAGACTTGCCGCATAGGTTAAATCCTTATTATATAACGATAAATCAAGGACTCGCACCTCTATAGCCCAGTTCAAATATGGTACAGCTTATGGTACATTTCGGTACCATACTTTTGAAAAATACAAGCATTTTCAATGACTATATAGTTAAGTTGAGTCCTCTTCTGGCACCAAACCGGTTCAGGGTTGGCCGTGTTCCTCCGAAGACCAGCGAAGCAGAAGCAGGCGGGTACGCATCTTGAAGCGGTCTTGTGCGGCGCGGGCGATGATCGCGGTTGAGCCGTTGCAAGCGCCCTTGTCCTTGTGTAGCATCCAGATCAAGAACTCGACGGCAAGCGGCGGTCTACGGCGCACCCAGGGTTGTGTCACCCATGGTGCTGATCAGACGGGCGGCCGCCCCTGAAGCGACCAATTGAGAGTCGCCGCCAAAGAGTCGAACACCCTCCCCATCCTCCCCCGAACGTGCGGAGCCGTTGGCTCCGGACACACGATATGCGTCTGCGCCCCACCACGAGAGATGGCCGCAGGCGAGAAGGAGGAGGAAAGACCGTGGTCGAACGTATGGGGTCAATCGGTTCGGGGACGACCAGAGCCCGATCCGGGCCTTTGGGAGCTGACGAGCTCGAGGGCGGGCGGGGCCTGTCGGAGAATGCCCGGGCGGCGATCACTTTCGCGCTCGCGTCCGCCACGCTGATCGGATTGGTGATTGGAGCGATCGTCGTGCTGACCGGCCCGGACGGATGGGTCACGAGAGCCGCGAACACTGCGGTCCAGGCCGAACAAACGACCGGAATGCTCATAAATTTCGCCGACAACCGGAACTGAGGAGACGGTCCGGCGGGGGAGGGGAGGCGGCGCGGGCCGTCCCCCGGACGCGACCGATCAGTCGGGCCGCGCGATGATCGACGCGGTCGCCACCAGATCCTCCAGCAACGCCATGGTGGCGCGTCCGGGCGCGGAGAACGGATCGAGCCTGGCGCGCGTGAAGTATTTCAGCATGAGGCCGGGATTCACCTTGGCGAGATTGACCTGGCCCATCGTCCACGCACCGAAACGGCGTTCAGCAATCTCCTCGTAGATCAGCAGCCGCACCTCGGTGTGCCGTTCGTCCCGCACAATGGCGTTGTAGAGATCGCAAACCTCGTCCCGGCCGCCCTCCAGTACCTGGATGAAGATGTCGCCGGAGACGCACAACAGCCCAGTTACGCCCACCGATGGGTTATTCGCGCGGGATTTTTCAAGAATTCCGTCCAGCAGCTTGCCTGACACCGCCGTGGCGGCGCGGCTGGCGTAGAGACAGCGGACCAGCATCAGGGCCTCACGGTTTAAGGTTGAGAAGGGAGAGGAATTCGCGCCGCAAGGTGTGATCCTTGAGGAACGATCCGCGCATCACGCTGTTGATCATCTTGGTGGCGTCATCCTTGACGCCGCGCCAGTGCATGCAGAAGTGGTCCGCCTCCATGACGACCGCGAGGCCGTCCGGGCGCACCTTGTCGATCAGCAATTCGGCCATCTGGGTGATCGCCTCCTCCTGGATTTGCGGGCGCGACATGATCCATTCCGCGAGTCGGGAGTATTTGGACAGCCCGATGAGATTTGAATGCTCGTTCGGCATCAGGCCGATCCACAGCCGGCCCATGATCGGGCAGAGGTGGTGGCTGCAGGCGCTGCGGACGGTGATCGGCCCGACGATCATCAGCTCATTGAGGGATTCGGCGTTCGGAAACTCGGTGACCGGCGGCGCCTCGACATACCGGCCGCGGAACACTTCGGTGAGATACATTTTCGCGACCCGGCGGGCCGTGTCCTGGGTGTTGTGATCGCTTTCGGTGTCGATCACGAGACTTTCAAGGACGCCGCGAACCTTCCCCTCGACCTCGTCGAGCAGCGCGTCCATTTCTCCCGCCTCGAGGAAGTCCGCGATGTTGTCGTTGGCGTGGAAGCGGCGGCCCGCCTTGCGGATCCGGTCGCGGATGCGAACGGACACGGGTGGGTTTGCGGACGTCTTTGGCGTTCGGGTTCGTTGATCCATGCCCTCTGTCGTCTCCGTTGGGATAGTGTCGTCCGGGTTGTCTGTCGGCGGCTGGGTCATGGGCTGATCTCTTCGCCGTTCCAAGCATATATGCCCCCGGAGGCGTCCGGCGTCAGCCCTTCGATCACCCGGAGGAGATGCGTCGCAGCCTCGTCGGGGGTGAATTGACCGCCGCCGCCAGAGCTACGGCTGAAGGGGGCCGAGAGCGCGGTCGCCACCGTGCCGGGGTGGAGGGCGACGCAAACGGCGTGCGGATTGCGGCGGGCGAGCTCGATCGCGAGCGTGCGGACGATCATGTTGAGGGCGGCCTTGGAGGCGCGGTAGCTGTGCCAGCCGCCGAGCCGGTTGTCGGAGATGGAGCCCACCCGCGCGGAGAGGGCCGCAAACACGGACTTGCGCCCCCGCGCCAGCTTCGGCAACAGGGCGCGGGCGATCATCGCCGGGCCGATGGTGTTGATCTCGAAGGCGCGCCGGAGCGCTGCGGGGTCGAGCGCGGTCCAGGATTTTTCCGGCTGCAGGCCCGGACCATGAAGCACGCCGGTCGCGACGAACACGAGGTCCACCTCTGCGTGGTCGCCGATCTGGGCCGCCGCACGCTCGATCGACGCGCCGTCCTCCAGGTCGAACTGGAAGGGCGTCACTTTCGAGGATGACGCATCGGAGGGATTGCGGGCGCCGGAGAAAACCGCGCCGCAGCGCGCATCGGCCTCGAGCGCGCGGACAAGGGCCGATCCCACGCCGCCGCCGCCGCCGAACACAACGGCGCAATATCCGTCCCTGAGCGATGGGAGGGTCATGTCAGCATCGCCTCGGCCAGCCTGCGGCCCGAGAGCCATGCGGCTTCGACGCGCGGCCCGATCCACCAGTCGCCGCAAGATCCGATCCTGCGATCAGGCGACCAACCAAAGGACTGTCCAACAGGGTGTTCAACCCGCGCATAGCGCCAGCGATGGGCTGCAAGATAGGTCGGAGGATCGGTGTGCGGCATGAAGGCGCGCGCTGCTTCCAGCAGGGTCTCGCCGATCTTCGCGGCGTCCTCCACAAGATGGAGCCGCGACCACTCCGCCGAAGCATGAATCACCCAGCAGTCGAGGGCCGTTGGGCCGGAAGGTCGTGCGTGTTTTCCGCTGTCGTGCGCAAGCCAAGCGATCGGGGAGCCGTTTGTTGGCGCTCTTGAGTAGCCATCCGGGCGCGGTGGGGACGGGGCGGTTGCGGCGTCCGCCGACCGCTGAGCTGTGAACCCTGCGAGGACGGCCCAGCACGGCGCCATTCGCGCGGTTGCGGCGAGCCCGGCGAGATCTGGCGCGGCGTCGCCGAGAAGCGCCAGCGTCTGTTCGGGCGGCGCGGCGAGGACGATGTCGGAGAACGGGCCCTCCGCGGCGATCCTTTGGTCCGCTCGCTCGACGGAAAGGGTCCAGCCGTCCGCACGGCGGTCGATGGACGCGACACGGGCCGCGCACTCGATGTCGAGCCCGGCGGCGAGCGCCTTCGGAAACGCGCTCATCGAGGGCGAGCCGACCCAGGCGGGTTCAGCGCCCGACGCTGCACCCGGCGGCGACCACTCGGCGACCGCCTGCCGGTCGATCATTGCGGAGATGAGGGATGTGAAGTCGGGGTCGCGCGCCGTGACATACTGGGCCCCGTGATCAAACTGCGCGACGCCGGAGGGGAGGTTGACCCGGCGGGTGCTGACCCGGCCGCCGGGCGATCTACCCTTGTCGAAAACGCGTACAGAGACGCGAGCGGAGGTCAGCCGCTGAGCGCATGCAAGGCCGGCGACGCCGGCGCCAATGATCGCGATGGATCGAACGGTCATGAAGTCCGATACGCGCACGTCTGCAAGTCGGCTCTCCAAGGGAGAAGCGGCATCTCGACCCACCCTGGCGGCCGAGGGTCGGGTGATTGTGTGGTTCGACGGCAGTTGCCCGTTGTGCGCACGAGAGATCGCGATGTTCAGAAAGCTCGACCGCCGGGGTGCGATCGATTTTCTGGATGTGAGCGCGCCCATTTCGGTGTGCCCGATCGACCGACGGGAGTTGATGCGCCGCTTTCACGCCCAGGAACCCGGCGAGCCGGTCGTTTCCGGCGCCGCCGCCTTTGTGGTGATGTGGCGGGCGACGCCCTTGCTGCGGCCGTTCGGCGAGGCGCCCCGGTGGCCTCCGCTGCTTTGGGTGCTGGAACGCGTCTACACAGCGTTTCTGGTCGTCCGGCCGGGTTTTCAGGCCGCGGCGCGGGCTTTGGTCCGCCGGCGAGCTTGATCCTGACCGTTGAATGGTCGAACAACGCAGGTTGAGCGCGAGCGCCCGGCCGGACGCGCGTCGCCACGCAAATGCGAGGGTTGTGTGACCATTCACTATCACAACGGTGATCTTCCCGCCGAAGTTCGTATTGGGTCGTCGGTCGCCGTCGACACCGAAGCGATGGGTCTTAACCCTAATCGCGACGCCCTCTGTGTCGTGCAATTGTCGTCCGGCGATGGCGATGCTCACGTCGTTCGGCTGAACCGGCCGGCTTATGACTGTCCGAACCTCAAGGCGCTGCTTGTCCGACCGGATGTGACCAAGATCTTTCACTTCGCGCGGTTCGACATCGCGATGCTGAAGCATTGGCTGGGAGTCGATTGCGGCCCGGTCTATTGCACCAAGATCGCCTCCCGCCTCGCCCGGACCTACACGGACCGTCACGGCCTCAAGGATCTCGCCCGCGAACTCGTGAGCGTCGACATGTCGAAGGCTCAGCAGAGCTCCGACTGGGGCGCGGACGAGCTGTCCGAGGCGCAGCTCTCCTACGCCGCCTCCGATGTTCTGCACCTGCATGACATCCGCGCCCGGCTCGATGCGATGCTGGAGCGGGAAGGGCGGACGCACCTCGCCGAGGCGTGTTTCGGCTTCCTGCCGGTGCGCGTGGAGCTTGACCTCGCCGGCTGGGCGGCGGAGGACATTTTCGCTCATTCATGAGACGGGGCGGCGGATCGGGCGGCCATGCAGTTAGGGCGTCAGCGGACCGTCGCGCCGGTCCGTCCGCCGTCTAGCGTTCTCGGACGCAGTGTGTGCAATGATCGCGGAGCGCCCGAGAGGGTGAGGGTTTTCGAACCGGGTGAGAGATGAACGCCGACGTCGCCAGAGCGGGGGAATTGTGGGAGCCGCGCCGCGCGCTCTCGCTGTCGCAGGCGCGACGGCGGACCGATCTCGTGCATCTCCTGCGCGCGCTTTTCACGATTGGAGCCGCGACGGCGGCGGGGATCCTGATCGGCTTCGTCGTGGCGAGCATCGCCACGTCCGGCCAGGTCCGAGCCGATGTGCCGGCGGTGGGCGTGACGATGCTCAACCCGCGTTTCGACGGTGCAAACAGCTCCGGCGAAGCCTATGTCGTGACCGCCGACACGGCGCGCCGCCGACGGGAAAATGTGAGCATCGTCGATCTGGTCAATCCGAGGCTTCAGACCGGCGATCAGACCACGGTGGTGTCGCGCGAGGGCGTCTATGACCGCGATCTGCAGGTGCTCGATCTCAAGGACGATGTCATCCTGACGGACGCCTCAGGCTATGAGTTCCGGACAACCACGGCCCGGATGTTCATCCGCGAGAACCGGATCGAGGGATCCGTGCCCCTGCGCGGCGTCGGCCCCATTGGCGAGGTCGTCGGCGACACGTATGAAGTGAGCGACGGGGGCAACAGGATCGTGTTGCAGGGCAATGTGTGGTCACGCATCGACCCCGACGCCCGGAAATCGGATAAGGGTGCGCGATGAGGCGGGGGATGTTTGCCGCCGAACCGGGTATCGTCGGGGCGCGGCTCTGGTCGGCAGGGCCGACGAAGGGAGATCAGATGAACGGCGGAACAGTCGATCGGCGGCGGACTGGACGCGGGTTTGGCGCGCGCCTGACCGCGGTTTCGCTGATGGTCTGCGGCGCGGTGGCGGTCGCGGCGACCGCGCATGCGCAGCTTGGTTCCGGCGGCGGTCCGATCGAGATCAAGGCGGACCGGCTGGAAGTCCTCGATGCGGAGCGGCGGGCGGTCTATTCGGGCAATGTCGACGCCTCGCAAGGAGAGACCCGCCTGAGGTCGGAGCGGCTGATCATCGAGTTCGATCCACCAGCGCAGGGCGCGACGTCCACGAGCGGGCTCGGCAGCGGCTTCGGCGAGGTTCGCAAGCTGATCGCCGAACAGCAGGTCTTCTACATCACCCCCGGCGAGCGGGTGAGGGGTGACCGCGCCGAATATGACTACGTCGCCGACACGATCACGCTGACGGGTGATGTGGTGCTGTCGCGCGGGGAGGACGGCGTGATCAACGGCACCCGGCTCGTTCTTGAGGTTGGGTCGGGGAGAGCCACGGTGACGTCGGAGGGCAAGCCCGTGTTCAGCATCCTGACGCCGAAGGAACGCCCGGCGGAAGAGCGCGACGGCGGCGCACCGACGCGTTGAGCGCCAACGGATGTTCGTGCGACACGATCCGCGCGGCGTCGAACCAAACAAGGGAACGGGCTGAAGACAGTGGCAGACACCGGCCGGCGCGAGAGTGAAAGCGGGGAGATCGCCGCGGCTGCGGCGGGGGCCGCCGGCGAATTGCGCGCGGTCGCGCTCGCCAAGGCGTTCAAGCGGCGCCAGGTCGTGAAGGATGTCAGCCTGGCGCTGAAGCGGGGCGAGATCGTCGGACTTCTGGGGCCGAACGGCGCCGGAAAAACCACCTGTTTCTACATGATCATGGGGCTGATCTCGGTCGACAGCGGACGCGTCGAGATCGACGGTGCGGATGTGACCCACTTGCCGATGTATCAGCGGGCGCGGCTCGGCGTCGGTTATCTGCCGCAGGAATCATCGATCTTTCGCGGGATGTCGGTCGAGGAGAATGTTCTGGCGGTCGCCGAAATGACCGAAAAGTCGAAACCGCGCCAGCGCGAGCTCACCGAATCCCTGCTCGAGGAATTGCAGATCACCCACCTCGCCAAGCAGAACGCGAACTCCCTGTCGGGAGGTGAGCGGCGGCGGTGCGAGATTGCTCGGGCGCTCGCCTCGCGACCTCATTTCATGCTGCTCGATGAACCGTTCACGGGCATCGACCCGCTCGCGGTGGCGGATATCTCGGACCTGGTTCGGTATCTGAAGGGACGCGGGCTTGGCGTCCTGATCACCGACCACCAGGTGCGCGAGACGCTGGAGATCGTCGACCGGGCGTCGATCATCTATGACGGATCGGTGCTGTTCGAGGGGCGGCCGGATGAAATCCTCTCAAACGAGGATGTGCGGCGCGTCTATCTCGGCGCGCGGTTCGAAGCCTAGGTTTCGACTTCTTCTTTCTTTCCGCCGACCTGGCGGATTTCGGCGGCCGCGTCATTGTCCTCCGGGTCTGGTGATCGCTCCGCCGGGCGCGGCGCGGCGGTCGGCGGAGCAAGGCTCAGACTGCTCGCCCCGTCGTCTCCCTCGCGCCCGAAGACGGCCCGCAGCCGGATGTCGCGCTGCGGATAGGGCGTTTCGATCCCATAGCGGCGAAGGGCGTCGTCGATCGCCCACATATAGGCCGCCATCATCGCTCCGGGGCGCTTGACCGCTTCGAGGGTCGGCCAGACGACGAGTTCGAAATTCATGGCGGATTCGCCATAGCTGACGAGCCAGACCTGCGTGCGACGGTTGGCGTTGTCCGGCAGGGTCGAGGGGACGGCCTGCGCCGCTTCGAGCGCGGCCTGGCGCACCTTTTCCTTGTCGCTGCCGAGGGCGACGGGGAAGGGGACGTGGACCCGTCTCGTCGCGCGGCTGCGGGTCCAGTTGATCATCCGCCCCGTGAGCAGCATCGAGTTCGGCACGACGATGTGGACGTTGTCGTTGGTCTTGATCGTGGTGGCGCGGGCCCGGATGGCGAGGATTTCGCCATTGGTCGAGGCGTCGAGCTCGATGAAGTCGCCGACTTCGAGGCTGTCTTCGAGCAGGAGGACGATGCCGGAAAAAAAGTCCTTCACGATGTCCTGCAGGCCGAGGCCGACGCCGACGCCGAGGGCGCCTGCAAACAGGGTGAGGCTCGACAGGTCGATGCCCAGAGCCGAGCCCGCCGCGATCAGCCCGACGAGGACAATGATGTAGCGTCCGAACTGGCCGGCGACGTAGAGCGCGCTGCCGCCTTCGGGCGCGACGCGGCCGCGCAGGCGGTCAAGGCCGCTGCGGAAGAGGCGCGACACCGCGAGCGCGACGGCGAAGAGGGCGATGGCGGTGAGCACGCCGCCGACGGTTACGGACCGCTGCGCGAGCTTGATCAGCTCGAAATTCAGAAACTCTGAAAAATCCATCGTGCGGGCGCTCGCGGCGGGAGTCGATCCGCCCCAGCTTATGCGCGCGCCGGGCGATTTCGCAAAGCGGAGTTGGGCGGGAGAAAATTTGCTGTTCTTGGCTACATCTATATCGTCGCCGATGAGATAAAATTAATGCGCTCGGGTTAAGCAAGAGCCTGTTCGAAGGAGGAACAGGCGTTCCGGGTGTCCACCCGGCGCGAAGTCAGCGGGAGTTGGACGTGGCGCTCGCCCATCGTCTTCAATTGCGTCAGACCCAATCGCTGGTCATGACCCCGCAGCTGCAACAGGCCATCAAGCTGTTGCAGCTCTCGAACGTCGAATTGCAGGAATATGTCGAGGGAGAGCTGGAGCGTAATCCGCTGCTCGAGCGCTCCGAGCGCGAAGAAGCGGGCGATGACCGCGACGCCAAGACGCCCGAACGCGACGACGCCATGCGCCTTGATGAAAGCGCGGCGCTCAATGATGGCGGTGGAGAACTTGACGGTCCGGCCGCAGATTCCTTTGACGGCGAAGCGGCGCCTGAGTCCGCGGCGGGGGCGAGCGGTCCATCGGCCGCGCTCGACTGGTCTCGCGCATCGTCGGGCAAGCAGCGGGACGATGATTTCGATTTTGAGTCCATCACCAGTGAAGAAAAATCGCTGAAGGACCACCTCCACGACCAGCTCTCGATCGCTGCGCTCGACCCGGTCGAGCGGATCATTGCGGCGCGGCTGATCGATGAGGTGGACGACGCCGGCTACATGCGCGCCGATCTCGACGATATCGCGCGCGATCTCGGTGCGGAACGCGGCGACATCGAGCGCGTCCTGAAGATCTGCCATGGGTTTGACCCCACCGGCGCGATGGCGCGCGACCTCAAGGAATGCATGGCGCTGCAGCTCGCCGAACTCGACCGGCTCGATCCGGCGATGCAGGCACTCCTGGAGAATCTCGAACTCGCCGCGCGGCGGGACTTCCGGCGATTGTCGGAAATCTGCGGGGTCGATGAAGACGATATTTCGGACATGTTGCAGGAAATCCGGGCGCTGACGCCGCGGCCGGGAGCGGCGTTTGCGGGCGATCCGTCAGCGTTCATCCTGCCGGATGTGTTCGTTCGCGAGCTGCCAAGCGGCGGGTTCGCGGTGGAGCTGAACGCCGACACGCTGCCCAAAGTGCTGCTTGACCGCACCTATTATTCGGAAGTGTCGAAGCGCGCCCGCAGCGAAACCGACAAGGCGTTTCTCGCCGACTGCCAGGCGAACGCCAACTGGCTCATCAAGAGCCTCGACCAGCGGGCGCGGACGATCCTCAAGGTGGCGAGCGAAATCGTCCGCCAGCAGGACGCGTTCTTCGTGCACGGCGTGCGATCGCTGCGGCCGATGAACCTGAAGACGGTGGCCGATGCGGTCGAGATGCATGAATCGACCATCTCGCGTGTGACGTCGAACAAATACATGGCGACCCCGCGCGGCGTGTTCGAGCTCAAATATTTCTTCTCTGCGTCGATCCCCTCGGTCCAGGGCGGGGAGTCGCACTCGGCCGAGGCGGTGCGGCACCGCATCAAGGAGATGATCGACAAGGAGCGTCCGGACGCGGTGCTGTCGGACGATCAGATCGTGGAACGGCTGCGGGCCTTCGGCATCGATATCGCGCGGCGCACAGTCGCGAAATACCGGGAGTCGCTGCGCATCCCGTCCTCCGTCGAGCGCCGCAGGCTGGTTGCGCGCTCCGCCTGACGCAGGATGCACGTTGACCGCGCGTCGTCGTCGTCCCATGATTCCAGCAACAGATTTCGACGCGGAAATCGCGCGAGAAGGTCGGCATGCGCCGTCCAGACAAGAGGGAGCCGTCCAGTGGAGTTGAGCGTTCAGATCACCGGCAAGAACATGGATGTGGGTGCGGCGCTTCAGGAACACATCGCCGGCGGCCTCGAGGAGCGCATCACCAAGTTTTTCGACCGCGCGGGCGAGGCGATCGTAACCGTATCGAAGATCGGTTGGGCGTTCGCGGTGGATTGCTCCGTCCATCTGCCCTCGGGGGTCACGCTGCAGGCGCGCGGCGAGGGCGCCGACGCCTATCTGGCGTTCGAGCAGTCGCTCACCAAGATCGAAAAGCGCGTGCGGCGCTACAAGAGCCGCCTGCGAAGCCATCGTCCGAAGGAGGTGATGCCGGCCGAAAGCGCAGCCGAGCGGATCATCCTCATGCCCCAGGACGATGAGACCGAAGAGGTTGAGGCGGTGAACGGCGATGCGCCAGCGATCGTTGCAGAATCGAACACAAATATCCGCACGATGACTGTTTCGATGGCGGTGATGCAGCTGGAGCTGAGCGATTCTCCGGCGTTGATGTTCAGAAACGCCGCCCATGGCGGCCTGAATATGGTGTTTCGCCGCGCAGACGGGAATGTTGGCTGGGTGGATCCCGCGACCAACGGCTGAGTTCTTGCAAGGCGCTTCCTGCAACAAGTTTGAAACCGCCGTCCTGACCCCTCGCGGTCAGGTGTTTGTCGCAATTGCCGTGCAGATAGGGGCATCAGGCGAATGACGACCGGCATGAACCTGGAACGACCATTAGAGTTGGAGGGATTCAGGCTTCCGATGACCAACCTCACCGATCTCTTGCATTCGGACGCCGTGTTTCCGCGGGCGCGCTGGCAAAGTCGCCGGCAGGTGCTCGTCGAGATGTCGGAGGCGCTGGCGCGCGCCAACGGGCTGGATGCGAAGCGGGTGCTTGAGGCGGTCAATGAGCGCGAACGTCTCGGGTCGACCGGGGTGGGGGAGGGTGTCGCGATCCCGCACGCGCGCGTGGCCGGCCTGAGCCGCGCGGTCGGTGGATTCGCGAAGCTGCACGAGGCGGTCGATTTCGAGGCCATCGACGAGCGCCCGTGCGATCTCGTGTTCATGATCCTTGCCCCGGACGATGACGGGATCGAGCACCTTCGGGCGCTCGCCAAGGTGGCGCGGGCGTTGCGCCGGGACTCCGTGCGGTCGGGACTGCGCGCCGCGCAGTCGGTCGACGCGGTGATGGCGGTCCTCGCTCCTGATCAGAACAGCAACGCGGCCTGACGCCTGATCGGCGGATTTGCGTTCGGCTGTTTGGCGTCAGGGGAGCGCGCGATCAGCGTCGCCCGGTCCGGACTGGTGGAGCCAGGCGGAATCGAACCGCCGACCTCTTGAATGCCATTCAAGCGCTCTCCCAACTGAGCTATGGCCCCGTTTCCGGTGTCGGGCGGCCGCCGAGAGAGCGCGAGACTTGCGTCCTCGAAGGTGGGCCGACCCTAGGGAGCGCGTGTGTTATCCCGCGCCGCGGCGGCGATCAAGGGCGACGATGATCGACCTGGAGTCCGCCGCCCCTTCGATCGCTCGCGCGCGTCAGTCCGGCTTGTCGCTGTCGGGATCATCCTCCACCCCGACGATGTCGTCCTCGTCAACGTCCTCGAACTCCTCGTCGCCGTCGATGACGGTGATCCCGGCCTCCTCGTCGATGTCCTCTTCCTCGTCGACGTCGTCCTCGTTGAAGGCGCGCGGAGGGGGACGCTCGACCGGGTCGGCGTCATCCTCGACGACGATCACCTCGTCATCGTCATCGTCCACTTCCTCGATGTCGTCATCGTCATCGTCTTCGACGACGTCGTCGACATCCTCGTCCTCGGCCTCATCGGCTTCGACCTCGTCGTCGACCTCTTCCTCCTCGGCGGCGTCGGGCGCAGCCTTCACACGTTCGCGAGGCCGCTTGGGCCGGGTGGGCTCCGATGTCGGATCGAACGCCGTCTGGCATTTGGGGCAAACGGCGGGGCGCTTGCCGAGATCATAGAATTTCGCCCCGCAGTGCGGGCAAACCTGCTTTTCGCCGAGTTCGGACTTGGACAAGATCTCGCCCCCTTGGTTTGGGCCGGGCGCTTGCCATGTTCGCGCCGCCCTGTAAAGCGCTCTCTCGTCGCGGCGGCGCGCGAAGGCGCCGCGGGCGGTGAAGGAAATCGAAATGGCTTCGAATCTGGGCGGACACATGATCGCACGAGCGGCGCCGGTGATCCGCGGAAGCATCGAAGCGCCGGGCGACAAGTCATGCTCCCATCGCGCGCTGATGATGGCGGCGGTGGCGGACGGGCGATCGACGATCAGGGGCTTGCTGGACGCGGACGATGTGCTCGCGACCGCCAACGCGATGGCGGCGCTCGGGGCCGGCGTCTCACGCGAGGGCGATGTCTGGCGGATCGAGGGTGTCGGCCGCGACGGGATGCACCAGCCGGAAACGCCGCTCGACTTCGGAAACTCCGGAACCGGGGTTCGGCTCACCTTCGGACTGGCGGCGGGCTATCCGATCTCGGCCGAGTTCGTGGGCGATGCGTCGTTGTCGGCGCGGCCGATGGAGCGGGTGCTCGCGCCGCTGCGGGAGATGGGCGCGCAGGCGGAGGCCTCCGCCGGCGGACGGCTGCCGGTGCGGCTCAGTGGCGGCCGGCTGCGCTCGATTCGCTTTGCTCCGCCACAGGCCTCGGCGCAGGTGAAATCGGCGGTTCTGCTCGCCGGACTCAAGGCGGACGGCGTGACCGTGATCGAGGAGAAGGAAGCAACCCGCGATCATACCGAGCGAATGCTGCGGGCGTTCGGCGTCGAGGTGGAGGTTTCGCAGCGCGACGGGGCCGGGCCTGTCGTCTCGCTGCTCGGCGGGCAGACCCTGAAGGGGACCGAAGCCGTGATCCCGGGCGATCCCTCGTCCGCGGCGTTTGCGATCGCGGCCGCGCTGATCGCGAGGGACGGGGGCGTTGAGGTCCGCAATGTGATGACAAATCCGACGCGGGATGGATTCTTCAAGGCGGCCGCCGCGATGGGCGCCGACCTTCGCGCGGGGGTCGGCGGCGCCGCGACCGGGGAGGTGTGCACGTCCTGGCGCGCTGGGCCGAGCGCGCTCAAAGGGATAGACCTCGACCCTGCGGTGGTTGCCTCGATGATCGATGAGTTGCCGATCTTCGCGGTGCTTGCGGCGTTCGCGGAAGGGCGCACGCGGGTCACCGGGGCGCAGGAGCTGCGCGTCAAGGAGAGCGACCGCATCAAGGCGATCTGTGCGATGCTCGAGGCGAACGGCGTCGGCGTCGAGGAACTCGAGGACGGCTTCGTCGTCCACGGGTGCGGGCCTGGCGGTCCCCCGGGGGGCGGGCGTGTCGAGACCCGCCACGATCACCGGATCGCCATGTCCGCGCTGGTAATGGGCGGAGCGGCGAAAGCGCCGGTCGCGGTGGACGACGTGTCGATGATCGCGACCAGCTATCGCGACTTTCCTGAACACATGGCCAGTCTCGGCGCGCGGATCGAACAATGCGGAAATGACGCATGATCATCGCCATCGACGGATCGACCGCATCAGGAAAGGGCACGCTCGCCAAGCGGATCGCCGCCGCCTACGGGCTGCCGCATCTTGACACCGGCCTGCTCTATCGCGCGGTCGGGCTTGCGATGCTTGAGAGCGGCGAGGACCCCGAGAACCAGGCGGCCGCCGCGGCGGTTGCGGCGCGGCTCGAGTTCAGGGACCTCGATCGCCGGGAGCTGAGATCCGCTCAGGCGGGCGCCGCGGCGTCGGTTGTCGCGGCGCATCCAGAAGTGCGCCGCGCGCTCATCGATCGTCAGCGGAGCTTCGCCCGTCAGCCCGGCGGCGCGGTGCTTGACGGTCGGGACATCGGCACGGTGATCGCACCGGACGCCGACATCAAATTCTGGATCGACGCCTCGGTCGAAGTGAGGGCGAACCGTCGCCGGCGGGAACTGCTTGCGCGCGGCGAGGAGGTCTCATCCGCCCGCATGATCGAAGATCTGATCGCGCGGGATGAGCGCGACCGCTCCCGGGCGGATGCTCCGGCGCGCGCGGCGCCGGACGCGGTGCGGCTCGATACGAGCGATCTTGACCCCGAACAGGTGTTTCAGGCGGCGCGACTCGCTGTAGAAACGAAGTTGTTCTTGATGCACGCTGGAACGCCCGATCCACGCGGCGCGTCTTGACTCTCGCGGTGCGCGCGACCAAAACACGCCCTCCCTGATGTGAGCCATCCTGTCGCCGGCTGTTTGCCACGGTTTCGCGATGGGCCGGTCCACCTCGGGCGTTTTCGCATTGTCCGGGACGATCCCGGCCGGAAACGTGTTCTCGCCTGATCTCGCCGCATGGTGCGGCTGCAAGTCCGCCGGCGTCGCCGGCCGGCCCATAACGACAACAACGCTGGAGACTGGATGCCCGCCGTCGACCTCAACCCTTCCTCCGAAGACTTTGCTGCGCTGTTCGAGGAGACTTTCTCCAACAACCAGATGACGGAGGGGCGGGTGGTCGCTGCAACCGTCACGAGCGTCGGGGGCGATTTCATCACCGTTGATGTGGGGCTGAAGACCGAAGGCCGGATTCCGCTGCGCGAGTTTGCATCGGACCCGGAACTCCCAAAGATCGGCGAAACGCTTGAAGTCTATCTTGAGCGGATCGAGAACGCGCTCGGGGACGCCGTCCTCTCGCGGGATAAGGCGCGCCGCGAAGAAGCATGGAACCGGCTTGAGCGCCTGCATGACCTTAAGGAAACGGTGAAGGGGCAGATCGTCGGCCGCGTGAAGGGCGGCTTCACGGTCGATCTTGGGGGCGTCAACGCGTTTCTGCCCGGAAGCCAGGTGGACATCCGTCCGATCCGGGACGTCGGCCCGCTGATGGGCCAGCCGCAGCCTTTCGCGATCCTGAAGATGGACCGGCCGCGGGGCAATATCGTCGTGTCGCGCCGTGCGGTGCTTGAGGAAAGCCGCGCCGAGCAGCGCGCCGAGATCGTCGGCAATATGGAGGAGGGCGAGCGTCGCCGGGGCGTCGTCAAGAACATCACCGATTACGGTGCGTTCGTGGACCTTGGTGGAATCGACGGTCTGCTGCACGTGACCGACATGTCCTGGAAGCGTGTCTCCCACCCGAGCCAGGTGGTCGAGGTCGGCCAGGAGGTCGAGGTCCAGATCATCAAGATCAATCCCGACACCCAGCGCATTTCGCTCGGCATGAAGCAGCTGATGTCGGATCCGTGGGATGGGGTGGAAGCCAAATACCCGGTCGGGGCGAAGCTGGCCGGCCGCGTGACCAACATCACCGACTATGGCGCGTTCGTTGAACTCGAAGATGGGGTCGAGGGGCTGATCCACGTCTCCGAAATGAGCTGGACGAAGAAGAACGTCCATCCGGGCAAGATCATCGCCACGTCACAGGAAGTCGACGTGATGGTGCTCGATGTGGACAGCGACAAGCGCCGCATCTCGCTCGGCCTGAAGCAGGTGATGAACAATCCCTGGGAGCAGTTCATGGCCGAGCATCCGGTCGGCACGGATGTCGAGGGCGAGGTTCGCGGCATCACCGAGTTCGGCCTCTTCGTCGGCCTTGGCCCGGATCTCGACGGCATGGTCCACATCAACGACCTGGACTGGAACACGCCCGGGGAAGAGGCCCTCAAAGCCTACAACAAGGGTGAAATGGTGCGGGCGCGTGTTCTCGACATCGATATCGAGAAGGAGCGCATCTCGCTCGGCGTCAAGCAATTGTCGAGCGATCCGAGCGAAAGCCTCGATTTGCGCAAGAATTCGGTTGTCACCTGTGTGGTCACCGAAGTGACCACGGGCGGTCTGGAGGTCAGCATCGCCGACGGCGCGATGAAAGCCTTCATCCGCAAGGCCGATCTGTCGCGCGACCGGTCGGAACAGCGGCCGGAACGGTTCGCGGTCGGCGACAAGGTGGATGCGCTGGTGACGGTGTTCGACCGCGCTGCGCGCAAGGTGTCGCTGTCGATCAAGGCGCTGGAAGTGCGCGAGGAGAAGGCGGCGGTCGAGCAGTACGGCTCGGCGGACTCCGGTGCATCGCTCGGAGAGATCCTGGGTGCGGCGCTTGCCGAGAGCCGCAAGAAGCCTTGATCCTGCCGAACTTCATGCGTTTCGATCGTCTCTGATCGAAAAAACCACTTGTCTTTCAAGACATCCGGCACGAAGCTGGGCTCATGCTCCGCTCCGAACTGGTCGCCAGATTGTCGAACAAGTACACCGAGCTTCGGCCCGCCGAAGTCGAGCTCGCCGTGGACGCCATACTCGATGAGGTAGCGGCGGCTCTTGAACGCGGCGACCGGGTGGAACTGCGGGGGTTCGGCGCGTTTTCGGTTCGCCGGAGGGATGCGCGGACCGGGCGCAATCCGCGGACGGGGGCGGCGGTGAATATCCGCTCCAAGAATGTGCCGTTCTTTAAGGCGGGCAAGGACCTGCGCTCCCGGCTGAACAACGGGCTCGACCCCGAAGACCGTTAACGCCCGCGCAATTCGAATCACTCGAGGCTCTTTCGAAGTCAGGGCGCTGTGGATTGCCGCATTGCGTTGCTGGAAGCATAAAGAGTGGCGCACACCAGAGGTGCGCTTCGGTCTGGGGAGTCGAGGATGCTGAAGGAATTCCGTGAGTTCGCGATGAAGGGGAATGTGGTCGACCTCGCGGTCGGTTTCATTCTCGGCGGCGCGTTTGGCACAATTGTATCGTCGCTGGTCAACGACGTCATCATGCCGCCTGTCGGCCTGCTGATGGGCGGCGTGGATTTCTCCGCGATCAAATACGTCATGCAACCGGCGTCCATTGGGGCGGATGGCGCCGAGGTCGCCGAAGTGGCGATCAATATCGGCATGTTCATCAACAATGTGATCTCTTTCGTGATCGTCGCCTTCGCGATGTTCATGATCGTGAAGGCGATGAACTCGATGAAAAAGAAGGAAGAGGAGGCTCCGGCGGCGCCTTCTCCACAGGAAACTTTGCTCGCCGAAATTCGCGACTTGCTTGCGAAGCAGAAGTGAGCTACACAGGGATCAGTAGAGTAGTGTTGAGTACGGAAGGGGCGGCCTTGAGCCGCCCTTTCTGCGTTTGTGTGAATAGATTGCTAACGCGTCGTGGCTGTTCAAGCAAAAATCACGCGATGCAGGAGACTCGTCTTTCCGCACGGTCAAGGCCAAGATCGCGCGTTGACTCTAGTTCGACATGACCATCGTCAAGATTTGTGGGATTCGGGACGAGGAAGTGATCGGCTGGGCCGCGCAAGCGGGAGCTGACCGTATTGGGCTGGTCGTCGTGCCAGGAAGTCCGCGAACCGTGTCCCTGGAACGCGCCGCAGCGCTTGCCAGACAGGCTCGATCGCTTGGTCTGGAGGTCTGGGTCGTCGCGGCATGGGACGCTGCCGACGAGTTATCGCCGTTCAGTCGCGGCCTGCTCGAACTCGCCGCCACTGACGACGTGTCAGTCGTGCAGCTTCACAGGCGTGAGCGCCCGGAAGATATCGCTGCATTCCGCCGGCGCGCTCCGGGCGTGCGTATCGTGAAGGCGCTCGGCGTCTCCTCAGCGAAGGACCTGTCGCAGCTGGGAGACCACCGTGATGCTGACGCCTTCCTGTTCGACGCGAAGCCGCCAGTCGGGTCGGATCGCGAGGGGGGGCACGGCGTGGCGTTCGAGTCGGGATTTCTCAAGGACGCGCAGATCGGAAAACCCTGGGTGCTTTCGGGCGGTCTGACCGCCGTGACGGTCGCGGCGGCGGTTCGCGCATCGGGCGCGAAAGAGGTGGATGTCTCCTCTGGCGTTGAGGCCGCCCCCGGCCTAAAGGATCCGTTGAAAATTCGCGCATTTGTACAGGCGGCGAAGGACGTGTAATCAGCGGTCCGCGGTTCTGCCCGAAGCGGGCCGCGAGTCAAAACCAGCTTCCGCTTGGGCGGAGTCGTCACGATCGAAGCACAGGCGTCGACCATATCCATGCCCTCTCCAAATTCCTGGTCGCACTGGCCCGATTCCGAGGGTCGGTTCGGGACGTTTGGCGGCCGCTATGTGGCTGAAACGCTGATGCCGCTCGTGCTCGGGCTGGAGCGTGAGTATGACTCGGCGCGGCGCGATCCGGCGTTTCAGGCGGAGTTCGACGACCTGCTCGCCAACTATGTGGGGCGACCCTCGCCGCTCTATTTCGCGGAGCGGCTGACCGAGCATTTCGGCGGGGCCAAGATCTATTTCAAACGCGACGAGCTCAACCACACCGGCGCGCACAAGATCAACAACTGCATCGGCCAGGTGTTGCTCGCCCGGCGGATGGGCAAGACGCGCATCATCGCCGAAACGGGCGCGGGGCAGCATGGCGTCGCGACCGCGACCGTGTGCGCGAGGTTCGGCCTGCCGTGCGTTGTTTTCATGGGCGAGACCGATGTCGAGCGGCAGAAGCCGAATGTCTTCCGCATGCGGCTGCTCGGCGCGCAGATCATTCCGGTCTCGTCGGGCACAGGCACGCTGAAGGACGCGATGAATGAGGCGCTGCGTGACTGGGTGACCAATGTCGCGACCACTTTCTACGTGATCGGGACGGCTGCCGGGCCGCATCCCTATCCGCGGCTCGTGCGCGATTTCCAGTCGGTGATCGGCCGCGAGGCTCGCGCGCAGATTCTGGAACGCGAGGGCAGGCTGCCGGATGTGGTGATGGCCTGCATCGGCGGCGGGTCCAACGCGATCGGTCTGTTCCATCCCTTTCTTGATGATGAGGATGTTCGCCTGATCGGGGTCGAGGCCGCAGGACACGGCGTCGAAACCGGCCAGCACGCGGCGGCGCTCAATGGCGGCAGGCCGGGCGTCCTGCACGGCAACCGCACCTATCTGCTCCAGGATGAGGACGGCCAGATCATGGACGCCCACTCGATTTCAGCGGGGCTCGACTATCCGGGCATCGGGCCCGAACACGCCTTCCTGATGGAGTCCGGCCGCGCGCGCTACGTGTCTGCGACGGATCAGGAGGCGCTGGACGCCTTTCAGCTATGCACTCGCCTCGAAGGGATCATTCCGGCGCTCGAACCCGCGCATGCGCTCGCGCGTGTCGGGGAGACGGCGAGGGAGCTTGGTCGTGGCGGGCTGATCATCCTCAATCTGTGCGGCCGCGGCGACAAGGACATCTTCTCCGTCGCCGGACATCTCGGCCTGGAGATCGGCTGATGCGCAGGCATGGACGCCAGATCCCATCGGCGGAGCAAAGCTGATGGCGGTGGACCGCATCAATGCGGTGTTCGACGCGGCTCGCCGCGACGATCGCGCCGCCTTTGTCGGCTATCTGATGGCAGGCGACCCCAGCTTCGATGCGTCGCTCGCCGCGATACGGGCGCTTGCGGACGCTGGAGCTGACGTGATCGAGATCGGCGCTCCGTTCACCGATCCGATGGCCGACGGCCCCTCGATTCAGCAGGCGGCGCTGAGGTCTCTGAAGGCGCGGACCACGCTCTCCGCGACGCTGGAGCTCGCGCGCCGGTTCCGGGAGTCTCATCCGACGACGCCGGTGGTTCTGATGGGGTATGCGAACCCGGTGCATTCGATGGGCTGGGCGACGTTCGCCGAGCGGGCGAGCGCCGCCGGCGTCGATGGCGTCATCATGGTGGACCTGCCCCCGGAGGAGGACGCGCCGCTGCGCGAGGCTTTGGCGCCTTACGGGCTTGCGGTCATTCGACTCGCGACGCCGACCACGGACGCGGAGCGAATGGCGGTGATCGCAGATGGCGCATCAGGATTCATTTACTATGTATCCGTGGCGGGCGTGACCGGCGCGGGAATCGGCGCGGACACCGACATCGCGTCGGGCGTCAATCTTGCGCGCCGCGCCTCGGGATTGCCCGTGGTTGTGGGCTTCGGCGTGCGCACTCCGGACCAGGCGGAGCGGTTCGCGCGCATCGCGGACGGGGTTGTGGTAGGATCCGCGCTGGTTGAGCTCGCCGGAAAAATTCGCCCAGAGATCGAAGTTTCGACCGAAGTCAAGCCCATGAGTGTGCTTGCAAAGACACTGTCAATCGCGATAAGCCAAGCTCGTAACTAACGGAGTTGTCATGAACTGGCTCACGAAACTGCCGCCCGGGCTGAAGTCGATCTTCGACAAGCCGGACGACGGGACGGACGGCGACAGCCTCTGGGTGAAGTGCCCGAAGACCGGTGAACTAGTCTACCGGGATGACCTCGAGGCGGCGTCCTGGGTGACGCCGTCCGGCGCGCATCTCCGGGTCGGTCCCGACCAACGCTTCCGGATGATGTTCGACGGTGGGGCATATGTCGAAATCGCCATGCCGAAGTCGTTGAAGGACCCGCTGAAGTTCAAGGACGACAAGCGGTATGTCGACCGGCTTAAGGCGGCCAAGGTCAAGACCGGCCGTGAGGACTGCATGGCCGCAGCCCATGGCGAGATCGGCGGTCGGCGCGCCGTCGTGCTGGTGCAGGATTTTGCGTTCATGGGCGGATCGCTCGGCATTGCGGCCGGCGAGGGTTTCATCAAGGCGGCCGAGACGGCGGTGGCGCGACGGGCGGCGCTGATCGTGGTCGCGTCTTCCGGCGGCGCACGGATGCAGGAATCCTCCTTCGCGCTGATGCAGATGCCGCGCACCGTGCTCGCGATCCAGGACGTGAAACAGGCGAAGCTGCCTTATATCGTTGTCCTCGCCGACCCAACGAGCGGCGGTGTTCTCGCCTCCTATGCGATGCTGGGCGATGTGCACCTCGCGGAGCCGGGCGCTGTGCTCGCCTTCACGGGGCCGCGCGTGATCGAGCAGACGATCCGGGAGAAGCTGCCGGAAGGGTTCCAGCGATCTGAATTCCTGCTCGAACGCGGAATGGTCGACCAGGTGGTGGATCGGCGCGAACTGACGCCGACGCTGGGGGCGATTCTCGGCATGCTGATGCCAGCGAGCCGGCGGCGTTCGCGGGCCGCCACCCCCACCGAAGTCGAGGCGCAAGCCGCGAAGTGACGGACGAACGGTCGCGGGCGGAGGCTCATCTCGCCGCGCTGACCGCCCCGCAGGCTGCGCGCCATGGGCCCGGCCCCCGCTTCGGGCTTGACCGGATCAAGGCGGCGCTCGCGGCGTTGGGCGATCCGCAGGACCGGATCGGAACCGCGATCCATGTCACCGGCACCAATGGCAAGGGGTCGACGACGGCCTTCCTGCGGGCGATCGGTGAGGCGGCGGGTCTGAAGGTCAACGTCTTCACCTCGCCGCACCTCCTTTCGGTGCACGAACGCATTCGCGTTGCAGGCGCACTTGTCGGCGACGAGGCGCTGCTCGACGCGCTGCTGGCCGTCGACCGGACGGGGGTCGACCTGACCTACTTCGAAAGACTGACCGTGGCGGCGTTCCTGCTGTTCGCCGGCGCGCAGGCCGACATGTCCGTCATCGAGGTGGGCGCTGGCGGCGCGACGGATGCAACCAATGTCATGAGGCGGCCGGCGGCCACGGCGTTCACGGCGATCTCGCGTGACCATGAGGCGATGTTCGGCGTCGAGGGCGAAGTTGCGATCGCACGGTTGAAGGCGGGAGTCATGCGGCGCGGCGTTCCGGCGGTGATCGGCCTGCAGACGCCCGAAGTGTTTGACGAGCTGCGCGCCCGGGTTCAGTCCGTGGGCGCGTCCGCTTCGGCTGAGGGCGTCCACTGGCGCTGCGAGGCTGGCGAGGGCGGGGAGGGCGTCGTGTTCACCAGCGCCCGCCGCGTGCTGAAGGCGCCGAAGCTCGCGCTCGCCGGAGCCCATCAGGTCGCGAACGCCGGCGTTGCGCTCGCGGTGATCGAGGCGCTCGGGCGGGCCGACATCGACGATGACGCCATGATCGCGGGGCTGGCGCACGCCGCCTGGCCGGCGCGGCTGCAAAGGCTCGCTCCCGGGCCTTTCGCCGACGCCGTCGGAGCGCCCGTCATCGTCGACGGCGCCCACAATCCCGCCGGCGCAGCAGCCCTCTCAGACGCAATCCGGGCCGGGAACGGCCCGGTGGGCCTCGTGTTTTCCGCGCAGGCCGCCAAGGACGCCGCCGGGATGCTGGGGCCGCTTGCGTCGGCCGTTTCAGCCGTGGCGGTCTGCCCGCTGCCGCCATCGGGCGGGCAGGAGGGCGGCCCCGGGGCGGACCCCGCGCAACTGATTGAAATTGCAATGCGTTTTGGCCTGAAGACAAGGTTCGCGGCGACCCCGCTGGAGGCGGCTTGCGCGCTGGTCGAACGGGGCGCGGCGCGCGTCTTCGTGGCGGGATCGCTCTATCTGTGTGGCGCCGTCCTGCGGGCGAACGGCGAAACGGTGCGCTGAGGGACGGCGGGTTGGAGAGACGTTTGCGGCGGGTTGAAGGCGTGTTTCACTGCGCCTTGACGGGGCGGCGACCGCCGCGCCCCGATTGGGAGGACAACCGGATGCGGATGCGCGTTTCGTGCGGCCTTGCGGCCCTGACCCTGACAGGGATGCTGGCGGCGGCGCGGCCAGCGGCGGCGGAGGTGGTGCGCGCTGGCGATGACCATTTCACCCTGCGACTGGAAGCCGCCTCTTCGCTGTCGCCGGCCGCGCTCTGGGACCGGCTGATCGTTCCCGCCCGCTGGTGGAGCAGCGACCACACCTATTCCGGCGATGCGCGCAATCTGTCGCTTGACGCCCATGCAGGCGGGCTATGGCGGGAGTCCTGGGCCGGCGGATCGGTCGCGCACGGGCGGGTGCTCTCGGTTCAGCCGGGAAAAATGCTGCGCCTGGATGCGCCTTTCGGGCCACTGCAGGAGCTGGCGGTGACCTGCATCTGGACGATCACGATCAGGCCGGAGGGGGAGGGGGCGGTGGTCCGCTTTGATCTCGTCGCGAACGGGTCTGCGGCGAGCGGGCTCGCCTCGATTGCTCCGGCGGTCGATTTCGTCAATTCGCAGGCGCTGAAATCGCTGGTCGCATATGTGGAGGACTAGACGCGTGCGGGAGGGGTGAGCGCGGACTCAGACGCCTGGCGCGAATGGGGGGATAAGTCCCGGACCCGCCGATTGGGGGGATAAAGCGGGAGACCATCCGGGGGACAGACCGGTCCGGCGACCGCCGGGTCCACGGTTCCATAAAATATTCTTTTGAACGGTCGTTCGGACGGATTGTCAGAGACGCGGTTTCCAGCTCAATCTTTTGTCATGAACGACGGGTGTCCGGCGGTTTGCGCGTCGCGGCCAGAACTTCCAGCGTCAAGATCGTTCAGGTCATTTCATTGGGAGGGTCGGCCGTCATGAAGGTCGCAAACGTCGCCGCGCGCATCGGTCGCCGGTATCAGCCGCTGCTCGTCATTTCCACACTTTTGGCCCTGGGCGCCGGGCAGGCGGCGGCGCAGCAAGCCCCGCAGGGAGAAAGCGCGGGATCGGACGTGATCGTGATCACCGCCGAGCGCCGGGAGAGCGCGATCCTCGACACGCCCGTGGCCGTGACGGCGTTGACGAGCGAGATTCGCGACAGGCTGGCCATCCAGAACCAGCAGGACCTCGCGCTCTTCACGCCGGGGCTCTCCTTTTCCGACAGCCCGAACCGGCTGGCGATCCGGGGCTTCGGACGTCTCAACAACACGCCGGGCAATGACCCTGGCGTCGCGACCTATGAAGACGGTTTCTACACGTCGGAAACGGCGTCGCTTGCATCGTCCATCCTGTCGACGGACCGGATCGAGGTGCTGCGCGGCCCGCAGGGAACCCTCTATGGCCGAAATTCGATCGGCGGCGCGGCGAATGTGATCTCCAAGCGTCCCGGCGACATCTGGGAGGGAGAGGTGCGGCTCGGGACCAATGATTATGGTCTCGCCCAGATCGACGCCGCCTATGGCGGCCCCTTGAACGACGACGTGGGCGTGCGTTTTGACTACACCTATCGGGACCAGGCGGACGGGTTCATCCGGAATCTCGCCGGCCCGGACGAGCGCGACGTCGGCGACTGGTCCTTCAAGGCCCAGCTCGACTGGGCGATCAGCGACCGGATGAATTTCTGGATCCGCTACAGCCGCACCGAGCGCGACTTTTCGCCGGGTGGTCAGGCGGGCGGCACGTCGATCCTCGCCGATGAGTTCCGCTTCGAACCCTTCACGCTGCGCGAACCCTTCCGCATGACCAATGGCCAGACGCTGCCCGCGGGCACGCTGATCACGCCCCGCGTCGGGGGGCTCGCCGCCAATTCCGAGTTCAGGTTCGGACCGAACCCCTCGGTGCGGGACCCGTTCCTCATCTCGAAAGACTTCCAGTCGCGCCAGTCGCTCGACAACAACAATCAGTTCATCGCGCACTTCACCTGGGACTTCCTGGACACCGTCGCCTTCAACTATATCGGCGGCTATTCTGAATATGACTTCCGGCAATTCGGCGACGTGGACCAGACGTCTCGCTCGAGCTTCCTCGACCCCGCCACAGGGGTCACGGTGAGCACGTTCGCGATCAACGACACGGTCGAGAACAAGCAGTGGCAGAGCCACGAATTCCAGATGCTGTCGACCGATGAAGGCCGGTGGGACTGGATCGGAGGGCTCTACTACTATTACGAAAACACGTTCCAGTACTTCACCAACCTGTATCCCAACGAGCCGGCGTTGCGGACCCCGCAGTTCAGCGCCGCTGCGGCGGTTCCGGATGCACCGGCGAACCCACGGGGGATCAGCTACTACCAGGACGGCGACGTCAAAGGGACGGCCTACGCCGCCTATTTCCAGACGGGCTTCGACATCTCCGACGCGTGGCGCCTGACGACCGGCCTGCGCTACAGCTTCGACCGGAAGTCCGGCACGGAGGCCAATCGCCAGATTTCGTTCAACCCGTATCAGGACCGGGTGGCCTCCCAACCCGGCATCCAGGCGCGGGCGATCGACATCACGGCCGACCCGTTCGCGCTGGCGAACCCCGCTCTGTCGCAGAACGCGCTTCGCGGAGCGCGGCGACCGCTCGGCGCGTCGTGGGACGGTGTGACGGCGCGGATCAACCTCGACTGGCGCCCCGACGCCTCGACGCTGATCTATGGCAATGTCAACAAGGGCTACAAATCGGGAGGCTTCAAGACCGGCCAGTATGACCAAGTCCCGTATGTGGGCGAAGAAAGCGTGATCTCCTACGAGGTCGGCTACAAGGCGCAGATCGGGTCGACGCTTCAACTGTCCACGGCGGCCTTCTACAACGACTACCGCGATCTTCAGCTGCCGATCACGATCACCAACGCGAACAACATCATCCAGCGGGTGTTCATCAACGCGCCGAAGTCCTATTCGCGCGGGCTGGAGGTAGAGACGACGTGGCGGCCGATCGACCAGCTGACGGTGCTCGGCGTCTACTCCTATCTTGACACTGAAGTGAAGGAGGGGCCGCTCGCGCAGGATGTGGTGCGGGGCGGATTCCAGCCGACATCGGGCAATGATCTCGCCCGTGCGCCCGACCACAAATTCACGCTGAACGGGATCTACACCTTCCCATTCTTCGAAGGCGAGCTCGGACTCGTCGGCACCTATTCCTACACGGGTAGCCAGTACTACGAGATCTTCTCGATCCCGTTCTACGAGCAGGAGGGCTTCTCCCGGGTGGACGCGCGGGTGTTCTTCGACAGCCCGGACCGCAGGTGGACGATCAACGCGGGCGTGCGCAATGCGACGGATGAGGAGATCATCAACGGCCTTGTCGCCAACGCGCCGCTGACCATCGGGTTCGTCGCCGGCCAGCCGAACGCGAACAATATCGCGGCGCTGCCGACCGGGGTGACGGCAATCGCCGGCAACCTCGCCGGCAATCCCGCCGATCAGGGCGGCGCCCGCCGGGCGGTGACCTATAACGAGCCGCGCGTGTTCACGCTGGAGCTTCAGGTCCGGTTCTGAGCCGGGGCCCTGCGGGCGGAGGGCGAGGTCTCGTCCTGGCGCCCGCAGATCCGCCAGGCGGGGTCAATGCACCCCGATCAAGTGAGGCCGATCAAGTGAGGCCGATCAAGTCAGGCCTATCAATGGAGGGCGATCGCGGGCGGCGAGACCGGGCGCCCGACAAGCCCGGCGAAGGCGACGGGCGTCAGGTCCTCGTGATGGGGGCCGATGATCTGCACGGCGCGCGGCAGGCCGTCCGGTCCGAGGCCGAGGGGGGCGGACGCCGCGGGCAGGTTCGCAACCGTCGCGACCCCCGCCCAGGCGAGCTGGTCGCCGAAGTCGGCGGGCGCGCCATTGAGCATGAGATCGCGCTTGCGCCAGTTCGGTTCGCTGGTGTGGGGGAAGGCCGACATGCCGAGAACCGGTGCGAGCACCACATCGACGTCGCGGAACACGCTCGCCCAGCGCGCGCGGATCGCCTCCTGTTCGGCGAGGAGGTCGAACCATTGATGAACCGGGATGGGCGGCCGGGAAGGATCGGGCGTCCGCCAGCTGGTGATGCTCATCAGCATGGCGAGGTAGGTGCGGTGGGCGGCGGCAAGGTCCGGCAGATCGGGGTGGCCGCGCACCACTTCACCGCCGGCGCGCGCGATCTCGCTGACAAGCGCGCTGATCGGGTCCGCCACGCTCGCATCGACGCCGGCGACGGGATGGGTGTCGAGGACGAGCACGCGCGCGGCGCGCAAGGAATACACCCGCGGCGGCGGCAGATCGAACCTGACGGCGGAGGCTCGCTCGTCCGGACCGGCGATGACGCGCAGTGCGAGCGCGAGGTCCTCCGCCGAGCGGGCGAGGGGGCCCGCGACCGAGAGCTCCATCGTCGGCGGGCGCGCGCCGCCCGCCGAGTGGCGCAGCAGCGAGATGAGTCCGTGGCTGGTCTTCAGGCCGTAGACGCCGCAGAAGGCGGCCGGCACGCGCACCGATCCGCCGATGTCGGTGCCGACCTCGAGCGGGGAAAAGCCCATGGCGAGCGCCGCAGCCGATCCGCCGGAGGAGCCGCCGGGCGACCGGGTGAGGTCGTGAGGGTTGCGGGTCGCGCCGTAGATCGGGTTGGTGCTCTGCCAGTCGGCGAGGGCGGGCGGCACGTTGGTCTTGCCGAGGATCACAGCGCCGGCGGCCTTCAGCTTTTCGACGACTACGGCGTTGCGGTCGGCGCGGTGATTGCGGTGCGCCTCAAAGCCCCATGTGGTGGGCCAGCCTTCGAGGTCGAAGGATTCCTTCACCGTCATCGGGACGCCGAGGAGGGGCCGGGTCTCGCCGCGCGCGAGCGCACGGTCGGCGGCGTCGGCGTCGGCGCGGGCGCGATCGAAATCCCGGACGATGACGGCGTTCACCTCGCCATCGAGGCGCTCAATGCGGGCGATGGCCGCGTCGCAAACCTCCCGCGCGCTGATGTCGCGTCGTCGGAGGGCGGCGGCGGTGTCGGTGGCGGTGGCGTAGGGATTTGGTGTGGTCATGCGACCGAGCCTAGCAAGCCCGCTGGCGTCGGCAAGCGCCGTCTTAGGCCCTGGGGTGGGCTTCGGCGTGGACGGCGGAGAGCCGCTCGGCGTCGACGGCGGTGTAGACCTGCGTGGTCGAGAGGCTCGCATGGCCAAGCAGGGTCTGGATCGAGCGCAGGTCGCCGCCATGGGCGAGGAGATGGGTGGCGAAGGCGTGCCGCAGGGCGTGCGGCGTCGCCTGCTCGGACACGCCGAGGCCGCTGCGCAGCCGCTCCATCAGCCGCTGGACGATGCGCGGATTGAGCGCGCCGCCCTGCACGCCGCGAAACAGGGGGGCGTCGGGCGCGGACGCGAAGGGGGTGAGCGCCGCATAGGCGTCGATGGCGGCGCGGACCGGGCCGATGAGCGGGATCAGGCGGGTCTTGCCGCCCTTTCCGGTGATGCGCAGGGCCTCCGGCGCGGGGGTGTCAGCACCGGTGAGCGACAGGGCCTCGGAAATGCGCAGGCCCGCCCCGTAGAGCAGGGAGAGGATCGCGACGTCGCGCGCCTGGACCCAGGGGGGCGCCTCGGCGGCGGCCGCCGCGTCGATGAGGTCGCCCGCCACCTGTTCAGACACCGGCCTCGGCAAACGATGAGGCCGCCGGGGCGCGTCGAACATCATCGCCTTGTGGTTTGGGGTGTCGAGGCGGCGATCGAGAAAGCGGAAGAAGCTGCGCAGGGAGGAGGCGGCGCGGGCGCGGGTGGCGGCGGCGTGCTGGTCGACGGTGCGGCGTCGTCCGAGCCAGGCGACGACCAGGGTCCGGTCGAGGGCGGCGAGGTCGGCCATCCGCGCGGGCCGGCCGAGGCGCTCGGCGAGGAAGCCGAGGAAATCGGCAAGATCGCGGCGGTAGGCGTCGATCGTGTTGGCCGCCGCGCGCCGCTCGTGGGCGAGGTGGTCGAGATAGCGCGCGAGCGCATCCTGCGCGGACAGGTTTGGGACAGGCGTGGACATGGCGGGGAGTGTGCCGCACCGGGGTTAAGCGGCGATGAGCGCTCGGCGGGAGGGCGGGGGGCGCTCCAAAGGTCCGATGGGCGGACACCTGTCGCACTCGTGACCACACCGACGCCGTTTGGCGATTGCAAGCCCGTCCGAGCCGGGCGAAGACAGGGCGAAAATACATCGAGCAAGAGACCATGTCTGGATCGAGCAAGGGAGTGCGGCATGAGATGGCGCGTGATGGTTGCGGCGTCGGCGCTGATGGTCGCGGCGGGATGCACGACGGCGGGTCCGGCCGCGCAGACCGGGTCTGGCGCTGCGTCGGCATCGTCGGCCCAGGCGATGTCGGCGGCGAACCTGCCGCTGCGGGCGGACGCGCTGCGCACGCCGGAGTCGGCCTTCGCGAATCTGCCCGGCTACCCGTTCGCCCCCCACTACGCCGACATTGACGGCTACCGGGTCCACTATGTCGACGAGGGCGACCGGACCGCCGCGCCGGTGCTGATGCTGCACGGCGAGCCGAGCTGGAGCTATCTCTACCGCAAGATGATCCCGCCGGTCGCCGCGGCTGGCCGTCGCGTGATCGCGCCTGATCTGATCGGCTTCGGCAAGTCGGACAAGCCGAAGGAGATCGCGACCCACACCTATGAATTCCATGTCGAGGCGATCAAGCAGCTCGTCCGCGAGCTTGACCTGAAAGACATCACGCTCGTCTGCCAGGACTGGGGCAGCCTGATCGGCCTGCGGGTGGCGGCGGAGATGCCGGACCGGTTCTCGCGCATCGTGCTCGCCAATGGCGGCCTGCCGACCGGCGAAGGCGCGGCGCAACCGCAGTCGGCCTTCATGCAGTGGCGCAATTCCGTGGTCGAGATGCAGAAGGCGGGCGACATGCCCATCATGCAGGTGATGAACGGCATCGCCGGCCAGAATATCGGAGCGGCCTATGCGGCGCCCTATCCGGACAAGACCTACAAGGCGGGGCCGCTCGCCATGCCGCTGCTCGTTCCGATCACGCCCGATGATCCCGCAAGCGCGGCGAACAAGCGCGCATGGGAGGTGCTTTCGAAGTGGGAGAAGCCGTTCCTGACGGCGTTCTCGGACGGAGACCCGATCACCAGGGGCGGCGACCGGATCTTTCAGGAGCGTGTGCCCGGGGCCAAGGGCCAGAAGCACACGACGATCGTCGGCGCCGGACATTTCCTGCAGGAGCAGAAGGGCGAGGAGCTGGCGCAGGTCGTGATCGATTTCATCAAGGCGAATCCCTGATCCACCGGAAGGCCCTCGCGCGCTCCGCCAGTCCCACCCCCGCTCCCCCCCCCCCGCGCGACGGCTTGCGCTCGCCGGGGATTGAGTTAGCGTCTGATTAAGGAACGCGACCGATCCGAGGCCCGGGGGGCAGGCATGAACCAGCAGGCGGCGGCCCGCACGATCGACGAGCGCGCCACGCTCGGCTTCCTGATGGTCGGCAATATCGTGATCGGCGCGGGAGTGCTCGCGCCCTCGGCGATGATGAACGGGCTGACGGCGGGGCTCGGCGTCAGCGAGGTGGAGATCGGCGCGCTGATCGGCTGGGGCGCGGTCGTGCTCTGCATCGGGGCGCCGGTGCTTGCCTTCCTGACCACGCGGATCGACCGGCGCACGCTGCTCACCGGCTGTCTTCTTGTCTACGCCGTCGGGCATTTCGTGTCGGCCCTCTCGACAGACTATGGCGCGCTGCTCGCGGCGCGGCTGATGATGATCGCGGCGGCGGCGGTCTATACGCCGCAGGCGGCGAGCACGGTCGCGCTGATCGTCAGCGAGGACCGGCGGGCGGGCGCGGTTGCGCTCGTGTTCATGGGCTGGGCGATCGCCGGGGCGTCCGTCGCGCCGCTGCTCGCCATCGTCGCGGAAAGCGTCGGCTGGAAGGCCGGGTTCGCCGGGATCGGAACAGCGGCGCTGCTGGTGGCGGTCGGTGTGGCGGCGCTGACGCCGGGCCGGCTGCTGCCCGCCGCGATGTCGTTGCGCAATTGGGGGGCCGTGCTGGTCCGACCGGCCATCATCATCCTTCTGCTCACGACGATGATCCAGATCGCGGGGCAGTTCACGCTGTTCTCCTATCTCGCGGCGGACGTCCGGCGCGCGTCTGGCGCGTCGCCGGTGGGCGTGTCGCTCGCGCTCGCCGCCTACGGCGCATCGGGGCTTGCAGGCTCGATCTTCGCGGCGCGCTACGTGTCGCGGATCGGCGCCGCGCAGATGCAGATCGCGAGCCTGGTGCTGATGGCGCTGGGGCTCGGCCTCTGGGCGTTCACCTCGCCCGTCTACGGGCTCGCGGTCGCCACCTGCGTCATCTGGGGGCTCGGGTTCGGGCCGGGCGTGGCGATGCAGCAGGCGCGGCTGATGGCGGTCGCCCCGGCGCTCGCGTCGGCGTCGGTGGCGCTCAACTCCTCATTTCTCTATTTCGGGCAGGCCCTCGGCTCGACGGCCGGCGGCGTGCTGATCTCCCACGACATGGATTTTTGGCTGGGACCTGTCGGGGCGACGTTCATGGTCGTCGCGATCGGGCTGTCGGTCATGGCCTGGCGGCGTTTCGGAGTGTGACGACGCGTCCCGCCTCACCCGGCGGGCTTGAGTTTTGTGACGGTCTCGACCTCGCCCTTCTCATTGAAGGTGATCCACTCGCCCACCTTCTCACCATTGGCGTAGTGCCCGGACCGCAGGCGCGTGCCGTCCGGACGGAACCATTCCCAGTAACCGAACGGGACGCCGTTCACCGTCCAGCCGCGCGACGACACGTGGCCGTCCTTCAGTCGTTCCTCGAATTTGGCGTCTTGCTCAGACATGGCCGACGGTCCCCCTTCAGCCAGTGATTCGACCCGTTTCAGTCTAGGGCGCCCGTCCGGCCGGGTCGTGTAAAATTCGCGTTGGTGCTGCGGTTCCTCGTCGAGGCGCGGGCGCGGATGCGAAACCCGTCACGTCGCGGTTGATGCCGAGGGGCGGTGCGACCAATCTCACGGCCATGCTGTTTGAGTCGCGCATCGCTTCGGTCCTGCTGCCCCAGCCCCTGCCGGAGCCGTTCGACTATCTTGCGTCCGACGACATGGAGATCGAGCCGGGGGCGTTCGTCGTCGCGCCGCTGGGGCCGCGCCAGATGATCGGCGTCGTGTGGGAGGTGAAGGCGGGACCGCCCGACCGTCCGCTGAAATCGCTGATCGCGCGGCTCGAAACGGCTCCCGTGATGCCCGAGGCGACGCGCACCTTCATCGAGAGAACCGCCCGCTATATCTGCGCGCCGATGGGGCATGTGCTGGCGATGGCGATGCGCTCGCGCGAGGCGCTGGAGGAGTCGCCCGTCGAGCGGTTGTACCGGGCTTCGGGCGTGGTCCCGGAGCGGCTGACGCCGGCCCGCGAGAAAGTGCTCGCCGCCGCCGCGGGCGAGGCGTTGACGGCGGCTGATCTTGCGCGGGCGGCGGGCGTCTCCGCCGCTGTGGTGAAGGGGCTCGTCGACGCCGGGGCGCTTTCGGCTGAGGACCGCGACGTCGATGCGCCGTTTCCCGAGCCGGATCCGGACCTGCCGGCCAAGGACCTGACGCCGGACCAGGTCGCGGCGGCCGAGATGCTGGCGGCGGCGGTGCGCGAGCGGGCCTATCGGCCGATCCTGCTCGATGGGGTCACCGGGTCCGGCAAGACGGAGGTCTATTTCGAGGCGATCGCGGCGGCCCTCAAGGACGACCCCACGGCGCAGGTGCTCGTGCTCCTGCCCGAAATCGCGCTGACGCAGGCGGTGATGACGCGCTTTGAGGAGCGGTTCGGCTGCGCGCCGGCGGAGTGGCATTCCGCGATCGGACTGAAGGCGCGCCGCCGCACCTGGCGGGAGGTGGCGCACGGCCGGGCGCGCATCGTGGCGGGGGCGCGCTCGGCGCTGTTCCTGCCGTTCCGCAATCTCCGCCTGATCATCGTCGATGAGGAGCATGACAGCTCCTACAAGCAGGAGGAAGGGGTCATCTATCAGGCGCGCGACCTTGCGGTCATGCGCGCGCACATCGGCGGCGCGTGCATCGTGCTGGCGTCGGCGACGCCCTCGCTTGAGACGCTCGCGAACGCGCTGCACGGTCGATACGAACGAGTGAGGCTGACGGCCCGTCCCGGCGCCGCGCGGTTGCCGGAGGTGTTGATCGCCGACATGAAGGCGCGCCCGCCGGAGCGTGATCGCTGGATCGCGCCGATGCTGCTGGAAGCGATGACCGAGACGCTGGCGGCGGGGGAGCAGTCGCTGCTTTATCTCAACCGCCGGGGTTATGCGCCGCTGGTGCTTTGCAAGGCCTGCGGGGAGAAGCTGAAGGCTCCGGACACGGACAGCTGGCTGACCGAGCACCGCTACACCGGAATGCTGGTGTGCCATCTCACCGGCTTCACGATGAAGAAACCCAAGGTATGCCCCAATTGCGGGGTTCCAGGCGCGCTCGCCGGCGTTGGTCCAGGGGTTGAGCGCCTGTCGGAAGAGGCGCGGATGCATTTTCCGCGGGCGCGGATCGAGGTGTTCTCCTCCGACACCGCGCAGTCCGCCGAGGCGCTGCGCGATCTTGTCGGGCGCATGGAGCGCGGCGACATCGACATCCTCATCGGCACGCAGATCGCCGCCAAGGGTCACAATTTTCCGCGCCTGACGCTGGTTGGCGCGGTCGACGCCGATGCGGGCCTGAAGGGGGGGGACATGCGCGCCGGCGAGCGGACGTTTCAGCTCTTGTCGCAGGTGGCGGGCCGGGCGGGCCGCGCGGACCGGCCGGGGCGGGCGATCATCCAGACCTATGCGCCGGACAGTCCCGCCGTGGCGATGCTGGCGGCGGGCGACCGGGACGGCTTCATGGAGCTGGAAATGGCGAACCGTGAACAACTTGGCCTGCCGCCCTTCGGCCGGCTGGGGGCGGTGATCCTGTCTGGCTCGACCTCCGAACAGGCGGAGGAGTGGGCCCATCACTTCGCGGCCGCGCAGCCCGACGCACGGGGTGTGGAGGTCTGGGGCCCGGCGCCTGCGCCGATCGCGGTGTTGAGAGGGCGACACCGGCGACGCTTCCTTGCGCAGTCGAACCGCGGGGTCGACCTCTCTGCGTTCCTTTCGGCGTGGAAGGCGCGGGTGAAGACGCCGCCTTCGGTGCGCGTGACGCTGGACGTCGAGCCGTATAGTTTCATGTAGGCTGGCGGCGATGGTCGTCGGCGGGTGCGTGATGCGAAGGAGGACGCGAGCATGTTGCGGCGAACCTTGCTGGCCTCGGGTGCGGGACTGATCGGCGCCGGGCTGATCGGCACCGGACTGGGGCCCGGCGGGGCCGCGCACGCAGAGGACGCGATCGAGGGGCGCGACATCTATTCGGAGTCCATTCAGTTCTCCTGCTCGGACGCCGGCGGCGAGCATTTTCTGGTCGTGCGCGTGTGCCAGTATCCCGAGCTGGCGCGGTCATGGCTTTGGGCGGCGCTGCGAACCCCCGATGGCTTTTGTCAGGTCTACGACCATTCCGCAGAGGGGCCTGCGGAACGATCAACTGAACCGGGCGGGAGCCACGCCCTCTATCGGTCGAACGCGCCGCGCGGCTCGCTTCTGTTCCACCGCACGGGGCCGCAGGCCGAGCCGACGAGCGCGAGCGCCTTGGGACAGTTCACGGGCTGGTCGACGCCGGACGCGTTCGGGGCCCGCAGCGGCGGCGAGGTGGCGCTGGAGGCGGCTTTCGAGCGATCGGCGGGCTTTGTCGGCAATCTGCGCGACCGGAGCGAGATGTTCGGTTCGGGCGACGTGGCGCTCACGATCGACGGCCGGGCGGTGCGCTTTTCGGGGCCGGCCCAGTTTCACGAACAACCGCAGACGGCGCCGCGCTTCGTCGTCCCGTTTCTCTACGCGTCGATCTGGGGGGAGGGCCTCGCCTCGACCATCACTCAGGTGGCGCGTGCGCCCAGAGGCTATGTGATCGACGGCGGCGAACAGACCCTGTTCCGCGGCGTCGCGGCCGGTCCGCCCGCCGCCTCGCGCTGGCTCGCCCTGTTATCCGAGGACGGACGCGTCGAGCGCTGGACGTTCGAGGAAGTCCGTCCATACTGGATCGAGATCTACGGCAAGGCGTGGCGCGGCGCGCTGGTCCGGGGCGAGGCGAGGGGCCGGCCCGTCACCGGATTCATCAACAACTGGCTGCAGGTGTGAGGGCGACATGTATCTTCGGCTCCGACAGATCGCCCTCGTGGCGCAGGATCTTGAGGCTTCGGCGAAGCTGATCGGCGACGTGTTCGGCGCGGAGGTCTGCTTCCGGGATCCCGGGGTCGGCAAGTACGGGCTGCACAATGTGCTGTTTGCGTTCGAGGGGACGTTTCTCGAAGTGGTGGCGCCGCTGCGTGAGGGCACGGCGGCGGGCCGCTACATCGAACGCCGCAAGGGCGATGGCGGCTACATGTTCATCGTCGATTGCGACGATCTGGAAGCGCGCCGCGATCACATGAAGGCGGTGGATGTGCGGCTGGTCGAGGACCTGAAGGTCGATCTCGGTTTCGCCGTGTCCGAAGCGCTGCACCTGCATCCACGCGACACCGGCGGATGCCTGCTGTCGATCGACCGGCATTCCGGCGGACCCGACACGCGCGCGCCCTATGGCTGGGCGGGGGCGGACTGGCGCGACTTCGACCGCTCCGAGCGGGTCGGGGCGATTCTGGGAGCCGAGATGCAGTGCGTCTCCCCGGAGGAGACCGCCGCGCGCTGGATGCAGATCCTCGGCCGGGACATTCGCGCCGCGGGTCCGGGCGTCTGGACGATGCCGCTGACGAAGGGGTTCGCGCATTTCGTTCCGTTGGCGGACGATCGCGGCGAGGGGCTGAGCGAGGTCCACATCCGGGCGAAGGACCGCGCCGCCGTGATCCGTGCGGCGGAGGCCGCCGGGGCGCCGCACGGGACCGATTGGGTGGAGATGGTCGGCGTCAAGTTCAATCTGCGTGATTGAGGGCGGGGCGATGCTGACGCGGCGGGCGTTGTGCCTCCTGGCCGGGTCAGCGGCGGTCGCGGCGCATCAGGCGGCGGGAGGCGACCCTCCGCCGGACGCCTTCGCGGAGGCCTTCGCCGCGGCGCTCGATGCGCCTGACCGTCCCTATGAACACAGGGCGCGCGACGGCGGCCGCGAGGCGGAGACGATCTTCCGCATGGCGAACCTCCGTCCGGGGGGACGCGTGCTCGATGTCGCGGCGGGCGGCGGTTATCTGACGCTGATCGCGTCGGCGCTCGTGGGTGAGGGAGGGGAGGTGGTGCTGCAGAACTCGCCGCACTGGATCCATCAGCTCCCGGGACTCGAGGAGGGCCTGCTGCGCCAGCGCATCGGCCGGGCCAATGTCGCGATTGTGACGGCGCCCTTCGACGCCATCCCGGGCGAGGACGGGGCCTTCGACGCGATCCTGTTCGGGCAGGCGTATCACGACATGCCGCTCGAGCCGGTGAACCGGGCGGCGATGAACTCCGGTTTCGCGCGGTTGCTGAAGCCCGGCGGGCGGCTTGTCATCTCCGACCACGACACGCGCACCGGGATCGGTGCGCGAGAGGCGGGGCTGAAGCATCGTATCGAAAAGGCGCTGGTGATCGAGGAGGTGACGGCGGCGGGGCTTTCGCTCGTCGATGAGCTGGAGATCGACATGCCGGACACGCGCATCCTCAGCGTATTCAACCCGGCCGTCCGGGGACGGACGGATCGGTATGTGCTGGCGTTCGAGCGGGCGCTCGAAGGGTAGCGGTGTGGGCTCGCGAACGGCTACCGCCGCTCGACAACCTTGATCGTATCCGTCGAATTGTCCTCGACCCACGGATAGCCCGCCGTCACCACGAACCGGTCGATTGCGCTCGCCGCTTCGTGGCGGTTCACGGCGGCGAGGATGTCGTCGAACGAGCCCGGCTCATCGGGCTCGATGTCGGCCGTCACCCCCCAGATCAGCGCCAGCCGGCGCGCGGTGGCGAGGCTCGGCGTAAGCGCATGGATGCGCTGATAGGGCCGGTCTGAGGACACGCGCTGGGCGCTCGCGCCGGACCTTGTGAACACAACCAGCGGGCAGTTGAGGTCGTCCGCGAGCCGGGTCGCGGCCCGCGCCACGGCGACCGCGGTGTCCGAGGTCGGGACTTCGCGCCGGCGCTCCCGGTCGGGATCGTTCTCGCGGTCGGTTTCGATGGCGGTGAGGATGCGGTCCATGATGGCGACGGCGGCGGTGGGATGGCGGCCGACCGCGCTCTCGGCGGACAGCATCACCGCATCCGCCCCCTGATAGACGGCGGTCGCCACATCATTGGCTTCGGCGCGCGTCGGCACCGGCGCCTCGATCATCGATTCCAGCATGTGGGTCGCGACGATCACCGGCTTGCCGAGCTGGCGGGCGGTCTTGACGATGCGGCGCTGGGCGATCGGCACCTGTTCGGGCGACAGCTCGACGCCGAGATCGCCGCGCGCGACCATGACGGCGTCGGCGGCGCGGATGATCGCCTCAAGGTCCTCAAGGGCGGCCGGTTTCTCGATCTTGGCGAGCAGGGGCACCCCGTCGCCGAAGGCGTTGCGCGCCATGCGGATGTCCGCCTCGCGCTGAACGAAGGACAGCGCCAGATAATCCACGCCCTGCTGCAACGCGAACAGCCCGTCGACGAGATCCTTGTCTGTGAGGGCGGGAATCGGAATGTGCCGGCTTGGCGCGGCGACGCCCTTGCGGCTCTTCAGGCGGGCGGGCGCGATCGCCTTGACGATGCGTGCGTCGCCGTCGACGCCGGCGACGATCAGCATCGCCTTGCCGTCGTCGATCAGGAGGCGGTCGCCGACCTGCAGTGATGCAACGAGCTCCGGGTGGGGAACCGGCAGCACGCCCGGTTCGTCGGACGCCGTCGCCCCCACGAGCCTGAGCTCTCCGCCGACGCGCACGTCGATCTCGCCGCCGGGCAGATCGCCGAGCCGCAGCTTCGGCCCCTGAAGGTCAGCGATCAGGGCGATCGGGTGGCCGAAATTCATCTCCGCCTCGCGCGCGGCGGCGATGCGCCTTGCATGTTCGGCGTGTTCGCCGTGGCTGAAATTGAGGCGGAAGACATTGACGCCGGAGCGGGCGAGTTCCTCGATGCGCGGCGCGCCGTCGCTCGCCGGGCCGAGGGTTGCGACGATCTTGGTGCGACGGCGGACCACGTCCGGCTTGATCTGCTTCTTCATGTCTGACTTCGCATCCCGATTCTGCGGCTGATTCGCCTGCCCCTGGTGCATAGCAGCTTCTCGTCACCGGGTCGTGAACCCGCGGCTTCGCAAGGCGCGTCGGGTTGGGGGGGGGCGGGGTTCCTGGAGGCGAGACTGGCGCGCCGCGCGGCGATGGTGCACCCTTGCGCTGCTCCGGCGGCGCAGCGGGGATCGTCCGTCGCGGGATCGGGAGAGGATGACGCCCATGAGGCTACACTGCGCGGTTGCGGCGTTCGCGGTGGCGGGGGCGCTCGCGTTGCTCGGGGGCTGCACGATCGACCTCATCGACGATGCGATCAGCAATGAGCTCCAGGTGAGCGCGCTCGGCGACGACCGGTATCAAATCCGGGCCGAATCGTTCGTTCCGATGAACGACGTGTTCAAGCGGGCCGACGAGACTTGCGGCGTCTACGCCTCACCGGTCGATCGCAGCGAGCGTTCCGACGATCCGCGGTATGTGTACTATGTCTTCCGGTGCGAACGCCCGCCGGCGTTTCCGCCGCCGCGGGACAACCACCCGCTTCCGCCGGTGTTCAGGGACAATCCGCCGCGACAGTGACGCGTTTCGCTCGCTTCATCGCAGCGACCGGACGCCGGGTCATCAACCGTGTCATGGAGCCGACCGGTCAGGGCGGTTGCGGGCTCTGGACAGCGGGCGCCGCTTGACAAATGTAACCATAATTTCATGGTTGAATCCTCGAGAGCCGCCGTTGAGTTTTATCGTTTTTCGTGATATCGGCGGGTCATGGAAATCAAGTTTCGCCTGTCAAAGCGCGCGCCAGCGTGTGCAGGCCCGAAAAAAGACCACAGAAAAGACGACAGACCACTGAAAAAAACTGGGAGAGCAGAATGAAAAAAGTTGTCGCGAGCCTGTTGATGGCGGGTGCATCCGCCCTCGTCCTAGGAGCCTGTTCGGTTGAGCAGAGCGCCAAATCCGTCGTCGGCCAGTCGGTCGGCAACTTCCAGCTGATCGACCATCAAGGCAAGGCGCAGGAACTGTTCTACCAGCCGGCGGACACCCGTGCGGTCGTGATCGTCACGCAGGCGAACGGCGACGAAACCTCGCGCAAGTCAGCCGCGGCGCTTGAGGCGCTGAAGGCGAGCTACGCCGACAAGGGCGTCGTGTTCTACATGCTCAATGCGAGCCTCGCCGACGACCGCGCGTCGATCGCGACGGAGGTTGCGGGACTCGGAACCGATATCCCGGTGCTTGACGATGAGCTGCAGTTCGTCACCGCCGCGCTCGGCGCGACGAAGACGGGCGAAGCGTTCGTCATCGACGCCAAGACCAAAAAGATCGTCTATCAGGGGGCGGTCGACGCCTCGACCGGCGCCAAGGCGGCGGGCTATCTCGGCGAGGCGCTCGCCGCGGTGACGTCCGACCAGCCGGTGGCGGTGAGCTTCGTCGCGGCCAAGGGCGCGGCGATCGCCATGCCGGACTTCGAGAACAAGGCGGCCTGGTCGAACATCTCCTACACCAAGGATGTCGCGCCGATCCTCAAGGCCAATTGCGTCGACTGCCATGAGCCCGGCGGGATCGGCCCCTGGCACATGACGAGCTATGAGACGATCAAGGGCTTCGCGCCGATGATGCGCGAAGTGCTGATGACGGACCGGATGCCGCCTTACAACGCGGACCCGCATGTCGGGTCGTTCAAGGAGAACCAGAATCTCTCCGCGGACGACATGAAGACGCTGATCAAGTGGATCGACGCCGGCGCGCCGCGCGGCGAGGGCGAGGACCCGCTGGAGGCCGCGAAGCTGCAGCGCGCCGAATGGCCGCTCGGAGAGCCGGACCTCATCGTCGAGATCCCGCCCTACAAAATTCCCGCATCGGGCGTCGTCGAATACCAGATGCCGGCGGTCGCAAGCCCGCTGCAGGAAGCCAAATGGCTGAAGGCGACCACGTTCAAGGCGGGGTCGCGTGAGGGCGTGCACCACATCCTCGCGGGCTGGATGCCGGAAATGCCGGCGAACGGTCGCGGCTTCAGCTGGAACACCTCGCTCGGCGGCTACGCCGTCGGGGCGGAGCACAACAAGACGCCCGAGAACTGGGGCACCTATATCCCGGCGGGCGGCGCTATGTCGTTCCAGATGCACTACACGCCGTTCGGCAAGGAAGTGACCGACGTCTCGAAAATCGGTCTCTACTTCGCGGATGAAGCGCCCGAACTGGTGATGCGCCAGATCACGATCGCCGACCCGACGATCGAGATCCTGCCGAATGTCGCGCGCCATCCGGAGCGCGGCTACATGGTGGTGCCGGCCGACATGCAGATCTACTCGGTCCAGCCGCACGCCCACTACCGGGGCTATTCGTCCAAGCTGACGCTGCGGACGCCGGACGGCGCCGAGCGGGAGCTGATCTCGCTGCCGCGCTACAATTTCGAGTGGCAGCGCGAATACATCCTTGAGGACCTCGTGGATGTTCCGGCGGGCTCGCTGCTCATCGCCGACTATGAGTACGACAACTCGGCGAGCAATCCGGCGAACCCCGATCCGTCGAAGACGGTGAACTGGGGCGACCAGTCGTTCGAGGAGATGCTGTTCACGGCCATCCGTTACCGCTGGGCGGACGAGACCGCGTCGAACCGCATGGATGACGTGCAGGACGCCTTCGAGAATTCGATGCTGTTCACCGTCATCGACGACAACATCAACGGCAAGATCGACGTCGCCGAGATGAAGAGCCCGATGCTGGCGGAAATGAAGCCGGCGTTGCCGAAGTTCGACAAGGACGGCGACGGGGCGCTCGCTCCGGAGGAGTTCGCGGCGCTCGGGCAGGCGATGCAGGAAGCGCGGTCCAGGGACCGGGCGGCCCGCAGGGCCCAGGGTCAGGCTGGCGGCCAGCCCTGATCCGAGCCTCGCGACGGGGGTCGCTCGACAGGACCCCGCCGACATGAGACACGCGCGCCGGTCGGGACACGTTCCCGGCCGGCGTTCGTTTTTTGCGACCCCGGTCTATCTGGCCCCGGTCTATCTGGCCCTTTTCGTCCGGCCCTGGATCGCGCCAGCCATTCCCCGCCCCGCTCGTCCAGCAGGAGCACGCACGTGACCGAACTGATCCGGCTCGAATGCGCCGCAGGCGTCGCTGAGATCATTCTCAACCGCCCGGAGAAGCGCAACGCGCTGCCCTCCAGGATGTGGGAGCTGATCCCGGATCTCGTCCGCCGCGCGGAAGCGGACCCCGACGCCAAGGTGGTCATCGTGCATGGCGGCGACGCCGGCGCCTTCGCGGCGGGGGCGGACATCTCCGAATTCGAGACGATCTATGCGGACGACGCCTCGTCAGACCACTCTGCGGAGCTTATCGCGGCGGCGCTCCGGGCGATCGAGCAGTGCGCAAAGCCGACGCTCGCGGCGATCGAGGGGCCTTGCGTCGGCGGCGGCGTGTCGATCGCGCTCGCATGTGATCTGCGGATCGCGGCGCAGGGGGCGGTGCTCGGGGTCACGCCCGCGCGGCTCGGGATTGTGTATCCGTTCGACGATGTCCGCCGCTTGTGCGCAACGGTAGGGCAGGCCGCCGCGAAGGATATCCTGTTCACCGGCCGGCTGTTCGATGCCGCTGAAGCCTATCGCTTGCGCCTGATCGACCGTCTCGTGGACACGGGCGACGCCCTCCTCGCGGCGCGACGGCTCGCAGCCGAGATCGGGGCGACCTCGCAATGGTCGGCGATGGCCAACAAGGTGATGATCCGCCGCGCCACGGAGGGACTGAACGCGGAGGACGCCGCGGCCCGCGCGCTGTTCGTTTCCGCCATGCGGGGTGAGGATTTCATGGAGGGTCGCCGCGCCTTTCTCGACAAGCGCAGCCCGCGCTTCACCTTCCGTGTCGGCGACGGCGAGGCCGACTGAGGCCGGCGGGTTCGATCAGCGGGCGACGATGTGAACGCTGAACATGTCCGTGGCCGGTTCGTCGGACTCCCAGGGCCTGCGCTGTTCAAGCACAAGGTCGCCCTCACCGGGGCCGGTGACCTCGAACGCCAATACTTCCCAGTGCGACCCGCCAGCAAAGCCGGGGAGCATCTGTGCGGTCGACGTCGGGCCGCCGCTTTCGCCGGCCGCGCGCAGGAAGTCCGGCGTCTTGCCCGCAGACCAGAGATAGCCGGCGGTCGGCACGCCGACGAGGGCGACGGCGAGTGTCTCGCCCGTTGCAATCTCGATCTTCTTGCCCTGGTCGGCGACGGTGATCGTATGCGTGGCGTCGGCGATGCGGGGCGGCGGCAGGTCCCGCGCTTCATGGGTGCACGGTCTCGGCGCTGCGCCTGCCGCGGTCCAGACGATCCCGGGACCCTCCATCAGCACCCGGCGTGTCCCGTCGGAATAAGCAAAATCGCCTGAGTCCTGTTCGATGGGCAAGGTCCAGGGTGCGCCGTCCGCCGCGCCGGCCGCGGGCTTCACGAGCGCGGTCTGCTGGTCGCCGCTGCTGAACACGATCAGCAGGTCCCCGCCGCCCTCGCAGGTATAGGTCAGCGCGTTGACGAACCGGGGATCGGCCGCCGCCGCGTCCGCGTCTGCTCCGGGCGGGCCGTCGGTTGTCGCGTCGGCCCCGGATGACGCCCCAGATGACGCCCCGGAGGTGTCCTCCACCGGGCCTGGCGGCTTTGCGGGTTCACACGCTGTCATCGCCATGCACAGCCCCGTTGTAGCGAGCACGCCCGCCAGCCTGCGACCAAATTCCGACATCGAAGACGCTCCCGTCACCCTTCCCGCCCGCGCCACAATCGCGCCGCGCCGAACGTCTGGCAATGGGGGGATCCAGCAGCGAGGAGGGCGTGGCGACGCGGCGGGGCTGCGAAGGGGGCGGGGCAGGCGAATTCCGGCTGATGACCTTGGCGGGCAAATCACGGTAAGACGAGCGACATGGAATCAATGTCGCAAATCTTCCTGGCGCTCGCGGCGCTGCTCTGCGGAGGGGCCGCCGCATCCGGCTGGACCTCCTCGGTGATCGTCGCCAATGACGCGTTCGACGGCATGGATCACGGCCGCGCCGACCGCCATCTGCGCAAGGTGATCTCGAGCTCCGCGGGCTTTCAGGCGGCGCTGCTCGGCGTCGCGGCGGGGTTCGCGATCGTCGGCGGCGCGACCGGGGCGTTCATCACCGCGCTTCTGGCCGCGCTGGGGTTTCTCTCGAACGTGTGGACGCTGTCGCCGCGGCGCGGAGCGAAGAAGCCGCCGGGCGTGCGGGAGCGCAAGAGCACCAAGCGCGTCGTCGCCGTATCGCTCACCCTGCTGGTGACGATCGTCGCGTTCACCGCCGGATGTCTCGCGGCGTTTGGAGTCTGAGCCCATGGACGCAGCCGCCCAGGCCTTCGTGAACGGGTTCCCGCATTTCATGCTGTTCGGCGCCGTGACCCTGGCGCTGCTCGTCGCCGGGTGCGTCATCCATGTGCTGATGACGCCGATGAAGGAGATCAAGCTGCTGCGCGAGGGCAATGTGTCGGCGGGGATTTCCCTCGCGGCGATCGTCCTCGGCCTCGCCATTCCGCTGTCGGCGAGTCTGGCGAGCGCGTTGTCGCTCTGGGACCTTCTCATCTGGGGCGCGGTGGCGCTGCTGCTGCAGATGCTGGCCTTCCGGTTCGCAGATCTCATCCTGCGCGACCTGCCAGGCCGGATCGAGCGGGACGAGATCGCATCGGCGATCGTTCTCGCCGCCGTGAAGCTCGCAACCGCCTTCGTGATGGCTGCGGCCTTGTGGGATCCGCTCCTCGCCTGAATATTAGACGGGGTCGATACTCTCGGAGCAGAAGGCGGGCATGAGGATTCCCGACTGGCTGGTTTACGCAATCGCGCTTGTCGTTGTCGTCGGCGCAGTGTTCCAGCACGTCTCCGGCAGGACGGACCGCTGGACCCCGCCGGTGGAGATCGTCGAGATCGAGCCGCCGGAGGGGGAGCCGGACCTTCCCCCCGGGCCGCCGCTCGCAAGCCCGGGCCCGCTCGACGAACAGGTTCTCGTTCAGGTCGGCGAGGTGTCGGACGGCATCGGCACGGCCTTCGCGGTCAATCCGTCGGGCGTCTGGCTCACGGCGCGCCATGTGGTCGACGGGTGTTCGGATGTCGGGATCGTCGTGGGCGGCGGGCGGCTCGCGTCGGTGAACCGGGTGGTGACATCGCGCACGTCCGATCTCGCGCTGCTCTACACCAATCGCGCGCCGCAATCCCTCGCGCTCGATCTCGAACGCCCCTTGCAGGTCGGCGAGGCCGGCTATCATTTCGGCTTTCCGCAAGGACGCGAGGGCGAGGCGTCGTCGCGGCTGCTGTCGCGGTCGCGGCTGATCACGCGCGGGCGCTATGAACTGGATGAGCCCGTGCTCGCCTGGGCGGAGATCGCGCGGTCGGACAAGGGCTCGACCACGCTCGCGGGCATGAGCGGCGGGCCGGTGCTTGATGCGCAAGGCGCGGTCATCGGCGTTACGGTCGCGGAGAGTCCGCGGCGGGGTCGCATCTACACCGCGGCGCCTGAGTCCGTCGCGGACTTCATTTCGCGCGCCGGAGCAACCGTGTCGCTGGGGGAGGCGCGTCCGATCGCGTCGACGTCCTATGAACGGGAGGCGGACCGGTTGCGGGATGAGTTTGCCGTCGTTCAGGTCGTGTGCCATGCCGGCCGCTGAATGACCCCGCCACACACACCGCCGACGACATCCAACGCCGTCCGACCGGACACGCCGCCGGCCGGGGGAGCGTTCGCCGACCGGCTGATAGACGCCGTGCGCGCGCATGGGCCGCTCTGCGTCGGGATCGATCCGCACCCGGCGCTGATCCCGGCGCTGTTCGGGAACGCAGGTCCGCAGGCCGCGCGCGCCTGGGGGGAGGCGCTGGTGCGCTTGTGCGCGGGCCGGGTGGCGGTGGTGAAGCCGCAGGCGGGCCTGTTCGAGCGCTGGGGTTCGGCGGGCCTTGCGGCGCTGGAGCATGTCTGCCGCACCGCCCGGTCGGCCGGCCTGCTCGTGCTGCTCGACGCCAAGCGGGGCGATATCGGGTCAACCGCCGAGGGATATGTCGCCGGCTATCTCGCCCCCGGCGCGCCCTGCGAGGCGGACGCGATCACGGTGAACCCCTATCTTGGCCTCGATACGATCGAACCCTTCGTCGCCGCCGCGACAAGCGCAGGCAAGGGGGTCGCGGTGCTGGCTCGGACATCCAATCCCGGAGCGGCGGACTTTCAGGCGCTGGAGGCGGCGGGGGAGCCGGTTCATCTGCATGTCGCCCACGCCCTCGCGCCGATGATCGAACGGCTGCGCGGGCCGCGCACCGGATGGTCCGGCCTCATGCTGGTTGCGGGCGCGACGGGTCCGCGCGAGGCGATCCGCTTGAGACAGGCGGCGCCGAAAGCGCTGTTTCTGGTTCCGGGCTATGGCGCGCAGGGCGCAAGCGCCCGTGACGCCGTGGCTGGGTTTGTCGCTGGCCCGGAAGGGGTCGAGGGCGGGGTCGTGAACGCGTCGCGCGCGGTCGCCTCTCCCGCCGGCGCAATGGACGCCCGGACGGCGAGCCAATGGGAGGCCGTTGTCGCATCCGCGCTCGCCAAGGCGCAGGCGGAGCTCGCCGCGGCGGTCGGCTCCCGCGCCTGACATGGGGCGACGCTTTTCGTTCAGGGTGTCGCGGGCGCGCCGCGGCGTCGCATGGGTCGCAGGAAGACCGGTCTCGCCAAGGCGGCGGGATCAGGGCTACACTCCCGGCCTGAAATCAGGTGCGCGGCCCACCCATGAAGGCGGACCGGTGTTGCAGTTCAGCTCTGGTTCGGCTCTGGTTCGGCTCTGGGGAGAGGACAACATCATGAAACATGGTTTGATCGGGCTCGCCGCCTTCGCGGCGCTGGCCTCCTGTAATCCGCAAGCGCCGGAATCGACGCGGGTGCTCGCGCCGAGCGCCATCGGGGTCGACGGGGCGGCCATCATCAACGCCGACGCGACGCCGGACGTCTGGCTGTCGCACGGACGCACCTATTCCGAGCAGCGCTTCTCGCCGCTGGAGTCCGTGACCGGCGCCAATGTTGGCGAGCTGGGCCTCGCCTGGATGAGCGAGCTCGATACGGCGCGCGGCATGGAGGCGACGCCGATCGTGGTCGACGGCGTGATGTACGTCACCTCCGCCTGGTCGGTGGTCTACGCCCTCGATGCGAAGACCGGCGAGCGCAAATGGAAATACGATCCGGGCGTCGACAAGTCGCGGGGCGGCATGGCGTGCTGCGATGTGGTCAACCGCGGCGTCGCGCTGTGGAAGGGCAAGGTCTATGTCGGTACGATCGACGGCCGGCTCGTCGCGCTCGACGCGGCGACGGGCGAAGTCGCCTGGGAGACGGTCACGGTCGACCAGTCGAAGCCCTATACGATCACCGGCGCGCCGCGCGTGGTCAAGGGCAAGGTGCTGATCGGCAATGGCGGCGCGGAACTCGGCGTGAGGGGCTACATAACCGCCTATGACGCCGAAACGGGCGAGCAGGCGTGGCGGTTCTATTTCGCGCCCAATCCGGACAAGCAGCCGGACGGCGCCGCCTCCGACAAGGTGTTCGCCGAGACCGCGAACGCGACCTGGGACGACGCCGGCGCGTGGCGCACGGATGGCGGCGGCGGCACCGCCTGGGACGCGATGGCTTATGACCCCGACCTCGACATTCTCTATGTCGGCACGGGGAATGGCTCGCCCTGGAACCGCACGATCCGCTCGCCGTCGGGAGGGGACAATCTCTTCTTGTCTTCCATCGTCGCCTTGAAGCCGGACACCGGAGACTATGTCTGGCACTACCAGACGACGCCGGGCGAGACCTGGGACTATACAGCGACCCAGCACATCATCCTCGCCGACCTGACGATCGGAGATCAGGTCCGCAAGGTGGCGATGCAGGCGCCGAAGAATGGCTTCTTCTATGTGCTTGACCGGGCCACGGGAGAGCTGTTGTCGGCTGACATGTTCCAGCCGGTGAACTGGGCGACCGGGGTTGACCTCACCACGGGTCGGCCGATCGAGACGCCGGAGGCGCGGTTCCTTGAAACGCCGTTCGCCGCCGTGCCCGGACCGCTCGGCTCGCACAACTGGCACCCGATGGCGTTCAGCCCGCAGACCGGGCTTGTCTATATTCCGGCGCAGGTGATCCCGCAGATCTATGTCGCCGAACAGCCCGGTGCGACGCCGCAGGCGCTGTGGAATACGGGCGTCGAGTTCGCTCAGGCCGGCCCGACCCCGACCCTCAACGAACGCCAGGCGCTGCGCGCCGCGCTGAAGGGCCAGCTCGTCGCATGGGATCCGGTCGCCAAGAAGCCCCGCTGGGTGGTGGACTATCCGACGCCGTGGAATGGCGGCGTGCTCGCGACCGCGGGCGGCCTTGTCTTCCAGGGCGGGCTCGACGGAAGATTCCGCGCCTATGACGCGGCGACGGGCGAGAAACGCTGGGAGGTGGAAACCAAATACCCGACGCTGTCCGGGCCCATCAGCTATGAGATCGCGGGCGAGCAGTACATCGCCGTCACCGCAGGCTGGGGCACCGCCTTCCCGCTCACCGCCGGGGGAGATGCGCTGGAGACCGTCGGCTCGCCGGAACTCGGGCGCGTGCTTGTCTTCAAGGTGGGCGGAACGGCGGAGCTGCCGGAATTCGAGACGTTCGAGGCGGATCTGATCCCGCCCGCCGCGCGGTTCGGAACCGAGGACCAGCTTGCGCTCGGCCGCACGCTTTATGACCGCAACTGCATGGTCTGCCATGGCCCGCTCGTCGTCTCGAGCGGCGTCGTCCAGGACCTGCGCTGGGCCCAGGCGCCGGCGACCAAGGCGACCTTCGCCGAAGTGGTGCTCGGCGGAAAATACGCCTCGGCGGGCATGCCGGCCTTCACCAACGGATTGACGGCGGATGAGGTGGAGATGATCCGCGCCTATGTCGTCATGCGGGCCAACGAGGATGCGCCCGCGCCCGCGCCGCAGTAATCCCTGGCAGGGCGGGTCAGACGCCGGCGGGCCCGGAACGCGCGGGGTCGCCGGTCGGCTCACGCTTGCGGGCCGGTTTCGGCTTCGCGAGCCAGCGATAGACCCGCCAGCCGAGCAGGGCGGCGAGGATCGCCCCGTGCACCAGCGGCTCGGGCTGGTTGCCCTTCACCATGAAGAGATGATGCAGCACGCCAAGCACGGCGATCGGGTAGATCAGCCAGTGCAGCCGTCTCCAGGCGAGCGCCCCGAGACGCCGGATCATGCCGTTCGTTGAGGTGAAGGCGAGCGGCAGCATCAGCGCGAAGGCCGCCATGCCGAAGGTGATGTAGGTGCGCTTCAGCACATCCTCCCAGAGGGCTGGGAGCGACCAGAGGAGATCGAGCCAGAGATAGGCGAGGATGTGCAGCGCCCCATAGGCGAAGGCGGCGAGCCCGATCCGCCGCCGTATGCGCAGGAGCGGGCTCCATCCCGTGAGGTCGCGCAGAGGCGTGATCGCAAGCGTGAGCAGGAGGATGCGAAGCGCGGTGTCCCCGAGGAAGCGATGCGTCCATTCGGCGGGGTTGAAGCCGAGCGCGTTCGGCAAGCCGTTCAGGGCGAGCGCGAACTGCGCGACCACATAGGCGAACGGCAGGATCAGCCCCACGAGCGTGAGGGGCTTCATCCAGTGGCGCGCGAAGGTGTCGAGGGCCGGGGAGCGGTTGACCAAGCGTCAATAGTCCTTGGCGAGGTCCATGCCGGCGTAGAGCTTTTCGACCTGTTTGGTATAGCCGTTGAACATGTCGGTCTTCCGGCGGGAGATCAGCCCGGACAGGCCGCCGCCGCCGAGCACGCGTTCGCTCGCCTGGCTCCAGCGCGGGTGATCCACCTCGGGGTTGACGTTCGAATAGAAGCCGTATTCGCGGGCGTTGGACAGGTTCCATGAGGTCGGCGGCTGGGTGTCCGTGAAGCGGATTTTCACCACCGACTTGATCGACTTGAAGCCATACTTCCAGGGAACGATCAGCCGCAGCGGCGCGCCATTCTGTTGCGGCAGCGCCTTGCCGTAGAGGCCGACGGTCATAAGGGTGAGTTCGTTCATCGCCTCATCCAGCCGCAGGCCCTCGACATAGGGCCAGTCCAGCACCGGGAAGCGGACGCCGGGCATGCTGGTCCGGTCAAGGTGGGTCTCGAAAGCGACATACTTGGCCTTCGACGTGGGCTTCAGCTTGTCGATGACGCTCGCCATCGGCACGCCCACCCAGGGGATCACCATAGACCAGGCCTCGACGCATCTGAGCCGGTAGATGCGCTCTTCAAGCTTGCCATAGTCGACAAGGTCGGTGACGGCGTAGGCGCCGGGCTTCTCGCACTCGCCTTCGACGGTCACGGTCCAGGGGTCGACCTTCATCAGCCCTGCGTAGCGAACCGGGTCGGACTTGTTGGTGCCGAACTCATAGAAATTGTTGTAACTCGTCGCCGCTTCCTCGCTCGCGACCGGATCGGCGACCTTGTACTTGCTGGCGGTGGCTTTCAGGGCGGCGCCCGGCACCGGGCGAGCGGTCGGGGCGGCGTGGGCGGCTCCGGCGCCGGCGATCAACCCGACGCCCGCGGCTCCGGCTGCTGCAATGATCCGGCGGCGGTCGCGAAAGATCGGTTCAGGCGTCACCTCGTCGCCGAGGGCCGACCAGGTGCGGTTGCGCTTGTATTCCATCTGACACTCCGGCGTCCGATACGGCCGCGACGCCGCCATCGGACCGCAAAATCCTGCTGATCCGCGCTTCATACAGCAAAGCCGCCGCTGGTTCGACGGGTCTCACGCATTCGCGATGCGGAATTGCACGGACGCGTCACTCCGCCCGGGCGCCGCCCGCATGTTCGACCAGACGGTTCAGTTCGTTGATCATCCGGTCGATGGCGATCTCGTTTTCGGTGAGCGCGGAGTCCTGGTCGAGGGCGCTCGTATGCTTGCCGAAGAACACCTCGCTGCGGATCGGGACGGCGAGGAAGCCGCCGTCGGTGCGGGTGATGCGCAGGTGGGAGGTCATCTCCTCCTGCACCCAATCGCCGTCGCCTTCCTTCAGCGCCTTTTTCATGTCCTCGATCTCCTTCGCGGAATAGTCGAGGTCCTCGGCCATGCGCACCAACTCCTCCACCGTGTGGGCGAGGCGTTTGCGTTCGGCCGTGAAGTGGATGTTGACCACCTTCGGCAGCGAAATCCGCTGGATGTCCTCCCGAAGGTCGCCGCCGAGGGAGTCGATCTGCACATCGCAGATCACGAGTTGTGTCTCGGTGAGAAAGAGCGCGACGAGCCGGATCGGATTGAAGAACAGCTCCTCCTTGCGGGTGTCGGTCCAGCGGATCTTGCGCCAGCGCTGGTTGGTGAAATCACCGCGCGACATCATCCGGATCGACTTGTTGAGGAGGTCGCCGAGCTTGTCCTGCAGCGTTTCCTCGTCGAACAGCGACCGTTCGGTTTCGAACACGTATTTCTGCTCGAGCACGCGCAGCGAATTTCGGTCGATCATCGTGCGCTCGAACACGCGCATAAGCGCCTTCATCGTGTCGGCCGCCTGGATGCGCCGCGTCTCCGTGGCGAGCTTGCGGAACTCGGCGTGGTTTTCCTCCTTCTTCTTCGTCCGCGTGTTGAGCTGCATCTGGATCAGCACGCGATCGATCCCGATCGCGAAGGCGCCGGCGGCCAGTCCGGAGATGATTCCGACGACCTGACTGACACCGAACCACGCGATCCCTCCGGCGATCAGCGTCGCCCAGAAGGCGATCACATACTTGCCCTTGCGCGGCTTCAGATCGTCCGAATTGACGTCGAAGTCGAAGAATTTGCGGACCGACTTTCGATCGGCCGCGCCTTTGGCGGTGTTGGCGGCGGTGTCGTCAGGCATTCAGACCAGCTCCCTGATGAGACGTCGTATCGCGGGTTCATGCCGACCGAAAGAGGCGGCGGAAGGCTGCAGCGCCCAGAACAGCCGGACATATTCCAGGGGCGCTTCGGGTTGGGCGGCGTGCGCGGCCGCAAACGCCTCGATCCGGCGGTCGAGCACGGCCGGGCCCGCATTCTGGCCGCCGACCGCGATCACGGCCGCGAGCAGATGGGCGAGCGGGTTCTCGCCGATCCGTTCCGCCTGTTGCAGTGCGCCAGCGGCTTCCCGGATCCGGTCGGCCGGCGCACGGGACGCAGGCTCCCGCCGCAGCAGGTGCAGTGCGAGGAAATACCATCCGGCGAATGTGCCGGCAGCCGCCGCGTGCGCGCGCAGCACGCCGAGCCCGCCCGTCCAGTCTCCCGAACAGCATCGCCAGAGGCCGGCGTTGAGCCAGATGGCGCTCGCGGCGCCATAGCGTGCGCGCAGGGCTTCAAGGGCCGCGGCGCGGGCGCTCGCCTCTGGAAGACCGGCGGGCTCGATCAATCGCAGGTCAAAGGCGGGGTGGACGCCGCGGCAGGCTTCGATCTTCAGGGTCTGGGCGGGACTGAGGACGCCGCCCGAAGCCGTAGTCCCCGAAGCCGCCGAACCCGACCCGGCGGCTGGCTGGAAGACCGCCGCAAGCAGCCGCTTGCGCTCCTCCTCCGTCGCGCGCGACATGTCGATGTGGTGCAGCCGCTGAAGCGAGGGCGGCAGAGGCGCAGACAGGGGCGCCACCACGATCGGCCGGATCGTCTTGCCGGCTTCCTCGGCGGCCGCGACCTCTTCGGCGACGACCGCGCTTGCGAGGCTGTCGTCGCTCGCCAGCAGAACCAGTTCGTCGCATTCGCGGACGCCCGCGAGAATCTCCGCCCGCCAGTCGTCCCCGATGGTGATCGCGTCGATGTCGAACCAGACGGCCTGCGCATCGGCCGCCAGCAGGGACCGAAGCTCGGCCGCGAGCGCCGACTGGCGGCGCGAATAAGACACGAAGAATCGCGGCGCGAGACTGCCTGCGATCGTCACCCGCATGATCGAGCCCCCTCGCTCGCCTGACGTCGGCCCTTTCTAGCCAACCGGCGACGCCGCTGTCATCCCTGTTCCAGGGCGGCGACGAAGCAATTGCGCGATTTGCGCGGGGGATGTGCGACGGCGCTTGCCGGAACCCTCGGGCGCGCCTAGATTCCGCATCGGCGGTTTGCTGCGGCGTTCGAGCGGGACACTATTCCGCCGACCGTACATTTCTGTCAGGGAGCTGGCTATGACGGGGATCGTGGTCCTCGCCACCCGGCGCCCACCTAGCTTGCTGGGTCGACGGGGATGAAGTTCCTGGACGGCGCAGGCGGCGCCGCCACCCTCGGCTTTCCGGAGCGGGTCTCGATCTCGGGGCCCGCTCCGAAGCTTCTGGTCCTGCCGCCCCGAGGCTGTATTGGCGCTCCATCTGCGCTGCATCAGCCCGTGCTTAAGGGTAGGCAGGGCTAATTCATGTGAGGCGAGAGAAGGCGCATGGCGGACTCCCGCGCACACGACAAGGCGATCCTGCGCGGCCACATGCTGGAGATCCGCGCCGAGGCGAGCGCGAGGGATCCGGACGCCGGAGAGAAGCTCGCCGCGCGGTTCCCGATCAAGCTGTTCCAGCGCTATGGCCCGCGCGTGTCGGCCTATATCGCCATGCGTGACGAGATCGATCCCGCCCCGCTTCTGGAGCGACTGAAGCGAGCCGGCGCGGAGCTCGTGCTGCCGCGGATGGATGAGAACGGTCAGATGTCGTTCCGGTCGGCCGATCCGGCGGCGCTGGAGCAGGGACCGTTCGGACTGACGCAGCCGCGCGCGTCGGCGGGGGCGCTCGACCCGACGCTGGTGCTTGCGCCGCTTCTGGCGTTCGATGCGCGCGGGGTTCGCCTCGGATATGGCAAGGGACACTATGACCGGGCGTTGCGCGGCCTGCGGGCGCGGGGCCGTGTGTTCTTTCTCGGGCTCGCCTTCGATGCGCAGGAGGTCGACGTCGTTCCGGCCGAGCGCCACGACATCCCGCTCGACTGGGTCGAGACGCCGACGCGATCGCTGCCGCTGTTTCTCGGCCGTGCGATGGCGAGGTAGGCCGGGCCTGGCTCCGCGGTCAGCTGATCCGAGGCCCGCGTGGGCGGCGTAAAGCTGCGACATGACGCGGCGACACAAGGCCGAGAGGGGGGTTGGCCGCGTCGCCGATGAGGGATAAGCGGACGCTGCCGCCTCCTGATTGCGCGGTTTTCCGCGGCGCTTCGGGGCAGGCGAGACGCGGCGTCGCGAAACAAGGTGGATTGATGCGTTTGGCGTTCTTCGGCGATGTGGTCGGCAAGGCTGGGCGGGCCGCCGTGTCCGAACATCTGCCGCGTCTGAAGGCGGAACTCGCGCTCGATTTCGTCGTGGTCAATGGCGAGAACGCGGCGGGCGGGTTCGGCATCACCGAGTCGACCGCGCAGGAGCTGTTCTCCGCCGGGGCGGACTGCATCACCCTTGGCAATCACTCTTGGGATCAGCCGGAGGCCGTGACCTATATCGAGCGGGAGCCGCGGCTCCTGCGCCCGTTCAACTATCCGCAGACGCTGTCCATTCCGGGACGCGGCGCGCAGCTCTTCATCCTGCCGACGGGCGCGCGCGTGCTGGTGATCCAGATCCACGGATCGGCCTTCATGGAGTCGCTCGACGATCCGATTCAGGGCGTGGCGCAGGCCCTCAGCATCGCTCCGCTGCGGGAATCGGCGGATGCGGTCATCATCGAGATCCATGCGGAGGCCACGGCGGAAAAGTATGTGCTCGGCCACTACTGCGACCGCCGGGCGACGCTGGTCGTCGGCGCGCACACCCATGTCCCGACGGCGGATGCGCAGATTCTCCCCGGCGGCACCGCCTACATGACCGACGCCGGCATGTGCGGCGACTATGACAGCGTGATCGGCATGAAGAAGGGGCCGATCGTGCAGCGGGCCGCGACGCGACTGCCGACCGAACGCAAGTCACCCGCCGAGGGCGCGGCGACGCTTTGCGGTGTGCTCGTCGTCTCCGATACCAAGACCGGCCTCGCCCGGTCGATCGATCCGATCCGCGTCGGCGGACGCCTGTCGCAGACCTGTCCGAAGCCCTGGGTCGGGGCGGACCGCGCGCTGGTCTGATCCGGAGTCTCACAGGTCGTCCCGCCCCCGTTCTCCCTCGCGGACTCATTCGGGCCCGCTGGCGGAACCGCTGGCAGAACCGCTGGGCGAAACGGCGGAGCGGATCAGACAGAGCAAGCCGTTCACGATTGCCGCGGATTTCCGTCTGCGGTAGTTTAAAGCCTCAGGCCGCGCTGTGGTGATGGCGGTCGGCCTTGTGGGGAGGCGTAATCATGTTGTCGCGGCGGAACTTGGCGGTCGGCGTTTCAGCGTCGGTCGTCGCACTTGCGTGGGCGGCGTTCGCGCCTGGATCGTCTCCGGCTTACGCGCAGGCCTCCCCCTCCAGGCTGGAATCCGCAGTGACGCCGTTGATCCGCACCGTCACACCCGGGACGACGGCGACCGCGTTCGGCGTCATCTCGAACAGCGGAACGACCACGCTCACGAATTGTCGACCGGTCGCCGATCCGCTGGCTCTCGCGTCGTCGCAGGTCACGTTCAGCTATCAGACGACCAACGCGTCGAACCAGCTCACCGGCACGACCGACACCGCCGCGACGCTCACCCCCGGCGCATCGCAGAATTTCCTTCTTCGGTTCACCACACCCTCCGGCGGGGAGAGTTCGGTCGATCCGAGAATCTCCTTTCGCTGCAACGAAGCGACCGCGCCGACTCGCAACGGGGTGAACACCTTCCAGCTCGCCTGGGCCAACAGCGCGCCGGACATCATTCCGATCGTCGTCACCCTGTCCGGCGACGGCGTCGTGCGGGTGGCGAACCCGGGCGGCGTTCAGGCGCTCCCCGCCGCGGCGGTGAACATCGGGGCGGCTGGCAATATCCTGGTCACGCCGACGACCTTCCTCGGCGATCTCAGTCCCGCCGTCACGGCGACGATCTGCGAGACGAACCCCACCACAGGCCAGTGCACCAATCCCTCGACGCCCGGCGGTTACGTCCTCGCGGCGTTCGCCCAGAACCAGTCGCGCACCTTCACGGTCTTTTTCGACCAGTTCGACACGGTCGGCACGCCCTTCATGCCGGATGTCGTCCGTGTGGGGATGGATTTCTACAGCTATACAACCTCGCCCATCTGCACCGTCGGCGGGCAGGACTTCATCTTCGGCAACATCCAGCTCCGCGGTCAGTCGGGGGCGGCGTTCACATCGCCCGACCCGTCGCAGGGACCGACGCTGCAGGACGGCTATTACGACTTCGTGTTCGACGATATCGCGACCCGCGGCCGAAGCACCGCATTCGGCCTGTTCTTCAGCTCGGTGAACCGGCTCTACGCCAGCGCGTTCGGCGCCGGAGACCGGGGCGGCGCCTTCGTGGAAAGCCAGGAGAGTTTCGGATCGAGTTTCATCGACGCCATCCGATCATCGTCGCCGTCGCCCGATGTGTTCGCCGACGCCCGCATCGTGACACAGGAGATCGCCACCACGGGTTCGGGCGGTGTGTTCAACCGCAACCAGTCGGCGCTGCTTGGCGCCAATGTGCAGGCGCGACACCAGTTCGCGGGACGGGCGGTTGCGGGCTCGGGGGCCACTCCCATCCCGGCGGCGCGCGAGGCGGACTTCCGGAGCCTGTTCCTGCCGTTCGGCGATGAGACCATCACCCTAGCGGAGTATGACGGGGCGTACAGCGTTCTGGGCCAGCAGGGCGGCACGACCATGAACCTCGCTTCGTCTGGCGGTCAGTTCACGATCTCCGGGTCGATCCCGGGCGGCGCGCCCGGCGCGTGCACATTCACCGGAACAGTGACGCCGCGACCGGGGAACCGACAGCCGATGGTGACATCGATCACTTTCACCTCTCCCGCGGGTGCGAGCTGCGCGACGGAATGGCCAAGCGGCACTTATGACGGCTATTCGCAGATGTCGCCGCCGACGGCAGCGATCCCGCAATGCAACCTTCCGGCGGTTCCGAGATTTGTGCAGGTCGAGCTGTCGCCGCTGCGCCGGGGCGCAACGCGCTCCACCGACACGGGCGCCGAAAAATCGCTCGCCGGCACCCGGGCGAACTGAACGGGCGGGCGGACGTCACCCCGGGCTTCGCCCGACTCCCAGGCCAAAGCTCGATCCCGATTGAGCGGCTACGGGTCATGGGTATTCGCGGTCGCCGAGGCTGCCGGTGACGTTCGCTCAGCGGCGACGCGCTCCGAGCCGGTCGTTCGATGCGGACTCAAGGTCCGGAGCGTCCGTCGCCATGCGCGACGCACCCGCCGGCGCTGCATCCCGGAGCGGCACCACGGTCGCGCCCGCGCGGGCGACAGCGCTCGTGCGGCGCGCGAAAGTCGTCGTCCAGACCATGCGATCGATCTCGAACGCCGGAGGTTTGATGGAGGTTTTCACAAGTTCGAAATGGCCGTCATGGCCCTCCGCATACTCGCGGTCGAGCGTGTTGTGGATGGCGAGCACGGCGCCGTCCTTCAGGAAGGGCGACCACAGATCGAACGCTTCCCGCACGCCATCGCGCGACTGGTCGGCGTCCATGAACAGCATGTCGATCGGGCGGGTCCATTCTGCGGCGGCGTCGGTCGTGCCCTGTGCGTGGACATGGACGCGGTGGCTGAGGCCCGCACGCGAAATGGTGCGGTCGAAATTCTCCCGCAACGGACGACGAAGATGGTCCTGGCGGTCGCGATAGGTTTCCGCCGAGAAGCTGTCGCCGCGCGCGTCGAACGCGTCGACGCAATGCACCTCGCCGTCACCGCGCAGCTCGCATGCGCCGGCAAGCGCGATCGCCGACCGGCCAAGCCATGAGCCAAGCTCGACGATGACGGGATCGGCCGGCAGGGTTTTCACCGCTTCGCCGAGGGCGACCAGTTCCGCGTGCGAGGTCCAGCCCTCGACGACGCGCGCCGCCGCGAGATAGCGGCCCATGGCGCCATAACGCATCGGGTAGTAGGCCGTGAACACAGCCCCTTTGACCGCTTTTTTTCCTTGCATCAGAAGATCAAGCATCGCACCACGCAAAGTCAGCTATTTCGTCGGTCGTTCCGGCGCAGCGGGGCCGGCGCGTTCCCGATGTGGAACCGCGCCGGCGACAACCGTCCGAAAGTCAGGGGAGCCTCCCCCCCGATGCCAAATGACTACACGATTGTTGCGCCCCATCGAACGTACCTGACGCGATTGTGACCGAAATCGGGCGAAAGCGGGCAAAATTAAGCCAACTCGCGCGAACTTCGCCCCCGCCGTTCAACTCTCGGGCGACAAGTCCGTCCGCTTGAAGCCCAGCCCCTCGAGCTCCCGGGCGATCCGGTCACGGTGGCATTTTCGGGCGTCGGCGCAGAAGCAGAGCAGGGCGCTTGGCGTCTCGCGCGCGAGGTCGGCGCATTCCTGGAGGGCGAGCTGCGCCGCCGGCTCCTGAAACCGCTGCTCATAAATGTCGCGGAACAGGTCCATGCGGCCCGCTCGATTGGCGTCGCGCCCGGCCTTCGGCGTGCCGAGCGCGGGAAGATGGATGTAGTGCACGCCCGCCGCGTCGAGGCTGGCGGACAGAACCGTCTTGGAAAAACCGGCCCTTCGCGACCGCGCGACGTCGCGAACGTCGATTAGGCGTTTCACGCCCGCGTGGCGCAGCGCGCCGATCAGCTGGTCCAGCGTCGCGCGCTCATAGCCGATGGTGAAAAGGGTCGGGACGCGGGCCATCGGCGCCGCTCCTGCTATTGATTGGTCCCGCGTCCGGGGCCGGATGCGGGGCCAGATGTCGGGCCAGATATGGGGCTGTTCAGGCAATCCGGACTGATCCCCGCCACATAGTCGTCGAGCGCCCTCACCGACGCGGCGGTCTCCGCGCCCGCGAACCCCGCAATGTCCGCGACCGAAACCGCGCTCCTGTGCTGGCTGAGGAAGCCCCCGGCAAGCGGCAGATAGGACCAGTGCCAGCGCTCTTCCTCATAGCCGGTCCGGCGATCGTCGCCCTTCGCGGAATAGACCTGACAGAAACCGAAGTCCGCGGCGTTGGCCTGCAGCCAGTCGCGCACCTTCAGGCCCTCGCCGCTCTCAAACCAGCGATTGTCGAGGCTGTTGAAGTCGAAATCCGTCCCCCAATGGTGGCGGGACGTGCCGGGCATGGACGAATACTCGAGAATCTTGCGCGCGCGCTCGACGGGGTCCGCGATACTCTCGTTGAGTTTCTCTCCTTCGACGCGGGTCCTGCCGGTCCACTTGTCTTCCCAGATCCGGGTCTGGCGATCGAACGACCGAAACGCCGAGATGATCTTCAGATTGACGCCGTCGCGCGCCGCCGCGGCGTGCATTGTTTCAAACGCCGCGATCGCTTCCTTGCGGGCGTAGAGTCCTGCGGGCTCTGAAAACCGGGACGGGATGACGCTAAATCCGTCATCGCTCGCCGGATCGATCCGGCCAAGCAGTGCATCCTTCGAAAGAACGGGGCCGTCGCTTGCGGCGTGCTCCGGGTCGGGCGCGGCCTCATCGGCGATGTCGGGCGCCGCCGGGGCAGCGGACTCACGCGGCGCGCGCAAGGCTTCGGTCGCGCCCGAGCCGCCGAGAATGCGGGGCGCCGCGCCATCGGGAGGGACCGTCGAGGGCTGGGAGCAGGCCGCCAGTAGCGACAGGGCCGCGGCGCCGGCGAACACTCCTCTCATGCCTTGTCTCCGCGCGGTTTCATGCGCCGCAGCAATCCTTCCTGCACCACGGAGGCGACGAGTTTGCCGGATTCGGTGAACACCTCGCCGCGATTGAACCCCCGGGCGCCGGAAGCGGACGGGCTGTCCATCGCATAGAGCATCCACTCCGACAGGTCGAACGCATGGTGGAACCACATCGCGTGATCGAGGCTCGCCATCTGGACGTCGCCCGTCAGCCAGCTCACGCCATGGGGGCGGGCGGCGACGCCGAGAATGCCCATGTCGGACGCATAGGCGAGGAGCGCCTGCTGCATCGGCTGTCCACCCGGTATCTGTCCCCGCGCGCGCATCCAGAGCTTCTGGTCCGCCGGCAGCGGTTTCGGCGACAGCATGTTCTGCGGTTCGACGGGGCGAACCTCGATCGGACGCGGCCGCGAGAATGATTTCGCGAGTGCGGGGGGCAGCTTGTCCTTGGCGAGCTCGCGCAGCTGTTCCTCGCTCGCGAGCGTCTTCGGGGCCGGGGTCTCCGGCATCGGCGACTGGTGTTCGAACCCGTCCTCGGCGGTCTGGAACGACGCCGCGAGATTGAAGATCTGTTCGCCATGCTGGATCGCCACCACGCGCCGCGTGGTGAAACTGCGGCCGTCGCGCGACCGGTCAACCTCATAAAGGATCGGCACACTCGGATCTCCCGGACGGATGAAATAGGCGTGCAGCGAGTGGCAGAGGCGATCCTCGACCGTGCGGTAGGCGGCGACCAGCGCCTGCGCGATCACCTGACCGCCGAACACGCGCTTCATCCCGTCGTCGGGCGAGACGCCGCGAAACATGTTCACCTCGATGCGCTCAAGATCGAGCAGCGACAGGAGATCGGCGACGCTGGCGTTCTGGGTCGTTTCAGGCATGGGTCATCCTTCGGGCGGCGGCGCTTGCGACGCTGCTATAATGCCAACGCGGCCGCTTGGCGATGCGCCGGCGCCCGCATCCTTCCGAGGGCTCGCTTGCGGCCCCCAGCCGCTGCGGGCTAGAAACCGCGTCTTCCGCTCCGAATTGACACCCGAGGACCCGTCATGGCCGGCCACAGCAAATGGGCCAACATCCAGCATCGCAAGGGCAAGCAGGACAAGGCGCGCTCCAAGCAATTCTCCAAACTGTCCAAGGAGATCACGATCGCGGCGAAGATGGGCGCCCCCGACCCGGCGATGAATCCGAGGCTCCGGCTTGCGGTGAACAACGCCAAGGCGGCCTCGATGCCGAAGGATGTGATCCAGCGGGCGATCGACAAGGCGACCGGCGGCGACTCAGCCGACTACGAAGCCATCCGTTATGAAGGGTTTGCGCCGGGCGGGGTCGGGCTCATCGTCGAATGCTCGACCGACAACCGCAACCGCGCGGCGGGCGACGTTCGCGCCGCCTTCTCGAAGAATGGCGGCAATCTCGGGGAAACGGGCTCGGTCTCCTTCGGCTTCGAGAATGTCGGCGAGATCGTCTATCCGAAGTCCGTCGGAAGCGAGGAGGCGGTGATGGAGGCCGCGATCGACGCCGGCGCGTCGGATGTCGCCAGCGACGATGAGGGCCATACGATCTACTGCGCGCGTGAGGATCTCGCCGAGGTCGCCGCCGCCCTGGAAGCGCGCTTCGGCGCCGAGGCGTCGTCCACCAATCTCATCTGGAAGCCCGCCAACACGGTGCCGGTCTACGGCGAGGACGCCGACCGGCTGTTCCGCATGCTCGAAGTGCTGGAAGATCTCGACGACGTCCAGAACGTCTACGGCAATTATGAACTCTCCGATGACGAAATGGAGCGGCTGTCCCAATAGCCGCTGTCAGCGCCAACGCCTCGCCTTAAGGCCGCCACGGAGACCGCATGCGCATCCTCGACCAGATCGCGGCCCCGGGCGTGAAGCTCGACGCCTCTCCTGACGCCGCTCGCCGCGCGGGCGGCGGACGCAGGGGGGACGACCGCTTCGGCTATGACGCCTCCGCCGGCCGGGCCTGGGTGATCGACGGCGCGACCGATGTGGGCGATGTGCGGCTGTTCCCTCACGCGGAATCCGACGCGGCCTGGTATGCCGAAACGTTGAGCCGGGCCTTCATCGATGCTCCGCCGAAGGACGGCGAGGCGAGCGAGCGCTATCTCGGGCGCGTCGTCGCCGCGGTCGTGGACCGGGCGCGGGCGGACTGCCGGTTCGATCTCGATGAGGTTCCGCGCGCCAGCCTGCCGACAGCGGCCGCCTTGTGGCTGCGCCGGGTGGACGCCGGGATCGAGGCCGCATCCCTCGGCGATTGCCTCGCTCTGGTGCAGCCGGTTTCGGGCGATCTCGTCGTGCTGGGCGACGCTGGCAAGGCCGACGAGGAAACAGAGCGGGTGAGAGAGGTCGTCTCCCGCCCGCCCGCAGAGCGTCGCAAATGGCTTCAGGCGACGCGGGCGCTTCACAACACCGAGACCGGCTACTGGGTGTTCGGACTTCAGCCCGAAGCGGTCGCCCGCTGCCGCATCGAGCGCGTGGCGGCGCCGGCGGGGACGCGCGTTCTGATGATGACGGATGGCTTCTATCGTCTCGTCTCTCCGTTCCGGCTCTACACCCATGAGGCGCTGATCGCCCGTGCGGCCGAGGCGGGCCTCGGCGTGCTGCTCGATGAGCTGCGCCGCAAGGAGGCCGCGGCGGCGGACGATCCGAGCTTCGGCCGCTTCAAGGCGTCGGACGACGCAACCGCCCTGCTGATCGAGATGTGAGGGCCCGCGGCGGATTAGACCCGCCGCAGCGAGCTCACCGCCACGCGGAACTGCACCGTGTCGCGCACCCGCACCAGCGTTCCGCGCGCGGCGACGGGATCGGCGACGAACGGCAGGATGTCGGCCGTGTGCGCGCGCCCGTCCGCGTCGAGGAAGAGCGGGGCCGCCAGCGCATCGCCGCAGGACCGCTCATCGCAGAAGGCGAGCGGCAGACCCCCGCGCGCGCACAGGGCGGCGCAGGCCTTGTGCGTCTTGCCGGTGGCCGGCTTCATCGCCCCGAACCAGCATTTTGCATCGAGGACTTCGCCGAAAATCAGCGCGGCGCCGATCTCCTCCTCATAGCCGGGGTCCGGCGTCGGCGGCGCGTCAGGCGACGCGGCGATCCAGTCCGGGGCGCCGGTCCCTGCGATCATGCGGTGCGGACCGCGGGCGATGAGGCTGCCTTGCACCGTGACTGCTCCAGACAGGCCCTCCGGAATGATGGGGGCGACGCTCTGCTTGCCCATCCCGGCGAGCCAGGCGGTGCGCAGGGCGCCGTCATCCTCACGGATCAGAAGCGACGGATAGGGCGTGCGCTGAAGCCAGCCTGTCCAACTGCGCACCTGAGTGTCCCAGCCGCCCGGACCGACCGGGGCCTGCTGGCTCGCGATCGCCGCCGACACGCCCGCGCCGGCGAGCAGCGTCGCTCCGGCGGAGACGAGCAGCGTCCGGCGATGGACGGGCGCGGCGGGCGCCCAGCCGACGAAGAACGGATCCGCCTCCGCTTCGGGAGGGGATTTGGGACGGCGGCTCATCTGCGGCCCTCCGGAAGGGTTGTGGCGTCGACAGGCGTTCCCGGCGGCAGGGGGTCCGGTTCCACCTCGATCTCGCCGTCGACCAGGCGTGTGCGATAGGTTGCGATCTTCTCCGAATAGGGCGGCGGGGAGCATCCATCCGAGGGGCGATACTGAAAGCCATGCCACGGGCAGGTGACGCATCCGTCGATGATGCGGCCCTCGCCGAGCGGGCCGCCCTGATGCCGGCAGACATTCGAAATGGCGTGGATGCGCGCGCCGTCGCGGAACACGGCGATGCGCTCCCCCCTGGGCGGGGTCACGATCCGGGCGCGACCGTCCGGAATGTCGTGCGGCGGGCCGACCCTGATCCACTCGCCGGTACGGGCGACCGAGCGGGGGATCGCGTTTTCCTTCAGCCCGGCCGTCAGGTGCAGTCCGGCGACCAGCGCCGCCGCCCCGCCCGCGAGCAGCGGATAGAGCGGGCTTGTCTCGTTCTGGATCGCGCCGAGGAAGATGTGCGCAAGCAGGAGCGCGTAGGCCGGATAGACCGCCATGTGCACCGACTTCCAGAGCCGGGGGCCGAGCGTCGCATTCCAGAAATCGTGGCTCGTCGCCGCCATCACGAACAGGATCAGGAGCGCCGCGAGCCCCAGCGATTCAAAGGGAAAGCCCCGGATCGAATCATATCGGGGATTGGACACCAGCAGCGAGACGAGCGGGTTGAGGTCGGAAAAGCCATGATACCAGAGCGTGACGAGGCTCCCGTGCGCCAGCGCGATCAGGAAACAGGCGACGCCGAGGTGGCGCCGGTTGAACAACAGCGGCGCGGCGGTCCTGGTCAGGCGCGCGAGCGGACCGATCGCGAGGATCAGGGTGAGCAGCCCAAACCCCGCTGCTCCGGTCGCGCGGATGAGCAGCTGGATGGGGGCCGCGGCCTCCCGCCCGCCCGCCTCGACCGGGCTTGCGAGGATGGACGCCGCAACGAAGACACCGATGAAGGACAGGACGCCTAGCGCGAGCGCCGCATCATAGAGGCGTTTGAAAGGGCTCCACTGCACCGCCTTGTAGTCATGGCCCATCAGCGGGCCTCCTGATCGGCCGCGGCGCCGGACTGCGATGCAGCCGACTGCGGTTCCCCCGTCCGGGACGACAGCGTCGCCGGTTCGCTCGCGGTGAGCGCGGCCCAGATCGTCGCCGCCATCGCGAGGGTGAGAGCGACCCAGACGAAAAGATGCAGACGCTGCTGGCCCCTGGTCATGGGCGGGCTCCGCCGCCGCGATCCTCGACCGGGCGAACGCCCGCCATCCGCAGCACGAGAACCGGCCACAGGGCGAGGGCGCCAGGCAGGATCAGGAGTTTCACGTGCAGGGGCGCGGACGCGGCGGCGGCGTCGAAACGCCTGAATCCGCCGAACATCAGCACGAGCCATACGACGAAGCCCGCGCCCGCCCACACGGCGACGCCAAGCCAGATCGAGGCTGCAAGCGGTTCGGTCACGCGTCGGGTCCGGCTGTTGGCGTCATCTGATCTGCTGGCTGTCCCTGCGCCGGGCCCGCCCTTCGCGATGGAGCCCGGCTGTAGGTCAACCTTATCCCTCGGGTCCTCCTGGCCGCTAGTGAAAATTCCGCCCACGCGGCATCACGCTTTCGGCGCCGCCGGCCGAGAGATCGTGACGGACGTTGCGGGGGTGCGTGCGGGCGTCGGCCTCCACCGGCCTTCGGACCTCATCGGCGCGGGCGTGCGGCGGAGTGAGCTCCTCTCCGGCGGGGCCGTCGGTCAGCTCGGCGAGCGCCGGGGTCAGGTCCTCGATCCTGCGGGCGATGACATGCACGACGCCGCTTTCGGACTGCACCACCCCCTCCACCAGACACAGGCGCGCGCCCAGCACCTCCCGGCGATAGCGTTCGAACACTTTCGGCCAGACGACGATGTTGGCGATATGGGTCTCGTCCTCCAGCGTCATGAAGATCACTCCGGACGCCGTGCCCGGCCGTTGCCGGACGAGGATCAGCCCCGCGACCCTCACCCGTGCGCCATTTCGCGCCGTCGCCAGCGTCTCGCAGGTCGCCGCCTTCCAGCGGGCGGCGAGCGTGTCGCGCAGCAGGCCGACCGGGTGCGCCTTCAGCGACAGCCGCAGGGTGCGGAAGTCCTCGACCACCTTCTCCCCGAGCGTCATCTCCGGCGGGGTCAGGTCCGGGGGACGCGGCGGCGCGGGGGCGTGCGTGAACAGCGGCAGATCGTCCTCATCGCCCTCCCGCCCGAGCGCCCGGGCCGCCCACAGCGCCGCCCGCCTGTCGAGACCGATCGAACCGAACACGTCGGCGTCCGCGAGCCGTTCGATGGTCGCCTTCGATGCGCCGCCGCGCACCCAGACATCGCGCAGGGAGCGGTAGCCGGCGCCGCGGCGCTCGACCAGCCTGCGGATGTCCGCCTCGCTCAGCCCTCCCGCCTGCCGGAAGCCGAGCCGCATCGCCATGCGCGAGCGGATGTCGTCCGCCATGTCGCGATGGCGCGGATGGAGCCGTGTCCGCGCTGGCTCGCCGGGCTCCAGCGTGTTGTCCCAGTCGGAGGCGTTGATGTCGATCGGGCGGATCTCGACCCCGTGTTCCTGGGCGTCGCGGACGATCTGGGCGGGGGCGTAGAAACCCATCGGCTGCGCGTTGAGGAGCGCGGCGGCGAAGACATCCGGATAGTGGCATTTCAGCCAGCAGGAGGCGTAGACCAGCAGGGCGAAGCTCGCCGCATGGCTCTCGGGAAAGCCGTATTCGCCAAACCCCTCGATCTGTCGGAAGCTCGCCTCGGCGAAGGCCGGATCGTAGCCATTCCCGATCATGCCGCGGATGAATTTCTCCTTTAGCTGGCCGATCGTTCCGACCCGGCGGAAGGTCGCCATCGCCCGGCGCAGCTTGTCCGCCTCGGGCGGAGAGAAGCCGGCCGCCACGATCGCGATCTGCATCGCCTGTTCCTGGAACAGCGGCACACCGAGCGTGCGTTCCAGCACCTGTTTCAGCGCCTCGGACGGGTAGGTCACCTGCTCAAGCCCCTGCCTGCGGCGCAGATAGGGGTGGACCATTCCTCCCTGTATCGGTCCGGGACGGACGATCGCCACCTCGATCACCAGGTCATAGAAGCACCGGGGTTTCAGGCGCGGCAGCATGGTCATCTGCGCCCGGCTCTCGACCTGGAACACGCCCACCGAATCCGCCCGCCCGAGCATCGCATAGACCCGGGGATCCTCCTTCGGCAGCGTGTCGAGCGTGAGGGGCGCGGGGTCTGCGCCGCCCGACCAGTCCGGATAGAACCGGTCGATCAGGGAGAACGCCTTGCGCAGGCAGGTGAGCATGCCGAGCCCCAGAAGGTCGACCTTGAGGATTTTCAGCTCCTGCAGGTCGTCCTTGTCCCATTCGACGACGGTGCGGTCCGCCATCGCGGCGTTCTGGATCGCCGCGACCTCATCCAGCCGGTCCCGCGTGATCACCAGCCCGCCGACATGCTGCGAGAGATGCCGCGGAAAGCCCTGCAGCTCGCCCGCAAGCGCGATGCATCGCATCAGCCGCCCGTCCGACGGATCGAGCCCGGCGCCGGCGAGGTCCGCGGGCTTGATCCCGCGCGACCACCATTGCTGTGTGCGCGACAACGCCGTGATCACGTCCTCGGAGAAGCCGAACACCTTGCAGACGTCGCGAATGGCGCTGCGCGTCCGGTAGCGGATCAGGGTTGCGGCCAGCGCCGCGCGGCTCCGGCCGTATTTCGCATAGACATACTGGATCGCCTCCTCCCGCCGCTCATGCTCGAAATCGACATCGATGTCGGGCGGTTCGTTGCGTTCGGTGGAGATGAAACGGTCGAACAGGAGGCTGGAGACAGCCGGGTCCACCGATGTGACGCCGAGACAGAAGCAGATCGTCGAATTGGCGGCCGATCCGCGCCCCTGGCAGAGAATGCCGCGGTCCTCCCTGGCGAAGCGCACGATGTCCGCGACGGTGAGGAAATAGGGCGCATAGTTCAGCTGCGCGACGATCCCGAGCTCGCGCTCGAGCGTGGCGCGCACCGCCGGCGGAATCCCGCCCGGATAGCGCTTCCTCGCGCCCTCGAGCGTGAGCGCCTCAAGCGCCGCCTGCGCCGAGTCGAAGCCCGGGGCGATCTCATCCGGATACTGATAGCTCAGCTGGTCGAGCGAGAACGCCGAGCCAGCGAGGAAGCGGAGGCTTTCCGCAACGGCCTCCGGCGCGTCCCGGCAGAGGCGCGCCATCTCGTCGGGGGGCTTCAGCCGCCGCTCGGCATTGGCGGCGAGCAGCCGGCCCGCCTCGTCGAGGCGGACCTTTTCCCGGATGCAGGTGAGCACATCGAGGAGCGCCCGCCGCTCGGCCGCATGATGCAGCGGCTCCGTCGTGGCGATGAGCCGCGCGCCCGTCGCCGCGGCGAGACCCTTCAGCCGCCGCAGCCGCCGCCGGTCCTCGCCGTCGATCCGGAAGGGGGCCGCAAGCCAGACCTCGCCGCGGCTGTCCCCTGACGTCTCGCCCACGCCCCGGGCCTGCGCGAGCCGGGCGCGCAGGGCGCTGATCCGTTCCGCGTCGGCGCCGCCGGGGTCCTCGGTCGTCACGATCGGCTGCAGACCCGCGCCATGATCGAGCAGGTCCTCGAAGGTGAGATGGCACGCCCCCTTCGGCGCCCGTCTCGCGCCGAGCGTGAGCAGCCGGCACAGCCGTCCATAGCCCGCGCGGTCGCGCGGATAGACCAGTACATCCGGCGTCTCGTCCATGAAGGAGAGCCGTGCGCCGACCGCGAGCGCAAGCCCCGCCGCCTTGGCGGCGGCGTGCGCCCGGACAACCCCGGCGAGCGTGTTGCGGTCCGCGACGCCAAGTCCCGCCAGGCCGAGCGCCTTCGCCTCCTGCACCATCTCCTCCGGGTGGGAGGCCCCTCGGAGGAAGGAAAAATTGGTCGCGGCGGCGAGTTCCGCAAAGCCCGTCATGGAAACAGCCCGCTGAGGAACCAGCGCGGGCCGCGGGGGGCGGGCGTTCCCGGCGGCGGCGGTTCTGGCGATGACTCTGGCGATGACTCCGGCGATGACTCTGGCGACGGACCGGGCCGGGCCGGCGGGTCCTCGCGATAAACCCAGTAGCGGCGTCCCTCCGCGTCCTCGATGCGGTAATAGTCGCGCGCCGGGGCGTCCGGTGCGGCAAGCCAGTCGCCGGAGATGCGCTCGGGCCCTTCCGCGCGGACGATCTGGCGGCGCACCCTCCGCCAGCGGATCTGCACCGGCGGGCCGTCCGGCATCGCCGCCACCGCATCGATCGGCTGCGCCGGCGTGAACAGCCGCAGCGGACGGCGCAGCACCCCGTCGGCCGGCGCCGGGGGCGCCATTTCCGCGGCGGCGCGACGCATGGGCGCGGCGGATGCGGGCGTCCAGCCGTTGGACTCCTCGGGCGTTCGTCCGGGTTTGGGCGCGGGACGCACCACCCGGCCGGCCCCGATCCGCGAGGTCAGGGCGTCGATCAGGCGGGCCTCGGCGTCGAGGTCGCGGCCGGACGCCGGGGCGAGGTCCGCCGTTTCCGCGTGAATGCGCGACGTCGCCAGCGCGTCGAGCCGGATCGCCTCGATCCCGAACAGCGCATCGAGCGTGTCGGCGATGCGCGTCAGCCGCTCCGACATCAGCCGCATGATCGCGCCCGCATCGGTCTCGGGGCGGCTGAATCCGTAGAGCGAAAGCCGCGGGCGTCCATCCACGCCGATGAGGGCGAGCCGGGCCTGCCTCACTCCGACGCCCCGCTCCCCAAGGGCGGCGGCGAAGTCGGTGCAGGCAAGGGATGTCGCGGCGAGAATGGCGTCGAGGCTGAGCACCGGCTCCATCAGCCGCCGGTGGATCACGACCGGCGGCGGCGGGCGGCGCGGCGACACCGCGTCGGGCGCGCGCCCGAACATCTGGTCCAGCCGGCGCACCGTCTCCTCCCCGGCGCGCGCCGCCAGCACGTGGCGGGGGACGGCGCCGAGTCGTCCGATCGTCGCAAAGCCCAGCCGCCGCATCAGGGCCGTCGCCTCCGGCGGCGCCCGCAGGGCTTCGACCGGCAGAGGCGCCAGCGCGGCGGCGCATGCGTCGCCAGAGACGATGATCGGCCCGGGCGGTCTGGCCGTCCCGCCTTGCATTGCGGCGCCGTGGCGTGCGAGCGCCTGCGCCGCGCCGGGGGTCGGGGCGATTGCGATGCGCGCCTCCAGGCCCTCCCGCGCCAGCGTCGCGGCGAACCGGTGCGCAAGCGGCGCGTCGCCGCCGAACAGGTGGCCGACGCCGGTGATGTCGAGAACAAGTCCGTCGGGGGGGTCGAGTGCAACCGTGGGGGAGAAGGCTTCCGACACGCCGCCCATCCTGTCGAGCAGCGCGGCGTCCGCCCGCGGATCGACCTCGAAGGCGATGAGGCCGGGCGACATGGCGCGCGCATCGGCGAGCGCCAGTCCGGGTCTCAGGCCCGCCTTGAGGGCGCGGGCGTCGGCCGCGGTCAGGACATGCCGGCCCGCGACCCGCCCATGGATCACGACGGGCGCGGCGGATGGTCCGGGCTCAGACAGCATGCCGCATCGCTTCAGCCGGTCGACCGGCAGCATCGGCAGCCATGCGGCCATCCACCGGGTCGTATATCGGTTTGAGGTCAAGCGCCGCCTCCTTCCATGTCACACGCCAGGCGCCGCCCGCCGGGCCCCGCCGGTTTCGCGTCAGCCGCGCCTCGAACACGGGCGGGCCGAGCTCCCTGTCCGCGCCGTCGCTTCGTCCCGGCGCGACCCGCCATCGCAGGATCGCGGCGCTTGGAGCCTCCGCGTCATGCCGCAGCAGCACGCAGGTGCCGCCGCCCTCCTCGGCCGCGAGCAGAAGCCGGCGCGTCGCCGTTAGGTTCAGCGGAGCCGAGGCGGTCGCCGACAGGATCACGATGGTGGACTTGACCCGCAGCGCCTGCTCCGCCGCCCACAGCGCGTCCCGCTGGCTGCGGGGGGAGACGAGGATGAGATCCCGCGGCGTCAGGCCGAATTGCGCCATCCCTTCGCTCGCGAGCCGGCCGTCCTCGCACCCGGCCTCGATCCATAGGCGGAGGCGGCTGTCCTGTTGGCGCCGGGCGGCGGCCAGGGCGAGCGCGAACCCCGCCGCGGTGGGGCCGCACCCGGGCCGTTCCGGGAAGATTTCGATGAGGGCGTCCTCTAGCGCGGGCGCTTGTCCCCTGCTTGCGGCCCCGCCAGAAGCCCCACCTGAAGCCCCGCCTGAAGTCCCGCCAGAAGCCCCGCCTGAAACCCGGTCCGCGAGCGTGCCTGCGCCGAAGCGGACAGGCTCGCCCAGCCGGCTGGACAGCCGCTCCCGGCCCGGGCGGTCCGCAACCGGTTGAGCCGCGGCGTGGGGATCGGTCGCCCGCCGCAGCGGCGCCCGTGGGGTCCGGTGTGATGTCGGATGATGGATCGGGCTTGACGTCGGCATGAAAAGACGATTGAACAAAACAAGAACATTGACAAGGGGGGGGATGGACAAATTGATCGAATCAAGGGCCGGGCCCGTCCGAGGCGCGCTGCCGAGACCCTCAAAAAACCCGGATAAATCGCCCGCATGACCCGTTGAAATCATCGCGAACCCGGCTCAAACTCGTTCCAAACTGGAGATGCAGGATGAGGCGACTGACGGGCCGGATCGTGGGTGTGGCGATGGCGTGTCTTGCGTCCGCCCTTGGCCTCAGTCCGGCGTCAGCGGATGCGGCATGGCGCATCCTCGACGCCTCGAAGGCGTCGGCCGACGCCGCCTATGGCGCGGACGCCGTGCACGCGCTGGCCGAGACCGGGGGGGTCACCGCCCGCATCAGCATCGACGCCGCAATCTTCGACCTGCCCGTCGGCGACGTGCTGGAGGCGGGCCTACCGGATGGACGCACCCTCACAACGAGAATTGTCGCAACCGAGCTTGGCGGCGGCGGGTCGAACATCTTGCGCGCCGCGATCGAGGGCGGCGGAGAGATGATCCTGGTTGAGTCAAACGGCTGGGCGTCTGGCCGGATCGAGACAAGGACCGGGCCGTGGCGCGTCTTCGCCGGCGCCGACAAGGGCGTCTATCTCTCGCCGGAGCCGGACCCGCTCGCCTGCGGGGTGGACCATGCGAAGGATGCGCCTCAGCTCGGCTTCAGCACGCCGGAAGCCTGGTTCTCCCGCACGCCCAACACCGGCCCGCTCGATGTGATGATCCTCTACACGCCGCAGGTGGCGACGGTTCATGGCGCAAATCTCGCCGCGCGGCTCGATTCCTACATCGCGGATTTCAATCAGGCGCTCGATCGCTCCGGCGCGCCCCTGCGCGCCCGGCTCGTCCACAGCCAGCAGGTGCAGTATGTCGACCGCCACCCGAAGCTGTCCGAAATTCTCTCCGACCTCGGCGCCGGAAGGGTGAATGAGCGCGGCGACCTCAGCTCGATCGCGCAACTGCGTCAGCAGAAGGGCGCCGACATTGTCTACATGATCACCACCCGGCCTGAGTCGAGCGTGACGGTCGACTCCTGCGGGCTCGCGAGCCTATCGAGGCCCGGGTCGCTGTCTCATGGCGTGGGCTATGACACGACCATTGAAGGGGTCAATTTCTGCGGTCCGCGGGTCTTTGTGCACGAAGCCGGACACAATCTCGGGGCCTGCCACGACCGGGACGAATCCTGCGCGACCGGCGTCAACAACCGCTGGTCGAGGGGGCATTTCTCGAGCGCGATGCGCACCCAGATGACCTATAATGGCGGGTCCGCCTTCTACAACATCTACTCCACGCCCACGGCCGATTGCGGCGGGGAGCCTTGCGGAATTCCACCCGGTCAGACGAATGAGGCGGACACCTCGACCGACCTGAAAATCTACATGTCGGGCTATGCGAGAAATGTCGACCAGGCGCAGTCCGCCGCGACCGCCGTCGCACCGGCCGCCCGCGTCCTCGACGACGGGGAGAAGGCGTCGTTCTTCGGGGTGGTGTTGAATGGCGGCGCGACGGATTTCCAGAATTGTCGTCCCGTTCTCACGGGGGTCCGCCCCGGGGCGATGAGTTTCATCGAAACGGACCCCGCTTCCAACCGGCCGATCGGCGCGCCTGATCGGCCGTTCGTGACGCCAGCGGGCGGGCGGGCGACCTTCCGTCTCGATGTTCAGGCAGGGCGATCCGGCGTCTCGCGCCATGTGCTGCAGATCGCCTGCGACAACGCGGCGCCCGCACCGGTCGCGCTCGATCTCAACACGATCACGCTCTCAACCCCCGGCGCCGGCGCGGCGACGGCGGATGCGGGCCGAGCGAAACGCTCGTCTCCGGACGTCGTCATCAGCGCCGCGACCCTGTCATCCGACGGGATCGCGCGTCTGTCGGCGGCGACGGGCGGCCGCCGACAGGGCGTGTTCACCGCCGCGGCGCGCAATCTCGGCGATCCCGGCCGGGTGGTGTTCGGGCTTGAGTCCCCCATGGACGGGGTCGCGACAACCTTGTGCCGCGTCAACGACAAGGGCGCCTGCCTGTCGCCTCCGCGCCCGCAACTCGACCTCGTGTTGGCGAAGGGGGAGCAGGTGCTGCTCACGGCGTTCGTGTCCGTCCATGACGAGGGGCCGGATCGGGCGTATGATGGGGGGCCGGGTGGGGCGCCCATCGAGATGTCGGCGTTCGACCCGCTGACCCAGCGGATTTCGGTTCGCGCCCGGAGCCCTGACGGCATGATTGTCGGCGCGGCGAGCGTCGCGGTCATGCGGGGAGGGCGGTGATGAGGCGTTCTGTTGCGTCCTTGGCGGTGAACACCGCCCGCGCGCTCCTTCTATCGCTCGGTCTGGCGGCTGGGCTCTCCCCCGCGTCCGCCCAGATCTACGCCGCCGTCGCCCCGGGCGGGCGGACGGTCGTGGTCAACACCCCCGCTACTTATTTCGTGACGATCCTCAATGCCGGGACCGAGACCGCCAGGAATTGCCGGATCGAGAACACCTGGTCGGCGGTCAATTTCTCCTACCAGACGACGGATGCGCAGAACGCGCTCATCGGTACGCCGAACACGCCGGTCGACATTCCGGCGTCGGGCCAGCAACAATTCATCATTTCGCTGTCGAGCCAGTTCCTGATCAGCCAGGAGAACTACACCTCGATCCGGTATGTCTGCGATGGGCAGACCGTGCGGCTGATCAATGGGGTCAATACCTTCCTCTACAATTCGGTGTCGTCCAGCCAGGCCACGCGGGCCGACATCATACCCATCGCCGTGACGCCCTCGGGCGACGGCGTGATCCGGGTGCAGGCGGCGGCGGGAACGCAGATCATGGCGGCGGCGGCGCTCAATCTCGGCGTCTCCCAGGACATCGTCGTCGCGCCGCGCTTCCAGAACGGCGCGAGGCTCCCGTTCGACCTCACCTTGTGTGCGACGGGCGCAGGCGGGGCCTGCATCGCGCCGCCGTCGGCGAGCGTCACGCGCACGATCGGGCAGGGGGCCGAGACGTTCACCGTGTTCGCGCGGGCGCTGCCGGGCGCCGGCACGCCCTTCTGGCCAGCGGACGCGCGGGTCGAACTCGTCTTCCGTACGGTCGGCGACAGTCGCGTGGTGGGCCTTGCGTCGGCCGCGGTCACGGCGCCGCCGGCGGGGGGCGACGAGACGGGCGTCTGGTTCTTCCAGGCGGCGACGACGGAGGGAAATACCGGCGTGTCGGGGATCATGTTCCGGGGGCTCGGCTCGCTCTCCGGCCCGAACCGCACGAATGTGATGCTGAGCACGATCTGGCGCGGGCTGATCCCGGGGGACTCGGCCGTCTACGCCCAGCCGAACGCCTATCGGGTGTGCGATGCACCGACTGAATGCACCGACCATCTTTTTGATCTCAACATCTATCCAGAGGCGGGTGGGCGTCTCTATCGGCCGGATCGCCTGAAATTCGACCCCACCTCCCCCTCGAACGGGGTTCGCGCGCCCTTCGGCTACCCGGCGACGGGCGGAGGCTTCTTCAACTATGTGATGATGATGACCCGCGACCCCGTGGCGTCCGAGCGCGATGTCGCCCTTGCATCGCTCGCCGGAAGCTACACCGTGCTGCCCGCCGTCGCCGCCTCTGCGAGCGCGTCGACGCGAGGCTCGGTCACGATCGCCGCGGATGGATCGCTCTCGGGCGCCTTTGACGGGTGCACGCTCGGCGGGCGGCTGGTCGCCAATCCGGCGGGCAAGAATCTCATCGGGGTCGACGGCGTCTCGCTTTCGGGCTGCACGAGCGCGAGGGCGGGCGCAGACTATGGCGGGCTCGCGGCTCTGCTCACCAACGTCACGGTCGCGGGGGCGGTTCAGGCGGAGGTTCTCACCCTGATGCTCGACAATCAGGTGAGCGGTTTCCGGCTTGATCTGAGAAAGACCAGCTGAGGCCGCGCCGCGCCCGCTTCCGGTCAGGGCGCGGGTCTTGCATCCATAAGGCCGGACTACGGTCCTCGGCCCGCGTCAGCGCACAGCGTCCACTCCCCGTGCGGCTGAGTTTCGGGGGCGCGGCCTGTGGAAAAGTGCGATAACGCTCTGGCAAGCAACGCCCGATAGACCCGGTCGCAAGGCTTGGCGTAGCGATCGATTGCTCGATGCGGTCTGTCGGATTGAGGACACGGGTTTGAACGCTCGCCATCTTCGTCTCACGTTCGCGACCGCCGGCGTCGCCGCATTGAGCGGGTGCGCGGGCCTGCAGCTTCCGCCTCGCGATCCGATCCTGCCCGACATCCGATCGGCCGATCGGCCGGACGCCGACAACGCCGCACCGGAGGAGGCCGACGCCGCGCCGCGCAAGCCCCCGGTCATCGTGGCGGGCGAGGGCGTCCGCGCCGCGCTGCCGGGCGTGGCGAGCCGCACCTCCGGGGGCTATGTCGTCAACCTGTCGGACGCCGATCTCGTCGAGGCCACCCGCGTCATCCTGGGCGATCTTCTCGGAGCGGCCTTCACCGTCGATCCCGGCGTGCAGGGGCGCGTCACGCTGTCGGGTTCGTCCACCTTGAGCGAAACCGATCTGATCGCGCTCTTCGAGACGGCGCTTCGTCAGAATGGGGCGGCCCTCTTGCGTCAGGGCGACGCCTACCGGGTCGCGGCCCTTGTCGATGCGCAGACCGCGGGCCAACTCCTCGCCGCAGGCGAGCCCGGCTATGGCGTCACCGCGATACCGCTGCGCTTCATGGGCGCGGAGGCGGCGCGGACCCTGCTTGAAGGCGTGGTGATCCGCCCGGGCGGTGTGCGCGCCGACATCGCCAGAAATCTGCTCCTGATCAGTGGATCACAGGCGGAGCGGATCGCCGCCGCGGACACGATCGCGGCCCTCGACATCGACTGGGTGGCGTCAAGCGCCGTCGGCATCTTTCCGGTGGTCAGTTCCGATCCCCAGAGCCTCGTGGCGGAGCTTGAGGCGATCTTCCAGTCCGCGCCCGGCGCGCCGGCGGCAGGCAGTCTGAGGCTTCGGGCGCTGCCCCGGCTGAGTTCAATTCTTGCGATCGCCGGAGACCGCGAGCGCCTCGACCGGCTCGGCGAATGGATCGAACGGCTTGATGTCGAGGCCGAGGATACGACGGTGCTGCGCACCTATTTTCTGGACAGCGGAAAGGCCGAGGAAACCGCGCAGCTTCTGAACGAGCTCCTGTCCGGCCGGGCGGCCGCGCCGCCGGTCACGGCCCCCGGGGACGCCGCTGTTTCGGGGACGACCTCCGCATCCGGCGTCGGAGCGGTCTCGGGCGGGTCGCTGCCGCCGGGCGGCGTGCGCATCATCGCCGACAAGCTGAACAACGCCGTGCTGGTTCTCGCCGATGCGTCCGGCCAGAAGCTCGTTCGCCGCGCCCTCAACGACATCGACCGCGCGCCCGCCCAGGTCCAGGTCGACGCCACGATCGTTGAGGTCACGCTGTCAGACCGGCTGCGCTATGGCGTGCAATGGTTCTTTGAAACCAACGGCGTCGCAGGCGTCGCGGACTCCGGCCGCGGCGGCCTGTCCCGCGGCACGGGATTTGACGCGAACGGCGTGTTTCCGGGCTTCAACTTCCTCATGGAATCCGGCGACGGCGCGCGGCTCGCCATCGACGCCCTGTCGGCGGTGACGAATGTGAATGTGCGCTCCTCCCCCACGCTCATCGTGATGGACAACCAGTCCGCCACCCTGCGCGTCGGCGACCGGGTGCCGGTCGTGACCCGTCAAGCGTCGGGCGTCGAGACGGACAATTCCCCGATCATCAATCAGATCGAATTCCGCGACACCGGCGTCATCCTCACGGTCACGCCGCGGGTCAGCTCCACCTCCGTGGTGACCCTCGACATTGATCAGGAAGTGTCGAGCGTGTCGGAGACCGTCAACACCGGCGCGCTTACGCCGACCATCTCGCAGCGGCGCATCCAGAGCACTGTCGCGATCCGCTCCGGACAGACGCTGGTGCTCGGCGGCCTGATCGATGAATCCGGCAACCGGTCACGGTCGGGCGTTCCCTGGCTGTCGCGCGCGCCGCTCATCGGGCCGCTGTTTTCCTCAACCGACGACAATTCCCGCCGGACAGAACTGATCGTGTTCCTGACGCCGCGCGTCCTGCGCACCGAGGATGACGCCTCCGTCGCCGCATCCGAGATCCGCAGCCGCATGCAGAGCATCATCATGGAGGATGAGCGCCGGCGTGAACGCGGCCCGTCCCTCTTCCGCTCGCAGCCTGCGCCTCGATCCACCGCACCTGCATCGCCGGGCGGTGATTTTGGCGGCGCAGACACGGGGCTTGACCTTCCTAGGCCGCCCGCTCAGGAGAGAGGGGTCCCGCCCGCCCGGATCGAGTGATGCCTCCAAGCGCATCCCGGGCGGTTGTCGGGCAGGGAGGGCGTCGCAAGGCGGGACTGCGCTGACATGCGGCCAGACCAGACATTCGAGTTCTTCGACAATGGCCCTTCGCTCGCCTTCACCTGTCGCGCGTGCCGCGCCAGGTCCGCCGCGCCGGTCTATGCGCGCATCGCCGCCGCCCAGATGGCGGACGGCGTCGCCGACTGGGTCTGGTGCGCCGCGTGCGGATCGGCGAACGCGCCCCTGCTGCAACCGCCCGACTATGAGGACGACCAGCCGATCTCGCCGCAGGCGCTGAAATACTACATCGAACAGAATGCCGGCATCGACGTGCTCGCCGGGCTCATCGCCGGGGTGCGGCGGGAGGGTCCGACGCGCGTGCTCGACGTCGGCTGCGGACTCGGCTTCCTGCTGGACTATGCGCGCAGCGCGCTTGGCTGGGAGGTGCAGGGGGTCGACCCGTCGACCTTCGCCCGCGAGGGCCGCCGCCTTCTCGGCCTGCCGATCGCATCAGAGTATTTGTCGGCCGAAAACGCCGCGACCTACGCGGCCGATGTCATCGTCTGCTCCGAGATCATCGAACATCTCGACGATCCGGACCCCTTTCTCGATGTGTTGAAGCAGGCGCTGCGTCCGGGCGGGGTGCTGGTGATGACCACGCCCTCCGCGACCGGGGCCCGCCCGGACGCGGGCGCGGATCGCAACATGCTCGCCTTCGGACCCGGACAGCACCTCGTCTCCTACTCTCGGGACGGGCTCATCGCCGCGCTGCGACGCGCCGGATTTCGCGATGTCGAGGTGCGGGAGCGATCGGGCGGGGTTCATCTCCTCGCCGGCGCATCGATGCGACCCGGCCAGCTTGACCTGTCTCAACGCCTCGACGGAACGCGGTTTCGCGGCTGGCTCGAACGTCGGGCGCAGGAGGTCGGCGATCCCGCCCTGCGGCGCGGCTTCCTCGGGCGCTGGCTCAAGCTCGCCGTGAACGCCGGAGAATGGAAGGAGGCCGGGCGAGCCGCCGCGGCGTTGCGCGAAGTCTTTCGTCTCGACGGGTTCGATCTCGACGCGCCGGCGAAGCTCACGCCGCCTGATGCGGCCGGCTTCGTGGAGTTCGCGCCGCTCGCGCCCTGCAATATGGGCTCGGTGTTGTTCTATCTCGGTCGGCTGGCGGAACGCACCGACGACGCCGAACACGCGCGCGCTTACTTCGAGGCGTCGATCCGTTTCGGGCGCGCACTCAACCGACATCTGGCGGGCGTGCCCGCGCTCGATCTTGAAACAGCGGAATACATCTCGGTCGCCGAGGGCCGGTCCGCCTTGTGGACGATTCCCGCCGATCCCGCGCGGGCGGCCAAGGCTCTGGAGGGATCCGCTCTGTCTGCCGGCGACGGAATACCGGGCCCCATGTTTGCTCACGCCATCGGCGTGGCTGCCTCGGCCGGCAGGGATATTGCGCCGCTCGCGGCGGTGTTTCGCCGGATCAGTCCGACCCTCGACGGCGCCTCCCGCTATAACGCACTCATCGCGTTCGGTCTCGCGGCGATGCGCCACGACGATCCGGAGGCCGCCGCGACCTGGTACGCCGCCGCCTGCACCGAGGCGGACGCCCCCGACGCCAGATCCAGGCTCAGGGAGGCGCGCATCCAGAGCCTGATCAATGCGGTCGCCGGGGGGCGGCTCGCGGACGCCGCGCGACACCGCGACGCGCTCGATGCGGCGGCGCTGAAGGATGACCGGATCGGCGAAGCGCTCGGCTTTCTGCTCCTGCATCATGACCGCGACCCGCTCGCCGCGGCGGACGTGTTCGCGCGCTTGCCGTCCGGGGCGGTTCTCGAACGCGCCGCGCTGGCGGAGGCGCTGGTGGCCGCGGTCGGACGGGGCGATGGACCGGGCGCGGTGTTGATCCGTGAACGGATGGGGCCGCGGCCGTGCGGCTCGGCGTCAGCTGAGATCGCGCTTGGCCTGCTCGCGCTCAATCATGACGGCGCACCGGGGCTCGCCGGGCTGCATCTCATCGGGTCCGGGGATCCCGACGCCCGCGGTCTCATCCTCGCGGCGCAGCTCGCATGCTTCTGCGATGCGAGTTTCTCGGGACGGTTCGACGTCGCCGGCATGTTCCTTCCGGCCCTCGACGAGAAGGTGTTTGACGCCGATGACCCTCCGCCTTCGGTCGCGGTCCGGACACTTGGCCGGGCATTTGCAGCGCGGGCGCTGTTGGCGTCGCTGAAGCAGAAGCAGGCGGAGGCGGCGCGAGCATACGCCTCGCGCGCGAAGGCGTTTGAATTGTCGGACGACATCGTGCGCTTGTTGGATGCGCTTGCGGCGCAATGAACCGCGTTCGCGGATCGATCTGTTCCGGGGAAGTTTGACTGGATGGCTGGAAAGTGGACCGCCCGGGCCAAGAGCGCGGCGAGGAGCATCGAGACCGGGCTTGCGGTCGGCGGCGCGGCGATGGTTCCGCGCCGCACCTGGATCCGCTCCCAGCATCGCGGCGCGCAATCATTCGCCTCGGCGCGCCGGGTCGCCGTGTTCGTCATCTTCGATGTGAACGGTCTGGTGCATGATTTCGTGCTCGCTCATCTCCGCGCCCTTGCTAGCGCCGGATTTGCGACCATCGCGGTGATCAACAGCTCGAAATTCGGGGCCGAGGCGCGGGCCCGCCTCGAGCCCGTCACCGCCCTGATGATCCATCGCTGGAATCGGGGCTATGATTTCGGCGGCTATCACGACGGGCTGCGCGTCGCGCCGAACCTTGAGGATCGCGACCTCGTGCTCCTGATGAATGACAGCACCTATGGTCCGTTCTTCGACCTCAACGAAACCGTCTTCTCGAAGATGGACCCGTCCCGCGCGGGCATGTGGGCGCTCACCGACTCATGGGAGATGCGCTATCACCTCCAGACCTATTTCCTGTGCGCCACCGGGGCGGCGCTCAAGTCCAGGGCATGGAAGCGTTTCTGGGACCGGTTTCTTCACATCGACAACAAGCGGCTCGTGATCCAGCGATATGAGATCGGCCTCACCCAGCACATGATTCGTCACGGCGTCGGGTGCGAGGCAGTGTTCCCGTACCGCCAGCTCGCCCAGTCCTACGCCGACAATTTCGCGGACATGAAGGATGTGGATCAGCACCGCTTCACCCCTCAGCAGCTTACATCGATCCGCCATATCTATGAGGCGATCCGCAGCGGCGTTCCGGTGAATGCCAGCCACTTCATGTGGGACCGCCTGCTCCTGTTTCACCGTTCGCCCTATCTCAAGCGCGAACTTCTGACGATCAACCCGACGGGCGTGCCGCTCGCCGGCTATTGGGAGCGGGCGCTGCGGTCGGTCTCTGATTATGATACCACTCAGATCGATCGCCATCTGAGGGCGGTTGTGCGCGGCCGGAGCCCATGAGACCGAGACCGGACCCGTCAGCGGTGGACCTCGATCCCAACGCCTTGCGGATGGAGGCGCTTGTCCGCGGCCTCGGCGTCGACCCCGCGGCGGCGGCGTCCGCGCTCGATCAGCGGGCGCAGGGAGAATCGTTCGGGCGGCTGGTGCGCCGGCTCGGGCTCGCCGGCGACGAGCAGGCCGCGGAGGCTCTGGCGGCGGTGATGGCGGCGGACCTCGCGGGCGCCGAAGCGTTTCAGGCGGTCAGCGACCCCGTCGAGGGGCTGAACCCGTCCTTTCTGTCGGATGTCGACGCGGTGGTGCTTCGGGTGGACGAGGACGCCGTCATCGTCGCCGTCGCCGATCCTGATGTTCGGCGCATCGTGCAGGGCGTCGCCATCGCCTCCAGGCGGCCGGTCCACGCGGTCATCGCCCCCTTGTCCCTGATCGAACGCGCGCGCAGCAGCTCCGGCGCCGCCGGACACGCGGCCGCCGCCGACCGGTCGGTCGAGGACGACGAGCCCTCATCGCTGTCCGCCGCGTCGCGCGAGGCGCCGATCGTCCGGCTGGTCGATGAACTGATCGCCGGCGCGGCGCGGGCGAGAGCCTCCGATCTTCATATCGAATCCTATCCCGACCGTGTGCGGGCGCGGCTGCGGGTTGATGGTGTGCTGCATGACTGGCGCACGCTCGCGCCACGGCTCTCGCGCGTGGTGATCTCCCGCATCAAGATCATCGCCGGGCTCGACATCGCCGAGCGGCGCCTGCCGCAGGACGGCCGTGCGCGGGTCGACATTGACGGCGAAGTCTTCGACCTCCGCGTCGCGACCATTCCCTCCGCCCACGGAGAAGGAGTCGTGATCCGGTTTCTCGCGGGCAAGTTCACGGCCGTGGACCTTGAGAAAGTCGGTCTTGACGCCGAGAGCCTTCAAGCCTTGCGGCGCATGCTGCGATCTCCCTTCGGACTGGTGCTGGTGGTCGGGCCGACCGGCGCTGGAAAGTCGACGACCCTCGCCGGATCGCTGATGGCGTTGAATCAACCCGGGGCCAAACTCGTCTCGATAGAGGACCCGATCGAGTACCAGATCGACGGCGTCACCCAGATCGCTGTTCGCCCCACGATCGGGCTCACCTTCGCGAGCGCGCTCAGGGCCATCCTGCGAAGCGACCCGGACGTGATCGTCGTCGGCGAACTGCGTGACCGCGAAACAGCCGAAATGGCGACGGACGCCGCGCTCACCGGCCATCTCGTCCTCGCCACGCTCCATGCCAACGACGCCGCGGGAGCCATCCCTCGGCTGATCGATCTCGGCGTCGACCCGGCGCTGATACGCTCCACGCTTAGGATGGTGGTCGCCCAGCGTCTGGTGCGCAGGCTGTGCGTCGCCTGCCGGGCGCCGGACGGGGAGGGCGGCTATCGACCCGTGGGCTGCGCCGTCTGCGACCAAACCGGATATCGCGGCCGAACGGGGCTCTTCGAACTTCTGGAGATCGATCCAGACACGGCTGAACGCATCCGTCCGGGCTGCGCCGCCAGCGACTTCTCGGAAGGCACGCGTGTCGACGGCGTCCACGGGCTACGGGCGGCGGGTCTTGCCCGGGTGCGTGAGGGGGTGACCTCCCGCGACGAGATCATCCGCGTGCTGGGACCCTGACCGCCATGCCCACCTACAGATTCCAGGCGGTGGACGATCAGGGACGAACCGTTCGCGGTGATGTGGGCGCTGCGTCTCGCGATGCCGCCGCGGCGCAGGTGCGCGGGCGAGCGCTCACCCCCATCCGCATCGAGGAAGGCCCATCCCGCAGGTCCGCACGCGCCGGCGGGCGCAGGAATGGCGGCGTCTTTGCGCGAAACCTCGCCATGCTCCTGCAGGCGGGTCACACCGCCGAGCACGCGCTCGTCTCGATGACGCGGCATGGCCCGGGCAAGGTCGGACTGATCGCCGGGACGACGCTCGGCGAGTTGCGCTCCGGGGCCAGCCTTTCCGAGGCGATGAAGCGCCAGTCTTCGGTGTTCCCGGCGCATTTCGTCGCCGCCGCCGAGGCCGGGGAATCGTCCGGCCGGCTCGGCCAGGCCCTCGCAGAACTCGCCGACGATGAGGAACGGCGCGCCAAGCTCGTCGCCGACGTTCGCGGGGCGCTCGCCTATCCCGCCGTGCTGGGGACGGCGATGATCGTGGCGCTCGGCTTCATGGTGACGGTGGTGCTGCCGAAATTCGGCGAGATGTTCGTCGAGATGGGAGCGCCGCCTCCGCCCGAACTCGCCGTTCTTCTCGGGTTCGGCGCCTTCCTGTCCGGCAACTGGCCGTGGCTTGTCTTCGCCGGCGCCTGCGCTGCGCTCGCCGTCACGCTGGCCGTCCGCGCGGACGCAACCCGCCTCGTGATCGATCGCTGGTGGCTTCAGGCGCCGGTGCTCGGTCCGATCGCGCGGGCCGCCCTGTCCGCGCGCTTCTTCCGGGTCCTGTCCCTGCTCCTGCGCAATGGGCAGACCGCCGCGCCGGCCTTCGCCGCCGCCCGCCGCAGCGTCGCCAATCGCTGGGCGCGGGCGCGGTTCGACGAGGCGATCGTGCGGGTGGGGGAGGGGCGCTCCCCGGCGGCGGAAATAGGTGCATCAGGGGTTCTGCCGCCGCTTGCGAGCGACATGCTGCGGGCGTCCGAGGATGGCGGCGTTCTCGCCGACGGCGCCACCCGGCTCGCCCATCTCTACGAGGATGAACTTGACCGGCGCACGCGGCTTCTGGTGCGCATTGCGGAGCCGGTCATGGTAGGATTGGCCGGGCTGCTGATTGGCTCGATGATGCTGTCGATCGTGTCGGCGCTCGTCGGCGTCAATGAGGCCATCGCCCGATGAACCGAGGAAAGCTGCACCACACCGAGATGAAGATTCTTGAGATGAACCGCCTATGGAAGTCCCGACCAACCCGACCCGCGCAGGATCAAGAGATGACCCCGACCTCGCCCCGCTCACCCTCCCGCCGCAGCGCCCCGCCCCGCGCGACCCGCGAGGCGGGATTCACGCTCGCCGAGCTTCTCGTGGTGATGGTCATCCTCGGCCTCCTCGCCGCGATCGTCGGGCCCCGACTGATGGGCGCCGTGCTTGGGGGAGCAAAACACCGCACGGCCCAGACCCAGGTGGCCAATTTCGCCGCCACACTCGATCTCTTCCGCATCAGCGTCGGCCGTTATCCGACGACGCAGGAAGGCCTGAACGCGCTGGTCGCCGATCCCGGCGGCGCCGCAGGATGGGCCGGCCCCTATCTCACCAAGTCGACCGTCCCCGTCGATCCCTGGGGCAATCCCTACCAATATGAAGCCCTCTCCGACGGCGCCGCCTTCCGGATCACGTCGCTCGGCGCGGACAATGCGGTGGGCGGCGAGGGTGAAAATGCCGATATCGTCAGCGACCAGTAGTCGCTCATCATCGACGGACGACCGGCGGGTCCGGGGCTTCTCGCTCGTCGAGATGCTGGTTGTGCTCGTGGTGTTGTCGCTTGCAGTCGGCGTGATCGCATCGCGCTGGACAAGCGGTGAGGCCTCGACCGCGGCGATTGCTCGCCAGACGGAGTCCGCCCTGCGCGCCGCGCGCGCGCAAGCCATGCGATCCGGCGACGATGTCCGCGTGGAGTTCGACCTGTCCGCCCGCACGATCCGCCGCGACGGACGCGCGTTGATCGTCTGGCCCGACGCCGTGGACGCCGACATCGACGCTGCGGGATCTGAATCCACCCCGCCGGTGTTCGCGGTCCGCTTCGCCCCGGGCGGCGGATCGACCGGCTTGCGGATCACCTATCGCCGGGATGACGCTGCAACATCCGTCGCCGTCTCCTGGCTGACGGGGGAGGTCGCCCGTGAGCCGCGCTAGGCCGGACCCGAGGGGCTTCGTGCTCATCGACGCGCTGGTCGCGCTGATCGTGGCGTCGAGCGTGCTCGCCGCGCTCTACGGGCTCATCTCCGCATCGGCCCGATCGACCACCGCCGCGCGCGCAACCGCGCTTGCCGCGGGCGCGGTCGAGCAGGCGTGCCTGACCGCTGCACGGGCGGGCGATGCGACGCCGGGAACGCTTTCGGCCGTGGACGCCGATCGTCCGGTGACGATCCGCATGGCGCCCGAGCAGCGCCCATCCCTGCCGGTCGGCTTGCGGCTCTGGCGGATCGACTGCAGCGCGCCAACGGGTCCCGCCGGACGTGTCTTTTCGGTCTCCACCTACGCGCTGCTTGCGGACGCCGCCCCACCACCAACTGACGGGGCGCGCGGCGACGCGGCCGCTGCGCCGCCAGAGACCGGCCGCTTCCCGGTCTCACCTGAACCCGAAACCGGGCGGGCGGCGCCATGACATCCGCTCCGGCGAACGGCTTCACCCTGGTGGAACTGCTGATCGGCCTCGCCGTCGGGTCGCTCGCCGTCCTCGCGGCGGGGCTTGGCCTCAACGCGTCGATCGCCGCGCGGGATGCGGGCGCTGAAGCCTCCCGCACCGTGGAACGGATGATCGCCGCGCGCACGCTCGCCCACAGGCTGCTCGAAGCTGCAGCCCCGATCCGGATGGAGGCGGGCGACGCCGGAGAGCCGGATCGCTGGCGGATGGCGGGTGACGCCTCGCAAGCGCGGTTCGTCGCCGAACTGTGGGGGGATGTCGGCGCGGCGGGCCTCTGGGAGGTTGAGATCGCGCTCGCCCCGGACGAGGTTGGAACCCGTCTCACCGTGCTCGGTCGCCTGTTCGATCCCCGGCCTCCGTCCGCCGGCGACGCGGAACGCGGCGATCGACCCCCGCAACCGCCTGAACCCTTCCAGCGCTTCGCGGAGGCGTCCGCGGCTCCGGGCGCGGCCCTCTCCTACGCCGCGCGCGCGACGGACGGGTCCCTCGCATGGTCGGACATCTGGCGCGGAGAGGATGGCTGGCCGCTGATGATCGCGTTCGATCCCGATGGCCCGGGAGGGTCGCCCGCTTTCCTCGCCGGCTTGCCGCAGCCTGTCGGTGACCCGCAATGAAGCGCAACGGGTTTGCTCTTGCCGCGGTGATGTTCATTCTTCTCGGGGCCGCCTCCATCGCCGCCGCCGCCCAGTTCGCGGCCCGGGGCGACGCGGCCACCGGCGAAGCGCTCGCCCGCGGAACCGAACTTGCACTCGCGATCGAAGGCGCCACGGCGCTCGCCGCGGCGGATCTCATCGATCCCTCGGCGGCGGGCCGCGCGCCGCGCCTCGACGGTGGGCGCCCTGCGACCTACACGGTCGGGACCGTTCGAGTGGAGGTGAGAGCCGTGGCGCAGGCGGGCCGCATCAATATCAACGTCGTCGAGCCTGCCGACCTCGCGGCCATGATCCGCTCGTTGACGGGCGCGGGCGACGCTGCACGCAACGTCGAGCGGGCGGTGTCGGACCGGCGGGCGGCGGGCCGTTCATTCCTCAGTGTCACGGAGCTCCGCCCCGCGTTCGGTTCCAACGGCGGCGCGTTCGCGGAGGTCGCACCCTTCCTGTCGACGTCCGGGTCTGGCGCGCCCGATGCATCCTCGGCGCCGGAAGGCCTGCGGCGCGCCTGGCCGCGGCCGGTGGATCCTCCGCCCGCGAATTCCTCATCGGCGAACGCACCGCAATCCCTGGCTCCCGGCGCCTTTCCGCCGGTATCGCTGTTCTTCAGGGCGGTGCATCGCGGCGGGGCGGTCATGATGGAGGAGCGCACCGTTGCGCTCGCCGAGGAGGGTGCGCTGAACGTGCTCGCCCAACGCCCCTACGATCGCACCATCGAGGCGGCGCTGTTTTCGCAAGGCGTTGGCCAGTGAGCGCCATTCTCCGGTCTCTGGGCGCCTGGCGCCGTGCGGTGGACGAGACGCTGGCGGCGCTGCCGATCATCGGCGGCCTCCTTGCGCCTCCCTGGCGCATCGTCCCGCTCGGGGTCGACGATCTGCGATCCGGCGTCCTGCCCCCGTCCGGCGTCGCTGGTCGCGGACCGGTGGTGGTGAGACTTGCAACCGGGGCGGGCCTCTGGCTCGAACTCGAGCTACCGCGCGCGGCCGCCGGCGACCTGGAATCGGCCGTCGAACTCGCGCTTCCCGCCCATTCCCCCATCCAGCCCGCGCGCGCCGCCTTCGCTGCGGACCGGTCAGCCGTTGACGTCGCGGGAGACCGGCTCCACGCGCCGGTGGCGCTCGCCGAGGCGGCGACCGTTGCGCAAGCGGTTCGACTCGTCTCCGCCGTCGGACGGCGCGTCTCCGCCGTCGATGTCGCGATGGATGCGTCGCCCGATGCGCCGCCCTCGATCGATCTCATCACCGGCGGGCCCGCGCTGCGGCCAGGCCCCTCGCCGAGCCTCGTTGCGCTCCTCGTGGCCGGGACGCTGCTGCTTGTGGGTGCTGCGGGCTTGGGTTTCGCCTTCGCGCCTCGCACGGGTCCATCCCTTCTGGCCGCCTCTCCCTCCGCCGCCGCGATGCGGGATCTCGCGCTCGCTCGCGAACAATCCCCGCCGCTTCTTGCGGCGCTGAACGCGGTGTCGGCCGCCCTGCCGGCGACCGCCTACCTTGACCGGTTCGAGATCGCCGGGCGCGAGATCAAGCTCGCCGGACGGGCACGCGATCCCGCGGGACTGCCAGCACGTCTCGACGCCGCTCCGGAGCTTGAGGGCGCGGCGTTCTCCGGCTCCACTCGCGGGCTCGATGATGGCTTCCAGGCGTTCGAGATCACCTGCCGTTTTGTTCCCGGGGACGGCCGATGAGGGCGCGCACGGACATCCCCCGGGGCGGCGCGCTTGCGCTCCTCAGTGCTGCGGCGCTCGTGCTCGCGGCGGCGGCTTTGGCGGCCTTTGGCGTGAGCGCGACGCTCGCCCGTCTCTCCACGCCGGCTGTGCAGGCGGCGCCCGCTGGCGGTGACATCGCCGCGGATGGACTAGTGATTCCGGCGGCCGGGCGCGGTGAGGCGGAAGCGGCGGCGCTCAACCGGCTGCTTGATGTGCTGGAAGCCGAGGGCGCGCTGCTGCGGACAAGTTCGTTCCGGTCTGGCGCGGCCAATCAGGTGCTGCTTGGCTTTGAGGTCGAGGCGAGGCCCGCCAATCTCTGGCGCGCGATGCATGCGCTGGAAACCGGAAGCCCCGCGCTGGTCGTCACCCGCGCCCGCGCGACCACACGGGACGGCGGTGAGCGCATCACCCTTTCCGCGGATGCGGTCGCGACCTGGGCCCCCGCCGAGCCGCCGCGCAGCGCTGCAGGGGAGGGGACCGGCCTATGAGCCCCCGGCTTCGCCTTCTGCTTCTCGCCGCTGCGGGTCTCGCCGTCGTCGCGGTCATCGATGTCGCAACGCGCTCGGCATCGGACAACATCGCGCGACCGGTTGCGCCGTCGAACATCCTCGCACCAGCGGCCGCGACAGCGCCGGCTCCAGGCGTCGGTGGTGTCTGGCGGCGGCCGCCGCCGCTCGACGTTTTTCAGTCTGTGTTCAGCGCGCCCCTGTTTGATCCCGATCGGGCGCCGGCTGCGGTTCAGCCTGCCGCTGCGGAGAGCACGCCCGCATCCTTCGCAGTCGCGGGTCCGGATGTTCTGAGTGTTGCGCGGGTGGTCGGCGTCGCCGGCGCTGAGGGGCGCATGCTCGCCCTCGTCGATACAGGGTCCGGCGTCATCCGTCTCGAGCCCGGCGACTCCCTCGGCGACTGGTCGGTCACGAACGTCACCGCGACCGGGATCACGCTGGCGCGCGGCGAGGATGTTCGCGAACTGGTGATGCCGCGCTGAGCTGCAACCGTTGGGGCGTCGCCGCGGACATGCTAGGCTTTCGAGTAGATTCAGGAGCGAAGAGGTTCGTGATGGTGGGATCATCCTGCAGGGTGATGGCGGTGCTGCTGGCCTCGGCCACGCTCACCGGCGGAGCCGCATTCGCCGCCACGGTCGAGGCCTCGGCGAAGGCCGGTGAATACCGGCTCGATCCGGAGAAAGGCGATGTCGCAACCTCGCTCACGGCGCTCGCGCAAGCGATCGGCGCAACCATTGTCGGCGACACGTCGCGTCTCACGGGGCCAGCCCCGAGCGCCGTGATGACGGGAACGCCGGAGCGGCTCGTCGCCCGGCTCCTGCGCAATGAGGATTACGTCCTGAAGAGCGGCGCGTCCGGCAGGATCAACCAGATCGTCCTGTTGTCAGGCGAGGCCGGCAAGGATCCGGCCCAGCCGCGCGTTGCGCCGCCGGTGCAGAGCGCGGCGAGCCAGCCCGCGAACTCTGGCGCCTCCGAACCCTCCGTCACCTCGTCGCTCATGCGCAGCGCGCAGCAGATCGCAGCGGCGCAGGCCGCGGCGCGGGAGGGCCTGCCGCTCGATCCCCCCGAAGCGCAGGCCGCTGAAAAGCGTGCTCCGCAACCGACCATTTCGGCTCAGGCGCGCGTCGCATCCGGCCAGTCCGCCGGCGATCGCGCGGCGCGGGGGCCGACCTCCGGCACGCCGGCGCCGGTCAGTGTGACGCCCGAGATGCAGGCGGAGATCGCCGCCGCGACCCAGCGCGCGCGCGCCGAGCTCGACACGCTGGTGCGCCAGCTCCGGGAGGCCTGCCCGCCCGGCCAGACGTGCTGAGCGAGACCCGCTGAAGCGCTGTTCAACGTCGACCGCACAAGTCGCAGGCTCTGCCAGCCCCGCGCGCCGCGTGGGGCCTCTGCGATCGGCGCTATTGCGTCCGCACCGCCGCACTGGTTGAGCCGAACACATTGCCGGATGAGTCCACGAAACGTGCGAACACACGCGTGACGGCCGGGTTGAACGTCACGGCGTTCGAGGTCGGGTTCTGCACGAAGATCGTGAAGGTGCGCACCTCGTCCACCGCGAATGCCGGGATGATCACGTTCGCGGCGGGCGTCGCCTTGCACTGGCCGTCGCCCGGATTGGTCTCGCATACGAGGGTCGCGACATCCGCATTGGGGGCGACTCCCTCAAAACGGAGCGTCGACGCCGCAGCGGCCGAGCCGATGTTGACCGCGGCGACCGCGAAGGCCGCCGACCCGCCGGTCGGCAGGGTGATGACGCCCGGCGTCCCCTGTGTCGCGCCGATCGCGATGATGTCCGGCGTCAGCGCGGGCGTGATCTGGAGCAGCCAGGTGTTGACGCCGATAAACACGGGCGCCGCCTCCACCCCGTCGCAAACGAAGCGGAAGCCGAGTTCGGAGGGAGCGAGGGTCGATGTGCTCGCGGCTGTCAGCACGAAGTTCTGCACCGCCCCGGGCGCGATAAAGGGCGCCGGCGTGTTGGGCGATCCGGTCAGCTGGTTCGCCGCGCTCGCGGTCTGATAGCTGAACGAGCCGGTGAAGCTCGCCGGCTTGGCGACGCTGCAGTTGGATACGGTCGCGCCGCTGTTGTTGAGGATGTTGGCGAACACGGTGACGTCTCGTCCCACCGATGTGCTGCGCGACGCCGGGCTCGTCGAGGCGAGCAGCGGCGTGGTCGCGCCGGTTTGCGACCAGGTGAGATTGGTGAGCCCGCCGGACCCTGAGGCCTTCGCCGCGACCGCGATGTGGTACACTTGACCCGCGGCCGACATGAAGCTCGCCGAGCTCGCGCCGTTCGACCCGCCGGGCTGATCGTCATTGGCGGCGACTTCGGTGAGGCGCGCAAGGTTCGTTCCGGCATAGACCGCGAGCAGCGTGTCATGGTCATTGCCGGTCGTCGAGAAGGTCGTGACCCCGGCTCCCGGGCTCGTCCAGCGATACCAGACCGAGCGCGCGCCCGTCTCTCCGACATGCGGCGGTTCGGAGGCTTCGCTTGAGGCGAGATGGGTCAGCGCCGGCGTCGAGCCGCTCGCCCCGGTGATCGTGACGGCTTGCGCGAATGTGTTGTGCGCCGGCGGAACGGCGCCGACATTCAGCGTCACCGCGCCCGAGGCGCCGTTGAACCCGTCGACAGCGGCGTAATAGGTCTGGCCCGCCGTCACATTGATGGTCACGCGACTGCGCAGGCCGAGCCCGCTCGCGTCATCATTGGAGGCGAGCTGCGTCAGTGACCCGATCGCACCGCCCGTATAGGCCGCAAGCAGCGTGTCGAAGCTGGATCCCGACGTGTCGATCGTCATCTGGCCCGTGATCGGGGAGACGAACTTGTACCAGATCGACCGGCGCGCAGGCTGGCTGGTGAAGTGCGCGGGCTCGCCGACTTCAAACCAGGAATTGGTCGAATTGCCGCTGACGCTGAGGTTCACCGTGCTCGACTGGCCCTGGCGGGGGGGAACGGTGGTCGCGTTCGCGAAAAAGTCATTGCCCGTGGTCACGCGCAGGTCCACGCCGACCGATGCGAACGTCGCCCCGGCGCCGGTGAAGGTCGCGGTCGCCCGGCGGGTTCCCTCCGACAGGCCGTTCGCCGTCGCCGAGGCGGTCGCCGTCGCCGAGGAGGCGCCGGAAGGGGCGGCGAAATTGATGCTCTGTCCCGAAGCGCCGCCCGCCGCCATGCTCAGCCAGGTCTGATCCGAGGCGATCGTCAGGTCCACCGCCGACGGGGACGAGTTGTTGAGCGCAAACAGCACACCGCCCGTCGCTCCGTCGATGTTCTCCATGGCTCGGAACGGCCCCCCGGCCGGACCGATGAGCGTCGCAACCGCGGTCGGCGTCACCGAGATCGGCGGCTTCACGTCGATCCGGACCCCGCGCGTCGTCGCCGCGCCGCCGGATACCGAGAAACGGATGTTCGCGGAGGCGATCCCGAACGGCAGGCCGGCGGTGTTCGGCGCAACCGTGATCGTGTCGCTGGCGCTCGCCGCGAGCTGGAAACTGATCGGCGACCCCACCTGGCCGCCTCTTGAAATGATGGCGTTTCCACTGGAGGACGTAACCTCCACGGTCACGGCGCCCGTTCCGGGGTTGGTGATGGTGAAGGATCGGCTCGCGGGATTGGCCGGCGATCCGAAATCAACCGTGAAGCTCGCCACGCTGTCGGGCGTCACCGTCACGAATTGCGGGGTCGCCCCGCCGAGCGCCTGAAGCGCCGCCAGCACGTTGATGCGCGGCGTGACGATCGCCGGCGTCACCCGGGTGTCGGTGATCGCAACGCCGGAGGATTTCAGCGCCGTCTCGATCTGGTCGACGGTCGCGCCGGGCACGGCCGACTTCAGCAGCGCGAAGGCGCCCGCGACATGCGGCGTCGCCATCGAGGTGCCGCTCTTCGTGCCGAGCCGCTGGGCCGGGATGGCGGAAACGATCGAGGAGCCCGGCGCCATGAGGTCGAGCAGCGGTCCGACATTGGAGAAGCTCGCGATCGCATCGCTGTTGTTGGTCGCCCCGACGGTCACCGCGCTCGAGATGCAGCCGGGCGAGGACACGCCGACGGTTGAGCTGTCATTCCCTGCCGCGATCACCGTCACCACGCCCGCCGCACGCATCTGGTCGACATAGAACTTCAGGGGATCGCTGTCGCAGGCTCCGGCCTGCGGGCTCCCGCCAAGGCTCATATTGATGGACGCGAGGCCGATCGCGCCGACCTGCGGCAGCAACCAGTCGAACGCGGCGATCTGGTCGCTGGAGAACGACACAGCCTTGTTGTCCGAGATCCGCCCGGAAAACACGTTGAGCGCGACGACCCCCGCGCTGGGCGCGACGCCGCGATAGGTGGTTCCGCTGGTCGTCGAAACCGACCGGCCGACCGCGATGCCGGCGACGTGCGTGCCGTGGTCGCAGCCGATGACGCCCGACGCTTCGCAATCATCCCCGCCGCGTCCCCCGATCTGTTCGTCTGTTCCGTTGGGGCAGAGCGTCCGGGCCGATGAATTGGTGGTCGAGAAGCAGGCCGATCCGACGATCTTGCCGGCGAACATCGAGTGGTCGATGTCGACGCCGGTATCCAGCACCGCGACGGACGTGCCCGCGCCTTCCGGACCGAGCGCCCAGACCTGCGGCGCCTGGATCACCGGAACCGACCCGACGAGCTGAAGCTCATGCGCGCGGTCCTCGACGATCCCCCTCACGCCCGGGTCGGCCGCGAGGCGATTGGCTTCCTCAAGCGACAGGCGCATCGCGATGAAGGGGGCATGCTCATATCGGCGATGGATGCGCTGTGCGGTCCGGTCGCGGCCGAGCCAGCGGCCCGCGTCCACCCGGGCGAGAAAATTGTCCGTCGCGGCGGCGGCTTCCGAGCGCATGCGGCCAAGTCCCGCTTTCGAACGCGCTTCATTTGGCTGGATCGCGTTCTCCAGCACGACGATCATGCCGACCGGGCCCTCTCGGGCCTCGGCGGTCATGTCCTGCGACAGATGGACCTTGCCGGAAGCCTGAAGACCTGACTGCCCCCCACTCTCGACACGAAGCTGTGCATGGGCCTCGAAGGAGAAGGCGCTGGCGAAACGGGCTCCTGCCGGGCCATCCGCCTGGTTGGGCGACCGCGTCAGGCCGGCGGTGGCCGCCGTCAGCGCGAACGCCGCCAGCGCCCCGCGGGCGATTCGCCCCGAGAACTTGGCCGCGAATGTGGAAGGCTCAAAGACCGCGGCTCGCGACGTGCCGTTGTTCATCCGCGTTCCCTGCATCGCACTCACCGCAAACAATGGGCGCGGTGAACCCTGAACGCGGGCGATCACCAAGCCGAGCCCCCAACATCTGAGGGTGGAGAGTCTCACATCGCGCGCGCGCTGAAAACTGCGGCGCCCTGCACCGCACCATCAATTTCTCTGTGATCGCTGGCGATTCGGCGCACCGGAGGCGTCATGTCCACCCGCCGCCTCACTTCCCGGCGCGGCGTTCCTCCAGTCTTGCGCCTCTCAGGATATTGCCCATCGCGTAATTCCCCTCATGGCAGGCATATTCATAGACCTCGCCCGAGGCCGGCGTGAACATCATCTCACCTGACCAGACCTGGCTGTAATAGTCCGGGTCGTCGACCTCGAATCTGTAGAGGAGTTCGGTGTCAGACAGGCGGGTGAAGCGCTCCGTCACCTTCGCCTTCGCCGACAGGAAGATCGGCTGATAGCGTCCCTGCTCGGACTTCCAGTGCCGGGTCTCGACGACCAGCGTGTCGCCCTCCCACCGGCCGACCGAATCGCCGAGCCACTGCTCCAGCGCCGCCGGCTTGTGGTCGCCGCCGATGCGGATGATGCGGGCGTCGTGCATCATCTCCACCTCGATCATCACATGATCGGCGGTCTGCACGATCCGATAGGTGTTGTTGTAGATGTTGTTCAGCATCGGCGGCCCGCCCGAACCGCGGCTGCCGATGAGGCAGCGGTCGGCCGGGTTGAGTGATTCCGGGCCGAAATCATTCCGGGCGGCGTCCGAATAGGCGGCGGCCTTGGCGCGACCGGCCTCCGAGAACGGCATGCGTCCCGAGGGCGGATCGACGATCCACGACGTGCGCGCGGCCCCGTTGATACGGGCGAGCCGGTTGCCGGGATCGAGCCAGAAGAAATTATAGCCGCCGATCGATCCGTCGGTCGGCGCGCCTTCGCCGGGGTCCGTCGGCGCGTTCGCGCTCGCTTCGCGCGCCCGCGCCTGCGCCTCCATGCGCTGGGCCGCCGCCTCGTCGAGTTCGAGCGGCTGGGGGGCGCCGGCGCGCTCCAGCCGCGTCAGGCTGGAATTGGTCCACACACCGCTCAGATCGCCGCGGGCCTGCGTCGCCGCGGGCGATCCCGCGGGCGCGCTCTGCGGGTCGGCCCCGACCGGCGCGGCAGCGGTCAGCCAGGCGACGGCGAGGACGCCGATGGGCCGCAACGGAGTCCGAATCGAGACATGCTGCATGGGGTCTGGGTCCTGTTCGATCGAAACACGGGGACGATATGGGGACGGATGCCCTCATCTTTCTTGACATTCCGGCCCGGCGGTCAACAGACTTCGGTCATCATCGTCAAAGCTTCGCAACGGGGACGCCGACATGCCTAAAAACTGGATATCGGGACCACTCGCTTCGGCGCCGCTCGCGCTCTTGATCGCGGCCTGCGGCCAGCCCGCTGCGCCCCCCGAGCAGGCGGCGGCGGCCATCGCGCCCGGCGCCGAGGCCTATGAGACCCTGCAGAACCGGTTGATCACCGCCAAGCCCGGCGACGTGATCGAGCTCGCCGCCGGCACGTTCGAATTCACCGACGGTCTGTCGCTCGATGTCGACGGGGTCACGCTGAAGGGCGCGGGCGAAGGCCAGACCATCCTCTCCTTCGCCGGTCAGGCGAGCGCGGGCGAGGGCCTGCTCGTCACCTCCGATGACGTCACGCTCACCGGCTTCACGATGCGCGACACCAAGGGCGACGGCATCAAGTCCAAGGGCGCCGACCGCATCACCTATCGCGCGCTCACCGTCGAATGGTCGGGCGGCCCGAAGGAAGAGAACGGCGCCTACGGGGTCTATCCCGTTGAATCGACCGATGTGCTGGTCGACGGCGTGACGGTGCGCGGCGCATCGGACGCGGGCATCTATGTTGGTCAGTCCGACCGCATCATCGTGCGCAACTCGACCGCCGAATTCAACGTCGCCGGCATCGAGATCGAGAATTCGACCAATGCGGACGTCTACGACAACCTCGCGACCAACAATACCGGCGGCATTCTCGTCTTCGATCTTCCGGGCCTGCCGAAGATGGGTGGGCACTCGACCCGCATCTTCCGCAATCGCATCATCGGCAACAACACGCCGAACTTCGCACCGCCGGCGAATATCGTCGCCAACGTGCCGTCGGGATCAGGCGTCATGATGATGGCGAACCAGAACGTGCACGTGTTCGAGAACACGTTCGAGAACAACAGCTCCGCGCACGTGCTGATCTATTCCTATTCCTATCCGTTCGATGATGAGCGCTATAATCCACTGCCCCGGGACTTCGTGATCCGCGACAACACCTATGGCGAGGGCGGTTTCGATCCGCAGGGCCGGCTGGCTCCGCTCGCCGCCGCGACCGGCGGCAAGCTTCCGGACATCGTCTGGGACGGCATCACCACCGCGAACGGCAAGACCGAGGACGTCCGCATCGCCGTGCGCGAAGCGCCGGACGTGACTTACGTCAATCTCGGCCTTGGGGTCGCGCCGCCGGATCCGGCGAAGGCCCGTCCTTCGACCGATCGTCCGGCTGACTTCGACCTCGCCGAGCCGGCTCCGATCGTGTTGCCGCAGGAGTCCAAGGCGCCGGCCTGATGTCGAGGCCCGGCGCGCGCGCCGGGCGCAAGTCCGCGCAAGGGGGGGACGCAGGGGGGCGGCGGAACGCTTCCGCCCTCGGCCGCATGCCAAAGCCGGTGGTCTCCCGGGTGGTCTTCCAACCAACGGGCTCGGCAACTGGATTATTCTTTTCAGCTTGATCGCGGCCGGACCGCAGGGCCGCGCTGCTCGATCAGGCGAGCAAGATCAGGCGCGCAAAAGGGGTCAGTCCTCCGCGCCGCCGTCCTCTTCCCGGCGTCCCGTGGTGCGCTCGGCGATCCGGGCGCGCTTGCCGGCCCGTCCGCGCAGATAATAGAGCTTCGCCCGGCGCACCTTGCCGCGGCGCTTCACCTCGATGCTGTCGAGCAGGGGGGAGTTCACCGGGAACACCCGCTCCACACCCTCGCCGAACGACAGCTTGCGCACGGTGAAACTCTCGTTCAGCCCGCCGCCCGAGCGCGCGATGCACACACCCTCGAACGCCTGGACGCGCTCGCGTTCGCCTTCCTTGATCTTGACGTTCACCCGCAGCGTGTCGCCCGGCGAAAACACCGGGATCGTCTTCTCGCCGCGCACGCGGGCCAGCTCTTCGCGTTCGAGCGTTTCGATGATGTTGGCGGCCATGCGGCGAACCTCTCTTCAGCCGTTGCGGGGACGATCCGCCGCCGGCGTCACGGAATTCCGGAAAGGGGCGTATAAATCCGGTCTGCGAGCTTTCGTCAACTCCACAGCCTGATCCTTGCGCCATTTCTCGATGCGCTTGTGGTCGCCGGAGGTCAATATGTCGGGAATCGACGCCCCTTCCCACACGTGCGGGCGGGTGTAGTGCGGGTGTTCGAGCAGCCCTGTCTCGAAACTCTCCTCCACCAGCGAGGCGCTCGCCCCCACCACGCCCGGCAGAAGCCGGACGCAGGCCTCGGTGATCGCCATCGCCGCGACCTCGCCGCCCGCGAGCACGAAATCGCCGATCGACACTTCCCGCATGCCCCGCCGGTCGATCACGCGCTGGTCGATCGCCTCGAAGCGACCGCAGAACAGGATGGCGCCCGGGCCGGCGGCGAGCTGGTGCGCCATCGCCTGGTCGAACCGCTCGCCGCGCGGCGACATCATCAGGAGCGGCCGTCCCTCCGCGGCGACGCTGTCGATCGCGGCGGCGGCGACGTCCGCCCGCAAGACCATCCCCGCCCCTCCGCCGGCCGGCGTGTCGTCGACCGTGCGATGCTTGCCGAGCCCGTGCGCCCGCAGGTCCACGACGTCAAACCCCCAGACGTCGCGGGCGAGCGCGGAGCCGAGGATTGACGCCCCGAGCGGGCCCGGGAACAGGTCCGGAAACAGCGAGATGAAGGTCGCGCGCCACCCGGTCATGTCAGTCCTTCTTCTGCGGCTCGTGACAGGCTTCCCGGACTGTCCCACGGGGTTGCCGCCTTGGCTGCGGATGGTAGAACGATCAGGCCCCGCCGCGCTACAATGCTCAGCGGTCGCGGGGCGCTGTACCGTTTCCTGCACGGGCCGGCGAGGTCTCGCCGTCGCCCATCCTTCAACGTCAGACCAGAGGTTTTCATGCGCCTGTTTGTACTCGCCGCTGCTTCCGTCGCCCTCGCTGCCCCGGCGCTCGCCACCACGCTCGAGGCGGTCGTCGCCCATGGCGTGATCATCGAGGTCCAGGGCACGCCCTATGACGTGACCTACAAGGCCGACGGCACCTTCACCACCGATCAGGGCGTCGAGGGCACCTACAAGATCGATGGCGACAAGCTCTGCATCACCGTGCCGGGCGTCGTCGACAATGACTGCACGGCCTATCCCGAAGGCAAGGCGTCCGGCGACTCCTTCGAGGTCACCGGCGGTCTCGGCCCGTCCAAGGTCACCATCAAGTAACGACGCGGCGCCGGGCGAGGGGCGCGATCGTCGCCGCTCGCCCGCTGTCTGCCCGCTCGCGGATCAATACCCATGCCGCGCAGCCTGACCCCTTCCCCTCGATCCGCCCGCCCGGCATTCCTGCGGGCGACGCTCCTGCTCGCCGCCGTTCTGGCGCTCGCCGGATGCGAGAGCCTGATCGCCGCCCGCGCCGCCTCCGATCACCCGGTCGAGGGTCGTCTCGTCGACATCGGCGGCCGCCGCATCCATCTCAACTGCATCGGCGAGGGGTCGCCCACCCTCGTCTTCCAGGCCGGGGGCGACGTCTCTGGAGCGCTCGCCTGGACGCCGGTCCATCAGCGGGCGGCGGAAGTCTCCCGCGCCTGCACCTACAGCCGCGCCGGAGTGTTGTGGAGCGATCCCGCCCCCGGTCCGTTCACCCCTGAGGAAGCCGCGACCGACCTGAAGGCGGCGCTCGACGCCGCGGGCGAGACCGGACCTTTCGTTCTCATCGGGCATTCGCGCGGCGGGCTCTACAACCTCATCTTCGCCTCGATGTATCGCGCCGAGGTCGCCGGGCTCATCTTCGCGGACAGTTCCCATCCCGATCAGGAAGCCCGGTTCGCCGACGCGGGTCTTGTTGCCGGCCCGCACCTCACCCCCTCGCAGGAGCTCGGCCTCGCCTTTGCCTGGACCGGATGGATGCGCCTCGTCGACTATCCCGCCGACCCGCTGATCGCCGATCGGGTGGAGGCCTACTATCCGAAGTCGGCCCGCGCGCTCGCCCGCGAGGCGAGGGGCTATGAAGCGACGCTCGAGCGCGCCGGCCGCACCCGTGACCTTGTCACGCTCCCCGTTGTGGTCCTCGCCCGCCAGCTCGCCGATCAGGTGGAGGATGATTTCTCCCGCGACCGGTATTCCACCGACGGGGCGGCGCTTCGCTCGATGGACGAGCGCACCCGCGCGGAGACGATCTGGCGCGCGCTCCAGACCGACCTTTCGACCTGGTCGGCCCGCGGGCGGCTGGAGGTCGTCCCCGGCTCCACCCACGCCTTCTACTATCGCCGGCCGGATGTGATCCTCGACGCCATCACCGACGTCGTCACTGCGGTTCGGGTGCGGCGTCGGCCGTCGCCTCCCGCCGGTTGACGATCACCGCCGCGGCGAGGTCCGCCGTCACATTGCCGACCGTGCGGAAGATGTCCGGCACCACCTCCACCGCGATCAGGATGCCAAGGAGCTCCAGCGGCACGCCGAGCGCGAGGCAGATCGGGCCGACGCTCGCCACGAACGACACCTGACCCGGCAGCCCGACCGACCCGATCGAGATCGGGACCGCCACCAGAACGGCGCTGGCGATCTGAAATCCCGTCGGCTCGATCCCGTGCACCGCCGCGATGAAGAAGGCGACGCCGAGATTGCCCGCCGCGCTCGTCATCCGGAACACCGCGACCGAGAGCGGCAGCACTAGGTCCACCACCCGTTCGGGCAGGCCCATCGCGTCCCGCGCCTGTTCCACCATCGCAGGCAGGCACGCGATCGACGACTGGGTGGAGAAGGCCATCGCCTGCACCGGCGCCGCGGCGCTGAGGAAGGCCGCGGGCGACCTGCGTCCCCAGATCACGGCGAACAGCACGGCGATCACCGTCACGCCCGCGATCACGGCTGAGACCAGCACGATATAGTGCAACAGCACGCCCGCCGCCCCGAGGCCGGAGCGCAGCCCCACGCCGATCGACAGGCCGAACACGCCGACCGGGGCAAGCACCAGCACCCAGCGCACGATCAGGATCATTGCTTCGGCCACCGCCTTGAAGAAGCTGGTGATGGATTGCCGCTGCTCACTCGGCAGCCGGGTCGCCGCAAACCCGAAGGCGATCGCGAACACGGTGAAGGCGAGGATCTGGTCGTCCGCCGCCGCCCGTATCGGGTTTGACGGCACGAGCTGCTGCAGCCAGCTTCCGATGTCGAACGCCGCCGCCTCGGTCCGCGTCGCGCCGACGCCCGCGAGCAGGGCGTCCGCCTCCGCCGCGCCGACCGGGAACAGCGCCAGCAGGCCGAGGATCGCGGCCACCGCATAGGCCGCGCTGACGGCGAGCATCACGCCGAACACCCCGATCGCCCGCCCGGCGAGGCGGCCCGCGCTCGCCGCATCAGCGACCGAAGCGACGCCGGTGATGAGGAGCGCCGCGACCAGCGGGATCACGGTCGCCTTCAGCGCTTTCAGCCACAGCGCGCCGACGGCCTCGGCGACGCCGGCGGCGCCGATCAGCGTCTCATTGCCGAAGGCCTGCAGGGCGGCGCCCGCCCCGACGCCTGCGATCAGCGCCGCGAGGATGAGAAAGGTGATGGTGCGCTGCATGGGCCCCCGCGGCGTGTGACGCCCCATCCTTAGCAGGTTCGCGGAGCGCGTCACGATGTGGGCGCGGCGCGGGCGGGTCCTCGTCGGCGCCAGCCCCCGCTCGCGCGCGGGACGTCGCCTCGCAGCCCCCGATGGAAACAGGCGCGACACGTCTGGTCGCAGGCATCGCGGATAATTTTCGATCTATCCACGGACCAGGACCCCGAACGCGCGGTGTTGACGAGGCGCCGCCTCACCGGAATGGTGTTGGCATCGCTAATGTCGTCCCAATTCAAGGAATGTGGCGGAATGCCAGTTGTCCCGTCTGTCGGCGCGTTCGCCATCGTCCCGAGCAATGATCTGAAAGGTGCGATCCCCTTCTGGCGACGCCTTGGCATGGAACGGACGGGCGGGGACGATCAGTACATCATCATGACCGGCTGGGGCTGCGAGGTTCACCTGATCCAGGCCGGACACGGGCCATGGCGTGTTCCTGCGGACCATAACCCCTTCGGCGTCTTCATCCGCACTCCAGACGTCGACGCCATCGCCGCACGCGTGGACGACCTCGTGATACGACCGGGCGGTGTGCTTCGCCACCGCGAATGGGGCCTCTATGAGGTCGGGATCGGAGGCCCGGATGGGCTCCTGGTCCGGATCGGCTGGCCGTCATCCCTGATCAGGGGCGCCTGATCCAGCCCCGCCTCTCGGCGCTGATGGTCGCCGGTCGGGCTACCCATCATCGTGCGCTCGCGAGACCCTTTTGGAGTTTTGGACACGCCTCCGGTCCTCGCCCTCATCCCGTCCGCCCCAGGGCGAGACCGAGGCGCGACCATAAACCCGCCACAGGGGGAGGGGGATAGATCAGCCCGTTTCCGTCGGAAGAGACTCAACCCCCGATTGCAACGGGCGTCGGATTCAGCCGATTGCGGGGCCCGCCCTCAGTTGTCCCCCTATCGGAGGCTCCGCCCGAGGCCAAAAAGGCTTCAAAAGGGACAAAAACGACCAAGAGCGAGCGTTCCGGAGGTGCACTGAAGCAGCTCCGAAACCCGCGCGAAACATCACTCAAACCTGTCGCGTTCAGCCTGCGGCGAAGCGCTTCAGCCGGTCCGAGATGATCGTCTCGGCCTCCGTCATGATGCGGTCGATCAGCTCCTTGCAGGTCGGGATGTCGTGGATCAGCCCCGCCACCATCCCGCAGCTCCACGCGCCCGCGTCCATGTCGCCCTCGGTCATGATGCGGGGATAGACCCCGGCCACTTCCTCGATGATGTCTTCGAATTTGAGGTTTGCGCCGAGGGATTTCTCCTTCTCCAGCAGCCGGTCCACCGCCGCGTTTGCGAGCACGCGTTCGGTATTGCGCAGGGGGCGCATGACGAGCCTTGTGTCGAGCTCGGAGGCGGCGACGAGCGCCTTCTTCACGTTCTCATGCACCGGCGCCTCCTTCGTCGCGATGAAGCGGGTGCCCATGTTCATGCCCTCCGCGCCCAGCGCCAGCGCCGCCACCAGCGACCGCCCGTCGGCCATGCCTCCCGAGGCCACGAAGGGGATTTTCAGCTCCTCCGCCGCGCGCGGGAGCAGAATGAAGTTCGGGATGTCATCCTCGCCCGGATGGCCGCCGCACTCGAAGCCGTCGACCGACACGGCGTCGCAACCGATAGATTCTGCTTTGAGCGAGTGTCGAACCGACGTGCATTTGTGGATCACCTTGACCCCGGCTTCCTTGAACGCCGGCATCACCTTGGCCGGGTTGTTGCCCGCCGTCTCGACGATCTTGATACCACTTTCGATGATCACCCGGACAAAGCCCGGATAATCCGGCGGGGTGAGCGACGGCAGGAAGGTGAGGTTCACGCCGAAGGGCTTGTCGGTCATCTCGCGGCAACGCTTTATTTCCTTTGCGAGATTTTCCGGTGTCCGCTGGGTCAGGCCGGTGATGATGCCAAGGCCGCCCGCGTTGGATACCGCCGCCGCCATTTCCGCGAAACCGACATAGTGCATCCCACCTTGAATGATGGGGTGCTTGATCCCGAAGAGCTCGGTGATGCGTGTCTTCATGGGGGTCCCTCCCTAGGGTGTCCGGCCTGACGCTGTCTGGACCAGTGATCGCGCCCCGTCGCCGCGAAGTAAAGGCGTGTTTGGGCGGCGCGCGAGCAAGAAGCTATGAGTTTGACCTTTCGCTCCGCGACCGCTAGCCCGGAAAAGGGGACGAACCGGCCTCGCCCGACACCACGGAGACCCGATCATGGCGGACGCCTTTGAGCGCGCTCGGACATGGATGTTCGACGAGGCGCTGCCCCTCTGGGCGACGAAGGGCGTCGACCACGCGCATGGCGGCTTTGTGGAGATCCTCGGCCTCGACGGCCGCGACGCCTGCGCCCCGTTCAAGCGCACCCGCGTCACCTGCCGCCAGATCTATGTGTTCGCTCATGCCGCCGAGCTTGGCTGGACGGATGGCCTGCCCCACGTGGCGGCGGGCGTCGACTATCTCACCACGCGCACCTGGATGCCCGGCGCGGGAGCTTTTGCGCGTCGGCTGAGCCGCGAGGGCGATGTGCTTGACCCGACCATCGATCTCTATGACCACGCTTTTGTTCTGTTCGCCCTCGGCTGGGCCTATCGCGCCACGAAGGATTCGCAGGCGCTCGCCTGGGCGCACCGGACGCTCGACGCCGTGGAGCAGCACCTCACTCACCCGGGCGGCGAAGGCTTTCTCCACGAAACCCCGGCGCAAGGCTGGCGGCAGCAGAACCCGCACATGCACATGCTCGAGGCGTCGCTTGCATTGTTCGAGGCGACGGGCGAGCGCAGGTTCGGCGACCTCGCCGAGCGGTTGGGAAAGTTGTTCGCAAAGCATTTCTACGATCCCGCGAGCACGACGCTCGCGGAGTTTTTCACCGAGACCTGGGCCCGCGCTCCGGGAGAGGATGGCCGCCGCACCGAGCCCGGTCATCAGTTCGAGTGGGCCTGGATTCTGGTCAACCTCCATCGTCTGACCGGCGTCGACCAGCGGACAGAGGCGCGAGGGCTCGTCAGCTTCGCCGATCGCTTTGGCGTCGACCCCGCAACCGGCGCGACCATCAACGCGGTCCGGGACGACGGGGCCCCGCTCGACCGACGCTCGCGAACCTGGCCCAACACCGAGCGGATCAAGGCTGCGGTGGCGCTTTACGAGATGGACGGAGTCGATCCGCGTCCTGCGATCGAGGCGAGCACAAGCTTGCTGATGGACCGGTATTTCGCCCCAGCCCCGCGGGGACAATGGATCGACCAGCTGGACGAGGCGGGTGCGCCCATGCTTGCGGCGTCACCGGCTTCGACGCTCTACCACGTGTTTCTGGCCTTCGCCGAGATGCTGCGGATCCAACCGAAGGTCGTCGCCTGAAGGCTGGCGATGGGAGCTGCTGCGCGGTCGACGTGGCGAGGGTGTTGCAATAGGCTTCGCCTTCACTCGCCCCATCGCGCCCGATGCGCCAAGAAAGCTCGCGTCAAGAAAGCTCATGTCCGTCTCAGACGCCCAAACCCTGGAGGAGATCGATCGCATCCGGGCGAGCGGTATTCTTGGAGAAGCCGGGCGCATCCGCTTGCTGTTTGATTATCTGGCGAGCCAGATCGGCGCCGAACGGTCGCCCAAGGAGGTGGAGATCGCGCGAGCGGTATTCAGCCGCTCGGGCGATACGCCGGGACAAGATGATGCGGTGGTGCGTGTCTACATGCATCGGCTCCGCAAGCGACTGGAGGACCACTATCTCCGGGGTGGCGCCACGGCGCCGGTTCGGCTCGACATTCCGCGGGGCGATTACCGGCTTATCGGGCGGCCGGCGGACGACGCGGCCGATGCGCCCGTAGCGGAAGGGGCGACCCCGCCGGTGCGGCGGAGTCGGCGCAGGTGGGCGATCGCGGTTGCCGCCGCGGCGGTTCTCACCTTGGCCAATGTCGCGCTGTGGTTCGCGGTTCCCCGGACCGGTCTATATGGCGTTGCTTCGATGCGCGCCTCGCCCGCATGGGCGGAGTTCGTCAAAAGCGATCGTCCGGTGACGGTTGTCGTCGGCGACTATTACATCTTCGGCGAGTATGAGGACCGGCTGTTTCTCAAACGCCTCGTGCGCGACTTCTCCATCAATTCGAAACAGGACCTGACGGAGCGCGTTCTCACCAACCCCGAGGCCTTTGACCGCTATTCGGATGTGGCGTTGCAGTATCTGCCGAGCTCGGTTGGCCAGGCGCTCGCTGACGTGGCCCCGCTGCTGGCAGACCGCGGCGAGGTTGACGTTCGTCTCGCCTCCGAACTGTCGCCGGAAACGATCAAGACGAACGATATTCTCTACATCGGCCTCTTGAGCGGTCTTGGATCGTTGAAGGATGTCGTGTTTGCGGGGTCAGAATTCTCGATCGGTGAGAGCTACGACGAAATCACTGACCGACCCTCGGGCCGGCGCTATATCAGCGAGGCGTTCGTCGCCGCGCCGTCGGATGCGATGTACCGGGACTATGGTTTCTTCTCGACCTTCGCCGGGCCTGCTGGCGGGCGGATCGCCGTGCTCGCTGGTGCGAGGGACACAGGTCTTCTCGGCATTTCGGAGGCGCTCACGAAAGCGGGCGCCTCGGTTCCGGAAGGCGTGTCGGGAGACTTCGAGCTTCTCTACGAGGTCAAGGGGCGCAAGCACGTGAACCTCGAAGCAAAGCTTGTCGCCGCCTACCCCGTGGACAGCGCGTCTCACTGGTCCTTCAACCGCACCCGGCAGATCCAGTTCCCCGCAGAGTAGCGGCGCTGGCGCGCCCGGTTAAGCGTCAGCTGAAGTGTCGGTGTTGACGTTGCTTGAGGTAAGTCCGCTACGTGGAAGCTGAGCTCGGCGACGCGCTTTAGGCGGGCGTCCATGGAGATGCGCCGTGCTTGTCGGTCGCTTCGGAGACTGTCCGCTCGATTGACGAGGGGGAGCGGCCGCGCGTCGTAAGGTCGTTGAAGCCAACCCAATCGGCTGTCGCCGCTGTCCGGGTGACGGTGATGCGCGTATAGCCGCACTCCGCCAGATTGCACCACCCGAGCTCGGGACTCGATGCTCGGAACGCGTCCTCACGCGGCCCCTTGGCCACAGGTTCACCCCCAGCCTTGCCCGAGGCGGCCACCGCGAAGGCGGCGGCTTCGACGCAGGCGGGACGGCCGTCGGCGCCTCCCGGAAGATTGAACGCCCAGCCCGAATGCGTTTCTCCGCCGATCGCCAGCACGTTTGATCCGCTTGCGGTGCAGTGTGCGAGAAAACGTCGGCGGGCTTCCGGATAGCCGCACCAGAGCGGAATATCATAGGGAAGTCCCGCCGCGCCGAGCTTCGCGCGCAGGGTCGCGACGCCCCCCGCGTTCGCATCAGCGGAGTTTGGAGGCATGACTGCCGCGCCGAGCACCGACCCTTGCACAATGACTTGCCACCGCACGCCGCCCGATGATGAACGTCGGAGTTCGCGCGCAAACCACGCTTCCTGGGCGTCACCAAGAATTGTCCGCTTCGGGTCTGACATCGGACCCTCATAGAAGGCGCGGGCGAGATTGGTGAACTCGGTTTGCGGCTTGTCGATGTGAGCGCCGAGTGCGGCCTGCCAGTCCATCTGGTTGGTGCGCCCGACCATCCGACTGTCCAGCACGATGACGTCGGCGAGCCGGCCCCAGCCAAGCGTCCGATGGATGAGACCTCCGCCAACCGAGGACCGGCGCGTCGGCGTCCAGTCGCGGAAAGCCTTGATCGCGGCGGCCTTTCGCTTCGCCCAATCCCCCTCGGTCTCCGGCTGGTGGTTCTGCGCGCCGCCCATCCAGCTGTCATTGGTGAAGTCGTGATCATCCCACGTCATCACCCAGGGCTTCATCCGATGAAGCTCCTGCAGGTCAGGGTCGGCGCGATAGCTGCGGTAGCGCGACCAGTATTGCGGCAAGGTTACAGGCTCAAAATCGTCAACCACGCGGCCGGTCAGCGCGGATTCGCCATATCGAGACATCGGGTATTCATAGAAATAATCGCCGACATGAGCGCAAAGATCGATGCTGTCGTCTTGTGCTGCATGTCCGTAGGCCGTGAACCAGCCCGTCGGCAGGTTGGAACAGGCAAACAACGCGACCGACAACGCATCTGTGGTGTCCCCGGGTTGTGGGGCGGTCAACGTGCGTCCGATCGGCGAATAGCCCGAGGCGCTGGCGAAACGATAGAAATACCGTCGGCCCGGAGCCAGACGCGCTGCGATGGGCTTCACGCAGAAGTCGTTGTCGGGCCTGGCCGTTTCAGCTCCCCAGGCGACGACGCGCTGAAAGCTTTCGTCGGCGGCGACTTCCCACCCGACCACCGCTGGGCCGCCATCAGCTGCGACAAAGCGAGTCCACAGCACGACCGAGTCCGGGAACGGATCGCCCGATGCGACGCCGTGGGTGAACGCACCTGGCTTGCGTCCCGATGCGGGGCCGCCGGTCGTCGTCGCGCAAGCGCCGAGACCCGACGCGGCCGCAACGAGGATGAGACGACGCGAGAGCGGTGACGCAAGGGAAACACCGGTCGGGCGAGGGAGAATGGACGGCATAAGGGTGTCTCCTCAGAGCGGTTCGAGCGTCATCTGATCATGCGGGCGTGACAATCGTCACCACGGCTTGCATCGGGGGCGGTCGGTCAGGGCCCTGGTCTCGCGATCCGCTTTCAAGGCCCGACGGAGGCCGTCGAGCACCGCCTGTCGCTCGGCGATATAGGCGCGCCACTCCTCTTCGCTTATGATGTCCGCCGGGAACCCGGTGAGGGTGTAGGCGCGGCCGGATTTTCGCATTTGCGTGCTCCCTATTGGCTGGATGACCTCACTCTCTCGGCCGCAGCCTAGCGGCCGAAGAAGCAAAGGGCGAGGCGGCCGCCCAGACCTCAGGACCCGGTCTGGCTGGGCAATGGAAATCTGGGTCCCGGATACCGCCTTAGGCGGTTCCGGGATGACAGGTGGTTTTGTATCGCGAGCGAATTGTCATCCCGGGCGAGCGTGAGCGAGACCCGGGACCCGGTCTGGTTGGGGAATGGAGTTCTGGGTCCCGGATAACGGCTTTGCCGTTTCCGGGATGACGACCTCGGAGGTTCGCGCGGCGAGAATTGATCGCCCCGGCTTGATCCAACGCAATCGCCTGTTGCGGGAATGTGTTAAGCTACATCTTCCGACTGGTTGATCCGGCGCGCCAGCGCCGCGACGCGTCTGGCGCTCCCCGTGCACCGGTCCTCATGTGACGGGAGACAACACCATGCCGACCAAGCAGACCGAAACGCGCAACGATCGCTCTAGCACGGGCACGTCGGGCGCTCAGCAGCTCTATCGAATGAACGGGTTCGACTGGACCTCACCTGCCGACATTCAGCGCTCGGCGCTGGTGACGCAACGCGCCATCGGCGAGATCTGGGCGTTCTGGGCCAAGCGCCTGCGAGCCTACGCGGACTATGCCGACGCGATCGCCGGCGCCCACGGCATCGCCGACCTTGCCGAGGCTCAGTCCGAGTTCGTGAGCCGTACACAGGCGGAGTGGGCGGAGGAAAGCCAGCACATCGCGGAAATCGCCCGCGAAGCGCCGGGCCGTGCGGCAAACGCGGTCAACTGACGACCCGTCCGCAGTTCGTGCGGGCGCATGACGAAGCGCGGAGAGTGAGAGTGAAGGGTTCGGCGCTATGGCTGGTGACGTTCGACGGCGCGTCGGCGGTCGCCTATCACATGGATCGCGCCAATCGCCGGGTGAGCCCGGCCGCGTTCGGGGCACGGGACGGCGAGCGGAAGCCCGTCTATCGAGACGGACAGGCGACGACCTATCAGAGCTTTTCCACCGAACGCGGCGCCGGCGATCCAAAAACGGACAAGGAGCGCGAGATTGAGGACGCCTTCGTCGTCCAGCTGGTGACGGATCTGGAGGCCGCCCGGGCGGAGGGCGCGTTCGGCGCGCTGATCGTGGCGGCGGCCCCGCGCGCGATGGGCGCGTTTCGTCGGGCGGCGCCGGAAGCGCTGCGCGCCTGCCTGAAGCTTGAAGCGCCGGTCAACCTGGTGAACACCCCCGCTGCTGATGTGTACGCGGCGATGGAGCGGTACCTCTAGCGCCGCCGCCGCGCGGGTCTCTTGCATGCGCGGCGCGATGGTCTCACGATCTGACCCTAGAACCAGCGAGGCGGGCGATGGAACACATCCTGGACACATCGGCGCGATATATCGACCAGGGCGTCTATGAGGGTCCCAAGTCGATCAATCGGACGACCGGGGAATTGTCGGAGGTCGCCGACGGGATCGCGGTGGTCGAGGCGTTCTCCCACGTCGTGACTTTCCGTACCGACGAGGGGCTCGTGCTGTTCGACACAAGTCTCGACAGCTTCGCGCCGCGCGTGATCAAGGCTCTGCGGGGGTGGAGCGACGATCCGGTCCACACAATCTCCTACACGCATGGCCATAATGATCACATCGGCGGCGCGGCGGCGTTTCTCGACGAGGCGCGCGATCGCGGGCGGACGCGGCCACGGGTGATCGGCCACGCGAATGTCAAACCGAGGATCGATCGGTACCGCCTCACCAACGGATACAACGCGGTGATCAACGACCGGCAGTTCCGGGCCGCGACCGGGCGTTCAACTGCGGTGAGCTCCGGTTGGTCGTCGGGCCGGTTTGGTCCCGAGACATGGGTCGAGCCGGATACGACCTTTGAGGATCGCATGGGGATCGAGGTCGGCGGTGTCCGCTTCGACCTGCGCCACGACAAGGGCGAAACGGATGATCATTCCTGGGCCTGGGTTCCGGAACGAAAGGCCATCTGTGCGGGCGACTTCGTGATCTGGGTGTTTCCGAACGCCGGCAATCCGCAGAAGGTTCAGCGTTATCCGATTGAATGGGCCAAGGCGCTGAGAGCCATGATGGCGCTCGAGCCTGAACTGCTCCTGCCGGCGCACGGTCTCCCCGTCTCCGGCCGCGAGCGGATCGCGACCATGCTTGGCGACATGGCGCGGGCGCTCGAACTGGTCGCCGACCAGACGCTGCGAATGATGAATGCGGGCGCGCGGCTGGACGAGATCATCCACTCTGTCAGCGTGCCTGCCGAACTGCTCGAAAAGCCCTATCTGCGGCCAGCCTATGACGAGCCGGAGTTTGTGGTGCGCAACATCTGGCGGCTGTATGGCGGCTGGTATGACGGCAACCCCGCGCACCTGAAGCCCTCGCCGGACGCTGCGCTGGCGTCGGAGCTGGCGCGGTTGGCGGGCGGAGCAGGCGTGCTGGCCCGGCGCGCGGGTGAGGTCGCCGCCGCGGGCGACATGCGGCTCGCGTGTCATCTGGCGGAATTTGCCGTGCAGGCCGCGCCGGATGATGTCGGCGCGCATGAGGTGCGACGGGACGTCTACCGCCAGCGCAGGTCTCAGGAGCTGTCTCAAATGGCGCGCGGAATTTATGGAGCAGCGGCGGAGGACTCGGCCCGCATTGCCGGAGAGTGAGCCGCCCGCTAGGAGAGAGCACGAGATAGACGTTCCGCTGATGGAATGCGGTCGAGGGGAGTCGAACATGAAGAGCGTTAACTGGAGTAATCAACACCGGCGTTTGCAGATGAGGACCGGAACGATGATCGCTGCGGTGACGCTCGGGCTCGCCGCGTGCGCAGGGCCGCAAGCGCCTGCAAGCACGGCCGAAGCGCCGCCCGCAGCGCCGCGGGCCCAGACTCCAGCTACCCCGCCAACTCCAGCGCCCGCACTGACTTTGAAGCTTGCAGACCTTGGCGTGCAGGGAGCGGACCCGAGATCGGGCGGAGCGCCTAAACACCTCGTCGTGCTGCTGCATGGGTATACGCAGTCCGGCGCGCAGGCCTATGCCGGAGTGGTGGCCAACCTTGCGCCGCGCCTGCCGAATGCCGCCTTTCTCTTCCCCAACGCCCCGCTGCCGCAAGGGGCGGGGTTCAGCTGGTACAATTTCCGAGGGGATGATGTGGAGGCGACCAAGGCTGCCGCGCGCGACGGTGTGATCGCAATGGTGCAGAAGGTCGCCGACGCCTATCGCATCCCGGCGGATCGGATCGTGATCGCCGGGTTCTCGCAGGGCGGAGGCGTGGCGCTCGCGGCTGCAACCTGCGCGTCGCCGGATTACAAGGCGGCGGTTTCACTCGCGGGCGTTGTCGATTATGGGTGCAAGAAGGAGGGAGGCGCGGCGGCGAACCTCCTCTTCGTGCACAATCGGAATGACCCGACCGTGCCGCTGGCGCGCGGCGAAGCGGGAGCCGAATCGCTTCGGACGCTCGGATACTCGGTTTCGGGGGTCGAAGTTTTTGAAGGCGATCGCCATTGGCCGGCCGCCGACGGGTTGAAGCGGTTTGAGGATTTCGTCGTGGCGCAGCTCGGCGGCTGATCCCCGGGCGGGCGTTCGCGCGAAGGCGCGATTGGCGTCAAACGAAGGATGCGGGGATGGCGCTGTCGATCGGGTTTGTGCTGTTTCCGGGTGTGACGCAGCTTGATTTCACCGGTCCGCTTCAAGTGCTGTCGGCGATGCCGGACACGACCTGTCATATTGTCGCCGCCTCTCTGGACCCCGTCGAGACCGACACCGCGCTTAGACTCATCCCCACAACTACGTTCGCCACGTGTCCGCCGCTTGACGTGATTTGCGTTCCTGGCGGCGGCGGCGTCGCTGCGGCCCTCGTGGACGGCGCGCTGATCGGTTTCGTGAAAGACCGTGGTGAGCAGGCGAAATGGGTTACGTCGGTCTGTACGGGCGCCTTCATTCTCGGCCGCGCGGGCCTGCTCAGAAACCGCCGCGCCGCAACGCACTGGGCCTATCGCGATCTTCTGCCGCTCGTTGGCGCCCTGCCGAGCGTCGCGAGAGTGGCGCGTGATGGCAACGTCGTGACGGGCGGCGGGGTGACGGCGGGGATCGATTTCGCACTCATGCTGGCCGGGGAGATTGCGGGGCCGGGCGTCGCGCAGGGCATACAGCTCGGTCTCGAATATGATCCCTCGCCGCCGTTCGATGCGGGGTCGCCCAAGTTTGCCCCCGAACCGGTGCGTGAACGTCTCGAGGCGCGTTATGTTGAACGTCGCCAGCGGATGCAGCAGGCGATCGAGTCGCCACCAAAACTCTAGCCCGCTTGCGGCGGCGGTGTCAGATGCAGCCAAGAAAGGCGTTCGTCCGGAAACGTTTCGCCCCGGGGCGGAACGCGTTCCGGATCGTCGAAAGCGCCGATGTGGACATGAATTTCGGTCGGCCAGCGGTCGCCCTCATAGGTGAGCGTGGCCCCGCAGGTGATGCAGAATCCCCGCTCGACGCCTGGCGACGACGCAAACCTCGCGAGCTGGCCGGAGGTCCATGTGACGTGCTGGCGCTCAAAGCCCGCGAAGGCGCTGACAGGCGCGCCTGTATGTCGTCGGCAGCTGCTGCAATGACAGAACGCGGTCCATTTGGGCGGGCCGGTTGCGACGAAGCGGATCTCCCCGCACATGCAGCCGCCGGTGAGTGACTCGTCGAGCTTGGACGGCGCGGTGGGCGGCATCGGTCACCACACCGGCGGCATCGCGGGGCGCCGGATGCGCTGGCGACGGAGCTCATCAAGGACGGCCTCACGCGCTTCATCAAGATTTGGAGCGGGAGGTCGGGTTGCCGGGCGTTCAAAACCGCTGATGTGAAACGGACTGCCGGTCATGGTTAACCGGCCCATTTCAGGATCGTCGACTGTCACGAACGCACCGCGAGCTGCGAGCTGCGGATCGCTCGCCACCTGCGCCATGTCATGCAACGGTGCGCAGGGGATGCCGGCGGACCCAAGCTTTTCGAGCCATTCCGCAGCGCTGTCAGAGGCGAGCGCGGCCTCAATGTCGGCCTTTAGGTCCGGCTGGTTGAGGTGACGGGCGGGAAGCGTGGCGTAGCGCTCAGACTTCGCCCAGTCGGGCCGGTCGAGCGCTGACGCCAGTTTTGCGAACAGGTGGTCATTCGCGCAGCCGATCGCAATCGGCTGGTCAGCGGTTCGGAACACGTCGAATGGCGCAATGACCTGATGGCGGGACCCGCTGGGCTTCTCGCTGACCCCGGTCGCGAAATAGCGAACGAGCGCGGCTTCAAGAAGCATTGTCTGGCAATCCAGCATTGCGATGTCGACCAGACGTCCGGCGCCGCTTTCCCGACGTTCATAAAGCGCGGATGCCACGGCCAAAGCTGCGAACAACCCGGCGCCGGTGTCGCCAAGCGAGACGCCGAGGCGATGTCCCTCGCCCCCCTCGGGTCCGTTGATGGACATCATGCCTCCGATCGCCTGGACGATCAGGTCGTAGGCCGGACGATCACGATAGGGTCCCGTCTGACCGAAGCCCGACACCCGGGCGTAGACGATCGACGGAGCGTGCTTCTGGATGGTCGGCCAGTCATAGCCCAGCCTTTCCATTGCGCCCGGACGGAAATTCTCGACGAGAACATCCGACTGGGCGAGGAGCCCGTTGAACACCTCACGATCCGTTGAAGACTTGAGGTCTAAGGCGAGCGAGCGCTTGCCGCGATTGACACTCGCAAAATAGACGCTTTCGCCATTCTGGAAAGGAGGGAAGGCGCGCGTGTCGTCGCCATGCCCGGGGAGTTCGATCTTGAGCACTTCGGCGCCCAGCTCCCACAGGAGAAGGGTGCAGAACGGCCCCGCGAGGACGCGACTGAGGTCCAGAACCTGTACGCCATGGAGCGGACCGCGCGGTGGATCGGATGTGGGCAGGATCACTGTGGACGCCTCCCGATTGTCCCTATGCGCCAGGCTCGCCTTCAGCCGAAGGTCAGGTCACCCGCTCAACCATCAGCTTCTTGATCTCCGCGATCGCCTTGGCGGGATTGAGGCCCTTTGGGCAAACCTGCGCGCAGTTCATGATGGTGTGGCAGCGATACAGCTTGAACGGGTCATCAAGCGCGTCGAGGCGCTCCCCGGTTGCTTCGTCGCGGCTGTCTGCGATCCAGCGATAGGCCTGCAGCAGCGCCGCCGGACCGAGGAACTTGTCGCCATTCCACCAGTAGCTCGGGCAGGCTGTGGAGCAGGATGCGCACATGATGCACTCATACATGCCGTCGATCTTCTTCCGGTCGCCTTCGCTCTGCAGCCACTCCTTCTGCGGGGTCGGGGTGGTGGTCTGCAGATAGGGCTGCACATAGGTGTGTTGTGCGTAGAAATTTGTGAGGTCAGGCACCAGGTCCTTCAGCACGGGTTGCGAGGGCAGCGGGGCGACCGTGATTGTACCTGAGAACTCGTCGTGCCCCTTGGTGCAGGCGATGGTGTTGCGTCCGCCGATATTCATCGCGCAGGAGCCGCACACCCCCTCTCGGCAGGAACGGCGGAAGGTGAGGGTGGGGTCGATCTCGTTCTTGATCCAGACGAGCACGTCCAGCATCATCGGCCCGCAGGCGTCGACATCCACCTTGTAGGTGTCCCAGCGAGGATTCTGGCCGCTTTCAGGGTCGTACCGGTAGATGTGGAAGGTCTTCAGCTTGCCGCCGCTCTGAGGCTTGGGCCACGTCTTGCCGGACTTTATCTGCGAGTTGCGCGGGAGCGTCAGTTCGACCATGTGCGGCGAAAATCCTGTGTGTCCGGCGACGGCCGGATGGCGGAGAGCGAAGCGGCCTTTCAATCTACCCGGGCTTGCGCGAATTCATAGGGGCGACGCCGTCTCGCGACGACTGGTCGCGCGGAACGGGGCCTGATGAGAGAATTACCGCTTTCGGCGGAGCGCTCGGCGCATCATCGACGCCAGCAGAGCCCTCCAGTTCCGCGGTGGGCTGCGCACCGTGCAGGCCCGCCCAGGGTCCAGCATTTCCGTTACATCACCGCGGGCAAGCGTGGCCGCCAGCGCCTGCGGCCCGTGGCGTCGAGAGAAGTCCTGTTCGGCGCGGGTGACGGGAACCGCCGATAGAAAGTCCACCCGCGCGCCGCCGCCGGTGGTCATCACCTCGAACCCGGACGCGGGCAGCCTCGGCCGAATGAAGGCGCACGCCGTCTCTCCGGTCGAGCCGAACATCGGATCCGCCCAGTCGCCGAATTCGATGACTTCACCGGGCTCGACCACGACCGATTCAAGATGCGCGATCTTTGCCAGCCGGCGCACCGCGTTCGCGGCGGTCGCGAGTTCGCGCGCATCGACTTCAGCATCGCCACCCTGCCTGGCCGCAAGGACGAACTCGACCCGCCGCCGCTCGCCTGATCGGATATACCGATCGCAATCGAGAGACCGAAGCGACGCGCCAAATGAACACACGTAGGCGAAGCGACGCTCGCCTTCCGGGGGAACAACCAACACGTCAATCGGGGGGCCGTCTTCGGCGGACAGCCCAGCCCAGCCATCAGCATCGAAGAACGCGACCTGGTGCTCGCCCATGTGCCGTTCGAGGTGCAATTGCACCGCTTCCAGCATTTCTTCGCCAGAAAGCTCGAAATCTGTTTCGAGGGACCAGATTGAAGTCATCGCATGCGGGTTAAGGCATTAGACGGTGCGAGCGTCAACGCCCCACCGCGATTCATCCACAGGGTGCGACCGGTTCGCTCAGCCGGCGAGCACGACGGATGGACTGAACCTAGCCGACGGATTCGCCGAACAGGAGAGATCTGACCAAGCGCACGGGAGGCGATCCATGCGAAAGCACGTTGTCGTGATAGCGCTTCAATTGAAATGCGGCGCCCTCCCGAGCCTCGGCTTCCTTGCGCAATTGGTGATGCTCGATCCAGCCGACATAGTAGGTTGAAAGCTGGGTCGAACTGACGCGCGCCCGCGTCCATTTGCCGGCAGCTTCGCGTTCTTCCTGAAACGCCTCCTGCACCATCAGGCGCATGGCCTCCGCCTCGTCGACTCCGTCGATGTGTATTCCCTGATCAAGCAGAGCGTTCGAGATGACCCGAAGCGCCCACTTCCGGTTGATGAGGCGCCGCAGCGGGTCGCCGCCGCCATGCCCGGCGTCCAGCATCACATCCTGTGCATAACAGGCCCAACCCTCGATGAAAGTTCCCGACCCGAGTACGGCGCGAAGTGTGTTGGGGTGGCGGTTCGCGTGCCAGAGTTGGACATAGTGCCCTGGCATCGCTTCGTGAACCGTCAGCTCTTCCAGTGATCGCGAGTTATACTCTCGCAGGAAGGAATTCGTCTGTTCCTCGGTCCATCCTTCGGGCAAGGGGGAGATCGCGTAAAAGGTGTTCAGATGGCGGTCGAGCGGCCCCGGGCTGTCGCAATACGCGACCGACACGCCGCGCTGAAACTCCGGCATCTCGATGATCCGGACGGGTGCATCGGGCAGGGTGATGATGTCGGCTGAGCGGGCGAATTCAGTGGCGCGCGCGAGGCTTTCCTCGGCCGCCTGGAAGAGTCGCGAAGGGTCGGGACGGTCCGCATAGGCTCGTTCTAGGGCTGAGCGGATGACCGCGTCCCGTTCTGCAACGCTGGTTTGCGACGGGAACGGACCTTGTCCGCCCGTGCGGGGCTGAAGATCCCGGGAGATAGCGTACATCTCTTCGCGGATCGCTTCGAGGTCCGCCTTGGCCTCTACGCGGATCTCCTTCCGGCTGAAATCGGAGCCGAGCACCAGGGCGAGCTTTCGGTCGAACCAGTCGGCTCCGAGTCGGAAATCGCCAGAGGCCGCCGGCGCTAATGACTTCTGAATCCAGACCTGGTGCGCGGCGAGCGCCGCCTTGGCGCTGTCCGCCGCGGTGTCGAGGCGCTTGCGATCGTCGCCCGTCAGCTGATCCGCCTGCGACAGCACGAGGTCGTCTATGAGCGACGTGGCCCCGCTCGTCTGCCGCGCGTAGGTCTCTGCTCGGATCGGGGCGACGCGGCGCGGGTCGAGCGCCGCCCGGATCTCGCCAAGCATCTGCGGCAGCGCTTGAAGTCGCGCCGTGGCGGACTTCAGTCGTTCCGGTAAAGGGGCGAATTCGCGCGCCACCAGACCATAGATCGCTCCACCGACGAGATCGCTGTAGATCAGAGGGTCGGTCGCCCATACCTCCATGGTTTCGGCGTCCAGCCGCTCAGCCTCGATCCGGTCGCTCAGCATCGTGGCGTCGACGAGGTTGTCGGGCGAGAGCCTGGAGCGGTCGATGCCGGCGAGCTCCTTCGCGATGTGGGACCGCAGGGATGCGCGCGCCGCCCGGCCTGTCGCACTCACATCATCCAGTTCCGCGTCGTGGCTGTGGTCGCCGATGGCGGTCGCGAAGACTGGGCTCAGCGCTGCGGCGTCCTTCAGCCATCGGGCGCCGAGGTCAGCGAAGGCCAGATCGGCGGCGGTTGGCTCATGGTTCGTCACCGTCGCGCGGGGACTGCAGGCTTGGAGCGGCGCGAAGAATGCTGCGCCTCCGAGCGCCACGGCTGTTCGCCTGGAAACCTGATGTCTCATTGTCGTTGGGCCTCCTGATCGGTTTCGGATAAACGGGCGCTCAGGGCGAACCGCCCGAGCGCTCCAGGTGGCCGCCAGATCGCCGCCCGGCATATGCCGAAAGGCTCTCGAGGGGAGTCGAGGAGGCGCGGCCCCTTCTTCAAGACGTTCGGGGCGTCACGCGGTCTCGTCAAGTAGGCGAAGTCGGGAAGGTCAGCCCCTCCAATCCGTGCGCGCCGCCTTGATTAGGCAGGACACCTGCATCTGGTTCCAGCCGCCAGGTGGAAGCACGACGCCGTCGACCACGACAGCAGGGGTTCCGCGGACCCCGAGGCGTTTCGCGTAGGCGAGATTTTTCTCCGCCATCGCCTTCACAGCGTCGGCGTCGGATCGCGCCGCGGCGGCGTCGAGGTCCGCGCCGGCCAGCTTCGCCGCGTACTCGATCTTCTTCTGGCTGACGCCGCCGGAGGTGGACATCAGCGCATCGTGATAGGCGAGGTAGGCGGACGTCGACTGTTCAAGGATCGCGAGCGCCACGTGGGACCCCTGCAGAGTGCGATTTCCCGTAATCGTCGAGATCGCCGTGCGCCCGAAGATCGGAAACTCGACGATGTCGACGCGGACATCCGGGTTCTTGCGCGCCAGTTCAGCGAACTGCGGATTGAGCCCTTTGCACGCCGCGCAGGAATAGTCGGTGAAGAGAATGATCTGAATGCCGCCGGCGCCGCGGCTCGCATGGACCGCGTCTTCGTCGAAGCGCTGTAGGACAGGTTCCAGCCTTATCGATTGCTCGATCACTGACTGGGCGATTCGGCACGTTGCGGCGCGCGCCGCCTGTTCGGGAGTCGCGGCGGATGCAGACTGGATGAACAGGCTCGCGACCAGCATAGCGAAGGGGGCGGCGATCGACTTCATGGCGGACCCTCGATCTGGATGACGCCCTCACATACGCTTTTGCCGCCGGCTGAGTGATCAAGGAATGTCACGTCGCCGTGAGACCGTCGGTTCGGTTCGCGGGTCTCGGTCACGCTTGAGGGTCAGTAGACCCGCGCTTTCGGCTTGATGTACTCGATGTCGTTGGACAGCGTGTAGTCATGCACCGGGCGATAGTCGATCTTCACCGCGCCGTCCGACGACACCCAGGCGAGGGTGTGCTTCATCCATTCGCCGTCATCCCGCTCGGGGAAGTCCTCGCGTGCGTGGGCGCCACGGCTTTCCTTCCGGTTCGCTGCGGAATTCACTGTGGCCACCGCCTGCAGGATGAGGTTGTCGAACTCCAGCGTTTCGACGAGATCGGTGTTCCAGATCATCCCCCGATCCCGGACGGCGATCTCGCTGGCGCTGGCATGAACGCGCGCGATCTTCTGGACTCCTTCCTCCAGCACTTCGCCGGTCCGGAAGACCGCGCAATTGGTTTGCATCGCCCGCTGCATTTCGAGGCGCAGTTTCGCTGTCGGAGCATCGCCGTCGGCAAAGCGCATCCGGTCAAACCGCGCGAGGGAAGCTTCGCCCGCGTTCTTCGGCAGATCGGCTTGCGACGCCCCCGGGTCGAGCACCTCGCCGCAGCGCAATCCCGACGCGCGGCCGAAGACGACGAGGTCGATCAGCGAGTTGGAGCCGAGCCGGTTGGCGCCGTGCACCGAAACACATGCGGCTTCACCCACCGCCATCAGTCCGGGGACGATCTTGTCCGGATCGCCGTTCGCCTTGGTCAGCACCTCGCCATGATAGTTCGTGGGAATGCCGCCCATGTTGTAGTGCACAGTCGGGAGAACCGGGATCGGTTCCTTGGTGACATCGACTCCGGCGAAAACTTTCGCGCTCTCCGAAATCCCTGGCAACCGCTGGGCGAGCACTTTGGGATCGAGGTGGTCGAGATGCAGGTGGATGTGATCGCCGCTGGCTCCGACACCGCGCCCCTCGCGGATCTCGATCGTCATGGCTCGGGAGACCACGTCCCGCGAGGCGAGATCCTTGGCGGACGGCGCATAACGCTCCATGAACCGCTCACCCTGCGAATTGGTCAGATATCCGCCTTCGCCGCGGGCGCCCTCGGTAATGAGGCAGCCGGCGCCGTAGATGCCGGTCGGGTGGAACTGCACGAACTCCATGTCCTGCAGCGGGAGCCCCGCGCGCAGCACCATCGCGTTGCCGTCGCCTGTGCAGGTATGGGCGGAGGTCGCGGAGAAATAGGCGCGGCCGTATCCGCCCGTTGCGAGGATCACGCGCTGCGCTCGGTAGCGATGGAGCGATCCATCGTCGAGTTTCCAGGCGGTCACCCCGCGACATGCGCCTTCCTCGTCCATGATCAGGTCAAGCGCGAAGAACTCGATGAAGAAATCGACGTCGTATTTCAGGGACTGGCCATAGAGCGTGTGCAGGAGGGCGTGTCCGGTCCGGTCGGCGGCGGCGCAGGGGCGCTGGAGGGGCGCCCCGCCGAAATTCTTGGTCATTCCTCCGAAGGCGCGCTGATAAATCTTGCCGTCTTCGGTTCGGGAGAAGGGCACTCCCCAGTGCTCAAGTTCGTAGACCGCGTCCGGGGCGTGGCGGCAGAGATACTCGATCGCGTCCTGGTCGCCGAGCCAGTCGGCGCCTTTGACCGTATCATACATGTGCCAGCGCCAGTCATCCGGGCTCATATTGCCGAGCGATGCGGATATTCCGCCCTGAGCGGCGACGGTGTGCGAGCGGGTCGGGAACACTTTCGAGATGCAGGCCGTCCGCAGTCCAGCCTGCGCGCATCCGAGAGCCGCACGGAGCCCGGAGCCCCCGGCGCCCACGACAACCACGTCGTAGGTGTGATCGGTCCACGTGTAAGTGGTCATAATGTTGCGTCCTTGCGAACTCTCAAGTGATCAACCGGCGATCTTCAGAACCGAGAACGCCGCGACTGCGAACAGGAATACGCAGACGAACGTGTTCAGGATGAGCAGCACGGCGCGTGTGGTCGTTCGGCCGATATAATCCTCGATCACCACCTGCATGCCGAGGCGCATGTGATACAGGCTCGCCGCGACCGTGAGCGTGATGAGCACCGCGTTGAAGGGCGTCCCGATCCAGGCCGTCGCGTCCTCATAGCCGCCGCGAACCGCCGACAGGAGCGACAACAACATCCAGGGAACGAGCACGATCAGCGCGAGGGCGGACACACGCTGGGTGATGAAATGATGCGCGCCTTCCTTTGCGGGCCCGAGGCCCCGGACACGAGCGAGCGGCGTCCTGAGCGATGGCTGGGTCATGATGCGATCCCGGAGAAGACGGGCGTCAGTCCGGCGAGCACCCAGATCGCAACCGAAATGGCTACCCCGCCCAGCAGCGTCAGAACGCTGGTTGCGTTGGCTGTCTTCGGGTCGAAGCCAGTCCCGAGATCAAGCGCCAGGTGGCGAACGCCATTGAGCAGATGATAGCTGATCGACACCGTGAAGCCGAACAATACGAGCTGGCCGAGAAGCGATCCCGCGAGGTCGGCAAACAGTCTGTAGGCGTAGGATCCCGAGGCGGCGGCGAACAGCCACCCGACGATCATCATGGCGCCGATATAGTTTCCGACTCCCGTGGCGCGGTGGAGGATGGAGCCGAGCATCGTGACATGCCAGCGCCAGACCTGAAGATGCGGCGATTTAGGACGCGTATCGGTCCAGCCGGTTTGAGACATTTCGTTATCCCTGAACGGGCGAGACGCGCTTGTGCGTCGAGTCAGTTTGCCCATGCACTCTTTGACGCTACACTGCTTCTATTGGCGAGCGAAGGCGTGTCAACGCGCGAACGGCGCGACGTGTTGACCAACACTCGGTCATTCCTTCGCCGGTTAGTTGCTGCGGCGCTGCAACGCTTGACCACGCGATCGGCGTGGCGCGAAGAAGTATCGGTCGGTTCGGCTTCGTTGATGACGCCGTTCCGGCGACACGGCCGGGGGTAAGGCATCATGCAGCTCACAATCATCGAGACTGGGCGTCCACCCGGGCCGCTGATTGAGGTGTTTCCGGCTTATCCGGCAATGTTTGCGTCTTTGTTGGAGCATGCCGACGCCAAGTTCGACTTCAAGACCGTGTCGGTGATCCGGGGCGATGCGCTGCCGGACCTTGCTTCGGTGGAGGCGATCCTCATCACCGGATCGCCGCTTGGCGTCTATGACGAGGCGGCGTGGATGGAGCCGCTTCGCCAAATGATCCGGAATGCGGCCGAAAAGAAGATCCCGATGGTCGGGGTCTGTTTCGGCCACCAGATCATGGCGGATGCGTTCGGCGGCGAGGTGCGTAAATCCGAGAAGGGTTGGGGCGTCGGTCGGCATACCTACACGATCCATGAACGTCGTGACTGGATGATCGACGCCGGGGCGTCATTTTCGCTGGCGGCAAGCCATCAGGACCAGGTGATCACGCTCCCGCCAGGCGCTCACGTGCTGGCGGGGTCGGAACACACCGCTTTTGCGCTTCTTGAGTATCGCGACTTTCCAGGGATCAGCTTCCAGGGGCACCCGGAGTTCACGGACGGTTTCGCCGCGACGCTCTATAATCATCGGCGGGGCGTGAGTCTGACCGATGAACAGGCGGATGAGGCGATAGGTTCGCTCTCGCGTCCGGACGACAATGCGCTGGTCGCCGAATGGATCGTCGCGTTCCTCTCGCGACGGTGAGGGCACCGTCGGACTAGTTCGGTCCGACAAAGAGCCAAGTCTGCCAGAGCGCGAGCCCGCTCACGAGAATTCCCACCGCGATCATCAGCGGGCGGGCGGGAACGATGCGTGTCAGATAGCCTGCGAACGGCGCAGCCGCGACGCCGCCGACGATCAAACCGGCGACCTCCCAGAGGTTGGAGCCGAGATCGGACATCTCATGCCAATGCCCCGTCATGAGCGCGGTGATGAACGCCGCCGAGATCACGAAGGCGACGAAGAACTCCGCCGTGTTGACCGTTCCGATCACCTGGCGAGGCGCACCGCCGGCGCCGATCAGCGTGCCGGTGACCGTCGGTCCCCATCCGCCGCCTCCGACGGAGTCGACGAATCCCCCAACGACACCAAGCGGCGCCGACAGAGACGCATTGATCGCCCGCGAACTCGGCCGCGCAAAGGCGCGCCAAAGGATCACTCCACCCATGAACGCCAGATACGCGGTGACGAAGGGGCGCACGACATCGCCCGGGAAGGATGTGAGGAGATAGGTCCCCGCCGCGCCTCCGATGGCGCCTGCGATCGAAAGTATGACGAGCATGCGCCAATCGATATTGCGGTGCGCGATATGACTGCCGGCGGACGCTGCTGCGGTGAAGACTTTCGACGCGTGCACTGATGCGGACGCCACCGCCGGCGTGACGCCAAGACTGAGCAGCGAGGTCGCCGAGATGACGCCGCCGGCCATGCCAAGCGCGCCGTCGACCAGCTGCGCGATGAATCCCACCGCAGCGAAAATCAGAAACCCTTCATCCATGACACGCTCCGGCGGCGAGGGATGTCTTAGCGTGGCGCTTACCGCACGCGGAAGGGAGCCAGGGTGATGCGAACTGATAGCAATCGTGATGCTTGGCGCGAACCAACAAGTCGGTTCAGCGCTTGCCGACCAGCAGTACAGTGGCGGCCCATCCCGCGCCCTGGTAGCCAGCCGCCAGGGTGAGGGCGAGCTCGAGCACGCTGCGTCCGCCCCAGATTGGCCAGATCGGCAAGAGCGTCACCAGCGCGACGATGGCGCATGCGCCATCGAGCCAGCGATCGCCCATGAGAACGCCGACGCCGCCGCGTTCCCGGCGCACCTCCGCACGCGTGACGGGATAGACGCCCTCGGTCGTGGGCGGGCCGAAGGTCTCCTGTAGCTGCGCGCGCGTTAGGATGCCGGTCAGGTCGCGCAAATGGTCAGCTGTGGCGACCCCGTCGTCGACCGCGCGCCAAGACGCCCCGGTACGGGTCGACCGCACGAACACCGACAGGAGAATGGCGATCGCCACCGCCGCCTGCACGAAGCCGGGACCTAGCATGGGCGGCCTCAGCCTCGGGCGGGCATTGCCGCCCAATAGTCGAAATCGAGGATGACCTCCGGCAGATACTTGCCGTCTACGTCGCGCAAGGGGTGATCGGCGCAGGGCCGGTTCTTGGTGGCGACAAGGCGCATCCTTAGCGCGCCCACATCGTCGGCGAGATCCGCCTTGTCCAAGATCTCTGACCAGGCATACACGGTGTCGCCCGCGAAGAGCGGGTTCACATGCGATCCGGCGTTGATGGCGATGATTTCAGCCGCATTCGCGAGGCCGTTGAAAGCGAGTGAACGCGCAAGCGAGATGGCGACGCCGCCATAGATCAGACGACGGCCAAAACGGCTTTGCGACTGCTCGTGCTGATTGAAATGCACTTTCGCGGTGTTCTGATAGAGCCGCGTCGCGATCTGGTGCTCGGCTTCCTCAACGGTGAATGCGTCCACATGGTCGATTTTTTCGCCGACCGCATAGTCCTCGAATCCGAACGGTGACCCTGCAAGGTTGAAGTCATAGCCCTCGGCGCTGAACTCAGGCCTTGGCAGCGCGGAGGGCGACACCGCCGCCGGGAGGTCGGGGGCGGAGGCATCGGGCGCAGGCGAGGCCTCGTTCCGTTTGCGGACCATCACCCAGCGCACGTAGGTAAGCACCGCCTCGTCTTCCTGATTGTAACCGGTGGTGCGGACCCAGACGACGCCTGTCTGGCGGTTGGAGTTTTCTTTGACCCCGATCACTTCCGACACGGCGCGAAGGGTGTCGCCCGGAAACACCGGCCGCATGAACCGTCCGTCCGCATAGCCAAGGTTGGCGACGGCGTTGAGGGAGATATCGGGCACGGTCTTTCCGAAGACGATGTGAAACGCGAGCAGCGGATCGATCGGCGCCGCGTCGAGGCCGCAGTCCTGCGCGAATGTGTCGGCGCTGTAGAGAGCGTAGCGGGAGCCGGTGAGGCCGGTGTACAGCGCGGCGTCCGCTTCGGTGACCGTCCGCGGGGTGGCGTGAAGCAGTTCGTCTCCCACCTCGAAGTCCTCGAAGAAGTTGCCGGTGCTGGATTTGAGGGTCATCGGGGGTCTGGCCTTGCAGAAGGGAGAAACGGATCGGTGAGACAGGCGCGCGGATCGTCTCTGGGCGATCTGCTTACCCGCACACGACCGGGACGCCAACACCGCGGACTAGACGACGCGCTCGCAGCCGGCCGAGGATTCGCAGCGTGTCGCCTCGGGATGGGTCTTTCCCGGATGCGTCCGTTCGTCAGGGGCTAGCCAGCGCCTTGCCGTGCGGCGATCGCTTCAGCAACGGCGACCATCCGCTTCGCCTCGGACAGGTGCAGCAGTTCGGTCATGCGTCCATTCACCTTGAGGACGCCTTTGCCAGCATTTGCAGGATCGGCGAAGGCGGCGATGACGTCCCGCGCCTGCGAAACTGCGGCGGCGGAGGGGGCGAAGATTTCGTTGCACGGTTCGACCTGGCTCGGATGGATGAGCGTCTTCCCGTCAAAGCCGAAGGCGCGACCTTGTCGGGCCTCCGCTGCGAACCCCTCGGTGTTGGCGATGTCATTGTAGACGCCGTCGATCGCCAGCAGTCCGAAAGCACGGGCGGCCGCAACGGACAGCGACAAAGCAGTGAGCAGCGGCGCCCGGTCGGGAGTGGCTTCTGATCGGGTGTCCTTGATCAGGTCGTTTGTTCCCATCACGAAGCCTGACAGTTCCGACCGCTTCGATTCAGCCGCGATCTCCTTGAGATTGAAGAGGGCGAGGGGGGTTTCGATCATCACCCACAGCGCCGGCAATTTCCCGCCATGCGCCGCCGCCGCCATGGCGCCGTGCAACCGGCCGATGTCGTCAGCGCTGTCGACTTTCGGAGCCAGGATCACATCCGGCTTGGCGGCGACGGCCGCCCTCAGATCATCTTTGCCCCATTCGGTGTCGAGGCTGTTGATCCGGATGACCAGCTCTCGCGGACCATACCCCCCAGCCTTCACCATCGCGCAGACCCGATCGCGCGCCTCGATCTTGGCTTCAGGAGCCACGGCGTCCTCAAGGTCGAGAATGAGGCTGTCGGCCGGCAGCGACTTCGCCTTCTCAAGCGCCCGTTCGTTGGCGCCCGGCATATAGAGAACGGAGCGGCGCGGGCGGGGTGCGATCATCTTCGGGATCCTCGCTCTGGTGCTGTTGGGTTTGTGGAGGGATGGCGGAGCCGTCGTTCGAATGCAAGCATTGGGAGCGTCTCCTGTATTGGACGCAAACCAAAGGCCACGATCATGCCCCTCGTTCTCGTCATCTCTTCCTATGTCGCCGGGTCCCGGGTGGGCGGCGGAACGGCGCCTTTCGTTCTCGCTCCGCTCAGTGTCGATCCGATCCTCGTGCCGACGACCCTCCTTGGTCGTCATCCGGGCTGGGGCGCGCCCGGGGGCGGGCCGGTGAGTCCGGAGGTCATGACCGGAATGCTGGACGCCGTGGAAGCAAACGGCCTGTTCTCGCTCGTTGATGCGGTGCTGACGGGCTACTTCACGTCGGCGGCGCAGGTGGAGGTCGCCGCCCGAACGATCGATCGGGTCAGGGCGGCGCCGCGCCAGGGACGCGCGCACCGACATGCGCCGAACCGTCCGCTGATCATCGTCGACCCCATCATGGGCGACACGGATGGTGGACTCTACGTGCCCGAGGAGGTTGCGACGGCGCTCTCGGGCTTGCTTGCCCCGAAAGCGGACATCATTGGTGGCAACCTGTTCGAGACGGCGCGACTGCTTGGGCGCGACGTTGGTGAGCTTGACCGGCCTGAAACCATCGCCGAAGCGGTGCGGATTGCGGACGGCGACCGCGCGTGGCTCGTCAGTTCTGTCGCGACCGGGAACAGGGTAGGCGCGATGCTGGTCGATCGCGAGCGCGCCGTTATCGCTGATGCGCCGCGTCTTCCGTTCCAGATTCCAAACGGCGTCGGCGATCTGCTGAAGCTCGCCTTCACCGGCGCCCTGGTGAGCGGCTATTCCCGCGAGGCGGCGCTCGCAAGAGCTGTTGGAACCACAGTGGCGATCTCGGAACGGGCCGCCGCGTGGCGGGCTCCTGAATTGCCCCTGGCGGCGTGTTTCGACTTGATTCGGACACCCCCCGACATTGACCTCCGCCCGATCGGAGCCACCCCTTGACCTTCGCTGATGTTTCGGGCGCTTGGTCGCCATGAGCGAGACAAAGGGCTTTGCAGCGCCGGGTTTTGAAGCCGTCCGCGAGGCGTTCGAAGCGAATTTCGCGGCGGACCTCGAACTCGGCGCGGGCTTCGCCGCTTTCATCGGCGACGAGCCGGTTGTGGACTTGTGGGGAGGCTGGCGCGACCGTGGGCGCACTCTGCCATGGGAAAGCGACACGCTGGTCCCGGTCTATTCCACCACCAAGCCGATTGCGGGGCTGGTGATCGCACGGCTCGTCGGGCAGGGCATCATCGACTATGAGCGGCCGTTGAGCGCCTACTGGCCGGAATTCGCGGCCGCCGGGAAGGGCGAGTACACCGTCGCCGAAGCGCTGTCACACCAGGCTGGAGTGCCTGGATTTCCTGACCCGATTGACAAGGATCTTTGGCTCGATCCGCCGGCGCTCGCCGTGGCCCTCGCGCATCTCGCGCCGATGTGGCCGCGGGGCGAGGGCTCGGGCTATCACCCGCTGACCCATGGCTACATCGCAGGCGAACTGGTGCGTCGAGCGTCCGATCGCACGCTCGGGACCATCCTACGCGAGGAGATTTGCGGTCCGCTCGGGATCGATTTCCACATCGGCACCCCGGCGCGGGAGCATGCGCGATGCGCAGAGCTTCAGAAGCCAACCCAGGCTCCCCGGTTCGGCGCCATGAACGCTGCGATACGGGCGGCTTTCCTCGAACCCTGGTCGGCGCCGACGCGCGGCGGCGCCGCCTGGCGGGAGGCGGAGATCCCGTCGGCAAATGGCCATGGCACCGCCCGCTCGACCGCAAAGCTGTTTTCCGCCATAGCGCAAAAGGGGCGTCTTGACGGGGTCACCGTCGTCAGCCGCGACGCCTGGGACGCGTTCGTTCGGCTGCGGGTGAGCGGGCCCGAACGCGTCTTGCCCGAGACGGTTACATTCGCCGCAGGCGTCATGGTCAACACAAACACCATCTATGGTCCCAATCCGGAGACGCTTTGGCACTCCGGTTGGGGTGGGTCAGGCGCCTTCGCCGATCCTGATCTGGGGCTCGCGGCTGCCTATGTGATGAATCGGCAGGGCTCTGATCTGTTGCGTGATGCGCGGAGGGACCGGCTGATCGATGCGCTCTATGCGTCGCTCTGATGCGAGTGGGGTGAGGCCTCGCCTCCCGTGGCACGGGAGTTGCTGACTGATCCTCAAGTGTTCGTCTTTCGACGCTTGGCATGGACCTTCGCCCCGCCTCCGGCGTCTCCGGACGCGGGGCTTTTTTTCGAGGTCTCGATCACAAATTGCAGGTTCAGCGCGCCAGGAGCCCGCGTGACAGGGCGATTTCTGCCGTCATGACGAGGTTGAGCGCCGAGCCCTTGCGCAGGGCGTCCGCGACCACCCAGAGCGACAGGCCGTGATCGACCGAGGTGTCCGCGCGGATGCGGGAAATGAACACCGCCCACTCGCCGACCGTCTCGACGGGCGTCACCACGCCTTCCTCGTTGTGCTTGTCGACCACCATGAGTCCGGGCGACTCCCGAAGGAGGGCGCGGGCGTCTCCCGCCGGAAGGTGCGACGCAAGCTCCAGATGAACCGCCGCGCCATGTCCGACGAAGACCGGTGTCTGCACGCACGTCGCGACCGCGAGAATGTCGGGGTCCAGCACCTTCTGAAGCTCGAAAACGATCGAGGCCTCTTCGTCGGTGGCGCCATCGGGCCGGACGTCGCCGATCTGCGGTATGACATTGAAGGCGATCTGCTTGGCGAACACTCGTGGTTCGGGAGCCTGGTTCACGTAGACGCCCTTGGTCTGAACCCAGAGCTCATCCATCGCCTCGCGGCCTCCGCTTGACACGGATTGGTAGGTCGCGATGACGGCGCGCTCGATTCCGGCGGCGTCATGGATCGGCTTGAGCGCAATCGCGAGTTGCGCCGCGACGGGGCCGGGAATCGCGATGATCCGGCCTGTTGGGCCGGCGGCGAGCACGCTGGCATTCACATCCGCGACGATGAGCGGGACGGTCGGGTCGCGGCGAAAGGCGCTGGACGAGTCGATGACAAGCGCCCCCGCCTCGGCTATCGGGCGCACCCACTTGCGCGACAGCTCCATGCCGCCGGTTGCAAGGCAGATCGAGATTCTGGACCAGTCGACGCCCTCGACGTCGCGCATCTTGAGGGTGCGGTCGCCATAGCTCACTTCCGCGCCGATGTCCTTTCGGCTCGCGACCGCGATCACGTCCTCAACGGGAAAGTCCCGCTCTTCGAGACAGGAAAGGACCTCGCGCCCGAGTTGGGAGCCGGCGCCAAGCACGGCGAGCTTCGTCGACATCATTGGTCCTTTCACGCCCCTGCGACCTTCGCCGGGGCCCCGCGCGTCAATTGGGTCCGTTTTCCGGCTTGGAAGCCGATCACTTACGTAATACGCAACCGCTATCGCGTTGAGTCCCGCGCCGGAAAGGGCTTCCGGTCACCTATGTCACACATCCTCCGCAGAGTTCCGCAATGTCAGAGATATCGACGCTCGTTCGCAAATATGTCGATCGATACAACTCCGGCGACGTGGAGGGGATGCTGGCTCTTTGTCACGACGACGTGGTTTTTGAAACCGTGGCGAGCCTCGGCGGCGAGATGCGGATCGACGGCAAGGACGACATGCGCGACATTCTGATCGCCACGACACGGGCCTTCCGCGGCCGCTCCCACAAGATCATTTCTCTCATCAGCGAGGCCGACCGCGCGGCCGCAGAGACCATGTTCTCGGGCGTCGCGACCGCTGAGCTTGCACACGATGTGAGGGAGGGAGACACAGTCTCCATCCGCGGCGTGACGGTGTTTGAGCGGCGCGACGACAAGTTCGTTCGCATCAGCGACTATAGCTGATCGAGCGCCTTCAGGACCGCATCGCCCATCTGGCGGGTCGACAGCGCGCCGCCGATGTCGCGGGTCGCGGCCCCGGACGCGAGCGCCCGCTCGACCGCCTGCCGCACGCGGTCGGCGGCCGGGGCGCGGTCGAGGCTCCAGCGCAGCGCCATTTCGAGCGAGAGGATCGCCGCGCAGGGGTTGGCGACGCCCTGGCCGGCGATGTCCGGCGCGGAGCCGTGCACCGGCTCGTAAAGGCCTGGCGTCCCGGGGTCGCCGAGGGCAGCCGACGGCAGCATCCCGATCGAGCCCGTGAGCATGGCCGCCTCATCAGAAAGGATGTCGCCGAAGAGGTTGTCGGCGAGGATCACATTGAGGGTGCGGGGCGCGCGCACGAGGTGCATGGCGCAGGCGTCGGCGTACATGTGGGCGAGCGGCACGTCGCTGAACTGCTCGGCGTGGAGCCGCGTCACCTCCTCGCGCCAGAGCACGCCCGTTTCCATCACATTCGCCTTGTCGCATGACAAGACTCCTGAATATGCAGTGTTTTTTCGAGGCCGACTGCGGGCGAGCTCAAACGCCACACGGGCCACGCGGCGGATCTCGGTGCTGGTGTAGACTTGGCTGTCGAGGCCGCGGCGGGTCCCGTCGGCGAGTGTCTCGATCCCCCTTGGCTCGCCAAAATAGACGCCCGAGGTGAGCTCGCGCACGATCATGATGTCGAGCCCCTCCACCAGGTCGCGCTTCAGGGCGGAGGCGTCGGCGAGGGCGGGGAAGCACACGGCCGGGCGCAGATTCGCGTAGACGTCGAGCCCCTTGCGGAGCCCGAGAAGACCGGCTTCGGGCCTGAGATTCCTGGAGATTCCTTCCCATTTGGGGCCGCCGACGGCGCCCATGAGGATGGCGTTCGAGGCCCGTGCGCGCGCGAGCGTGGCGGCGGTGAGCGGCTCGCCGTGGGCGTCGATGCTGGCCCCGCCAAGGAGCCCGAGTTCGAGGCCGAGATCGGGGGCGACGCGCTCGGCCACCCGCCGCGCCTCGGCGATCACCTCCGGTCCGACGCCGTCACCTGGCAGGAGAAGCAGCGTCTGCATGAGGGGGCCTTCCGGAGTCTGGAGTGATGTTTGAGGCGTGTTCGGGCGGGGTTCGAGGCGGGTCAGAGCGCGTTGAGTCGGTCGAGCGCCTGTCCAGCAGCGGGTACGCCCGCATCCGCCGCCCGCTTATACCATAGCCGGGCGCGATCGGGATCAGAAATCGGCCCGGATTCATAGAGTTGCGCGGCGGAGAACATGGCCTCCGGGGAGCCGGCCTCGGCCGCCTGCTCGATCCATCTCATCCCCCTGACGGGGTCGGCCGGGAAACCGGCCAGACCTGAGGATATCGCCCGGCCTATCCACAACTGGGCCTCGGGAAGACCGGATTCGGCGGATTTTCCGGCGAGCATCCGACCGCGTTCCTGCTCGGCCGGGTCGGCCGATCGGGTGAGGGGGAGGGCGATGTGGAACATGGCCCAAGGGTTCCCGGCGTCGGCGAGCGCCCGGAGGCGGGGCTCGTCACGGGCGGCGAGGGCGGTGGTGAAGGCGCCTTCGGGGTCAGCGGCGTCGGTCTCGGCCTGGGCAAGCTCGGCGTCGGCGGCGGCGGCCTCGTCGAGCCGGCTCTGAAGCTCCTCGGCGGCTTGCTCGTCGCCGGCCTCGGCGCGGCCCTGAAGTTCACCGCCCTCCATGGCGGCGTAGTCGATCGCCTCGGGCTCGCTGCAGGCGGCGAGCCCGAGGGCGAGGGCGGCGACGGGCCACAGCGGGCGGGGGACGCGTCTTGTCTGGCGCATGGGGTCTGCTCATCGGGGCGAGGGGCGAGTGCTCTCCCGCGCGGGGCGGGCTGTCAAGGCGGCGAGGGGGTGACATCAATCGACCAGCGCGCGGGCGCGCATCGCCTCGTAGAGGGCGAAGAGGTGTTCGACGCGCTCGCGCTCGCTTTCGAAGCGCCTGGCGCGATAGAGCCGGTCCACGGCGCGATCGTTGGCGCGGTGGGCGGCGCGCAGGTCAGCGGGCATGGTGTCGGGATCGTACAAGTCCGCGAGCGTGGCGCCGGGATGCGCAGCGCGCGCATCGAGGATCGCTTGCCCGGTGGCGGAGAGCGCGGCTTCGGCCTTCGCGTCGAGCGGCGGCATCGGGAAGGTGTTGTAGACGAGACCGATAGCGTAGCGGTAGTCGCTCTTCAGTCGGCCGCCGACGTGACGCAGCCAGCTCATGTGCATGGCGGAGGTCAACACCGCGAACATGGGCAGAGTAGCGTTCTCAACGATACGCACGAGATTGCTAGGAACAACCGGCGGCGCGAGCCAGCCGATGGGGGCGTAGTCGCGGCGTTCGGAGCTGACCTCCGGTATGACCAAGAATGGTGCGGTGGGGATCACCTCGACATTATACTTCGCGGGAGAATCGGCGATTGCGAGCGTGCTTGATCTTTGACTCAGGCGCCGAAAGGCTCTGACCGCTTGCATCCGTTCCACTACGCGAGGAAGTTCGCGGATCTCCTGTGGCGACGCATTTTGCAGGGCCAGAATCCAGCGCCGCCGCCCGTTGATGTATTCCTCCGCGCCAACATAAGGACGCATGAATCGTTCAGCGCCCGGCTCCGACCGCAAGAACTCCGCTCGAGCCGGTTCGTCGAAAATGTAGTTGCCGGCGTCGATCGGTTGGGACCCACTGAGGAGTCGTGGCAATCCGTTCAGCGCCCGTGAGGTTTCCTCCACCACAAGATGCCGATCCGCGAGCCCGCCCGCGTTCACAAGATAGGGACTCAGCGCCGGGCAGCGGGTCTCCTCGGGCTCGCCATTGATGTCGGGATAGGAGAAGAGGCGCTTCGCCTCCGGCTCGTCATCGTGCTTGGCAAGCCCGATGATCACGACATGCACGTGCGCCTTGCCGCGCGCGTCCGACCCCCATGCGAAGGTGCGGTGAGCAAAGGCGATCTCCAGCCTGCAGCGCTCGAACACGAGCGGCCATAGCTGGGCGACCTGTTCCCCCTGGGTGATGGAGTTGGTGGCGACGAAGCCGATGCGGATCGGCTTTTCCGTGCGGTTCACATAAGCGCCCGCCTTCAGGACCCATGCGGTCACATAGTCGAGCGTGCCTCCCGAGCCGCCAAGCCCCGCAATCCTCCGCACCTGCTCGCGCTGGGCGGGGGTCTGGAATTTCGCGCCGATGAAGGGCGGGTTGCCGAGAATGTAGCTGCAATCCTCGGGCGGCAGGACGGCCTCCCAGTCAAGCTCCAGAGCGTCGGCGTGGCGGATGTGCGGCGCCGCGCGCAGGGGAATGCGGGCGTAGTTATGACCGAAGGCGAGGCTGAGCTCATTGTTCATGATGTGGTCCATCATCCACATCGCGGCACGCGCGATCTCGGCGGGGAACTCGCCAAGCTCGACTCCATAGAACCGATCAACATCGATGCGCGACAGACGCGCGGCGTCCAGCTCCAACTGGTCCCCGGCGCGCAGCTGTTTCAGGAGGTCGATCTCGAGACGGCGCAACTCGCGATAGGCGATGATCAGGAAGTTTCCGCAGCCGCAGGCGGGATCGAAGATGCGCAAGGACGCGAGTTTCAGATGGATCGCCTCGAGCACCTGGGTACGTCCGCGCTTGAGGCCGCAGGCATGGTCGAACTCCGCCCGCAGGTCATCCATGAACAGCGGGCCGATGACCTTGAGGATGTTCTTCTCGGTCGTGTAGTGCGCGCCGACCGCGCGTCGCTCCCTCGCGTCCATCACCGACTGGAAGAGCGATCCGAATATCGCCGGGGAGATCGGCGACCAGTCGAAGAGGGCGGCGTCGATCAACGCGGCGCGCATGTCGCTGTTGAAGTGCGGGATACGGGTGACGCCGGAAAACAGCTCGCCATTGACATAGGGGAAGGCGGCGAGGTCCTCGTCGAGGTTGCGGAAGCGCGCATCCTCCGGGGTGTTGAGCGTCTGGAAAAGCTCCGCAAGCTTGCCGCCGAGATCGCCGCCATCCTCGGCGGTGCGCTGCTCGATGAAATCGAGGAACAGGTTGCGCGGCTCGAAGACGCCGGTGTCGTCCGCGAACAGGCAGAACACGATGCGCACGAGGAAGCGTTCAAGATCGTGGCCCGTGAAGCCGGACGCCTCCAGCTCATCATGCAGCCTGCCGACCAGTTCGGCGGCCTTGATGTTGACGGGGTCCTGATCCTTGAAGGAGTGGCGCTTGGCGCCAAGGACGAAGCCGAACTTGTCGATGTGTCGCGGAAGATCGGCGAGTGGAAAGGTGATCGTTTCGCCAGTGTCGAGGTCCCTGAGATCGAAGGTCTGAAAATCGCTGGCGAGAATATAGCGCGGGCGTTGGGGTTCCGGGATGGCGAGGAAATACTCCTCGGCCTGAATGTGGGCTCTCGCAAGGTCGCGCCCGGCGCTCTTCTGCTCGACCAGAAGGACCTTGGGCATGAAGAGGTCGATGAAGCCGGCGGTGTCGTTCAAGCGCCTGACGCGGGTTTCGTAGTTGGCGACGGAGCGGCGCTTGACGCCGAAGATCGCGAAGAAGTCGTTGTAGAAGCTCTGCGTCTCGCCCTTCTCATAGGCGGCGTCGCGCCACTCCCGGGCGAATTCCGCCGCGCGGGCGCGCATCTCGTTCCAGCTCAGGCGCAACGTCATCTCCCCCCGGTGCGGAGCTTATCTTGGCCTTGCAAGGCGGAGGTCACAAGGTGAATCGGAAGGGGCTGCGAACGGGCTTCCGAACGGGGCGGCGTCTCGGCTGTCAAGGCGGCGAGGGGGCCTTGGCGCGCTCGGCGGCGCGCAGCACGCGGAGGAAATTGCCGCCCCAGATTTTTCGGATGTCGTCTTGCGAATAGCCGCGGCGGACGAGCCCGATGGTGACGGCGAGGGACTCGCTTGCGTCCTGGTAGCCGTCGATGCCGCTGCCGTGATTGAAGTCGGTTCCGATCCCGACATGGTCGACGCCGATGCGCTTCACGATGTAGTCGATGTGGTCGATCATGAGGTCGACCGTGGCGGGGCCGAGCGCTTCCCGGATGGCGGTGGTGAAGGTTTCGCGCGCCGCGGGGTCCGGCAGCTCCCAATAGAGTTCGTAAGGGTAGGAGTAGGCGGCGGGGAGGCCCGCCGCGCTGCGCGCCTTCGCGATGGCGTCGAGCTTCTCGGGGGTCGAGAAATTGATCAGGTAGGCCGCGAACGGCGCCACGTGGATGACGCCGCCGGTCTCGCCGATGCGGTCAATCTCCTCATCGGACAGGTTTCGCGTCGCGTCCGAGATCGCGCGCACGTTCGAATGGCTGGCGATGACCGGCGTCTTCGAGCGGGCGATCGTCGCGAGCGTCGAGGCCTTCGACGCCTGGGACACATCGACGACGCCGCCAAGCGCGTTGATCCGGTCGACCGCCGCAAGGCCGAGCACGGACAGGCCTTCAGGCGAGTCCGGTTCGTAGAGCCCGGTCGCCGGATCGTGGAAAGGCCGTGACGAGTCGGAAAAATCATTGTGCGCGAGGTGGTTCAGCGCGAACACCCTGACGCCGGCCTCATAGAATGCGTCGAGACTGGCGACGTCGCCCTGAAGCGCCCGTGCGTTCTGGAAGCCCAGGATCAACGCGGTCTTGCCGCTTTCGCGGACCGCCTCGATCTCGTCGGCGGAGGTTGCAATCGCCACCTCGTCAGGGTGTTCGGCGGCCAGCGTGCGAATGGCCGCGAGCTTCTCGTCCGCCTCGGCGCGGGCTTCGGCGTCGCCCTCCGGGGTCCGGGGGCCGGGCCCGACGGCGATCGCCATGACCACAGCGCCGACGCCGCCGGCCTTCAGCTTGGCGGGGGCGACCCTTGATGTTCCGTCGGCGCTGAGAAAGTTGGCGGCGGTCGACGGCAAGACGACGTCGGCATGGGCGTCAAGCACGAGACTTTGCTCGTGGGCGGCGCGCGCGCGTTCGATCCGTTCGGCCTCGGTCGGCGGCGTCTGCTCTTGCGAGGTGGTCTCCGCGGGCGAGCAGGCGAGCAGGGCGGCGGTAAGGGCGAAGGATGCGCAGAGCCGTCCCACGGTTCGGCGAGAGACAGGGGTGAAGCGGATCATTGCGGACGACTCCAGGGGTGAAGACCAGCCTTAAGCCGGCAAGGGTCAGGCGAGCCAGCGTCAGGCGAGCCAGGGTCGGGAGAGCGCGCGTTGGCGTTCGAACGCGGCGATGTCGCTCTCATGGGTAAGCGTCTCGCCGATCTCGTCCAGGCCCGCAAGGAGCGACGCCTTGCGGCCGGGGTCGATCTCGAAGCTGTGGGACGATCCGTCGGGCGCGGTCACCTGCTGGCGTTCCAGATCGATGGTGAAGACATGATTGGGGCCGCCCGCCTGCTGCATCAGGTCCTCAACGACGGGAGCGGGCAGGACGACGGGCAGGAGTCCGTTCTTGAAACAGTTGTTGTAGAAAATATCGGCGAAGGACGGTGCGATGACGCAGGTCAGCCCCTGATCGATCAGCGCCCAGGGCGCATGCTCCCGCGAGGACCCGCAGCCGAAATTCTCCCGCGCGATGAGGATGCGGGCATTGGCGTGTTCCGGCCGGTTGAGCACGAAGTCCGGGTCGGGCGCTCCGTCGGGCTTCGTCTTCAGCTCGTGAAACAGACCCTTGGCGAGCCCCTCGCGGCTCACTGTCTTCAGGAACTGCTTCGGGATGATCATGTCGGTGTCGACATTCGCCATCGGTAGCGGCGCGGCGCCGCCCGACAGGCGGACGAAAGGTTTCATGGTCAGGGCTCCGGAACGGCGGAACGGAGCTGCTACTTGGACAGCATCAGCGTCGGAACGCCAAGGGTTCCGTCGCGGATTGTGAACACGCGCGTTCCGGGACGGCGGCCGGGGCGCAGCTCCGAGACGCTCACGCCCTGCGCGTCGAGACGGGCGTGCGTCGCCTCGATGTCGTCCGTGCGCCAGGCGAGGCCCCATATCCGGTCCGGCTGGTCGCTGACGCCCGTGGAGATCTTGTAGGCGATCTCGACCGTGACGCCGGCGAGCTGGAAGAACATCAGCCGGGCGTCCCAGGCGGGGTTCGAACGGTCGAGCGCGAGCGGCAGGCCGAGCCGCCCGCCATAGAGCGCGACCGCGCGTTCGGGGTTGTGGGTGTTGATGACGATGTGGTCGAGCGCGTCCACCCCCTGCGGTCCGGCGGGGTGGGAGACCAGCGGGTCCGTCTGCGATCTCTGGAGCAGGAACATGCGCACGCCATGGGTCGCCGCCTCGTCGAACCTCGCCCGCCGCCAGGACCGGACCTCGCCGCGCGAGGAGTCGATGCTCTCGCCGGACTGCGGCTCGGATGGATTGAGGGCGCGGCGGGAGAAGCGGTGAACGGCGGCGTCGAGGTCCGCGCAGCCGAACACGACGGACTTCACGCCCGGTCCGGTTGTGTCCAGCACGTCGCGAAGCCGGCGCCCGACCGGGCCGGGGCCGCTCGGGGCCATGAGTTCGAGCGCGGTGTTCTCAAGCTGGAAGACGGAGACGGCGGAGCCGGAATCGAACGCCCGCCAGTCTGGCTCGCGGCCGAGGATGCGCGCATAGGCAAGCTCGCCCTCGTCAATGTTCGGGCAGACGAGCACGAGATGGTCGAGCGACGTGATCATGTACGGATACGGAGCAAAAACGCATTAACGCACAGTGTCGTCAGCGATCAAAATCACGTTGGTCGGGCGGCTTGGAGCGTCTGTCTTCGCGGCAGGTTCCGGTGGTGGTAAGCCGGAGCGAGGACGGCGCGGGTGGCGCCGGGCGGGAGGGACGGATGGCGAGACACGGCGGTCGGCGGTGGTTGATGCGGTGGCTGCTCGGCGTGGGCGCGCTGCTCGCGGCGGGATGCGTTGCAGGGCCCGCTCGGGCGCCCGCGGAAGCGCTGAAGGACATCGCGCGGCCGGCAGGACTCAATCTCTTTGTCGTGGCGCATCAGGATGACTGGCAGCTCTTCATGATGCCGGATGCGGGCCGGGCGATCGCCGCGCCCGAGGCGCGGGCGGTGTTTGTGCATCTCACCGCCGGGGACGCCGGGGAGGGCGCCGGGGAGGGCGCCGGGGGACCGTCCGCGACGCCCTATTATCGTGCGCGCGAGGAGGGCGCGCTCAGGGCTGTGCGCTTTCTCTACAACGCCGCAAACCCGGACGCCGGCGCGGGCGCCAGAATGTCGCGCGAATGGGTGGTGCGGGGCGGCAAGCGCATGGAGCGCTTCAGCTATCACAACGCGGTCGTCTATTTCCTGCGCCTGCCGGACGGCAACGGTCCGGGGCGGGGGTCGGGCTATGAGTCGACAGGGTTTCAGTCGCTCCAGCGTCTGCGCGACGGCGCGGTGAGCGAGCTTCGCGCGGTGGACGGATCGGAGGTCTATCGGGGCTGGGATGACCTCGTCGGCGCGGTCGCCGCCGTGTTCGCCGCCGAACGGCGGTCGGGCGAGGCGGTGCATCTGCATGTCACCGAGAAGGACGCCGCGTTCAACGCTCCGGAGCATTCAGACCACATCCATGCGGCGCTGGCGGCGGAAGCCGCGGCCGAAGGCGCGCGCTGCCTCGCGCTGACGCGGCACGACACCTATTCGACGCGCAGCCGGCCGGCCAATCTCACCGGGGATGATGCGGCGCTGCATTTCGGCGTGTGGGCGGCCACCGCGTCCGGACTGTCGGACCTCCAGGCGCCGAGCACCTGGGAGCCGGGGCACAATGGCTGGCTCGCGCGCCGCTACGCCCGCCTCGCGGCGCCCGCGACGGGCTGCTGATCCGCGGTCAGGTCCGCGGCTCGGGCCGGAGCGAGGCGAGGCGTTCCTTCTGGCGGCCGTGCGCATCGAAATTGCCCGGGTGGAGCCAGGCCTCGAAGGCCGACCGGATCGCCGGCCAGTCCGTGTCAGTCATGGCGTACCAGGCGGTGTCGCGGCTCTCGCCCTTCACCACCATGTCGTTGCGGAACACCCCCTCAAAGCGGAAGCCAAGCCGCTCGGCCGCGCGGCGCGAGGCGAGATTGGCGTTGTTGCACTTCCATTCGAAGCGGCGGTATCCGAGCTCGTCGAACAGGTGGGCGGCCATCAGGGCGATGGCTTCGGTGGCGATGGTTGAGCGTTTCAGCTCCGCGCCGAACACGACGCAGCCCACCTCGGCCGAGCCGTGCGCCTCGCGAATGCGCATGAAGCTCGCCGAGCCGAGGACCCGGTCGTCCGAAGCGGACAGGATCGCGAGGGGTCGCCAGTTCTCCTCTGTCCGGGCGTGCTCGAAGAAGCCACGCAGGTCGCCGGCGGCCGGAAACGGCCCTGATGGAATGTAGCGCCAGAGATGCGCGGCGTGCTCGCCGCCGACGGCGTCGAACAGCCCGGCGCCTTGGACTCGCCAGTCGAGGGGCTCAAGTCGGGCGCAGCGGCCAATGAGCGTCCGCTCTCCCGGCGTCGGGCGCGGTCGCCATTCGGGAAGCAGGATCGGGGGCGGCGGTTCGGTCGGGGGATCGGATGGGTGTTCGAGCGGCAGGTCGGGCATGGATCACTTCAACAAGGGCTTCTTGCGCGTCGCGCGAGGTCATCCGGAGGGAACCGGTCCACGCGGGATCGGGGCGGTGAGGTGAGCCTTGGTCGCGCGATCGATGTGCGTCAACAGCGGCGTGCGTGGACCGGGCGAAAGGCGCCGCCGGAGCGGTTCGCGAGGCGCCGTCCGGCCTGTGGAGAAACATGAAAAATCGTTCAGAAACGGCGACTTAAATGCAACAGGAGGGTTCAATCGCGCGTTGGTGAGCGCCTCGTCGCGCAATCGTCAACGCCCCGCCGGGATTGGGCCGGTTTCCGCCCCAATCTCGCCCGCCGCCGATGGCGCGATGTTCGCATGAGACAAGGGCGACACTCCCTTGGCAGTACAGGTGACCCGAAGCGGGACGACGAAAGGTATCAGGCGATGAGCGGGCAGGCGATCACGGCTGTGGCGACGACGAATGTTGATCGTTGGTACCCGCAGGATCACCGCGCTGAATGGATCGCCGACGTCGTCGTCCACATTGTGGGTCTTGTGCTCGCGGTCGCGGGCACCGTGGTTCTGGTTTCGACGGCGGCGGAGAGCGGCAGCGTGAAGCTGACGGCGGCGCTGCTGATCTATGCGATCGGCCTCCTGACGATGCTTGGCTGCTCGACGCTCTATAACGCCAACACCAATCGCGCTCTGTGCACCTTCCTCCAGCGGCTCGACCTCTCGGCCATCTTCATCATGATCGCCGGGTCCTACACGCCCTTGATGCTGGGGCGGCTCGACGGGCCGTTTGCATGGACGGTGCTCGGCGTGGTCTGGACAGCCGCGCTTGCCGGGGTCGCGCTCAACCTGCTTGCGCGCTGGAATGCGCCGCGCGTCTATATTGCGCTTTATCTCACGCTCGGCTGGGCGGCGCTGACCGTCGTCGACCGGCTGATCCACACGCTGTCGCCGACCGGCCTGGCGCTGCTTGCGGCCGGCGGAGCGCTCTACACGGTCGGCGTCGTGTTCCACGTCAACAAGCGCCTGCCCTTCAACTCGGCGATCTGGCACGCCTTCGTAGTGGCCGCGGCGACCTGTCATTTCATCGCGATCTATCTGGAAGTGGCGCTGCACGGGGTGTGATCCGGCGCGCCGCCCTTTGCGGCGGTTGCGGTCCACCTGACGCCGTCCAGCGTAGAGGCCCCATGGTTCACCGCATGAGGTCTCTCGCCATGACGAGAATCGCACTGATGGCCCCTGTGCTTCTGGTCGCCTGCGCCGGGCCGCCGAAACTGCCGGCGGAGACGGGTCCGAGCCCGTTCATCATCGAGCAGGACCTGCTTGGGACGACCGTCGCGCGCGGCGAATTCACCGCGATCAATGGCACGAACCGGGCGTTCACCGCCTATCTGACGGGGGAGCGGGACGGCGACCGTTTCACCCTGAATGAAAAGTTCGAATACGATGATGGGGAGAAGGACGAGAAGACCTGGGTGCTCACCATCCTTCCCGACGGCGAATACACCGGGATCCGCGAGGACGTGGTGGGCGAGGCTCGCGGCTGGCGCGACGGGCTCGCCTTCCGGCTGGAGTATGACATCCGCCTGCCCAACGAGAAGGGCGAGCCGGGCATGAAGCTGCGATTTCGCGATGTGATGGTGAAGACCGTCGACGGCGTGGTCCTGAACCGGGCGACCGTCGGCTACTGGGGGTTCGGCGTCGGCAAGGTCGAACTCAAGATCAGCAAGCCGGACTGAGGCGGCGCAAGAGGAGCGCGCCGCCTCGACCGGTGTGTCACTTCTGCCGGGATGACCACGCCGCGCCCTGACGGCCGGCGAGTTCGACGAGATCTCCCATCTCAAGGTTCATGTCGATGAGGTGGAGGCCCCACCCCGCGTCGGGCTTGCCGTTCGCCATGATGTCGCCGCCCATGTCGTCGGCCCTCGGGTCGGCCGGGACCGCGTTCACCTTGACCTCGAGATAGTGGAAGCCGTCCTTCGCGACGCAACGCGTGGTGACAAGGCCCGGGGTGCGGACGAAGGGGGTGTCGATCGTCTTGCCCTTCACCCAGGTCGCTGTTCCCGTTGTGAAGTAGGAGCGCGGACCGGCCGTGTCGCCGATGAGTTTGGACGGAGCCGTGCAGATCGCCGGACCGTCGCCGTCACGCCCGAAGCGCGCGGTGGGGGCCGGCGGAACGGTGTCGCGGAAAGAGACGTAATTCACGAGGCAGCCGACATCCCGGTCGGAGGTGCAGACCGGGGTCGATTTCAGGGTTCCGGACGGGCCAGACTGGAGCGTCCAGCCAATCACCATCGCGGAGATCATGCGGTCAGCGACGGGCTTGCCCTCGATATGCTGCTGGATCAGGCGGGTGATTTGACCCGCGCCCTGGCTGTGGCCGATGAGGATGACGCCGCGACCATTGTTGTAGTGCTTGAGGTAGTGCTCCCACGCCGCATCGATGTCGGCGTTGGCCTCCTCGCGTCCGCCCCGCTGGGGAGGCGCTGCGCCGCCCATGCCGGCGCGAAGCTGGGCGAGCGTGATCTGGCGGTAAAGCGGAGCGTAGAGTCGACATTTCGAGCCGAAGCGGGCGAATTGCGACCTGATCACGCTCAGCTCTTCGGGTCCGGCGTTGAGGTCGCTGATCGAATACGGATCGAGCGACACCGTGGGATAGACGTAGAAGCAGTCGATCGGCGCGTTGGGATCGGCGGCGAATGGTTCGCGCGCGGTTGAGCCGTCCGCGTTGACGACGGTCGCGGTGAGATCGACCGAACAGGCGTCGTTCGCCTTGCCGGGCAGGCAGAGCCAGTTGGCCGCGTTCGCGTAGTCGGTGGCGCCAGCGGTCGGAGCGGGAGCGGCGGGCGGGGTCGACGCGACGGGTGCGGCCGGGGGAGCGGGCGGGGGTTCCGGCGTCGGTGCACCGGCGGCGCAGGCGGCGAGGAGCGCCGAAGCGAACAAGGCGGCGGTTACTCTTGCGGACATCGCGGTGTGACGCATCAATCTCACTCCTGATCTGAAGATCCAGGCCGGAACGTTCGGCCCAAACGTCGGCGAAGTCCAGAACCCCGCGATGCGATCGGATCGCGACCGGGCCGGGTGAGACTAGAGGTCAGCCGGAGAGGCGATGCATCCCGCGACGGCGCTCGCGGCGGCGAGCGCGGGGCTCATGAGGTGGGTGCGGCCGCCGCGACCCTGCCGGCCCTCGAAATTGCGGTTAGAGGTCGAGGCGCAGCGCTCTCCGGGGCTCAGGATGTCCGGGTTCATGCCAAGGCACATGGAGCAGCCGGGCTCGCGCCATTCGAAGCCCGCAGCGATGAGGGTCTGATCGAGCCCCTCGGCTTCGGCCTGCGCCCGGACGAGGCCCGAACCCGGCACCACCATCGCACGGACGCCGGCCGCGACCTTTCGTCCCCGAACCACCGCCGCGGCGGCGCGGAGGTCCTCGATGCGGGAATTGGTGCATGAGCCGATGAACACGCGGTCGATCGGTGTGCCGGCGATCGACTGGCCGGGCTCGAGGCCCATATAGGCGAGCGCGCGAATGGCCGCCTCTCGCTTGCCGGCGTCGGCGATGTCGTCGGGCCTCGGAACGCGGTCGGCGAGGGCGATCGCCTGTTCCGGGCTCGTCCCCCAGGTGACGGTGGGCGGGACGGTTGCGGCGTCGATCTCGATGATCCGGTCCCAGTGGGCGTGGGGGTCGGATTTCAAGGTCCGCCAGTGGGCGAGCGCGGTCTCCCACCGGGCGGCCTTGGGCGCAGATGGCCGCCCGCGCAGCCAGGCGAAGGTGGTCTCGTCCGGCGCGATGAGGCCCGCCCGCGCGCCGCCCTCGATGGAGAGGTTGCACAGCGTCATGCGCTGCTCCATCGACATGGCCCGGATGGTCGAGCCCATGTATTCGATGACGGAGCCCGCCCCGCCATTGACGCCGATGCGGGCGATCAGATGGAGCGCGAGGTCTTTCGCGCCCACGCCCTGAGGGAAGGACCCTTCCACCCGGACCGCCATGTTCTTCATCTTGCGGGCGCGCAGCGTCTGGGTGGCGAGGACGTGTTCGACCTCGGAGGTGCCGATCCCGTGCGCGAGCGCGCCGAACGCGCCGTGGGTGGAGGTGTGGCTGTCGCCGCAGACGATGGTGAAGCCGGGCTGGCTGCGCCCCTGTTCCGGGCCGACGACATGAACGATGCCGTTGCGCGGATCGCCCATGGGCAGGAATTCGATGCCGTGCCGGGCGACGTTGCGGGTCAGGGTTTCGAGCTGTTCGCGGGCCTCGGGGTCGGTGACGCCGGCGAGCCCCAGCGACTGGTTCTCCGTAGGCGTGTTGTGGTCGGCGACGGCGAGCGTCAGGTCCGGCCGGCGGACGCGGCGTCCGGCGGCTTCGAGGCCCGCGAAGGCCTGCGGGGTGGTGACCTCATGGATTAGATGGAGGTCGATATAGAGCAGGGCCTCGCCGGATGCGGGGTCCTCGTGCACCACATGGGCGTCCCAGATGCGGTCGTAGAGCGTGCGGGGGTGTTCTGTCATGCGCCCTTATTGCGCAGCAGGCTTTGCACCTGCAAGCCGCGCCGGACGCACGTTCACGTGCACCGTTCGCGGTCGCCGAAGAAGAGGGTGTCATCCATCCGTTCGTCGGGCTTCAGCCGATAGATGACGAGCTGTTCGCCGGTGCCCGCGGCGATGATCCAACCGGCGTCGCCGCCGTCGAATGCGGCCGCCAGCTCGCCCGGCCGAAGGGCGTTGAGGGCGGTGTCTGGGAGCAGGTCGGCGGTGTAGGTCTGGAGCGCGCCCCCTGCGTCGCCGTCGCCCCATGGCTTTAGATCCGCCCGCCGACCCTTGCGGTCAAACGCGAAGACAAGCGGCGGCTGTTTCACGGAGACGTCGAAAGTCTGGAGCAGCCCCTCGAACGTGTCGGCGGACCCGTTCGACTTCAGCTGGAGCAGGGCCTTGGGCGGGCCGCCTTCGAAGTCGCGCATCGCCCAGCAGCCGTCGAGAAACCTGACGTCGTGCTCCACCCCCCTCGCGCAGGCGGACAGAAGGAGCAGGCAGATGCAGCCCGCCGACATGGCGGTGCGGCCAAGGCGCGCGGAGGTGGGCAAGGGGGAGGCGCTCCATGATGACCAGTCGCCGCCGCATCCGGAGCGTCAGGCTCCCCGGGGAGGTGGACGCCCGCAGAAGCGCTGATTCATGGTTAAGGCCGCCTTTCCGCCGCGTCCGCCTTGGCAAGAAAAAGGGGCGGACCGATGGCCCGCCCCTCGTCAAACATGGATCGTGAGCGGTGATCAGCCGGCGGCGCGGAGTCCGTCGACCGCGAGCAGGACGGCCGCAGGCTGCGGGCGCACCTTGTAATCCTCCTCGAACAGTTTCGCCTTGATGACGCCGTCCGCGCCGATGATGAAAACGATCGGGTGGGGGATGCCCTCGAACCGCTTGCCCTTGGCGTCCTTGTTGCGGACGTCGAAGGCGTCGATGGCTTTCGACTCCGGATCCGACAGGAGGGTGTAGGCGAGGCTCTTCTTGTCGGCGAAACCCTTGAGGGTGTCGACGCTGTCATAGGACAGAGCGGCGAGCTTGTAGCCGCGCGATTCGAGGTCGGCCGAGATCGAATTCAGCTCCTCGAGCTGCTTCTTGCAGAACGGGCACCAGTCGGCCGACCGGACGAAGGCGAGAACGACGCCCTTCTCTCCGGTGATGTCGGCGAGGGTGGCGGGTGCGCCCGCCTGGGTCGTGACCTGTATCGCGGGCGCCTTGGCGCCAACCGCGAGCCCGAGGTCGGCCATCTTGTCTTCCGCGCCGGCGATCGGAGCGGCGGCGAGGATCGCGCCGCCGACAAAAGCAGCGGGGGCGGCGAGGGCGAGGGCGGCCAACAGGCGTTTCATGGGGGGTCTCCGGTGCGTGGACGACAGACTGATGGACCGGGCGCGAAGAAGCGATGTCCCGATCGGTGACTGGTTTGGTCTAGACGAGACCGCGGCGGCCGGAAACCGCCTCGCGCAGGTGTCACGGGGCTTTGAAGGGAGGTGAGATCGGGTGAGATCAGGCGCGGCCTGGCATGATCGCGCTCGCCCCGGCGAGCCGCGCCCGGGCCTCGCGCCATTGATCGGCGGTCTGGCCCCAGAGTTCGACTGGCGAGGCCTCGAACGGCGGCGGCATCCGCCCCGGCCCCCGATTGGCTGACCCAAGGCGGGCGGCGAGGGCCTGCGACGCGGTGTTTGCGGGGTCGATCGAGTGGATGATGTCACTCCAGCCGAGGTGATCGACCGCGAAGTCCATCGAGGCGACAGCGGCTTCAAATGCATAGCCCCGGCCCCAGACCTCGCGAATGACGCCCCAGCCGACTTCCAGCCCCGGCCAGCCATGCGGCGCCCAGGGCCCGACGCGGCCGACCCAGCGGCCCGATGCGCGCTCGATGACAGAGAACATGCCGAACCCGAGGAGCGCCCATGACCCGGCCATGGTGGCGAGGCCGCGCCATGCGACAGGAGCGGGCTGGCGACCGCCGATATACCGGGCCGCCGGCTCGTCATCCATGAAGGCGGCCCAGCTTTCGAAATCCGCCTGACGCGGCGGTCGCAACGTCAGGCGCGCTGTCTCGATGACCGGGCCGTCGGCGTCCATGTCAGGCGGCCCGCACGGCGGTCTGGATCGCCAACAGAAGCGCGATCATGGCGTCGATCGGCGGGCCTCCGGCGGTGGTGACGGGGATGGGCCCGATCATGAGATTCCACCACCCTGTTCGGGTGATCTCGGCGTCGCGCAGGGTGTCGAGATCGATGTTCACGATCTTCGGCGTCGCCTGGCTGTGATGCACGCGCAGGGCCCGGTCGGTGATGATCATCGAATCGCGGCCGTTCTTCAGGACCGTGAAATCGACGAAGACGAGGCACGCCTCCTCCGCGGCGGCCTGCGCCGCCTTGCGGGCGTTGACCTCCCGGTTGGGCGGGATGCGAGGCTTGACGCAGATGGTTTCGCCGTCCGCGAAGGGGGTGGCGGCTTCGATGATGGCGGCGGTTCGCGCGGCCGATGGGCCGGCGGCGGCCCGCGCGGCCTCCGCGGGTCGCGGCGGTTGGCCAGCGAGTGGCTGCGGCTCCTCGCCGATGACGCGGGCGAGGCTGTCGGAGAGAATCTGCATCTCGGCGCTGAAGCGGGCGTGCGAGATCTCGAAGGCGTTGCGGCGGACGAGCGCCTTCAGCCGGTCGGGAAGGTCGTCGGCAGCGGGCATGTCCGCCCCGTCCACCAGAACCGGGATCACGCGCACATTGCGATCAAGCGCGGCGGCGACCTCGATCTGAACGAAGTCGCTCTCCTGGACGAGCCTGCGGCGGCCCTTGGCGTCCTCGACGGTCGCCCAATCCCGTCCGATCACCGCGATCAGCGCGTCGCAGGCGCCGACGCGATTGTTGAGCTCCTCATAGAAGTCGACGCCGGGTTCGATGCCGTCCACGTCCATGAACACGACGTCACGTCCGAAGCGTGCGACGAGGTGGTCGAAGATGCGTCCGGCCGCGCTCGCCGAGTCTTCGCGCCGGTAGGAAATGAAAATGCCGCCGGCCATGGCAACAACCCGTGTTCGAGTTCGCTTGGAGGCAGCAGTGTACGCCTTGGCCGTTCGGGCTCAAGGGGGCGGCGCCGATAGAGCGATGGAGGTCGGCCGCGTTCGGCCCGAGCTAACCTGAACTAAGGCGTCAGCGCGCGCCCGCCGCTCACCGTCACGAAGGAGCCGGTCGAGTAGGACGCCTCGTCTGAAAGCAGCCAGAGGACCGCCCGCGCAACTTCGTCCGCCGTTCCCGCCCGGCCGAGCGGGGTCGAGCCCGCGATGTCCCGGGCGCGGTCGGGCATGCCGCCGGAGGCATGGATCTCGGTGTCGATCACGCCCGGCCGCACGGCGTTGACACGGATTCCCTCGGCGGCGACTTCCAGCGCGAGGCCGATGGTGAAGGTGTCGATCGCGCCCTTGGACGCGGCGTAGTCGACGAAGAGGCCCGGTGAGCCGAGTTTGGAGGCCGCGGACGCGACATTGACGATCGCGCCGCCCGCACCGCCTTGCCGGGTCGACATGCGGCGGATGGCGGCGCCAGCGCAGAGAAACGAGCCCGTGATGTTGATCGCGAACATGCGCGCGAGCCGCTCGGCGGTCATGTCTTCGACGCGCGCCGGCTGGTCAACGACGCCCGCGTTGTTGACGAGGCCTGCGAGAGGCCCGAGGGAGTCGGCGGCCCGGAAGATCGCTTCGACGCCCGCGGGATCGGAGACATCACCCTTCACCGAAAGGGCCGCCCCGCCTGAATCGATGATGTCGGCCGTGACGGCGTTCGCGGCGGCCTGGTCGCCGAGATAGTTGACGACGACGCTCCAGCCCTTGCGCGCCGCGAGTTTCGCCGTCGCGGCGCCGATGCCCCGTGATGCGCCAGTGACGACGAGAACGCCGGTCATGAACCTCTCCGGGAGGCGGATCCTCCAGGCGGCAGTCTAACGGCTGATCGGCGGCGCGCCAGTCGCGTCGAGCGCGATCAGGCCAGTTCGGGCTCGAGGGTCTTGCAGGCGGCGAGGAGGCCGCGCACGGCGTTGCAGCTCTTCTCGAACATCGCCTTCTCGCCGGCGTCCATCGGGAATTCGATGACGCGCTCCACCCCGCCAGACCCGATGACGACCGGTACGCCGACATAGAGGTCCGACACGCCATACTGGCCGGTGAGGTTGGCCGCGACCGGCAGCACGCGCTTCTTGTCCTTGAGGTAGGACGCCGCCATCGCGACGGCGCTTTCGGCCGGCGCATAGAAGGCGGACCCGGTCTCGAGCAGCGCGACGATTTCGCCGCCGCCCTTGCGCGTGCGCTCCACCATGGCGTCGAGGTCCGCCTGCGAGAACATGCCGGCCTTCACGCATTCCGGCAGCGGCAGGCCGCCGACGGTGGAGTAGCGCACCATCGGCACCATGTCGTCGCCATGTCCGCCGAGCGTCCAGGCGCGGACGTCCTCGATCGACACGCCGGTCTTTTCGGACAGGAAGTAGGAGAAACGCGCGGAATCGAGCACGCCGGCCATGCCGACCACATGGCTCGTCGGCAGGCCGGAGAATTTCTGCAGCGCCCACACCATCGCGTCGAGCGGATTGGTGATGCAGATCACGAACGCCTTGGGGGCGTGCGCCTTGATGGCCGCGCCGACCGATTTCATGACGCCGAGATTGATGCCGATGAGGTCGTCGCGGCTCATGCCGGGCTTTCTCGGCACGCCGGCGGTGACGATGATGACGTCTGCACCGGCGATCGCGCCATATTCCTCAAGCGAGGCGCCGGACATCGCCGCGTCGCGGCCGTAGACCGCGGAGGCCTCCGCGATGTCGAGTCCCTTGCCCTTGGCGATGCCGCCCTTCATGTCGACGAGAACCACGTCGCCGAGTTCCTCGCGCGAGCAGATGTGCGCAAGCGTGCCGCCGATCATTCCGGCGCCGATGAGCGCGATCTTCTTGCGGGCCATGGGAGTCTCCTTGTGGTGTTGCGCGTCGGCGTCGACGGAAAGCGGTGTTGCGGGCGGGGCGGCGGGGAGTCGCGGTGAACGTCGCCCGAATAACCAGCGAAACATCGCTTCCTCTCGCCCCATCGCCGCGAGGGTTAGCGCAAGCCTCTCAAGGCTGCAATCATGCGCGAAGCGTCCGGTGTCCGTTTACGTCCGCGGCTTCTGAACAGCGAGCTTCGTCGTCGACACGGGCGAGTCCGGTGAGGCTTCCAGAAAGCCGAGCAGGTTTCCGTCCGGGTCGCGTCCGAAACGGATCACATCGCCATCCATGCGCGTCCGGCCGCCGACCGGGGAGCCGCCCGCCGCACGAAGGCGCTCCAGCGCCGCATCGGCGTTGTCCACGTCGAACACCATCATGTTGTAGCCGGGGGCGTCGACGGGACGCGGCTCGGCCCGCGGGACCGGGAGCGGGTTCAGATACTCCCAGATCTCAAGTTCGAAATCGGATACGGGAAACCAGGCGACGTCGAGTTTGACGGCGTCGAGGTCGGCCGTGGCGTCGAGGGTCGGGCTTTGGAGGTTGGACCGGCGCTCTCGCGGCGGATAGCCCAGAACGGCGGTGTAGAACGCCACCGTGCGGTCGATGTCGGCCACAGCGATCGCCACGTGTCTCATCCGGTAGTCGTAGGGGAGGTTCGGCAGCATGATCTGCTCGATCTCCAGCATCGTCTCGTCGGCGTCGCGAAGATAGGCGTACTTGACCGGAACGTCCGGCCTCAGCTGGACGAGATCGCCGGTCCGCGAGATCGGCTTCGCCCCGGCGGCCACGAACTTTGGGAAGATCGGCTTGTCGTCAGGCGACTGGTGGCAGACGTGCGTGATCCCTATCCCCTGCACCGGCACCGGTCCCGCCGCTGTTGCGGCGGGAGACGGATTCTGGAACTGCATCAGACGAAGATGCGTATTCGTTCCCCGAAGGGTGCGGACCGCGGTCACGACGTTCCGGCTCCCCGAAGGCGCGTCGAGCACGCCCCGAAAGATCGACGGTCCGACATCCTCAAGCCTGGTGTTCGACAGATAGAACGCACTCGCCTTGTCGAGGTCGGACACGACGATGCCGACGAACGCCATCCCGCGCACCTCACCGGACAGCGCGGCGGGGGCGGGCTCGCCTGCGGGTTCAGACGCGGGGACGGGAGATGCGCAGGCTGCGAGCACGGTCGTCGCGAGCGCCGCGACGCCTGAAATCATCCATGCTCGCAAGTCCATCATCGTCGGCTTCCCATCGTGGTTTCGCGGTCTTGGGCCTCGCTCCGCCCGGCGTCCAAAGCCCTGGCGGTCGCAGTCATTTCGGGGGAGTGTGCGGCGTCCGGCCGCGAAGCGCAACTGTACCCCCGGAGCGCAGGGGCGACGGCGGCTGCTTCAACGCTCCCCTGTCTCGATCCGCTCCCCGGCGAGATAGGCCTGCGACCGCATCTCGTGGAGCCGGCTGGCGGTGCGCTGGAACTCGAACGCGCCGTCGCCCGCCGGGTAGAGCGCTTCCGGTGGAGCGGCCGCGGACATCACGAGTTTGGTGCGCGTTTCGTAGAGCGCATCGATGAGGGTCACGAAGCGCGCCGCCTCGTTGCGGCGGTCCGGGGTGAGCAATGGCGTGCGGTCGAGCAAGACCGTGTGGAAGCGCCGCGCGAGGGCGAGGAAGTCCGCGGCGCCAAGCGGTCGGGCGCAGAGATCGGCAAAGCTCGCCCGCGCGCAGCCGTCGGCGTGGACGGGGATGTCGGTGCGCCGCCCCTGGGCCTCGATGAAGGCGGGCTGGATCGGCGCGCCGCCGGTGATGCGGGCGAAGGCTTCATCCATCCGGGCGTCCGCTTCCGGCCCGAGCGGCGTGTAGTAGACCGGCGCGGCGGCCAGGCGGTCGAGGCGGTAGTCGCGCGCCGCTGGCAGTTCGATCACATCCATCTCCCGCTCCAGCCGGTCGACGAAGGGCAGGAAGAGTTCGCGGTTGATGCCGTTGTGATAAAGGTCGCGGGGCCGCCGGTTGGACGTCGCAACCATCACGACGCCGCGGTCGAACACGTGGCCGAAGAGCCGCGACAGGATCATCGCGTCCGCGATCGAGGTGACGTGGAATTCGTCGAAACAGAGCAGCCGCGCACGGTCGCGAATGGCTTTTGCCGCCGGCGCGATCGGGTCGTCGCCGGCGTCCCGCACAAACGCCGGATGCCGCTTGCGGTCGGCCCCGGACAGGCCCCGCCAGGCGTGGATGAAGGCGTGCGTCTCCAGCATGAAGTCATGGAAATGGACCCGTCGGCGGTCTGTGACCTGCGTTGTCCGGTGGAACAGATCCATCAGCATCGACTTGCCGCGGCCTACCCCTCCCCAGATGTAGAGGCCCTTTGGCGGCGCTTCGCGTGATCGCCCAAGCCCGAAGACTCCGGGCCGCTCCAGCCGGTGCATCGCCGCGGCGAGCGCATCAAGGCGGACCGCGACGGCTTCCTGCGCCGGGTCGGGGCTGAGTTCGCCGACCTCGATTCGCTGGCGGTAGATGGAGAGCATGGAGGCGGTCAAATCCGGTTGGTTCCCTGGCGTCGGCGTGAATCGCCGCTCGCAATCCTGTCGCTTGCGGCGTGACGGGGCCATTTCGTCCCGCTCCTGGTTGCCGAGTTGACACGGCGCGGTTACGAATTCGTCAGGCCGGAGAGTTCCGGCCGGCGACGCGCATCGTTAGGGGAGGGCGCCCGCCTGCGACAGCGCGGATCGCATGACTTCGCGGCCGAGCGCAATCCTCCTTGGACGGGCGCCCCGCAAGGGCGGACAGGCTGTGCACCGATGACAGAAGCGCCCCAGATCGGCGTCGATCCGCGACTCTCCGCCTTCATCTCCGCGGAGTCGCGCAAGGAGCATATCGTCGACATCCTCATCGAGGAGCGTTGTCCAAGCTTCGTCAGCCATTGGAGCTGGCCCGTTGTGAAGCCGGTGCTGCACACGGCGCTCGGCTACCGCAAGGCCCTGCGCTGGGCCAATGACATCGCGTCGCTGGAGAGCGGGGAGCATTGCTTCAACTATCTCCGCAGGGCGCTGGCGCTCGATGTGCGGCATCGGGGGCTTGAACGCCTGCCCGCGTCCGGGCGGGCGGTGGTGATCTGCAATCACCCGACGGGACTGGCGGACGGTCCGGCGGTGTTCGAGGCGCTGTCGCAGGTGCGCCGGGACATCGAGATTTTCGCGAACGCGGACGCCTGCCGGGTCAATCCGCGCTTCGCCGACATCATCATTCCGGTGGAATGGGTCGCCGACAAGCGCAGTCCCGCCAAGACACGGGAGACGCTGCGCAGGGCCGGGGAAGCGTTTCAGTCGGAGCGGTGCCTGGTCATTTTTCCATCGGGACGGCTCGCCCACATGGTTGACGGCCGGCTGCGCGACAAGGACTGGTTCCCGACCGCGGTGTCGCTCGCGCGAAAGAACCGGGCGCCGGTGATCCCGCTGCACATCGAGGCGCGCAATTCGTCGATGTATTACACGCTGTCGCGGGTCTCGACCGAGCTTCGCGACATCACGTTGTTCCACGAGCTGATGAACAAGCAGGGCGACCGGTTCTCGCTGACCTTCGGCAAGCCGATCGCGCCGGAGCATCTGGCGGGCGAACCGCAGGAGCTGACCGATCAGCTGCGCAGCTATATCGAGGACGGGCTGACGCAGGACCCCGACCGGCCGTTCAAGCCCGGCTGACCAGCGGCGGGGAGGCGTATTCATCACCTGGTGTCTGACAACCGTCCGCCCCCGGCGCGGTGCATTGCTGCATCTCGACGGGGGCGGTAGTGGTTCACGCTCGTGGTCGGCGCCTGAGGTTCAGGCGAGACTCACGCTGCGCTCTCGTTGCGACGCTCCCCATACCAGTCGACATTGCGGGTGAGCCACATCGTCGCCGCAATGGCCAGGAGGCAGGCGATCGAGCCGACGAGAAGCGCGTAGTCTTCGAGCGTCATCAGCACATAGATCAGCCCGTAGAGCGCGGCGAAGACGGCGAACGCCTGCAGCATGGCGCCCTGCGAACGGAAGACCGATCCGGCGTAGAGCGACAGCATGGCGACGGTCGCGCCCGCCGCCACGATAAAGCCCCACATGAAGCCGATCAGTTCCGAGGTCGACAGCAGCAGCAGGTAGAACACCGCCTGCGCGAGGCCGACGAGCAGATACTGGGCCGGGTGCGCCTTCGCCCCGGTCGCGACCTCGAACAGGAAGTAGGTGAGGAAGACGAGCCCGAAGAACATCGGCGCATATTTGAGCGCGCGTTCAACGCTGCGATAGGGATTGCCCGCGTCGAGGAGCGTCGCGCCGACCGATTTTCCGATGAGATTGTCGACGCTCAGGTCCCGCCCCGCGCCCGGTTCTCCGCGCGCGAGGAAGGGGATCGCCCAATCCGCCTCGAAGCCCGTCTCGGTTACGTTGCGGGATTCGGGCGTGGCCGCGCCGTCGAAGCTCGGGTCCGCCCAATCGCCGGACATGCGGATCGCGGTGTCCTTCGCGAAGGCCGCGAAGGCGAGCCGCTGAGCCCCGGTGACGACGATCCGGCCCTGCGCCGCAAGCGCCCCGCCGGCTGCGGATTCGAGCCAGGGTGCGGGCGCCGCGACCAGCTGCTGATAGGTGAGGGGCATGCCGCCAGGCGCGCCCGCTCCGCCGTCCGTGGGGGCGAATTCGAGCGTGCGGCCGCCGAGCGTCATGTCGACCGATTTCGCGCCGCGCAGGTCGGACAGGCTCAACACTACCCGCGCCTGCGGCCAGAGCAGGCGTGCGCCGGACGGGGCCTCGGGCGCGAGTCGCGAAAGGTCGAAATCGGCGGTGACCTGGGTTTCCGACGAATAGACCGGAACGTCGTGCAGGCCGATCCTGAGGCGTTCGCCCGTGAGCCGTGCGTCGAGCGAGCCGGTTTCGGCGAAGAGAACGACCCGGCCGGTGATGGTGATCGCCTTCTTTTCGGCGTCGAGCGTGTCGAGTTCGTAGGGAACGGTGATGACCGGGCCGAGCACGACCTGTTCGCCCCCCTGTCGGGCGGCGACTTCGGCGACGGCGGAGGAAGCCTCGCCCGAACGCATGTAGATGAGCGCGAAGATGAAGCCGACGGGGATGGTCATGAGCGCGGCGAGCCCGCACACGAGCAGGAGCTTCAGCCCGAGGGAGCCCTGCGGCGTGAAGCGGGAGAGGTCGAGCCCCCCACCCGGTCGTGGCGTAGGCGTAGTGGGTGCATCCGACATGATGTCGAGATCCTTTTTTGTTGTTGCCGGAGCCCTAGAGTCCGCCGGAGTGCGAAGGCGGATTTGCGGCGCCCGCCGGGTGATGCAGAGGCGGGCCCTTGCAGCGACAGAATGCGCGCCTCGCTTCACCCTTGACCCTCGGCGTGCTTTATCAGCTGCGAGGCGATCGGGGAAACGGTCGGTGATTCGTGTCGCGCAGGGGCGAAAGTATGCGGGATTTCCTGAGGGTGTATGGCGTCCTGATCGCGGTTGTCTTGATCGCCCTGCTGGTCGCGATGCGGTTCATGGCCCCGGCGCCGCCGAAATCCATCGTGTTCGCCGGGGGCGCGGAGGGCGGCGCGTATGCTGCGAACGCCGACGCCTATTCGACGAGACTGAAGGAGCAGGGAGTCGCCGTCGAAGTGCTGACCTCCGAGGGGTCGGTCGCGAATCTCGATCTGCTGAAGTCCGGGCGCGCGGATGTCGGCATCGTCCAGACCGGGCTTGCTGATGATCTCGGCGCCGAGGGGCTGCGCTCTCTGGGAGCGATCTATTTCGAACCGATGTGGGTGTTTCTCCGCTCCGATCTTGGCGTCGGTGACCTATCCGACCTCGCCGGGCTGAAAATCGCGATCGGGCCGGAGGGCGCGGGCGGACGTGTGCTGGCGACCAGTCTCCTTGAGGAGGCGGGGGTTGGCTCGACGACCTATGAGCCGGTCCCGCTCGCCGGCGCCCAGGCGGCGGAGGCGCTGGAGCGCGGCGACATCGACGCCGCCGTGATTGTGTCCGGACCGTCGGCTGACTGGGTGCGTCGCCTCATCGCCGATCCCGCGATCCGCCTCATGCCGATGAGCCGGGGCCGGGCGATCGTCCGGCGGCACCCCCACCTCGACGAGGTGACGCTGTTTGCGGGAGTCGTCGATCTTGCGGACGATCTGCCGCGCGAGGATGTGGTGTTGATCGCGCCCTCGGCTCAGCTCGTGGTACGCGAAGCCTTGCATCCGGCGCTGCAGGCGCTGCTGATCGAGACCGCATTCGGGGTGAATGGCGGCGGCACGCTGTTGTCGGATCCTGGTCGGTTCCCGGACCCGAAACTCGTGGACATCCCCCTGTCCGACGAGGCCGAACGCTATTACCAGAACGGACCGACCTTCCTGAGGCGCATCTTCCCGTTCGCGGTGGCCAACTTCCTGGAGCGCGCCTGGGTGCTGGCGATCCCGCTCCTGACCCTCTTGTTCCCGCTGGTTCGGGCGGCGCCGCCGCTCTATCGCTGGCGCATCCGCCGCAAGATCTATGTCTGGTATCGCGACCTACGGGCGCTGGAGACCGAGGGCCGCGCCGCGACCACGCCGGCCGAGCGAAACGCGGTGCGCGAGAAGCTCGCCGAATTGCAGGGTGAAACGGGGGAGGTGGAGGTGCCGCTGTCCTATACGGACGACCTCTATCGCCTGCGCGCCCATATCAGCTTCGTGGCGGCGCTGGTCGACAAGCTCGCGGCGGAGAACAAGCACGCGCGCGTGTGAGGGCGAGACCGGAAGGGATCCCGTCCCCTCCGGTCCGTGCTCGGCGGCGCCTGCGCGTTGAGGCGCTTCAGAAGTCGAAGAGATCGAACAGCTTCGACCGGCGGCCGCGCGACCCATGCCCGCCGCGGCGGCGATCATCGTCGTCGTCGTCATAGTCCCGGTCTCGATTATAGGCCCGGGCGGAGCGGGATGCGTCCTCGGCGGCTTCCTCGCGGATCATCACCATGATCTTTTCGAGTTCGCCCTTGTCGAGCCATACCCCGCCAGATGTGGGGCAGACGTCGAATTCAACGCCGAAGCGGTGAACCTGTCGCATGGGGGAGCCGTCGATCGGGGACGTCAGCAATGGCATGGGACTACCTTTTTTGGTCTTGAGGGTTGAGGGTCACGAAGCGCGAGCGGCGGAACAGGCCGCCGGGTCGCGGGATCGCACTTCGACGGGGGTCGAAAGCCGTTGAATCCGGTCTTTCAGCATCAGTCGAAGCTTCTTGAGCTTGAGGATGTGCGCCCAGTCAGGTTCGCGCCGGTTCAGCTCCTGCTCGATCGCCTCGTGAACGTCGCGGTGGCGCTGCTTCAGGGAGAGAATGTGACGGTCCATGGTCTTTGCTCCTCAGCTTGTTCAACTGGCGGGAGCGTCTGTCGGTGCTGGCGCGTCGAGGGGGAGCGATCGAGCCAACACCGGGACAACTCCCGGTGCGGTCCGACATCGCAGGCAAACCCGTTTCGGGTTCGACCTGCCAGAGGGGCCCGGTCCGCAAATGGAAGATGGGGGCGCCCGCAGCGCGCGGCAACTGACATCGGCGCGAGTCCGATAACATCGGCGCGAGGCGGGCTCAGCTCCAGCCCATCTCGCGGATCGCCGGCTGATAGGTGCGGCTGACGGGAGCCTCCCGCCCGGACTTCAGCTTCAGCACGACCTTCCCGGCGTCGCGCTTCATTTCGGCGACGCCCGCCGCCGAGACCCACCACGACCGATGCGTGCGCATGCCCGGAATCGAGCCGAGTTCGCGGATGGCGTCTGAAAGGCGCATCAGGATCAGCTCCTCCCCGGCGCTGGTATGGACGCGGAGATAGTGGTCCTCCGCCGACACCGCCCAGATCTCCGCCTGACGCAGCCGGATCGGGAGGCGCTCGCGAAAGATCGCCCCGCGGGCTTCGGCCGCCGCCGGGTCGAGGTTGGATGGGGGTGCGGCGGGCGGGTTGCGCAGGCGGTCCACGACGTAGCCCGCAATGGTGAGCAGGATCGAGATCACGAACACATAGGCGTACTGCGACGCCCAGACGAGCGGATCCTTGGGCGATCCGATCGCCGAAAACAGAAAGACGACGAGCCCCGTGATTGGAACCGACACGAGGGCGGCCGTCGTCAGGATCTGGATCGGCACAGGCTGACGCTTCATCGGGCCCTCGAAGACGAAGGGAACGACGACCGCCGCGGTGACGATGCCGACCGCCATGGTCGACGCCCAGTAGAGCGCTCGCCACAGGAACGGAACCTCGCCGGTGCCATAGACGCCAAGCCAGGCGAACAGGACGCCAAGACCGAGCGCCACCCCTCCCTGACGGGCGATCGTTATCGCCAGACCTGAAAACCGCCCCTGCATCTCGCGCTTCGTATCCCGTCATTCGCGTATCGCGAACGGTATGTGCCGTCATTTTGCGCATGAAACCAGCGCGTTCACGCATTCTTTGTCGCGGCGGGTCCGGGTTTCGGGGAGACCTGTCTCATCGACCAAAAAGAAAGGAAACACGACATGTCCCTCCCCGCCTGCGTCGCTGCGCTCGCCGTCTCGGCGCTCGTCATCTCCCCCCTCATGGTCCCGAACGCCAGCGCCGAGGGGACAAGCACCCTGACGCTTCGCGTCGAAAGCATTTCCCGGCTGAAGGGCGACCTGCATGTCGGCCTGTTCGCCTCGGAAGCCGACTATGGGTCCAACAAGGCCGTCTCTGGAAAAGTCGTCCCGGTCACCGAGGGCGCGATGTCGATCGACCTCGGAGCCGTGCCGCCCGGCGCCTACGCCATCAAGCTTTTTCAGGATGTCGACGGTGATGGAACGCTGGACACGGGTTTCTTCGGGGCGCCGACCGAACCCTACGCCTTCTCGAACAATGCGCCGGCGCGGTTTGGCCCCGCCACCTGGGCCGATGCGACGTTCGAGGTCGGCCCCGGCGCCGCCTCGCACACCATCAGCCTGCGCTGAGGTCTGGATCGAAGGGAGTTTCATGACATGACCGCTTCAACACCTGTTCCTCCTGGTCCGGCCCCGCGCACGGTCTCATCCCGCCCGCTCGCCGGCATTCCCGGCTGGATGTGGACGCTCGCCATCGCCGCCGCCGTCTTTCTTGTGGTGAGCCATCTCATGATGGAGACGTTCGCGCCGGGCGCGGAGGTTCGTTTCCGGATCGATTTATCGCCGCTCGCGGCCGCCCCGATCTTTCTCAAGGCGCATGTCGCCGGGGCGGTGGGGGCGTTCGTCGTCGGACTGGTGTTGCTCTCGGCGCGAAAGGGCTTCGGCCTCCACCGCACGCTCGGCTGGACTTGGGTGGCGCTGATGGCGGTTACCGCGGGCAGTTCCTTCTTCCTCACGGGGCTGATGGGGTCGAGCTACAGCCCGATCCATCTGCTTTCGGCCTGGACGCTGATCGGGCTGCCGATGGGGGTCGCGGCTGTGCGGCGGCGCGACATCGCCAGCCATCGCAAGCAGATGACCGGAATGTTCGTCGGCGGCATGGCGGTGGCGGGCCTGTTCACCTTCCTGCCCGGCCGAATGATGTGGTCGCTCTTCTTCACCGTTTGACAGGGACGCCTCCCTGCTGTCATCGAGCCGTCGCCCCCGGTCGTTATCGATCGGGGGTCGACATGACGGGAGGGGTGAATGCGTGGACTGGCGCTCGCGCTTGGCGTTCTTGGGGTGGTGGGGTGCCAGGTTGGGCCCGATCCCGCGCCCCCATTCACGGCGGACGTGCAGGCTGGCGCGCCGCCGGCGTCCGCGATGGAAGCGCTGCGGGCGTATTACCGGACGATACCGGACAGCGCGCTGCCGGTCGCGCCGGCCGGCAAACCGCTGCCGGATCAGGCCTCGCGGCTGACGCGCATCCTGATCGCATCCTGCCTCGATGAAGAACTCGAAGCGCCGGCTCTCGCCGCGATGTCGCGCGAGACGGCGGATCTGGTCCTGATGCTCGGGGACAATGTCTATGGCGACATCGACCAGGCGGCCGGTGTGATCGACGATGATCCGGACCTCGTCGAGCTGCGCCAGTCCTTCGCCGATCTCTCGGTCCGCGCCGATTTTGCGGCCTTGCGCGCCGCCCACCCGATGCTCGCGACATGGGACGACCATGATTTCGGGAAGAATGACAGCGGGGCGGACTTCCTCTTCAGGGAGTTCGCCGAGCGGATCCACGAACGCTTCTGGGGACTTGACGCGACCGAAGCCGGATCGCGCCCGGGGGTCTATTTCTCGCGCGCGTTCGGGCCCGAAGGGGCGAGGCTCCAGATCATCATGCTCGACACGCGTTTCTTCCGCTCGCCGCTGACCCGAACCGATGAGTACAACAAGAAGGGAAAGGAGCGCTGGATCCCGTCTGCCGATTCAACCCGTCAGGAGATGCTGGGCGAGGCGCAGTGGGCCTGGCTTGAGAGCGAACTTGAGAAGCCTGCAGACCTGCGGCTGCTTGTTTCCTCGATCCAGGTCACGCCCGACGTCCATGGATGGGAGGCCTGGGCCAAGATGCCGAAGGAGCGCGCGCGCCTGTATGACCTGTTGAGGTCAACCGGCGCATCGGACGAGACGGTGATCGTCTCGGGCGACCGGCACACCTCGTTTCTGTACTCCAACACCGCTGCCGCGGTGGGCAGGGCGATCCCGGAAATCACGGCGTCTTCCCTGAACAAGTCCTTCTCGCGAACCGAAGTCTCCGATGAGAAGGACGCCCAGCAGGTGGGAGACAACTACGCCTTCACGAATTATGGCGCGATCGGCGTCGACTGGGAGAAACGGTCCGTCGCGCTGGAGATTCGCTCCGAGGCCGGCGCGGTGGTTCGTTCCATGACGGTCGGTTTCTGATCTCACTCGCGGGGCGGGCGGGGTCTTGCATCCCGGCGCGGCGCGCGGTCTGGTCGGCGGCCGGACGGGACCCCCCTATGAACGACTATCGCAACGTCGCCTCCCTCACGCTCGCCGTCATGCTGCTTCAGGCGGCGGCAGGAATCCTGAGCGTCTCGACGCCCCTCGCGCTGCAGAGCATGGGCGCCGGCGCATTCGGGGTGGGACTTGTCGCGGCGGTGTTTTCGCTCGGCTTCATGGTGGGCGCCTGGTTTGCGCCGCAGATCGTGTTGAATCTGGGCCATATCCGGTCCTACGGCGCCGCCGCCGCGATCTACGCCGCCGGCATCCTCGCCATGGCGCTGGAGTTTGATCCTTATTGGTGGGCGGCGTTCCGGGTCGCGCAGGGTGCGGCGTCGGCGGTAATGTTCGCGGCGGCTGAAAGCTGGATCGCCGACGCCACGCCGAGGCAGCGCCGGGGCGCGGTGCTCGGCCTCTATCAGGTGCTCATCAAGGTCGCGATGGCGGGGGGGCCGTTGCTGGTCCTCGATCATGCGCCGGAGGATGTGCGCCCGTTCATCTGGGCGGGGCTGATCATGACGCTCGCGGTGATTCCGATATCCGCGACGCAGCGCGCGCAGCCCGCGGCTCCGACGCGGGAGGCGTTCAGCCTCGCGTCCATGCGGGGGATTGCGCCCGCAGCCCTGGTCGGCGCCCTGGTGGCGGGCGTCGCGAACACCGGCGTGATGAGCCAGCTGCCGCTCTACGCCGCGCAGCTTCGTCCGGCGGAGGCGCAGTCGGCGGCGGCGACGCTTGCGATCGCGGCATGGATGGGCGGCGTCGTGAGCCAGTGGCCGGCCGGGTTGTTGTCCGATCGCATCGACCGGCGTTTCGTCGTTGCCGGCCTTGCCCTGATCGCGGCGGCGGCGGCGATCGCCCTGTTCCTGTCGGTTGGCCGAATAAGCTGGTTCGGGACCGTCGCCCTGGCCGCGCTCTGGGGGGGCGGGGCGATGTCATTCTATTCGGTGAGCGCGTCGCATGCGATCGACCGGGCGGACCGCGGAGAGATCGCACGAGTGCTCTCCGCCATGCTCTTCATCTGGGCCGCTGGGTCGGTTGTGGGGCCTGTGATCTTCGGCTGGACGGCGGAAACGGCGATCGGGCAGCCGGGCGTGTTTGCGGGCGCGTCGGTCGTCTATGGCGTGCTGATCGTCGCCAATCTCTGGCGCATACTGGTCAGCCGCCGCCCGCCCGGTGAATCGCGCAGCGCCTATGCGGCGGTGGGCGCGACGAGCGTAGCGACGGGAGAAATCGTGGCGGGCGGGGACGGCGCGGACGACCCGGCCTGACCTCTGATTGATCCGGGCTCGGCGCCGCCGTTGCCTTGGCTCTTGCGGTGGGTTATCGCGGGCCCTGCTTGGCTGGACAGGCTGGAGGGACGGCGCTCATGAACATTCACGAACATCAGGCGAAGGCTGTGCTCAAGTCCTTCGGGGCCCCTGTCGCGGACGGGGTCGCGGTGTTCTCACTGGCGGATGCGGAAGCAGCGCTCAACAAGCTCCCCGGGCCGCTCTGGGTGGTGAAGTCGCAGATTCATGCGGGCGGGCGCGGCAAGGGCCGCTTCATTGAGGCGGAGGCCGGACCAAAGGGCGGCGTGCGGCTCGCCTTCTCGAAGGAACAGGCGTTGGAGCATGTGAAGGCGATGCTGGGACGGACGCTGGTCACCAACCAGACGGGCGAACACGGCAAGCAGGTCAACCGGCTCTACATCGAGGACGGGGCTGATATCGAGCGGGAGCTTTATCTCTCGCTTCTTGTTGACCGCGCCACCAGCAAGGTCGCCTTCATCGCCTCGACCGAGGGCGGCATGGACATCGAGGAAGTGGCGCACGCCACGCCGGAGAAGATTCTCACCCTCCAGATCGATCCGGAAACCGGCGTCACCGACGCGGATGGTGGGCGGGTCGCTGATGCGCTTAAGCTCGCAGGCGACGCCCGCGCCGACATGGTTGCGCTCGCCAAGACGCTGTACCGCGCCTTCACCGAGAAGGACATGGCGATGCTGGAGATCAACCCGCTCATCGTCATGAAGAATGGCCGCCTGCGCGTGCTCGACGCCAAGGTGTCGTTCGACGGCAACGCGCTGTTCCGCCACCCGGACATCCAGGCGCTGCGCGACACCACCGAGGAGGACGAGAAGGAAATCGAGGCCAAGAAGTGGGACCTCGCCTACATCGCCCTGAACGGCACGATCGGCTGCATGGTGAACGGCGCGGGGCTCGCCATGGCGACCATGGACATCATCAAACTCTATGGCGAGGAGCCCGCGAATTTCTGCGATGTCGGCGGCGGGGCCGGCAAGGAGAAGGTGGCGGCCGCGTTCAAGATCATCATGAAGGACCCCAATGTGAAGGGCATCCTCGTGAACATCTTCGGCGGCATCATGAAATGCGACGTGATCGCGGAGGGCGTGATCGCGGCGGTGAAGGAGACGAACCTCGCCGTGCCGCTGGTCGTTCGGCTCGAGGGCACGAATGTGGATCTCGGCAAGAAGATCATCGCCGAAAGCGGCCTCAACGTGATTCCCGCGGACGATCTCGACGACGCCGCCCAGAAGATCGTGAAGGCGGTGAGGGGGTAAGTCGGGAAGCGTCGAAGGGTCGGCGAGCATGATCGACACCGACGCGACCTACACGTTCAAACAGGCTCCTCTGCGGATGTTGCTGTTCGCGCTCGCAAGTGGGGGCATGGCGGCTGTCGCCGCGTCGCTGGTCGTCATCGGGGAGACATCGGTGATGACCCTTGTGGGCTGGGCCGGATCGGTGTTTTTCGGAGGCGGTGCGCTCCTTATCCTATGGCGCGCATTCGCGACTTCCGGACCGGTCGTTTGCGTGTCGCCGGAAGGTGTTCTCGATGTTCGCGTGTCCCGACGGCCCGCGCCCTTCAGCGCGATCACCTTCGTCGGAGAAGTCGAGATCAGCGGTCAAAGAATGGTGTATGTCGGCGTTTCGCGCGAGGTGTTCGATACGCTGGAGCCGACGCGGATCGCGAAAATGAGTTGGGGGGCGAACCGCTCCATCGTCGGCGTGGATGGCATCCCGGTCGTGTCCCAGGGGCTGAACGTCCGGCACGCTGACCTGCTCGAACTGATCACGGCGTTCGCTGCGCGCTACGGTAGCTGAGCGCGGTCGGCACACGTATTGTGCGCCACACATAACCCGTGTAGTTTCGACGCATGGCCGCCAAGAATCTCACCCTCGCGATCGACGAAGACCTGCTGGACAAGGCGCGCGTGATCGCCGCGATGAAGCGCACCAGCGTAAACGAACTTGTGCGCGGCTATCTGGAAAGGCTCGTCGAGCAGGAAAGAGGCAAGGATGAAGCGGCAGAGGCGCTTCTGAAATTGTCGCGGGAAAGCGAGGCCCGGATGGGCGATTGGCGGCCTTCCCGCGCAGACACCTATTCAGGTCACAAGCGCTTTGATCCCTGACGTGTTCCTCGACACCAATATCCTGATATACGCCGCGTCGGGTCGCTATGACGAGCCGCGGAAATATGCGATTGCGCAAGGCCTGCTCACGTCGAATTTCGGCACATCCGGTCAGGTGCTCGCGGAATTCTTCGCCAACGTGACGCGCAAGGGCGCCGCCCCGCTCGACCGCGTTCAGGCGCGCGCGTGGATCAACAATCTGGTGCGCAAGCCCGTTCAGCCAATTGATTCCAATCTGGTGACCGACGCCATCGACCTGTCCGACCGCTACCAGATTTCCTGCTGGGATGGCGCGATCGTCGCTGCCGCCCAGCGGCTTGGTGTGAAGACGCTCTACACCGAAGACCTGAGTCACCAGCAAGCTTACGGGTCTGTCACCGCAATCAACCCCTTCATCTGAAATCCGCTGCCGGGAGAGCCACCATGTCCATCCTGATCGACAAGAACACGAAAGTCCTGACGCAAGGCATGACCGGCAATACCGGTTCGTTCCATACCAACCAGGCGCTCGCCTATTTCGGCACGCAGATGGTCGGAGGCACGCATCCCAAGCGCGGCGGCGAGATGTGGAAGGCCGACAACGGCCGCGAGCTGCCGATCTTCGCGACCGTCGCAGAGGGCAAGGCGAAGACGGGCGCCACCGCCTCGGTGGTCTATGTTCCGCCCGCCGGAGCCGCCGCCGCGATCGAGGAGGCGATTGACGCAGAAATTCCGCTGATCGTGTGCATCACCGAGGGTGTTCCGGTGCTCGACATGGTGCGCGTGAAGGCGAAGCTGGTGAAGTCGAAGTCGCGCCTGATCGGCCCGAACTGCCCGGGGCTGATCACGGCGAACGAGTGCAAGATCGGGATCATGCCCGGATCGATCTTCAAGAAGGGGTCGGTGGGCATCGTGTCCCGGTCGGGAACCCTCACCTATGAGGCGGTGTTCCAGACGACGCAGGCCGGCCTTGGCCAGACCACCGCCGTCGGCATCGGCGGAGACCCGGTGAAGGGGACCGAGTTCATCGACGTGCTGGAGATGTTCCTCGCGGACGAGGAGACGAAGTCGATCATCATGATCGGCGAGATCGGCGGCTCGGCGGAGGAAGACGCCGCCCAGTTCCTGAAGGACGAGGCGAAAAAGGGCCGCAAGAAGCCGATGGTCGGCTTCATCGCGGGCCGCACCGCGCCCAAAGGCCGCACGATGGGTCACGCCGGCGCGATCGTCTCGGGCGGCAAGGGCGGCGCGGAAGACAAGATCGAGGCGATGCAGTCCGCTGGAATCAGCGTCTCGCCGAGCCCCGCCCGGCTGGGCGCGACGATGTCCGAACTCGTCGCCTGACCGGTCGGAATTGTTGCGGTGCGGTACGCGCAGACGGGTCACGGCGCCCGCAAGTGTGGTATCAGCACGACAATCAAGTCTTAGGTGTTGAGTGAGCGTCATGCGAGCGGTATGCGCGTAGGGTCGCTCGCTCGCGACACGAATCGAACGCAAATCCAAACGGTCCGTCGACAGGACGAGGCAACATGACGATTGAACAGAAGTCTGGTCCGGCGCGGTCGAGCGTGAACGCCGCCTTGCTGGACACGGCTTTCCTCTACGGAGCGAACGCCCCGTACATCGAGGACATGTACGCCCGCTATGTCGAAAACCCGGCGTCCGTTCCCGAGACGTGGCGGACCGTCTTCGCCGGGATGGCGGACGCGCCTGGAGCGGCGGCCCGTGCGGCGAAAGGGCCGGCCTGGCGCAATCCCGACTGGCCGAAGGCGATGAACGGTGATCTTGTGTCCGCCCTCGACGGCGACTGGACCGAGCTTGAGGGCGCCCTGAAAGCGAAGATCAACGCCCGCGCCGGGTCAGGCGCGCCGTCCGGCGCGCCGGCCTCCGCCGGGACTTCTGGTGGCGCTTCGGGCGGCGGCGATGGTCGCCCGGACGCCCCGCAGCAGGTGCGCGATTCGGTGAAGGCGCTGATGATGATCCGGGCCTACCGGATGCGCGGCCACCTCGCCGCACAGCTTGATCCGCTCGGGATCGAGGCGCCCGCTCCGCAACCGGAACTCGATCCGGCGAGCTATGGCTTCACTGAAGCGGACATGGATCGTCCGATTTTCATCGACCATGTTCTGGGACTGGAATACGCCACGCCGCGCCAGATGCTCGACATCCTGCGCCGCACCTACTGCTCGACCTTCGCGGTCGAGTTCATGCACATCTCCGATCCGGAAGAGAAAAGCTGGATGCAGGAGCGGATCGAGGGAGAGAACAAGGCGATCAGCTTCACCCGGCCCGGCAAGCGGGCGATCCTGCAGAAGCTGATCGAGGCCGAGACGTTCGAGCGTTTCCTGCACAAGCGCTATCCGGGCACCAAGCGGTTCGGTCTCGACGGCGGCGAGGCCATGGTGCCGGCGCTGGAGCAGATCATCAAGCGAGGCGGCGGGCTGGGGGTCAACGAGATTCTGATCGGCATGCCGCATCGCGGCCGGCTGAACGTGCTCGCCGCAGTGATGGGCAAACCCTACCACAAGATTTTCCACGAGTTTCAGGGCGGCAACACGCAGGGCTCGGGAGAGTTCGGCTCCGGAGACGTGAAATACCATCTCGGCGCGTCGTCCGACCGGTCGTTCGACGGCAACAAGGTGCACCTGTCGCTGACCGCCAACCCGTCGCACCTTGAGGCGGTGAACCCCGTCGTGCTGGGCAAGGCGAGGGCCAAGCAGGCCTTCATCATGGCCGAGGAGGGGCTGGAGGACAAACGGGCGACGCGGGTGCGTGTGATGCCGCTCTTGCTGCACGGGGATGCGTCCTTTGCGGGGCAGGGCGTGGTCGCCGAGTGTCTCGCGCTGTCCGGCCTGATGGGTTACCGCACCGGCGGGACGATCCATTTCATCGTCAACAACCAGATCGGCTTCACGACGTCGCCGAGCTTCTCCCGATCCTCGCCCTACCCGTCGGACGTGGCGCTGATGGTTCAGACGCCGATCTTTCACGTCAACGGAGACGACCCCGAGGCGGTGGTGCACGCGGCGCGGGTGGCGACCGAGTACCGCCAGAAGTTCGCCAAGGACGTGGTCATCGACATGTTCTGCTATCGGCGGTTCGGCCACAATGAGGGCGATGACCCCACCATGACGCAGCCGATCATGTATCGGCGCATCCGCGAACTGCCGAGCACGCGGGAAATCTACTCCAAGCGGCTGATCGAGGAAGGGGTGGTCACCCCGGACGAAGTCGAGGCGATGATCAAGCAGGTCGAGGAATTCCTCGACGCCGAGTTCGAGAAGGGCAAGACGTTTTCCGCGGAGAAGGCGGACTGGCTGGACGGGAAATGGGCCGGGCTCGGCCTCCCCAAGGATGACGAGCACCACGGCCAGACGGGGGTTTCGGTCAACAAGCTGAAGGACCTCGGTCTGAAGATGACCGCGATCCCGAACGACTTCGACATGCACAAGACGGTGGCGCGGGTGATTCAGGGCCGTCGCGCCATGATCGAGACGGGTGAGGGCGTGGACTGGGGCGCCGCGGAGCACCTCGCCTTCGCGGCGCTGCTCGATGAAGGGTTCCCGGTGCGCCTGTCCGGACAGGATTCCTGCCGCGGCACGTTCGCGCATCGTCACAGCCACTTCATCGATCAGACGAATGAGAGCCGGTATACCCCGCTCAACAACCTCGCGCCCGGCCAGGCGCCTTATGAGGTGATCGACTCGCTTCTCTCGGAGGAAGCCGTCCTCGGATACGAGTACGGTTATTCCCTGGCGGCCCCGAACACGCTGGTGCTGTGGGAAGCGCAGTTCGGGGACTTCGCGAACGGCGCTCAGGTGGTGTTCGACCAGTTCATTTCGAGCGGCGAGCGAAAATGGCTCCGCATGTCGGGTCTCGTCTGCCTGCTGCCGCACGGGTATGAAGGGCAGGGCCCGGAACACTCCTCGGCGCGTCTCGAACGGTTCCTGCAGATGTGCGCGCAGGACAATATGCAGGTGGCGAACTGCACCACGCCGGCGAGCTATTTCCACATCCTCCGGCGTCAGATCCACCGCGACTTTAGAAAGCCGCTGGTGCTGATGACTCCGAAATCGCTTCTGCGGCACAAGCGCTGCGTCTCGAAGCTGGAGGATTTCGGTCCCGGGACGACCTTCCACCGCGTGCTTCACGACGACGCCGAGGTTCCCGGTCGGGAAGGAGAGGTCCGGCTCGTCGAGGATTCGAAAATCCGTCGCGTGATCATGTGCTCGGGCAAGGTCTATTACGACCTCTTCGAGGAGCGCGAGAAGCGCAAGGCTGATGACATTTACCTGCTGCGGCTGGAGCAGCTCTATCCCTTCCCGGTGGCGTCCCTGATGAAGGAACTCAGCCGGTTTCCGAAGGCGGAAATGGTCTGGTGTCAGGAGGAGCCCAGGAACATGGGGGCCTGGGGCTTCATCGAGTGGCACATCGAAAAAACGCTTGAGCGGCTGGAGGTCGCGAACCCGCGGCCGCGTTATGTCGGGCGGGCGGCGTCGGCGTCGACCGCCGCTGGAACGATGGCGCTGCACACCAAGGAGCTGGCGGCGTTCCTGGATGCGGCGTTCGACGAACGCGGGTAAAGGCGGACGGCGCTGTTGCGCGCCATGAGGAGACGATCGATGGCGGACATAGTCGTCCCCGTGCTTGGCGAGAGCGTAAAGGAAGCCACCGTCGGCGCCTGGCTCAAGAAGGCCGGCGATCATGTGACCAAGGATGAAGTGCTCGTCGAACTCGAAACGGACAAGGTTTCCGTCGAAGTGTCAGCGGCCGAGGACGGCGTGCTGTCCGAAGTGCTCGCCAAGCAGGGCGAGACGGTCGAGATCGGCGCGGTGCTCGGCCGCATCGGATCATCCGCCGGTAATGGCGCAGGCGCGAGCGCGAAACAGACCCCGGCGCCCGCCGCGCCGAAGCAACAAGCAAGAACAACCGGAGACAAGACGATGGATATCGTGGTGCCCACGATGGGCGAAAGCGTGACGGAGGGATCGCTGTCGCGCTGGCTTGTGAAGGCGGGCGAAGAAGTCAGCCAGGATCAGCCGATCGCCGAGATCGAGACCGACAAGGTCGCGATCGAGGTGCCGGCGCCGGCCGCGGGCGTTGTGAGCGAACTGCTCGTCAAGGAGGGGGTCACGGTGGGCATCGGTGATATCATTGCGCGCTTTCTGGCGGGCGGCTCCTCGGGTGCTTCCTCTGGCGGCTCGGGCGGCGGCGCCAAGCCCGCCGCCGCCTCGGCGGCGACGGCGGCGACGACGTCCAGGGCGGCAGCCGCGGATGCGCCCGAGAAGGTGGCGCCCTCGGTTCGTCGCATCGCGACGGAAGCCGGCGTCGATCCTTCAAACATCCCGGGCACCGGACGCGATGGTCGCGCGACCAAGGCGGACGCGATGAAGTTCGTCGCCGAGGGCGCTGGCCGCACCTCCGGCGGCGGCGAACCTGTGCAGGCGCGCCCGGCGCGCGATCTCGGGCCGCGCGAGGAACGGGTGAAGATGACTCGTCTGCGCCAGACCATCGCGAGGCGACTCAAGGAAGCGCAGGACACGGCGGCGATGCTGACCACGTTCAACGACGTGGACATGAGCGCCGTGATGGAGCTGCGCAAGAAATACAAGGACGCCTTCGAGAAGAAACACGGGTCGCGCCTCGGTTTCATGGGCTTCTTCGTCAAGGCCTGCATTCAGGCGCTGAAGGAAATCCCCGCCGTCAACGCCGAGATCGACGGCGACGACATCATCTACAAGAATTTCTACAATATCGGCGTTGCTGTGGGCACGCCGAAGGGCCTGGTCGTTCCGGTCGTGCGGGATGCGGACATCATGTCGGTGGCCGAGATCGAGGCGGAGATCGGCCGGCTCGGCGGCCTTGCGAGGGATAACAAGCTGTCGCTCGAGGACCTTCAGGGCGGGACGTTCACCATCTCCAATGGCGGGGTTTATGGGTCGCTGATGTCGACCCCCATTCTCAACCCGCCGCAGTCAGGGGTGCTCGGCATGCACCGCATCGAGGATCGTCCGGTCGTGGTGAACGGCCAGATCGTGATCCGGCCGATGATGTATCTGGCGCTGTCCTATGATCACCGTCTCGTCGACGGCAAGGAGGCCGTGACCTTCCTTGTCCGGGTCAAGGAGACGCTCGAAGACCCTGAACGCGTGCTGCTCGATCTCTAGGGCGGGACCGCGATTGTTGCTGACCCGCGGCCGGATGTCGGACCGGTTGGGGCGGGGGTGGCGTTCGCGCCCCTCCGACGGCATGATCGGGTGATTGAAGCGCTGTCAGCGTCACCGCCATGCAGCGCCGGGATCGAATGACGGGTGTGGGTTCGGCATGTGGAAATCCGTACTGTCTGTGATTGCAGGCGTCGTTGCGGCGATGGTCGTGGTGACGGTCGGGGATCTTGTGCTTTCGGCGCTGCATCCTCCGCCGGAGGGGCTGTCCATGTCGGACCGGCAGGCGCTCGCCGATCACGCCGCATCGGTTCCGCAGTCGCTCAAGATCGCCATGGTGATCTATTGGGGCGTGGCGGTTTTCCTCGCCGGGCTGATCGCGCGAGGGTTCGGCCGCGGCCGGATCGGCCCGCTCATCGCCGTGCTGGTTCCGGTGCTCGGGATCGCCTTGAACCTCTATATGATCCCGCACCCGGACTGGATGACCTACGCCGCGGGAGGATCAGCGGCGCTCGGTGCGCTTCTGGGGCTGCGCGCGGGGGCGTTGGTGTCCGCGCGCAGGGCGGCGCGGCCTGCGGCCTGAGTTCACGAATGGTTTGCGTGTTGCGTGCACGCTTGCATGCGTCGAACGCCCTTTCATCTCGAATCCGTTGACCTCTATCGGCGCCCATATAGGGTCGCGCGCATTCACCCCTGAACACGGAATGTTTCATGTCCGACACTTTCGACGTCGTCATCATCGGTGCAGGCCCTGGCGGCTATAACTGCGCCATCCGTTGCGGTCAGCTCGGGCTGAAGACCGCCATCATAGAGAAGGAGCCGACGCTCGGCGGGACCTGCCTGAATGTCGGATGCATCCCCTCAAAAGCGCTGCTGCACGCTTCGGAATACTACAGCGCCGCGGCCAGGGACTTCGCCTCGATGGGGATCGAGGTGTCTGGGCTGAAGCTCAATCTCGAACAGATGCTCGCCCAGAAGTCGGATGCGGTGAAGGGGCTGACCGACGGCGTCGCCTTCCTGATGAAGAAGAACAAGGTTGAAGTGTTCAAGGGCGCGGGCCGCATCGCAGGCCCCGGCAAGGTTGTCGTCTCCGGCGCCGCGGGCGAGACGACGCTTCAGACGCGCAACATCGTGATCGCGACAGGTTCGGTTCCGACCAGCCTGCCCGGCATCCAGATCGATGAGGAGCGCGTGGTGTCTTCTACCGGTGCGCTGTCGCTGAAACAGGTGCCGAAGAAACTCATCCTGATCGGCGCAGGCGTCATCGGCCTCGAACTCGGATCGGTCTGGCGCCGCCTAGGAGCAGAGGTTGTTGTGCTCGAATATCTGGACCGCATCCTGCCGGGCGCGGACGGCGAGATCGCCAAACAGGCGCAGCGCGTGTTCGCGAAGCAGGGGCTGGAGTTCAAGCTCGGCGTCAAGGTGACCGGTGTCGAAAAGCTGAAGAGCAAGCTGAAGGTCAGCTACGAACCGGCCGCCGGCGGAGAGGCGCAGGCGCTCGACGCCGATGTCGTGCTCGTCGCGGTCGGACGGCGGCCCTACACGGATGGGCTTGGGCTTGAGACCGTGGGCATCAACCCGGACAAGCGAGGGATGATCGCCAATGATCATTTCCGCACGTCGGCGGACGGCGTCTGGGTGGTCGGCGACGTCACCGCGGGGCCGATGCTGGCGCACAAGGCCGAGGATGAAGGCGTTGCCTGCGCCGAACTGATCGCCGGCAAGGCGGGCCATGTCGACTACGGAATCATTCCAGGCGTGGTCTACACGCGGCCCGAGATCGCCTGGGTCGGCAAGACCGAGGAGGAGTTGAAGGCCGAGGGCGTCGCCTACCAGGTCGGGCGGTTTCCCTTCACCGCGAACTCGCGCGCGCGCACCAATCACGACACGGACGGCTTTGTGAAGATCCTGGCGGGCGCGTCGACGGACAGGGTGCTCGGCGCGCACCTGATGGGCGTCGGCGTGGGCGAAATGATCGCAGAGATCTGCGTGGCGATGGAATTCGGAGCGTCGTCGGAGGACATCGCCCGCACCTGCCATCCGCACCCGACCCTGACAGAGGCCATCCGTCAGGCCGCCATGGGCGTCGAAGGCTGGACCATGCAAATGTGACGAGGCACGCTCTTCGCATCTTGGGACCGTCAGGGCGCGTCTCGCGTCGCTGGTCGCTTCGGAGAAAGACATGACCGACGCCGCGGCACTTGGACAACAACTTGTCTCGCTTCGGCGGGCCTATGCCGAGCGGTTCGCCGGCATCAACCCCGCCGATGTCGGGGCGTTCCGCGCGATGATGGACGCTCATCATGCTGAAAAGTCCCTTCCTCCGGGCGCTTCCACGTCCCCGCTCACCCTCGGTGGAGTTCCCGCGATTGGCCTGTTGCCCAAGGGCGGGACGGGCGAGCGCGTGCTCTTCTGGCTGCACGGCGGCGGCTATATGGTCGGTTCCTCGACATCCGGCATCGCGATCGCCGGGGCGGTCGCGCACCGCGCGCTTGCGACCGCTGTTGCGCCAGATTACCGGCTCGCGCCCGAGCACCCGTATCCTGCGGCTGTCGATGACGCGGAGAGCGCCTATCTCGCCGTTCTCGCGGAGGGGGTGGACCCCGGCCGTATCGTCGTCTGCGGGGACTCCGCAGGCGGCGGCCTCGCGGTCGCGCTCGCGCGCCGGCTGGTCGCTTCCAGAGCGCCGCGACCCGCCGGCCTCCTCCTGATCTCGCCCTGGGTCAATCTCACCAACAATGGATGGAGCTATTCCTCCGGATCAGCGGCGACGGATTTGATCGACAAGCCGACGCTGGACGGGTGCGCCGCCGCCTATCTCGCCGGGCGCGCCGCTGATGATCCGGAGATAAACCCGCTCTGCGGCGATCTCGGAGACCTGCCCCCCACCTATATCCAGGTCGGCGGCGCCGAGCTCCTCTTGTCGGATTCCACCGCGCTGGCTGAGGTCCTAGGAGCGGCCGGATCGCCCGTCACGCTCGAAGTTTGGCCGCACATGTTCCATGTCTTCCAGGACGCGCACCGGCAGTTCGCGCCGGCGCGCCAGGCGCTCGAACGCGCGGGAGACTGGGCGGCGGCGCACATGAAGCCCTGATTGTCGGACGGCGTCACGGTTCGGGCCGTGCACGCTTGGGCGCGCCGGCGGAAGCCAGCAGCCAGACGCCGGTCATGGTGAGCACCATCGCGGCGATGTGGGCGAAGCCGAAGGGCTCGTTGAGCACCACCACGGCAGCCCAGGCCGCGACAATCGGCCCGACGCCGCCGACAGCGCTGGTGGGCCCGGGTCCGATGCGGCTGATGGCTTCGGAGATCAGGAAGCTCGGAATCACCGTGCAAAACACAGCGAGCCCGGCGGTCAGCATCAATCCTTCCATGGTAGGCGGGGCTGAGGCAGGGCCGCCGATGCGGCTGATCGCGCCCTGCGCGAGGAAGAGCAGAGACGCGGCGCTCATCGCGACGGAGGTGAACAGGGCGGAGCCCATGCGGTCGATCACGGGGCGGGACGACACGACGTAGACGGCGTAGAGAATGGCGGCGGCCGCGACGAGCGCGGCGCCGAGGCCCGCCTGCGGACCCGACGCGTGCATCTCCGATCCGAAGAGGATGGCAAGCCCCGCATAGGCGAGACCGAGGGCCGCCGCATGCCGCATCGTCAAGGGCTGCTTGAGGAACAGCCAGGCGAGGAGGGCGACGATGGTCGGGTAGACATAGAGGATCAGCCTTTCGAGCTGGGCCGTGATGTATTGCAGGCCGAGAAAGTCGAGATAGGACGACATGTAATAGCTGATGACGCCGAGCCCGCACGCGATGAGCCAGACCGTCCATGGCGGTCGGCGGCCCGCCCTGTGGAACACCGCCACCCCGATCACGAGATAGAAGGGCAGCGCGAACGCCATGCGAAGCGTTAGCACATCATGCACGCTCAAGCCCGCCTCGTAGGCGAGCTTGATGACGACGCCCTTCAGGGAGAACAGCGCCGCTCCGGCGGCCGCGCATGCAAAGCCGATGCTGGCGGAGGAGGGCGGCGGGCGCGACATGACCCAGCGCGACATGGTCGAGCGCGACATGGTTCAGGGCGACATGGTTCAGGGCGACCGGGCGCTGTCTCCGGTCAGCCCTTCTTCTCGACCTGGGGCGCGGCGGAAGCCGAGTCCAGCTTGCCGGTGCGCAGGTAAAGGAGCGCCCGCTCAAGCTGATAGTCCTCGCCCGTATATCCCGCGGGGGGCATGTCGGCCGGGATGTGAGGCGCTTCGCGCTGTACGCCCTGATCATTCTCCAGGGCCTTGGGAAGCGAGGCTTCCGTGTAACGCTCCTGCCGCAGCTTGAGGCTCGCGATCGCCTCATCCGACAGCCTCGTCGAGGCGACCTCGAAGTCGGGCGTGATGCCGGACCCCTGGATCGAGCGACCTGACGGCGTGTAGTAGCGCGAGGTCGTGAGCCGCATCGCGCCCTTTTCCGGGCCGAGCGGGATGACGGTCTGGACCGATCCCTTCCCAAAGGTGGTGAGCCCGATCACCTTGGCGCGGCCGCGATCCTGAAGCGCGCCGGCGACGATTTCGGCCGCCGACGCCGATCCGTTGTTGACCAGAACCACCATCGGGATGTCAGGAAAGCGCGAGGCCCGCCGGACATTGTAGCGCTGCACATCCTGCGCGCGCCGACCTCTCGTCGAGACAACCTCTCCGTTCGGCAGGAAGCGGGATGTGACCTCTATGGCCTGCTCAAGTAGTCCGCCTGGATTGTCGCGAAGGTCGAGAACGAGGGCTTTCGGAGCTCCCTTCGCCGACTTGCGCAGCGCCGCGAGGGCGTCGTCCAGCTGTTCGGCCGTCTGTTCGTTGAACGCGGACACGCGCACGTAGCCGATGTCCTTTTCCAGCCGCTGCTTCACGCTGTCCGGCCGTATCTTTTCGCGCTTGAGCGTCACATCGAACGGTTCGACGCCTTCGCGCACGACAGTGATCGTGATGTTCGACCCGACGGCTCCACGCATCTGCTTCACCGCGTCGTTCAGCGGCAGGCCGACGATGGTTGCGCCATCGATCGCGGTAAGGAAGTCGCCGCTCTTGATGCCGGCGCGGCTGGCGGGCGTGTCGTCCATCGGGGAGACGACCTTCACGAAGCCGTCCTGGGCCGTGACCTCGATCCCGAGGCCGCCATATTCGCCCGACGTCTGGACCTGCATGTCGCGGAATTCGTCGGGGTTCAGGTAGCTCGAATGCGGATCGAGCGACATCAGCATGCCGTCGATCGACGCCTCAATGGCCTGGGCTTCGTCGACCTCGACCACATAGTCCGCCTGCACGCGGGCGAGCACTTCGGCGAACAGTTCGAGTTGCCGGTAGGTGTCCGCACGGGAATTGGACTGGCCGTTGGCGAACGCGAAGGCCGAGACCCCGAGCGTCAAACCGATCGCCGGACCAATGAACCAGTAGCGCATCTGCGCATGCTCCTCAGCGTCGTCGGCGCGCCCTACGCGCCCTTCTCAAGCCAGCCTTCCGGGTCGACCGGGTCGCCGTTTCGGCGCACCTCGAGATAGAACTCGGGGGGCGGGGTCGCACGGTCGGCCATCCGGCCCACGGGCTCGCCAGCAAGAACCCACTGTCCCGTCTCCGGGTAAATGGCGTCCAAACCAGCCAACACAACAAGGTAGTCATCACCCACGTCGAGAATCAACACATCTCCGTAGCTTCTGAACGCTCCAGCGTACTCAATCCGTGCATCGAGCGGCGAAACGACCTGAGCGCCGGGTCTGGCGGCGAAGGTCACGCCCTGTGCGGCGACGCCGTCCCTGGATCGGCCGTAACGAACAAGCACCTCACCGAACACGGGCGCGGTCGGCTTGAGAGCCACCCCGGAGGACGTCGCCGCGGGCGGTGGACGGGCGGTGCCCCGCGTGTTCGGTCGATCACGCGCGGCGGTCTGCGAGGGGTTCGCGCTGGGTCGGGCCTCGTCGGTCCGGGACGGCTTGCGGCTCGGTCGGCCGGGGGCGGATTCCTGGAGACCCTTGAGCAATTCCTTGAGGGTCGCCGCCTCCCGGCCCAATCGTTCTGCTTCGCGCGACAGGGCGGCCGTCTCCGCCGCGAGCGACGCCCGCTTGAGGCGTTTTTCAGCCGCGAGCGCCTCGATCTCCGCACGGCGCGCGGCGAGCGCGGCGACCGAGTCCGCGATGAGATCGCGCTCGGCGTCGACTTGCGAGGCGATCCGCCGCAGGTCCTCGATCCGGGTCGCGAGCTCGTCGGCGCGGGACTTCAGCGCCGGCGCCGTCTCTCCCATCAGGATCGCCGCCCGAACCGCGTCTCCGGTGTCCTCCGGGCTGGTGGCGAGCGCGGGCGGACGACGCGAGCCGAGCGACATCAGGGCGGCGAGCAGATCATCAAGCGCCCTGCGGTCGGAGACCATGCGTTCGCGCGCGGTCTTGAGCTCCTCGTTGAGGGTCTCCAGCCTCACTTCGGCCGCCGCGGCTGCTTCCTCGCGCCGGCGGCTGTCGGAGGCGGCGGCGATGAGATCGGCGTCGATCTCGGCGGTTTCCCGTTCGGCGGAGGCGCTCGATCTTTCGAGGGCTCTCAGGCGCTTTTGAGCCTCATCGCGCGCCGCCTCGACAGATTTGAGGTCGTCGAGCGTGTAGGAGTCCCGTTGGGCGGCGGCGCGTTCGTGATTGAGGACCATTGGCGCCGCGACAAGGAGCGCCGCAAGGGCGGCGCGCCGCCCCGCATGGGCGAGGCGGCGATGAACTCGCAAACGGTCTCCTCGAAACATCATGCGCGATGGTACGGGGTTCCGGCTTCGATCGACAACGCCCGATAGATCTGTTCGCACAGCATCGAGCGCACCAGCCGGTGCGGCCAGGTGGCCGCCCCGAACGCCAGGGTGAGCCGGGCGCGATCGAGGATCGAGGCGCCAACGCCGTCCGCTCCGCCGATCACGAAATCCACATCGAGGCCGCTGTCACGCCAGCCGGCGAGCCGCTCCGACAGCCGGGCGGAGGTCAGCGCCTCGCCGCGTTCATCAAGGCATACCAGCGCACCGGGCCCGAGCCGTGCGGCGATGCGCTCGGCCTCTCGCGCCGGGCCTCCGCCCGCGTCGATTTCTATTTCTTCCACATTGCGATAGCCGAGCTGGCCGGCGAGGCGGCGCGCGCGTTCGTGGTAGTCGTCGAAGAGCGCCCTTTCCGGCCCGTCCTTCATGCGTCCGACGGCGAGAATGCGGATCGCCAACGCAGGATCAAGCGCCGGCCTGGGGCTTGGCGTGCCCGGTCGCGTCGGCGGACCAGATCCGCTCCAGATTGTAGAACTCGCGCACTTCCGGCCGGAAGATGTGAATGACGATGTCGTTGGCGTCGATCAGCACCCAGTCGCAATTGGGCAAGCCCTCGACCCGCGGCGAGCCGGCCCCGGCGTCCTTCAGCAGTCGCACCAGGTGATCTGCGAGCGCACCGACATGACGCTGCGACCGTCCGGACGCGATGATCATCCAGTCCGCGATGGAGGACTTGCCCTGGAGATCGATCTTCAGGATGTTTTCCGCCTTGTCGTCCTCGAGCCGCCTTGCGACTTCGGACATCAGCTCTGTCGGGTCGTATCTGGGTTCTGGCTGGGCGGCGTGCGCGCCCTCAATCTTCAGAGCAGACAGGTCTAGCTTCCCTATGTTTGCCTACGGGTCGCGAAGATTACCACATGACCGCCGACGCCGTCACCTCGTATGTTGCGGCTCTCGCAGGGCGAAAGGACTAGCCCTTGCGGCGGCGGTCGACATAGGTTGACGGCGAGCGATCGTCCATCCGCCCAAGTTTCCAGCCCTTCGGAGGTCATATGAGCCAGCCAGCCAGCGCCCGATCGTTCGACATCGTCGTGTATGGCGCGACGGGGTTCACCGGGCGGCTCGTCGCCGAGCACCTGCTCGCGCGCTATGGTGCGTCCGGGCCGCCGCGATGGGCGATGGCGGGCCGCAGCGCCGCGAAACTGGCCGAGGTCCGCGATGCGATCGGCGCCCCGGCGGATCTGCCGCTGATCGTCGCCGATGCATCGGATCCCGCCTCGATCGACGCCATGGCGAAGCAGGCGCGGGCCGTTATCACCACGGTGGGCCCCTATCAGCTTTACGGCGACGGTCTGGTGGCGGCCTGCGCCGCGGCGGGGACCGACTATCTTGATCTTGCAGGGGAATCCCACTGGATCGCGAAAATGATCGCCGCGCATGAGGCCGCCGCGAAAGCCTCCGGCGCGAGGCTGTTGTTCTCGAGCGGGTTCGATTCGATCCCCTTCGATCTTGGCGTCTATCTGTTGCAGGAGGAGGCCAAGGCGCGTTTCGGCGTCCACGCGCAGCGCGTGAGGGGGCGGGTGCGGGGCATGTCCGGCTCCGCGTCGGGCGGGACGCTGGCGAGCGGCCGGGCCACGATGGAGGCCGCGCAGAAAGACCCCTCCGTCATCGCCACGCTGATGAATCCCTTCGCCCTCACGCCGGGGTTCAAGGGCGCGGATCAGCCGAACGGATCGAAGCCCTACCATGACGAGGTGACGGGATCGTGGGTCGCGCCCTTCATCATGGCGCCCATCAACACCAAGGCCGTTCATCGCACGAACTTCCTGCTGGGGCGGCCCTGGGGCGACGGCTTCCAGTATGACGAAATGCTGATGACGAAGAGCGAAGCGGCGGGCGACGGGCCGGGCTTCGACATGACGAGCAATCTCAAGCCCGGGGAGGGTCCCTCGAAGGAGGAACGAGAGGCCGGCTGGTACGACCTTCTGTTCATCGGCCAAACGGCGGATGGCCGCACCCTGCGCACATCGGTTCGCGGCGACATGGACCCGGGCTACGGGTCGACGTCAAAAATGCTAGTAGAAACAGCGATCTGTCTGTTGGGCGCAGATCGTTCGAAGCTTCCGGGCGGCGCATGGACGCCGGCGGCGGCGCTGAAGGACGCGCTGAGTCAGCGCCTGGCCGACCATGCCGGGCTGACCTTCAGCGCCGAAGACTGAGGCGCGCCGCCAGCCCCGGACGACAGCCCCGGACGTCAGCCCAGGACGTCAACCCTGTCCGGTCATGGCGCGAAGGCGGGTGGACGATTCGGCGTTCAGGGGTGCGGTGAGATAGGTCCACGCCGGCGCCTGCTTCCTGGCGAGACGGCGCGCCGCGAACGGCCGCACGCGCGCGGCGGCGAAAACGCGGGCGAACTTCGACAGCCCCGCCCGCGGGCTCGCGCCGGGCCTTGAAATCACGCAGATCGGCACGCTCCGGGCAATGTCGCGCCAGCGCCGCCAACGATGAAACTGGCCGAGATTGTCGCCGCCCATGATCCAGACAAATCGGGCGTCCGGCGCGAGCATCTGGAGGTGGTCGATGAGGTCGGCGGTGTAGGTGAGCCCGGCCGCCGCCTCGAACGCGCTCACCTTGATCCGCCGCGACTGAAACAGGCTCCGGGCGGCGCCCAAGCGGACGTCGAAGGGCGTTCCCGTGCGCTTCAGCGGGTTGCCGCGGGCCGGAATGACCCAGACGGCGTCGAGGCCGAGACGCCGCATCGCCGTCTCGATCAGGTGGCTGTGGCCGGCATGGGGAGGATCGAAACTACCGCCGATGACGCCGACGGAAAGGCCGGCGCGGGGACGGGGAAGCGCCCGCCAGGCGTGGCTCGTCCGCCGCCGCAACGCGCTTTCCTGGTTCACGCTTCCTACTTCACCGTGATCGTGATCGGCTGGGACTGGATGGGCGGGGTGTGCGGCTCGTGGTTCATGTCTCCGAGGATAAGCTGGAGCGTGTGAGGGCCGGGCGCGAGTTCAAGAACGGTCTCGGTCTGGCCGCCGCCAAAGTGCAAGTGGTTGGCGTCATTGGGAATTGCGTAGTCGAGCGCCTCACCCTCGAGCGTGGCGTCGATCAGCAGGTGGTGGTGGCCAGTATTCGGCTTATCCACGAGGGCCGGAGCCACGCCATAATTGGACAGGCCGAAGATCACTCGAACGGGAGAGGTGACGATGTCGCCATCCTTCAGGTTGACGATGTACACCGTTGGGTCGCTCGACGCGGGCGGCGACTGCATGGCCGCCCTCGCGGCGGTCATGGCGTCGATTTCGGCCTGCAGCTCGTTGATTTTCTGGGTCATGAGCGGATCGACGGCGGGCGGCGCGGCGGCCTGCGGCGAACACGCCGCGAGGCCGGCGGCGAGGAGGACGGGAAGCCAGGCGTGGCGAAGGGTCATGATGAGCGCTCCCTGGGGGTTTCAGCGTAACTGGGTCGCCATCCTTAGCATGCGGCCGCGCGCATGGCAGCCGAACCGGTGTCGCGGGTCGATCGCGAACGTTCACGGTCGCGTTTGGCCGCGCCCGCGAACGACATATTTGAAGATGGTGAGCTGCTCGGCGCCGACCGGCCCGCGCGCATGGATGCGGGACGTGGCGATGCCGATCTCCGCGCCCATCCCGAACTCGCCGCCGTCCGCGAACTGCGTCGAGGCGTTGTGCAGGACGATGGCGGAGTCGACCGTGCTCAGAAAAAGTTCCGCGATTTCAGGGTTTTCTGTGACAATCGCGTCGGTGTGCTGCGAGCCGTAGCGGGCGATGTGGCGCATCGCGCCGTCGACGCCGTCGACCACGGCGACTGAAAGAATGGGCGCGAGGTGCTCGGTCGACCAGTCGGCCTCGACGGCGGGCGTCATCGGGTGGACCGAGCGGGCGCGTTCGTCACCGCGCAGCTCGCAGCCGGCGGCTTCAAGCGCCCTGGCGATGGGCGGCAGGAGACGTTCCAAGCCCTTGGAATCAATCAACAAAGTCTCCATCGCGCCACAAATTCCAACGCGCCGCATCTTGGCGTTGACGGCGATCGCGACGGCCATGTCGGGGTCGGCGGCTTCGTGGATGAAGGTGTGGCAGAGCCCTTCAAGGTGGCCGATGACGGGGACGCGCGCCTCGGCCTGCACGCGTTCGACGAGGCTGCGGCCGCCGCGCGGCACCAGAATGTCGAGCTTGCCGCCGAGCCCCGCGAGCATGTGGCCCACGGCGGCGCGGTCGGCGGTCTGGACAAGTTGAATCGCATCCTCGGGGAGGCCGGCCACGCGGAGGCCCTCCCGCAGGGCTTCGGCGATGGCGCGCGAGGAGTGAAGGCTCTCCGACCCGCCCCGCAAAATCGCGGCGTTTCCGGACCTTACGCAGATCGCGCCGGCGTCGGCGGTGACGTTGGGCCGGCTCTCATAGATGATCCCGATGACGCCGATCGGCCCGCGGACCCGCTGGATAAGGAGGCCGTTGGGCCGTGTCCATTCGGCGATGACGTCGCCGCAGGGATCGGGCAGGGCGGCGATGTCGGCGACGCCCTTCGCCATGGCGGTGATGCGATTCCGCGTCAGCTCCAGCCGGTCGAGCATGGCGGCGCTGAGGCCGCGCGCGCGGGCCGCCTCCATGTCGCGCGCGTTCGCGGACGCGAGGTTTGAGTGATGTTTCAGCAGGGTTTCGGACATGCTGAGGAGGGCTTTCGACCGCGCCTCCCGGCTCGCCGCGGCGAGCGCCCGCGACGCGGCCTGTCCACGCGCGCCCATGTCCAGCATGTCGGCGGCGAGCGCGGCGGAATGGGCGCCTGCGGGGGCGCCGAGGGGGGAAGGGATGGTCATCATGGCCTCTTTATCCCCCTTCCTAGCGACGGACGCCGCAGAAGGCGAGCCGGGGCGAATGGGAGGATAAGTTCCGGCGCTCTGCGCACACGGCGCGAAGCGGGCGCCGGGCGTCGCAAAACCGGCGGATAAGGGCTGCGCGCGCCCGCTCCCGGGTGGCTGAGCGGCAACAGCGGTGAAACGTTTGGCCCCTCACCCCCAGGCCCCTCACCCCCGGCCCCTCTCCCGCGCGCGGGAGAGGGGGAGGCTGCGGTGTTTCTTGTCCTCACCCATTCATCGGGGAGGTGGTCGAGCGCAAGCGAGGGGGTGGGGGCGAGACCGCAGAAGGCGAACCGGTGCTAATAGGAGGACAGTTCACCCGCTCTGCGCAGACGGCGCGAAGCGGGCGCCCGGCGGCGCAAAACCGGTGGATAAGGGCTGCGCGCGCCCGCTTTATCGGTCGCCGACGCTCGGCTAGTGTGAGGGGTCGACCGGCGGGGGCGCGTTTCGTGGCGGACATCTTTCTCAGCTACAAGAAGATCGACCGCGAGCGGGTCGAAGGGCTTGCCCGCGACCTCACCGACGAGGGGTTCACCGTCTGGTGGGACTATGCGATCGAGAGCGGGGACGACTGGTTTCAGCGCATCATCGAGGAGGTGCGCCTTGCGCGCTGCCTTGTCGGTTGCTGGACGCGCAACTCGGTCGACGCACGCGGAATGTTTGTTCCGAGCGCCGGGGACGGCAACAATTATGTACGGGTGGAGCACGAGACGGCGGGGCGGGCGCGCATCGCCGGGGCGATGATGGACGAGGGCTCGGTCCCGGCGGTCTATCGCGACATGCAGTACTCGAACCTTGTTGGCTGGGCGCCGGGGGCGCGCGATCATTCGGGCTTCCGCGATCTCGTGGAGCGGGCCGAGCGCCTCGCGACGCCGGCCTTCATGCAGCGCAGTCTGGCGGCGCTGGAGCAGAAGCGGGCCGAGGCGCTGGAGCAGCTCGCGGCGGCGCGGACGCGGGGCGATGGCCTGCAGCTTGAACTCAACCGCGTGACGAGGGCGGCCGCCCAGGCGGCCGAGGCGTTCGAAACGGAGCGGCGGGCCTTCGAGCAGGAGCGGCTTGCGACCGGGGCGGTGCTCGCCAGGCAGCAGCAGCTGGTCAAGGGCGCCGAGGCGCAGGCGGCGGAGGCCGCGCGGCTGAAGGCGGAGTTGGCGAAGGTGGAGGCGGAACACGAAGCCGAGGCAGACGGCTTGCTCGCGAAGCTGGAGTCCGCGGAGGCGCTCGCCGAGGAAATGAAAGTTGAGCGAAGGCGCTTGGGCAAGTTGCTCGCCGAGGCGAAGGCTGCGGCGGCTTCGGCAAGCTCAAAGGAAAGCGCGCGCGCAAAGAAACAGCCCGAAAAAGCCGCGGGCATTGTTTTCTTGATGGCGTTGGTTCTCGGCGTTGGCGCGCTCGGGGGGTGGCTCCTCAAGCCCGCTCCTCTGGTGATGGCGCAAGAAGCCGCGCCGCCGCCCATGGAGCTGGCGTCTGCGGTCGAAGCGGCTGGGGAAGGTGCGGGCGCGGCGCCTGCCGTGGAAGCAGCGGCGCCTGCCGTGGAGCCACCCTCCCCGCCACCATCGGGCCCCTCCGCCGCAGAGCTGTCTAGGCTCGTCAGCAGCGGAGCGGCGGCCCATCGTAGCAAAGATTACGACGCGGCGCTTCGGGACTGGACCGCCGCCTGTGACCAGGGGCACCCGATGGGGTGCGGCAATCTCGGGGTGCTTTATAAGAACGGCCAGGGCGTCGCGCAGGACTTCGGCCGGGCGCGGGAGCTTTATCAAAGGGCCTGCGACGGCGGAGAGGTGGCGGGTGGCTGCTTCAATCTCGGGCTTATGTACGCCAATGGCCAAGGCGTCGCGCAGGACTTCAGCCGGGCGCGGGCGCTTTACCAAAAGGCC
>WGML01000013.1 GCA_016125045.1 bacterium
CATGGATCGCTGGGCTGGAAGCCGCCAGCGCCAGAGAACATCGTGCTGCCAGCCTGGCCGGCGCGGATCATCGGAAAACTAGAACTGGAGGTCGCGATGAACTAACAATGCACCTGGACGCGCTATCGGGGGCTGCTCACACCATGGAAACATCGCATCAGGATTCTGGCGCTCGAAGGGCAGATCTATGAGAGCGACGCCGGGCATCCAGATTTCGCCCTGATTGGCCGGTTTGACTTTGCGTTCGTCGTAAGTCTGCTCGCGCCGCTCCTGCTGATCCTCTTGCTGCATGATGTGCGGGCGTCGGAACGGGCTGCCGGGCGTTTCGAATGGCTGAGCGCCACGGCGGCCAGTCCGAACGCGCCCTGGCTCACGCGCTCGAGCCTGAAGCTTCTGGTTCTGGTAATCGCCTTGCTGGTTCCGCTCCTGGTGGGGGGGCTGGCGGCGGGGACGAGTGTGGGGACGCTCGCCCTCGCATTTCTTCTTGCCGCACTTCACATGATTTTCTGGTGGGGCGTTTGTCTGCTGATCGACCGGTTCGGCTGGTCGAGTTTGATCAATCTGATGGCGGGCCTTGGCGTCTGGATGATGTTGGCGGTGATCGTGCCTGCGGCGATCCGGGCAGGTGTGGATGCTGCGGTTCATTTGCCTGACGGTGGTGACATCATCCTGACCCAGCGCGAGGCCGTGAACGATGCCTGGGACTTGCCAAAAGAGGCAACCATGGAACCCTTCCTCCAGCGTCATCCGGAGTGGGCAGACCACGCGACGGTGAGCCGCCCGTTCGAGTGGAAATGGTACTATGCCTTCCAGCAGGTGGGCGACCAGACGGCCGAACCACTTTCGCAAGCGTACCGGGAGGGCCGAGCGCGTCGTGATGCACTCGCCGGGGCACTGGCCTTGCTGTCTCCGCCCGCGCTGATTGAACGGGGTTTCCAAAGGCTGGCGGGGACAGATGCGCGTGCCGCGCTGGCCTATGAAGGGCGGGTCAGAGCCTTTCACGCCGCCCTCAGGGCCTGGCACTATCCCAAACTGTTCCGGGAGGAGCCGTTTTCAACGGATGCACTTGCCGATCTGCCTTCGTTTCAGGGGACCGGTCCTGCCTACTGGAGTATGGTGCAGGACTGACTTGAACCCGCTAAACCGCTGAACTGGTAGGACGCGGAGAGCTTGAAGTTGCGGTCGGGCTCCGACACGCCCTGAAAGACGAGGTCATAGTCCTCGGCGAAGACGTTATCCAAGCCTGGATCAATGTGAAGGTTCTGCGCCTTGGCACTCGCTTTGCGCCTGCTTGGCGGTCTTCTATGCGTCCGGTTTGGTAGCTTCGGGGCTTTCTGACCAGCAAAGCTCAAATGTCGCTTCGGGGCTCTCCTCGCAGCCCTAGCGGATCACCTTTGCTTCGAGCTCACCAGTGCGCCGAGGACCCAACGGTTCAAACGCCGAAGCCGCCTTGCATGGACGTTTACTCTTTCCGCGACGAGGACGGCGAGATGGCGATACGTAACTTGCAGGTCTACGCCGACGTCTCGCACTTTCTCGACCCGGCGTTTGCGTTCAGTGCTGAACGCGACCAGGCGCGCCGCTAGCCGGGGGCGGTCACGTCGGCCTTGTCCGGTAGGGGAAAGAAGCTCGCGAAACGTGCCAGCAGTGCCTCATCGCCCGTGATGGAGAGGCCGGCCTTCTTCGCCTCTTTGATCGGCAGGTCGCCATAGACGATCCCAGCGAGCAGGTTCGGATCGCCCGACACCGTCATGTCAGGACGCGTGCATCGCCCAAGCTCGATGGCAAGCGCGCCGCCGGACACGGTCGCGCGGTGGGGCACGCCGTCGAAGACGAGCGACAGCGTCATGTCGGCGTCTCCGGCCCGTTCGGCAGAGAACATCGTCCGGAAAGACAGCATGACAGAAGCCGCGCTCATGGGCTTGCCGGGGGCGAGGCCCGGTGAGCGCGCGGCCCAGCGACCAATATCCCTTATCAGGGGTTCGAGGTCTGCGCCCCATTCGGTGAGCTCGTAGACCTGCGAGGCGGCCGGCGGCGGCAGCTTCGTGCGGACGAGGATATGGTTGCTTTCGAGCTCGGCGAGCCGGTTGGCCAGGATATTGGTGCTGATGCCCGGCAGCGCAGCCTTGATGTCGCTGAACCGCTTCGGGCCGGGAATGAGTTCGCGCACGATCAGGAGCGCCCAGCGCTCGCCGATGATGTCGAGCGCGTGGGCGGTCGCGCAGCCGTCGTCGTAGGGCTTTTTCCGTGCCATGTCGATCAATGTAGATTGTTTGTCACAATTTGCTAGTTGCTTTTTGAAAGCTGGAGGTTTTTATTTCGCTTACACGAAGGAGGACGACCCATGAGTTATGTGGACGGATTTGTCGGTGCTGCGCCGAAGGAGAACAGGGAGGCGTTTCGCAAGCATTGCGAGATCGCCGGCGAGATGTTCATGAAATATGGCGCGCTGCACTATGTGGAATGCTGGGGCGATGACGTGCCCCATGGCCAGCTGACTGACATGTATCGCGCCGTGCAGGCGAAAGACGACGAGACGATCTTCTTCTCCTGGATCACCTGGCCGGACAAGGCGACGCGCGATGCGGGCTTTGCGAAGATGATGGCCGACCCAAGCATGAGCCCTGAGACAAACCCCATGCCCTTCGACGGCAAGCGGATGATCTTTGGCGGCTTTATCCCGGTCGTCGAGCGGAAGGCCTGATCCCATGCAGCCCAACATCTACCTCTTCTTCGCCGGCGACTGCCTCGAGGCCATGTCCCACTATGCCAAGGTGCTCGGCGGCGAGATCGGCTCGGTGTTCCGGAACGCTGATGCTGCGCGCCCCGAAGACCGCATGCCAGGCGGCGACGACATGGTCATGAACATGGATGTCCGCTTTTCCGGGATGACGATTTTCGGATCGGACAATACCAGCGACATGTACCAGACGCCGCAGGGATTCCGCATTCAGCTGAACCTCGACTCGTCGGACGATTTCGACCGAATGTTTGACGCCCTGTCGCCGGGCGCCCGCGAGATGGCCATGCCGCCCGGCGAGACGTTCTGGGCCGAGCGCTTCACCATGTTCACCGACCGGTTCGGCACACCTTGGATGCTGAACTTCGATGGCAGCAAAATGCAGGGTTGACCATGGCCGACAAGATCGAAGTCGAGAACATCAACCAGCCCGGCCATGTCGGACGCGTCCAGCGCGACAAGTATGAGGCGATGCGCAAGGCCATGCTGGCAAGCCTGCCCAAGGGCGCGCCCGGCATCACAATCGCCGAAGCGAAGGCTGGCATACTGCCGAAACTGCCCGACGACCTCTTTCCTGGCGGCGCGACGGCGGGCTGGTGGATCAAGTGCGTCCAGCTCGACCTCGAAGCCAAAGGCCTGATCGCACGGGCAGACTCCAAGCCCTTGCGGCTATTCAAAATGGCCTAAGCCAGACATCAAAGGACCCACATCATGACACAACGCCCCAATTCGCGGCTCTGCCTGTTCTTCAGGAACGAAGCCGAACAGGCTGCGCGTTTCTACGCGAAGGTTCTGCCAGACACGCACGTCGATCATGTCCAGCCGCTCGGATCAAACCAGAACATGGCGCTCTTTCGCGTCATGGGAACGCCCTACATGGCGCTGGATGGGAACAGCGAATTCGTGTCGCGACCAGACCACTCCATTTCGATTGCGACATTGGACCAAGCCGAAACCGATCGGATCTGGGCCGCCCTGACCGATGGTGGAAACGAAGGCCGGTGCGGCTGGTGCAGCGACAGGTTCGGCGTCCACTGGCAGGTTGTCCCGACGGCCTTGACCCACATGCTGAGCCATCCCGACCGCGCCGCCGCCGGCCGGGCGCAGGCCGCTATGATGGGGATGAAGAAGATCGATATCGCCGCCATGCAGGCTGCGTTTGATGGCGACTCTGAGTGATGAATCTCTACGGAACGCCGCCGATGCGGGCAATCCGCGCGATCTGGATCACCAATGAGCTGGGCCTCGATTGCGAATCGTCAGTGTCGTTATGGGGGTCGGCGAACACGCTTCCCCCGAAATGCTGAGGCTTAACCCTGCGGCAAGTTGCCGTTCCTCGTCGATGGCGAGATCGTGATGAACGAGTCCTGCGGCATCCAGCGTTAGCTCGCCGAAACCTATGGGGGCGGACGGCTGATGCCGACGACCCCTGCGGATCGCGGACAGGTGTATCGCTGGATGTCCTTCCTTGTGACGGAAACTCGCCACCATCGACCGCATCAGCGTTCTCCGAAGGCGTAACTCAGCGCGACAAATGCCAGGGTATCGTCGGTTTCTCGGCCCTCGCTGGCTCCGACGCCGAGCTCCAGCGACACCCTGTCGGACAGCGCAAGGCTGACCGAGACCTCTCCATCCACCCAGGTCTGGCTTTCGTCAGATGCATCTGGCAGCGGCCGCAGATTGCGACCTGATCCGCCGAAGCCAAACCTTGCCGCACTCCCGGCAGAGGCCGTGTTGCCAGAAACCCTGATGCCAAGATCGATCGTCTCGGACACTTGCCACCCGGTCGACAGGGCCAGACTGGCGTTCGCGCCGTCACTGTCCGATGCGAAGGTTGCAAGAGTCAGGGGACGACCTTCCAGTTCGGCGTCCGCCGTTGTCTCGCTCTGGCTCCAGCCAACCCGCGCCGAGGGCGTGAAGGCCAGATCGCCCCGCCTGATCGTCCGGCTAAGCGAGACTGACGCGCCCCAGGTCTCGACCTCCGCGCTGGCGGTGGCCGAAACGCCCGGAAGCCGGGGACGTTCCGGTGTAAACAGAACGACTGCATCAAAGGTTTCCGGTGCGTAGAACACGTCGGCGCCCCATATCCAGCCTGCAACATCTACGTCGCCGAACAACGCATAGGATGAAGAGGAGCGGTCCAGGCGTTCAAGACCTTCCCGCTGCTGGGAATCCCGCGCGTCGAATCCGACCGAGGCGCCGATGCTGAAACGCCCCCGCAGGACCGATGCCGAAACACTGAACGCTTCGGATGAGCCGGCGGAGGGGCCTTGGTCCTCGCTTGCGCTTCCCGTGACAGACAAGCGAGCCTCACGCGGCGCGTCTGCGTGGGCGGATGGTGCGAGGGACAGCGCAGTTGCGGCGGTTGCGAAGCAGGCGATGGAAGGAAGGTTGATTGGCATTTCAAGTCTCCGGCATTGTTGCAATAATCAGTATCGGGATGTCTTCATTCAGCCGGTTTCAGACGGTAGACGCCCTGCGAGCCTGAGGTGAGGATTTCGCGGTCGGGACCGATCTGAGTGCCCGATCCGTTCAGGTTCCACTTCGCGCCTGTACCGATGTCCCACTGCGCAATCGACCGGCCGTCGGAAAGGCTGATCGCTTCCAGGGGCCAGACCGGAGCACCGGGGCATGAGGGCTGGCGAAACCGCAGGCGGCGCCGGGAGGTTGCGTCCGAGATATCCATCCCGCGAAGTCCTATGCCGTAGATCACGGGTCGGGTTGACCCGGTTGCGCCAATGGCCAGCATGGAATTGGGAAAGTAGACGTCGCGATTGGTCCACAACACCTTCCAGCGCATCGGCTCGGTGTCGAACACGAAGGCCTGGGTGCCGAGCGCGGTGTCAGACACCGGCTCGACATAGGTGAAGATGCCGTTGAAGTTCGCGATCACGGTGGTGAAACCCTGAACCGGCAAGGAGTTCTGGGTCGGTTTGAGTTCGGAGATACGTTCTGGCGCAAGACCGAAGTCAATGTTGATCCGGTCTGCGATCCGCGACTCGCCGGGCCTGAGCTCACCACGGCGGAACGCGACCAGTGCGGCGGTGGTTCGGCATAAGCTGCCGTCAAGGCGCCCAGCATCGCCCCGGTCGCCAGCAGGGGTCTCAGAAAGAAAGGCATGCGCGATGGTCCCCGAAACCGGATGCCGCCCCTGACCGGCAAGCTCAGGGGCGGACCCGCCGTCTCGCCTAGCGACGGCGCTCACGATCGACACGGACCCACCGCCGGCTGCCTCGGGTTTCACCGGTCTGGTTGTTGGTCACGCTCCGATCATTGGTGAACTCGCCCGGCGCTGTGCGCTCGGTGCGCGATACGACGCTCTGGTTGTTGCCGTCCGGTCCAGTGCGCAGGACGCGGCGTTCGCAGGCCTGGCCGGTACACTGGGTCTGTGCCGAGGACGAGACCGTTTCGCCCCCCGGCAGCGTGGTCTGACTGTCCCGCTGCAGCCCTTCGCCGGGCGTGTAGCGACGCTCGAACGACCGGGTCGTTTCGCCATTCGGACCGGTCGTCACAACGGTTCCGGAACGGTCGCCCGGTTCGCCTGTGGAGACACGGTCGCGCTGCACGACGTCGCCATTTGCCCGTGTCGTGACCGTCTGGCCGGTGATGGTGCCGCCTTCCGTTCGGTTGATGACGCTTGACGACGTCCCGACACCGCCGTTCGGACCGACGCGTGTCGCGGTGCGGGTGCAGGAGCCTGTCGCCGGGTCGCAGCCGGTCACCCGCTGAGAGCTTGTCGTAGCGCCACGACCGGTCGTGGTGGTCGAAGTCGTGGTCAGGGTGCCGGTCGCGGGGTCAAAGACGCGTTCGAACTCTCGTTCAGAAGACGCACCCGTATTGACCTCGCGGGTCGATATACCCGTTGCGGTCGTGCCCTCACGCTCGATCTCGCGGTCAATGACGGCGATGCGGCCGCGGTCGTTCTCGATTGTAATCTTACTGTCGCGTTCCTGCGCCAGAGCGGGCTGAGCGGCCAGACAGGTCAGCGCGAATGCAGCGCAGGTGAGCAGGAATGAGGACTTCATGGTCAGTTCTCCTTGGTTGGATGACCTGAAGTTCGCTCGGGACGGTCACACCGTGATAACCGCCGGGGACTGTTTCGTAACTAAGTGTAACCTGATGCGGATTGTTTATCTTCTCCGAGGATTCCCGATTTATACCGCTACCATGGCGTCATCCCCATCCAGCTCCGTAGACATCATCCTGGTCGAGGACGACGCGGAGATTCGTGCGATGGTCAGCGACCTGTTGCGGGAGGCGGGCTGGCAGGTGCGTGCCGTCGGCGACGCAGCGACGCTGGAGCGGGCAATGGCCGATGGCTGGCCGCGCCTGTTCATTCTCGACATCAATCTACCCGGCGAGGACGGCCTGTCGATCTGCCGACGGATCAGTACCCAGTCTGCGGCCTCGATCCTGATGCTGACCGCTCGCAGCGATGACCTCGATCGCGTCATCGGGCTGGAAGTTGGCGCCGACGACTATCTCGGCAAACCCTTCTATCCACGCGAACTGGTTGCGCGTGTGCGCGCGCTCCTGCGGCGGCAATCGCGTACTCCGGACAGTCCGGAGGCTGCGAGGATCGAAGTTGCACACCTCGTCATCGACAAGCCCGGCCGCCAGGTGACCGATTCAGAGGGGCAGGACTTGAACCTCAGTTCGGCCGAATTCGACCTGTTCGTCCTCCTCGCCGAAGCCAGGGGCCGCGTCCTGAGTCGTGACTTCCTGCTCGACGCGATCCATGGCCGCGAGTCTCATTACCTTGACCGCTCGATTGACATGCTGGTGAGCCGGCTGCGCCGCAAGATCGATCGCGATGGTCCGACCCTGATCGAGGGCGTCCGGAATGCCGGCTATGTCCTACGGGCGCCGACCGAGACATGAACCGGGTCTGCCAGCTTCCTCTGAGGCTCATTCTCCTGGTCCTCGCGCTCGTCACCGTCGTCCAGTTCGGGCTTTCGGCCGTTGCCTTCTACGGACGCGGGAGCGAAGCGGAAGGCTACGCCATGCTCCTGCCGGACCGCATCGCGACGATTGTGGAGACGGTCGAGTCCGTTCCCGATGATCAGAGGGCGGGGTACCTCGATGTCCTGCAGCGAGAGGACCTGTCGATCACCATCGCCGAGGAGCCTCCGGGCAACAGCGACGAACCGTCGGTCGGGGTGCCCTCCGTTGAAGCGTTCATGAGCGCGTATGACCGGACATTCGAGGGGCGGGAGGTACGGGTCTGGCTGGCTGTCCCTGAAGGTGAGCGGGCCAGTGTGCCAAGGCTTGAACGCCTGAGGACGTGGTCGCGACATCCGATGCGGATAGCGGTTCCTCTGGTGACTGGAGAATGGATCCTGTTCGAGTCGACCGGATATCATCCCGAAGCCGTCTTCGGCTGGCAGCCCGGTTTCGCGGCGGGACTCCTCGGCGCCGTCATCGCCCTGCTGGCTGTCCTGGTCCTGTGGCGCAGCCTCGGTCCGATGGAGGAAATGTCGCGCCGGGTTTCGAAATTCGCCGATGATGCAAAGCCGGTCGCACTGGACGTGCGCGGCGCGCCGGAAACGCGCAAGGTGGCTGAGGCCATCAATCACATGCAGCAGCGTATCGCCGCGCTGATCCAGGAGCGGGAAGTCGTCTTCGCAGCTGTCTCGCATGACCTGCGGACGCATCTCACCCGGCTTCGCCTGCGGATCGACCGGCTTCCCGAGGGCGACATCAAGTCGAAGTCAGCCAGCGACCTTGAAGCCATGAGTGCGATTGTCGACGATCACCTGCTTCTGGCGCGTGTGAACGCCGTTGAGCCGACGCTCGATACCGTCGATCTGGCGTCGCTTGCTGCGCGGACAGCCGCCGCACGCCGGCTCAGGTTGACGCAGCCGCAGGAGGGCGCGCAGGCGCTCATCAAGGGCGACGCGTCGCTGATCGTGCGCGCGATCGAGAATCTCGTTGGCAACGCCTTGAAATATGCGGGAGGCGCAGAGCTCAAGCTGGTAGAGGCCGGTGGGACCTACACGCTCGATGTGCTCGACCGCGGCGAGGGAGTGAGCGCGGCTGACCGTGAGCGACTGGTGCGGCCGTTCCAGTCGGGCGCTCAGGGGGTCGAACGCGACCCGACCGGGCATGGTCTTGGGTTGGCGATTGTGTCACGGATTGCAGAACGTCACGGCGCGACCTTCGCGCTGCTCGACCGGCCAGGCGGCGGGCTCATCGCGCGGCTCACCTTTCCCAGGGTGGATGTTTGAGTCGGAATTGATGTCGACCGATGCCGACTGCAGACCTGTCTTCCCAGTCGGTATCTCATGGGTTCGCATTGATTAATGCGCTGAATTGCTACGAAAAATCGACATCCTTCGTCATCGAGTGGGAGTGAGACTCACGCGTAGCTACGACTGGCATGAACAAGCCCGGTCCTAAGCTGCAAGGAGCGGCAATGTTGCCCCCGTTCCCCGGAGGGGAAGGTGGATTGGCGCCCCACCGACTTCTAGCGTTCCGATGCAGGATGCGCGAGGGCGTCGACGGGTTGCTCGAAGGCGATGAACAACGTGCACGGCTCATCGCTGAGGCATTTCGCGGTGTGCGGAAGGTTTGGGGGGCCATAAGCATAGTTACCGGTCCGTAGTATTGCTGCGGACTGTCCCTCGTAATGCACCTGCAATTCTCCGGAAACGAGAATGATGCGTTCAGCAGAGGTGTGAGTGTGCGCGGGTAACTCCATGCCGCCGGGCAGGCGGAGGAAAATGTCGGCATTTGGCTGTGCTGGGTCCCCGTGGAGAATAGCGATCCGGCAGCCGACTGGAAAAATGGGAGGGCACGGCGCCCATTGCAGGGATTGATCATCCGGCGCCCGCGTCAAGGCAGTTTCGCTTCCAACGATAGGAGCCGAAACGCAACCGGCCGACATGGAGAATAGCGCCGCGGCGACAGGCAGGTAGGACAATGAATTTCGCAAGGTCGGCCTCCCGGTTTAGGTGCGTGAGGACGACCGTGACCAACAAGACTGGCCTTCGCCAGTTCAGCTTTTGAATCTCTGCCGGTACATAATCTGAACTTGCTCGATGGCCTGCCCGAACTCTAACCGTTCAGTATCGTGCCGGAGCGAGCCATGACGCAGGGAAGCTATCGACAATTCTGTCCAGTCGCGATGGCGGCGGAAGTCTTGTGTTCACGATGGACAATCGTCCTCTTGCGCGAGTTGATTGCGGGCTCGACGCGGTTCAATGAGCTGCGCCGGGGGGTGCCGCGGATGTCGCCCGCCCTCTTGTCCAAGCGGCTCAAGGAGTTAGAAGCAGCCGGGATCATTGAACGTGAACCCATCGCCAACGAGAACGGTGTTTACGAATACGGGCTGACAAAGGCCGGGGAGGAGCTCAGGCCGATCGTAGAGGCGTTCGGGGTTTGGGGGCAGCGCTGGGTCGAATCGGAACTCTCACTCAGCCATCTCGATGTACAGCTCCTGATGTGGGATATGCGGCGCAACCTTGATCCGGAGCCGCTGCCCAAACGAAGAATAGTTGTGCAGTTCAGTTACAGCGAATTGCCGGTCGCGGAACGACGCTGGTGGTTGATTGTCGAGGCCGATGGCGGTGTCGACCTGTGTTCGATCGATCCAGGTTTCGATGTCGATCTGCATGTCGCGACCGATCTGCGTACAATGACCGCGATCTGGATGGGCCTCGATACGGTTGTTGCAGCCGTTCGGGAGAATCGGCTCATCGCCGTAGGTGAGCGCGCGATTGCCGGGGCGATGCAGTCCTGGCTTGGTCTCAGCCCGTTCGCCAAAGAGCACAAGCTTGCCGGTTAGGTCTGGCGAGCGAGTGTCTGCGCCGCAATCCTGGGAATGCCGACCAGTAAGTTGTCTTCATGATTGAATGTCTTTGGAACGAATTCGCTAGAACCCGTTGTCGTCGTCTTGTGCTCAAGTCCTAGAGCGGGCCGTAAAGGTGTGAGAAGCTCCTATCTCCATCACCGAACCGGAGTTGCTTCTCAACGCGTCACCGCGTCGATAAAGGTTGACCTTTCGGCGTCAAGAAAAGGACCTGCGGCGCAACCTTAGAGGTTTCCGCGGGCGGAGGGTGACTTGATCGGCGACACCAAGAGTTCCCCAACCATCCAAGCCTATCTCGATGAGCTGACGCTTCGTGTCCGCGGCGTGTTGGGGGACGACCTCGTTGCTCTCTATCTGCATGGCTCAATCGTTCAGGGTGACTTCTCGCCGCGCTCAAGCGATCTTGATGTCCTGGGCGTCGTCGCCGCACCACTGGGCCGCCGAGCCTGCGACGCACTCCTCTCGGCGCTGTCGAACGAGGCTTTGCCAGTCCCGGCCGTTGGTCTGGAGTTGGTCATTAGCGGGGCCAGCACGGCTCGCGCGCCCGAGCCTGAGGTTCGGTTCGAGTTCGCATTATCGACCGGGCCGGACTGGGGAACGCTGTTCGAGCCGCCAGGAACGGCGAGGGAGCGCCGGCTTAGCCCTCTCCAGCCTCGAGCAGTACCAGCAGCAGCGCGAGTTGGATCGCCAGATGCGAGTCTTTGTCCTCCCAGCTTTCATCCGGGGCGTGACTGTTTCGGGAAATGCCGCCTCGTCCGATCGTCACCGCCGGAACGCCAAGCCAGATCGGGATGTTCGCGTCCGTGGAAGATGCTTCCAGTTCGGGTTCGCCGCCCAACAGTTCGATCGCCGCGATCGCCCGGCGGACGAGCGTGCCGGTCCGCTCACCTTGTCCCGCCGGGCGGCGGCCCACGGGTTCGACCTCAACCTCCAAGGCGTCGCCGATCGTCCTGCGTGCATTCTCCTCGGCGAGTGCGACGTCGATCGAGGACTTGAACGCGGCGTCCAGCGCATCGAGCCTGCGAGGGTCGGTCGAGCGCATGTCGACCTCCATCCAGCTTTCAAACGGAATGGAGTTGATCGACGTGCCGCCTCCGATCATTCCGACAGAGAAAGTCGCCCTCGCGCCAGGTGACCGCGTGATCGGCGTCGCGCGTTCCGTGAAGCCGGCGATCGCCGCCGCGAGCGCCTGGTGCGGATGGCCGCGCCCGAACGCTCCATAGGAGTGCCCCCCCGGCCCTTTGAACGTCACCCGATAGCGGTTTGAGCCGACGCCAGCATAAACCAGCCTGCTGATCTGGCCCCCGTCGATCGCGATGAAGCTGTCGATCTTCCGCTTGCCTTCCCCGAACAGGTGGCGCACGCCGCGCAGATCGCCAAGCCCCTCCTCACCGACGGAACCGACGAACATCAGCGTATCGCGCGTCGAGATGTCGTGCTTCTGAAGCGCATCGGCGAGCGCCAGCATCACGACGAGGCCCCGCGTGTTGTCGCCAATACCGGGCGCCGTGAACACATCGCCGTCCCGGTGAACCGTCACGTCCGTGTCGGCGGGAAACACCGTGTCCATGTGGGCCACGATCGCGACGGTCCTCTGCCCGACGGTTCCCGGACGGATCGCGATGACATTCCCGATTTCGTCAATGCGCACGTCAGAAACGCCGAGCGTCTCGAATCGCCTCACCAGGTCAGCGGCCCGTTCCGCCTCGCGAAACGGCGGAGCGGGGATCTCGTTCAGCGCGATCAGCCACTGATTGTTGCGCTCCCGTTGCGACTCGATATCGGCGAACGCGGCCTCCACCGCGGACGCCTCGCGAATCGCTTTTGCCGCGGAAACGAATTCGGGGCCCGCAGTCGGCGCGGCTTCATCTTCGGCGTCGGCGGAGGCGGGAGAAGTAGCGGGCGTTTGGGGCGATCCGGTCGCCGGCGCAGCAGCGACGGGCTTAATAGTGCCGTCGAACGCGCAGGATGACACACCCAGGAGCCCTCCGAATACGGCGCAGGCCAGCAGCGCGCGAAGGTAATTTGCGGCAGACACTCAGCTCTCCGTTTCCACGCCTAGACAGTCGTCTCACACGGCCGACCATAGAGCCAGACCATAGCCGCGCCAGTCCGTTCACGCGAAGTGGGCTTGACATTACGTTCACGTCAAGTGCGAGGACGGGGTGGACGTAGGCGTTGGCGGAAGCGCAAAGAGGTGGTCATGAAGGCGGCGTTCGAGCGCGATCCCAGCGGCTCAAATGTGTTCTTCGGAACCGAGTGGGCGGCGGGACCATGGGATCCGCGCGCGTGCCATGGCGGGGGGCCGGCTGCGCTGGCTGTTCGGGCGGCTGAAGAGAAGCCTGCGCCAAGCCCGATGGCGGTTGCACGTCTGACGCTTGAGCTGATGCGTCCCGCACCGGTCGATCGCTTGATCGTCCACGCCGAGGTCATTCGCGAAGGCAAGAAACTCCAACTGGTCGCGGTCACGATCCGGTCGTCGCAACACGAGGTCGCACGGGGCATGGTCCTCAAACTTCGGGTTGAAGACCTTTCCGCCGCGTGTTCCGAGGCCGTGGAGGACCCGTCGCGCGCGGCACGATTTGCGGCGATCGCTCCCCCAGAGCGGTGCGAGCCGCAGTCCTCTCGCTTGCGCACAGGCTTCTCGGGTCTGTTTGAGCTGCGCAGCGCCGGAGGCGGCCTTTTGACGGTCGGGCCTGGAGCGGTGTGGTTTCGCATGACCGGCCAGATCGTCGCCGGAGAGACGCCAAGCCCCGCCATGCGGGCGGCTGCGGTTGCGGATTTCACTAACGGCGTTTCGGGAGCGCTGCCGTTTGACCGGTGGACCTATATCAACCCGGACCTCACCATCAATCTGGCGAGGGAGGCGTTCGGGGATTGGATCATTCTCGATGCGGCGACAACTGTGTCAGCTCACGGCAGGGGGGTCGCCTCCGGCGGTCTTGGTGATGAGACAGGATGGTTCGGACATGTGTCGCAGACGCTCCTCATCGACGCCCGCAAGTGAGGCGTCGATGAGGGTGGTCGTCGCTCAGAACCCGTAGACGAGCGAGAAGCGGGTCGCCGTGTCGGTCTTCTCCCGACCCGGCAGAACGTCTGTGTCGTGGCGCACTTCAAATGAGACGCGCGCCGCCAGCGCTTCGGACAGCTTGGCCGTCAGTGCGAGGGCGTTGATGACCTGAGTCGACACTTCGGCGTAGGTGATCTCGGTGTCGTTCGAAAGCGTCACGGCCTCGTTGAAGGCGTGCTTGAAGGCTGAAGCGCCTCTGAATGCGACGCTCTCCTCCTTCACGCCATTGCTCAGTTCATCCCAGCGAAAGCCGGGGCCGGCTTCCACCGACCAGGACGTCGCATCGCCCTTGATGAGATGAACACCCGCGCCGACGCCCAGAAACGCACGGCTGTCGAATGCACTGAACTCGTCCTGCTCAAAGCTGCCGCGCCCGTAGGCGTAGTACCGCTCGCTCAGATCCCGGTCCGCCTGGGCGGCGAGGCCCCAGCGGTTTCGGGTCTGCGCGCTGTCGGTTTCTCCGTACTCCGCGTTCAGCGCGCCTTTGAACTTCCAGGCGCCGAGATCGCGTTCGAGCTTCAGGCCGGCGGCGAGGTCGGTTGTCTCAGTATTGCCGGTGGTCAGTCCCGCCGAGACATTGCCTTCCCCTGACCAGCCTGACGTGATGGCGGACTGAGCGATTGCGGCGGGCGACAGGAGCAAGGTGGCGGCGGCCGCGATGGCGGACGCCCATGTGACGGTTTTCATCTATTCCCCACAGAAAGCACGCGCGATTAAAGTCAGCGCGCGCGCCTGTTACCCACGTCGCATCGTCTGGTCCAGCGGACTCTACAGTCGAGAGAATCCTGTCGCCGGGGTGGACGGATGCAGCGTCGCGCCTTATGTAGGCGTCTCTGAAAACCAGCCACGCTACCAGACTGATTGATGCAGCCCAAAAATTCGTCATTTGAAGATCGTGTGGCGGCTTCCGCCGCCGCAAAGAAAGCGTTGCTTGAGAAGTTCAAGCCCAAGCCTGCGGTTCAGGCTGAAGTGATCATCGACCCGGAGGTCGAGCGGGCGGCGCGCCGCGAAGCGCTTCGCAAACAGCGCGAAGAAGAGAAAGCCAGAAAAGCGGAAGCGCGACGGATCGCTGAGGAGCAGGCGCGCATCGAGGCGGAAGCCGCGCGCCTCCAGGAAGCAGAAGAAGCCATCGCCGCCGAAGCTGACGAAGACGCCCGCAAGCGCGCGGAGCGCAAGGCCCGCAAGAAGGCCATCAAGGAAGCGGCCCGCGCCAAGAAGGAATCCCGTCAGGCGTCGCGCCCTTCCGACGAAGAACGCGCGGCGCGTCGCGAGAAGGAGCGTGACCGCTTCGAGTGGGACCGCATCTGACCGTCTCCTCGCGGCTCGTTCGCGCCCCAGTTAAGATCCAACCAAAATAATCGTCCGGCCTTTGCATCCAAATGCGTCCCTAGCCGACTCTAGGGTCATGTTCAGTGCGTCGCAGACGCAACATGAGGAGCCGCCGCTATGGATGTCGCGATCTTTGTTCCGTTGATTGTGTTCGGTTCCCTCGTCCTGATCGTCTGGATTGCCTTCCACTTCGGGCAGCGCAAACGAACCGAGGCGCATCAGACCCTGCGGCTCGCGCTTGAAAAGGGGCAAGCCGTCTCCAGCGAGATGATGGAGGAGATCGCCCGTATGGGAGCGCATCCACTCGCCGATCTTCGCCGGAGCATCATCTTCTTTGCACTGGCGCTCGCATTCGGAATTCTGGCGGTCATCGTCGGCGTCGAGGAAGCAGAAGCCGTCCGTCCGTTGCTGGGCGTGGCGGTCTTCCCATTCTGCGTCGCGGTGGCTTACCTCGCACTGCACTTCGTGTCGTCCCGAAACCGGCGCTAGGCCTTCGCGCGGACAGGCCTGTCTCCATGGGGGACGAGACCCGGATCCAGACAGACCTTGCGATGATGGCGGGTCGCGGCGATCGCCATGCGTTCACCGAGCTCGTCCGCCTGAATCAGGGAGTGGTCCGGGGGCTGTGCCGAAGACTGTGCGGGGCAAGCGGCGACGCTGACGACGTCGCGCAGGCCGCGTTCGTCATCGCGTGGCGTCGAATCGAAACGTTTGGCGGCGGATCGTTTCGGTCCTGGGTCTGCACGATCGCGTTCCGGGAATTCCTGCGAACGAAGCGACGCTCAACGAGTCGCGTCGCGGCCGAGGCGTGCTCGGTGATCAATCCTTCTCCAACTGACCGCTCGTCGGAGACGACGGGAGAGCGACTGGACCTCACCGCGGCGCTGACGCAGCTTCCGGAGCCAGAACGGGTTGCGGTCGCACTTTGCCTCGGAGCGGGGTTGACGCATGAGGAGGCTGCGGCTGCGCTCGACCTGCCGCTGGGGACGGTGAAGTCGCACGTTCTGCGCGGCCGGGCTCGACTGCAAGGTCTGCTCGGCGACTATGTCGCATGAACAAGGGGTGGGGCGCGGATTGGAACAAGGTGGCGATATGACGAGGGTCGAGGAGTTCTTTCAGCGGGAGGACGCACTCATTCCGGATGAGGGCTTCTCCGACCGCGTCGGGCGAAGGGTGCGTCTGGAAGACTGGAGGCGGCGGACCGCGCTGGTCGTCGCCTGCGGAATTGGTTTCGGCGCGGCGGTCTTGAACGGTTACCCGATCTTGAGCAGGCTCTTGTCCGACCTCAATCCGACGGGGGACTGGTACGCCGCTTCCGAAGTCGCATCGAACATGATCGAACAAGCGGCCGCGAGCGGCGCCGCAGGTGGAAATCTGTTGCTCGTGCTCGCGTCGGCGAGCGCGGCCGTCGTGTTCATGATGCTCGCGCTCGGATCAGAACCCGGGTGACTTCCTTCCCGTCTGATGCTCTGCTCTCAAAGGGCGGACCTTTGGCGAGGGAGCAGGGCGTGAGTGCGGTGTTGTTTGCGGCGGGGCTGACCATCTTTTTTGGCGTTCACGGCTATTCCGCCGTCCGCCGACGCGGGGAGGGCGACATTCAGGCGCGCATGGGGCGCGGGGCCTATATGGGCCTCTATTCGCTCGTGTCGGCGATCGGGCTGGGCCTGCTCATCTACGGGTACGCCTACCTGAAGCCGTGGTACCCGCCAGGGTTTCCGAATGTCGCTCCACCCGAATGGGCGCGTCATGTCACCCTCACACTCATGCTGCCGGCGCTGGTCCTGGTCGTCGCCGCCTATCTACCCACGGGCTGGATCAAGCGCTCGGTCGGCCACCCGATGGTGACCGGCGTTGCGGTCTGGTCGGCGGCGCACCTCGCCTACAACTGGGATGCAGCGTCACTTCTGCTTTTTGGCGCCTTTCTCTTGTTCGCGCTTTTTGACCGGGCGATGGCGTCTCGCCGAGGGGACCGTGGCGCAGCTGGTGAAAAACCGTCCGCAACGTCGGACGCGATGGCGGTCGTGATCGGCGGCGGGCTCTACGCCGCGATCGCTTTCTGGCTCCATCCAATTCTGTTCGGCGTGTACGCGGTGAGCTGATCCTCGCCACGCCCGGGTGACGCCAGGCTGTAAATCAGGCTAAGGGAGCCGCGGAGGTCGCACGCGTTTGCTCTTCGGGCGAGGGCGGGCGCGCACTTGAGGAACCGGTTCGCCATCATGTCATCGCACCAGCTGCAGGCCCGAAAGACGGTCAAGGACATTGCGGCTGCAAAGTCCTCATCGCCGCTTGTCTGCCTGACCGCCTACACGGCGCCCATGGCGGAATTGCTCGACCCGCGGTGCGACATCCTTCTTGTCGGTGACTCCGTCGGCATGGTCGTTCACGGCCTTCCGTCCACGGTTGGCGTGACGATCGATATGATGATCCTCCACGCTCAGGCGGTCATGCGCAGGTCCACCCGCGCGCTTGTCGTCGTGGATATGCCGTTCGGCAGCTATGAATCAGGTCCCGAGCAGGCGTTCGCCAACGCCTCCCGCCTGATGATGGAAACCGGCTGTCAGGGGGTGAAGATCGAATCGGGCGTTTACGCCGCGCAGACGGTTCGCTTCCTCGTCGAACGCGGCGTTCCTGTGATGGCTCATGTCGGGTTGCGCCCACAGGCGACGCATGTTGACGGCGGGTTTCGCGCCAAGGGCCGAACCGAGGAGGAGCGCGCCCGCGTTCTCTCGGAGGCCCGCGCGGCGGATGAGGCGGGGTGTTTCGCCATGGTCGTCGAAGGGGTGGCGGAGGACCTCGCGCGGGAGATTACCGCGGCCGTTTCCTGCCCGACGATCGGGATCGGCGCATCGGCCGCGTGCGACGGTCAGATCCTGGTGACCGAGGATCTTCTCGGCCTCTTCGAGTGGACCCCGAAATTCGTCCGGCGCTATGGCGATCTACGTTCAGCGGTCACGGGCGCCGTTGACGCCTACGCCCGCGATGTGGCGGCGAGATCGTTTCCTGGGCCGGCGGAGACTTACGCCTTCAAGCCGCCAGGAAAGTCACAGCGTTCTTGAATTGCAGTGCGGTGGCGGCGCCGCTAAGGTCCGCCGCCTTCAATGAGGAGTGCTCAACGACGTGGGCGACATTTTCGAGGAAGTCGAGGAAAGCATTCGGCGCGACGCCGCCACTCGGCTTTGGGCGCGCGCGGCTCCGTTCGTGATAGGCGGCGCGGTGCTTCTGGTTGCGGCGGTGGGAGCCTGGGAGGCGAACAAATACTTTCAGGCGCGCGCGATCGAGCGCGACTCGGCGGCCTATGCTCTCTCTCTGACCGCGATCGACAAGGGGGATTTTGCATCCGCAAAGACGCAGCTTGAGGCGCTCGCCGCGGGATCTGGCGGGTTTGCTGTCCTCGCCGCCCAGCTTCTGCCCGAAGTTGAGCGCAGGTCGGGGGCAGGTCCGACCGAGGTCGCCGCCGCGCTTGAAGGTGCGTCGAAAACCGAGGAGCCGCTGCTCGCCGACATCGCGGCGCTCAAGCTCGCCTATGCGAGAGCGGATTCTGTAACCGGAGCCGAACTCGATGTGATGCTCTCGCCGCTCGTGGCGCGAGGCGGCCCGATCGCTGCGCTGGCGCGCGAACTCAGCGCGGCGAAGGCCTACTCCGAGGGTGACGCCGCCAAGGCGCGACAAGCCTACCAGGCGCTGTCATTGACGCTCGATTTGCCGGAGGGATTGCGCCAGCGTGTGGAACAGGCGCTGGTGATCATTCCTGCGCCTGAGACTCCGCCGGCGGAAACGCCTCCGGCCGCCGCGGAAACAGGAGATCCCTCTTGATCAGACGTCTGGCGATGGCGGTCCCGCTCGCGGCCGCCCTCCTCGCGGGGTGCGGCCTTTTCGGGGGCGGCCGCGCTGAAGTCAGCCCGGAAGAGCGCGCGCTCAGAGTGCCGATGAGCGTCACCCAGCAGCAGCTTGCCGCCAACCCCGCGCTCGCGGACGTCACGGTGACGCTTCCCGCCCCGGTCGAGCTGGCGGAATGGCCGCAGTCGGGCGGCAACAGCGTGAAGATCGCCGGTCATGTCGATGCGGGGAGCGCGTTCAGGATCGCGTGGCGCGAGAGTGTCGGCGCGGGGTCGAGCCGCACCCGGCATGTCGTCGCGCCGCCGGTCGTCGCGGGCGGACGCATTTTCATCATCGATGCGGACCAGCGCGTGTCCGCGTTCGAGGAAGCAAATGGACGGCGTGTGTGGACCCGGCAACTTGAGTCCCTTCACTCGCGTGACAGCTACGCGGTGGGCGGAGGGCTCGCTGTCGCGGGGGACAAGCTGATCGTGACCTCCGGGTTCGGCTATGTGGAGGCGATGAATGTCGCGACGGGCGAACAGGTTTGGCGCCGCCGCGCCGAGAGCCCGCTCTCTGGTTCCCCGGCGGTGGTCGGGGGCCGCGCCTTTGTGACGACGACCAACAACGAGCTTTATGCGATCGACGTCGAGACCGGCGAGGTGATCTGGACCGATCAGGCGATCGCGGAGTCCGCGAGAGTCCTGTCATCTCCAAGCCCCGCGGCGAACGATGACATTCTGGTGGCGCCATTCTCGTCGGGTGAACTGGTGGCGTTCCTGCCAGCGAACGGGCGTCGCCTCTGGGCGGATTCGCTTACGACCGTCGGCCGTTTCACCCCGCTTTCCGCGATCAATGATATCGCCGGCCGGCCGTCGATTGAGGCGGGCGTGGTCTACGCCGGCAGCCATTCCGGCGTCATCGCGGCGATCGACGCCCGATCGGGTCAACGACTCTGGGCGCAGCTGTTCGGATCGCGCCTCGGGCCGGTGATCGCCGGTCCCTACATCTTCGCGGTGGGAACGAATGGCCAGGTGGTCTGTCTCGACAAGACGGACGGCCGGGTGATCTGGGTTCGTGCGCTGCCGGAATTTCGCAATCCAGAGCGGCGTCGCGGGCGCCTCGTCTGGACGGGTCCGCTTGTCGCCTCCAATCGGTTGATCGTTGCGTCCTCGGATGGGGAGGTTGTCGCGCTGTCTCCACAGACCGGTGAGACGCTTGACGAACTGAAGGTCGGCGACGCCATCTACGTCGAACCGATTGCTGCTGCAGGTCGGATTTACGTGCTGACGGACGCGGCGCGACTCATCGCCATCGACTGACGGCGGGTGGGCGCCGGAAAGAAGCGGCTTGCACGTTCGGCCGCGCCGTCGGACGTATGGGCATGGTTCTGACAATCGCGATCATCGGACGCCCCAATGTGGGCAAGTCCACCTTGTTCAACCGGCTCGCGGGCCGGAAGATCGCGATCGTCGACGATCGCCCCGGAGTGACCCGCGACCGGAAGGAGACGCCGGGCCGGCTTGGCGATCTCGATATCATGCTGGTGGACACAGCGGGCTTCGAGGACGTGGATGATGGGTCGCTCGAAGCGCGTATGCGCCGACAGACCGAGTTTGCGATCGCCCAGAGCGACCTGTGCATCTTCCTCATCGACGCGAGGGAGGGGGTGACGCCGCTGGACAAGCGTTTCGCTCAACTCGTCCGCCGTTCGGGAAAACCGGTCGTGCTCGCCTGCAACAAGTGTGAGGGACGCCAGGGGGAGTTCGGCGTCGCCGACGCCTGGTCTCTCGGTCTCGGCGAACCGATTCCGCTCAGCGCCGAACAGGGTGACGGCCTGAGCGATCTCTACGCCGCAATCGTTGCGTCCGGCGCCATCAGGGAGGCCGAGGGCGCCGCGGAAGCTCTCCGAATGACGGATGATGATCCTGAAGGCGAGGGCGATCCCGGAGCGCCGGGCTTTGATCCGGACGCAGACCCTCCGCCAGAACCGGATCGTCCGTTAAGGCTCGCCTTCGTGGGGCGCCCCAACGCGGGAAAGTCCACCCTGATCAACGCCCTGCTCGGAGATGATCGCTTCATCACGGGACCCGAGGCCGGCATCACAAGGGACTCGGTCACCGCCGCCTGGCGCTGGAAGGACCGTGATTTCCGCCTGGTCGACACCGCGGGGCTTCGCAGGCGTGCGCGCGTTCAGGAAAAACTTGAGCGCATGTCGACGTCTGAAACCATCCATTCGATCCGGTTTGCGCAGGTCGTGGTGCTGGTGATGGACGTTCGGGAAGCGTTCGAAAAACAGGACATGCAGATCGCAAACCTCGCGCTTCGCGAAGGCAGGGGCCTCGTGCTGGCGGTCACGAAGTGGGATCTCGTGGAAGACCCATCCGCGATGCGCCGGGAACTGGAGGCGCGCGCCGCGATCGAGCTTCCCTACGCCGCTGGTACGCCGCTCATCACTGTCTCCGGGCTGGAGAATCGCCATCTGGATCGCCTGATGGACGCCTGCATCAAAGTCCATCGGGACTGGAGCGCCCGGGTGAAAACCCGCGATCTCAACGACTGGTTGCAATATGTCGTCCAGAAACACCCGCCGCCGGCGCCGGACGGCAAGCGGATCAAGCCGCGCTACATGGCGCAGATGAAGACCCGTCCGCCGACATTTGTCCTTATGGCGTCCCGGGGCGATTCAATGCCCGAAACCTACAAGCGTTATCTGATCAATGAGCTTCGCTCGGCCTTTGACCTGCCGGGCGTACCGATCCGTCTCGTCGTGAAACAGGGCAAGAACCCCTTCGCTGACAAGACGTAGGCTCAGGTCGGACGGGGGGCTTCGATCCTCTGTCCGTGCGCTGTGCAGGCGGCGTCAAGATAGGGGATCATCAGCGCCGCCACATCCTCCGGCGCGGGCAGCCGGCTCCTGTCCTCACCCGGCATCGCCTTAAAGCGCATGTCCGTCCGGGTCGGCCCGGGGTCGAACACATTGATCCTGATGGATGAGGCGTCATTCTCATCAGCGTAGCACATGACCATGGCCTCGAGCCCGGCCTTGGATGCAGCATACGGCCCCCAGAACGCACGGGGCCGCACAGCTGCTCCGGATGTGACGAACAGCACGCGCGCTGCGGTGCTCGCCGCGAGAAGCGGATGAACAGCGCGGATCAGCCGCCAGTTCGCGCTTAGGTTGATGTCGATCGTCTGGTTGAAACTGGATGGCGACGCCATCTCGATCGGCCCCAGCATTCCGAGCACGCCGGCATTGCCGAGCAGGCCATCCAGCCGCCCGAACCGCTTGAGCAACTCCCCGGCGAGCGCGTCCGTCGCCCGCGCATCGCCGAGGTCAAGGGGGATCAGCGTCAGGGCCTCGCCGGTGAGCGCCCGGGCCTCGTCATCCAGCGCGATCAGCGCCTTCTCGGAGCGGGCGAGCGCGATCACGTGGTGGCCCGCCTTCGCAAGGCCGAGCGCCGCCGCACGACCGATGCCACGTGAGGCTCCGGTTACGAGGATGATCCGGCGCGTGGTCATGACCGAACCGCGCCGATTGAGATACGCACTGGTTCAATCATCGAGCAACGACAGCTGGTGTTCCTTGTTGGCTTCGTCGCTGTCGCGGTCGACGAGGCGGGTGGGGTAGTCGCCGGTGAAGCAATGATCGCTGAATTGCGGCAGCCGTGCATTGCGGGGGCCGGTGCCGAGCGCTTCATAAAAGCCCTCCAGCGACAGGAAGGCGAGCGAATCGACCTTGAGCCACTGACGCACCTCCTCAACCGACTTCGTATGGCTGATCAGCTCGTCGAGAGAGGGCATGTCGATCCCGTAGAAGTCGGGGTATCGGATCGGCGGGCACGCAACCCGGAAGTGGATTTCGCGCGCGCCCGCCTCACGCACCATCTGGATGATCTTCTGCGAGGTGTTGCCGCGCACGATCGAGTCATCGACAAGCACGACCCGTTTGCCTTCGAGAATCGACCTGTTGGCGGCGTGCTTGCGCGAGATGTTGCGCCGTCTGCCATGCTGGGTGGGCTGAATGAATGTCCGCCCGATATAGTGGTTGCGAATGATCCCGTAACCGAAGGGCGTCCCGGTGCGCTCGGCGAAGCCGAGTGCTGCGGGCACTCCGCCGTCCGGAACCGGCGACACGAGGTCTACCTCGACGCCGTGTTCATCGGCGAGACGCATGCCGAGCTTGCGGCGAACCTCGTAAACGCTGCGCCCATGCAAAACGCTGTCGGGCCGTGCGAAATAGACATATTCGAACACGCAAGGCTGCGCCGCCCGGGGCGGAAAGGGCGTCAGGCTCTGCACCCCATCGGATGTGATCACCACGATCTCGCCATTCTCGATATCGCGCACATAGCTTCCGCCAATGGCCTCGATCGCACACGTCTCCGACGCGAGCACGGGTGCGCCGTCGACTTCACCCAGCACCAGAGGCCGCAGCCCCCACGGATCCCGCGCACCGATCAGCATATCCTTCGCGAGGGCGACGAAGGCGTACCCCCCCTCGATTTGCCAGAGCGCATCGATGAAGCGGTCCACCACCCCGTCCTTCGCCGAATGCGAGATCAGGTGAAGGACGACTTCAGTGTCCATCGTCGAGTGGAACAGCGCCCCGCGATTCACCAGCTTGCGATGGAGATCGCGCGCATTCGTGAGGTTGCCATTATGGGCGATCGCGAACCCGCCCGTTTCAAGGTCCGCGAAGATCGGCTGAATGTTCCGGAGGACCGTCCTACCTGACGTGGAATAACGGTTGTGGCCGATCGCGGCCCGGCCGGGGAGGCGTTTGATGCCCGGCTGATCTTCACTGAAATTGTCCCCCACGAGTCCCGCATGCCGTTCGACGTGGAAGAACCGAGTTGCGGGATCGAAGGTGGCGATGCCGCAGGCTTCCTCCCCGCGGTGTTGCAGCGCGTGCAGGGCGATCGCTGTGAGAATGGCTGCATCGTCCCGGCCAAAGACTCCGAACACGCCGCACTTGTGACCCATCCCGTCCTTGCGTGATGGACCGAAATCATCGTCGGGATCGAGGGAGGCGGAGCTGTTAAACGACTTGCCGGTGTCGTTCGAGGACATGTCCGCCTCCGTCCGCGAGAAACTCCAGGTCTGCGCTAGATGTCGGCGCCGGGAACGCCCCGCACGCCCTCCAGAGGCTTGTCGATCGTCTCGCGAGCACGGTCAACGAACCCTGGCATCGTCTTGCGCAGCCACTCCGCCGCAGCATCCGCATAAGGATAAATCTGTGAGTCTGCAATGAATCTTGGCGTGGATGCGGGTGTGAGGAATTGCTGCATCAGCAGAACGAACAGGATGACCGCGAGCGCGCCGCGCGCCGCGCCGAACGCCGCCCCCGCGATGCGATCAAGTATGCCGATTTCGGGAGAGGAGTGGATCAGTCGCGAGAGCCGCGTGCCGATCAGGGCGGCGATGGAATAGGCGATAAGAAAGCCGACCACGACAAGGATCGCCGACGACGTGATCTCGGGCCATCCGGCCGGGATCAGCGGCTTGAGCGGCTCCCTGAACAGCACCAGCGCGTAGTAGGCGACAAGGCCGCCCGCAATGAAGGCGAGCACCGACGACGCTTCCCGGATCAACCCTCGGCCGAGCGACATCACGGCCGACACCAGCAGCACCGCGAACACGATCACGTCGAAAGGCGCGAACGGTCCGCCGAACAAGTCCCCCATGGAAACTACTCCCCAGCAATCACATCGATCAGATCGACGAGCTTGGATACTCCAGTCACGGTCATGCCGTCGACTCGCTCTGGCGCCCCCGTCGGCGCGAAGGCTTTTGTAAATCCAAGTCGCGCCGCTTCGCGCAGGCGCGGATCCATGCGTCCGACCGGGCGCACGGCCCCGGACAATGCGACTTCGCCGAAGAACACCGCGCCCTCCGGCGTCGGCTTGCCAACCATCGCGGAAGCCAGAGCCGCGGCGCAGGCAAGATCGCCGGCGGGCTCGTTGATGCGGTATCCGCCGGTGACGCTGAGATAGATATCCCGCGCCCCGACAGCGAGGCCGCACCGGGTCTCCAGGACCGCGAGCAGCATCGACAGGCGCGCGCTATCCCACCCGACGATTGATCTGCGGGGAGATCCCATCGCTTCGGGCCCGGCCAGCGCCTGCACTTCGGCGAGCATGGGCCTTGAGCCCTCCATCGAGGCGAACACGGAGCGTCCCGACGCATCGTCCTCGCGCGCGCCAAGGAACAGCGCCGAAGGGTCGACCGCCCCGGCAAGCCCTCGCTCGCTCATCTCGAAGACGCCGATCTCGTCGGTTGGTCCGAACCGGTTCTTGACGGACCGAAGGAGCCGGAACTGGTGGCCGCGCTCCCCTTCGAAATAGAAGACCGCATCGACGACATGCTCGAGCACGCGCGGCCCGGCGATCTGACCGTCCTTGGTGACGTGCCCGACCAGGATGACGCTGGCGCCCGTTTGCTTTGCAAAGCGTGTGAGCTCCATCGCGCATGCCCGCACCTGCCCGACGGACCCCGGCGATGCGTCGAGACTGTCGGACCAGAGGGTCTGCACGCTGTCGATCACCACCACATCAGGCGCCGCCGCCTTGAGCGCTTTCAGGATCGTGCGCAGGTCGGTTTCCGCGGCGAGTTGAACCGGCGACGTTGCGACGCCCAGCCGGTGTGCGCGGGCCTGGATCTGCGAAATCGCCTCCTCGCCGGTGATGTAGATGGCCTTCGCCCCAGCACTCGCCATCGTGGCGGCGGCTTGAAGCAGCAGCGTGGACTTTCCGATGCCCGGGTCTCCGCCAATCAGCACGGCCGAGCTTCGGGCGAGGCCGCCTCCGAACACTCGGTCAAGTTCGTTGACGCCGGTGCTCATCCGATCCGGTGGCGGTTCATCCGAGTGGAGCGCCGAGAACGCGAGCCCTGCGCCGCGTCTTCGTTCCGGCGCCGCGGACGCTGCGAGCCCCCCGGGCGGACCTGCGGCTTCTTCCACGAGCGTGTTCCAGGCCCCGCACCCGTCGCACTTACCGGACCACTTGCCGTGGCTCGTTCCGCAAGTCTGGCAGACGAAAGCGGTCGTCCCTTTGGCCATGGTGTCGCCGCTCGAATCACTGAACCCGCCCGGATAGTGACAGATCGGGTCCGGTCCGGCGATGTTTCCTAGCGGGCGGCGACCGCAGCCCCGCAAGCGGCCGGGCGCAGGCGTTCCGTGCCCGCGCATCCCTCTGCACCTTCCGCGAGACTGTAGCGCCGCACGGCGCCCGCCTCGACCGCGGCTGGAGAAAACCTAAGATCATCCCAGCCCTTTCGGGAGTAGAGGCGCGTCTGGTCGGCATGAAACGGCGAGGTCGGGTCTGTCGACTGCGAGTAGGTGAGCACGCCAGCGCTGACCGGGCCCTCATCAGTGAACTCGACCGCCATCACCCAGCTTGAGCCGTGGCGGATACTGGTCCAGCCGAGTTTGGGTTCAACCGCGCCAACCGAAATGACGTTGAACACGCCCTCCGGACCAGCTCCCCCGTGGATGGGAATTCTGGCGTCGCCGCGCGTTTGGCGCTGCACAGCGCCCAGCGGCGCATCCAGCGGAATCTCAAGTTCGTTCAGCGTATCGACAGCCTTCTCCAGAGCGGTCAGCACGGCGGGGTCAGTCACGTCCAGCGTATGCGGCGTGTTGACGGGATCGGCGGGGTCGAATGGGACCTTGAAGCGAATGCCTCCAGCCTCGGCGAACAGGTGAAACAGGTGCGCGCCCCTGCTGTCGAGGTTCACCCGCATGTCCCACCTCGCGAGCGCGTCGCATGCCGGGGCGAGCTTCGCCTTCCTGGACTTGCGGCAGGCGGCGACGAGATCGTCGCGCACCATTTCTCCGCCGAGGTGGCGGTTGTTGAACATCACCTGTTGCAGGCTGGTGAGGTCGAACTTTTCGCCCTCGAACCCATCGGCGCCCGAGAGGCGATCCTCGATCAGCTTGAGACTGAGCCGTGTACGAAGGCTGCGGGTGGCGGCTTCGTCTCCCACGATCGGGCTGAAGCCGGTCAGCGGCTCGTTCGGATTCGTCAGCCAGTGGCTGTCATTGCTCTGGCTCATGTAATCCGTGCGCACGAGCTGCGGCGTGCGGCTACCGCCCATGACGCCGCGCGCCGTCGAATCCGGATCGGTCGCCCAATCGCACGCCGCCCTCGACCCGTCGAGCACGGGGATCCGGCGGCGCGTCCACTCCGTTCGTCCGAAGTCCGAGATCGAACACGCCACCACGAGGGCCTCCGAGACATTCGGGATCATGCCCATGTCGCCGAAGAAAGTGGTCCCGCCGGCGTCGACGGCGGTGGTGTTGAAGCCTGTCGCCTGGAACCGCTGCAGGGTCGCGCGCAGGTCCTCGGCCGAGCGCGCCTTCCAGATGCCGAGATACTGGTCCACCGTCCGAAGACCCTGCGGCATGATCCGGATCGCGAACGCGCGCTCCTTCGTCCAGGGCAGGCCTTCGGTTTCGAGCACCGGGCCAAACCGAGTCTGGAACAGCACTCGCTTTTCCGCCTTCACCCCCTCGTCCGTCTTCACGCCCACGGTGACGTTGACCCGGTCCATCGGGACGGACTGGCCTTCATACATGTAGCGGGTGGGGTCCGCCGGATCGAGCGAGAGTTCGAAATAGCCAAAGCGCCGCGCCGTCGAGACCGTATGCGTCCATGCAATCGCATCGGTATGCCCGATGCCGACCGTCGCATTGGTCACGAGGCCGGCCCCCACGACATTGAGCTCCCCCGGGATGGTGAGATGGATGCGGTAGAAGCGGTTCTGCCCCTCCCATGGATAGTGCGGATTGCCGAGCAGCATCCCCCGACCCGATTTGGTCGCCTCCCGACCGAGCGCGTAGGCGTTCGAGCCAAGTCCGAGGGTTTCGGTCATCGGGTCGTCCGCCGCCCGCGCGTGCTGCGGCCCCTGATCGGGCGGAGACGCCGATGCGATCCCCGCCGCCTGGATCAGCACCTGTCCGGCATAGACATGCCGCCAGTAGTCGATCTCATCGATTTCGCGCACCCAGTCGGCGCCTTTGCACCGAGGGTCCGAGATGCCCGCAACGCCCTTGTCGCGGATGAACCGGCTGACCCCGGCTGCATAGCCCTTTGCGATCGCGCGCGCCTCCGGAGAGGGCGTGTCGACCGACTCTGCGGGGCCATTGAGCAGGCGCTCCGTCTCGCCGCTCGCGATCAGGGCGCGGTGATAAACGTCGCTGATGAGGTTCTGATCGCGTTCGCCCGCTCCGAAATGCAGGGCGCGCTCTCCGGAGACCGTGAGCGTCCGCTCGGCGATTTCGCAAATATTGTCCTCGGCTGCGGCATAGCCGATCCCGAACCCGAGCCCCGCATAGGTCTCGGCGGTGATGTGGGGAACGCCGTAATCCGTCCGAATGATGCTGGCGGCGTAGGTCGGCGCCGACCGGATCGCCGCCGCCGCTTCCACTTCCACCACCGGCGGCGCCGGAGCCGTCGCGCAGCCCGCGAGGATCGTCCCAGCGGCCAGGATCGCCGCCGGGTATCCGGAAGTCCTAAGCATGGTGTCTCTCCCCTCGCATTTACTGGATGGGGGAGAGTGTCATCAAGCCCGCTCCGGATGCAAGCTTGCGGTGGGCTGCGGCGTCTAGAGCGCGGGCTGGATCGGCCCGTCTGCGCGGCCGTGCACGAATTGTTCGACATGCGGGTCGCCGGACCGGTCAAGCTCGCTGACCGGGCCGCGCCAGATAATCCGGCCCTCGTGCAGCATGGCGATTTCGTCTGCGATCTTCCTCACGCTCGCCATGTCATGGGTGATTGTCACGGCCGCCGCGCCGAGCGCCTTGACCTGTTCGAGGATCAGATCGTTCACCGCGTCAGCGGTGATCGGATCAAGGCCGGTGGTGGGTTCATCGAAGAAGATCAGATCCGGCGTTGCAATGATCGCCCGCGCCAGTCCGACCCGCTTCTGCATGCCGCCGGACAGCTCCGCCGGGCGAAGGTCCGCCGCCGCGGCGCCAAGGCGGACTTTGGCGAGTGTTTCGATCGCCCGGTCCTTCGCTTTCGAGCGCTTCACGCCGTCCCGATAGAGCAGGGCGAATGCGACATTCTCCCACACGGTGAGGCTGTCGAAGAGGGCGCCTCCCTGAAACAGCATTCCGGTCCGCTCCCGGATCCTGTCGGCGTTCGAGGGCGTGACCGTCTCGCCATCGAAGTGGATGTCGCCCGCGTCCGGGGACAGAAGCCCGAGCGCGCATTTGATCGTGACCGACTTGCCGGTGCCGGACCCGCCGATGATGACGAGGGACTGTCCCGGCGCAACCGAGAGGTCGACCCCGCGCAAGACCGACTTGGTCCCGAACGACTTGTGGACGCCCGTCATCTTCAGAAGCGGCGCGATCACAGTCCAACCCTCACGAAGATCGACGTGAGCACATAGTTCGAGGCGAGGATCAGCACCGCCGCCCCGACGACCGCCAGCGTGGCCGCGCGTCCGACCCCGCCGGCTCCGCCCTTCGATCGGTCGCCCTGATAGCATCCCATCAGCGCGATGATCGCTCCGAAAACCGCCGCCTTGATCAGGCCCGAAACGATGTCGCCCGTCGTGACGAACCGCCATGTGTTGGTGAGGTAGGCCGCCCAGTTGAAGTCAAGCGATCCAACCGCCACCAGATACCCGCCCATCACGCCGATGATGTCCGCGACCAGCACCAGAGCGGGCAGGGTCACGGTGGCTGCGATCACCCTTGGCGCATAGAGATAGCGTTTGGGCCGGGCCGAAAGCGTCAGGAGCGCGTCGATCTGCTCCGTCACCCGCATCGCCCCGATTTCAGCCGCGATGCCCGCGCTGACGCGCCCGGCCAGCATCAACCCGGCGAGAACGGGGCCGAGCTCTCGCGTGATCCCCAGCACCACGATGTTCGGCACAAACTGCTCTGCGTTGAATCGCGAGCCGCCCGTGTAGATGTTGAGCGCCAATGCAGCGCCGATGAACACCGCGGTCAGTCCGACTACCGGAAGCGAGTAGAATCCGATCCGAACACACTGCCGCAGCACTTCGCTCACATAAATGGTCGGCGTGACGCACGCGCCAAGCACATTGCCGCTGAACGTCGTCAGCCGGCCGATCTCTGCGAGCGCGCCCAGCGTGGAGCGACCGATCAGACGGAAGGGTCGAGCGACTGCGCTGTCTTCAGATGTCATGCATGGGTCCCGAATGAGAGCGCTTGACCCGCTGACCGAGCCTCACCAGCAACTCATAGTCAGCCGCGCCGATCGCCGCCGCCTGGTCCCTGAGCGGCATGCCCGGCCCAAGGAATTCCACTGTGTCTCCGGTTTCGACCCCAAGACCGGAAACGTCGATCATCACGATGTCCATCGAGACCCGCCCCACCACCGGCCTTCGTTCACCGCGGAGGACGCCATAGCCGCGATTGGACGCCGAACGCAAGAAGCCGTCAGCGTAACCGAGCGCGACAGCGGCAAGTTCGGTTGGTTTCGTGCAAACCCAAGTCGCGCCATAGCCGACCGCCTCGCCGACGTCGGCGCGTCGCGTCTGGATCACGGGCGCGGTCACACGCGCCACGTCCTGCGTCATGGGCCCTGCGCCGGGCGCGGGGCCGCCGCCATATAGACCTATGCCGGGCCGCACTTCGTCAAATGTGTACCGGTCGCCGAGATAAATCCCGGCCGTGGCGGCGAGGCTTCTTGTCCCCTTGGGCCAAAGCCTGATCGCCTCGTTGAATCGTCCGAGCTGCTGAGCGTTCATCGGATGGCCGGGCTCATCGGCGCAGGCGAGGTGGCTCATCAGAACCTCGGGATTTGGCGTCAGGGCCCGCGCGTCCGCCCAGTCTTGCGGCGGGATGCCGAGCCGCGTCATGCCGGTGTCGAGTTGGATCGTCGCCTTGCCCTCGACGCCTCCGGATGTGAGCCAATCGCGTATCTGTCCGACCGTGTTCAGGACGGGGGACAGGTTCGCCGACCGCATCGCCTCAGCCACCTCGCTGTCGAACCCGTGCAGCACCGCGATGTCCGGTCCCGCGCCCAACGCGGAGCGAAGCTCGATCCCCTCCTGAACATGCGCGACATAGAAGCGAGTGCACCCGGCTCGCGAAAGCGCCCGCGCGATCGGCGCCGCGCCGAGCCCATACCCATCGGCCTTCACCACCGCAGCCGCTCGCGCGCCCTTGGCGGCGCGGCCGAGCAGCCTCCAGTTCGCGACCAGCACGCCGAGATCGATCTGGGCCTGAGCCTCTTTCACGCGGCCGCGCTCCGGATCAGTCGATGTCCGGCGACTGATGGTGCTCGTCGAGGTCCGAGAAGCGCACCCGTGGTGGGCTGAAGCCCACTTCCACCTTGCCGATGGGACCATGCCGCTGCTTTGAGATGATGATCTCCGCGCGGTTTTGCTTCTGCTTCAGGCGATCGGCCCATTCGGCGTACCGTTCGTTATCGGAACTCGGCTCCTGTCGTTCGAGGTAGTATGCCTCCCGGTAAATGAACAGGACCACATCCGCATCTTGTTCGATCGAACCGGACTCGCGCAGGTCCGCGAGCTGCGGGCGTTTGTCCTCCCGCATTTCCACCTGGCGCGACAACTGCGACAGGGCGATGATCGGAATCTGCAACTCCTTTGCGAGCGCCTTCAGAGACTTGGTGATCTCCGTGACTTCCTGCACGCGTCCGTCGTTGCGGTTTCGGCCCGACGCCGTGATCAGCTGCAGATAGTCGATGATCAACAGGTCGAGGCCGTGTGTGCGCTGAAGCCTCCGCGCCCTCGCGGCGAGCTGGGAGATCGAGATGCCGCCCATCTCATCGATGTAGAGCGGCAGACTGTCGATTTCGCGCGCCGCATCGCGTACCGCGTCGAAGTCCCGCCGAGTGAGGTCGCCGCTCTTGAACTTGTCGGACGGCACCCCAGACACGTCGGCAAGCACCCGGGTCGCGAGCTGTTCCGCCGACATCTCGAGCGAAAAGAAGCCAACCACCGCTCCGTCAACGGTCTTGGGGCCGGTCGGCGTCTCCTCGCGGCGGCAACGTTTGGCGGCGAGATAGGCGATGTTGGTGGCAAGCGCGGTCTTTCCCATCGATGGGCGCGCCGCGAGGATCACGAGGTCGGATTTGTGAAGCCCGCCAAGCTTGTGATCGAGTGTCTGAAGTCCGGTCGACACCCCGGAAATGCGACCAGAGGCCTGAGACGCGGCGGTCGCCGATTCAAGCGAGCGCGCGAGCGCCAGGTTGAATGCCTGAAAGCCGCCCTGTCCCCCGCCGCGTTCGGCGAGTTCGAAGAGGCTCTTTTCGGCGGACGCGATCTGCTGCTCGCCGGGGGTGAACACGTCCGATTGCGCCGCGGACTTGACGATCTGGGAGCCGATGTCGATCAGCGCCCGGCGAATCGCAAGGTCGCGCACCAGTTTTGCGTACTCGACGATCTCGGGGCCGAACGCCGCCGAGTCCAGAAGCTGCGCGAGATAGCGGGCTCCGCCGATCTGCACGATCTGACCGTCTCGCGAGAAGTGTTCGTTGAGGGTGACCCCGTCAGCGACCCGGCCGCTCGCTAGCATGATCTCCATCACGGCGTAGATCTGCTGGTTCGCGGGGGCGTAAAAATCCTTGGAGGTCAGGATTTCCGCGACGCGCTGGTGCGCATTATTGTCAAAGAGGATGGCGCCGAGCACGGCGCGCTCCGCCGCAAGATTGTGGGGTGACTCGATCGCCTGGCCAGCGGATAGCGAGGGTGCCGACGCCGGTATTGATGCTGTTGAAGCGCGTTCCTGTGACATGGAGACGTCTCTAGGCGGAAACAAGTTCGCCCTCGCGGCTTGAAATCGAGTTATGCATCATTGATCCCCAGATTCGGGCTCGCGGTCGATTCTCGCAACCGGCATCCAACGCCGGTGAGACCTGCGACCGACGACACTGAAACGTCGGTTCAACAGGCCCGATCGGAACACAGGAACGGCGCGGGAGGCCCCCGCGCCGCGTCATGGTCTTGATGTGGAACCGTTCCCGACGAGCGCTATTCGTCCGCGGGACCGCGCTCGGCGCTGGCTTCGGCAGCAGCCGTCGCCAGTTCTTCGGCCTGCTCGTTCGCCAGCGCCCGGTCTTCCGCCAAAGCCGCCTCGACGACGTTCTCGCCGCGCGCCTGCCGTTCCGCCTCGTCCATGGAGCGAGCAACGTTGACGGTGACTTTGACGACGACTTCGGGGTGAAGCCGGACCGTGACCGGGTGAAGGCCGATCGACTTGATCGGCTGATTCAATAGCACCATTCGGCGCTCCACAGGGTGGCCGGCGGCGACCGCCGCGTCGGCGACGTCGCGGGCCGAAACGGAGCCGTAGAGCTGACCGAGGTCGCCCGCCTGACGGATCAGGGTGTAGACCGCGTCCTCCATCGACTTGGCGTCGACGCCCGCCGCGGCGCGCGCCTTTTCGTTGCGCTCCTCGATCGCCGCCCGCTCTCGTTCAAAACGCTTGCGGTTGGTGTCGGTGGCGAGCAGCGCCTTGCCTTGCGGAATCAGGAAATTCCGGGCGAAGCCGTTTCTCACTTTCACAACGTCGCCGATGACGCCGAGGCTTTCGACCCGTTCAAGCAGGATCACGTCCATCTGTGTCGCCTAGCCTCTATTTCACAACGTAGGGAAGGAGGGCGAGGAACCGCGCCCGCTTGATCGCCTGCGCCAGTCGCCGCTGCTTTTTCGCGGACACCGCCGTAATCCGCGCGGGCACGATCTTGCCCTTCTCGGAGATGTAGCGCTGAAGCATTTTGACGTCCTTGTAGTCGATCGGCGGAGCCGCATCGCCTGAGAACGGGCACACTTTCCTGCGGCGTCCGAATGGACGGCGAGAAGGCAGGTTTGCAATGTTGAGTTTCTGTTGAGCCATGACTGCGCGCTCCCCTACCGGTCGCGTCCGCCGCGGCCGCGGCTGTCTGAATCCCGGTCATCCCGGTCAAAATCCCGCCCGCCGCGGTCAAACCCGCGTCCGCCGTCATCGTCTCGACGTCCACGCTTGCGGTCATCCCGATCCTTGCGAGCGATCACCGGCGACGCTTCGTCGGAGAATTCGTCGACCCGCACCGTAAGGTATCGGATGATGTCTTCATTGATCCGGTGCCGACGTTCGATTTCGTGCACGGCGTTGGCCGGCGCATCGATGTTAAGCAGCGAATAATGGGCCTTGCGGGCCTTGTTGATTGGGTAGGCGAGGTTGCGAAGCCCCCAATACTCCGAGCGAGTGATCTTGCCTTCGCGTTCCGTCACCAGCTTGGTGAGGTCTTCAACGAGGGCGTCGACCTGTTGTGGGGACATGTCGGGGCGCGACACGACGACGTGTTCGTAGAGCGGCATTTGTCTTCCCTTCCCTGGATCACTGGCGCGGCGAGGCCGAAGGGCGGCGTCATCCACGATGGCTCCCCGCATGCAAACGGATGCATAGGGGACCAGCGATCACTTGAAGCGGCGGTCATTATCGAACTTGCGGGGAAAATCAAGCGTGACCGCCAAGAATCGCGAATCAGCTTGTCGGATCGAGCCCGGCTTTCTAGGTCTAGCTATCTCCCGCAGGGTCATAGGTCTCGCGGATGAAGTGAGGGAGGGTGCGCCGTGTCGCGGATGGCTTTGATGTTTCCCGGGCAGGGCTCCCAAGCGGTCGGAATGGGACGCGACCTCGCAGACGCGTTTCCCGAGGCGCGCGATGTGTTCGAAGAGGTGGACTCCGCGCTCGGTGAAAAGCTGTCGGCCGTGATCTGGGACGGTCCGGCTGAAACCCTCACCATGACAGCCAACGCCCAACCGGCGCTCTTCGCCATGTCTCTGGCGGTCCTGCGTGTTCTGGAGCGCGCCCGCCCGGAAGCCGTCGCCCAGGCAGCCTTCGTCGCCGGGCATTCGCTCGGGGAATACAGCGCCCTGGCCGCCGCGGGGGCGCTGTCGGTGACGGATGGAGCGCGACTCCTTCGGCTTCGCGGCGAGGCGATGCAGCGCGCGGTTCCAATCGGAAAAGGCGCCATGGCCGCGCTGATCGGCAAGGTCGATCTTGCGACCGCCGAGGCGATCGCTTTGGACGGCGCGCGCGCCGGCGTCGTCGGCGTCGCCAATGATAACAATTATGGCAATGTCGTGATTTCAGGCGAATCACCGGCCGTCGATGCGGCGCTTGAAGCGGCCAAAGCGCGCGGCGTGCGGGGCATGCGCCTCGCCGTGTCAGCGCCATTCCATTCCGCGCTCATGGGACCGGCGGCCGAAGAGATGCGAACAGCACTGGCGAATTGCGTTCTCGCCGCGCCAAGTCCGCCGCTCGTCGCGAATGTCACGGCCCGTCCGATTGCGGACCCGGACATCATCCGTGATCTGCTCCTCGAACAGGTGACTGGGCGCGTGCGGTGGCGCGAGAGTGTGGAGTGGATGGCGTCTGAGGGAGCAGTTCAGCGCTTCATCGAGATCGGCGCAGGACGGCAATTGTCGGGCATGGTCAAGCGGACTGCGCCCGATGCTGAGTGCGTTGCGCTGAATACACCCGCGGACATCGAGCAGTTCGTCGGCGGATGAACGAAGGAGGCAGCCTTGTTTGATCTTTCAGGACGAACCGCGCTCGTGACCGGAGCGTCGGGAGGGATCGGCGGAGCGATCGCCCGCACCCTTGCGGCGCAGGGGTGCAGGGTCGCGCTGTCGGGCACCCGGCGCGACGCGCTCGACGCGCTTGCTGCGGACCTCGGCGAGGGGCACGTCGTGGCGCCCTGCGACCTGAATGACCCAGACGCTGTTGACGCCCTGGCCGGGCAGGCGGAAGCCGCCCTCGGGGGGCTCGATATTCTCGTCTCGAACGCAGGCCTGACACGCGATGGGCTACTCGTCCGCATGAAGGATGAGGACTGGCGGCAGGTCATCGACGTCAATCTCACCGCCTATTTCAGGCTCACCCGAGCCGCGCTTCGCGGTATGATGCGTCGTCGGCACGGCAGGATCATCGCCATCACGTCCGTCGTCGGCGTCACCGGGAATCCGGGACAGGCGAACTACGCCGCCTCGAAGGCAGGACTGATCGGTTTCACCAAGGCGATCGCTCAGGAAGTCGCGAGCCGCGGGATCACCGCCAACTGCGTCGCCCCTGGGTTCATCGAAACCGCGATGACAAGCGGCCTGCCGGACGCACAAAGAGAGGCGCTGCTGAAGTCCATTCCCGCAGGACGTTTGGGGGAGGGAGCGGACATCGCGTCCGCTGTGGGCTTCCTTGCGAGCAACGAAGCAGGCTACATCACCGGTCAGACGCTGCATGTGAACGGCGGTATGGCCATGATCTGAGGTGTTCGTCCGTGCCAAACGGGCGCATATCGGCTCTGGTCAAGTTTTTTTCGGCGTGTTACCGCGCCGCCACAAAGTGCGCCGGGTCGTTCCGGCGCAACGAAGGCCTGGAAGGATAGAGCATGTCCGACGTTATGGATCGCGTCAGGAAAATCGTCGTCGAGCGTCTCGAGGTTGACGCCGACAAGGTGAACGAGACCGCGAGCTTCATCGACGATCTCGGCGCGGATTCGCTCGACCTCGTGGAACTCGTCATGGCGTTCGAAGAAGAGTTCGGGATCGAAATCCCGGATGAGGTGCAGGAAAAGATTGGCACCGTGGGCGACGCCATCAAGCACATCAACGCGCTCGCCTGAGGCGGGGGCAGCAGGATGCGGCGCGTCGTCATCACGGGCATCGGGCTGGTCACGCCGCTCGGAAACGGCCGTGAGGCGACATGGGCGCGGCTCATCGAGGGGCGCTCGGGTCTTCGCCGCATCGACCGCTTCGACGTTGAGGACCTCGCCTGCAAGATCGCCGGCCAGGTTCCCTGGGCATCGGGGCGCGGCGGCGGCGATCCCGCCGACTCGGCCGCCTTCAACCCTGACGCCGTCGTGTCCGCAAAGGAGCAGCGGCGGATCGACGATTTCATCCTTTACGGGATGGCGGCGGCGGATGAGGCGATCGCTGATTCCGGGTGGCGGCCGACCTCCGAGGAGGACCGGATAAGGACCGGCGTCTCGATCGGATCCGGCATTGGCGGCCTGCAGACCATTGCGGACACCTCCGTGGAACTCAAGGAAAAGGGACCGAGGCGGATCAGCCCCTTTTTCATCCCGAGCGCTCTGATCAATCTTGTCTCGGGACAGGTGTCGATCAAGTACGGACTGAAGGGTCCGAACCACGCTGTCGTCACAGCCTGCGCCACCGGTGCGCATGCGATCGGCGACAGTGCGCGGATGATCATGCTCGACGACGCCGACGTGATGATCGCCGGCGGCGCGGAAGCGGCGATCTGCCGGCTGGGCATGGCGGGATTCATCGCCTGCCGCGCCATGTCGACAGGTTTCAATGATACGCCTGAGCGCGCGTCGCGGCCCTATGACTCCGATCGGGACGGGTTCGTGATGGGCGAGGGAGCGGGCGTCGTCGTGCTGGAGGAGTACGAACACGCTAAGGCCCGGGGCGCCAGGATTTACGCCGAGGTCGCAGGATACGGCCTTTCCGGCGACGGCTTCCACATCACGTCTCCCGATGAGACCGGCAATGGCGGGGAACGCGCGATGCGGATGGCTCTCAAGCGCTCAGGGCTGGATCCGTCGGAGATCGATTATGTGAACGCTCACGGGACTTCGACCCCGCTTGGCGACGAGATCGAAGTTCATGCTGTGGAACGCGCGCTCGGCAATGCGGCGTCAAGCGTCCACCTGTCCTCAACAAAGTCGGCGATCGGTCATCTTCTCGGGGCTGCGGGCTCGGTCGAGGCGGCCTTCTGTGCGTTGGCGATCCGCGACGGTATGATCCCGCCGACTCTCAATCTGGACAATCCAAGCTTCGAGACCGCGATCGATCTCACGCCGCACAAGGCGGTGAAGAAGTCGGTGCGGGCGGCGATGTCGAACTCATTTGGCTTCGGGGGCACGAACGCAGCTCTGGTGTTGACACGGGTCGACTGAACGTGGCCAAGGGAAAAAAGGCGGGCCGAGGGTCCGCTAAGTCGAACGGCGCTGTCCGGCTCATCGCCGGATCCCTGATCGTGATGACTATGGTGGTCATGGCGGCGGCGGCCGTGTGGTGGTTTGCTTACAATTATTACCATGCGCCGGGCCCCTTCACCGAGGATGGCTCACCGCGCACGGTGATCATCGAGAGGGGCGCGAGCGTGTCCGCCATCGCCGACACGCTCCATGCCGAGGGCGCCATCCGCGATCCGAGGGCGTTTCGCGCCGCCGCGCGTGCGATCGACGCGGAAGCGCGTCTCAAGGCCGGTGAGTATGCGGTCCCTTCCGGAGCCAGTCTGCGATCCATCCTGCGGCTCTTGATGGAGGGAAAGAGCATCCTCTACCCCTTCACGGTCCCGGAAGGACTGACGAGCGCCATGGTGATCCGCAGGCTCAAGGAGGAGCCCATGCTGACCGGCGACCTCCCGGATACACCGCTCTCGGAAGGCGTTCTCCTGCCGGATACCTACATGTTCGAGCGCGGCGCGACGCGCGAATCCGTCCTGAAGCGCATGATCGCGGCGCAGCGTGACACGCTGGACGAACTCTGGGCCTCGCGCCAGCCGGGCCTGCCGATCGTGACGCCCGAAGAGGCGGTCATCCTCGCCTCGGTGGTCGAGAAGGAGACGGGCATCGCTCACGAGCGACCGCAGGTCGCGTCGGTGTTCGTCAATCGGCTGCGCCGCGGGATGCGGCTGGAAAGCGACCCCACCATCATCTACGGAATCTCGAACGGTGAGCCGCTGGGGCGCGGGCTCCGGCGAAGTGAACTCGACAACGCCCAGAACCTCTACAACACCTATCAGCACGATGGCCTGCCGCCGACGCCGATCGCCAATCCCGGCCGCGCGTCGCTCGAGGCGGTGCTGGACCCGCCGGTGACGGACTACATCTTTTTCGTGGCGGACGGCACGGGCGGGCACGCGTTCGCGGCCACCTATGACGAGCACCTGCGCAATGTTCAGGCGTGGCGACGTATCGAGGCCGAGGCTGCGGCCGCCGCCGGCGCGGGACAGTAGGACGGGCGGGCGTGGGTCCCGGATAACGCCTGACGGCGCTTCCGGGATGTCAGTGGATGGGAGGGCTCCAACAGATTGTCATCCCGGGCGAGGCGTTAGCCGAGACCCGGGACCCAGGGATATGCGGGCGGTGAGAGTCTGGGTCCCGGATAACGCCTTCGGCGTTTCCGGGATGACGGGTTGGGAGAGCGGCGGCGGCTTGGTCCCCACCGCAGGCTCTCACCCCCGGCCCCTCTCCCGCTCGCGGGAGAGGGGGGTGGCTGCGGTTTGGTTCAGCCGTCAAACTGGGTCCCGGATATTTGCTGACGCAAATTCGGGGATGACAGGTTGGGAGCGAGGCGCCGAAGGCGCTCGCGGGCGGACGGAAGCCATGTTAGCGTTTTCCCGCAGAGGAGATGACGGGGGCGCGCATGGGCGGGGTGCGGAGGCTGACAGCGGCGGTGGGGGCGGTGTTCGCCGGCCTTGTGCTGACCATGGCGGGAGCGGCCCCCGCGGCGGCGCAGGGCGCGGACCTCATCTTCCCGGCTGACCAGTTCGACAAGCTGAGCTACCAGCCCCGCCAGTCGACCGGCGATACGCGCTATGAATCCATCCTCATGGACATGCGGCAGGCGAATTTTGAGCCGCTGGCGCTGCTCGCCCCGGAGGACCCGGTGCGCCGGCTCGCCGAGCCGGTCGGCCTCCTCAAGGTGATGATCGGCGAGGGCTACATCACCTGCACAGCGTCGATCATCGACGCCTCCCTCATCCTCACCAACTGGCACTGCCTGCCCAAATATGGCCGCCAGGCGACAAAGGCGGCGCTGTGGATGGGCTATTACCGCGACGATGAGCGCAGCGTGCAGCGCTATGAGGTGGACCTGACGCCGGTGGAGACCGGCAATGCCGATCTCGACTATGCGATCCTGAGCGTGAAGGGCGATCTCTCCGCCTGGGGGCGCGTCGTGCTCGCCGGCGAGGACCCGCCGGCCAATCGCTCGCTCGCGATCGCGCATCACCCGGCGGGCCAGCCGAAACAGATGACGCAGCGCAGCTGCCGCACGGCCGATCCGCCGATCGTGCAGGGCGGGCTGCGCCACAAGTGCGACACGCTGCCGGGCTCCTCCGGCGCGCCGGTGTTCTATGGCTATGGCGAGGCGGCCAAGGTGGTGGCGCTGCATTTCTCCGGCGTGCCGCAATCGCTGCTTGGGATCGATCCGACGCTGGAGGCGAACCGCGCCGTGCCGATGAGCCGGATCGCAGCGGCGAGCCCGGTGGTGAAGCGGCTGATCGGCGCGCTGGGCCGTGCAGCCAGTGTGGCTGCCTCAGCGCCGGCGTCGGCGAACACGGGCGCGAGGACGGGCTCCAACAGCCAGGCCGGCCAGCCGGGGTCAACCGCCGTTTCGGAGGCTGGAGGGGCACCCTCCCCGTCATCTTCGCGCCTGTCGGCCGCCGAGCTGTCAAGGCTCATCAGCAGCGGAGCGGCGGCCCATGGCCGGGGCGATTACGCCGCCGCGCTGAAGGACTACACCGCCGCCTGCGAGGGGGGGGACGCGGCGGGGTGTCACAACCTTGGTTTGATGACCTATGCCGGCCAGGGCGTCGCGCGGAATTATGGCCGGGCGTGGGAGCTTTTCCAGAAGGGGTGCGACGGTGGGGTGGCGAAGGGGTGCTTCAATGTCGCAGCGTTGTATGAGCGCGGAGAGGGCGTCGCGCAGGACTTCGGCCGGGCGCGGGAGCTGTACCGACAAGCCTGCGACGGTGGGGAGGCGCAGGGGTGCACCGAACTCGGGGCGCTGTATGCCAGGGGACTGGGCGTCGCGCAGGACTATGGCCGGGCGCGGGAGCTTTATCAAAGGGCCTGCGACGGCGGAGAGGTGGCGGGTGGCTGCTTCAATCTCGGGCTTATGTACGCCAATGGCCAAGGCGTCGCGCAGGACTTCAGCCGGGCGCGGGCGCTTTACCAAAAGGCC
>WGML01000001.1 GCA_016125045.1 bacterium
CGTCGCGCAGGACTTCAGCCGGGCGCGGGCGCTTTACCAAAAGGCCTGCGACGGTGGGCAAGCGGCGGGGTGCACCAATCTCGGGTGGTTGTACGGCAACGGCCGGGGCGTCGCGCAGGACTTCGGCCGGGCGCGGGAGCTGTACCGACAAGCCTGCGACGGTGGGGAGGCGCAGGGGTGCAGCAATCTGAAGGCGATCGAGGGGCGGTGAGGGCTTGAGGTGGGGCCGCGCGTGTGAGCGCCCCCTCACCCCCGGCCCCTCTCCCGCGCGCGGGAGAGGGGAGTGGCGGCGGTTTGGTTCAGTCATCAGGCTGGGCCCCGGATCGGAGCAGCGCTCCGTCCGGGGTGACACTCTCTTAGGTCGGCGCCTTTAACAGCGGACTGTCATCCCGGGCGAGGCGTTAGCCGAGACCCGGGACCCAGGGTGGCGATGGAAACAGGAGTCTGGGTCCCGGATGACGCCTTCGCCGTTTCCGGGATGACGGTGGAGAGGATCACCCTCCTCCGGTCTTTCGGGCCGCCTTCTCTGAATGCGGGGGGAGGACGGGCGGCATTCGCGCGGGCGCGGAAATCCGACTAGAGTGCCGGCCGATGATCGTCGGCGGGTGAGAGATGTCATGCAGGGGATGACCGGATATGGCCGCTCCCAGGGCGCAGAGTCCTGGGGGGCGTGGGTCTGGGAAATGCGATCGGTCAACGGCCGCTCGCTCGACGCCCGCGTGTCGACGCCTGCGGGGCTGGACGCCGTCGAGTTTGAGGTGCGCAAGCGGCTGAAGGAACGGTTCTCGCGCGGCAGCTTCCAGGCGTCGCTGCGGGTCGATCTTGATCAGGAGGACGGCGAGACCCGCGTCGACCCGCGAGAGCTGCGTCGGCTCGCCGCCCTGTCGCGGCGCTGGGCTTCGGCGGGGCTGGCTCCCGCTCGCGTGACCGACGCACTGGGCGTGCGTGACGGCGGCCGGCGCCGCGGTGGATCGGCGCTGGGTGAGGATGAGGCCGCGGTCGCTGTTCTGCTCGCAGGCGCGGATGTCGCCCTGGCGGGGCTCGCCGCTGCGCGGGACGAGGAGGGACGTGCGCTCGCTCAGATGCTTGGCGGCATCGTGACCGAGCTTCAGGCGGCCGTCCGCCATGCGGTGGAGCATGCATCTCCGCAGCCGGGATTGATCGCCCAGCGATTCCGCGAGCGCGTCGCTGAACTCGAACGCGGCGGCCCACCGGTCGATGCCGACCGGATCGCGCAGGAGGCTGCTGTGCTCGCGGCGAAAGGCGATGTCCGCGAGGAGCTGGATCGGCTGGTCGCACACATTGACGCCGCCCGCGGACTCCTGATTTCGAAGGAGCCGGTGGGGCGCAAGCTCGATTTCCTCTGTCAGGAATTCAACCGCGAGGCGAATACACTCTGCTCCAAGTCGGCCTCGCTGGAGCTGACGAGCGCCGGTTTGGCGATAAAGTCGCTGATCGACCAGTTTCGGGAACAGTCGCAGAATGTCGAGTGAACGCCGCCGCCGGGGATTGATGATCGTCGTTTCCAGCCCCTCAGGGGCCGGCAAGACCACGCTGTGCAAACGCCTGTTGGCGAGCGAACCGGGGGTCATGTCCTCGGTCTCGGTGACGACCCGGCCGATGCGGCCGCGCGAGGCGGAAGGGTCGGACTACCTGTTCCGCACCGAGGCTGAGTTCCGGGCGATGGTCGACCGCAGCGAGTTCCTCGAATGGGCGGAGGTGTTCGGGCGACTTTACGGGACGCCACGTGCCGAGGTTGAGGCGCGGCTCGCGAGCGGCGTCGACATTGTGTTCGATCTCGATTGGCAGGGCGCAAGATCGCTGAAGACAGCGATGCCTGGCGATGTCGTGTCGGTGTTCATCCTCCCTCCCTCGATCGATCAGCTCAAGGCGCGCCTGGAGGGGCGGGAGGGCGCAACGCCGGAAGGGGTCCTTGCGCGTCTTGCGGGCGCCGCGAACGATATCCGCAGGTGGGCCGAGTACGATCATGTCATTGTCAATGATGACCTCGACGCGGCGTTCGACGTGCTGAGGTCGATCGTCCGAACGCGGCGTTCCGTGAGGGAGAAGGCCGGGCTCGGCGCCTTTGTCGATGACCTGCTCAAGTCCGCGGAGGGCGAAGGGTTCTGAGGCCGACAGCGATCGCGGCTACGCCGTGACCGCCCTGTAAGCGACCGCCAGGGCCCGGAACTCGCCCTGGGACAGCGTTTCGGCCCGGCGCGTGGGGTCGATCCCCGCGAGGTCCAGAATCGCGTCCACGTCGCCGCCCGCCGCCTTGAGGCTCGATCGCAGCATCTTGCGCCGTTGACCAAACGCCGCCGCGGTGACGCGGGTGAGGGCTTCAAGGTCGCCGAAGCGCTCGCTCTCCGGGAGCGGCGACAGCACGACGACCGCTGAGTGGACCTTCGGCGGCGGCCTGAAGGCTCCGGGCGGCAGGGTCATCGCCAGTCGCGGTTGGCTTACGGCCTGCGCGAGAACGGCGAGCCTGCCGTATCCGGCGTCGCCGGGGACGGCGCAGATCCGGTCGGCGACTTCCTTCTGGAACATCAGCGCCATCGCTGACCACCAGGCCGGACCGGTGAGCCAGCGGACAAGCAACGGGGTTGCGACATTGTAGGGGAGATTCGCGATCAGTTTCGCGGGCAGCGTTCCGCCAGCGCTTTCAATGAGAGCGGCTTCGTCCACATCCCGGGCGTCGGCGAGACGCACCTGAATCCGGCCCAATGCGGTTTCCGGCCAGTCTGAAAGCGCGTTGGCGAAACGAGGATCGGCCTCGATCGCGATGAGCGGTCCTGCGCCGGCGTTCAGCAAGGCGCGGGTGAGGCCGCCTGGACCAGGCCCGACTTCCACAACAGTCTTTCCCGCGACGGGGCCGGTGAGGCTCGCGATCCGCGAAAGGAGGTCTGGATCATGGAGAAAATGCTGGCCGAGCGATTTTTTCGCCCGCATCGGATCGTCGAACCGCATCAGCCGACCCGCGTCCGATGGCGGGCCATCCGTGCGGCGAAGGACAGGGCGGCGATCAGGCTGTCGGCGCGGGCGTTTCCGGCGAGCGCGGCGTCGAAGGCGGTTCCGTGATCGGGCGAGGTCCGGATGAATGAAAGGCCGAGCGTGACATTGACCCCGCCCCACAGATCGAGCGTCTTGACGGGGATCAGACCCTGGTCGTGATACATGGCGACCACCGCATCGAAGCCGCCCTCCCGCGCTTCGTGAAAGACGATGTCACCGGGGCGCGCGTCGGATGCATCGACGCCCTCGGCGCGCAGGCGCGCAGCGGCCGGGTTGATGATCTCCATCTCCTCGCGACCGATCGTGCCGGCTTCACCTGCATGGGGGTTGAGGCCCGCAAGCCCGATGCGTGGCGCGACGTACCCGAAGTCCCGCTTCAGGGCGCGATTGAGCGTTCGCGTGGTCGAGACGATGGTTTCGACGGTTAGCCGGCCCGGTACATCCCGCAGCGGTGTGTGGATGGTCGCAAGCGCGACCTTGAGGCCGCCGCCCGCGAGCATCATCACCGGGCCGCTGCTCATCCCGTCTCGGTTAGGCTGGTCGAGTTCAGCAAGGAATTCCGTGTGCCCGGGATGAGGAAAGCCGGCGGCCGTCAGTACGGATTTCGAAATCGGGTTGGTCGTCATCGCCGCGGCGCGACCCGACCGGACATGCTCGGCGGCAAGTTCGATCGAGCGGATGATGGCCGGCGCATGCGCTGGGGTCGGCGCGCCAGGCTGGACCTTGCCGCCCTCGATAACCAGAACGGGCAGGGCGTGGGAGAAGGCCGCAGCAGCCTCCGCGGGAGACCCTATGCGGGTCCAGCCGAGGGTCGGTGGCAAATTGTCCCTCACACTGTCCAGGGCGGCGGCGCTCGCGATCAGATAGAAGGGGCTCGACCCCGTGCGCAGCATTCGCCACGCATGGCAGGTGATAAGCGGGCCCACACCTGCGGGATCCCCCATCGTCACGGCAATCGGCAAGGCGTGAGCGGCAGCGTCCATCCATCAGCGCCGAATGATCGTCGCCTCGCGCTTCATGTCCCGCAGATAACGGTCGGCGAGCATACCGATCTGCGTCTCGAAGATGCGGTCCTGGATCTGCTCGCGCGTCGGGATCGACGCGTCGCCGGCGGCCCGCTCGCAGACATAGACCACCGATTTGCCGTTCGGAATGTCGAGAGGCGGGGTCGACGCTCCCGCCTCCAGCGTGGCGAGTGCGGTCTGGAAGGTCTCCGACAGGCTCGACAGCTGGACCTCTCCGAGAGCGACGGCGGTGACCCCGGGCGTGCTCTCCGCAGCCGTGTCCATGTCCGCGCACGTTCGCGCCTTGGATTTTGCGGAGATGAGAAGTGCTTCGGCGCGATCCCCGCGCGCAACGAACTGCTTCAGATTGAGCTTCGCGGCTCCGGCGTCCGCGGCCGCCCGTCTGTCGACATAGGCGATGAGATAAACCCCGTCCTCGGTGACGACGGGGTCGAGGAAGCTAGGCGGGGCCGCGGCGAGAATCTTGTCCTTGAATTCGGGGCGGAGGTCGCCCTCGGCGATCCAGCCGAGTTCACCGCCCGTCGACGCGGACGGCGCCGCCGAAAACTGCTGGGCGACCAGTTGAAAAGGCGCGCCTTGTTCGATCTGGCGCCGCAGCGCCACCGCTCCCTCAAGCGCCCGCTGCTTTGACCCCTCGTCGGGAGCCGGCAGGAAGATTTCCGCCAGGCGGTACTGGGCCTGGTTCAGGCTCGCGATCGTCCGCTCCATCATGTCGTCGATCTGCAGCTTCGAGACGCGGATGCGCGAGCCATAGCGACCGCCGATGAGCTGCCGCCAGGCGATATCGGCGCGCATCTGGTCCTTCAGGGTTTGCGGGTTGATCCCCCGCGCCGCGAGATCGGCCAGGAACTCCTCGAGCGTCGCACCATTCTGGCGGGCGACATTCTGCAGCGACTGGTTCACTTCTTCATCGCTGATTTCCTTGCCCTCGGTCAGCTTCTTGAATTCGGCGAGCTGGAGTTTCTCTTCGATCAGTCCGTCGATCGCGCGTTCCTGGGCCTGACGGGCGGTTTCTTCATCCGGTTCGACGCCGAGGCTAAGCAGGATCAGACGCGCGCGGTTTCGCACGTCGGTGTAGGAGATCACCTGGTCATTCACGAGCACCGCGACGCCCTCGAGCGCCGCCCCCCGGCTGGTCTCGGCGAGGCTCGACTGCGAGCGCGGCTGGGCGGGCGGGCTCTGCTGGGCCATTGCGGCTCCAGCGAGCAGCAAGCCGGCGGCCGCAACCGCGCTCGCTTTCGCCCCGATGACTGTTCGCTTCATAAGATCAACTTCCCGGTCGGTCGCCTGTTGGCGCCCCAATCACACTCGCGACGAGGATCAGGGCGTTGAACTACTGTCCACATAACGGTCGTCGGGGGTCTCGCGCAATGACGCGGCGCCGTTGGCGGTCAGTCGAACGAATTATCCGACGTTCCACCGAGCCCGGTGAGGACAAAATTGAACCGGATCGATTCTGACGGGCCGAGCGTCCGGTCGAATGCGCCGGATCTTTCGTAGGACAGGGAGAAGAACGAGCAATCGTCCTGATAGGCGATGCCGATCGACTGCCGGATGTCGCGCTTGTCGGTGATGTTCCTGAATTGCTGATAGAGCGCCGACCAGCGCGTGGCGATCCGCATGCGCCCGTCGATGATGACGCCTTCCTCTTTGGCTCCCGAAGCAATCTGGTCGATCAGGAAGTAGCGGGCGCGGCCCTGAAGACGCCAGACATCAAGGCCTGAATCGATATCGATCCGATTGAAATTGAAGGAGTCGTCGAACCGGACGCGGCTGGCCACGTGAATGTTGGGGCCGACATCGACCTTCGCGGATGCAACATAGTCCGAGCGTTCGCCTGACAGGTTGCTGAGTGCGCTGAAGGCCGGATCAGGCTTCTCCCGCCAGCGGCGACCGACGAGGCCCGACACTTCGATGCCGTCTCCGAACGCTGCGCGGGCGCTTAAGCCGAAAGCGGCCCGGGCCCCGCCCTCCCAGAGGTCGAAATTGGTGACGGCGTTCGGCTCAAACAGGTTCGAATCGTCCATCTCGAACAACAGGGAATCTTCGTTCGGAATGCCGTCCATGTTCGCCTCGGTCCCGCCGTAGGCGACCATCACAATCGGCTCAACGACGATATCGGCGGCGGCGGTCCGTCTCACGAAGGGCATACTCGCCTGGACGCCGCCCAGCGCCAGGACGCGGCTGATGTCCCGAGGCCCTGCGCCGGACCCGTCGTCCACCCTGTAGAAGTCGCCGCGGGTCTGGGCGAATGGTTCGACGACGACGCCCGGCCCGACGACATGATGCGCGCGCCATTCGCCCGAGACCGTCGCTCGCGCGCTGTCGAGGGACGGGTCTCCGTTCGGCAGGGTCTCGGCGACGTCGCGCATCAGGACGGCGGCCGATGCGTCCGCGGACACGCGCCCCCACGAACCGAAGTCATAAACTTTCTGGGCGAACAGCGACGGGGCGACGCGGGGAAAGGCTGCATCGTCATCCCCGGCCCGGAGGCCCTGAAAACTGAGCGCGCTCGCCTCGAGATAGAAATCCGTGCGTTGTCCGACGAGAAAGAGCTGGCTCAGCAACTGGCGCGGCTGGCTTGCGAACAGGCCGCGCAGATCGTCCTCTCCGTCGATGTCATACCGCTGATCGTAGAGGTCGTCGGACTGCCGCTCGACGCCAAAACCCCATGACCAGTCCTGGCTCAGGTCGAAACGGCCGCCGCCATAGATGTGGCTCCGCCATGCCTCGTCGCCGAACTTGTTGCCGCGTGAGTCGAAGTCCTGCTCGTAGGTGAAGCTGCCCTCGGCGCTGACATAGCCGGAGAAGAAGCGCTTGCGATAGTCGAGCTTGAGCAGCGGGTTGACGTTGCTCGATACGACCGGGCGGAAGGTTATGTCCTGCGACGGCGAAAGCGCCAGATAATACGGCTGCTCATAGAAGGCGCCGAGCTTTGAGGAAACGCCGGCGTCCGGTGTGAGAAGGCCCGAGCGTCGCTTCGAGGTTGGGTCCGGGTGGGCGAAGTAGGGAATGTAGAGCACCGGAACGCCGCGGATCTCCAGGACCGCGTCCTGATAGGAGATCATCTGCGTTTCCTGGTTCTGCACCGCCCGGCGCGCGCGCAGCGACCAGGTCGGCTGGTCCTCGCTCTCGGCGCAGATCGGGCAGCCCGTGTAAATGACCTGCTCAAGCGAGTTGCGCGTGCCGGAGGTTCGGATGGCTGACGAGGCGGTGGCCACAGCGTTGTCGCTCAGACGGGTTGCAAACCGTGTGGCAAAGCCGTTCTCGAAATCATCGTCGATCTCGATCTCGTCCGCGAACTGCACGCCGCCCTGGGCGTCGGTGATCCGGACATTTCCCTGCGCGCGGATCGTCTCCTTCGCCAGATCATAGATCACACGGTCGGCGCGCAGGACCCGCTCTTCGACCCTTACCTCGACATTACCCTCGGCGATGAGCTGGCGGCCGTCCCGATCGTCGATCAGCCGGTCCGCCCGCAGGAGCACATCCGAACGCGTCGACGGGGTTTCAGCGGGCGTCTGGGCCGCAGCCGCTGATATCCCCGACACGATGAGAGCGACGGCGGCGAGGCAGTTCAGTCTCGGCACGCGAAAAATCCCCGTCACACTGGCACTACGCCCCCCGGCTTGGAAATCGTTAAGGTAAGCTGCTGGAAGCGTCCAGCCCCATGGCCGCTACCCGTCCTCGGAGAAGGCGATTACGTTCAGCACCGCAAGCAGAGCGGTCAAGGGCGGACACCAGGCTGCGGCCTCGGGCGGCGCCGCCCCCGAAGCGGATAATCCCGAAGCGATCTGCGTCACGAAGTAGAGGATGAAACCGGCGAACGCTCCAGAGGCGATGAGCTGCGAAAGCCCACCCGATCGGGCGAGCCGCAGGCAGACGACGCCGCCGATCAGCGACATCGCGATCATCAGGACGGGCGTCGCCAGCAGCACGTGGAATTTCAGCAGATACTGGCCGGGATCGAGTCCCGCGGCCCGCGTGTCGCGGATGATCTTCGGCAGATCCCAGAACGGAATGGTCTTGGACGATGCGAAGCGGGAAACGAGCGTGTTGGAATCAAGCTGGGTCGGAATCGCAAGGAAGGCTTCACGGGTTGTCGCTCCGCCCATCACGTTCTCGATCACGCCTTCAAGCTGCCAGAAGCCCGGCCGCAGCACCGCCCGCTCTGCGTCAATGCGTCTGGTGAAGGCTGGCTCCTCCCCGGCGCCCGGACGGCCGTCGACCGACAGGTCTGGCGCGAACTGGTAGATGGTGACCCCTTCCAGCGCCTCGCCTCGCCCGACGACGCGCTTGGCGGAAATCACCGACTGGCCGGTTTCGTCACCCTGGCGCAGCCAGACGCCTTCGGTCGCAGAAACAGGTCGTGTATTCATGAGATCGTCGCGCCGTTCGGCGAAAGCCTCGTTCGCCCGGGTCGCGAGCGGATCGAGCAGCGTCACCATGATCGCGCCGACCAGTCCCGCGAGGAGCATGGCAGGGCCGAGAAAGCGCCAGGCGGACACTCCGGCGGCGCGCATGGCGGCGATTTCGCTGCGCCGGTTCAGCCGCGAGTAGGTGAGGATCGAGCCGATGAGCATCGCAAAGGGGAGCGTTTCCTGGATCAGACCCGGGGTCTTGTAGAGGGTCAGCTCCAGCGCCCCGCCGAACCCGATATCCGCGCGGCTGCCGATCGTGCGCAATTGCTCGACGACGTCGACGAGGATGATTGCAAACAGGATGACTCCCAGCGTGAGCGCAAGGCCGAGCAGGCACTCGATGAAAATATATCGCTGGATGCGGTTGAATACTGACATCAGGTCACGCTGCCGCCGGGCCGCCAAGCCCCTTGATCGCACGCTGCATCAGGACGCCGGACCCGCGTTTCCGGCGCGGCATGATGAAGAACAGGAAACCAAGCACCAGAACGACGCCGATCGGCAGGAGATACTGCATCACGTTGAGCGCAGGATCATCTTCCGCAGCAGAAACCGACCCGAACGCCGCAAGCCGCAGCAGGACCGCCCCCGTCGCCGCGAGCGCAATCCGGCGTGCATAGCCGCGGCGGCTGAAATCCCCTCCGAGCACCGCGACGATCGCGATCATCGCCATGGCGATGTTGAGCAGGGGCGCGGCGATGCGCGCATGCCCCTCCGCGAGCAGCTTGTCGGCGTTCCGGTTGTCGTAGAAATTGGTCATGTCGGGGAAGAAAAGCTCGGTCAGGAACCTGTCGGATTCCTTCAGGATCACGCTTTGTTCGTCCGCGATGAAGGGCGCAAGATCGAACGTCCATTGCTGGAACTGGAGCGTGTCGAGCCCGCCTGCGTCGCTCAGCTGCTGGGCCTGGCCGTCGCGCATGATGATGGCCGGCATGCCTTCGAGGTCGGCGATCGCCCCTGATTTGGCGATATAGGTGGTCGCCCCGGCCGGGTCGCGGGAATCATAGACCAATAGACCGTACAGATCCGACCCGTCCACTTGCCGGGCGAACACGGTGAGCCCCTCTCCCTGCTCGGCGAACTGCCCCTCCCGGAACAGGGTGGAGGCAAGATCGGTGGACGCATCGCTGAGCGTGGCGCGCATTTCCCGGTAGGCCGTCGGCTGGATCCACAGATTGAGCCCGAGGTGCAGGATCGCGGCGAGCGAGGCGAGGCGCAGCACCGGAGAGGCAACCTTCCAGTTGGACAGGCCCGCGGCCTGGGAGACGACAATCTCATTGTCGCGATGTGCGGCGTTCAGCGCCGAGGTGGTCGCGACAAACACGGCGATGGGCAGGAGCAATGACACGATCTGTGGGGCCGCGAGGGTCGACACCCAGAGATATACAAGCATCGAGCGACCATTCTCGACGAGCATGTCGATCTGGGATAACCCTTGCGTCAACAAGGCGATGAGCGCCAGGCCGAGCACGATCCCGGTCGTCGTGCGGAGCACATTCAAGAAGAGATAGCGTTGGAATCCGAACATGCACTCGACTCGCCTCGGCCGCGACCGGCGACCGGTCTCAGGCTGACGACATACCAGCGCCTTCTGTCCAGTCACAATTCAGCTGTGGAATAACTCAACATGCAGGTCAAATTCTCCGCCGAGGCCTCCGGCGACGCCCACGCCTACTTCGTGTTCGAGGGAGCAAAAGGGATTGTGTTCCCCGAGGGCGCCCCCGATGAACTCAACGCAGCGGTGAAGCGCGCAGGGGCCGTCAGCCGGTTCAAAGGTGGAGCCGGTCAGGTTCTTGAATTCCTGTCGCCTGAGTGGAGCAAGGCCGACCGCGTGCTCGTTTGCGGGGTCGGCAAGAAGGACAAGGCGGGCCCGATCGACTGGCAGAAAGCCGCGGGCGGTGTCGTTAAGCGCCTCATCGCGTCGGGCGCTGAATCTCTGTCATTGCTCGGCGCGCCGGAAAAGGCGGTCGCAGCGCAGATCGCCTTCGGGGCGCGGCTGGCGGCCTACCGGTTCGACGCCTATCGGCCGAACCTGAAGAAGGACAAGCGACCGACGCTTGAGTCCATCACGGTGGTGTTTGAGTCCGCGACCGCGGCCAAGAACGAATATTCAGCCCTGTCGGCGCGGGCCGAGGGCGTCGAACTGGCCCGGGACCTCGTCTCCGAGCCTCCAAATGTGCTGCACCCGGAAAGCTATGCGGAGCGGATCCGGGAGCTCGCGGACCTTGGCGTTGGTGTCGAGGTGCTTGACGAGCCGGCGATGAAGTCGCTCGGGATGAATTCACTGCTTGGTGTCGGGCAGGGAAGCATCCGCGGGTCGCGCCTCTGCGTCATGGTTTGGTCGGGCGCCAAGGACAAGTCGGCAAAGCCGCTCATTCTCGTCGGCAAGGGCGTCACGTTCGACACGGGCGGCATCTCCCTGAAGCCCGGGCCCGGCATGGAAGACATGAAAGGCGACATGGGCGGGTCGGCCGCTGTCGTCGGCGCGATGAAAGCGATCGCGCGCCGCAAGGCCAAGGCGAATGTCGTCGGCATCGTTGGGCTTGTCGAGAACATGCCGGACGGCGCCGCGCAGCGTCCCGGCGATATCGTCAAGGCGGCGTCGGGCAAGACGATCGAGATCCTGAACACGGACGCCGAAGGCCGCCTCGTTCTGGCGGATGCGCTCTGGTACGCGCAAACCAAATTCAAGCCACGCGCGGTGATCGATCTCGCGACGCTCACGGGGGCGATTCTCATCTCGCTCGGTCACGAACATGCCGGCCTGTTCTCCAACGATGACGACCTCGCCGCACAGATCACCTCGGCGGGCCTTGCGGAGGGTGAGCCGGTGTGGCGGCTGCCGATGGGGACAGCTTACGACAAACAGATCGACAGCGACGTCGCCGACATGAAGAATATCGGCAACCGTTCGGCGGGGTCGATCGTCGCCGCCCAGTTTCTCCAGCGCTTCGTTGAGGAGGGCGTCGCCTGGGCGCACCTCGACATCGCTGGAACCGCGTGGAAGCCGGGCAATGACAATCCCCTCGAGCCCGTGTGGGCGACCGGATGGGGCGTGCGCCTGCTCGACCGTCTCGTCGCCGACTCCTACGAAGACTAAAGGCGAAGACTGGTGGCGACGTCGGGCATCAGGACGAACGCCGGGTCTGAATGGTCCTTCTACCATGTTGAGCAGGCCAATCTCGATCTGGTGGTCGCAAACCTCCTCGAGAAGTGCCTGGACCGGCGCCTGCGTGTGGTCATTCGCGCCGCGGACGAGACGCTGCAACGGCTCGATGGGGCGCTGTGGACTGCCAGGGAGGAGAGTTTTCTGCCGCATGGCCTCGTTGGCGCGGAAGAGGTGCACCAACCGATCCTGCTCAGTCCTACAGGTGACCCGCGAAACGGCGCCCGGGTCGCGCTCCTGCTCGACGGCTGCGACGCCTTCGAGGCTCCGTTCGAGCGCTGTCTCGTCGTTTTCGAGGGGAATGACGCCGAAGCCCGGGCCGCGGCGCGCGATCAGTACCGCCGGGCCATCAGCAGGGGTGACGCCGCCCGCTACTTCCAGCAGACGGGCGATGGCGGGTGGGCGGAGCGGAGCGCGGCGAAGAATTCATCCGGCGAAGGTTGAGAGGCGCCGCCGGCGCGGCTATAGCCACTGTCCCGACAGTCCTCCCCGTATCTTGCGGTCCATCAGGAAAGCCCATCCATGCCCGTGCAGCGCACCCTCTCGATCATCAAGCCGGACGCCACGGAGCGCAACCTGACGGGCGCCATCAACGCCGTATTCGAGGAAGCCGGTCTTCGGATCGTCGCCCAGAAGCGCATTCGCATGACCCGCGCGCAGGCGGAAGGCTTCTACGCCGAGCATAAGGCTCGTGGGTTTTTTGGTGAACTCGTTGACTTCATGATCTCCGGGCCGGTGGTGGTGCAGGTGCTCGAAGGCGAGGACGCGGTGGCCCGCAACCGGGAAGTCATGGGCGCGACGAACCCGGCGAACGCGGCCGAAGGCACCGTCCGCAAGCGGTTCGCCAAGTCGATCGGCGAAAACTCGGTCCATGGATCGGACGGCGAGGCGAGCGCCGAGCGCGAGATTGCGTTCTTCTTCAACCTCGCCGAAATCGTCGGCTGACGCCCGCTTGGCTCGTTACGCGGGCGCGGAGAGAAACACCGGGTCGCCGGAAGCGGCCACGATCTCGTTCAGGCTGAGCCGTTCGCCCGACGCAACCGCAGCAAGACAGCGCGGATAGAGGAGATGTTCGGCCCGCAGCACGCGCGCTGCGAGGGTTTCAGCGTTGTCATCCGCATGCACGAGGACCGACGCTCTGCCGATCACCGCCCCGGCGTCGACTTCTGGAACAACGTGGTGGACCGAGCAGCCATGCACGGCGACGCCTGCCGCGAGCGCGCGCTCATGTGTGTCCAGACCGGGAAAGGCCGGCAGCAGCGACGGGTGGATGTTGATCAGCCGCCCCTCCCACCGCTTGACGAAGGAAGCGGTGAGCACACGCATGAAGCCGGCGAGCGCGATCAGTTCCGTGCTGCTGGAGTCGAGCATGCGGTTCAGCTCCGCCTCGAACGCGGTCCGCCCGGCGAACGCGCGATGATCAACCGCCCGTGTCGGCGCGCCGAGCGCGGCGGCGCGCGATAACCCCTCCGCCTCGGGTCGGTTCGACACGACAAGCACGGGATCGGCTGGAAAACCGTCGGTGCGGCAGGCCTCAAGCAGTGAGACCATGTTGGAGCCGCGCCCCGAGATGAGAATGGCGAGCCGCTTGCGGGTCACGCGGGCGCGAGGTCCCCGGCGATGAAGGGGTGTTCTCCGGCGGCGCGGAGGTCGCCCAGCACCGCGTCCACATCGCCCGGGGCGACCGCGATCAGCATTCCCGTTCCGCAATTGAATGTCCGCCGCATCTCCGCATCGTCAACCCCCCCCGCCGACTTCAGCCAGCGGAATACGTCCGGCATCGGCGCCGAGGTCTCCGTCAGGCGCGGCTGAAGGGTTGGAGGGCACATCCGAGGCGGGTTTTCGACAAGGCCCCCACCGGTGATGTGGGCGAGACCCTTGATCCGACCGCTGCGGATCACCGGCAGCAGCGCGCGAACATAGATGCGCGTCGGCGTCAGCAGCGACTGGGCGAGCGTGCCTTCGGCGAAGGGGGATGGTGCATCCCACGCGAGGCCCGATCGGGCGACGATCGCCCGGATCATCGAGTATCCATTGGAATGGGGACCGGAGGACGGCAGGCCGAGAAGGACGTCGCCGGCGGTCATGTCCGATGTCCGCGGCAACACCATGGTGCGTTCAACCGCGCCGACCGTGAACCCAGCGAGATCGTAGTGGCCGGGCGGATACATGCCCGGCATTTCCGCCGTCTCGCCGCCTATGAGCGCGCAACCGGCGAGCCGGCAACCCTCGGCGACGCCTGCGACGACTGTTTCAGCGACCCCGACATCAAGCTTGCCCGTCGCGAAATAATCAAGAAAAAACAGTGGCTCCGCGCCTTGTGCGAGAACGTCGTTGACGCACATCGCCACGAGATCGACGCCGATGCCCTCATGCCGCCCGGAGGCGATTGCGATCAACAGCTTGGTGCCGACCCCATCCGTGCCCGCGACCAGAACCGGGTCTGTGAAGCCCGCCGCCTTCAGGTCGAAGAGTCCGCCAAATCCGCCGAGCGCCGCGTCCGTTCCAAGCCGCTTCGTCGCGGCGGCGAGCGGAGCGATGCGAGCCACGAGCGCTTCACCCGCATCGATATCGACGCCAGCGTCGCGGTAGCTCATCGGGGAGGGAGGCGTGGCCATGACGCCCTGTTCGCTATCATGCACCGTGATCCGCCGCCACCCCGTTTCGAGCAAGCGGCCCATCGTCTGTGGATGGTGTGATAGGCGGCTTCGCAAACCTTCCGCCGGCTGCTAGTTTTCGGTCCATGAACAAGCCCGCATTCCTTCTCCTGTCCGCCTTGCTGCTCTGCGCCGCTCCGCCAGGGTTTGCCGACCCGTTCAAGGTTCGCTCGGTGGCCGTGGAGGTGACGGGCGTGTCGTCCGTCGACGGGCAGCGCGCGGCGCAATCGGAAGCCAAGACCAAGGCCGCCAACCAGCTTGTCCGGCGTCTGACGCTGGCGGAGGATCGGTCGGCCGCCGGGGGGCTGGTGATCGACGCGGCGACCGCGCTTCGCCTGGCGGCGGGCGTGGATACGGAGGACGAGAAGCGCAGCGCCACAAGCTACCGCGCCGTGGTGACGGTCAATTTCGACCCGAGGGCGGTGCGCAGCTATCTTGACGCCCGCAATGTCCCGTTCGTCGAATCACAGGCCGCCAAGGCCATGATCGTGCCGGTTTCGGGGCCAGGGGTCAGCGTCCAGTCCTGGGGTGCCGCCTGGAGCGGCGCGGTGGATGCGGAGGCCCTCACACCCTATGCAGCGTCTCAGGAGTCGTGGGATCGTTCCCCGGCCTGGGAGTCCCTTCAGGCCGAAGCCCGCACGCTCGGCGCGCTGCGGGCCGTGTTGGCGGAGGCCTATCTCGAGCGCGGCCAGATTTATGTGAAGCTGACGGACCGGCGCTTTGCCGAGCCCGACGTCACCCTCGCGATCGCTGGCCCGTTCGCGGACCTTACCAGCGCGCGCAATGGCGTCGTCGCCGAGATGGAGACCGCCTGGAAGCGCTCTTCGATCATTCGCAGCGTTGGGTCGACCGGCATGTCGCTCGTCGCGCGGTTCTCGACACTGGCGGACTGGGTGCGGATCCACCGCGGGCTGGAAGGCTCGCGCATCATCTCAGCGCTCCAGGTCGAAGCGCTCACCACTCGCGGCGCGGATGTCAGTTTTGTCTACGCCGGCCGTCCCGATCAGCTCGCGGCGGACCTCCGCGCGAAGGGCCTCTACCTGCGAGCGGGTGAGACCGGCTGGACCCTCGAGGCGTCGGCGGGGCAATGACCGGACCGCCTGTCCCGGATGGGGATCAGGCGCCTGCGGCCCCTCTCCCGGACCCCTCCGACGCGGCCCGGCAATTGAGATTAGCCTTCCCCCGCGCCAGCACCTCGCATCGGCCGCTCATCGAAACCGCCCCTTACGCGCCTGCGCTGAGCCTGCTGCGCCGCTGGTCCGACTGGCCTGGTGGCCAGCTGGCGTTGACCGGGCCGCCTGCGTCCGGAAAGTCGAGGCTGTTGGCGGAGTGGTCCCGGTGGTCCGGCGCGGGGGTGCTCGACGCCAGGCGTCTGGCCGCGGCGTCGCTCCAGGAGATTGCCGAGTATGCGGCCCGTCCGCTCGCGATCGATGACGCCCATCTCGTTCCAGAGAGCGCCGGCGAGACGCTGCTCGCCGCCCTGAACATCGCGAGGTCCCGGGGCGCGCCGGTGCTGCTTTCAGGTGTGGACGCACCTTCGGGCTGGGCGACGTCGCCGCCGGATCTGGTCTCAAGACTGAAGGCTGCGCCCACCATCGCGATCAGCGACCCCGACGAAGAGACCCTCACCGAACTCCTGATCGAGGAGAGTGCGAGGCGTTTTCTCACCCTGCCTCGAGAGACGGCGGCGTTTCTCGTCGCCCGCATGGAGCGCAGCTATGCGGAGGTGACGGCGTTGTGCGACCGTCTTGAACGAGACGCAGGGGCGAGTCTCTCCAGGTTGTCGGCGGGACGGATCGTCGCGGACCGCTTGTCGGGCGACGCCGAGGGCGCGGCCGACGATCCGGACGTATGAAGCCGGTCGAAATCCGTTCTGAAAGTGCAATTCGGCTCCCCGACGGAGCGGATTCGTAACAGAAGTCGGTTACACTCCTTCGATCTCACCGATCAAAGACGAGAGGATCCTACGTGGCGCGCGGGCCGGACAAATCAAAGGCGAAGATGGGAACCGCAGGGCGCCGAAAGACCGCGCGGCCATCGACGCGTCGCGCCGCCGCGCTCGGTCAGACGAAAACCCGCCGCGCGCTCGACGCCGGGCCTGCCGCCGCGGCGGCGTCTGATCTCGCCGACCGTCCGGAGCGTTTCTTCAATCGGGAGCTGTCCTGGCTCGCGTTCAATACCCGCGTTCTGGAGGAGGCGGAAAACCCCGCGCATCCCTTGCTTGAGCGGCTGCGCTTCCTGTCGATTTCGGGCAGCAATCTCGACGAATTCTACATGGTGCGGGTCGCCGGCCTGCGCGGGCAGGTGCGCGCCGGAATCCAGCGTCCAAGTCAGGACGGGCTCACGCCCGCAGAACAGATCAAGCGCGTCAATGCGCTCGCAAGCGAGCTCATGGCGGCGCAGCAACGGGTCTGGTCGAAGCTGCGCACCGAAATGGAGCGTGAAGGCATCGTCGTGCTCGGCTGCGCGGAGATTTCCGACGGTGATCGCGACTGGTTGCGGCAGGTGTTCATGGAGCGCATCTACCCGATGCTCACGCCGCTTGCGATCGATCCGGCGCATCCGTTTCCGTTCATTCCGAACCAGGGGTTTGCGGTCGGCTTCTCGCTGCGTCGCCGCGAAGACGGGACGCGGATGCGGGCGCTCGCGCCGATGCCGACGCACGCCGACCGGTTCATTCCGCTTCCGGCGCTCGACGGCGTGCAGAGGTTCATCTCGCTCGAAGACATCATTACGCTGTTTCAGGACACCCTGTTTCCGGACTGCGAGTTTCACGGGCGGTGCGTGCTGCGCGTGATCCGCGACAGCGATATCGAAATCGAGGAAGAAGCCGAAGACCTCGTTCGGGAATTCGAAACGCTGCTGAAGCGTCGTCGCCGCGGGCAGATCGTCAGGCTCAAGATCGAGAACGACGCACCGGCGGATCTCAAGCGCTTCTTCGCCGAGGCGGTCGGCGCGGAGCCCGCCGATGTGGTCGAAGTCGACGGCGTCATGGGCGTCGGCCAGCTCAGCCAGCTCATAGGTGAATCCCGTCCGGACTTGCTGTTCAACCCTTACGAACCCCGGTTTCCAGAACGCATCCGTGAGTATCAGGGGGATTGTTTCGCCGCGATCAGGGCCAAGGACATCCTCGTCCATCACCCGTATGAATCATTCGATGTCGTGCTTCAGTTCCTGACGCAGGCGGCGCGAGATCCCAACGTCGTCACGATCAAGCAGACGCTCTATCGGACATCGAAGAACTCGCCGATCGTGGCGGCGCTCATCGAGGCGGCGGAGGCCGGCAAGAATGTCACCGCGCTGGTGGAGATCAAGGCGCGGTTCGATGAGGAAGCAAATCTGCGGTGGGCGCGGGACCTCGAACGGGCGGGCGTTCAGGTCGTATTCGGCTTCATAGAGCTCAAGACCCACTCAAAAGTCAGTCTGGTCGTCCGCAGGGAGCAGGGCGTCCTGCGCACCTACACGCATTTCGGAACAGGGAATTATCACCCCATCACCGCCAGAATCTATGACGACCTGTCGCTGTTCACCGCGGATGACGCGTTCGGGCGCGACGCCAACCGCCTGTTCAATTTCGTCACGGGCTACTCGCGGCCGCAGGAACTGGAGCGGATCGCCCTGTCGCCGGTCAATCTGAAGGAGACGATCCTGCAGCTGATCCAGGAGGAGATCGACCATTCGGCCGCCGGACGGCCGAGCGGCATATGGGTGAAGCTGAACTCCCTCGTTGATCCGACCGTGATCGACGCGCTCTACCGAGCGAGCGGCGCCGGCGTGCCGATCCAGCTCGTCGTTCGCGGCATTTGCTGCCTGCGGCCCGGCATTCCCGGCCTCTCGGAGCGGATCGAGGTGCGCAGCATCGTCGGCCGCTTCCTTGAACACTCCCGCATCGCATGCTTCGGGGCGGGGCACGGGTTGCCGTCCGATCAGGCCAAGGTGTTCATTTCCTCCGCCGACTGGATGCCGCGAAATCTCGATCGGCGGGTGGAGGCGTTGACGCCGGTGCTGAACCCCACCGTGCACAATCAGGTGCTCGACCAGATCATGCTCGCCAATCTCAATGACCGCGCACAGAGCTGGAGGCTGCAGCCCGACGGATCCTATGTGCGCCTCGAGCCCGCAAAGGGCGAGCCGGCCTTCAGCGCCCACGAGTATTTCATGCGGAATCCAAGTCTGTCGGGGCGGGGCAGCGCGCTCCAGCTCGCGACGCCGCCGGAACTGTCCTCCCGCGACGGATAGCGCCTTGACGTCCGCCGCTGAGCCGCCCAACTGGCGCGGTGCGTCACGGAGCGGGAACGGGATCGCGTGCGGTTTGGACTGACCCCTCGCAGCAAGACCGGCTCGGTCCTTCGCTCCCGGCGGATCGCAGTGATCGATGTGGGCTCGAACTCGGTCCGTCTCGTCGTCTACGACCTGCGCGGCAGGGCCATGCAGACCCGGTTCAACGAAAAAGTGCTGGCGGGGCTTGGGCGCGGGCTGTCTGAAACCAGGAAACTCAATCCCGAGGGAGTGACGATCGCGGTCGCCGCGCTCGCCCGTTTCGCTGCGATTGCGGAAGCTCAGAAGGTTGATTCGGTGATCGCTTTCGCAACGGCCGCCGTGCGCGATGCGGAGGATCGCGAATGGTTCTGCGCGCTCGTCGAGAAAGAGTCCGGCCTGCCCCTGCGGGTGCTGGACGGGGCGGATGAAGCGCGCTTCGCAGCGCTCGGCGTCGTCGCGGGCAATCCCGGCATATCCGGACTGGTGGGGGACCTTGGCGGATCGAGCCTCGAATTGGCCTCGGTGTCCGACGGCGTCTATTCGCAAGGCGCGACATTCGCTGTGGGTCCGCTCGCCATCGACGATGGCTCGGGCTTCGATCAGGAACGCGTGCTCGATCTCATCCGTCGGCGGCTGGAGGGCTGCCCGGAGTTCGACCGAGGACACAAGGTGTTTCATGCGGTGGGCGGCGCCTGGCGGTCGATCGCCAGCATTCACATGGAGGCGACGAACGCGCCGCTCCACGTGCTCCAGGACTATGAGGTGCCCGCCGCAAAATTTTCGGGCATTCTGACCGCGCTGATGAAGCCGGGCCGCAAACACATCGACCTCGTTGCGCGGGTCGCTAATCGGCGGTCGACGACGATTCCCTATGCGGCGGCGGCGATGAAGGCCGTGATCGATCTTTCCCGCGTACAGACGGTCGCGATTTCGGCTTATGGCGTGCGAGAGGGACTGGTGATGGACGCCCTCGACCCGGAGGACCTCGCCGTCGATCCGCTCGTGGCGGGCGTCGCCATGCTGATGTCCGATGATGAGCAGGGCTACCAGTTCGGAATGGCCCTCGTTGACTGGCTGGGACCGGCGGCCCGACACACCCTCCCGCCGCGACTCGCCGCCGCCGCCTGCATGCTCGTGGACGCCGGCGCGCTGCTCCACCCGGACAATCGCGCCGAACTGACCTTCGATCTGATCGCCCGCGCCCCCTTGCCGGGGCTGAACCATCACGACCGGGCTGCGCTCGCCTTTGCGGTGGCGTCCCGGGTCAGCCGCGGGTTCGAACACCCCGTGGCGCTGCGTTTGCTGGATGGGCCGACGCTCGGCCGCGCGCGGGCGCTCGGCTCCCTGATGCGCCTTGCCGCAGACTTCTCGGGTCGGACCGCGGACCTTCTCGCGCACGCGCGCCTCAGTGTGGACGACGACCGTCTCGTGCTGGATGTGAAGCCGAAATCACTCGCGCTCGTGTCCGAACAGGTCGAGCGCAGGCTTCAGCAGGCGGCCTTCGATCTCGGGTTCGGCTACGTTCTCAGCCGATGACGGTCAGACATCGAGCACCCGCACGCCATTCGGCGAGGCGGCGAGGGCGAGCCGGCCAGCCTTGAGCGCGAGGGCCTTTTCGCCGAACACGTCCCTGCGCCAACCGGAAAGCGCCGCGACCTCCGGTTGCTTCTCACGGGCGATGCGCTCCACATCCGCCGCGTTGGCGATGAGTCTCGGCGCGACCCCCACCTCGTCGGCGACATGTTTCAAAAGGACTTTCAGAAGTTCGGTGAGCGCGGCCGGCGGCGCGGGCGTCGGTGCGTCCCGTTGGATCACCGGCGCGAAGGCTTCAGGGTCCTCGATCGCCGCGTTGATCGCCTCCATCAGCGCAAGGCCATGGCGGGACCTGGCGTAACCGGTCGGAACCGCGCGCAGGCGCTCCAGGGCGTCGGCGCTGCGCGGCTTTTGCAGGGCGATCTCGTGGATGGCGTCGTCCTTGAGGATGCGTTGCCGCGGCTTGTCGCTCTCCTGCGCGGTCGCCTCCCGCCACGCCGCGACCGCTGCAAGGATGGCAAGATAGTCCTGCCGGGTCTTGCGCGGCTTGAGCCGTCGCCAGGCGTCGGCCGGCTCGAAAGCGTAGTTCGCTGGGTCGACGAGGGCCGCTGTCTCATCGGCGATCCAGTCCATTCGGCCCTTGGACGTGAGCTGGTCGCGAAGGATCACATAGGCTTCGCGCAGATAGGTGACATCGCCGCGCGCATAGGCGAGTTGCTTTGGCGAGAGCGGCCTGCGCGTCCAATCGGTGAACTGGGACGATTTGTCGACCTGTCCACGCAGCAGCCGCGCGACGAGATTCTCATAGCTGATGGAATCCCCGAGACCGCACGCCATCGCGGCGATTTGCGTATCGAAGACCGGCCCCGGGGGCGCTCCCATCAACCGCGCGAAGATCTCAAGGTCCTGCCGGGCGGCGTGAAACACCTTGGTGCGGCCAGTATCGGCCATCAGGTCAAGCAGGGGCGACAGGTCGAGGCCGCCCATGGGATCGATCATCACGTCGAAATCCGCTGTCGCCGCCTGAATCAGGCAAAGCTGCGGCCAGTAGGTCGTTTCGCGATGAAATTCGGTGTCAAGCGCTATAAACTCGCCTTCCGACAGCCGCTCGCACGCCTCGGCAAGCCCGGCGGCGTCATCGATCAAAATCAGGTCGTCGGCCGCGTGGCGGTCCAAGCGCGTCTCCTTCGGCTGTTCTTGACAAGCTTGTTGGCGACATGCGCTTGTCCGCGCCATCAATCAAGCAGGAGTCTGACCCTGATGCACGCCTACCGCTCGCATACTTGCGGAGAATTATCTCTCGGCGATGTCGGGGCGACGGTCCGGCTCAGCGGCTGGATTCACCGCAAGCGGGACCATGGCGGCCTCCTCTTCATCGATCTGCGCGATCATCACGGGCTCACCCAGTGCGTTGCGACGCCATCGAGCCCGCATTTTGCCCGGCTTGAACGGCTGCGGGTCGAGACGGTCGTGACGCTCACCGGCGAGGTGCTCGCCCGCGAGCCGGGCACGGTGAACGCCAACCTCGCGACCGGCGCCGTGGAGTTGAAGATCGTCGACATGACGGTCCAGTCGGAGGCCGAGGAATTGCCTCTGCCGGTGTTCGCCGAACCCGACTATCCGGAGGACATCCGTCTCAAATATCGCTTTCTCGACCTGCGCAGGGAGACGCTTCATCGCAACATCGTGCTGCGCTCCGCGGTCATCTCCTCGCTGCGCAGAAGGATGATTGATCAGGGTTTCCAGGAATTCCAGACCCCGATCCTCACCGCGTCGAGCCCCGAGGGCGCGCGGGATTTTCTGGTGCCGAGCCGCATGCACCCCGGCAAATTCTACGCGCTGCCCCAGGCGCCGCAGCAGTTCAAGCAGCTTCTGATGGTCGCGGGCTTCGACCGGTATTTCCAGATCGCGCCGTGCTTCCGCGACGAGGACGCCCGCGCCGATCGTTCGCCGGGAGAATTCTACCAGCTCGACTTCGAGATGAGTTTCGTGACGCAGGAAGACGTGTTCGCGGCCATCGAACCCGTGCTTCAGGGCGTGTTCGAGGAGTTCGGCCAGGGCCGGACCGTGACCGCCGCGCCGTTCCCGCGCATCAGATACGCCGACGCTATCCGCACCTATGGCTCCGACAAGCCGGACCTGCGCAATCCGTTGCGGATGCAGGCGGTCACCGATCAGTTCGCCGGGTCGGGCTTCAAGGTCTTCGCGGGCATGATCGAGAAAGACCCAAAGGTCGAGGTCTGGGCGATCCCGGCCCCCGGCGGCGGCAGCCGCGCTTTCTGCGACAAGATGAACGCCTGGGCGCAGGGCGAGGGGCAGCCCGGGCTTGGCTACATCTTCTGGCGGGAGGGCGAAGAGGGCGGCGCCGGCCCGATCGCCAAGAATATCGGCCCCGAACGCAGCGACGCCATCCGGTCACGGCTCGGCCTCAAGTCGGGCGACGCCTGTTTCTTCGTGGCCGGGTCGCCGGGCGCGTTCTACAAATTCGCCGGTCTCGCCCGCAACAAGGCGGCGGACGAGCTGGGGCTGTCCGCCAAGGGCGAGTTCCGTTTCTGCTGGGTCGTCGATTTCCCGATGTATGAATGGAACGAGGACGAGAAGAAGATCGACTTCTCCCACAACCCTTTCTCCATGCCGAATTTCGACCACGACGCCTTCCTGAAGCTCGATGGGACCGACCGCGAGACGATCGAGTCGATCACCGCCTTTCAGTACGACATCGTCTGCAATGGCGTTGAGCTGTCGTCAGGGGCGATCAGGAACCACAAGCCGGACATCATGCTGAAAGCCTTCGAAATCGCCGGGTATGGCAAGGATGTGGTGGAGGAGAAGTTCGGCGGCATGCTGAACGCCTTCCGCTATGGCGCGCCGCCGCACGGTGGCTCCGCGCCCGGTGTCGACCGGATCGTGATGCTGCTCGCCGATGTCGAGAATCTCCGGGAGGTGATCGCCTTCCCGCTCAACCAGCAGGCGCAGGACCTGATGATGGGCGCACCCGGCGAAGTGACGGATCGCCAGCTCAAGGAACTCGGCATTCGCATCGCGGCGCCCCGCAAATAGCGGGGCGGATGCGTCACCTCCGGCAGGGCGCGATCGTCAATCCCGACGGGAGCTCCGTTGTTTCGTCCCCGCAGGCGCCATCGAGCTGCGCCTGGGTGAGGCCGGCGGCCGTCTTGAGGAAGGCGCCGGACAGGTTTGCTCGCGACAGTCGCGCATCGAGGAGAGTCGCGCCGCCGAGCCACGCCCCCACGAGGGTCGCGTCCGACAGGTCCGCGCCGGTCAGGTCGGCGCCTTCCATGCGCGCACCAAACGCGTTGACGATGGTGAGGTCGCCGCCCGCCAGCTTCGCGCCGTCGGCTGTGGCCGCCGTGAAGTCGGACTGGCGAAGTCGCGCTCCTGAAAGGTCCCGTCCGTCGAGGGCACGATAGGAAAAGTCCGCCTGAAACAGGTCGCAGCCGACGCAGTCGGCTCCAGCGATCACGCGTGACGCGGCCTCGCGGCGTGCGGCGTCCCGCGCTTCGGGGGTCTGCGCGGCGGCGCCCGCGACGCCAAGCGTCGCAATGAGGGTGACGAGGGCGATGCGGATCATGGTGATGCCAATCTAATTCCTTTGGGACGGGCGGTCATCGCGGTCTACAGCAATACCCGCGCCACGACGCCGCAAGCTCGATCTCCCAGGGAGGGGGGAGCTGGTTCAGGCCGTCTGAACGACCTCGCCGCACGCGTCGCAGACGGAAACCCCGTCGTCCGGCTTCAGCGTGAAGTGTCCGCAGCTGGGACATGCGTCCGACGCATAGCGTGGATCGCGGGGTGGCGCCGCGGGATGGGGCGCGGGATCGGTCGAGCGCTGCGATGGGCCCTCGCGTTCCGCCGTTCGTTTGGACTGGAACATGACAATATTGTCCGGTATCACCCCCCGGCTGAAGCCGAGCGAGAAGGGCATTTCCATGGGCGGCTGAGGGTCAGCCCCCTCGTCATCGCCCCGGCCGAGCCCATCCGAAGAGACATTGTCTGTTTCCGCAAGGTCCTCCCGCCCCAGATAAGAGACCGCCAGTTCGCGGAAGATGTAGTCGAGGATCGACGTCGCCCGGCGGATCGAGTCATTGCCGGTCACCTCACCGGCGGGCTCGAAGCGGGTGAACACGAACGCGTCGACGAACTCCTCCAGCGGCACGCCATATTGCAGTCCGATCGAGATCGCGATGGCGAAATTGTTCATGAGGGAGCGGAACGCCGCTCCCTCCTTGTGCATGTCGATGAAGATCTCTCCGAGCTCGCCCTCCTCGAACTCCCCGGTGTGGAGGTAGACCTTGTGTCCGCCGACCGCCGCTTTCTGGATATACCCCTTGCGCCGATCGGGGAGGCGGCGACGCGTCGCGAACACGGGTCCGGCGGGCGCTGCCGGCGGCGCGGGCTGAGGCTGCGGCGCCGGCGCAGGCGTGCGTACCTCCGGCGCCAATGGCGCCCTCAGTCGCGCCTGCGCTTCATGCAGCCGGGATCGGATCTCGGCGTCGAGCGCGGGTCCGGCTGCGGTCACGCGAACGCCCGCTCCCAGCGCGATGATCCGGCCGACCGCCTCCGCCAGATCGCCGGCTGCGGGCGGGGTGATGACCGGCGGTTCGGAAACGTAAGGGGCGACGGCTTCCGCGATCGCCACCCGCGCGTCGAGGCCGACCTCCTCGGAACGCGCGAGGATCCGAGCGAGCGGCGACTTCGGGTTCGAGGTCGGTCGCTTGCGTCCCTGAACCGTGGATCGGGCTTCCTCTATGTCCCGCGCCGAAACGCCGACCGACCTCAGCAGAGCTTCGCCGTCGGTGTCGAACGCGTCCGGATTGCGCTGAAGCTGGTCGCGGATCACCCCGTCGCCGATCACCCAGCGACTGAAGGCCGACTTCAATGTCAGTCCGTCGCCGAGCGCGGCCTCGACGCGGTCGAGCGCAGCCGAGGGAAAGCCGAGCGCCGCGAGCGTATGTCGTTCCAGGCCGTCGATCTGATCGAGCAGGCGGGCTCCCAGCACCCGAAGGCGCACATCGGCGGCCTCGCCGGCTGACGCGGCCCGTGCGAGCGCCGACCCGACGCACACCGCGAGGCGCGGGGTGTCGAATTCGTCGACGATGTGGAGGTGCTCGACGGGGTCGACGCCGGTGCTCTCCGCTCCCAGCCACTCGATCGCGGCCGCGCAGGGCCGGTGGAGCAGGACGGCAGACGCGGTCCCGCCGGGGGCATCCGCCGCGGCGAGCGTCGCGAGCACCCCAGCAGCCCGGTCGCCGAACGCTGCGGTGATCGCCGGTTCAGCGGCCGAAACCGTGGCGGCGCCGGCGGACGCCGCCACGAGGGCGATGAGGCCGGCCGCGCGCGCGGACCCCTCGCCAGCGCCGAACTCGGCCGCGTCCGCCATGATGGCGGCGGCGAGCCCGGTGACGAAGATGACAACTCCGGGGACGGTCGCTTGAAGCGCGCGGACATCCTCGATGCATGCGTTCAGTTCGACGCCGCAGTCCCGGAGATATTCCGCAAGATTGATGGCGGTGGCGGGCACCGCGCCATCAAGCGGCGCGGGCGAGACCATCACTTCCGCGGCGAGGCGGGCGTGCGAGGCGTTGCTGAGGCTTCGGGCCAGAACTGCATGAAACGGCGCGCCGTCCCGCCCGGTTCCGGGGCTCTTGGGCCAGCCGGCGACCCTCAGGCGCTGCCGACCGGGATCGCGCGAGGCCGCGGCCTGGCGCCGCAGCATCATCGCCGCGTAGGTGGGGCCGCCTATGGCTCCCAGCGCGGCTTCGATCAGGTCCTGTGGCGCGCCCGCGGCAAGTGCGGCGATCAGGCTGTCGACGCTTGGCCGGCCGGCGTCGTCGGTGTCTTCCGACAGGGCATCGAGCGCGTCCGCCAGGCCGATCAGCGCCTGTGCGGAGACCGTTCGCGCCGAAACCGTCGACGCCACCGTGTCGAGAAGATGAGGAATGTCTTCGCCCGCCGCATCGGTGCAGCGCTCGCCGAAGATCGTGGCGAGTTCGCAGACCGGGGTCATCCGTCCCGCCGCCATGGCGGCTCCGAGCGCGTCGGAGGCCCCGCGCATCTTGCCCGCCGCGCCGAAGGTCGAGACATGCGCCGCGAGCGCCTCGGAGCGATCGCCCGACGCCGACAGCAGCGCCGCCGCACCGGTCTTGAGCAGCGCCGTCAAACGTTTGGCCGAGGGACGTGCGGGTGTATCTGGCATCTGCATCCTCGCGGGCGCGCTCCCGATTCCTCAGCTTGCCGACCGCCCGCGCGTTTCCGGATCGCACGCTCGGCAGGATCAGCTAAACTGGCGCGGCAAAAGCATGCTATTTTGATTCGTCGCCGGATGGGGCGCGGTGCTGGACCAGCATGACAACGGGCGCCATATACCGGGCAGCCAAACCTGTGGAGGGCGAATGCTCGGCACGATTTTCACCTGGTGGAACGGCGCAACCATGGGTGCGCTCTTCGACATCGGCCGCCGCGCCCGTCAGGTCGGCACTGATGAACAGGGCAACCGCTATTTCGAGGAACGCCGTCCCAGCCTCGAAGGCCGCAAGCGGCGCTATGTCCTTTACAAGGGGCTGGCCGAACCGTCGCGCGTCCCGCCCGATTGGCATGGCTGGCTTCACCACACCTTTGAATCACCCCCAACCGAGAGCCCCCTGCCGCGCAAGCCCTGGGAAAAGCCTCACCGCGCGAACATGACCGGCACGATCCACGCCTACAAACCGAAGGGCAGCCTGTCGCAGGGAGGCGAACGCGCGGCGGCCTCATCTGACTATGAATCGTGGAAACCCGATGCGTGAATCCCTGTTCGAAACTCTTGTCGGCCTCGCGGTCGTCGCCGTGGCCGCGGTTTTTCTGGTGTTTTCCCTACAACAAGGGTCATCGGCGGCCCCTAGCGACAGCTACAGCCTTTCGGCGAATTTCAGCCGCGTTGACGGCGTGTCGCAGGGAAGTGATGTGCGTCTCGCCGGCGTGAAAGTGGGCGTCGTCACGAAAGTCGCCCTCGATCCGGAAACCTATCAAGCGGTGGTGAGCTTCTCTGTTCCCTCCGACGTGCGGATTCCAGACGATTCCACCGCGCAGATCGCGTCCGACGGACTGCTAGGAGGAGCCTATCTTAGCCTTATTGTCGGCGGATCCTTCGACTATCTCGAACCTGGCGGCCGGGTGGAGTTTACGCGAGGGAGCCTCGATTTGCTGTCAGTATTGTCTCAGTTCGCCCCAAGCGGGGCATCCTCAGGTCCGGCTGCATCCCCCCCGGCGCCCGCGACAGGCGAAGGCGGCGCAGCGGGCGCGGACCAATGAAGCCTCTGATGGTCATCTCCGCCCTGTCCGTCGGCTTGTTGGCGGCGGCTCCCATGGCCTCTGCGCTCGAACCGCGCGGCGGGGTCACATTGAGGGCGCTCGACAAGATCACCGGCGACAGCACCGATCTGTCGGTGAAGAGCGGGCAGACCGTGACCTTCGGCAGGCTGAAAGTCACCGCGCGCACCTGCTATCAGGCGCCGCCGGAGGATACACCTGAGTCCGTGGCCTTCCTCGAGATCGACTCGACGAGCGCCGCGCCAAGGTCGCAGGCGGCCCCCGCGGAGGGGGAGCAGTCTGAGACGCGACGTCTCTTTTCGGGCTGGATGTACGCCTCGACCCCGGGTCTGAGTGCGCTTGAGGACCCGGTCTACGACGTCTGGGTGATCAGCTGCACGACGTCGGCGCCGGTCAGTCGCTGAGCCGGCGGGCCAAAATCCGCCGGATATCGCAGCGCCTCCTTGAGTCTCGCCCGAAACTCCGCGCGCGATATCTCCAGCGCTCCGAACTGGCTGAGATGCTCCGTCACGAACTGCGCGTCCAGAAGCCGGAAGCCCTGGCGACGCAGGCGCGCGGCGAGATGCATGAAGGCGACCTTCGATGCGTCGGTTCGCCGGGAGAACATGCTTTCTCCGAAGAACGCCGACTGCAGGTGCACGCCATAGAGCCCGCCGACCAGCTCGCCGTTCGTCCAGCATTCGACGCTGTGCGCGTGGCCGAGCTCATGCATGCCGCAGTAGAGGTCCAGGATCGGCTGATTGATCCAGGTGTTCGGGCGGCCGGGCGCAGGTTCAGCGCAAGCCCTCATCACCGCCGCGAACGCGGTGTCGATGGTTACCTCGAACGGCTCGGCGAGCAGCGTCCGCTTGAGCCGGCGCGGCAGGTGGATCGCATCGAGCGGGAATACGCCCCTGTGTTCGGGATCCACAATGAAGAGTCGCGGATCGTCGCGCGAATCGGCCATCGGGAAGACGCCGTTGCGATAGAGATCGAGCACATGCTCCAGCCCGAACGCCGGACTCAAGGGCGCGGCCCCGCATCCTGCTTCAGGAACTTTTCGAGCCAGTGGATGTCGTAGTCTCCGGACAGGACGTCGGGCTCCTCGACCAGGCGCTGATGCAGTGGCAGCGTCGTCTCCACGCCTGAGACCACCATCTCCCCAAGCGCCCGTTTCAGCCGCAACAGGGCCTGCTGGCGGGTCGCCGCGTGTACGATCAGCTTGCCGATCAGGCTGTCATAATAGGGCGGCACCGTATAGCCGGAATAGACCGCTGAATCGAGCCGCACGCCGAGCCCTCCGGGCGCATGGAAGCCGGAAATCAGCCCCGGGCAGGGCGTGAAAGTCTGCGGGTTCTCCGCGTTGATCCGGCACTCGATCGCGTGGCCGTTGATGTGGACGTCGCGCTGGGTGAAGGACAGCTTCTCCCCGGCCGCGATGCGGATCTGTTCCTGAACGAGGTCCACGCCGGTGATCATCTCTGTCACCGGGTGTTCGACCTGCAGCCGGGTGTTCATCTCGATGAAGTAGAATTCACCGTCCTCATAAAGGAATTCGATCGTTCCGACGCCCAGATATCCGAGCTTCCGGATCGCGTTGCACACCGTCTTGCCGATCGCCGTTCGGGTGGCGGCGTCGATCGCGGGCGAGGGCGCCTCCTCGAAGATTTTCTGGTGGCGGCGCTGCAGCGAGCAGTCGCGCTCGCCGAGGTGCACCACCGAGCCGTGCGAGTCGGCTGCAATCTGCAGTTCGATGTGGCGGGGCCGCTCGAGATATTTCTCAAGGTAGACCGCATCATCCCCGAACGCGGCCTTCGCCTCCGTTCGCGCGGTCTGGAACGCCACATCGAGTTCGCCGGCGTTTCGCGCGACCTTCATCCCCCGGCCGCCGCCCCCCGCCGCCGCCTTCACAAGCACCGGATAGCCGATCGACTTGCCGGCCTTTCGCGCCGCCTCGAGCGTGTCGACGCCGCCGTCCGAGCCCGGAACCACGGGAACGCCCGTGCGGATCATCGCTTCCTTCGCGGCGATCTTGTCGCCCATCATGCGGATGTGTTCGGGCTTCGGGCCGATGAACGTGATCTCGTGCTTGGTCACGATCTCCGAGAACTTGGCGTTCTCCGACAGAAAGCCATAGCCCGGATGAATCGCGTCGGCCTTGGTGATCTCCGCCGCGGCGATGATCGAGGGAATGCTTAGATAGGATTTCGCGGACGGCGCGGGGCCGATGCACACACTCTCGTCCGCCAGCCGCACGTGCATCGCGTTCTGATCGGCCTCCGAGTGGATCGCCACCGTGGCGATGTCCATCTCCTTGCAAGCGCGATGGATTCGGAGCGCAATCTCTCCACGGTTCGCGATCAGGACCTTCTTGAACATGCTGTCGCCGTCACTCGATCACGACGAGCGGCTCGCCGAATTCCACCGGCTGCTCGTTTGCAACGAACATCTCCTTCACGCGGCCGCTGCGCGGCGCGGGGACCGGGTTGTAGGTCTTCATCGCCTCCACGAGCAGCAGCGTCTGTCCCTCGGTCACGGCGTCCCCGACCCGGATGAACGGAGGCGCCTCCTTGTCCGGCGCCAGATAGACGGTGCCGACCATCGGTGACTTCACGACGCCCGGATGTCCAGCGTGAGCGTCGCCTCCTGCTGCGGCGGCCGGCGCGGCGGCCGGGGCGGCGGAGGGGCTCATCACCGGTCCGGCATAGGTCGGCGCGGCGTAGGTGACGGACTGGGTCGAGGGGCGCGTCACCCGCACCTTCCAGTCACCCTGGCCCACCTCGATCTCACCGAGATCCGCCTCGCGAAGGATCGCCGCGAGTTCCCGGATGAGCCCGGTGTCGAACTTGCCGGATTTCTCAGGCATGTCTTTGTTCACTCCACACGTCTGCAAAGTTGGGCGGCCGCCTGAATGGCGATGTGATAGCCGAACGCTCCGAAGCCGGAGATCGAGCCCGACGCCGCCGGGGCCACGAAATTTGTCCCGCGAAAGGCTTCCCGGGCGCTGGGGTTGCTGAGGTGCACCTCGATGATGGGTATGGTCAAGGTGCGAAGCGCGTCATGCAGGGCCACAGACGTGTGCGTGTAGCCGCCGGCGTTGATGACGAGGGCCGCGCCGCCACGGGATTCCTGAACCCAGTCGATGAGCACGCCCTCATGATTGGTCTGACGGAATTCCAGCAAGAAACCAAGCCGGTCGCACTCGGCTCGACAGATTTCCGCAACATCATCGAGCGTGGCGCGACCGTAAATCTCCGGTTCGCGTTGACCTAACAGGTTGAGATTGGGGCCATTGAGGCAGTAGATGCTTGGGTTCATCGCCGCACTGCTGGGTTACGCGGCCGCAATGTCCCACGGACGCCGAAGACAATGAAGCTTTTTCTCAACGGAAACGAATTTTTGGTTGATGGCGGGTCAACTGTCGCCGACCTGCTTCGCCAGCTCGGCGCCCCGGAGCGCGGCGTTGCGATCGAACGCAACCGGCAGATCGTGCCCCGTTCACAGCACGAGGCGACCGTCTTGTGCGATGGGGACCGCATCGAGATTGTTCAGTTCGTGGGGGGAGGCTGATGCCGACGGACGCTCCCGCCCCCGATGACCCGCTCATCATCGCCGGGCGAACCTTCCGCTCCCGCCTCATCATCGGCACGGGCAAATACGCAAGCTACGCGCAGAACGCCGCGGCTGCGGAGGCGGCCGGCGTTGACATGGTCACGGTCGCGCTGCGCCGGGTGAATGTCGCGGAGGCAGGCTCAGACCGCCTCATTGATCATCTCGATCCCGCGCGCTTCGTCTATCTGCCCAACACGGCGGGCTGTTTTTCCGCCGACGACGCGCTTCGAACCCTGCGACTTGCGCGCGAGGCCGGCGGTTGGTCGCTCGTGAAGCTCGAAGTCTTGTCCGACCAGAAGACGCTTTATCCGGAGATGGAGGAAACGCTCGCCGCGGCGCGGGTGCTGGTGTCGGAGGGGTTCGACGTAATGGTCTACTGCTCTGACGATCCCGTCTATGCCCGCAAGCTCGAGGATGCGGGCTGTTGCGCCATCATGCCGCTCGGCTCGTTGATCGGATCGGGTCTCGGCATCCTCAACCCGGTCAATATCCGGCTGATCGTCGAACAGGCGCGCGTCCCTGTGATCGTCGACGCCGGGGTCGGCACCGCCTCGGACGCGGCGATCGCCATGGAGCTTGGGTGCGACGGGGTTCTCATGAACACGGCGATTGCGGCGGCGCGTGATCCGGTTCGCATGGCGCGTGCGATGAAGCATGCGGTCATCGCCGGTCGGGAGGCCTACCTCGCCGGCCGCATGGCGCCGAAACGTTACGCCGACCCGTCTTCGCCTCTCGCCGGATTGATTTGAACGGAGGGTACGCCACGGCGAAGAGGTGGGTCCAGATCATCGAAGGAGCCGCCGCTTGAAAGCCCCGAAGCGATTGACCTTCCCCGGCGCCGAGGGAAACCTGCTCGCGGCGCGGCTGGACCAGCCAGCCGGCCCCCCGCTCGCCCATGCGATCTTTGCGCACTGTTTCGCGTGCTCCAAGGAGTCGCTCGCCGCGGCGCGTGTCTCGGCCGCTCTCGCGGCGCACGGCGTGGCTGTCCTGCGGGTTGACTTCACCGGGCTCGGGGCCTCGGAGGGCGCGTTCGGAGACGCCGGCTTCTCGTCGAACGTCGGGGACATCATCGCCGCAGCTGGGTTCCTGGAGGCCGAGTTCGCCGCCCCGACGCTGCTGGTCGGACACTCGCTCGGAGGCGCGGCGGCGCTCGCGGCGGCTGAACAGCTGTCCGCCATCCGCGCGGTCGCAACCATCGGCGCGCCTTCGAATCCTGCTCGCACCCTCCGCCATGTCGGCGAGGGACGGGAGGCCGCGCTGAAGACGGGGTCGGCGACAGTTCATCTCGGTGGCCGCGACCATTCCATCAGCCGCGCCTTCATCGAGGATTTTGAGCGGGAGGACCTTCTCGCCCGCGTCGCGCGACTGCGCGCTGCGGTTCTGGTGATGCATTCACCGGTTGATGAGACCGTGGGAATCGACAACGCCTCGGCGATCTTCCGGGCGCTGAAACACCCGAAGAGCTTCGTCACCCTCGACCGGGCGGATCATCTGCTCACCCGGCGAGAGGACGCCGCCTACGCTGCCGATGTGATCGCCGCCTGGATGCGCCGGTATCTGGATCTCAGCCGGGATGCGCCCGCGAAGTCCACATCCGCGCCCGAAGACCGTGTGGTCAGCGCCGGGGAGACCGGGGAGGGCGGCTTTCAGCTCGCCGTGAGCGTCGGACCGCATGGGTTTCTGGCCGATGAGCCCATTGATGTCGGCGGCCAGGATACCGGGCCGTCGCCCTATGAGCTTCTCGGAGCAAGCCTCGCCGCCTGCACATCGATGACCGTGCGGATGTACGCCAACCTCAAATCGATCCCCCTCGAAAGGGTGGAGACCCGTGTCGAGCATCTTGGCAAGCACGCCGTCGACACCCGGGAGTCGGCGGAAGGGCGCCCGCCGCGGCTCGATCATTTCAGCCGGGTCGTGACGCTCACCGGCGATCTATCCGACGACGACCGGGAGCGGCTCCTGAAGATCGCCGAAAAATGCCCCGTCCACCGCACGCTGGAGGCGAGCGCGCGCATCGTCACCCGGCTCGACTGACGACGCCGGCCGCCTAGAGCGCGGCGCGGGCGTCGCGCAGCACGGATTTCAGAGTCGCCTCGTCATAGCCGCCGATGAACTGGTCGTTGATGTAGAAGCCGGGCGTGCCTTCGACCCCAGCGGCCCCGGCCTGCTGGAAGGTGACGTTGATATGGTCGAGCAGGGCGGCGTCGGCGGCGTCGCGCTTGAACTTCGCCATGTCGAGGCCGATCCCCTGCGCCAGTTTCTCGATATTGCCGTCACTTAGATCGTTCGTCTTGATGAGGGCGAGGTGCATCTCGCGATACTTGCCCTGCTTGTCCGCCGCCATCGCCGCGCGCGCGGCGGCGACGGATGTGCCCGTCCGCTGTTCAAGCAGCGGAAGGTGCTTGAAGATCACCCGCACATCCTTGCGCTTGTCATCGAGCTGTTCGAAGACCCACGCATCGGCGGCCCGGCAGAAGGTGCAGTTGAAGTCGATGAACTCCACGATCGTGATGGGGGCGTCGGGTGGACCGAGGACCGGGTCGCCCTCGGTCGACTGCAACTCCGCCACGAGCTTCGCGCGCTCGTGCTTGGCGAGCACGTCAAACGCTTCCGACAGCACCTCGGGGTTCGTGAGCAGATAATTCTTCACGATGGCCTCGACCTCGGCGCGCTCCATCTGGGCGACGGACTGCGGAACCGCATCACCCTGGGAACAACCCGCGACGCCAAGCCCGAGAGCAGCGGCGGCCATCAGCACGCGCATGTATCACCTCAATGTCCGCGAAAGCCGGAAGTGCAGCCGGGTTATGTCCGAAATTGCAGGATCGGCAAACGGGTTTCGCCGCCCATGACACCGACGTGATCCCGCAAGGCGTCGAAGGCGTCTCAACCGGCGCGACGCCCCGGACGGACGCGCGGGTCGGTCACCACCGCGATATCCGATGCACGCCGGGCGTTCGGAGAATTCGGCTCCAGCCCGTCGCTCGCCCGCTTCGAGAAGATGAACGCCCGCTGATAGTCGCCGATCGCATACGCCTCCTCGGCGGTTGCAAGCTGCGCCTCCGCCGTGCGCCCGAGCTTACCATAGGCTTGGGCGAGCTGGTTCCAGGCGAAGGCGTTGTCGCGTTCACGGGCGAGGGCGTCGATCAACAGACCTTCGGCTTCCTTGTAGTTGGCCGGGTCTTCCGTCGCGAGGAGCGAACGGGCGAGGTTGACGAACAAGAGCGGCTGATCGGGAGCAAGTTCGAGCGCCCGGCGGTGCGGAGCGATCGATTCCTCAACCCGCGCATTCTCAAACAGGATTTGCCCATAGAGCTCGTGGAAATAGGGGTTCTCGGGCTCCATGCCGATCAGGTCGAGGATTTCCTTCTCCGCAAGGCCGATGTCGATCGCCCGATAGGCCGCGATCGCCCGGGCGTATCGCGCCGGGACCGACAGGTCGGACTTCGGATACTTGTTGTAGACCCGCGCCGGCGTTCCAAGAAACCCGATGAGCTTCGCCTTCATCATCTCCATCTGGCGCAGCGCCCGCTCGGACTGCGGCTGAGCGCGCGCGGTCACCTCCGACGCCCGGGCCCGGATCTGTCCGATCCGGTCGCTGCTGATCGGGTGCGACCGGAAATAGGGGTCGCGCCGCCTCGTCGAGAGCGCCTCCTGAATGCGGTATTTTTCGAAGAACTGCACCAGACCGTCCGCCGACTGGCCGGTCTTTTCGAGATAGGTGATCGCTACCTGGTCGGCCGCGCTCTCCTCGTTCTGCGTGTACTGGAAAAACGACAGCGTTGCGAACTGGGAAGAGCTGCCGAGCAGGGCCGCCCCCGCGTCAGGAGCTCCCGCCGCGATCGCGAGCACGCCGAGCCCGATCGAGACGAGCGCCGTCCCCATCGAGGAGCGCTGCGCCATCGACCGGGTGATGCTGTGCGCCTCGGCGATATGCCCGGTCTCGTGCGCGATGACGCCCTTCAGCTGTTCGACATTGTCGGACGCCATGATCAGTCCGGTGTGCAGGAACACGTTCTGCCCGCCACCCGCGAACGCGTTGAGCGTCGGGTCGTTCACGACATAGATGTCGACATCCTTCGGCGCGAGGCCCGCCGCCGCGAAGATCGGCTCGGAATACTCCCTCAGGGTCGCCTCGATCTCGGCGTCGCGAATCAGCCCTTGTGCGGAGGCGCCGCTCGTCGCGCAGAAGACCGCAACGGCGCAGGCCGCCGCAGCCAGCATGCTCTTCAGAGGCCGCATGAAGGTGTCTCCATCAGCCCCCGCCAACGCAGTTCCCGAAACGACGATAGCGGTTTCGTCGTTTTGATCAACGGCGCGCGGCGCCTCATCCGGCCCGGCGCCGGTTCCACCATCCGGTCCGCCGCGGAGCCGGGGCTTCGACGGGCGCCTCCGGAGGCGGGGCGTGGATCTTGTGGAGATCGCCCGTTCCGGCGTCGGCGGCGGCCCCGGGCTCCAGCTCCGGAGTGGGCGCCGGAGGGGACTCAGGAGCCGGCGCTGCGGCGGGTTCCGCCGTGGACGCTTTCGCCAGCTCCGGCGCGGGGTCCGGGCTCGCTTCCAGCTCAGGCGCTTGTGACGGAGGCGGCTGGTGGGCCGCATCGGCCCCGGATGTCGTCGCCGATTCCACCGGCGTCGGGTTGGACGGTTCCTCGGTTTCGGAGGGCTCGTTCCGGGCGGCGAGCGCCTCGTCTTTCGACTCCGGAGCCTGATCTGCCCCCGCGTCTTGGGTGGAGGCGACACTGGCGTCCGCATCGTCATCTGTGGCGCCGTCCGACTCCGCGACGTCGCGCATCGCCGCCGCCTGGGCTGCGAGGAAGGGCGCCGATGCGATGGCGTCGAGCACTTCGCCGCCGTCATTCACTGTTTCAACCTGCCGGCTGCGTTCGCGGCCGCGCCGGCGTCGGCCTCTACCCCGCTTGTCCCCGTCGCGGGATTGAATGCGCGTCGGCTCAGAGGAGTCTTCGGCGTCGCTGTCGATGACTTCGAGGCCGGTCTGGGACGAATCCCGCCCGCGCCGTCTCCGACCGCCGCGGCGTCCGCGTCTGCGGCGCGAGGCGTCGTCGCCATTGGAGGCGCCTTCGTCGTCGCTCTCACCATCGTCATCAGCGTCGGCGTCGACCTCATCGGCGACGTCTGAATCGTCCTCACCCGAAAGCGCATCGACGATCTCCTCGTCCTCCTCGTCATCGATATCGTCCTCTTCCGACACCACAGCCGGCTTGAGCTTTGAGAAGTCGAGCGGCTTGATCGGCCGGTAGGCGACCGGTTCGCCGTCGGAATAGGCCTCGATCGCGTTCTCGCCTGTCTTGAGGGCGGCGTTCGCCTCGATCCGGACACTGACCCCGGACTCCTGTTCGATCGTCGCGATCGCCGCGCGCTTTTCGTTGAGGATATAGAGCGCGACGTCCGGCGGAGCATCGACATTCAGCGTGTCCACCCGATCGTCGGCGGCGCGCGTTTCGATCGCGCGCAACAGCTGAAGCGCGGCGGATTCCACCGACCGGGTCCGCCCCGAGCCTGCGCAGTGGCTGCAGATGTCGCTGGTCAGCTCCAGCACCCCCGCCCGGCGTCGCTGGCGGGAGATCTCGAACAGTCCGAACTGGCTGATGCGTCCGGTCTGCACCCGCGCCCGGTCCATCTTGAGCGAATCCTTCATCTTCCGCTCGACGGCGCGATTGTTCTTTGCGTCCTCCATGTCGATGAAGTCGATGACGATCAGGCCCGCGAGGTCTCGCAACCGCATCTGCCGGCAGGCTTCGGCCGCCGCCTCCATATTGGTGCGCAGCGCGGTCGCCTCGACATTGCGTTCACGGGTCGCCTTGCCGGAGTTCACGTCGATCGCGACCAGCGCCTCGGTCTGGTTGATGACGATGTATCCGCCGGAGGGGAGCTGAACCACAGGCGAGAAAATCGAATCGAGCTGCTCCTCGATGCCGAAGGCCACGAAGAGCGGCGGCCCCTCCGTGTGCGGTTGCACCTTCTTGGCGTGGCTCGGCATCAGCAGGCGCACGAAGTTCTTTGCTTCCTTGTAGGCCTCGTCCCCGGCGACGACGATCTGCTCGATGTCCTTGTCATAAAGGTCGCGCACCGCCCGCAGCACGAGGTGACCCTCCTCATGGATGAGGCAGGGGGCCATCGACTCCATCGTGCGCGAGACGATCTGCTCCCAGAGTTTCGAGAGGTATTCGAAGTCGCGGCGGATTTCGATCTTGGTGCGCTTGGCGCCCGCTGTCCGGACGATCAGTCCCGACCCGCGCGGCAGTTCGAACTCCGAGGTGATCTGCTTCAAGCGCTTGCGGTCCGCGGCGTTGGTGATCTTGCGGGAGATGCCGCCGCCGCGTCCGGTGTTCGGCATCAGCACGCAATACCGCCCGGCGAGCGAGAGGTAGCTCGTCACCGCCGCGCCCTTGTTGCCGCGCTCCTCCTTGACGATCTGGATCAGCATCACCTGGCGGCGCCGGATGACCTCCTGGATCTTGTACTTGCGCTGGAACGCCGCGGCGTGCCGGCGTGAGGTCGCGTCGCCCTCTTCATCGTCGGAATCGTCCCCGTCGATCGCGTCGGCGTCGTCCTCATCCGCCTCGCGCGCGGCCTCCGCGAGCAGGGCTTCACGGTCCTCCTTGGGGATCTGGTAGTAATCCGGGTGGATTTCACTGAAGGCGAGAAAGCCGTGGCGATTGCCGCCATAGTCGACGAACGCCGCCTGAAGCGACGGCTCAACCCGGGTCACTTTTGCGAGATAGATATTGCCGCGAAGCTGTCGTTTGTCGCTGGCTTCGAAGTCGAAGTCTTCAATATGTCCGTCTGTGGCCACCGCGACCCGGGTTTCTTCGGGGTGCGTGGCGTCGATCAACATGAGCTTGCTCATGAACTTGGTCCTTGCTGGCTGGCGGCCGGATGGCGCGCAAGCACGCGCGGCTCATCGGGCTGGTGTTTGAAAGTGCAACGCAAGCGATCTTGTTGCTGGCGGCGCTGAGCTGACGGGGCGTGATCCCGGTAGATGTCATCTTGATCACGTCTCTCTTCAGGCTGAGCGCGCACCGTCGCCCCGAAGCTGGTCTGCGGCGTCTTTCACGCCAGACAAACCTTCCCGAAGCGAATGCTGCATCCATGTTTCGCATGCGCCAGACATCAATGTGCACAAATTGGTTGAAAAAAGGAAGCGTCCAACGTCGGCTGCCTATCGTCGCGGCTCACCCACCGCGAATCGCAGCTCCTCGCACCATTGGTTAACAATGTGATGCTAACTCGGGGGCTGTTCAGAAGGAACAGGGTAGAGGTGACTTGCATGATGCGGTCATTCAGCGTTTTGGCGGTGCTCCTGCTGGCGCACATCGGGACGGCGGTCGCCGACCCCGCCGGACGCGTTCTCTCCATCCGCTTCGGCGAATCGGGATCGCAGACGCGGATCGTGATCGATTCGGATCGGCCGCTGCCCTATGACGTCTTCGGCATGGACAATGATGCGGCGAGCGTCGTGCTCGATCTGCCGCGTGTGCGCTGGTCCATCAACGGGCTCACCACCGAGGCCGGCTCGGGCGAGGGGGCGGGACTGGTCTCCGGCTACCGGTTTTCCAACGTCTCGCCGCAGACGTCGCGCCTGACGCTCAAGCTCGAAACGCCCGCCAAGGTCGCCCGCAACTTCGCGCTGCCGCCGAACTCGGGCGCCGCCAACCACCGGATCGTCCTCGATCTGGAGCGCGTCGACACCGCCGCGTTCAAGGCGCAGGCCCGCACCGCGCCGCCGCCTGAGACCGGGCCGCGCCAGCGCACGTCCAGAAAGCCCATGATCGTGATCGACCCCGGCCATGGCGGAAAAGACCCGGGCGCGATCGCGCCGACGGGCGTTTTCGAGCGCGATGTGACCCTCGCCTCCGCGCTCGAGCTTCAGAAGGAATTGCTCGCCTCGGGACGCTATGACGTGGAGCTCACCCGCACGACCGATGTCTTTCTCGAGCTGGAGGAGCGCGTGGCGCGCGCGCGGTCCGTCGGCGCGGACCTCTTCATCTCGCTTCACGCGGACGCCGGCGCGGATCCGTCCGTGCGTGGAGCGTCGGTCTACACCCTGTCAGCCAAGGCCGAGAAGCGCGCCGAAACGGTCCGCCAGCGCAATGATTGGCTGCTGTCGGTCGAGGCCGACACCTCACGTTCACCCCAGGTGAACCAGATATTGGCCGATCTCGTGCAGCGGGAGACCAAGAACCAGTCCGCGCGGTTCGCCCAGTCGCTCATTCCAGCCATCGCGGCCACCGGCTGGCCGGCCTTGCGCAACACTCACCGCAACGCGGGATTCTTCGTGCTGCTGGCGCCGGATGTTCCCGCCGTGCTGCTTGAAATGGGGTTCCTTACCAATCGCGAGGATGCGCGCCTCCTGACGACGAAGTCGGAACGCAAGAAGCTCATTTCAGCGGTCGCATCCGCGATCGACGGGTTTTTCTACTCCGAAATTCAGCTCTACGCCGCGCGCTGATGCCCGTTCGCCGCTGTGGACACGGCGCTTTGTCCTACCGCTCAGGCGCGAAGCGCCATAATGTAGGCCCATTGCTCGGCGATTCCCCCGTCGAGCGCGGCCGGTCCGCGCGGCGATGAGCTGCGGATAGAGACGTCCAGTGCAACCGGGTGAAGAATGATCAAGAAGATCCTGATCGGCGCAGTCGGCGCCTGTGCGGTGGCGGCGATCGGTCTGTTCGGCTGGTTCCTCATCGTCACGCAGGATTTGCCCTCGGCGAAGGAGCTTGCGAACTATGAGCCGCCGATCACCAGCCGCGTGCACGCGGGCGATGGACGGCTCGTCGCTGAGTTCGCGAGCCAGCACCGCGTCTATGTGCCGTCGGAGGAGCTTCCCGACCAGCTCATCAACGCGTTCGTGTCCGCCGAGGACAAGACGTTCTTTGAACATTCGGGCGTCAATCTCGTCGCGATGATGCGCGGAACGGTGTGGAACGCCTTGCGGGGCCGTCGGATGACGGGCGGCTCCACCATCACCCAGCAGACCGTGAAGAACATGCTGGTCGGCAATGAACGCTCCGCGTCGCGGAAGATACGCGAAGCGGTGCTCGCTCAGCGCCTTGAGCAGCAGTTCACCAAGCATCAGATCCTCGAACTCTACATGAACGAGATCTATCTCGGCGGGCGCTCCTACGGGGTCGGGGCGGCGGCGCTCAATTATTTCGGCAAGTCTTTGTCCAACCTGACGCTCGCCGAGTGCGCGATGCTCGCCTCCCTTCCCCAGGCACCGTCGCGCGTGAACCCCTACAACCATCCCGAAGCGGCCGTCGAACGTCGCAACTGGGTGCTCGATCGCATGGCGATCAATGGCTTCATCACCGGGGAGGAAGCCGCGGCCGCGCAGGCCGAACCCCTGAAGACGGTCTCCCGGCTCGACAGCGACGAAATCCAGGCGTCGGCCTATTATGTTGAGGAAGTTCGCCGCGAAATCCTCCGCCTCGGCCAGGACGGAAGGCTCGACGGGTTCGGCTCGGAGGAGAAGGCCACCAAGGCGTTCTACGAGGGTGGGCTCTCGATCCGCACGACACTCGACACCCGGATGCAGCTCGCAGCCCAGACGGCGTTGCAGGCCGGGCTTGAGACCTATGACCGTCGCAAGGGTTGGCGCGGTCCGGTCGGCAAGCTGTCGGCGGCGGAGGGGTGGCGGGAAGCGCTGTCGGAAATGAAGAAACCTGACGGCGCGGGAGACTGGCGGCTCGCCGTCGTCCTCGCCGTCAAGGGCGGCCTGAAGGTCGGGCTCGGCGATGGCGAGGAGGGGTCGCTGTCGGCGGATGACGTGAAGTGGGCGGCGGCGCACAAGCGCAAGGAGGGCGGCGGGTCCGGTCTCGCCGTCGGCGACGTGATCCTCGTCTCCAAGGCGCCTGCGCCGGATGTCACGTCCCAGACCATCAAGGAATATTCGAAGGCCGTGGGGTCGGCGAAGTCCGCCTGGCGTCTGCGCCAGATACCGGAGGTGCAGGGCGCGCTCGTCGCCATGGATCCGCACACGGGCCGCGTGCTCGCCATGGCGGGCGGATACTCTTTCGGTCTCAGCCAGTACAACCGCGCCGTGCAGGCCAAGCGCCAGCCCGGATCGTCCTTCAAGCCGTTCGTCTACATGGCGGCGCTGGACAATGGCGCCACGCCTTCTACCAAGGTGCTGGATGCGCCCTTCGTCGATTGTTCGGACCCGACGCAGGAGGGCTGTTACAAGCCCAGCAATTACAGCGAACAATTCTACGGCCCGTCGACGCTGCGTGTCGGGATCGAGAAATCGCGCAATGCGATGACCGTCCGCCTCGCCCAGGACATGGGCATGGAAAAGGTGGCCGAGATCGGCGAACGCGCGGGCATTTATGACAAGCTGCCGCCTTACCTCGCCATGTCGCTCGGCGCCGGGGAGACGACCCCGATCCGCATGGTGACCGCCTACGCCATGCTGGTGAATGGCGGCAAGCAGGTCGAGCCGATCCTGCTCGACCGGATACAGAACCGCTACGGCGCCACCGTGTTCCGCCGCGATGGTCGGACGTGCGCGGATTGCGAGGCGGAGTGGAACAATCAGGCGCCGCCGGATCTCGGCGACAACCGCGAGCAGGTGCTGGACCCCGTCACGTCCTACCAGATCGTCTCGATCCTCGAAGGGGTCGTTGAACGCGGAACCGCCACCAGCCTGCGCAGTCTTGGCCGGCCGCTCGCCGGCAAGACCGGGACCACCAACGACTTCATGGACGCGTGGTTCATCGGGTTTTCACCGGACCTTGTCGCCGGGGTGTGGGTCGGCTTCGACCAGCCGAAGAATCTCGGCGAGGGGGAGTCCGGCGGGCGCCTCGCGACGCCGATCTTCCGCGATTTCATGTCGGTCGCGCTTGAGAACGTGTCGCCGACGCCCTTCCGCAGGCCTGCGGGGGTGCGGCTCGTGGAGATCGACGCCGAGACCGGCTGCCTGCCCGATTTCGACACCCGGACGGTCATCACCGAGGCCTATCGGCCCGGGACCGAGCCCACCGAGCGGTGCGTCACGTCCGCCTATGGCGGCGATGGCTTTGACGCGCCGCGGGTCGACTATGCGGAAGTCATTCCCGGAGATGAGGGGGCCTACCGCCGCACCGACGGCGAGGCAACGCCCGCGCCTCCCACGCCGGCGCCCGGCGCCGAACCTTCTCTAAACGGCGAGCCACCCCCGCCGCCGCGCCTCCGCGAAGAGTTGACAGTGCGCGACGGCATCTTCTAGAGGCATCCGCTCTGCGCGGCGGGGCGTCGGGCATGTCACCGCTGGTCGCCCCCCGGCGGGAACGCCCGCCCGCGGTGTCGAGGTGGGTGCGCTGATCCCCGTTTTTCAGGAAAGGATCTCCCATGACGCCGGAACTCGACTCAATGGTCGAACGCATCCAGCGGTCTGTCTCCCTGCTTCGGAGGCGTCTTTGACTGGGACGTCGCCGAAAAGCGCGTCGAGGAACTGACGGCGCTATCCGAACACCCTGATTTCTGGAATCGGCCGGAGGACGCGCAAGCGCTCATGCGGGAGCGCACGCGGCTCGTCTCGGCGATGGAGGACGTGCGGGCGCTGCAGCGCGAGGCCGTCGACGCCGAGGAATTGTGGGAGCTTGCATCCGCCGAAAACGATCCGGCCATGCTGGAGGAGGTCGCGGCCAGCCTGCGGGCGGCCGTCGCCCGCGCCGAACAGGCCGAGCTCAAGGCGCTTCTGTCCGGAGAGGCGGACGGCAATGACTGTTATGTCGAGGTTCATGCAGGCGCCGGCGGCACGGAAAGCCAGGACTGGGCGTCGATGCTGCGCCGGATGTATGTCCGCTGGGCCAATGCGCAGGGCATGAAGGTCGAGGAGATCGAGGAACACGCGGGCGAGGAGGCGGGGCTGAAGTCCGCAACCATCCTCATTCGCGGTGAGAGCGCCTATGGCTGGCTCAAGAGCGAATCCGGCGTGCACAGGCTTGTGCGGATTTCACCGTTCGATTCAAACGCGCGCCGCCACACCAGCTTCGCCTCCGTCTGGGTCTATCCGGTGATCGATGAGTCGATCGAGGTCGAGATCGATGAGAAGGATGTTCGCGTCGACACCTACCGTTCCAGCGGAGCAGGGGGGCAGCACGTCAACAAGACCGATTCCGCGGTGCGCCTCACCCACGCCCCGACCGGGATCGTGGTCGCCTGCCAGGCGGATCGTTCCCAGCACAAGAACCGCGCCCAGGCTTGGGACATGCTGCGCGCGCGCATCTACGAGATGGAACTGAAGAAGCGCCAGGACGCCGCGCAGGCGGAGGCGGATTCAAAGACCGAGATCGGCTGGGGCCGCCAGATCCGCTCCTACGTGCTGCAGCCCTATCAGATGGTGAAGGATCTGCGCACGAATGTCGAAACGTCCGACACTCAGGGCGTGCTCGACGGTGAGATCGATTTCTTTCTGGCGGCTGCGCTCTCGCAGTCGGCGGGGGCGGAGCGTCCTGCAGACGCGTAGGCCGGGATCGCAGGCGCGATCTTCTCGCACCCCAAAACAAAACCGCCCCTCCGGTGGGAGGGGCGGCTTCTGATCAGAAAAGAACCGTTGCGAAACCGGTCAGGCCCCGTCGCCCGAGGGGGGCGCTGGAGGCGCGTCTGCGGGCGGGTTCATCGGGTCCTGCGCGTACTTCACCTGACCCTCGAAAATGGCGTTCGGTTCGATCGACAAGGAGGCGTGATAGATATCGCCGCTCACCTTGGCGCCTGTGGCGAGTTGCACTTTCTTGCCCCGGATCTGGCCCTTCACGGCGCCCTGCACGGTGATGGTCTCCGCCACGACTTTGCCCTGGACGGACCCCTGCTGCCCGATCGTGAGAACCGCGGCGTACACGTCACCCTCGATCGATCCGTCGATCTGGATGTCGCCCTCGGACTTCACGCTGCCGACGATCTTCACGTCGGCGCTGATGATGGACGGCACGGCGGCGCGGGACATGCCCGGGGCCGGACGCTTCACCGCCACCTGCGGGTCTGCGGAAGCCGGTTTGAGGGACGGCGGGGGCGGCGGGGCTTCGGGTGTCTTACCTCTAGTGAACATGCTGGCCAGCCCTCACGAACTTGATGGGATCATACGCCTTGCCCCGGAAATACACCTCATAGTGGAGGTGGGGGCCTGTGCTGCGACCGGTCGATCCCATTGCGCCGACCTTCTGACCCACTGCGATCGGGTCTCCTTCGCGCACCGAAATCGAACTCAAATGAGCATACACCGTCTTGAACCCGTGGCCATGGTCTATCTGCACCACCTTGCCATAGCCGGACTTCTGGCCGGCGAAGGAGACGACGCCCGGGGCCTTGGCGACGATCGGCGCGCCATTGAACGCCGCAAGATCAAGACCATTATGCCAGGCCAGCCGACGGTTGAACGGATCGATCCTCTTGCCGAAGCCTGACGTTTCGCGGAACGGCACATTGACCGGCGCACCGAGCGGGACGGTGCGGATCAGTTGCTCGAACATCTTGGCTTCGTCGAGCCGGGCCTTCACCTCGCGTGCGCGCAGCGCGAATTCGTCCTCGACATGGTCGAACCCGGCCGCGGTGGTTCCCGCCGCCGAGACCTCGACGAGCGGCCCGCCGGCTTCCGTCGCCTCGAGCACGCGAGCGACCGCAACTCCGGTCAGCCCGATCACGCCCTTCATCTTCTCGGCGCGCTCGACAGCCTGCTGTTCGGCGAGATCGAGGAAGCTCGATTGTTCGGCGCGCAGCTTGTCGATCTGGGCGCGGAAGCCCGCCACCTCGACCGACGCCGTGATCACATCGCCGCCGCGGCTCTGGCGTGCGTCCGCCTCCTCGACGGAGGAGTTGATCAGCACCGAGGCCCCGTCGCCGGTCAGCGCGAGCGCTTCTCCGCCTGCGTCACCGTTGAGGGACGCCAGAATGCCCTTGAGCGTGTCGTGGCGACGTTCGAACTCCGACGTCGCCCGCGTGAATTCAGCGGACCGCTGCTCCAGCAAGGACAACGCCGCAGCTTCCTTCGCCTGCGCCTGTTGCAGCCAGCGTTCGTACTTCGCGATCTTGCGATCGAGCGTCCCGACCTGCGCATTGACCGCCGGTCCGCGAAGCAGCACCGACGCCGTCGCGAACAGGCACCAGCCAACCACCACCGTTGCGCCGCCGGCCATCATCGCCTGCCGCCAGGGCGAAATCGATACGTAACGTACCGAGCCGCCGCTCCGGTGATAGATTTGCCGTTCCGGGAATGCTTTCTCAAAAAGGGCTTTGGTTCGGTTCTTAAGTTCGACCGCCATCTACGCCGCCTGATCTCTGTGCTCTACACGCCGGAGCGTCGCCGCCCCCAAGCCCGTTTTCACGCCCCGGAGAGCCATGGATAACTCAGTTTGCCGAGGGCGCGAACCCCCGTTTGCCGCTTTTTCATGCCAAATTCTCAGGGTCGGCTTAAGCTGGGGTGAACGAGGACAATCCATGCGTGCCGCGGTCGGTTTTTGCGCGGTTCGTTCATGAACATTCGTCCAGAACGGCATCGACATGCCCCGGCACGCGCACTTTTCTCCACACCGTCTGAATCACGCCGTCGGGGCCGACGAGAAAGGTTGATCGCTCGATCCCCATGAAGGTCCGCCCGTACATGCTTTTCGACACCCAGACGCCATAGGATTCACACACTTCTCCGGTCTCATCCGATGCAAGATCGACGGTGAGCCCGTGCTTCCGGCGGAACGCATCGTGCGATTTGGGCGAATCTCTCGAAACCCCGAGAATCGAAACGCCCCTTTCGCTGAAATTAGGAAGTTTCGTGCTGAACTCGATCGCTTCTCTGGTGCAGCCCGCCGTGTCGTCCTTGGGATAGAAGAAGATAACCAGCATCCGGCCCGCATATTCGATGAGCTTGACGATTGATCCGTCACCCTTGGGCATGGAAAAATCGGGGGCTTTGTCACCGGCTTGCAAAAGCTTTGACATCGGGGGTCGCCAGTCCGGTTGCGCGGTCGCAAAACAGAAAACGGGCGCAGTGGACGCCCTGGAACCATGATGCCGCAGGCAGGATCCGATCGCAATGACGGCAAAGCGCGCCCGGCGCGGCGCTTCCCGTCGGTCCGCGTTCTGATTCTCGAGGCCGTCGCGGTCTGCACGCTGGTCGCCCTCGCCGGCGGCGCGTTTCTCGTCTGGGCGCTGTCGCGCGGGCCGCTCCCGCTGGACTTCGTCCGCCCGACCGTCGAGTCCGCGCTCACCGATGCGCGCGGCGGCGAGCCCGTCACCATAGGCAAGCTCACGCTCGAATGGTCGCGGGAGAGGGGCAGGCTTCAGGCGGTGGCGCTCGATGTCTCGGCGCATACAGGCGAGGGGGGGCAGGCCGCCTGGGCGCAACGGACCGTCATCGGATTTGAACCGCTTGCGCTGCTTTCGGGGGCCGTCCGGGTCAAGGGCGTTCGGGTCGAACAGGGCGAAGCCGATGTGCGGCGGTCGAAGGCCGGTCAATGGACGCTCGCCGGCATCACGATCTTTCAAGAGCCGCGTCTGGGCGGCCGCGCCTTCAATCCCTTCACCGACATCAACTGGCCCGCCGTCGCGACGCCGCTGCGCGCCTTTGTGGCCGCCGGGGATTTCGACCGGATCGAACTCGTCGACATGCGCGTCCGGGTGATCGACGAGGCGTCCGGTTCTGTCTGGACATTGCGAGATGTCGATGGACGCTGGCGCTCCGACCAGCAGCGCGTCGGCCTGGATCTCGCCGCCCAGCTCTCCGAACAGCTCGATGCGAACCGCTTGCACATCAATCTCGCGGCGGATGCGGCGGTCACCCGCGCGTCCGGTCTGGTCGAACTCGACGGCGTCGCCCCTGAAGTGGTCGCCGAGTGGTTCGGCTTTGCGGGCGACGGCATCACCGAAGCGCGTCCGGCCAGCGCCTCGCTCGAGATCGAGGTCAGCGAGGCTGCGGGCTTTGAGTCCGGCCGACTGAGAATGACGGACGGCAATGGCCGCTTCCGCGCCGGGGACCTGGACATCGCCGTCGAGGACCTTGATTTCGTCGCCGAGTACGACCCGGTGTCCCAATACGTCACCGTCACCGAGGCGACGATCCTTTCCGACCGCCTCAGCGGAACCCTCACCGCCGCTTTCGGACTCGGGTCGATCACCGCCTGGGAGGCGGGCGGCCTTGCGCCGTTTGCGATCACCGGCGCGGACGTCACGCTCGACATGACCCCGACCTTCGAGATGCCGTGGACCTTCTCCTCCGTCGACCTCGCCGCGCGGTTCGGCGCCACGGATCGCCGCCTGGTGCTCGATCGGCTGACCGCTGTCACAGGCGATCTCACGGTCAACGGTGCGGGTGAGCTTTGGCTTGCCGACGTGGACGGGACGTCTCTTCTTGGGCTCAAGCTCGACGCCACCAGCCAGGGAACCGCCACACCGGCGCAGCTCCAGGAGTTCTGGCCCGTCAATCTCGGCGCGGCCGGACGGGAGTGGACCGCCCAGAACATTCGCGGCGGCGTCGCTCGCGACGCGGTCCTCAAGGTCGACTGGCCGCCGGGAGCCAACCGGGAGGGGTTCCTTCCCGATGAGCATCTCAGTCTGGATTTTCGGCTGGAGGACGGGACGGTCGGCTATCTCTCCGACTTCCCGCCCATCACGGAAGCGCGGGCCACGGGTCGCCTGATGGGCAACAGCCTGTCGATCAGCATCGAGAGCGGCAGGGTGGGAGGCTGGCAGATCGATGAGGGCAGTGTCGCGCTCCCACGCTTTTATCCCGGCGGCGCGATGCTTGAGGTCAAGGGGGCCGGTCGCGGCGGGCTGCGCGATCTCATGCGCGTGCTCAACCAGTCAAATCTCAAGGTCGGCGACTCCTATGGCCTCGATATCGAACGCATGTCCGGGGAGGGCGGACTTGAACTCGTCGTGCAGCAGGAGATGCGCACCGAACTCGACGCCCGCGCGTTGAAATTCTCGGTCCGCGGTGGATTCATGAATGCATCGGCGCCGGATCTCTTCGCGGGTTTCGGGCTGACGGACTCCGATGTTCGGGTGGAGCTCGATCAGGACACGATGACGCTCTCAGGCGCCGGGCGGTTCGGTCCCTCGCCGATCGTCTACACCTGGAAAGAGAACTTCAAGCCGGGCTCAGGCCCGAGTTCCGAACTCACGAGCCGCGCCGTCGTCACCCCCGATCTCCTCAACGCCTTCGGGCTCGCCGCCCGCAACGTCATGCAGGGCGAGGCGCAGCTCGATCTCCGCGCGAGCGGCGACGGACGGGACTTCAACAGCATCTTCGCCGATCTCGACCTCACCAAGGCCGCCATTGACCTGTCGGAGGTCCGCTGGAGCAAGCCCTTCGACGCCCCGGCGCGCGGAACCTTCCGGTATGCGAAATCAGGAGAGGACGCGCTGCTCACGGGCGACATCCGCGGCGACGGCCTCGAACTCACCGGGGAAGCATCGGTCGACCCGCAGGGTGAGGTCAAGTCCGCCCGGATCGAGCGGCTGTTCTCTCGCGGCGGGGTCGACATGCGCGGCGACCTCACGCGCCGGGCTGACGGTGGTGTGCGGCTCAATCTCTCCGGCCCATTCTTCGATGCAAGCCCGTGGATGGACCAGGTGCTCGGCATGACGAACGCCTCCGCCTCCCGGCCTGAACCCGCAGGGGCTGCAAGCGCGGGCGGCCCCGCCGCGGCGTCCCCCCCCGGCGAGGCATGGGAGTTCTCGCTGGCCGCCGATCGGCTGCTTCTGCGCGAGAATGCGGAGCTCAAGAACGCAAAGCTCGTCTTCGAAATGGCGGCGGACGGCCCACGCAAGGGGGTCGCCACCGGATCGATTTCCCCGACCCAGGGCATCGAGCTTCTGCTCGACACCGACGCCGGCTGGCGGACGGTGAACCTCACCTCCGACGATGCGGGTTTTGCGACCCGCGTCCTGCTCGATGCGGATTATCTGGTCGGCGGATCGATGAAGCTCACCGGGCGTTTCGGCGAGGATGGCGGGTCGGCGGACGTGACCATGGCCAATGTCCGCCTGCTTCGTGCGCCGCTGGTCGCGCAGCTTCTCTCGCTCGCCTCGCTGCGAGGTCTCGCCGACGTGCTTTCGGGCGAGGGCGTGCTCTTCACCCGCGTCGACGCGCCGGTCGCTTTCCACGGCGGCCGCATGGACTTTCCTGGCCTGCGCGCGTCCGGGCCGGCGATGGGGCTCACCGCGCGTGGCTGGATCGCACCGGCGGCCGGAGAGCTGTCGCTTGACGGCGTGCTCGTTCCCTCCTTCGGCATCAACTCCGCCCTCGGCGGCATCCCGATCATCGGCGACCTGTTCGTCTCCCGCGAGGGGGAGGGGCTCTTCGCTCCGACCTACAGCGTGCGCGGCACCTTCCAGAAGGCGCGCGTGACCGTGAACCCCGTCGCCGCCATCACGCCGGGCGTGCTGCGGCGCATTTTCGAGAACCCGGCGACCGCGCCGCCGCTCGTCGAGGCCGATCCGCATGGCGGTTCGACGCCCTGACGCAAAGCGCGCCGCCGGTCAAAGCGGTTTCAGCAAAACGATCGACTTCTTGCCCTTCTGCACCTTGTACGCGCCGAGACCCGGCATGACGTCCGCCCGCGTGTAGGTCTGTCCCACCTCGGGCCTGGTGTCGTTGATCTGCGCGCCCTGTTGCTGGATCAGCCGACGCGCCTCGCTCAGCGATTTGGCGAGGCCGCTCTGGGTCAGCAGCTGTTCGGCCGTCCGCATGGTCACCCCGTCGGGGCCCGCGAAATCGAACTCGATCGTCGGCAGATCCTGCGACGTCGCCCCGCGCTCGAAGGTCGATTCAGCGGCCCGGCGCGCCTCCTCGGCCGCCACGCGTCCATGCAGCAGCGCCGTGGCCTCATCGGCCAGCCGCTTCTTCGCCTCGTTGACCCCCGCCCCCTTCAACGTCTCCAGCTCCGCGATCTCCGCCAGCGGCATGTCCGTGAACAGGCGCAGGAAACGGCCAACGTCGGCGTCCTCCGTATTGCGCCAGAACTGCCAGTAGTCGAAGGGCGAGCGCATCTCGGCGTTGAGCCAAACCGCGCCCTCGGCCGTCTTGCCCATTTTGCCGCCGGACGCCGTGGTGATCAGCGGCGTTGTCACGCCGAACACCTGAAGATCAATGATCCGCCGCGTGAGATCGATCCCGTTGACGATATTGCCCCACTGGTCCGATCCGCCGAGCTGGATCCGGCACTTGCGCGACCGCGCGAGTTCGAGGAAGTCGTAGGACTGGAGCAGCATGTAGTTGAATTCGAGGAAGGTGTAGGGCTCTTCCGCCCGCAGCCGCCGGGCCACAGTCTCCTGGGCGATCATCTTGTTGATCGTGAAGTGCTTGCCGTAATCGCGCAGGAATTCGATATAGTTGAGGTCGTCCAGCCATTCGGCGTTGTCGATCATCACGGCGTCCGTCGGCCCGTCGCCGAAGCGGAGGAAGGGTTCGAAATTCCTGCGGATCGACGCCATGTTGGCGGCGATCTCCTCGCTCAAGAGGATCGGGCGCGACTTCTCCTTGTCCGTCGGATCGCCGACCTTCGTCGTACCCCCGCCCATGAGAACGATGGGCTTGCCGCCCGCCTGCTGCAGACGGCGCAGGTTCATGATCTGGACGAGGGATCCCACATGCAGCGATCTGGCCGTGCAGTCGAACCCGATATAGCCGACGGGAATCTCGCCAAGACAGTAGGCGTCGAGCGCCGCCGCGTCGGTCATCTGGTAGACGTGCCCGCGCTCGATCATCGTCGTCAGGAAGGTGGACTTCGGCTGGAAGTCTGCGGGTGACTGGGCTGCGGGTGACTGGGCTGCGGCGTTCACTGTGACTCTCCGGTCAGGACGTTGGTCTCATGGTCCGGAGGCGTCGCGCTGATCTGGCCTGGCGCCGCCGGTCGGGCGACGCGTGGCAACGCTCCGCCCGCTAGGTAAGCGAGGCGTGGCGATAACGCGCGGTGGCGAAACGGGTGCTCATGCCGCATGGGGGATAATCAGGCGCGTCGGGGCGGTCAAGCATCCCATCTTTTCCCCGAAGCGCTCAGGGCTGACGTTGGGCGAGGGCGGCGCAGGACGAGAAACCGACCGGCCCCTCGATGTCATGCAGCCGGCAATGGCCGATCGCCACTCCCTCCGCGCTCTGGTGCTCCATCGCTTCATAGCCGATCCACTCGCCCACGGGGTCGCGGTGCAGATAGAGCGTCACGTCGGAATTGATGAAGTCGAGTCCGGTCGGTGAGGCATGGGCCGCCGGGCTCGTATAGTCCACGCCGGTCGCGATCCGGGAGAAGGGCGTATAGGTCTCGCCGGCGATCAGCGGCCGGACCTCCCTCAGCCAGGTCTTTCGCGGCGAGGGACCGGACCCACCCGCCGCGCCGTCGTCGATGAGACGCATCTCCCACTTGTGGGTGAAGGGCTTTTCCGGTGGAGCGACGGCCTCCGGCGGCGGCGCGCGCCAGTCCCCCCGTCGCCAGACCTCGCGCTTCGGCTGCGCCGTGCGCCGCAGCAGCTGGCAGGCCGCGCGGGCCGACGACACCCCGCCGGAAAAAATCTCACCCTCGATCACCTTGATCCGGCCGCCTTCCCGGATCACCCGCGTGGTCAGCGTGATCGGCGAGAGATCCGGCAGCCGGTAGAGATCAACCGTCAGCCGGGCCGGTTGGAAGTCGGGGCCGCAATACCGGCGTTCGATCTCGTGCGCGAAGAGGCCGATCATAACCCGGGCGTGGAGATTGCCCTCCGGCGCCCAGAATCCGGTTGCGAGGCTCGTCGGCAGGAACGCCTCTCCGTCGCGATGGAGGAAAGGTTCGGCCGTCGTGATGTCGATCATGTCAGTCATGCAAGGTGAGGTCCGGCGGGGGCGGCGGCTTCACTCCGGGACAAGCGGACAGTGAGCCCATGCGTCCCCGATATCGCCTAGGCGGGTTGGCGCGCAATGATGAAGGCGACCTTCTCCTTGCTCATCCGATGATGGTCCTCGATCTTGAAGCCCGCATCCGTGATGGTTGCGGCGAGATCTTCATGTTTCAAGCTCGCCACGACCGGCGGCGCCTTGCCGACGAGCTTCATCACCTGGATCAGCGGTGGGAAAAAGAACGCCATATTGCCGATGCACACGGTGGACGAGATGAACAGCCCGCCCGGCTTCAGCGCGTCACGGATTTTCGCGAGCACGGCGGGGCGGTCCGGCACCAGATGCAGGATGCTCATGGCGAGCACGGCGTCATACGGGCCAGCGGGCGGCGCCTCGCTGGTGATGTCGTGGTGCACGAACGTGACGGTGTCGGCGCCCTGCGCCGCGGCCTTTTTCCGCGCGATCTCCAGCATTTTTCCGGAGATGTCCGTCGCCACATAGCGCTTCACATGGGGGGCGTGGTGGAGTGCGGTTGTGCCGGTGCCGCAGGCGATCTCGAGGACTTCGGCGTCTGGCGGGAAGAGGTCCCGCGTGATCTGGAGCTTCTTCTCGTAGGCGGCTTCGTCCCCGATCTTCGACTTGGCGTACCGTTCGGCGAGATCGTCCCAGAATTTGGCCGTGTTTCCCATCAGACGATCATCTCCCGGTTCAGCGAAGCTGACCCATGATGTCATCTGGTCGCCGGTGGGGCCACCCCGCGAATGTCCCTCGCGTCAACCCCCGGTCGCCGTCAGTAGGCGAGCCACCGCCGCCGCTCCGCCGCCCAGGCCGCCTCATCCGCAATCGTCAACGCATCGAGATCGCCCGGCTCCGCAATGGGATCGTCGACCCATTCGCGCAACAAGGGCGAGCCGTTGATCACGTCGATCGCGATCTGTCCTTCGGTGTATTCATATTTGAACTCCGCTCCGCGCCACAGCGGATAGTCCGGCCGTATCTTCCGGATCGCCTTGAAGGCGAGAGCCTGCAGCCGCCAGGGACGGAAGCGTTCATGGTCATAGGCCGGATCGTCGGTGTGGATCTGGACGCCGTTGCAGAGCGTCTTTGCATGCTTGTGGAAGGTCGGCTCGAACCAGATTTCCCGCAGCCTGCACCCCTCGATCCAGTGCGGGGCAAGCGCCTGCATCTCCGCGATCAGCCGCCGCGCATTGAGGTCGGGCGCCCCGAACAGCTCCAGCGGGCGCGTCGTTCCACGCCCCTCCGAGAGCGTCGTCCCTTCCAGCATCACCGTGCCGGCGTAGGCGCGCGCCATCGACAGATTTGGCGCGTTGGGGCTCGGGTTCACCCACGACCGCTCGCCGACCGGCCAGCCCCACCCGGGCCCGGCGGCGGGGTCATATCCCTCCATCCCGATGACGCGATAGGCCACGTCCAGCCCGAAGTGCGAGATGAACCAGCCGCCGAGCTCGCCGAGCGTCAGACCGTGGCGCATCGGCAGCGGGCCCGCCCCCACGAAACTCTCCCAACCGGCGCGAAGCGTCAGCCCCTCGATCGGACGGCCTGCGGGGTTCGGCCGGTCCAGCACCCAGACCTCCTTGCCCTTTTCGGCCGCCGCTTCCAGCATGTAGAGCAGCGTCGTGATGAAGGTGTAGATACGGCAGCCGAGGTCCTGCAGGTCCACCAGCACCACATCGAACGTCGACATCATCTGTCCGGTCGGGCGGCGCACCTGCCCGTAGAGCGAGAACACGGGCGCGCCATGCACCGGATCGTTGAAGTCCGGGCTCTCGATCATGTTGTCCTGCTTGTCGCCCCGCATGCCGTGCTGCGGCCCGAACGCCGCCGTGACATTGATCCCTGATGCAACAAGCGCGTCGAGCGTGTGGGTCAGGTCCGCCGTGACCGAAGCCGGATGCGCGACGAGCGCGACCCGTCGCCCCTTCAGTTCGGCGAGCAGGGCGGGATCGGACAGGAGACGGTCGACGCCGAACTTCATGCAGCTTCTCCCCTCGTCAGACGGGCCTTGAACCCCCCGCGCAGATGAAAATCCGCCGCCGGACCGGGGTGCGCGAGCGCCCAGTGGCTCACGCGTCCGTCGACATCCTCGATCACCGCCGTGTAGGCCGCTTCAAGCTCCGGTGCGTCCGCGAACATCGCGACCGCCGCCAGGTCGACCGACGCCTCAAGCGCCATTTCGTGACCCGCCTTCGCCAGCGCCGCCGAGACCTCGCTCACCTCGCCGGCGTCCTCCATGCCCTTGCGATACGCCGCGAAGCGATAGACCGCCCACGCCCCGGACGGCGACAGATTGATTTCCAGATAGGCCGCTTCGCCGGGACGGGCGAGAAACACCTCAAAACAGGTCCGCCGCCACAAGCCGTCGCGCCTCCTTGGCTCCTCCGCGGGCGGCGTCTTGATGCGGTCCACATCGCCCGACACGCGGAATGAAAACCGCGCCGCCCCGTCCGATCCGAGCCAGCCTTCGGCCGTGATCGAGATCGCGGGACCATCCGGTCGGTCGCAAAACGGGATGAGGAGGTGCGCCATGTCCGGTCCTGCCGCGCGCCGCAACGCCTGCCCGCGGGTTATTCAGCGCGCGCCGCCGCCATGCGCCGCGAAAGATACGCCTGCGCGACCTGCTCAAGCTCCTTGAGCTTGCCCTGGAAGAAGTGATTGGCCCCCGGGATCGTCGCGCGCTCGATCACTTCGCCCTTCTGCACCCGCACCTTGGTCAGCGCCCGGTCGATGTCCGACGGCGGCGCGACCTGATCCCGGTCGCCGGAAATGATCACGCCCGATGCGGGGCAGGGCGCGAGAAACGCCAGATCAAAATGGTTCGCCGGCGGCGCGACCGCGATGAAACCGTCGATCTCCGGGCGTCGCATCAGCAGCTGAAGGCAGATATAGGCCCCGAACGAGGAGCCCGCGACCCAGCACTGGCTCGGGCTCTCGGTGAGGGATTCCAGATGGTCGAGCACATACGCCGAATCCGAAAGCTCTCCGACTCCGGCGTCAAACTGGCCCTGGCTGCGCCCGACGCCGCGGAAGTTGAAGCGCATCGTTGCGAACCCGTTGGCGGCGAACATGTCGAACAGCGTGATCGTGACCGGGTCCTGCATGGTGCCGCCGGCTCGTGGATGCGGGTGCAGGATCAGCGCGATCGGCGCGTTTTCCACAGGTCCCGGGGTGTAACGCGCTTCGATCCGGCCGCCGGGGCCGGAGATGATGAGTTCGGCCATGTGAGCATCGATCTCGGTCTGGAGGGTCAGGGTGATCGCGGGTCAAAGCACAAACTCGTCCCGAGATTCAAGGAAATTGCAGCGAGCACCCCCTTCGGGACCGTAAGAAGCCCTGCGGACCTTGCCCGAAAAGGGGTATGAAGCGCCATGTCACCGGACCGCCTCTACGCAGACTACAACGCGACCGCGCCGCTTCGCCCATCGGCGCTCGAAGCCATGCGCGCGGTCTGGACGGCGCCCGGCAATCCGTCCTCGGTGCATGCCGAGGGTCGCGCGGCGCGCGGCGTGCTCGAACGGTCGCGGGACGTCATGGCGCAGGCGCTCGGCGCCCCCGCCCGCAACATCGTGTTCACCTCGGGAGCCACCGAGGCCATTCAGCTCGCAATCGAGGCGGCGCTTGAGACCGAACCGGACCTTGTCGTGCTCTCCGCGGCGGAGCATGACGCCGCGCGCGCCTTCCTCATGTCCCGGCGGCCGGACGCCGCGGTGCTTCCTTTGCTCGCGACAGGGACGCCTGATCTCGGCGCTCTTTCGCGCCTCATCGCGGGCGCGGTGCGGCCGTTTGTGATTGCTCAGGCCGCGAGCAACGAAACTGGCGTGATCTCTCCGCTCGCCGAGATCGCCGCGATGGTCCACGCCGCCGGCGGGCGGCTTCTCGTCGACGCGGTGCAGGTCTGCGGCCGGGTCGACCCCCCTCACTACATTGCGCGCGCCGACTGGACGGTCCTGTCGTCGCACAAGATCGGCGGGCCGGCGGGCGCGGGCGCGCTGATCCTGCACGCCGGCGCCGGATCGTCGACCGCGAGGCCCGGCGGCGGGCAGGAGCAGGGCCGCCGCGCCGGAACCGAGAACGTCGCGGCGATCGCCGGTTTCGCCGCCGCGCTCGTCGAGGCGCATCAGGATGTCGCAGGCTTTCAGGCTCGGGTCGGCGCCGAACGGGACAGCTTTGAAGAGATCGTGCGCGAATCCTTGCCTGATGCTCACGTCTTCGGCGGCGACGGCGTCCCCCGACTCGCGAACACCTCATGTATCGCCTTGCCCGGATGGCGCGGCGAGACGGCGGTCATCGGGCTCGACCTCGAAGGGCTGGCGGTGAGTTCGGGCGCCGCCTGTTCAAGCGGCAAGGTGGCGCGGTCGCGCACGCTCGCCGCCATGCTGGAGGCCATGCCGGAGCGCGATCCATCGCTCGCCGACCATGCGATAAGGGTGAGTTTCGGCTGGGCGACCCGTTCCGGTGATGGCGCCCGCGCCGCGGCGGCCTATATCAGAACAGCAGGGCGGGTTCGCGCGCGCCGGACGACGACTTGAGGAGATCAGAACCCATGGCGGCAGTGAAAGAGACGATCGAAGCCGCAAGGGCCCTTGAATCTGACAAATATCAGCAGGGCTTCACCACCGAGATCGAGCAGGTGCTGGCGCCGAAAGGCCTGAACGAGGACATCGTTCGCTACATCTCCGCCAAGAAGGGCGAGCCGCAATGGCTGCTCGACTGGCGGCTTGAGGCGTTCGAGCGCTGGCTGACCATGGAGGAGCCGACCTGGGCGCTCCTCTCCTACCCGCCGATCGACTATCAGGACGCGCATTACTACGCCGAACCCAAGACCGGTGCGACCTACAAGTCGCTTGACGACGTGCCGCCGGAAATCCTCGAAACCTACGCCAAGCTCGGCATTCCGCTGCGCGAACAGGAAACGCTCCTTGGTGTCGAGGGCGCCCCGCGCGTCGCGGTTGACGCCGTGTTTGACTCCGTCTCCGTCGCCACCACCTTCCGCGAGGAGCTTGCGCGCGCGGGCGTCATCTTCATGTCGATCTCCGAGGCCGTCCGCGAGCATCCAGACCTCGTGCGGGCCTATCTCGGAACGGTGGTCCCGGCGTCCGACAACTTCTTCGCGACGCTGAACTCCGCCGTGTTTTCCGACGGCACCTTCGTCTACATCCCGCCGGGCGTGCGCTGTCCGATGGAGCTGTCGACCTATTTCCGGATGAACGCCAAGGGCACCGGGCAGTTCGAACGGACCCTCATCGTCGCCGACAAGGGCGCTTATGTGAGCTACCTTGAGGGCTGCACCGCGCCGATGCGCGACGAGAACCAGCTCCACGCCGCCGTCGTCGAACTCGTCGCGCTCGATGACGCCGAAATCAAGTACTCCACCGTGCAGAACTGGTGGCCGGGCGATGCGGACGGCAAGGGCGGCATCTACAATTTCGTCACCAAGCGGGGCGACTGCCGCGGCGCGCGCTCCAAGATTTCCTGGACGCAGGTGGAAACCGGGTCGGCGATCACCTGGAAATATCCATCCTGCGTGCTGCGCGGCGACAATTCGGTCGGTGAGTTCTACTCGATCGCCGTCACCAACGGCCGCCAGCAGGCCGACACCGGGACCAAGATGATCCACCTCGGTCGCAACACCCGTTCGCGGATCATCTCCAAGGGCATCTCGGCGGGCCGGTCGAACAACACCTATCGCGGGCTCGTCTCCGTCCACCCCAAGGCCGAGCGCGCGCGCAACTTCACTCAGTGCGACAGCCTCCTCATCGGCGAGACCTGTGGCGCCCACACCGTGCCCTATGTCGAGAACCGCCGCGCGGACGCCCAGCTCGAACATGAGGCGACCACCACCAGACTGTCCGAGGACCAGCTCTTTTACGTCCGTCAGCGCGGGGTCGGCGAGGAGCAGGCTGTCGCGCTCCTGGTCAATGGCTTTGTCCGCGACGTTCTCCAGAAACTGCCGATGGAGTTCGCGGTCGAGGCGCAGAAACTCCTTGAGGTCAGCCTCGAGGGCAGCGTGGGGTGATCCGCGCCAACTGGCTCCCCCGGCAGACTTCCGCGCTGGTCGCAACCGCGGCCTTGCTCTGCGCGGCATGTTCGGATGAGGCGCCAGCCCCTGAGAGCGCCGCCGAGGTGGCCTATCCTTTCGCCTATCCGCTCGGCGACATAGTTTCGCGCGCCGCGCTCGCGGAGGTGTGCGACGCGCGTCTCGCCGGGCTGCGCCGCGAGCAAATAGGGCCGAAGCTCTGCCTTGCTGTCTGGCCCACGGGCGAGGGGTTTGAAATGATCCGGGCCGAGGGCGACTGCACCGGCCTCGCAAGCCGTTCCGCGCCCGGCTTCAGCGTCATCGTGCTCGCGCCCGACGCCACCGAGCTTCAGCGCTTTTCCGGCGACCTCTGGCGCGCCGAGGAGATCGCCTATGGCGTCGTTCCCGCCCGCATGGCCCCGTTCGGCCTCGCCTTTCTAACGGAAGCATCCGCCTCCGGCCCCGGCCGCTGGAAGAGTTTCGTGTTCGACCCCGAGGCGCAGCGTTTTCGCGAGGATGACTATGCGGGCGACGGGCCGGCGGGGTCCATGCGCGCCGCCGCCGCGTTCATATCGGCGCGCTTCTGCGTCGGCGAGGCCCGCTCCTCGTCGCTGCGGGCGCGTCAGCAGGACTGATCAGTTCGTCGCGCCCCCTTTGCATCCGCGCCAGACCGCGCCATATCGACCTTATGCTTCGCCTCAATGACCTTCACGCATCGGTGGCCGCTGACGACGCCGAGCCCAAGCCCATCCTCAACGGCCTCTCGCTGGAGGTTCCGACCGGCGAGGTGCACGCCATCATGGGGCCGAACGGCTCCGGCAAGTCAACGCTCGCCTATGTGCTCGCCGGCCGGGCGGGGTACAGCGTCACCAGCGGTCAGGCCGAATTCGACGGCGACGACTTCCTCGCCCTCGATCCGGAGGCGCGCGCCGCAAAGGGCCTCTTCCTGTCTTTCCAGTACCCGGTGGAAATCCCGGGCGTTCCGGTGATGACCTTCGTGCGTACCGCCATGAACGCGCAGCGCGCCGCTCGCGGGGAGCCGGAGATCACCGCGCCCGACTTTCTCAAAAAGGCGCGCGAAACCGCCGCGGTGCTCCGCATCGACGCTGACATGCTGAAGCGGCCCCTCAATGTCGGCTTCTCGGGCGGTGAGAAGAAGCGCCTCGAAATCTTCCAGATGCTGATGCTCGAGCCGCGCCTGATGATTCTCGACGAAACGGACTCAGGGCTAGACATCGACGCGCTGAAAGTGGTCGCCGAGGGCGTCAACACCCTGCGAGCCCCCTCTCGCGCCATGCTCGTGATCACGCATTATCAGCGCCTGCTCGACTACATCCGCCCCGACCGCGTGCACGTCCTCGCGGGCGGCCGCATCATCGCGTCGGGCGGTCCCGAACTTGCGCACCGTCTCGAAGCCGAAGGCTATGACGCGATCCGGGAGGCGGCGTCATGACGGCGGCTCGCCCGGCGGAGATCTTCGCCGCGCGATATGCTGCGCTTCCCTCGGATCCTCGCCGCGCCCGCGCCTGGGAGGCGTTCAGCGCCCGCGGACTGCCCTCGCGACGGCATGAGGGATGGCGCTGGACTGACGTCGCCGCCGCGCTCGACCGGCAGGCGCGCCTCGCACCTCCTGAAGCCCATGAGGTCCAATCTCTCGCGGATCCGTTCGAAGCCTTGGGCGGCGGCGTCTTCCGCTTTACCGGCGACCGCTTCACGCCCCCGCGGTCGCGTCCGGCGGGCGTCCTCTGGCGCGAACGGGCCGATGCTCCGGCGCTCAACGGCGCCGAGGCGACGCCGCTCGCCGCGCTCGCCGTGGCGTTGTCGTCCGGGCCCGCCTCCGTCGAGATCGAGGTCGCGGCAAGTCCGGTCGAACCGCTGCGGCTTGTCTTCGATGATCAGGGAGGCGTGATGCATCGCCATGTTCTGGTCATGGTTCGCGAGGGGGTCGAGCTGGACGTGCTCGAAACCCATCTCGGCCGCGTCACATCCAATGTCGTCGTCGAATACATTGTCGAGGATGGCGCGCGTCTGTCGCGGTCCATCATCCAGTCGGCGAACGATCGCGCGGTCCAGGCCGCCCACGCCAATATCTGGCTCGCCCGCGCCGCCGCACTCAACCAGGCGTGCGTCGCCACCGGCGCGCTGCTCAGCCGCATCGAAACCCGCCTCGTTCACCGCAGCGGCGGATCGCATGCGCGGATGAACGCCGTCTATCTCGTGCGCAGCGGCCGCCATTGCGATCTCACAAGCCATGTCCGCCACGACGCCGAGGGCTGCACCACCGAACAGCTCGTCAAGGGCGCCGCGCGCGCAGGCGGAAAGGGCGTCTTCCAGGGCAAGTTCCACGTCACGCGGTCGGCCCAGAAGACCGATGCGAAAATGACCCATCACGCGCTCCTCCTCGATGACGGGGCCGAGGTGAACGCAAAGCCGGAGCTCGAAATCTACGCCGACGACGTCGCCTGCGCGCATGGCAACACCTGCGGCTCGCTCGATCCGGCGGCGTTGTTCTATTGTCGGCAGCGCGGCCTTCCGGAAGCTGTCGCGGTCGCCATGCTCACCGACAGCTTCCTGCGTGAGGCGCTGTCCGGCGCGCCCCCTTCCGCCGAGCCGGCGCTCGCCGCCGAACTCGCGGCCTGGCTGGGGACGGGCGAATGACGGCTGCCTTTGACCTTCAGCGGATCCGCGACGCGTTTCCGATCCTCGCCCGAACCGTTCATGGCCGGCCGCTCGCCTATCTCGACAACGCGGCGACCTCCCAGAAGCCGAACGCCGTGATCGACGCGATGGCGAACGCCATGCGCACCTCCTACGCCAATGTCCACCGCGGCCTGCACACCCTCGCGAACGAGACCACCACCGCCTACGAGGCTGCGCGCGGCAAGGTGGGGCGTCTCCTCAACGCAGGGTCGGCGGACGAGATCATCTTCACCAAGGGCGGCACCGAAGCTGTGAACATCGTCGCGGCCGGCGTCGGCGCGGGGCTGAAGCCCGGCGACGAGATCGTGCTTTCGGTCATGGAGCATCACTCCAACATCATCCCCTGGCATTTCCTTCGCGAGCGGCGCGGCGCGGTGCTTCGCTGGATCGATGTCGGACCGGACGGGTCGCTCGACATGGCGGCTCTCGAGCGGGCGCTGGGACCTCGCACCCGCCTGCTGGCGCTCACGCACATGTCGAACGTTCTCGGCACGGTTCCGCCGGTCCGGGAGGCGATCACGATGGCCCATGCGGTTGGCGCCGAGGTGCTCCTCGACGGCTGTCAGGCTGCCGTGAACGCTGCGGTCGACGTTCAGGCGCTCGACGTCGACTATTATGTGATCACCGGCCACAAGCTGTATGGCCCGACCGGCATCGGCGCGCTCTACGGAAAGCGGGCCCTGCTCGACGCCCTTCCGCCCTTCGAGGGCGGGGGCGAGATGATCGAGACGGTCACGAGGGACGCCGCCACCTACAACTCGGCTCCCCACCGCTTCGAGGCCGGCACGCCGCCCATTCTGGAGGCGATCGGGCTTGGCGCCGCGATCGACTGGATGGCGGGCATCGATCAGACCGCGGCTCGCGATCACAAGCACGTGCTCCTCGACCGGGCAACCGCCGCGCTTCGCGCCATCAATGGCGTCACGATCCATGGCGAGGCGCAAGGAAAAGGGCCGGTCTTGTCCTTTTCGCTCAAGGGCGCGCATCCGCATGATATTGCACAGATTCTTGATCGGCAGGGCGTCGCCATCCGCGCCGGGCACCATTGCGCGCAACCCCTGATGCACCATCTTGGGGTGGCGTCGACCGCGCGGGCGAGCTTTGCGGTCTACAACACGGTTGAGGAGGTTGATCAGTTCATCGAAGCGCTTTCCAAGGCGCGCACGATGCTGGCATAACGGTCCCGATGGCTGACGATATCTCTCATGATGTTGAACAGGGCGGCGCGGATGCGCCGACGGCGGCGTCCAAGCTTCCCCAGGAGGAGCTTGACCGGATCACGGACGAGCTGATCCAGCAGTTCAAGTCTGTCTACGACCCGGAGATTCCCGTCGACATCTACGAACTTGGGTTGATCTACAAGGTCGATATCGATGACGACCGTCATGTCGACATCGAGATGACGCTCACGGCCCCGGCCTGTCCGGTCGCGGGAGAGATGCCGGGATGGGTCGAGGACGCCGCCCGGCGCGTGGAAGGCGTGAAGTCCGCCAAGGCGGTGCTGGTGTTCGATCCGCCATGGGACATGTCGCGCATGTCGGATGAGGCGCGCCTCCAGCTCAACATGCTGTGAGCCTCGATCGCGCCCTGCGTTTAATGTTGCGGGAAACACCCTATCTTATCCTCTAGCTGCGGCGCCTGGTGGTAGGGTGTCGCCGACGCACAACAACCGGACGGGCAGGCGTATATGGCGAGGCGGCCGAGACCCCAGATCATCTCTCTCACTCCGGCGGCTGCCGAGCGTATCCGCGAAGTCATGGAAGACCGGGGCGCGGGCTTCCTGCGGGTCGGTGTCAAGAATGGCGGCTGCGCCGGCATGGAATACACCATGTCATACGCCTCCGCGCCGGATCCGATGGACGAGCGCGTCGCCGATCAGGGCGTCGAAATCCTCATCGACGCGCAGGCGGTTCTCTTTCTGCTCGGGTCGGTGATCGATCACGAGACCACGTCGCTCCATTCCAAATTCGTCTTCCGCAACCCGAACCAGACCGATGCATGCGGCTGCGGCGAAAGCGTCACCATCGCCCCGGCAACTCTGGAAGCCTGACCCGCAAACGACCGACTATCCGCAACGAGGCTCCCGGACCCGTCACGCAGACTACGCCGATCCTCGTCCCCCGTGGACAAGGAAAAAACCATCCCCGTATCGCGCGAACGGGGCGGATCGGAGCCGATCGACGCGGGGCAGGCGACCGAACGTCGCCAATGATTTGAAAATGCTACTTTTTTTGTTCACAATCGAGCTTTGGCGTCAGGTGACGGAGCACGCGGGTCCGCCTGAGCGTCAGGCGGCGCCGGAACGCGCCCGAAACGCGATCCAAACATCATCCCAACCTTCGCGATCAGCGGCCCTTGAAGGTCGCCGGTCGCTTCTGCAGGAAGGCGCCGACACCCTCCCGGAAGTCCTCGGTGCGGCCGGCCTTCGCCTGCGCATTGCGTTCCGCATGGATCGCGGCTTCAAAGGAAAGTGTTTCAGATTCAACGATCAGGCGGCGTGCCAGCCCGAGCGCGACCGTCGGTCCGCTCGCAAGGCGGGCAGCCAGCGCGTCCGCCTCCGTCTGGAGCTCGGCGTCGGGGACGACACGATTGATCATTCCCCATTCAAGCGCTTGATTTGATGAGATTTTATCGCCGAGAAGCGCCATCTCCATCGCCCTGGGGCGTCCGATCAGCCGCGGCAGCATCCAGGTGGAGCCGCCATCCGGCACAAGGCCAATTCTTCGAAACGCCTGAAGAAAATATGCGCTCTCGGCGGCAAGTATGATGTCGCCCATGATCGCGATCGAGCAACCAACCCCCGCCGCCGCCCCGTTGACCGCAGTAACGATGGGTGTCGGGTGTTCGCGCAGCGCCATCATCAAGGGGTGGAAATGAGTATCGAGGGCGCGGCCAGGTTCTGAGGTGGTTGTCGATCCTCCACCGCCCGCGAGGTTTGCTCCAGAGCAAAAGCCACGCCCTTCGCCTGTCAGGATCAGACAGCGCGCGTCTCTTGCGGCTCTTGGGACCGCGTGAAGCAATTGCTCGACCATGTCCAGGCCGGCGGCGTTCAGCGTCCCTGGATCATTTAGCGTGATCCGAGCCACATCTTCGGAAACGGTGTAGCTGATCTTTGAATAGTTCATGACGATCACCCTCGTTGAAGCAACCCAACCTCTCCCAGCGCGCGGAGCCGCACAAGATCAAAGTCGGGTGGGAGCAGGGGATCGCGCCCCGCGCTAGGCGGCGGTCATCGCCAGATCGCTGTCGTCGATCTGCGTCTCGATGGTCACCCTATTGCGGCCATTGCGCTTGGACGCGTAGAGGCAGGCGTCGGCTCGGGCCACAACCTCAAGATGCGGCTCGCGCCGTGTGTACTCTGCGATCCCGATGGAAATCGTAACAGAACCAATGGTTTCGTTGGTCGATCTGCGAACCAGGCGCTTGGCTTCAATGGCGCGCCGCACCTGTTCGGCGATCCGCTGCGCCTGCGTCAACGACGTCCGAGGCATGATCACGGCGAACTCCTCGCCGCCATATCGCGCAACGAGGTGATCGGGCAGCGCCGACTTCGCCAGGACGGTCGCGACATACCGGATCACCTGATCACCCGTCTGGTGACCCCACGTGTCGTTGAATTTCTTGAAGTGGTCGATGTCGCACAGCAGCACCGACAGCGAACCGTCGCTCTCCTTCGCCTCATCACAGCGCAGTCGCAGCGTCTGGTCGAAGAGTTTGCGGTTGGCGATGCCGGTAAGGGAATCCGTCAGCGCCTCGGCGCGCGCCTGCTGCAGGGATTTGCGAAGCTGCTCGACTTCGGTCGACGATTGAAGCAGCTTTTGCGAAAGGCTGTGATTTTGTCTCGACATATCGGAGGTTGCGCCGGCGAGCGCGGTCACGATCCGCTTCAGCGATTCGCCGTCGAGGCTGGTGCTGGAAAGCGTATTCGACGCCGATTTCAGCGTCTCGCCATACTTCTCCGTCGATGCGCCCGCTTTCTTGAGGGCGTCCAGGGCGTCAGCGATTTCGTGAGCGATCCGCGACCCGGTCTCGATGACCTGCGTCGACAATTGGGTGGTTGCAAAGAACTCCTCGTAGATCGCTTCCATGTCCTGATGGCTCAACGGGACGCCCGTCGCGAGGAGGCGGTCCAGCTCACGTTTCAGATCAGGGTTGGAGTCGCAGAGATAATTCAGCCAGATTTCATAGTTTTGCGGGCTGACGGCGAGATCGCAATCCGAGAGCTGGTCGATCGTCTGATGACCGATCGTCCTTCCGTCATCTCCCTTTAGGTCTCGCATGAGCATGGGTGTTCTCGGTTGCAGTCCTTGAGGGTCTCCAAAGACATTCGACCGTCACCGTTACAGAATTGCTAAGCCTGACGCGGATCGCGGCTATGCCTGTTCGTCGGCGCCAATTTTCCGCAGCAAAAACGCCGGGACATGGTCGCCCATCCCTCTGAAAGCGTCTTCCGGACGAAAGCTTTCGCTGGTCGCGGCCGCCGCTGCGGGCTGCTCGGATCCGCGATGTCGCCCACGGCCGCCGCGCCGGCGTCTCGGGCCGTCTGTCGCAGGCGTGGCTTCGGGTTCCGGCGGCTGCGTGGGACGGGCGTCGTCGGTTTCGGCGGCGACAGGCGGAGGAGAGCGTTCTCCGCGTCGTGGCCGCCGCCGCCGTCCGCTGCGGCCTCCTTCAGCGACGCTGTCGTCGGACCCGCGTTCGTCCTCCTGATGGTTGCTTGCCTTGCGGGGCCTGCGATCGTCCGCGCTCGATCGCCGCGGCGCTGGTCCGCGCCCCTTCGCGGCGGCAACGGCCTCGTCGAACCCCTCGGGCCTGAAGAGTTCGACGTCCTTGGCGATCCGTTTCGTCACAGCGTCCCAAAGGCGCTGATCGCCAGGGGAAACAATCGTGTAGCTCTCCCCGGACCGGCCGGCGCGCCCCGTTCGACCGATCCTGTGGACATAGTCGTCCGCGTTCGGCGGGGGGGCGTAGTTGAAGACCTGGCTCACTTCGGGAATGTCGAGACCTCTGGCCGCAACGTCGCTTGCCACAAGCAGGCGAAGCTCTCCGTTCCGGAAGCGGTCGAGCGTCTGGGTTCGCAGGGATTGCGGCAGATCGCCATGGATCGCCGCAGCGTCAAACCCGTGCTTCTGGAGCGACTTGGCGACAGTGTCGACCTCGCGCTTCCGGTTGCAGAAGACAATCCCGTTCTGCGTCGAGGCCGCTGTGATGATCGTCCGCAGCACCGCTCGTTTCACCGTGTCCTCGTTTGACGGACAGGGCGTCATGTATTGGGTGATCGTCGTGGCCGCCGTGGCGGGTTTTGCGACTTCGATGCGCATGGGATCGGACTGGAATTGTTGCGCCAGTCGGGTGATTTCAGGCGGCATGGTGGCCGAGAACAACAGCGTCTGTCGGGTTCTCGGCAGCAGGCCGCAGATCCGTTCGATGTCCGGGATGAAGCCCATGTCGAGCATCCGGTCGGCCTCGTCGATCACCAGCATCTGCACACCGGAGAGGAGGAGTTTGCCGCGTTCGAACTGGTCGATCAGCCGCCCCGGGGTGGCGATCAGCACGTCCACGCCTGCGGTGAGTTTGCGATCCTGGTCCCCGAAAGAGACGCCGCCGATCAACAACGCCATCGAGAGCTTGTAATTGACGCCATACTTTTCGAAATTTTCCGAAACCTGGGCCGCAAGCTCGCGTGTCGGCTCCAGGATCAGCGAGCGCGGCATGCGCGCTTTCGCGCGGCCCTGTCCGAGTTTGTGGATCATCGGAAGCACGAAGGCGGCGGTCTTGCCCGTCCCGGTCTGCGCGATCCCGGTCACATCGCGGCCGCCGAGCACGGCGGGGATCGCCTGCGCCTGGATCGGCGTTGGATCGTGGTATCCCGCCGCTGTGACGGCGGAGAGAAGTTTGGGATCGAGGCCGAGCTCGGCAAAAGGCATCAACTGGGACTTTGCGGCAGGAATGATGCGAACGGGGGCGGCTCGGCCCGCTTCACGCGGAGCGCCGCTTCGCGCGCGGACCATAGGTGGACACCGGGGCGAGTCAATCCCGCGCCGCTCCCTGCGGCCCGACAGCGCCGCGAAAGTCCCTGTCGTCGGTCAAACGTCGAGCGCTTCGACGAACGACGCATTGTCCTGAATGTAGCGGAATCGCAGGTCCGCGCGTTTGCCCATAAGGGTTTCGACCAGATCGTCCGAGTCCTCGGCGCCCTCCGCCAGGGCGACTCGCGCCATCACGCGGGTTGCGGGGTTCATCGTCGTGTCCTTCAGCTGCGACGGATTCATCTCGCCGAGACCCTTGAAGCGACCGACTTCGGGTTTCTTCCCCTTGAACACGGTCTCCATCAGCTCCGCCTTGTGGGCGTCGTCCCGCGCGTACACCGTCTTGCCGCCATGGCTCAGGCGATAAAGCGGCGGCATTGCAAGATAAAGCCGGCCCGCCTCGATCAGGCCCGGCGTCTGGCGGAAGAAGAAGGTGATCAGCAGCGCCGCGATGTGCGCCCCGTCGACGTCGGCGTCCGTCATGATGATAATGCGTTCGTAGCGCAGATCGTCCACCTTGAACCGTGATCCGAGGCCGACTCCGAGCGCTAACGACAGATCGTTAAGCTCCTGGTTCTTCGATAGTTTGTCGTCGCCGGCGCTGGCCACGTTGAGGATTTTGCCGCGAAGCGGCAGCACGGCCTGCGAATTGCGGTCCCGCGCCTGTTTCGCCGATCCGCCCGCCGAGTCGCCCTCGACGATGAACAGCTCGGTCCCCTGCGCCGACGCGTCGGTGCAATCAGCAAGCTTGCCCGGCAGGCGCAGCTTGCGCGTCGCCGACTGGCGGGAGACTTCCTTGTCCTTCTTCCGCTTCAGCCGGTCCTCGGCCTGCGACACCGCCCAGTCGAGCAGGCGGGATGCATCCTTGGGCGAGGCCGTGAGCCAGTGGTCGAACCGGTCGCGCATTGCGGTTTCGGTCACCCGGAACGCGTCTGTCGTCGACAGTTTTTCCTTGGTCTGGCCGACGAATTCGGGCTCCCGAATGAACACGGAGAGCAGGGCGCAGGCCGTGCCGAGCACGTCATCCGCCGTCAAGGTCGACGCCTTCTTGTTGTTCGTCAGTTCGCCATACGCCCGCAATCCCTTGGTGAGGGCGGACCGCATCCCGGCCTCGTGCGTGCCCCCTTCAGGGGTGGGGATCGTGTTGCAGTAGGACCGGGTGAGGCCGTCCGCCTCTCCATAACCGTTGAGGCTCCACGAGATCGCCCATTCTACCGCGGCGCCGTCTTCGCCGTCGATGCGCCCGGAGAAGATCGAGGGGATGACCAGCGACGCCGACTCCGACATCTCGTCGAGCATGTCGGCGAGCCCGTTCGGATAGCGAAGGGTCGCGACGGCCGGCGTCTTGTCGGATTCATGGATCAGTGAAGGGTCGCACGACCAGCGGATCTCCACCGAGCGATGAAGATAGGCCTTCGATCGCGCCATCGCATAAAGTCGATGAGGCTTGAAGGCGAGCCGGTCGCCGAAAATCTCCGGGTCGGGTCGGAACCGGATCATCGTGCCGCGCCGGTTGGGGGCCGGCCCCTTCAGTTCGATCGGCGCAACCGGCTTTCCGCGCTCATAGGCCTGAACGTAGAGCTTTCGGTCCCGGGCGATCTCCACTTGGAGGCGCTCAGACAGCGCGTTCACGACAGAGACCCCGACGCCATGCAAGCCGCCCGCGGTCTTGTAGGCCTTGTTGGTGAACTTCCCGCCCGAGTGCAGCATCGTCAGGATGACTTCCAGCGCGGACTTGTCGGGAAACTTCGGATGCGGATCGACCGGAATTCCGCGTCCGTCGTCGCGCACCGTCAGAAACCCGTCCTCGGAGAGATGCACGTCGATCCACGAGGCATGCCCTGCGACCGCTTCGTCGACGCTGTTGTCCAGCACTTCAGCGAACAGGTGGTGAAACGCGCGCTCGTCGGTGCCGCCGACATACATGCCCGGGCGCTTGCGGACGGGCTCCAGCCCTTCCAGCACCTCGATATCCTTGGCGGAATAACCCTTGGATTCCTCGGACATATCGAACAGGCGGGCCTGATTGTTGTTCGCCATAAACACCCCTGAACACAGACTGGAGTCTGAACACAGACTGAAGCCACACCGGCTCCGCGGCGGACGCCGATCCGCCGCGACGCGCGGAGTTTAGCGCGGAGTCGCAACCGCTGGGCAAGCTGGTCGTGTCAGAATGGCCAGAAGCCGCCAAGCCCCTTGCACGAACGGACCTGCGCTTCATAGCGTTTTCCGTTGGCGGCGACGCGGTCAGCGACCTGTATCAACCAGGCCTTCGACCTGTAGGAACCACGCATATAGCCGCCCTGGCCCTCATGATAGGCGAGGTAGTGCGCCTTGAAATTGTACTGGTCGACCCCCGCCACGCGTCCCGTCGTGTCCACATACCAGCCGATGAAATCCGTGGCGTCCCCGAAATCCGTTCGGGAGGACCATTCATTGCCGGATTCCTTCTTGTACTGCTCCCAGGTGCTTTCGAGCGCCTGGGCGTAGCCATATGCGTCGGAGGGGCGCTTGCCGGGCAGAAGTCCAAGCATCCGCCGGTCGCCGCGGGCGGGCCTGGCCTTTGAATCGAAATTGCTTTCCTGCCTGATGATCGCAAGCTGCAGCCCGATCGGCGCGCCCCAGCGCTTGGCGGAGCGGCGCAGGTCGCGGTACCACTCCTTGTTGTCCTGCAGCATCGCGCACGCGTCGTCCAGGTCCGCCGGGCGCGCCGGCGACGTTGCGCAACCGGATGCGCCGAGGGCCAGAACAAGTGCGGACAGAACCCATTTCGACATGAGCTCTCTCCTACACGATCATGGTTAATTGCGCCTCAACCAATGGCGCCTCGTCGGCGCTGCCTGCCTGGGTTCGGCGAGGAAAGAGCGCCGGGCCCCGCCGGCGCGATGTGCGGCGGGGCCCGGTCTTCCTGCCTTAGGCCTTGAAGTACATGTCGAATTCAACCGGGTGCGGATGCATCCGCAGACGGTCGGCCTCTTCCGTCTTGAGGTCGATGTAGGCGTTGATGAAGTCGTCATCCATCACGCCGCCCTTTTTGAGGAAGTCCCGGTCCGCGCTGAGCGCGCCGAGCGCTTCGGCAAGGCTTCCCGCCACATGCGGAACCGACTTCAGCTCCTCGGGCGGGAGATCATAGAGGTTCTTGTCCAGCGGGTCGCCCGGGTGGATCTTGTTCTCGATCCCGTCGAGGCCCGCCATCATCAGCGCAACGAAGGTGAGATACATGTTGCCGATCGGATCGGGGAAACGGGTCTCGATCCGCTTGGCTTTCGGGCCCACCGAGTAGGGGATCCGGATCGACGCCGAACGGTTGCGCGCCGAATAGGCGAGCAGCACCGGGGCTTCATAGCCCGGCACCAGCCGCTTGTAGGAATTGGTGCTGGAGTTCGAGAACGCGTTGATCGCCTTGGCGTGCTTGATGATGCCGCCGATATAGTGAAGGCACATCTCCGACAGGTCCGCGTACCGGTCGCCGGCGAACAGCGGTTTGCCGTCCTTCCAGATAGACTGGTGCACGTGCATCCCCGAGCCATTGTCCTTGAAATAGGGCTTGGGCATGAAGGTCGCGGTCTTGCCGTAGGTCGCCGCGACATTGTGGATGATGTATTTGTAGAGGTTCATGTTGTCCGCCATGCGGACCAGCGTGTTGAACTTCAGGCCGAGTTCATGCTGGGCGGGGGCCACCTCGTGGTGATGCTTTTCGGGGTTCAGCCCGAGCTCACCCATCACCTGCAGCATCTCGCCCCGAAGATCCTGGCCAGAATCGATCGGCGGCACGGGGAAGTAGCCGCCCTTGGGACCCGGACGGTGGCCGAGATTGCCGCCCTCATACGTGCGGCCCGTGTTGAACGGCAGCTCGATGTCGTCGAACGCATAGCCGGTGTTGTTGGGGTCGGTGCTCCAGCGGACATCGTCGAACACGAAGAACTCCGCCTCAGGCCCGAAGAAGGCCGTATCGCCGACTCCCGTCGCCTTGAGATGCGCCTCGGCTTTCTTCGCGATTCCCCGCGGGCAACGGTTGTAGGGCTGCATGGTCCCCGGCTCGAGCACGTCGCAGAACAGGGCGAGCGTGGTCTGCTGGAAGAACGGATCGATGTGCGCGCCATCGGGATCCGGCATCAGCACCATGTCGGACTCGTTGATCGCCTTCCAGCCGGCGATTGATGACCCGTCGAACATCGTGCCGTCGACGAATATGTCTGCGTCGATCATGGAAGGGTCGAACGTCACATGCTGCATCTTGCCGCGCATGTCTGTGAAGCGCAGGTCGACGTACTGCACGTCCTTGTCCTTGATCATCTTCAAAATTTCGTCGGACACGGGTCGTTCCCTCCATGAGTGGCCGGTTGGGACAAGAAGAAGACCCGGGCGAGCCGGCCGCCGGGGTCCCTGGTGATTGATGGGGCGCCTCAGATCGCCTGTTCGCCGCTTTCCCCGGTGCGGATGCGAATGACCTGGGCAATCTCGGACACGAAAATCTTCCCGTCCCCGATCTTGCCGGTCTGCGCCGCCTTCTGGATGGCGGCGACCGCGCTGTCCAGCTGAGCGTCACTGACCACGCACTCGATCTTCAGCTTGGGCAGGAAGTCGACGATGTACTCCGCCCCGCGATAAAGCTCCGTGTGGCCGCGCTGGCGGCCGAACCCCTTGGCTTCGGTCACGGTCATCCCCTGGACGCCTGCGGCTTGCAGCGCCTCTTTGACGTCGTCGAGTTTGAACGTCTTGATGATCGCCTCGATCTTTTTCATGCCCGCCTCCCGCGCAATGCCCTTTCCGGGCAACCCCTTGCGCAACAATGTCCTCGCGCCGGCACCCTGACTCGCCCATGCGACGATCTCAAGGGCTTATGCGCGAAGGCGTTCGGCGAGGGGAGTCAGCCAGCGGGCGTGGCGGTGCACTTGCGCGACTGGCGCCCAGTAATTGATCAGTTTCGCACAAAAAATGCGCACCGGCTTCGTTTGGTTGCGGATGGAGAGTGGTCTAGACAACGCGGACAGTCGGCGAGGATGCGGTGATGATCTTTCTCATACGTCATGGGGAACCGGCGTCGAGCTGGAGCGAGCATCCCGATCCGGGCCTCAGTGAGCGAGGGGGGCGGCAAGCGGTCGCCGCCGCGGAACGCCTGTCGGGTCTGGGCGCGCGAGCGGCCTGGACCTCGCCGCTTGCGCGTTGCCGCGAGACCGCCGCCGCCTTCGAGGCTTCGGCCGGCGCGTCCGCCATCGTGCAACCCGCCGTCGGCGAGATCGTCGCGCCGCCGGGCGTGGTCGACCGGGCGAGCTGGTTGCGGCAGGCGATGACCGGGACATGGGGCGAGATCGGCGATCCCTTTCCGGCTTGGCGGAATGCGGTCGTCGAGGCGGTGGCCGCGGCGCCGGACGGCGCGGCGATCTTCAGTCATTTCGTGGCCATCAACGCCGTCGTCGGCGCGCTCGACGGCGACGACCGCGTCCTTGTGTTTCGCCCCGGCCACGCCTCCATCACGCGCCTCGAGCGCGTCGGCGGGAGGCTGAGGGTCGCTGAGCGCGGTTCGGAAGGGCCGATTGATGCCATTTGAGAGGGTCGTGTGATCGCGCCCGTTCTCACGAGCACGCAGATGCGCGCCGCGGAGGCGCTGGCGATGGCGGGCGGCGTCACGGGCCTCGATCTCATGGAGCGGGCGGGGCGGTCCGCTGCGGACGTGCTCCAGGCGCGCTTTCCCGAGCGTCCTGTCGTCGTGTTGTGCGGTCCGGGCGGGAATGGCGGCGACGGCTTCGTCGTCGCGCGGCTGCTGCGCGAGGCGGGGTGCGGCGTCCGCGTGTTCGTTTGCCCGGGCGTTGTCGATCAGAAGGAAGGTGACGCAGCCTCAATGCGCGCAATGTGGGGCGACGCCGTTTCGCCTCTTGCGGCCTTTAGGCCTTCGGCCGGGGAAGTCGTTGTTGACGCGCTCTTCGGGATCGGCCTGTTGCGACCGCTATCAGGGGAGACGGCCGCGATCGTCGCCGCCGTTAATGACGCGGGCGCATCCGTCTTCAGCCTCGATATTCCTTCAGGTCTTTCGGGAGACCGTGGCGACATCGGAGGCGTGAGCATCAGCGCCGAGGTCACCGTCACCTTCACAGCCCTCAAACCCGTCCACCTGCTGGCCCCCGCGTCGCGGCGCTGCGGCGAGGTGGTCGTCGCCGACATAGGCGTGCCGCTCGAATTCATGGAGCGCGCGGGCGCGGCGTGCTGGCGCAATGGGACGGAGCTGTGGGCGAAGGCGTTTCCCTGGCCGGATGATCTGACCCACAAACACAGGCGCGGACGGATGTTCGTGCTGTCGGGCGGACTTGCGGCCACCGGGGCGGCGCGTCTCGCCGCCCGGGCGGGGCTCCGGATCGGCGCCGGACTCGTCACCTTGCTCTGTCCGCCCTCGGGACTTCTGGCCGCCGCATCGCAGTCGACCGCGGTCATGACCGCGCAGGTGGCGGACGTGGCGGACCTCTTGGGCAAGACCAGGGACGCGGATGTCGTTGTGGTCGGGCCGGCAAATGGCGTCACGCAACAGACCCGGCAGCACGTCGAAGCGCTTATCGCCGCGGGCAGGTCGCTGGTGCTCGACGCCGATGCATTGACCGTTTTCGCGGGAGAGCCGGGGCTGCTTCGCCCCCAGCCTGGCGCTGAAGTGATCCTGACGCCACACACAGGGGAGTTCGAGCGGCTGTTCCCCGGCGCGCTCGCGAGGGCGGCCAACAAGATCGAGGCGGTCAGGGCCGCGGCTCGGGACACCGGTTGCGTCGTCCTTCTGAAGGGGCCGGATACCGTCATCGCGCATCCCGACGGCCGGGCGGTCGTCAACGTGCATGCAAGCCCCTTCCTCGCGACTGCCGGTTCGGGGGATGTGCTCGCGGGCGCCGTCGCCGGTCTTCGGGCGCAAGGCTGCTCCGCCTTCGACGCTGCCTGCGCGGCGGCGTGGATTCATGGCGATGCGGCGCTGAGGTTCGGGCCCGGACTGATCGCCGAGGATCTCGAACGGATCTTCCCGCAGGTGCTGCGCGAGCTTAACGCGTCCCGACCTCGCCAGCGTCCTCCTGGGCGACTTGTATGACATGGCCGCGCCGCGCTAATCACCTCGCGTCGGCCTGATGCGGGTGTGGCGGAACTGGTAGACGCAGCGGCTTTAGGTGCCGCCGGGGTAACCCGTGGGGGTTCGAGTCCCTTCACCCGCACCAAATCAGGCGGGTTTGCGCCGGGCGCGAACCTGATGGACAGCGGTTTATCCGTATGACATAGGGCTCGCTTGTTTCGCGCCGTCGCTGTTCCGCCGCCGGACTGCCGACGCATGTGGCGCGCCCACCACGACAACCGAGGTTCGGTGATGAACGTCACAGAGACGAAGTCGCAAGGTCTGGCACGGGAGTACAAGGTCTCCGTGCCCGCGAGCGAACTCGCGGCGAAGCTTGCAAGCAAGATCAGCGAAATCCAGCCGAAGGTCCAGCTGAAGGGATTCCGCCCCGGAAAGGTTCCGACCGCTCACATCCGCAAGATGTTCGGCCGCTCCCTCATGGGTGAGATCGTCGAGGAGACGGTGCAGGAGACGTCCCAGAAGGCGCTCAGCGATTTCTCCCTTCGGCCGGCGGCGCAGCCGAGCATTCACCTGGACTCGCCCGCGGACAAGGTGGTCGCGGGCGAGGTCGACCTCGAATTCCATATGCATGTCGAGGTGATGCCGGAGTTCGAGCCCGCAGATGTCGCCGAGCTGTCGATCGAGCGCGTGATCGCGGAGACCACCGACGCCCACGTCCAGGAGGCGCTGTCCCGCCTCGCTGAAAACAACAAGCGCTTCGAGGCGCGCGGCAAGACCGCGAAAGCCCGCAAGGGCGATGCGGTGGTGATCGATTTCGTCGGCAAGATCGACGGTGAGGCGTTCGACGGCGGATCTGCCGAGGGCCAGACGCTGGTGCTCGGGGATGGCCGCTTCATTCCCGGTTTCGAGGATCAGCTCATCGGCGTGAAGGCCGGCGACGAACTCACCGTCAATGTCAGCTTTCCGGAAGACTATCCCGTGGACACGCTCGCCGGAAAGCCGGCGGCGTTCGACGTCAAGGTGTCGGAAGTGCAGGCTCCGAAAACCCCCGAACCGGATGACGAGTTCGCGAAGAGCCTCGGTCTTGAAGGGCTCGACGCGCTCAAGCGCGCGATTCAGCGCGACCTCGAATCGGAAACCTCCCAGGCTTCGCGCCAACATGTGAAACGCGTCCTTCTCGATGCGCTGGACGAACGCCATGCCTTCGACTTGCCCCAGCGCATGGTCGATGCGGAGTTCGGACAGATCTGGAGCCAGATCGAGGAAGAACGAAAGCAGGGGCGACTGTCGGAGGAAGACGCCGGCAAGTCCGAGGACGAACTCAAGGACGAATACACCAAGATCGCCCAGCGGCGGGTGCGTCTGGGGCTTGTGCTCGCCGAGATCGGGCGCCGCGCGGAAATCGAGATCACGGGCGACGAGGTCGCCGAGGCGCTGCGGCGCGAGGCGTCGCGCTATCCCGGCCAGCAGAAGCTCGTCATCGATTTCTATCGTGAGAACCCGGGCGCGATGGCGCAGCTGCGCGCGCCGATCTACGAGGAGAAGGTGGTCGACTACATCCTCGCCAAGGCGAAGGTGACCGAGAAGAAGATCACCCGGGAAGAGTTGTTCGCCGAAATCAGCGACGACTGAGACCGACTACGGTTCAGCCTTCAAGCCAGGCGGGCGGACGGCGTTCGGGCCGAGGCTTGGGCTGATCGGCGCCAGATCGGCGTCCGTTCGGTGTCAGTTCGGGGGACCGAAAGCGCGGCTTCCTCGCGCGTGCGCACGGCGCTTTGCAAGGGCGTTGTTGGTTCCGCCCTTGTGTTTGCGTCGGTGCGTTCGGATATAAACCGCATGAGCCGGCCGAGTCGGCGACCCTTGAGCCATGAAAGAGCGCACGCGATGGACGATCACAGCACACGGGCCATGAACCTCGTTCCTATGGTCGTGGAGCAGACCAGCCGCGGCGAGCGCGCCTACGACATTTTCTCGCGTCTGCTGAAAGACCGCATCATTTTCGTCACGGGCCCCATCGAGGATGGCATCGCCAGCCTGGTCACGGCGCAATTGCTGTTCCTTGAATCCGAGAACCCGCGCAAGGAAATCGCGATGTACATCAACTCGCCGGGCGGCGTCGTGTCGTCGGGCCTCGCGATCTATGACACGATGCAGTACATCCGCAGCCCGGTGTCGACAACGTGCATCGGCATGGCGGCGTCCATGGGCGCGCTCCTGCTCGCGGCCGGGGAGAAGGGCATGCGCTTCGCGACGCCGAACTCGCGCATCCTCGTCCATCAGCCCTCTGGCGGCTTCCGCGGCGTCGCCTCTGACATCGAACGCCACGCCCAGGACATGCTCGAGGTGAAGCAGCGGCTTAACGAGATCTATGTCCGCCACACCGGGCAGAAAATAGAGGCGATCGAGAAGGCGCTTGACCGCGATACGATCATGACCGCCGAGGAGTCGCAGGCCTTCGGGATCATCGACCGCGTGTTCGAAAAGCGGGCGGCGCCCCCCGAATAGCGTCGGCCCGCGCTATGCATACTTCGGCTTGCGGCCCGCCGCTTGCTATGGTCGAATTGAGTCTGAACCGTTCGGAAACTTATCGAATCTAGGTTCGGAGGTTCCGCGGCCCCATGTTGTTGGCGTGAGGCGCTACCGCACGAGTGTATCGAGGTGTCGATGAACAAGCCCCCGCCAGCCGGTGACAGCAAGAACACCCTTTACTGCTCCTTCTGCGGAAAGAGCCAGCATGAGGTGAAGAAGCTGATCGCGGGACCGACCGTGTTCATCTGTGATGAATGCGTCGAACTCTGCATGGACATCATCCGCGAGGAGAACAAGTCGGCGCTCGTGAAATCGAGCGACGGGGTGCCTTCGCCCAAGGAAATCTGTGAAGTTCTCGACGATTACGTGATCGGGCAGAAGAAGGCGAAGCGGATCCTCTCCGTCGCCGTGCACAACCATTACAAACGCATCAATCACGCATCGAAGAGTTCGGATGTCGAGCTTTCGAAGTCGAACATCCTGCTGATCGGGCCGACCGGCTGCGGCAAGACGCTGCTCGCCCAGACACTCGCTCGGATTATCGACGTGCCGTTCACCATGGCGGACGCGACCACGCTCACCGAGGCTGGTTATGTCGGCGAGGACGTGGAAAACATCATCCTCAAACTCCTCCAGTCGGCCGACTACAACGTCGAACGGGCGCAGCGCGGCATCGTCTACATCGACGAGATCGACAAGATCTCCCGCAAGTCGGACAACCCGTCGATCACCCGTGACGTCTCGGGGGAGGGCGTGCAGCAGGCGCTCCTCAAGATCATGGAGGGCACGGTCGCCAGTGTTCCGCCGCAGGGCGGACGCAAGCACCCTCAGCAGGAATTCCTGCAGGTCGACACCACCAACATGCTCTTCATTTGCGGCGGCGCCTTCGCAGGGCTCGAAAAGCTGATTTCCGACCGCAGTCGCGGCACCACCATCGGATTTGGCGGCGACGTCACCGATCCTGAGGACCGGCGCACCGGCGAAGTTTTGAGCAAGGTCGAGCCGGAGGATCTTGTGAAATTCGGCCTGATCCCGGAGTTCATTGGCCGCCTTCCCGTGCTGGCCACGCTTGAGGATCTCGACGAAAAGGCCCTCGTGCAAATCCTGACCGAGCCGAAGAATGCGCTGATGAAGCAGTATCAGCGGCTGTTCGAGATGGAGAATGTCAGCCTGACCTTCACCCAGGACGCGCTGGTCGCGATCGCCCGCAAGGCCATCCAACGCAAGACCGGTGCGCGGGGGCTGCGCTCGATCATGGAAGCGATCCTGCTCGACACCATGTTTGAATTGCCTACGCTGCGCGGCGTGCGGGATGTCGCGATCAACGCCGAGGTCGTCGAGGGGCGCGCCAAGCCTCTGTACGTCCATGCGCAGGATGCTCGCGGCGCGGGCGAGGCGTCCTGATCTCCTCTCGACTGCTGTTTTCCTGTTAGCTTCGCGCCCTGCGCTTGAAGCGGGGCGCGGCGCGCTCCAAATTCCCGTTAAGCGAAATTCTGCTTCCCGTTGGCTGCGGAACTCGCCACGATCGGTTGCGAGTCTTCTTCCGACCGGCGTGCAAGAGGAGAAAGAACATGACCAACGTCCTCCCCGTCCTGCCCCTTCGCGACATTGTCGTGTTTCCGCGGATGGTCGCGCCGCTGTTCGTCGGCCGTGACAAGTCCGTTCGCGCGCTGGAGGAGGTGGAGAAGGTTGGCGGCGAGATTCTCCTTGTCGCTCAGCGTGAGGCGGGGGTCGACAACCCGTCCGAGGAGGATCTCTATTCCGTCGGTGTGATCGCCTCGATCCTGCAACTCCTCAAACTGCCCGATGGAACCGTGAAGGTTCTGGTGGAGGGCAAGACCCGGGCCCGCCTGGAGAAACTCATCGACCGGGGGGATTATTACGCCGCCCAGTTCGAGCGGCTCGAAGAGAACGAAGGCGATGAGGCGGAGTCCGCCGCGCTTGTCCGGGCCGTGGTCGAACAGTTCGAAGGCTATGTGAAGCTCAACCGCAAGATACCGTCCGAGATGGTGGCGACCGTGAGCGCGATCACTGAGCCCGGCCGCCTGTCGGACGCCGTCGCCGCGCAGTTGTCGATCAAGCTCGACGACAAGCAGCAACTGCTCGAGATCATTGAGGTCGTCGAACGGCTCGAGCGCGTCTACCAGCTCATGGAAGGCGAGATCGGCATGCTCCAGATGGAGCGCAAGATCCGCAACCGCGTCAAACGCCAGATGGAGAAGACGCAAAGGGAATACTACCTCAACGAGCAGATGAAAGCGATCCAGCGCGAGCTCGGCGACAACGAGCAGGAGCGCGACGAGGTGTCCGATCTCGAGGACAAGATCGCCAAGACGCCGATGTCCGACGAGGCGCGCGCCAAGGCCGAGCAGGAGCTGAAAAAGCTGCGGCAGATGAGCCCTATGTCGGCCGAGTCGACTGTCGTGCGGAACTATATCGACTGGCTCGTCTCCCTGCCGTGGAGTCGCCATCGCGAGGTCGTGCGCGATTTGCGGCACGCGCAGGAGGTGCTCGACGCCGACCATTACGGTCTTGAGAAGGTGAAGGAGCGCATTCTCGAATATCTCGCCGTGCAGACGCGCACCGAAAAGGTTCGCGGACCCATCCTTTGCCTCGTCGGGCCTCCGGGCGTCGGCAAGACCTCGCTCGGCAAGTCGATCGCGCGCGCGACCGGGCGGGACTTTGTTCGCGTCTCTCTCGGCGGCGTCCGCGACGAGGCTGAGATTCGCGGGCACCGGCGCACCTATATCGGCTCGATGCCCGGGCGGGTGATCCAGTCCATGAAGAAGGCGAAGTCAGGCAATCCGCTCTTCCTGCTGGACGAGATCGACAAGCTCGGCATGGACTATCGCGGCGACCCCTCGTCGGCGCTGCTGGAAGTCCTCGACCCGGAGCAGAACGCGACCTTCAATGACCACTATCTTGAGGTGGACTACGACCTTTCGAGCGTGATGTTCATCACCACGGCGAATTCGCTCAACATGCCGCAGCCGCTGCTTGATCGCATGGAGATCATTCGGATCGAGGGCTACACCGAGGATGAGAAGGTCGAGATCGCCAAGCGCCATCTGATGCCGAAGATCATCGAAAACCACGGCATCCGCGAAGGCGAGTGGACGGTTGAGGATTCCGCCATCCGCGACCTCATCCGCTATTTCACGCGGGAAAGCGGTGTGCGGTCGCTCGAACGAGAGCTCGCCAAACTCGCCCGCAAGGCGGTGCGTGAGATCGAGCTTAAGCAGGCGGAACACGTCGTCGTGTCGGCGGACAATCTTTCCACCTACGCGGGCGTCCGCAAATTCCGCTACGGGGTCGCCGACCGCGAGGACCAGGTCGGCGTCGTCACCGGGCTCGCCTGGACCGAAGTCGGCGGTGACCTCCTCACGATCGAGGCGGCGCGGATGGCGGGTCGCGGCCGTATGACCGTCACCGGCAACCTGCGCGACGTGATGAAGGAATCGATCTCGGCGGCGAGCAGTCTTGTCCGGTCGCGTGCCGCGGCGCTCGGCATCCGGCCGCCGTCCTTCGACACGATCGACATCCATGTCCACGTCCCGGAAGGAGCAACCCCCAAGGACGGCCCCTCGGCTGGGATCGCGATGACGACCGCCATCGTCTCCCTGCTCACGGGCATTCCCGTCGCCAAGGATGTCGCGATGACCGGCGAGGTGACGCTGCGGGGGCGGGTTCTGCCGATCGGCGGGCTGAAGGAAAAACTGCTCGCGGCGCTTCGCGGCGGGATCAAGACCGTGCTCATCCCTGAAGAGAACGAGAAGGATCTCGTCGATCTGCCGGAGGCTGTGACGAAGGGGCTCACCATCATACCGGTCGCGACAGTTGATCAGGTTCTGGCGCGTGCGCTCACCCTGCCGCTCAGCCCGATTTCCTGGACCGAGACGGACGAGGCCGAGCACCGGGCGGAGCTTGGGCGCGGCGGCCGGCCCGCGGAGGGGGAAGCGCCGCTGCCGCATTAGCGGCGGCGGCTTCCAGAGCGAGGTTTGCGCCGAGTTTGCGGTCTGCTATCCCGAGCGGCGGCTTCAGATCAGTGTCCGAATGGTCCGTCGGGGCGGTTAGCTCAGCTGGCAGAGCGGCTGGTTTACACCCAGTAGGTCGGCGGTTCGATCCCGTCACCGCCCACCATCTTGCCTCCGCTTCAGTCGATCGTTCGACGGAAGCGGAGCAGGGCCGCCGTCGTGAACACGCCGAGGATTACCAGCAGCATCATCAGATCCTCACCGATCTCCGCGAGGTTCGCCCCCTTTAGGATTACCGCACGCACGATCCTCAGAAAGTGGGTCAGCGGGAGCATGTCGCCGATCGTCTGCGCCCAGCTCGGCATCGCCGCGAACGGAAACATGAAGCCCGACAGCAACAATGACGGCAGAAACACGAAGAACGTCATCTGCATCGCCTGCATCTGCGTGCGAACGATGGTCGAGATCAGATAGCCCAGCATAAGATTTGCGGCGATGAACACGGTTGTGCCTGTGACAAACGCGATCAAGGAGCCGCGGAAGGGTATCCCGAACAGCAGTGCCGCCGCGGCGAGAACCAGCGTGGTCTGGAACACTCCCACCAGCACATAAGGCGTCGTCTTTCCGATCATGATCTCGATCGGCTGCAGCGGGGTCGAGAGCAGCGTCTCCATCGTGCCGCGTTCCGTTTCTCGCGTCAGTGCGATTGACGTGATCATCACCATGGTCATGGTCAGGATCACCCCGAGCAGTCCGGGCACGATATTGAACGCAGTCTTTCCCGTCGGATTGTAGAGCCGGTGAACAATAACCTCGAAGGGGGGCGGACGCGCCGCGAGCGGGGCGAGCGCGCCCTCGAAATGCGGCCGCAGGGCGCGTGCGGCGATCTCGCTCAGCGCTCCCACTGGACCTGCGGCGGAAACCGGGTCCGAGGCGTCCGCGGAGATGAGGAGTTGCGGGCGTTCGCTGCGCACAAGCCGCTCCTCGAACCCCTCGGGAATGGTGATCACGAAGCTCGCCTCGCCGGACTTCAGGGCGGCGTCCGCCGCCTCAGCACTGTCGACGGCGCCGACGAAATCGAAATAGCTCGACGCCTCCAGCCCGGCGATCAGGCTGCGCGTGATCGGGCCGTCCTCCCGGCGTTCAATGATCGTCGGCAGGTGTCTGGGGTCGGTGTTGATTGCGTACCCGAACAGGATCAGCTGCATCACCGGCATGCCGATCATGATCGCGAAGGTTAGCCGGTCGCGCCGCATCTGCACGAGTTCCTTGAAGAACACCGCGGCGACGCGCGCCGTTGAGAAGCCTGCGTTGCGTCGCATCACTCGAAATTGTCCGTTGAGCCGGCCATAAGGTGGATGAACGCCTCCTCCAGCCCTGCTGGGATTGGCGTCGATCGGGCCTGCAACGCCGGAGGGAGCGATCGGATGGCGCTCGCAAGATCGCCCGCGGCTTCCCCGCAGACATGCAGCTCCGCGCCGAAACGGGCGATGAACGCGACGCCGCGTGCGCCCTCAAGGGCGTCGCCGATCGCCGCCAGGTCAGGTCCGGTCACACATTGCACCGCGAGTCCCACCTGTTCGGGGATGTCGACCGTCGGTGCGTCGATCAGCTTGCGGCCGAACGAAATGAAGGCGATCGAGTCGCACTGAACCGCTTCATCCATGTAGTGGGTGGAGACCAGCGTCGTCACGCCGGACTTCGCGAACCTGCGGATCTGGTCCCAGAAATCTCGACGCGCCTTCGGGTCGACGCCTGCGGTCGGTTCATCGAGGAGCAGCAGTTCCGGTTCGTGGATCATGCAGGCGGCAAGCGCCAACCGCTGTTTCCAGCCGCCCGACAGGTTGCCTGCAAGCTGCTTCTCGCGGGCGGCGAGGCCGAGATACTCCAGCGCGTCGTCGATGCGGGCCTTGCGGCGGTCAAGCTGATAGAGCCGCGCAATGACTTCGAGGTTTTCCCGGATCGAAAGGTCGGCGTACAGCGAGAATTTCTGCGTCATATAGCCGACGCGCGCCTTGATCTGCGCGGACTGCCTCAGCACGTCATAGCCGAGACAGGTTCCTCGTCCGTGATCCGGTTTCAGCAGACCGCACACCATGCGGATGGTTGTGGTCTTGCCGGACCCGTTGGGGCCGATGAAGCCGTAGATCGACCCCTTGGGCACCTTCAGCGTCACATCGTCAACGACCCGCCGCCCCCCATAGATTTTGGTCAATCCCTCGACGTCGATGACCAGGGGAGCGGTCATCGCGGCAGCCTAACATCCACGGGCGCGCCGGCGCGGATGCCGGAATTGGGCTCTGGAGTCGCTTCCACCAGAAAGACGAGTTTCGAGCGCTCTTCGTCGCTGTAGATCACCGGAGGCGTGAATTGTGGTTCGTTCGCAATGTAGCTGATCCGCCCATCGATCGGGCCGGATCCGCCATCGCGCGTGATCGACACCGCGCCGCCGACAGCGATTCTCACCAGTTCCGTCTCGGGAACAAAAAACCGGACCCGCATCCCTTCGGGTGTCGACAGCGCCGCAAGCGGTTCACCCGCTGCGACGACTTCTCCGACCCGCCGATACACTCTGTCCACAGTCCCGGCGGCCGGGGCGGTGATGTCGGCGTCCGCCACCCGCTCATTCCACAGGCTCGCCGCGGCGAGGGCCGTTCGCGCCTCGCTTCGGGCGGCGTCTCGCTCGGAGCGCGTCTGTTCCACCAGCGCGTCGGCCGCTCGTGACCGCGCGAGGTCAGCGTCGAGCCGCGCCTGAGCAACAAATCCGTCCGCGAACAGTTTCTGCGTTCGCCGAAGCGCCTGTCTTGCCGCGAGCGCGTCCGCTTCAGCGCGGGCGAGGGCCTGATCGAGCGCGCCGCCTGCATCCGTTCGGCCCCGGGCCGCCGCCGCGGCTGCCTCTGCGCCCTCCGCGCTGATCAGCGTTCGGGTCGGATCGAGCCGGAGGACGAGGTCGCCCTTCGACACCTCGTCGCCCTCGATCACCGAAATGTCCAGAATGCGCCCAGCGTCTTCGGCCGCGATATAGACGTACCGCACCTCCCCATATCCGGTGAACACGTCTTCAGCGGGTTCAGGGGTTGAGCAGCCCGATGACACCAACATCAGCGCGAGGGCGATGGCGCTGGTCGCGACGACGCCCGTGAAACCGGGGCGGCGGGTCATGTCGGCCGCTCAGGGGCGAGCGCGATCATCAAGAGGTCGAACTGCAACGTCATTTGCTCCTTCAGGTCGTCGGGTGGAGGATCCCGAAAGGCGTGCCGCTTGATCATCTCAAACAGCACCGGACCAGCGATCAGCCGCATTGCCACATCCACCGGGACGACGCGAAACACGCCGGTCTGCGCACCGGCCGCCACGAGCGAACCGATCGCCGTGCGCATCCGGTTGATGACTTCCGTGCGGTAGAGGTCTGCGATCTCTGGAAAGCGATTCGAAATCGACAGCACGAGTCTCGGCACGGCGAAGACGTGCGGGTCGCTCAGCCGCTCGGACGCCAGCTCATAGACCATCCGCAGCGCCTGCCCAGGGTCGGCCTGTCCCGCCGCCGCGAGCCGCTCCGCCGCCATCGCGACGGGTGCGACCCGGCTGACGATCAGCTCGCGCAGCAGCGCCTCCTTGCTGTTGAAATAGAGGTAGACGCCGGCCTTCGAGAGTCGCGCGCGCGCCGCGATATCCTCCATGCGGGCGGCGTCGAACCCCCTTGTTTCAAACTCCTGCAGCGCAGCTTCGAGGATTTCCTCAGGCCGCGCCTCAGCCCGCCGACGCCAGGCGGGTGCGGCGTCCCGACCGGCGCGTCTCACGGGTGGCGGGCGAGGTGACATATAAGATATATAACTGACTGGTCAGTAATAAGCAACATGATCTGATAGGCTCGCCCCCGACGACTGGACCCGCGCCGGATGAGGCGCCAGTGTCGGCGCTGCCCGCCTGCGCTGCGGCCCCTGGGGTCCGGGAGAACCGATGTCCGCGAGTGATCACGACCACGACCACGACCCTGCGCACGGCGACCACGGCCACGCCCCGCCTGGTCATGCCCCGCACGGCCACACGCATGACGCAGCGCCGACGGCCATCGAGGCCCGCGTCAAGTCGATCGAAGCGCTCCTCGTCGCCAAGGGCTATGTCGATCCAGCCGCGCTCGACGTCTTCATCGACACCTACGAGCATCGCGTCGGGCCGCAGAACGGCGCGCGCGTCGTCGCCCGGGCGTGGACCGATCCCGCCTTTCTCGAGCGGCTGCGGCTCGACGCCTCAAAGGCCATCGCGGAACTCGGCTATGAGGGACGCCAGGGCGAGCACATGGTCGCCGTCGAGAACACCGCCGCGGTCCACAACCTCGTCGTGTGCACGCTTTGCTCCTGCTATCCTTGGCCGTTGCTCGGCCTGCCTCCTGTCTGGTACAAGTCCCCGCCTTACCGTTCACGCGCCGTGATCGAGCCGCGGGCGGTCCTGCGCGAGTTCGGGGTCCACCTCGACGACACCGTGGAGATCCGCGTCTGGGACTCGACCGCCGAGATTCGCTATCTCGTCATCCCTCGCAGGCCGTCCGGAACCGAGGACTTGACCGAGGAAGCCCTCGCCGCCCTCGTCACACGCGACAGCATGATTGGAGCGGGCCTCGCCCGTGACCCCGCCGCGGCGTCCGCATGAACGGGGCGCAGGATCTTGGCGGGATGATGGGGTTCGGCCCGGTGGTCGTCGATCCGTCGCACCCCGAGCCCGAGACGCCGGTGTTTCACTCCGAATGGGAGCGCCGCGTCTTCGCGCTCACGCTCGCAATGTCGCCTGTTGGACGCTGGAACATCGACCAGTCGCGCTTCGCGCGCGAGAGCCTTCCGCCCGCGCGCTATCTGGCGAGCAGCTATTATGAGATCTGGTTGGCGGGCCTTGAGCGGCTGATGCACGAGCGTGACCTTCTAACGCTCGAAGACCTCGATCGCGGTGCGCCCGCTGCGCCTGCGAGCGCTCACCCCGGCAGGGTCGCCCCGGCCGATATCGCCGCCGTCCTTCGCCGCGGCGGCCCGACCGCCAGAACGCCAGCCCAGGCTCCCGCGCCAGCTCCGGCCTACGCCATCGGCCAACGCGTGATCGCCCGCGTGATGAACCCGCGCGGGCACACCCGTCTCCCTCGATATGTCCGCGGACGCGCCGGCGTCGTCATCGCACAGCACGGCTTTCACGTTTTCCCGGATGCAAACGCCGCCGGAAACGGCGAGGCCCCTCAGCCGCTCTACACGGTCCGGTTCGCTGCCCGCGACCTTTGGGGCGCCGACGCGGACCCCAACAGCAGCGTGACCGTTGACGCCTGGGAGAGCTATCTGGAGCCGGCACCATGACGAGCGCGCCCGAGGTGTCTGCGCCCTCGACCGATCGTGTGTTCCGCGAACCCTGGGAGGCGCGAGCCTTCGCGATGACGCTCGCGCTCCACGAACGGGGCCTGTTCACCTGGTCTGAGTGGGCGGCGGCGTTGTCCGCGCGGCTGCACGATCCGCATGCCGACCCATCGGGTGCGGACTATTACCACCATTGGGTTGAGGCGCTTGGCGATCTGCTGGCGTCAAAGGGCGTCGATCAGGGCGGGTCGACTGGAGGTTCGCAGCCGCACTCCACGACCGAGATCGCCAGGGCAGATCCTCGCACCGCGAGGGAGGGTCGCTCATGAACCGCATCAGGGTCGCCTGCGTGCAGCTGCGGTCGTCCAACACCGTCAAAGCGAGCCTCGACCACGCGGTCCCCCTCATCCGGACCGCGGCGGTGGGGGCCGACCTCATCGCCACCCCGGAGATGACTTCGCTGATCGAACGCGAGTCTTCGAAGGCCCGCGCCGAAGTGCGCACAGAGGACCGCGACGTGGCGCTCGCCGTCTTTCGGGACCTCGCCGCGGAATTGCGCGTCCAACTTCTGATCGGATCGCTGCCGATCGATACGGGCGAGGGGCGTCTTGCAAACCGCAGCTTCCTCATCGCACCCGATGGTGCTGTGGTCGCGCGCTATGACAAGATTCATATGTTCGACGTCGATCTTGGCGGCGGTGAGGCTTACCGCGAATCGGCGACCTATCGGCCGGGCGAAGAGGCGGTGGTGGTCAGGGCCGGCGACGCGGCGCTCGGGCTGACCATCTGCTACGATCTCAGATTTCCTCACCTTTATCGAGCGCTCGCACAGGCGGGCGCCGAGATCATCTGCGTTCCCGCAGCCTTCACCCGGACCACGGGCGAGGCGCATTGGCATGTGCTGCTGCGGGCGCGCGCGATCGAAACGGGCTGCTTCATACTCGCCCCGGCGCAGGGCGGTCGACATGATGACGGCCGCGAAACCTATGGCCATAGTCTGATCATTTCGCCCTGGGGCGAAGTGATCGCCGAGGCGGGCCGCGATCCCGGCGTCGTGAGCGCGACGCTCGACCTTGATGAGGTTCGCAAGGCGAGGGCGAAAATCCCCGCATTTCGGTCCGATGTTTCGTTCCGTCCGCCGTCAACTCCCTGATTTCTGGCGTGACACAGGCGCGCGCGAGTGTCTAAAAAACACGACCCAAACCCGTTTCCAACCTTCGTTTCGGTGGGGCGGGTCATGGACAACTCGATCTGTCTCAGTCCTCGCGGGCGTCTGCGATCATCGAGGTTATCCGCGGGGCGTAGAGGTCGCGGACCATGCGCGCGGCGCGGCCCCGGTCGCTTGCGAGCCTCGGATCGCCCATCAGGATCGACTTTGCGTCGCTGCGGGCTACTTCGATGAGATCGATGTCCTTGACGGGATCGAGCACCCGGAAGTCAGGCGCCCCGGACTGCCGGAGGCCAAGCAGATCCCCCGCGCCGCGCAGGTTGAAATCGGCCTCCGCGATGGCGAACCCGTCCGTGGTCCGGCGCAGAATGTCGAGCCGTTCCTTGCCGGCGTCCGTCAGGGGGGCGCGATAGAGTAACAGACAACTGGAGGGCTTTGAGCCCCTTCCGACCCGGCCCCGGAGCTGGTGAAGCTGTGCGAGGCCGAACTTGTCGGCGCGCTCGATCACGATGATCGTCGCCTCCGGGACGTCGACCCCAACTTCGATAACCGTCGTCGCCACGAGGACTTTTGACCCTCCGGCGCGAAAACGCTCCAGCGCTCCGTCGCGGTCTGCCGGCGACATCCGGCCGTGGACCAGTTCGACGGTGGTGGGTGCGACTTCCGCCAACCGCTCGCGCCGCAGTGTCGCCGAGGCGTCGCCGGACTCCTCGGCGTCGACCGTCGGGCAGATCCAGAACGCCCGCTCTCCGCGACGGACGGCGTTGGCCACCGCTTCCATCACCTCTTCCACCCGCGTATCGGGCGCGGCGCGGGTGGTCACCTCCTGCCGGTTGGCGGGCTTGTCCGCGATGATCGAGATGTCGAGATCGCCGTGGAAGGCGAGGGCGAGTGTGCGGGGGATCGGCGTCGCACTCATCACCAGCATGTGCGGCGAACCGCCCTTTGAGGAGAGTTTCAACCTGTCTGCGACGCCGAAACGGTGTTGTTCATCGATGATGACAAGGCCGAGATCGGGCAGTTCGACATCGCTCTGATAAAGCGCCTGCGTCCCAGACAGAACCTGAACCCGGCCCTTCCGCACGTCTTTGAGCGTCGCTTCGCGGACCGACGCCCTGTCCCGTCCCGTCAGCGATGCGCAGCGGTATCCGGCCGGCGCAAGGAAGCGGTTCATCGCCTCGACCTGTTGTCGAGCCAGCACTTCTGTCGGCGACATCACGGCCGTCACCACGCCGCCGGCGGCCGCCTGCGCCGCCGCGAGCGCGGCGACAAGCGTTTTTCCGGACCCGACATCGCCCTGGATCATACGACGCATCGGGATGGGGCGGTTAAGTTCGGAACTGATCTCGGCGAACGCCGCCATTTGCCCCTTGGTTGGTCGGAAAGGCAGTGCCTCCAGGATCGTTCGTTCGATCATCAGCGCCTTGGGAAGGATCGGCGCCGCCCGCCTGTCGCGGGCCTGTCGCGCCTGTTCCATCGCGACTTCGCGCGCCAGCGCTTCATCGTAGGCGAGGCGGTCCCGCGCCCGTGCGAAGGCGTCCGGGTCGTAGGCTTCGGGCCGGTGAAGCAGGTTGAGCGCGGCAAGAAAACCGGGCCACTCCTTCTTCGTCAGAAGATGTGGATCGACCCATTCGGGCAGATCGGAAAGGGTGTCGAGCGCGGCGGCGAGGTATTTGCGCAGCCCCTTCGGGGTGATGCCCGCCGTCATCGGATAGACCGGCTCGACTTCCGGCGGTGGTCCCTCCCGTTCCGGATCGATCACATGATCGGGGTGCAGCATCTGGCGACCGCCCTGATACTCTTCCACGCGGCCGGAGACCATGACCGGCTTCCCCATCTTGAAGGTCCGCTGCATCCACTGGGCGTTCGCCCTGAAATAGACCAGCGTCATGAAGCCGGTTTCATCCCGGATACGGATCCGGGCCGGGGCCGGCGGCCGCCCGAGATTCACGGCGTCGACGATGCCGGAGACCGTGGCGATCTCGTCAAACGGGGCGTCCGCAAGGGTTGATCTCGCGCGGCGGTCGATCCAGTTCACCGGCAGATGGAACAACAGGTCCAGCACCTTGTCGCCGCCGATCAGCCGTTCGAGCGACGGCTTGATCTTCAGCCCGACGCCGGGCAGCGCCCCGATGTCGGCGTAGAGTGGAAAGAGGGCTGGATCTCTCATTGCAGCGTAAAGGGTAGCCTGCTTGCCTTGGCGCGCGCTATCGCCAAAGCAGTCCACACGTCAATAAAGGGCTTCTCATGCACGATGCTCCCACGGCCGCGCAGATCCGGCTGAAGCGGCTCAAATTTCGCGCGACTCGGCGGGGGTTCAAGGAGATGGACCTTCTGATGGGCGGGTTCGCGCAGACCGAACTTGACGCGCTGTCGCCGTCAATGGTGGATGCATTCGAAGCGCTGCTCGACCAGCCGGACCAGGAGGTCTACGCCCGCATCATCGACGCCGGGGAGCCGCCGCCCGGCCCCGAGGGCGAGCTTATCCAACGCCTGCGCCGCTTCCCGGTCGCCGACTGGCTGTTGAACAAGTCCACCGACGCAGGCTAAGGGACCTGCCTCCCCGCCCCCCCGCGGCCGCTGGATCCATCCCACGATGAAAGTGCATGAAAATCTCGCCGGGCTGCGGTCTTCGGCGGCGCTGTACGAAGCACCGTTTCCCGCCGACGTCAGGATCGCAGCCGAGACGGCCCTGCGCCGGGGATCGACTGTGTTGTATGTTGCGACGGACGAGCGGCAGTCCCAGATTGCTGCGACCACAGCCGGCTTCTTCGCACCGTCGCTTCAGGTCCTGACGCTTCCTGCATGGGACTGTCTTCCCTACGACCGGGTCAGTCCCACACCACTCGTCGCGGCGCAGCGCTGCGCCGTGCTCACCCGTCTGGCCGGCGGAGCGTTCGGCCCGCGGCTCGTGGTCGCGACCGCTTCCGCGCTCATTCAGCGAACACCTCCAGCAGCTCATTTCGCGGCATCTTCTCTTGTTGTGCGCGCCGGCGGCGACATATCGCTCGACCGAGTCATGAGTTTCCTTGTCTCCAACGCCTATGTCCGCGCCGCGACGGTTCGCGAACCGGGAGAGTTCGCCATCAGAGGCGGTATCGTCGACCTGTTTCCTCCCGGATATGTTGAACCCCTGCGGCTCGATTTCTTCGGTGACTCGCTTGAGTCTATCCGCCGTTTTGATCCAGAGACGCAACGATCGACGGAGCCTCTTGAGGAGCTTGCGCTCGGACCGGTCAGCGAACTCGATTTTTCTGATGCGGGACTTGCGCGACTTCGCACACGATTCATGTCGACTTTCGGGTCGCCTGGTGGTGACCCGACTTACGAGGCGGCGCGTGCGCGGATCCGTCGGCAGGGTGTCGAGTTTTGGCTGCCGCTCTTCTACGATCAGCTCGGCGACGTCATCGAGTTCTTGGGCGACTCTCCTCTGATCATCATCGGGGACGGTGCGCTCGCCGCCGCGCAGGCGCGGTTTGACCAGGCGAAGAACTATTTCCAGACGCGACTGTCCGCCGCCGAGGGAGCCGGCCGGCAACCCCTTGTGCTGCCCCCGGAACTCCTCTTCGTCGATCCCGATGCGCTTCGCGAACGCCTTGCGGAAAATCTGGTTATACCGGTTCACCACGGCGCTGCGGCAGAGGGCGCACGCGGCGTGTTCGCGCGCACCAGACGCGGCAGAAATTTCGCACCGGAGCGTATCGGAGGCGGCGGCGAAACCTTCAGTGCCGTCGTCGCCCACATCGTCGCCGCAGCCGACACCGGGCGGCGCGTGCTCATCGCGGCGTGGAGCGCAGGTTCGGCGGACCGCATGTCCGAAGTGCTCATGGATCACGGGCTTGCTCAGCCGCGTCGGGTCCGTTCCTGGCGCGATGCGATCGGGTCCGACGCCGAGCAGGTATTCCTCGCCGAGTTGGCGATCGAGAACGGGTTTGAGGATGACGACATCGTTCTGGTGACCGAACAGGATGTCCTCGGCGACAAACTCGCACGCCCAAAGCGCCGGAAGTCGTCGACTGCAGTGATCGCGGAGGCCACGGCGCTGTCTGTTGGGGATCTCGTGGTGCATGTCGATCATGGCGTTGGTCGCTACGCGGGGCTGATGACGGTGACCGTCGCCGACGCGCCGCACGATTGCCTTGAGCTTGTTTACGCGGGCGGCGACAAAATCCTCCTCCCCGTCGAGAACGCCGAACTCGTCACACGCTACGGGGTTGAAACCAGCGATGACGCGCTTGACCGGCTTGGCGGCGCGGCATGGCAAGGGCGCAAGGCCCGTGCTCGCAAACGGATCCTTGAGATGGCGCAGGAGCTGATCGCGCTCGCTGCGGAGCGTGAACTGAAGCAAGCGCCCAAGACCGACGGCGCGGACGGGGTCTTCCGCGAGTTCTGCGCGCGGTTCCGATATGATGAGACAGACGACCAGCTCAACGCCATCGAGGACGTCGTTGCGGATCTCGTGTCGGGTCGCCCGATGGATCGGTTGATTTGCGGTGATGTGGGTTTCGGAAAAACCGAGGTCGCCCTGCGCGCTGCATTTCTGATTGCGATGTCCGGCCTTCAGGTGGCGGTGATTGCGCCGACAACGCTCCTTGCCCGGCAACACTATGCGACGTTTTCGGAACGGTTCGCAGGGTGGCCCATTCGGATCGGCCGATTGTCCAGGTTCGTGTCCGCCAAGGAGGCGGCGGATACGCGGGCTGAAATCGCCGACGGCCGATGCGACCTTGTAATCGGAACGCATGCGCTCCTGTCGAACCAAGTCTCCTTCAGCCGGCTTGGGCTTGTCGTTGTGGATGAAGAGCAGCGTTTCGGCGTGAAACACAAAGAACAACTCAAGACGCTCAAGCGCGACGTGCATGTGCTGACGCTTTCAGCGACCCCGATCCCCCGAACCCTTCAGATGGCGCTCACCGGCATTCGCGACCTGTCGATCATCGCGACTCCCCCGGTCGATCGCTTGGCCGTGCGCACCTTCGTCGTCGAATTCGATCCCGTGACGGTTCGTGAGGCGCTGCTTCGCGAAAGGTTCCGCGGCGGGCAAACCTATTTTGTGGCTCCCAGGGTCTCAGACCTGCCTTTGCTGGAGCGATTTCTGAGGGAGCAGGCGCCCGAGGTGAGTTTCATCACGGCCCACGGTCAGATGACCCCCACTGATTTGGAGGCGTCGATGACCGCTTTCTACGACGGTCAGGCGGATGTGCTCCTCTCGACCACGATTGTCGAATCCGGCCTCGACATTCCAAGAGCCAACACCTTGATCGTCTACCGCGCGGACATGTTTGGTCTCGCGCAGTTGTATCAGCTAAGGGGAAGGGTGGGGCGAGCCAAACTTCGCGCCTACGCCTACCTCACAACACCGGAGGCGCAGACCCTCACCGACGGTGCCGATCGGCGGCTCAAGGTGCTGCAGTCGCTCGACAGCCTCGGCGGCGGCTTCATGCTCGCAAGCCAGGATCTCGACATGCGCGGTGGCGGCAATCTCCTCGGAGATGAACAGTCGGGCCATGTTCGAGAAGTCGGGGTTGAACTCTACCAATCCATGCTGGAGGACGCGGTGAAGTCGTTGCGGTCGGGAGCCACGGCGCCTTTGGACGAGTGGTCTCCCCAGATCGACATCGGAGCCGCCGTGCTCATCCCGGATACCTATGTCGAAGATTTGACAACCCGGCTTTCGCTCTACCGAAGGCTGGCCGACGTTGAGACGGATGACGAGCGTGAGGCGTTCGCAGCCGAACTCATTGACCGCTTCGGTCCGATGCCGGAGGAAACCCGGCAGCTTCTCGACATCACGGCAGTCAAGATCCTCTGCAAGCGACTGGGGGCTGCCAAGGTCAGCGCCGGACCCAAGGGGCTCGTGATCGGCTTCCGAAGCGACGCCCCCATTGACGGCGGCGGGCTGGTGGCGTTCGTTCATCAAAAGCCTGGCTATCTGAAGCTCAGGCCTGACTTCAAGCTTGTCGCGAACGGCGTCTGGCCGGACGCCCGTGCGCGAATGGCTGCTGTGCGGACCCTGCTGAGAGACCTCACCGCCGCCGTTTTGAATTGATCCGATAGAGGAGTTTTCGTGATGACAGGGCGATTGCAGGGCCGCGTCGCGGTGGTGACCGGTGCGTCGAGCGGACTTGGACGCAGATTCGCGTCGTTGCTCGCCCGTGAGGGCGCGTGCGTCGCCGCGTTCGCCCGACGGGAGGATCGCCTTGCAGACCTTGTGTCGGAAATCACCGGGGCTGGAGGGCGGGCGCTCGCGGTGAGATGTGACGTCACCGATGAAGCCCAGGTTGTGGCGGGATTTGATCGTTGCGAGGCGGAATTCGGGCCCGCCGACACGCTCATCAACAATGCTGGGATCGGTACTTCAGGTCCCGCGACCGAACTTTCTGTGGCGGACTTCGACAGCGTCATGGCGACGAATGTGCGCTCCGTGTTTCTCGCCTCGCGAGAGGCGGCGAGGCGCATGCTGAAATCGCCAGAGCGCGCCGCGCGTGGTCGGATCGTCAACATCGCCTCGCTCGCAGCCAGTGAAGCGCTCGCGGGTGGATCGGCGTATTGTGCGTCAAAGTCCGGCGTCGTGATGCTGACGAGGGTGCTTGCTCGCGAGTGGGCGCGTGCAGGCGTCAACGTCAACGCCATTTCTCCCGGCTTTATCGAAACCGACCTCAATACGGAGTGGCTTCATTCACCCGGCGGACAGAAGATGATCGAGCGCATGCCGCGCCGGCGGACGATGGACGCTGACAGCCTCGACGAGGCGCTGGTGTTTCTTGCATCGGACGCGTCGAGATTCGTCACCGGAAGCGAACTCATCATCGATGACGGGCAGGGACTCTGATCATGGCGAACGGTCCGCTCGCGGGAGTCAGGATAGTCGAGTTCGCCGGCATTGGTCCGGCGCCGTTCTGCGGAATGCTGCTCGCTGATATGGGAGCGGACGTGATCCGCATCGACCGCAAGGGTGCCCCTTCGCCGCCGGATCTGGCCGGGCGAGGCAAACTCGCGGTCGCGCTCGATCTCAAGCGGCCCGAAGGCGTCGACGCGGCGCTGCAGCTCATCGCATCAGCCGACGCGCTGATTGAGGGGTTCCGGCCCGGCGTCATGGAACGTTTGTCTCTCGGGCCCGATCAGGCGTTCGCTCGCAATCCAAAGCTCGTTTACGGACGGATGACGGGTTGGGGGCAGCACGGCCCCTGGTCCCAGATGGCGGGCCACGACATCAACTACATCGCGCTTACTGGGGCGCTTCACGCCATGGGACGCGCGGGCGCGCCGCCGTCGCCTCCGCTCAATCTGGTGGGAGACTTCGGCGGCGGCTCCCTCTATCTCGCATTCGGCGTCTGCGCCGGGATCATTCAGGCGCGGGCCTCGGGTCGAGGTCAGGTGGTCGACTGCGCGATGACTGACGGGGCGGCGTCATTGATGACCATGTTCTATGGGATGCGGGCCGCGGGGCTTTGGACGGATCAAAGAGATTCGAATCTGCTCGACGGCGGCGCTCATTTCTACGATGTCTATGAATGCGCCGACGGCAAGTGGCTCGCGGTGGGTGCGATTGAGCCGCAATTCCACGCGGTGCTCGTCGCTGGACTGGGGTTGGCCGAGAGCGACTTCCCGCGCCGGATGGATCGGGCGGCCTGGCCGGGACTATCGGCGCTGATCGCTGAGCGGGTGCGCACCCGGTCTCGTGACGACTGGATGACGGTTTTTGAGGGGACGGACGCTTGCGTCGCACCGGTCTTGTCCATGGAAGAGGCGCCGCGTCACCCACACAATGCGGCTCGGCAGACCTTCATCGAGGCGTTCGGGGTGACCCAGCCAGCCCCGGCGCCGCGCTTTTCAGTCACCCCAGGCCGCGTGCAGGGCCCTCCTCCGTCTCCGTCGTCCGACCCTGCGGTCGCGCTTGAGGTATGGGGATTTTCTGAGAGTGAGATAGCGGCCCTTCGCGCGGCGTCAGCCATCTGATGGCCCGTCGCGATTCCTGAACCGCGGGCAACGCATTCCTCAAAACCCGTTCAGGATGACCCTTGTAGACAGGTCTCATGCCGGAAGGGCCATGACGTCCCTCGATGGTGCTTCCGGCGGGTGCAACTCTGACTGGCCGGCGTGGGTCTCCCGCGCCGGCCACTTTCTTTTCCTTCGCGCCGGGCGATCCACTGTTGCGGGAAGCCAGTTGTGCGACGTTCTCGCGTGCAGCTAGAACATTCGGGTCGACGGGGAAGGCCAAGCCTATGCGCTCAATGATTCTGATTCTGACGTCGCTCGCGTTCATGGCGGGAGCCGCGCATGCGGATGCGAACAAGCAGACAAAGGGCAGTTTCGAGGACAAGTTCCGGCAGCTGGAAGTCGACTTGCCGACGCCCAACACCTATCGCACCGCCTCCGGCGCCCCGGGGGAGAGCTATTGGCAACAACGTGCTGACTATCAAATCCGGGCGACCCTCGACGAGGCCGCCAAGAGGCTAACCGGATCACAGATCGTCACCTACCGGAACAATTCTCCCCATGCCTTGAGCTATGTTTGGTTTCAGCTCGACCAAAACATATTCAAGCAGGACTCGATCGCGCGCCGCACGGAAACCACATCACCCGGTGGGCGTCCGGGCGCCGTCACCGATCGACTTGGGCTCGGCGCTCTTGCGCGCGAACACGCGCTTGCCGACACGACGCACGGATTTGAGATCGGCAAGGTCGCTGATGGAGCTGGGCGCAGCCTCGCCCACACGATCGTCGACACAATGATGCGGGTCGACCTTCCGCGACCACTGGAGCCCGGTCGCTCCCAGAGCCTTCAGATCGAGTGGGCTTTCAACATCATAGATCAAAACGTGATCGGAGGGCGCGCGGGTTACGAGCATTTTGAAGAAACCAACACCGACATCTTCTTTCAGGCGCAGTGGCATCCGCGCTTGGTCGCTTACACGGACTACGCCGGCTGGCAGCACAAGCAATTCATCGGGCGCGGAGAATTCACACTCGAGTTCGGCGATTTCGACGTCTCCTTGACGCTGCCGGATGATCACATTGTCGCGTCCACAGGTGAGCTCCAGAACCCGACGCAAATGCTGAGCCCGATCCAACGCGCGCGTTTGGCGCAAGCGGCGTCGGCAACGTCGCCGGTGTTCATCGTCACGCCTGAAGAGGCGCTCGCCAACGAGCGGGAGGGGACGAGCGGAACCAAGACCTGGCGGTTCAAAGCGTCAAATGTTCGGGACTTCGCCTGGGCGTCGTCGCGCAAGTTCATTTGGGACGCGATGGGGGTCGATCAGCCGGACGGGCAGGATGTCATGGCGATGTCATTCTATCCGAACGAGGCGGAACCGCTCTGGTCGAAATACTCCACCCACGCGGTCGCCCACACGATCGGGGCCTATTCGAAGTTCTCCTTCCCCTATCCCTATCCGACGGCCATTTCGGTCAACACGTGGGAGTCCGGGGGGATGGAATATCCGATGATCACCTTCAACGGATATCGTCCTGTGATCGACAAGAAGACCGGCGAGCGGACCTACACCAGGCGTGCGAAGTACGGCCTCATCGGCGTCGTCATCCACGAGATCGGGCACATCTACTTCCCCATGACCGTCAATTCCGACGAACGTCAGTGGACGTGGATGGACGAGGGGATCAACTCCTTCCTTCAGCGCATGGCCGAGCTGACCTGGGAGGAAACATTCCCCGGCCGAGGCGGGCCCGTGAACGTGCTGGACGGAATCGTCGACTACATGGTCAGCGAAGACCAGCAACCCATCATGACCAACTCAGAGTCGATTTCGCAGCTTGGCGCGAACGCCTACGCCAAACCCACAGCGGCTCTCGTGGTTCTGCGAGAAACCGTGCTCGGACGTGACCTGTTCGACCATGCCTTTCGGGAGTACTCCAAGCGCTGGCGGTTCAAGCGTCCGACCCCCGCGGATTTCTTCCGCACCATGGAGGACGCGTCGGGTGTCGATCTCGACTGGTTCTGGCGCGGCTGGTTCTACACGACCGATCATGTGGACGTCGCGATCTCCGGTGTTCGCGAATACCGCATCTCCAGCAAGGATCCCGAGGTCGACAATCCCGCCGCGCGTCTCTTGCGCGAGCAACAGCAACCGGAGCCGGTAACGGTGCAGGAGAACCGGGCCGAGGGGGAACCGACCTATCTCGAACGGCACCCCGAATTGCGAGACTTCTACAACGAGAACGACGAATTCGCGGTCACAAACAAAGACCGAAACGACTACACCACATACCTTGAAGGGCTATCAGTCGAGGAACGCCGCACGCTTGAACGGGCGGTGCAGGAAGACCCGTTCTTGTATTTTGTGGATTTTGCCAATATCGGCGGGCTGGTTTCGCCGCTGCCCCTGCGTTTCACCTATGAGGACGGTTCGAAGCGCTCTGCGATGATCCCCGCGGAAGTGTGGCGTCTCAATTCGGAGAACGTCACGAAACTCTTCATCGAGGATAAGAAGGTCGTCAGGATCGAACTCGATCCGGAACACCGAACCGCGGACGCGGACTACTCGAACAACCAGTTCCCGCAAGTTCCGGTACAGAGCAGACTGGAACTCTTCAGGTTCACATCTCAGCAGCGCAACCAGATGGCGGAGTCACTGGTGGAACTCAAGGCGAAGTCCGAGGCCTCGCCGGACGGGCGGGACGCTCCGCTCGCTCCCACGAGCGGACCAGCGCGGTGAAGGGGGGGGCGGCTGCGCGGTTCTCTCGCCGGCTGTTCGCGGCCGGGACAGTGGCGACGCTCCTAGCGCCTTCGGCGTTCGCGCACAGGGGAAAGACCGCGCTCGCCACCGTGACCTGGAACGGGTCATCCTCGGCAATCGAAGTCGTCCACCGTATTCACGCCGAAGACGCTGAGATCGCGCTTGCCATGATGAGTGGGGCCGCTCCGGTGCCGCTCGGAGATGGAGACACGCTGGAGCGGCTTGCCCTCTATGTCGAAAGTCGTTTCAGGCTTTCAGCGTCGGAAGGGCCCATTGATCTGGATACGCTTGGCGCGGAAATCGAGGGCGACTCTGTTCTCGTGTTCCAGATCGCGCCTCGGCCCGCGCCGCCCGCCGAACTGCTAGTCGACGATGCAATTTTCGCCGAGCTCTTCGAAGCGCAAGTTAATCTCGTGAACATCCGGTTCTCGTCGCGGACAAGGACCCTTATCTTTTCTGGTAACGACCGTTCCAAACGCGCCCGGGACCTGTTTTGAGCGGGACCCTTGCTTCACTGAAACTTTCGCGGTCGCAAGCGGTCGCGGCGGTCGCTGTCGCGGCGACGGCCTTGGCGTCGGCGGTTATGCTGACCCCTGCGGCGCAATGGGGGCCAGGCGCGGTGCTGGCGTTTGCGCTCGCCTGGGGATCGCTCATCGATATCGACCGTCTGATCCTTCCAGATCCGATCACACTCGGGTTGACGGTGGTGGGGCTTTTGCTCGCGGTGATGGAAGGGCCTGAAGCTGCTCTAGAAAAATCGATCGGGGCGGCGCTAGGTTACGGCGTTCTCGCACTCTTGGCGTGGGCGTATCGAAACTGGCGCGGCCGCGATGGCCTTGGCGGAGGGGACGGGAAACTGCTCATGGCGGCCGGCGCGTGGCTTGGCTGGGGTGCGTTACCGGCAGTGGTCCTGATTGGCTCCGGTGCGGGGCTCTTGTACGTGCTGGCGCGCACCCTGGTCGCGAGACGGTTCAGCGCGGACGAAGCGCTTCCATTCGGTCCGTTCCTCGCGATCGGCATCTGGGCGATGTGGCTCGTCATCCATGCGCCGAGCCTCGGCTGAGAGCCGTTTGGCGCCCCATCGGGCTGCAGGGTCGTGACATTCCCATCACAGTCCTGACGGGTCTGACCTCCGGCAAGGGCATGTACGGCGGCACTTCGCAGCGAAGGCCCGAATGTCACAAAAACTATAATCAACAGTCATCAAACCGAGACGTGGCGGCGCTACCTCCCGCGAAGTTGTCGACCTTGGCTGGGCGCACTCGGTGCCTGCGACACGCATGTGAGGGGAATTCATGAAAATCGGATCTTCGCTTCTGACCGGGCTTTTTGTCACTCTGGTTGGCCTTGGTGCATGCAGCCCGGGGTCTGACATCGCGTCGCCGGGGACCTCTAATCCGGGTACCCCGCCGGGTCCGCCTCCCGGACCTCCTCCGCCTCCCACGCCGGGTGGTGCAACATGCCCGACGGGTACGACCAACGCTGGGGCGCTCGGCTCGTTCACGGTCTGCAATGTGACTGGTGAAATCCTCACAAACCTGACCCTCCCGTTCGTGACCAACGTCGTCTATCGCCTGAACGGTCGCGTTGATGTGGGTCGAGACCTCGGAGCTTCAGGAACTCTCGGCAGCGGACAAGCAGCCACCCTAACGATCGATCCGGGGGTCACGTTGTTTGGCGATGTCGCGGCTGACATGCTGGTGGTCAATCGTGGAAGCCGCATCAACGCGGTTGGCACCGCGACCAACCCGGTTGTGTTCACCGCCCGCGAGGACATCCTCGGAACGGCCGACGCCAACACCTCTGACCGACTCTGGGGCGGCGTGATCCTGCTTGGTCGCGCCCCGATCCGCGGATGCAACACCGCGGTGGCGCAGGGCTCTGTGGATTGTCAGAACGCGGTCGAAGGGGTGGCGGCGGCAACCGGTCGCGACGCCCTTTATGGCGGGGCAACGGCGACGGACAACAGCGGCACGATGCGCTATGTCCAGATCCGTTATCCTGGGGCTTTCCTAACGTCCGCAGCCGCCGGCGATGACCTGAACGGTCTCACCCTCGGCGGCGTCGGGTCCGCCACGACACTGCAATTCCTGCAGGTTCACAATTCTGGTGACGACGGGATAGAAGTGTTCGGCGGCGCTCCGAACATGCGGAATGTGATTATCACGGGAGCGCTCGACGACAGCCTCGATGCAGACGAAGGCTGGCAGGGCAACGTCCAGTTTCTGCTTATTCGCCAGTCGGTCACCGGGCGTTCGGGCGGCCCCGATCGCTTGTTCGAGTGGTCTAACAGAACGGTGTCGAGCTCGAGCGGCTCCCTGATCACGAACCCGATCGTGTCGAACCTCACCACCATAGGTGTTCCTCAGAATTCCTCTGGATCGAACCTGCAGGGTCTCGTGCTGAACAATACAGGCGGCGCTCCGGGCGCGTCCGGTCGTATCGTGAATGGCGTTGTTACAGGGTCGAATGTCTGCGCGGTGACGAGCTCGGCGAACCCGAGCCCCGCGCCCCGATTTGACTCAATGTTGTTCGACTGTCCGACGCAGCCTGACGCGACAACGCTCGGCCATATCAACGCTGGAACGAACAATTCGACCACGACGGCGAACTCGCTGACCGGCTTCCTTCCGGGGCCGACGGAAATCGCGAGGTCCGCTCTCAATCCGGCGACGTTGAACCCGTTCTTCCAGGCGGTTTCTTACATCGGCGCTTTCTCGCCGAGCGAAACGGCGTCGTCCAACTGGACAACAGGTTGGTCCTTCAATGTGTTCCCGAACCCGGGTTGTCCTGCGGGAACCACTGCGGGAGGCACCCTGAACGGCCAGAACCGCTGTATCCTCACGGGAACGATTAGCGGATCCCTTCGCCTGACCGCCGGCAACATCTACGAGATCAGCAACCGCGTTGATGTCGGGCAGGATCGGGGCGCGGATCCCGCCAACCCTATCGCGAACACGACTGCTGGTACTCTGACGATTGATGCTGGTGTCACCCTCTATGGCGACGCGGCTTCGGACATGATCGTGGTGAACCGGGGATCGCAGATTTTCGTCAACGGTACACGCAACGCGCCGGTTGTTATAACGTCGCTTGCCGACGTCACGAACTCGCAGGCCAATCCCGCGACGGCTTCGAGAGAGTGGGCCGGACTGATTGTGCTCGGCCGCGCCCCCATCCGTGGATGCAATACCGCAGTCGCAGCGGGATCGGTAAGCTGCCAGAACGCGATCGAGGGCGTGACGGCGGCGACCGGTCGTGATGCGCGCTACGGTGGGGCCACAGCGACCGACAGCAGCGGCCGCATCAACTACCTGCAGATCAAATTCCCAGGCGCCTTCCTTACCTCGGCGGCGGCTGGTGATGATCTCAACGGCCTGACCCTCGGGGGTGTGGGATCGGGAACCAACCTCGACTTCATCCAGATCCACAACTCCGGCGATGACGGTGTCGAGATCTTCGGCGGATTGGCCAACATGAAACACCTTGTGTTGACCGGGGCGCTCGATGACTCGCTCGATTGCGATGAGGGTTGGCAGGGCAAAGCCCAGTTTGTGGTGATCGTTCAGGCGCTGACCCAGACCGGCGGCCCCGACCGTCTCGTCGAGTGCTCGAACCGGACCGTCTCAAGCGCTTCTCCCAACCCGCTGATCACAAATCCGACGGTGGCGAACTTCACCTTCGTCGGGATCCTCCAGAACTCGAGTGGAACAAACTTGCAGGGACTGGTGATGAACAACACCGGCGGCTCCCCGGGCGCCACCGGAACATGGGTCAATGGTGTGGTGCGCGGGTCGAACGTCTGTGCGGTGGCTAGTTCGGCAAATCCGAGTCCGGCGCCGACCTTCAACTCAGTGCTGTTCGATTGCCCGACCCAACCCGACGCCACGACCCTTGGGTTCATCACGGCGGGGGCGAACAACTCCACCACCGTGCCGAGCACGCTTTCGGGAACGTTCGTCAATGGCGCCACGGAAACGGCCCGCCCGGCGGTGAATCCCGCCACGCTGGACCCGTTCTTCACGGCGACAAACTATATCGGCGCCGTTCGCGATGCGTCCGACACCTGGTGGCAGGCTTGGACCTGCGGTCTTCAGGCCGGATCGGCGTGCTGATCTCTGGAGTGGAGCGGGCCGCCTGGTTGCGGCCCGCTCTCCACCTGGTTCCTATGATGATGGAAAAATCCATGACAATCAGAGCTTTGCTGTTTAATCGCGCGCTGCTTCTAACTCCCATGCTCCTGGCGCCCGGATTGGCGGCGGCGCAAACCCCCGAACCCCAGCAAGGTGAAGTCGCCGTGCCTCAGCAGCCGCCGGCGGCGGATCAGGAGGCCGACCAGGGAGCGGTTCAGTCAGGGGATGTGGTTGTCGTTCTTGGGCGGTTCATTCCGGAACCAATGCGCGAGACCTCGGAAGTCGCGACCTTCCTTTCTGTCGACGATCTTGCCCGAACCGGGGATGATGATGCGGCGGCGGCGTTGACGCGCCTGACGGGCTTGTCGGTAGTGTCTGGCCGGTTCGTGTATGTCCGCGGTCTGGGTGATCGATATTCGTCAGCACTGTTGAACGGTTCGCCGCTTCCAAGCCCGGAACCGCTTCGCCGACAGGTGCCTCTCGATCTGTTTCCCTCCAATATTCTGGACGGAGCAGTAGTGCAAAAGACGTTCTCTCCAAACTATCCGGGGGAGTTCGGGGGGGGTATCATCGACCTGAAGACGCTGAGGCGTCCACGTGCGCCCTTCCTTACCGCTAAGATCGGAAGCGGCTTCGCCAGCGAGACGACGGGTCGGAGGGGGGTGTCGTACTTCGGGAACAACACCGACTGGACAGGGTTCGATGACGGGCTGCGGGATATCCCGGGCGCGCTTGCGAACGCGATCAGCCAGAATCGACGGATTGACGACACGAATTTTTCGCAGGCGCAGCTTGAGACGATCGGCGAGAGCCTGGTGAATTCGCCGCTGAACGTGGTTCAGTCAATCGAGCAGGTCCCGGACGTGGAAGGCGAGCTCACGGCCGGGACCGGATTCGACGCCGGACCATTTGACATCGGGCTCGTCGGCGTCGTCGGCTACAACTATTCCTCTCAGACCCGGCGGTCCCGGCGGACCGAGGTGGTCGGAAATGCACTCGAATCCGACTTCCAATCCGATCGGACGTCGAATGACGTCGTCCTCAATGCGTTCGGGAGCGCAAGTCTCGGCTGGGAAACCAACGTTCTGACTCTCACGGGCCTCCTCATCCGCTCCACCACAAAGTTCGGACAGATCGAAGAGGGTGTCGACCTGAACCTGCCGGGCGCCAACCCGTTGAATCTCGTCGACAACGAGCGGCGCGAGGCGACCTCTTGGTACGAACGCCAGATCGGCTCGATCCAGCTTGCCGGCGAACACGAGGTGGCCGGGGTCGATCTGTCCTGGCGGGGTGCGTTCGCGCAGTCCACCCGCGACGCTCCCTATGAGCGCAGCATCCGGTATGACCTGGTCAATGGAAACGCGGTGTTTGGGGGAGCAGGGGGACTTGGCAACCGGATCCGCTTCACCGAACTCACAGATGAGGTCGTGAGCGGCGGTGTGGATGCGTCCTACACCTTCCCGATCGGCGAGCAACGCGATGCCACGTTGTCGGCAGGTGCGGTCGTCTCCAACACCATCCGCGATTCAGGACTGGTCCAGTTCTCGTGGACCGGGCCGCGGGGACCCACGCCGATCGACGTTCTCACGGCCCGGGTCGATTTTCTGCTGTCGCCTGACAACATCGATCCCCAGCGCTTCGTCCTCAATGAATTCACGGGGCAGGACGACAGCTATCGCGCAAGGCTCACCAACACGGCGTTCTACGTGGCGTCGGACGTCGAGCTTATCCCGCTCGTGCGGGCCGCCGTCGGCGTCCGCTACGAGGATGCAACCCAGATCGTCCGGACCTTCAACCGCTTCGGAATCACGCCGACGCCGTCGGTGGAGATCGCGAACGAGTATTGGTTGCCGGCGGGCACACTCACCTGGAACTTCGCTGAGGACCTTCAGCTCCGTCTCGGTTACTCGCAGACGATCGCGCGTCCGCAGTTCCGGGAACTTGCCCGCACCCCGTTCATCGATCCCGACACCGACCGGGTTTATGAGGGGAACCCGTTCCTGAAAGACACGGAGTTCACGAACTATGACGCCCGTCTCGAATACTATTTCGGGCGCGAACAGTTCGTGACGTTCGGCGGCTTCTACAAGGAGCTCACCAATCCCGTCGAAGAGGTTGTCATCCGTGTCGATCGCTATCAGACGAGGTTTATCAACGCTCCTGAAGCAACGCTGCTCGGCGGAGAACTGGAATACCGCACGAACTTCGACATGCCCTTCAGGGTTCCATTCCTTGAGGACGCAAAATGGCTGTTCTCGGCGAACTACACCTATACCAAGAGCGAAGTGAACGCCGGTCCTGGCTCAACCGTCATCAGCCCGATCGACTTCCGCGTCGTCCCGGCCTCGGTTTTCGAACTCGACGGCAGCCAGCTCCAGGGTACGCCTGAGCATATTGTGAACGTCCAGTTCGGTTACGAAACCGGCGATTCGCAGCTCACGCTCCTGGTGGGATGGGTCGACGACCGTATTCTGCGTCGCGGGCAGGGAAGCGTGGAGCCGGTGATCGAGCGTCCGGGGACGAATATCGATCTCGTATACAAGCGCGATTTCGTGCTTGGCGGGCGTGAAATGACGCTGGGCGTGAGCGGTCGCAACCTCACGGGCGAAGTCTATCAGGAGTTCCAGGAGTACGAGCGCGGCGTGAACAATGTTGATCGCTACGCGCGGGGTCAGTCCTATTCGGTCAGCCTGACCGCAAAGTACTAAGGGGACGGGCCGACCGAACGTGGTCCGCTCCGCATCTCGCGGGGCGGACGTCTCGGAAGGTTCGTTCGTCAGGGCTGGGGCCGCGTCGCACGTCGACGCGGCCAAGTCTGTTGGGGCGGCGACGAGGGATGGTCGGGCGATCCGAAAGGCGGGCAACGTCAGCTCGATCCGGGGACGCAGATGAGGTATCGGTGCGAGTTATGCGCCAGTGAGGTGCACGCGGAAGCGGGGATATCCGCGACGATCACGCAGGCTGGAGTGGTGTTTGGCGCATGCCAGAAGACTGTTTGGGACAGGTGTCAACGCCTGACCCTTCGACGACGAACCGGATCGGATTAGGTGGATATCGCCTCTGACCGGTCCCGATCGACCCGAACCGGTTCTGATCGTCGTCTCGGAAGGAAGGGCGGCCCGCGCAAGGCGCGCCGTCGACGCCCTCGGATGGGCGTCTGTGAGTGGAGGTGGGAATGCGTCGAGAGCATATTCGGTCCGGAGCGTCTGCGCAGACCTGGTATGACCACGCCCTCACCATGCTGCGGCCGGGGGTCGAGGCGGTGCTGCTGGCGAGCGTTGCGCTCGGATGCGTCGAAATCGGTTGGAAGGCCGTCGCGCCGGAAGCAGCGGACGCTGTCGCGAACCCTGCCTCGTCTTCGGTGCGAGGCGCCGCCGGCTCCTCGTCGCCCAAGGTGTCGCCGTTCGCGCCATTCGCGGCCGTCGCCGGTGCAACGCCGACGAGCGGTCTTGCGGCGAACCTGCGGCTGGTGGGGGTTCGCATGGCGCTTGATCCGGCGCTGAGCGGCGCGGTCGTGACGGTGAACGGCGAGGACCAGCGATCCTATCTTGTCGGGCAGGAGATCGTTTCCGGTCTGCGGCTGAAGGAAGTGTACCGGGATCATATCGTCGTAACGACAACTCTAGGCGAAGAGCCCGTGCGGCTTCAGGAGCGGCCCGCCTCCAACGGGTCAACCGCGCTGGCGCTGATGGGGCGCACGGCAAATCAGCTTCCGGCGCTGACGGTGGAGACCGTCGTCGGAGGAGCCAGCAAACAGCAGCGCGCGGTTGGAGCCGATTTTCAGGTGGATCATGGCTGGCTGATCGCAACCATGTCGCAAGTCGAAAGCCGCGGCGGCGCGCCTTACGCGTGGCGGGTCGCAGAGCCCACCCCCGCCGCGATGCAGGACGCGGGATTGCAGCCTGGCGATCTGGTCTTGTCGATCAACGGGACGCACCCTTCGAACGCGGCGGCTCTTGCCGAAACGATGGGTCAGGGATCGATCGAACTCATTGTCGAACGTCGGACGGGTGAGCGGATCACGATCGCACTCCCGGCGAATGGTTCTCCCTCGTGAAGCGGCGTGCATCCCTGGCTCTGACGATCGCCTCCGGGCTCGCCAGCGCCGCCCTGGCGATCCCGTCTTCCGCGATCGCCCAGCAACCGGGCCCAGGCACACAGAACCGGGACGGCGCGGTGTCCTTGAGGGAAGTGGACATCCGGGCGTTCATAGAGGACGTGGCGAATGCGACCGGCCGGACATTCATCGTCGATCCGAGGGTCGCGGGCAACGTCACGGTCATCGCGACGCAGGCGCTTTCCTCCTCCGAACTGTTCGAGGTGTTTCTGTCGACGCTTCGGGTCAACGGCTATGTCGCATCGCCGACCGCTTCGGGGGCCTATCGCATCGTGCCGGATGACGTGGCGGCGCGCGATCCGACCGGCCCGGGAGCCCTCGGCCCCGACGCCGACCGGTATGTGACGCAAGTCTTCCCCCTGCGCTACGCCGACGCCGAGGGGGTTGCGACCGCGGTGCGGCCGATCCTCTCGCCGCGCGGGGCGTTGACGACGATCCGCCGGGGCAATTCGATCGTGGTGGTCGACTATGGATCAACCGTGTCCCGCGTTCGGGATGTGGTGCGCTCGCTTGATCGCGACCTGTCCGCGCTCCGAAGCATGAGGCTGAGCAATATCTCCGCGAACGAGGTCGCCCGTGTCCTGCAGAGCGTGCTCGCGGCGGATGGGGGCGCGTCGCTCCAGGTCGTGCCGGTCCCGAGCAGCAATTCCGTGGTGTTGCGAGGGGAACCCGCGCTCCTCGATCGCTATGCGCCGCTGGTGGAAGAGATGGACGTCGGCGCCGAATACCGTCGCAGTGTGATGGTGTTGCCGCTGAAGTTCGCGGTCGCCGAAGAGATCATGCCGATCCTGCAACAGATCTCCGCGTCGCTCGAGACGGCGCCGCCCGCGGACGGCGAAGGTCCCGCGCCGAACCGACGGGCGAACATCGCCAGCCATCGGGCGACCAACTCGATTGTGATCAGCGCCGAGCCAGACACCCAGGAGGCGCTTGCGGAGGTCGTTCGCTCGCTCGATGTGCGCCGGCAGCAGGTGCGGGTCGAGGCGGTGATCGTCGAGGTGTCGGACGTGGCGGCGAAGGAACTCGGGCTGCAATTTCTGGCGACCGGAGACGGCGGGAACGCCATCCCGTTCCTGTCGACCAGCTATGCGGGGGCGGCACCGAACCTGCTCGCAGTCACCGGCGCTCTGCTGACAGGGGATGACGACGGGTCGGACGGGTCGAGCGTCAATCCGGCGATCGAAAATCTTCGCCGGGCGGCGGTGGAGTCGGTGGTTGGCGTCAATGGCGGCCTGTTTGGCGTGGGCGGGCGCACCAATTCCGGATCGGTGCTGGGTCTGATCGTCAATGCGCTCGGACAGGATCAGGGCAGCAATGTCTTGTCGACGCCCTCGGTGATGACGCTCGACAATGAGACCGCGACCTTTCTGGTCGGGCAGCAGATCCCGGTCACCACCGGCGAAGCGCTCGGGTCGGACAATCTCAATCCGTTTCGCACGGTGCGCCGTGAGGATGTCGGCGTTCAGCTCGAAGTGCGTCCGCAGGTGAGTGAGGGGGGCGCGATCCGGCTCAATATCCGGCAGGAGGTTTCGAGCATTTTCGGGCCGGTGACCCCGAATTCCTTCGACCTGATCACCAATCGGCGTGAAATTGAAACCGTGGTGCAGGTGGACGCCGGCGAGATCGTCGCGCTCGGCGGATTGATCCAGGAAGATGTCCAGACCAGCGAGCAGGGTGTTCCGGGTCTGCGCCGGCTGCCGCTGATCGGCAGGCTGTTTCGATCGGAATCGAAGACCCGGCAGCGGACCAATCTGATGGTGTTCCTGCGGCCGACGCTCGTGAACACGCCCGAGCAGGCAAGGAGCGTGACGTTGCAGCAGTTCCAGGCGGTTCAAGGCTTTGAGGGGCTGGACCCGGCGATCCGGGAGCGGATCGAGCGTGACCTGTTCGAGCCTGAGGCAGCGACGACGGCGCAACCGGAGAGTTGACGCAGACGATGCCAGGGCAAGAGCATAACCCTCGCCTCGACTACGGCTTTGCAAAGAGCCATGGCGTTGTCTTGCTGAGCGACGGGCCGCCATGGAAGGTCGGGCTGAGGCAGGATGGCGACCGCCTGGCGCTTGTTGAAGTGAGGCGCGTGCTCGGAACGGGCTTCGAACTGTCGGAACTCACGCGTCCAGCGTTCGACGAGGCGCTGTCCCGGCGCTACGCGGTGACCGAGGAAGCGGCCCGGACGATCGCGAAGGGCTTCGATGCCGAAACGGCGCTTGACGCGCTGTCGGAAGACGCGGGCGCGGCCGACCTGCTCGACAGCCAGGACGACGCTCCGGTCATCAAGCTGATCAACGGGCTGATATCGGAGGCGATCCGGCAAGGCGCTTCCGACATTCACGTCGAGCCGTTCGAAGACAGCGTCGTCGTGCGCCTGCGGGTCGACGGCGTGATGCGCGAAGTGCTTAAGGCGCCGGCGAAGGCCAGGGCGCGGCTCGTTTCCCGGATCAAGGTAATGGCGCGGCTCGACATCGCCGAAAGGCGCCTGCCGCAGGACGGGCGCATTTCGCTGAGGCTTGGGGGACGCAGCGTCGATGTGCGGGTTTCGACGGTGCCGGCGCAACATGGCGAACGGGTCGTCCTGCGATTGCTCGACAAGGATCAGGGGCTTCGGAATCTCGAGACGCTCGGCATGGGCCCCGAGATTCTGAGCCGGTTCCGCTCGGCGCTCGGCGCGCCGAACGGCGTCATTCTCGCGACCGGGCCAACGGGTTCGGGCAAGACGACGACACTGTACGCGGCTTTGAACCATCTCAATGATCGCACGCGAAATATCCTCACCGTCGAGGACCCCGTCGAGTACGCAGTCGACGGGATCGGACAGATGCAGGTCAATTCGAAGATCGGAATGACGTTCGCCGCGGGCCTCCGGGCGATCCTTCGCCAGGACCCCGACGTGGTCATGGTCGGCGAGATCAGGGATGGGGAAACCGCGCAGATCGCCGTTCAGGCGAGCCTAACGGGCCACCTTGTGTTTTCGACGGTTCATACAAACGATGCGGTCGCAGCGGTCACGCGCCTGCGCGACATGGGCGTCGAGCCCTATCTTCTTGCGTCGACGTTGAGGTTCGTTCTCGCGCAGCGGCTGGTGCGTCGCTTGTGCCAGGCCTGTCGTCGGCCAGCGGTGGTGGGCCCGCAGGAAGCGGCGCTGCTGGAGTCGGTCGGGGCTTCGGCATCCGCCTTCGAGGCCGAGGGGTGCAGCGCCTGTTCCGGGGCCGGCTATGTGGGTCGTATCGGGCTATATGAGTGCGTCACGATCGACGACGAGATCCGGCGCATGATCCATGAGAACGCCTCAGAACAGACGATGGCGGCTTACGCGTTCCGGAGCGGCGACCGCATGATGACGAGCGGGCTCAAATGGGCGGCGGCAGGCGTCACCTCGCTGAGTGACGTCATCCGGTCCGTGGGCGCCGGGGAGGCTGCGTGATCCCATGGCGCGTTACTTCTATGTCGCGGTGGATGTGGACGGGCGACGCCGGGATGGCGGGATAGACGCGGACACCGAGACGTCCGCGCGCGCGGCGCTGGTCGCCCGAAAGCTGCTGCCGGTGGAGATCAGCGTCGCCGAGACATCCGCTGCTTCTTCAAGCTCCCGCGTCGCCGCCAACGGGCGAGTCTGGCTGCGACACAAGGACCGGCTGCTGGTGACGCGGCAATTGGCGACGCTGGTTGACGCATCGGTTTCCGTTGATGAAGCTTTGGGGCTGGTGATCGCGCAACAGGACAAGCCGGCGGTGCGGCAGGTGCTGGGGTCGGTCCGGGCGGGGGTGCAGGAGGGGCGCCGGCTCGCCGACGCGATGGGCGCTCAAGCGAGGAGCTTTCCGCCACTTTATCGGGCCGCCGTCTCCGGCGGAGAACGTGTTGGGCGGCTTGGCTTTGTGCTGACCCGCCTTGCCGATCACCTCACCCGAGAAAACGCGATCCGTTCAAAGATCACGACCGCGCTCATCTATCCGGCGGCGCTGATGCTCGTGGCGACAACGGTCGTGATCAGCATGATGACCTTCGTCGTGCCCGGTCTCGCGGAGCAGTTCGAAACCTTCGACACGAAACTTCCGCTGCTCACGACGATCCTGATCGGGACATCGAGCTTCCTGTCCGGCAATTGGGGAGCGATCCTCGTGTTTCTGGCGCTCTTGACCGCGGGGTGCATTCTCGCCCTGCGGCTGGAGCCGGTTCGTGTTGCGGTCGACGGATTGCTGCTCAAAACACCGGGGCTGGGGCGATGGGTGCGCGCTATCAATGCAAGCCGGCTCGCGCGATCCGTCGGGACGCTCACCCTTTGCGGACTACCGGTGCTCGACAGCTTGCGAACCGCGAACTCCGCGACGTCGAACCGGGTGTTTGCAAGGGCCATGGATCGCGCGGCGGAACGGGTCGAACAGGGCGAGCCGCTGTCGGCGGCGTGGCGGGCGAGCGCGATGACGCCGCCGCTGATCGTCTACATGGCGGCGAGCGGCGAGACCTCGGGCGAGTTGCCCCGCATGCTCGAGAAGGCGGCTGAGCATGTCGATCAGGAGTTCGAAGCGTTCACGCAGATGGCGTTGAGCCTTGTTGAGCCGGCGATCATCGTGCTGATGGGGGCGGTCGTCACGGGCATCGTCCTTGCGATCATGCTGCCGATCCTTCAGCTCAATCAGCTTGTTGCGGGATAGGAGGGACATATGGAACGGACCAGGACCGCCGGGGACCGCAAACACACGCGGCGTCTTGCGCCGGACGCGGGCGTGACGCTGATCGAGATGATGGTGGTCATCATGATCATTGGCCTGATAACCGCGGTGGTCGTGATCAACGTGCTTCCGAACCAGGATACCGCTCGCGTCCAGAAAGCGAGCGTGGACGTCCAGACCCTGGAGCAGGCGCTGGAGTTGTTTCGCATCGAAAAGGCTCGATACCCGACGATGGAGGAAGGCCTGGAAGTTCTCGCGGTCGATGAGGAGGGCGGGCGGGATCGATATATCAGACGGCTGCCTCGCGACCCGTGGGGAGAAGCGTACCAGTACATCATCCCGGGCCAGCGCGGGCCTTTCGATCTCTATTCGCTCGGCGCAGACGGGCAAATCGGCGGCGAGGGGATCGATGCTGACATCGGTAACTGGGACTAAGCCCGCCACCCGCAAGGACCGGGGGTTCACCCTCATCGAAGTGATGACCGCTCTGATGGTGGTCGCGCTGGCGGCCAGCCTTGCGGTGCTTGCCGCGCCGGGCCCGGACAGGACCCTGCGAGACGCGGCTCGGGGGATGGGGGCTCGCATCCTGCAAGCGGGCGACGAGGCCATTATCCGCAATCGCAGTATCGCGCTTGTGGCCTCGGCCGAGGGATATGGGTTTGAACAGCTTTCGGACGGCCGCTGGGCTCCGCTGGTCGGCTCGACGCCGCTCTCTTTCGTCGCCTGGCCGGAGCAAGTGTCGGCGCGTCTAGAGGGGGACCTGGAGACGGGAACCGATCGACGCGTCCTTTCGGTCTTCGACCCGATCGGAGGCATGTCGCCGATGCGCGTTGAACTTACGCGGGACCGGTCGCGATGGGAGGTGCGTGTGGATGCATCTGGAGCGGTTCATGTCCAGCCAGTGCATTAAGGGACAGCGCGTGCCATTGGGCCGCGAGGACGGCTTCTCGCTCGTGGAAACGCTGGTGGCGCTGTTTGTGTTCGCCGTCGCTGCGACGGCCGTGATCCAGCTGCAGACCCAGTCGCTGCAGACGTTTTCGCGGGTTGAGCGGAGCGTGTTGGCGGGCGTCATCGTGAACAATCAGTTGGTCGATGTCCGCGCCTCCCGGGGTGATGTCGAACTCGGTGTGCGAGAGGGCGAAGCCGCGCTCGGCGGGGTCACGTGGCGGTGGCGGTCGAGCGTGTCGCCAACCGCGGATCCGAACATTCTGATGGTGCGGGTCGACGCCTTCGCGGGCTCCGCATCGCAGCCGGCGGCTTCACTGACGGGATTTCTTCCGGCGGCGGGAGGCGCGTCGTGAGCCGGGGCCTGCGATCGGATGCGGGGCTGTCGCTCGTCGAGGCGCTGGTCTCGCTGTTCGTGTTCGCGCTGTTGTCAGCGGGCGCGGGGGTGGTGCTGTCTCAAGCCATGGCCATCCAGTCGAAGATCGGCGCGGCGCATGCTTCGCTCAGGGGCGTGCAGACCGCCCAGACGCTGCTCGCCGCGGACTTGCTGCAACTCTCGTTCCGGTCGCAACGGGATGAATTCGGAACGCTGCGGCGGTTCATTGTCACGGAGGGGCGAAGGCCGTCCTTCTCGTTTGTCCGCGCGGTGGCGACCGATGTGATGGGCCCTGGCGTTTCCGGTGCGCGCGCTGGAAACAGCGGACCGCTGGTCAGTGTGATCTATTTCGTCGACAGCGATGGCAGGCTCATCCGCCGGACGGCGCCGACATGGAGCGCGCCGCCGGGCAATACCGCGACGGACAAGGTGATCCTTGAAGGCGCGATGGACTTGAGTTTTCAGTTCCACGACGGAGCGGGGTGGGTGGATCGATGGATCGCTCCGGATACGCCGCCGCGCGCGGTCGCCATCGTCGCGACCATGCCCCGCTATGGCCGAATCCGGCTTGAAGCAGCATCGGCGTTGTCATGAAACGAGCGCGCGTGCGGGACGGAGCAGGGGAGAAGGGGGCGGCGCTGGTGACTGTGCTGGTGACGGTCGCGCTGTTGTCGGCGACCGCCGCGGCGGTGGTGGACACGGCGCGTTTCAGCACCAAGCGCGCGGCCAATCAGGCGGAGATGGCGCAAATCCGCTGGCACTATCTCGGCGCAGAAACCCTTGCTCTGACGCGGCTTCGAGCGGCGCTAGAGGTCGACGGCGCCGGCTTCGACTGGGCGGGCATTCTGGACCGTCCGATCGTTTTCCCGCTCGACGCGGGCGTGATGACGGCGACGATCCGCGACGGCGGCAAGTGCTTCAACGTCAACAGCCTCCTGGAAGCCGACGAGTCCGGTGCGGCGATGGCGTCGCTCGATCGCCAGGTCGTGTTCGGGCGTCTGGTGGAACAGACCACCGGAGCGCCCGGACTGCCGGTCGCCGCGGTGGTCGCGGACTGGATCGATCCCGATGAACAGCCGGGGCTTGGCGGCGCCGAGGCCTCCGCCTATCGGGCGGCTGGGGCTTTAACGACGCCGCCTAATCTTCCGATCGCGGACATCGGCGAACTCGCGGGCATGGAGGGGCTCTCGCGGGATCAGGCGACGCGGCTCGCCCGTGTCGCGTGCGCCCGGCCCTCGTTGTCGCCGAACGCGATCAATATCAACGCGCTTCAACCGGAGGACGCACCGCTGATCGCGGCGATCTTCGGCCGCGAACTCCCCGTGGCGGCGGCGGAGGATGTGATACGGGACCGCCCGGCGGGCGGCTGGCGGGAGGTGGACGCCTTCCTCGCGCATCCGCGACTGGTGCGCATAACACTCTCCCAGGAAGCGATCTCGCAATTCTCGCTTCGGCCGCGATGGTTCGTCCTCTCGGCGTCCATCCAGTACGGGGGAAGCACTGAAACCGGAATGACCCTCATCGATGCGACCGCAGGCGTTCCGAGGGTTGTGCGCCGCGTTCTGGGTGTTGCTCCGGACGGCGGGCTCCTATGAGCGCCGGCGTGCTCATTCTTCTTGCCGGCGCGGAGCCTGACCAGCCCCTTGCATGGCGGCGGCTGTCGAAGCGGGACGGCTCGGAGTTGCAGCGCGGGGTCTGGGGGGGAGGCGAACCGATCCAGCGACGCCCTGGCGAGCGGGTCATTCTGGTGCTCCCGGGCGCGGACGTGCAGCTGAGGGCGCTCGATCTTCCCGCGCGGACAGAGGAACAGGCGCGCGCGGCCGCCGCTCTGGTGTTGAAGTCGGCGATCGCGGGCGACGGTGGTGGGGAGTTCATCTCGGTGAGCGAAGCCTTCGGCGCGACAGGGCGCCGGGTCGTCGCCGTCCTCGATGGGCGCCGCATGTCGGACTGGCTCCTGAGGTGTCGGGACGCAGTTGCGAGCCCTGATGAGGTGCACGTCGATTGCGCCGTCTGGCCCACCGCGCCCGGGCGCGCCGCAATCGCGGCCTGGGACAACACCGTGCTCGTGGCGGCTGGAGAATTTGGCGGCTTCGCGATCGACGCGTCTCTCGCGCCGCCAGTGGTGGCTCCGTGGCTGAAAACGCACGCGCCCACGGTTTCGATGGTCGAAGTGTTCGGGGCCTCGCCGCCGGACCTCGCCGCCGCACTCGAACAGTCTGGCTTGAGCATCGTCTCTCGCACGGACGCGGATCTTGAGGGCCTGCTGTTTCGCGCTGCGGCGACGCCGCCGCTTCATTCGCCAAATCTGCGCCAGGGACGGTTTGCGCCGCCGCGCCAGGTCAGCACCTCGTGGCGAATCTGGCGGTTCGCCGCGGCGCTGGTGTTCGTGTTGATCCTGCTTCGGGTCGGGCTGTTCGTGGTCGATGGCTGGAATGATCGCGCACGTGCGCGCGAGACGCTCGCGGCCGCGGAAACGGTGTTTCGCGAATCGCGGCCAGACTCAGGCCGCATCGTGAACCTGCGCGCGCAGGTGACGGCGGCCCTCAACGCCGCCCGTCCCACGGAGACGCATCCGGTCATCGACGCCAGCGCGCTGATCGTCGCGGCCCTTGCTGAACATCCAGACGTGCGATTGGAGGAGATGCGACATGAGGCGCCGGGCGTTCGAGTGACGCTCATTCTCTCGGCGATCGACCCAGACAAGCTGGAAGCGTTCGCCGAACGCCTACGACAATCGGCTGCCGGTTTCGAGCCTGGCCGGATGAACGCCGTTGACGGGCGGGTGCAGTTCGTCATTCAGCTGGAGGCGAGATGACGAACCCGGTGACGCAATGGTTTGAGCGGCGCTCCAGTCGCGAGAAGCGCCTGATCGGGGCCTTGGTCGGTGCAGCGGTGTTGATTGCGGCGCCGCTGGCGGCGTTTCGGGTGGCGTCCGACTACCGAGCGGAGGGGGAGAGGCGACTTCAGTCCGCTGTGGCGCTGCTTCGGGATGCAGACGCACTCGCGGCGCTCGGACCAGGCGGCGAAGCGCCGGTGGCGTTGAACGCTGGCGGATCAATCCAGAGCGCAGCCACGGCCGCGGCGAGCGAAGCGGGCCTTGTTCTGTCGCGTGTCGAACCAGCAGGGCCTGATGCGGTGCGGATCTCGATCGCGCCCGCCAGTGCGCTCGGCGTGTTCGAATGGGTGTCCGCCGTGCAGTCGAGCGGTGGAGAGATCACCCGCATCGTCCTGGTCCGTGCAGGTGATGGCGACCTTGTTTCCACCGATGCAACCGTCACGCGGCGTCGAGGATGACGCCGGCGTGAGAGGGTTCTGGCGGATTTCAATCTTCCTTCTGGCGCTGATCGGTTTCGCGGTGGCGAGAGCCCCGGCGCGACTGTTCGCGCCCCCGCCGAGCGACCAGCTTTCCTATTCGAGCGTGGATGGAACGATCTGGAATGCGATCCTTCGCGACGCTGTGATCGCCGGCGCGAGGGCGGGGGATGTGTCGGCGGCGCTGCGCCCATGGCCGCTGGTTTCGGGACGAGCGGTGGTGGATGTGACGGCGCCGGGACCGGACATTCGCGGTGACGCCCAGCTTGACCTTGGGCTGTTTGGCGATCTGCGGATCGCGTCTTCGACCTTTTCGGTCAATCTGTCTCGCTATCTCGGACTTGGTGATCTCGCCGACCGTTCGACGGTGACGGACGCCCGGATTGCGTTCAGCCGCGGGCGGTGCACGTCCGCTGAGGGTGTCGCCGAGACCGACGTCTTCGTTCTTGCGGCGAGAGAGCTTCAGGCCGGGGAGGGGCTGTTGCTTCGCGGCGGCCTGATGTGCGCTGGCGTTGACGCCAGGCTGCGCGTTACGGGAGAACGTGACGCGGAAACGCTCGCCGCGCAGGCGGATGTGTCCAGCGATGGTCGAGGGACATGGTCGATCATGATCCAGACCGACAAGGCTGCGGTCGCGGCGATTGCAGCCACCAGAGGATTCACGCTCGATTCCGAGGCGGACGTCCTCAAGCGAGAGGGAGCGTTCCGATGGCGTCGATGAGAGGATTGAGCGCGGTGATCGCGATGATGCTCCTCGCGGTGCAGCCGGTCGCGGCGCAGAGCGTGGGCGAGAGAGTCGAAGTGGGCAGCCTCGCACTCGAGGCGCTTCCCGCCCAGTCAATGAAGTCCGGGGTGTGCGGACTGTTCCTGTGGTCGAAGACGGAACGGCCGGTGTTCATCCTGTTCGCGACGGAGCGCCCCGGCGAGGCCAAGATCAAGGTGGACGGACGGGAACGCAGGCTGCCGCTCACGCTCACCGGCGGCGCGCAGGTGTCGGGACATTTCGAGCGCCAGACGTTCTCCGATCGCGGGATGTCGCTCGAGCTGGATCTTGCCTTCGATCTTGACCGCCCGATGCAGGACGGCGCCGTCCTGAAGCGGGGCGTCCTGAAATCACGCGACAGCAACGGGTTCGAATCCATTGTGCCGGTCGGCGGGATGATCGGGTGTCAGACCGGAGCAACCGCAGACCGATGAGGCTTGACCTTGGGGCGGGGCGACCATAAACGATCGCTCTTCCGAACGCATGGTCGCTTCAAGCGGGTGTAGCTCAGTTGGTTAGAGTGCCGGCCTGTCACGCCGGAGGTCGCGGGTTCGAGCCCCGTCACTCGCGCCAGGCGTGATCGGAGGAGCCGGGAAGGGGGATTCCCGGCGGAAAAGCGTGCGGCGATCGCGACCAATTTTCCGCTGTGCAGATTGTGCGACAATGGGTCCGCTTCGCTTTTGGGCGGATGCGTCCGGCCGGCGGCCAGGTTGGCTTGCCTCCTCTGTCAAAGCGGCTTAGGCGATAGGGCTCGCGTGGGAAGGAGTCTTCGTTGGACAGCATCCAGTCTCAGGTGGCGGACTATCTGCCGATAGCGATTTTTCTGGTCATCGCGGCTGCGCTGAGCGTCGGCTTCATTCTCGCGTCGGCGGTGTTCGCGCCGTCGAACCCCGATCCGGAAAAACTCTCCGCCTATGAGTGCGGTTTCAATGCGTTCGACGATGCGCGCATGAAGTTTGACGTGCGCTTCTATCTGGTGGCGATCCTGTTCATCATCTTCGATCTGGAGGTCGCGTTTCTGTTCCCCTGGATATTCGAGGTCGCGGCGGGGAATCAGGCGGCGTTCTGGTCGATGATGGCGTTTCTGGGCGTGCTGACGGTTGGCTTCGTTTATGAGTGGCGCCGCGGCGCGCTGGAGTGGGAATGATGTCAGGTCCGCCCGCTCTTTCCGCCGGCAGGACAACCGTTGAAGGCGGCGCGTCGATCCCGCTCGACGATCCGTTCTACACGGCGCTCTCCAATGAACTCGCAGACAAGGGGTTCCTGGTCGCCCCGATGGAGTCCCTGGTCAATTGGGCCCGAACCGGCTCCCTCATGTGGATGACGTTCGGTCTCGCCTGCTGCGCTGTCGAAATGATGCAGGCGGGCAATCCGCGCTACGACATCGAACGGTTCGGGATGGCCCCGCGTGGGTCGCCGCGTCAGTCGGATGTGATGATCGTGGCGGGTACGCTCACCAACAAAATGGCTCCGGCGTTGCGCAAGGTCTACGACCAGATGCCGGAGCCGCGCTATGTGATCTCGATGGGGTCGTGCGCGAACGGCGGCGGCTATTACCACTATTCCTACGCGGTGGTGCGCGGATGCGATCGCATCGTGCCGGTCGACATCTACATTCCCGGCTGCCCACCGACGGCTGAAGCGCTGGTCTACGGTCTCCTGCAGTTGCAGAAGAAGATCCGGCGCGAAGGGAGCATCGAGCGGTGAGCGAGCATCCGGCGCGTGTCGATATGCTGAACGAGCTGGTGCGTCATCTCGGATCGGCGCAGACGAACGCCATCCGCTCGATGGTGGTTGTAGGTGGTGAGCTCACCGTCGAGGCCCGCCGCGACGACATCGTTCCCCTCATGCGGTTCCTGCGGGATGACAGCCAGTGCCGCTTCGAGACGCTGGTTGATGTGTGCGGCGTCGACTGGCCGGAAGACACGGAGCGGTTTGAGGTCGTCTATCACCTCCTATCGATGCGGCTGAACCAGCGAATTCGCGTCAAGGTCCGGGTTGCGGACGGAGTGTCGGTGGCGAGCATTGTCGATGTGTTTCCCGCCGCGAACTGGTTCGAGCGTGAGGCCTTCGACATGTATGGGATCCTGTTCTCGGGGCATCCCGACCTCAGGCGTCTGCTGACGGATTATGGCTTCGAAGGTTATCCGCTGCGCAAGGACTTCCCCCTGACGGGACGTGTGGAGGTCCGGTATGACGAGGCCGCCCGGCGCGTGGTCTACGAGCCGATCAAGCTCATCCAGGAGTACCGCAATTTCGACTTCGAAAGCCCGTGGGAGGGTATGATGTCCCAGCTTCCGGGCGACGAGAAGGCGCGGGAGGCCAAATCCTGACATGGCTGACGACGCAAAAACGGTCGCGGATGACGACCGCAAGTTCACGATCAATTTCGGGCCGCAGCATCCGGCGGCTCATGGTGTTCTGCGGTTGGTGCTCGATCTCGACGGCGAGATCGTCGAGCGGGTCGACCCGCATATCGGGCTTCTTCACCGCGGCACTGAAAAACTGATAGAATACAAGACGTTTCTGCAGGCGCTGCCGTATTTCGACCGGCTGGACTACGTCGCTCCCATGAACCAGGAGCATGCCTATTGCCTGGCGATCGAGCGCCTCGGCGGCATCGAAGTGCCGCGGCGGGCGCAATTCATCCGGGTGTTGTTCTCCGAGATCGGTCGCATCCTTTCGCACCTTCTGAACGTCACCACCCAGGCGCTCGATGTCGGCGCGCTTGCTCCGATCACATGGGGCTTTGAAGAACGCGAGCGGCTGATGGTGTTCTATGAGCGCGCCTCCGGGTCGCGCCTGCACGCCGCTTACTTCAGGCCGGGCGGCGTGCACCAGGATCTTCCGCCCGACCTGATCGAGGACATCTACAAGTTCTGTGATCCGTTCCTGAAGTCCCTCGACGAGATCGAGGGACTGATCACCGAGAACCGCATCTTCAAGCAGCGCAATGTCGATATCGGGGTTGTGTCGGTCGAGCAGGCGTTCGCCTGGGGGTTTTCAGGAGTGATGGTGCGCGGCTCAGGTCTCGCCTGGGACCTGCGCCGGGCGGAGCCCTATGAGGTTTATTCGGAGCTCGATTTCAAGATTCCGATCGGCAAGAATGGCGATTGCTGGGATCGCTATCTCTGCCGGATGGAAGAGATGCGGGAGTCGGTGAAGATCATCCGTCAGTGCATCGACAAGATGCCGGTCGGGCCGGTCTTGCCAGAGAAGTCCAAAGTGGCGCCGCCCCGCCGGGCGGAAATGAAGGCCTCGATGGAGGCTTTGATTCATCACTTCAAGCTCTACACGGAGGGGTTCCGTCTTCCAGCTGGCGAGGTGTATGCGGCGATCGAAGCGCCAAAAGGTGAGTTCGGCGTCTACATGATCACCGACGGCGGGAACAGACCCTACCGCCTGAAGATCCGCGCTCCGGGCTTTCCCCATCTCGCCGCGATGGACGCGATGTGTCGCGGCCACATGCTTTCCGATGTGTCGGCAATCCTCGGGTCTCTGGACATCGTGTTCGGGGAGATCGATCGGTGACGCCCCTGGAGCGCGTGGCCGCGCAGCTCGACGCCTATAACCGTCAAGACCTTGACGGTCATTGCGCGCATTTCAGCGAGGACGTGGAAGTCGCCGATGTTGGCGGCGGAGTGCGCTTTCGCGGCAAGGAAGCGTATCGCGCCACCTACAAGAAGGTGTTCACCGAATTCCCGAAGAACCGCGCCGAGATCGTCAACCGGATGCAGATCGGGGACCGGATCATCGATCATGAACGGGTTCGGCGATCGCTTGAGCTTGAACCGTTTGAAGTGCTGGCGATCTACTCGTTTCGAGACGGCGTGATCTCCCGCGTGGATTTTGTGAGGTGATGCGGGCATGAGCGCACGCAGGTTCCAGGATCCCGACGTCACCGGGACATTTGTCCTTTCGCCCGACACTGAACAGCAGGTCGCCTGGTGGGAGGCCAAATATCCTCGTGAGCGGCGTCAATCGGCGGTGATCCCGGCGCTTTGGATCGCCCAGAAGCAGAATGGCGGCTGGCTCTCCGAACCGGCGATGCGGGCGGTCGCCGACCGGCTCGGCATGCCTTACATTCGCGTATATGAGGTCGCGACCTTTTACACGATGTTCAATCTCGCCCCGGTTGGGACGTGGCATGTGCAGCTTTGCGGCACGACGCCGTGTGCATTGCGCGGGGCGGAGGCCCTGAAATCGACCTGCGAGGCGCGGATTGGTCCGAAGGGCTCGGTCACCAGCGACGGCAAGTTGTCGTGGGTGGAAGTTGAGTGTCTGGGCGCTTGCGTAAATGCGCCGATGGTGCAGATCAACGACTATTATTACGAAGACCTGACGCCGGAGAGTCTCGCCGGAGTACTGGAAGATCTCGCCGCGGGACGGGCAGTGAAGCCGGGAACTTACGTCGTGCGCCAGACGAGCGCTCCGGAGGGTGGGGCCACGACGCTTCTGGATGATGCGCTGTACGATGGATCGCGTGCCGTTCCGCTGACCGTGATCCCCGGTGCGCCCGCGCCTGCGACGGCGGCGGCTGAACCGGTGGCGACCGCCCCCGCAGCGCCCGAAATTCAGACAAAGCGGTCGCCGGAAGCGCCGGTCGACGTCGTGCCGCCGGGTGATCGCCCCCAGGGGTTGGCGTCGGCTCGGGCGGGGCAGGCGGACGATCTCAAACTGATCGCCGGCATCGGCCCGAAGATCGAGGCCACCTTGAATTCACTCGGCGTATTCCATTTCGATCAGATTGCAGCGTGGACGCGCGCCAATGTCGAATGGGTCGACGGCTATCTGAGCTTCAAGGGGCGGATTGACCGCGAAGACTGGATTGCGCAGGCGAAACAACTGGCGTCTCCCTCAAGCGGCAAAGGGGCGCGTGAATGAAAAACCTCGGCCTGACAGCAAAGGAAGTTCGCGCGCTTGTTGTTGCAGGACTGCTCGAGACCGTCTGCATCGCCGGAGGCGTGGCGGGGTATCTGGCGACCGACCGCATGATCTGGATCGCCATCGGCGTCCTCGCCGGCGTCGGGGTATCGCTGCCGGCCGTGATAACGCTCGTCAAAGCCCGCAAGGAACGTGACCGTGCTTCTCGATAAGGACCGGATATTCACCAATCTCTACGGGCGCCATGACTGGCGACTGGAAGCGGCGCGTCAGCGGGGCGCATGGAATTCGACGCGTGAACTGATGCAGTTCGGCCCAGAATGGATCTGCGACCAGATCAAGGCGTCGGGGCTGCGTGGGCGCGGCGGCGCGGGGTTCCCGACGGGACTTAAATGGACCTTCATGCCGAAAAAAGTCGGGGATCGACCGCATTACCTCGTGGTCAACGCAGACGAGTCGGAGCCCGGGACCTGCAAGGACCGGGACATCATGCGCCATGATCCTCATCTTCTCATCGAAGGGTGTCTCATTGCGTCTTATGCGATGCGCGCGAAGGCCTGCTACGTCTACATTCGTGGCGAATACATCCACGAGCGCGAGGTCCTCGAAGCCGCTATCAAGGAGGCGTATGACGCGGGTCTTGTGGGGCGCAACGCATGCGGATCGGGGTGGGATTTCGACATCTATGTCCATCACGGCGCCGGCGCTTATATTTGCGGCGAAGAGACGGCGCTGCTTGAAAGCCTTGAGGGCAAGAAGGGCCAACCGCGACTGAAGCCGCCGTTTCCGGCGAACGCCGGGCTCTACGGGTGCCCGACGACCGTCAACAATGTGGAGTCGATTGCGGTCGCGCCGACGATCCTCCGGCGCGGCGCGGGCTGGTTCGCGGGCTTCGGCAGGCCGAACAACACGGGCACGAAGGTTTTCTGCATTTCCGGCCATGTCGAGCGGCCCTGCAATGTCGAAGAGGAAATGTCGATTCCGCTGAAGACGCTGATCGAGCAGCATTGCGGCGGTGTTCGCGGCGGTTGGCACAATCTGAAGGCGGTGATTCCAGGTGGTTCATCGGTTCCGCTGATCCCCAAGGATGTTTGTGACTCCGTGCTGATGGACTTTGACGCCCTGCGGGACGTGAAGTCGGGTCTTGGCACCGCGGCGGTCATTGTTATGGACAATTCGACCGACATCGTTCGGGCGATCGCTCGGATCAGCTATTTCTACAAGCACGAGAGCTGCGGCCAGTGCACCCCCTGTCGCGAAGGGACGGGCTGGATGTGGCGCGTGCTGGAGCGGATGGCGCGCGGCGAGGCGGATGTCGCGGAGATCGACCTCCTGCTCGATGTCGCAAGCCAGGTGGAAGGGCACACGATCTGCGCGCTCGGCGACGCTGCGGCCTGGCCGATCCAGGGGCTGATCCGGCACTTCCGCCACGAGATCGAAGAGCGGATCACGAACTACCGGCTCGGCCGCCCGCATGTTCAGGGCGCTGCGGTGGCGGCGGAGTAGACCGATGTCAGACACTTTCAAGCTGAATGTGGACGGGGTCGAGGTCGAAGTTCCGAAATCCTACACCTTGCTCCAGGCGTGCGAAGCTGCCGGCGCCGAGATCCCGCGCTTCTGCTACCATGAGCGCCTGTCGATCGCGGGCAATTGCCGGATGTGCCTGGTGGACTGGGTCGGCGCGCCGAAACCCATTGCGTCCTGCGCCCAGACGGTCGGCGACATGCGTCCGAACGCCGACGGCAGCCCGCCGAATATTTCCACGCGATCGGAGCGGGCGGTGAAGGCCCGCAACGGGGTCATGGAATTCCTGCTCATCAATCATCCGCTCGACTGCCCGATCTGCGACCAGGGCGGGGAGTGCGACCTTCAGGACCAGGCGATGGGCTATGGTCGCGCGGGATCCCGGTACGAAGAAAACAAGCGGGCGGTGGACGACAAGTACATGGGCCCGCTGGTCAAGACCGTCATGACCCGCTGCATCCAGTGTACCCGTTGCGTGAGATTCGTCGCCGAAGTCGCCGGCGTCGAGGAAATCGGCATGGCGAACCGGGGCGAGGACGCCGAGATCACGACCTATCTGGAAAAGTCGCTCACCTCGGAACTGTCCGGCAATGTGATCGATCTTTGTCCGGTCGGCGCGCTCACCTCCCGTCCCTACGCATTCAATGCGCGGCCTTGGGAGCTTCGCAAGACCGAAACCATCGACGTCATGGATGCGCTTGGCTCCGCGATCCGGGTCGATGCAAGGGGCGCGGGCGTGATGCGCATCCTCCCGCGGGTGAATGAAGAGATCAACGAAGAATGGATCTCGGACAAGACGCGCTTCGTTTGGGATGGGCTCGCACGCCAGCGCCTGGACCGTCCGTACATTCGCGAAGGCGGAAGATTGCGCGCCACCGAATGGAGCGAGGCGCTGTCGGCGGTCGCGTCTGCACTCAAGGTCAATCCGGCGGAGATCGGATCGATCGCGGGCGACCTTGCTTCAGTCGAGGGCATGAAAGCCTTGATGGACCTGCTGAAGCCGATCGGCGTGAAGTCGCTCGATTGCCGCGAGGATGGAACAAAGCTTGGCCTGGCGGCCGACGGGTCGCCGATGCCGCGCGAGAGTTGGCTGTTCAATTCCAGCATCATGGGGATCGATGAAGCCGACGCCCTCCTTCTGGTTGGCGTCAATCCGAGAACGGAAGCTGCGGTCCTGAACGCGCGCATAAGGCGCAACTGGCTGAAGCGCGACCTGCCGATCTTCGTGGTCGGCGAGCGAGCGGATCTGACCTACGACTTTGCCTATGTCGGGGCCGGCCCGGAGAGCCTTTCTGCGATCGCGCCGGGGTCCGACGCGTTTGAGACGCTTCGTTCGGCGAAGCGGCCGATGGTGATCGTCGGTCAGGGGGCGCTGGCCCGCACGGACGGCGCCGCCGTTCTTCATGCGGCGTCAGCGATTGCGGCCGCTGTGGGCGCGTTCCAGCCCGTGTCAGGCGACGCGGGCGGGTGGAACGGGTTCAACGTGCTCCACACCGCGGCGGGGCGGGTGGGCGGGCTGGATCTCGGCTTTCTGCCCTCAGCAGGCGGGAGGGACGCGGCCGGGATGGTCCGGGCGCTGAAATCGGGTGATCTCAAAACGCTGATCCTGCTGGACGCCGACGAGACCGACCTCGGCGTTCGCTCCGGCGGCACGGTGATCTATATCGGCTCTCACGGAGATCGCGGCGCCGCGCAGGCGGACATCGTGTTGCCGTCGCCGGCCTATACCGAGAAGTCGGCGACCTATGTGAACACTGAGGGATGCGTGCAGCGGACCACGCGCGCCGTCTCCCCGAAGGCCGAGGCGCGAGAGGAATGGGCGATCTTCCGGGCGCTTTCGGAGATGATGGGGCGTCCCTTGCCGTATGATTCGCTCGTCGAACTGCGCTCGCGACTTGGAGCGGATGCGCCCGTCTTCCTGGGACTGGATTTCGCGCCGCAGGTTGACGCGTCAACTGCTCCACCTCCTTACGGGCAAGCGGGCGCGCTGTCTGCCGCTCCGTTCAAGTCGCCGGTCTCGGCGTTCCACCTGACGAATGCGATCTGCCGTGCGTCGCGAACCATGGCGGAGTGCGCGCAGGTCGCCCGCGGCGCATCGCCGCTCGCCGCAGCGGAATAGGAGGCGACAATGGAGCGCATGTTCGAGTGGGGTGGCGGCGTCTGGGGTGGGGTCGGCCTGGCGGCGCTGCAGATCCTCGCCTTCATGGTCATCCTGCTGGTGTCGCTCGCCTTCCTGCTGTTGTTCGACCGGAAGGTGTGGGCGGCGGTGATGATGCGCAAAGGCCCGAATGTCGTCGGGCCGTTCGGATTGCTGCAGGCGTTCGCCGATTTCCTGAAGTTTGTGCTGAAGGAGATCATCATCCCGGCCGGGGCGAACAAGACCGTCTTCCTGCTCGCGCCGATCCTCTCTCTCACGCTCGCTTTCATCGCGTGGGCCGTGATCCCGGTGGCGCCAGGTTGGGTGATCGCGGACCTCAATGTCGGTGTGCTCTACCTCTTCGCGATCTCGTCGCTCGGGGTCTACGGCATCATCATGGGGGGGTGGGCCTCCAACTCGAAATACCCGTTCCTCGGCGGACTGCGCTCTGCGGCCCAGATGGTGTCCTATGAGGTGTCGATCGGGTTCGTGATCATCACCGTGCTGCTGCTCGTCGGGTCGATGAATCTCACGGATGTGGTCGATGCCCAGAAGGGCGGGTTCTGGAACTGGCATGTCTTCCTGCTTACGCCGTCGAAGATCGCCCTGTTCCCCGTCATGCTTGTGATGTTCGTGATCTTCTTCGTCTCGGCGCTTGCTGAGACGAACCGGCCGCCGTTCGACCTTCCTGAAGCGGAGTCCGAGCTGGTTGCGGGTTATCAGGTGGAGTACTCCTCGACGCCCTATCTCCTGTTCATGATCGGCGAGTATCTGAACATCGTGCTGATGTGCGCGATGCTGACGATCCTGTTCTTCGGCGGCTGGCATCCTCCATGGCCGGCGCCTGATATGGAACCCGGCTCGATTGCCAGCCTTCTTGGTGCGCTGATGTTCGCCGCCAAGGTGATCTTCTTCTTCTTCCTATTCGCCCTCGTCAAAGCGGTGGTGCCGCGCTACCGGTACGACCAGTTGATGCGCCTCGGGTGGAAGATCTTCCTTCCGACATCGCTCGCGGCGGTGGTCATCGTTTCAGGCTATGTCGTCTTCGCGCTGCCGCGCGCGGCTGGTTGAGAGGAAAAACCGTTGTCGATCCGACAAGCTATTCGCGGCGCGTTTCTGGCCGACTTCGCGGGCGCCCTCGGGCTGGCGATGAAGAAGTTCTTCGAGCCGAAGCACACGATCAATTATCCGTTTGAGAAGGGACCGCTGTCGCCTCGGTTCCGGGGGGAGCATGCCTTGCGTCGGTACGCCAATGGCGAAGAGAGATGCATCGCCTGCAAGCTGTGCGAAGCGATTTGTCCGGCGCAGGCCATCACGATCGAGGCCGAACCGCGGGACGACGGATCGCGTCGCACGACGCGGTACGACATCGACATGGTGAAGTGCATCTATTGCGGGTTCTGCCAGGAGGCGTGCCCCGTCGACGCCATCGTCGAAGGGCCAAACTTCGAGTTCGCAACCGAAACACGCGAAGAACTCTATTATGACAAGGAGCGGCTGCTCGCGAACGGCGATCGCTGGGAACGGGAAATCGCAATGAATCTGGAACTTGACGCCCGCTATCGCTAAAAGGGCGCGAATCGGCCCAAGCGGGGGGCCGGACCGCCATTCCGGCTCGCCCATCCGGGCGTCGCAGACACTGCCATGGGGCGAGGCCTGACGTGCAACTGATCGCGTTCTACATCCTGTCGACAGTGGTGCTGTTGTCGGCGTTTCTGGTGATCGCCGCGCGCAATCCGGTTCACTCGGTTCTCTGGCTGATATCGGCTTTCTTCGCGTCGTCCGGATTGCTGGTGCTGATCGGGGCCGAGTTTCTCGCGATGCTGCTCGTGGTGGTCTATGTCGGTGCGGTCGCCGTGCTGTTTCTCTTTGTCGTCATGATGCTGGACGTCGATTTTGTCGAGCTGAAGCAAGGCTTCCTCAACTACCTGCCAGCAGGGGCGCTGATCGCATTGGCGCTGCTGGCGGAGATCGGCGTGGTGGCGGCCGCGACGGCGGCCAGGGAGGCTTCAGGCTTCGACCCGAGCCCCGGCGCCGACACGAACGCCGAAGCCCTGTCCAGGGTGTTGTACACCGACAATCTCATGCTCTTTCAGCTCGCGGGCCTCATCCTCCTTGTGGCGATGATGGGAGCGATCGTGCTGACGCTTCGCAAGCGCCCTGGCGTGCGCCGTCAGAACATCTCGGAGCAGACCAACCGGCGCCGCGAGGACGCCGTTCAGCTCAAAGACGTTCGTCCCGGGCAGGGCATCTGAGGAGCGCACCCAATGGACCTGACCATCGGACACTATGTAGCGTTCTCGGCCGCGCTGTTCACGATCGGAGTGTTCGGGATTTTCGTGAACCGGAAGAACATCATCGTCATTCTCATGGCGATCGAGCTGATCCTTCTGTCGGTGAACATCAACCTCGTCGCCTTCTCCGTCTTCAGCGGTGATATCGCAGGGCAGGTGTTCGCGATGCTCGTGCTGACGGTGGCCGCAGCCGAAGCGGCGGTGGGGCTTGCAATTCTGGTGGTCTATTTCCGCAACCGCGGCGAAATCGCCGTCGAAGGCGTGAACGTGTTGCGCGGCTGATCGCGGTGGAGGAGTAGGGGCGTGGGCTGGCAGGAAATCGCCGCACTGATTGTTGTGTTTGCTCCCGGCGTCGCCGCGGCGGTGGCGGGGCTGGGGCAGCGCGTGCTCGGCGACCGCGGCGCTATGGCGATAACGACCGGCCTCGTTCTGGCGGCGGCCGGCGCAGCGGCGAGCTTGTTTTTCCCTCTTGTGTTCGGGACGCACGCAGAGGGCGCGCACCATGAGACGCTGGTTCTCGCGACGTGGATCGATGTGGGTCCGATCGTGGCGGACTGGGCGATCCGCATGGATACGCTCTCGATCGTCATGATGTTCGTCGTGACCAGCGTTTCGGCGCTCGTCCACATCTATTCCATCAGCTACATGGAAGAAGACCCACATAGGGCACGCTTCTTCGCCTACCTTTCGCTGTTCACCTTCGCGATGCTGATGCTGGTGACGGCGGACAATTTCATCCAGTTGTTCTTCGGATGGGAAGGCGTGGGACTCGCCTCCTACCTGCTGATCGGCTTCTGGTACAAGAAGCCGTCCGCCAATTCAGCCGCTATCAAGGCTTTCGTCGTCAACCGAGTAGGCGATTTTGGGTTCGCCCTTGGCATCATGGCGCTCGCCTTCATGCTGCGGGCCCCGGACCAGTTCCTGAACCCAGACGGGTCGGTCGGGGCGGACTATCTCGCACTTCTCGGCGTGGATAAGTTCTCCAGCGTCAAATTCGACACGCTGTTTGGAGCGATCCGTGCGGACGCCCTCGTCCAACCCTTCGGCGCGGCAACGGCGGTCCCGATTCAGTCGGTGACGTTCGAATTCCTCGGCCAGTATGTCTATGGGCTTGAGATCGTCGGGTTCCTTCTCTTCATCGGAGCGATGGGGAAGTCGGCGCAGTTTCTGCTGCACACATGGCTTCCGGATGCGATGGAGGGCCCGACCCCGGTCTCCGCGCTCATCCATGCCGCGACCATGGTGACGGCCGGCGTGTTTCTCGTGTGCCGGTGTTCGCCTGTGTACGAGCATACGGTCGTCGCCGCGGACATCATCACCGTCATCGGCGCGGTGACGTGCTTTTTCGCGGCGACCATCGGATTGGCCCAGAACGACATCAAACGGGTCATCGCTTATTCGACGTGTTCGCAACTTGGATACATGTTTTTCGCGGCGGGCCTTGGCGCTTATGAAGCCGCGATGTTTCACCTCTTCACGCACGCCTTCTTCAAGGCGCTGCTCTTCCTGTCGGCCGGTGCGGTCATCCATGGACTGCATCATGAACAGGACATGCGGAATATGGGCGGCCTTCGCACGAAAATGCCGATCACGTGGGGCATGATGGTGATCGGCACGCTCGCGCTCACGGGGGTGGGGCTGCCCGCCGTGGAGGGACTGCATCTCGGCTTTGCGGGATTCTTCTCCAAGGACGCGATCATCGAGACGGCCTACGCGTCGCATGACACGTTCGCGCCGCTCGCATTTTGGTTGTCCATCGGGGCGGCGGTGCTGACCTCGTTCTACTCCTGGCGCCTGATCCTGATGACGTTCCACGGTAGGACGCGGGCGGACCATCACACATTCGACCATGCGCACGACGCGCCGGTCGTCATGTTGATCCCGCTGGGGCTTCTGGCGGTTGGAGCCGTGTTCGCCGGCGGCGTGTTCTATGACGCGTTTGTCGAGCACCACAATGAGGCGTTCTGGGCGGGATCAATCTACCGCGGCGAGGACAATCATGTCCTGCACGAGCGCCATTATGTTCCGCTTTGGGTGTTGCTCGCTCCCGCAGCGGCCTGGGTTTCCGGGTTGTTGGCGGCGCTCTATTTCTACGGACTGCGCGCAGGCCTCGGAGCCCGCATCGCCGCGAGCGGGGGCCCGTTGCACAGCTTCCTGTCGCGCAAGTGGTATTTCGACGAACTCTACAATTTCGTGTTCGTCCGCGGCGCCGCCCTTCTGGGCGATCTGTTCTGGAAGGTGGGCGACCGCGCCGTCATTGATGGTCTGGGGCCGGACGGGTTGACCGCGGCGGCGAAGGCCGGGGCGGGGGGGCTGTCCCGGCTCCACACCGGATATCTGTTCCACTATGCGCTTGTGATCCTCCTGTCCGCGGTCGCGATCGGCGCGTTCATTCTGTTTGGCCAGGGGCGGGGCTGACCCACGATGAACGATCTGCCGATCCTTTCAATGGTGACGTTCGCTCCGCTGGCCGGCGCGCTGCTGATCGCGGTGCTGCGCATGTTGCCGGGCGGCGGGGGGCGAGGCGCGCAGGCGATCGCCCTGTTTGCGACTGTCGCCACGTTCTTGCTGTCGCTCGTGGCGCTGGGAAGGTTCGATGCCGACGCGTCTGGCTACCAGCTCGTCGAGGACGCCCCGTGGTTCATGGGCACGACCTACCGGATGGGTGTGGACGGTCTGGCTCTGTCGCTGGTGCTCCTCACGACGTTCCTGACGCCGCTGTGCATTCTTTCAAGCTTCGGCTCGGTTAAGGAACGCGTGGCCGAGTACATGATCGCGTTTCTCATTCTCGAGACGTTGATGATCGGCGTGTTCTGCGCGCTCGACCTCGTTCTGTTCTACATTTTCTTCGAGGGCGGCCTCATCCCGATGTTCATCATCATCGGAGTGTGGGGCGGCAAGAACCGGCTCTACGCGGCGTTCAAATTCTTCCTCTACACGCTGCTTGGATCGCTCTTTCTGCTTGCAGCGCTCGTCTACATGTATCTGGAGACAGGCGTTACCGACATCGCAGCGCTGCAGGAATACATCTTCGATCCGGATGTGCAGACCTGGTTGTGGCTTGCCTTCTTCGCTTCATTTGCGGTGAAGCTGCCCATGTGGCCAGTGCACACCTGGCTCCCGGACGCTCACGTTGAAGCCCCGACGGGCGGCTCCGTCATCTTGGCGGGGGTGTTGCTGAAAATGGGCGGCTACGGGTTCCTGCGCTTCTCCCTGCCCATGTTCCCCGACGCTTCCGAACTGTTCCAGCCGATGATGCTGGCGTTGGGAGTGGTGGCGATCATCTACACCTCGCTCGTCGCCTTCCGGCAGACGGACATCAAGAAGCTGATTGCGTATTCTTCGGTCGCACACATGGGGTTCGTGACGCTTGGAATCTTCTCCCTCAACGAGGCGGGGATCCAGGGAGCGATCTTCCAGATGCTGTCGCATGGCGTGATCTCCGGAGCGCTATTTTTCTGCGTCGGTGTGATCTATGACCGCATGCACACCCGAGAGATCGCTTTCTATGGCGGCCTTGTGCACCGCATGCCGGTCTATGCTGCGCTTTTCATGCTGTTCTCGATGGCGAATGTCGGGTTGCCGGGGACAAGCGGCTTCGTCGGTGAAATCATGACGATGATAGGCGGGTTCCAGGCGTCATCCTGGGCGGCGGCCGGAGCGGCGGTCGGGGTCATCTTGTCCGCGGTTTACATGTTGACGCTGTATCGGCGGACCGTGTTTGGCGAACTGACGAACGAGAAGCTCCTGGACATCAAGGACGTCGGCGCGGTGGAGTTCGTGGTTCTCGGTGCTCTGGGCGCGCTGACCCTCATCCTGGGCGTTTTTCCGTCCCTCATCTTCGACCTCACCGAGCGCTCGACCCTCGACGTGCTGCGTCTGATCGGAAGATAGGAAGGCGACCGGCATGACCCTGATCTCCGATCTGCAAATCGCGGCGCCCGAAATCCTGCTTTCCGGCTTCGCCCTCGTCGCCCTGCTTGTCGGTGCGTTCGCCGGTGATGGGTCGTCACGGTTTCTTCGCGCTTTCTCCACCGTCGTGCTGGCGCTGGCGTCGTTGCTTGCGTTCCGGCAGGTGGCGCTACCCCCTGAAGCGGCATTCGGAGGCCTCTACCAGACGAGTGAATTCACCTCCTTCGCCAAGGGCGTGGTCTACGCGATCGGGGCGGGGGCGTTGTTCATGTCCGGCGGCGCGGTCCGGCGCGACGGGATGGAGCGTTACGAATTCCCGTTGCTGATGATCTTTGCGTCATTCGGGGCGGGCGTCATGCTGTCCGCCGGGGACCTCATGTCGCTCTATATGGGCGTCGAATGCCTCAGCCTCTCGTCCTACGTGTTGGCGGCATTTCTTCGGGACGATCTGAGGTCATCGGAGGCCGGCCTGAAATACTTCGTGCTCGGTGCGCTCGCGTCCGGGCTCCTGCTTTACGGCGCATCGCTGGTCTACGGTTTTGCGGGGTCGACGCGGTTCGATCAGATCGCGGACGCGCCTTATTCCATCGGGCTCGTGTTCGGGCTGGTGCTGATGATCTGTGGGCTCGCGTTCAAGGCCTCGGCGGCGCCCTTTCATATCTGGACGCCGGATGTCTACGAGGGCGGGCCGTCGCCGGTTGTGGCGTTCTTCGCCACCGCGCCGAAGATCGCCGCGGTGGTGGTCTTTGCAAACGTCCTGTTCAGCGCTTTCGGCGTGATGGAGGACCAGTGGGCGCTGATCGTTGCCGTGCTGGCCGCGGCGTCGATGTTGATCGGCGCCTTCGGTGCGCTCAATCAGAACAATATCAAGCGATTGCTGGCCTATTCATCGATCGGCAATGTGGGTTTCGCCCTCATCGGGGTGGCGGCGGGCGAGACGTTCGGAACGTCTTCGATCCTCGTTTACATGACAATCTATGTGGTTGCGACGTTGGGGCTCTTTGGCGGGGTCCTCGCCATGCGCCGCGACGGCAAGAATGTGGAGCTGATCTCGGATCTGAACGGTCTTTCGAGGATGAAGCCGGCGCTCGCGATCGCGCTGACGGCGCTGGTATTCTCAGTGGCCGGGATTCCGCCGCTCGCCGGATTCTTCGGCAAGCTGATGGTGTTCCGCGCCGGTCTGCAAGCCGATCTCCTCTGGCTGGTGATCGTCGGTGTGATCTCCAGCGTGGTTTCTCTTGGCTACTATCTGAGGATCATCTGGGCGATTTGGGGCAAGGAACCCGCGGCCGCCCTCGACCCGGTTGATTTCGGCGTCGGGGTCACGGTGGTCGCGAGCACGGTCATCACCTTCCCCGTGCTCGTCATCTGGATCGGAGGTCTCATCAACGCGACTTCATTTGCGGCGGCGGGATGAGTGCGCCGCCCGGGGAAGCCGCGCGCGTGTTCGGCGCGCCCTGGCGGATTGAGCGCTTCGCTTCGATCGACAGCACCAATACAGAAGCCAAACGTCGCGCCTTCGCCGGTGAACTGGACCCGGTCTGGCTTTCGGCCGACGTCCAGACGCTCGGCCGGGGGCGGCTCGGTCGCGGTTGGTCGTCGCCTGTAGGAAACCTGTCGGCCACCGCGCTGTTTCCATTGGGTGCGAGCGTGGCGACCGCGCCGCTCGTGTGTTTTGCAGCGGGCGTCGCGCTCTTTGATGCGGCGGTGGGTTGCGGCGTCGATCCGGCCGCGATGCAACTGAAATGGCCGAACGATCTCATGACCGGCGGGGCGAAGCTCGGCGGGATCCTGATTGAAACCGGGTCGGTTCAGGCCGGTTTGTGGGTCGCGGCCGGGTTCGGGGTCAACATTGTGGAGGCGCCGCAGATCGAGGGACGCATCGTCGCCCGACTGACCGACCTCCCGGGCGGGGCCGGCGTCACACGCGATGCCCTGTTGTCGCGTCTCGACCTGCGCTTTCGGGCCGAAGTGGCGAGCCTGCTCGCCGACAGTTTTGAACCGCTGCGCGGAAAGTGGATGACGCGCGGCCCCAGCTTGGGGACGAGGCTGGCCGTCAATGTCGGAAGCGAAACGGTGACCGGAGACTTCGCCGGGCTGGGCGGCGACGGCGCGCTTCTGCTTGATTCTGCGGACGGGCGGCGGGAGGTGCGCACCGGCGATGTGTCTGTGCTAGGTTGAGCGTTCCACAACAGGAAAGTCGTTCATGCTGCTCGCGATCGATACGGGAAACACGAACACGCTGTTCGCAATCCATGATGGAGAGTCCTGGAGGGCTCAATGGCGCAGCGCGACGGATTCCACCAAGACGGCGGACGATTATGCCGTGTGGCTAACCCAGCTGCTGGAACTCAACGACCTCAAACTGTCGTCGATCGACGACTGCATCATTTCCACCGTTGTGCCGCAGTCGCTGTTCAATCAGCGCAATCTCGCCCGTCGCTACCTGAATGTGGAACCCTTCGTCATCGGCGAGAATGTCGACCTCGGCGTGCCGGTGCGGTATCCTAAGCCGAGCGAGGTCGGGGCGGACCGCCTCGTGAACGCCGTCGGGGCGCACGCCGCCTATGACGGACCGCTCATCGTCATCGATTCAGGAACAGCGACGACGTTCGACATTGTGGGCGAGGACGGCGCATTCGAGGGCGGGATCATCGCGCCGGGGATCAATCTTTCGATGAAGGCGCTGCATGAAGCGGCGGCGAAACTGCCGCGAGTTGCGATCCAGCGGCCGCCCCGGGTGATCGGTGACGACACGGTGGTCGCGATGCAGTCCGGCGTTTTCTGGGGCTATATCGGCCTCATCGACGGGCTCGTCGAACGTATCAAGGCGGAGTACGCTCGCGACATGACGGTCATCGCAACGGGCGGGGTGGCGTCGTTGTTTGAAGGGTCGTCCGCCCGGATCGACCGTTTCGATCAGGACCTGACGATCAGAGGGCTTCAGTTGATCTACGAGCGCAATATCGCCCGGGCCGCGGTCGAAGCCTGATGTCCAAAGATGAATTCGTGTTCGCGCCGTTCGGCGGATGCCGCGAAATCGGCATGAATCTAAACGCCTATGGGTACGGCCCGCCCGATGCACGTCGCTGGCTCGTGGTCGATGTCGGGGTGACGTTCGGCGACGATTCAACGCCCGGAATCGATCTCATCCTTCCCGATCCGGCCTTCCTCGAAGAACACGCCGACTCGATCGAGGCGATCGTTCTCACACACGCCCATGAGGATCATATCGGTGCGATCGGATGGCTGTGGCCGAGGCTGCGCGCCCCGATCTACGCCACGCCGTTCACGGCGTATCTGGTCAACGAGAAGCTTCGCGAGCGGGGCCTTGATGGGGAAGCGCCGCTCCACATCCTGCAACTGAAGGACCGCAGGTCGTTTGGGCCCTTTGACGTCGAGCTTGTGACCCTTACCCACTCCATCCCGGAGCCGAACGGTCTGATCATTCGGACGCCGCTTGGCGCAGTTCTGCATACGGGGGACTGGAAGATCGATCCCGATCCGCAAATCGGCGAGGACTTCGATCAGGCGAAGATTGAGGCGATCGGGCGCGAGGGCGTCCTCGCGATGGTGTGTGACTCGACGAATGTGTTCGAGGAGGGAGAGGCGGGGTCCGAGGCTGACGCGCGAAAAGCGCTGAGCGAGGTGGTGTCGAGGCATGCGGGCCGCGTGGCGATCACCAGTTTTGCGTCCAATGTCGCGCGCGTGGAGGCCGCGTGTTTGGCGGCCCGTGACAATGACCGCAGCGTCTGTCTGGTGGGGCGGTCGATGCTTCGGATCGTCGACGCGGCGCGTTCGGTTGGCTTGTTGAAGGAATTCGAGTTCATCGAGCCGGAGATGGCGGCGCAGCTTCCAGCGCGCCACGTCCTATATCTTTGCACCGGGTCGCAAGGGGAGGCGCGCGCCGCTTTGACACGCATCGCCCGCGGCGATCATCCATCGGTGTCGCTCGGAGAGGGCGATGTGGTGATTTTCTCGTCACGCGTGATCCCGGGAAACGAAAAAGCGATCGGAGCGATGCAGAATATGCTCGCCGATCGGAATATCTCGCTGGTGACGCCCCGACAGGCCGACATCCACGTGTCGGGGCATCCATGTCGGGATGAGTTGCGCCGTATGTATGCGTGGGCGAAACCAAAAATCGCGATACCTGTGCACGGCGAACGGCGACATGTGATGGAGCATGCACGCTATGCAAGGTCGCTTCAGGTGCCGGTCGCGATTGCTCCCAACAATGGCGACATCGTGCGGCTGGCGCCGGGCCCCGCCCAGATCGTGGACGAGGCGCCGACGGGGCGTCTTTATGTCGATGGGACCATTCTGACGCCTGAACATGCGGCGGGTCTCGGCGAACGCCGGAGGATGGCGCAGAACGGATACCTGGCGGTCAGCGTCACGATCCCGCGCACGGGGGAAATCGCGCCGCCCCAGATCGCGGCCCGGGGGTTCTCCGAGGAGGATGGCGGGCTCGCCGATGACGGCCTCGAACCGATTGACGCGGCTGCAGACGACGCGGTGTCCAGGCTTTCCAAGGCCGAGCGAGGTGATGATGAAAAGGTCGAGAAAGTGCTTGTCAGGGCGGTGCGCAAGGCTGCGGAGTCGGCATTCGGGAAGCGCCCGCTGATCGACGTGTTTGTTCATCGCATCTAGAGTATCTCCCGGCGCCGTGTTGTCTTTGGCGCAACGGAAAGGCGGATGAAATGATCGGTCGGATGAATCATATCGGCGTCGCTGTGCCCTCGATCGAGGCGGCGATGGAGACCTATCGGACGCTCTACGGCGCGACCGAGTTCACGCAACCCTTCGATATGCCGGCGCAAGGCGTTCGGGTCGGGTTTGTGAATCTTCCCAACACCCAGATCGAACTGATCGAACCGCTCGGCGAGCGGTCCCCGATCATCAATTTTCTCGAGAAGAATCCGCGCGGCGGCCAGCATCATGTCTGCTTCGAGGTGAAGGATATTCACGCCGCGAAGAAGGAGATGGAGGCTCGCGGGGCGACCGTGCTCGGCGAGCCGAGAATCGGCGCCCACGGGACGCTTGTCATCTTCGTGCATCCAAAGAATTCTGACGGCGTATTGATCGAGCTGATGGAAGAACCGGCTCACTGAGCCAGCGGTCTTCGTGCGAGCGATCCGCTTGCCCGAAGTGTGCAGCCAGGGAAGCGCTGGCGTTCGCGGACCGAGGAATGGGATACCCGAAATGAGCGTGTTTGGCGTTGTGATGGTGTTCCTGGTGTCTTGGTGGGTGGTGTTCCTGCCGATCCTGTCTCTCGGCAATCGCAGCCAGGTCGAGGACGGTGTGGTTGCGCCGGGAAGCGAGCGAGGGGCGCCGGTTGACCCGCGCCTGGCCCGAAAAGCTCTCTACACGACGGCTGCGGCGGCGCTGATCACGCTGCTTCTGTGGGGCGTGCTGACGTTCAATCTGCTGCCGACGCCGGAATGATTGCGCCGCGCTAGCCGCGCCGCTATCCACACTCGACACTTCGTCGTCCGAATGCGACGCAGACCTATCCCTGAGCGTTGTTTCGAAAGGCCCCCGATGCGGCTCACGCGGTTCTTCCTGCCGGTTCTGAAAGAGTCGCCCGCCGACGCGCACATCGTGTCGCACCGCCTGATGCTGCGGGCGGGCATGGTCAAGCAGAATGGCGCGGGCATCTATACCTGGCTGCCGCTCGGCCTCCGCGTCCTCAAGAAGATCGAACAGATCGTGCGGGAAGAGCAGGCGAGGGCCGGCGCGATCGAGCTTTTGATGCCCACTATCCAGTCAGCGGATCTCTGGCGCGAGAGCGGCCGCTATGATGCATATGGCAAGGAAATGCTTCGCATCAGCGATCGTCACGACCGCGACATGCTGTATGGTCCGACCAACGAAGAAATGGTCACAGACGTGTTCCGGACTTATGTGAAGTCCTACAAGCAGTTGCCGCTCAATCTTTATCACATCCAGTGGAAGTTCCGCGACGAGGTGCGCCCGAGATTTGGCGTGATGCGCGGTCGCGAATTTCTCATGAAGGACGGCTATTCGTTCGACATCGACGCCGATGCTGCGCGCCAATCTTACTACCGAATGTTCTGTGCGTATTTGAACACGTTCTCCAGGATGGGCATCAAAGCCGTGCCGATGCGCGCCGACACGGGCCCCATCGGAGGTGATCTCAGCCACGAATTCATCATTCTCGCAGCGACGGGCGAGAGCGCCGTGTACTGCGACAGCGACCTGGTCGACATGCCGCCGCCCGGGTCTGATTTCGACTTCTGGGCGGATCTGGAGCCCGAATTCAACCGTCGCACGGCGCTGTATGCGGCGACGGAAGAAATGCATGACGCCGAACGCTTCGAACGTGACACGCCGGAAGCGCGGCGGCTGAGCGCTCGAGGTATCGAGGTCGGCCACATTTTCTACTTCGGAGACAAGTATTCGAGACCGATGAACGCGAGCGTGACGGGGCCGGATGGTCGGGAAGCCTTCGTGGAAATGGGGTCTTACGGGATCGGCGTATCCCGCCTGCTCGGCGCGATCATCGAAGCAAACCACGACGACAAAGGTGTTATCTGGCCCACATCGGTCGCTCCGTTCGAAGCGGCGGTGGTGAACCTTCGTCACGACGACGCGGACGTGTCGGCCGCTTGCGAGGCGGCGTACCAGGGATTGCTCCGGGCCGGGGTGGACGTGCTCTACGACGACACTGCGGAGCGCCCCGGCGCCAAGCTGTCGACCATGGAACTGATCGGCGTGCCCTACCTTATTGTGATCGGGCCGAAAGGGCTCAAACAGGGTACGGTTGAGTTCAAGACGCGCTCGGGCGGCGTTACGGTCGAGCTTGCGCCCGAGGTCGCGATCGAGCGCACGATCGAAGCCTTGCGGGGATAGATGATGCAGACCGCGGCGGTCGAACGACCATTCGGACATTTCGAGCGAATGCTCGCCTTGCGCTATCTCCGCGCCAAGCGGGAGCATGGCGGGCTCGCGCTTATCTCCATCGTCTCGGTGATCGGGATCACGCTTGCGGTCGCAGCGTTGATCATCACGATGTCGGTGATGAATGGATTCAGGCTGCAGCTGCTCGACAAGATCGTGGGGTTTGAACCGCACATCTATGTACGAACGAATGGGCTGCCGAAGGCGCAGGTCGAGGCGCTCGCCGAAGAGGTGCGACTGGTTCCCGGCGTCCTTTCCGCCGATCCCTTGATCCTGGAGACTGCGCTCGCGTCCGCCAACGGGTTTCAGGAAGGGGTTGAGGTGAGGGGCGTGAAGCCGATCGATCTCGACTCCAATCCACTGGTCAACGACGGCATTGCTAAGCTTGAGGCTTCCGGATGGGGCGCAGGCAGCCTCGAAGGCTTCGGCGCGGACGGCCTGCTGTCGAAGGACGTGGTCGTGGGACGGGGGCTCGCCCAGAAGCTTGGGCTTTTCGTGGGCGATCGGCTCACCCTGACGGGGCCGCGCGGAGCCTCGACCGTCGTCGGCACGGCTCCGCGCACGCGCAGCTTTACGGTCAAGGCGATCTTCGACGCGGGCTATGAGCGGTATGACCGTTTCGCGGTGTTCCTGCCGATCGACCAGGCGTCCCTGTTCTTCAACTATGACGAATCCTATCCGCTGGTGGCTGTGCGGACAGTCGATCCGAGCGAGGTCGAACGCGTCGCTCGGGCGATGCAGGCCAAGGGCGTCGGAAACACCACGACCTGGAAGGAGATCAACGGTACATTCGTCACAGCGCTCGAGGTCGAGCGCAATCTGATGCGGCTCATCATGTTCATCGTCGTGACGATCACCGCGCTGAACATCATCACCGGTGTGCTGATGCTGGTGAAGAACAAGGCCCGCGACGTGGCGATCCTGAGAACCATCGGCGCGACGCGTAGCGGTGTTGTGCGGATATTCCTGATGACCGGCACGGTGCTCGGCTCGATCGGTGTCGGCACCGGCCTGATCGCCGGTGTGCTGTTCTGTCTGAACATTGGTCCGATCCAGCATGCGCTCGAGGCGATGCTGAGCTTCCAGTTCTTCCCCAAGGACATCTACATGCTCGACGCGCTGCCGGCCCGGATCCAGTGGTCTGAGGTCGGCATTGTCGCCGGCTGGGCGTTCCTGATGACGCTCCTCTCCACGCTCATTCCATCGATGTGGGCGTCGCGGCTCGATCCGGTCGAAGCGCTGAGGTTCCAGTGATGGATGGTTCATCAGCGGTCCAACCTGTGCTGTCGCTCGCCGGGGTGGTGAGGACCTACCGCTCAGGCGAGAAGACCCTGAACGTGCTCCGCGGTGTGGACCTCGATCTGTGGCCCGGCGAGATCACGGGGCTGGTCGGGCCGTCCGGTTCGGGAAAGTCGACGCTCCTGCACGTCGCAGGGTTGCTCGAACGACCCGACGCCGGAACGGTCAGCATCGACGGAAAGAACGCGCTTGCGATGAACGACCGGGAACGAACGCTGACGCGCAGATTGTCGCTCGGCTTCGTCTACCAGTTCCATCATCTGCTTCCCGAACTCAATGCGCGCGACAATGTGGCGGCTCCGCTCTTGATCAACGGGCAGTCGAGGCGCGCGGCTCACAAGCGTGCGGAAGAGCTGCTGGCAACCATGGGTCTCGCAGACCGGGTTCGCCACCAGCCGGGACAACTTTCCGGCGGCGAGCAGCAGCGGGTTGCGATCGCCCGGGCGATGGCGAACCGCCCGAGAATCCTGGTCGCGGATGAACCCACGGGCAATCTCGACCCGGCGACGTCGACCGCGGTGTTCGAGACCATGTACCAGATGGCCCGCAAGGAGGGCGCATCCGTGCTTGTCGCCACCCATAACATCGAGCTGACGCGCCTGATGGACAGGGTGCTGACACTGGTGGACGGGGACATCGCTACCTATTCGCACGCCGCAGAGGCGACCGAATCAAGCTAATCTGAAGGCTTGCGGTTCTGCGGAGGTGAGACCGAGGTGTCCGAAAGCCCGTCATTCGTTCACCTCCGGGTCCGCTCCTCCTATTCGCTGCTGCAGAGCATGATTCGCCCGAAGGACCTGGCTGCCTGGGCAAAGTCGTCCGCCGCGCCTGCGGTCTGCGTGATGGATCCGAACCTGTTCGGCGCCCTCGACGTCTCCGAAGCGCTCACTCAAGCCGGTGTACAATCCATCACCGGCCTGTGTCTGGCGGTCCGCGCCGAGGGCGACGGCGCACCCGGTGGGGAGATCGGGCTCATCGCCCAGTCCGAAGAGGGATATCGCAATCTGATGGCGCTATCGACCCGCGCCTTCCTTGACGCCGGCGATGATGAAGCCGCGGTGTCGCGGGAAATGCTGCGAGCGCATAGCGACGGTCTGATCTGTCTCACCGGAGGGCGAGAGGGACCGCTTACGAAGCTCGCGAGCGGCGTGCGCGCGAAGGCACTGGACGAGCAGCTCTCGTGGTTCGCCGGCGCATTTCCCGAGCGGCTTTATGTCGAGTTGCGCCGGGATGGGCTCGCGGACGAAATCGCCGCCGAAGGCGCGCTGATCGACGCCGCCTATCGCCTGGGGCTGCCGATCGTCGCCTCTAGCGATGTCCGCTTCGTGCGTCAGGACCAGCACCCAAAGCACGACGCGCTGCTGTGCATTGCGCATTCCGCCTATGTTTCGCAGCGCGATCGGCCGAGGGCTTCGCCGGATCAATGGCTGACGAGCGCCGACGACATGGCGCAGCGCTTCGCCGATCTGCCGGAAGCGCTAGAGAACTCGCTGGAGATCGCAAGACGCTGCGCCTTTCGGCCGAAGGGACGTGCGCCGATCCTGCCGAGGTTTGAGACGGCGGCCGGCCGGAATGAGGCGGAAGAGCTCGCGGCGCGGGCGCGAGAGGGGCTGGAGCGCCGACTCGCGGACGGGCGGCTCTTTGCGGCCCGCGAGGAATATGATGAGCGGCTCGCCTTTGAACTGTCCGTGATCGAGGGGATGGGCTTCCCGGGTTATTTTCTTATCGTGGCGGACTTCATCGGCTGGGCGAAGTCGCAAAGGATTCCCGTCGGTCCGGGACGGGGCTCCGGCGCCGGATCGCTGGTGGCGTGGGCGCTGACCATCACCGACCTTGATCCGATACGGTTTGGGCTGCTGTTCGAGCGGTTCCTCAATCCAGAGCGTGTCTCTATGCCGGACTTCGACGTGGATTTTTGTCAGGACCGCCGCGAGGAGGTGATCAACTACGTTCGCGACCGTTACGGTGCCGATCACGTGTCGCAGATCATCACCTTCGGTACCCTGCAGGCCCGGGCTGTGCTTCGCGATGTCGGCCGTGTGCTTCAGCTTCCGTTCGGCAAGGTCGATCGTCTCGCCAAGCTGGTGCCGTTCAATCCCGCAAGTCCTCCAACGCTCGCCGAAGCCCTGGAGAGTGAGCCGGCCCTTCGCCAGGCGCGCGACGCGGAGGAGGATGTGAGCCTGCTGATCGACACAGCGCTCGATCTCGAAGGGCTCTACCGAAACGCCTCGACCCATGCGGCGGGCGTGGTGATCGCGGACCGTCCGCTGGTGGAGCTCTCGCCGCTCTACAAGGATCCGCGATCGGACATACCGGCCACCCAGTTCAACATGAAATGGGCGGAGCACGCCGGTCTGGTGAAGTTCGACTTCCTCGGACTGAAGACCCTGACCGTCATTCAGAAGGCTCTGCAATTCATCGAGTCCGAAGGGCGGGAGCTTGGTAATGGCTGGGAGACGCTCGACAACAAGGCGGCCTATGAGCTCATGGCGTCAGGGCTGACGCTCGGCGTGTTCCAGCTTGAGGGGCAGGGCATGCGCGACACGTTGAAGAAGGTGCGCCCGGGCGTCATCGAGGACGTCATCGCGCTGATCTCTCTCTACCGGCCAGGGCCGATGAAGAACATCGACACCTATGTCGACGCAAAGTTCGGTCGTCGCGATCCGGATTATCTGCATCCCGATCTCGAGCCTGTTCTGAAGGAGACCTACGGCGTCATCGTCTACCAGGAACAGGTGATGAAGATCGCCCAGATCCTCGCGGGGTATTCTCTGGGAGAAGCGGATCTTCTGCGTCGTGCGATGGGCAAGAAGAAACCCGAGGAAATGGCGAAGCAGAAGACCCGCTTTCTTGAGGGTGCCGCCGCCAAGGGCGTGCCAGAGGCGCGGGCGGCCTATATCTTCGAGCTGGTGAGTGAGTTCGCGGGATATGGCTTCAACAAGTCCCACGCCGCCGCCTACGCGGTGATCGCCTATCAGACGGCCTTCCTTAAGGCGAACCATCCGGCAGAGTTTCTCGCCGCTTCAATGAGCCTCGATATCGGCAACACAGACAAGCTCGCCGCCTTTTTCCAGGACGCCAGGCGGTTGGGCGTCAAGGTCGCGCCCCCCGATATTCTGCGCTCGCGGGCCGACTTTCACGTTGAGGGGCAGACCGTGCTTTACGCACTTGGCGCGATCAAAGGGGTCGGAGTGCCCGCGATGACCGGGGTGGAGCGGGAGCGTGCGTCCACCCCGTTCGAGAGTGTTGAGGACTTCGCGTCCCGCGTCGACCCGAGGCTGGTGAACAAGCGATGCATCGAACAGCTCGTGCGCGCCGGCGCACTCGACGCCCTCAACCCGCACCGGGCCTCGATGCTGGCGGGCGCCGGCGTACTGACGTCGATCGCCGCCGCGGCGAATGATGCGCGAACGTCTCGCCAGGAGAGTCTGTTTGGAGACGCGCGGGTCGGGGAGACGCCGTTGCCGTCCGCGCCGCCGTGGAGCGAGGCCGAACGGCTCGACCATGAACTCGGCAGCATCGGCTTCTACATGAGCGGGCATCCGCTCGACGACCTGATGACGGGCGCAGCTCGGGACACGTTCGTCCTTGCCGCTGACCGAGAAGCTGTCGCGATGGAGCGAACGGGATTCGACATGGTCGGAGTCGTCCGGCGGCGGGTTGAAAAGATGTCTCAGTCCGGCGGCAAGTTCGCCTACGTGACCCTGTCGGACCCGTCCGGCGAATATGAAGTGATGGCGCCGCCAGAAGTGTTGGAAACCGACCGCGAACTGCTGGAGGTCGGCTCGCGTGTCGTGTGCCGGATGCGGGTTCGTCGCAAGGATGAGGAAGTCCGCTTCTCGATCGAGTCAGTTCGTTCCTTGAAGACCCAGTCCCTCGGCTCACATGAAGCGCTTTGCGTCAGGCTGTCCCGGGATGCGCCTCTCGATCATGTGGCGGACGTCGCACACGCCTTGAGGGATGTTCGTTCGAGGGTCGCGGGCAGTCTGGTCTTCGAGCTGCCCATCGATGAGGAGCGCGTGGTGACGATTTCGATCGGGGGTCGATTTGCGATCGATTACGGTGCAGTGGCCGCGCTGAAGGCCGCACCCGGCGTCGAGCAGGTGCGACCGCTTCTGAACTGAAACCGCACACGGGCGCACGGCGCAGGTGTTCGCACACGACAGTTGCGTCCGCCCGCGCTTGCGCTATAAGCGCCATCATTCCCACAGGCGGACTATTTTCCGGTGCCGACGTTGATCGGCCAGTCCGCTGAGGCCAACCGGAGAGGAGACATACGTGGCGTTACCCGAATTCTCTATGCGTCAGCTGCTCGAAGCGGGCGCGCATTTCGGCCATCAGGTGCATCGCTGGAACCCGAAAATGAAGCCGTTCATTTACGGTGAACGCTCAGGGATTCACATTATCGATCTCTCCCAGTCGGTCCCCTTGCTGCATCAGGCCCTCGTCAAGGTGAGGGAAGCCGCCGCGAAAGGCGGGCGCATCCTGTTCGTCGGGACGAAGCGACAGGCGGCGGATCCGGTCGCCGAGGCCGCCGCGCGTTGCGCCCAGTACTATATGAACCATCGGTGGCTGGGCGGGACCCTGACCAACTGGGAGACCGTTTCCCATTCGATCAAGCGCCTTCGGGAGCTCGACGACCTGCTCGAGCGCGGCGAAGGTTCGGGACGAACCAAGAAAGAGCTGCTGAAGCTCAATCGTGAGCGCGACAAGTTGCAGCGTACGCTTGGCGGCATTCGCAACATGGGCGGGCTGCCCGACCTGATGTTCGTCATCGACACCAACAAGGAAGCCATCGCGGTCAAGGAAGCTCGCAAGCTCGGGATTCCGGTGGTCGCCGTGGTCGACACCAATTGCGATCCGGATGAGGTCGACTTCCCGATCCCGGGCAATGACGACGCTGCTCGGGCGGTGACGCTCTATTGTGGACTGGTGGCGGACGCCATTCTCGACGGCCTCGCGGAGTCCACCATGGCGTCCGGCGTGGACATCGGGGCGGCGGAGGAAGTGATCGAGCCGGCGCTCGTCGCGGACGTCGAGGAACAGGCGCCGACTTCGAGCTGATTGGGTCAACGTCACGATACTGTCTTTGAATGCTCCTTAACACGAGGAGCGATTGATGTTCGGTCGCGCAGCGCCGAAAGGGTGCGCGGAACAATTCAGGGAGACTTAGAGATGGCGGAGATCACGGCGGCGCTGGTGAAGGCCCTGCGCGACAAGACCGACGCCGGCATGATGGACTGCAAGCGAGCGCTCACCGAGACGGGCGGAGACCTCGAGGCTGCGGTCGACTATCTGCGCATCAAGGGTTTGTCCAAGGCTGCGAAGAAGGCGGACCGCGTGGCCGCCGAGGGTCTCGTTGCGATCTCGATCGCGGGCACGAGGGCGGCCATGGTCGAGGTGAACTCCGAGACTGATTTCGTCGCGCGCAATGAAACCTTCCAGGCGGCCGTCAAGACGATCGCCGGTGCGGCGCTGAAGTCCGCCGATGTCGAAACGATTCTTGGCGGCGCTGCGCCGTCGGGCGGAACGATTCGCGAGATGCTGCTCGGCTTGGTGGCGACGATCGGCGAAAACATGGCGCTTCGGCGGGCGGTGTCGCTCGAAGTCTCGGACGGCGTGATCGCAAGCTACGTGCACAACAAGATGGACGAGGGACTTGGACGCATCGGCGTTCTGGTCGCCCTGGAGTCAACCGGCGACAAGGCGGCGCTGAACGATCTCGGCCGTGAGATCGCGATGCATGTTGCGTCCGCCGATCCTGCTCCGATCGCCCTGACGCGTGACGCGGTGGATCCCGCGGTGATCGAACGCGAACGCGCGATCCAGATCGAGGCGACGAAAGATTCCGGCAAACCGCCGAATGTCGTGGAAAAAATGATCGAGGGTCGGCTCCGCAAGTTCTACGAGGAGGTGGTGCTGCTCGAACAACCCATGTTCGCCGACAAGGACCGCGTGATCTCCAAGGTTGTCGACGCGCTCGCCAAGGACCTCGGCGTTCCGGTCGTGTTGAAGGGCTTCGCGCTATTCAAGCTCGGCGAAGGCGTCGAGAAACAGCAGGACGATTTCGCCGCTGAAGTGAATGCGCTCGCAAAAGGCTGAGTTTGCTTTGCCGAAGCAGGTGATTCCCGGCTAGGGTCACGCCGTCGGCGCCGACCAACGTCGCCGCGAGCAAGCAGAGTGTGGCGACATGAGCGACGAACCCACCGCCCTTATGTACAAGCGGGTGCTTCTCAAAGTGTCCGGCGAAGCGCTCATGGGCGAGAGCGGCTTCGGCATCGACATGGGCGCCTGCCTGAGGATCGCAGAACAAATAGTCGCGGCGAAGCAGCTTGGCGCCGAGGTTTGTCTTGTCATCGGCGGGGGTAACATCTTCCGCGGCATCACGGGCGCGGCGCACGGGATGGAGCGCGCATCGGCCGATCATCTTGGCATGCTCGCGACGGTGATGAACGCGCTCGCCATGCAGAGCGCGCTTGAAAGCGTCGGCGTCCCCACGCGCGTGCAGTCCGCCATCGCGATGCAGGCGATCTGCGAACCCTATATCCGCAGGCGCGCCATGCGGCACATGGAGAAGGGGCGCGTCGTCATATTCGCCGCGGGCACGGGCAATCCGTTCTTTACGACCGACACCGGAGCTGCTCTCAGGGCCGCGGAGATGAATTGCGACGCCATGCTCAAGGGCACACAGGTCGACGGCGTCTACACGGCGGATCCGAAGCGTGACCCGAGTGCGACGCGGTATGAGCATCTTCACTATATGGATGTTCTGTCCCAGGAACTGGGCGTGATGGACGCGACCGCGATCAGCCTGATGAAGGAGAACAGGATCCCTGTGATTGTGTTCTCCATTCATGCGAAGGGCGCATTTGCCGATGTCCTGCGAGGGGTCGGTGTCTCGACGCTCATCGATTCCCGGCGCGGTTGAACCGAACGAAGGAGGCATCGACGATGGCGGATGACGTCCAGGGGCTCATGAAGGAGTTGGAGCGTCGGATGGAAGGCGCGCTGGCCTCGCTCAAGACCGAGTTCATGGGGCTGCGCACGGGGCGAGCCTCGGTTCACCTGTTGGATACGGTCATCGTTCCAGCCTACGGCGCGCAGACGCCTCTCAATCAGGTGGCGTCCGTGTCGGTCCCGGAGGCTCGGATGATCGCCGTCAACGTGTGGGACAAGACGCTCGTCGGAGCGGCGGACCGGGCGATTCGCGACGCGGGACTCGGGCTTAATCCGATTGTGGACGGGCAGTCTCTTCGTATTCCGATACCGCCCCTCAGCGAGGAACGCCGCGCGGAGCTTGCGAAGCTCGCGGGGAAGTATTCCGAGGCGGCGCGTGTCGCGGTCCGGAATGTGCGTCGCGACGGCATAGATGTGCTGAAGCGCAGTGAAAAAGGCGGCGTCATCAATCAGGATCAGCAAAAGTCGATGTCTGATGATGTCCAGAAGCTGACCGACAAGTACGTCGCGAAAGTCGATGAGGCCCTGAAGGCCAAAGAAGAAGAGATCATGCAGGTTTGAGCGATCCGGCGACATCGATCGAGAGCCAGGCACGCGTCATCGAAGTCGCGGGGCCACGCCATGTCGCGATTATCATGGATGGCAACGGCCGGTGGGCGAAGGCGCGGGGTCTGCCACGAGCGGCGGGCCACAGGGAGGGGGTTGAGGCGCTCCGTCGCGTGGTGGAGGCGTGTCGGGAGCTCGGTGTTGAGCATCTGACGGTTTTCTCATTCTCTACGGAGAACTGGCGCCGTCCACCGTCCGAGATTTCGGCCCTGTTCGATCTCTTGCGCCTCTATGTGGCGCGTGATCTCGCACGACTGCGTCAGGAGGGGGTGCGGATCAGGATCATCGGGTCTCGCGAGGGTCTGGAGCCCGATCTGCTTCGGATCATCGACGAGTGCGTGACGACCACCGGACACAACACGGCATTCAACCTGAACATCGCCTTCAACTATGGCGGCCGAGCGGAGATCGTGGAGGCCGTGCGCGCCGCCGCGCGTGCGGTTTCGCGCGGCGAGATCGCCCCTGATGCCATCGACGAGAGCTTTCTGTCGGCGTGTCTGTGGACGCGCGACCTGCCGGATCCGGACCTTCTCATCCGCACCAGCGGAGAACAACGGATCAGCAATTTTCTGCTGTGGGGCTGCGCCTACACGGAGATCGTCTTCATGGAGGAAAGGTGGCCCGACTTCGATCGCGGCTGCATGGAACGGGCGCTGGATGTCTTCAGATCCCGCCAGCGGAGGTTCGGTGGAGTCGGCGCCTGAAGTGATCCCGGGTCGACGGACCCAGAAGGAGTTGCTGCTGCGGATACTGTCCGCAGCGGTGCTCGCGCCTGCGGGCCTGTGGGCCGTGTATGCCGGCGGGATTGTGCTCACCGCCGCCACCGCCGCCTGCGCTGTCGTTGCATCCTTCGAGTGGACGCGCATGGTGATCGGCCCCCCCGATCGCATGCGTCGGGGCGGCTTGAGACCGGGCGTATTCATCCTGATGGCTTTGGGAGCCGTCGCAGCGAGCGTCGCTGGAACATGGGCGCTAGAGTATGTGGCGCTCGCGTCGCTCGTCGTCGCGGGCGTTTCCTGGGGGCTCACGCGGCTCGCAGGGGGTGCTGCGTCGTCCATGGCGTTGGGCGCGCTTTATACAACGGCGCCGTTTGGTGCATTTGTGTGGATCGGAAGCGACCCGACAGACGGCAGGACCTATCTGATCTCCCTCCTGGCGATCGTATGGACCACGGATATCGCGGCCTATTTCGCTGGCCGAGGGTTTGGCGGGCCGCTCCTCTCGCCGCAGGACAGCCCAAACAAGACCTGGACCGGGGCGATCGGCGCGCTCGTGTGTGCGGCGCTTGCGGGGGCAGCGCTCGGACGGACCTGGGCGGGAGACGTCGTGGCCTGGACCGGCTTCGCCATCATGGTCTCGGTTGTCGCTCAGGCGGGCGATCTGCTGGAGTCGCGCTTCAAGCGGATGTACGGCGTAAAGGACACTTCTGGCGTGGTTCCTGGCCATGGCGGGGTGCTCGATCGTCTTGACGCGCTGATGGCCGCATCGGTGGTTGTCGCCTTGCTGCTCCAGTTCGCAAGGTTCGCCATGCCGTCGGTGGGGCCAGGCTCGTGAGCGCGTCGGGAGAAGTTCGGGTCTCCGTTCTCGGGGCCACTGGATCGGTGGGGAGGTCAACACTCGATGTGGTGGCGCGCCCTCTGACCGCCGATCGTCACTTTCGGGTCGCCGCGCTAACAGCCCATCGAGACGTTGAGGGGCTGGCGGCGGCCGCCCTGGAAACCTCGGCGGAGTTCGCTGTGATCGCGGATCCTTCGCTCTATGGGGAGCTCAAGGGCAGGCTTCAGGGAAGCGGGGTTGAGGCGGCGGCTGGGCCGGATGCGCTCGTCGAGGCCGCTCAACGCCCGGCGGACTGTGTGGTGGCGGCGATCGTGGGCGTCGCGGGACTGCGACCTACGCTTGCAGCCGTCCGCACCGGGTGCCGCGTCGCGATCGCAAACAAGGAAAGCCTTGTCTGCGCCGGTCGTCTGATGATCGACGCCGCCCGAGCGTCAGGCGCCGTGCTGCTGCCGATCGATTCCGAGCACAACGCCATCTTTCAGGTGCTGCAGCAGAAGGCGCGGGTGTCGCAGCTCATCCTCACTGCGTCGGGCGGGCCATTTCGCGACACACCGCTCGACCAGATGCGAGCAGCCACGGTCGAGCAGGCCTGCGACCATCCGAACTGGAAGATGGGCCCCAAGATTTCCATCGACAGCGCGACGATGATGAACAAGGGGCTCGAACTCATCGAGGCGGCCTATCTATTCGACACATCGGAGGACCGGATCGACATCGTGATCCATCCACAGTCGATTGTTCACAGTCTCGTCGCCTATGACGACGGGTCGGTGCTCGCGCAGCTTGGCATGCCGGATATGCGAACCCCGATATCATATGCACTGGCCTATCCGCATCGGATGGCTTTGCCGGGCGTTGCGAGGCTCGATCTGGCGCGGCTCGGTCAGCTCGATTTTTCCGTTCCGGACCCTGCGCGATTTCCAGCGATCGGCCAGTCTCGCGCGGCCTGCGCCGCGGGCGGGAAGGCGTGCATCGCGCTCAATGCCGCCAATGAAGAGGCCGTTGCGGCGTTCCGTGACAAGCGGATCGGGCTGCTCGGCATCACTGAGGTGACTGGCGCGGTGCTCGAGGATACATTGCGGGCGTCCGGCGGTGGCGAACCGGACAGTTTTGACCATATGTTCGAACTCGACGCCGCAGCGCGCCGCGGCGCGCTGCGGTGTATATCGCGTCTAAACTGATCGTAGTGATCAAGAGTAAGGTTTGTCCCGGATGGAAAAGCTGTTCTCGGTTCTTGCGTCCGGCATCCCGTTCTTCGTTCTGATCGGCGTTGTCGTGACCGTGCATGAACTCGGACACTACTGGGCCGGGCGCATGTTTGGCGCGGCGGCGGAATCGTTCTCGATCGGCTTTGGGCGGCCGGTTGTTCAGGTTCGCGACCGGCGCGGCACGCGCTGGCGAGTGAACTGGCTCCCGCTGGGCGGGTTCGTGAAATTCGCGGGCGAGGCGCAGACGGCGCAGGATCTCGGCAAGGTGGAAGGCGGGCTGGTGGGTCGCGTCTATACGGACTTGTCGCCCTGGGAGCGGATGGTCGTCTCGCTGGGCGGTCCCGCGGCGAACTTCGTGTTCGCGATCCTCGTCGCGGCGGCGCTCGCCATGACGCTCGGTGTCGCGGAAAGCAGCCAGGTGCGGGTGGGCGCCGTGAACGACGGCAGCCCTGCGGCGGCGGCTGGATTTGAGCCGGGCGACGTTTTCGTGCGCGCCGACGGTCGGGAGGTCAGGTCTCCGGCGGATGTTCAACTCGCGACACGGCTCAGCGGCGGCGAGGAAGTCAGCTTTGTTGTCGTGCGAGACGGTGCGGAGCGGACGATCAAGGCGGTGCCGGGCACCCGGGAAGAGCGGGATGAGGCGCTGAAAACGGTTGAGAAAGTTGGCTATATCGGAATCGCGCTTGAGACTTCGGGGGTCACCTATCGTCGGTATGGTCCCATTGAGGCAATCGGCCACGGCACGGTCTGGACCGGGCAGCTCATCTCGATGACCGTGAAGGTTCTGGGCCGGATTGCGACGGGTCGCGATGGCATCGACCAGATGCGTGGGCCCGTGGGCATCTTCAACGTCGCTGACAACCTCACAGACTACCATATGAAAGGCGAGGGGACCTTTCTTCAGAAACTCGGGACCGCCTCCCTGGGGCTTCTCACGCTCGCTGCGCTGTTTTCGGTGGGGGTTGGCTTCTTCAATCTTCTTCCGATCCCGGTTCTCGACGGGGGGGCTGTGATCATGTGCCTTTATGAAGGTGTGACCGGCAAACCTGTGTCGGACGGTGTTCAGCGCGTGGGACTGACAATAGGGCTTGCAACTCTGGTGGCGTTTGCGTTGGTAGTCACTCTCAACGACTTGTTGCGTGAAGGCGGGCCGCTTGAGCTTTTGTCCCGCATGTAGTCTTAAGGCGCTCCGGCGTCCGGACTGCACAGGACGCGTGAGTAGTGAGGGTCCGCATGCGGTCTTTGTTCGCGAGCGCTCTGGCGCTGTCGGTGTCATCCGGCGCGCTGGCTGGCCTGAACGTGTTGGGAATCGGTGGCGCCGCCTGGGCCCAGCAGGCGCCGACCGATCTGATTTCGCGCGTCGTCGTCGAGAACAACCAGCGTATCGAGGCGCGGACGGTCGAATCCTACCTGCTCGTACGTCCGGGCGATCCGTTCGATCCTGAACGCATCGACCTGTCGCTGAAAACACTCTTCGCGACGGGCCTTTTCGCTGACGTTCTGATCGAGCGTCGGGGGAACGATCTCGTGGTGCGCGTGATCGAGAACCCGATCATCAACCGCGTCCTGTTTGAGGGCAATTCGGCGGTCACCGAAGAAAAACTGCTTGAGGAAACGGAAGCGGAGCCGCGGGCGACCCTCACACAGTCCCGCGTGCAGCAGGACGTTCAGCGAATTCTGGAAATCTATCGCCGGGCCGGCCGGTTCGCAGCCACGGTGTCGCCGCAATACAAGCCGCTGCCGCAGAACCGGGTCGACCTGATCTTCGAAATCGATGAAGGGCCGACGACAGGCGTGCGGTCGATCAACTTCATCGGCAATGAAGCCTTCAGCGACCGCCGCTTGAGGTCCGAGATCGTGACGCGGCAGTCTCGCTGGTGGCGGTTCTTCGACTCTAACGACAACTACGATCCGGGCCGCGTGGAGTATGATCGCGACCTCATCAGACAGTTCTATATGAATGAGGGCTATGCGGATTTTCGGGTGACGTCCGCGGTCGCGGAGCTGACGCCCGACCAGAAGGACTTCTACATCACGTACACGATCGATGAGGGACCGAAGTACAATTTCGGTGAGATCAAGGTCGAAACCCAGCTTGAGAAACTGTCCGGCGAACGGCTCGCCCTTGTGCTTCCGATGCAGGAGGGGCGGCAATACCGCAGCAAGTCGATCGAGGATGCGATCGACACCATCACATTCGCGGCCGGCACGGCCGGTTACGCGAACGTGGACGTCGTGCCCCAGCAGCGCCGCAATCCCGACACGCAGACGGTGGACATCACTTTCGCCGTCGACGAAGGGCCCCGCGTGTACATCGAGCGTCTCGACATCGTTGGAAATACGCAGACCCTTGATCGGGTCATCCGACGGGAAGTGCGTGTCGCAGAGGGCGACGCGTTCAACCGGGTGCTTCTCGATTCTGCTCGCAGCCGCATTCGGGGGCTTGGTTTCTTCAAGGAAGTCGAGATTGAGGAAGAGGCCGGCAGCACCGACGATCGGACCGTGGTCAAGGTCAGGGTCGAAGAGGAGCCCACAGGCGAACTCGGTTTCTCCGCCGGATTTTCGTCTCAGGACGATTTCCTGTTCTCCCTGAGCGCGACGCAACGAAATTTCCGCGGCCGCGGCCAGTTCCTGTCGGCGCGGGTCCAGACCACCTCCCGCCAGCAGGATATCGAATTCCGCTTCACCGAGCCGAAATTCCAGGACCGGAATCTGGCCGTCGGCGCCGATCTGTTCGTGACCCAGTCAGACTTCTTCGACCTCGCCGGGTTTGAGAATTCGATCGTCGGGGCTGGCGGTCGCATCCTGTTTCCGATTTCTGAATCCGACCAGCTCGGTCTTCGCTACAATCTCCGCAATGATGACCTCGCGCTTGATCCGCTCCTCACGGATTGCTCGACGGCGGCGTTTTTCCGGTCATCGCTTTGTGATCAGCAGGGAAGCCGCATCACGTCGGCGATCGGCTATTCGATCGCGTTCAACCGGACGAACGACTTCATCGAGCCGACGCGCGGATTCAACCTCTCCTTCAGCCAGGACATTGCGGGCCTGGGCGGAGACGTGAACTATATCCGCACCGAACTGCGCGGCGCGACCTATTACGGGCTCTTTCCCAAGATCGTGGCGAGTGCAACGCTCGATCTTGGCTATATCGAGGGCTGGAACAACGACATCGTTCGGATCAACAACCGCTTCTTCAAGGGTGGAAACGATTTCCGCGGGTTTGATGTAGCGGGCCTCGGGCCACGGGAAGTTCAGTACTTCGTGGAGACCCAAACGATCGCGCTCAATGATGGTGAAACGCCGCCCGAATTCTCCGTGCCGCAGTTCAACGATGACGGGACGCCGCGCCGAAACGATGCAGGCCAGCGCCTATTCACCTCCGCTGTTCGGGACGCAAACGGTGAGGTTCAGACCCAGACGCGGGCATTCAACGCGCTCGGCGGCAAGGCGTTCGCGATCGGCTCTTTGGAGCTCTCCTTCCCGATTCCCTACGTGCCGGATGAGCTCGGGATCGATGGAGCGTTGTTCGCCGAATTTGGCACGGTTGGCATTCTCGAGGACATCGACCGCGAGCGGCGCGCGGACGACGCTTTCAACGCGTTCCGGGTTGACGATTCGGCCAGTCTGAGGGCGAGCGCGGGCGTCAGTATCTTCTGGGACTCCCCCTTCGGTCCCGTTCGCTTCGACTTCTCCCAGATCCTCGCACGCGAGGATTACGATCGTACCGAAACCTTCCGCTTCAGCACCAATACGAGGTTCTAACAATGAAACTCAGATCTGTCGTTCTGGCCGCAGTCCTTGCGGGAGCCACGCTCGCAGCAGCAGGCCAAGCCAGCGCCCAGGCCAAAGTGTTCGTCGTGAATGAGGATGTCGTTCGCGCCGGAAGCAAGGTCGGCAAGGATATCGAAGCCAAGCTCGGTGAGATGCAAACGCAGGGCGTCGAAAAGCTCGGTTTGAAGACGCTCTCCGATGAGATCAAAACCGCGGAGACGGCGCTCGCTCCTCAAACGCAGAACCTGACACGCGAAGCGCTGGACAAGGACCCGGCGCTGAAAACCCGCGTCGAGGCCCTTGCGAAAAAGCAGATCGAGTTCCAGCAAAAATCGAACGCGCTGAACCAGAATTTGGGACAGCAGTCGGAAGCTGCATCTTTGATGTTCCTTCAGGCGCTTGCGCCTGCGGTGGAATATGTCGCTAAGGAAGTCGGAGCTGATGTCGTGGTGAGCTCTTCCAGCGCCTGGTACATCAAGGAGAACTTCGACATCAGCAAGAAGGTGATCGCCCGTCTCGATGCTACAACGCCGAGTCTTGAGCTTCTCCAGCAGACGCTGGCGGCGGCCCAGCAGGCGCGTCAGCCGAATGCGGCACCCGCCCCAGCCCGCCAGTAGGCACGGTCAGGCTCGCTGCGATGGTTGATCCGAGATTCTATGAACACCTGGGATCACCCACCGCGAACGAGATTTGCGCTGCGCTCGGCCTCACCGTTTCGGCGGCGTCGGGCGACGTCCGGCTGAAGTCCGTCGCGCCGCTCGGCCGCGCAGGGGAGGCCGACGTCACGTTCTCCGAGGGGCGGCAGAAAGACCGGACCCCGGATGCGCGCGCGGGTCTCTGTTTCGTGTCGCCCGGGGAGGGAGGTGCGGCGCTCGCGCACTGCATTGTGGAGACGAACTTCCCCAGGGCCTTCTTTTCCGCAGCGGCAAGCCTGATCGTCAGGCCCCGCAAACTTCCAACCACGAGCGCGGCCATTGACGAAACAGCCGTGATCGGACCCGGAGTGACCCTTGGTCACGGCGTGGTGATCGGCCCTGGCGCTGCAATCGGCGCGTCGACGGAGATCGGACCCAACACGGTGATCGGTTCCGGGGTTCAGATCGGACGCGGCTGCCGCATCGGGAGCGGCGCAGTCATCGGCTTTGCCTTGATTGGCGACGGTGTGACGATCCTGTCTGGCGCGGTGATAGGTGAAACCGGCTTTGGCGTCGCGGCGACGCAGAAAGGCCCGGAACTCGTTCCCCACTTCGGACGTGTCATCATTCAGGATGGAGCGTCGATCGGAGCGCTAACAACGGTTGACCGGGGCCTCTTCGACGACACCATCATCGGCGAACGGTCGCACATCGATAATCACGGCCAGATCGCCCACAATGTGCGGGTGGGCGCGCACGTCGTGATGGCGGCGTACGCAGGAATTTCGGGATCGGTGACGATCGGGGACGGCGCGCTGCTCGGGGGGAGGGTCGGCATCGCCGACCATGTCACCATAGGGGCGGGCGCGAGGCTCGGGGCCGGATCCGGCGTGACGAGGGACGTCCCGGCGGGAGAAAGCCATGGCGGCTATCCCGCCAAGCCGCTTCGCGCCTGGTTGCGAGAGACCGCGTGGGTCGCGCGCGAGTCGCAAACCCGCAAGTCTCGAGATAACTAGGGACGTTGGGCGGTGAATGATCGTCCTCGGGAGGAAGGCGGCACCTTCATGCGCGAAGGCATACACCCGACTGCGCTCATCGCCGATGGCGCAGAGCTCGCGCCGGATGTGCGGATCGGCCCCTACTGCGTGATCGGCGAGCACGTCAGGATCGCCGCCGGCGCACACCTGATCTCCCATGTTTCGGTCGCCGGCCGCACGCAGATCGGCGCGGGGGTGACCGTCCACCCGTTCTGTGTGCTCGGGAGCGCGCCGCAGGACCTCAAATATCGAGGCGAACCCACCGAGCTGGTGATCGGCGAGGGATGCACCCTGCGGGAACAGGTCACGATGCATGTCGGCACCCCGACCGGCCGGGGCGTGACCAGAGTGGGATCCGGCGGCCTGTTCATGGTCGGCGCACATGTCGGTCACGACTGCATCGTCGGCGACAAGGTCGTGTTTGCGAACAACGCCACGCTCGGCGGCTCCGCCGTAATCGGCGATTTCGTCAATATTGGCGGGCTGGCGGCGGTCCATCAGCTGGGACGCGTGGGGCGCTACGCCTTCATCGGAGGGGGGGCGCCGCTTGTCGGGGATGTGATCCCGTTCGGCATGGTCGACAATCACGGCAGGCTCGCGGGCCTCAATCTGGTGGGCCTCAAGCGCCGTGGATTTTCCCGCAGCACAATTCATCGCCTTCGGGCGCTGTTTGACCTCCTGTTCCATGGGGAGGGCGTGTTTGAAGGTCGCGTGAACCGGGCGGTGGTCGAGTTCGCCGATTGTCCTGAAGCAATGGAAGTCCTCGATTTCATCCAAGCGGACGCCCGCCGGGGCCTGTGTACGCCTGGGCGGCGGATATGACCGAACCGGCCGGCAAGCATACGCTAGGAGTGATCGCTGGCGGCGGCGACCTGCCGCATCGTGTTGCAGCGTCGGCACGCGCGTCGGGCCGGCCTGTCTTTGTCCTCGGAGTAACCGGCTTTGTCTCGAGCGATCTGCTCGCCGAGTTCGATGCGGCCGAGGCGTCGATCGGTGAGGTCGGCAAACAAATCAAGCTCCTGCGGGACGCGGGATGTGTGGACGTTGTTTTTGCCGGGGCGGTCAAGCGGCCGGACTTCTCCGCGCTGAAGCTTGATCTCCATGGCGCGCGCCTGTTGCCTAGCGTCATTTCAGCGGCGGGAAAGGGCGATGACGCCTTGCTGCGTGTGCTGGTGCAGACGTTCGAACGGGAGGGATTTCGCGTCATTGGTGCGGATGAGGTGATGGGGGGGCTGCTCGTGGAAAGCGGCGTGATGGGCCGCATCGCACCATCCAAGACCGACTGGGTCGACATCAGAAAGGCGGCGGAGGTCGCCGCGATGATCGGTGCGTACGATATCGGGCAGGGGGCCGTCAGTTGCCGCGGGCTCGTGCTTGCAGTCGAGGCGCAGGAAGGGACGGATGCAATGCTGCAGCGCTGCGCGACCTTGCCTGCTGCAATTCGAGGCGATGCGGGCGCACGCGCGGGCGTGCTTGTGAAACGGCCCAAGCCGCAGCAGGAGCGCCGGATCGATCTGCCCACGATCGGCGAACAGACGATCGAACTTGCGGCGCTGGCGGGGCTTGCCGGCGTCGCGGTTGAGGCGTCGGCCACCATCATCGTCAGGCGTGAGGCGGTGATCGCGGCCGCCGATCGGCTCGGGGTGTTCATCTATGGCTTCGAACCGGATCAGCTCGGGTGACACGAAGCGTCTATCTCGTCGCCGCGGAAGCGTCCGCTGACGTCCTTGGCGCAGAGGTGATCGATGCGCTGAGGCGGATGGACCCTGACGTCGAGGTCCACGGCGCGGGGCTCAGTGAGATGCGGCAACGCGGCGCCGCCGCGCCCGTCGACCTGTCCGACCTGTCTGTTCTCGGTTTCATAGACGGCCTGAAGGCGTTCGGGCGAGTGAAGGCCAAGGTTCACGAGGTTGCGACCCATGTAATGACCGTCGATCCGGACATCGTCGTTCTGATCGACTCGTGGGGGTTCATGTGGCGTCTTGCACGGGTGCTGAAGCAGCGCGGCGCACGGGCCATTCGGGTGAAGCTGATCGGGCCGCAGGTCTGGGCGACGCGGCCGGGGCGTGCCCGCGTGCTCGCGGAGTGGTGCGAGCACCTGTTTTGCATCCACGCCTTCGAAGCGCCGTTCTACGAGCGTTGGGGGCTTGCGACCACTGTGATTGGAAACCCCGCGGCGAGTCGCTTTGAACGTGGAGATGGTTCGAGGTTTCGGGAGGCGATGAGCATCTCTTCTGGCGCCGAGGTGATCGGCTTGCTGCCGGGCAGCCGCCCCGCCGAGCTGCGCCGTGTGGCCCCCGTCCTCGCAGCCGCATGCGATGAGCTGTGCCGAAGATCTGCGGACCGCATGGTGCTCATCGTCGCGGCGGCGCAAGTCGAACACGAGGTCATGGATCTCGCTTCGACCTGGACGTTTCCGCATAAGGTAGTGGGCCCGGCCGCCTCCAAGCCGGACGCCTTCGCCGCCATGGATCTTGCGCTTGCGTGTTCCGGCACGGTGACGACGGAACTGGCGGCGCAACAGACACCCATGGTGGTCGGCTACAAGGTGGGTTGGATCACCTGGGCGATCGCGCGCGCGTTTCTCATGAAGTCGCGATATGTGACTTTGGTCAATGTTGCGGCAGGACGAGAAATCGTTCCGGAATTCGTGCAGACCCGGTTCACGGTGAACCGGCTGGTTCGCAAGGCGGACGCGCTGCTGTCGGACCCCGATACGCTAAAGGCTCAGCGTGAAGAGTTAGGCGAAGTGATCCAAACCATGTCCCCCGCTGGCGAGGGGCCGGCGGGGGTCGTCGCCCGCTCCTTGCTCCAGGAGACGGCGATCAGGCCGCGAGTAAGCGCCGCGCCTGCGGTTTAGATCGCACCGTCAGCGGCGGGCTGGCATCGGAACGTAGTCGCGCTGCGCTGCGCCTGTGTAGATCTGCCTGGGCCGCCCGATGCGCTGCGTCGGATCCTCGATCATTTCCTCCCACTGCGCGATCCATCCCACCGTCCTCGCGAGCGCGAACAGAACGGTGAACATCGAGGTTGGGAACCCCATCGCCCGCAGTGTGATGCCGGAATAGAAATCGACATTCGGATAGAGCTTCCGGTCTACGAAATAGGGATCATTCAGAGCGATTTTTTCGAGTTCGATCGCCACCTTCAGCATCGGATCGTCCGTCTGGCCGACTTCCGCCAGCACTTGATGACACAGCTTCTGCATCACCTTCGCGCGTGGATCGTAGTTTTTGTAAACACGGTGGCCGAAGCCCATCAGCCGCACGTTCGAATCCTTCTGCTTCACCCGCGACACGAAATCCGGAATGTTGTCGACCGTGCCGATCTCCTGCAGCATCTTCAGCGCGGCCTCATTCGCCCCGCCATGGCTGGGGCCCCACAAGCACGCGATGCCAGATGCAATGCACGCGAAAGGGTTTGCTCCTGAGGATCCGGCGAGCCGAACCGTCGAGGTGGACGCGTTCTGCTCATGGTCGGCGTGCAGCATGAAGAATACGTCCATCGCCCGGGCAAGCACCGGATTTGTAACGTAATCCTCGGCAGGGACCGCAAAGCACATCCGCAGGAAATTGGTTGCGTAGTCGAACTCGTTGCGCGGCGTCACGAAGGGCTGACCGACCGAATACTTGAAGGCGCGTCCGGCGATGGTCGGCATCTTCGCGATCAGTCTGTGGCTTGAGATCTCGCGCTGTCTCGGGTCGTTGATGTCGAGGCTGTCATGATAGAAAGCGGACAGCGCGCCGACCGTGCCGACCATGATCGCCATCGGGTGCGCGTCGCGCCGATAGCCCTCGAAAAAGCGGTCGAATTGTCCATGCAGCATCGTGTGCCGGGTGATGTTGTGCGTGAAGGTGGACAGCTGAGCCTCCGTCGGCAGCTCGCCGTAGAGCAGCAGATAGCAGACCTCGAGGAAGGAGGACTTCTCGGCAAGCTGTTCGATCGGATAGCCGCGGTGAAGGAGGATGCCTGCGTCCCCATCGATGAAGGTGATCTGGCTCTCGCAACTCGCAGTCGATGTGAACCCCGGGTCGAGCGTGAATGTGCCCGTCTGCTTGTAGAGCGTCGCGACGTCGATCACGTCGGGCCCGTGCGTTCCGCTGAATACCGGGAGCTGAGCGGTCTTGCCGCCGATCGTCAGCGTGGCGGTCCCGTTAGGTTTGACCTTGTTCTGCATCATCTTCGCTCCGGTTATCCCTTATGTCGCGGATCAGCGGCCATTCGACCGATTATCCGCTCTACCCAACTGATCGCCAAGTCTCGCAAGCGTCTCGTCCCTGCCCAGCAGAGACAGGACCGTCGCGAGGTCCGGGGCGGAGGTTCCGCCGGTCAAAACCGCCCGGAGAGCCGGTCCAATCTTGCCGAGGCCCACTCCCGCACTCGCCACGAATTCATTCAAGACATTCTTAATCGACGCTTCGCTCCAGTCTTCGTGCGCTGCGAGTGCGGCATTCAGCCCCGAGAGAAGCCCGCGCGCCTCCTCGCTGAGCGCCGCCGCCGCCTTTCCCTCCAGGCGCACAGGCCGGATGTCCGTCAAGAAGTGAAGCTGGTTGCAGAGATCCACGAGCGTCCTCGCGCGTTGCTTCATCAACGGCGCAGCCAGCCGAATCCGTTCGCGCACCGAGGCCGACACATCCTTCATCTCGTCGCGCGCGAGCAGCAGGGTGAACAGACGGTCGTCGTCGATCGCGGCCAGGTAGCGGGCGTTAATTGACCCCAGCTTTTCAAGATCGAGCCGCGCCGGGGACTTGTTCAGCCCATCCAGGTCGAACCACTCGATCGCCTGTACTTCGGAAATGATTTCCGCGTCGCCATGCGACCAACCGAGACGAAGGAGGTAGTTGCGCAGCGCTTCGGGCAGGTATCCGAGATCGCGATAGGCGTCGACGCCGAGTGCGCCATGCCGCTTCGACAATTTCTTTCCATCCGGCCCGTGGATCATAGGAACATGGGCGTAGACCGGCGGCGACCAGCCCATGGCCAGATGTATCGGCAACTGGCGGAACGTATTGGTGAGGTGGTCGTCGCCCCGAATGACGTGCGTTACCCCCATGTCGTGGTCGTCCACCACCACGCTGAGCATGTAGGTGGGAGAGCCATCTGACCGGAGCAGGACGAGGTCGTCGAGTTCCTGCGCGGCGACGCGGACCTCGCCCTGGACGGCATCCTCGACCTTAATGTCGCCGCGGTCGGGCATTCTGAGGCGCACCACGTGCGGCTGGTTCGCGGGTGCGCCCTCGCCCTTGTCTCGCCACGAGGACCGGAACGGGCGCAGCATGAGGTCGCGCGCTGCGGTGAGCGCGGCGCGGTTCTCGTCCGTCAGCCCAGCGCTCAGGTCGCCCTCTCTCTTCAGGGCGGCGACTGCCTGACGGCGTGCGTCGAGATCCTCGGGTGTCACATCGCATCGGTAAGCGGCGCCCCGCGACACGAGCTCGAGGGCGACTTCACGGTGGCGGGCGGCGCGTTCACTCTGGAATACCGGCGGCTCGTCCGGGTCAAGGCCAAGCCACGACAACCCGTCGAAGATGGCCTCAACGGCGGCCTGCGTCGACCGTTCACGGTCGGTGTCTTCGATCCGCAACAGGAACTTGCCGCCGCGAGCTTTGGCGAATAACCAGCAAAACAGGGCCGTGCGCGCTCCTCCGATGTGGAGGAAGCCCGTCGGCGAGGGGGCGAAACGCGTGACGACGGTCATGAGTTTCCAGCGGGCCGGTTGCCGGTTCAAGGGAGCGGTACGGGATCATCTCCGTCCGGAGTTGTCGTGTTGAAGACCACACTCGTGGGACAACACGCAAGGGCGCGGATGCGCGCGGGGCCGTTTGTTCGGAGCACATTCGCGCAAATCATCGCGATCTGGAGAGATTGGGTCGATCGGCAGGCGCTTCGTTGGGGGCTTTATGGTCCAATTTGTCTCGCATTTGGAGCCGCGGCCTACCTCGTTTCACCCGTTGAGCCCCCGGTCTGGGCGCCGCTCACCGGACTGTCAGCGGCGGTCTTGATCTGGCTTGGCGTTCGAAGGGCGGGGGGCGTTGCGGCCTTCGTCGCGCTGATGCTGGTTTGGATGCTGGGTGGAGCGAGCATCGCCCAGATCCGTAGCCTCGGTGTCGCCGCGCCGGTCCTTCTCGATCGTATCGGGCCGGCGAGAGTTGAGGGTGTTGTGGTCGCAATCGACGCCGGACGGTCAAGTCTGCGCATCGAGATCGAGGTGACCGCCATCGAGGGCGTCCCGCGTGAAATGACCCCGCGTTACGTCCGGATATCGCACCGCGACGCGATCGTGGTCGGGCCCGGCCGATCGGTGACCTGCCGCGCGATCCTGAACCCGCCGCCGGCTCCCGCCTCGCCCGGAGACTATCCGTTCAGTCGCGACGCATGGTTCCGACAGTTGGGCGCGGTCGGTTTCGCGGTCGGGAGATGCGATCCGCTCGCGACGCCTCCATCGGGGGACCCGCTCGACCGGGCGGGCCTCTGGGTCGCCGCCATCCGACGGGCGATGGCGAGCGAGGTGCGCGCGGCGGCTCCGTCGGATGGCGGCGCGATCGCCACAGCGCTGATCGTGGGGGACCGGAGCTACATCTCGCCCGAGGATGCAGAATCGCTGCGGGCGTCCGGTCTCGCCCACTTGCTCGCGATATCCGGCCTTCACATGGTGCTGGTCGGGGGTGCGGTTTTCGCGCTTGTGCGATGGACATGGCCGCTCGCTGAGCCGCTGGCGCTGCGGGTTCCGACCGTCCGCGTTGCAGCGCTCGCAGCGATCGTCGCTTGCACGCTGTATTTCTTTGTTTCGGGGGGGGCGGTATCCGCGCAAAGGGCCTACGTCATGGCGCTCGTGGGCTTCGGCGCGAAGCTGTTTGATCAGCCGGCGATCTCCATCCGCTCCCTTGCGACGTCAATGACGCTCGTCTTGCTGATGCACCCGGAGGCTGTCGTCACGCCCGGGTTTCAAATGTCATTCGCCGCATCGGGCGCACTGATCGCCCTGTTTGAGATCTGGAGGGCCCGCCCTGCGACCGGCAACCTCTCCCGCGCCATTGCGTGGATCGCGGGACTGGCTGCGACGTCGATCGCAGCGTCCACTGCAACTGCGCCCTTCGCCCTATATCATTTCGACCGGTCCGCCGCCTTGAGCATACCCGCCAACATGGTCGCAAGCCCCATTGTCGCGTTCTGGACAACGCCGTCCGCGATCGCCGCCGGACTGAGCGCGCCGTTTGGTCTATCGGAGCCGTTCCTGCGGTCGATGGCGGCAAGCCTCGACGCTGTGTTGATGATCGCCCGCTTCACCGAGGCCAATTCCCCGTTGATCGACTTTCCTCGTCTCGGGGCCGCGGCGATGCTGTTCTCCGGCGTTGCGATCGCGCTCTTCTGCATTCATCGCGGCCCCTACCGCGCGCTTGCCTTGATGCCTGCGATTCTCGCGGCGGGGCTTTGGCTCAATGGTGGGCGCACGGTGGCGATCGTCGCGAACAATGGGGAGGTTTTTCTGCGCCAGCCTGGCGGGTGGGCATCGGTATCGATCTGGATGTCGCAAAGCGGGCTCGATCCCCTGGCGGTCGACAGCGCAGTGACGCGGTGGACGTGCAATCCGACGAAAGACGCCTGCTCACTTGACGCCGGTGGGGCGCAGTTCCGGCTGATTGGCTCGATGTCGGATGAGATTGCAGCAGCGTCCGGTCGCAGCCGTCCATCCGGAGAGCCGTGTCCGGCCAGTGTTGTCCTCGAATACCGCGTACCCGATCCGAACATTGCGCCAAGACGGGTCGCGCCTTGTGAATTCATCGGGCGCGGCGGCGTCGTGATCGAGGCCCTGGAGCAAGGTAATCGACTGAGGACGGGCTCCCGGGACGGCCTCAGGCCATGGTCGCCGCGCCGGATTGGGGATCAGTGATAGCGTCTTACCAGCGCCACCAGCTTGCCCTGGATCTGGATCCTGTCCGGGCCGTAAATCCGGGTTCCATAGGCGGGATTGGCCGCTTCCAGTGCGATCGCGCCCCCCCGTTTGCGAAGCCGCTTCAGGGTCGCCTCCAACTGGTCGACGAGGGCGACGACAATGTCCCCTGACTGGGCTGTGTCGCAGCGCTTCAGAATGACAATGTCGCCCTCAACGATTCCTGCATCGATCATCGAGTCCCCTTTCACCTCCAGCGCATAGTGCGTTTCCGGTGAAAACTCCGCGTCCGGGGATGGAACCTGATCCACTTCATTCTGGATGGCTTCTATGGGCGTCCCAGCCGCAATGCGGCCCAGCACAGGCAGGCCAACGCTTCGCGCCAGCACAGGGCGCGCCTGAACGTGCCCGCCGCCGCGTGCGACCGGACGGCTGCTCGCCGGTGCGGCGCTCTCTGGCAGTTTGAGGACTTCCAGCGCGCGCGCCCGGTGGGCGAGGCGCCTCAGAAAGCCACGCTCCTCGAGCGCCGTGATGAGGCGGTGTATCCCAGACTTCGACGCGAGATCGAGCGCCTCCTTCATTTCATCGAAGGAAGGAGACACGCCGGTTTCCTTGATCCGTTCGTGGATGAAGAGCAGGAGGTCTTTCTGCTTCTTGGTCAGCATGCGATAGCCCCGATTCCGATATGAGTCGCATGGGGTTCTACATGTGTTCCCGTATTGGGTCAACGCGCTCCCGGTTTGTTCACCTCACGGTGACGAGACCGGATACCATGGCGCCCGGGTCGGCCGCTCGCATCAGCGTCTCTCCGATCAAGAAGGCGCGCACCCCGCTCGCGCGCAATCGAACCAGGTCTGCGGGGTCCCGGACGCCGCTTTCGGAGATGAGCAGCCGACTCCCGTCGAATGACGTTGCGAGTTGTTCGGTTACCGAAAGATCGGTGGTGAAGGTTTTCAGATTGCGGTTGTTCACGCCGATGAGGGCGGACTGGAGGCGCAGGGCGCGCTCGAGTTCGTCTGCATCATGAACTTCGAGCAGAACCGCCATTCCAAGATCAAGCGCGGCCTGCTCGAGCTCAGCGGCTTTCAAATCGTCCACCGCCGCCAGGATCACCAGGATGGCGTCGGCGCCGGCGGATCGGGCCTCCAGGACCTGGGCGATGTGGATCATGAAGTCCTTGCGCAGGCATGGGATATTCACCTTGGCGCGTACCGAAGCAAGATCCGCGAGACTGCCGCCGAAGCTTGGCCCATCCGTGAGGACAGACAAGCAGGCGGCTCCGCCCGCCTCGTAGGCGAGGGCGGTTGCTTCCGCCGATGCGTCGCTACGGATCGCGCCGGCCGAGGGGCTCCGTCGCTTGATCTCGCAGATCAGCGCATTCTCGTCTCGCGCGGCCCTGTTTCGAAGGGACGCCTCGAAGTCCCTTGGCGGTGGGGCGGCCAGGGCGCGGCGTTTCAGCGTTTCGATCGGAACCTGCGCCAACAAGGCGTCGACCTCTTTCGCCTTGTACGCGAGAATCGCAGCGAGCCGATCCGGCGTTCCACTATGCATGGGAAGCCGCCCGCAACGCGGAGAGCGTTTCGCTCGCAGCGCCGCTCTCCAGAACGCGTCGGACGCGGGAGGCTGCGGCCATCGGTTGAGTCTCCAACTCAGACACGATCAGGGCCGCTGCGGCGTTCACGATCACAAGGTCCGCGAATGGCCCGGGTTCGCCTTCGAATACGCGGCGGATTGCATCCGAATTCTCGTCTACGCTTCCGCCGACAATGTCCTCAGGAAGGCTGCGCTTCAGACCGAAGTCTTCCGGGGACAGTTCGAACACCCGGGAAGACCCATCCGCGAGTTCGTGCACGCGAGAGGCCGCGCAGGTGGTGATTTCGTCGAGGCCGTCAAGCCCATGGACGACCCACGCGCGTCGGGTCCCTAGTCGAGCGAGCGCTTCCAGGAACCGTTCGGCCCAGGCGGCATCGGAGACACCAAGAAGCTGACGGGACGCCCCCGCCGGGTTCGCAAGCGGCCCAAGCAGGTTGAAGATCGTCCGAAATCCAAGCTGCCGACGAACGGGCGCGACGTACCGGACCGCCGCATGGTGGCTTTGCGCGAACAGGAAGGCGACGCGCGCGTCGTTGAAACACCGCGCGATCTGGGCGTCGCTTGCTGTAAGATTGACGCCCAGCGCTTCCAGCACATCGGCGGAACCCGTCTTCGGCGGCGTGGAGCGATTGCCGTGCTTCGCCACGACAGCGCCCGCCGCCGCCGCGGCGATGGCGGCCGCGGTGGATGTGTTGAAGGAGGGGCTGGAGAGTCCACCGGTGCCGCACGTGTCCACCACGTCGGGAGGAGCGTCGACGAGCCTTGCGTGCGCACGCATCACCTGGGCTCCTGCGACCACATCATCCACCGTTTCGCCCCGGGCCCTCAGGGCGGTGAGAAACGCGGAGGTCAGCACAGGATCCACTTCGCCCGACAGCAACGCTTCAAACACCGCGGCAATCGCGCTTTGGTCGGGCCTTGCGCCGGTTACGAGCGACTGGGTTGCGTCCCTGACGACGTCGTTCATCGCGCGGCCTTTGAAACTTTGAGGAAGTTCGCGAGGATCGTCTTGCCGTGCTGCGATCCGATTGATTCCGGATGGAACTGGACGCCGAAAACGGGACGAGACACATGGCTGAGCGCCATGATCTCGCCGTCGGAGGTCTCCGCGTCAATTCTCAAGACGTTGGGCAATCCAGCGCGCCGAACCGCGAGGCTGTGATACCGGACAGCTTCAAATTGAGCGGGGATCCCTTCAAACAGTGGGGGCCCGACATGTGTGATCGTCGAAGATTTGCCGTGCATGATCTCTTTTGCGCCTTCGACCACGCCTCCGAACGCCTGCCCGATCGTCTGATGGCCGAGGCACACGCCGAGGATCGGCAGGGCGTCATCGGCGCCTGTGACCAGATCGAGGCATATCCCGGCTTCGTCCGGTGTGCACGGCCCCGGCGACAGCACAACGGCGTTCGGCCTCAGCGCGAGCGCTTCCGCCGCGCTCATCACGTCATTGCGGATCACGTGCGTCCTCGCCCCGAGTTCCTCAATGTAGTGAACGAGGTTGTAGGTGAAGCTGTCATAGTTATCGATCAGCAGGATCATTCGGCGTCCCGAATCCCACGATCATAGGTGGCGGCCTGTTCCGCCGCACGGAAGAGCGCCGCCGCCTTGTGGCGCGTCTCGTCATATTCCGACTGCTGATCGCTGTCGAATACGACCCCTCCGCCGGCCTGAACGATCATCCTTCCGTCCTTGAAGACGGCTGTCCTCAGCGCGATGCAGGTATCCATGTCGCCGCGCGACCCGAAATAGCCCACACCGCCGGCATAGACGCCCCTCGCATGGGGTTCGAGTTCCGAGATGATCTCCATCGCCCTGATTTTCGGCGCCCCGGAAACGGTTCCCGCGGGGAACCCCGCCATTAACGCCGACACCATGTCCACGCCCGGCCGCACACGGCCCTCCACGGTCGAGACGATGTGCATCACGTGACTGTAGCGCTCCACTCCGAACGCCTCGACCACTCGAACTGTGCCGGGGATTGCAACACGACCGACATCATTGCGGCCAAGGTCGAGCAGCATCAGGTGCTCGGCGCGTTCCTTTTCGTCTGCCAGCAAGCGGCGTTCGTTCGCGGCGTCCTCTTCCGGCGTCGCGCCGCGGGGCAGGGTGCCGGCGATCGGGCGCACGGTCATCAGCCCGTCACGAAGCCGAACAAGGATTTCTGGACTGGCTCCGCTCACCTGGAATCCGCCAAAATTGATGTAGAACATGAAAGGAGAAGGATTGAGCCTGCGGAGCGCCCTGTAAAACGCAAATGCAGGACGCTCAAATGGGATGCTGAACCGCTGGCTTGGAACGACCTGAAAGATGTCGCCGGCGCGGATGTAGGTGCGGGCGCGCTCCACCATCTCGAAATAGCGGTCCCGTGTAGTGTTTGAGGAAATCTGCGCGTGCTCGTCACGCGCGGGGGCGGGCCGCAGCCCTGGCGTCGCGGCATCGAGCGCTTGTTCCGTTGCGTCGAGTAGTGCGTCCGCCGATCCGGGTCCCCCTCTTTCGGGGGCGGCGAGGATGATCTCCTGTTTTACCGCGTCAAAGATCAGCACGACGCCGGGGCGCATCAACAAGGCTTCGGGAAGGTCGTCCGGATCGGGCGCCGAAACCGGCAGGTTCTCGACGTAGCGGGCCATTTCGAAACCGATATAGCCGAACGCCCCTGCCGCCATCGGCGGAAGGTCAGCCGGACCGTCCGCCCGGCATACGTCAACGAACTCGCGCAGCGACGACACCGGGTCATCTGAGGTGGCTTCGACTGAAGTGAACTCGTGATCCCGGGCCGTCTCGGCGCGCCCCTCACTCACCCGCCACCACAAGTCGGGCGCCAGCCCCACAAACGAGTACCGGCTTCTGTGCTCCGCACCGGTGACGCTTTCGAACAGAAAGACACCGGGCTGCCTCACCCCGAGCTTCAGGAGCGCCGACACCGGTGTCTCTGTGTCGTCGATCCGCCGGCGCACCACCAGCCTTGGGGCTGCCCTCGTCATTGAGGCGCGCTCGCCGAGGCCGCGAGGTAGCTGTCGATCGCCCTCTGGTTTCGGGTGATCTTGCCCTCGGCCACAGCGGCCGCGACAAACGCGCTGAACACGTCCTGCGCCAGCGAATTCTCGATGAACTGCTGCACCTGTGTCGCAAGCTCCGGGGCTGCCGCTTCGTCGGGCCGTTCGATGTTCAGCACCTGAACAAGCCAAGGCGCGCCATCCTGGCCGGTCGCGACGCCGGCCTCGCCAGACTTTAGCGAGAAAACGGTCTGAAGGATCGCGGGATCAACCTCCCCGGCGTCATTGCGCGTGACGGGGGCATCGGGGATCCAGAAAAGGAGCTTGTCGTTCCGCGCCACCGTTTCCAGCGACTGACCGGCATTCACCTTAGTCGCTACGGCTTGCGCTGCGGCGGCGGCGGCTTCGGAAGTCTTGACCGCCATGTAGAGCGGAGTGAGGTCAGCCTTCACCTCTTCGAAGGTCGGCGTGCGCGCCGGAGTGATCCCGTCGAGCCGGAAGACTGTTCGTTCTCCGTTTTCCTCGAGGATGTCGCTGTAGCGGCCGACGTCCACCTCGAACATGGAGCGCAGCCCGGCGGCGAAACTTGCGGGAAGCGCGGCGCGGCCGCGGCCTTCCAGTCCACCATTCGGGTCGACGGCAGCGAACGATATCACCGGGGCGCCGACCTCCTTGGCGATCTCGGTGAGAGGCGCCCCACCGCCCACGAGGTCGTAGAGGTTCTCGCTGCTGTCGTCGAACAGGCGCTTGGCCTCCCGCTGGGCGATGGACTCGCGCAGCTCTTCGGCGACTTCCGCGAGTTCGCGGGTCGCTCCGGCCTTGACGGTGCGAATGACGGCTCCGCTCCACGCTCCGTTGACCTGCATGGGGCCGACGGCGTCGCCCTCTGGAGTTGCAAAGACCAGTTGTTCATAGGTGGCGTCCCCGAGATCGCCCGTGCGCACGGTTTTTGTCTCGATGGTGAGGGTCGGATTGGCCGTCGCGAGTTCCTCCAATGCCCGCCCCTGTTTGAGCGCGTCCACGACACGCTGAAGGGTCGGGCGGTCAGGCGCCGTGAAATTGTCGATGACCCGTTCGCCGGGATCGGTGAACTCGCGCTTGCGTCGGTCATATTCACGCTGAAGCTGTTCATCGGAGACCGTCACCCGGTCGAGGAAGTCCTCCGGCGAGTAGTTGATCATCGACACGGAGCGACGCTCAGGCTGGGCGAACATCGCCGCTCGCTCCTGGTAGAACGCCTGCAGATCGGCCTCGGTTGGAGCCGCCACGATCGGTGCGCTGGCGGGCGAAAAGCGGGCGACTGCGATCTGTCGCTTTTCCGAGAAGAACGTAAACAACGGCGTCGAAAGCACCTTAGGCGGAGAGAGCGCAGCGACCGACGTGTTGCGCATATAGTCGAAAGTCAGGCTGTCCTCGATCTCCTGCTTGAATTCGTCGACGGTCAGCCCGCGGTCGTTTGCGAACCGCGCAATGGAGGATTGGTCGACGCCGCCAAGCCCGCTCTGAAACACCGGCGCGGACGCCAGAAAATCCGCGACGGCTTTCGGGCCGGCGCGAACGCCCATCTGGTCCGCGAAGGCGAGAAATGCGGCGCGACGGGTCAGGTCCTCGATCACGCTCGCTGTGAGCCCTCGCTCGGTCGCCTCCGCGCGGGTGAGCACTTCCTGGCGCTCTTCACGAATCCGCTCCAATTCGTTGTCGACGGTGCGGTTGACGTCGCGCGCCGAAACTGTCCGCTCCCCGACACGCGCGAAGCCACCCGTGCCGACACTAAACACATCGATCGAGCCGGTGACCGCCACCCCGACCACGACGAGCAGCAGCAGGACGAACGAGTATTTCGACCGGACGAAGGCGCGCATCGCGCTGAGCATGCGGAGGCTCCCAGTAACAGGCGACAGAGTTCGCGAGACTTGTTCCTCGCAATCGGGCTTGCTAGGCGACCCGCAGTGCTGAGGCAAGGCGTGAGCTCATGACGGTTCGGAAAATCCTGATTGCGGGAAACTGGAAGATGAACTGGGGGCCGGGCTCGGTCGCCGAGGTAGATCTTGTCCGCCGCGGTGCGGACGACCTGTCGGGCGTGGAGCTGTCGATCCACCCGCCGGCGGTGTTTGCTTGCAAGGTCGCCGAGCGGCTGGCCGGCTCCGCCGTTCGGCTGGGCGGGCAGGACTGCCATTGGGAGCCTTCGGGCGCACGCACGGGCGATGTCAGCGCGGGCATGTGGGCGGAGGTCGGCGCCGCCTTTGTGATTGTCGGACACTCTGAACGCCGGGCGGACCACGGGGAGTCGAACGCCGTGGTGGCCGCCAAGGCCGCTTCTGTTCAGGCCGTTGGGCTGACCCCGATCGTTTGCGTTGGCGAAACGCTAGCGGAGCGGCAGGATGGACGAACCCTCGAAGTCATCGGCCGCCAGCTCGACGAAAGCGTCCCGGACAGCATTCTGAATCAGCCACTCGTCTTGGCCTACGAACCTGTCTGGGCGATCGGCTCCGGTTTGACGCCGACCCCGCAGCAGATCATTGACGTTCATGCCAGCATGCGAGCGGCGCTCGCGGGCCGCGCGGCCGACCTCGGGCCGGGTGTTCGGTTGCTTTATGGTGGATCCGTGAAGCCGTCGAACGCGGCGGAGCTTCTGGCGCTGCCAGAAGTCAACGGCGCGCTTGTTGGCGGCGCGAGCCTCAAGGCTGCGGACTTCTTGGCGATCGCCGCCGCCGCTCCCATGTGATCTTCTGCATCGCCGCGCCATCTGCGCCTTGGCCTTGACGCGCCGTCGTGCTTTTAGTGCCGCCTGTTCGTTGGAAAGCGTTTGTCGCCATGGAAACCGTCGTACTCGTCGTCCACCTCCTGATCTGCATCGCGCTCGTTGCGGTGGTGATGTTGCAACGATCCGAGGGCGGCGCGCTCGGGATCGGGGGCGGCTCCGGATCGCTGATGTCCGGGCGCGGCGCGGCGAACGCCATCGTGCGCACAACCATGATCCTTGCCGCGGTGTTCATCGTCACGAGCCTCACTCTGTCGCGTCTGGGGGCCGAGAACGCGAAGACCCCGGATGCGGTCGAACGTGAATTGCGGGCGATCGAAGCTGGAGGGATCGTCGCGCCGACGGAGCCTGTCGATCCGCTTGCGCCGATCGACGCCGCACCCGCGCCCACCCCGTCCTTGACGGAGGGACCTGCGCCTCAGGCCGTTCCTCCCGCCGCTCCGGCCGCCGACCCGCTCGCGCCTCAGACGGCACCGGCGGGCGTCCCCGCCGAGACGCCGCCCGCCGAAAACCGGTAGCGGCAAATTGGACTCACGCCGGCGGCTGCGAATCATTATCCTGTGACCCCGGCATGAAGCGATTTATCTTCATAACGGGCGGGGTCGTTTCCTCTTTGGGAAAGGGCATAGCCTCGGCGGCGCTCGGCGCTTTGCTCCAGGCGCGTGGATACCGCGTCAGGCTTCGGAAGCTGGACCCCTATCTGAATGTCGATCCCGGCACGATGTCGCCAACCCAGCATGGCGAGGTCTATGTCACGGATGACGGTGCCGAAACCGATCTGGACCTCGGTCACTATGAGCGCTTCACCGGCGTCGCCGCGCGCCGGTCCGACAACACGACGACCGGCAGGATCTACCAGTCGATCATCGAGCGGGAACGCAAGGGTGACTTTCTCGGCGCGACGCTGCAGGTCATTCCGCACGTCACCGACGCCATCAAATCTTTCGTCCTGAACGAAACCGATGATGTGGACTTCGTGCTGTGCGAAATCGGCGGCACGGTTGGCGACATCGAGGGGCTGCCGTTCTTCGAGGCGATCCGTCAACTCGGCCAGGAACTCGGGCGGCGACAGACAATCTTTATCCATCTGACGCTCTTGCCCTATCTCACCTCCGCCGGGGAGATGAAGACCAAGCCTACCCAGCATTCAGTGAAGGAGCTCCGGTCCATCGGTATTCAGCCCGACATTCTCCTCTGCCGATCGGAACATCCCATCCCGCCAGAAGAACGGCGCAAGATCGCGCTCTTCTGCAACGTTCGCCCAGAAGCGGTGATCGAGGCGCTCGATGCGAAGCACATCTACGAAGTTCCGCTTGAGTATGGCTCTCGCGGTCTCGACCGCGAGGTGCTTCGGCACTTCGAGATCGAGTCCGATCGTCCGCCGCAGATGGACCGATGGACCAGCGTTTCGGAACGGCTCCGGGCGCCGGATGGATCTGTCACGGTCGCCGTCGTGGGCAAGTATGTGGCCCTGCATGACGCCTACAAGTCGGTGATCGAGGCGTTGTCTCATGGTGGGCTCGCCAATCGCGTGAAGGTCAATCTGAAGTGGGTGCAGTCCGATACGCTGGATCGCGCGGACTGTGATGCAAGCGCTCTAGACGACATTGACGCGGTGCTGTTGCCCGGTGGTTTCGGGGAACGCGGCGCGCTCGGAAAGATGCGCGCCGCCCAGCATGCGCGAAGGTTGAAGTTGCCGTGTTTCGGCATCTGCTACGGAATGCAGCTTTCGGTGGTCGAACTTGCGCGCAACCTTGCCGGTGTGAGCGGCGCCGGCACGACTGAGTTCGGCGACCCTGAAGTCCCTGTTGTCTCGCTCATGAGCGAATGGATGCGCGGAAATGAACGGGAAATGCGCCAACAGGGAGGGGACCTCGGTGGGACCATGCGGCTCGGGGCGTATCCGGCGGTCCTCAAGCCAGGAAGCCGAGTCGCGTCGATCTATGGTACGGAGACGATTTCGGAACGTCACCGCCATCGATATGAGGTGACGCCCTCCGCCGTGGAGCTGCTCTCGCCGCTCGGGGTCGTGTTCTCCGGCATGTCTCCCGACGGCAGGTTGCCGGAGATATTTGAACTCGAAGACCACCCGTGGTTCATCGGTGTGCAGTTTCACCCGGAACTGAAATCGCGTCCGTTCGAGCCTCATCCGCTGTTTACCTCCTTCATCGCTGCGGCGATCGAACAAAGCCGCCTTGTCTGACGCGAAGGGCGTGCGCCCAGCGATGATTCCTTCCGGCTGGCTTGCCCAGACGCCGACGGACGCGTATGAAGCCGGTCTTTCGGGCGCCGGACGCCCAGTACAGCAGTTTCTCGAGGCGAAAATGGCCGTCCCCAAGCGGAAAACCTCCCCATCCAAGCGCGGAATGCGCCGGTCGCACGACGCGCTCAAGAGCGCGACCTATATTGAAGATGCAGTCACCGGCGAACTGCGTCGTCCGCATCATGTCGATCCAAAGACAGGGATGTATCGCGGCAAACAGGTCCTGACGCCGCCGCAGTCCGATTTCGACGACGAAGACTGATTGCCTTCATCCCCGATGCGAGGCATCCCTGCCGCGATCGCCAATCAGGACCAGGGGTGAGGGATGACTGAGATCGTCGATGTGTTTGCTCGAGAAATCCTCGACAGCCGGGGCAATCCGACAATCGAAGCGGAAGTCACGCTGGAGGACGGTTCCAGCGGCCGTGCGGCGGTGCCCTCGGGCGCGTCGACAGGGGCGCATGAAGCCCACGAACTGCGTGATGGAGACGCCTCCCGCTACGGCGGCAAGGGCGTGCTCAAGGCGGTCGAAGCGGTCAATTCCGAGATATTCGAAGCTCTGATCGGCATGGAGGCGGAGGAACAGCGCCGCATCGATTTCGCCATGATCGAGCTCGATGGAACGGCTAACAAAAAGCGTCTGGGGGCGAATGCGATCCTCGGCGTTTCGATGGCGACAGCGAAGGCTGCGGCCGAAGCAGCTGGCCTTTCGCTTTACCGATATATCGGAGGGGCGAACGCGCACGTGCTGCCCACGCCCATGATGAACATCATCAACGGCGGCGCCCACGCGGACAATCCCATCGACATCCAGGAATTCATGATCATGCCCGTCGGCGCTTCAACGTTCGCTGATGGCTTGCGCATGGGAGCTGAGGTGTTCCACGCCCTGAAAAAGAATCTGTCTGCGGCCGGGCTCAACACCAATGTCGGTGACGAGGGCGGGTTTGCGCCCAATCTCGCATCCGCCGACGCGGCGATCGGCTTCATCCTGAAATCAATCGAATCGGCCGGCTACATGCCGGGCGAGGACGTCGTTCTGGCGCTTGACGCGGCTTCGACGGAGTTCTTCCGCGGGGGAAGGTATGAACTCGCCGGCGAGGGCAAGTCGCTCGCACCGGAAGAAATGGCCGCTTATCTGGCGGATCTGGTCGACCGCTATCCAATCGTTTCGATCGAGGATGGAATGGCGGAAGACGACTGGGACGGTTGGATCGCTCTCACGTCGCGTGTCGGCGATCGCTGTCAGCTCGTCGGCGACGACCTGTTCGTGACGAATTCCGCGCGTCTTGCGGAGGGTATCGAGCGGGGGGCCGGAAATGCGATTCTGGTGAAGGTGAACCAGATCGGAACGCTCACTGAAACCCTTGAGTCCGTGTCCCTCGCCATGGCGAATCGCTATGGGGCGGTGATGTCGCACAGGTCAGGAGAGACCGAGGACGCAACGATCGCGGACCTCGCTGTTGCCACGAATTGCGGGCAGATCAAGACTGGCTCCCTTGCCCGCTCCGACCGGTTGGCCAAGTACAATCAGCTCTTGCGGATCGAGGAAGAGCTTGGCGATCAGGCGCGCTATCTCGGTCGCGGCGCGGTCCGTTTCGGATGACGGTTCGGTTCTGGGGCGGGGTCTTTCATCGCCCCTTAACCTCGCTCGGATGAGTTGGCCGTCATGGAGATGAAGGACTGTCGCTCATGAGGGACCTGGTTGCGCCCGGCGCGCTGGGGTTGCTGATCCTCTACTTTTGCTACCATGCGGTCTCGGGCGAGCAGGGGCTCGTTCGCTGGGCCGAGCTGCAGAAGGACGAGGAGGCGCTCGAAGCCGAACTCGCAAGGCTTGAGATTGCCCGTGACCAGCTCAGCGGGTCGCTGTCGCGCCTGCGTCCCGATACGCTCGATCTCGACTACGTCGAGGATCTGGCGCGAACCAAGCTGTCGTTCGCTCGACCGGACGAGGTCCTCCTCGCCATTAAGTAACCCTTGGTCTAGAAACGTGACGTTATGGGTGGCGGCTCTGGGCGTCCCATCCGCAAGGCGAGCAGGAAGGCGTTCATGGCCGGCACCGCGAACAAGGCGCGACGGAAGAAATCAACTCAGCCGTCGAAGGCTGAACTCATAAACTACTACACCCAGATGTTGCTGATCCGCCGGTTCGAGGAGAAGGCGGGCCAGCTCTACGGCATGGGGCTGATCGCGGGATTCTGCCACCTTTATATCGGTCAGGAAGCTGTTGTGGTCGGGGTGCAATCGGTCCTCGACGAGGATGACCAGGTGATCACCGGCTATCGCGATCACGGACACATGCTCGCTTGCGGAATGGAGGCGCGCGGCGTGATGGCGGAGCTGACGGGACGCGCGGGCGGTTATTCGCGCGGTAAGGGCGGCTCGATGCACATGTTCAGCCGCGAGAAGAATTTCTATGGCGGACACGGTATTGTCGGGGCGCAGGTGCCGATCGGGACGGGCCTCGCGTTCTCCAATCGCTATCGCGGGTCAGACGCGGTGTGCGTCGCTTATTTCGGCGACGGGGCCGCCAATCAAGGGCAGGTGTACGAGGCGTTCAACATGGCGTCCCTGTGGAAGCTGCCGATCGTTTACGTGATCGAGAACAATCAGTACGCCATGGGCACGTCCGTAGCGCGCGCCTCTGCCGAGACCGAGCTCTTCAAGCGCGGGATCTCCTTTGAAATCCCGGGCGAGGAAGTTGACGGCATGGACGTCGTCGAGGTCCGCAACGCCGCCGGCCGAGCGGTGGAGAGGGCGCGCTCCGGCGAGGGGCCTTACATCCTAGAGATGAAGACCTACCGTTATCGCGGGCACTCGATGTCGGACCCGGCCAAGTATCGCACGCGGGAAGAAGTCACAGAGATGCGTGAACGGCACGACCCGATTGAAATGCTGCGCAAGCGGCTCATCGATGCGGGGCAGGCCGATGAGGACGCCTTGAAGGCGATCGAGAAGGAAGTTCGCGCGATCGTCAACGATTCCGCGGAGTTCGCTCAGTCAAGCCCGGAGCCGCATCCTGACGAGCTATGGACCGACGTTCTGGTGGAGGGCTGAGGAGCCATGGCAGACATCCTTATGCCTGCCCTGTCGCCCACCATGGAGGAGGGCAATCTCTCCAAATGGTTCGTCAAGGAGGGCGATTCGGTGAAACCCGGCGACGTGATCGCCGAGATCGAAACGGACAAGGCCTCGATGGAGGTGGAAGCCGTTGATGAGGGCGTGATTTCCGAAATTCTGGTGCCGGCCGGCGCCGAGGGGGTTCGCGTCAACGCGGTGATCGCACGGCTCGCCGCCGAAGGAGAGACCCTCGCCGCAACGCCGAAACGCTCCTCGAACGGTCAGAACAACGAGTCTGCAGCAACCGATGACGGCCACCGGCTGCGGCCGCCCGCGAGCGAGACCACCGTCGCGCGAAGGCAGGTCGACCTGCCGGCCGATCCGGATTTGCCTGCTGGCGTCGCCTTCACCCAGACCACCGTTCGCGACGCCCTGCGCGATGCGATGGCGGAGGAAATGCGCCGCGACGAAACGGTGTTCCTGATGGGGGAGGAAGTCGCCCAGTATCAAGGCGCCTACAAGGTCAGCCGCGGGCTTCTCGATGAGTTTGGCGAGCGCCGCGTGATCGATACCCCCATCACGGAATACGGCTTTGCCGGCCTAGGCGTCGGCGCGGCGTTCGGGGGGCTTAGACCCATCATCGAATTCATGACTTTCAACTTTGCCATGCAGGCGATCGACCACATCATCAATTCTGCGGCGAAGACGCTCTACATGTCGGGCGGGCAGATGGGCTGTCCGATCGTGTTTCGCGGACCAAATGGCGCCGCGTCTCGCGTGGGCGCCCAGCACAGTCAGGACTATTCGGCGTGGTACGGCCATGTGCCGGGCCTGAAGGTTGTCGCGCCCTATGACGCGGCAGATGCGAAGGGTCTTCTCAAGGCTGCGATCCGGGATCCCAATCCCGTCGTGTTTCTGGAACACGAGTTGATGTATGGCGAGACGTTCGCCGTTCCCGATATCGAGGACTATGTCATTCCGATCGGCCGCGCGCGCATTCGCCGTGAGGGCGCGGACGTGACGCTCGTCGCCCACTCACGGATGGTGAAGTTCGCGCTTGAAGCCGCCGAAATCCTCGCGGCCGAAGGCATAGACGCCGAAGTGATCGATCTGCGTTCATTGCGCCCCCTCGACACGGCGACCGTGGTCGAAAGCGTCAAGAAGACCGGGCGCGTGGTGACTTGCGAGGAGGGGTGGAGGTTTTTCGGCGTCGGCGCCGAGATCGCGGCCGCCGTGACCGAAGAGGCCTTCGACTGGCTGGATGCGCCCCCCATGCGGGTGCACCAGAAGGATGTGCCGCTGCCCTACGCAGCCAATCTTGAAAAGCTGTCGCTGCCGCACGCCGCCGACATTGTCGAGACAGCGCGGCGCGTCTGCGAGGGAATGCGATGAGCGGCGTGGCGTTCAGATATGTCGTGCTCGGCGTCGGCCTGGTCTTTGCGGCCTTCTTCTTCGCTTATGTCCTGCCGCCGGTCCTCGCGGACGGCGATATAGTCGGCGCGTTCGCGGCTGGCTTCGTCAACCCGTTCGCTTCGGGTTATTCGCTCGACACGATCCTCTGCGGCGTCATTCTCGCAATCTGGATCGTCCACGAGCAGCGATCCCGCAAGACGCACTACGCTTGGGCGTGCCTTCCGCTGATCATCGCGCCGGGCGTCGCGACTGCGTTCGGCCTGTACCTGTTTCTACGCTCGCGCACGGTCCCGGCCGGAGCTTCCTCATGACCATCCCGATCACCATGCCCGCGCTGTCGCCCACCATGGAGGAGGGCAAGCTTTCCAAATGGTTCGTCAAGCCGGGCGACAAGGTGAAACCGGGCGACGTGATTGCGGAGATCGAGACCGACAAGGCCTCCATGGAAGTCGAGGCGGTGGACGAGGGCGTGGTTGCGAGGCTTCTCGTGGAGGCGGGCGCCGAGGGGGTCAAAGTCAACGCCGTCATTGCGGAGCTCGATGGCGAGGGCGGCGCCGACGCAACCGCGCCGCCAAGAGGCAAGGCTGAAGCGACGCCTCAGAAAAGCACACCAAAAGCCCCTTCCGCGTCGCCTTCCCGAGAGCCAGCCTCAAGCCCGTCGGTGGCCGCAGCCGCTCCTCGACCCGTTCCGCAGCAGGCGGGCCGTCGTCCGCGTTCGTCCCCGCTCGCCCGCCGCATCGCCGCACAGAAGGGGGTCGATCTTTCGGCGCTTTCCGGGTCTGGCCCCGGTGGACGGATCATCAGGCGTGACGTGGAGCGGGCGTCGCCGGCGACCCGCGCCCAGCCCTCGGGGGGCGTTGCATCTTTGATCGAGCCGGCTGTCCTCGATGATCGTGTTTACGACCCCGCCAGCTACGATCTCGTGCCGCTCGACAACGTCCGAAAGGTCACTGCGAGGCGGCTCACGCAGAGCTTCATGCAGGTTCCGCATTTCCCGCTGACGATTGACCTTGAGATCGACCGTCTGCTCGCCGCCCGGAAAGCGATGAACGACGCGGCGACAGATGGATCAAAGGTCTCGGTCAACGACATGCTGATAAAGGCGGCCGCACTGGCGCTGATGGCGTGCCCGGACGCCAATGCGAGCTTCACCGACAAGGGGATCGCCCGACACAAGGCGGCTCATGTTTCTGTGGCGGTAGCCATCGAGGGCGGCCTGATCACGCCGGTTATCCGCGATGCGCATTCCAAGGGCCTGTCCCAGATCGCGGCCGAGATGAAGGACCTCGCCGCTCGTGCGCGCGACCGCAAGCTGAAGCCGCAGGAGTATATGGGCGGAACCTTTTCGATCTCGAACCTCGGCATGTTCGGGATCCGCGCGTTCGCTTCGATCCTCAATCCACCCGAAGGCATGATCCTGTCGGTTGGTGAAGGTTCACCGCGTGCGGTCGTCAGGAATGGCGAGGTGAAGGTCGCAACGGTGATGACCGTGACCCTGACGTGCGATCATCGCGTGGTCGACGGCGCCACCGGGGCCCGCTGGCTTCAGGAGTTCCGGCGCTTTGTCGAGACTCCGGAGACGATGCTGCTCTGACAGGCGGTGTTGTTCCGACGTCACGTCAGACGCCCAGGCTGGAGTATTCAATGGCCGAGAAGACCTTCGACCTCATCATCATCGGTTCGGGGCCCGGCGGCTATGTCGCCGCGATCCGTGCTGCGCAGCTGGGGATGAAGGTCGCCATCGTCGAGCGAGAGGCGTTGGGCGGGGTGTGTCTGAATTGGGGGTGTATTCCCACGAAAGCGCTCCTGCGGTCCTCGGAGGTGTTTCACCTCATCCGTCACGCGAAGGATTATGGGCTAAGTGTCGATAATCCTAAGGCATTACTCGACAAGATCGTCGCAAGATCGCGCGCCGTCGCCAAGCAACTGTCCACTGGCGTCGCCTTCCTGATGAAGAAGAACAAAATCGATGTGATCGAGGGCGTGGCGTCGTTGGAAAAAGGTGTCCCCGCGCCGAAAGTTGTTGTCAAAGGTGGGAAAGGCGAGGGCGTCTATCAGGCGAAACATGTCCTCCTCGCCACCGGCGCCCGCGCCCGGACCGCCCCTGCGGCGGGTCTCGAACCGGACGGCAAGCTGGTATGGACCTACCGGGAGGCGATGGTTCCCGACGCCTTGCCGAAGCGAATTGTTATCGTCGGCTCAGGCGCGATCGGCATCGAGTTCGCGAGCTTCTACCAGACGCTCGGCGCAGCCGTAACGGTCGTCGAAACGCTGGATCGTGTTCTGCCGGTCGAGGACGAAGATATCTCGGCCTTCATGCACAAATCTCTGACAAAGCAGGGGATGACGCTTCTGACCGGCGCGAAGGTGACGTCGCTCAAGACGCGCGGTCAGACCGCAACGGTGGAGGTCGAGGCAGGGGGCGAAACCAGCAAACTCGAAGCAGACCGGGTGATTCTCGCCATGGGGATCGTCGGCAATGTGGAGGGGCTGGGACTGGAAGCGCTCGGGGTCAAGATCGAAAAGACCCATGTCGTGGTCGATGGATATGGTCGCACCGGCGTCACCGGGCTTTATGCGATCGGCGACATCACCGGGCCGCCCTGGCTCGCGCACAAGGCGTCTCATGAGGGCGTCGTCTGCGTGGAGGCGATCGCGGGGGTCAAGGGCGTTCACGCCTTCGATCCCTGGAACGTTCCGGGTTGCACCTATTCCTGGCCGCAGGTCGCTTCCGTCGGGCTCACGGAAGCCGCGGCGAAGGCGAAAGGCCGAAAACTCAAGGTCGGCCGCTTCCCCTTCATCGGCAATGGCAAAGCGATCGCCCTCGGGGAGCCCGAGGGTATGGTGAAGACCATCTTCGACGCGGAGACGGGCGAACTCCTTGGCGCCCACATGGTCGGCGCGGAGGTGACAGAGCTGATCCAGGGTTATGCGATCGCCAGACAGGGCGAACTGACCGAGGCAGAGTTGATGGCCACTGTCTTCCCCCATCCGACCCTGTCAGAAATGATGCATGAGAGCGTGCTCGCCGCTTACGGCCGGGCGCTGCACATGTAGTCCCACTCTCGACCAGCAGGGCGCAGTCAGTTCGGGGCTGGTGGCGGCGGGGCCAGCTGGTCGTCGATCGCCGAGCGCCTTGGCGTCGGCCAGTCGCGGTCGGTCCCGACGCAGTCGCGCACGAACGTCGCCTCGACGTCCGCGACCCTCCCGTTTTCCGCGGTCGTGAATATCTCCCAGTCCATCTGGCAGGCGCGCGTGGCAAAGCCCCTGGTGCACTGCGCGGCGGGATCCGGATAGTCGCTTGAGGCTTCGCCGAAAGTGCACTCAAACCCGGCTTCCGAGAGCTGCGTCAGGGCGGCCGGACGGTCGAGCGACAGGAGCGACTCCGCCGCTCGCTGGACCAGCGCCTGCGCTGCGTCGCCTTCCATTGCTTGCCAGTCAGTGCTCGCCATCGCTTCCGTCAGCGTCGGTGAGCCGTCTCCGACCGGCTCAGTACAGGCGATCAACGGGATGGACAGAACGACAGCCAACAAGAAACGCATCGCCAATACCGCTCGGCATGAAGTCGTCTGGCTACTCCGCCGCGTGCTGCGCGTGAACGGGCGCTGCGGGGGTCGCCGGACTGCTCAGCTCGCTCGCCACGCGTTGCACCGCACCGATGTCCATCTTGCCGGTGCCAAGCACCGGGATCGCCTCGACATGGTGGATCTGCCGCGGCAGGGCGAGTTCGGCGACGCCCTGTGACTGCGCCCACTTGTGCAGGTCGGACTTGTCGGCCGACGGGTTTGTCGTCAAGAGGACGATCTGCTCACCCTTTCGGGTGCAGGGCAGAACCGCCGCGGCGTGGTCGTGGCCCGCCCAGAGAGTCGACGCGCAGTCTTCGACCACAGCGAGCGACACCATCTCGCCGCCGATCTTGGCGAAACGCTTCTGACGGCCCTGGATGGTGAGATATCCATCCGCATCCTGCCCGACGATGTCGCCGGTGTCGTGCCAGCCGTCCTCCGGCGGAACGAGCACGCCGGGCTGTTCCGTCCTGAGATAGCCGCGCATCACATTTGGGCCCCTCACAAACATCCGTCCTCCGGCGGTGATGCCGGGCACGGACTCAAAACGGAGTTCCATTCCCGGTAGAGGGCGTCCGACGCTGCCGGGGCGATTATGCAGCGGCTGGTTCACCGAAATCACCGGGGAGGCCTCTGTCGCGCCGTAGCCTTCAAGTAGAACCGCCTTGAACTTGCGCGCGGCGGCCTGACGGGTTTCCTCTCGTACCCGCTCGGCTCCGCAAACCACGAAACGGAGCCCCTGGAAGTCCGCGTCCGAGCCCGCGCGCATGTACTGGTTCAGGAATGTGTCGGTCGCAAACAGGATGGTGGAGCCCGTTTCAAGTATCCGCTTCGGGATGATCTTCGTGTGCAGCGGTGACGGGTAGAACACCGCCTTCATCCCCCCGAGCAGCGGCAGGAGCGCGCCAGCGGTCAGCCCGAAACAGTGGAAAGTCGGCAGCGCATTGAAGATCACATCATCCGGCGTAAGCGCCTCCGGCACGTGGGCGAGCACCTGCATGACATTCGACACAACGTTCGCGTGCGAGAGCACAACCCCTTTGGGGTCGCCCTCTGTGCCCGATGTGAACAGGATGACGGCCGAGGAGGATGGGGCCTGAGGTTTCACCACCGCCTTGGGGTTCAGCGCGCCCCACATCCCGGTGAGTTTGTCGCCGAGCGAAAGCTTCGCCTTCACGTCCTCCAGGTAGATCAGTTCGACATGATCCTTCAGATCGTCGACCAGACCCTGCAATTCCGCCTTCTCGATAAACGCGTGGGCCGTGACGATTCGCTTCACAACACCCGCCTTGCACGCCGCCCGCAGATTGCGTGCGCCCGAGGTGAAGTTCAGCATCGCCGGAACCCGGCCGAAGGCGCTCAAGGCAAGGAACGAGACAACCGCCGCGAGCCCTGTCGGCAGCATCACGCCAACCGCTTCCCCGGCTTGTGTCCAGCGGCTCAGGGCGGAACCAAGCGCCAAAGTCGCCCGCACCAGCTGGTCATAGGTCATGCGCCGGTCATCGGCGTCGAGAATCACTTCCTTCTTCCCACCATGCTTGCGCCTGGCCGCCAGAAGGGCCTCGAACACTGAAGTGTCTGCAGATTTTGGATTGAAGACCTGTCTGTCGACGGGCATGGCGTCTCTCTCACCAAACAAAGCCAGTAGCAATTGTGTCGCTTTTTTAACTCTAGCTCACTCGCTTAAGAGCACAAAAATTGGGCGACGGCGAGAGGGAAGCGCTCCAGGCGGCTTCCGATGCGCCCCGAACGGCATTAGATGAGGATCATGACGACCCTGATCAACCGTGCGTCTTCGACCCCTTCGGCGGCCGCCCTCCGACATCCGGAGAAGCAGGCTCGCAGCGACACACCTGTGCTGCGCAAACCTGAGTGGATCCGGGTCAAAGCCCCGCAGAGTGAAGGCTACCGCGAGACGCTAGGCCTCGTGAAGAAAAACGGGCTCCACACCGTTTGCGAAGAAGCTGCGTGTCCGAACATCGGGGAGTGCTGGGCGCAGAAGCACGCCACGATGATGATCATGGGGGACACCTGCACGCGCGCCTGCAATTTCTGCAACGTCAAGACCGGTCGCCCCTCATCCCTCGACCCGGATGAACCAAGACGTGTCGCCATCGCCGTATCCGCCATGGGTCTGGAGCACGTCGTGATCACATCGGTGGACCGGGACGATCTCGCCGATGGCGGAGCCGCGCATTTTGCGGCGACCGTACTCGCGATCCGTGAGGCGGCCCCCGCCGCGACCGTGGAAATCCTCACGCCTGATTTCCTTCGGAAGCCGGGAGCGGCTGAGGTGGTCATCGCCGCCCGGCCCGATGTGTTCAACCACAATCTCGAAACCGTGCCGCGCCTGTATCTGTCGATCCGGCCGGGCTCGCGCTACTACCATTCCTTGCGCCTGCTAGAGCTGGTGAAGGAGCATGATCCCGACCAGTTCACGAAGTCCGGGCTCATGGTGGGACTTGGTGAAACGCGAGACGAACTCTTGCAGGTGATGGACGACATGCGGTCCGCTGGCGTCGATTTCCTCACCATTGGACAATATCTTCAGCCGACCCGGAAACACGCGGCGGTGGATCGCTATGTGACGCCGGAGGAATTCTCTGATCTGGAGACGCACGCCCGGGCCAAGGGGTTCCTGATGGTCGCAGCCAGTCCCATGACCCGCTCGTCCTATCATGCGGGGGATGATTTTCGGCGGATGCGCGCCGCCCGAAACGCCTCCCGGGGCCCCACTTTCGGGGCATGACCTCGTTCCGTCGCTCGGTTGAGGCGCCATATGGAGCCACGGACCTATTCGACCTCGTGTCGGATGTACGCCGTTATCCGGAGTTTGTCCGCTGGGTGCATTCGCTGCGCGTCTTGAAGGAGGAGACCGAACTGGGTCGATGGCGGGGCCGCGCGGAGGCACGCGTTGGCTTCAAAGGGTTCTCTGAAGCGTTCACGACCGATGTCGAAGCTTGTCGCGATGATCTCGACATAAAGGTGTCGCTGGTCAGGGGGCCGTTGCGGCGGCTTACCAATCGATGGCGCTTTGCGCCTTCCGACGCCGGCTCCGTCATTCACTTCGAGGTCGATTTCGAGTTCCGAAATCCAATCCTTCAGGCGCTGGCGCGCGCGAACTTCGACCTTGCGGTAGACCGTCTCGTGCAGTCGTTTTTGGATGAGGCTGGGCGTCGTTATCCGCGCATCGACCCGCTCAGAGCATCCGTGTGATCATGTCGAGCGCCGTGACAACGGTCTGGCGGCGCACTTCGCCGCGTCCGATGTCGCCGAACCGGACCGCTTGGTGAAAGATCGGCTTGTTTTCTCGCGCCACAGCCAGATGCACGAGGCCGACGGGCTTTGTCGCAGACCCGCCACCCGGGCCGGCGACGCCTGTCACAGCTATGGCGAGATTTGCCCGTGACTCCCGCAACGCACCCTCCGCCATGGCGCGTGCAACGGGTTCGGACACAGCTCCGTAGTCGGCGATCATGTCGCCCGGCACCCCGAGCATCTCTTCCTTCGCCCGGTTCGAGTACACGATGAAGCCGCGCTCGACCGTCGCCGAGGATCCAGGGATTTCCGTCAGCAGTGCGGCGATCAAGCCGCCTGTGCAGCTCTCGGCGGTCGCTATCTTCAGTCGCCGGGCTTGGGCGTCGTCCAGCACAAGCTGTGCGCGCTGGATCAGGTCTGCATCGAACAAGGTCATGCTCCGCTCCTGTTGCAGTCGAGCAGCACCACAGCTTGGGCGGCTACGCCTTCTCTCCGCCCGGTGAACCCCAGTTGCTCTGTGGTTGTCGCCTTCACGTTGACAGCGTCGATCGCGGCGCTCAGCGCCTCCGCGGTGCGCGACCGCATGCGGTCGCGATACTCCCCAAGCCTCGGCGCCTCGCAGATGATCGTGATGTCGGCGTTCGCCACCACGAGGCCCCTTCGTTTCGCGAGGTCGCAGGCATGGGCGAGGAACACAACGGAATCCGCGCCCCGCCACCGTTCGTCGCTCGGCGGAAAGTGAACGCCGATATCACCCTCGCCAAGCGCGCCAAGAACAGCGTCGGTCAGGGCGTGCCATGCGACATCCGCGTCGGAGTGACCCTCCAGCCCATGGGAGTGCGGTATATCGACGCCGCAGAGCCGGACATGTGTCCCCGCGGTGAAGGCGTGGACATCAAAGCCCGATCCGATACGCGGCGATGCGGCCAGCAGCTTCGTCAACGTGTCGACATCCTCCGGATAGGTCAGCTTCATGAGATCAGCGGCGCCGCGGGTCAATCTTACCTGCACACCCAGGGATTCGATGAGCGCAAGATCGTCCACCGCGTCAACGTCCGCAGCGGCTTGATACGCCCCGTCGATGACCGCGAACCGGAAGGCCTGGGGCGTCTGAATCCGCACGACGCCGTCTCTCGGCACGGTGGACAACCGACCCAACCCTTCGTCCCGCTTCAGCGCATCGGTTGCGATCATCGCAGGCGCTGCGGCATCCGCCGATCTCAGCGCGTCAAGCAAATCGTCGATCACAGACTTGGACAGGCCAGGTCTCGCTGCGTCATGGATCAGCACATGCTCGGGCGCGGAGGCTCGGATCGCATCAAGTCCGGATTGAACCGACTGGGAGCGGGACGCGCCGGGCCGTGTCCACGCCACGCCTGGGAGCCTGCCGCAATTCGCCTCGAACGCTGCTTCCACACTCGCGTCCGCGACGATCACGACCTCGCTGACCCCCGGGTGCGACCTGAGCCTATCGACGCTCCATGCAAGCACCGGCCGGCCCAGCAGGTTGATCAATTGCTTCGGTTGCGTCGACCCCATACGAGAACCGATCCCGCCGGCGACGATGATCGCCGGACAGGGAGGAACGTGTACTATTGCCTGTTTATCGGGCATGTCTGCTCGCGTTTCTAATCATTTCTTGGCGTACCCTAGGTGAAATGAGCACATTTTGAGCATTCCTGTGGCGCAGAGCGAGAGTGTGTCGTGTTTGTGATTGGTAATGTCCAGATCGGGCAGCCCGTTTTCCTCGCGCCCATGTCGGGCGTCACGGACGCGCCTTTCCGTGCGGAAGTCGTGAGGTTCGGAGCGCAGGCGGTGGTAAGCGAAATGGTAGCGGGGGAGGAACTGGCGCGCGGGAGCCCCGAGTTTGTTCGGCGGGCCGCGCGTCACGAGGGCGGCGGACCGTTCATTTTGCAACTCGCCGCGCGCGAACCGCACTGGCTCGACATTGCTGCGCGCCTGGCGTCTGACGCCGGTGCTGACGTGCTCGACCTGAATATGGGATGTCCGGCGAAGCGGGTGACGGGAGGGCAATCGGGGTCGGCGCTCATGCGTGAACCAGACCTGGTTCGCCGCCTCGTGCAGACCGCCGTCGCGGCCTTCGGCGGCCCGGTCACCGTCAAAATGCGGCTTGGCTGGGACGACTCCTCGATCAACGCACCGGATATCGCCCGGATCGCGGTGGGAGAGGGCGCGCGCCTCGTCACGGTTCACGGCCGGACCCGCAATCAATTCTACAAGGGAGAGGCGCGCTGGCGTGCGGTGCGGGATGTGGTGGAAGCGGTCCAGGTTCCCGTCATCGTCAACGGTGATGTGAAGGACGCGGCGAGCGCCCGTGAGGCGATCGCACAATCTGGCGCCGCCGGCGTGATGATCGGCCGGGCCGCGGTCGGGCGTCCGTGGCTGATCAACTCCGTCGCTCGCGCCCTTGGCGGAATCGAAGTCCTCCCGCCCTCGCTCGGAAGCCGCGTGGCCGCAATGGTCCGGCAGGTGCACGGATCGCTCAGCCTCTATGGCACCGGCCTCGGGGTCCGGGTCGTGCGAAAGCATCTGTCGGAATTTGTCGGCGCGCTCCCGGAGGTGGATCAGCGTTACCGCGAGGGTTCGGAAGCGCTCGCGACGCTTCGCGGCAGCCTCTGCCGAATGGAGGATCCTGTCCGTTTGCTGTCAACGCTTGAGGGACTCGCTGCGCCGGAAGCTGCAGCGGCATAGCCATGGTCGAGCCGGTCTCCAAGTTGACTGCGGAGCACATTCTCGACGGGCTGGTCGTCGCGATCCTTTCTCTCTCGCGTGAAGGCGTGGTTCGTTACGTGAACTCCGCCGCTGAAGGCATGCTGGGGCGGAGCGCAGCGACCTTGAACGGCAAGTCGCTGGATCGGGTGTTGTCTCCCGACGCGCCCCTGATCGACGCGCTCGAACGCGTTCGGCGCGAAGGTGGTGTTGTGTCCGCGCGTGGCGTTCGGGTCTCCGGCCCCTATCTAAGCCCGTTCGAGGTGGATGTGTTCGCCGGCCCGGACGGACGCGACGGAGGGGTCACGGCGGTCCTTGTTCCGGTCCGAACGGCTCCGGATGACCCCTCGCGGGATGTCGAGGCGTTTGTTCAGATCGCCAAAATGTTGAGCCATGAAGTGAAGAACCCGCTCGCGGGGATCACCGGCGCCGCCCAGTTGCTTGGCCGCGACGCGCGCCCCGAGCAACAGCCCCTGCTTTCGCTCATCCGGGAGGAAGGGGCGCGGATCGTGCGTATCGTTGACCGATTCACCGCGTTCGAAACGTTCTTTCATCCGCGGCCGCGGCCGACGAATGTCCACGAGGTGATCGACAGCGTCGTGGACCTCGCCAAGGCCAGTTTCGGTGCGATGGCGACCTTCGAGCTTCACTACGATCCGTCCTTGCCCGAGATCGAGGTGGACCCCGACCATCTCCACGAAGCGTGTCTGAACATCGTCAAGAACGCGATCGAGGCGGTCGCACCGCCGAAACGCGCGCGGCTGAGGGTGATCACGCGCTACCGGGCGGGATTTCGGTTCTCGGGGCGGGAACTGCCAAGAGCGCGTGGGGCGCTCGAGATTTCGGTGCAGGACAACGGTCCGGGCATTTCCGAGGCCGCGATGGCGCGTGCGTTCGAGCCGTTTTTCACGACGAAGTCCGGCGGCGCCGGTGTCGGTCTCGCCATCGTCTCCGAGATTGTCGGGGCGCATGGCGGCTTCGTGACCATCGAAAGCGTTCCCGCGGGCGCGACCGTGCGGATGCTGTTTCCGATCCAGCGATCAAAGAAGGGCCCAAAACCATGAGTGGACCGACCGTGCTTGTGGCCGATGACGACGCTGGGGTGCGGCTCATCATCGGTCAGACCCTCGCGCAGGAGGGGTATCATGTGCGCTCGACCAGCACGATTTCAGCGCTCTGGCGCTGGGTGCAGGCCGGAGACGGCGATCTTCTCATCACCGACGTGTACATGCCGGATGAATCGATCTTCGATTTTCTTCCGCAGATCCGGCGTGCGAGACCAGACCTGCCGGTGATCGTCATCAGCGCTCAAAGCACCGTTGTCACCGCTGCTCGGGCGAGCGAGTACGGCGCCTACGACTATCTCCCGAAGCCGTTCGACATCGACAAGCTGGCGGAAGTGGTGCGCCGCGCCCTTCAGAAGCGGCCGCCCCGAGCGAGCGGCCCCCTGGACCGGCAAGCCGAAAAGGACGAGTCTCTGCCTCTGATCGGCCGATCGGCCACGATGCAGTCGGTCTACCGCGTCATCTCGCGGGTTATGAACAACGATCTCACGATCCTGATCGAGGGTGAGTCCGGTTCAGGCAAGAACCTGACGGCGCGGGCGGTCCACGATCTCGGCCGCCGGCGGAACGGCCCTTTCGTCTCCGTCAACCTGGCGGCGCTCGACCGGGAAGCCGTCGAAGGGGAGTTGTTCGGGGTGCGTGGGGGCAATTCGGCGGGACGCGTGCGGCAGGCGGATGGCGGCACGCTCTACCTTGATGAGGTGGGCGATCTGCCGGTGGACGCCCAGACACGGCTTGCGCGCGCCCTCCAGGATGGGCGGTTTTCCGAAGCCGGGGAGGACCTCGATGTCCGCATCATCGCCTCAACCAAGCATGACTTGCGGGCGCTGGTTGATCAGGGCCTGTTCCGCGAGGACCTGTATTATCGACTGAACGTTGTGTCTCTGATGCTTCCGCCTCTGCGCGAACGCAAGGAGGATGTCCGCGATCTGGCCGTTGCGTTCCTTGTTCGCGCCAAGCGCGAAGGGCTTCCCGAGAAGCAATTCGACAAGAGCGCGTTTGACGTGCTGAGCGCCCATGACTGGCCCGGTAATGTCCGCGAACTTGAGAACGTCATTCGTCGCGTTTCGGCGTTAAGCCCGTCCGCCGTGGTGACGGGCAGGGAGATTGAGCGAGAGCTGCACGCCAATCTCGGACGCGCGGCGGCGGGGTCGCAGTCGTTCGAGAGCGAGATCGAGGCGCTGGTTGCCCGGCACTTCACCGGCGCGCTCGCGAGCGATCCGGAGAGCGGCGAAGATGGCGGCAAGATCTACCAGACGGTGATCGAGCAGGTGGAGCGGCCCCTGCTCAAGCTTGCGCTCGCCGCCACGAGGGGCAACAAGGTTCGGGCTGCGGCGCTTCTCGGCCTCAACCGCAATACGCTGCGCAGCAAGATCCAGGCATTGAGTATCCCCGACGTCGAATGACAGTGCGGACTGTTGCTTTCGTGCACTGGAGTGTGGTTCTAGTACCACATTAGCGGGTCCGGTCGTTTTCGCGATCCGGTCCCGGGCGTGCTCCGCGGGGCAGGCTCCTTGCCGATCCGAACGGTGCGTCAGCAGCGGCTCGGGTGATCGCGACAGGTAGAGTTGATGGCGTACTGGCCTGCTGTCCCAAACGTCAAAGTGGGCCGAACGGCTTCTTCAGCCTTCAAGGCGTTGTTCGCGATTGCAACGGTGGTCGCCGCCTTTGGCACCTATGTTTCAGTGACAGACGTCGGACCGCGTAACACCGGACAGTCTGGCCTGTTCTGGCTGCTCCTTGGAAACCTTTTTGTCATTGCGTCGATCGCCGGCATCCTCGGCGCTCGTGTGGTTCAGTTGATGCGGGAGAATCGTGAGACGGGTGGCGGAGCGCGCCTCCGGCTCAGAATCATCGCACTGTTCTCGATCGCCGCGGGAATTCCCACGATCATCGTCGCCGGATTTCTGGCGGCCATCATCAATCGAAGCGTTGAAAGCTGGTTCAGCGAACGGATTTACGCGCTCGTCGAAAATGCGAGCGCGGCGGCGGAAGCGTCCCAGAATGAAGTCCGGCTGGATGTCCAGTCGCACTTCCGGGACATGGCGGACGACATCAACACCTACGCGCGCGAGTTCGAGGCGAACACCGACGATTTTCAAGCCTTCACGCTTCGGCAGGCCGAGTATCACGATTTCCCCCGTGTCTCCGTCTACCGCAGCGATGGAGATGTCGTGTTCGAGGCCGCCGCTGACGGAGCGCCGCCGGATGTGCCACCGACCCAGAAGAACTGGACGGACGCGAGAGAAGGGTTCACCTCGATCTCCGTCGATGGCGACGCCGTTCGGGCTTTCTACCGACTGCCGTCTTTCTCCGACGCTTTCCTCTATGTGTCGCGCCCGATGCCGCAACGGGTCGGTGCGCGCCTTGTCCAGACTCAACAGGACCTGGACGCCTTTCGCGAGGCGGAAACGCGCCGCGACCGGCTTCGAACGGTTTTGACGCTGAGTTATCTTCAGGTCGCAGTCCTGATGTTGCTCGGCACAGCCTGGCTCGGCGTCACGGCTGCGGCGCGGATTGCGATCCCGCTCGGTCAACTTGCACAAGCGGCGCGCGCCGTCAGAGACGGAGACCTGTCTGTCCGAATGCAGCGTCCGGCCGTGCGGGACGAGATCGACGATCTCGCGGACGCCTTCAACCAGATGACCGACCGCATCGCCCGCCAGACCGCGGCGCTGGAACGCGCACGGGGCGAGGCCGAAAGCCGGAGCGCTTTCACCGAGGCCGTCCTTGCGGGCGTCGAGGCGGGGGTGATGCGGATCGATTCCCGTCTCAATGTGACCATCGCCAATACCTCCGCGGTGACGATGTTGCAGATGGATGAGGCGACCGCGTCGATCGATCTCACGAGGGTTGCGCCGGAGTTCATTCCTGCCGTTCGCCGGGCGTTTGATACCGGTCAGTCGGTTGAGGCGTCGCTCAAGCGCGTCTCCGGAGCGAATGTCGCGTATTTTCATCTGCGGGTTGCGCCGGAGCGTGACGGTGGGGGCGTCGTGGCGACATTCCACGATACGACCCGGATGATCGCCGGTCAGCGGCAAGCGGCTTGGCGAGACGTCGCGCGACGCATCGCTCATGAGATCCGCAATCCGCTCACGCCCATTCAGTTGTCGGCGGAGCGCCTCAGGCGCCGTTTCGGGGGACAGATCACGCAGGACCGGGACACGTTCGACCGGTGCACCGAAACCATCCTCCGTCAGGTCTCCGACATCGGCCGAATGGTCGAGGAATTCTCAGGGTTTGCGCGAATGCCGAAACCCTCTTTCAGCGAATTCAATCTGGGCGAAATGATCCGCGCGGTCGCCTTTTCCCAGCGGATGGCGGCCCCGTCCATCGCTGTCACCGTGGATGGTCCTGACCAGCCGATCTTGGTGCGGGGGGATGAACGCCTCCTCGCCCAGGCGCTCACCAATATCGTGAAGAACGCCGCTGAGGCCGTGGAGCACCATGTGCAGACCGGCGAGAGCAAGTCCGGGTCGGTTGCGATCGAATTCGGAACAGACATGGACGAGGCGTTCATCGTGGTGCGGGACACTGGTCCCGGCTTCCCCGTGGACGATCGAGACCGGTTGCTGGAGCCCTATGTCACCACGCGACGTTCAGGGGTCGGTCTCGGCCTCGCGATCGTGGCCCGCATCGTACAGGACCACGGAGGGCGCATCATCCTCAGCGATAATGAACTCGTTTCGCGGGGCGCGCGGGTCGATTTGCGCATGCCCATTGAACCACAAATGTCTGAAGAATTCACTGAACTCGCCGAAGAGGGAGCCGTGTAATGGCGATTGATATCCTGGTCGTCGACGACGAAGCCGACATCCGTGACCTTGTGGGCGGCATCCTCGAAGACGAAGGCTATGTCGTGCGGACGGCCGCCAACTCGGCTGATACGCTGGCGGTCGTGCGCGAGCGCGCCCCTCGCCTCGTGGTGCTGGATGTGTGGCTCAAGGGAAGCGAACTTGATGGGCTGGATATTTTGTCGATCCTGAAGGAGATCGACCCGCTTCTGCCGGTGATCGTGATCAGCGGCCACGGGACGGTGGAGACCGCTGTCACCGCCATTCGCCGGGGCGCCTACGATTATCTGGAAAAGCCCTTTCAGGCGGAAAAACTGGTGCTCACGGTCCAGCGCGCGCTCGAGAGCGCGGATCTCAAGCGAGAGAATGCGCAACTTCGGGCGCGCTCCTCCGTCAGCGGCGAAATGGTGGGCCATTCCAACGTCATGATGCACCTGTTGTCCGGCGTCGAACGGGTGGCCCCGACCAACAGCCGCGTGCTCATTTCCGGCCCGCCCGGATCTGGCAAGGAGCTCACCGCACGCCTGATCCATGATCGGTCGGCGCGTGCGAGCGGACCCTTCGTCGTCGTCAGCGCGGCGAATATGGAGCCGGACCGGTTCGAAAGTGAATTGTTCGGCGACGAGAGCAATGACGGGGGGGCGATCAAGATCGGATTGTTCGAACGCGCCCACAACGGCACGCTCCTGTTGGACGAAATCTCGGACATGCCGCTCGCCACGCAGAGCAAGATCCTTCGTGTCCTCGTGGACCAGCGGTTTCGCCGCAAGAACGGGCGTTCCGATGTCGCCGTCGACGTTCGTGTGATCTCATCCACCGCGCGGGACCTCAAGGACGAGATCGCCGCCGGCCGCTTCCGGGAGGATCTGTTCTATCGGCTGAACGTCGTGCCGATCGACGTGCCGCCGCTAGATCGTCGCCGGGAGGATATTCCCGCTCTCGTCAGCTACTTCGTCGGCAGAATCGCCGACGCGAGCGGTCTTCAGCCACGGGAATTCAGCCCCGAAGCCATCGCCATCCTTCAGGCGAGCGATTGGCCGGGCAACGTGCGTCAGCTGCGCAATGTGGTTGAGCGACTTCTGATCCTCACCCACGGCGAGCCCTCCTCGGCGATCACGGCGGACCATCTGCCGCGCGATGGCGCGAACGAGTCCGCCGGGGCGTCCATGCAGATGATTTCGATGTCGCTTCGGGATGCGAGGGAGCATTTCGAGCGCGAATATCTCGCCCTCCAGATCACACGTTTTGGGGGGAATGTTTCCCGGACTGCGGCGTTTATCGGGATGGAGCGCTCCGCGCTGCACCGCAAGCTGAAGGCGCTGGGCGTTGATGCACTGAATGGGGCGCGCGAGCCGCAGATATGATCCACTGGGGCGGACCACCATTGCCGATCCGGGCCGCGTCGCGCTATTCGGAGGTCTAAAGCCTCAACCCTCAATGAGAAGGCCCATCTCAGCATGTCGTCCGAAAAGAAGCAGAACCTTCAGGATATCTTCCTGAATGCGGTTCGTAAGGGAAAGACGCCGCTCACGGTGTTTCTGGTCAATGGAGTCAAGCTTCAGGGCGCCGTAACCTGGTTCGACAACTTCTGTGTGCTTTTGAAGGGCGAGGGACGTCCCGCCCAACTTGTCTACAAGCACGCCATATCCACAATCGCGCCGAACGCGCCCGTCAGCCTGTTTGAGCCAAGCGAAGACGACGAGGATTAGTGGCGCGGGACCCCGTCGAGCGGACACCAGCTGTCGAGACCGCCGCTATCGTGCTGCCGGTGACACAAGGGGTTGTGCACGCGCATGAGCGGCTCTCGGAGAGCCAAGGGCTTGTGGAGGCGCTGGGCGTCAAGCTCGCCTTCGCCGAACGGCTGAATGTCCGAGAACCCAACGCCGCAAGGTTCTTTGGGGGCGGCCAGGTCGACCATATTGCACAGCGCGCAGCCGCTGAGGGGGTCAGTCTTCTCGTGGTCGACGGGGCGCTGACCCCGATCCAGCAGCGAAATCTCGAGACATCGCTTCAACTGAAGGTCGTCGACCGCACCGGACTCATTCTAGAGATTTTCGGACTTCGGGCGCGCACCGCGGAGGGTCGCCTCCAGGTTGAGATGGCGCGCTCGCTCTATGAGCGCTCCCGGCTGGTTCGCACCTGGACCCACCTTGAGCGGCAGCGCGGTGGCTTCGGCTTCCTTGGTGGACCCGGTGAAACGCAGCTCGAGGCCGACCGCCGTATGCTCGACAAGCGGCTCGCCGGATTCCGGCGAGAACTCGAGGAGGTCAAGCGCACACGCCGCCTGCAACGGGAAGACCGCGCGAGGCGACAGACGCCGGTGGTTGCGCTGGTCGGGTATACGAATTCCGGCAAGTCTACGCTCTTCAACCGCCTGACCGATGCGGGCGTGCTCGCGGTCGACATGCCTTTTGCGACCCTTGACCCGACGTCGCGCATGGTAGCGACATCGCAAGGTCGGACGATTTCCCTGATCGATACGGTGGGCTTTATCTCCGATCTTCCGACGCCGCTCGTCGCGGCGTTCCGGGCGACGCTGGAAGAGGTCTTGGAGGCGGATCTCCTTCTCCACGTGAGAGACATTTCCCACGTCGACACCGAAGACCAGTCGGCGGACGTCTATGAAGTGCTGAGCCAGATCGAGGGGGAGGAAAAAGGCGGCGATCTTCCTCCGGTGCTCGAGGTGTGGAACAAGATCGACCGGCTGTCGGACGCGCATCGGGATTCCGTGCTCTCCCGTGCAGAGGGCGGCGTTCGCGATGTGGTCGCCGTGTCCGCGCTGACCGGAGAGGGCGTCGGGGCTCTGCTTTCGGCGATAGAAGACGCTGTCTACCCACCCCGAACGCTCACGCGCGTTGAAATGCCGTCGCCGAGTGGCCGGGCGCGGGCCTGGTTGCACGAGCATTGCGACGTGCTCATGGAGGAGCAGCCAACCGACGACCGGCTTCGCATGATGGTCAGAATGAGTGCCGCCGAACGTGAGGCGCTGACGCAGATCGATGAGGCGGTGACGATCAGCCCGGCATGAGCCGTAGCGGCGGCTGCGCGGGCTCTAGCCGCGCCCGGTCAAATTTGCCCGCTCCTCGGCCTTGACCGCGCTCCACAAGGCCTCCTGCTCATCGAGCGTCAGGCTTGAGAAGGCGCGGCCAGACGCTTGCGCCATGGATTCCATCCGACGAAAGCGACGCACGAACTTTGCGTTCCCGGCGCGCAGGGCGGCCTCTGGATCGATGTTGAGCTTCCGCGCGACATTCGTGGCCACGAAGAGGAGGTCTCCCACCTCCTCGAACACCGCGCCGGGATCGGAGGTCGCGGCCGCATGCGCCTCCATCAGCTCCTCAATTTCCTCATTGAGTTTCTCTATCGTCTGCGAGACATCCGGCCAGTCAAACCCGACGCGCGCCGCGCGTTTTTGGAGTTTCTCAGCCCGGAGCAAGGCGGGCAGGGCCAATGCGACGCCATCAAGCGCGCTGCTGTCATCGCCGGCGGACGCAGCCTTCCGGGCGCGTTCCATAGCTTTCTGCTGCTCCCACGCCAGAGGCTGTTCCTCGGCAGTGCGGTTCGGAGCATCATCGAACACGTGAGGATGGCGGTCCACCATTTTCGCCACCAGCGCATCGGCAACATCTGAAAGGGTGAATGCGCCGGCCTCCTCAGCCATGCGGCTGTGGAACACAACCTGGAAGAGCAGGTCGCCCAATTCCGCCTTAAGATCGTTCAGGTCTCCTCTCTCGATCGCGTCAGCCACCTCATAGGCTTCCTCGATCGTGTAGGGGGCGATGGTCTCAAAGGTCTGCTCGACATCCCAGGGGCAGCCTCGCTCACCATGGCGAAGCCGCGCCATAAGCCGCACGACATCGGCGAGGGGGTCGTCCGTCCGCGTGAACGCTCGAGTGGATGGGCTGCGATCAGCGGTCATAAGACGGGTCCCTTTGCGGGATTGTAGGATGGTGACGGGTGTGCAAACCGCGCAAAAGTCTGTGACAAACCACGCATTTCCAACAGTCGCATAACCAACATTATGGGCAAAAGTTTAGGTCGCCGGAAGCGTGAACTCCATTCCGTCATAGGCGGGCGTCACTCCGTGCGGCAGCTCTTGGCTGAGCTTGCGATAGTCGAGATCGATATGCAGATTCGTCAGGATCGCGCGCCGTGGCTTTAGCTGTTCAATCCAGCCAAGCGCCTGGGCGACGGTCGCGTGCGTCGGATGCGGAGTGTAGCGCAGCGCGTCAAGAATGATCGTGTCGAGGCCATGCAGTCGTTCGAGCGTCGCGTCGGACATCCGAACCACGTCGTTGCAATAGGCGAAGGCGCCGCACCTGAAGCCGAGCGACGGCATGGTCCCATGATCGAGATCGAGGCATTCGAGGTTGATCGCTCCTCCCGGCCCCTCCAGCGGTACGCTCGATCCCGGCGCAAGGTCGGGTTTGGCGTCAAGGATTGCTGGATAGCCGGCCTTCGCCTCGAAACAATAGTCGAACCGTTTGGTGAGCACGTTCGCAGTGAATGTGTCCATGTGCACCGGTATGCGGGCCCTGCTCCGCAGCGTCAGCGCCCGCAGATCGTCGATCCCGTGGCACTGGTCGGCATGGGAGTGCGTGATAGCGACGTGATGGACCACCGACACATTCGCCGCAAGCAGTTGTTCCCGAAGGTCTGGCGACGTATCGATCAGCACGACAGTGCGGTCGCCGCCCGTCGCCTTGCGCGTCATCAGGATCGAGCATCGGGACCGCCGATTGCGCGGGTCGGACGGATCGCACGCGCCCCAGTCATTGCCTACGCGCGGCACACCACCGGAAGACCCGCATCCAAGGATCCGCACATGTAGGTCGTTGCTGCTGCTGGCGGCGATCAACTCAGCCTCCCGAATGTGCGAAGGCAGACGGCGGTGGTGGCGCTCGCGGCTTCGTCCTGCGTCACACCTCGCAACGCGGCATAGGCCGCGCAGACATCCTTGAGGAAAGCGGGCTCGTTCCGCCGACCGCGATGCGGCGTCGGCGCGAGATAGGGGCAGTCGGTTTCGAGGATCACCCGGTCCATGGGAATTCGGGCCATCACGGTCCGCACCTCCGCGGCGCTCTTGAACGAGAGGATGCCCGAAACCGAAAAGACCGCTCCGAGGTCCAGCGCCCGCGCTGCGAGCCTTTCGCCTCCCGTGTAGCAGTGCATCAGAATTGAAAACGCGCCCTTGCGGTGCTCATCCTCAAGCACGTCTCCGGTCAGGTCGTCTGCTTCCCGTGTGTGGATGACGATCGGCAATCCGGTTTCGCGCGCCGCCTCGATGTGGACCCGTAATGATCGCTCCTGAAGCGCGATGTCGCTATAGCCATAGTGCTGGTCGAGCCCCGTTTCTCCGATGGCGCATACCAGCGGGTCCCGGGCAGCGTCGACGAGCGACTCCGGCTGCAGCCCCGGGAAGTCCTTTGCGTGATGCGGATGGACGCCGACGCTGCACCAGATGTCGTCATTGGCCTGGGCGATGGCGTGAACAGCCGGGAACCGGTCCAACCGGTCGCAGATTGATATGAACCGCGACACGCCGACGGCGCGGGCGCGCTCCAGCACTGCATCGAGGTCCTGCGAAAAGGCGTCGGAGTGCAGGTTCACGTGGCTGTCGATCAGCGGCGCATTCATTTCGGCGTGCGTCCGTCCGCATCCGTTGCAGGACGCGCCATCGCGGTGAACCTGCGCCATGCCGTCGCGATCGTCTGCGACCTGTCCATGTTAAGCTCTCTTGCCTCGGCCTCGATGCGCACGAGCGATAACCATCGAGCTGCGGCGTCGCCCGCTTGAACGGGGTCGCCCGTCGACCGAGCCTGATCCTCGACGCCTGAGCGCAGTGCGTCAAAGGCCGCCGCGAGCGCGTCTTCAGACTGTCCAGCGATCCGGATCAGATCTGCTTCGTCCCGTCCGGCGGATCGATCGGAAGCCGACCGTATCGCCGCCAACGCCGCTTTGCGTGCAGCCCCGACAGACTCCCCCGCAAGCCGCAGGGATTGCCCGGGCCTGCGGTTGCGCCCAGCGCAGGCGGCCTCAAGCGCCGCTCCCTCAAGGCCCGCCGCCTCGAGCGCAAGTCTGTGATCGGCCTCAGAAAGCTCCCGAAGCATCACCAGTCTGCACCGGCTTCGTATTGTCGGCGGGAGCCCTTGCTCACCGTGACTGACCAGGATCAGAACGGCGCCGTCAGGGGGTTCTTCGAGCGTCTTCAGCAAGGCGTTCATGCCGTAGCGGTTCAGCTCATCCATAGCGTCGACGATCGCGACGCGTCGCCCGGACATCCCTGGTTTCAGGGCGAAGAAGCTGATGAGGTCGCGCGCGTGCGCGACGGGAATCTCCGTCTTCTGCTTGCCGGCGTCGTCAATCGGGCGTCGGAGGAGTCGGAAGTCAGGGTGGCTGCCGGCGGCCAACAAACGCCCGACGCCCTCATCCTCCCGCAGCTCAAAATCCGGCGCGGACGCTCCGGTCAGCAACTGCGCGGCGAACCTGATCGCGAGTTTCGATTTCCCTATGCCGCGCGGACCAAGCAGCATCCAGCCATGGTGCAACCGGCCGTCCGCAAGCGCGGCTGACATGGCCAGCTTGGCGTCAACATGGCCATAGACCGGGCCGAAGTCCTGGGGGTCGAGTTGCATTAGTCACCACTGGGGCGATCCAGCCGGTCACCGATGATCCGGATGGCGGCGTCCGCAAGTTCGTTCGGGGGTAGCGCCGCATCCAGGACGACGCAACGTTCCGGTTCCCGCTCCGCGATGCGCAGGAAGGCCTGCCTCACACGCTCATGATAGGCGTCGTCGCGGTCTTCAAACACGTCGGAGGCGCCCTTTCGGCGTTCAATTCGCCGCCGCGCTTCCTCCAGGGGAAGATCGAGGATGAGCGTCAGATCGGGGCGCTCAGGCGGCAGGAGCTCGTTAAGCAGGCCAAGCGTCTCGCTCGAAATCGGCTCGTGAGCGGCGGAGGATTGGTAGGCCTCGGTTGAATCCACGAACCGGTCGCACAGCACCCATCGGCCGGTCGCGAGCGCCGGTCGGATCACTTTTTCGATGTGGTCGCAGCGCGCCGCACTGAAGATCAGGGACTGGGACAAGGCGCTTGGTTGCTCCCCTGGCGGCGACAGGACGATTGCGCGCAGGGCCTCGGCGAGGGGTGTGCCGCCTGGCTCCCGGGTCAGGGTCGTCTGTCGGCCAGCGCCGCGAAGGTGCGCGTCGATCGCCCGCGCAAGCGTGGACTTGCCGGTCGCTTCCCCGCCTTCCAGAGTGATGAAGCGGCCGCGGCCTTCCATCATTCGCCGCGGACGCCGACGAGTGCACGCCCGAACAGGTTGAGCTTGCCGACGGTCTCACCCGCCTGAAGCGGCACCCGAATGTCCTCCGCCCCGGGCGCTGAGATGAGGAGTTCGGCGACGGTGTCGCCCTGTTTCACCGGAGCGGCGATCGGCCCTTTGTAGTTGATGATGGCGGAGATTTTCCGCGTCGCATCGATATGCAGCCCTTTGGAGACCGACCCTGAGGCGACCAGCGGCACCGTCGGTTTGGCGCCGAGCCAGACCTCCGCTGCACCGACGACCGCTCCCTCCGTCACGAGCTCGACGGTGTCGAAATCCGCAAAGGCGGCGCGCATCACCCGTCGCGCTTCTTGGGCACGCTGGGTTTCACTTGGAAGGCCCTGCAGCACGATGATGCGTCGCTTGCCATCCTGAACGGCGGAGCCGACCAAACCATACCCGGAGACTTCAAGGTGCCCTGTCTTGAGCCCGTCGGCGCCCGGCACCTCTCTCAGCAACGGATTCCGGTTTGGCTGACGGATGCCGTTCCAGGTGAACTCCTGTTCGGAGTAGATCGGGTAGAATTGAGGGAAGTCTCGGATGATCATCTGCGCCAGTCGACCGAGATCTTGAGCGCTTATGCGGTGATCCGGTTCATCCAGCCCGGTCGAATTCCGGAACGATGCGGAAGACAGGCCGAGTTCGCGCGCGCGCTCCGTCATCAGGGTGGCGAACGCTTCCTCGGTCCCGGAAATGCCCTCGGCAAGCACGATGCAGGCGTCGTTGCCGGACTGCACGATGGCGCCGCGGAGGAGGTCGTCGACCTTCACCCTCGAGCCAAGCTTCAGGAACATCGTGGAGCCGCCGGACGTCGCGCCGCCTTTGCGCCAGGCGTTTTCGCTGACGACGAGTTCGTCATCCAAGGATAGCCTTCCATCCCGGATGCGCTCAAACACGATGTACATCGTCATGAGCTTCGTCATTGAGGCCGGGATCAAAGGTTCCGAGCCGCGCTTGGAGTAGAGGGAGACGCCGGTGCCCGCGTCCATGATGTAGGCGTAGGTTGCGCTCGTGTTCAGCGGATCTGAGGCGTTGACGCTCGCATCGCCGCCGCCGGTGGAGGGCGGCGACTGGGCCGCCGCCGTCGCCAGCGCGGTAAGGGTCGCAATGAGCGCAGCCGCCAACATCGCAGCTGGTCCGGTCATGCGTCCGGCGCTGCGCGCGGAAGAAGATGTCATCAGTCCTTGTCCCATCGTGTCTCAGGCCTGCGGCGCGCTCGAGGCGAGCACCAACACCGGTTGCGAACACCGGTGCAATCACCAGAGCACAAAATGGGAGACCGCCGGACGTTGCGTCAACGTTCCGGCGGTCAATTCCACAGAAGCTTCGTTGGTTTCAGATGATCAGTCGCTGCGAGCGACGACAAAGGCCCGTCCACCTTGCTCGATCACCTGCCCCTGCACCATCGTCGCCTCGTCCCGCGACGCCCAGGGGCCGATCATGACCCGGAAGTGATGCGCGCCGTTGACGTCCGCTTCGGTGACGAAGACCGGGCCGATCGCGGACAGTGTTTCGCGAAGCTCAAGGGCGTTGGACAGATCGACGAATGATCCCGCCTGGACATAGAAGCCACGGATCGATGCGTCCGATCGCAGCGACGGCCGCCGATCGGGCGTCGGGGTCGGCTGCAGGGTCGGAAGGCTCGACGCGCTCACTTGCTGCAGCGGGCTTTGCGCCGGTTTCCGCGCCGACGGGGGCGCTGCGGCCATGAACCTGCCATCGGGAAGCGCATTTTCCTCGATCGGCGCGGGGCCGAGAAACTGGACGCGGACCTTTGCGGTTCCTTTTTCCACCACATCGAGGGCTTCGGCCGCGCGGCGCGAGAGGTCGATGATGCGGTCGTCGACGAAGGGTCCGCGGTCGTTCAGTCGAACCACCACCGACTGGTTGGTTTGAAGATTGGTCACGCGCACGAGGCTCGGAATCGGAAGGGTCGGATGCGCCGCCGTCATCGCGTCTGTGTCGAAGGTCTCACCGCTCGCTGACGCTTTGCCGTGGAAATTCGGCCCATACCAGGACGCGATCCCGACCTCGTCATAGTTCGGCTCATGCGTCGGAACGAACCACTTGCCTTCGACTTCATAGGGCGGGCCGGCATAAGGTTCAGCCAGTCGGCCGGAAAGCCCCGCAACCGCTCTGGCGTTCGGATTGCTGTAGTCGCTCGTGGGGTCCGGAGCCATCAGGCGCGCCGAGGTCTCGGAAGGCGCTGGATAGGTCGCGGGCGTGGGCTCGCCGCCTCCGGCCCCCGGCAGCAGCGTCCATGCTCCAGCGGCGGGCGCGGACTTGCCCGAGGGCGCGTAGGCGCTCAGCCCCGCCACTCGTTCGTCCGGAACGTCGGCCCTTGGTTGCGCTGTTTCCGCTCCGAGTCCGCTTGCGAACACGATCGGCGCGCCGCGGCTCGATTGCGCGGCCGCCTGCCCGAGACCAACCGTCATAACGGCGAGGCCGACAAGAGACAGCCGTGCTATTCCGCCGGCCTGAAACGCGGCCGCACCCTGGAAGCGAACCATTCTGGTCTTCCCTTTTCACCATCCGCCGGCGCCTCGTGTCATGGGCGCCGGTCCACCGCTCTTCTGGCGGCGATGAGACAACACTATCTCGGCACGATAGGAAAACGGTAATTTCAGCGCCCGCAAATTCGTTGAAATTTGACCCAAGCCCGGACGCGCCTAACGCCCGTGATGGAGTTTTGAGCAAATTTCCAGGAAAACGGGCTGCCCGTGCTTTCTGCTACAAGCGAATGCACGACCGCAGACCTCATGTGTCCACTTTCGCGCCTCGCCTGCTCGGTAACCATTTTCTTTGCGGCCAACCGCATCTAGATGTCGTGCCGCGACCGGTTTTCAGCGGATGGGTGGCAGAGTGGTCGATTGCGGCGGTCTTGAAAACCGTTGAGTGTTTACGCACTCCGGGGGTTCGAATCCCTCCCCATCCGCCACTCTGGAACATAAGTGCGAACGCCGTTCGCCGCCGTTCCTACGCCATTCGCGGAAGCCAGGACCCTCAAGAGCTCGTTTCGCGAGCCCATGATCCGAACCTCGCGCTCGGTGACCTCGACCCGCTGGGCCAGAGCCCGCAGATGATCCCGCCGAAATCCGCCGTCCTTTCCACGCATGCGCCGACGGGCGACGGCCGCGAAACGGGCGATCTGATCGGGCGTGACCGCTTGGCCCGCGCTCTCGATCGCGGCGCGTGCGCGCTCCGCGTCGATGCGCGCCTGGTCGCGCGTGGCTTTCAGCTCCTCGATGCGCGTCCTGAGTGACGGATCGTCCAGATCGGCGACGCCGCTTTCGATGGCGTCATAGAGCCGCTTCAACCGCGCCTCGGCGGCGGCAGCGCGGTTGACCAGTTCCGCCGCATGCGCGCGCCGACGTTCGTCCCTCTCCTCACGACGGTCGAGATGGATGGCGAGCAAGTCGCGTAGCCGTTCGGGCTGAAGGAGCCGCTTCTCCAGATGCTCGGCCACCAGAAGGTCGAGCCGGTCCATCTGGATCGTGCGGCCCTTGCAGCCGGTCTTGCCCTGCCGCGCGGCGGTCGAGCAGGTGTAGTAGCGATAGTGCTTGGCCTTGCCCGAGGTGCGCAGCGTCATCGCGCCGCCGCAGTCGGCGCAGAAGCAGATGCCGGTGAGCAGTGTCGGGCCGCTAACGGTCCGGCCCGGCACGACCATCGGGCTGCGCGACTTGAGCAGCTCCTGGACCGCGTCGAAGGTTTCCCGGTCGATCAGCGGCGGCACGGGCACGGTGACGGTTTCAGCCTGCGCCTTGGGCGTGCCGTCCTTGTAGGTCCGGCCCCATTGATGCTCCCCGATATAGGTCCGGCGGGTCAGGATGCGGTGCACCGTGCCGACGCCCCAGCGCCCGCCGGTGCGGGTATAGAGCTTGCGCGCGTTGAGATGGGCGGCGATCGCCTTCACGCCCATGCGCCCGCTCGTGCCGTCGCCCTCCAGCGCCAGCTTGAACATCAGCCGGACCGTGTCGGCATGCAGCGGATCGATCTCCAGCACCTTCTTGATCTTCGCCCCGCGCTTCTCGGCATCGATGACGCGGTAGCCGACCGGCGGCAGCGATCCGTTCCAGAAGCCCTGGCGGGCGTTTTCCTTCAGCGCCCGGAGCGTGTGCTTGGCGTTCTCCTTGGACTGATACTCGTCAAACAGCGCCATGATCTGGCGCATCATGACGTGCATCGGGTCGTCGCCGAGTTCCTGCGTCATCGAGACGAGCCGGACACCGTTCTTGGCGAGCTTGCGGACGTAGAACTCCAGCTCGAAGTGGTCGCGGAAGAAGCGGCTGAAGGAGTGGACCACCACGACGTCGAAGGCGGCGGGCTTGGCGGTGCCGGCCTCCATCATGCGCTGGAACTCAGGCCGCCGGTCATTGGTCGCCGAGGCGCCGGGCTCGATATAGGTCTCGACGAGCTGGTATCCGCGTGCCGCACAATAGGCTTCGCCCTGCCGGCGCTGATCGGGGATCGACACATCGTGCTCGGCTTGCCGCGCCGTCGAGACGCGCAAGTACAGCGCCGCGCGCAGCTTCCCGGCGGGTTGCGGGGCGGTCACGAGCGGCCTCCCGCGGCCTTGCGCTCCGTCCCGTCGATGAGCGGCAGGTCGAGCGAGACCCGATCGTAGACGACCTTCGGCTTGAGGCGACGGCCCTCGCCGGGCTGCATCTCGATCAGGCCGTAGTCGGACATCTTCTTCAGCGTGCGCGACAGGTTCGACTTGGCGCGGCCGGTCATCTGCGCGAGCTCGTCGAGCGAGCCCGGCGCGCGCTCGGCGATGGTGCGCAAGAGCTCGCGGTTCCCGGCCGACAGGACCTGGGCGAAGGACTCGGTCGAGGTAAACCAGACCTTGGGGTCGTCCGGCCCCTGGCGCTCCTCGCCGCGGGCGATCCGCATCGTCCGCGCCTTCATCGTCTCGTAATCGGCGATGCCGACCTTCAATGTCGTCATGGGATCACTCCGCGCTCCTTCAACACCGCATCCACCAGGGTCCAGAAGTCGGCGAGCAGCGTCGCCGCATCCTGGTAGTCATAGGGACGCACGGTCCGGAGCCGGTGCCGGTGATCCTGCGGTTCGCCGCGCTTGCGCCTGCCCACGGGGTGGGCGTTGTCGAAGCCGGCGAGCCGTCCGCCGTCGGGGCCGTGCAGGGTCAGCGCATAGTCGAGCCCGTGGGGCTTCTCCGGACTGACTGGCACACGGCGGACGACGAACTTGACCCAGTGGCCACCCTGCGGGTCGACGACCAGCACCTGGCCGTCGAGATCGAGCAAGGCGTCGAGGCCCGGATCGCGCGTCTCTCTTGTCATGAGAAGTTATCTAGAGATGATAACGACGTCAAGTGCGATCCGGCCCTCCCGGCCCAAACAGCTCCTCGAGAATGTCACCGAACCAGGCCTCGAAAACGTCCACCTCCTCGGGCGTCACCGGCACGTCCTCAGGCCAGTCATCGGTCACGCGCCAATCGGACAGATCGTCCGCGACGGGACGGCCACGCGGCTTCGGCTCCGGCAGGCGGCAGTAGTCGAACAGGTCGATCTTGGCCGACCGAGCGGTGCCTGGGACTCGGCGTCTATCGTTCGCGGTGGAGGACATGGCTCCACCCTGCCGCGCGATCGCCGGCTCATAAATCGAAACCGTTTGGACGTAGCGCTCTCGGCGGCGAAGACAGGCGCACTGCGGGACGGCTCGGCGCCTGGTGCGCCAGCGATGAGAGTGAAAGTCCTGCGGCTTTCGCCGTGACGGGTTTGGAGGTCGAGAGAGAGGCTCTCAGGCCGCCCGTCATGGAGATGAGCCATGACTGCAACTGAAATCATGACCGGTCGCCCCGAGTGCGTCGGCTACAAGGTGGCCGTGTCGCGCGGGGAACGGGTGGGCCGCGTGTCTTCCGAGTGGTTTTCCCGGCCGGACGACGAGCGTTATCTGTCGCTGGACGACCTCTTCGCCTCGGTGAAGGGCCGGGCCGAGCGCAGCCGGACGCGCACCGTCGAGAGCGCCGCGATCCGCGTCGAGGCGCACCGTGACGACCCCGAGCGGCTGGCGCTGGTCCTGCCGGACGCCGACGCGCCCGTCGCGCCAACCCATTGGAGCTTCGCCCAACTCGCCGGTCTTGTAAGCGCTCCGGCGGCCTATCTGCGCCAGCTCCCGGCGCCGCTCGCGGGCATCAATTTGCAATACGGCCTCACCAACCACCGTGCCGAGCAGGTGAAGACTCTGGAGACCGAGGACGGCCGCACCGAGCTGCGCGCCGTCACCGGGCCAGACTATGGCCGCATCTACGACCACGAGCTGGTCTCGGCCGTCCGGCGCATCGCCGGGAACGGCACGGGCGACACGCGTTGGAAAGTGCCCGGCGTGCTCGACTGGTCGACGGGCGTCTACAACCCGATGGTCGACGTCACCAGGGACACGACCACGCTCTACGCCTCGGACCGCGACGTCTTCCTCTTCCTGGTCGACGACATGAACCCCATCGAAGCGGGGCGTCTCCCGGACGGCTTGCCCGATCTCTATTTCCGGGGGTTCTATTGCTGGAACTCCGAGGTCGGCGCCAAGACGCTCGGCATTGCGAGCTTCTACCTCCGCGCCGTCTGCCAGAACCGCAATCTCTGGGGCGTCGAGGATTTCCAGGAGATCTCGATCCGGCATTCCAAATACGCCGCAAACCGCTTCGCCCATGAGGCGGCCCCGGCGCTCACCCGCTTCGCCAACTCCTCGCCCGCGCCCTTCATCGACGGCATCCGCGCGGCGCGCGAAAAGATCGTCGCCCGCAGCGACGAAGACCGTGCCGACTTCCTGAAGAAACGCGGCTTCTCGAAAGCGGAAACGAGCAAGATCGTCGAGACCGTTCTCGCCGAGGAAGGCCGCCCGCCCGAGAGCGTCTTCGACTTCGTGCAGGGCATCACGGCCTTCGCGCGGAGCAAGCCACAGCAGGATGCGCGCCTCGCCATGGAGACGCGCGCGAAGACCCTGCTGGAGCGCGCGGCGTAGGCGTCGCCCCTCATCCTGTCCGTTGGTCCGCGGCCCATCGCTCCTAGAGGGAGAGGTGGGCCGTGGGCTTCGTGACGGGTTTGGAGGCCCGAGAGAGTGTCTCTTGGCCGCCCGTCGCGGAGAATTCCCATGAGACCCAAGTCCCAGAAGATCACGCTCAGCGCCTCGCGCGACATCCCCTTCAATAAGCTGGTGCTCAGCCAGTCCAACGTCCGGCGCATCAAGGCCGGCGTCTCGATCGAGGAACTCGCCGAGGACATCGCCCGGCGCACGCTGCTGGCCTCACTCACCGTCCGGCCGGTGCTGGACGAGACCGGCGCCGAGACCGGCATGTTCGAGATCCCGGCGGGCGGGCGCCGCTACCGCGCGCTCGAACTGCTCGTGAAGCAGAAGCGGCTTGCGCGCACCGCGCCCGTGCCCTGCATCGTGCGCACCGATGGCCTCGCCGAGGAAGACAGCCTTGCCGAGAACGTCCAGCGCGCGCCGCTCCACCCACTCGACCAGTTCCGCGCTTTCCAGGCGATGCGCGAGAAGGGCCGCAGCGAGGAGGAGATCGCCGCCGCCTTCTTCGTCTCGCCGAACGTCGTGAAGCAGCGACTGAAGCTCGCCGCTGTCGCGCCGTCCCTGCTTGAGGCCTACGCGGAAGAGGAGATGACGCTTGACCAGCTGATGGCCTTCACGGTCAGTCCTAACCATGAGCGCCAGGAACAGGTCTGGGAGGCGCTCAAGCGCCACTACTCCAGGCAGCCCTACGAGATCCGCCGCATGCTGACCGAGGGCGCCGTGCGCGCCTCCGACCGGCGGGCGCAGTTCGTCGGGCTCGACGCCTACCAGGAGGCGGGCGGCGTCATCCTGCGTGACCTGTTCCAGTCCGACGATGGCGGGTGGCTGCAGGATGCGGGACTGCTGACCGGCCTGGTCGCCGAGAAGCTCGAGCGGGAGGCCGAGGCGATCGGCGCCGAGGGATGGAAGTGGGTCGAGGTTGGCACCGACTTTCCCTACGGCCACACCTATGGAATGCGGCGGATCGTCGGCGAGACCGAGCCGATGAGCGAGGAAGAACAGGCGAGCTATGCCGCGCTCAAGGCCGAATACGAGACGCTCGAGGAGGCGCACGCCGAAGCGGACGAACTGCCCGAGGAAGTCGATGCGCGGCTCGGCGAGATCGAGACGGCGATGGAGGCGCTCCAGAACCGCCCGGTCCGGTTCGAGCCGGAGGAACTGGGTATCGCCGGCGCCTTCGTCAGCATTGACGGCACGGGGCGGCTGCGGGTCGAGCGCGGCTATGTCCGGCCCGAGGACGAGCCGGTCGCCGAGCCCGACGAGGCGCCGAACATCGATGCGATCGGTTCCGACGGCGGCGAGGTCGGCGCCGAGGCAGGCGATGCGGTCTCCGAAGCGCCCGATGCGGAGGACGAGGAGGAGGATGGCCTCAAGCCGCTTTCCGACCGGCTCGTCTGCGAACTGACGGCGCATCGCACGCTTGCGCTGCGCAACGCGCTGGCGAACGATCCGCAGACCGCCTTACTCGCGGCGCTGCACGCCATGGCGCTGCGGCTCTTCTACCATTACGGCCAGGAGAGCTGCATCGAGATCGAGCCGCGTTCCGCCAGCTTCGGCGCGCAGGCGCCGGGGCTTGGCGAGACGGCCTATGCCGAGGCGATCGACCGGCGCATCGCGAGCTGGGCGGCGGCGCTGCCCAAGCGGGCCGAGGAGCTGTGGGAGGCGCTGACCGAGTTCGACGGCGACAGCCGCGACGCGCTCTTCGCCCACTGCGTCGCCATGACGGTGAACGCCGTGCACGAGCCCTACAACCGGAGGCCTCGCGCGCTCGCCCATGCCGGCGTTCTGGCGGCGACGGTCGGGCTCGACATGGCGAAGGCCGGCTGGACGCCGACGGCGGACAGCTATCTCGGCCGCGTCACCAAGGCGCGCATCCTCGAAGCGGTGCGCGAGGCGAAGGGCGAGACGGCCGCCGACCGCATCGCGGCCTTGAAGAAGCCGGAGATGGTCGCGGCGGCCGAGGAGCTGCTCACGGGCACGGGCTGGCTGCCAGAAGCGCTGCGCACGCCGGCGCTCGCCGCGGACGAGGCGTCGGACTTCGAGATCGTCGACGACTCGGACGTCGGTGAGCCGGACGTCGTAGTGGCATCGGCGGCCAACGACGGCGAAACGGCCATGGGCGATTCCGAGGCTTCGGCCGAAGATGAGGAGGTCGCCCACGCCGCCTTCGCCTGAGGCGACCAAGCCACGAGGGAGACCTCCCCCATCCGCCTCGCACCTCGGGGCCCGCCGGACGCGGCAGGCCCCTTTTTTCTGATCGCTGGCAAGGAGGTTTCATGGAGAGCCCGGCATCGGACATTGCGCGCCGTCTCGCCCGCGAGGCCGAGGCGGTCTGCCGACACTATCTGTCGAACGGCCGCCGGCAGGGCCGCTACTGGATCGTCGGCGACGTCGAGAACACGCCTGGCCGCAGTCTTTATGTGCGCCTCACGGGGCCCACATCCGGACCCGGCGCGGCGGGCAAATGGACTGATGCAGCTGAGGGTACGCATGGCGATTTGCTCGATCTCATCACGGCCAATCTGCGGCTGGCCTCGCTCGCCGACGCGCTGGACGAAGCGCGCCACTTCCTGAGCCTGCCGCGTCCCGATCCGCCAGTTCGGCAGGCTTCACCGCCAGCACAGACCGGATCGCCGGAAGCCGCACGGCGTCTCTGGGCCATGGGCCGGCCGATCGCGGGCACGCTGGCGGAGCGCTATCTCGCCCAGCGTGGCATTTTCGGCGTGGACACCATCCGCGCGCTGCGCTTCCACCCCCACTGCTATTACTGGCGCGAGGATCATCCCGACAATGATCCGGAGACATGGCCCGCGCTGCTCGCCAAGGTCACCGACGCCGAGGGCGCCCTCACCGGGCTGCACCGCACCTGGCTCGATCCAGAGACGGCCGAGAAGGCGCCAATCGATCCGCCGCGCAAGGCGATGGGCCTGCTGCTCGGCCATGGCGTGCGTATCGGCGATGCAGCGGACCTCCTCGCGGCCGGGGAAGGGCTCGAGACCATGCTGGCGCTGCGCATGGCGCTGCCCGGACTGCCCGTCATCGCGGCGCTCTCCGCGGGCCATCTCGCAGCGCTGATCCTGCCTCTGGGCCTCAGGCGTCTCTACATCGCAGTCGATTCCGACGTGGCCGGTCGGAACGCGGCGGACAGTCTCGCCGGGCGCGCAGCCGCTGACGGGATCGACGCGATAAGGCTCACCTCCCGGCTCGAGGACGTCAACGAGGATCTGCGCGCCATGGGTCTCGCCGAACTCCGGGCGCATCTGAGGCCGCAGCTCGCGCCGGAGGACGTCGACCGTTTGCTGCTGTCGGTCAACCACTGATCGACCGAGGCGGACTGCCGCTTCGGATCAGTCAGCAGTCTCCTATCCCTCAGAGCAGCGCCTCCGGCCATCCGAGAGGGGCGAGACGGAGCGGAGCCCGCCCGGTCCGGCAACGGCTGCGGCGTCACCGTTTTCCGCCGCCGGGCCAACCCACGCGTTTCGCGCGGGAAAAACCATGAAGGCCCGGCTTTGCATCGCGAGGCAAAACGGCGCCGCCTCCGCCGTCCTCCGCTGACGCTCCGGCCGCCCGAATGCGGGCGGTGCAGGCCCGGACGGCCCCCGCTTTCCCGTCGCCCGGGAAGGCCGCGATAGGCGCGGGCTTCCGGATCAGGAGACCCGCCATGACCGACCACGCCGAAACCCACGCCCGCTCCTCGACCGCCATGGTCCTCGACGAACTCCAGCTCTACGGCTACCGCCCCTTCGCGGGCGAGCCCGACCCGCGGCCGCTGCCCGACGCCGACGCCCTACACGGCGCGCTCGCCGACATCTTTGACGCTCTCACCGCGACGCTCGCGGAGACACGCCTCGAATCCGACCTCGAAGGCCTGCTCTGGTCAATGACCAACGTTTTCCACCGCATGGCGTCCCGGGTCGACCGGGAGCTCGACACCAACGAACAGGCGCAGAAGCGCTCCCAGCGCGAGCAGGACGGCTCCGAGGTCCGCTCGGTCGAACTCGAGGACCTGACCGCGCAGGGCATCACGCTTATCGAGCGGCGCAACGCCTATGAGCTGATGCGCGACCTCGCCGCCGAGCTGTTCGAGTCGCATCTCGGACAGACCTGGCATCCGCGCTCGGGCTCGCATGTCAGCCGCCGGACCCTGACCGCCGCGCTGATCGACAGTCGGGACTTCCTCGCCGCCAAGCGCCGCACCGAGCTTGAACCGCTCATCCCGGCGGGCACGAAGATTGCCTTCACCGGGGGCACGGAATGCAACGACGTCCAGGCCGTCTGGACCGCGCTCGACCGGGTCCGCGCCAAGCATGCCGACATGGTGCTCCTGCACGGCGGCTCACCGAAAGGCGCCGAGAAGATCGCCGCCTGCTGGGCCGACAATCGCAACTGCCCGCAGATCGTATTCAAGCCCGACTGGATGCGTCACGGTAAGGCCGCGCCGTTCAAGCGCAACGACCAGCTCCTCGACACCGTGCCGATCGGGCTGATCGTCTTCCCAGGCTCGGGCATCACCGACAATCTCGCCGACAAGGCGCGCACGATGGGCGTGCCGCTCTACGATTTCCGCAGCCGGAAGCCGGGCGCTTCGTGATGCGCTCAGCGCATCACATCTTGCGCACGCCGGAGCATTCCGGCGCGCGCCGATCTTCGCTATACTTCAATCGCGCCGTGGCGGTGGTGGAGGCGCGCCTTTCGCAAGGAGTCCGCCCATGTTCATCTCCGCCATATTGAGCGTCCTCGGCCTCGGCTTCATGGTCTATGTACTGTTCACGCTCGCCGTCTACGCGCTGCCCTTCTTCGTCGCCGTCACCGTCGGCATGCATGTCCATGACATCGAGGCCGGGCTGATCGCCGCGATCGCCGTAGCGTTTATCTCAGGCACCGTCACGCTGCTCGCCGGCCAGATCGCCTTTGCCACCATACACTCAGCGCCGATCAAGCTCGCCATCGGCGCGCTCTACGCCGCCCCGGCTGGGATCGCCGGCTATCACGCCATCAAGGGCCTCTCCGAGATCGGCGGCGCGGGCGAGACGTGGACGCTCGTGTTCGCCTGGGTCGGCGCGATCATCGTCGGCGGAACGGCCTGGGCGCGGATCGCTTCGCTTGCAGGTCCGACTAAGGGCGTCCCGGCGGAAAGGCACGCCTTCCATGGCGTGCGCGCGGCGAACGACGGCTGAGCGCAGCGCAAGCACTTTCTTCGTGTACCGATCATCCGTGTTGATCCGTAGCGGGGCGAGGAATCGGGCCGACGCTTGAGGCTGCGTCGAGGGCCCTTGTTCACGTTGAAGCACTGGCCAGCCGACTCCCGCCTTCGGCACGAACTGTCGAATGTCCCGGGTTGCCGTTCAGGGATGTCACCCTCCTTGGGGACGATACGCCTCCGCCCATCTGTACGTCGCCGCCTGTCTCTGCACGACACCCGCTGCCGGGATCTTGCCGGTTGCCTGCCGTAGCTGTCAGGTCTTCTCCCATGTCCCCGTCACCCGCGTCCGTCACGGCCTCTCATGGGCTGATCTGGCCGGGGCCGGCTAACGCCTCGACCGCCTCGGCCGCAACGGCGGGGCCGGACTTTCTTCCCCTGGCGGTCACCCGCCATTCCTCGCGGGGCAAGAAAGACCGTCCCCGCCGTCCTCCGCTTGCGCTGCGGGCCACAGGGGCTGCGTCGGCGGATCGCCCCGGCCTCTGCGATCGCCATCGAGGCCGCGACGGGCGCGGGCTCGAGAGCCAAAAGGAGAACTGACATGGCCACCATCGGAACCTTCAAGAAGACCGGCAACGAGTATGTCGGAGAGATCGTCACCCTCAGCGTACAGGCGAAGAACGTCCGCATCGTCCCCGAGGACGGCTCCACCAACGGCAACGCCCCGAGCCACCGCGTCTTCGTCGGCCGCGCCGAGATCGGCGCCGCCTGGTCCAAGCGCTCGAACGAGGGGCGCGACTATCTGAGCCTCAAGCTCGACGACCCGAGCTTCACCGCGCCGATCTACGCCAATCTCTTCGACGACACCGTCGTCGAGGGCGAGGAGAGCTACAGCCTCATCTGGTCGCGCCCCAGCCGCCGCAACGGCGACTGACGCCGCCGCCAGGCGCCCCGTCCGGACAACCGGGCGGGGCGTTTCCGCGCGTCAGGCCTTCTCCCCGCCGTCATGCAGCAGCGCCGCCGGCTTGACGCCGAGCTCCCGCGCGAGGCGCTCGAGCTAGCTGTACTGGAACAATGGACCCAGGCCGACAAACGCACTTTGAGTTTAGCACGCCCATCACTGACATATCCGAGCGGATCCAGAACGCTGCCGATCCTCAACCCGACGGGCCACGTTCGCCGTTCCGCTGTTCGAAAGATCTTCCGTGCACGGTTGAAAATGACTGATTGATCTGCGCCTCGGCCCGTCGCTTCAGCAAATGGTCGAGCATCTCGAGGTCGTTGAGCAGGTCAACGGGGTTGCGCTCGCGTCCGCCCCGAAGAGCCTGTTTCAGCCAATCGCTCATGCCCGGATGCGACAGCACCCAGTCGATGCGATCCTCCGTTTCCTTCAAGTAAGCTTCCAGCGTGCGCTCGGTTTCCATTTCCTTCTCCGTCAGACTTCGCATCACGGATTACAGCTGTTGCACTGGCCCGGATCGGCCGTCGCCGCTTCGAAAGGCCGCTCGATGCGGTGGCCGCAACCCTCACATGCGAAGACATCCGCGCTCAGGGCGTTCGTCGGCGCGCCGCACCAGGCGCAGGGCAGTCCGGCAAGACGCTCGGTGACACAGAAACCCGGACGCGCGCATCGCGGACAGGAGCTGCGGTAGCGTCGAACGAGATCGATCGTCGCCCGCTTTATGGCGCGCATTCGCGTCGGGTTGCGGTGCGCGCGCATGTCGGTTTCGACATGGGCCGCGCCGCACAGGGCCAGCGCGTCCGCCACCGCCGCCGCTAGCTCTCCGGGCGTTTCAATCTCCTTTCGCAGGAACCGATCGGGGGCCGGATTGCCGCCGGACAGGCCGATGACGATCAGCCCGTGGCGAGGAAATCCGATGCGTTGCGCGAAGTCTGTCGCGGCTTCGACTGTCTCGACGGTCGCGTGCGCGAAGTTCGTCGACAGGTCGGCATAATGGCCAATGAGTTCGAGGCCGGACTCGCGGTCGCGCATCACAACGATCTCACGACCGACAGGGGCGAAGAAGATCTGCCGGTGTGGCCCGAAGCTGCCTTCGCTGGCGATGGCAACCTTGGCGTGCCTGTCGTGTTCAAATGCAGCCTCGATCTTGGCGCGCGCCGCATCGAGCTGGCTGCCGGTCCGCTCGATCTCGCGGCTGAAGGTGCCGAATCGGTCGGTGTCGAACCCGTTCGGCAAGACGACTTCGAGGCCCAGCCCGCCTTCGAGCAGCGGGCGGATGACTCGCTCCTTGCCGTGCATGGTGGCCAGGACCGCGCGCTTGCCCGCGACGGAAAATGCGGAAGAAATTTCCATCTACGCATCCGACATCAGAAGTAACCCTCGCGTTTCTGGCGTTCGAGCGAGCCGGCGCCCTCGCGGTCGGACAGCCGGCCCTGACGCTCCGAGGCGCCGGCTGTCAGCGTCTCACGGACGACGGACGCGAGATCGCGGGCCTCCGAGCGAATCGCGGCGGTGACGGGCCAGCAGCCGAGCGTCCGGAATCGCACGGATTCCGTCGTGGCGCTTTCGCCGGGGCGCAGTGGCAGGCGCGCGGGATCGTCGACGACGATCAGCGCGCCGTTGCGTTCAATGACCGGCCGCGGTTCGGCGAAGTATAGCGGCGCGAGCTCGATCCCGCGCGAGAGCGCGTAGGCCCAGATGTCGGTCTCGGTCCAGTTCGACAGCGGGAAGACGCGGAGCGACTGGCCTTTGTTGAGCCGCGTGTTGAAAATCCGCCACAGCTCGGGGCGCTGCTGGCGCGGGTCCCAGCCATGATGTTCGTTGCGTACCGAGAAGATGCGTTCCTTGGCCCGCGACTTCTCCTCGTCTCGCCGCGCGCCGCCGAAGACGATGTCGTAGCCACCGCGGTCGAGCGCTTGCTTCAGCGCATCGGTGCGCATCGCGGTTGTGTAGGCGTCGCCATGGTCGAACGGGTTCAGCCCGGCCGCGCGGCCCGCCTCGTTGGCGTAGACGACGAGCTTAAACCCGTGCCGTTCCGCGAAAGCGTCGCGGAAAGCGAGGAGCGAGCGAAACTCCCAGGTCGAGTCGATATGGAGCAGCGGAAAGGGCGGCGGCGAAGGATAGAAGGCGCGAATCGCGAGATGCGCAAGGACGGTCGAGTCCTTTCCCGCCGAGAACAGCATCACCGGGTTGCGTCCTTCGGCGACGCCCTCGCGCAGGATATGGATCGCCTCGGCCTCAAGCCAGTCGAGATGCGAAAGGCTCCGTGTTGTCTGCTGCGCCATCACGCGACCGCCTCGAGCCGACGGCGGCTGCCTGGAGATTTGACAGGCTCCCATTGCAGATCGCCCGCATAGCGCCAGGCGAGCCGGCCCTCTGCATCCATCGCGAAGAGGTGCAGCCAGCGATTGTCAAACAGCGCGCGCACGCCTTCGTGGCGTTCCAGGATATCCGTCATCGCCTCGCGCGGCGCCTCGATGCAGACGGAAAGCCGCAGCGGATCGTGGATGTAGCGCTCACCGTCATGGACTGACTGCCAAGGCAAGCCGGCGCGCATGTTGCCGCCATTGCCCTCGAGGACGCCGATGCCACCGACGACGTTGTGCAGCAGCTTGTTGCCCGAGCCGAAGGTGTCCGGCGCGACTGTCGAGCCGTAATATTGCAGGCTGATCCAGCTCGCGACAACGACCGGGGCGGTCATGATCAGCTCGAGCACGCCGAACCCGTTCGCGCTATCGTGCCTCCAGTCATAATCGTGCAGGAAGGCGCGGCCTTCCAGACTCCGGCCGGCGGTGCGGGTCCGCGGCGCGGCGATGAAGGCCTTGCAGCCGGCGAGCGCCCATTCGGGCCGCACTTCGGCCCAATTGCGCGCGCGCATGGCGATATCGCCCTCGTCAGCGGCGCCAGGCAGGCGCAATGCGCGTTCGGCGCCGGTGATCTTGCCGGCGACCTCCAGCCATTGCCGGATCTGCTCAAGATCGGCGGCATGGCCGTCCGCCGCCGCGTCGCGATCGTAAAGGGTGACCCTGTCGGTGGTCGTATCGTGCAGCGCGGCGACGAACAGCGTGTCGTCCGGGACGGTGATGTTGCGCGCGACCAGGCCATCGCGCACATCGCCGTCATTGAGAAGCCGCGCCAGCAGCCGGGCGTTGACCTCGCCCGAATACCCCCCGCAGGCGCCGCAATGCAGCCCGCTCGCATGCGGGTTGTTGACGACGTTAGCGCCGTGGCCGACGAGCAGCACGACCCGCGCGAAGCCGTCGGTCAGCGACATGGCGCGCAGCACCGTCTCGGCGGCGCCGATGCGGGTCTCCAGATCGAGGTCGGGATCGAAGCGCGGCGCCGGATCGTTGGGGACCGGCATCGGGTTCAGCCCCATCCCGTCGCGCACCAGCTTGCCGACATAGACCGGGCCCATCGCCTCGACGAAGGCGAAGGAGGAGACGGCGGCCAGCTTGAACCGACCCCAGGCGCGCTTGGCGCGCGCCCGGTAGCGCGCCGCGAGGTCCTCGGTCCGGTCTCCATCGCCGCCAGAACAGGATGTCACAGTCGGGTTGAGCAGGACCGGCAGGCGCAGTTCCTCGACATCCGAGGCAAAGCGACGGTGCTTGGCGAATACGCCGAAGAACCCGGCGAAGCCCAGCGTCCGGATCGACGGATCGACGGCTTCGAGCGCGCGGCGGAAGACTTCCGAGCGCACGTCGATGCAGAAGGCCGCCTGTAGTGCCGGCCGGCCATCGGAGGCTTCTTGCGCGGCTTCCGCCAGGGTGTCGGCGAGCCCGCGCTGAGCGGCGCGTTCGGCCGCCTCCTGCAGGATCTCGTCGACGATGCCGTCCTCGGTCGGTGAAATGGGGGATTCGTGCGCCGCGCGCACCTTCCCCCAATCGTCGGCGACGGCCGCCTCGTATTGGCCGAACAGCGCCTCTTCCCAAAGCAGCCGGATCGCCAGGAAATCGGTGATGGTGGTGTCGGTGCCGCCGACCAGTTCGGCGCGCCAGAGCTGGTAGCGGGCATATTGCCCCCAGCCGCCGAGCGAGAGCAGCAGCTGGTGGAAATAGGTGTCGAGGGCCGCTTCGCCGAGGCCGAGCCGTCGGGTGGCGCGTGCAATCGCCTCGGTCGGTTCTTCGGGTGCATCAGTCACGAAGGCGGCGAACCCGTCGAGACCCATGATCTCCGGCGTCAGATCGTGGGTCGCATAGCCGCGCCAGGCGGCCCAGGCCGATTTGCCGCGCGGTGCGGCCCACAGCGCCTGACCGCGGTCGAAGTATCCGCCCGCCCAGATGCCGATTCGGTCGGCGACGATGCCCGGCCAGTCGACGCCGCTCGGGCGCGCCGCGAGGTCAGCGACCGTCGGCAGCGGGTCTGTCGCTGCGCGTTCTTCCGCAACCACTGCCCTCAGCGCCGCGAGATCGCCCGGCTTGCGGGCATGGGGGGAGGCCTTGAGCGCCGCGGAGAGGTCGTTGTCCGTGATCTCGCCGGCGGCGATCCGGTCGCGATACCAGCGCCTCGGCATCGTGACCGGGACGCCGCCGACCCGTGCCAGCCGCGCCCCGGTCTCGGCGAGTGTCGCCGCCGTCTGGCCAAGAAAGGGATTGACAGCGACCGAGGAAGCAAGCGGCCATAATGGAGGGATCTGCCGCGCGGCCGCATCGGAGGCGGCTTTGAGCGCCGCAAGGTCGACAGGATTGCTCTCAGGAACGGTTTCCATGGCTATGTTTTCTCCTTTGTCTCAGGACGGGCGGCGCGGGGACCAGTTGCCGACCAGCCGGTCGAACACCGCATTTGCGTAGAGGCCGTTCGACAGGTGCACGCGCAGGCCCGCCGCCGCCGGGTGGTTCGACCAGAGCGGGAACATCGACTGCGCCACGGCGACGAGGCCGAAACTGAACAATGCGAGCACGATGAGCGCCCATTCGAGCGGTTCCGGCGCCGGCGTCGCGGGCAGCGTCCCGGCGGTGAGCCACTCGGCGCCCCTCTGGAGTACGAAATAGCTGACCGAGGCCGCGACAGCGAAAAGCGCGGTGCGCCGGGTCAGCACCCGTGGCGCGGCGTCGGCGAGCCCCTGGGCGATCAGATAGGCGACGCCGAAGATCAGGATCGCCCCGAGCGCGATCGCCTGCGGCGACTTGGTCTCGAACCCGAAGGCAAGACCAATGACCGCGTAGATCGTCAGCGCCACCAGGAAAGCGCGGGTGACTGCCCAGCCGTTCGGGATCGCGATCGGGCCCGGCCGACGAATCGACGCGACCAGCTCGACCGCCGTGCCCGAAGCGAGGAAGGCGTGCGCCTTATAGAGCGAATGCGCCACGATGTGCAGGAGGGCCAGCGGGAACAGCGCCAGCCCGCACTGCATGATCATGAAGCCCATCTGCGCAATCGTTGACCAGGCGAGCGAGTTCTTGACCGCCGACTGGCAGAGCATGGCGAGGCCGGCGAAGAGCGCGGTGAAACCCCCGACCATGACCAGAATGGCGAGCACGCCGGGACTGAGCAGCATCACGTCGGCGAAGCGGATCAGGAGGAAGCCGCCGCCATTGATGACCCCGGCATGCAGCAGCGCCGAGACAGGCGTCGGTGTCTCCATCACCTCGGTCAGCCAGCCATGGACCGGGAACTGGGCTGATTTGAGGATAGCGGCGAGCGCGAGCAGCCCGGCAGCCAAGGGCACGCCGGCAGGCATGATACCATCCCGCGCCGCGGCCAGGATGGTCGCGATGTCGAGCGTCCCATACCCGTGGGCGAGCAGAATCGCCGCGCCGATCAGCGCCGCGTCGCCTGTCCGGGCGATGATGAACTTTTTGCGCGCGGCGCGAATGGCCTGAACGCGGACGTCATAGAACAGCAGGAGCCGATGCAGGCACAGGCTGGTCGCGATCCAGGCGAGGACGAAGTGAACGAGATTGCCCGCCTGCACGAGCAGCAGCACGGCGGCGAGCGTCGCCGCCATCCAGCCGAGAAATGCGCCCTGCCGCGCCTCGCCGTCGAGATAGGAGGCGGAATAGCGCAGGACGAACCAGCCGACGAAGGCGACAAGGACCAGCATTGTTGCGCTCACCATGTCGAGGCGGGTCGAGAGGCCGATCCCGCCAAGGCCTAGAACTGGTCCGGTATGTGCGCCCGTCGCGACCAGCAGCACCGCCGATCCAATCGCGGCGGCAAGCCCCACAAGCGCTGCGCTCTCCGTGAGCTTCGGGACGAGCGGCGGGCGCCGGCCGGGTCGCAGGAAGGCTGTCAGAGCCGCCAATATGAGGATGGCGGGCGCAATCAGGGGGATGAGATCGAGCGTCATGGGCAAAGTGTTTTTCCAGGCGGTTTTGAACTGCCCCGTTTGTACTCTGCGTCAGAGTCGCAAGAAAAATACATTGTTCCTGTCTTATCGTTCTGTTTAAATGAATGATATGAACGAGCTGAACTTCCACCACCTGCGCTATTTCCACACCGTGGCACATGAGGGGAATCTGACCCGGGCAGCGGAGCGGCTGAACGTGTCGCAGTCCGCGGTCTCGACCCAGATACGGCAGCTTGAAGAGCGGCTGGGACAACCCTTGTTCGAACGGCGCGGCCGGACCCTCTTCCTCACGGAGGCGGGTCGCATCGCGCTGGACCACGCCGACGCGATATTCGCTGCCGGCGAAGAACTCCTGAACACCCTCGGCGAACGCCCGTCCGGACGCCGTCAGGTCCTACGGGTGGGATCGCTGGCGACGCTGTCGAGGAACTTTCAGATCGGCTTCCTGCGACCGCTGCTCGGGCGGGACGATGTCGAGATCGTCATCCGTTCCGGCGCGCTCGGGGATCTGCTCAAGAACCTCGAAGCGCACAGGATCGACGTCGTCCTGGCGAACATCGCGCCGCCGCGCGACGCGGCCACGCCTTGGATTTCCCATGCGATCGCCGAGCAGCCGGTCAGCCTCATCGGGACGCCAGCACGCATCGGCGAGAACGTCCCATTCGAGGTTCTTCTTGCGCGCGGGCCGCTCATCCTGCCGACAGTCGAGAGCAGCATCCGATCTGGCATCGATGCCCTGTTCGACCGGCTCCGCATCCGACCACGCATCGCCGCGGAGGTAGACGACATGGCCATGATCCGCCTGCTCGCGCGCGAAGGCGCCGGTCTTGCCGTCGTGCCGCCGATCGTGGTCAAGGACGAACTCGAGACGGGACGGCTCATGGAAGTCGAACAGTTCCCGCAACTGAGCGAAACATTTTACGCGGTCACCCTGTCCCGTCGGTTTCCGAACCCGCTTGTGCGCGAATTGATCGCCGCGCCCAAGGCATGATGAGGCTGGTCCGGCAGGAAGCCGATTGCGTGCGATAGTCGCATCCGGACAACTGCCAAGCGCAATCCGAACCTAAGGTCCTTGACTGTCGTCCAGCAACGCCGCCGGCTTGACGCCGAGCTCGCGAGCGAGGCGCTCGAGCACATCAATGCTGGCGGCGTACTGGCAGCGCTCGATCGAGCTGATATAGGTCCGGTCGATGTCCGCCCGGTGGGCGAGCTCCTCCTGCGACAGGCCCCGTGCTTGCCGATATGTCCTCAGATTTCTGGCCAATATGTCGCGGATCGTCATCCGCGCGAGGAGCAGCTATTGTAGAGTATTTAACCACGGAGTATTCTCTACAAACAGCTCAGACTGCTCGTCCGGACGGGATATGGCACGCGTTCCTCCTTACCCATCTTACGCACCGCCCTTCGGCATCCGTTGTGCACAAATTACCCGCGGGCCCGTGGATCATGGTTACCGATCCGTTTATAACGCGGTGCAAAGACGGGGGACGCCGACATGACCGATCTGCCGCAAGCGCCGCTCGCCGACGCGCCGCCCGCCGAGGATCGCGTCACCGTCTACGACCGCGATCATCTCAAACTCTACATGCGCCTGCTCGACGCAAACGCTGAAGGCGCACCATTCCCCGAGATCGCACGCATCCTGTTTGGGATCGACGCCGAGGCCGAGCCGGAGCGCGCCCGCCGCGTCCATGACAGCCATCTGGGCCGCGCCCGCTGGATGACCGAGCACGGCTATCGTGACCTGCTCCGGCACGGACTGCCCTGACCGGGCGCCGCGGTGATGCGCTCGGCGCATCGCCCGATGCCGCGCCGAGGTCTAGCCAGGCGCAACCTGAGGCCGAAATTTCCCTTCGTCTGGCGCGCGCAAGCCGCGCCCTCGTCGGGGAGATCGGCCATGCCGCGCGACTGGCGTGAAGATCGCCATTACGACCATTTCGACAGGCTCGGCCTTTCGGGTCTCGCCTGGGAGTGCCTGCGGCGGAACGAGGACTACTGCGCCGCCTGGTGGCGTGCGGACCGCGACACCCTGGTCGCAGACTGGGGGCTGCGATTTCCCGGTCGATCCGGAGCTCGACGCCCCCGACGCGCAGGTGTTCTGGAACCCGGAAGACGCGCCTGCCGTCGCTCAATTCATCGCGCCGCTCCCGAGCGACCTGCGCAGCTCTTCGCCAGCTCGGCTCTGGCAGCCCGCGCAGACGCGCAGCGAAGCTGGCCTCAAATGGGCGCGACTAGATGATGGAACCGTGCTCGTCGGCGCCGTCGATGATCGCGACCCTAAGCCCTTCGGCATCCTCCTCCCGCTCGACGACGACTGGTCGATACGGCTCGCCGCCGCCGACGCTCTGCACCGCGCGCTGATCAACCGAACGACCGACCCACCTATCTCGCGTCAGCGCCGCGACCGGCTCAAGAGCGCGCTCAGATGTGTCGACGCGAGGCGCGCCGGCGCGAGCTATCGCGAGGTGGCCGCGGTCTATTTCGGCGCGCGGCGGCTGAGTGCGGAGCCCTGGAAAACCAGCTCGCTCAAGGCCCAGATCGTGCGCCTCGCGGCCTATGGGCAGAGCATGATCGATCGCGGCTATCGCGATCTCCTGCGCCTCGCGCCTCGGCAAAGGTAACGCCACCGAACCTGCCTCTTGCTTTTACATAGGACTCCTACTTATACTGAGACCGAAAGGCGGAGCACCATGACGACGCAGACGCATATCGCGACGGGACTGGCGAAGATCGGGCTGTTCCTGCGCGCCGAGAGCTGGCGGCAGGCCGACGCCGCCGCGCTGTCGCCGACCCAGGCGCAGATCCTTGCGCATCTCACCCAGCGCGGCCCGGCGCGGATCACCGCGCTCGCCGAGGCGCTCGGCGTCACCCAGCCCACGGCCAGCGATGCGGCCGGCGCTCTTGTCCGCAAGGGCCATGTCGCCAGACATGCCGATCCGGACGATGCGCGCGCGTCGCTGCTCCATCCGACGCCAAGCGGTCGGCGCGCCGCCGCAGAGACCGCCGTCTGGCCCGACGCTTTGCTCGGCGCCATCGACACACTGGACCCGGGCGAGCGGGCGGTGTTCCTCAAGGCCCTCGTCAAGATGATCCGCGAGTTGCAGGTCCGGGGCGCGATCCCCGTCCAGCGGATGTGCGCGACCTGCCGCTTCTTCCAGCCGAACGTCCATGACGATCCGGCCGCCCCCCATCATTGCACCTTCGTGGACGCCGCTTTCGGAGACGCGAGTCTGCGCCTTGATTGCGGCGAGCATGAACCGGCCGGCAAGATCGAGGCCGACGCCCTGCGGCGGAGCTTTCTCGGCGCGCCGGTCGGACAAGCGGACGTCCCGCCCGCGGCAACGGGCGAGGCGTCCTGATGTCTGAACCTGCCCCTCATGAAAGGCAGGAGACACCCACGCCATGACACAGAAAGCCATCTTCTACCACGCCGGTTGCCTGGTCTGCGTCGCCGCCGAGGACAAGATCGCCGAGATCATCGACCGCGCCCGCGTCGATCTGGAGATCGTCCATCTCGGCGAGGCGCCGGACCGGATCAATGAGGCCGAAGCCGCCGGCGTCAAATCCGTACCCGCCCTCGTCATCGACGGCGCGGCGCTGCACATCAATCACGGCGCCGATCTCTCGGCGTTGCGGTGAAGAAGTCTAACTGCGGAGAGGGAAATCTCTCCGCAGTCACCGACACACGGACAGTACGATGACCAACCTCCACGAAGTCAACTGGAGCGCGCTCCCCGCGCCCGAAGATGACGGGGCTGCCGCACATCTGGCCGGCGCAACCCTGCCGGACACTTCTCTGCCTGCGACGGACGGGCGGATGGTATCGCTTGCCGCCCTGACCGGCCTCAGCGTCGTTTACGCATACCCAATGACGGGCCGGCCGGACCGGTCGCTCCCCGATGGCTGGGACATGGTCCCCGGCGCGCGTGGCTGCACGCCCCAGGCTTGCGCGTTCCGCGACCATGCGGTCGATCTGCAAGCGCTGGGCACCGATCATCTCTTCGGTCTTTCGACGCAGCAGACTGATTATCAGCGGGAGGCGGCGGAGCGTCTTCATCTTCCCTTTGCGCTGCTGTCCGACGCCGACCTCCGTCTGACTGAAGCGCTCAAACTGCCGACGATGGCCGTCGCAGGCATGAGGCTATTGAAACGCATGACGCTTGTCCTGCGTGACGGACTGATCGTGAAGGTGTTCTATCCCGTTTTCCCGCCCGACGAGGCTCCGGCGCAGGTCGAGGCTTGGCTCCGCGAAAACGCCTCGCTGGATGGCGATCCGGACGCGTCGGCATGACCGCGCAACTTCGACCCGCCCCCGCGCTTCATGTGGCTCGGTGGCTCAATGCCGCCGAGTCGCTCAGCCTCGACCGGCTGCGCGGCCGCGTCGTGCTGATCGAGGCCTTCCAGATGCTGTGCCCGGGCTGCGTCAGCCATGGCCTGCCGCAGGCGCAGCGCGTGCGCGAGACCTTTCGGGAGGCGGACGTCGCGGTGATCGGCCTGCATAGCGTATTCGAACATCACGACGCCCAGACCCCAGTCGCGCTCGAAGCCTTCCTGCACGAATACCGCATCGGCTTTCCCGTCGCGGTCGACGCGCCGGGCGAGAACGGCGGCCTGCCGCGCACCATGGCCGCCTATGGCATGCAGGGCACGCCCACGCTCGTTCTGATCGACCGGCAGGGGCGGCGCCGCGCGCAACATTTCGGACTTGTGCCCGATCTGCGCCTCGGCGCGGAGATCATGGCGCTGATCGCCGAGCACGAAGTAGGAACCGTCGCGCCGGAGACTGCCGCCGATGCCGCCGCCCCGGGCTGCGACGAGGCCGGTTGCAGCGCTCCAGAACCGCAAGGAGACCGTCCCACATGAAGTCCGCAATCGCCATCCGTCATGTCGGTTTCGAGGATCTCGGCGCCTTCGCGCCCGCGCTCCGCGCGGCCGGTTATCAGGTCCATTACTGGGATACGGGCGAGCAGGAGCTGTGGACGCTGGAGCCGGTAAAGACCGATCTCCTGATCGTGCTCGGCGGCCCGATCGGCGCCTATGAGGACCATGCCTATCCCTTCCTCGCCGAGGAGATCGCCATCCTCGAACAGCGCCTTGCCGCCAACCGGCCGACGCTCGGCATCTGTCTCGGCGCCCAGCTGATCGCCCGGGCGGCGGGCGCGCGGGTGTTCCCGAGCGGGGTGAAGGAGATCGGCTTCGCGCCCATCAGACTGACGCAGGCGGGGCAGTACTCCTGTCTCGCGCCCTTCGCGGTCGAACCGATGACGCTGCACTGGCATGGCGACACGTTCGACCTGCCGGCGGGCGCCGCACGGCTCGCCTCCACCGATCTGTGCGAGAATCAGGCCTTCGCGATGGGGCCGAACATCATCGGCTTACAGTTCCACCCCGAGGCGTCCGCGAAGGGCTTCGAGAAGTGGCTCGTCGGCCACGCGGCCGAACTCGCCACGGCGAAGATCGACGTGCCGCGCCTGCGTGCGGACGCACAGAGATACGGCGCGGAGCTCGAACGCAAGGCGCAGGCGGTACTCTCCAACTGGCTCGGCGGGCTCGAGGTCTGACGGATGAGCGCGACACCGGTCAGTCATAGCGGCTTCCCCGCAGCGCGCAGCGCCGAGGACATCGCGCGCAATCTCGCCGCCGTGCGGGCGCGCATTGCGGCTGCCTGCGCGCGTGCCGGGCGCGACCCGGCAGAGGTGCGTCTGCTGCCAGTCTCCAAGACGGTCGAAGAAGCCCGCATCCGCATGGCGCATGCGGCGGGGCTCTCCGAGTTCGGCGAGAACAAGGTGCAGGAGGCGCGCGAAAAGGCCGAGGCGATGGCCGATCTTCCCATCGCCTGGTCGGTGATCGGCCATCTGCAGACCAACAAAGCGAAATTCGTCGCCCGCTTCGCCGCCGAGTTCCAGGCGCTCGACAGTCTCAAACTGGCCGAAGCCCTCGACCGCCGCCTGCAGATCGAGGGCCGCTCGCTCGACGTTTTCGTGCAGATCAACAGCTCCGGAGAGGCCTCCAAATACGGCCTTGCGCCGGAGTACGCGCCCGCCTTCCTGCGCGAGCTTTCCGCTTTGCCCGCTCTGAAGGTCCGCGGGCTGATGACGCTCGCTCTGTTCTCTGCCGACGCGGCGCGCGTGTGCGCCTGCTTCCGGCTGATGCGGAATTTGCGCGACCGGCTGCACGATAGCGCGCCGGACGGTGTCACGCTCGACGAGCTCTCCATGGGCATGTCGGGCGATTACGAGATCGCCATCGAAGAAGGCGCGACCGTGGTGCGCGTCGGCCAGGCGATCTTCGGCGCGCGCCCGCTGCCCGACAGCCATTACTGGCCGGGCGGCGCGCCATGAGCGGCAAGGCGATCGTCTCGATTCAGTCGCAGCTCGTCTTCGGCTGCGCGGGCAACAATGCCGCCGTCCCGCTGCTGCAGCGCCTCGGCGCGACCGTTTATGCCGTCCCGACCACGCTCCTGTCGAACACGCCACATTATCCGACCATCGCCGGCGGACCGCTCGATCCCGCGCTCGTCGAAGCGCTGCTCGACACGCTCCTCGACCGCATCGCACCTTCAGACATCGGCGCGATCCTCACCGGCTATATCGGAAGTTCCGGCGCCGCCGCGGCCACCGCGCGGTTCATCGACCGCGTCAGGACAGACCACGGCCATGTGCTCGTCCTGTGCGATCCGGTCATGGGCGACAAGGACACCGGCCTCTATGTCGACGAGGCGGTCGCCGCCGCGATCGCCACCGACCTTGCGCCGCGCGCGGACATCCTGACGCCGAACCTGTTCGAGGCACAGCGCTTGGCCGGCCTGCCCGACGGCGATCCGGACGTGGTTCTCGGAGGCCTGCTGACGTCGCGCGCCCGCATCGTCGCGATCACTGGGATCGATCCGGGCGACGGCTTCGTCACGACCCTCGCGGGCCACCGCAAGGGACGCTGGCGAGTACGCACGCCGAAGCTTGCTCTGCGCCCGACCGGCACCGGCGATGTGTTCTCGGCGGCGTTCCTGCATGCCTTGCTCCACGGCGTCGACACGCCCGCCGCCCTCGAACGCGGCGTCGAGACCGTGTTCGGCCTGATAGAAGCCGCGCACAGGACCGGCGCCCGGGAGCTCGATCCCGGAGGTTTCGCGCCGCTTCCGGCGGACGCGCCCGTGCGGTTCGCGGCGACGCCTACAAGCAACAAGATCGATCGCGCCTCACGCATCTGAGCCCCACCGCGCCAGGGTGACGATTTCGCCGCGCGCAATTCGTCATCCCTCCAGGCCTCCCTCATCCGCTTGTCTGGCCTCCGACAGCCGGCCGCCTTCCGCGGCGCGGCGCAAACACCGGAGGCGCTACCCATGCCCGATCCCAATGCCGGCCTGCCGCCGCGCTATCTGAGAACCCCCGAAGCCGCCCGCTTTCTCGGCCTGTCCGGCCGTACGCTGGAGAAGCACCGCACCTACGGCACGGGTCCCCGCTATTCCAAGATCGGCGGGCGCGTCGTCTACGCGATCGACGATTTGCAGGCCTGGGTCGGCCGGGGCGAGAAGACCTCGACCTCGGACGACACCGGCGACACGGTCCTGCCCGCCAAGCGCCATGCAGCGATCTCGCCCGCCTATGCCGACAAGAGCCGGTCATGAGCGCGCGCACGACTGTCGATCTTCTGTGGATCGAGGGCCGGATCGAACACTGGATCCGCTTCGGCCGGATCGTCCAGGAGACCATTCGGAGCCGCTCCGAAAGCACCGTCGACTTCGATCCTGGCGCTGTCTTCGCCTTCGTCCGCTGGTCATCGAACGACTACGGAACGGTCGAGAGCAAAATCGACATCCTGCGCGCCGTCCAACCCTGCGAGCGCTTCTCGACCGTCCCGCATGTGACCCCCGGCGGCGAGATGCTGCTGCGCCTGTCCGGCTGGCCGAAGGTCGAAGCGGCGCTATTAGCCATCGATCAGGTCGAGGCGCTCGGGCTCGCGCCGGAAGATGTCTGTCCCGATCATTGGCGGCACGTCCACAACCGGCTGACCACCGGTCTCGACCCGCGCGCCTATACCGAGCTGCGGCACGACGCCTGGCTCAAACGCCGAGCGGTGACGACATGACCCGCGCACAGAAGACGCTCATTGCAACGGGCGCTGCGCTCGCGCTGATCGGCGCGTCGGCCATTGTACACAGCGATCCGCTCGTCGTCTGGAACGCGTCCGCCAGCGTGCCGGTCGGCTTCTATGCCATCACATTGATCGCGCGTCCGGAGGTCGGCGATCTCGTCGCCGTGCGCCCGCCCGAACCGCTTGGCCGCTGGCTGGTCGAGAACGGCTATCTCGGCCCCGACACGCCGCTGCTGAAGCGCGTCGCCGCGCTGCCGGGAACCGAGGTCTGCCGCTACGGGCTGACCGTCCTGATTGATGGGATGACGGTCGCCGAGGCGCGTGAGCGCGACCGGCTCGGCCGCTCGCTGCCGGTCTGGCGGGGCTGCCGGACGCTCCGCGACGGCGAGGTCTTCCTGCTCAACGCCGACCATCCGGGAAGCCTTGATGGGCGGTATTTCGGGCCGTTGGACACGAGCACGGTCATCGGCCGGGCGACGCCGATCTGGACGCGGGAGGGCTGAGCGATGCGCGCCCTTCCGCCTTCCGGGCGTCGCCTCATCGTCGCCCCTGCCGTTGGCGTTGCGCTTGTCGCAATGCTGTTCGCCGCCGCGCCGACCGCGGTCGCAGAACCATTGCACGGCGCCTCCGGCAGACCCGGCGCGGTTCAAACCGTTGTGCGAGCGACGGCGATCGACGGGTTCATCGCGGAAGCCTCGGTGCGTTTCGGCATCCCCGAGCACTGGATCCGCGCCGTCATGCAGGCCGAAAGCGCGGGCGATCCGCACGCAGTCAGCCACGCCGGCGCCATTGGCCTCATGCAGATCATGCCGGCGACCTGGGCCGAACTGTGCGCGCGCCATGGCCTCGGCGCGGACGTGTTCGACCCGCGCGACAACATCCTCGCCGGCACCGCCTATCTTCGCGAGATGTACGACCGCTTCGGCCCGCCCGGCTTCCTCGCGGCTTACAATGCGGGACCGGCGCGCTACACCGAGCACCTCGCCACCGGACGCCCACTGCCGCGCGAAACGCGGGCCTATATGGCGACGCTGGCGCCATTGATCGGCCACTCATCCGTCGCGCCGCTGCAGGTCGAAGCGCCGGTCCGGACCGCAGACTGGCGCGCCGCCCCGCTCTTCGTCGCGCGGCTCGACCCGCGCTCGGGCGCCGGTGCGGGTGCCAATGAAGCAGCCGTGGACCGACCGTCACGCCGCGCCCCGAATGCCGACGCGCAACCCTCAAACATCACTCCGAACGGTCTGTTCGTGCGCTCAAGAGCGGAGGGTTCGCGATGAAGGCCCCGTTCGCAGTCTGGAGCGTGCTGTCGTGCCCTGTCGCAGTCCCGGAAGGAGTGCGGGGGACGGCCTGTGGAACAATGGCAGGAGGGCGAGATAAAAGGAGCGGCACCAGCACGCGCTATGCTGTTGTTTCAACGAGGGATTTTGCGTGCCGCGATCACGTAGACAGTGCCGCGGCATGGCTTAGTGCACTGTTTTTATTCGTCTTTCACCGTGTCGTCGGCCGCTCTGAGAGCACCGCGCTATGAGCGGGGGCAAGGACGACATCCGCATCCGGCCAGGCCGGATCAAGGACCGGGGCCCGAGCGGCCGCAAGGCGCAGAGCTTCGTCGGCCAGGTCATGCGCGCCGCCCGCAAGGCCGGACATACCGGCCATGGCTTCACC
>WGML01000012.1 GCA_016125045.1 bacterium
AACACCGTCACATGTTTCCGCTTGGAGCCGATCGTTGGCGATCGACACCGATAAGTATTTTGTTGATTTTACACTGTTTATAGGCCAATCAGCGAATGTCGGCGATAGACGCCGAACCCTACTGAATCATTCCCACTCGATTGTTCCAGGGGGTTTTGAGGTGACGTCATAGACCACGCGGTTCACGCCCTTGACCTCATTGACAATTCGCGTGGCGACGCGGCCCAGGAAGGTCATGTCGAAGGGATAGAAGTCCGCCGTCATGCCGTCTGTGGAGGTCACAGCGCGCAGGGCAAGAACATGGTCATAGGTGCGCCCATCTCCCATGACGCCCACGGTCTTGACCGGCAGAAGCACCGCAAATGCCTGCCAGATCTGGTCGTAGAGGCCGCCAATTCGCAGCTCCTCCAGATAGATCGCGTCCGCCTTTCGGAGGATATCGGCTTTCTCACGCGTGATTTCGCCCGGGATGCGGATGGCAAGACCCGGCCCAGGAAACGGATGGCGACCGACAAACGCGTCATTCAGCCCCAACTCGCGGCCGAGCGCGCGTACCTCGTCCTTGAACAGGTCCCGCAGCGGCTCGATCAGCTTCAGATTCATCCGCTCGGGCAGCCCGCCGACATTGTGATGGCTCTTGATGGTGACCGAGGGGCCTCCATCGAAGCTGACGCTTTCAATGACGTCCGGATAGAGCGTGCCCTGCGCCAGGAAGGTCGCGCCGCCGACCATGCGGGCCTTTTCCTCGAACACGTCGATGAAGAGCTTGCCGATGGTCTTTCGCTTGATCTCGGGGTCGGTAACGCCCGCGAGAGCCCCGAGAAAGCGTGCGCTCTCGTCAGCGTGAATGAGCGGAATGTTGTAGTGATCCCGAAACAGCGTGACGACCTGCTCGCTCTCACCTGCGCGCATCAAGCCGTGGTCGACATACACGCAGGTGAGTTGGTCGCCTATCGCCTCATGGATCAGGACCGCCGCCACCGAACTATCAACTCCTCCGGAGAGACCGCAGATCACCTTTCCGTCGCCGACCTGAGCGCGAATGCGGGCGACCGCCTCCTCCCGAAAGGTCGCCATGGTCCAGTCGCCCTTCAGGCCCGCCACCTTCTTGAGGAAGGTATCGATCAATCTTGCGCCATCAGGCGTGTGCACGACTTCGGGGTGGAACATGGTGGTGTAAATCCGACGGCTCTCGTCGGACGCGATGGCGAAGGGCGCGTTCTTGCTCGTCGCCTTGACGGTGAAGCCTTCAGGGAGGCGCGTGACCCGGTCGCCATGGCTCATCCAGACAGGATAGACGCCGCCAAGCTCCCACAGCCCCTCGAACAAGGCGGAGGGTTCGAGGATGGTGATGTCGGCCCGACCAAACTCCGCCGCGTGACCGCCCTCGACAGAACCGCCCAGTTGCACGGCGGTGGTCTGTTGACCGTAGCAGATGGCGAGGATCGGAACCCCCAGACCGAAGACATCGTGAGGCGCACGCGGGCTGCCGGGATCGGTGACGCTGGCCGGCCCCCCCGACAGAATGACCGCTTTCGGGCCAAAGCCCGCATCAAGGACGGATTGCGCCTTGTTGAACGGATGGACCTCGCAATAGACCCCGGCTTCGCGCACCCGCCGGGCGATCAACTGGGTCACCTGGCTGCCAAAATCGATGATCAGCACGCGTTCGTGGAAGGTGAATTCTGCGTTTGCCATGATCCGAATTGCAGCTGTTCGAGTGGCGCCGTCAATCCTGACCGGCTCCGGCGGCGCGAGCTCGATTCAGGCGCGAACGGACGCCTCGCCTCACGATGGATCATGCCGCTCGTCTCAAGGCCGCCACGAAGAACCCGTCCGAACCGGCGGTAAGCGGCGTGAGGCGCAGGGAGCCGTCCGGCCGGCGAAGGCGACGCACCAGGTTTTCGCCGACGGGCGTCAGACCGCCTGATCTTATGAGTGTTTCGGAGACGTCGATCGCCGAGAATCCGGGAAACTCCGACGCAAACGCCGCGATTTGGTCCTCGTTTTCCTCCATCAGGAAGGAACATGTCACATAGACCAATCGCCCACCCGGTTTCACGTAAGCGCTTGCCGTTCTTAGGATTTCCGCCTGCTCGGCCGACCGTTTGGCGAGCGCCGCCTCGGACACCCGCCACTTGGAATCAGGACGCCGTCGCCATGTACCGACGCCGGTGCACGGGGCGTCGATCAACACCACATCCATCGATGCAAAAAGGTCGTCCAGGCTTGCGTTTTCCTTCGGATGCCGAAGCTGAGTATTGCGAACGCCGCCCCGCTTCAGTCGGGGGATGAGCGCGGAAAGTCGTTTTCCATCAACATCGTGGGCGAAGACTTGCCCGGAATTCTCCATCAGCGCGGCCATGGAAAGCGTCTTGCCGCCTCCGCCTGCGCAAAAATCCAGAACCTGGTCTCCGGGCCGCACGCCGGATGCGAGGGCCGCGATCTGGCTGCCCATGTCCTGCACCTCGACCCATCCTTTGGAATAGGCGGGAATCGCCTCGACGTTTTCCGTGCGGGAGGCCGCGTCCGGAGGCGGCGTGCGGAAGCCATTCACGAGTTCGGGGATCGGCCGCGCGCCGATCGTCTCAAGTGCGCGCCCGGCCCTTTCGGCGTCTGATTTCAGGGTGTTGACCCGCAAGTCCACCGATGCACGGACCGCCATTGCGGCGCCTTCCTCGGCCGCAGCGTCACCAAACGCGCGAAGCATGTGCGGCGTCATCCATTCGGGAAAGTCACCGCGCACATGGACAGGACCCGTCGTATCCGGCGCCAGCAACAACGCCTCTCGCTCCTCCCGCGTGAGGGCGGACGGGCCATGCTCGTCTTTCAATGCGAGTTCAATTCGGGTTACGGGCCAGTTCCAGGCGAGTTTCAGTGCACCGAGGATGAGCGAGCGGGGAGCGTCACTTCCCATGTGCCGACCGACCGAATTTCGACGTCGAAGGGCGTCCAGAACGAGACCCGACACCCACGCCCGATCGCCAGAACCCGCGTAGCGGGCGCGCTTTCCCCAGTCCCGCACCGCGTCCTTGAGAGGGGTGCGCTGACCGACGACATCGTTCATCACCGCGATCGCGGCCGCGATTCGTCCGCCGTCACGCATGGGGGGATAACCTCCGGCCCATAACCGATCCGGCGGCGGCGCGATCGTCATAGCTGGCAGGTCCGCGATTTGCGGAAACAGACATTCTTTTCCCCGGTGTTCGAAAATGAAGTCCGCCGCTTTGACCATGAGGATGGCCGAGGCGCCAGAGGAGGCCGGCGAAAGGGATCGCTAGACGCCCGCCACAGCCCTCGCTACCGCGCCCGAACGCTCGGCCTCGGGCAGTTTGAACAGTTCGAGCCACTGCACCCCCGCGAAGAAGTATTCAAAGTCCTCGGGCATCTCGGCTGCCTCAATGAAGACAGGCAGCATCGGCTTCTTGTATCGGTCGGCAAGATAGACCTCACGCTTGATGTGGTCGCTCTCAAAGGCATTGGGAGAGCACATGACCATGACCCCCTTCGCTTGCTTGATGGCGCGGACGATTTCTCCCGCCCAGCCTTCGCCGGCGGTGATCTCCCCCTTGTCGATCCAAACCGACTTGCCGCTCGCCTCCACTAGACGGACGACGGGTTCCACGCTTTCGGCGTCGACATGCGCGTAGGAGATGAACAGCGACGATCCGGCCGCGTCCCCCGCCGCGCCCGTTTCGGCGGCCGGCTCTTCGCCGGCCGACCGCGCATAGGGAGACTCCGGCGGTGAACCCGTTCTTGGGGCAGATGCCTGCGACCCCTTTCCCCGGTCCTCGTTCAGCATGGCGACAAGGCCCTTCACGGCCGGGACCCCGAGCAGCACAACCGCCGCGACGCCGAGAGCAAGCCAGCCCCAGAACGGGATCACCCCGGAAACACCCGCCGACCAAAGCCAGGCGGCCCACCCCGCGAGCCCGATGACCGCCAGCCGCGCAAAGCTGAGCAGGGAATGCCCGCGATTCGCGGCGGAGCGGCGCAATGGCTCCGCCGCCATCTCATCTGTCGCGCCTGACCCTTTTGGGTCGACGGGCGGGTCCGACTCAACGGTGGGCTGGGGCGGCGGCGCAGGCGGCTCCGCGCGGACAAGCGCGTCATTAATGGCTTGCTTCGCCGCCCGCTCGACTTCGCGCCATGCGGTCATCTTGCGCGCAGACTCAAAGCTCGCGTCGATCATCTTCAGATCCCGCAACCCCACCGGCAGTAGGCCATGATCGAGCTTCACGAGCACCAGCCTGCCCTCCGCCCAGGCGTCCAGCGTGCGCCGCTCCATCTGCATGCGGTGAACCGACATCAGCAACCGGCTCGATACCAGCGCAACCACGACATCGGAGCGACCGAGGGGCCGAAATCCGCGCGCACCGGTCTCGAGTTCCGCCATCAGCCCCCATGACTTGAGAAACTCACGCAGATCCTCCGCCGCAGGAGCATCGGCTTCGGCGTGATCGATGAAGACGCGCATGGCGCGGTTCCTTTGGCTTGGCGGGAGGCGGCCCGTCGGTGGCGAGGTCAGGTGTATCACGCGCCCGCCGTGAATGAAGACGCCGGTTCCTCGGGAGTGTCGCGTAGCAGGTGGATCGATTGCGGCCACGATGAGCCGCGAGCTAGGGTTGGGCAGCGAATCGTTTCGCGCGAGAGGACGTGATGATCGAAGGCGTCTGCCATTGCGGGGCCGTGACCTGGCGGTTCGCCGGCGTCCCGGAGTCCGCCACCGCGTGCAACTGCACGATTTGCCGTCGGTATGGCGTGCTCTGGGCCTATGGACATGAAGGCGAGGATGTGAACGTGGCCGGGCCGACCGAGACCTATGTGCGAGGGACTGCGCTCGCCTTCCATTTCTGCAGGAGGTGCGGTTGCGTCGTCTGCTGGCGCTCATTGCGAGCAAGCGAGACCGGCGCGAGACGCATCGCGGTGAATCTGCGGCTGGCGGAGCCAGGGGACGTCAACGCCCTGCCGGTTGAACACTTCGACGGGCTGAACACCTTCGACGATCTCGGGCAGGATGGCCGAACCGTCGCACACATGTGGTTCTGATCTCTGCGAGGGACACGGCAACCAACGACCGGCGCGACCGCCACGCGACGCCCGCGGCGATGCAGGCCAAGCTTACGTCCGGCGTAATTGCACACGACGGACGGAACACCTTTGCTGGAGTTATTCTGGCGAGGAGGGTCCCGATGTCGCGCAGTTTGCACAAGCGATGGTTGAAGTTCGCGGCCGTGCTGGTGGGCGTGTTCGGACCGGTTTTCGCTTTGGCGACGGTCCCCGCGGCGCAAGAGCCAGCCCGCTGGTCGCTCGACCTTCTGAGTTGGCCGCTTGACGGAGCCCAGACCTACGCCGATCCGACCACGCGGTTCCTCACGGCGTTGACCGGCGGCTTCCTGTTCGGTTGGGGCGTGTTGATCTGGATGCTTTCCGGAGCCGCGTATGACGCCGCTCCAGAGGCCGTCCGCAAGGCGATCGTCACCGGGTTTCTTGCCTGGTTCGTTCTCGACAGCGCTGGCTCGATCGCGTCCGGCAACGCTTCAAACGCCGGATTCAATGTTGTCGTGTTGATTGCGCTGGTCGGGCCCATGTGGCGGCCCGCCCGGCCAGACTGAACCGATCCGCCGCCTCAGCTCGACTGGAACGAATAGTTCGGCGCTTCGCGCGTCATCTTCACATCGTGCACATGGCTTTCGCGCAGGCCGGCATTGGTGATCTGGATGAACTGCGCCTTCCGATGAAGATCCGGGATCGTCGCCGCCCCGACATAACCCATCGCAGCGCGAAGCCCGCCGATGAGCTGGTGCAGGATCGGGCCGATCGAGCCCTTGTAGGGAACCTGCCCCTCGATGCCCTCGGGCACGAGCTTCAGGGTGTCGCGGACTTCCTTCTGGAAATACCGGTCCGCAGTTCCGCGCGCCATCGCGCCGACCGATCCCATGCCGCGATAGGCCTTGTAGGAACGACCTTCGTAGAGAAAGGTCTCACCCGGCGCTTCCTCTGTGCCGGCGAAGATCGATCCCATCATGGCGCAGCTCGCACCGGCTGCGAGCGCCTTCGCGAGGTCCCCGGAAAACTTGACGCCGCCGTCCGCGATGACCGGCGTATCGCTCGCCCGGGCGGCGTCCACGCAGTCCATCACCGCGGTGAGCTGAGGCACGCCGACACCGGCGACGATGCGGGTCGTGCAGATCGAGCCCGGTCCGATTCCGACCTTCACCGCGTCCGCGCCCGCATCGATCAGCGCGCGCGTGCCATCCGCGGTCGCCACGTTTCCCGCGATCACCTGCACGGCGTTCGAGAGCTTCTTCACCCGCTCGACCGCGCGCAACACCTCGATCGAGTGACCGTGGGCGGTGTCAATCACGATGGCGTCGACGCCTGCATCGATGAGCGCGGTTGAACGCTCGAAGCCGGCGTCGCCGACGGTGCTGGCGGCTCCTACGCGCAGCCTGCCGTGTTCATCCTTGCAGGCGTTGGGGTAGGCTTGGGTCTTTTCCATGTCCTTCACGGTGAGCAGGCCGACGCAGCGGCCCTCCTCGTCGATCACGACCAACCGCTCGATCCGGTGTTTGTGGAGAAGCCTGCGCGCCTCGGCGAGATCGACGCCCTCGCGCACCGTGACGACGTTCCGCGTCATGAGGTCGGAAACCGGCAGCGCGTCGTTTTCGGCGAAACGAACATCGCGATTGGTGATGATGCCGACCAGCCTGCCCGGGCGACCGTCGTCCGACGGCTCGACCACCGGAATGCCGGAAATCCGATGCTGGGTCTTGAGTTCGCGCAGGGCGCCAAGCGTCATGTCCGGGGTCGCGGTGACCGGATGAACGACCATGCCGCTTTCGAAGCGTTTGACCTGGCGAACCTGTTCGGCCTGCTCCGCGATGGTGCACGCACGGTGGATGACGCCGATGCCGCCGAACTGCGCCATCGCAATGGCGAGGCCGCTTTCGGTAACTGTGTCCATCGCCGCGGACAACAGCGGCGCATTGAGTCGGATCGATCGGGTGAGCCGCGTGCGAACATCTGCATCGCCCGGCAGAACCGAAGACGGGCCCGGCACAAGCAGCACATCATCAAAGGTGATGGCCAAGCGGATCGGAGGGCGGGAGGAGGACTGTTCCATGTCGCGGTATAGCGATTCTCGCGAACCGATGGAAGCCGAAAGCCGCTCTCCGACGTCGGGTCAGATCAGTGCAGTTCGCCGCACCGGGATCAGCGGACGTAGCAATCGTCGATCTCGTCCTTGAACTTGGTCACGGACGCTTCGGGGATGGCGTTGTCGGTGAAGAACTTGTTCGACCGGTTGAACGCCATCCGGTCGCCCAGCACGTAGGCTTCATAAACCCAGGGGTTCAGCCCCGGCACGCCGAGCGCGTCGACCGTGACCTTCGCAGCGCACTCGCAGATCTTGGCTTCAAGGTCCTGGGCGGTGCAGGCCGCGATGAAGGCCTCGGGCGTCGCGAAACTCGCAGTGAGAGCCGCGATTTCAGCCTGGCGCGCCGCTTCGCGTTCGGCCGCGGCGGCCTCCGCCTCGGCCGCCTTGCGGTCGGCGGCGGATACGACGGCGGTTCTTGTTTCCGCGCTCCGCCCCTCATCGCCACAAGCCGACAATGACAGGCTTAGGATGACGGCTGTCGCCGTCAGAATGGATTTCATGGTCGCCCTCCCCGAGCTGCTCTGTGATCGAGTCGCTTCGTGTGGTTAACATACTCCAAGAATGCCGCCCTGGACAGTTGGCGCGCACGACAAGCTCGCGCTCGGCGCGAACGTCAACGCGAGATCGGCCGACGTCCCTTGGCGATGAGGTAGGTTTCCGGGCTTTCCGAGCGGCTGGCGGGCGGTTTCCAGTGGCGCAGATCGTCGAATTCCTGCTTCAGCATCTCGAGCAACGCGCCTTGCGCGCCGCCCTGGAACACCTTGCAGAGAAAGGCCCCGCCCGGCGCGAGCTCGGCCACGGCGATCCGGGCTGCGGTCTCGGCAAGGGCGATCGTCCGGATGTGGTCGGTTTGCTGATGTCCGGTCGTGTCCGCGGCCATATCCGAGAGCACGACCGTCGGCGGCCCACCAAGCGCGCGCAGCGTCCGGTCGAGGGCCGCCGCGTCGGTGACATCGCCCTCAACGATCACGGCTCCATCGACCGCGGCGACCGGAAGCAGATCGATCCCTGCGAGGGCGGCGGGCTTGTGCTCGGCCGCCACCTGCAGCCATCCGCCGGGGGCGCAGCCGAGGTCGAGGATACGCCCTCCTCGTCCAAGGAGCGAGAAACGGCTGTCGATCTCCTTCAACTTGAATGCGGCGCGCGAACGATATCCCGCCTCGATGGCTTGACGGACATACGGATCGGTGAGCTGCCGTTCGACCCACGCGCGGGACGACTTGCCGAGTTTGGAGTTCTTGACGCGCTGCCGTTCGGTGAGCGTGCGCTTGTCCTTCGCCTCCTTGGCGTCAGCCGGCGGGCGCCAGCGCCGTTTCCCGTCCTTGTCTTCAGGTGTGGTCATGTGGCGGCCGCCGAGGAGCGATGTGAGCGCTTGCGCGCGCGGCCCGGGGCGCGGCCGGAGGGACGGTCACCCTGTCGTCCAGGACCCGACCGCCGACCGTCGTGGATCATCGACAGGATCACGCCTTCCCGCAAGCCGCGGTCGCCGACGCGGAGCCGGTCACCCGGCCAGAAGGACCAGACCGCTTCCAGGATCGCGCAGCCGGCAAGCACCAGATCAGCTCGTTGCGGCCCGATGCAGGGCTCGGCCGCCCTCGCCTCGAGCGTCATCGCCCGAAGCCGCTCGCGAACGTTGACGGCGTCCGCCTGTCGCAGCCAGACGCCGTCGACCGCGTCCCGGCGATATTTTGGAAGGTTCAGATGAACGCCGACAAGGCTGGTCACGGTCCCTGAATTGCCGATCAGCATGCCACGCCCGGCGCGGAACATGGGCCCGAACCGAGTGACTGCATCCAGCGAACCGATGCTGGCGCGAACTTCCTCGATCATCTCGTCAAACCCCCGTTCGCTGCCCGCGAACCGTTCCGACAGTGTAACGACGCCATGCGGAATCGATGTCCAGCCGAGGATGGGCGGACGGGCGGCGCACCCCCCTAGCCCGCGACGAAGCGCGGTTCGGGCGTCGACCCAGCAAAGCTCGGTGGAGCCGCCGCCGATGTCGATGACGAGCGCGAACTCGGCCGGCGGGCAGATCAGGTCCAGCGCACCCAACAAGGCGAACTTCGCTTCTTCCTTCGGAGAGACAATCTTCAAGTCCAGACCAGTGCGACGGCGGACATCGTCCAGGAACGCCCGCCCGTTCGACGCAGCGCGGCAAGCCTGGGTGGCGATATAGCGTCCCTTGACCCGCTTGCGGCGTGAAAGCTTGTCCCGACACTGCTCGAGTGCGGCGATGGTTCGTTCCATCGCGCTCGCCGACAGCGCCCCGGTCGCAGCGAGTCCCTCTCCGAGACGGACGATTTCGGAATAGGAGTCAACGACGCGAAAGCCATCGCCCGCCCGTTCCGCGATCATCAGCCGGCAGTTATTGGTGCCAAGATCTATCGCGGCGTAGGTGTGAGGTGATCGCGCGAGCGCCGAGCGCACCCCGGGCGTGCTCGCGGTCATGCGCGGGCGCCCCGCTGCGTCCCGGTCCCGCTGTTTCGAGGAGCGCCCCCATCCATCGCCATTATCCTTGAGGGTTCGAGGTCGAGCACACCCGACGCCTTGTCGACTCGCCGAGTACAGCTTACCTCATTAGGCGTCGCAAAGGCGAACCCTGCGCTGTCGTCATGCGTGCGCCAAACGCAGTACACGGTCGGCGGGGCCTCCGAGTGTGACGGTGTCGAGTGCAGCGGGGCCGAAAGGCGTCCGCTCTGGAATTTGGGACCATGGCCAGAACTGCAAAATTTGCGATCGGACAGCAGGTACGTCATCGAATCTACCCGTTCCGCGGCGTGATCTTCGACGTCGATCCGGAATTTGCAAACACCGAAGAGTGGTGGGAGGCGATTCCCGCTGAGGTCCGTCCGCGCAAGAACCAGCCCTTCTACCATCTGCTGGCGGCAAATGAGAGCGCCCACTACGTCGCCTATGTCTCAGAGCAGAACCTGCTGCCGGATGACGGCGAGCCGGTGCAGCATCCGGCGATCCCGGACATGTTCGAGCGGGATGAAACAGGCGGACTGCGAAAGAAGGCCGTCATCGCGCATTGAGCCGGCGATGCGCGAGCGATGCGTCCCGTCGACGCGAGGAAGCATTGGACGTCAGCCAGATGAGCCACAACCGCGATCGCGTTTCCGACCGTCCAGATTTCACCGTCGACCAGGACTGGCCGCTCTACACTGCCGATGAACACGCCGTATGGGACTTGCTGTACGCCCGGCAGACGGCTTTGTTGCCGGGACGCGCCGACCCGAGCGTGATGCGCGGACTTGAGGCGCTCAATCTCGGCCGCGGCGGAATCCCCGATTTTCGCGTGATCAATGAGGAGCTGACGCGGCTGACCGGTTGGACGGTCGTCGCAGTGCCATGTCTCGTCCCGGATGATGTGTTCTTCAGGCACCTCGCCAACCGCAGGTTCCCGGCGGGAGCGTTCATCAGGACCCGGGACGAACTCGACTACATCCAGGAACCGGACATATTTCATGACATTTTCGGGCACGTTCCGCTGCTGACCGATCCGGTCTTTGCGGACTACATGCAGGCCTATGGTGAGGGCGGGCTCAGAGCGCGCTCGTTCGATCGTCTGGCGGACCTTGCGGCGCTCTACTGGTACACGGTGGAGTTTGGCCTCATCGAGACAGAGGCGGGTCTGCGGATCTATGGCGCAGGGATTCTGTCCTCGCTCGATGAATCCCGCTTCGCACTCGACGATCCATCGCCGAACCGCGTTCGCTTCGACCTCGAACGCGTGCTGCGAACGCGCTATCGCATCGATGATTTCCAGCAAACCTACTTCGTGATCCGGTCGTTTGACGACCTGTTCCGCGCAACGGTGGGCACCGATTTTGCGCCGCTCTACGCCCGGCTCGCGGATGGCGTGAGGCATGCTCCGGGCGACCTTGTCACCGGCGACGACGTGATCACGACCGGCAGTCAGGCCTACGCGCAGTCGAAAGTCACTTGAGCTGGAGGATGCGGCCCGGCTGCAGCTTCCCCGAAACGAAGTCCACGAACGCGATCCAGTTCCCCCTTGCACGACCGAAACGGTCGATCCAGGGCTCGGGGGCGATGGACCTCAGATGGTTCATGGCGATGTTGCGCGCCATCAGGGTGAGCGCATGCTTCGGAGTCATGGTGCCCTTGCGCATCAGGTAGACCGGGTTGGCGATCTGCGAGTAGCCGAGCTTGACGCCTGAGGTGCGCCCTCCCTTCACGCCGCGATGGACGCCAACGAAATAGCTTGTGCCGACGAGGCGGCCGCGGTCCTTGAGCTGGGCGGCGAAGTCAACGTCCTCCTGCCAACCATAGAGCGGAAGCGTTTCATCGAAGCGCGTGTCCCCGATCGCGGACGTGCGAAAAGCCATGTTGCATCCGTACATGCTGTTCATCTCGCGCTCGATGCGGCCTTCGGTCAGCGGGGCGTCGTCATGCGCCTTCAGCATGGCGAGCGCATCCTCGTAGGTGACGCCCTCGGAGGTGATGCCGTCGGCGAGCAGCCGACCTCCGGCCGCCACAACATCCGGGTTGTCAGCGAACGCCTTTATGACGCCTTCGATCACGGCGACGGAGGGGACATAGTCGTCGTCGAAGAAGGCGATGATGTCGCTGTCGGCGAGCACCGTCGCCATTCCCCGGTTGCGCTGCGCCGGGAGGCCCTTAGGACCGAGAACCACGTCAGCTCTGTCGCTCGCGCGCGGCGGCAGATCACGCTCGTCCGCGGCTGAAATGACGATACGGCTGGGAGCGATGGTCTGGCGGTCCAACCCGTCGAGCAGGTGCTCAACTTCGGTCGGTCGGCCCGTGGTCGCGATCACAACGGCGACGCGCGTCTTGCTCATGTCGTGCTCCGGTGCGCCCTCACGGGCCGCCTGTTGGTCGGTTTTTCCCTAACCGAGCAGCAAGAACCGCGCCATAGAAATAGCCGCCGCGAAGCTGTCCTCGCTGCTTCAGATGCGGGTTTCAGGCAGGTCTGGCAGACGGTCGAGCTCCGCGATGAAGGCGTCGACCGCGCGCGCCCAGGTGAAACGGGCGGCGTGGGCGCGCGCGCGCTCGCTCCGGGTCGCCCGCTCCTGAGGACCGATGGCGGCATGACCCAGGATGGCGGCGACCCAGGCGCCGACATCGTCAGGGTCGGCGAAAGCGGCGGCGGCGCCCCCGACTTCCTTGAGCGCTCCGCCAGGGGACAGGATCGCGGGCGTTCCGAGCGTCATCGCTTCGAGGGGCGGCAGACCGAAGCCTTCGGTTCGTGACGGGAAGACGAACGCCGCGGCCCCTTCGATGAGCGCGCGCAAGGCGCCGTCAGAAATCCGGCCGGCGAAGAGGACGCCTTCCGGAACCGTTTCACCCGCAGCTTCAAAATCGGCGCGGCCTGCTCCGCCGAACAGCACCAGCCGCACGCCCGAGAGGTCCGGCCGCGAGAACGCCTTGAGCAAGACGGCGATGTTTTTGTGCGCCTGCGTCGTCGCAGCGCCCAGCACATAGGGCCGGTCGTCCGTGGAACCGCCGGAGGTGAGGATCGTCCGGGCGGCGTCCGGATCGGCGGGCTGGTCCAGAATGTGATCAACGCCGTTGTAGACGACGCCTATGGCGGCCGGCGGCGCCACGCCGAAACGGATAAGCTGCTCGCGAGAGAACTCCGACACCGTGAGCACACGAAGGCTGCGCTTGCCGATTCGGGGATGCGCAAACCGATACCACGCGCGAAACGCCGCGCTGTAGGATTGTGGCGATTCAAACACTTGCGCATCGTGGATCATCGTGACCGAACGCATCGACAGGGGTGCAAGGTTGCAAAGATTGACGAGCAATTCGTCATCGCGAACGAGGCGAGGCAGTTCGAACTGCTCCCAGAGCTGACCTGGCAGTCGCCCGCCCGTCGCGAACGGGATCGATGCGAGGTCCGCGGATGGCGAGGTTCCCTTCGGCGCGATGATGCGCATCGAATAGCGGGCGGCGAGCGCTGGATCCTTTGACAAGCGGTCGGCCAGGGTCGCGATCAACCGGCCCGCAACGCGCTGCACACCGGAGGCCGGCGCCCCCAGAAACCGGCCATTGAAGACAAGCTTTTTCACGCGCAGAATTCTCCAGCGGGCCGGTCGGCGCTGCTCATCATGCAACGATTCCGCCAGTTACGGGCGCCGGGGGTGTTGATCCGGCGTTTTGCGCATCGCGTAAGCCTTGTCTCCGGCGTGGTCGAACCGCGCTTCAGTGTCGAGGCGCCTTTTGTCCCTTCCCCCCACGATCGTTTGGTTCCGAGACGATCTTCGTCTTCACGACAATCCGGCGCTCGATGCGGCCGCGCACTCAGGCGCTCCGCTGGTCCTGCTCTACATTCTCGACGACCAGACGGACGGCGTGCGTCCTCTCGGGGGCGCCGCCCGCTGGTGGCTCGACAAATCGCTCCGGTCGTTAGGCGGCGCCGTTGCTGACCTTGGCGGGACGTTAACGCTTCGAAGAGGCCCGAGCGCCGAAGTGCTGGCTGACCTCGTCACAGAGGTTGGAGCGGACCGTATCGTCTGGAACCGGAGGTATTCGGGCGCGCGCCTCGTGGACCAGTCGATCAAGACGGACATGCAGGCCAAGGGTGTGCGCTGCGACAGCTTTCATGCGGCGACCTTGATCGAACCCTTCGCGATGTCGCCCGCCCCCGGCGGCGGTTACAAGGTCTATTTTCCCTTCTGGCGCGCGCTGAAGGCGCAGGCGGTCGACCCTGGACCTCTTCCCCCGCCTGACCGACTGTTCTCGGCCGCGGCGCGTTCGGACGTTCTGAAGGGTTGGGGGCTCCACCCCTCCGCCCCCGACTGGTCCGCTGGTTTGCACCAAAGCTGGACGCCGGGAGAGCCAGCGGCGCGGGAACGGCTCTCGGCTTTCGTCGCGACCGGGCTCAAGGGTTATTCCGATGAGCGCAACCGACCCGATATCGAGAGCACCTCCCGACTGAGCCCGTATCTGCGCTGGGGCGAAGTCTCGCCGTGGGCGGTGTGGCGCTCCGCCCGCGCGGCGGTAGAGTCCGGCGTCGCAAATGAGCGCGACGTGGAAAAGTTTCTCTCGGAACTCGCCTGGCGCGACTTTTCGCAACACCTCCTGTTTCACGACCCGGAGATGACTCGCCGAAGCTGGAAACGTCAGTTCGATGATATCGCCTGGCGGTCTCCCGAAGCTGAGATCGAAGCCTGGAGACGCGGACGTACAGGCGTCCCGATCGTCGACGCAGGCATGAGAGAACTCTGGACCACGGGCTGGATGCACAATCGCGTGCGGATGATCGCCGCGTCGTTCCTCACCAAACACCTGCTGGTGCACTGGAGCGTCGGCGAAAACTGGTTCTGGGACACGCTTGTCGACGCGGACGAAGCCAACAATGCGGCGAGCTGGCAATGGGTCGCCGGCTCGGGCGCGGACGCAGCTCCGTATTTCAGGATCTTCAACCCCTCGCTCCAGGGGGAACGCTTCGACCCCGACGCGGTCTATGTTCGGCGTTGGGTGAGCGAATTGCGCGACCTTCCCGCGAAGACGATCCATGACCCGGCGACGATTTTACTCGGAGACTACCCTTCACCGATCGTTGATCTGGCGCACGGGCGACAAAGAGCGCTTGCTGCATTCGCAAAACTGAAGACGGATAGAGCGTCTCTGGAAGGATCCGCCTGATGACACTCCCAAGAAAGCGCGTGGCCGTGATCGGCGCCGGCGTGTCTGGGCTTGGCGCCGCGTATCTCCTGAAGGATGCAGCGGACGTGGTGGTCTATGAGCGCGAGCCGCGGATCGGCGGTCACGCTCACACGGTGGAGATCGACTATCTTGGAACCCCGGTCGCGGTTGATATCGGATTCATCGTCTACAACGAGCTGAACTACCCGAACCTCACCGGGATGCTGGACTCGCTTGGGGTCAAGACGATCGCCAGCGACATGAGCTTCGCCGTGTCCGACCCGGACGGGTTCGAGTGGTCGTCCGACCTTGCAGGCCTGTTCGCCTGGAAGCGCAATCTGGCGAACCGTGAGTTCATCGGTCTTCTCCTTGAAATCCTCCGCTTCAACAAGGTTGGCCGGCGCCCGGAAGAGCGCGCGAAAGCGGTGGAGATGAGCCTCGGCGTCTTCCTGGACCGGCACGGCTTCTCCGAGGCCTTCCGGCGGAACTATCTCTTGCCCATGGGGGCGGCGATCTGGTCGACGCCGGAAGGCGAGATGCTGAGCTATCCAGCAGAGAGCCTGCTCCAGTTCTTTGAAAACCATCGCCTGATGCACGCTCATCGCCCCATCTGGCGCACAGTCGCGGGCGGCAGCCGCAACTATGTGAACAAGCTCGCAGCCGAGCTGGGCGACCGGATTCGGGTGGGCTCTGGCGCGCAGAGGGTGTCCCGCGGACCTGACGGCGGACTGACCGTCACCGACATGCAGGGCGGAACGCAGGCGTTCGACGCCGCGGTGCTCGCTTCCCACGCAGACCAGAGCCGACACATCCTCGCCACCGAGTTCGAGGCGCAACGCATGCCGCTGGGCTCGATCCGCTTCTCGCCGAACACCGCTTATCTTCATCGCGATCCGTCGCTGATGCCCAGGCGCCGCGCGGCCTGGGCGTCGTGGAACGTCCTGAAGGGCGCCGACGATCGGGTGTGCATCACCTACTGGATGAACCGGCTGCAGAAGCTTCCGTCCGACAAGCCTCTGTTCGTCACGCTCAACCCCGCCCGCCCGCCCGCGGAGTCTCTTACCTTCGGGTCATGGGCGTTCGATCACCCGATGTATGACGCCGCGTCGGGAGCTGCACGCCGCGAGATCACGCGCCTGCAGGGAGATGACGGGCTCTATTTAGCCGGCGCCTGGATCGGCGACGGCTTCCATGAGGCCGGACTTCGCTCGGGCGTGGAGGCGGCTTATGCAATCGGCGGCCGGGCGCCGTGGGCGGCGGTGCTTCGCAACGAGTTCAAACCCGCCGCGGACGCACCCGCGTTGAGGCTTGCGGCGAGCAGTTCATGATCCAGCCCGCGCCCATCCAGCTCTATGTCGGCCGTACGGTGCATGTACGCGAGACGCCTTTCCGTCGTTCCTTCTCTCACCGCATCGCGATGATCGACATCGACATCGATCAACTCGACGCCGCCGCCCGGTCAACTCCCCTCTTCGGCGTCGACCGAGCCCGCCCCATAAGTTTCAGGCAGCGCGATCATGGCGAGCGACGGCCCGGCGCGCGTCTGCGAGCGTGGGCGGAGGCTCGGCTGCGGGAGGCCGGCGTCGAGGCGGAAGAACTGGTTCTGCGGCTCATCGCCTTTCCCCGAGTGCTCGGATACGGCTTCTCGCCGATCTCCCTCTGGTGCGCCGCAACGCCCGACGGCGAACCAAGAGCTGTGATCTATGAGGTGCACAACACGTTCGGCGAAAGCCACTCCTATGTCTCGCCGCTGGATGGAAGCGGCGTTCGAAACACGGCGCAGAAGGCGCTGCACGTCTCGCCTTTCTTCGACGTGTCTGGCCGGTATCGCTTCACCTTCCGTCCGCCAGACGATAAACTGCATCTGATTGTCGAGAACGTCGCTCCAGACGGACGCGAACACATCGCGAGCCTCGTTGCGAGGCGACGACCGCTGACGACAGGGAGCGCCTTGAGCCTGCTGGCGCGCATGCCGCTCTCCGGTCTCGGAGTGATGGCTGCGATTCACTGGCAGGCTTTGCTCCTGCTTTTGCGCGGCGCACGGTATCGCGACAAGCCGGACCCGAGTGAACATAAAACGACCCTCGCCGAGGGGCGCGTCGCGCCCGTTCCGGACGAGAGGCCGCACGAGAGTCAGTGAGAGATCCATGGACAAGACCATCCTGATGATGACGCCGGGAGCGGCCATGTCGCTCAAGAACGTCCCGACCAGCATGCGGTTGGCGGCAGCGATCTCGGCGCGCCTCAAGCGCGGACGGCTGGATATCTGTCTGGCGGATGGACGGGTGCTGCGGTCGGAGGGGCGGGAAGCTGGCCCGCACGGCGAAATCGTCGTCAAGGATCCGACGTTCGCCCGCCGCGTTCTCGCCCGCGGCGACATCGGGTTTGCGGAAGCCTATATGGACGGCCAGTTCGAGACGCCGGACCTGACCGCCGTGCTCGAATACTTCACATGCAATTTCGAGGACGCAGGCCCGCTCGGCGAGGGCAACGCGTTCTCCCAGCTCGCCAACACCATTCGACACGGCCTGAAACGCAACTCGAAGCGCGGATCGAAGCGCAACATTCTCGCGCACTACGACCTCGGAAATGCGTTCTATTCGCGATGGCTGGATCCCTCGATGACCTACTCATCCGCGCGGTTCGAAACCCCTGACCAGGCGCTTGAAGAGGCCCAACTGACCAAGTACCGCGCGATCGCCCAACACCTCGAACTGAAGGAAGGGGCGCGGGTGCTTGAGATTGGTTCCGGCTGGGGCGGGTTCGCGGAGGTCGCTGCAAAGCACTATGGGGCTCACGTCACGGGCGTGACCATTTCTGACGCTCAGTATGCGTTCGCAAAGCAGCGCATCTTCGAGGCCGGGCTCGCCGACCGCGTCGACATCCAACTGAAGGACTACCGCGACGTCGAGGGTCGATTCGACGGCGTGGCCTCGATCGAAATGTTCGAGGCCGTCGGCGAACGATACTGGCCGACCTATTTTTCGAAAGTGGCCGACGTGCTCGAACCGGGCGGCCGGGCGGCGTTGCAGGTGATCACGATCGACGACAACCTGTTTGAGAACTACCGGGCTCGCCCGGACTTCATCCAGCGGTACATCTTTCCGGGCGGGATGCTTCCGTCAATCGAGCGCCTTGGCCGGGAGGCGCGCCGCGCGGGGCTCGCCCTGTCGCCGCCCGATACATTCGGTCAGAGCTACGCCCGCACCCTCGCCGAATGGCGCCAGCGGTTCCATGACGCCTGGGAGGACATTCGCACGCTCGGTTTCGACGAACGTTTTCGTAGGCTCTGGACCTACTATTTCGCGTATTGCGAAGCGGGTTTCAAAACCGGCCGCATCGACGTCGGGCACTTCGTCCTGCAAAAACCCTGAACGCCGACCGGTTGCGCCCGTCAGACATCGAAATCGAGCCCCATCGCGGTGAATCGCTCGCGGCTGTCCAGCCATCGCTCGGACACCTTGACCCGGGTGAAGAGATGAACCGGCCGGCCGAACGCCTCGGTCATCTCCTTGCGAGCGGCGACACCCACATCCCGGATCGCCTGCCCACCCTTGCCCAGCACCATGCGCTTGTGGCCCTCCCTCGCGACATAGATCATCTGATCGATGCGCACCGATCCATCGTCATGGGGCGTCCAGCTCTCGGTCTCGACAGTGAGCTGGTAGGGAAGTTCCTGATGCAGCCGGAGCATAAGCTTCTCGCGCGTTATCTCCGACGCGAGCAGGCGACTCGGCATGTCCGCCGCCTGATCCGGAGGAAATAGGTAGGGGCCTTCGGGCATTCTCGCCGCGAGATGGTCCGCGAGCGCATCGACGCCATCGCCCGTGAGACCGGAGATCAGAAACACGTCCGCATGCACGGCCTCGCGGACGATGCGCTCGACGACGGCGAGGAGCAGGGATTTCTCGACCAGATCGACCTTGTTGACCGCGAGCACCGCGGTCGGCGCTCGTCCCGCTGCAAGCTCCCTCAACCTGGCGATGATGCGCACATCGTCTTCCGGCGCTCGGTCCTTGCCATCGCGTCCCGGCGTCCAGGCGCGCGCATCGACGAGGTGCACGATTGCGTCGGCGTCATCGGCCCCCATCCAGGCGGAACGCACCATCGCCCGATCAAGGCGGCGACGCGGTTCGAATATCCCGGGCGTGTCGACGAGAACGATCTGGGTGGCGCCATGCATCATGACGCCGCGAATGGGAAAACGCGTTGTCTGAACCTTGTGGGTGACGATCGACACCTTTGACCCAACCAGCCGGTTCACCAGCGTGGACTTGCCAGCGTTGGGCGCGCCGATCACTGCTGCAAATCCCGACCGTGTCATCCACGCACCTCCAGCGCAGCTACGTGATCGAGGAGCGCGCGTGCGGCCGCGCGTTCGGCGTCCTGCTTGGTCGCGCCCAGACCCGATACAGTTGCGAGGCCGTCAACCTGAACCTCCACATCGAAGACCGGCGCATGATCGGGGCCGGACCGCCGCAGGATTGCGTAGACCGGCGTGGGCTTGCCGGCGGCCTGCGCCCACTCCTGCAGTTCGGATTTCGGATCCTTGGCCGGCTGCCGGCCGAGCGCCGCGAATTCCGCCTTCCAGGCCTTCAGCACGAACGTCCGGGCGGCCTGGTATCCGCCGTCAAGATAGACCGCGCCGATGACCGCCTCGGTCACGTCGGCGAGGATGGAGGCCTTCAGCTCGCCCTCCGGCGAGCGTTCGGCGGGGTCCACCAGAACGTAGGTCTCGAGACCAACGGCGCGACCAACTCTTGCACACACGTCGCGGTTCACGAGCGCGTTGAGCCTGAGGGCCAGCTTGCCTTCCCGCTCTCCTTCATGACGCTGGAACAATGCTTCAGCCACCACGAGCCCGAGCACACGATCGCCCAGGAACTCAAGCCGCTCATTGCTCCAGTCCGCGGGTCGCCCGGCGGCGCTGCTGCGATGGGTCATTGCGCGGTCGAGCCCGGCCGGATCCGAAAATCGCCGTCCGATCGCCGCCTCAACCGCTTCGCGCGCCCCACGTTCCAGCGCCGGAGGCGACAGCGCGCCCCGGGATCTGTTCTTGCGGCGCTTCCCGGTGAGGCTGGAATTGGGTTTCATCGCAAACCCGCCGGTGACTCGTTCACCATCGCTTCGATGATCACCAGCGCCTGCGCATAGGGATATTCGTCCGTGATTGTGAGGTGAATCGTCGCCGCCGTCCCGGCCGGGGTGATCTCATCCAGGCGCAGCGCAGCGCCGCCGGTGAGAGTGAGCGTCGGCCGCCCGGATCGCAGGTTGACGACGCCGAGGTCGCGCCATTTCACGCCCCTGCGCGGGACACCGGTGCCGAGCGCCTTTGCACAGGCTTCTTTCGCGGCGAACCGTTTTGCATAGGTGGCGGCGCGCTCTCGTCTGCGATCGGCGACGCCGCGCTCGATATCCGTGAACACACGATGGGTAAACCGGTCCCCGAACCGCTCCAGCGTTTTCTCGATCCTGCGGATGTCGCAGGTGTCCTGCCCCAAGCCGATGATCATGCCGCGGAAAATCCGCGCGCAATGTCGATCTCGCGCCGCATCCGCCGCACCGCCGCCTCAAGGCCAACAAACAACGCCTCTCCCATGATGAAGTGTCCGATGTTGAGTTCGCGAACCTCCGGGATGCCAGCCACCGCACCGACGGTGTCATATGTGAGCCCATGACCCGCATGGATCTCGATGCCGCGCTTCGCGCCCTCCGCCGCGGCGTCTCGCAGCCGTGCGAGTTCCTCGTCCGCGGCGACCCGATCGCCGGCAAAGCAGAGTTCGACATATCGACCCGTGTGAAGTTCGACCACGGGTGCGCCGAGCGCCTCGGCGACGGCAACCTGCACGCGGTTCGGTTCGATGAACAGGGACACCCGCACTCCGGCCTCCTTCAGCCGGGTCACGAACGGAGCAACATGATTGTGGAGGCGCGCGACATCGAGCCCGCCTTCCGTGGTGCGCTCCTCCCGTCGCTCCGGGACCAGACAGGCCGCCGCGGGGCGATAGGCGAGCGCGATGTCGAGCATCTCCTCGGTGGTCGCCATCTCAAGATTGATCGGCAGGGTCGCAGCGGCGCGCACAGCCGCAAGATCGGCGTCCCGGATGTGCCGGCGATCCTCCCGCAGGTGGATGGTTATGCCGTCCGCCCCGGCGGCCTGCGCCATGGCGGCCGCGCGCGCTGGGTCGGGGTGTCCGCCGCCCCGGGCGTTCCGGATGGTCGCGACATGATCGATATTGACCCCGAGGCGGGCGCGTTCGAGCGGCATCTAAAGGCTCCGGCTACCCGGCTTGACGGCGGGGATGGCCGCCAATTCCGGCGGCAGGTCGTCGGCGGCATAGTCAGGAAAGTCGACCGCCGCGAGCGCAACCAGAGGCAATCCAATGTCCGCCCGCCCGCCCGACCGATCTACGATGCAGGCGGCGCCGACGACTGCGCCCGGCTGGCTCCGCAAGGCGTCCGCTGTTTCACGCAATGACAAGCCGGTCGTGATGATGTCCTCCACGATGACCGCCCGCTCGCCAGCGGGAATGGAGAAGCCGCGCCGAAGCGTCATCACGCCAGCATCGCGTTCCGTGAAGATCGCGCGCGCGCCGAGCCATCTTGCGGTTTCGTAAGCCGGTATGATGCCGCCGACGGCGGGGCCGACGACGACATCGATCTTCCCGAATTTGTCTTTTAGGCGCTGCGCCAGCGCACGGCAGAGCCGCTCGGACGTGGCGGGATCGGCGAATACGAACGCCTTTTGAAGAAACACCGGACTGCGGCGACCGGATGAAAGGATGAAATGACCCTCCAGCAAGGCGCCGGCCTTGCGAAACGCGTGAAGCACATCAGCCGTGGTCATGGTTTCAGGGGACATGGCCAGCCTTTCAACGCGGGTCGGGCGCAGGATCGCGACAGGTGCTCATCCGCGGACGCGGTCAGCTGAGTCAACCACAGAGAGCGCCCTCAGCGCCGCAACAATCTGGGTCAGGCGTTTGGCGTCCTCCACCTCGACGTCGAAGTCGAAGTCGAAGAAGTCGGCCGACCGCTTGACCGTCTTCACGTTGACGATGTTGGCCTGGGCGTCGGAGACCGCCTTGCACAAGGTCGCGAGGGCTCCGCGGCGATTGGCTGTGGTCACGCGAATGCGGCCGACGGCGAGGGTCTCTCCGGGTCCTGCCGGCTTCCATCGCAGGTCCACCCAGGGGTCGTTCGCCGTGTCGAAATCCGCGAGGCGCTGGCAATCGATGGTGTGCACCTCGATCCCCCGCTCGGGCAGATGAACGCCCACGATCCGATCGCCAGGCAGCGGCGAACAACACTCGGCGAGCTTCAGAGTGACGCCTGCGGTGAGGTCCGCCCCGACGACCAGGCTTGGCAGCGGAACCACGTCCGCAGCTTCAACCGCGCGCGCAGGGTCCTGGACGCCGGGGAAAGCCTTCGCGATCACGTCCGCTGTACTGACCCGCCGTCGGCCGATGGCTTCCAGCAAATCCTCGAAGTGGGCGTGCCCAGCCCTGTGGGCGATCTCAGGCTCATTGATGTCGTCCGGGGCGAGCCCCACACGTTTCAGGGCGTTGCCAAGCAGTCGTCGCCCCAGCGCTTCAAGTTCCTGGCGCTCTGACGCTCGGGTCAGCCGGCGGATGGCGGATCTCGCGCGTCCGGTGACGACGAGCCCCTCCCAATGCGGATGGGCCGCGGCTCTCGCGCCGCGCAGGATGTCCACCACGTCGCCGTTCTCCAGCGCGATGCGCAGCGGACGCTCCACGCCGTTGATGCGGGCCCCGACGCAGGTGTCGCCGATTTCGGTATGGACCGCATAGGCGAAATCGAGCGGGGTCGCCCCGGCGGGCAATTTTACCAGGCGCCCCTTGGGCGTGAAGACGAAGACGCTTTCACGATACATTTCGAGTTTGGCGTGTTCGAGGAATTCCTCCGGTTCCGCACCGTGCGCCAGCATGTCGGCAAATCCGCGAAGCTCGCCCTGGGCGTCGAGTCCGCCGGCGCGGGCCGCCTCAGCGTCGAAGCCATAGGACGCATTCTTGTAGGTCCAGTGAGCGGCGACCCCGCGCTCCGCGATATCGTCCATTTCCGCGGTTCGAATCTGGAGTTCGATGCGGCGGTTTCCCGGCCCGAGAAAGGTGGTGTGTATCGATCGGTAGCCGTTCGGCTTGGGCACCGAGATGTAGTCCTTGAAACGGTCGGACAACACGGCCCACTCACGGTGCGCCGCGCCGAGCGCACGATAGCAGTCCTCGACCGTCGGCAGCACGAGGCGGAACGCGAACACATCGCCGAGGTCCTTGAACGAAATCGACTTCATTTCGAGTTTGCGCCAGACCGAGTAAGGCTTCTTCATCCGCCCCTTGAGTTCGCCGTGGACGCCGCTTGCAACCATGACCAGGCGGATATCGTCCTCAATGTGAGCAAGATCGGTCTCGCTGTCCGCAACCATCTCCGCGAGCCTTTTCTCGATCGCGGCGCAGGCTTCGGGATTGACAATTCGGAAGGCGATGTCCTCGAGCTCCGTGGCAAACACGGTGAGCCCCACCCGGCGCGCGAGAGGCGCGTAGATCTCCAGCGTTTCCCTGGCGATGCGCGTCCGGCTCTCAGGCTTCGGCATGAAGTCGATGGTGCGCATGTTGTGCAGGCGGTCGGCGAGCTTAACGATCAAAACGCGTATGTCGCGCGTCGTTGCGAGGATGAACTTCTGGAAGTTCTCCGCCTGCTTGTGCTTAGGTTCGTCCCCAGAGATGCGCGGCAGCTTGGTGACGCCGTCCACGAGATCGGCAACCTCATCGCCAAAATGCAAGCGGACCTCGTCTATGGTCGCGTCGGTGTCCTCGACCGTATCGTGCAGAAGCCCCGCGATGATGGTGGCCTCGTCCATCCGAAGCTCGGTCAGGAGCCCAGCGACCGCCACCGGATGGGCGAAGTATGGGTCACCGGAATGTCGAAGCTGGGCGCCGTGCTTCAGGGTGGCGAATACGTACGCGCGATTGAGCGCGTCCTCATCCGCGTCAGGCTGATAGGCCTGCACGCGCGCCACAAGCTCGTATTGACGCAGGAACCCGCGCGAACGCGAGGGTGAGGAGGGTGCGGCGGCGCCAGGGGGTGTCGCGATGTCAGACGCGCCGTCGCCCATGACCCTCTGACCGTCAGTAACGCTCTTCGCGAACGGTTTCGAGTTCTACCTGGTAGGCCCGCAGAACCTCTTCCTCGGACGCCGCAGGGGCAGCGACCAGCGCGCGGCGATCGGCTTCGCGCTCGGCCTCCTCGTCGGGCCGGATTTCCTGCAGGTCGTTGATGAAGCTCTCGCGAACGAGATCAAGGTCGATGGTTTCCTCGGCGATCTCACGCAGCGCGACGACAGGATCCTTGTCGTTGTCCCGGTCAACTGTGATATGCGAACCGGCGCGAATGACCCGCGCCCGGTGCGACGCCAGCAAGACCAGCTGGAAACGGTTCGGAACTTTCTGGATGCAGTCTTCTACCGTGACGCGCGCCATCTAATTCTCCTGCCAAACCACCAGTTAAAGCACGTTTCGCTGCACTGCAACAGAGAAAGAGGACTAAGTGTGCATCTTCGGCGGCGATACTCCGATCAGAGGAGCCCAGCCGCGTCGCACGCATCGCGATGCACCGCGGCGATCAGCGCAGCGACGGCCTCCGCGTTCACCGGCGGACCGGCACGTTATCTGACATGGCGCACGCAGTCGGGCGACCATCATGCAGCAGCGCGGTGACGCCGGGGCCGGTGCTTCGGTTGAAATCGAGCCAGACGTCGACCTCCGGGGAGCGCGGCGGGCCCCCGTGGAGACAGAAAGCAGCTTCCATTCCGCTCAGGCTCCTGCGCCCTTGACTGACGTTTAAGCCCGCCCCGAACAGCTTTCAGCAGCTCCACTGTCAGGTAGGACCGGCCGTTGAAAGCAGAACGAAGACTGTGACGGCGGTTCGGACTTGCCAACGGGGTGACGCACTCGTTAAGGCGGGGCCGACCAACTCTTATCTTTGACCGCAGCGGCGACCCGTGGCGACGGCGCGCGGAACTCTACTCCAAAGGCGGACGAATGGCCTTCTACAAGGATGAAAAGCTCGCTCTGTTCATAGACGGAGCCAATCTCTATGCGGCGGGAAAAGCGATCGGGGTCGAGATCGACTATCGCAAATTGCTGGAAGAGTTCCGTCGGCGCGGACGGCTGCAACGCGCCTACTACTACACGGCGCTGGTCGAGAATGACGACTATTCGCCCATTCGGCCGCTGGTCGACTGGCTACAGTACAACGGCTTCAAGGTTGTGACCAAAGCCGCGCGCGAGTTCACCGACGCCACTGGTCGCCGGCGCGTGAAGGGCGACATGGATGTCGAGATCACGGTCGACATGATGAACCTCGCCCCCAAGCTCGACCACATCGTGCTGTTCTCAGGCGACGGAGATCTGACACGGGCCGTGCAGGCCGTGCAGGAGATCGGGCCGCGCGTGTCCGTTGTCTCGACGATCGAAACCTCGCCGCCGATGATCGCAGACGAGCTTCGTCGCGCCGCCGATACTTTCATCGAACTTGCCGACCTCGCCGACCTTGTTGGTCGCCCGCCCAGACAGGGAGCGGCTCCCGACAGTCGGGCCGGAGAAGCGAATGACGACGAGGACGACGAGCGTTGACCCTGGAACAGCGCGCGCACGCCGGGCTCGGGTCGCCTGAACCCTCCGCCGACTGCGCGCTGTGCCCGAGACTCGTCGACTACCGGGCGGCGAACCGATCCGCCCATCCCGACTGGTGGAACAAGCCTGTCGGCTCGTTTGGAGACGTGTCGGCGCAACTCTTGATCGTCGGACTCGCACCAGGCGTCACCGGCGCCAATCGGACCGGGCGCCCCTTCACCGGCGATTTTGCCGGCGATCTGCTTTACGACACGCTCGCCGCCCATGGCTTTTCCGAGGGGCGGTATGATGCTCGACCCGATGACGGCCTCGCCCTCGTCGACGCCATGATCACGAACGCCGTCCGGTGCGTGCCGCCCGAGAACAAGCCGACGGGCGCAGAGATCGCGAGCTGTCGCGCGTTCCTTCAGGCGAGGCTCGAAACGACGCCGAGGGTCGCAGCCATCGTTGCGCTCGGCCGCATCGCTCATGAGTCGGTGATCCGAGCCCTTGGCGGCCGGTTGGCCGATCACACATTCGGACACGGCGTCCGGCATTCCCTGTTTGTGGGCGATCGCCCGGTCGAACTCTTCGATAGCTATCACTGCTCTCGATACAACACGAATACCGGCCGTCTGACGCCGGAGATGTTTCATGAGGTGTTCGCAGCGGTTCGTGCATTTCTGGACGGACGGAGACGAGACTGAAGCTCGCCCAAAACTTAAGGAGCGCGCCCCGCCAGCGGGTTCGCCATATCCCCGCCCTGCCCTGGTCCGACGTTCCGGCGTTCTACGCCTCGCTCGACGCCGAGACTCCGACGCATCTCGCGCTCCGGCTTCTCATCCTCACCGGCATGCGGTCAGCGCCGGTGCGACACATCCGGGCCGACCAGGTCGACCTTGACGCCATGGTCTGGACGGTTCCCGTCGAGGTGATGAAGGGGCGCGTGGGACAGTCGAGCGACTTCCGCGTTCCGCTGTCGACGCAGGCCGCCGACATCGTCCGCACGGCGTCGGGCGCGGCGCGAGGCGGGCTTCTGTTCCCGGGGGCGCGAGGGGGAGCGATCAGCGACATGACGCTGTCGATGTTCATGCGCCGCGCAGGCCTTGAGGCCCGGCCGCACGGCTTCCGCACCAGCCTGCGGGTCTGGCTTGCCGAGCAGACCGACGCCCCAAGGGAGGTCGCCGAAACCATCCTCGCCCAC